>CAVWZU010000006.1:0-127169 GCA_963759575.1 uncultured Nitrososphaeraceae archaeon | reverse complement strand
ATGAATAAAACTAACCTCATTTCTGAACAATTTAGAGTATTATATGACAGAACTAATAAGACCAACGAAAAATTAACCGATATCCAAGGTTTAATGAAACTATTAGATGAAAATATAATCTCTAACAACAACGAGCCCAAGTCACAGAATTCTGTAATATCACCATTCCAAAACTACGTAAGCAATCCAAAGTTTGAAGCATCACTACCTAGTCACGACATAATATCACAAAACTCTATCGAATCAGTAGGATCAGGAAGATGACCGTCAGAATAATTGCAGAATAGAATACATTCTAAAAAAACTAGAGGGCAAATCTCTTACAACCAGAGAGATTCAAAGAGTAATTGGTAGGACTAGAGAACACACTTCCAGATTAATGAAAAAATTATTTGAAGAGAAATTGGTTGATAGAGATATGAGCACAAAGCCCTTCAGATATGCCATCACAGTCGAAGGTCGTAAACTGTTGACAAAGCGTTTTGCTTCAAAAAGTCATTCTCAGCCGGATCTTCCGAATAATGTGAATCAATTAAACGACTTGATTGAGGAGTAGTCGGTGTCGGTGTCCCAACGGACGAATTAATATCTTTTTTTGAATTCTAATTAACTTATATATCCATTCTTTACCCCTTTTACTTCTTACCAATTTTTGTTTTTCAAAATATCTTGATAAATAAGTGGATATAAGACTAAGTTGTAACCGCTCACCGTATGATTCTTCATAGGATTCGGCAACATTTGAAGATGTAAAAGAACTGTAAGCAAAGTTGTTTTGATCAAAGCCCAAATCTTTAATCCAATGGAGTTATTAGATGGATTGAGTCCTAAGTCATACTTTTGTAAACTGTTATTTTGTTCCATAGGAATTGAGATATTGTTATCTAGATCACCCTTTGAGATGTTCAAGGATTCGACTAATTGAAGAACCTTTTGAATTTTGTCTTTTGATAGATTGCCTTCTAGAGATAAATTATATTTTCCACCTTCAGCATCCTCCAATTCAATTTTTATTCTCTTTTTTCCAGTGGACAATTTATCGTCTCTGTGAATTTGATAACATATGTTAACTTAACAATATAGAATAAAAATTGGTAGCTAAAAGATTAGTTTTTGTTAACTAAAATAAGCACATAATTATTGATGTTTATATTTCTAAAGTTAATTTGATTATCCATATTTAAGGTTATTTAGTTCCAGTGGAAATAAAGGGGTTAATTCACGTTTATTATCGTTGTGAATGAATTTAGAAGTCCTCCAGTGGAAATAAAGGGGTTAATTCACGTTTATTATCAAATGATTTTTAACTGTTAAGATCGATGTTAATTTGATTTGATAGCCACAGGCCCCTCTATTTCTTATGCAATGAATATTAATTTTGATAGTAGAATCATATTAATTTATTTAATTATTATGTATAAAATAATTGATTAACCTGTTTAAAATTAAATGTTAATAACAGTTAGCATATTAACATGACATTATCTTTTTATCATTGGAATAGAAAAATAGGGGTGTGTCTGTGTTGATTTATCAATACTATTAACGGAAAGAAATGAAGATGGATTCAGATTATTTAGATAATATATTTGATAAGGCTGTTATTGGAGCCAATTTAATTAAAAATAGAAAAACATTAACAATCGATTACGTTCCTGAAAAATTGCCATTTAGAGACGAAGAGTCTAAAACAATTGCACAAGTCTTATCAGTCGTATTAAAGAATGGTAGACCTTCTAATCTCTTGGTTTTTGGAAAACCTGGAACAGGGAAAACTGCCGTTGTAAAAAATGTAATTAATAGATTAAAAAAAAAATCAATAGAACATGGAATAGAGATTACAGTTACTATTGTTAACGCAAAGACTTCAAATACTTCATACAAGGTATTATATGATATTGCAGAGGATATAGGGATTAATCGCTTCGACAAGAAATTAAAAGTCCATTTTACTGGTTTATCTATGGGCGAAGCCACTGATAGGATTCTTGAATATTTGAAAAAAAATAATCTGCATGTAGTATTAATTATAGATGAGATTGATTCCTTGGTTGATAGGAACGGAGACGATGTATTATATAGCTTTACTAGAGCAAATGAACGTATGTTGGGAGACGGGTTTGTATCTTTAATAGGAATATCAAATAGTCTTACATTTAAAGACAAACTAGACCCAAGAGTTAGAAGCAGTCTAAGTGAGGAAGAGATAATATTTAATCCATACACAATAATTCAATTAAAAGAAATTCTAAATGACCGATCAAAACTTGCATTTAATGAGGGATCGATTGGTCAGGCTGCGATTAACTTATGTGCAGCGGTGGCCGGGAAGGAAAATGGGGACGCTAGAAAGGCAATTGATCTATTAAGAGTAGCTGCTGAAATAGCGGAAAGAGAAAGGGCGGACATGGTAACTGAAAATCATATACGAGAAGCACAAGAAAAAATTGAAAAAGACACTAATTATGAGGTCATTAAAAATTCTACAACACATACAAAATTGATTGTTCTGTCTATCATGAAATCTCAAACTGGTATGACTGGAGATGTATATGATATCTATGTTTCATTATGCAAACAGATTGAACATGATTCTCTTACCCAAAGAAGAGTCACTCAAATAATTAGTGAATTAGATCAACTTGGATTAATCACTTCAAACGTCGTTAGTCATGGTAGGTATGGCCGTTCTCAAATAATAAAAATGGCTGTTTCTTCTGATACTGTATCCAAAGCACTAAGGGATGATAATTTTTTATCCATGTTATTGTGATCGAATGTTCTGATCGAAAGACATGATCGAATGGACAGCTTTTAATAAATACTTGATCAACAATGTTCTATTTGATAATAATGAAATATAGAAGTAGAACAGAAATAACTGTCTTAATACTAGAAGCAGCAAACGGTGGGGCTACAAAGACAAAAATCATGTACAAATCATTCCTTTCATACGCACAGTTAAAAGAATACTTTACAATGCTAATTGAGAATGCTTTGTTAGAATATGAAGATGGAACTCAAAAGTATAGAACAACAGAAAAAGGCCTACGACTATTAAAGATATATAATCAGATAGAAGAATTAATCCCAAGCACAATAAAATAATTTTTTTAATTCAATTCAAATAACTAAAACTGAACAACATATTATTTTTTAGGTTTTTAATTCATGACTTATTATATCTGAAGTTCCCTCTTTGTATTTTACTATTACCGTATCTCCAGCCTCATAGGGACATTGATTAATACCTCTAGGGTGATCTGCCGTATCAACTACACAAATTCCTTCATTTTTACTTAATATTTTAACCTCCGCAGTAACATCGTCTCTGATTAAATTTTTAATAGGGAATACAAAAATACTCAAAATGATAAATGCACCTATAGCGATAATACCAAAAATTAATACTAGTTTCTTCATTGAAGGCTCCGATGGAGGGGCAGACCCATAAGACATGAGATCATTGTTTGACTGTAATTTAAATAATTATCGTAATCTGAATCTTAGAGCCCATCCTATATGCCATGCTTGTTTTCGAAAAAGACAAACTTGTTAAAATATACCATATCATATTGATTTTAACATGATTGAATAGTTGCTTATACCTTTCAAAAGAGACTAAACATTTGGTTTCGGTAATTAGGAACTAAATAGTGAAATAGCCTAATTAATATTAATTCATTGAGGTTTTCTATTACACTCTTAAAGAACTTAAAATCAGTAAATGTCGTTTTTTTATGAAATAGATTATAATGTTAATTGTGTGATCGAATGTTCTGATCGAAAGACATGATCGAATGGACAGCTTTTAATAAATACTTGATCAACAATGTTCTATTTGATAATAATGAAATATAGAAGTAGAACAGAAATAACTGTCTTAATACTAGAAGCAGCAAACGGTGGGGCTACAAAGACAAAAATCATGTACAAATCATTCCTTTCATACGCACAGTTAAAAGAATACTTTACAATGCTAATTGAGAATGCTTTGTTAGAATATGAAGATGGAACTCAAAAGTATAGAACAACAGAAAAAGGCCTACGACTATTAAAGATATATAATCAGATAGAAGAATTAATCCCAAGCACAATAAATACCTCTAATAAAGACACTTTTTAGTACACACTTTTCTTAATTTTCTATCTAAAATACAAAATTTTTTCTTAAATAATTTACTTTATATGAGAACATACTCCAAATATTAGATTTATATCATTGAATTCACTCATATAATCTAATGAATTCCAGAATACTTGCTCCAGTGGATGGTTCTGAAAATTCTATGAGATCCTTAAATCATGCTTCATTCTTGAGTTCTAAATTAGACTCAAAATTGATAATCCTGTACGTACTGGAAGTCCCTCCTTTCGTATATATTCAATCCCAAAAACTAGTAAACTCCATGATGGCAGAGCTAGAACAAGAAGCCAAAACTGTTCTTGAAAATGCTGTTGATAGAACAAAAAACTATGGCTTAGAACCAGAAACCATATTTTTGGAAGGACAAAATGTTGGATCTATAATAATAGATTATATCGAGAAAAACAATTTTGATTATATTACTATAGGCAGTCGAGGTAGAGGGAAATTTAAACACGCTATCCTGGGCAGCGTTTCTCACAGAGTATTACATCATAGTAAAATTCCGGTACTGGTGGTTAAATAAATATTTAATGATGACAATGAATTAGAAAATATTATTTATTCAAATCTAGTAATTTTAGTTGTGACTATGTGATAATAAATGAACGTCGCTAATTTGCATGTACTTGTGGTATTATTTCTTCTATCTGATTATATATCTTTAATAGTCGTAGGCCTTTTTCTGTTGTTCTATAAATATTTAACAATCCTCCTTCATATTCTAACGAACCATTCTCAATTAGCATTGTAAAGTATTCTTTTAACTGTGCGTATGAAAGGAATGATTTGTACATGATTTTTGTCTTTGTAGCCCCACCGTTTGCTGCTTCTAGTATTAAGACAGTTATTTCTGTTCTACTTCTATATTTCATTATTATCAAATAGAACATTGTTGATCAAGTATTTATTAAAAGCTGTCCATTCGATCATGTCTTTCAATCAGAACATTCGA
The DNA here is from genome assembly GCA_963759575.1 of uncultured Nitrososphaeraceae archaeon. GTDB lineage: Archaea > Thermoproteota > Nitrososphaeria > Nitrososphaerales > Nitrososphaeraceae > Nitrosocosmicus. The sequence continues at coordinate 122,067 of CAVWZU010000006.1, read as the reverse complement.
TCATCTTTACTATTTTACAATATACATTTAAAATATATATAGCATTATGCACATAATATAGTTAATAGATTTTATAAATATTATCTTTTTCAATTATTTTATGATACTATTTCACTGCAATGCAGTGAACACATTGATGTTTTAAATATGTTATATAAAAAATAGGATGGTTGATCAATAATAGTGAAAAAGATTGAAATAATAATTCCAGACAGAGAACTACAAACTGTTGGTGCCGTTATGAGGGATAATAATATCGGTGGGATGAGCTACTATCGAGTTGAAGGAAAGGGAAAAGGTAAAGCCCAGCCTGTTTCAATTGGGAGAGGTACTATGCAATACACTCCGGAATTTATTCCTAGAACAAAAGTTGAAATAGTTGTGAGAGATGATGTGGTAGATAAACTACTCAATGCATTATTGGATACACTGGATAATAAAATAGGTGGTAAAATTTTCATATCAGAAGTGCAGGAGGCAATAAGTATAAGAACAAAGGACAGGGGCGAATCTGCCATTTAATATTTTTAATATTTTAATAACATTTTGATTCCAATCTATTATCTAATTAATGTTGTTATTTATTCATAATATTTATAATAATTGTTATTTTCTTAACTCCATGAATAAACAGGTTTGGTGTTTTGTATGTAATTCGCTTAGCCCCATTTGTATTCATGATAATTGCAATATACACTGTGGTCTTTGTTCTAAAATAAATCAAATTTTACTACAAAACGATATCTAATTTCAATTCTCTACCTTTTTCTCTACTTTAATTATCTCTCCTACAGTTTGATTCATTGCTGATTCTGCAATATCACTTGCGTGTTCTACAGTTCTGCGTATATCTTCAAGTATTAATTTTACTCCTGCATTGATATTGTGACTATCGATATCCTTATTTTCTAACGAATCCAGGAACAACATGATCTCTCTTTCAATACCAAGAACGTTGTCCGATTTATCTGCAATTTTATCAGCCAAATTATAGTCTCTTCTTAAGAAGGCCTCAACTGCAGATGTCAAAACCTCTAAAGCAGAATTACTCAATTTCTCTAATTTTTCGGTTATCAAAGAAGGGATTAAACTTTGAATTTCCATCGATTTTGAAGCAATTCTCGATGCATGGTCAGCAACTCGCTCGATACTTTTTACAGTAACTCTATAGCTAAGGCAATCGGAGGCATTTTTTAACCCTATTTCCTGTAATACCCTTTCATTATTAGTAGCCATGACTAGATTTCTTAATATGTAGAGACTAAATCTATCCACTTCGTCATCCGATCTGATTACTCCCATCGCTATATCATAATTTTTTTCTTTTAACGCCACCAAGGCATCTCTATGCATTGATGAAGCAATCAAAAACATCCTTCGTACTGCCGTGTTAACTGACAGTTCCGGTAGTGTTAATAAAACTTGGATGGTAATTATATCAGAGGAATCCGCAATAATTTCTGTTCCTATCAAACTTCTCCTTACCACTTCCCTAACTGCCTCTCTTTGTATGGGTTGAATCCTTGCAGATTTCGCTTTTAGATTTATCAGATTATATCCTGACAAATACATTGAAACAATCTTTCTCTTTAGGGTGTTGGGACCTTCATCAATCAATACCTGAGTACTAACTTCGTTTGTCGAGTCTTGTAGTCTCTTCTCTTGTTCTGGAGTAATGCATAGCGAATTGTTTGAACCTCTCGAGATAGAAACATGGTCCCCTGCTTTAAGATTCATTTCTTCAATCCATTTTTTGGGTAATGATAAAATGTATGTGGATCTACCTGTAAATTGAATTTTTCTAATGTCGGAATTCAATTTATTCAATATTATTACCTATTTATTATTGATATATATAGATTCTCAATAATTACGGTTATTACGTTGATATTCAATACTATTGTTATATCTATATGAATTCGCCTAGTGTCACATATTTTTTTTACAACTATATTAATTTTGATGATTAATAGATTATATTATGTTGATTCTAAGTAATAATATTGACAGAAAATTCTGTCAGGCATATAGATACAATTAAAGAATTAGAGTCGCTCAAATACGAATATCAAATTCGTTGTAGCCATTATAGCTTAGAGTATTCGTCTAAAGACAATATAATAACATGTTCAATTTGTGGAAAGATTTGGAATTTTGTAGAGAAAAAGGGATTTTCTAACTTAATCCAGGTTTATACTGCCGAAATAGATTAACTTTTTTTTTTACCCGAAAGTTTTTTTAACAAATATACTTTCTTAAATTTATTCAGTACAATTATTAAAATTCCAACTATAATAACTGCTAATGTTGCCTGAATAAATGAAGTCTTTAGAAAAGATAGAGAATCATTTTGATCTATATGAAATTTGCTGATTGGGGCTATAACAAAAATAATAAAAATACATGCCGTCATGACTAGTACCCACATAAACAAGATAAAGAATTTGAGATCTAGAAAATTCATTTCTCCTCTCACTCTCACTCTATCTACTGGATATAATAAATTGCAATAATATTGTTATTAGTGCAAGTGATGACGAAAAGGTAGCCAATTTATAAATTTTCATGACTATTTCTCTTTCAGAAAGCTTTCCATCTAACAAGATTAATCTAACTAGGGTGATTGGCGCGTTCTTATCTTTTGAAGCTTGTAGTGTATAGTCTTCATTTAGTATAGTTGGTCTAGATTTCAATTCTCTGTGTTCAACAATCTTCCTTACACTACTCAAGAACAAAAATGAGTTCATTATGGCTGGTAATAGTGCTATGATTGCAATTATTTCTGATTTAGACGCAATTGCTAATGCACCATACATTGCTCCCATCAATAGCGTACCTGAATCTCCTGGAAATATTTTACTGGGATATTTGTGAAACATATAAAATCCTAATAAAGCCGCTAAAAATGGTATCTCGATCATAAGAATTTCCAGATCTCCAAACAAAAAGGTACTAATTATTATTGGACACATCGTTATAATCATGAATCCTGTCGCTACTCCGTTGAATACGTCTATCGAGTTTACTGTATTTCCTGCTAGTGGTATTGATATTAATATTAATGGGATGTATAGGATTGGGATGAATACACTCCCAAAAATTACGTTTAATTCGTTGTCATATATGTGAAAAATAATTAGAGGTATTGATGCTAAAATCAATGCCCCTGGTTTAAACCATCCTGGCATTATTCTAAAATCGTCAATAATTCCTATTATGAAGGCTATAGTCGTAGTAAGTAAAATGCTTACTATCTCGAGATTTCCGGTAATAAAATATAAAATTAGTTCCACAATGACAATGCTTAATAATAATATCGGCCCCCCAGGTCTAGGAACCTTGGGTTTATTTGGTTTGTGATTATCGTTTACAACCTTTCCTTTGAGTTTCAGAAATTTAATAAAACTTGGCATTAAAATCAGATTTATTAGAAAAGCGATAATAGATGCAATTACTGTGCCTATTACTAACTCTTCAAAATTAGGCAAAAACAACTATTTTATTATAGATTATCTATATATATAATATGGGTCGATTTAACCAAAAAACTACAATTTTGTTTTTCATGATATACAAAATTGATTGATTCAATCGAGGTATCATCTAATAACACTTAACACATAAAACAAGCATAAAACAGACCTAGATCATATTATATACATATACTAAATCATCCTTTTAATTTATAAAAAAAATCTATCTTATTTATGTATAATAGACATATTGTTAAGTTAATACTAGCATTCTAAAGTGCTCATTATAAAGTATGATTGTTTTATTTTTTCGTGCACATAGCAAATAAAATCAGTCCCATTCTAATGGTGTTTTTATTGATATCGTTTTCAACTATATATGGTTCAAAATTTACTCCTGCGTATGGTCAAATCAGTTTGGTTCCTGATAATTCATTGATCGCCCAAACTACTGACTGTATTACGAGCATGATGACTAGTGCGCTTATTGGTATAAATTCTGATTGTACTGACAACTTGAATAAAATAAATTCAACATATCCGGACAAAGCTCCTGATAGTACTACTTCTGTATCTTCTTCAGACAAAGCTCCTGATAGTACTACTTCTGTATCTTCTTCAGACAAAGCTCCTGATAGTACTACTTCTGTATCTTCTTCAGACAAAGCTCCTGATAGTACTACTTCTGTATCTTCTTCAGACAAAGCTCCTGATAGTACCTACTTCTGTATCTTCTTCCTCTAGTAACAATCCATACAATTTAAGTAAAAATAATCCATTCTATCATGAATTTCAAGGCAAAAATACTGTGGACGGTGACGTCAGTACTCCCACTTTTACTTCTGATTCATCAAATACTGTTGATGGAAATTATATGGACACTTCCCAGTCTCCGCCTCAAGACAACCCTTCAACCTTCATCAAGTCTCCGCCTCAAGACAACCCTTCAACCTTCTCGGCCTTACAACCGCAAAATATGAATCAACCAGTATCCCAAGACAACCCTTCAACCTTCTCGGCCTTACAACCGCAAAATATGAATCAACCAGTATCTAATCCTTATTCATTCCAGTCCTTCCACACATCAATCAACAAAAATATCTATACTAATCCAACTAATAGCGAATTGGGTGAGTCTCTAGATGGCAAAAACAAACATTCAAAGGAAATCGCTGCATGTTTTGATAGAGCATTTAGCATTGATAACTATCTATCTGACTCAGAAATCATTGAATGTGCCAAAGATCGAGATAGTTATTCTCAAAATAGCCTTCACAATTATGCTTTAAGCGATAACATAAAGAATAATGATGATGACGATGACGGTAAGACTGATAACAAACATTCAAAGGAAATCGCTGCATGTTTTGATAGAGCATTTAGCATTGATAACTATCTATCTGACTCAGAAATCATTGAATGTGCCAAAGATCGAGATAGTTTTAAGTAATTTAACTTAATTTTTTTTGAAAAAACTTGATATAATTATACTAACTTGATTATAATTATTATCAAGAATCACTATTTATTCATATAATCAATCTGTAGCTATGATAACAATGTTTTCGCCTTTGATGAATATTTCTCCCATTTGTTGAACTTTATCTCCCTCTAAAACTTCAGTTGCATTTTCCAGTGTTAGATTCATGTATTGATCAAAACTTTTTAGCTTTCCCTTGATAGTTCTCTTTCCTTTTAGTTTTAGAAGTATGTCTTTATTTACACTTCCTTGTAGGATATTAGATTGATTATTAGGTGATGACAATAAATTTAAATAACTTTTTTTTGTTATTTAGGTTTAACTTAACTATTTAATTCTGAATCTGGATTAAACCCATGACCAAGGCTCAATGTTGCGCATTAAACATTGTTTTCTTATTATTTTCTTTGAGCGCTCAACAGATTCTGCTTCGCTTATGTTACCTTTTTTTAAATACTGCAAAAAAATTTCTTCATATAGTTTTTTAGCCCTCTCTTCTGTGAATTCTTTGTAGTCATTCAACTTCTTAATTTTCTTTGCCTTTATCGGTTCTACTTCCTCATGAGACTCTTCATCAATCTTATTAGTTCCCTTCAAATCTCTGTATTCTTCTTTGCAACCATTACAACTCCAGTCAAAAAAAAATTCATGTATGTCGCATTTTGTCACATCATAGAAAAAAATACATTATTATTTAACTTTTTCATACTTCTAATACTTGGAAATTATTTGTAGACTGGTTCTAACGCTGCCGCCATAGTAGCTCAGCCTGGCAGAGCGAAGGTTTCGTAAACCTTAGGCCGTGGGTTCAAATCCCACTTATGGCTTTCAAATTAATATGTTGTCCTACTATGTTACCACTAATCTGACTTGATCCATTTTTCTGTTCCCTTGAAATTTCTTGGTAATATTTTTGATCTCTCTTGCATCGCCATAAAGTACAAAAATTTCAAGGCATCTGTCTTTGTCTATCTTATTGTGAATGTGGGTATTAATTATTTTATCAAATCCATGTCGAATTTCACTAATTTCTTGGTCAGATTTTTCATCATGTATTACTAGAAGAACTGAATGTAGAACTCCTGACAATTCGTCTATTCTTTTCTCTTCTAAAAGTAGGTTTCTAACACTAGCTCTTACGATTTCTGATTTGCCTGAAAAACCCAAAAACTTTTGCAATTTATCTAGTTCTTGGATTATGTTTTCATTCAGTGAAATGCTTATGATTGGCAATGTTTTTTATTATGATCTTTTCATAATATTTGTTTTTTCCATTTCCGAATAGTTTCCAATGGATAAATCGGTATTATCCTACTTTGGTGGCTCTATTTCTCTTATGCTCAAATCTTTGAAGTTCAAAACTACGTTATCTGCGCGAAAAGTAACAATAGGTCCTGAATTCAAAACCATATGATCTTTGGATCTACCACAATTTGCACTGTAGAATACTTTATCTGAACTACTTGCATACCACCCTCCGTTATCCGTAATTTCAAAAACTTTGACCCAGTGATTAGAATTTGAGTTATCTAAATATGATTCCATTTTTACCGCGGAATCATTATTTGTATTATAGATCACAGTTTTCCAACCGATCCATCTATTCATCAATGAGTCGGTTATTTTAGGGACTGATTTTTCTTTAGTATATCCTCCAGTAAACCATATTTCCTTTTTCCATGCTGCAGAACCATCCGGGTAAATGCCTCCGTGAAGGGATAGGCCATGACAAGGAAAGTCTTCATTATGTTGATCAGTTCTTGCTACCCAGTCAATATCTGTAATAACACTTTTACGCGGGTAGATTATCGAGTCTATTTTCACATATCCAGTAATTTCAACATTTTTCCATTCTTCTGTCCCATTTAATGTGTCTACATTAATTCGAATTTTGTCATCTCTTATTTTCCAAGATCCATCATCCTGTTTGGTTAATTTAGGATTAAAAGTAAAAGTTACATTTGGATCATTTTTGGGGTTAGACATGTTAACATACCATTCCCTGCCATCTGATTTGGTAGGATATATTTTTTCAATACCGAATTGATCATTTGCATTTATGGTGGTATTTTCCTGTTGAGCAAAGACTGTTATATTGTCAAAAATAAGTAAACAAGTAAAAAACAAAAGAGATGAAGCAAAAAGAAAGACAAACGTATATTTCGTACCAAAATTCATTTCTTTAAAAACATACTGGTTATACAAGTACATAATAATATCGGGTAATAGCTGATAAAAACCATTAATTATCACGATCTTATTTTTGTTTCAGTCTTGTTTTTTATTTTTGAAGAAAATAATTTTAATACATTTACTCCAAAGAATATTCCAGCGGATGTTATTACTATCATTCCACTAGGCGTGATATTCCATTCGTATGCTAATATTATTCCCAAAATTACCGATGTCAAAGAAAAACAAATTGAGAATAGTATAGTTTTCTTGAATCCATATCCTAGTAGCAACGAAGAAACATTAGGAATTATTAAGAGAGATGAAACCATTAGTACTCCTATCAATCTAATGGATATTACAATTGCAATGGTAGCCAATGTAATGAATAAAATATTTAATACAACGGTATTGATGCCATTTACTAATGCTTGTTCCTCATTAAAAACGAGATATATTAGTTTTTTATAATATAAAGTAACAAATGCAATAACTATAACGCTTAGAAGTATGGTACTCACTGTTTCTTCGATATTAACCAATAATATGCTTCCAAAAAGATAACTTGTTATATCTATAGAAAATCCTCCAGATAAGCTGATTAATACCAATCCCATCGCTAGCCCTAGAGATAATAGAACAGAGATAGACGAATCTGAATAGATTCTTTTGCTTGAATTCAATTTTATGATTGCTAATGCTCCAATTATTGAAACAATTAATGATACCCAAATAGGATTAGATTTCAGAAACAATCCTAATGCAATCCCTCCAAAAGCTACATGCGACATTGCATCACCGAACAAAGAAAATCTTTTTAAAATAAGAAACAATCCAATCAGCGAACAACTTATAGAAATTGCTATTCCAGAAACAAGGGCACGTTGTATGAACTCATACTGGAGAATTTCAATCATTACTATTCAATTCTTTTTTCATATTCTATATAATTCAAATAATTAATTTTCACATCTGAGTGCTATTTTCAAATTATCTAAATTATCGTACATTTTTGAAAAATAATCTTTATCCAAAGTTTGTTCTTCCTGTGTAATCATTTCAATCGGGCTCAATATCATTACCTTTCCTCCTATTTCATTTGCTATTGTGTTTGAAAGTCTAGGCTCGATATTATCTTCTGAAAAAATAATAGTTACACCTAGTTGTTCAGCTAATTTTATTGCATCTGCAATTCCTTGAGGATTAATGTCTGCTTCAGGTGACGAACCACTAATTGAATGCTGAGTTAACCCGTATCTTTTTGCAAAATAGCCAAAAGCATCATGAAATGCGATAAAATCATTCAGGGCACAATTAGTCAAGTTCGTATTAATATCTGAATTTAATTGTTCTAGTTTGTTATTAAATTCATAAAAATTGTTTGTATAATAGTCTTTATTTTGAGGATCTAAAGATATTAATTTTTCAAATATGGTTTTTGAATATGTTTTGACCAAATTGGGATCAAGCCAAATATGGGGATCTGCAGTAGATCCTATATTTTCAATCGGGAGATCCTTACTCAAGTCAACTACGATTGCATTTCCTATCTTATTAATCCAGGATTCAAATCCGGCTCCATTAATAAAAATTACATCAGCGTTTTGTAGTTCAATTATTTGTCTGGCTGTAGGTTCAAAATCATGGGGTTCTATACTGGCAGGTACTATAGGTGAAACATCCACTCTGTCTTTGCCTATTTTCTTGACAAAATCATAAATCGGATAAAAGGATGCGAAAATTTTTAGATTTGTATTATTAGATGAAACTGGACTCTGACCCTCTAATTCGTTGATACTATTATTACTATTTTGTGATAAATTATTGGTAGCAATAGACTTTGGAATATTTGAAGAAAATAAAGTTATAGTTAAAACAATAAAACAAAAAGAGATCCAAGCCTTATATTTCTCTCCCATGAAAATAATTTGGTTATTAATAATATAAAGTTTACTTATTAATTATTATTAATTTATTGGTAATACTATAATAACAATCAACAGGCGGAAAATATATCAATTACAGTGACCATAAGCATTTTTCAATTCATTTAGATAATCGAAGACGAACAGGATTCAAACGCACTCCACCACAAAGCAAGCAAGGAATTTATCGATCAAATCCTTACCTTCCTTAATAACAATAACTTGTAAATCAATGAAAGAAATTTAATATGTAATACGATTTCTTAATAATAGTAATTTATACATGCAATTGAAGTTAAGTGATGATAGGATTTCTTCTTATCTTTCATTTTTAGGTTATACCTCTCTATATCCTCCACAACAATTGGCTATAGAAAAAGGCTTGTTAGAAGATTCTAATATTCTAATTACTACTCCTACCGCAAGCGGGAAAACATTAATTGCCATACTGGCTACCATTAAATCCTTAGAAAAAAATAAGAAAGTAGTATATCTTACACCATTAAGAGCATTAGCTTTTGAAAAATACTTGGAATTTACTTCTATAGATAAATCTGGTATATTTTCCAGAAAAATAAGAATAAAGATTAGCACTGGCGATTTTAATACTTCAAACGCTGATTTAAGTTCAGCCGACATAATTATTATGACAAACGAAAAAATTGACTCGATTCTTAGACATAATGCTTCATGGTTATCAAATGTTGGACTGTTTATTTCAGACGAGATTCATTTAATCGGAGATCAAGATAGGGGGCCGGTTTTAGAAATGGTCCTAACCAAAATAAAAAAATACTATTCATCATCTCAGATTCTTGGCTTAAGCGCCACAATCACTAATGCCTCCGAAATTGCGGGATGGTTAGGATCAAGATTAATAGAAAGCACTTGGAGACCAACAAAATTGATAGAGGGAGTATATTCTGATGGAATAATATATTTTAATAACGATTCCAGAATTAAAGTTTCTGAGTCCGGTAAGGACACTGCTTCGATGGCTATTGATTTAATCATGGACTCTCTAAATAGTAATGGACAAAATCTAATTTTTGTTGAAACAAGAAAACGAGCCGTATCCTTAGCTAAGAAGGTTTCAGAGGTTGTATCTAAGACCTTATCACCAGAAGAAAGGAAAAATACCTTAAAGATTTCTAAACAAATTTTGGAGGGGGGTGATGACACGGATTTAACTAAAAATTTGTCAAATTTGATATCTACTGGCATAGGATTTCATCATGCAGGATTAAGTCTTTCAAGTAGAGGGGTTGTTGAAGAAGCATTTAAAAGTGGAATCATAAAATCCCTGTTTGCAACGCCTACACTAGCTGCTGGAGTAAATCTCCCTGCACGTAGAGTTATAATAACTAATGTTACTCGGTATGATTTTGTATACGGTGCTTCAGTTCCTATTAGTGTGCTTGAATATAAACAACTTTGTGGTAGAGCTGGACGACCTCAATATGATACTTATGGAGAATCTATAATTATTTCAGATTCAAGAACATCTTATGAAGACTTGTATGATCATTATATACTGGGGATTCCTGAACCTCTAAATTCAAACCTTGGAAATATAATAGCGATTAAGATCCATTTACTGGGGGTAATTGCTTCATTTAATGGAATTAGTTTAGATGATATCTATGACTTGTTCTCAAAGACATTTTATTCATTTCAAGACAGTAACAATACTTCCCTATTTGATAAAATAGATTCATCTTTAGATTATTTTCTAGAAGAAGATCTAATTCGCTTGCAAAACAAGATGTATAATGTGACTGGATTTGGAAAATTAGTTTCAAATTTATATCTTAATCCTGAGACTGCTGTTGCGTTTAGGAAGACCATCAATGATATAAAACCAAGGTCTGTAAAAATCAAAAATGTATTTGGTTTCCTTCATATGATTACCACTTGCCCAGACTTTTATCCTAAACTTTCGTTTAGAAAGCAAGACATCGAAGAGTTCAGTTATCTGTTTTATAACAATTATGATGAATTTTTTTCAGACGTAGACATAATGGATTGTTCTAGAAGTCTATGGACTCTATACGAATGGATCAATGAGTCTACAGAAAAAAGGATGAATGAGAGAATTGGTGTGGAGCCAGGCGATATACATAGAATTGTCGAAGTGTCTAATTGGTTAATCTCTTCGATATTCGAAATATGTAAATTGTTAAACAGAAACGATCTTTTGCCAGTTCTTTTTTCACTCGAAAGTCGAATTAAGCATGGAGTAAAGATAGAGCTTGTTCCATTGGTACAGATTAAAGATATAGGCAGGGCCAGAGCGAGATCTCTTCATGAGGCTGGAATCAACGTACCTAACGATCTCCTACTAATTTCAGAATCAAAGCTATCTATGATCCCAAAAATAGGTCCAAAACTAGCCAAGAAATTGAAAAAAAAATATTCTTAAATTGTTTCTCATCTGCATATCTAAACTAGAAGGCCCTAATACCAGTTATTCAAAGTTAACCACTCCTAGGTTATTCATTTCAGATCCGATTCCATAACCAAGTAAGGCAATACCGGTTCCTAATAGAGACATTTCTAATCCTCCTTTTACCCAGCTTTTTTCAGCTAATCTACCTTTAATTGCCCCAATCACAAAAGATGATGATAAACTAATAGAAATGGCTATTAGTAATGCCGTAAAATTGTTGATTAAACCAGTTTTGACCATAAAGTATGGCAGTATTGGTAAGATGCCTCCCACCAAAAAAGATATGAACATAACAATAGCACCTTTTAGAGGATTGCCTAGGATTTCTAGATTCAGACCCAGCTCCTCTGTTAACATTGTCTTCAACCAAACTCCCTTGTTGGATGTAATCTTATTTACAACCATCTTCAATTCTTCACCAACAAACCCTTTTGACTTGTAGATTTCTTCTATCTCTTTTCTTTCCTCATCAGGAGTATTTTCAATTTCATATTCTTCTCTTTTGATTTCAGATTGTAAAATCTCTATTTGGGATTTAACAGCAAGATAATTTTGTACAGCCATGGCTTTAGCACCTGTAAACATTCCTATTATCGCCGCTAAAATGACTATATCCACACCTACAGTAGCACCTCCTATGCCGGCTACTATTCCTAAAGAAGTATTAACTCCATCGCCAAAACCAAAAACAATATCTCTAATGTAGTTACTTTCTTTTATGTGAGGTTCAACGTGATAACTTTGTGCTTTATCCAATGTGTTTTCTACCTAATTGTTGTTTTAATATTTAATAAATTCATCAAGTCGATTTCAATCCTATTTGAAAACTTGAAAATTGATATACATACATAGACAGACAGATGCAAAGACAGACAGATGCAAAGACAGACAGATGCAAAGACAGACAGATGCAAAGACAGACAGATGCAAAGACAGACAGATGCAAAGACAGACAGATGCAAAGACAGACAGATGCAAAGACAGACAGATGCAAAGACAGACAGATGCAAAGACAGAAGACATCAACATATAGAATTCTGAATATGAACTTATAGATCAATTTAGCCGATTTACGGGTATTCCACCATTTCAATCCAATCAAATTATGTCCTTGACATAACTACCATTAGGCTACTTCAAAAAAAATATTGAAAATAATTACAATAATGTTTAGTAACATGTTCCATATTATCTTCTAAATAGATATACATACTTTATGGGATATGACAAAACTCTATTGAAAATTGAAAACAATCATATTTCTTTCTTCAGTAAATAATGATAAATGGAATAGTCCATAAAAAATTGACCAAACAATATCTAAAATATCTATTCTCTTTCCCCTAATGCCTTTCTTAATTTATCAGATGCCTGTTCAATTGCACCTCTTGCTGCTGGCGTACCTGCAATTTCGTTTAACATTACGAAATCATGAATGGTGCCTTGATATCTACATGCAGTTACGTTTACACCAGCTTCCATCAACTTGTGTGCGTAAGCTTCCCCCTCATCCCTTAATACATCAAACTCGCCTGTTATTACAAGTGCTGGTGGTAAACCATTGAGCTGCTCTACTGAAGTTAGCAATGGAGAAACTGTGGGTTCTTTAAAATCGGCTTTATTTGAAACATAACTTTCCCAAAACCATTTCATGGCTTCTCTAGTCAAAAAGTAACCCTCTTGAAAAGATCGATATGACTCGGTATCAAAATTTGCTTCGGTAACCGGATAGAAAAGGACCTGATAAAGAATTTTTGGTCCCTGACGCTCCTTGGCAAGCATCGCAACAGCAGTTGCCATGTTGCCGCCAACACTATCTCCTGCGACAGCCATTCTAGAAGGGTCTAAATTCAATGAGTTACCATTTTCTGAAATCCATTTTATTGAATCATAGGCTTCTTCTAGAGCTTTTGGATATTTAGCTTCAGGCGATCTACTATATTTAACAAATACAATTGCAGCATTAATGGAATTAGTCAATTCTCTAACTAGCCTGTCATGAGTATCTATTCCTCCTAAAACCCATCCACCCCCATGAAAATACATCACAACCGGAAGGGATTTATCGCCGCTATTGAACGGTCTTATAATTTGAATATCTATTTTTTCATTTGATTTGCCAGGGATGGAGAGATCCTTTACGTCAGCTGCGGGCTTTTCAACAGGTACCGATTGAAGACCTGACAATACATTTCGAGCATCGCTAGGCGATAATTTGTAAATGGGAGGACCATGATTATTTTGTATTTTATCTAAAAAAGTTTTTGTAGTTTTTTCCACACCAATGAAATTATTAGTCATAATAACATTCTGTAAATAAATCTTATACTTTAATGTTAAATACAGGAAATACGGTCCATAAATATTACCAATTAGAAATTTATTTATTGATTATACTACTACACAAAAAAAAATTCATCCAGTTGGTTTAGATTTTTATTTATTTTCTTATTTATTTTCTAATTGGACTGTATGCATTTTAAAGAAATATTTAACCAAGGTAGAAAATAGGTTTTAATTATTTAATGTTGATAAAAAGATGTAAGGATGGTCATTATAAAAGCAAACTTTCTACATCAGTCGAACTATGTATCGATTCTCTTTCACAAAACACATAAAAGATAAGTAAAACCTAATTTAATTTTGGACGTATTACTCCAAAAATTTTTAGGGTTAGATAACAAGAAAATATGTTTTCTTGAAGCTTATGATATTCTTTATTGGTGTAGTCCTTTTCAACAGCTAGATATGGAATTATTTTTGCCTTTAAATCCATAGCAGCATTAAAAACTTCATTTTTGTCTTCCTTAATACTCTTTGAATAATCAAATTCAATCCTGTCTTCTAGCAGATCCTTAAGGAAATTATTAATTGAATTCTCTCTAATTATCGAATAATTAAATTTCGTAGATTCGCTCATTAATTAAATTTATCCCAATAGTAAATAAGATTATTGATCAACAGCTATTATGATATGAGCCAGAAAATATTACGGAAGCTCATCGTAGCCGAAATGATATGCATTGGTAATTCAATTATTTCAGTATTATAGAAATAAACTTATAGAAATTATATTGTCTTATAAAATAACAATAATTATTCTAAGAATTTAACTAAAAGGATCATTTTATATGTATCATCAACAAGAATTTGATAATTTGAAATTCCCAAATTGTTATTCAGAAATGGATTTGACATCTAGATTCTGCGTGGAATTGGATGAATGCCCAGAATGTGAAGGTATATGGTTAGATTGCGGTGAAATCGAAAAAATAACTGCTAATAACCACATTGGGAATGAACTTTATGAAAGAACTCAATTGGAAAAAAACAATGTTTGTGATGGGCAAAATAAGGGTTATTATTTTTACAAGAATGAATACAGTGAAGATGCTTCCCCTGACGAGATGTTCGATTTTGAATAATCAGGACTACTTATGGTATTTTTTATTAAATATGAAATATTATGCTATTCCAGTTATTTGATTCATCAACGCATTCTTTCGCAAAAAAAAAATTATGGTTTGACAACTTTGGTTGATTTTTATGCCGTCAGTTTAAAAAACAAAGCTCGTAAAATTAGGTTATATAGGATACTACAAGTCAAAAGAAAGTGACTTAAAGGATGAAGGCCTAGTATCTATGTTATCAGTGCGTGCAATAACATATCCAGATCCTTGATTTATAGTCTCCATGAATCCGTTTTGATCATCCACATCATCTTGTTCCTTTAACTTGGAGAGATTATTTAAGGTCCAATAGGGAATTTCCTTACCTGAGCCATTATCAATAAATGTTTCGATCATTCTAGTATCTTTATCAGTCAAAAATGTTCTTACTTTAAGTTCTACATTTTCTTTGTTTGTCAGATTGTTAATAAATATGGGATTACCTTTCTTATCTAATTGATGGAAAATAAAACTGTCCTGTGCTAATTCCTTTGTAGTATTAAAATCATATTTTACATACTTGCCATCATCCCTATATTCTAATAGATTCGGGTTACTACCTCCAGATACATCAAATAATGTTCCAAAGCCCCGCTCTTCATCGGGTTCATTGCTTCCGTGACGTCCGGTATTAAATTGAAGAGCTATATATGTTTCATTTTCAAATTTATCTTTAGGTTCCTCAAAATATTCATGTATGTTTCCATGCCAAATTATTTCCTGATTCTTTGCAGCAGACATATCTGGTATTCCTTCTGAATTTTCTCTTACTATCTCTAATCGAGGTGAGTTTATATCATTATTATCACTTTGTGTATGTTTATCAAAGTCCATCGTTACTCTGAATTTTTTGTCTTGACTCACGGGATCATTTAATTCAAATGAATATTGTTGATCAAATTTTGTGTCAGCTAAAAGATGACCATTGTCGCCAAAATTATCTACCTTAAGACTATTCTCATCAGAATTGTTAGATTCACATGGTATTTCAGATTGATTACTATTATATTCAGTGCAGGAGATCGAATCTGATACTTTAAGAATTTTACAAATACCCGCAGTCTCATTTTTGATATTCGTTCCATTTGTTTTGTTGGATTCGGTCTTAGATAATGCGGTTGAATTATTGCTACCATTGTTACCGGTAATGTCTTGCGATATGCAGTTAGACACCTTTGTCGTATTTATCATTATCGATGGATTTGTCGACGTAAATGAAGATTCGTTGATGATTGTGCTAGAAGCATCTTGTACTTCGTATTCTATAACTAAGGACAAAAAAGTATAAATAGTGAAAACTAGCACAACGGACTTTGAAATCAACGATACAGAGATTTTCACAATTCTCCTTGGTCAAATATTATATATATATGATAAATTTATAGACGATTAATTTTGATATTCTTAACAAATTTTTGATTACAAACATGGATTTCTGTGTGATTTTCACGCTCAGATGGATATCCTATGAATTAGAGTTATAATACATGTTCAGCGGGGTTTTTTTTGAATCTGTCTGATGAAGTAAACTATTTTTCTAAAAATGATTATCTTATTCTACTATTACATCGCCAACCATTGTAGGATGATATATGCAATAGTATTTGTATTCTCCAGGGCTATCAAATTTCAAACTATAGGGTTGATTAGGTATGATTGCATTAGAATCAAACAAAGCACCTTCATCCTCATCATTATCCTGCCCCGAAGTCACGGTGTGAGACACTGTATCTCCATTATACCAAGTTATTGTTTGGCCCGATTCAATTCTAATAGAGTTTGGCGAATAAGACTGATCGCCTTTTATTCCAGCAATGACTACTGGGACAGAGTCTGCACTTTGTGTTTCGCTTTGATTGGCCAAATCAGGTTGATTTTTGGGAGTATTACTTTCAGATAGAGGAACTATTTTGTACAATGCACCGGTATAACTTAATACATAAAGATAACCGTCTGGACCTACCTGAAGGTCGGTTATACCCCCAAAACCTTGACCAAATATTAAAGGTTGATTTTCGGTAGTTTCATCGACCTGATTGTCAGCAAGTATATTGACATTACCTGGAGAAGTATCATTTATGAGTATACCGTCACGTGCTTCATTCAGAGTAAATCGGTATAACAAACCATTGTTGATGTCTCCCGTAAACATATCGTTTGCATACTCCTTACCTAATTTCTCTGAATTTAAGAATTTTAATGCGGTTGGCCCAATTGTGGTAACCCACACAAACTTTGGATCAGCATATTTGCCGTTACCAAATGTTACAAGTTCGTCTTCAGATGTTATTCCTCGTCCTAGTAAATCCTGATCCAAATAACCTTGAACCTGAGACCAACCCCCATTGAAACCTGGCAGAATAAGATTGATTTCATCTGCCACTGTGGGCCCGTTTTCTGTGTCCCATAAATTACCCGTTAAAGGATCAAAGTCAAAACCGAAACTATTTCGAATGCCCATTGCATAGTATACACTCAAGGGCAACCCTTCTCCAAAAATAGGATTGTCTGGGTCTACTATTCCGCCATCCTGGGAGATCCTTAAAACACCTCCAAGGCCATTAGGTTCAGGACCATCACCGATATTTTGAGCTTGAGTTCTATGGCCTCCCACTTCTCCTACTATAAAGTAAACATTATTATCTGGTCCAATCAGAATTTTACCGCCATTATGTTCACCTCTTTCATTTGGGGGAGTAGCTGTTAAATCAAACAAAAGGACAGGATTTATCAATTCGCCATTGGCATATTCATAGCGATACAGCCTGTTACCTAACGGTTCCACATTTTTTTCAAAATCACTGCCGTCTCCATCATCACCAGATTCGGTGTAAGACAAGAAAACATATGTTTTTCCGTCGGGTTGATTAGATATTGCAATTCCTAATAGTCCGCGCTCTATGTTATTGGCTACGGATACGTCGAGTGCCGGTGTCTCCTGTACTTGGCCATTTAGTATTCTCTTGACTATACCAGTATTTTTTTCCGTCACTAAAATATCGTTATTCCCAATAAAAGACATACTCGTTGGAAAATCAAGACCTTCTGTTATCTTTTCGACTGTAAGATTATCGTCATTTACGGTTGGCCCATAAGGAGACAAAGGTGCTTTAGCATAAGCCCCATAAGAAAACTGGATATAGGATGAAAATGTTGAAGAAAAGATGATTAACATAAAAGTACAAAAAAGTCAAGACTTTGCGTTCATGCATGATTTTGTCAGTAAATACCATCGATTTTGTGAACTAATTAAGTTTATGAATAAATCTTAACAACGATATGACTGTTATAATGAGTATAAAGTTTGGTACAAAGATCTATTTCATAAGGGAATAATGAAAAGATGTTAAATTACTAGAATAAATATTATAAAAAAATAGACCACATCAAAAGATTGCTAGTCCCGTATGGATCAACTTTTTCATATTCCTTATGCTGGAGGAGCAGATTTTGACATGGCTGTCGTCGTCGTCATATTCTTGATTTCTTTTCTTTTCTCATTTACTTTCCATTTACTTATCCACTCGCTTAGTTGTTGTAAAATATTCTCTAATTCTTTCGTTCTAGGTGTTAAACTATATTCTACCCGTACGGGAATTTCTGAATAAATTTTTTTTGATAAGAGCCCTTCCCTTTCTAACTCCAGTAATCTTTGAGATAAAACAGTACTACTAATTTCTGGTATCAATCTTTTAAGTTCATTGAACCTGACTGTTCCGTTGGAGCTCAAATTCTTTAGAATGTGTAGTGACCATCTTTTTCCTAATACCTCCCATATGTCTACTACATCGCATTTTTCTTCTTTCATAAGAACTTCCTATCCAAATTATAATAGCTTGTCAGGTATTAAAATTTTATATCTCGTCGTTATGATGGTATCAAATGCTATCATGTCTTGATTTTGTTGGTTTTGATTTTAGGTAACAATCAAAGATCGTCAATTCGTGTTTTAATACTAATAACTAACTAAGTAATAAATTACTACTATAGTTATATACAAGATTAACGAAATAATATGGTGGAAAAAATACAAGAACAGCGACAAGATCAAAAGAAAGTTCTCAATAAGAATCGTTCTATAAATAAAATAATAAACAGTTTAAAGACTATTGAAGGTGATGGATTTATAGTTAATAGATCATTTCCTACAAATTCTATATCATATATAGATCCCTTTTTACTTCTCGATGAAATGGGCCCTATTGATTTCAAACCTGGGGAAGCAAAGGGAGCACCAGATCATCCACATAGAGGATTTGAAACAGTAACATATTTGATAGAGGGTGTTTTTGAACATAAGGATTCATCAGGGAATTCAGGGAGGCTCAGTGCCGGAGACATTCAATGGATGACTGCCGGATCAGGAGTAATCCATTCAGAGATGCCCGAAGTGGAGTTCAGTAAGAAAGGTGGAAGATTGCACGGATTTCAATTGTGGGTAAATTTGCCTCAGAAGGATAAAATGATTAATCCATATTATCAAGATATATCTTCTTCAGAAATTCCAGTTGCCAAATTATTAAAGGATGGTGGACATGTAAAGGTAATTGCGGGAAGGGCTTTTGACATCGAATCAGCCATTAGGACAAAAATTCCCATTCAGTATTTGCATTTTACCTTAAACCCCGGGTCCGAAATTATACATCATCTGCAAAGTAACTATAATGCGTTTGTATATGTGATATCAGGTGAAGGTACTTTTGGAGATGATGAAAAATATGTAAAAAGAGGAAACGTAATTATTTTTAATAATGATGGGGAGAACATAAAGATAAAGTCATCTATAGATGCTAATGAACCATTACAATTTCTTTTCATTGCAGGTGTTCCACTAAAGGAACCAATAGTAAGATATGGTCCTTTTGTAATGAATACAAAACAGGAAATATATCAGGCATTGGAAGACTATAGGAATGGTAAATTAGGTGTTATTACGCATTAAAACCTATAGTAGGAGATGACCTACTTACTCAATAAATAGGTCCAATATTAATTTTGTATCATGAAAATAAATAATTAGGAAATATAAATAAAAAAAGTATAATGATTACTGATATATTGAAAGTTAATTATCTAATTTTTAGTTACTAGGTTATTTATGAAAGTAACGCTAATTAACTAGAGGAACATTGACTATTTCTTTTACCCTTTGGCGGTGATTGATGAAAGATAATCTTCCATCAGACAAAGTTTTACTAATTATGATATGATAAATTTACACAATATGATATTCTTAAACGAAAATAATGTAAATGAATTGAGGATTTAGCTGTTCTAGTCACAATACATCACATTCCATTCGAAATTATCCTTTTTTTATCCATAAATAGTCTCACATGTTAATACTTTTACTTTCTTAGTATCTTTTTATAGAAAATGAGATTGGGATAAGCAAGCATATGAATTTTAATTTGTCAGCCTGTCACCGTAAAATGTAAGGGAATAATTGATGCAGTATTTGATAGGCATATTTGGGATGTAAAATTAGGTAAGTTATAGAATTATTTTACAGTTTTTTGCTTGATAATCTAAATATTCTGATTATTTGATGTGAAATATATTAAGTTGTCTATAGTAAAAAATAAATCAATGATTCTTGCAGTAGTAATTGCTTTTACTACTACCTTGCTGGTTGTAGGTGCATTGAATATGAACACCGATAACCAAAGTGTTTTTGCAAAAAAGATCAAATCAAACAATTCGACCCAGGGAGTTTTACAAGATCAATTTACTGGACAGTCTAGCGAAGTATTCTCTGAAAATGGCGATTCTACAGCATCCGGTAACAACGTTGCTTTGTCATTCAACTTGAATGATGGTAACAACGCTTTAGGTCAACAATAGAATAGTCTGGATTTCTAGACTATTTAGTTTTTTATTCAGATATGGTGGTATATTTATATAGTACGCGATTTCTTTAGCTTTTTCTTAAATTTTGATAAATGGGGGAGTAGTGAAGGCGTCAATAAGGTCTCAAGTTGCCTCCCATGTTTTTGTATCCTCAAAAACATCAATAAATCCATTTGGATAATATTGCTTTCATTCAGTCACAAACACTCTTCAATTGAAGATACTTATCGCATGATTGTAGCCTTATTACTCCCCAAATATCACTTTAGATCTGACTGGATGAAATTCTTCGAGTAGTATCATTGAATTGCTCTAATACTTATTTAATATTGATCTAGATTTTCGTTTTTGATTCTATACATCAAGAAAATCCTGTAATATACATGATTGATGGAACATGTACCTCAATTAGTGCGTTTGTTACTTAAACTGTAATCAAGGCATCATTTTAGGTACGGATGACCTACTCATGATTTTGTTACATATTGCTGCAAGAAGTGTTATGTGAACTTATGTCATGATTGTAGCCTTTCTTACCGATTCAAAGTCTACCAATGGGTCCATTGGAACTTTGCTGTAACTTAGATTATGTTTTATTTAATCCTGATGTAGATTTTCAAAAATGAGATTTGATTCTCGGTCTAAAGGGTAAAACTAAATGACAAGACTAAACAAATTTTTTAGGAATTTGAATTTTTATAGTATGAAACAATTTAAATATTAGGCTAGATTAATTAGGCCATACTAATGTCTACCACCAACCAACACCAAACTTTATCGTCATCATCGCTCATAAATGAAAAAGAAGAAAAAGAATCTGAAGACAATTTTATAACCTTTATTTGCGAAAACACCGATGGAATACTTGACCCAATTGACCAGATGACTTTTGCATTAAATGAGACGGCCATAAGATATGGTCCTATAGTGGTCCTCAAAGATGCACCATAGTATTAGGAAGTAACTATTAAAATTGGTATTGCCTTCTAAAACCACTTCTACTAATACATCAAATTCTACTTCATCAGGGAAGCACCCTATTCAGGAAGATAAAGCAGACGAGGTTAAGGCCCTTATAGCTAGATATATTTTATTAAAAATTGAACAAAAGAAAATCGAATCAAAGTTGTCTGAAATAGCAAAGTATTATGATGATGAATCTCTCAGAACTATATTCGAACCCATAGGCGAATCAATGATGGGCATTATCGGCTTGGAGCTTCCATCCAATAGAAAAAGAGAAAATAATGCTAATGCTAATTAACAGTATTTGACGAAAATGAATTGTAAAACATAATATTATTTTCCTTTGGCCACTTAGCTGCTATAATTTAAAATCTTTTCTTCGACTTTAACATACTAAATGAACTCAATTTTCGTTTATTATTTTTTCTTTTGCTCTTTTGGAGTGGGTTTTTTCCAGCTTTTGGCATAATCTTTCCCTTCATCAACCTGAGACCGCAAACAGTACAATTGCCTTCAATTGTAGCCATACTATTTGCTAGTTTAACAAATTTAATATCCGATAAATTTACACTAATCTTACACACTGTACAATAAGTAGAATATTTAGAAACGGTGTCAGTCAACCTGACTAAATACTTTTATAATATATTTATATTATTGTTTTAAATCAAAAATTAAAAGAAAAATATTTTATTGGATTTCTAGCTTTGCTAAAATATCTTCTATGTTTTGTTCATCTTCCAATTCTGCATCTAGTAAGTCTAATGCAAGATGGTACGTTGCATGGTCTTTATCTTTTACATTATTTGCCAAATCATTATAATGTTTAATTACCGCCCTTTCAAATTCTAATGCTTTTTCCAATGCACTTCGAAGTGTTAAATATCTTGAAGGTTGTAGCTTTCCGAGCCCGCTGTCTTGTTCCCATTGTGATGGTTCATCGGTTGGTTGTGTTTCCAACTGCATTAACCTAAATGCAACCTTTTTTGCATGTCCTAATTCTTCCTTTGCTCTATCTTCAAAGAAGCCCTGATGTAATACTCCTAATCCTTCTATATTCTGTGATACGAACCAAAAGTAATGAAATGCAGATAATTCAGCGCCATATGCTTTTTTGAGCATTTGTACTGTACCTTCAACACCAGGTCCAGCTATTTCTTTAGACATTTTTCCCATATTAATCAATTATACTACAGAGTTCTTTTATATAAATATTTTAATTTTATATGAAATTTTATAAAAAATTAGTACAGATTAATATAAAATTAGTACAAATTAATGAATAATTAGTACCGATTAATACATTTATTACTTTCAGTATTTAATTCCTTTAAACGTATTCGACAATCAATACAAATACAAAATTAGTCAATCATGTAAAACCAATCGTATTCACAGATTATCTCTTGTCTTGGTCCAATGAAGTTTTACAATATGTTCACAAAATCTGTTCAAAAATTTGCAAGGTTGCAATTCTTTTGTATCTAAGACTTGTCTAAAAGAATTTCCAGTCAGTCTTTCTCCCCTATTAATGTCATAATATCTGATGCCGAATATTTAAAAATACTATTTGTTGACTTTCAGTAATTTTGTGATTTTTAAAATGTAGAATCGAAACCGATAATAAAGATCATTATTAAATAGGAATAGCAACTTACAGTTATTCCTTTATTGCAGTATATTACCTGAGTAATAGAGGCTCTATCTATGTTATTAGTATCATAATAGACTATTTGGAATGAATAGACCGGATCCACATCCACATCGAAATAAGCACAAGTTTAATACTTATTCTTAATTAATTCTATATGTTTATCACAAGAGATCCCATTGTTCCTTCTCCCTCTTTTCAATTCGCAAGAATAATTCCTTATATAAGGAACAAATGAATTTCTTTTATGATATTGAACAAAACGTTAGTCTCATAATTGAGATTGAAATCATTATTTAAATAATATTCTAATTTTAATTAAGAAGATGTCTACATCGAACAAAACCGATACTGCGGCTGAATCTACCTCTAGCAATGTAAATAAGGAGATAACGGTTGAAAAAGACGCAGGTAAAAATGGAACTGAATTGATTAAATTAAAAGAATCAAAATTTTATGAATTAATTGATTGGTTAAAAAAATGGGGCTATGAAGCAAAGGATGCCACAAAGGAAAATAAAACTGAAGGTATCGAATTTCAAGCACAAATATCCCCACAATTGCCATATTCATCTGGGTTAACTACCCCATTCTTTTTGGAATTTCAAAAGGATCTAGACGATGGTTTTATAATCCGAACAACATTTGAACTGGATAAAAATATTGAAAGCCAAATTACTAGGAATGAAATAGATTTAACATATATCGAGTTAGACAGTCAAATATTACCAATGAATATTTCTATGATCAAGGCTCACCCGTTAATTAGCTTATACAAGGTTATATTTTATGATGGTTTGAATAAACAGTTTTTTTTGGATGCCATTACTGCTCTGATTAGTTCAATGTCAATTGTACTCGGAAAATGGAACCAAAGAACTCATGAAAAGGCTCTACAAGTTAACTCGACAAAATAATTGAATGGAAACAAAAGAATATGGTTTACCATCCGAGGACTATTGTGTTCTTTTGTTTGGAACTGATATGAATTAGTAAGATCAAAGGATAGAAATAGTAGCCATCAACAAAAATAATAGTTCTTTTCACATCTCTTCCATAATCATTGTTTCATTCCTTTTTTCTTATCAATTTGGATTTTGACTTCTGTGTATGCATCCATGTTTGGATCTAGGTAATTCAATATAAATTAGAGAATTCCATATTTTTCTCCAGATTCTGATTCGATTGTTCTCTAATAAACGGATGTGATGCAGTGCTGCCACGTAATAAATTTTGATCGAGTCGCTAAGTTAATTAATGTCGTATGATTGTTGAATAATATTAATCGGATTTATTTCTTTAATATTTTTCATCTATCTGAATTATCAATACTGTATCGTTGGATTTGGCATGTTATATCAGTAATAATGACAACATCTGGTCAACTTAATCCGGTAATTATCTTATTGTATATCATGATCAAACTTATCAGCTCATGTTTAGAACAATACAGTAATTAAGAGACGTCGTCGCTAATTTATCATGAAATTAATAGTACATAAATTTGATCCTGGACCTAATGATCAAAGTCCATTTACCCTTCTCTTAACCAAGGGAACCAAGGTAATTGATTACAATTTCGGCATAGATCAACATGATACACTAGTTTGCATCGAAGATGATTCTATAAGTGAAAAAGAAAAAAGAACTTTTCAATGGATTATGGATGGCGACATAATAGAGAATTTAGAGGATTATAAATATATTGGAACAAGGAATGGTTATCGCTATTTATTCGAAATTATGGGAAAAGAGGTAGAATGATTTATAGTAGTTTGCCCAAGGCATTCCTTAAATTTATGATATTTAACTTAATAATTATAAAATC
Organism: uncultured Nitrososphaeraceae archaeon; assembly: GCA_963759575.1. Classification (GTDB taxonomy): domain Archaea; phylum Thermoproteota; class Nitrososphaeria; order Nitrososphaerales; family Nitrososphaeraceae; genus Nitrosocosmicus. Next base: position 96,824 of record CAVWZU010000006.1, on the reverse strand, counting down.
AAGTTTATGATATGATTATCATATAAGAGTATTTGCATTACTAAAAAAGATATTTGTTTTGCATTATTTTATCTCCATCTGAATAGGGAGATTTTTAGCTAACTTCATTAACGTATCTATATCTATATAAACTAAAATCATATCTGTTTCTAATTTTTTAAAACTTAATTGTAGAGAAATATCATATCCTGTTTCAGTTGTAAAAAAAATCGATCCTTCTTTAGAATTTACTTGTAACTCTTCTGGAAGAACCACATGAATTTCTGAAGCTTCTTGTATATTTATTTTAAAAGATTTTTGCATATTTGATGCTATTCCATGAATATAACCGTTACCAAGGCTGACTTTTAAGTTAAGTATCATGAACTATGTTTACATAAAGACTTTTTATGTATTACCTTTACATTTAAACTATCCATTTAATTTACTACAATTTTAATACTATAAAATGATTAGATAGCCAAGTTATATACCTCGGCTAAAATCGTAACTTTCTCTAGGTGCTAGTTATAGTTTGTTTTATGATGGTTAGACATATTATGATCAACATTTCGTTAGACTTTATTCTTTTTTGTTTTATTTTGTTCAATTCAATTTGAATCATTTTGATTAGGTATATCTTATACTTTTTGTTTAACTCTAAAGAAATTTGAATTTATATTCTCTAGTTTAATTGTGTTCCTTTAGAACAATGGTGTCTGTGATGAAATGTATGATGAGGTATATGCCGCAATAGGCCTTTCTTCTAATGTTGCTATGAAATTCTGTTTCTGATTGTTTCTAAATATCGAAATAGTGATCTTATCGTCAGCTGATTTATTGTTTTCAATATATGAGAGTAGATTTTCAGTATTACTTATTGGGAATCCATCAAGAGCTGTGACAATATCGCCATGGAGCGACTCATCTCTTCCTTGAACTCCGGCTTCTTCTGCAGGTCCATTCTTAACCAAGGATTGAACCAATACTCCTTTAAAATTGGAGGAAAGCCCAATTTCTTTATTTAAATCTGAAGTCAGGGTTACAGCGGATATTCCTAGCCAAGGGTGAGGATATGATCCATTCTCTATTAATGTGGGGATTTCCCTAATCAATGTTTGCGATGGAATAGCAAATCCCAAACCAGTTGCTCCTCCAAGCTCAGAATTAATGGTAGCAGTATTCATTCCAATTACTTGCCCTTGTAGGTTGACCAGAGGTCCACCTGAGTTACCCGGGTTTATTAAAGCATCAGTCTGAATCATGTTTGGATGAGGATAAGGATCTCCGCTACCAGATTCTAATATCAATCTACTAACTTGACTAATAAAACCACCAGTCAATGTATTTGTAAATCCATATGGATTTCCAATAGCGATTACTCGCTCTCCCACTCTAATATCCGAAGAATTTCCAAACTCCACTGGTAAGAGAGACTCTATATCATTTTCGGATATCTTGAGAACTGCTAAATCGTTTACAGGGTCTTTGCCTATTACATTTGTATCATATTGATTTCCATCCTTAAAAGTGACAATAACAGATGACGTTGTCGCTACAACATGGCTATTTGTGATTATATGTCCATTTTTATCGTATACAAATCCCGACCCTGATAACGAAGTATTTTCTGACGTTGATGAAGATGATATATTTATAACAGAATACTTCACCTTATCAAATAAATCTGGAATTGCTGAATCCGAATATGATGGCGGTGATATCACATTTTCTGTTTCATCTGAAGAAACATAAAATTGTAGTCGTGCTTCTACCATATAATCAACCCATAGTAACAACGCAGATACTACTATCAGAGTGAATATTAAGAACAGTGGAAAAAGATAGCTGTCAATTTTTTTGTGTTTCCGAGATTTGCCTCCAATTCAGTGATTCTGAAATGTTTGTACAATCAAATGGTATTAAGTGGTTTTTGTTCCTTCATATGGTTCGTCAAGTAGTTGATAGAAAGAATGTTTTTATGTATGCAGTTAAGAAATATGTTATATGAATAAAGTATTTTATTTAATTCCTATAATTTTAGGTATGGGTGTAGCATCATTCACCATCGCACCAAGCTTGATCCAACAAGAAGCATTTGCAACCAGTTATGGTGAAAGTTCTTCTTCTGATGTTGTAGCTAACCCGTCAGGTCTGTCAGAATCCAATCCGACATCTGGTAATATTACAGCTGATAATATCACAGGAACAGAAAATATTACACTAGTCCAGTAGGGACACCCATAATAAATAGTTAAATTATTTATAATGGAATTATGGTAAGAAATAGTCTTCAATGGTCCTGGCAATAACAATACAACCCAATTCAATTATAGATATTATAACAAAAGTTAAACTGCCAGTGAATCGGTGAAACTAAAAGAATTCTACTTTATATGATATAGTGGATTCATGTAATTTTATTATAATTGGAGGAATCATTAACGTTAACAGCAATATTATGTGAATTAAAGAATTGCTTATTTAAGAAGCTTTTTGGTGAGAACAATAAAAAAGGTTTGAATGAATAACAAATATTGATCTACTATTAGCAACATCCTGAATCTCGTGCCATTTGATTTGACCTGTTGCTTCGCATAGACAATATTTGAAGTACATACCATGATACGACTAGTAAATATTAGAGTTTATTAAGATAATTCTGCAAATATTTCATAGTATCTTTTTTCCTTAAAAGAACAAGAACTTGAAAGGCTAAAAAATACAGGAAAAACCCAAAAGAAGTTACTACTCAATAAGCTCATTTATCTTGCTGGCTTGTATATCTTCTAATTTATTAGTAAATGAGTCAATAGGAGTAATGAACATTAAACGAAACTTGATGTTGCTTTCAAATCTAAAAAATTTATGCCACAACCCATGTCAACAATGGAGGGAATGGGATTTGTTTACATGTTAGGTAGTCATGGGTTTATGATATATAATGATGATTTTGGTTAGTTCTCGACTATCACCGCACTTTTGGTGGAACGAGTATGAAATTTTAAACGATTTTGGACAACAAAACTCGAATGTAGAAAAGAAAAAAGAAATAATTAATTAGTATATATTTAAATTTAAATCAATGATATGTTGTAAAAATTAATGGTAGGTGCAGGTTCAAAAAGAGCAGTATACGCTGCTTTATTTGGAAACTTAGGTATTGCAGTATCCAAGCTTTTGGCGGCCATTCTAACAGGTAGTACTTCAATGTGGGCAGAGACCTATCATTCATTCTCAGACACCTTTAATCAAGTATTATTATTGGTAGGAATTAGAACTAGTAAAAAACAAGTTGATGAAAAACATCCTTTTGGGCACGGAAAGGAACAGTTTTTTTGGTCTTTTGTTGTAGCCACGCTCATCTTTGGTATATCTGGAGTAATGTCGTTAGAACAAGGATTTAGTTCATTATTTGGAGTAGAAACTCATCAATTAGAAAATTTATCGATTACTTATGTAATTTTGGCAGTATCATTTGTTTTTGAAGCAAATGCGCTTAGAATAGCATTTGGAATTTTCAAGAAAGGAATCGAGGATAGAGGTGAAAAATTGAATTTTTCCACAGTTATCACAGAATTCAAAGAAAGCAAGGATACATCTGTCTTGACTGTTATAGTGGAGGATACTGCAGCTCTCATAGGTATAATCATTGCAGGTACAGCTGTCTATCTCTCAGATATAACTGGAAATACTGCCTATGATGCAATAGGCTCTCTCCTAATTGGAGTAGTGTTAATGGTTTTTGCATTCTTTTTGGCTAGAGAAAACAAGGACTTGCTCATAGGAGAAGCCATGTCTAGAAGAGATTACAAGGCTATCTATAAGATAGTTTCAGATATTCCTCAGGTAAACAAGATAATTTCAGTTCGAACTATGCATTTTGCACCTGAGGATGTCCTTATAGCACTAGAGGTAAGCGTGGTAGATGATTTGGATACGGATGCGATTGAATTAGTAATTGATGATATTGAAAGTAAAGTCAAACAAGTTATTCCTTATGCCATATCTTCAAAGATATATGTGGAACTTGAACGAGCCAAGTAATCCAGGCTCGGGTAAAAAGATAGTTAATATTTTATTGTTAGTTACTTAACCTTGTACTAATAACATTTTACAGATAAATAAAATTTGTTGGTTTTAAATTATTGTTTTTTTCAATTTTGTTAACAATAGTCACAAAAAATGTAAGTTTATCTTTGACCTAATGCCAAATTACCGTCGTTGTTTTGGAACATGAAACCTAAGTTGTTGCATCCTGCTATTGTAAATATTCCGGATACACATTGTGCATTTTGTTCGTTCTCTTGGTCTTGTTCTATAGCTTGTTCTGCATCGTTAGATTTCTTGTGTTTTCCACCCGCATATGCCATGTTATCGTCAAAGGCTATTACTGAACCAATTAAGGCTGCTGCAATAAACATTGAAAAAAGTCCAACTTTGTGGGTTTTTGTTATGTTATTCATTATAATCAGAATGTATAGTTGAAATTAACAATATCATAGTTTAGACGCATATTACTGTCAGATTTTTTCAAAATTTTATTAGGTGAAATGTACCTGTCAAATAATTTCGTGATATTCTATTAATAAAAATTACGACGAAACCGGTTTCCAGCTGACAAGCCTCTCATTTTTGTTCAAGTTAAAAAGAATGTATATCAGCTCAATGCTAGAATCCTTGCATGATGACAGCTTTTCCTGATTTGAGATTATCGGTTATGATACATTACATTAAATTTTGGAAAGCAATTTGTGGTCCTATATCGCGTAACAACTTTAATATTCTTTTTTCCTGAGGTAATAACAATACTGCTTTGTTTACTAATAAATCAGTTTATTTCACTAACTGACCAGGTTTATCACCACTATTATTACATAGGTGGCGATACTGGAGTGACAGTAGTTGTATTTTCAACAGGTACAGAATTATTTGTTAGACCCAAATCAGAAGTTGATTCATTGCCAATGGTTGCAGGAAGATCTGAGGTAGTAGGAGTCTGTGCATCTATTAGGCTTAAACTACTTGATACTCCAACGACGGTAGACACAATTGTTAATATGCTAATAACCAAAATTAGATTAACTGTTTTCATGATGCTATTGCATATTTATTATAGTATAAAATAGCTATACACCTTTAAGAAAAAGGACTAGTCAACACAACTTGTTGTCATGAAATTCAAGTTTTCAATTAGGATCTATTCAGTCAAAATTATCGGTAAAATCCTTTTTTTGTTGTTCTAATAAACCAATCCTATCCTATAACAGAATTTGCAAATATATTTTACTACCAAAATCTCGCCGTCCTATCACTTGTCAAACTCATAATTTGGATCCGATATTAAGGCATCTACATTCCGAATCTAAGAGTCTCTTTCGAATATGTTGCGTAGGTATTAAAGTGGCATCAAATTCCACCATTATAATATTTGTAATAAAGTTTATTTCGATTTTTCTTATTCCTTTTATATAATTTATGGGTACTGCAATAACAGATTTAGGATATCTAGAATGTCGTCCTTCGAATTTAAAGTATGTCTTCTCATGAGAGGACAACTTTATCACTAATTAATTAATTCTATAAGAAGGTTAGCCTCCTAAGGTATGTTCAGACAAATTTCTATCTATTTTACTAATTTATCACAGAATTAAATATGCTAAAGATCAAAAACTTTTTTGATTTAAGAACTGAACCATAATAAAACATTTGTTGTTTTCTTCGATTATATGAACAAATCTAAATGAAGTATTTAATATTCTGTATTCTGTAGTTTTTGAATTGATGATGAAACAGTAGGTCACTTATATGTAGAAGAGTTTGTCTTTTTTATCGTCATATGGATAAAAAAACATAATGGAGTATGGCCCATAAATAATTACAAACCAATCCATTTTGTATAAAATCCTTTGTAATTATTTTGAATACCGAAAATAATTCTCAATATTTTTCAAAATTGTTAATTCTATAAAATTCGAAAGGCAATTCTTATAATCTGGTAGAATAATCATCAATCAGACAAATTGAAACGGCTAGTCAGTCTGATCTCAGCAACATGTTTTGTGTTTGGTATCGTTATCATATTGTCTTTTAGTGGACTTGGTTTGATGAATAACAAATTACTCGCTCAAGAACCTGATAAAAACAGTGGAACTGGCTGTATTACTTTAGATTCCGATGAGGAAAATGGTAAAAACACGATTACTGTGTCCTGCCTACATCCTACAACTCTTACCGATATATACAACAGTATTCAAAATCAAGAGATTCTAAAAAGAGAAGATAATTCCAATCAAAGTACTTGGATATTAGATGCGACCATAATAGTAGAAAAAGATTCAACACTTGTGATTAATTCGAGTGATACTGCCTGGCTCAAGATATTAGCTGGAGATAAGAACGGTGATGGTGACCGAGATATAGTGAATTCTATTACGGTTTTTGGTAATTTAATTATAGATTCGGTAAAAATTACTTCGTGGGATCCTGAGAACAATGATGTTATAAAGTTTGAAGTTGACATACTCCCTAGCAGAGAATTTGAGCATACCGGTATCGATGCTATACCAAGACCTTACATAAAAACAGAAGATGAAACTACTGGAACAATGAATATTACCAATTCTGAAATTGCTTATCTAGGTTATGAATGCGGTAGTGGTTGTTCTGGTATTAGTTACTACGGAAACAATGGAACAAGTATAGTAAAGAATAATGAGATTCACCATGACCGGTTTGGATTTTATTCTGTTGGTGTAGGTGGTGTAGTTTTAGAAGATAATAATGTTCATGATAACTTTATGTATGGTTTTGACCCCCATACTGCAACTCATGATATGATTATCAGGAACAACACAGTGCATGACCATGGTGCAATGGGCATAATATGCTCACTTGATTGTTACAATATTACAATCGAAGGTAATGAAGTATATAACAGTGCAGGGTCTGGAATCATGTTTAGTAGAAATATGTCTGATTCTGTTGCTAGAAATAATGATGTTCACGACGAGGAAAAGTGTATATTCTTATCTCAATCGCCAAACAACGAAGTTTATGATAATGACATTAGTAATTGTGAGAGTCAAGGAATCTATCTATATCATAACTCTATCGGAAATAAAGTCTATAACAACACCTTAACCAATGCTACAGAAGGAATCGAAGAAAGCGATGATTCACAAGGGACCAATGAAATATCAAATAACACTATTGTGTAGATGAGATAAAAATGTGGTGGTAAATACTAAAATGAGTCATGAATACACTGATAATATTAATAATACTGATTCAGTTTATCTCAAGGTGTCTATTATAGAACCAATATTACTAGCATGTATACATGGATCATCGCTTTTTGAAACATAATATAGCCTACAGAGGGTGATACCGACATCTGAATCGATTTTAAAAGAATACATATTCTATTTGCTAAATAGTTCTTTTATATCATATAATGGAATCGAAAAGATATATGTCATCGAACCGGCTGGCTTAGAACTATTAGAGATTATATATGTCCAGGCAGAGAGAAGAATAGTAGAATATAGTGATCTTACCCTCAAGATAGAGTAATTTGTTATTGTTGTTAGTCTCGTAATAGTAAATAACCAGAGTATTGAACTTGATTGATAATCATCATACTGTGATTGTATGATCAGTAGATTTGTACAGAGACAATGTCTCAATTTTAGAAACATAAAGATTAGACAAAACAGACATATCTTTCTAAACAAATTCGTCTTATTTAGTATTCATTAGATTTACTTTGTTTGATTTATAGTAATGAAACCGATTTTTCATTATATTTTCATGTTACTTTATTATACACAGGATAGAATGAGTTTGATGTCCTAAACCATACCCAACTTACCCTGTGGTTTTTTAATACGAGAGTATCATGCTTCGTAGTCCTAATACTTAAGATTTATGTTTTGATTCATAAATGACCCGGTCTGGACCACTTTACTTTGTTAATACTTGAAGTTTCAGCACTGCACAGATTTGCTATACCTAGCTCCGTGATATGACTAAAATCCACAAAATTATTGAAATCATCATTGGTTGATCTTCTGTATTGCATAATTTCCTGATCTAAAGATTAATAACTTTTTAAGAAAAGATCATCACTATTACATGACTAGAAAAATAATAAGTAACTATCAACTCATATTCATAGCATGTTTTGTATTCCTCTTTTCTACTTGTTTTAGCGCTTACGGGGAGCCATTATTAGTTCCAAACTATTCTAATCCTGCCGACCAAGGTTTGGCATCGTTAGTCTTCAATAATTGTTATGGTCAGCAAATTGACAAAAATCCAATACCTAGTAATACTACAATACAAATGGTTTGTAATCAAAAGGTGATAGATGATGTTGAGTTGAGTCACAGTGTAGCAAATGGTATGGAGGCAGTTCAAAGTTCTTTTGAAAATTTACCTAGGAGTTAAAGCAAGTTAGAGGATTTATGATTGTATCAGATTTATTTAGTAATACTATTAATTTGGTATGAAATGTTTTACCGATAATGATAGGAAAAATATTATTAGTTGTTAATAAGACAATTTTGGTAAATGATAGAATATTCAGAATTTACGTTGGTAAGTGTGTGGGTCCTGTTTATATTAATCTCGGTTTGCATATGGTTTAGAAAAAGGATATTTGAAGTTTTAAGGATCAAATATTGATGCAAAAGTTAATGATTCTGTACTTTCTATCTTGGATATAATGCTAGATCATTTTGGTTCAATACACATAGATACAAATAGATTTTAGTTAATGTCAGATATACTACAAAATTCATAAATAATCTTTATTACGCCAATTCACAACCAGTAGTCATTGGTAAAAAAAACAAGTAATAGTTTATTTTTTTTATCTGCTCTTTGTATGCTTTTATTATTTTATTCAAATTATTCTACGATTAGTTTATCCTATGGAGCATATGCTAAAGCTCCTCAATCACCAAATGGACCCACTGTAAAGGATAGCAACCTTGTCGTGGAAAAAGTAACAGATGGACTAGAAAAGCCTACTAGTATGGCGTTCTTGGGACCTAACGATATTCTGGTCACTGAAAAAGAAACCGGAAAGGTAATGCGGATTATAGATGGACAGATACAGGATACACCAGTACCTCGATGTAGCCGTCGCTAGTGACATAGAAAGAGGTCTATTAGGTATTGCTTTAGCAAAACAACCAGATGGAAAAATCTATGTTTTCTTGTCTTATACTGAATCAGGCAACGATGCAGATGGTAGCGATTTTGAAGACAATGTTGACCCATCAGGTAATAGATTATATCGCTATGAATACAGTGACGGACAACTGAAAAATCCTACTATGTTAGTAGATCTTACTGCAATTCCAGATAATGGTAGAGGAGAGCACAATGGAGGCAAAATCCGAATTGGTCCAGATAATAACGTCTACTATATAGTAGGTGAAGTGGGAGGGCATAGGACCCAAGCCCAGAATATTGAAGATGGTCCAGAGCCAAATGGACTTGGCGGTGTACTCAGAGTTACTCAGGATGGAGATATCGTAAAAGGCGATGTCATATTTGGTGAAGAATCCCCGCTTAATTTGTATTATGCAATGGGTATTAGAAATAGCTTTGGTATGGACTTTGACCCGTTAACAGGCAATCTTTGGGATACAGAAAATGGTCCTACACATGGTGATGAAATCAACTTGGTATATCCTGGATTCAATAGTGGTTGGTCATTAATCCAAGGTCCTTCAAGTGATGATTTATTAGGCACTGGAGCAACCCCTGATTACCTTGTTTATTTTGGAAAAGGATCATATTCTGAACCTAAATTGTCATGGGTTACTACCATTGGAATTACTGCATTAAAATTCTTAGATTCTGACAAACTAGGTAAGCAGTACCAAAATAACATGTTTGTAGGCGATATAAATAATGGTCTCCTATACCAGTTCACCCTTAATGAAGCCCGTGATGGATTATCTTTTGATAATGGTCATACGGGAAACGCAACCCTACTTGTTGATAGAGAAGTTAACGACCCCAAAGAAAATCAACCTATAGTATTTGGTCAAGGTTTTGGCGGAATAAGTGACATTGAAGTTGGTCCAGATGGATATCTGTACGTTCTAAGCTACACGGGATCTTTGTTTAAAATACTACCCTCTTCTGCCAGTACAGTCGCTAAATCGAATGTTCCTGCTATTGCTGTCACCACAGAAGATGACGGAGAAGAACAGTCCGAAAACAGTGATCAATCCAATTCTCAAAATGCCAATTCTGTTCCGGCAGTCATAGTAGGAATAAACGGTGATAGATCTTACTCTCCTAATCCTATCACGATAGAAAAAGGTCAAACGATAACTTGGTATAACGGTGACACTATCTCCCATACAGTAACCTCAGGACAAGATAATGATAAGGATGCAGGAGAAGACTTTGATTCAAACGCAATAATACCTAATCAATATTTTAGCATTACATTTGATGATTCCGGTGAATACCAATATTATTGCATTTATCATCCTTCAATGGTAGGAGAAGTAGTAGTAGAATAACTGCAATATACTAATTTTAGTCTAATTAATCGAGATAAAATATTTTCATTAAACCCTCAACCCGCAGATAGTTTTAAGAATGGAATTCAAATATCAATACAATTCCAGTTTTTTGATTAATTATTAATATGTAGTACGATAATAATCAAGGATAAAAAAGTGAAGGAAAAATAGAAACAATCTTTTTAATCTAATTATGTTAGATTAGATAATGCATTATTCGTTATAGGATATCAAAACAATCATATTAATAATGTATAGATCGGTGTCTCACTTTTCCGACTCGTTAAGAAAGAATAAAAAACATCAGGATATAAAATGGCAAAGAATGTGTACCGAGTTTAATACAATACAAATAATTGTTATTGCTACTCTGGCATTTAGCTTAGTATTTTCTTTATCAGTTATCTTCACCGATGGAATCTCATGGAATAATTACCATGCATATGCACAAGCACCTGAGAAGAAAGACAATTTATCTTCAGAAAACAAGGTTACCATTCACTTAAACTCTGTAGAGTTTGCCCCATTAACATATAGTAATAATGACCAACTGAAAGTTATTACAGAATATCAAACAAATGACCCAAAGTTAGTAAACACGCATATGGATGGAGTTATGAAAGTGTATAATCCTGCTGGAACACTTTTGAAAACATCACCAATTCAAAAAGGGTTTGTATTAGGTGAGTCAGGCGTGATTCAATTTGCAACATCTTTTACTGATAAAACAATAAAAGATGTCAATGCAGAAGTAGCTTTGACTGACGCTTTTCATGAAATAAAGATCTCTAATACCCTTAAAACCAGCGCATCATTAGAATCGTGAAAATATCAATAAAATAGGACCGTGCTATACAAATGGTAATGTATCCAAGAAGTCAACGATCGTTATTTGATGAAATTTTCCAGTTCTTTTAGAGTTTATTAAGACAATCTGACAATATTTTATTCTATCTTTTTTTCTTGAGGAATAAGGATTGGCTAAGTTGAACAATAAAAAACCAGACGAGGTTTGGGACTCGAATCTACGTCTTTCAGCGATAAGATTTTTAAGTTACTCTTCTTACCGATACCCGATATTCGAATGAATAATTTATTTGAATGTGCTATTATTGGAGGAGGTCCTGCGGGTCTAAATGCTGCTCTGGTGTTAGGACGCGCAAGGCGAAAAACCGTATTATTTGATAATAATAATCCAAGGAATGCGGTTACACAAGAGTCTCATGGATTTATTACACGCGATGGCATTAAGCCGCAGGAATTTAGAGAAATTGCTCACAAAGATATAGATAAATATCCTTCTGTAGTGTTTGAAAAGAAACAGATAATCTCAGTAAACAAAAATGATCACTTGTTTGAACTGACATCATCAGAGAACGAAATATATCAATCAAAGACCATCATCATATCTACCGGATTAAAAGACGTTTTACCGGAGATAGATAATATTTCTGAATATTATGGAAAGAGTTTATTTAATTGTCCTTACTGTGATGGATGGGAAATGCGAGATAAACCTTTGGTTGTGATAATTGAAGAACAAACACAGGGCTTTCATTTCATTCAGACAATCTATAATTGGTCTAAAGACCTTATTGTATGTACCAACGGCAAGTCCATTTTAAACTCTAAGCAAAAGCGTTTGATTAATAACAAGGGTATAAAGATAATTGAAAATAAAATCAAAAACTTTGAAGGAAAAAATGGACAGATGGAAAAAATACATTTTGAAAGTGGAGACAGCATTATTAGAAAAGGCGGTTTTGTTCTACCTCAACCAATACAAGCTTCTGACTTTGCTAAAAATTTAGGATGTGAATACAATTCATTAGGAGGTATTTCAGTAGACTTCTATGGAAGAACAAACATCCAATGGGTTTACGCAGCAGGTGATGCTTCTGTATTTGTTCCTGCTCAATTAATAATCGCCGCCGCAGATGGACTTAAAGCAGCAGTGGGTGTAAATAGAGATTTAATACAAAAAGAGTTTTTAGAATAATTCGATTGGTTATATTTGACAGTATCTAGAATCGATTCAAGTTATAGTTAGATTCTAATGCTATCTAACTATATCCGAAGATGATTTCTCTTAGTATGTGACCTTTTCAGACAGATGGTAGTTATTCATATATAGAAGAGTGATTTCTTTGCGAAGGATTACTGAATTTTAGACCTTTAGAAGCCTTTCTAAGATCCTCATTAGTTAATACCTTTTTCTTCTTGTATATTTTATTCAAATTATCTCCATCTGTCGCTCCGATATTATCTTCTTCTGTTTCCTTACTGGTTTGCTGTGCTTTTAGATTACGATTAAGAGACTGGTCTAAATCTATTACGAAAGTATAGCTATCGTCATTTTGATTATCTTTTAATACTCTAATTTTTGATTTCTTTTTCATTTATTTTCACCTTTTCGAACAATTTCAGAGTTTCTTTGAATTTGTTTAGCAATCTTCAATCAAATTGAAAATAAACGCCATGAGGAATAATTAACAATAACGATTCAATTACTAGCTAAAAAATGCTAAACAGAAAAATTCAAGGAAGAAAGTGTAGCAAATTATTCTAAATTATGATGAATCCAAATATATTTAAAGTTTTCTAATTCTTCTCGGATTATATTTTACTAAAACCATATGAATTAGCTCAATCATAGATGAAATTCTTATCCATTGGCATTGATAAATAACTTTATTATGAAAGGGTTTCAATCACACATACGTATGAAATGTGCAGATTGCAATTGCTTACCAGATGAATGTGCACACAGTATGTCAGATAAGGAGTGTATTAATTGTAGCTTAGAGAAATGTTGTTGTTGGTACATGATAAATAAATGATAATTGCTGGAAATCATAGGCTAGTTTTTCACCATATGTAGAATGGTTAATTTTTTATTTGCTGTCTAAATTAAAATATATGACTGACTAATACGTTTGAGCTTTAATCTTGATTTATACCATTCACATAGATGACTTTAACGTTAAACCGTTAAACTTTTTATTTAACCATTAAAGGATTACAATTTATAGTTACATTATATTTGTATTGCAATGTCAACAAATAATTTCTTTAATAGAAATATAAAAACTTCGGTTGGAACATTGTTCTTCTTGGCCGTCTTTTTCAGCATGATAACTATGCCAATTCTGAGTGTTAATGCACAGACAGAATCACAAATGAATATGTCTTCACAACTAACCTCTTCAGTTCTAAAATTGGCAAATACCAACGTTCCAATTGATATACCACTTCTTAAAGGATACGAGAATGGAAATGAAATTTATTTCATTGCAACAGATGTTTCAGATGTAAATACTGCATCTCTTCTTACAAATAAAACAGGATTCAAGGTTAATTACGCTCCTATCTTGTCTCAGACACCCGAATCCGCTAAAGGTCAGGTATTTGTATTTACAAACGGAATTAATGGAAATGGATCTTTAGGATTTCAAAATGAAGTAATGAATACAAAGCCAGGAGATAAAAACTATAGTCCCCTATTTCAAATTAACCTAGTAAGATGGAATGATAATGCTAATGTAAGTGAAATCAGATCAATTGGACAGTTAAATCAATCATTGCAAAATAATGAGTTAACCATAAACAAAACAGATATTATTGCTAATCATCCAGCCATTAAATGGAACAACGGTTCTTTAATGATTAGAGAAGACAGTACGAACATAAATGATGAAACTCCGTATATGGGCGGTCAAGTATTGGACATTGATACTGAAAAAATGATAGTAACAATGGTTGCACATAGAGGATGGGGACCAGATGGAAGTACCATTTATTATATAGTAACTGATGCAGCTCCAAAGATGCCTGCAGATATGATGGGTGTTCCTTTTGTAGAAGCCGATTCTCAGTTGGTTGGTAAAGGAGCAGTCGATCTATTCCAGTTTACAAACGGAATAAATGGTTCAGGTCCTATGGGTTTTCAAGCTGGCATTGGAGCTGCTAATCCAACCGATGAGAGCTACAGCCCGATGTGGTTTATTCAATTTATAGAATGGAAGGAGCCTTCACAGGCTAGAGTATTACAGACTTTAAGCGATATCACTAGCCTGCAAAGTTCAGGTGCCATAGAAATAACTCCAGCTATGGATGGAAAACACGTAGTCAACTGTCCATTTTTTGACGAAGAGACTGTGGTAAAGCATAAGAGCAAACAAATGGGATTGTAAAATAAACCAACAAACCTACCTTTTTGTTTCAAAAATTGTCATATAGAAAAGAAAGAAAAAAATCGATTAATATCATTTAACTTAGGTTAAGTATACAATATGCAAAGAACATTAACACTACAGATTGCAACTTTTGGTCCTAATGATAATGAAGCGATTGTTAGTGGAATAAAGAGTTTCCCAGTACATAAACTTGCAATTATATGTTTTGATTATGATAAATCAAAAGCAGAAGACTTTGCAAGAAAGATTAAATCAGCGTTAGGATTGCCTATAGATCTTTATCTAGTAAATGAAGAGAATGTTGTCCGTGATACGCTAGAGCGAATCAATGAAATATTGATACATTCCAAAGAATACGATCAAATATTAGTAAATGTAAGCTCTGGAGAGAAATTACTTGGATGTGCTGCATTATCCTCATCATTTGTAAACGGTATTAAGGCATACGGTATGGATCGTACCAAGACCTTTCCTATTTTAATGCCTGTTCTTAAACTAAGTTACAATGAAATTGTGTCTGAAGCAAAGATAAAGATATTAAAAGCAATTGATCAAGCTGGTGGGTCTTTGGATAGTTTAGAGGATTTAGAACAGGCATCTGGTTTTGGCAAACCACTTTTGTCTTATCATGTTCAAGGTGGAAAAGATGGCAAAGGATTAGCTTCGCTTGGATTATTAGATGTTGAAAGAAAAGAGAGAGGTAAGATTTCTGTCAGTATTACAGTGTTAGGAAAACTTTTGATAAACAATAGTAGTGACTCTGCTTTAAACACATCTAATAATGCAAATGCAAAATAACTGGATATCAATCATAGCTATGAACCCTTGTTCTTATTTGCTCGACTAATAACATACAAAAATAAAAACAAGAAATTTATCTTTCATAGACTTCTGTATTAGGATGAAATGTAGACCACTCAAACCAAAATCCTTGATCAAATGGCAGCCGTAATAAAGAACTTCCATTTAATTTCCCTGCAATACTTTTTCCTTCAAAGTTCCATTCGCTACCTGTCTGATTGTCTATAAAGACGTTTTTCCTTTCGTCGTAATGAAAAGTTAGTAGTGTTTTTCCATCAAGTAATGGATCAAACAATCTCACCATATGTGGAAAGATAGACCATAAACTAACAGTATTATTTTCTTTTAATTTATCATTAATTACTTTTAAATCTTCAATATCCTCTAGCTTGTATGACTTGGACATTCCAGTTTCTTCTAAACCTATTATGATTTCTTTTACTCCAAGTCGACCATCATCGTTAGAAACTGGAAATAAAATATCTGGGTTGGTATAATAATCTCCATAGGGGTCTGCTCCGTATGGTCTCGAATGCCCTGTATCTTGAGAGAGTATCTTACTCTGTGGAAAAATCTGTTTCCAATCTTTCCAAGCAGCTAAATCAAATGGGATTAGCTCAATCTTTACTCCTGAAAGTTCGCTTGCAATACTTTGAGCCATAGCTTGGCTCCATAAAGAATTCGTGTTTCTATCGTACATAACGAGATTACTATTGTATAGTTTACCGCTTGTCCCAAATTCAAGAGTCTGTCCGTCTGTTAATGATCTATTAAATACTTGATTTGTAAAACATAAAGGACAATAAGTAACGGCTATAGGGGTTTCTCCGACAACATCATTTACAATTTCATGCCAGACCAGGATCTGCAATGGATAACCTCTAACATCTCCGTTAATTTCAACACCCAAAATCAGATCCGAATCAGCCACAAAACTTTCTGCGTCTTCTATCGAAACAAATTGTGGATTATCAATAGAGGGTATGCCATCTGGGGGTGGACCACCACTTATGATTCGACCTAGAGGAACGATACTTTCATTAAGCGATTGGAATTCTGGGTCAAAATTTTGTGAGTTTATATTAAAATGATTAATATTAGGTAAAACGAATATTATCATAACTGCTGCAATAATTGCAATAAACGTTGTTGTTGTCAGTAATTTTGTAAATCTATTCATTTATTGCATGTCTCCAAATACAGCCTTCATTTTGGGTAACTTATTTTGCTTGACTGTTATAGGATACTTTGCCGCCATCTTTATTTTTACTAGATTTATCATTTATCAGCCTTAATCTCTTTCTCAATTTGTAAGCTGATAAAAAGGAAAAGCCAAAGACGATCACAAGACTAAGATATGATAATGTTTTTGAATATTCTATCAATACTATTGATCCAGTGGTTCCAAATATTGAAGGTAACATCGATAATATCAAAAGCCAACTGCCACAGCACCCCAATGGTACTAGCGAGAAGAATGAAAAAAAGGAACTTAATGCAGCGGTGGTGCCTCCTGTTGTAGCGCCTCCGCTATCCAATATGTTGTTACCTTTTTTCAGATTGTAAAATCTTCCTCTTTTGATATCCTTCTTCCCGTTGCTGCTGCTGATGTCGCAACCTAGGCTTTTCCTATAAGTTGATATATAAATTTGTGCTCCTATTCCAATTCCCAGTCCTATAATGATAATTGAATTGGTTTTCAATGCTGCAAAGGTTGCATTAACTGGAGAAAGATTGGGGGTAGTCGAAATAACAATAAGTAAATAAATGATTATTGTAATACTTCCAACAAAAATACCTTTTGCTAATGATCTCCTTGCATTATGACTTAGACTTTCTATTGTTGGTATCAAGTTTTTTATTTGGGATATATCGGTGTATAGATGACGAGACTATTTATCGACATGGTTTAATAGTTAAATTACTTCTTTAATGGTTAAAGGGAATCAACTTATAGCCGATTATGATCCTAATCATCGTGAAATTTGGGAAGAATAGATTGGATTTAAGAAAAGACTATATACGATCCATTAAAAAGAACCTTCCAATAACTTTAATTACTTTTTCATTTTTAGCAATGACGGTATCCATCTTATCTTTTGGATTTTTTGATAATAATCCGACTAGATCTATGAATGTATTAGCACAAACACAAGAACCTGAAAATAATAATTCTTTAGCACTATCTACACTGATAAAGCAGGGATCGCCTTATTATGGAAATGAGGCTGCTTCCATTACGATTATCGATTTTAGTGATTTTCAATGTTATTTGTGTAAAAGACATGTTGATAATACCGAACAGCAGATCAATTCTACCTATGTTCAGAACGGTGAGGCAATTTATGTATTTAAGCATCTTCCAAACAGAGGATTTGATTCTAAAAATGCTTCGTTAGCAGCACAATGTACAAATGACCAAGGAAAATTCTGGAACTTTCACAAGATCTTATATGCAAATCAAGGTCCAATAGATTCTGGCTGGGTCAATACTGAAAACTTAAAGAAGTTTGCTTCGCAGGTACCAGGTATCAATATTACTGAGTTTGACTCATGCTTTGATACTAAAAAATATGAATCATTCATAGACAAAGATATTGCTTTGGCAAATTCTCTAGGATTTACTGAAACACCTTCTTTTATCATAGTTAAGAATAATGGTTCGAATCAACAGAAAATAGATGGTCCAAAACCATTTCCAATCTTTCAGTTGGAAATAGAAAAAGTCAACAACAATAAGGACTGATAAAAGCAGGTATTTTTTTAACCTAATGAACAAAAAATATTTTTCTGTAAAAGAATTGAAAACTACGCTTCCCATTGCATTAAAGTTAGTTTATCTTTCAAATCCCGTTCTTTACACAGGAATATCTGTTATCGTTTTTTCAATATTCTGGATAATTTTTAATATTTTTGATCAACTTTTATTTTTCTCACCCATTCTTTATTTTTATATTCCCGATGATGCACAAACAGGATTCGTAATTACCAACATAAGTGCAGCTCTTTTAGGGATCGTGGTGTCTATGAATATATATATAATAAAAACATCGAAGTTAAGAATAAACAAATCATCATTGTTTACAGGTTCCTTATTGGGAATAGTATCTAGCGCATGTGCAAGTTGTTCATCGATCGGATTTCTCATAATATCCACATTTGGGGGAGCGGGAATAGTAGCTACGGGATTTTTAACAAACTATCAAATTCCATTGAGAATACTATCTATAGCAATAATGATTTGGGCGCTTTACGTTGTAAAGAATAAAATTACAAAAAGCTGTATGCTAAATAACTCAGACAGTTCTAAAAATAAAGGTGATACGAAATAGATTTCCAATTAACAATGATCTGATGATAACTTTTGTCTGAAATACTGAAATTATAATAAGAAAGGATTATTCTTATTTTCATCTTCTGATTTATCATTTACTCTCTGCTCCTTAAGGTTTTTTAAAATCTTATTGACTCTGTACTCTTGATGTAACTTTTTAACACCTTTCATCATAATTGGAGCTAAAATCATGCCGATTATCATGCCTAACGACATATCAATAATATTGACCATTAACTACTTCAAAATAGGATAAACTTCGACCAAATTAAATTTTTCAAACTATCAATTTTCTCTTCTCGGTATTGGTTGAAAGTTCTCAATCAAATATACGTTATATAACCAAGGGTAGATTTGAAGATCATAAAAATCAGGAATCAAAAATAGAACATTGAGATAAGTTGCATGATGGCATTTGTTTACATCTCAGGTAGTCATGGGTTTATGATAGATAATGATGATTTTGGTTACTTGTAGATACTATTAACGCACTTTCGGTGGAACGAATATGAAATTTCATACGAGTCAGTAATTGGGAGGACTATTGCAAGTTGCACCTATTTACTAATATGGCTTATTTCAGCATATGAGAATATTTAGGATAACTTTATTATGATGCATAATATCCATAAGTCATGACATTAAGTTTAAATTGCAAAGATGCAGGTGATCCTGTTTGCACTCATACAATGTATGGTGAAACTGAGGAAGAACTTTTAGAGAATGCAAAAAAGCATGGTATAGAGGCTCACGGATATACAGAAGAGACATTTAATGAACGAATCGGAAATGATAAGGAGAACTTTAGAAAATTAATAAAAACTGCCTGATTGTTTTACAGTATAATTTTTTTCCAAGTTAGATTGTTCCACTGATGTGAATAACTATCAATTCTCCATAAGCAGAATAATGGAAAAAGAAAGAATCTAAAGATATAGATGAAATAGCGCAGATGAGATTTTTGTTTATAAGTACTAGTCCACTAATCCTCTGGAAGAATGAGTATTAAATGTGCTATGTTAAAGCATTAGAACTTGTATTATTAAATCTTGAATACTATAATATGCTATGAATAATTGTTTCACAATAATATCTATCATAAATTACTATTGTCTACTTATGATGACGATATTAGGTTCATTTTACATTACTAATGCCAATAATTTAGTTTTCGGTCAAAGTGATCTTAACAATACTATTCCTACCAATACGATCGCAAATGAGACATGGTTGAGTAAGAGAGATAATCTAAATATAACAATAGAACTTAACCCAAAGATTCCTATAATTGACGAATGGACTCTAATTCAATTTGAAGTACGCAAATTAGATTCAAGTGATTTAGTTAACGATACTTTAACTTCAAATGTAACTATAACAGATCATGATGGTAGATTGTTTAAATTTCCAGAGCAAATTATAGCAAATGGAAAATTCTCTGTAGATTACATATTTCCTGATGATGGACAGCACAGAATAATATTACAATTTTACAAGAATTCAACCGCATTTACGGTTGCTTCATTTGATTTGAATATTTCTCATCCACAACAGCCAGATGACTTTTTATCTTGGTTATTCCAACCACGACAATACTAGAAAACTTTTCAAACTAGAACCTATTACTAAGATCTATAAATATAAGAACATTCATTATTTCAAGTTTTATTTCAATTGATGCAATTGTAAATTCATATGACAAATGTTGATATTCGAATATGTTATTCAACGATATTGCGGTACCGCAATATCTTCTTTTCGTATTTCTTTTTACATTTTAAGAGAATTCCAATCTGATTATGCAGTACGTTTCTCTGATGTAGTAGTAGTTCCTGAATTAAAATATTATCTTTATTTTCCTCATCCATGATGGTCACTATTTTATTTAAAGCCACCCTCAATGCTATTATTGATTTATCAAATGCTCGTAGTTGGCTCCGTATTACAGTATCTTGTTGGTTATTTAATATCATGTCATTATTTACTATTCTTCTTACTCTTTTTGTAGTCAAATGCTGACGAGCGACAAGTTTTGCTAAATGAGATTGCTTCAATGGATCTTTGACCCGAAATAACTCTACGGCTGTACTTGGGCTTAACTCTGATCTTTTAATACTATCTAGTACATCTTTAGGTAAATCAAGAAGTCCAATTCTCCTAATTATTGAGCTTGGACTTCTGCCTATTTTATTGGATAATTCTGTTACACCTCCCCAACCTTTGTCAGAAACATATATTTTAAACGCGTTTGCTTCTTCAAGAGGTGTAAATGATTTTCTACGAATGTTTTCGACCATTGCGACTTCAAATGTCTGCATATCGTCTAAATTGACAATATGACATGGGATCTTTTTCCAGTGTAAAGATTTGCATGCTAAGAATCTCCTATACCCCGCCACAATCTCAAAGTGATCTGACTTTGGTTTTACTACTAGCGGTTGTAAAAGACCATGCTGTCTAATTGAATTTGCTATTTTTTCAATATTTAGACTGTTTGAAATTCTAAGGTTATTAGATGGTACGCGGATATCGGCAATTAATATATTCTCGATTTCTCCAAAAAGGCGACTACCGTTATTTAGCGTCGTAGCCATATCATGATATTATAATAATAAGTTATATAGAAGTTAGATAGTGTGCACTATTTGTAAATTACAATAGATGTGAATTTTGATATTTAAGATGATAGCCACTTCTTGAGGCGACGAAGATTCTGATATGAATAATTATCAAAAGATATTGTGTTTATACTACGAGCTAGTAGAGGATGGATATTGATTAGTTGGCTACACATATTATAAGTAATGATTGATTAGGATGACAATATGAAAACTTGTGATTCTTTTGGTATTATTTTATTAGTTTTTGTTAGTATGGGATTCTTATTTAACACTAGTAATGTCCCTTTCTTTTCATACGGTCAAGAGCAACAATCCAAAGATACGATCGTTGCTATACCAAAAGGTTCTGCAAATCCAGAAGTTGACATAACCAACCTGTCGCCAAGACAATGGTATGTTCCAAGAGATATTTCAATAAACGTAAATGATACGATAAAATGGATTAATAATGACACTGAGCCGCATACCGTAACAAGTGGTCTTGGTGGAGGTTTAAACAGTTTATTAACCAATTCACAGGGAG
This sequence comes from uncultured Nitrososphaeraceae archaeon, assembly GCA_963759575.1. Taxonomy (GTDB): domain Archaea; phylum Thermoproteota; class Nitrososphaeria; order Nitrososphaerales; family Nitrososphaeraceae; genus Nitrosocosmicus. The sequence continues at coordinate 74,817 of CAVWZU010000006.1, read as the reverse complement.
AGCCCAATGGATTATTTGACAGTGGATTATTCTCTTCGGATACATCCACTTCCATCAAATTCAATGAATCAGGAACTTACAACTACTTTTGCACTGTACACCCTTGGATGGAAGGTGTCGTACATGTAAGGAATGCTAGCACAAATATTCCCGCCTATGCTGTAGATGAATTTGGAAACAAAATTGATAAATTCCCGTTGTATAATTATACCGACAATAAAAGAGTTGAAATAGGATTGATATGGAGTCCTGCTTCTATTATAACAGGACAACCTGTTAATTTCATTATGGATTTCTTTGAATATCCACAAAATTCTCGATTGCATTTATGGTCGTATAACTTTGTAATTTTACAAAATGGTACAGAAATTTTTAGAACTGACGAAATTACACAAATTGGTTCGTCTGTTCAGACATATACTTTTTCTTCATCTGGAAAAACTATTATTAGAATTGAAAGTGGCGAAAATAAGAGTTCATTTGTTCAATTTGGCACGATGGTCTATCAAAATCCATACGGCAATGCAGGAAGCATACAAAACGTGTCTGATAATTCATTCAGATTAATATCTCCACTAACTTTGGTATATCTTGTATATGCAATTATAATTGTGCTCCCTCTAACTCTTATAGCAATAATAATATTATATAGAAAGAAAAAGATATGATAGGTTTATTGAATATATTATGAATTCACCTTTTGTAATAATTGACTGCATTGACAAAACTTTCTATTCCAATTGTTGTAATCTGATCATTTTTTATAATACTAAGATTTTTTGAATGTTGGTGCTCAGATCAAGGTAAAATAGATCTTAAATACATTAATCAATCATTTGTAAGATTGTGAATGTAATCATTTCATATATTATTATAATCTTTTTCCTATTGGGATTAATTACAAATGGGCATTTGTTAAGGGTAGATAATGCTTTTGGTGACGGACTTTTCATGGAACAATTATCAGCTTCTCTTGGTGACCGTACTGCTGATCTGCTGATAAAAATGAATCCCCCTGTCGTAACCACAGAAACAATCAAGGATCAAGCTCAAAAGCCTACTGTACAGTTTAAGCTATTTGATTCAAAGTCAAATCAAACCTTTAAGGAAGTAACATATCTTATTACAATCGAAAAGAATGACAAGCCATTACTATCTGACTGGTTTTTTAATCCAAATGGAAATCTTACAATCCAAATGCAGCCTAAAAATCAAAATAAAATATCAGTATATGGGGAACTTGATCCTATACTAAATGCATATACTAGTAGAGGTGAAAACCCTGTAGTTGCCTCTGGACCAATATTTGTGGATGGAGGTTTATATCACTTTATCGTCAGAATCGTAACCGTAGATTATTCTCGCACAATCTTGCCAGATGATCAACAACCAGTCTTTGATGGTTGGCTTAGTATAGGTGCTTCCAAAGATGCCACTTTGAATATAGATGGAAAATCACTACCAATTAAAGCCCTATCATACTATGATGAAATAGGTAACGTAACATATGATAAATCATCTAATTCGGTCAATTTTACCATGCCATTTAATTATGATCCTCAAAGATTAAATGATCCAAAGAATACCGTATTTGTACATCAGGAGCTGGAGATTCCTAAACCAAGTACTTTGGCTAACCCTGGAGGTTATCACGGTTATGCCAATGGTAAGGATGTTACCAATGTTTTGATGGTAGACGGCAATAACAAGACAAAAGATATAGTCCATTTCATGCTGACCAAACCTATAGTACAACAGATATCTAATGAATATTTGAAGGATTCAAATAACAAAACTAATGGTATGATGACCTTCTCTCTGGTTCCATCTAAAAATGGGTCTATGGCGATAAGTGGTGATATGAATATGACAATGGATATGGGAGTGAAAATGAGTTAAGATTTTGGTTCCAATTGAAAAGAAAGTATGTACAAGCAAGTAAAATTAACCTCACCCCTCTTCTGTACTTGTCGAACACGATGTCTTGTCTAATAAATATGATTCTATGACTACCTTAATTTTCTACTAGTTCCTTTTTATATGATTTTTTCAACCAGATTGGTGTAATAATTGTTGTAACAGCTACCATTATGATTATTGAAGTATAAATGTCAGTAGAAAGCACTCCAGAGGTAACTCCCACGCCAGCAACAATTAATCCTACTTCACCTCTTGATATCATTCCTATTCCAACTCTCATGGATTTCGTTTTATCCTTGAGAAATAACATGGATGGTAATCCACATCCTAACAACTTTGTGAAATTGCTATTCATCAATATTTAAATCACTCCTCATCGGAAGCGCATCAATGAATCAGGCCTGGGGGGTTTAGTAATAGATATATTATGAGTCTGAATTGTTGGTTTGAGTAGAAATTTTAAAATCGTCTTACGATTAGATGTAGGATTTGCTCTGTTGCGTAATCCCTGATTCTTTAGTAATTCCTATACTCGTTACTCTATATTCTCCTAAACAGGTTATACAGTGATACTTTTATCACCATCTCTTCTACCATGTTTTGAAACCGGGTGGCAGATGCGTGTTCCCCAAACATCCTTTTGATAGATGAAAAGGCCGTTTCAGCCATCCATCTATATCCATATTTCCTTTTCTTCTTCCACTTGAGTAGATCCTTTGTTTGTCGTATAGCTTCCTTGTTCCTTAACCTGTAGTTCCTTGGTGAAACAACAGAGTTCTTTCTTACCTTTATACCAGGTTTGATCTTTTTATCCTCTAGATATCGAAAATTTGGATTCGAATCGTATGCTCCATCTGCTAATAAAGAATTTATTTTTATCTTATGTGGTTCTCTGCTACTGGAACTATCCAAAACAGGGTTGACCAGTTTCCTTAACATTTTCCCGTCATGTATCTTCTCATCGGTTACCTTTAGAGCAAGGATTTCTTTGGTCTTTGTGTTCACTGCTACATGGATTTTGAGATAGCCTCTTTTACTTTGCTTATTCCACTTTTCAGACATCCATTGTCCTCTGTTGGTTACCTTGATACCAGTGCTGTCTATTGAAACTATGATGTAATCACCATCATCATCATCGACTGTCTTGCATCTTTTAATATCGATGTTTGGTTTATTGATCCTTTTGCAGATGTGACCATAACTGGGTGAATTTGATGGTAACCTTTTTCCAGTAGCCTTGATTATTCCTTCTGTTTGCCTGTAAGGAAGGTGAAATGAGTAACGGATGTAACCAATAACCAGTATGAAAGAATTAGGAAATACAAAGGGTTTACCTTCCTTGCCTTCATTCATCCTATCTAGTTCATAACCCCAAGTATCAAGAAAATCATGCGAGAAGAGGATCTCGCCACGTCTTACAAGTGATTTATTATAAGAAGGACAACAGTCAACCATAGAAACGGATAGTCAAATCTAAGCTAAATAGGTTGAGTTAGGCGACAAAGCAGAATATGACTATAAACCACACATCATTTTCATAATTTTTACATTATCAATACCGAATTAAACTATTACTCATATCGAGCTAACCAAATATCACCACTATATCGTGATAAGATCGTATTTGAATTCTAAATACTTGAGGCTGGGTCATAATTGATCTAAATAATTTTATCCAATGTTCAATATTCAAAGAGCTTAACAGCCTATCATGTATTTGATCATTCTTCTTTTTGGGTTGTCTTTGAGTATCTTACAGTTGTAATAAACAAGTATCTGATACAACAATACTGACAGTAATATGATGCCACGTACCATATCAAATCCTCTTGCAGGTACTGGATCTATCCTAAAGGCTGATTTAATGTGTTCAATCAGTGGTTCTATGGATATCCTTCTCTTTGAATAGATTACCTGACCTAACGGCGATTCATAAAAGTCAACCAGTTTGAGCCTTTCTTCTGGTGTACTTTTGTATCTTCGAACTGGACAGACAAGTTGGAATCCCATATTGAGGCTTAAATCATAAAGCGACTGGTCGTCATAGCCCGGATCTGCGACTATGAAATGTATTTTCTTTAGCGTTTCTAGAGATAGACTGCTGCTGCTTGTTGATGGTGTTGATGGTGTTGATGGTGTTGATGGTGTTGATGGTGTTGATGATGGTGTCAGCAGGTCTGGATAAACAGGTTTGTCAGACACATTAGCTGTCGTAACATCTGCGGATAGGGGTACAATAACAGGAGAATCAGGTACTGCATATCATATGAAGTTTGTATCCAAATATCCAACCCTTGGTATGACTATATCCCCATCTGGCATCTGTATCAATTCCTGAACATGGGACTATACCTTCTTTCATTGATGATGTGTGCCAAACTTTACCCTTTGATTTTAAATGTGCGCTATCCACTGCAATGACATATGGTTTGACCAGTTCTTCAAAAACAAACAGGTCTCCTATGGTGGATATCCTTTCCTTGATATCGGTAGAGATAATCTTTAACCGTCTATCAAAGGTTCGTCTACTTGGTAAATACGATACAGACAAACCACAGGCTTTCATTATCCTCCTGTTATAAGGTAGATCCAAACAAAGAAAGTGATGCAGTGATCTGTTTGAGTCAAGCCTGAACCATACACGAACTATAAAGCATCGTAGGATTATAGTCGGTGAGTGCTTTGTTGCTTAATTATGAAAATCGTTTCTGATAGGCTCTTTTTATTACACTATATCACGAAATCCGTTAATCGTCAACAATATCTTTGCCCAAAAATGTCAGATGATGAAGAGAAAATTGAATTAGGCAACAAAGCAGTCGGTGAGTATACATAAGGTCTACCCCTGTGACGGCGTTTTTTGACAGAATTACAAGATGACCAATCAATTAACCCAATAAAATGCAAAATGCTAATTAGAATGGATGATGTATCATTACTGGATGGTCTTTTAGATAGTATCTGGTTCAATCAAAATATGATACTCTATGAGACTAGCTTTATTCGTTTGGAATTATGTCCCAGCCTCAAATACTTTTTGAAAACATAATATATTCTTTAACACAAGTATAGATGATTTGATTTCTCAAGAAATTAGTAGAAACCTATATGAATCTTTAAAAGATGTATATAATAAAAATATAAATGAATTTGTAGAAAATCCGGTTTTAATAAAAGAAGATGTAACAGTATCTAAAATTATTGGAATGATGTTGAAAGAAAATGTTCATGAAGTGTTTATCCAACTGCAAGGTAAAGCCATATCCTGTATAAACATTAGAGATATTTTATCTTCAACAAATATTGAATCATTAAAATCGTCAACTATCGGAAGATCGGTTCCAACTCTCACTGAAAAAGACAATATTGGAAATGCCGCAAGAATAATGAATTTGCAAAGATTGCGATCTCTTCCAGTAATAAACAAAGATAATGATCAAGATGTGATAGGGCAAGTTTCATCAAAGAAAATCATAAAGTATATTTATGATACGTTTTCTAGAAAAAAAACAAATGTTCAAAAAATGATAACCGCATCTGATATAATGACTCCAAGTCTGGTAACTTTAGATCCCGCAGACGATTTTGATACGGCTAAAAGTATAATGAGAAAAGATTCAATAGATCATCTTCCTGTTGTTGAAAAACAGCCTGACGGAAAAACTGTGATAAGAGGAATGATAACTTCAAATCATATCATACAAACGCTGATACCGGCAGAAAGTATCGGAAGAGGATCGTTAGGATCAGAGCATGGTTTAAAATCAGATCAAGAAATAATTGGATTGGCCGATAAAAATGTTATAACGATAAGACCAGATGATACCATCACCTCAACAATAGATTCATTGTTAAAGGCAAATTCAACATACGTAATAGTACAATCCTTAGATGATGTCCCATTAGGAATAATTACATATAGGGACATAATTTCGCTATTAGGGGAACAAACTGAGAGTGAAATCCCTATTTACATAATAGGAATGCCAGATGACCCATTTGAAGCAGAACTAATAAAATCAAAATTTCATAACATAGTAAAGCATCTAAGCAGGATATCTCCAAAAATCGAAGAAGCACGGTGTAAGATAAAAGTTAAAGATATTGAAGGCAATAGAAAAAGATACGACGTATCTGCTAATATATTCACCACACATAGACGTCATGTATATACTTCAAGTAAGAATTGGGATCTTGCATCAATTTTTGACGATATGAGCGAGGGTTTAAAGAATCAGGTGGCACATGAAAAAGATGAAAGACAGAAGGATTCTGTAAGGCATTCCTATGAGTAAATCAAATGATGCCACTTTCTATATTTCTAGTTGGTTAATTTTAGAAAATAAATACAACAATAGCATCTTTTTTTACATCACTCGGCATATTTGGAATTACCTTTATTCATTTAAGGATTTTTAATTCCTTATAAAATTTTACATTCAGCTGCAATCAATTCTTACATATTTTTACCTATAATCCTGTTTTCTACATGGAAAGTAGTAGTTAAATCCTTCTGTTTTATCCTTGAAGTATTTGTCCTAGAATCTCTGTTTTTTCGGCGCTATTGCAAACCATATCCATGCCAACTCTGATTCAACTTTGATTAAGGTCTCATCTATGATAAACTCAGATACCTTTTTCCTTCATGAGGATATACTTTGTAGAGTTTATATTTGAATCCAGTGCCAGATTGTTACGGGGTTTCGTTTGATAAAACAAGAAAGCATTTTTGAAACCAGTCTTCAGGATAAGCCTGAAAAATATAAGTACAATCCATACTTATGTATGATGACGAAAGTGTTCTGTTTCTACCAATCATTAGAGAGGTATGGCATCTTCACACTAGAGATTATTGTTAAGTGAGCAAAGCCATTAAAATCAATAAGGATGGTTATTGAGGATTATAAGAGATCTAATGATTGTTCTTATTTAAAATATTAAGTAAAAGATGATAAACAATTTCTCTCGGTTATTTCCAAATTAACGGAACTAATATACTGGCAAGTACAGTTACCAAAACGATTCCAATTATATCCAATGGTAGGCCCACTCTAGCCATTCGTGACGCTCTAACATGGCCAGTTGCAAAAACAATTGCATTAGGGGGTGTACCTACTGGCATTATGAACCCATAACTTGTGGCGATAGTTAAAGGCACCATAAGGAGCACAGGATTAATATCAATGGATGTAGCAAGTGATGCAGCTATTGGAATTAATAACGCCGCTGCTGCTGTATTACTAATTATTTCACTGGATAATATTGCAACTGTAACCAGCACAAGGATAATTACAATTAAAGGCATTCCTGCGAGAAAACCAAGCTGTGTTGCAATCCAGTCATCCAATCCCGTAGTCATAAATGCGTTAGCAAGTGCTAAACCCCCACCTATCAGGATGAGTACTCCCCAAGGTATTTCAACCGCAGTATTCCAATCCAGGATCTTTTCATTATTGTTTTTTATATCATTGTTGTCATCCGAGTCTTCAATTTCATTTCCTTTTTTAGTATCTTTTAAATCATCGTCATTTTTCAACGATTTAGGTCTAGATGACGGCAAGAGGAATAAAGAAATAGCAGCAACTAATACTATTGTAGAATCATCAATTACAGGAAAAAGATCCTTCCATAATAAACCTCTAGTAATCCATGCAATTGCAGTAGCAATAAAAATACACGCAACAATTTTCTCATCTCTACTTAATTTTCCTAGACCTGACAACTTTTTCTTAACCAAATTCACATCTCCCATAATTGATTTGATATCTGTAATTTTTACTCCAAATCTAGTAATGTATAACCATAATACCAACAAAGAGATACTACTGATTGGTAGGCCTATTGCCAGCCATTGACCAAAGCTTACATCCAAATCAAGTGTTGATTTGGCTAAAGATGCAAATATTGCATTTGGGGGAGTACCTATCAAGGTGGCCATACCTCCGATACTTGCAGAATATGCTATGGAAAGAAGTATACAAATAGCAAATCTATTTCTATCATTTTTGTTTTGGATTTGAGATATCACGGCGGTAGCTATCGGAAGCATCAACATAGCAGTTGCAGTATTACTTAACCATGCACTAAGTAATCCTGTAACAAGTATAAACCCTGCAACTACATATTTTGGATCTGTACCAAAAATACCAAGTATGTGAAGAGCAAATCGTGTATGTAGGTTTGATTTTTCTACAGCTTTGGCTAATAGAAAACCGCCTAGAAATAGAAATACCACCCGGTCTGCATAGCTTGTAGAGGTTTCACCAATGCTAGTAACATACAGGGAAGGAAATAACACGAGTGGCAATAATGCAGTTACATAAATAGGAATGGCTTCTGTAATCCACAATGCTGCCATTAATGCGGTTGTTGCCAAAACGATTTTAGCTTCAAATGTTAATTCATTTATTTGAGGTATAGGGAAAAATATGATAAACAAGAATAATACAGGACCGAGGATCAACCCTATTCTTTTAGGGAGACTTTTAGAAATCATTTGTAGTTTTTCCAAAATACAATTAGGTAATAAAACAGTTCTATTACAGTCGATATAACAACGAGATGTGACAAAATTTTCAGGGCGTATAATAAAGTGGTTTTATTTCAGTCAAGATACCTTAGAATTATTATCCGAGTTTCAACCAAATGACTTTAACATTTCTTCATGAACTGGTAAATTAGCTTCATCGACCTTAATTGATTGAGTGGGACACACTGTTACACATGCCATACACCAAATACACGCTTTTTCCCTAATGGGATCTGGTTTGTCAGTGTAGTCTTTTCTGCCTTCTCTGTTATTATCATCTCCGGTCCCTTCACTTACCGCATTTACCATTTCTATTGCTGGAACATCCTGTTCTGATCTGTACCACTGATATACTTGAACAGGACAAGCCTCGATACACGCACCGTCAGAAATACAGGAATCCCAGTCTACCGCTACAAACGTTCCATGGACGCCCAAGGGAACATATTCTTCTCCTCTTGTTTTGTATGCATCTTGAACTTCCTTATTGGTAGAGGATTCTGCATCTGCTCTTCCTGGTCCCCAAACCAAATGAGTATAATCTCCATCTGAAGTTGAATGTTTTCCTACTACTTTGTGATTTTTTGGAAACTCTGGATCTATTGTCATATCCCTATGTTGTTAACAAAGTTGATATAAGTTAACCCGTAATTTTTCGATTTATATCCGTTGAGATACTAGACGCTTATATAAAAAACAAAAAAATAAACTTAATTTTTTTTCCTCTGTACTAATAAAAATCCTATTCCACCACAGATTATTCCAAAAATTAATACCAGTATCGCAATAGCAATTGGTTCAACAAAAGGTGCCAAAATTTGATGTGCTTGTCCTGCGTCAAGTCCTAGTCCTCCTACCGAAGATGGAAGCATTGCAGCTCCACCTGCATAACCAGCTAACATTAACATACCCGTTGCAATAGTGGTACCTATATTCATAAGAATTAGATGTATCCAAGCTGCTATTCTTGCACTGCTATGGTCTTTATACTGTTTTTTAATAACTCGCTCTATATATAAATAAAAAAGCGCCGAAACTGCAACACCAATTACCCCGACTACGATGTACATAATGTAGCCAAAAGTAAACCATGTACCTGCTCCTCCTGCTGCAATTACTCTAGATACACCCGGTTTTATTATCGAAATCTCCCCTAGTATTATGAAAACTGTTAATCCAACAACAATTGCTCCTTGGACTACGGCAGCTGTGATAAATCTTTGAGTCCAAACTAAATTTAGTTCCTGATTTCCTTCCTTATGCATTTGAGAGATATTGTCTATAGTACTATTTTTACCATTATCATTATAACATTCCTTTGATGTTTACTGTATGGATGTGGTTGCTATTTGAAATACAAAAATGGATTTTTTAATTAGCCTTATTAATATACATGATAAAATAAAAGTATAAATGAATTACAAATCGATTTTAATGAATCAATTCCTCAAATGATTAATAGACTAAAACAAGAACACGTAGAATTTGGATTAACTCTAAACAAAATAACAAAATACAATGACGAATTTAAGATCAACGAGGCAATAGAATCTATACATGATATGAGTGAATCAATAATCAAACATGCGGTTGAAGAAGAAGCAAGGATACTGCGTGTTATAATGCATAACGCAAAAGAAGAATCTACAGATTCTATTAAAATAATACAGGAACATAATTGGGTTGTAGATTTTCTAAAACATAAAATACCAAATATGGAGAATCATATTTACCAACAAAATGAACAGGATCAACAGTATCAACAAGCAGTTCAAAAAGAAATTAATGACTTTGTTGTAAATTTGAGGAACCATTTTTCCGAGGAGGAACAGATTGTTTTTTCTCTAGCGCTAAAAGCAAATTTGAGATAAACAAAATAGTACAAAAGAAAATGAGGTAAGGTGGATAAAAAAACAGGTAGATTTCAATGGGCCGGGTCTAATTCATCCCACTAATGATATAATTTTGAGGTTCAATTTTATTAGCATATAAAACAAGTTTTTTTGCCATTTTACGTATGCACCTAACAGACTTCCAACTAAAAAAACTACTACTGCAGTAATTCCTCCCATCATTAACGTATTTAAGCCAGATCTTACAGGAGATTTGTTAACAACTTTACCCTTTACTAGTCCAATTGAAAAAAAAGAAATGGCAGTAAATATAATCGAATAGAGAAAAACATTGTCTATAGTATATATCGAATCCGACAAATCAAAATATATAAAATATACAAAAATAAACGGAACTAATGGAATCAAACCAATTAAGTAAAATGCAAAAAAAGTTGTAATTGCTTTGTATATCGGATTTTCATTATTATTGCCTATTGGCCCCATTTTCTCTTCCATCATAGTATCAATCCAAACCTTTCTTTTTGAAACAATAACTTTAGCAATATTTTCAAGCAATTCATCTTTAAATCCCTTCTCAGAATAGATATCTTTAATTTCTTGTATTTTTTGAATAGGATTATTTTCAATCTCCCATTCTTCTCTTTTTCTTTCTCTTTCAATAGATTCAATTCTTGATTTTGTCGATAGATAATTGCCTATGGCCATCGCAAAACCATCTGCAAATAGATTTGCAAATCCTAATATCAAAACAACAGAGGGAGAAAGCGAGGCTCCCAATACTCCAGCTACTATTGCAAAAGTCGTAACAGCACCATCAGTCGCACCATATACAAAATCCTCAATGGACCATTTCAATAACAGAAATATGTCAGTGTACTATATTATACGCTATGATTTGTAATATGGAGATACAGATGAAAAATTAACATGGTAAGAAGTTCATTGATAAGCTTTCCTATCATAATTCCAAATAGAGAAAATTAAAATAATAAGTTTACGTAACATATAAAATATAGATTCGTACTAACCACATTTTATCACCTAAATAATGACTGAGAAAAAAGAAAGAGAAAAGGGATTGTCAAAACACATTGCGATTGCAACCACGTCTACATTACTTGATCACTTACTCTTAGTTACATTAGGGTCAATTCATACGATGAGTTGAGTTGAGAAATAATATCTAGTTCCGAATTTATTTAATTTAAGATTATTTTCTCATGATAGTAGCGTAATATCTTTTACACCTGTTGAAGAATTATCGAAATTCTGAAGTAGTCTTGGTGTACAAAGAAGATTAAATCAATTTGCAGCTATTGTTGTTATAGCAACAATAGAATCATCTGTTGTTTCTGCTAGAAGAGTACCATTTCCATATGCAGTATCAAGAATCGCCGTTGCATTAATATTTGGGTAGCCAACACCGTTTATTTCGAAATAATCTAACCTGTTTGGATTATTGGCATAACTCGTTGAACCATTGGAATTCTCGGTTATATTTTCAGGATATGAAGAAACAATAATTTGAATAATATTATCGTTATTAGAAGTAGTAGCATTATGAACTTTTATTGTGGTTCGCATAGAAAGGAGCATATCTGAAATAGAAACTTCGTCATTATTGTCAATAGGATATTCAAACTCTAATGATTGGTCATCTATGATTACAATGGGATTATCATCAATTTTATAGTCTGTTGAAAGCCCAAATGGTTTAGAAGAAAAATTTGTTTTAATCTGGATTTGCTCTGTTCCAGTAAGCTCCATGTTATTGGCAAAACTAATCTGAGAATTGTTAAGAGTCAAACTACTATTTGTAATACTTGCATCTTCTTCCGATAAGAACATGTCCGATAAATCTGTAAGATTAGAGTCTTCTTGAGTAGTGGAGGGAATGTTTGTTAAATTTGATTCAGGAAACATCGTGGTAGCAAAAGTTTGGTTAATAGTAATAATGCAATAGCAATAACATGAGAATATAGTAACAGAAATGCCTAAAACATACGTTAGATATAAGATAAGTTAGTCATTCATATATCTCTAATTCATTGTTTTATAAGTTTATAAGTATATAATAGAAAGTTGGTAGAGTAAAAGCATTAGATACATCACATTCTTGCTACGTTCTTCATATTTTTTCGTTTAGTTTTGTCAATGTAGTACATATATTATGATTGATAATAATAAAGCAAGAGGATGTAAATTGTTAATAAAAAAGATTCTAGTGCCATTTGATAATTCAAAATATTCAGAAAAGTGTCTTGCATATGCTGTAAATTTAGCTAATTTAGTTTTCCAAGGGAATAAGGGTAAACCTACTGTTAATATTCTCTTATTACATGTAATTCAAGAATTACCCATCACTAAATCTCTACTTGATAAGCCAGTTAGGAGTAAAGAAGGTAAAGCGACATCATTGAGTCAACATGCTTTAGCTCTATATATAACGAAATGGAAGACAATATAAAAAAGTCATTAAAGAAAAAATTAACAAATTTGAATCGACAGAGGGAGTTAAAATAGAATATACAATACTCTATGGTAACCCTGCAAATGAAATTGTCGATTACACTACAAAAAATAAGGTAGATTTGCTAATAATTGGAAGTAATGGTCTGCAAGGATTGGCCAAAATAAAGGGATTGGGAAGTGTATCTAGAAAAGTGTCAGAAAGGGTATCGTGTCCTATTACAATATTACGGTAGATAGAGCTAAATTCACTTGTCTTGTTTATTTTCTACTAAAATAATTAGAAATTATTAAGGTTTTAAAACATTCTCCATAGAGATTAATTGAGTGCATAAGAATCATGAGTTATAAATTTCATGATAGGTCATCAAGACATAAGAAAAATAGGACAGTTGAAAATGTCTTGGTATTACAAGGTGGTGGTTCTCTCGGTGCTTTTGCATGTGGCGTGTTTAAGGCTTTGGTTAAGGAACATATCAAGATAGATGTAGTTGCTGGAACATCAATTGGAGCTATCAATGCAGCCATAATAGCAGGTAGTAAAAGCAACCAACCAGAGGTAGACCTAGAAAACTTTTGGATGGAGTTGGCAGAAAGCAATCATGAAATCATTCCCAATTATTTAACATTCTTTTATGACTTGCAAGAAAAGGCAATGAAATTACGGAATAATCCTTCTGCATCGACTAATGCGGCAGCATTTGGTGTACCCAAAATGTTTCTTCCCAGATGGAATCCTGTTTATATGTTTTCAGACAAGGACTATTTTACCCCTCAAAACTGGACCTATTACTATGATTATACTCCTTTATTAAAGACCCTTGAAAAATACATTGACTATCAAAAATTGGCTCCAGATACAATTAAAGGGAATAAAAAAAAGAATAATTCTGGAACAGACTCTAATGCCAAAATTAGACTAATAGTTACTGCTGTAAATGTACTTACAGCTGAACCATTAGTTTTTGATAGCGATCGCTCGTCTATCGTTTCTAAACATCTGTTAGCAAGCTGTGGATATCCAAATTATGGATTTCCTTGGGTTGAAATAGAGAAAGGAGTTTACGGATGGGATGGGAGTTTACTAAGCAATACCCCAGTAAGAGAAGTTATTGCTTCATCCCCACGAAATGATAAGAATATCTTCATTGTTGAAAATTATAGGAGGAAAATAGATAGATTGCCTGCCAATATGACTGAGGTATTGGATAGGACAAAAGATATCATGTTCAGCGATAAAACCCTCCATAGTCTAAAAATGGCAAAGGTTATGACTAGACAAATACAATTGATAGAAAAACTTTACGAATACTTTGAAAAATCAGAGAATAAAACCATCTCACAAAATGACAATGGCGGGGGAAAAACTATTGATATAGAGAATGATTATACCTTCACAAACAACGAAGTTGAAAAAATGAGAAAAGAGTATAAGAATCTTGTTCATAACCGTGGCGCAGAGATACTTTCGGTAACAAGAATTATACGAAATAAAATCGAAAACCCTCATGTTTCAAAGAATGCAGATTTTTCTGTTAAAACAATAAAGCAAATGATATCAGAAGGTGAAAGAAAAACTTTGCAACAAATAAAGCAATTTAAAGAAAATGAGGAATATAATTACCATTCATATCTATAGATAATTACTAGATTCGCATATATCAAATATTAATGGAAAGAAGATGATAAAAATTTAACATTTTTATCGATAATCCCAACATATGACGATACATGGATTCATACCATCTCGACAAATGACAAAATGAATTATTCTTAAATATAAACAAGACAATAGTATATGATGAAGGTAAATACTACAGAAGAACAATCATCGTCCTTATCTGAATTAACCGTGGAAAAGAGAAGTGGAAACTCTGAAAAATTTAATGAGGAAAAATTAGTTAGGGGAATTAGCCGTGCTGGTACACCTTTCATGCTCGCCAAAGATATTTCAAAGTCAATAATTGAGAAGTTAGCTGAGAATCCTCCTATTGATAATCACATTTATTCGAGCAAGATTAGAGAGTATGTTACTGAAGAACTAAAACAAAGAAATCAAGGTACTATTGCTGAGTCATATTTAGGATATAGCAAAAATAGTGTTACATCAATTAATGAAGAACAATCACATAACAGCAAATACGATTCAAAAGTATCTCAAACAGCAAATACAAGATCAAAACAGTTTGCAAAGGATAAGGATAATACCTCAGGAAGAGGATCAAAAACAGGAGTTTAAGAAGGATTAATCATTTATTCATGCAAGAAAAAGCATTCTTTCGCTTACATGATTATGTGAGATTCGTCTTTTTATCTGTAGCAGATAATTCCTTCTTATAGGACTTTTTCAACCATATGGGTGTAATGATTGTTGTAACTGCAACCATTATGATTATTGAAGTATAAATGTCAGTAGAAAGTACACCTGATGTTACTCCCACACCAGCAACAATCAATCCCACTTCACCCCTAGACACCATACCTATTCCAACTCTCATAGATTTTGTTTTATCCTTTTTGAGAAATAACATGGATGGTAATCCACATCCTAACAACTTAGTAGAAATTGCTATTGCTATGATTATCCCAGCAATAATCAATACATCGATATTAACACCTCTTAAATCCACTTGAGCACCTATTATTGCAAAAAATAGAGGTGCAAAAATGAATTGTAGTTTCTGAGCGTACTCTTCTACCTGTTTTATTAATTTGGTACTAGCAACTGCCATTCCTGCAGCGAATGCACCTACTATGGGAGATAAACCGACATAGGCTGCAACACCGGCTATGCCAAAGAATATTGCTGTTGTAATTCCTTCGATACTACCCCTTGACCTCCATAGTTTTTCTCTGTGTAGTATTCTTGGGATAAGAAAAATGGCCCCAATCAATAGCACCGCAAATAACCCTAGAATTTTTACTATTAAAAATGCTATGTCCATTATTTGCGGTGAAGTATTCCCGGATTGCACCATTGTAAGAACAACCGATAATATTGCTATGGCAAGAATATCATCAACTATAGCTGCACCCAGAATAAGCCTAGCCTCTTTAGATTGCATTTTCCCAAGTTCTGTAAGCACTTGAATAGAAATTGCTATACTTGTGGCTGTCATTGCTGTAGCAATTAGAAGTATTTCAAATGAATCCAGTCCGTACAACGAAAGGACCATAAAGCCTACTGCAAAGGGGATGATTACTCCTAGTGCACCAACGGTAAATGATGCTGCACCCCCTCTTAGAAATTCTCTTGGTGTAATCTCTAGACCTGCAATAAAGAGGATGACAATGGCTGCTAATTCTCCTATATACTTGAGTGTTTCATCAAGGACAACCAAAGGTTGACCATCAAATAAGGGTAATCCCCCTAAAGCGTAAGGGCCAACAATAATACCAGCTAAGAGTTCTCCCAATACAACTGGTTGCTTTATTCGCTGAAATATCTCTGCAAAAATTTTAGCACTGAATAAAAGAATAGAAATGGATATTATAATGTGTATAAAAGCAGATTCTGCGGCCATTGTATACAGTTTTTGTTATTATTTTCATTATAATAATATAACAATCTTATCTGGATAATTGCTAGTTGAAACCTCCATTTCCAAATTTATAGATCTGTAAAATAGATTAATTTCAGAATAAACTTTTAGGTATTTCATCCAAATCATAATAATAGCCCAAAATGTTATCAACAGTATGCTCTAACTGAGTATTACTGTTTATCAGAACAAATATAATTTTGTCGTTTTCATATATCTTTAATATTCTCAGCTTATCATATTCTAAAACAATCCATTTTATATTACCTAAGATACTTTTACTCTCTAGTTTTGCATTTTCTGTTGTTAATTTTTCATTTTTTATGTTAATGTTTAAGTCTAATTCATTGACGATAGAATCGACATAGCCTCTACGTATGTTAGAATTTTTAGCAATGTATAATTCTTTTATTTGAGATGACATCACAATAAAAACTGCTAGAATATCATCATCAACTTCTACTAGATGTTTTATTTTATCATAGTTATTACCTTTATTCATGTTAAGGATGTCTTTCACTAATTCTATTCTATTATAGCCGAATAAATCATTTTAAGATGATTTTATTTGGGTTCAAATCAGACCCTTCCCAAACGTCAAATTACTTTGATGATTCTGTTCTAGGGAGATTTTCTGAATGATTGGATGAGAGATAAAAAAATCACAACCTCTATATTTAAAAATGGCTTTAAACCTTTTCAAATAGATTGCTAGATGCATAAAAAATATTCAATTGGTATTTTGTTAATTGCAATTTACATTGTCATACTTTTTACAGTTCCTCCTTTGGTATTTGAAAAAAGTGTTACACCCATTTTAGCTGGCATCACAGTAATCATGGTTGCAATCTATGTTTTGCTAGGACTTGATATTATCCATCGAACAGTTATCGCAATGTTTGGAGCAATTCTATCCATTATTCTAGCTGTTATACTAGGCTCTATTCAGGCTGAAGATAGCCTTGATTTTGTTATCGAATCTGTTGATTTCAATACCATAGGTCTGTTACTTGGAATGATGATTATGGTGGCTATACTTGGAGAAACAGGTGTTTTTCATCAGATGGGAATAAAACTTGGCAAAATTAGCAAGGGTAATGTTTGGATACTAATGCTGTTATTATGCACTTTTACTTCTGTTGCATCAATGTTTGTCGACAATGTTACTACTATTTTACTCATGGTTCCGGTTACACTTTCTATAACGCGAACGTTAGGAATTCATCCAGTTCCATTTATTATGGCACAAGTTCTAGTTTCTAACGTTGGGGGAGCCGCAACTCTAATTGGCGACCCTCCTAACATTTTGATTGGTTCAGCTGCGGGAATTGATTTTAATTCTTTCTTAATTCACATGGGACCTACAATTGCCGTTGTTTTTGGATTTTCCCTACTCCTAATCAAATTATTCTTTAATAAAGAGCTAAAAGGCGAACAAAAATTAGAACAGCAAGAAGATATCCAAGAGTTAATGCATAGAGATGAAAATGCAATATTGATACATCATAAAGGATTACTGATAAAATCCTTAATTGTATTAGTAGGCGTAATCGTACTATTTTCTTTGCAGACTATCACTCATTTAGAAGTATCTATAATAGCCATTGGAGGTGCTGCAGTATTATTAATCATAAGCCGAGTTTCACTAGAAAAAATCTTGCATGAAGTCGATTGGGCTACTCTGTTATTCTTTATAGGTTTATTTGTTATCGTGGGAGTTGCTGAACATGCAGGGTTAATAGATATACTTGCGAATCTAGCTATTGAGATAACAGATGGAGATCCTTGGTCGACTTTTGTTCTGGTTATTTGGTTCTCAGGTATTGCAAGTGCCTTTGTAGACAACATACCACTTACAACTACAATGATTCCGATGATTCATACTTTAAACGCCGACCCTACCATAGCAGCTTCATTTGGTCCTGAAAGTGGATTTCAATTTAGTCCATTATGGTGGGCTTTGGCGTTAGGAGCTGACTTTGGGGGCAATGGCACATTAATTGGTTCTAGCGCTGGTGTTGTTGCCGTAGGATTAAGTGAGAAGTTTGGACACCACATAACTTTTACAAGATGGATACGCATAGGTTTTCCATTTATGCTAATAACTTTGGCAATAGGAACAGTAGTACTTTATGGATTTCTTATGCTAATACATTAGAGCGAGAACTATTTTAATTCCTTATTGTTGATTTTAGATATGAGCATCCATACAATAAATTATCTCAGTTTCTAAATTATGTAGAACAATAATCTATACATCCAAGGTAAGGAGCAAATAATTAATTGAATTACTACCTATGACTGTCCTCAATGTACATATTTGAAGAATCTAAAAATTTACTTTTGTCAGTATGAATATATTAAATCTGATAAACTCAATGTCTTTGATTTATATGAAGAAATAAAAGTAAAACGTTGAAGATAATTACACTAAGAACAAGGCGTTCATAGCACAAATATCATAAATATACCATATCAAACAATGGTCAATAATATAGCATCTACATTTATTAGATTATATACCTGAGGTCTAGAGAGCGGAATAATGATAGGAAATATCCTAGTAACGGATGATGGCACAGAGGTTTCGGATAAGGCACTTGAGATAGCCTGTGAAATAGCTGGACCATGTGGTGCTTATATCACATTGCTGCATGTTATTGAGCATATTGAAGATCCGGACACTATGATATTTGGAAACAATAGAGAACTTATTGAAAAAGCAAAATTAATGAATTTAAGACCATTATCGGAAAATACATGGCATAGAAGAGCACAAGAAAAGATTAAAAAGTTGAGTAAACAAAACCTTCGATCTGACAGCAAATGCTTAACTGGGGATATTGCAGAAAAAATCTTGGAGTACGCTCATGCTAAGAAATTTGACATGATTGTTATGGGCAGTAGTAATAGACTAAAGGGTATTTCAAAAATAAAAGCATTAGGAAGTGTTACTAGAAAGGTTTCAGAATTGGCCAATTGCCCTGTACTTATAATTCATTAAGCGGTTTGTCTGTTTTATCAAATCTATCCGTTTGCAATACAGCAGTATAGACGATAAGTATATTATCTATCGGGTTAATTTGTAGATACAAAGACAACCGAGTTAATGTATCAATAGTCTGATATCAAAGTAGTAGTCATTAAGTATGTAATTTGTTTTGGTCCCTTTCATCAATAAATTACCTCATAATTTTCTAATAAGGTTTTATTTAGTGCCGGTGTTTGTAATTTGTGGTTTTTTCTTAGATATTTTCACAAATAAATAGATTATTGTAATTATTTCAAATCTGCCTACTATCATATTAATGATGAGAACTATCTTTGATATGGGATCCATCTCCACGGAAGTTATACCGGTGGATAATCCTGTTGTAGTCAATGCAGAAACAGAATCAAAAAGTGAATCCAAGAAATTCTGTTTATCTATATAAGAGATAATCGTTCCAGTAATAAGTGACACTGTGATAAATAATATTACTACATATATTGCCTCATTAAATATTTTTTCTTCTTCTTTAATTTTTGTTGGCTTTGACTCAATAGTAAGGTATCTCTTGTTATATGGTGATGCTACTGCAGATATCGATCCACCACTATTGTCTGAGCTGAATTTTTTACCAGTAGCTTTTTGAATAATAAGGAGTAATCGACCTACCTTGATACCGCCTGCAGTGGAGAATGCAGTTCCTCCAATTAACATTGCTACTATTAATACTATTTTTGCTTCTATGGATATCTGGGCGATGTCAAGGAATTGAAAACCAGTATTAGTCGCAGCGCTTATAACATGAAATACAGACGCCATTAACTCTGATTGTACTTCCAAAGTTTTACGTAGTATAAAATAAAAAACAATTATACAAATTACAATTATTCCCATATACAAAAATAATTCTGGGCGAACGCTTGTTGTATGCATTTTCTTACTAAATATAGCATAATGAAATACGAAAGGAAGCGCCGAAATAATCATACCTATCATAAGC
Source organism: uncultured Nitrososphaeraceae archaeon (assembly GCA_963759575.1). Classification (GTDB taxonomy): domain Archaea; phylum Thermoproteota; class Nitrososphaeria; order Nitrososphaerales; family Nitrososphaeraceae; genus Nitrosocosmicus. The sequence continues at coordinate 54,512 of CAVWZU010000006.1, read as the reverse complement.
GTAGTCAGTTCAATGTTGTTTTGTGAATCTAGAGATGTAGAAGTAGGAACAAATCCACCTCCGGTAACAGTACTAAAAATCAAGATGAGAGAAAATAGTATATCTGTCTGTCCGCTTAAATATAAGAAAAAGACAAGAATAAATGCATAAAAACTAAAGATAACGCCTATTGTTAGTATCAGCTGTCTTACTTTGAGGTTTCCGCCACCTATCATTCCTCTGATGTGCATCAACTTTCTTTCAGGATAGAAAAAAGCAACTATCAAGTATACGAAACTTAGACCACCAATATATTGGGTGTATGAACGATAGAGATCAAAGCTTTGGGGTAACTCTTCAGGAAATGATATGAATGAAAGACCGGTTGTTGTAAATCCAGATGCACTTTCAAAAAAACTATTTATAAAAAGTGTTATCGGTCCTTGTTCTGGTGGGAATGGATTTACATAAATATATGGAATGCTCCCAAAAAGACTCAGAAGTACGAAACTTGAAACCATAAGAAGTGAGGCCTGTCGAAGATTCATAGGCATTCTTTCTCCGTAAGAATTTAATACAAAACCTATTAGAGACATGGACGTAACAGAAAGAAAAATTCCTACTGCTGAAGCAACTTCTCCCATCAAAGATGCTAATATGGCAGGGACAATGAGCAAAAAACCTGCAAACTGCAGTATGAAACCCAGATTACTCATTATAGGCTTGTAATGTTCTCTGATTATCGTTCGATATGGCCTAAATGTCTGTTCCAAAACAGACGTCCTAATGATATTGGCCAAGCCTTCTTGAGTCACAATACCTAAAATATGTACATTATCGGTTACCGGCACTCTCTTTATTGTATTGAGTCTCATAAGCTCCAAAGCTTCCCTTACATTTGCTTTTGCGGATATAGTTATGATAGGAGAAGACATTATTGTCTTTATGGATACTTTATCTGAGTCCTCACCTCGCATCACAATTTTATCCAAAATATCACTATCTGTTATAATTCCGATATATTCATCATTTTTATTCTTTACAATAATTGTCTCAGCTTTGGCATCATGCATTTGCTTAACGGCTGTTGCTGAATCAATATCTTCATCTTGAAGAATTCTGGTCACTTGACGTTAACCTATTGGCCAGTTCTTATACTCTTCCTACTGGAATATTCTATTACTCTAAAAAGTATATCAAAATGGCCAAGCAAAATAAAAGACAAAGATTTATTGCTTGAACTAAATGAATTTGTCCATAAACAATTTATGGAAATCAAGGGCAAACTGCTTGACTTTCTTTCAAAAGGTAACTATCAAGCTATGGACATTGAAACTATTATGCAGAATATTAATCCACTACAAGAAGAAGAATATTTCGTAAAAATGTTTTACGATTATTCATGTCTTGGGATGAAACCATTCATAAAAGATATTTTCAATTCCTTGATCAAGATAAGGGAAAAGGATATTGAATATAATGAGCAAAGAGAACTCGATCAGATTTATAATAGCTCCAATGAGTTATTAGATTTAATAAATCAATTACCTTAAGTTTTCATTTCGTTTAAAATCTCAGGTTTGATATTGACCAAAGCCGGGTTTTGTTGAATAAGCATAAAGATCTTGCTCATTCCATCCTTCAATAATTTTACATTCTCTTCTAATCCTTTTATTTGATCTTCTTTTTTCTTTTGCTCTTCCAGAGTTTCAGAATATGCGTTGTAGGTCAATACCATTCTGCATTTTATGCAGAACATGCTATCGGGTTTATTTGGTTCATTGCAATTAGAACATGTCTTACTCTTTAGAAAAGAAGTCTGATCCTTTGAATAGTTTTCTATTCCATAAGCTTCCAACAAAGATTTAGAAGATTCGTTACCAAAATAGTGTATATATACATTAGGCATTTTACTTGTCATTGACCATCCTGCATGGTCTCTCAATGTGCTTTCTTTCAATATCTGAGATTTTTGAGTTAGTGCGGAATGTCTCATAATATAAGGATTCCAAGGTTTTGTCAATAAATTTCGTAAATATGCTTTGTCTCTCTCTTCTATTGAAGGATCTTTTAATAGATTTGGAAAGAATTTCTGCTTATAGGTTCTAGAATAGTGTTTATACAATGCATTTTCTGATAGTTGCTTTCCAAAAGTGGTATCACCAAGTGAAATAAACAAATAAGAGTTAGGATTGTTTGCCAGTGGATGTGATTCTATCCATTCTTTAACGTAAGGGATAGAAAAAATGAGAGGAAGAGTACGAGGTTTTGTCTTGCTATCTGTTATATGAACTTCCGCATACTGAATTCCCGTTGATGATTTCTTAAATTTTATATCTTCTATTTTCAAGGAAAGGAGTTCATGAGGTCTGCACGATGTGTCATTAGCCATGGTATGATAACATCGTTCTCTTTTGTCAGGACAATATTTCAAAAATAATGAATGTTCTTCATTTGTCCATATATCGGATGGTTTATAAGGGGATTTCTCTTTTCTACGTAAAGGCTTTACTCCTTGCAGACAATTAGGGGTTATCCAATTTTCTATATTGTGCTCATTCTTATTATGTAACCATTTAAAGAATTTGTTTAATATCATTTGTCTTGTATTATATGTTCCAATCCATTTGTGAGTCGGATCTTCACCTTCTGACCTTCTAAGCGAATTCAAATATTCTAGTATATCCTGTTTTGTTATAGTGTTAAAATTCTTAAAATTCAGGAACTTATTAAAAAGGTAAATGATTTTAATATAGGTTGTCTTTGTACCGAGTTTTACATTTCTTTCATTATGCTCCCTTAACAAGAAAGTGTATAAAGTATCGGCATTTTGTTGATTTGCCGATAACATTTGTTTAAAAATGGACTTGAAATATGGAAGTGAATCTGCTATTATATTCTCAATATTTTTTTCTAAACTTTCTAATTCTATATTTCTTGATAAATTAACAGATGTTTTAACAATAGGAGTACCAATGACTTTAGTAGACATTAATCAATTTTGATTTCACTTCCAAATTAAAAAACTCTTAGTTACATCCCATGACCAGAATGGAGGGAATGGGATTTGAACCCATGACCACCTGCGTGTAAGGCAGGTATCCTAACCAGTCTAGACAACCCCTCCAAAAAATTATTTAGAACTGTGTTAATCCAGTGTTATTAACCTTTGTTTTATCATACTGTTGGTCTCGTATGCCATTTCAACCTACATTTCACACATCTGCATATAGTGAGAACTCATGTGGGTGGGGTCTTATGGTAACGTCCTGATGATCCTTAGCTTCCTGTAAGATTATTGAATCTATAATTTCATCGTCAAATATCGGCTTTAAGAATTCTCTGTCAATATTTAACTCCTCATATGCTTCTCTAAGTGAAGGTGGTAATTGTCTGATTCCTAATTCACGTCTGCGCTGCGGTGCCATTTTGAAAATGTCTTCGTCAATTGGATCAGGTATCGATGTTTTTTTCTTTATGCCGTCTAGACCAGCTGATATTATTGCTGAAAATGCTAAATATGGATTGCATGACGGATCAGGAGCTCGGAATTCTATCCTTTTCATGTGCGCAAACCTTTCACCTCTATAATGAGCTGGATTTCTAATTATCGCAGATCTGTTACCAGTACTCCATGCAATGTATACTGGTGCTTCGTATCCAGGTACTAGTCTTCTATAAGAATTAGTTGTAGGAGCAACTATTGCAGCCAATGCAGGAGCGTGGTTTAATACTCCTGCCGCAAAATATCTGGCTAATTGAGACATTTCTGCATACGAATCATTGATATCATAGAATAGATTTTTTTCTTTATCCCACAAACTCACATTAACATGCATTCCTGAACCGTTATCAAGTGCGATTGGTTTAGGCATCATAGTTGCAATCATGCCCTGTTTCTTTGCTATATTTTTAACGATATATTTATAACTTTGAACAGAATCTGCAGCATTAACTAACGTATCAAATCTTATATCGATTTCGCATTGTCCCGCTGTTGCTACTTCATGATGATGGGCATCGCAAATAATACCAAAATGATTACTCAAAACATCTACGCATTCATTACGATATTGCATTAATGTGTCGCCTGGGGCGCTAGGGAGGTATCCTTCTTTTAACCTGAGTGCATACCCTACACCCTCTGTCGACCATGGTGCTTCTTTTGATATAATATTGTAACTTTGAGATCTATATGGGGTCATTGTATTTACTTCTAGTTTATCAAAAACAAAGAATTCTACTTCAGGTCCCCAAAATGAATTATGATATCCTTGATGTCTAACATACTCTTCGGCTTTTCTTGCAATACCTCGAGGATCTTTTTTGAATTGCTTTCTATTTTCTCCTCCTGATAATATGTCACAAATTAGTCTGGCTGTTTTGTCTTCTTTTATCCATGGTATTATTGCATATGTAGAAGGGTCTGGTCTTATTATCAAATCGGATTCGTGTATCTCAGTAAAACCTCTAATTGAAGAACCATCCAATTTTGGTAATCCATATTCAAAATCTTCCTTCTTGAACATATTGGAGGCCATTGTGGTGTGATGGAATCTACCAGTTAAACCTGTAAACTGTAAATCTAGAAATTTAATTTCTTCATCCTTTAGTCTCATCATTATTTGTTCTGCGGTAAAATTCAAAGATTCAATTTTTCCATCTATAACTTTATAAGGCAAATGAAATATTCGATCTAGTAAAATAAAAACCTCTAATTAAGCTTATCATGTATACAAATTGTGTGAGAGCTGATGGACCCTAGAAAGCCAACAAATTTAATAAAAATAGAAGAAATTTTTAATATTTTAAAAGAAGAAATCCATCTTGATAGCGGACCTCAACCTGTCCCTCACAATTTTTATCAAAATATTTCAAATCTTGTTTCTTTATTAAAAGAACAAAATGAAAAAGAGAATCTAGAATTGCAAAAAGAAAATGATGGGGCTACGGAGAAAATTTCCAAAGAAATTAATTCCAATTTGGTAAACTTGGTTGTTAAATTAACGACTCTGATATTCGTATTAAGATGCAAGAAAATTTTCAATAGTTCAAAATCACGAAATATATTTGAATATTCTAATCTTACAGATGAAGAAAAATACGTGTTTTTCGGAAATAGAGAAAGAGAGCAAAGAATTAACATAGTGCTAAAAATGCTACTTGAAGGAAAATCGAAAACTTTGGAAAAGATCGTATCTTCAATAAATCAGAATTTTGTAATTATAAGGTTTTTAGATTCCATGGAGCAATTTGTAGGCGTTAATATGAATAAATATGGTCCGTATCAGAGAGACGATGTGGCAATATTGCCTTTTGAGAATGCTAGATCCATACTCGAAAACAATAAGGCTGTCGAGATCCGTAAAGTCGATTAATTAATAATTTCATGAATTACTCTGTTTTGATTTCAGCTTAGTCCAGTCCGTTCAGCCCTGCACGGCCAATCCATGTCCAGCATAGTGTAGTGTACTTTTACTTTAATTTCTTTTCTTCTGGGTTTTGTTTTATATAGTGTTCTGATATCTTTTTTGAATAACATTTACTACATAAGAATCCTGAAATATTCCATTGTGGCATTGCTTCGTATTTAAAATCACCAATTTTGTCATTACATATACTGCAGTTAATTCTCTCTCTCCTCTTCAGCATTCTCTTGTTGCAATAAAAATATCAGAAATCAGAAATAAAAGTTATATCATTTTTGATTCGTGCATTGATACTTCTTTTCCAATCAATATTAGATAAATTGGAAATTTCATTTTAATTGATTAAATAAAATCGTAAAAGAAATTAATAAGGGCGTTTTATACAATTTGTTGTCAATATGGCTGATAAGACTGACAAAAGAGCTTTTTCTACGCTACTGGTGATGGCGGTTATAGTCGGAATAATTGCTTATTATTTGTTTACTGCGGCTATTCCAAAACCGGGTATAGTCGATTCTATTTACAGACAAGAACTTCCACCAGCACCTGCAGCTACCGCTACCGATGCAGCTGGAGGTTCATCATCGGAGGCTGTAGATGAATCTGCATTTGCCAATAAAGTTGAAGTGAAAATATTACAGGGTTCTGCCACACAAGGAAATCCTGCCTATGGACCTGAGCCTGCTAGTGCCACTAGTGATGCATTAGTAACTTGGGTTAACGAGGATACTGTTCCACATACGGCTACTAGCGGCACCGGACCTGAAGACCCAGAAACCGGAAAACTTTTTGATACCAGTATTATAATGCCAGCTGCTAAAGCTAGCGTACCTGCAGAAAAAATGGGTCCAGGCGAACATGATTACCACTGTACTGTTCATCCATTCATGAAAGGAAAAATAACAATAACCTAATTTTTAACTAAAATTTATTTTCTTTGTACTTTTTTTTAAAAAATTATTATAAAGTATTACACTTTAATCAATTAATTAACCATATTTGAACAAAATATAGAAATTTTATAATTATAACACTGTTATTTTGACGAATATTTATATTATGTATTGATATATAAGATTTTATGTCATTCTTAACCATCAAAGATCTAAATGTAAATATTGAAGATAAAAAAATACTTAACGGTGTTAATCTGGATGTCAATAAAGGTGAAGTTCATGCCATTATGGGTTTAAATGGCTCTGGTAAAAGTACATTAGCCAATGTTTTGTTGGGTCATCCGCGTTATTCTATAACTTCAGGTGATATTTTAGTTAATAATGAAAGTATTATTAATTTAAGAACAGATGAAAGAGCAAGGAAGGGATTATTTTTAGGATTTCAGTATCCGACTGAAGTATCTGGAGTAGGATACAGTCATTTCTTACGCAATGCATATAATTTGTTAAGTAAATCCTTAACAGCCGAACAAAAGGATCGAGAAGTTTTCATAACCGTAAAGGAATTCCACGAATATCTAAAGAGAAATCTTGATAATGTAGGTCTAGATCCAAGCTTTTTAAGTAGATATCTTAATGAAGGTTTTTCTGGAGGAGAAAAAAAGAGATCTGAAGTAATGCAAATGCTGGTCTTGAGACCCAATCTTGCAATTCTTGACGAACCTGATTCTGGATTGGATATAGACGCTGTAAAGTCTGTTGCCGAGGCCATCAATAAATTAATTGAAACGGGTGCTGGAGTAATCGTTATTACTCACTATGCGAGGATTTTGCGTTATTTGAATAAACTCGATAAGGTACACGTGATGTCAAAAGGAAAAATAATAAAAACAGCAGGAAAGGAGTTATCGGAGGAATTAGAGTCAAAGGGGTATGCTTGGCTTGGACTGTCTGATGAAGCAGTAGATGCTGTTTAAAACTTCTAAAACAGGGTTTTACTGACCATTCATTAACTCTTCCTCAATGAGCAGGGGTTAATAAGGAATAGACAATGGGATAGGATATCTTGGCCATTTCCCATCTTTTCCGATATCTGTGGTAAAAAGAAAGAGGAAGAGCGGCGGAAGTATGGTCGGAATTTTTCAAATTAGTATCAGGCCAGTATCTAAAGACAGTATATGGGCGATATACTATTTAATCAAATTTGTGTCTGAAAAAGCTATTTTTCAGTTGATCCGATTTTTTCACGTTATTGCAAAACTTTATGTAGATTGGGTTAAAGTACATGGCAAGAAAACAGTTAGTTATCCTATGGAATATTTTCGTTACCAAAAAACGTGTGTATGATGTCCTTTAGAGCTATAGGTTAGGTATATGATATGAATTGTGGGATTCTTATTCTAGTTTATAAAAATTAAAAGCTTTATCATTCCCTCTCACTTGGTTATACCCAGTTGCAATCCAGATGTCTTGAGTTTGTGCAAGCAAGAATAAAACCGACATAATCTATCGTTCGGAACAGGAAAAAAGGTATCGATATGAAAAAGAAGGTAAGAATAATAAAAAACAATGATCTAATGAATCATGGAACATTCTTTAATGATCCACATTCTGTTGCTTTTGAGCCTGCAAACACTTACTTGGATAGTAAAAGAGACGATCAAGTTAGAGAAAAATTAACAGATAAGGATAAAAAGAAAAAGATTGCGAATAAAAAAGATAATGCTAGTCGTGGCCTAAAATATATAAATCCATCCCAGAGAAATCACTCCTCGATTTACGAATAATTCATGTATGATAGTGTGAACATGGTGGTATTACTATGACCTGATCTAAATGTGATTTTATTAAAAGATAAAATTATTCAATCTGTTATTTTGTCTCAGAGAATATGTAATAATATCCTACAGTCGTTTTGGTAGGATAGGCAGGTCATGGTCATTTTGAAAAATTAAATTTCAATTGACTGTATTAAACTATTTATTAATTTAGAACAGCATACAAGTCATGAGAAACAAGAATAAAAGCCCTTCAGAAGTTGATAATTTATCTAGTATTAAAAAAAATAAAATTGATAATTTAGATAATGCAATAAAAGATGATGGTGTGAGCGCTACAACTATCAAAGCTCCTGATCTATCGGGTGCCAAGACCGATGAATCCGATAACAAAAATAACTCTGAAAAATTCTTTACTTTTACATTTTATAAAGTCGACCCCAAGTGGCGTTGGTTGAATGAGATGGGCAAAGATGAGGCTTCACGCGAGTTTCTTGAATTATTAAATGCTGCACGCAAGAGAGTAAAAATTAGGACCTATTCTACTATCGGTTTAAGACACGATAGTGAATTTATGATCTGGACCATGTCGCCATCACTAGAAAATATTCAGGGTACTGGCTTCAAAAATTTATACTACTATACTGGGAAAATATATAGAGCCTACATCCACGTATCTTTCTTTAACCAGAAAATCATTTTATTCAAATCAAGTTAAACTAGGGTTTGAAAGTGAAGAGGAGCCATTGCAATATGCGGTAGTGTATCCATTCATTAAATCTCGGGAATGGTATCTTTTGCCTTTTGAGAAAAGAAAAGAGATGATGGAAGAACATATACGTGTTGGAAGAAAATATCCTGAAATTCGACTTAATACTACATATTCATTCGGCATTGATGATCAGGATTTCATGTTGGCTTTTGAAACTGACAATCTTTCAAAATTCCAGAGCTTGATCATAGACTTACGTGAAACTCAAGTTAGCAAATATATTATTAAAGATACGCCGATGATCCCATGTGTCCTAAAAAATATAGAGGAGATAATTAAGAGCCTGGGTTAAAAGCATTCTATTGTCCAAAAAACAGTGGTTAATAATATTTATTTATAATAACAATACAACTGTAAATACTGGTGTTTATATGATTTCTAATTCTTTTTTAGATAATGGTTTTAATGATATTATAGGTTTAAATTCTGGAACCGGCCCATTGAAAAGATTCGGTCTTGATTCTAAAAGACCATATTCCACGATTTCTTCAGATGCTGCAATCCCAACCCAAGTCAATAATACTCAAGAAAGTCTTAATGACGAATCAAAATCCCCCACAAATTTTCTTGGGGCATTAAAAGAATGGGCTATAGTTTGTAAAGCTCTAGAATCCGGTAATCAAATTTTATTGTTCAGAAAGGGAGGAATTATGGAATTTCGAAACGGATTTGAACTAAAGTTTAAGAATTTTTTCTTATTCCCAACCTTTGAACATCAAGCTAAAGAATCAATCCGCATGGAGTATCACGCAGCCTTGGATGATTCAAACAGAAATAATGGATTGGACAACACCAAAACTCTTCCTGATTCAAATAATACAAGTGAAATTACATCATTTGTTGAGATCACTCATTTTAATGAAGTGTCAGATTTAACTACATTAAAAAAATTAGAGAATTTCCATATATGGACTGATGATTATCTCAAAACTCGCTTTGATTATAATCCGAAAAAACCACTTTATTTATTGTTATTACGGGTATACAAATTGAATAATTCAATAATAATCACTAATAAACGTGAATGGGTAGGCTGCAAATCTTGGATTCAAATCGACTCACATGATCAAGAATTGACCCCATATTTTGAAAATCATCTGCCAGAAAAGCCCTTTGAATATCTAAAGTCAATTAGTAAACCTTGTATAGATGACAATAATTTCAATAAACTATCTGAAAAAGTGAGGAGTATAATTTAATGAAATATCGTAACTTAGGAAATACCGGAATTAAAGTTAGCGAAATTGGATTTGGAACATGGACTTTAGGTTTAGATTGGTGGGGAAAAAAACTTGAAGAAGATGAATCTATAAAGATGCTAAAACATGCTTTTGATTTAGGAATTAATTTTTATGAAACTGCTGATATGTATGGAAGGGGCAAGAGTGAAAAGTTATTAGCAAAAGCCTTTAAAGATATGCGCAATGAGGTAATTTATTCCACTAAATGGGGTTATGATATGTATAATGAAAAGCAGGTAGGGCATGGCGAGATTCCACAAAAACACACTCCAGAATTCTTAGATTATGCTTTGTCAGAAAGCATGAAAAGATTGGAAACCAATTTTATTGATGTATATAGTTTGCATAATCCCAAAATGGATGCGATTGAAAACGATAAATTATTTCACAAACTAGATGAATTTGTAACCTCTGGAAAAATTAAGAGTCACGGTGTTGCTTTAGGACCCGCAATAGGATGGGAAAAGGAAGGAATTCATGCTATAGAAAACAGGAATATAGTTTGTTTACAAACTGTGTATAATATATTAGAACAGGACCCTGGAAGGGTATTTTTTGATGCTGTGGATAAAAGAAATAATTCAGTAGGCATAATGGTTAGAGTACCTGATGCATCGGGGGTTTTAACTGGCAAAGTAAATGAACATACAGTATTTGATAAGAATGATCATCGAAATAATAGAAAAAAAGAATGGATTATACAAGCGATGCAAAAAATAGAAAAACTTAAACCCATTGCTAATTCTCATGGATGGGATATTACTGAAATCTCTATGAAGTATATTCTATCGCAAAAACAAATCTCAGTTCTTTTACCAACTGTTACAAGCATTGAAGAAATAGATTTGTTTGCTCAAATTTCTGATGGTAATTATTTAAATGAAGATGAGAAACTCCAAATTGAACAAATGTATGAAAAAAACTTTGATATGCCTAAATTATTGGCATAATTAAAAATTTTTAATTAACAAAACCTTGGATTTTACTCGAAATATTTTACTCTTTCTTTCTTAAATTCTCTAGAACTAAACAATATTCTGTATCTATCAATTTTAATTATTGCAGATATTTCCTTTGCTATTTTTTCAGCAGCATCAATTGTTCTAGCATGAATCATACTAAAAACATTAAATTCCCAGTCTGGGTATATAGGACGTCTATAACAATGACTTACTTGCGGAAAAGAAGCGATTTTTAATCCTATTTGATCTATTTTTTCCTCCGGCACATTCCACACTATCATTCCATTTGCCGTAAAACCTGCTTGCCTATGCCTAAGAATTGCTGCAAATCTTCTCATGATGCCTAAATTTTGATATTCCTTAACTTTGTTAAAGAGTTCTTCCAGATTTATTCCCAAATCATCTGTGATTGTTTTAAATGGTTCTCTAATTATCTTGATATCTTTTTGCAATTGTCTAATGTATTCTTTATCCAATTCTGATATTTTCTCTGCTTTTGCATCCATTTTTTTTACATCATCGGTGGGACTAGGTTTTTCAGGATCATCATTTACCATGTCCAATTTCACGCCTATTTTATACATTTTTAGCGTTGGTAATACTCTATATTTTAAAACTCCATCCAGGGAGGCCATTTTATCTAAATCTGTTTTCATATCTGCATCCGGAGATACAGCTAACGTAAACCAAACATTGTATTCATGATTTCTTTCGTAGTTGTGACTTACACCTGGGTGTTTGTTTATTTCATTAGCGACATAATCTATCTTATTTTTATCCACTGAAAAAGCTACTAACGCACTCTTGTATCCTAACTTACGAGTATCAAAAATTGCACTTATCTGTCTAATAATTCCAATATCTTTTAATCTTTGAGTTCTATCGAGAACTTCTTCTTCCTTTAATTGGTATTTATTTGCCATTTCTAAGAACGGTCTTTCAACCAAAGGAAAAGACCATTGAATATCATTAAGTATTTCTTTGTCTATGGCATCTAATTCATTAACCAGCATAAATGATATGCTATAAAGCATTTAACTAATTATTAAAATGTATCTTTAGAATTTCTCTGCAATTAGTTGTATACTTAGGTTTAAAAATAAGAGGTTTATTTTTAATAAACAAGGGGGCTATCGTCTAGCTTGGCAGGATACCATCCAATTTTGGGTATAAGCCCGGGGCGCTGGCGGTCGAGGGTTCGAATCCCTCTGGCCCCATTGATCATATGGGGTTAAATAATTCATATGAAAAATAACTATTGGAATAACTTGTGTTCTAGAAATTGGCTATTTTGTTCTATTTCAAAGGTGTAAGAGATAACAACTAGAATGCCGTAATTCTTTATGGATAGGATCGAGATTTTGATGATTGTTTTCCATATTGAGATTCAGAGTCACACCAATCTTAAATTCTCAAATTATTAGAATTTTAGAACCGTGGAAATAGGTCGATATCTTTAACTATTTTTGTTCGGATACCAATATATGGGAAATAATCTGGATTTCCAAAACAATACAAAAAACGAAATATATAAAAATCACTATAGCAATAGGATTTGCTTTCATATTGATGATATCAATCGCAGATACTGGATTTGCAAGACCAGTATTTGATGGAACTTCAGTTGGACAACGTGATATTAAACACACATTGGGGTATGACCCTAAGCCTTTATTATAAAGATGCCGGCGACTCATATGTATCAATACAATATATGGTGAAACCGCTCATGTAACTTGACCGTTACCCTTGAACCTCTTCAAATTGAAGGCAAATGATATCATTTCCTTATCATAAATCCATCTTTCAAATAATAACATTTATAGTCAAATTAACAAAAGACAATGCTGGATGATATTGTCAACACCAATAAAAACCTAAATACTTATGCAAATATACTGGGTCCATGAGAAAATACAATAGGACTCAACACTCTCTAAATTTTTTCAAATCATTAAAATTTGTACTAGTTTTGATAACGACAGGTATCATAGTATCTTTGAATCTCAGCTTTGATGACTCTTATGGCCAAAATAATCATGAAAAACCGAGTGTGTATTTTGTTAGTATTCCTGATATTCAGTGTCCTGAAAATATCACTGAAGGACTTACCTATACAGATGAAAATGGATGTGTTCAACCTTGTCCTGTTGATCCGGAAGTGATACTTCCAGAGGAATGTGTTCAGCCAGAACCCCCAAATACCAACGTACAACTAACTCCAGAAGAACTGAGCGCAGGGGATGAGGAATCAGCAGATGAGCAACAAGAACAGCCAACTTCTAACGAACAACTAACTCCAGAAGAACTTAGTGCAGGGGATGAGGAATCACCAGAAGAGCAAGAATCATTGCCCCTACAAGAAAACAATCCTACATTATTCGAGGGAGCTGATCAATTAAATCAGCCTGATGTATTTACCGATACTGCAGATAACTTTGTTAACAATACAACAATAGATACTCCTAGAGACTTGATTCCTAAAAATAAGCCCCCTATCGATATTCTTGCGCCATCTAAATGCTCTGAAGACATTACCGGAAAGTGGACAGGTAACGATGGTGCCACCTATTTCATTAGACAGATAGGATTACCTGCATCCGCCAAAATTTGGTGGTTTGGTTCCAACAGTTTAAGGGAAGGCGAAGGTTTTAGCAATGTGTTCTCTGGTGATAGAACTGGCTTAAGGATTACAGGACAGTGGCAAGATATCCCTATGGGGATATCTAAGAATAGTGGAACGATGACACTATTAATTGATCCAGCAGGTAACAAGATTACAAAGAGTTCAGCTGGGGGAGACGGATTTAGTGGAACTGAATGGACTAAAAAGTGCATCAAGCAAATTGGAAAGGCAAAAACATTTTCACAAGCATCTATTAATTCTACTATAGAAGGTGATGACACTGTTGACTTTGGAGGAATGACTGGAGCACCTTCAAGTAATGATGTCGTTGTTAGATAATCCATTGTCTAAAACTTTATTAAACCTTTAAAACCTTAAATATATTTTAACTATTCATCTAATCATGAAATCAAATAAACGTATTTATTTGTCAATAGTTACCATGTCTTGTCTTTTCCTTTTTGGATTTGTAATTACCATATCTGTCATTAACGTGCAAAGCGCTAATGCTGCATGTCCAAGTGATATATCCGGGAAATGGATAGGAAATGATGGAGGAACATACTTTATACAGCAAAATGGAAATACCATAACATGGTTTGGCTCTGACACCTTTAAACAAGGCGAAGGCTTTAGCAATGTATTCTTTGGTAAAATGGTTTCTGATACACGTATTTCTGGTACTTGGGCGGATGTCCCAATGAGTGCGACCCAAAGCAACGGAGAAATGTCATTAAATTGTGATATAATTAATGGTGTTCCTACGCTGACGCAAGCATCTGCAACAGGCGGTTTTGGTGGAACTGTATTTACTAAAGATCACAAAGTATGGACTTTTTCTAGAATACAATCGGGTGATTGCGAGATGTTTCCATCTTCTTTAATTATATTTAGTGATGGGAAAGCGAAATTTCTAGGTCATGCATGGACCACGGGAGGAACGGACATATTTGGAAATCGACCTAGCGATGCATGGATTGTATCCGGTCTTAACTTAAGGGATAGTGCAAATAATGTGTTGTTTACATTTCCAAAATTCTCTAGTAAGACATTGCCAATGGATGTAGATTTCTTAAAGGGCCACGAAAATGATCCTAATCCCAGAATGACCTTTGTTGCTGATTTGTTATATCCTGCAAACTTGTTCAATTCTGTAGACACTCCGTTCTTTCAAAGACATTCATGCTAAGATTGAGATGTTGATATATCAATGAGTATAATAAACACTTTCTTTTGTCGATAATTACTGTATCCGTTCTGTTTCTATTTCGACTTTTGACACTGCGTCTAAATAGCTCATATGCAGGATCAGGGTTCAGATTCTGTCCTGATGATATATCCTGAAAGTGGAATGGAGATGATGGGGAAACTATTTTTACAGCAAAACGAAAGAACTGTTTTCATGGTTTGGCTCAAACACCTTTAAACGAGACTGAGGCTTGACCAATGTTTTTGTTGGCCACAGGGGAGGTGATAAAATTTCGGGTGAATGGGCTGATATCCCTTTGAGTTCTTTCAAAGGCAGTGGAGACTTGGTGTTAACTTGTGCTAGAATTGATGGAATTGACACATTAAGACAATTTCACCAAACAGGGGGATTTAGTGGTACTGTATTTTTCAATAATCATATAAAATTTGAGTCAAAAATTGTCAGAGGAGATTGTGAAGCGACTCCCGTTATTATATTAGTTCATGATGGCAGAGCCCAATGGAGAGCCGATGCGTTCAGTCATTCACGTGATCTTTTTGGATTTGATGGAGGAGGGACAGGGGATGTATTCGTGGTTAATGCAATTCATCTCGAAGACCAAGCCGGTAACATATTGTTTACTTTTCCAAAGTTTGTTAGTAAAGAATTACAGAATTCTTCACCCCGAATCGGTTGGGTGGTAGACTTGTCATTTCCTTCCAACATATTCAAATCAATTCGTGGAGCACAGATATCATCCTCCTGTTAATTACATATGTACTATTAGCACTTACCATCTATAATGATTATGGCAAATTAGTGTATAGTAATTAATGGCGATTAGCATACTGTCCAACAGTCATACTTTCATAATTGGATATTACCAAGGACATATCCACACAATGGGGGATGCTTTAACTTGATCCCAGGCTAACATTCTGCATCGAAGTACGTTAATAACACTTCGAGTAGTGATTTATTTAGGTGCAGTAGGAAACATTTGAATAAAGCCGCCACCTGTACCCGTTGAACTTCCAGGTAATACTCCCATGCAATTAGGATCCACCCTTGTCCACTCCGTTCCACCAAAACCATTCCCATCAGCTTGGTATCTATGCATTTTAGTGCCCGATTCGGTTATGTAAAGTGACATGGAGCCGCTTCCTGTTGAAGATCCTAAAGGTATATCCTGCCACTGTCCATAAATGACTTTCCCAAACATGTCGGATCTATATCCGTGAAAAACGTTAGTCCACCCTTCACCACTCTCAAATTTATCGGATCCAAGCCACCAGATTTTATTACCATTATTCTGACTTATATAATACTTTCCACCGTCATTCGCTACCCATCTTCCTGTAATATCTTTTTGACAATCAGAGGATGGTCTGTATTCGCTATCGTTTTGGCCATGATCCCATATAGTTTCGGGACCATAAGTCTTGATGTCAATATTTTGTGGTGTAGATGAATTATCTAGTGGGATTACATCTTCTTGTGGTAGCTGTTGCTGATCATCTTCTTGTGGTAGCTGTTGCTGATCATCTTCTTGTGGTAGCTGTTGCTGATCATCTTCTTGTGGTAGCTGTTGCTGATCATCTTCTTGTGGTAGCTGTTGCTGATCATCTTCTTGTGGTAGCTGTTGCTGATCATCTTCTTGTGGTAGCTGTTGCTGATCATCTTCTTGTGGTAGCTGTTGCTGATCATCTTCTTGTGGTAGCTCTTCTGCTGCTTCCTCATCCCCTGCACTAAGTTCTTCTGGAGTTAGTTGTTCATTGGAAGTTGGTGGCTCGGCTTGAATACATTCGTCTGGAAGTACGACTTGCGGATCTGCGGGACAAGGTTGAACACATCCATTTTCATCAGTAAAGGTTGGACCGTCTGTCATCGTCTCTGGGCAATTACCATTTTCGTTACTAATGAATATGATATTCATTTTTTGATCACTATTTCCAAATACACTATTACTATTATGAATCTGATTTCCTGATAAAAATAGGATAATAGTAATGATCACATAAATCGTAAGAAAAACATTTTTGAAATTCAATTGAGGAGATTCTATCAGCTTCAATTTAACATTTTATCTTTTCCCTTACATGTATATAGGCTTTTGACCTTCTCATCAAAAACCCTCCTAATCAAACTACTCTCATTACTTCAGGATCATCCAATATCTTTTTTGAATTATGTATATTGTGTAAAGATATATGATCTTCGTTTCGAATGAGCAAATTAAGAATAACTAACAGCTATGACTCAAGGATGCTCCAGCTATTCTATCAAAGAGTTCGAAGGGGAATTGAATGTTCTCATTATTCCACATTCTCTTTTTATCCTCAATAGGACCAGGTCCAGTAGCAAATGGTGGAGGTCCTTCTGACAACGTTGGACTAGAAAACCTGGGAATAGTAAAAATTGGGTTATTATTAGCGTCCTTTACTACAATATTTCGTACAATCCACGAATCATCATCCGAATCACTAATAACATCTGCATGCCATATCCCCTTCCCATTTGAATACAGGTTTATATATGCTGTAACCAAAGTACAGTCACCACTATTGAGGTTACTCCAAGTAAAGTATTTTTTGAACACATCTTTTGGTTTTGTCCATATACTGCCACTAAACCCACCAGATGCAGATGTTTTAGTTAGAATGTCGTTATTTGCATCCTGGTTGCATTGAAAGGATAATTCTCCATTACCCCTTGCGTTTCCCATTGGTACATCTGCCCACAATCCTCTGACAGAGGTCCCTTCCCTTATTCCATCAAAAACATTAGTAAAACCTGTTCCCGTATTAAAGCCAGTGCCACCAGCCCACCAAATTTTATGTCCATTTTGTTTAATGTAATATGTTGCTCCATCATTTCCAATCCATGTTCCGGTCAAATCATTAACACACGCTGCATTTGCAATTTGAGTATTTCCTGAAGATGATAACGAAATATATCCAACTAGTAAAATAGCGGACAAAGCAATAATGGATAAACAAACATAACTAACTATTCTCATGGATAGATGAATCGATTGAAAATATTTAAGGCTTTTTACAACCAATTTTTTTAATTTAATTCTTTCCGTTTTACTTACACAACAGCTTATTTCATACTCACATTGACTCATACGATCAAAATATAGTGGAATAAAATATTAGACAATATTATTTAAATCTCATGTCCTTAATCAAATCAATTTCAAAAGTTATTGAACTTTCTCTGTACATAGCCTTTTCTAATATCACACTATTATTTTAATTCTCGATTCCCAAAATTAAAATTAATCAACACTATTTGGTTGCCTAAAACATAATTGCCAAATCTCCATTTGGATATTGGCGTTCCGTAATTCAGATTCTGTCCTCATGATATTAATGCAGTTGCCATAAGAAATGTAATGATACTAAAATTCATAATGACAAGCAAATTGAATTTAAAAGTCTATAATCAAATAAGAATACATGTGTACAAGTTGTTTTCCTTACTCTATCACCTGAAAAATCATCCTCTAAAAGATTAAGCAATGTTGAGAGTTCATTAATTAATAATATCGTCAACAAATTTACATTCGTCAAATTTTCAATTTACATTCAAATGCTTTCATCATATTAGATAAACTTTAACTTTAGCTGCCATCATCGGGCTTAAATTCAAAAGTAGAGGGACGACGTTTCAATATCTTGCTAATATGGTCGATATTACAGAATCAGCTTTTATTGAATTTTGCTACATGCATCTCGAGAATCAATATCTATCGCCTTCACATGTTATTTTAAATTTTTGTGAATTATAAAATTACCATAAAAGATTAAAGATGAAGATATTGATAGTATTTATCAAAAGCCAATAATTTTAGTTATTTCGAAATTTGATATAAAAGATATAATAATAATTAATCGCTTGTTTGTAACTCGAGGAATTGGGTTGAAATTATATCTACCCGTTTGCCCTCAAGATACGATTGATTATCTTTGATCAGTTTTCTTCTGAATTCTCTCCATTTTCTGATCCTGATGATTCTCCATCACCTGATGATTCTCCATCACCTGATGATTCTCCATCACCTGATGATTCTCCATCACCGCTTTCAAAGGATTCCGTTACATTTAAAGGAGCTGTAGTTGGGCCAGGCAATACTTCGGTGTTTATTCCCTCGGCGTCGGTTGCTGGATCTTGTGTTTCGGTTGCTGGATCTTGTGTTTCGGTTGCTGGATCTTGTGTTTCGGTTGTAGAGGTATCATTAGTTGGAGCTAGTGTTGTGGTATCATTGGAAGGAGCTAGTGTTGCTGTTGCATTCTCAGCAGCCGTTGCTGTTGCATTCTCAGCTGGTGTCCATTCCAATTCCTGTGAAATTATTTGCTGTTCTCCCATGAAATCTTCAGATGGTACTGAACTGAAGGCGTTTCTAGTTACGTCAACAGAGATCGTACCTAACGATAAAAATAGTCCTGCTATTGCTATTACTGATAACAAAAGTTTTTGATTCATTGATTCTAATATGAACCCTCTATTTATAAAGTATTTGTAGGGAATGATCTGAAATGCCATACAACTAATGCCATATCCCTTAAATACTTCCGACATGCTAAATAAACAAATGAATTTAAATACAAAAACAAATTCAATAAAAAAGATTTTGATGTCATCTATTTTAATTGTGACGATAGCATTTACTGGTATTGGACTTGGTAACAATGCACATGCCGCTACTGTGGATTGTAATCTTCCTGCCAGTTTGAATGCGGAAGGGATTTGCGTCGGAACTGCTCAAGCAGATACGATAACAGGAACTACTAATGATGATGAAATCGCAGGCGGACCTGGTGTTGATACAATCAACGCCAGAAATGGAGATGATATAGTTTCTGGAAATGCTGGCAATGACAATCTAGATGGCCAACAGGGAGATGATGTTGTAATAGGTGGAGCAGGTAGCGACGCTGTACGCGGTGGACAAGGCGATGACGAGACAGCCGGAGGAGCAGGTAATGATAATATGCGTGGTGGACAAGGCTCTGATGCTGTCTTTGGCGGAGCTGGAGATGATACATTGGATGGCAACCAGAATGCAGACGGAATTAATTGTGGAACAGGTCAAAACGATAATGTCATTGGATTCTCATTAACAGAAGATGTGTTTATAGATGCAAATGGCAATCCTATTACTACTGGAACACCAGTTGCACAGGCAACTGCCGCTGGATGTGAACACGTCCCGCCATTCAAACCATAGAATCACATCTATTTTTTTATTTTTTATAGTCAATCTTTTAGATTTGTATTAATAGATTTTGCAGAATTCATAATCTAGTTTTTGATACCGTAGAGTGAAAAATTTCAGATCAGGTCGGTATATTAATAACAGAATGGAGACAAATTAATCACTCATTCCGTAATCCATTGCTGATCAAATACTATACAATATTTCGCTTCACTGCGATGTTCTAGGATAGGAATTTTAAGGCCACTATACTAAAGTCGAAAATTCCGATTTCATTGTTTTAAAGAAGAGTATAATTTCAACTACTGAAAGAACAAAAAATTAGAAAAGTCAAAATAATATACCTACAACCGGCTCGGGTATACTTTTTAGTTGATATCTTTACAATTCAGTGTATGTATTAAATTAAAGTCTATAATTGCAAGAATTATCAGCTAAATTGATATTAGAGTTTAATTCAGAATTTTAAGACGCATTGCAATATGATCGCAACTATATTTTTAATATTCCGATTGATATGCGATTACAAAAATTTTATATGAATTAAACAATTGATTATGAAACCAAATTTACTGAATCTATATGGGCTCGTATATGAAAGGAATCTATTGGACCGCGTTCTGGTCCTTCCCCGGTAATTGTCAAGCCAAATAGATCTTTCCAATTTTGTAGGATCGGAGGAACCGGAGCAGATTTCAAAGAATCGTTTGACAGGGCAACTCCTGTTTCATCATCTAATTGCCATGAGATGTGGTCAACGGAAACTGTGTCAGATATTGGCAAATTATTATAACTTCTTATCAAATAATGATCTGAGTCTCGATTTACAATTTCAACTAAGAAATTGACATTTTTTGGATCAGTTTTGAAAACTAGGCCTCCTGCATTTACGGTGATTCCAAATGCCCTTCTGTCATGTGGATAATCTCCAACAGTTTGATCCGTATTTGTATCCTTTGTTGACAGTCTGTAGATATATTCTCCAGTTATAGGAGTTCCAACTTTGACATTTCCATATAATAAATTCATTCTGTCGTCTACCTGTGTAACAGTTCCTGAAAAAGCAATCCTTATTTGATTAGAATTAGATTCGTCTGGTGCGTCATCTAATACAGGAGGAGCATTGTTTGCATCTTGTTCTCCATTATCCACAGCCTCAGGAGGAGCATTGTTTGCATCTTGTTCTCCATTATCCACAGCCTCAGGAGGAGCATTGTTTGCATCTTGTTCTCCATTATCCACAGCCTCAGGAGGAGCATTGTTTGCATCTTGTTCTCCATTATCCACAGCCTCAGGAGGAGCATTCCTAAATTCAGTAAAGTTTTCTAGCCCGGGTATTTTACTTAAATCGACTCCCCCTACAGTTTGTGAAAATGCCGATTGTGTAAATGATAGTAATAATAATATATTCAGTAAAACAACATACGAAATCGAGCATGCATAATACCTATCATAATTTAAGTTCATAGAGATCTATTCAACTCCTAGCAATATATAAAATATTTAGATTTAGCGAAAGTAAAGTTAAGCAATGAGAAGAGTTTCATATTTTTTATAATATCAATCCAATTGAATCTAATTGTATTACTTTTCTGATTAGTTTTTGAAAATCTAGACATTTCTCGTTGATTCTAAATCTCCATTTTATTTATAATTCCCGGCTTTATGGATATTTGCTGTTGATATTATGTTTATCACTATCCTCAATCCTAAACTTAAAAATTAACTTCCTAATTTTCCTATCATATATTGATTAAAATCTACGTTATATTTCTGAATCGAGTTCCAGATATGACGTGATTTCGTTTGAGAGAACTCGATCACGTTTACGATGTTTTCCCACATACCACTTCTGAAAAGTATGAATATAACCCTCAATGTAACAACCCTGAGGACGTTTCGTTTCTTGTAAACGTGCGTGGGATATGATATCTTCTCGGTATAGGTTTTATCGTTATATGAATACAATCTATTACACTGTAAAACCTGTAATTATTTGATTAATTACTATTTTGTAGGGGATCATAATTATATAGTCGCACGTTTATTGAAAACGTATAAAAATGATAAAAATAATAGTGCCTGTATTTTTTCTTATGATTCTAATCGTAGGTTCTAGTCAATTATTAGGACCAGCAAATGCTCAGGATGACGATTTTACCTTGACTTTAAATCCTGGTGCAATTAATAGTGGTAGCCAAAATCCTATTACTCCTGCTAATATTACTGTTCCTGCAGGTACAAATGTTACTTGGATTAATAAAGACTCTTCACCACACATGATAGTCTCAGGAAATCCTGAGGAAGGTCCAGACAATATCTTTTATGGAGATTTTTTTGCCACTGATGAAAATTACACTGTGACTTTTGATAATCCTGGTTTGTATCCATACTACGATCCGGCCTGGAGTCATATTAGAGGACAGATAACTGTAGAAGATGTGGCTTTTCCATCAGAACTAGATTCTAGTGAAAATGACTCAAGTGTGGAGGGCTTAGCTGGTAGTCTAGTATCAGATTCTAGTGAAAATGACTCAAGTGTGGAGGGCTTAGCTGGTAGTCTAGTATCAGATTCTAGTGAAAATGACTCAAGTGTGGAGGGCTTAGCTGGTAGTTTAGAACAAGATCTTAATCTATCCACTGTTAACGAGTCCAGTGGAAATGAATTTCAAGCATTAGACGAGGGTAAAACATCCTCTTTTCCATCATCCTCGTTATCCTCATTAGGCTCAGATCAGTCCCTCAGAGGTCTTTTTGAACAGATTGGTCCCTTACTTGGACTTTTCATGAATGGAACCAATTCTACCTCTCCTTCTCCACTCTCATCTCTCTTACAATCAAATGGACCAGTTGTTGATAGACTGATGGATTTAACAAATGTTCGCACCCATGACCTTGAAGATGTCCCCTATGCCGAAGATAACTCTGGTTCTCTACTAAACGAAACTTTTACTACGCAAAATGGATCATTAAATTCATTAGTTAATGAAAGGGCAGCAGTTCAAGCTGAATTAATAAATGTTCTTAAAAAGGCCTATAGTATTGGAGCTCAATTACCCGAACTCCCTTCATCTTATGATGATGACAATGCCACCATTTTCGTCAAACTTAACGTCATTAACCCAATTGATAAAGGGACAAATGCGACATACCTTTCAGCGTCAGATTTTTCGCTCTCAGGTCAATATCAAACTGGGCCTGGTAGTTCAGGTACGACATTTGGCCCTGTAAATGATGCAGGGAGAATCTTTACCTTGCCCGCAAGTAATTATTCCATTATAGAGGATACAGCTCTAGTAGGTATGGAGCCCAGAGATTCTTTATTGCAATCTTATTCAACTTCATATTCTAAAGGTTGCTCTGGTCAAATAGACTACATGGAAAGCAAAGATTGTATAATTACCAAAACATACACAAATGTAACAGGTAATAACAGTACGAATCCGTTGAATTGAGATTAAAGAAACAATATGTTCTAAAAGTATGGAGTCGGTAGATATCGAAAACTGATCTGAGTGATTAGGAGGAGTAAGACCCAATCCCAACTTTTTTTGGTATTTTTTAGAGTAACTCATATGGATATACTCTTGGTTTATACCGGCCCCGTTAATCGACTAGATTCGAATACTTCTTGGTTGTGTGCAAGCACAGATAATAGGAGTTAAATCATCGCCCGCGAAGTTAGATTCACTATTGAAATTATAGATATCAAAATAGTTAATCAAATCAATAGACAAATAATCAATATTTTCACAAAAAATTTACAGATCATTGATACATTTGAATATGATGTACATGGGCATGCTCGAAGTCATGCCCTGATATGCGAAATATATAGGCAAACAAAAATTCAAAAAGAGCAAAGAAAGCTTTTAGTAATAATTGATATTGAGGCTGAAACCAAATAATTATCAAACTTCCCATCTCAAATATGAGAAGCGAGTTTGTTGTTTCCAAATATTTTCTATTTGAGGGTTATTTGAGTTTATGTAATGCCTTCTGATACCATAGACGGTGGCATCAAGTATGTATTCTAAAGACCATCCGTCTATCAAAAAAGAGTACGTATGAATACTCATGAAGGAAAAGCCTGACAAAAAGATATTACATTATGGGAAGAGCAAGACTGAAACAATTGATAACTAATCTCCATCCAGGTGAAGAAGTTGTGAATTAATTCATGTCGCAGTGATTCAACCTATTTGTCTATCTTCTAAAAAAGTTAATAATCATCAAATTAATAGAGCCCATATGCAATATAAGATTCTAAAGGAGCCAATGGCTTTACTTGAAATTCAACTAAATAATGATGAACAAGTTACTGCAGAGGCAGGATCAATGGTTTACATAAAAGGGAATATCGAAGTAAAAACTGCAAGTCGCTCTGGTGGTGGCTTTTTTAATAAATTAAAGGTTGCTGCATTGAGTAATCAATCATTTTTTGTTAATAACTACACTGCTCACGAAGATAATTGTGTTATAGGTCTAACAGGACCTCCAATTGGAGACGTTGTGAAAATGTCAGTTGATGCTGGGAGTGGCCTTATTGTACAATCTGGAGCTTACATTGCATCTAGCACAGGAGTGAGACTTGATACGGAATGGCAAGGTTTTAAAAAAGGAATTTTTGGAAGTGGACTATTTATGTTAAAGGTTAATGGAGAAGGTGATTTATTTGTCAATGCATTCGGAGGTATAATTCAAAAAGATTTGCAAGATAATGAAAAAATAATACTGGATAATCACCATCTGGTAGCACTTAGTGAAAACTCAAACTACAGGGTAATGGAATTTGGTGGATTGAAAACTACTATTCTTGGAGGAGAAGGGCTTGTTACCGAAGTTACAGGCCAAGGTTCTGTCTATTTCCAAACTAAAAACATAAAGGGTTTTGTGGACTATCTTGGAATAAGAAAATCAAATTCTGGTGTTCAATATAGTTTTGATAGCAAGTCCTAATTCAATAAAGCAGTCATTATACACACACCTACACTAGTTCACAAGAAACACGAGACAGAGACTGTTTAGATTCGTCAAATCTCAACAATAATGTGATTGTTCATAAAAAAAGAATGGTGATTTTCAATAAAGATGGACATAGTGTAACGATTAGGGCATCAGAAAATACAACTGAAACACTAAAAGTATTATTGATTGGTGGAACTCCACTAAATGAACCGATTACAAGGTATGGTCCTTTCGTTATGAACAACAAGCAAGAAGTCTATCAGGCTATTGAGGATTATAGAAATGGAAGACTAGGAGTAATTAGTCACTAAAAACAAACGTCCTTTATCTACCAAATAATAAACCGTGAATGCAAGAAACGGGTTCAAATCCCATATCCTCTATACTTATAATCAATGATTGAACAAAAATCGAGTCCATAATTTATGTCAAATTTGTTTCACAAACCTCTGGCCCCATTGATCATATGGGTTCAAATAATTCTGCTGGAAAATAAATATAGGATTAACTTGTGTTCGAGAAATTGGCTCTTGTTAACGGATTTTAAAGATGTAAGAGGTAATAACTAGATGCCTTATTGTCTTCCAACATTGCTTAACTATATAGATAGCCTTACCAACCACTCTAATGCAAATTAGATAAAAGAATACTATGTTTACTCGGATAAGAATAGCTTGTCGGATAATCAGAAGTTAATAACCTTAAAGTAATTATACGATTTTCAAATTTTCTTGGGTCAAGGAGCTTTTTGATATAAGAATGAATGAAATATAGAATTCCTAGAATCTAGAATAATGTCTAAAAGCCAAGATCCAGATGGAAAGTGGACTACAACTTGAAATCATTATCTTGACAAAATAAAACAATTTCACAGATGGTTAAAGAAACATGCCTTAAACATAACCAATCAATTAAGACAAAAGCCGGAAGTGATACTGAACTAATGCTTTCAACACTAATATCCTTACTTGTAGAACAGAATAGGAAGATTGAAAGCAGATAAAACCAATTCTCTATTTTGCTATCGCATTCTTATTTGTAAGGTCAGCAGACATTACTTTTTCTATCATCCATGAAGCATTCTCAATGACCATAATAGTGTCAAAAATTAATAATGAGATAGGATTCAAAATAAGAAATGAAAGTCTTTGATATTCAAAAATACTCTAAAATATTCATCATAATAACTAGTGTACTTATTATAACTCTAGGAATTTTTGGATTGAATTACAGTTATTCTCAACCAACATCTACTATAGCCTCTGAGAACCAAATCAGTCAGCAAGCAAACGATCCATCATTAATCAATACACTAAACCAATCTAATGAGGTTCCAATTCAACAATCTATTAATTGGAATCAATCATTAATACTTGATCCTGCTAACCTTTTCTGCAATGACGATGGAGAATGTGGGGGAATAGTAGAAGTAGCTTTTGAGAGCAACAACACCCTAGTATTAGAATCTTATAATAGCTATCGTATATTCAATATTGTAGATATGGCAAAAAATCTTAGTGGCTTTCAAATTGTTGATATGTCTACAACACCTCAAGATGAAGGTATCAAATATTTAGTAGTTTTGTCAAAATAGATCGAATTCGATCAATCTATTTTTAATTCTCAAATGTTATTATCCAGCACCACCTTAGAGGCGACACTCATATAACGATTCTACAATTCGTATTTACAATTTTTGAAAATGTGGTCCATGGTTATGGTTATGCAGTATGGTTTCGAGTCCCTTCCTCCGTCCTCGATTCGTATATCATATCTTAAAAATTAACCTGCAAAGCATAAACTCTTGACCACTAACATGTAAACAAATCACCAATCTATCTTTGTTGTTCCATAAACATGATAATTTTCGGATTCAACATTCTAACAGACATAGATTCGGGTGGGAAATTGTCATTATGAACGATATTGCTTTGGAATTAAATTCAATACAAAAGCTTATCCAATCACTGCAATATGAGAATATCTTTTATATCTATTTTACTTGCATTTTATGAAAATACTTTAATACTATATTATAGTAACGATCAAAACACAACAAATAAATCTTTAGAATTATTTTTCAATGAGAGAATCTATCTGGTTTAGGTAACTATAGCTATGCGATAAATGCTTAGGATGTAATATTTAATAAAAAAAGAAGGTGTAGGTTTTGGATTAACCTATCTTAGGAGCTTATGCTGTTTCGAGATTAGTGAATCCCGCGTCTATCAAGCAGTTTATTATAACAGTTGCAACTGCATCAGTAACACCAACAACTGGTGCTGTTATAGCTGCTCTTAATTCAGCTGCTGTCAAGTCATCTATTGTGGTACATAGTAGTTCATTTGGAGAGTTAACTGGAAGGCCTAAGACAAATTTAAGATTACCTAATTGTGTTGGATTGAGAGCGCTAACAAAGCAAGCTATACCGTCTTCACAATTTGGTTCTGGTTCTGGTCCTGGTGGTACTACGGCGGTATTATTAGCGATTTCGTTGTTATTATTTTGATTTGTATTAACACAGTTTATTGCTGCACCAAGACAACTAAAGAGGCTGTCTGTATCAATGCTTCCGTCGTTAACATCATTGGATTTTAATCCAAAATTGAATGCATTAGCATTTGTGGTACTTGTTAAACTCAGAGCGGCTATCAATAGTGTTGCAATGGCAGAAATGGTTAGTAATGGTTTTAGAGATTTCGTTTTGAATACATTTGGTTTATTCATATTGTTGAAAGTATAATAAATATATATATTATAAGAAATACGTAACACAAACTCATTAAACATTTACAAAGTAATACAATAGTATATGGTAACATAAAATAAAATAGAATTTTGTTACTCATCTTCTTTTATTGGTTGAATTGAGAGGTAGCATGCACTACATGCAATAACATGCAATAACTTAGGATTTCTATATGCATATAAATATGTTATTGTTAAAATTATTTTATCATATTCAAGATACAATTTAGATTTAAAGATTCATTAGTAAATTAAAAATATTGTTCAAAATTCAGAATTCATTTCGTGCGAGAGGCCGTTGTACTATCATCATTGTACTATCATTATGATCTTCATATTATTGATGACAGATGACATAGTATTTGATCACTATAAAATTTTTTATTTAAAGTAATATAATTTACTCGAACATATTTTAGAGAACCGTTAGCGGCATTTCCAATTGGATTCGAAGCCAGAAGTTATCTTATCTCAAAGTATTGCAAATTAAATTCTTTATAAAAAGTAG
Source organism: uncultured Nitrososphaeraceae archaeon (assembly GCA_963759575.1). GTDB lineage: Archaea > Thermoproteota > Nitrososphaeria > Nitrososphaerales > Nitrososphaeraceae > Nitrosocosmicus. Next base: position 26,192 of record CAVWZU010000006.1, on the reverse strand, counting down.
TAACACATTCTACATTTCTTGTGACTAGTAGTTGAGCAGTCTCTATGGTGGTAGGGATGTTATGTTACTGGGATGTTCCTTCGCCATTATTAGCGATTTCGTTGTTATTATTTTGATTTGTATTAACACATGTTTTTGCTTCACCAACACAATTATAAAGACTATGTGTTTCAATACTTCCTGAATTATTATCATTAGATATTAAAATATAGTCCTTTGCAGAGGAATTCATGAAAGGCATACTACTGATAGCGGCTATCAATAATGTTGCTATGGTAATTATCACCATCAGGGGTTTTGTTGATTTTTTTAATACATCTGTACTTTTTTTAAACATAATAAATTCATAATAAATTTGATACATATTTAGAATAGGTTGCACAATTTTCGTAAATTTTTGCATCGTAATGTAGTAGTATAGATTAACATAAAAATAATATACAATAGTGCCGTTTATAATAAACATTTTTTAATCCTTATGACCTGATTATTTTACTACACAAACAGGCATTGTCTCTTGATTTTGGTTGAAAGGGTTTGTATAGATAAAGCTAGAATGATTATGAATCTCCATAATCCAGAAATGTAATTATTTCGTAGAAAAGAAGGAAAGGAAGGATCAAGATTGGGTCTTTAATAACCTGATAGGATTCTAGCAGTATCAGAAAGACCATGTAGAGTAAGGGGGAAATAACCCGGGAATACATTAAAAACTTCTTAAAGGTAGTAAAATTATTTTGTGATGTTTTGAAAGCAAGTTGTGGTTATTTGTCCTCCAAATTGAATCCGTTCATGAAAGATGAAAATACCGTTTTACTATTAATTTCGTCCTTCTCTAATCCTATTTACCTGCTCATGGAAGTCTTTTCATCTTGTTTAAATTACTTTGTACACTAGTTTTCATCTTATCTGATATCAAGTAAACTGAATTCTTTGAGAAATTTACTATATCTATCTGATATTTCGCTATCGCTCATTTGGCCAGATTTAATATTTTCCAAAGCAGTCATCATTTTATAGAAACGTTCTAAATCGACTACCAAACCGTAATAATCTCGTACTCTTTCTAGTGTTGTTTCATAGTGTTTATGAATTCCAGAAGCAGTAGCATCCGATACGACAATTACGTCATATCCACTGTTGAATGCTTCTCGTAATGAAGTTTCAACACATATCGAAGTATCTACTCCACAAAAAATCAGCGTATTGATCCCTTCACTTTGAAGCCAAACCCTTAATTCTGTATCTTGAAATGCGCCATCCCTTCTCTTAATGACTATATGATCATTTTCTGTGGGCTTGATTTCGTCTATTGTTTGAGCATCCCATGTACCTCTTACAGTTATAGGAATTTTGAGTCGCTCCTCTCTTGCTAACGGTAACAACCGATGAACTCGAGTTAACAGATCGATACCACTTGCTTCTCTAACAGCTTCTGTATAAAATATTGGTATATCCTTACTTCTACAAAAGGCAATCAGCTCCTTAGTTTTGGGGATAATCTTTTGGTATCCCTGTGTATTCATTCCCAAAAGATCATAAGATCCTCCTTTGCTTACAAACCCGTTTTGCATATCAACAACTATGAGTCCTAGGTTGAAAGTTTGATTTCCAGCAGAGACTTGAAACATCTACACATATACCTTCAGTAATTTAAAAAGATGATCTTGATTTTGAAGTACCAAGCCTGAGGATGCTCTGTTTCTAGTCTCTCGGATAATGAAATGGTACCTTCAAGGTATATTAATCGCGGCTTGTTTGGAATCTTTCTAGCTAACCTTGTCCTTTAGAAATATTATCAAAGTATGCAGTAAATGAGGAACAAAATTTCCAAAATATATCGTTTACTAAATTAGTCTTTATTCTGGTTCTGGTCATATTTTTTCCCATATTCAATCGAATCAGAATAACCTTATTTCAATACAGTGTTTATTGTCTTGAATAGAAATCATATGTCCTATCTGAAATCGTATCCGTCATTCTTTCTTTCTATTCTGATCATGTCTGTTATATTGAATCGTCCTTCCACAATATTTCTGTAAGTTCTTAATTTGGAAAATATGCCGTGAGGTCTACGGCATGACTATGAATTGATTGTCAAAAATCCCACCAATCTGAGAAAAAAGGATTTTTCGACCATAGATTCCTTAGAAAGATAGTACCAAAATCATCAATTTTTCAGATGAACGTTAAAGCAAACCAGTCTCAATTACAAGACTTGTTGGTATAGTCGCGTTAATAGCACCTATCGGGGAGCCAGCGATTATATCAAATGTAGAATTGTTCTAAATCGGATTGCTGTTATCTTTGTTTTCAACATTTCATAGATTCCTTTGTAAGCTCCTATTTCGTAAGTTCCAAGCGACCCACCACCTTGAAAGCCCAAGTCATGCTCCGACTCACGAATACTTCTGACCATAAAAATTGTTCAAGTATTAAGAATTTAACCTAATGGTTTAGCTCTTATTAATTCACTAACTGAGGTTATTTGCAACTCCTTTATTCATGCTCAAAAGAGATTAGAGAAACATGATATTTTCTGTGGCCAATCCAGTAGCAATAAAAATACACTATTTGTTTGTCAATCCATCGTAAGAAATGTTGTATTTCATAAATATTACATAAATATTACATAAATATTACAAAAATACTTTTTTTCAAATAATTATTAAATAAATACTTAAATAATTCGTTAATGAGAATACGTTGAATTAATATGGCAGATTCGATAGAAGATTGGGAAAGTATTATACATAAAAATGTGAGATCAAATGACTTTTTAGATGCAGGAAATGTGGATGCTGTAAGTGACGATTCAGTAATAATTACATCTCAGGGAGATCGCAAGGAGTATAGCTTACCAAAAGATAAAGTTGAGGGATACAATGGCGCAGAAGTATTTTTAAAAATCAGTTTAAGCGAACTAGAATCATACAAAGTCTAAAACAGAACCAATTTTTTTATAATTTAGAATTTGTACAAGAACCAGACAAATTCAGTTTCCTAAAAAATAAAATCAAATGTTATTCTACTTGAACATATTCTTTGATTTTCACATTTTTAAGATTATCAAACACAAAAAGTAATAAAAGTCACTAATGAGTTTCCCATTATTGTAAAAAATCTTTAGAAATAGTGATTATACTATTTTATCAACATAAAAATACCAACTAACACTTTGTTTAATTATGTTTGGAAGGGGAAATAGAGACAATCCACTGTGGAAATTAGAATATATTGATACCGTTTACAAAATATATGATTGGGATAAAAATTTAACAGGCTATTTTTTTCCAAATTATGACATCGATGTAGACGATTATAAGGATGAGTCTAAAGACGCTCATGAAGTTGAAGGTAAAATCATAGAACAAATGAATAAAGAAAAACAATCAGTGAAAGGTGGAAATGTCATGCTCCCTATGGTTAAACTTCAATTACTTGATAATGAAGAAGGAATTGATTTGGATTATGTGATAAACTCATTAGAACAAAATGCTCAAAGAACAAGAAAATGGAAGCAATGGATACACGACAATCATCTTGAATTTAAAATATTTGGAAGTTCGATTTACACTGCTAGGGAAGATAGAAACATGCTATCTATAGTTTTGGGCATCGGTTCCAATATAATTTTAGGGGAAAAAGAAATTGGCATTAATTTGAGACCATTATTAGATAAATTACACCTAGATGAATTGATTTGATAAATAAATCCTTTCCAAGTATCGTTCTCAGTAAAATATTTTGAGTTTAATATCTATAGATATTATTAATCTTCTTGTACTCTTGTTTGTATGACTCCTGAAAAAGGTAAAATGGATCTTATTTAACTATTAAAACGGGGCAATAAGAATAAGTAACAACATCCGAAGCTACGCTACCAAGTAACATTTTTTTTAGACCCGAGTTTCCCCTAGTGCCGATTACTATCAAATCCACGTCTCTCTCTTCCGCATAATTTAGAATTGAAGCTGGAGTAGAAAATGGGGTGGTAATTACTTCTGATTTGACTCTATTACTAGCATCTATGGTAGTTTCCTTGTTTACGTGATTTATTATTTCTTCAAACCACTTTTCAGCTTCCTTCTTATATTCATCAAAGTAAGCTGGAGTTACCATACCAAATACTCCTGATGAGTCACCATGATGAACTTTAGAAGGAACAATCGCTAAAAGAAATAATTCCGAACCATATTTTACAGCAAGATCTAAAGCATAATTAACAGCATTTCTAGAATATTCTGATCCATCTATCCCAACTAAAATTTTAGAAAACATGTTATTCTGCTAATTAGTATACTTCTCATTATAAAAAGTATTATGCCTCGAAATTGGTTTGGTAAAGTATTGATATCACTGCTTTAATAAAATACAAATAAATCAACCTTGTTTCATTATTTGCTTTAGTTGATTATTCTATTTATGGGATGACCTGTATTAATCCACCGGTTCTGTTACATCTAAGAAGTGTTGCATTGTTCTGATCACCAAACATATTCGAAACAAACAATAGATGGTCCTAAAACCTCTAGACATCCAATTTATTATAGTTTGATCGGTTTGATGATAAACCCTATATTACATTAAACAAATTCTTTCATTTAATTTTTATTTGAAGAATTCCGGGTGGTTCCAGTTCGCATCATAAAATATTAGTAATAGAAAGCCCCATGCGTATATCTAATCAATAATATTGTTCTAGTATCTTTTTATTTAGTTATACATTTTGGAAAGTACTTTGTGTTTTTCTTATCATAGAATTTTAGTTAAGAGACAATTCGTGTCCTTGATATTTCCTTGATTTAAATACCAAATTTTAAAAGATCGTGTTATCGTAGCACTGACTTTTTTTTGACTTGCTTCCATGCCGATAAAATCCGAAAAGTATGAACTCTATTCGCATCCAGTATCTCATTAACCTGGTTTACCTGGTAGATGTTTCATCTTTATTTCTTGTATTAAACTATGAAAACCAATAGATATATCATTAGAATTATTCCCCTAACATGATTGACTGGTGTTATAAACAATTTACTGTTGCATATCTTCTACCTGATTACTTTTAACTTGATTATTTCGTCGTCTTTATTTCTAAACTGATGTGAACATTAGAAATCACAATCCTTCTGCTCTTTCAATCACTCTATTCCATTTGCCATACATTAATTGACCAATTTTGTTATTTTGATGTCAGTTCTGTTTCTTGTATTAGAATATTAGTTACTATCAATATACTGTATATTTATTATACATTTACAATCTGTTAATTTTTTAAAAGATATTACTAGGAGTTTGGTCTAATTTCCGCGATTTTGGTTATGATTTTTCTTGACTATCATAGACTATCAGAGACAATCAGAGACAAAATAGACTATGGATATAACCTATCTAGAGAATAAGTGATTTTGAATCTATAATGGTCAATCTCTATTTTTTTATTTCTCATTTCTAATCCTGAATCTGGCAATTCAAAAAAGTTGTATGAAAAGAGGACTTTATAGCCTGACAATCGACCCATATTATGAATTATCTTAACTAGTAGCCGTACAATGATTATTAAATTACGATATAACTAAATAGTTACACAACAATATAGTGAAGACAAGGAATATAAAAGAACATTAACATTGTTACTTGTTATTTAACCCTTATATAAGCAGACATTATTCAATATTGTATGACGTTAGCTGAAACAAAGTCCCCCGGATGGACACGTGCATTACAGATCGGTTTAGGAATAATAGTTGTGGTATTATCAAGCTTAGCTCTTTTTTTCCCTGCATTTGCAACTATCGGTGTTGTTTATATACTAGGCATAGTTTTGTTCTTTACAGGAATTGAGAGAATTGTAATTGGAATTTTCCATCCAGCTCCAGGATCATCTAGATGGGGTACAATTGGTCTTGGGATTATAGTTCTTATAGTGTCACTTATTGTCTTAGTATATCCACTAGGTTCTACTGTATTCATCCTGTTTGTACTTGCTATTGCACTGTTCTGTGATGGTATAGCTAGAGTGGTTCATAGCTTGGCTGCCAGATCTCAGAGTGGAGGAGCAAGAGCATTCGGTATTATTGCAGGTATATTCGAAATCATAATAGCCATACTAATAATGGTGTCTCCAATATGGGGTGCTGTTTTAGCTGGTTATATGGTGGCCATAGCATTACTGGTAGTCGGTATCCAAATTATTGTCGCTGGTGTATCTGGTAGGAGTATGTCATTACCGGGAAGAAAAGATTAGATGTGGTTTAGTGCGTGTGAACTCACTTTATCACCTTTAATTTCAATTTAATTTCTTATTTTGGAAATTAATGAACAAATAATCTATAGATTTCATTTATTCATACATTTATTTACTTTAAGACCAACCAAAATTGAAAAACATTTAGAATTAGTCTATATTATTATTACATCATGTATTTATTTTCGATTAAAAGATATGAGATTCCGACCATTAATTATTCCAAAACATTTTCCGACATTTGTTTCAAGTGATTCTTATATGTTTCAAATCTTTTTTTATCAAATTAAATTAATCTTAAACTTTTCAAATTATTACATTCTTTCAAAATCTGGTTCTAAAGAATGAAAACCCGTAATCTTTTCCCTAACTGAGTAGACCCGTTTATTGAGTCAGGTCCTCATAAATGAGTATTTAGTCTTAATCATTAAAGAATAAAATCAAAACATTAAATCAAGATCATGATAAAAAAATAATTATAGGATGGATGTGGATATCTTTTGTAAATAAGCTGGATTGTGAACCTGATATCCTCAAAATTACAAATAATTAAAAAAATGTCTGAGTTTATATCATTGTGTTGGTTGTAATTGTCCTGCAATTTCACCAAGTGGGAACTCAACTGTCTTTATTGCAAGATACACCTCTCCATCAAGGATTTTTTTGACTAAATCTGACATCTGTTTTCCTTCCAGTACATTCACGAAATCAGCAGATGTGAAATTCCCTTCCGCAGTTCCAGAACCTGTGGTAACTAATCCTGAAGTTGGGGCATAATAAAGAGAAACCAAATCTGTAGTACGACCACCTGTACTCTGTGTTATAACTGCTTGAGTAATGTCCCCTACCCCGTTCCCGCTAATTACGTAAAACATCGTAGTTGCACCGTCCTCAAGGGTAAAGGTCGCATTACCTGTTGCATCTGAATTCGAAACAGCAACTGGATTTGTTAAATTTGCATAGAAATTTGGATTATTTTCCGTTTCATTAGACTGAGCAACTGCATTAAAGTTGGTAGTGGTCGACATTGTCAATAATGAAAAAGTTGCAAACACTCCAACAGCAGTCAACAAAAATATGGTATTAATTTTCATTGAAGTATTAAAATCAATATTGTATATTAACTTTAATATAGTAAATTGTTATAGAATTATGTTTTTTACCGCTAATAAAATAGGTAAAAACCCAAGTTATTCGCTAATGGTCTAATGCCTATAATATCTAGAAAAATATTTGACATGTTATATAAACTGATTAGCTGATATTGGATAAATGAATAAATGAATTTGATATGTGGATATTCCCATATCATGCTACTCAAAATGAACGCTTTATTCCAAAACCACTATTTATCTATCAAACAACCCAGTAACTTTACTATAATAAATTGAAAATAATATGCTCTGATATTTTCAAAAAAGAGGATTAAAGACTAATTTGTTGAATTTCCTCTTACCTCATCAAACTTTTGAACGAGCATGGATAAATCTCCATCATATTTTTCCTTCATCCCTTCAGTTGCATTTGTAATCCCTGTTTCGCTTAAAGCTTTGTTAAATGCATTAGATACTTCTTCAAGTATTTTAGTTGAATTTAATTTTTGTAAAGCTTCGGATATACTGCTGCCGTTGGGTAAAGTTAGTGAAGTTGTATTGATCTTATTCTGTTCGACAAATTCTCTAAATTTTGTATGTATTTGGTCAAGCTTTCCATTAAATTCTTGAATTACAGTAGAATTCTCACCTTGTGCTACTGCTTTATTTTGATATAACATATCACTATTGCCAAGTATTATGGATACTATTAAAATGACAATACCAAAAGCAATCGCTTCTTTTTTAGTATTACGACTATATGATTTCATAACTCCTCTTACAAGAACAAGTATAAATGCCTTAATTTTAGTTTATAATTCAATAAAAAAAACCCTATCAAATTGTGCTATTGCCTTTTATTATTTTGATATTCTGTTGAGTATAGTTTGTTGTTGCATAATATGAATATGAAAGGATAGTTACTATTACTATAATTAATACTCTTTTTGGTCTTCTAAATAAGAAAATTGATGAGTTTGAAATGCCATACAATCTAATTCCATTGAGTGTTGGTATGGTAGAGGAGAACTGAACTTTTAGTTTAGAATCTACACATGTTTACCCCTTCACATACACTGAACTATTTGTGACAATAGAACCACAAGATGATAAGGATCCAAACCAGCTTATTCAGACCAGGGTAGTATTTATCCACTGTCACCTCCATTTGGAGAATGAATATGAATATAATTTGATCAATCAAATTATATTCATATAGACTAGGACAATTTTTTAGATTCAGTCATTTAATAATATTTGATTCTTGTTCTTAGGAGCAGTAAGATTTTGTCACATTAAAAGCATTAAAACAAAAAATGGATTTAAGATCTCAAATGAACCTTGATTCTTGCTCTCTCAATATTAGAACCAAATACTTAAATTCAGGAGATAGGGTTTGAGGTTCATTAAAGGGAAGAAGTCCTCATTATTATACTTATTTCTTGTATTTATTCCCGTTGCAATTGTGCTGCGATTTTTGATGCAGATATTATGATCCAATTTATTGTTTCTGCGCTAGCATTACCACTTTATGTTAGATTTTACTTTATTTGAGCTTGTTAGTATATTATTAGAATTATTGATAATAGACTGCATATCACGTGATGGAATCATTAATTGGTTAGAAGGAGTTATGGTAACTGTTGGGTATGTTATTATTTTATTATTTTATTATTGCTGTAGGATTCTTCTTCCTTCCTATCTAGGTTAAGCTTTGGTTTTATCTGCTTTACGACACACGATTGTATAAACAGTATGTAAAAAGGTAGACTGATAGACTAATAGACTAATAGACTAATAGACTAATAGACTAATAGACTAATAGACTAATACATCTAGCGATTTATTTGCCTTTTATTCATATGTCTCACGATAAGGTGTTTCCCGCATCAGTTGGATGAGGATTTTCTAGTATTTGGTGCATCATAAAAGAAACAGAACAAATACTCCCTTGAGAATATTTGAAATTGTTTTTACCCTTTTCACTCCAAAAAAAAAGAGAAAATAAAAGATATCAAGCATCAAACTATGTTTGATTGTTCCCCATCGTAAAGGAACGTCGGTCTTTTTCAAATTTAGTTGGACTTGCAAAATTGATTCTAAAATAATCAGAACACTATTTATTTGAGGCTAAATTCATGTATGCACATACATGTGATATAATTATAATTTATAGTATATTTATTAATTTTATGATATTTACAATTTTATTTAAATTTTGTATAAGATTTCAAGAAATAAAAACGTATAAGTATTAGATTAATTTATGTAATTTATGCATGCCTTCGATACCAGTATAGTGGAACACATAGAAATAAAAATGATTCGACCATCACAGTTTTCTATTAGAGACAAATTTAATGATTATCAAGAAGTAGAATCACTCATTTCGAGTATCAAGGAACATGGGTTACTGCAGCCTATTTTGATACGACCATTTCAAAATAACTTTGAGATAGTTGCTGGCCATCGACGCTTTTATGCGTGCAAATCCCTTAGGTGGCGTCATATTCCCTGCAAAATAAGGGAAATGAATGACAAACAAGCATTTGAAATTCAATTAACAGAAAACATCCAGCGAAAATCGATGAGCGCGCTTGAGGAAGCAGAGGCGTTTAGAAAATATGTCCAGGATTTGGGCTGGGGAGGTGTTACTGAATTGGCTAAAAAAATAGGTAAAAGTGAGGAATATGTATCTCACAGGATTCAGCTTTTAAAACTTCCACAGGATGTCAAAGAAAAAATAATGCTAAACAAATTGAGCGTAAGTCAAGCCTTGGAATTAACTACTGTTTCACCAAATAATATTATTCATTTTACAGATCATATTATAGAAAATGAATTGACCATTCGACAAATTAGAGAAGTAAAGGCTGTATTTTCCAAGGAGGGTATCTCAGGTGACGACTTGGAATTAATTGCAAACGAAAATATTAATTTTAAGAATATAAAAACACTTAAAGTAACAAAGAAAACTTCCCTTGCATTAAAAATTACTCTTGCTAGACTAGATAATATAATAGAGGAAGTTCAGCTAAATTTTGAACCAGGGCAAAGTACAGATATCATAAGCTTTTTAATGGACTTGCGTCTTAAAATTCACTCGTTAATCGATGATACAATTAGATTTAAAAACTTAAAAATAACTAAAACTGCAAAATATCTAAAATAATCTGAAATAATTGTTTGAATCTTCCATCTTCTATTATCTTCCAAGAAATGGAGGCATCCATTCATTCAAGAATTTTTTATATTCTTTATCTGTATAGGTAAATGCATTAAATGTAGGTTCCTTTAGAGGCGAAAAATCGTATACTTCGTAAGTTTGGATTATATCTCCAAACAAGTTTCTATAAATATCGCTCTCCTCGTCAGCAACTTCGGGCGATGAAAATACTTGGATGGTGATCCAGTCATATCCACCTCTTGTTTTTCCTGAAAATAAGACAAACGGGGCATCCTGGAGGTACTTCTTTAATCCTTCTATTCGACTTCCCAAGTGTTGTGATGGTCTAAAGGTTACTAAAACTACCCTAACTATTCTATGTCGTACTTTTTTGGTGTCAATAGAAATTGTATATCTCGAAATTATTTTTTCATCCTCGAGTGTTTTTATGCGGGAATCTATTTCCTCCAAACTTAAATTATATCCATAATTTCTTAAAAAATCCCAAATTTCATTCAAATCCTGCTTGGCATCCTTACTCAAAGCAGAAAGAATTAACTCGTCTATGGAATCTATCATTGATTTAATATTACGAAATAATTGATCTGATTATTTATAGTTTAGAACTTTAATTTCGAGGTAATTCTAAAACTTGAGAGTTAGAGAAGACCATAAAAAGCACCCACTTAATATTAATTTAAATAAATCATTTCAATTTTAACATTTAATTGTCATTCATCCTCTCTGAAGAAACAGGTTATTTGATCTTCATCGGGGGTGGTTTGATAATGACTGTTATTGTATTGTTGCTCATTTTTGTGGATACAAAATGGCTCGGCGCAAGAAAAACATTTGAGTGGTTTTCTACGGCGGGGAGGAGTATTAAAAGCGGCCTTTTGGCATCATCTGTAATATCTGCTTGGATCTGGGCTGCAACACTTTTAGAATCATCCACAGTCGCGTATAAATATGGCATAAGTGGCCCGTTTTGGTACGCAGCAGGGGCAAGTATACAAATCATCCTTTTTGCTGTGATTGCTCTTGAGTTGAAAAAGCGAGCTCCCTCTTCTCATACTTTTACAGAATTTCTTTACCTTAGATTAGGAAAGTTTGGTCACAAGGTATTCTTGCTTTTTGCTTTACTAGCCAATTCTATCGTTATGGCTATGCTTGTGTTAGGTGGGGCCGTAGCGTTGAATGCTCTAACGGGAATTGACATCACAATAGCTTGTTTCATAATACCTTTGAGCATAATGATGTATACTTATTTTGGAGGTTTGAAGGCCACTTTCTTTGCAGACTATCTAAATACTTCATTTATTTTTATAGTGATTCTGATCTTAGTGGTGGGTATTTATTTCTTCAATCCACACATAGGGGGAATAACGGGATTATTTGAAGGTCTACAATTGGCAAGTACTCTTAATCCTGTAGAAGGAAACTCGGGCGGTTCATTCTTAACTTTGGCTTCAATTGGTGCCCTTATTTTTGGTGTTATCAATATAATTGGAAATTTTGGAACAGTTTTTGTAGATCAGGCCTTTTGGCAGAGAGCCATTGCAGCACGACCTAGATCTCTAATAAAAGGATTTTTCATAGGTGGACTGGCTTGGTTTGCTATTCCATTTGCCCTTGCCACTTCTTTAGGACTCGCAGGAATTGCAATGCATTTAGATCTCTCTCCTTTGGAAGTTAGTCATGGATTAGTTGCACCTGTAACTATCTCCACTCTTTTGGGAGAAGTAGGTGGTGTTCTAATATTGACTATGCTATTTACTGCAGTAACATGCGCCGGATCAGCAGAACTTGTCGCGTTCTCCTCGCTATTTACATTTGATGTTTATAGAACCTATTTCAAACCATCGGCATCTGGTAGGCAATTAATGCGTATTTCAAAATATTCTGTTTTGATGTTCGGATTCGGCATCGGTGTACTTTCTTTATCTTTATTCCATATAGGATTGAGCTTACAGTATATTTATTTATCAATGGGGATTCTTATCGGCTCCGCCGTAGGTCCGATATCTTTGTCTTTGATATGGAAAAAAACCAACAAGATCTCTGCTTCTATTTCAGCATTGTGTGGGATCTTGCTGGGTGTTTTTGTGTGGTTTTTTTCAGCTTTTTATTTATATGGGAATATCTCAGTCGCGTCCACCAGTAATGATATTCCTCTCCTTTTAGGTAATTTAACATCCTTTACATCTGGATTTGTTCTTGTTATTTTAGGGAGTTTAATTAGACCAGACAACTTTAATTTCAATATTACGAAGCAGCGGATCGTAGTTGCAGAGGAAAGAATCAGATCTTTGATAAAAGAAGATAATGATGAATCGTTATTAAAGAAAAGAACCGTATTTGGGTACAAATATGGAATCTTTTTTACACTCATTTTGGTTGTGATCTGGCCATTACCACTATTTTTTTCCGGGTATATATTTTCCTACGAGTTTTTCTTGTTTTGGATTTTATTAAGTATTGTCTGGACGATATCTGCAGCTTGTTTTCTTATAGTTAAACCGATTATTGAATCAAAGCGAGAAATTTCAATTGTTTTATCAAATCTTCTATTTATTATCAGATCAAAGTTTCAATTTAGAAAACATGACTATAAATTTTCCCTATCCAAAAACAATATCTCTGAAAATCCTATCCATACAAGTTTTAAGCGAATTCTAGTCGCCGTTGATGGTTCCATGTCTTCAATAAGAGCATTAGATTATGCCAGTCACGCTTTCCAAGTCGATTCTATAATTTATGTGGTACATATAATTGAATGGCCCGATGACTATGAACAAAACACAGAATACGATACTGAGCTAATCAAAAGAGTCGAGAAAGAAGGGCGGCTAGTGTTGTCTAGTATCCTTATAAAGAATACTAAAAGATGCGAAAGAGTTGTCAAACTAGGGGATCCCGCCAACAAAATTATTAAAACTGCCAATGACTTGAATGTAGACTTCATCGTCCTTGGAACAAAAGGGTTAGGAAATTCTGATGATCTTGGGCATGTAACAAGGAAAATTCTTTCTGAATCTAACAAACCAGTATTATTGCTAAATTAATTTAAGATCAATAAATTTTATCTTGATTAATAAACTGATATTTAATACAAATCGTTAAACTATACCTGTACAAAATCCTAGTATGGCGTCAGCAACATTTTCGTCAGGAGACCCTCTTCTAGATTTCTTCTATATACTGTTTAATGGCATCGCTGAAGTTCCCTTATTTAGTTCGCCAGTAACTGGTATTTTTATTCTTGCAGGTGTCCTAATAGCTTCGCGCAAAGCAGGTATCATGATGGTAGCTGCAGGATTAATTGGTGCAGGAACTGCGTTACTACTAGGTGCCGACTACGGACTGGTTACTTTTGGCTTGTTTGGGTACAATTCTATATTAACCGGAATGGCATTCTGGTCTGGACCATTTGTAAAAGCCAACAGGGTGACATTGACAATCTCAATATTTGGAGCAGTCATAACTGCAGTAGCTTGGATGGCGTTTTCACATTTTATGGGCGATATATTTAGTCCAGCCGCATCCGGCATTACTAATGCTGTGGCAATCCCTGGATTTACATCCTCATTTATCTTCACTACTTGGGCTATGATGTATGCGAGCAAACGGTATGGATATGATATTTGGCCTGAAGTTCCTCATGCTGCTAAAGAAGAGAGAATTCCCGGAAGTGACAATCCTCTTCCAACAACACCTGAAAACTTCAAATGGACCCCCAAGGAATTCATCGTTGCCACTCTCAAAGGTGTATCTCAGGTTACCTTTGTGGAGAATTGGAAGACCGGTGTTTTCTGGGTCATAGGTTTGACTTTGGCATTTGAATTGGCACCGATAATAGCTGGTGTTCAAGATAGGCCTTGGTATACAAATGCGTATACGTCAGGATGGAATGAATATTCACCGTTATATCTTGCTGGAGTTATGGCCTTAATAGGATCCGCACTTGGTGCTGCTTTATCTATATTGATGAAATTACCCACTCATGAGACTAGGATTGGTTTGCACGGATTTAATCAGGGTACTGGTTATGATTGCATTAACTAGTTTTGTGCCTCTTACTCCACAGTCATTCTTACTGGCGTTGCTTGCCACAGTAACCTGTTCCGTGGTGGTAATGCCTGCACTTCAAAAGTTCTTTGGTCAATGGGGATTACCTGCACTGACGGGGCCATTTGTATTTACAGCGTGGGTTTACATGATTGCTATTTTCGGATTCTCAAACATACCCGCTGGGATAGGCTGGTCTAGGGCAGGATAGTTTTATCCAAGATCAACCAACTCCCCAACTCCCCAACTCCCCAACCGATCAGCAGCTCCACTAATTTTTCATTTTCTTTTGTGTTTTTCTTGAAATTTTCCGCCTTGACCTATTTGTCATTTTAAGGTCCTTCAATTAAAGTAATATTTTACATCATATATCATACTACTGTAGTGTCAGAGCTTGAGATGAATCTGAAAAAGATCAAATCTGATTCAAAAATATCAGATGGTCAAAAAATTAAGAAGTTTTATGATTTAATGCTTGCTCAAAATATTGAACCTGTTGTGTTGAGGCTTTCAGGTTACATCAAAACCAAACCCATGAAGATTGATTATCTTCTTACATTTACTCCAACTAGAATTATCATGGTTAAAAAAAATAAGTTACGAAAACTGACAGACCCGGGTTTTGTTGCTGGAATTGGGCCCTATCTTTATTATATTCTGTCTGAAAAATTAGAGTACTCTGATATTAAGATAAAGGACTCGTTTATTTCTAAAGAACAAAATTCAGAAGAAGCAGAAGCAGAAGCAGAAGCAGCGGGTGTGTCTAACGAAGTTTCGATCAAATACCGGGACATAAGAAAAATGGTATTTTACTCTGATACCAAAACTTTGGTTTCTAATATGCTTGGCACTGCTGTAAATGAAAATGTACTTGTTATTCATACAGTGAAAGAAAAATATGAATTCAGACTCGCGACTAGAAAAAATGGTCCCTACGACAAAACATTTTATTGGTTAAAGACTTGTTTACCTGTTAAAATTTCTGACTAGTGACTTCCTATTTAGTCGATGTCGACTAAATAGGTGATAATGGTAATTGTTCATATATATTGATTATTATTTTGAATTTTAAAATAACTCACTACGTTTGTTATATGTGAATTAAACATGATGTTAGCCCCAAGAGAGATTGAAAAAATGATGATTTGGACGGCAGCTCAAATTGCCGAGGGAAGAAAACAAAAGGGAGTAAAACTAAATTATCCTGAATCAATTGCTTATATAGCCAATTTTGTTGTAGAAGGAGCAAGAGAAGGAAAAACAGTCGCAGAATTAATGACCTCTGCAAGAAATATTTTAAAACGAGCGGATGTTATGGATGGAGTGCCTGAGATGATACATACGGTACAAGTGGAAGTTACATTTCCAGACGGGACAAAATTAGTTACCGTTCATGATCCAGTCCAATAGGTGAGTTATAAATGACAATTAAAATTATTTCTAAATTGAATTTAGACGGAGGTTTTAATTTATAATGATTCCAGGAGAATATGTTTTATCTGAAGGTGATGTACCTTGCAACGAAAACAGGAAAACCATAAAGATTACTGTAAAACATACTGGTGATAGGCCATGTCAAATAGGGTCTCATACACACTTCTTTGAAGTCAATAAAGTTCTTGATTTTCCAAGAGAGCAAGCATTTGGTTATCGATTAAATATAACAGCTGGAACGTCAGTAAGATTTGAACCAGGTGACACAAAGGAAGTTGAATTGTGTGAATTAGGTGGATCAAAAGTTTGTTTTGGATATAATGGGTTAACAAATGGAAGTGCAAAGTCATCAAATATAAAAAAATCTGCAATTGAAAGAGCCAAATTCTTTGGTTTTAAAGGAATGGGTAATTAGGAGAGGATATTATTGGTATTAAAAGTAACAAAAAAACAATATACTGATCACTTTGGTCCAACTACAGGCGACAAGGTTCGTTTAGGTGATACAGATCTCTTAATTGAGATTGAAAAGGATCTCATAACCCACGGAGATGAATGTGTATTTGGAGGAGGCAAAACACTTCGAGATGGTCAAGCTCAAACACCTGGTGTTACCAGTGCAGGCGGTGCTTTGGACTATGTTATTACGAATGCTGTAGTGCTTGATCCTGTGATTGGGATAGTGAAGGGTGATATAGGTATCAAGGATGGTAAAATTGCAGGTATCGGAAAAGCCGGAAATCCATTGGTAATGGATGGTGTTGATAGAAACCTAATCGTATCTGCATGTACTGAGGCAACGGCTGGTGAACATACAATCTGTACTCCAGGACATTTTGATACCCACATTCACATGATTTCTCCTCAGCAATACATAGATGGGATCAGTAATGGTATATGTAACATGATAGGTGGTGGTACTGGTCCTGCAGATGGTACTAATGCTACCACATGTACTCCAGGTACATTTAACATTAGTAGGATGTTAGAATCCGTAGAGGACATTCCAATGAATTATGGATTTTTGGGCAAAGGCAATGATTCTCATCCATCGTTAGCCACCCAAATGGAACAAATCGAAGCCGGTGTTTGTGGACTAAAAGATCATGAAGATTGGGGAACTACTCCTGCTGTTTTGGATGCATCACTTCGTGCTGCAGATTTAACCGATGTTCAAGTTGCAATACACACTGATTCAATAAATGAATGTGCTTATTTAGAGGATACCGTTAATGCCATCGACGGAAGAGTTGTCCACAGCTATCATACAGAGGGAGCAGGTGGTGGTCACGCCCCAGATATACTTGCCATCGCAGCAGAACAAAACGTCTTGCCATCTTCAACCAACCCTACAAGGCCATTTACCGTTAATACTATTGATGAACATCTTGATATGCTCATGTTTTGTCATCATCTTAACCCTGCTGTTGCAGAAGATGTCGCTTTTGCAGACTCTAGAATTAGAGCCGAAACAATAGCAGCCGAGGATGTAATGCATGATGAGGGAATTCTTAGTATGTATTCATCAGATAGTCAAGCTATGGGTAGAATTGGAGAGGTTGTAATTCGTGCATGGCAAACTGCCGACAAAATGAAAAAAATGAAAGGAAAACTAAAAGATGAGGAAGGAGACAACGACAACCTAAGAGCAAAGCGCTATATTGCAAAAACTACCATTAATCCTGCCATAACTCATGGTGTCTCAGACTATCTGGGATCCCTTGAAGTAGGAAAGTATGCCGATATAGTTATGTACAACAATGCTTTCTTTGCTGCAAAGCCAAAAATGGTCTTTAAAGGTGGATTTATTGCTTGGTCTATAATGGGAGATCCAAATGCTTCTTTGCCAACACCAGAACCGGTCTTTTATAGACCAATGTTTGGTGCCATGGGGCGTGCTGTAAAGAAGACATCTTTTACTTTCATGTCAAAGAAATCGTTAGAGCTTGGCGTTCCTCAGAAACTAGGATTAGAAAAAACTACATTGGCTGTTAAAAACTGCCGAAGTATAGGAAAGAGAGACATGATGTGGAATGATAAAACACCAGAAATTGTTGTAGATCATGAAACATATGAAGTAAAGATTAACGGGCAGATCGCTACTGTTGATCCAGCAAAGGAACTAACCTTAGCACAGAGATACTTTATGGCCTAAGGTTTCTTCCCAACTATCTTTTTTTATTTCTAAAATCTTTCTTTCGTCCTTTAGTTTCTATTCAGTCTTTATTCTTTATGATACATTTATCTCTTGGTCTTTAATTTTAAAAAATATGTCTTCACCACAAAATTTTGGAGTTTGGAAGCCAATTGCTGAAAATATTGAATTCAATGCTTTAGAGTCTAATTCAAACGCGGTAATGGCCGTAGCTGAAACGGTGAGAACCACCCTAGGACCAAAAGGCCTGGATAAACTTTTGATCGATCAATCAATGAATAGGCATGTATCTAACGACGGTGTTACCATATTGCTTTCATTGAGAGCAATTCATCCTGTCGCGAGAATGATAGTGGAAATTGCAGAAAGGCAGGAGCAAAAAGTAGGCGATGGAACAACAACGGCTGTAATTTTGGCAGCTGAGATGATCAAAGAGGGAAAAAGATTAATTCGTGA
Source organism: uncultured Nitrososphaeraceae archaeon (assembly GCA_963759575.1). GTDB lineage: Archaea > Thermoproteota > Nitrososphaeria > Nitrososphaerales > Nitrososphaeraceae > Nitrosocosmicus. The sequence goes on along the minus strand of CAVWZU010000006.1, from coordinate 7,572 downwards.
ACTTGCAGTGCATCCCACTAAGGTTGTTGAAGGCATTGAAAGCGGTATAAAACATTCTTGCGAATTGCTAAAAAAAAGTGCCATACAGATCAATCTTGATGCTCCTGAACTCGATCAAATCGTAAAAACGAGCTTGTCATCAAAATTGGATGGTCGAGTATTGCATACGTTGGTAGTTAATGCGTTACGTACCTGTAGGAAAAGATGCAATTTACAACGGATTATATGATTTTGATAAGGCAGTACAGGTTATAAGAAGAGTAGATATTGAGGATAAAATTTTTAATGGTATTGTTTTGGAAAGAAAAAGAATCGATCCAGAACTTCCCAGCAAAGTTGAAAATTCGAAAATTCTAATTTTGAGATTGGATTTAAAACCCGTGAAAGAGTCATGGATTAAAGAAAATAGCAAATATCAAGATATCCTTACTATGGAAAAAGATCGTTTGGAAAAATCTAAAAAAATTGTTGACACCATAGTTGAAACGGGGGCAAATACTCTTTTTATAGCTTCACCTGAAGTGGATCAGATAGTCGAAGATCTTTTTGTATCAAAAGGATTATTTGCGGTCCACATTTCAAACGAAGAAATAGAATATTTGTCAAGATATACGGGTGCAAAACCAGTGCGAACACTAGATGATTTAAAAAATAAAGATATCCTTGGTGTTTCTGAGAAAATATACGAGGATGAGGATAACGGTATAATATATTTGGAAAATGGTAGAGGAAAGAAGATTATCACTGTACTGATATCAGGTTCTACAAAGGAAACATCGTTAGAGAGATGGAGATCAACAATTGATGGAATCAATGCTGCTGAAGCTGCATTAAATTATGGAATTGTTCCAGGTGGTGGTGCTGCCGAATTGCATATAATTGAAAAAATTAAAAAACTCAAACTCGGTGGATTGGAGCAAGTAGGCCTAGAAGTGGTAACATCTGCACTCGAAAGTATTATGAGACAAATATTAACAAATGCCGGATTTAACGGTTTAGAAAAAGTAATGAATGCCAAAGCTTCCCCGGATGGCTATGGGGTTGATATCGATAGCGGTGAAATTGTAAATATGGTTTCTAAAGGCGTTTTAGATCCAGTTTTAGTAAAAACAATGGCATTGGAAGCATCAGGCGAAATGGCCAAATCTGTTTTAAGAATTGACAAGAATTTAGCGGCAGACGACCTCAATCCTCAAGCACTTGCTGATTCAAAAAGGTGATTGCTATTGCAAATTAGACATTGTACCGAAAAGTCTAATGTTGATGATTCTATGTTCATCGTCGACCCATTGCAAATTAGACATGTAATTGTCAAATTTGGAAAATTGTCTTCGATTTCAGGCTTGATAGATCCCAAATCTCACCTCAATCTTGATTATCCTTATCACTTGGTAAGACAATGTGTTGTAGCTCAAAAATTTGAGATTGGTTCAAAAATTGAAATATCTGATGGAGGGCTAGTATTTGCAGAATTAGATCCTAGCAACTATAAACACTACGGGAAGTATGATTATACTCAAAATTTACAAAATATGATAACCGCTGTAAACAAAATAAGGAATCCCAATCCCAATCCAAGTCCAAACAATGATACAAATAATCTAGAAAGTCATGATAATAACGTCAGTAGAGACAATAAAACCTAGATTTCTAGATATTTCTATTCACATACCGAAAAAAGTTTTGACCAATATCTTAGCTTTGCTCAAAATAAGATTAAGATTTTGAAATTGTTTTTATGGATAAGATTGACCTCTATATGATGTCTGATGTTAACCATTACAACTGTTATAGGAAACTTAAAGAAAGATCCACAATTACATCAAAAATATGAAGAGTCGGTTAAGAAAAATACCGTCGAGAAAGTAGTAATTCAGAGATCAGAAACCGAGAAGGTTAGAATGAGAAAGGTTTCGGACAAAGAGACTGATATCGGATTTATTTTGCCTTCTAGAACCCATCTAAAAGACGGTGATGTAGTTTTTCTTGATGATACTAAAATGATAGTCATAAAATTATCTCCTGAGCTTGTGGCTATCTTGAATATTAAAAACCATGATCATAAGCATGACCACGACCATGATCATAAGCATGCCAACGATGATGAACTCACTAACGTGGCAATAAAAGTAGGACATACTATTGGAAACTTACATAGGCCACTAAAAATCGAAAATCGTGATATAATTTTTCCTATCCAAAGTCCCGATGAAATAAGTCTTTTCTTGAGACTGTTGTCAGATTTAAAAGACTATATAGAAATTCGCTCAGAACAACTCATTTTTGAACCTGATCAGGGATTTGACATCCATGCACACTGATAAAGATATTGAATCAGAACCATCCATTGCGGATTTAAGTTTTTTACAATTATCTGATTCTTTTTTTCCGACCGGTTTGTACACGACTTCAAATGGCCTGGAATTATTGTTTTATGATAAAAACAGAAAGCTAACATACGGCGAGATTTCGGATTTTATCAAAGCTTACCTTATACAACAAATAGGACCCACTGATTGTTGTGTTATAGGTAATGTGTATGATTGTATTCAAAAGAAAGACTTTGTGTCGTTATTAGAATTGGATAATACATATTATTTTATGAGATTGGTAGATGAAACTCGTTCGGCTTCAACAAGATCAGGAATCCAGTTCCTAAGATGTGTTTCTGCATTTATTCTAAACGATGAATATTTGGATTTCTATTCAAAAAATATTAAGAGCGGCCATGCAAAGGGAGTTTATCCTTTATCGTACGCCTTAGGATGTAATTCTATGAAAATAACCAAAGAGCGATCTGGTTTGATGCTGCTATATGGGTTTGTTGTAAGTGTAATTGGGGCTGCTCTTAGATTGGGTATTCTTCAGCATATTGAAGGGCAGAAGCTTATAGATGAGATGAAACCGGTGATTTTATCAACGGTGAAAAAAAATATCAATAGACCTTTTGATAGTATGTGGCAATTTATTCCTCAACTTGATATAATTCAAATGCATCACGAACAGATGGATTCAAAAATGTTTATAACTTGATTTTTTCTTTTATTTTTTTGTGGCACTTTCAAGAATTCCACGTATAGGCATAGGTGGGCCTGTTGGATCGGGCAAAACCATGTTAATCGAACAATTAGTTCCTATTTTAAAGAATGATGGATATAATGTTGGAATTATTTCTAACGATGTTGTTTCTAGAGAAGATGCCGATAGAATGAGAAAAAACCTTGCCACCGAAAAAGGGCTAATGCCCGAGGATCTAGTAATAGGTATTGCTACCGGTGGTTGCCCTCATACAGCGGTGAGAGAAGATCCTTCAATTAATATATCTGTTGTAGAGGAGATGGAATCCAAACATCCCAATCTTGATTTGATAATTATTGAAAGTGGGGGCGATAACATTACAACCACCTTCAGTCCTGCGTTGGCCGACTATTTTATTTATATTATCGATGTTTCTGGAGGGGATAAATATCCAAGAAAGCGTGGACTTGGAATCGAAACATCTGATTTATTGGTAATCAACAAGATAGATATTGCCTCTTTCATAGGTGCCGACCTAAGCATCATGGAACGAGACGCCAAACTTGTTCGAAATGATAGACCATATGTTTTTGTTAACAGCAAAACAGGTCAGGGTGTTAAGACCGTGGCAGAACAAATCGTAAAGAACGTATTATTTGATGCACCTCCTAAATCGGTAGCCATCAATTAATCTTATTGATTTCAATGAGTTTGTATAATCTTTCTTACTGTACTCCTGAGAATATTCCTAATGAAATTTTAAATTACGATAATCCATTGGAACAATTGGCAGTAGGACAGTCAGGTAAATTAGGTGTTTTACAACTTGGCCTAGAATATGATCCAGATAGTCATAAAACATCCATAAAACACCAATATTACAAGGTTCCTTTATGCATAAAACGTGCTCTTTATCTTGAAGAGACATTTCCCGAGATGGCTTATGTTTATATTATTTCTCCATCTGGAGGCATTTTACAAGGCGATAGGTATAGAATTGACATTACACTTACTAATTCAGCTAAATCACATGTTACTACCCAAAGTGCTACTAGAGTATACAGGATGAATAAAAACTTTGGATCTCAAATAATAAATTTGAATGTTGATAAAGACTGTTACTTAGAATATATACCTGATCAAATAATACCATTTAGAGATTCTAGATTCTATCAGGTTTCAAATATTAAGGTTCATGATGAAGCTACCTGTATTTATTCTGAAATATTAACACCTGGTAGGGTTGCTAGCAATGAATCTTTTGAATACGATATATGCTATATGAAAGTCAAGTCAATAAATCAAGATGATAAATTAAGACTAATTGATGTAGCAAAAATAGAACCCAAGGTGGAAGGTATACGATCTTTTGGAGTTTTAAATAATTATGAAATACTGGGGAATGTTTATATTCTAACTCCTAAGGATAAAGTAAACATCATACAAAATGAAATACTAGAAATTTTGTCTGGGACAAAAAAAGCTATCGGTGGATGTACAAAATTGCCCGGTGAAAATGGTTTATTAATCCGGTTATTAGGATCATTTGTTTATGATATCCGTGACATTATTTATTCAATAGTTAGAATAGTAAGAAAAAATGTTCTAAATGTTTCATTCAGCGGAATCAGAAAGTCCTAACCTAATAAGGCCTCTTGTACTACTATAAATAATTTTTTTGCTCCAAAACCAATAATTCACTCTTAAAAAAATTAATAAAATCATCTATAATGATTCAGAATGTCGGAAAATTTTTTTAATAACACGAAAATAATGTTTGTAGCTACATTTACAATACTTTTGTCTCTACTAGCAGTCATCACTAGCATTGATAATAATCTAAATTCAGTGTATGCAGCCAATAAAACATTAAACGTCATTACATCTGTATCTCCAATAACTAATATTGTCAAAAATATAGCCGGAGACAAAATAAACCTGACTGGTTTGGTTCCAGAAGGTGTAAATTCACATACCTTTGAACCCGTTCCATCTGATATAATAAAATTAAGTAATGCAGATCTTGTTATCATTAACGGATTGTTTCTAGAGGACAATATGGAAAAAGTTGTAAATGAGTCCCTAAAGAACAAGCCAGACATTCAATTGTTAAAACTTGCAGATAATACTATTGATTCGACAGGTTGGATATTTGATTTTAGTTTTCCTAAAGAACAGGGTCATCCTAATCCTCATTTATGGTTAAATCCGGTAAATGCTATGAAGTTTGCTAATTTAACTAAAGATAAATTAATCGAAATGGATCCCAGTAATACTGCTTATTATGCAGAGAACGCTGAAAAGTACATTGCTTTACTAAAACAGCTAGATGAAGGAATAAAAGCAGCCGTACAAAGTGTACCGCCAGAAAATAGAAAATTGATAACCTATCATGATTCCTGGGCATATTTTGCACCACGGTATAACATGACTGTGATTGGTGCTGTGCAACCATCAGATTTTTCAGAACCATCACCGCTTGATATAGCCAAATTGATTGATCAAATAAAGGCTGAAAAGGTGCCGGCTATCTTTGCATCAGAAGTCTTTTCAAATAGAATTACTGATCAAATAGCTAAAGAAGCTGGTGTAAATATAGTACAGACCTTGAGAGATGATTCACTTCCTGGTAATTTAACAAGTCCTGACCATACGTATGTGGGAATGATGCTTGATAATATGGAGAACATGATAATCCCGTTAGGGGGGAATACTAGTAGTCTGACTAACATAAATCCTGAAAATACATACACGCCCTAATTTTTTTTATTAAATATTAATAAACATCTCAATTAATATCATTAGGATGGGCTCCTTTGATTATCTAAAATTAACTGGTGTATCCTATGGATTTGCCTATCATGATTTTGTTGTCGAGGGAGTAGATTTAACTATACCAAAAGGTCGATTTGTTTCTATAGTTGGTCCTAGCGGATCTGGAAAAACTACTCTATTAAAACTAATGTGTGGAGTTTATGATCCTTGGAATGGAGATATCGAGTACGTTTGCAATGACTGCGATTCTCTTTTCTATTATCCTTCTGTTGGATATGTTCCGCAGATAGAAACTATTGATTGGAATTTTCCAGTTTCTGTACAAGAGGTTATAGCAATGGGATCATGGAACTATAAAAGTTACCTTCCATGGATAGATAAAAAATTGAAAAACCAAATTAAAGATACTTTAAAAATATTAGGATTAAGTGGCTACGAAAAACGACACATTCGTGCACTTTCTGGAGGGGAGCAACAACGTGTCTTTTTGGGCAGGGCATTGATCAGAAACCCTGATGTTCTTATTTTGGATGAGCCAACAACGGGTCTAGATTATGTTTCGAGAGAAAAAATTTTTGATATATTAAAGACACTCAATAACAATGGAATGACTGTAATTTTATCCACTCATGATATAACTCATATTGCTAATCGTTCTCCTTGGGTTGTTTGTTTTAATAAATATGTAATTGCTGAAGGTCATCCTCAAGACGTTCTTAAAGACGATAATCTTCTAAAAACATATGGACTTTCGGATTACAAAATAAAATAGTGAAGATCATTTGATTGATCTTTTGTTACCATTTCAATATGAATTTTTTATAAAAGGAATTATAGTTTCGGTTTTACTTGGAGGTATTTGTGGTTTAGCTGGAGTCTATATTATTTTAAGAGGACTAAGCTATGTTGGTCATGGACTTTCACATGCTGCTTTTGGAGGGGCAATAGTGGGAAATATTGTAGGTTTGAACTATTATGTTGGAGCAATTATTTGGAGCTACTTGGCCTCTTTTGTGATCTATGAAATAAGTAAAAGAAATAAAATTAAACCTGATGCTGCAATAGGGTTGGTTACCACCGCTATTTTTGCATTTGGAGTGTTACTAGTAAGTATGACAAATAGGTATACAAGGAATTTCGAATCTCTTTTATTTGGAAATATTTTAGCGATTACCGAACAAGATCTTTATATTATTGTTTCAGTAACCATACTTTCAGGGGCATTCTTTTTTTTACTCCATAAGCGCTTAGTTTTTTCCTTTTTTGATAACGAAAGTGCTAAAATAAGTGGGATTAAGACTTCATATATCGAATTACTTTTTTCATTTGTCTTGGCTACCATAATTATTGTTTCAATGTCATCAATTGGAGTAACATTACTCGCATCAGTAATAGTAGGTCCAGCAATTTCTGCAAGGATGTTATCAAATAATTTTTCAAATGTTGTATTTCTTTCTATTATCATAGGATCGGTTGCATCTTTTTCTGGCATGTATGCTAGTTTCTTTTTGGATTCTTCATCTGGTCCTACCATAGTCATGTTTGTTACTTTGGGCTTTGGAATAACTGCTTTATATGCTGTCTTTAAGAAAATATATCATTCTCATAGCCATGGTGGTGTGTCTCATTCCCATCCCCACTTACATACCGATGAACATCGGCACGAACACGAACACAAACATCCCTAAAGGTCCATCGAGTCAAATTTTTTTCTTGTCTATTTTTTGAGATTTTTGAGAATTTGAAGTACTAAATTGAAATTGAAAGACAATTCTATAG
>CAVWZU010000005.1:0-41093 GCA_963759575.1 uncultured Nitrososphaeraceae archaeon | reverse complement strand
GAATACTCTGTGCGCCTATTTCAAAAAAATAGTTAATAATTATTGGGATATTTAGATACCTCGAAAGGGCAGTAGTATGTTAAAAAATATTTTAGCTGGTCATATCTATACCAGTATAATTCGTGGTTTAGATAAAAGATGAATTTTTTCTTAGTTCTAGCAATACAGAAATCATATCTAAACAGATAATCTATTACAAACAAAGTGTATTGTGGGGATCTCGCTATTTTACTACAATCTCACCAACCATCGTTGGGTGGTAAACGCAGTAATAATCAAAAGTACCTGTATTATCAAATTTTAAGGTGAATGCTTGTTTAGAAAGTATAGCATCTGAATCAAACAGTTGACCCTCATCAGGATCGCCGTCTGATCCGGATGTAGCGGTATGTGATATGGTGTCTGCATTATACCAGGTAATTGTTTCACCTGAGTTTATAGTAATTGGATTTGGTGTGTATGAGTTGTCACCGCTAATACCGTTAATTGTTACCAGGACAGAACCTTCAGGTACAACACTAGATTGTGATACTGGAGATTGAGATTTTGGAATAGGACTTTGTGAAGTTGGCAGTATTTTGTACAAATCCCCTGTAAAGCTTAGGACATACATATACCCGTCAGGTCCTACCTGAATATCTGTAATTCCGCCGAAACCTTGTCCAAACGTAATAGGGATACTTTCAACGGTATTATCCACTTTTTTATCAGCTAATGCGGCTACACCCCCTACATACGTGTTATTTATGACAATATCATCACGTGCCTCATTTAAAGTAAATCTATATAAATTACCATTATTAATGTCACCTACAAACATATTATTTTCATATTCTTTACCCAACTTATCTGAATTCAAAAATTTTAGTGCAGTCGGTCCGATAGGAATATGCCAAGCAAATTTGGGTTCTGCATATTTTCCGTTTCCAAAGCTCACGAGATCACTAGGAGTTGCCCCATTACCCAACAAATCATCGTTAGAGAATCCTTGAATTAAGGACCAACCACTATTAAAGCCAGGAAAAACCAAGTTAATTTCATCTCCTGCTGTGGGACCATTCTCTGTATCCCATAAATTACCAGTCATAGGATCAAAATCGATACCGAAGCTATTTCTAATACCCATTGCATAGTACACACCTAAAGGCAAATCAGTACCAAAGATTGGTTCATCATCAACTAATCCACCATCTTGAGTAATTCTGAGAACGCCACCTAAACCATTAGGTGCTGGACCATTATCTATATTTTGTGCCTGAGTCCTATGGCCTCCAACTTCCCCCATTATCATATAGACGTTATTGTCCGGCCCAACTGTTACTTTACCTCCATTATGATCAGTTCGATTAATATTATTTGGAATTGCAGTCAAATCCAAAAGGAGGACTGGATCTATTAATTTACCATCCACATATTGATAACGATAAAGTCTATTTCCTAGCGGGTCTATATTATTGGAAACATCGCTACTGTCCTCATTATTTCCGGATTCAGTGTACGACAAGAAAACAAACATTTTTCCATCCAAGTGTTTTGAAGCAGCAATCCCTAATAGCCCACGTTCGATTTTTGAAGCCACCGAAAGATCAAGTAACGGATTATCTTGTACCTGACCATCCAGTAATCTCATAACCCTACCAGTATTTTTTTCAGTAACCAATATGTCATTATTTCCCACAAAAGTCATGCTAGTTGGAAATGTCAAATCGGATGTAACTTTTTCAACTGTTAGACCATCATCATTGATTGTGGGTCCATCTGGCGAAGGTTGAGCTTTAGAGTAAGCTCCAAAAGAAAAATAAACGGAGGAATAGTTTGAAGATAATAGTATTAAAATAATAGCGAAAGAATAAAACAACAGTTTAATGTTATACACAAGTCTTATCAACAGAAAAAATAAAACCTGAATTGATTAAAAGGTTACGTAGTATTGTTTTTAAAGATAATCACCAAAATAAGAGATTTAATGTACTGAAGGGGGCACTTCATATAATTATTAAGAAAAAACCCAGATTTAATTTAGAAATTATGAATAATGCTAAATAGGATCATTGAAAACCTCTTGTGAGAACAATTGCAGATAATCGATCTAACGCTGGAAATTGATGAACACATTCAAGTTTTTCCCGATTCACCAAAAGTAAACATTTTACAGTGGTCAAATTTCGACAACCACAAATTTGCTTCAGAAGTATTATTTTTTAGTACCTATGTAGGTACCCATGTGGATGCTCCGTATCACTTTCAAAAACATGGCATGACAGTAGAAAAAATTCCTCTTAACAGGCTGACAATTACCGAAAATATTAAGGTATTAAAAATTGAAAAAGAAGATGACGAAAAGATCGAAGTAAATGACTTAAGAAATCACACCATTATGAAGAATGATACCATCTTAATCAACACAAATTGGGTATTGAATAGGGCTTTGGATAAGTATTTCAATAAAAACCCGGGACTATCAGAAACCGCGGCAAAATATCTGGCAGAAGCTGAGATAAACTTAGTAGGAATTGATGGTCCCAGTATTGATCCCGCCACCGATCATGACTATAATTCGCACAGAATTTTTAGCGCTAATGGCATTCCAATAATAGAAAATCTGATAAACCTAGATAAACTACTAAATAAAAAATTCACTTTTGTGGCTTTACCATTAAAACTAAAGAACTGTTCTGGCTCTCCCGTAAGAGCACTTGCCATAATGGTTTGAATGAATCGATAAAGTATTCTTCATTAAAGAAAGATTTTGAAATCAGTCGAATTAATTCTGTAAATTTGTTTATGATCATGATAGGATGCTGAATAATCTTCATAAAGATCAAGGAGGTAAAAAGAATGAGAAAATAAGAGAAAGATTTAGACCTATTTAACCAGTACTAAATCGATACATAGAGATCTTCTAACAATAATAGCTAAATAATAAATCCTGATTCATCGAACATGGGTCAATAACGCAGTTCCTATTTTAGAAGAACATTCATGCTGATCTTGTTTTTGCAATAAGATACAAATTCGTTTTTCTATGATCAAGTATCAAAATATTGGCAACCGAAATAGGAAAGGGGACGGTTCATATGTATAGACCTTAACAAATGCTTTTTTTATTCTTTGATTTTGTGTTACTAATTAATCCAACCAGTCTATAACCATATTCAAAATTATGTTTAACATGATTAATCCCATGAGTCAAATGCGTTTCGAATTTACCATCCAAAATGTTTTCTACATAAAACTGCACTTTCTTGATTGAAATTTGTGAATGCCTGATTTGTTTATCAGACAAGGAACGACCAAGTTCGGATTCAATTTCTGTTTTAAAATCTTTTAATTCAATGAGCTTACCATATCGAATAACCTTATTATAATTGTTACAAATGTCATGTAACTTTTGTAGTTCTTTCTCAGGTAATCTAGATAAAGACTTTTTGACTTGATCAGGATCCCTCTGAACAATTTGTGCTAATTTTAATACCATTACATCCGTCATGGAACCAGTGTTTACTACTTCGGAGGCATAGGACGGAGAATTGTCTCGTTTAATATCAGTGTATGTTTTTTTCATATCAGAAGGCATCCTAACAGTATCTAGATTATCAATTGGTTCTTTTGAATTCTTAATAGATCTTTCTGGCAAAAATTGTAATTCTTTTGATGGATAAGAATAAACATGCTCTAGCAAGGATGATTTTTTGGATTCATAGTAAGTCTTTAGCTGAAAAAGAGATACCTTTTTGCCATCTAAATCTGACTTGAAAAATATTATAGAAAGGACATCTACTAGTAAGTTAGGAAACTGAATTTTCATATTCTTGTCAAAAGTATCATAGGTATGAAGGAAGTCATTACAAATTTCAAAAACAACATTGTCGAAAGTAGATAGAGTAAATGGAATAGAATTGACCTGTTTTTTTATCAAATGATCTATCAAAAACTTGTATGACATAATAAAAAAATCATATACATCGCTCTTTTGTAATACAAAGGTATTTTTTTGTATGACAAAAGTTATAGTTTTCAACAAAATCATATAGGGATTTACAACCTTGATCTCTGGAAACAAGGTTTGAAAATCCTTCATTATAGTAGTCAAATAGTCATCATCATTTTCTAAATGATCAAGCCAATTAATCCCAAGTTCTTTATAACTTTTCTTAAACAGAACATTGAAATCAATATTTGAGTCGCTATCCATTTTTAGACATGGTATATGGTATTTTTTTGTTATTAAACATTAGAAAATAAATTAGGTGAAGAAAATTATACTAAAATGTTATCTAAATAAATATGCTAGTTATTTTTTTTGAGATCATCGTCAGAATTGCCTTCAGAATCATCTATAGCCCAGGGAAACCATTTACCAATTATTTTGGCCCAATCAAATTTAAATGTAAAAAATAATACCAAAGCTAACAGTAATACAGTTAATATAGAAATCAAAATAGTTGAATATTCATTATTATAATCCGTTACAATAAGGAATCTATCCATTATTGGTCGGCCCAAAAATACTGTACCCCACACAATTACCGCCCCTAGAATAAACTTGCCTGCGAATGTAAATATCGCAAATTTAGGTAGGCTGTATTTGGCAATACCTAGGGGGATATATACCAGATCATCGGGTATAGGAGTTAAGGCGGCTACAAAAACCCCTATGCCACCATATTTGCCTAATAATTTTTGAAGAGGAAGCATTCGGGTTTTTGTCTTTTTACTTAGAATGTTCCTACCGTAATAGCTTGCTGTAAAGATTATTGTTTTAGCCAGAACTGCACCAATAGTACTCACTAAAACAATTAGGTTTGGGTCCAGACTTTTATCTAAAGCTGAAGTGACTAAGACCGGAAAATAAGGGACTGGAATGAATGGAATAATACTGCCTATAAAGCTGATCAAAAATATACCAATGTAACCTGAACTGCTGTAAACAGAATAGAGGTCCGGTATATCAATCAAACAAAAGAATATTGAATTAACAAATATAACTACTTTATCAATTTTATTAATTTTATTAATTTTTCATAATAAATATAATAAATATTAGAAGTCTTTATCCCCCCTTTTGTTCCTTCTTATTATTGTCGACCACGGGCTTATTATTGTCGACCACGGGCTTATTATTGTCGACCACGGGCTTATTATTGTCGACCACGGGCTTATTATTGTCGACCACGGGCTTATTATTGTCGACCACGGGCTTATTATTGTCGACCACGGGCTTATTATTGTCGACCACGGGCTTATTATTGTCGACCACGGGCTTATTATTGTCGACCACGGGCTTATTATTGTCGACCACGGGCTTATTATTGTCGACCACGGGCTTATTATTGTCGACCACGGACTTTCTCATTGAGGCTATCTTTTGTTGACGTCTAGGTTGAATAAACAGAATATAGAGAGACCCTACCAGATATATTGCAAGCAAGATAATTTGAGCCACCACTGTTTCTACTGTTGGGTGGATCCCAGTCATGGTTGCAACATTGATATCTAATCGAGGTACTATGTTATATATAGGAGTAGTAGAAATCCATCCAAGTTCCTGAAATTCACGTATTGCATTACCTAAGAAGGTTATCGACATAAAAGCTCCAACTCCCATGGTAAGTCCAAACAAAACTCTTAATGGTAATTTTCTTCCCAGTTTTCGAATTAAGAAGACAACTGCGATTATTACAGCCATACCAACTATTAACCCTGCAAGGACGTACAGCTCCATATATTTTGCAAAAGAAAATAGTGCTTGATAAAACAAGACTGTTTCAAAGCCTTCTCTATACACAGTAAAGAAAGCCAACAAAACAAATACCATAAAACTACCTGTAGTCGTTGCTTGCCAGACTTTAGCCTTAACAAATTCAATCCATTTCTTAGTTTCAATCTTGTTTAGAACCCAGAAGCTGACCCAGAATAGCACAGCTACTGCAGAGATGCCAGCAATGGCCTCAATCAGTTCTCTTTGTGCACCAGATATTTCTATTATAAATTGAGCAATGACCCATGTTACAGCAGTCAGTGCTATAGCAAGCACAATTCCAAAGTATACATGCTTTTTGAACTTTTCATTTCGTGATGCTTCCAAGTATGTCAATATGGCACCTAGTATTAATGCAGCCTCCAAACCTTCTCTAAAAATAATTGAAAATGATGAAGAGAATGCAATAGCAGGGGCGACTACCCCGATACCCGAAACAAATCTTTCGGATTCATCTAATCCACTTTTAAGTTCTGCTATCTTGGAAACGATCTGATTAGGTGGAGCATTTGAAGAAATGAGGTTGCGTAATTCGGCAAATTTTATCTCCATTTCGAGAGTAAAATCTGGATCAATGGGTCTCAATGGTATTTCAATATTTTCATAACTGTCAAGATATGCCGATCTAGCTGTTGCTAGTGCTTCAGAAGTATCGTTTTGATTGTAAACAGCTACTACCTCATCCAGTTTAAGTCTGATTGTATCGATATCGTTACGAACCTGACCCTTGAAGTCTTCTGAGGCTTCGCCCATAGAACGCCTCTCTCCTGTGTAAACTCCAAACCCTTGTTTTAGAGAATCAATATTGGCAGTATTCGTAACAAAAGAAGATGGTATTGTAAAATTATTATTTGATTGTGTAGGACTGGAGGTACTTAGTAACTGTTTGGAAACTTGCAGATCATCTTTTATGTTAGAAATGTAAGCTTCAATGTCAGCAAGTGATGTTTGATTTTTGATTAAAGCACGCAGATTTTCTCTCATATTTGTTTCTATTTGCAACATTAAGGTGGAATTTACCTCTTCGATTGGAGCTTCAAGGTATTCAAAATTATCTAAATAGGCAGAGGACACATTTTTGTCTGCAGCAAGATAATTACCATTTTGAATGGAAGAAATTGCATTATTTAGCAGAATATCTATGTTATCATAATAGGCCTGGAGAGATGGATCAATGGCAGAAGATGCGTTACTTGTAGATCCCAGTAACTGTTTGGAAACTTGCAGATCATCTTTTATGTTAGAAATGTAAGCTTCAATGTCAGCAAGTGATGTTTGATTTTTGATTAAAGCACGCAGATTTTCTCTCATATTTGTTTCTATTTGCAACATTAAGGTGGAATTTACCTCTTCGATTGGAGCTTCAAGGTATTCAAAATTATCTAAATAGGCAGAGGACACATTTTTGTCTGCAGCAAGATAATTACCATTTTGAATGGAAGAAATTGCATTATTTAGCAGAATATCTATGTTATCATAATAGGCCTGGAGAGATGGATCAACGGTGCCGGTTGTGCCTTGCATATGAATATTATTAGATTCGTTCAAATCATTCTCTATTGCAGAAACTATTGTCGAAAATTCTTGTATATTATCACCTTTGGAATCTATTATGGTATTCAAATTTGTGATAAAATATTCTATCTCGTCAGATTTTGCATCAGTCATATTTGGCTTTAATATTTCAAAAATTGTATTTGATTGATTTACCAAACCTCTTGTATTTTCATAATCTATCATGGCAAATTTTGCAGCATCAGCGTCGGCAGTTTTTGAAGAGTTCAGGTATAACCCATATGAATTAGAAGCATCTCTTAGTAGATATGACATGGTTTGAGATTCAAGAATTGAAAAATCTTGTGCAGAAAGCGTATCTTTCAGTTTTGAATAAAAATCGTCGATTATGTTTTTAGAATCGGTTATGTCGGCCAGAATAATAGGAGAATCAGGATCGGTACGAGATTGTATTCCGACTTCAGTTAGATTAGATTCCAGATTACTAGCCAATTCCTCATCAACTGCAAGCGCAATAGGTTTAGTCGATGGATAAATTACTGAGTGAGGAATATAGGCGTGTTCGAATAACAGAGAATTGTTATCATTATTTATTTTATTTAATAAGATATCAAGTTGCGTATCTATTCTATTTAGATTGATATTCAAGAGCAATAGATCCTCGTTTGATATTGTAGAATTTTCAGAAGTAGAATCTTGAGCTAAAACATTATTTATAGACGAAATCGAGATATTTACGATCAACAATAGTAAGATAAAAGTTGCAAGTAGTTTTACCACATTCTTTTACCTCGCGTACAAGCGCTAAAAATTAGACATGGTGTTAATACTAATAACATTAGGCTTCCCTAATTTTGTTGAATATGCAATTTAAACATTCTTTGCTAAATTTACTATGTTTAGCATAATATGATTAAAAGTATTACAACAATGTATCAAAATTTTTAATTATTTATATAAAAACACTATCATGAATTAAATATAATTAATGTATGGTTGTAGAAATACGATAAAAGAATAAAAAGTAAAAAATTGCTAAATCAAAGAGTTAATGCGACGTCCGAAGATAATGTATTTGATAGTGTTTCAGTTTTATTCAAATCAGTTATCGTGACATTTGTCTTCACACTAGTTAGAGCAGGATCTGCGAAGGAAGTAGCAAATTGAATAATTCCCCCATCAGTTATTGTAAAGCCGTTTGGATAGGAAGAGGTCTTTATTAGGGATCCATTAGGTGCAAACACCTCCATTACGCCGTTAACGGTAGAATCTACTAACGAAAGATCCTTGGTTTGATAGTCAACCAAAAGTTTTACTTGATTAAGGGATGGATTTGAAGTTAAAGGTCCGAAGGTAGCAGAATTTAGACCTATTGTAATTTTTTCTAATGATTGTGCACTTATGCCATTAAATGAATAGGCACCAAAAAGTAACAAAGTAGCAGCAAATAGAGTTGCAGAAAGCAGCACAATTCTTTTGTGATTTGCTAATGAATTAGACATCAATTTAAAATCTAATATAATACTATAAAAACAATATGTTAAGATATAACTATACATTTTAGTAAAATAATTTATTAAAAATTTATAAAAAAATTAAATTGGATTTTATCAAGATGAAAAATCAAAGGTGAGATCATTTATTTTCATAAGCCACCTCCTGGTGATACGAAATATCCAGGCCCAAGTCCTCTTCCTCTTCCTTGGCTCTAATCCCTATAGCATAGTCTATAATCTTTAAGATTACAAATGTTCCAACAAATCCCATTAGAGCACCAACTCCAACCCCTAAAGCCTGGATTGGTAACTGCATTGGATTTCCATATAGCCAACCGTTTGGACCAATTGGATTAATTGCCTGCGTCGCAAATAGACCTATCCACAAACTGCCAATTATTCCAGTAATTCCGTGAACAGAGCTAACATCCAAAACATCATCAATCTTTAATCTCTCCTTAATCAATACAATTCCGTAATAGGATGCAAAGCCCAGTACTATTCCTAAAATGAATGCCCATTGACCTGTAATGAAACCAGCCGTTGGAGTAATTCCAGCTAACCCAGAAATTGCACCATTTATTGCTGCACTAACGGTAGGCTTTCCAGTCCTCTTCCAACTTAGTAGTATCCAAACAAGCGCACAAGTGCATGCTCCTATTTGTGTGGCAAGCAGGGCACTAGCAGCAAGGGCACCTGATGCTAAAGCACTACCTGCGTTGAAACCAAACCAGCCTAGCCACAGAAGAGTGGCTCCTATAGCCGCAAGCGGAAGATTATGAGGAACCATAATTTCTGGACCAAATCCTTTCCGCCTACCCAAGACCAAAGCCGACGCTAGAGCCGCCATACCCGCGCTTGTGTGAATAACTATACCTCCTGCAAAATCAAAGACTCCTAACTTTGCCAACCAACCGCCACCCCATATCCAATGGGCTAGGGGGTAGTAAATTACAAGGCTCCATACAATTATGAAAATGAAAAAGGCATTCCATTTCATACGTTCTGCAAAAGCACCAGTAATCAGTAGAGGAGTAATGACTGCGAACATCATTTGGTAGGCAGCGAAGTTAACTCCAGGTATTGTGGGGGCCCAAGAAACCGAATCGCTAAATGGTACATTGTTAAAGAAAAACCACGAAAGGTCTCCTATAATTCCATTAACATCCGGTGCAAACACTAACGTGAAGCCTACTATGAACCAAAGGGTTGATAGTAACGCCATTCCCGTCATGGTCTGCATAATAACGGACAAAGAATTTTTTAATCTGATTAACCCTGCTTCAAAAAAACCCAGAGCAGGAGTCATCAAAAATACTAATCCTGTGGAGATTAACATCCACGTCGTATCGCCAGTATCTATTGCCAACGGTCACAAAAGGTTTATAGTAGATTATAAAGTTTTTCCTTTTTTGCTTAAAAATTTCAATCAAAATGAATAGATTAATAAAATTATCATAAAATTTTGATTTTTTGATTAACAGATTTTAAAGCATACAATTATTAAGGTTCATAATTTGGATCCTTAGAATGTATAGAAAATTATGTTGATTTACTATATATAAGGAGTTGGTTGTAAAAATAGAACTTAGGAGTAAAGAAAAAATTTTGCAATTACGGTAACCCCCTTCACTTTAGCTCTTGTAGAATAATAAAAAATTAATCGGAGAATTACATCTGACTTTAAGTAACTCTACTCGAAGAATAAGTAATAAAAAAATGATAGATTATTTTTTTATTACTTATTGAAATTCATGAATTTTTCCCAAAAATTCTTGAATTCCAGTTTCTTTGTTTCAAAGCTACCTTTATCGGTCAATTGAGATTGAGTTCCAAAGCTACCTTTATCGGTCAATTGAGATTGAGTTCCAAAGCTACCTTTATCGGTCAATTGAGATTGAGTATTATTACTTGTAGAATTTTCAGCTAAAGCTGTATGACAGGATTGACTATTGTTACAAGTAGTTACAACACAGGTATCGTTTCTACAGTTTTTTTCGTAATATGTAGAACTACTATTATTGCTATTAAGCGAATATCCGTAAGGAACTTGAACTACTGAAAATCCAATAACAAATATTAGCATGAAAATAAGATAAGCGTTCATCAACAAAAATTACTGTTCATTGCTTTTCTAAATTTTGATGCAATCTAAAAGATGATTACATACTAAATATTAACAATAAGAAATCAAAAAAAATATTATACATAAAATATCACTGAAATAAAATATGAAAGCTCTTTTCTTTAACAAACCAGGAATCGAAAATCTGATCATTGGTGATTACCAATTACCAGATATAAGAGAAGATGAAGTCCTGGTAGAAACTAAGTGTACTAGTGTCAATCCCATTGATTATTATACTATAACCGGAATACACGGAGAAAACGGCCCAGCAATGAAGATAAATCCGTATCCTCATATAGCAGGCTCTGAAATATCTGGGACTGTAAAAAGAAAAGGCGAAAGAGTAAATAATACAATTAAAGAAGGTGACCGAGTTATAATATATAATAGAGTATTTGATGGAATGTGTAAATATTGTATAAATAATCATCAAATGCTTTGTGAAAATGGCGGAATGATAGGTATTTCAAGAAACGGTGGATTTGCAGAATATGTAATAGCTCCTCAACAAAATATCATAAAAATTCCAGATGAACTAGATTGGGAACTTGCATCTGGTTTACCAATAGCCGGATTGACAGCCTATAATGCAATTCAAGAATCAACACTCAAATCAAAAGATAATCTTGTGATATTTGGTGGTTCTGGCAATACAGGCCTTTTTTGCGCCCAATTTGGCAAAATTATTGATGCTACAACAATATCACTCTCCACTAAACCATGGATTAAGGAATATGGTGCGGACTATGTTTTACCGATTGATGAAAACCTCAGAGAAAAAATATCTGAGATTACAAATGGAGCCATGGCTGATGTAGTGATAAATTCACTTGGAGAAAAGACCTGGGCAAAAGGAATGGAGATAGTTGGAAAACTAGGAAAAATAATTACATTTGGAGTACTTACTGGTGGTAACTTATTCACAGATGGCAGATTATTATACAATAAACAAATTACAATTAAAGGTACTACTGGAGGATCTGTTGAAGGTTTACTAAACCTCATAGAAATGGCAGAAGGTCAAAACATTAGAACCAAAATTTGGAAAAGATATTCTCTTGAGGAATCAAGGATGGCCATAGGAAAGGTTTTTGACAAAAATAAAGAAGGTAGAATCATTATAGAAAACTATTAATGAATTTTAGTAATAAATCGCCACTGGTAATATAGTATTTAATAGATATTAGACAAAGTATTATCTCATTACATAATGGAAATCATAATGATACATTCTAAATTACTAACTAAGGTATTACTTTTATAATAAGAAAAATTATTGATAGTATATGAATAATCTAGGCAAGTTATCCGTTGTATTGATAGCTATTTTCGTAGCAGGTAATTCCATTTATCCAGTTAGTCAGCTGGTAAATGCACAATTGGATATTTTAGAGACTCCTACAAATCCTAATAACACCTCATCAACAACAACGACAGCAGCTACAAAAGCCGTGGACACTGATAAAAGTGCAAAAATAAAAGAAGCATTAGCTAACATATTTGAAATATATCAAGCTCTCGCAGAAAAGGGCGATGTTGATTCTTTGTTAAAGCTAAATACCATAGAGAGAATATTGCTAGAGTTATTGAGATAATCTAATAACTTTTAAATTTTTTATATTAATATAATAATAATTTTTCAGTTTTTATAAGTATTCAAAAAAAAGAGGGGTTTATGTTGTTGATGAGGTGTTTTGACCGTTCCATGCTAATGGAGTACCAAGCATGTATGGTTTTACATTCACTGGAATGCTGTTTTCACCAGTTGGTGGAATTGCGTTGGATGGATTTGAATCATCTGTTAAGCCTAATAAGTTGCTTGTACCGTTGTCTGGACCATCAACTACAATTAATCCTGCTTGACCTTTGAACAACTGAGAGTAGTCATGATTTACAAAAGCGTAAACTCCTGGTTGATCAAATACTACATCAACGATTGCATCATTAGATCCACCTAGTGTGTATGTTTGTTTACCAATTCCGCTAACTATGCTACCATCAGTGACTCTGTCGAGTATTTCACCTACAATGTGGAAGTTAGTTGGAAGGTCACCGTGGTTAAGTAAGAAGAATCTTACGTGATCTCCTTGCTTAAAGAACAATGTTGTTGCATTTGGTGTCTTGGTAATTACGGGGTCATATCCAAATGGAATACCATTTATCCATGATGCAGTTGGAGCATGTGCGAACATTGCTGCGGCATCATATTGGCCTGATGGGTCTAGATAGTATTCTGAGAATTGGAATGCGACTTCTTTGGCATCCTCACTTACCTCTTCTGTTGTTAATGCATTAGTACCATTCTCTACTGCTACACCTTCATAACCAGTATAACCTACTTGTGGATCAACAATCACACCACCAACCATTCCTTGGAATACGTGTTGGTCCATTGTTAATACTGCATTACCTTCACAGTGATATTTGAAGAATCCTGGTTGACTTGCAACAAAGCTGTATTGCTTTGAATCACTTACATTAATTGGACCAAAGTTTGGAACTGCACTAATTGTGGATGCATGATGATCCAAGCTGTGAATTAATGTGTTATTTGGATGATTGATTATGTTAATGTTCAAAACATCACCTTGAGTTACACGAACAGTTGGTCCTGGGATAGTACCATTCCATGTTAATGCAGCTATACTTTGACCACTTGGTAATGTGAGATTTTTCTCAACAGCAACAAATGTTACATTTTTCACTGGGGCGTCTGTTTCAGATGCCTCCTCACTAGAGATCTGTTGGAAAGATCCGCCCATAACTAAATTCATATTGGCTAATGTTAATTGATCTTGATCATTTGCTATTGCAAATGATTTCATGTTGATGCCAGGAAGTAAAACTAATCCGGACATCAGAACTGCTGATAAAGCAAAAATTGCTAATGTACTCTTCATTGAGATAAATTAGATAGAAGATATTCTTAAACCTTTTGGGCATAATAATTTTATAGAAGAATGTATCAATTCCAAAATTTTTATAAATATTTGTAACTATTGCAAATAATGCAAAATATCCCTCAAAGAAATAAAATATTGAACAGGTATTTAACATATCAAATATTTTTAGTATTTTATCGAATAATTTGAATAAACTTAGGTATTTTTAAGCTACGAATATCAATTTAATATCTAAAGGATAATCTATCAAGAATAACTTTCAATATAAACGGTGATAACAGTTGATTCATTTATCTCATTTATTATACTAGAATCTGCGAAACCTAATGACTTAGAGGTAATTGGATTGAATGGAAATCCCATTGATTAAATGCTCGAAATTAAGAATAATAATCTATTTAATAATTTAAGCTTGTGACAATATTCCACAAACATTAGTAGTACCTGCAGATAGTGGTGTTGATGCGCATTAACTGCCACTACATATTGGGGCTTCCTATTTATTTTTAATTGTCGAAGTCAAAGAAAAATTGATTCTTGTAAAAATTATGAGTTTTTCAATAATAATTAATAATATGGTGATAATTTTGCAAATGAGTAGAGATCTGGATTAACTTCCCTAAGGTAAGAGAATGTATCTAAAATACGATGAATATTTCACAATCAATTTAAGATAGGTTCTAATTGAACAAAATTCCGCGCAATAATGACATAAAAAACTATAAACAGTATTACATATGTATACGTTGGGAAAGAAGGTATATCAAATTCAGGTTAAATTTAGTAAAATTACGTGATTACATTTTTTATTCTATTGGATCCTGGTTTTCTTTAGCCTTTTCCTCTAAATAATCCGGCAACCGCATAATTGGAATATTCAAATATTCGGCAATGGAGGACGCTTTTTATATCTGGGATAGAAAGTCCTTTGGATCATATCTTCCTTAAAACAGGGGAAAGTCAAATTTTCGAGAAATGAGTCCGCTTGTATTTCTGTTAACTTCAAATAATTTAGTCTATTTTTTAGTCTTATTGATGAAGCAAAATTGGTCAGATCAAGATTGTTCCTTTTCAACAAAACTGCAACAGTTCTCAGGAGGTCTATCTTTTACGCTATCTCTTTTTGCCTGCACAATGATGTTTGAGACGCTACCATATCTTATTTCAAGTTTCATATGCAATAATATTACGAGGTTTTCCCTCAAGCCAAGGCTTATTACTCTTTTCTTGATGGTGAGTGGAACTTTTTGACCCATTTGGAATAATAATCTATACATATTTACATATAATGAAAGAACCATTACAGCACAAAAGACGATATGAGCAAAGTTAGCTTATTTGACCATCATTTGACCATCATTTGACCATCATTTGACCATCATTTGACCATCATTCAGGGAATAATATAACAAAGTCAGAACCATTATTCGCAAGTCAGAGACAAGTGACGCCAATAAGCAACGATTGTTATGTTATACTTTCAATATACTTTTATTCTTTAATAGATATTTGTGAATCAAAGATCCATACTGGATAGCCTTTTTAGGATGCATGGCTGCTTCTATTGGAACGCCAATTCTCGTTGCGACCTCCCGCAAAATATGCTTTCTTAACAAATCATCTTGGCCCTTTATTTTATATTCAATAGGAATGGTCTTTGCATATTCAATAAATGCTCTTGATAGAAATGGCTGATATGAGCGCATATTTAGTTCTGCTATCACATTGGAAATTTCTCTCATCATGTGCTCTTCATTGGTCAATTTTTCTTCCATGTAAGTGGCTACAGACTCCTCACCATTTCCATAATAGGATCTGTATCGATCATATCCACAAAATAACTCATCAAAACCATTAGCGGTTAGGAAAGAATGCCCTAATTCATAGTATTTTATGATCTTACTTATTTGATAAAAAGCAACACAGTTTTCAATGTGTGAAAGAACATTGCAAGAAAGTTTTGATTTTACAAACTTAATGTCATCTAGGATATCCTCTTCCTTAATTTCATAAGCTATGTGATTCGCAGATAAAGAGAGAGAATTGGAAATAGTTTTAGAAAATACAATGTCATGGGAGTTTGCGAAACCAATTGTTACTAGATGGACTTGTTTATCCAGATCTTTACAAATTTTTGCCAATAAAGAACTATCAACCCCTCCAGAAAATGCAATCACAACCTTGCCAGAATTTTTTATGAACTCATCCACCGTAGAATACAAATATTGGATTAATTGGTCGGATATGAGCACTTTTAAGTTTGGGTTGCCTCAGAATATATTTGTAATAATTATAATAGAGAGAAGATAAATAAAAATAGATTTGGATAAAGATCTGAAATACATAGGTCAAAGCAAAAACTTAATCAAGAATAGAACAGGCTATTCAATCTCAAAACTATTGGACTTTCTAGAAATAGAATATAATTACGATAATGTTTTAAATGATTCAAAATTAAGTATAGATTTTAAAATTGGAGATAAATTCATCAAAATAATTGAAAACGATAATGACATGAATGAATTTAAAATCATTCAAGAGAGATTCCCATTTGTAGATATGATTGCGGTAGGGAGATCATCTTACTTAGGCAAAATAAATGAGATGCAGAACATCTTCTTATTTGACAAAGAAAGCAAACAAGTTGGCTCCATATTTATCGAAGACCCATCATTGTCATTTGATTATGCTCACATATTACCGCTGGTCGAAAAGTGTTCCATAATTCATGGTCACACATCTACAGTCATGGTAGAAATCATAGGGGAAATGAAAAATAATCTAGTGATCGACTTCTCAGAGGCTAAAAAATTAATAAAAGAAGCTTTATATCAAATCGATCATAAATTTTTTATTAATAGAAAATACCTAAAGAAGGAAGATAAGGATCACTTTTTTATTGAATTTGATGGTCCTAAAGGGTATTTTGATTTAAAAGTTCCAAAGTATACAACTTATCTTTTAGAAGGCGAGGCGACTGTAGAAAATCTTTCTACGGAAATAATAAGAATGCTAGCAGATAAAATGCCTGAGAATGTGCAGGCACTTGGTGTGTATATATACGAGGGAGTCAATAAAGGTGCTCATATTCTTTCTTATATCCGGTAAACGCTAATAATCAATAAAATTTTGACACTCATTTTAACGCATTATATTCTAAAATTATTCGATTCGCACCATCTAAAATTCTATTTAGATTAGTACAGAACCTTCATTGAGACTAAGTTAGGAAGGTTAATAACTAATTAATAAATGAGTATTACAAATTAAAAGTTGAGTTCAAAGATTACAGAAAAGATATGGTCATCAGATATTGAGAGAAAGATCATAGAAGATTGGAAAGTTAATAATGTTTATGACAACGTTGAAACTAATCATATTAAAGATAACTATTTTGTAATAGATACTCCCCCTCCTTATCCATCCGGAAGACCATGGCACATCGGTGCAGCTGCTCACTATTCGCAGATCGATATGATATCAAGAGTTGCCCGCCTAAAGGGCTTTAAAGTTATTTTTCCGATAGGCGTGGATCGTAATGGTATTCCTGTAGAAATCCATACAGAAAAAAAATACAAGATCAAAATGAGAAATACAGAAAGGAAAGAATTTCTAAAGTTATGCAAGCTAACACTTGACGATACGGAAAGTGAATTTATAGAAATTCTAGAAAGCCTGGGTTTGAGTGCGAATTTTAAACAGAAATACCAGACTGATTCTCCGGATTTCAGAGCTTTTACCCAGGCAACATTCATTGAAATGTGGAACAAGGGATTAGTCTATCTTGGAAATAGACCAAACAACTACTGCATTGATTGTGGTACCACAATAGCGGATGCAGAAATCACCTACGAAGAAATCGAGACTAAATTAGTTTATATAAAATTTTTCTTAGAGAATAACAACGAATTCATAGTAATTGCCACTACCAGACCAGAACTTCTATTTGCTTGTCAGGCGGTAATTGTGAATCCAGATGATGAGAGATATAAAGAAATGCAAGGTAAGACTTTGAAAATTCCGATCTTTAATAGAGAAGTAAGAATAAGGCCGCATCACTCGGCTAGTAAAAGCTTCGGATCTGGAGCAGTTATGGTTTGTAGTTATGGTGACCTAAACGACGTTCAATTATTCAGAGAAATGAGTCTGACGGAAATTAAATCTATAGAAATGAACGGAAAAACAACAGAATTTGCTGGAACGTTTTCCAATCTACGTATAAAAGAAGCAAGAAGTAAAATAATAGATGAGCTAGAAAAGCAAGGGTTAGTAGAAAAGATTGAAATCATCTCCCATAGGACACCCCTTTGTGAAAGAAGTAAAACCCCGATTGAAATTATTTCTTTGGATGATTATTATCTAAAACAAGTTGATTTTAAGTCAAATTTGTTAGAACAATCTAAAGAGATAAAATTCTATCCAGAAATGCACAGACAAATCCTATTAAATTGGATTAATTCAATTTCCATAGACTGGCCGATCTCAAGAAGAAGGTTTTATGGAACTGAAATTCCGATATGGTATTGTACAGAATGTAAAAAACCAAACCTTCCTGAACCTGGAAAATATTATAGACCCTGGGATGAACTCCCACCATTTGATAAATGCAAGTCGTGTAATAATGACAAGTTTGAAGGAGAGAAGAAGATTTTCGATACATGGATGGATTCGAGCATTACTCCTCTTTATATTACGAAATTTTACAAAAATAAAGAATTTTTTAATAATATTTACCCTGTCTCCATTAGGCCTCAAGGAAAAGACATTGTAAGGACATGGCTTTACTACACTCTTTTAAGATGCTTGTACCTCACGAACCATATTCCGTGGCAGAGTGCGTGGATAATGGGATACGGAGTTGATGAAAAAGGGGAGAAAATGAGTAAAAGTAAGGGAAATGTAATTGATCCTCTCCCCATTATTAAAAAGTATGGCGCTGATGCATTTAGATTTTGGTCAGCTAGTGAGACAAACGTTGGGTATGATTTTAGATGTTCGGAACTGAAAATACAAAGTGCGCAAAAATTCTTATCAAAATTGTGGAACATTGGAAGATTTATCTCTAATTTCGAAATAATTGGTGAAAACAATAAACCTCAGGAACTAAAAGCAACTGATAAATGGATTTTATCAGAACTCGCAAGCATGACCAAAAAATGTCTTGAAGGTTATGAAGAACTAAATTTTTTTATCCCCGCTAATGCATTGAGAGAATTTACGTGGAATATTTTTGCGGCCCATTATATTGAAATGATAAAAAGTAGAGCATACAACAATGAATCAGAAGAAGAAAGGAAATCAGCTCTATATACAATTCATAAATGTTTTAGAACCATATTGCTTTTGTTAGAACCGATTTCTCCATTCATTACATATGAGCTGTGGAAGAAAATCTATGAGGACGGAGAGATAGTTTCAGAGCAAAAAAAAATTCCTTCGGTAGAGAAAGAATATGATGTACTTGTTTCATCCACACATCACATCATCAAATTCAATTCAGAAATATGGAATAAGAAGAAGGAAACTTTGTCTAGTGTCACAAATAAGCCGCTTTCCTTAAAAGACCCTATAAAATCACGGATACCAAGCGAATTAGAGTTATTTAAGGAAGATTTGATATTGATGCATAATATTATAGTAGAGTAAAAAATTTAAAAAAGAAGGAAAATAGGCTGTTTGGTGTTAAGCCTTATTTCCACTAACGATATCTAAAATATCTTCTGCTAAATCAATTGTGTTTTGAGACTCCAGGTTAGGCTCCAAAGTAATCAACAACATTTTCTTATCTAAGTAAAACGTTAGCAGTGATAACTTCTCACGTTCTACATATACAAAACGAGCTTTACCCATAGTATCGTCAAATCTTTCTCTCATAGACTTTCTAAGAGCGGTATGAGTCAAATACAATTCTTCGCTTGGTTGATCAACAATAGAATCAATTCCGTGACGCATTCCACCAACTATCAAAGAGCCGGTTTCATCAATTAATCCAGCATAGCGAATACCATCGTTTAGTTCAAAAATAGTATCAATTATTTTTTGGTAGTCCATAGATAAATAGAATAGTCACTATTTATTGAATGTTAAGATTATCTTCAGGTTTATTTCAATATAATCCAAAAAACATTTTTATTCGAATGTATAGAAACAGCAAAAACTTTGTAATTATAAAGATCTTATTATAAGTAAATCTCCTTAATCTTATTAACCTATAACGTATAAACGACATAACTTTTTAATATTTTTTTTGTTAATTAACATATGAGGAAGAAAAGTATAGAAGAAAAGTATAGAAGAAAATCAGTGGAGAGAAAAGGGCACTAATTTGCAGCTATTTCCCTCACACTAAGGTTCTTTATATCAACGTTTGAAGTTCCGTCCCATCGGAATGTAGTAACGGGTCCCCCCCATGAAATTAATTCATCTGGACTTCCTCCACACCTATCACCATCTTCACCGAATCCGCCGCTATCCGTATAACCAAACACTTTCTTCCATTGACCATTATTGTTTTCGTCGACCCAGTTTTCGAGTTTTACAGCGGGTTCACCGTTTACGACTGTGTTAAACATGATAGCTTTATATCCTATCCATTTGTCTTCGATAGAACCTATGTTTTTCTGGGCAGGTGTAAATGAGTAACCACCTGAATGCCATTGTTCTTTAGCAAAACGAGAACGTCCATCTTTGAACAGGCCTCCTTTATAAGAGGTCCCTTCACAGGGTTCACCAGAGGTATGATGACCACCACGAGAATACCAGGTTAGATCAAAATCAGAATCTGATGCTGAATTGATTTTAACATATCCAGTTATTTCCAAGTTCCTCCAATCATTTACGGCTTGCATGTATCCTTTGGCTGACATTTCGTTTTGATCAGTAGTATCAATATCATCTTGGTGATACCCGCTACTAGTCATTACATTCATCCTAACCTTATCAGATGTTACCTTATATGATCCATCAGCATTTTTCTTCAAGGTCAGTTTGGGATCAAACCTATTGTCAGAAGACGGATTATCCATATTCATGAACCATTTTTCGCCGTTTGGTTTGTCAGGATAAAGTTTCTTTATACCAAACACGTCTGTTTGGTTGTTTGGACTGGGGTTGGGGTCTGGACCTGGACCTGGACCGGGGTCTGTTGATGAAGGTTTAGAAAATGCCCGGATTTCAGAAACAGAAGCCCAATCATTTTCCGTATTACCGTTTACAGTAACTCGAATGTACTTTGCTGTCAAATTAGAGTCTTGAATCAGATAACGTTCATGTGAGTTGGTTTGTCCACTGCTCTTCCCTTCAAATAGAGGCGTAAAGGTAGTACCATCCTTAGAAGTAGACAAGATAAAGTCATTTATCCTTACATCACCTCTATGCCATGCAATATCTACAGCACAAAGTATACCGTTTTTCTCAAGCTCTATTTGAATATAAGAACCCGATCCGTAGTTTGACCATCGGGTGTTAAAGTTATTGTCAAGCACGTTTTGGGGTCTGTTACCATCATCACCACTAGCACCTATTCTAGTAACCTTATCTTGAACACAGCCTGCAGGTAGTTGACCGGGGTTGGGGTCTGGACCTGGACCTGGACCTGGACCGGGGTCTGTTGATGAAGGTTTAGAAAATGCCCGGATTTCAGAAACAGAAGCCCAATCATTTTCCGTATTACCGTTTACAGTAACTCTAATATATTTAGCATGCAAATTGGGATCATTAACCACATAGGGTTCATATGAATTAGTATCACCGCTGGACTTGCCAGAAAAGAGAGGCGTAAAGGTTGACCCATCCGTTGAGGTTGAAATCATAAAGTCATTTATCCTTACATCACCTCTATGCCATGCAATATCTACAGCACAAAGTATACCGTTTTTCTCAAGCTCTATTTGAATATAAGAACCCGATCCGTAGTTTGACCATCGGGTGTTAAAGTTATTGTCAAGCACGTTTTGGGGTCTGTTACCATCATCACCACTAGCACCTATTCTAGTAACCTTATCTTGAACACAGCCTGCAGGCAATTGTTGACTCGGATTTGGTGTGGGGGTTGGTGTGGGGGTTGGTGTGGGGGTTGGTGTGGGGGTTGGTGTGGGGGTTGGTGTGGGGGTTGGTGTGGGGGTTGGTGTGGGGGTTGGTGTGGGGGTTGGTGTGGGGGTTGGTGTGGGGGTTGGTGTGGGATTGGACCAAGGCCAAGGCCAAGAATTTCCATTGTTTCCTGGCGAAGGCACTCCGTCTAGATATCCACCTATTATTTCATTTATGTTCACACTAGCATATGCATTGATGACAAGGTTGGATAATCCAGGTGTAGAGAGAATTAATGTTAACGCCAGAAAAACATATAAAAAGTTATTATATTTTTTCATTTGTACACTTACCTCCATTTAAAATTGTATTTCTTTGTAAACTCAAATCAATTTCGATAAGTAATAGTGCAGTATTTATGCTCATTCTAAGAAATTAAGAGAACGTCATATTTATGAGACGCTTGTTTTTGTTATCAAAGAAAAATAAAGTAATTAGTTATGAAAATATGGTGATCAAGAATTTTTATTTGAATTATACTACCAGTATTTTACTATTGTTTAACACATAAGAAGGGAATGTTAAATAAAATTATATGAATTTTTATTACAAATTAAAACATATTTCATAAATATTAACAACCGTTATATAAATTAGAATTGTTTCAATATATTAAGATTAAGAATGTAGCAATCATAAGTGCATTTATTGTCTTTATTATTAGTTCTTCGACATCATTTGGTTTAAATAATAAGATTCTTGCAGCCCCAATAGACATACCGAAAGTCAGTTTTAATCATAATGGAGGCATAACGGATCTCAGCCCAACAATAACTGTGAAAGACAAGATAATGACCAAAGTCGGACAACCAGGGAATGAAAACGAAATGGAGTACAAGTCATTAATCTATGCTATAAACAGAGGAGATAAAGTATCCTTTAACTTTGAAGATGAGCCGTCTCAAGTCGATGCTTTTCTCATAGATTACGAAACAGACTATAGCACGTTATGGGCTTTAGAAAAAACACCAACAGGAGAGTACATTGCAAATACCCCCTCACCTGGTCTTTATAATCTAGATGTACATGCAATATATCCAGACGGAGAATATGTATCATACTCTAAGTTACTTAACGTTGTAGATAACGATCTAAATCTTCTAAGTTTGACTCCTCAAAGCAATCAATGCGGTAATGAGATAACATTGGATAAGTTAACTGCAAGTGGCAATCCCGCTACAAGCATTTTGAACCAAGTAATTAATCAGCCATTAATCAAAGAGTTGTCATTTGGGATTATCGATGAATTGAACGTGCAGTTAAACAATGTCAAAAACATTTGCGGAATTCAACTAGGGCTCAAAAATTCACAAAATGATATCAATTTCTTTGCAGTACAGAGTTCAAAAGACGGATCACAATATTCTGATCCAATAGTTTTTGCAAACACAGGATTCAGTGGTGAGTTACCAGAAATATACATATATCCATCTTCAGTAGAAGCTAAATTCTTAAAACTAGTGCCTCTTGGAAGTACATTGGAAAAAGGCTTAGGAATTACCGACTTTAAGTTATTTGGTCACTAAGGCCTAACATAACATCATGGTTTAAGATATAAAAATAAAGTAATCTTTTTCTTATTTTTGAATTTGAATAATAAAATCAATTTCTACGGGAGAATTTAACGGTAAACTATTTACCCCTATAGCTACTCTAGAGTGCCTGCCTAGATCTCCAAACACCTCAATAAGGAAATCTGAAGCTCCGTTAATGACTTTTGGATGATCTGTGAAATCATCATCACAGTTAACATAACCTGTTATTTTGACTATTCTTTTTACTTTGTCTAAGTCGCCAATTAGGCTCTTAAGAATAGAGAAGGCGTTTAAACAACAAATTTTACAAGCAAGTTGAGCATCCTCGATTGAAATTTGTTTGCTTACTTTACCTTTGAATTTCAAGTCGTTTGATGGAGAAGTTATGTCAATTGGAAGTTGACCTGAAATAAAAGCTAGATCGTTGACATTTACTATCGGGACGTATGAACCTAATGCTTTTGGTTTTCCAATTGGAATAACAAGATTCAAAGACTCTATTTTTTTTTCTGGTGTCATGTTTCAATATTTCATAATTACAATTAAAAGATTAACCTTTGTATTCAGTAACCTTTTTAATATCTTTGACTTTTGTTGTAATTATGTCAAAGGAGGGTGACCTTCCAAAACTTCCCATCAAAAACAGGAAAATAGGTACTATAGGTATCTCTGTTATCGTGATAGGCTTATCATTGTTACTTATCTATATATTGTGGGCATCCTTTGGCTATATTGGCCCTTCGTTCTCATCTGATGTTTTAAATTTGCAACAATCAACTTTAAGAGCCCAATATCATTTACCCGAAGAACCAGTAATTACAGATCCTACTGTATTACAAACCCCTCCTTCACTTCGCCAATTTTTGACAGATAATGCAACTAGTGGTTCGACCAATGCAACTAGTGGTTCGACCAATGCAACTAGTGGTTCGACCAATGCAACTAGTGGTTCGACCAATGCAACTAGTGGTTCGACCAATGCAACTAGTGGTTCGACCAATGCAACTAGTGGTTCGACCAATGCAACCGATCAAGCTTCAGACAATACTCAAGTATCAATAGTTCCTGGAGCATCTACTTTGACCGATACGGCATACAGTCCAAATCCCATCGAAATCACTGTTGGTCAAACTGTAGTATGGACAAACGATGACTCCGCATTCCATACAGTAACATCTGGAACTGCCGGTGCAGCAGATGTTGGTAAGGAATTTGATTCAGGTTTAACTGGCCCAGCAGCACTGACTAGTAAGGGAAAAATCTTTGAGCATACGTTCGATATAGCTGGCGAATATCCTTATTTTTGTACCTTACATCCAGCGATGGTTGGTACTGTGATAGTGAACTAAAAACAAAAGGCATTTTAATTTGTCTGTCTTCGTTGATGAAATTAAAGACTTTGACATCCATTAGATCTGTTTAGTTCATAGTGGTTTAAACAATTCATCTTTACTCCAAATACAGATAAAGGCACCCAAGATAATTGCCACCGGAACAGAGATCTAAATATGAATTTGAAAAGAGTAAAAGGAGAGAAAATAGTTGAACACGAAATCCTGGTCATGTGTTTCCTGCTAACTTGTGTCAAAGATTTACTCATTATATCTAATTATGATATCTCAGAAAGTGTATAAAAAAGTGATGATCAGTACATAATAAATATAATCATGTATCTTCAGAATCATGGATAATCGTTTTGACAATGCAAAACCCAATTCGTTGATCAAAGAAAATAGTCCCTATCTATTACAACACGCTCATAATCCAGTTAACTGGTTGGCTTGGAATGACGATTCCATCAATATGGCAAAAAAAGAAGATAAACCAATCTTTCTCAGTATAGGATATAGTTCATGTCATTGGTGTCATGTAATGGCACATGAGTCATTTGAAGATACCGAAGTTGCAAAAATCATGAATGAAAAATTTATTAACATAAAAGTCGACAGAGAGGAAAGACCAGATATAGATGATATATATCAAAGAGCATGTCAACTAGTAAATGGTAATGGGGGTTGGCCATTATCGGTATTTTTGACTCCTGATCTCAAGCCATTTTATGTCGGTACATATTTTCCAAAAGAGAGTAGATATGGTATGCCCGGTTTTACTGAAATTTTAAATCAACTTTCTCAGGCTTATGTACATAAAAAAAGCGACATAAATAAGACCACCTCGGAATTTGTAGGAGCGCTGATAAACACATCAAAAGATATTTTGAATAATAAAAGTGTAGAAATTGACAAGACAGTTCTAGACGAATCCGCATTAAATTTATTGCAAATGGCAGACTTTATTCATGGAGGTTTTGGAATCGCGCCTAAATTTCCTAACGTATCTAACCTATTATTTTTGCTTCGTTACTATGATATATCGAGTATTGAAAAATTCAAGGACTTTGTAACTTTAACAAGTGAAAAAATGATCTTTGGAGGGATACACGATCACCTAGGAGGCGGGTTCTCGAGATATTCGACCGATCAAAAATGGTTGGTGCCCCACTTTGAAAAAATGTTGTACGATAATGCATTATTGGTTATTTTGTTTTCTGAAATGTACCAAATCACTAAGGAAAAAATATTTAAAAATACTGTTGAGAAAACCTTGGATTACATTTTACGCGTGCTTACAAATAAGGAAGGGATTTTCTTTTCAGCTGAAGATGCAGATTCTGACGGAGAAGAGGGAAAATTTTATGTGTGGTCTAAAAGAGAGGTCACCTCAATCATTCAAATTCCTTTACACCAAAACATCTTCTGCGAATACTTTGATATAACAGAAGTAGGGAATTTTGAAGGGAAAAACATACTAAATATTAAAACCTCCGTCGAACATCTAGCAAAAAAATATGGATTGGATGTGAAGGAGGTTAATAACATCATAGCTGTAAATTCTACAAAGCTTTTTGATATCAGAGAGAAAAGGATAAAGCCTCAAAAAGATGATAAAACAATTTTATCATGGAATGCGCTATCTATATCTGCTTTTATCAAAGGTTATAAGATAACTGGTGAAGAAGAATATTTAAAAACTGCCCTAACTGCAGTGGACGTCATAGAAACAAAGTTAAAGTCCAACGAAGGATATTTATATAGAATTTACAAACAAGGTAGAGCCAAAATACTTGCTTATTTGGATGATTATGCTTTTTATATAAATTCACTTTTGGATTTATTTGAGGTAAAGACAGACCCAAGGTTCATTGAACTAGCATCTTATTATACAGATGTTTTGATAAAGCATTTTTGGGACGGACAAGAAAACAATTTCTATTACTCTTCCGACCTGCATGAATCGATTCTTACTAGAACCAAAGTATTGTATGATTTGGCTTTACCAAGCGGAAATTCGGTTTCGATATCAAATTTGATCCGTCTTTATCATATAACAGGGAAAAACAATTATTTAGAGATGGCTGAGAAAATGATGAAAGGATCTATATCATCCGCATTAGATAATCCATTTGGTTTTGGTTGGTTATTATCATCTACATATCTATATGTTAAGAAACCAACCGAAATTACCATTTTTTCAAAAGATAATAAATCGTATATGATTGATGAACTAAATAAGATGTATATTCCAAATGGTATTTTTTCTATTCTACATGAAGACGACGTCTCAAAAACGCTAGATAAGTACAACTTATTCAAAAATAAGTCATTAATTAAAGAAAAACCGGCTAGCGATTTTGCAATAATATGTAAAGACTTTACTTGTTCGCCTCCATTAACCAATGTGGAAAAAATAATGGATATTTTGTCTTCAAATTCGTCAAAGGAAAGAATTAAATAATTTTTTTATGATTGTATCATAGTGTCAATTCTTCCTCAATGTAGATTTTTTTTTGTTATTGGATTAATTATTTTGAGTTTGGGATCAGTTTCTAATATGGATGTTTTTGGCCAAATGGAACAAACATCCAATAATTTTGATAAAGCAAAGTCATCTAGTGACGAGGCGATTTCTTTAATTGATTCTTTGAAAGGATCATCATTACTTGATTCGGTAGTTGAAGGTATGCAAAATTTTTCTTTCCCGATAGCAAATCAATCCGATAATAACGACAATGACAATGAGATCTCGCAAACATTAAACAGTGCCTTAAATTATCTTGGACCGAATAATACTACATTAAATATTACAACCGTTTCCCCGGGTAGAAACAATATGACCATATCATTTAACAATAACAATTTAACCAATGATGATATTATTACTAGTAACAATAGTAGTAACAACAACATAGAAAACATGCAATCTATGACGATACTGCCATATCCTATGACGATTTCTTCAAAGGATTACATCCCGCTATATAGTTCAATGCCATTGAAAATTTTGAATGGAAACATTCTCGCAAAACTTCCGTGTAATTCAACTGATCCATTATTGCAAATCGTAGGCACTTCTGCCGATAACAACATGTTTCCCATTCAGATGAATCTTGTGTCTAACTTTTCAAAATTAGGGAGCATGTGTATATACCAATCACTAATTCCCAATGATTTATCCAATCTTCTATATTCACATACGATAACTAATATTTATTTATACAATCCGCTTGACTTCTCAGTCGAAGTTCCAACAACAACATCCATTTTTATTGGAATACATAAATTGACAGAGTGATCATTTTTTTAGATCGAATACATTATCCCACCAGAAACTATAGGAATAGATTCTAAGTTCGACAGATCCTTTATACGAGCGATAATGGCATTAAACCAAAGACTATCGATGCCCTGACTCCAAATTGTTATCTTTTTATAGTCCCTTTCTTTCCCCTGATGAAAAAAACCTTTGCAGTCTTCGACGGTCATGTTATTATATTTTTGACTAATTTCTTCAATAGCTAAATTTGCTTCTGATGGCAAATACAATATAGTTAGAGTAGGATATGGAATGGTATCCGCAGAAGTAGATGATGATGATGCATCGTTAGCCATGGTTATATTATGTTTTAGACTTATATGATGATTTCGTTGAAATATTTAAAATATGTTGAGACCATAAATCATTGAAAATTCATAAAAGGCTATATGTTTATTATTTTAATATAACAACATGAAGGCTGATCAATTCACAAAAAGCATACTAGATTTAGATAATGATATTTTGTTCAGTGGAGTTATTGAAAAATCCGGACATTTAAATATCAGCAATCAAAGGGATTCCCTGGACAAACATCTAAAAGGAAGAAATGCGGAACTGATTATTTCTGAATCTGCTTATGCGGTTGATTTAAGGAAGGCGTTCAATACATCATTTGGGAGTTTAAACTCTATATGTTATCAATATAGTACGCTAAAAATATTGATTATTCCAGTCAAAGAACATGTATTATTCTTAGTAATCAACAAAAATGTTGAAGCAAACGACTTGACTCAGAAAGTTTACAATATTATTAATTCAACCAATGAACTAGATTTATACTCTTAAAGAGGTCGTTTATAATTGGATAAGAAATAACTGAATCTTGTTTTTAGTTATTTAAAAAAAATAAATTATTCTTTATGGTTATTATACTGAGACCAAAAATCTAACAACCTAAAATAAGAGGAAGTTGCTTCCTTCATGGTATGAAGATATGCCTCTCGTAATTGTTCCCATATCAGAAAATAATTAAAATTATTTTCCAAAGTTTTCTCGACATTTCCTTGTTTCCCATCGAGCCTGTTTGAATTTGAATTCAAGTTATTTGTAACCGAGGAATCATTTTGTGATTTTTGTACAATGGTCTTTTCTTCTGCTTCTCGCTTGGTCTTTTCTTCTGCTTCTCGCTTGGTCTTTTCTTCTGCTTCTCGCTTGGTCTTTTCTTCTGCTTCTCGCTTGGTCTTTTCTTCTGCTTCTCGCTTGGTCTTTTCTTCTGCTTCTCGCTTGGTCTTTTCTTCTGCTTCTCGCTTGGTCTTTTCTTCTGCTTCTCGCTTGGTCTTTTCTTCTGCTTCTCGCTTGGTCTTTTCTTCTGCTTCTCGCTTGGTCTTTTCTTCTGCTTCTCGCTTGGTCTTTTCTTCTGCTTCTCGCTTGGTCTTTTCTTCTGCTTCTCGCTTGGTCTTTTCTTCTGCTTCTCGCTTGGTCTTTTCTTCTGCTTCTCGCTTGGTCTTTTCTTCTGCTTCTTTATTGGGTATTACGTAACCTTTTGGAAGTGTCATAGTTAAAGTGACACAAGTGAAGATTAATGTTTTTCTAAGATTCTTGGAATAATTAATTCAAATTAATGCGATTATTGAATCAAAATTTTTTTTTGACTTATCCATTTTATAGCTAGATAACAGATTTAAGAATTCGACTCTCTTTTTATCATAATTAACAAATTTGTTTATTTGATCTGAGATGACACCTTTGAAAATTAACCCTTGAAATGCAGATGTAACATTATTAACTTTTCTTATGTAACTAGCACTTTCAAAATCCACTATAGTGCATTTTGAACCACAGTGGGAAATTATTACATGATTATCCAACTTGTTTAGTTGACCATGATCTATATGTAGTTTATCCAGTGTGTAACATTGAGACAAAATATTAATGATAATTTTTCGTATCAGGTCTAAATTCATTGTTGATTTTAAGAACCAGGTTCTTGCGGACAAACCTTCGATGAACTCCATTAAAAGAGCATTTTTTGTAAAAGAGTAAACTTTGGGTCCCAAATGATTTGTATTTATACGCTGGTAAAATTCAAATTCATTTTTCATATCGGTTCTACACGAATCAATTCTCTTAATTTTTAGTGCCATGGTTTTACTATGTATATTTTGAACTTTTAATACCAATCCTTCACTTCCTTTCCCCAAAATCCTAATAGATTTTAAAAGAGTATTACCTTCCAGAATCACGAATTTTAGATTTAGCGATCTAAGTTCACTCAACCTAGAATAATAATCAGAGGCACTAAATCGTGGATAACATAATAAATCAATCAAATTAGCTGATGATAAAACAAATTTGTTAGAATACTCTTCCATCCGTATATAATAATTCAGAAACGGTATTTTTTATATGTTCATCTAAAGAAGGATTTTGATCAAGAGTATATATCTTGAAGGATCGAATTAAATCACTCTTCAACCCTCTAGGGATTCCTATTAGATCAGG
Source organism: uncultured Nitrososphaeraceae archaeon (assembly GCA_963759575.1). Classification (GTDB taxonomy): domain Archaea; phylum Thermoproteota; class Nitrososphaeria; order Nitrososphaerales; family Nitrososphaeraceae; genus Nitrosocosmicus. The sequence continues at coordinate 10,569 of CAVWZU010000005.1, read as the reverse complement.
CTTATTCTTGAGAACAAATTCCAAATAATCTTTTGCGTTAGTGAATTCTCTCAAAAGAAGGCACTTAGTTCTCGAGTTGTTGCCCAACCATTTTAATGGAGAGCCATCATTAATCTCGATAAATTTTTCTACGTCATGAAATCTAAATATTTCAGGACCTATCTTAAAAGATAATTTAGAAATTGTTAGAGACTCATATAACAAAGCAATAACACAAACTTTTTCCTTTTCATCCACATTACAGTGATATTTCAATATTCTAAAGCCATAAGATTCGACAAATTTACATACGGATCTGGTCATTTTCTTAAGCTGTCCCCAGATGACATCAGATGGTCTATGACTATATTTGAATTCAATTACCAGAATGAAAGAAGACAACAAATCTTTGAGATCATTGTTGGAGTGAGATACCGGTTCTCGAAAATAATTATTGCCAGGATTTGATAAAAACTTTCTTGAACTCTGGATTAGTGTTGCTACTGAGCGAGATGAAATAGCACTACCCAAATTTCTATTTTCATCTATTGGATCTAATATTACCAGGAAACTATCAAATATCCTCTTATGCTTTTCCTGTTCATGATCGGGTTTTGTGATGCCGATAACAGAGTTATCGGTAGAATATGTTGAAAAAAATTGGATAGTAGATAAAAAGGAACCAAATTTCAAAATTAGAACTTCACAAACATATCCACTGAATCCTTCTATAGAAATCTCCGCTCCATAAATTTTTAGGGATTTCAAAAACTTTTTAAGTACTCTCACTTGATTTTTCTTTTCCTGGTTCAAATTACTGACTACATAAGAGGTATGGAATGGAGAACGGTCAGCTGCACTTTTCCAATCCCCGAAGGAAACATCAAAGCACGGGACAATGTTAAATTTAACGCCATCAACATAAGCTTCTACATATGGATGATCTGCATATCTAAGATATGGAGAGTATTCTTTTAGAGCTTGCATTCCAATTAACTTTCCGTAAGTTTCAAAATGATCAAAATCAACATCATTCCTAAATTTGATAAAAATATCAATATCGGCTTCGTTTTTAAGCCACGTTCCTTTAGCAAAAGATCCACCGAATACGATTTCCTTTATCATAAGACGAAGTTTATATTCATAAACACAAGATTCAAGTTTGTTCTTCACCTTGTTAGCCATAGTATGAAGGTTAATTTCTTCTTCTGATGTAGGAGTACATTCCTTCGATATTCCTTCGATTAATTTATCGATACCAGGATTACTCATTTCTTTTACGCTCGTGCATCAATAGTCAATAAATCAGAATATATAGGACCATCTGCTGTGAGCATGCTTCGCTTTAATTTGATTTGGCTTATTTCATCTGTAAATGGATCAAATTGAAAAACAGGATCAAAAGATATACGACCCTTAAAACGTTGGTTTATACGAAAAATTGTAAGATGAGGCATATATACAGATTTTTCTTTACTAAAATCGTTTTGCGTTTCCTTCCCGTAGCCGATATCTTTTTCCAGCAATTTTGAAATTGCAACATAAAGGTCATTTAATTTTTTAGAACTTTGATTATCCAACCCCAACCAGATAACACTAGGATTAGAGTTTTTTGGAAAACATCCTATATGAGTGAATCTAATCTCAAATGGATCAAAAGCTAAACTTTTCAAATTGGATATAATTTCTCTTTCTTCAAAATCGTTCTTTTCCCCCATAAACATTATCGTCAAGTGAAGATTATACTTGTTGATGAGTCTAACATGATGTTGGACAAATTCATATTGTTTCATAATTTGATTCTGAATATGGATTATTTTCTCAACATTTGGAATATCTATTGCCACAAATATACGCATGAATATGATCAGATGAAGTTCTAACTATATTAATTCGCAATAATTGAAGTAATCAAAAAATAAATATTGATTGAATGTTCACAGATCGGATAAGAGGTTGTCGGTTCTAAACCAATTCATAATTTGCTTAACAGGAATGCCTGGTGCAGGAAAATCGACAGTTGCTACTTTCCTCCAAAGTAAAGGATTTCATCTAGTAACTATGGGTGACATAATAAGGGAAAAAGCGGTTGAAAACAACTTACCGATGGATGACAAAAGTCTTGGCGATTTGATGAAAAATTTAAGAAAGCATCACGGAAATGAAGTTGTTGCAAGGTTAGTGATGGAGAAGATTAAAGAATTGGAAAATACTGGCCTTATTGTAGTAGATGGAATTAGAAGTTATGAAGAGTATATCGTATTAAAAAACATAGGTTTTGTAAAGTTATTGGCTATTCATGCATCATCAACTATTAGATATAACCATATAAAATTACGAGACAGATTTGATACACCATCAAATCATGAAAAGTTTTTACAAAGAGATGAACGTGAGATGAGTGTGGGCATAAGCAAAGCAATAGCTCTTGCAGACGAATCAATATCAAATAATGATCTATCTTTAATCGAGCTTAGGAATCACGTAGAATTAATTATTAAAAAGTGGTCAGATGAGTTTAATAACCGGAAGCAAAAAAACTTTCTTACCACATAGAACAAAAATGGAACTTGAAAGTATGGAAGTTATTGTCATAACTCCAATTAATTTGACTGAAGACATACAAAAAGTGGTTTTTGCAGTCAAAAACCTATTACCAGATTCAGAACTAGTGATAAGAAAAAATAATGTATATACCAAGATGAATAATTTTGATGGTTTGAGAAAAATAAAAGACAAGATAAGGTCAAAAAAAACACTGGCTGTTTTACAGAGAATTTTGTATAACAATTACAACATGGAAAGTAGTTGGTTTTTACTAAACAAACAGGCTGCATTTTCTGACGTGGTGGTATTAGTAGAGGACGAAAATGAATCCCCATTGGGACCCATAAAAATAACTGTGAACGGCTGCGAATTAGAAAGAATTAATGAATGGTTTGAGAAATAGAGGAATAAATAAAAACTCACTCTGCTGAAAGGTCCCAGTAGTTAGCATCTTTAAATTCAGTTTTGGGTTTTCCAAGAGATTTCCATTCCTTAAATGATTTTGGATATAGCTTCACGTTTGAAATTCCAGCGGTCTTTAAGGCAAAAAAGGCCAATCCTGACAACGTTCCGACGCTTCCACAGTAAGTGATTATCTCGTTGTTTAAGTCAATACCCCTATTTTCCATGAATCGTTTAAGTTCAGAAGGATTTCTTAAAATGGAATTTTCCGAGCGCAACATGGTGTATGGAATATTCTTTGAATTAGGAATATGTTCTGTTAAAAAATTCAATCTTTCTCGAGAATCAATTATGATCTTATTTTTATCATTTTGAGCATTTTCTATATATTCAGCATCTGCAAATATGGAATAATCGATATCAATAGAATGTGAAACTTTATGATATTTATTAGACTTTCTTTCAATTTCTAAACCTAATTTTTTCCAATTATCATACGTAACTTCCAATAACGCAACATTTCTGTGCCCAACAAACTTAAATGACCACGCTACCCTTGACGCTAATGCACCAAATGTATCATCATAAATGACTACCAAAGTATCATTTGATATACCATGGTTATTCAAAATATTAATTATAGACTCTGGGTCATCGTTGGATAATAATTCAGCTAATGGTAAAGAAACGGCCGTCTTTATATGACCTTTCAAATATTCGTCTCTTTTTCTAACATCCACTACTCTAACTTGATTTTTTTTTATTAGGGTTCTTAGAGTATCAATATCACATACAAGATTCAAAGAAGGTGTTGATCGAGGTTTTGTTTTTACATGTTTATTTACTATCTTTGCCTTTGCCTTTACCTTTGCCTTTGCCTTTGCCTTTGCCTTTACCTTGACATCATTTTTCTTTCGCTTTATGGATTTACTCAAGCAGCACATTCGCCTCTAGCAGTTTTTGCGACAAAATTGGTATCGGTTCCATAGTCTTTGTAAAAATCAGGTGCAGTGGAAAATGCGGGTAACTCAATTATAGGTAAAAGTAGCTTCTTCATATCATCTACATTCTTAATTTCGCCAGATCCATTTCCATTTGAAATCTTGTAAATCCATTCACTTAATTTTTCATTACCTGTCCTTTCTTTTTTGAAAAGTTCAAATATTTTGAGAACTACATCCAGCACCTTTTTAGCTGGAACACGCATGATTGCCTTACCCAGTTCACCATTCTCGCCAGTACTACCAGCAAAAAGCATTGTATAGATTGGAACCATGGATGTTCCAATCCTAGTAGCACCACCATAGAAACCGATAGTTGCGACTTCATGCTGTCCACAAGAATTAGGACATCCGCTAATTTTGATAGTAGAATCAACAAAGTCTTTATCTAAATCAATATTTAATTCCAAAAATTTACTTTGGACCTCCTTTGCAAGCCTATGAGAATTGGTAATAGCTAGATTACATGATGTAGTTCCGGAACAACCTACGGTAGATACAATTGTATTTGCACCAGGATTTCCCAGTCCATTGCCAGACAGTTTTTGGAAAACCTTTGGTAATTGATCTGCTTTTATATATCGGACCAGAAAGTTTTGCTGAGGAGTCGTTCGGGCTTTTTTTTCTAGCGAAAATTCCCTGATACATTCTGCAAAAATCCGTAACTGACTAGAGGTGATATCGCCTGCACCTAAGGTTATATACACACTGTAATAACCAGACTGTTTCTGAGCAACAACATTGGTATTTAGCCATCGAGTGTATGGCGTGTCTGCAGAGTTGGAATTTATTACCGGTAATGTAATTTTACTCTTAGTAGAGGTAGAGGTAGAGGAAATTGAAGTATTATTCAAATCTCCAGTATTCAAAAAACCATCGTATGATTTTCTTGTGGGTATAGAAATTGTAGCTTCAACCAGGATTCGTTCTTTCAATAATAAGCCTTGAAATTTTTCCCATCCGATTTCACTGACCAAATAACGCATTCTATTTCTTGCAAGATTTTCTCTATTTCCTAGTCGGTCATAAAGTCGAATTGTAGCTATAGAAGTAGATAAAAGCCTAGATTCTGGAGTAAACTCCTCTAATAAATGACCTATAAAAGAGGCAGCGCCCAAGCCGCCTCCCAAATAGACCCGGAAGCCCCTTACTCCATCACGCATTGTAGGAACGAGACCCACGTCGGCTATCCTTACATAACCATGTTCCGTACAGCATGAAAAATTAAATTTAAATTTCCTGGGAAGATTTTGACATACAGGATTTCTTAGAAAAAACCTCGCTATTGCTTTAGCGTATGGAGTAGTATCAAATGGTTCATTAGGACATACTCCTGCAAAATGACTGCACATTACATTTCTAATAGTATTACCGCAAGCCTCCCTAGAAGTAAGTCCTACTTCAGCTAAACCGCGAAATACTTCACTTACATCTTCTAATTGCACCCAGTGCAATTGAATATTTTGTCTGGTAGATACATGAGCAGATCCGATTGAGAATGATTCTGATAGATTGGCAATCTTTTCAAGCTGGGAAGGTGTGATATCACCACCTGGAACCTTTATTCTTATCATACTAAATTCGCTATTTAATCTAGAGCCATATGCACCGTTTTGAAGTCTAAAGCGCCTAAATTCATCTGCATTCAATTTATCTTGACGATATAGCTTTACCTTATTAGCAAAATATTCAGATTCTTCTGCTAAACCCCATTTTTCATTAGTCTCAAGTTCTTTATTTTTTGCTGAAGAAAGAACATCATAATCAATAGATTTTGCCAATGTTAATTATATTGTGATAAACAAACCTTATATTTTTTATGGAATATGCTTATTTGACACATATTGAGCAATTTTCGGGTTCATTCAGGAATTCAAATTTAGAAAAACTTATAGTTACAATTAAAAAATGTATATTAAGGTGGGGTCGTAGCGAAGCCAGGCATCGCAACGGGCTCCAGATCAAATAATGGGCAATTATTGAAGAAACCCGTGGATCAGGGGTTCAAATAATATAAGTACCTATATTAGAACAATTCCCTTCGGCCCCATCTCCCTTCAATCATTCTTGAGTTTATACACAATGACAATAGAATAGGCATTTTATGGATTAGAAGGAATCATAATGATGTTAAATATGATTATCAAAAATTGGCAATAATAAATTATTACTTATATACTCATATTATATTAAATGGATAAAAACATGCAGGCCAACCAAAACAAAGTGAAAAATATGGAGTATTAACTGATATAAACTCCGAAAAGATGAATATTAACAAAAATTTAGAAAGTTATTTGGTCTTCTTGAAGCTAAAATAACAAGAATGACATCTATCTTTACCATAAATAACGCCAGAGTTACCACATTCAGAGCATTTTTTCTCATTATCAACAGTAGAATCCAAGGACTTTATCTTTTGAATACATTTGTCACACAACGGAGCATCCAAATTATGACTAGATATGAAGACCTCTCCACATTGTGAACATCTGAAACTATAAATTTTTCCTCTAGGTTTCCATTTCTTGAATGGATTACTTGTAAAAGTATATAGTATTTTTCTAAATGGATTGGCCATAAAGTATATAGTATTTACTCAATCAGACATTTTAGTTTAATGGCATAGGAAATTCGATAAGGGATGACAACCAAAGCAGATCTAAAAGTTTCTATATAGTTGTCTATTCCCTATACGGATAAAAAAGACTCCTGAGGAAATCAATATCAAAGAAATAAATAAAAATAGAGGATTTATCATTTGTCTGAGATATTCAGGTGCACTTGAAAGATAATTGCAGTTCTCCTCACAAATCTTTGTAACTGGAAACAGTAGCAAAATCAATCCAAATAAAATCAACATAGCGACACCAGCAGTGGAGATGAGAGCACCTAGTTTTATCATACGACGATATCTCAATGAAGTATCCATCTAACAATCTTACCTTAATACTAATATTCAAGTTTGGATGCATCTATAGTAACGTATTTGTATTCACCATTTTTTGAGACCCTATTGAATTGTTTGTTATAATATAAAAAAGGAACATCGTCTTTCGTGTGAAGGTCCCAAATCTTATGTACTTGATCGAAATACACTTTTCTTTTTTTCATTTTGCGTCTAATTATTTCATGGCATAATATATGAGATATTTTTGCGCAATTATTGTCAGCAAAGAACTTTTCATTTTTGAAATCTGAAGAAAAAACTTTGGGTCTCAGCCAAGCGGCTAGTCCAAAATTCTCACCATGATATGCATCCATACGACAATCCGACCACAAAGGTCCAAAATAAGAAAGATAGAAATGAAATATGGAGAAACCCCTTTCTCGATGATCTCTCAATAGATATGCGAGATTGATCCTATCGAATAATCGTCCAGGAATTACTGGTAAGATATCTACCTCTACAGACAAATCTTCTTTAAATTCATGTTTAATCCACCATTGAAAAAATCGCACCATCGAAGAAACATAGCCCCAATCTTCTTGATATCGTTTCTTCCATTCTTCATTTTTCGATACATAAATAAAAAAAAGCTTTTCTTGCAATAATAACCACACATCATACATCAATAAAATTTTTGACACGTTAAAAGTCTACTTAAAACACATTCCCATACAAAAAGTTCATAATTTAGAAGCAATATAGACAAATTAGATGTCATTTAGAAAATTAGGTGCTGTAATACTTTTAGTTTCAGATATGAATAAATCTGTTCAATTCTATAGAGAGACTCTAAATTTGCCATTAAAGAAAGAATCTGACGAATGGACAGAATTTTTCAATAAAGAAACAGTATTGGCATTGCATCCGGTTAAACATAAAGAGAACCTGAAATCGGGTCAACATATTCTGCTTGGTTTTTCTGCAAGTGATTTTGATAACACAATAGATAAACTAAAAGAGAAAGGTGTAGTTTTTTTTAAAAATCCTAAGGAAGAAGGTTTTGGAAAGCATGCAATAATAGAAGATCCTGATGGTCATCTAATTTCAATTGTAAAATTAAAAGGCAACCAAAATGAAGAAGATGGATTTGATTTTTTGGGGTTAGTGGGTGCAGAATAGGTAAATCATCATCTTTCAAATAAACAAATATCGGTACAAGGTAACAATTCGTATATAGCAGAAGCGTATTAGATCAGGATACAATATAAAATATAATACAAAATTCATAGGTTATAATAATCAACCTATCAAAGGATTTTGAAAAAGGAAGTACATTAATGGATCGAATTATTGGACTTTTTTACCTGGGTTTAGTGAATTTAGAGGATCAAATGACTTTTTGAGATGACTAAAATAGGAATAAACGAAATTATTGTACACATTCTTTATGAAAGGGGTCCTAGATATTCCATCACCATGTTCTGCAGTGATAGTTCCACGATATTCAAATATTTTTTTTGAAAGTCTCGTAAGTAATATTTTTTAGAATCCTTGCCTGTTTGGAATGAAGATGATCGTCGGAAATATTATGATTATCTAAAATGGGACGCGTATGAAGATTCCCATTACCTGCATGACCGTATATGACATATTGTAGATCATATTTGTTATAAAGTGACAAAAGATGAATAACATATTCATGAAGATGATCGATTGAGACCGCGGTATCCTCAGTTATAGTAAATTGTCTTCTGTTTCCTATGGTATTCTTTATAGCCATGTTCAATGCATTTTTCCTCGAGTGCCATAATTTATTTATTGAAACTATGTCATGAGCATGTTCTACGATCTTGCCGTCAGGATATAGACTCTTTTTTAGCAAATCCTGTATGTTAGATATTTTGTCCCGAAATTGATAAAAATATTCTACAAATAGCAAACAACCATTCTCATTTAACGTATTCAATTTAATTGAAGAATCCATAACGGAATAATCCAAAAGTTCAACAGCTACCGGTACAGTGGAGAGAATTTTCTTGGTATATAAACAAGCAGACAAGACATCAGAAAAATATACCAAGAAGAGAGATCTGAAAAGGGGGAGATCCAATATCTTTAATCTAAGAGAATCGAAAATTGATAATGTTCCCTCAGAAGCTGCAAAAATATTTTGAGGTTTGAATTCGAGAGTAAAAACAGAATCCAATCTATAACCACAGGAATTCTTACTGACATCAGGATAAAATGAAGATAATTTATTTTGAATAGAAATTAGGGGTGAAAGAACTTTTTTAATCTACTATCACAAATACCATTTTCAGCAAAACCTTCCTTCCCGTCTGAATAGATAATGTCAACATGATCCAAATATCCAAGGATACTTCCGTACCCTAAACCATGTGGTCCAGAAGAATTATTGGAAACCATCCCTCCAATGGTGCAATAATTACTACTTGCAGGATCTGGTGGTAGAAACTTGTTTTGTTTTTTTAATTCTTTATCCAAGATACCCTTAACTAAACCAGGTTGAACGCTTACAGTGTCAGACTTGATATCCAAATCAAGTATTTTGTTCATATATTTAGTAAAATCTAAAATTAATCCATTTGAAAGGCTTTGACCAAGTAAACTTGTGCCTGCACCCCGACAAGCAACAGACAACCCATTGTTGCTAGCATAATTCAAAGACGTTACTATATCATCCTTATCTTTAGGGAAACAAACTAATTCAGGGTAAATTTGATGATAGCTTGAATCTACAGAATAATAATCTCTAATCCAGGATTCATTAGAAATATCACCGTTGTAGGAAAGCTTTAGTTCATCATATACATCCATTGAACAATTTAATATCTATATACAATATAATATTTTTAGTGCATGAAGAAAAAAGGGTGAACTTCATGAAAATCTTTATTATTTTGTCTCGATTTAATAACCATAATGGTTTGATCAATAAAGGAAAAAACTGGGTGAACGATGATATTAAGAAGGAATTTGTGAATATAAAACGCTCTACAAATGGTTACCAAAAACCAATCGTTGGTGTAAATATGAAAGTAAAACAAATATCAACATCCATAAAAATTTGATCTGCTGATCATAATTAGTCAGTAAGATTTTGCAGTATGGTATACCATATTTATATCTGATATTTCAATCATAGTGATTGTAATCAAAGTAAAATATGGATTTCTAGGAATACTAATCATAACTTTGATACTTATACTTATCCAGGAGTTTTTTTAGGACGAATGGGTCTGGGCTAGCAATGTTATTTCAACAGGTGATGTGAGGGAACTCCCGTCTGCTCTGGCGTTTAACCCAAGCAATGATAACATCTATGTGACCAACCCAGTGTCAGATGATGTCTCTGTCATCCAAACAACAAGCTCCTACCCTATTGCTGATGCAATATTTGATCAATTCATTAGCATTAGCAATTTGGTTTGGTCGTATGGAAAACAATACGTAGACTATGATAATTCTTCTATGACACATCAATGAAATGTATTAATTTATCCGAACCATCATGGACCACCGGTCGTCAGAAACACCTACTTATTACCAGTAAAACCTAAGTAGAAATAAATTGTACATTAACTAATTGTAGTATATAAACAAGGAATAGAACACGAACCGGATGAGCTATTTATAAAAATAACTCCAAGAATTCAACCATAACCCATCTGAAGACTTCATGGGCTTAGGAAATAACATACAAGTGTAATTTAAATTTAGTAACCGAAA
>CAVWZU010000004.1:0-446554 GCA_963759575.1 uncultured Nitrososphaeraceae archaeon | reverse complement strand
TTTCAAATTTTTGTACCCACCATAGCTGGATTATCGGTACCGTTCAAAGGTTGTTTTCCTGCGATAATTGATTCAATTATTGAGAGCCAATTTCGTAAAAATCGGCTGAATTGAATTTATTATTCCTCTTCCTCTTCATCCTTGTCCTTCTTGTTTGGATCAAAATCTGATTCTACATCCATCATTTGTGCACTCTCCAAATCAAATTTAAAAATCTCATCCATATCGATTTGATACTTGGTTTTTAATAATTCACATAACTGATCACTTAGTTTGGCCTTTGATATCTTGATTTTATACTCATATACGAAACCTTTCATGAGTTCTGAAACCTTCAAATCATCTGCTAAATCAATTTCTTCAATTATTGTTCTACCGTCGGGTAGTGATTCGTAGAGCTGGATATCTGCTTTCTTGGTTTGTTCATTGATGTCTAGAAAATAACCTGTTCTATTAATCGTGTCTAATATTTGGAAATTTGCATTTTTCAGTTCATTGTCAGCCCATTCGGGAAGACCATTCTCCTCAGATTTTGCCTTTGCCGCTTTTCTTGCCATTTCTTGCCCGTTATGTATTCTAGTACTTTTTATTAAAAACTTTTTCAAATTTATCTTTGGGCTTCTAGAAAGCATTATCTATAGGATTATGTATACTTAGGTCCTTGAACACCGTTATCAATGGTGAATCTTTAATTGATTTACTTCGGGGTCAACCCTCTGATTTGATACTTGTTGACACCCGATCATTTGCTGAGTATGCTAAAGGTCATATTCCTGGTGCCATTAATATCGATTTGATGCATTTCCATTGGTTTGATACCTCTACAATGGGAATTTTGCAATTTGAAAAACAAATGGGTTTACTATTAAATTATCTGGGCATTAATCCATCAAATAGAGTTATTTTTTATGATCATATTTCAGGTCCTACCGCTTCCCGGGGTGTTTGGCTACTGAATTATTTCTCTCATCTTGATTCATTTATATTAGACGGTGGGTTTGAAAACTGGTCAAAACTTAAATATCCAGTTGAAATGAAGACAAATCCATATTCACATTCATCATTCAATTTTTATACGAATAGTGCTGTATTAGCTGATTTAGAATATGTAAAAAACTGTGTAGAGAAAGATTCACAGCATACGATAATTGTTGATTGCCGTTCCCAACTGAGTACAACGGTTCTGTTGCTCGTGCTTTTCACCGGGGCCATATACCTAAATCCATTAATATTGAGTGGTCAAATAATCTTAGCAATGAGAAATTCTTGAAATTTGACGCTTTGGAAAGGTTATATTCCTTCATATCAAAAGAAACAGAAGTTATAACATATTGTCAAGGTGGTTACCGAGCTGCAAATACTTATCTTGCTCTTAAACAACTTGGATATCCAAATGTAAGAATGTACTTAGGTTCTTGGGGAGAATGGGGCAATAATCCTACACTTCCAGTTGAATTGAATTAAATTGAATTGATAAAATGACTATCATTTACTTTCCAATGAATAAGCTAAATATTGTAATAAAAAATGGAGAGAATTATTTTACATTGATTGGAAGATTGTTTAATTCTTGTAGTTGTCTATTTGTCTCAGTTGTATTTTCTTTCCCATATGTTATCAATATTCTGTCGTCATCATTTATTACATAGCTCATTATATCTTGAGTTTCATTACCATTAACATAGAAACTTAGTCTATATTGGTCGTCATTGCAGTAGCGCTGGTTACTATCTGTAATGAAACATCCATTGGAAGCGTCCATTCTAATACTCTTAAGGAATTCACCCAGTGGAGCATTAGACGAGTGTTTATGGATTGTTGTTCCATCTAGCGTGCCATTGTAGCTTTCTACATGAATATAGTTGGACCTCACCATGTATTTTTGTTGTGCTAGGTCCAAGTTTGTACCATTTAAGTTAATCAATAATGCTGCATGTTCATGTGCTGATCCTAGAGCACCATATTTGGCTGCTACATTTTCACTGGGAAAAAATATTGCTAACACAATCGCAAGAGCCGCTATCCCAACGACAATAGGAACTATTATTTTTAAATATTGTTTTCTTTTCTTACGACCTCTTGCAAAATAACTACTATTATTACTATCATCCTTGTTAGAAGCATCATTCTTGTTACTATCAATATCTGTATTCTTTTTCTTCTTGCTCATTCTATTGTAATTCTACTGATATGACCTCTAATTTAAAATTAATATTTGTTATTCTAAGTATTATTTGTCATTTCGCTTATGATGCTTCTTAATTGTAAAGAAAATGGATGATTTGGATTGTTAATAACTGTCAAAAACTCTCTAGGACTAAATTGTATGTCGCAATAACATGGTAGTGGGGAAAGAGAGTTCGCGCCTGTAACGGCATGAAGTTCTTCCAAAACCTTCTTATGATCTTGGTTTTCTTCGATATTCGAATCGGCTGTGGTAGCCGGAATACAATATCCCGATATCCTATTGAGCAATATATATGAAATAGCACCAAATCGTACAAATGTTGTATAAATTTCAAACAACAGTTTTTTAGTTCCTTCAATGTCCAAATCATCCATTTTCATAGTGAGTATTAATTTGTCAGCTATTGAAAGGGCATTAATGGACCAATGTCTTATTCCTGGACTCGTATCAATTATGATATAATCTGTATCGAGCTTGGTAATAATTTGTTCTCTAAGAAAAACTAATTTCCTAAACTGTTTTTTCCAATAGTCTGTTCCATTCCCCATTTCAAATTTAAATATCGCGTCTCTGCTAGGATTAGAAAATCCTGCATAGAGTCTCCCTGTAAAATTGTTCTGCTTTTGGTCATCTTTAAGAAGAATTTCAGTCATATCAATTATTGATTCATAAATATCTGCATTATTATCCAAAAAGTCGTTTATCCATTTTTTTGGATTTATCTTAAAATAATTATGTAAACTGGGTGCATAGACGTCCAAATCTAGTATGGCAACCTTTTTCCCCATTTTTACAAGTAATGCTGCGGTATTTGCAGCTATAGTGGTCTTACCAGTGCCTCCCTTATAGGAATGTATTGCTATACAGTGAGTCATACTAAACTTGCCTATTACATTACTTCGAAGTTCAATATTAAATCTTTTGAAAATTTGTTATTAAAATAAATATGTTATTGCTAATTTCAGAACTGGCTAACTTCAGCTGTGAAGCATTGAATCTATGGTTCACAACTTTTATGCTATTGAAAATACAGAACATAAATTTGATAAGAACTAACCAATACGACAGGTTATAAAAAACCTATCCGTATCCATATATCGTATTCATACATCAGTGTACTCAACACAGATCAGGTGAAAACTTCCTATTCGAGAAAACATTTTCAAACTAATCCCACTCTATTGATTTTGTATGATTATTTTGGCTAGTATGATTAGTGATCGACCGTTTGATGGCGTATATAAATGACGTGTAAATAAATTCTAATTAATGGCTAAGAAGGGTAAATTAGAAGAAATTATCAGTAAAGCACTTTATGCAGGTAATGCTTCCTCGTATGTTGTAACATATAGGGATTACGAGGATCATAAACAAATTACCTTGTCAGATTTCATTTTAATTTCTGAAAATTTTCAAACTATCCCAGTTTCAAGGATAACAAGAATTGAACTAAGGGGGCAAATACTATATGAAAAAAATTAAAATAATACATTGTTGAAACACCAATAATAATAAATCATGGAAAGATATGTTACCGAATTCAAAAACCTTTGCAATGAAATTGTGGAAATCGATTCGAGAATACGATTCATTGGGGTTGCTGACAAGCATGGAATAATCATTACTACTGCAGAACGTAAAGGAATAATTCCACTTTTAAGCGATGAAGAAACTGAGCAATATGCTATCACTGCCTCTACCAGACAATATACTAGGTTAAGATGGCAAGATATACTTGGAAAACTAAATTATACCTGTTCTCTTTATGAAAAAATTTTGCGGATTACAATACCAATAACAAATCAAAAAAATAGATTAGAATATCTCTTGATCTTTACATTAGATCCACATACAGATGATTTTGATAATTTAATCATGGAAAAAATAATGCCGTCGATTAGTGGTTTCTTTTCAAAGCTTTTCAAAGCATCTTCGTCTTAGCATTAACAGCCAATATACGAAAATAACAAGAAAAAAAACCAAGTTCATGATTAGCATGTGTAAAACAGTCCTAGTCCTTCATTGCAATTTATGCTTTAGGGTACTATTCAAATGGTTAAAATTATGTTATTATTTGGTTTTCATAAACTGTAATGTTTAAGCTGCATGAAAAGGAATTGAATTGAATTGAATTGAATTGCATATTAACACTTGCTACGTATTCGGTGGAATTGTATCTTTTTCTCTAATCTACCATTTGTAGACTGTATCAAAACCTTTTTTACTGGTTAAATTCATTGCAAAAACTTAAACACTTATCCACTAATGATTGTGATATTTGTTGACTCTATCACCATAATTAATAGTAGTAGTTGTTAATCGTATTTATAGAGGATTCTTTTTATTTTCCTTTCTGGGCCTTTGCCGGTCTTTCTAAAAATTCTCAAATTTGTGATACTTGGTCTATATTTGATAGTCATCAAATGGTTTGATGGACCGGTCTGAATGTTTTTAAAAGAAAAAAATCTATTTTTATTTGTTGACAATTGTGGGTAATATTTCAGTCTCTCCCAATGGAAAGACCCGGATTATGGGTATCATAAATGTGAGTCCCGAATCATTTTACAAAGACTCGATAAAACGTGAAGAAGACGAGATTCAAGATACAATCATTGGAATGCAGGATAATGGGGTTGATATAGTGGATGTTGGTGGTATGTCAACTGCTCCATACCTGAAAACGCTGATTCCAAAGGATCTCGAATCAAAACGATCTGTACAATGCTATATCAGCTATTAGACAAATTAGCAATATTCCAATATCTGTTGATACAGTTAGATCCGACGTAATCCGATCCTTATTGAAATTAGAGGTGAATGCAATTAACGATGTTACTGGTTTAAAATATGACAAAAGAATGCCCCGTCTGGCTTATGAACAAGATCTACCTGTAATCCTTGGTGCTTACTTGTCAGATAGAGAAAATCTTCATGGCGATGGTGATATACAGGATACTAGTTCTCTATTGTCTGAAAGTATTAGAATTGCGAAGAAATCTAAGATCGACGATGATAAACTGATTATCGATCCTTCAATAGGTTTTTTTAGAAAAGAAGGATTCAATCCGTTTTATTCCAAAACTCTGGGAGTGGATTGGTACGTGCGTGATATCGATATAATTGCCAATATTAAATTACTAGCGTCTTTGAAAAAACCCATATGTGTTTCAATTTCAAGAAAATCGTTTATGGGATCTTTATTTGGTATAGATGTGGACGATAGACTAATTCCTTCAATTATTGCTGAGATGTATTGCGTGATGAATGGCGCCTCTCTGCTACGAACTCATAATGTCAAAGAAACTAGACAAGCAATTGAAATGCTCGAAATGATCCAATAAATATTTGAGTTAATGTAACAATTATAACTATTAAAATACAAATATCGTTTGATTTGATTTGAATAAAACTCATGAAATTGATCATATTATTCCTGGAAGATCGTTAGCCATAATTGAGGAATTTGATGCGGGTAAAAACACCTATTTAGATGAAGGTGCGGTTAGATCTTCTGTTATTGGAAAATCTAGCGCTAATATGGTCGATCGTATTTTGAATGTGAAACAAAAAAATCCACCTATGATACCTAAGATTGGTGATATTGTTGTTGGATACATCGATATGCTGTTTGGAAATATGATATCTGTAAGGATTGTTTATATCAATGAAAAATATTCTAAATCTGGTTTTTCTGCCATAGCCTCCACACGTATGTCTAATTCAGGGGGAAACTATGGTTCAGGTTGGCGTGAGAGAAGTTATAAAGGTAAATTTGTTTTTAAGGTAGGTGATATTATAAGAGGAAGAGTATTCAGCTTATTGAATTCTTCAATTCATTTGACGTTAGAGGACAGAGACTTGGGAGTTGTGTATACAATTTGCTTTTCTTGTGGAAATGAATTTGTCAAAGTACCAGGAGGATTAAAATGCAATTCCTGTGGTAACTTTGAAGACAGGAAAGTTTCAATTGA
Organism: uncultured Nitrososphaeraceae archaeon; assembly: GCA_963759575.1. Lineage (GTDB taxonomy): Archaea > Thermoproteota > Nitrososphaeria > Nitrososphaerales > Nitrososphaeraceae > Nitrosocosmicus. The sequence goes on along the minus strand of CAVWZU010000004.1, from coordinate 440,395 downwards.
TTATGGAAAAGAATCATTTACAATTTTATACGACAAACAATTTCCTATGACATGAATGCCTTCAAAGTAGGTTTTCAAGGAGAATCTGGATCTTACAGTGAAGCATCTGCCCGCATTCAATATCCTAATCCAAATTATTCATTCATTCCATTTAGATCGTTTCGTGAATTATTTGATGGTGTCGAAAATTCTAACGTGGATCTGGCAGTAGTTCCTATTGAAAATTCTACAGAAGGAAGTGTAAATGAAACCTATGACCTACTAGTTGAAAAGCCTCTTTACGTTATCGGGGAAATATATCAGAAAATACATCATTGTTTAATCGTAAATAAGAATTCGTCTCCAGACGAAATTTCTATTGTCTACTCACATCCACAGGCATTGGCTCAGTGTAGGAAATATATTCAAAAGAAACACTTAGAATCAATCCCTATGTACGATACTGCAGGATCTGTTAAATTTATTAAAGAAACTCATAATACTAGTGCAGCAGCAATAGCTAGTAAACATGCCGCCCAGATCTATGACATGAAGGTTGTGGAAGAAGATATCGAGGATAATTCTAATAATTTTACAAGATTTCTAATAATTTCTAAAAGTTATGATAAGAAAGCTGATGACAATAAGATATCAGTTATTTTTTCTATCCCTCATAATCCTGGCTCATTATATTCTATACTCCAAGAGTTTGCATTAAGAAACATCAATTTAACAAGAATTGAATCAAGACCTACGAAAAATATCCCTTGGGAGTATTATTTTTTCGTAGATCTAGAGGGAAACGTTAATAATGATAAAATATCTGCCTCTCTTTTATCTGTCAAGTCTGCTACTATATTCTTTAAGTTATTAGGTTCGTATAAGAAAGACGAAATAAGGTAGTTATGACTGCATTCTGGTTCTGATTCCTAATCCTATGACCACAATACCTGTTATGATTAACATCATTTGGCCACTAAACGCAATTGGACTGGCCTTTGAAAACGCCCCTAAATTCAAATTCAACGTGTTTTCTCCTTCATTAATAACCTGAATTTTGTACTTACCATTTACTTCTGACGTAACAGTTTCATTCAGTACCCCAATATTTCTAGTTTTGTTCATTATCAACTTGTTGTTGGGGTCTATCACTAGCACTGTAGATTCAGATCCATTGACATAAATATTTGCAATGTTACCCGAATTCATATCTGGAGTAAATATTCCAGATTGATTTGGTTTTATCATCTCAGTAATTTCCACATATCTAGGGATGTTCGAATCAATAATTGACACAATACCTATTCCAATAAAAATGAAACCTGCAACAAAAAATATTATCAGGGAAAGCCTTCTTGATATAACTACCATAAATTTGCTTATGATAGCAGATGATTAAATATAATCTTTACAAATTCCACTGCAACAATTATTCGAGATATTAATTAGCTGTATGAAAAACCAAACAATGCAACCTGTGCTATGGATTATTTTTTATTAAACTCCTTATTACAAGCTTGATAATCTCTTAATAAAATGTCAATCATGCCGAAGAGATGTATATATATGATATGCTACTATGAGTTCAACATCAAATGCTTTCGGAATTGTGTGTTATCTAAGTTTATCCTATAACCAATGCTGAATTTTGAAAAATTCTTCGATGGGTTCTTTCTTCAATAACTTTATTAAAGCTAATCCTTGTGGAACTGATAGTACTGGTTTGGAAAAATAATTATCAGTTCCTAGCCGCGGACATGCTACTTGAATAAAAGCATCAATTTCTCTAAAATTTTCTAATTTCTCATTTGAAATCTCGGTCAAAGCTATCAATTGTATATTGATTCCTAACTTACTTAGCTCTTTCTTAAATTCCAAAGCTTTAATATTTGCAAATTGTCCTTCTTTTAACCCTATTATTATCCCTAACGTTCTTGCATCAAGTGCCTTGTAGACAGAGAGTATTGCTCTCTTCTTGACAACTTCTGCTTCGTTATTGATTTGCAAAAATTCCTCAAAATATGGATCAAGCATAAATGTCGGTTTTTCTGTAGAAAGGGCTATTCCTATCGAATGGAATCTGCTTTGGCCAAGAAAAATAAAAGCATCAATTTCACTTTTGATGTTGTGTAGTGGATGAAATTCACAACCAAATACTTGTGCATCATTCAATTGCCCTTTGCCTTTCCCTTTTACCACGACAAAACCGTTATCCTCAAAAATCTTTTTGACTATGTCAATTTGATGCAAGTGTTGACTGTCTGTAACTAATGATATAGTTTTAAATTGCCCCTTTAATTCTGCGGCACATTTTAATGCAACATTATCAAACCCTATGGTGTCAAAAGCATTTATCATGAATACTTTCTCTCCAAAATCTTCTATAGTTATCGTATGTCCTACGTTAAATAATATATCTGCACCTAGCATTTCTGCAGCATGTGTGTTAAGATCACAAGAACCCCAGCTCTTTTCTCCTATTATATATGATATTATGTTAAATTCATTTTCAATTTTTTCAGAAACTTTTTGGATTTTTGGTAATAATGGTTCAGGACCATTCAAAGCTACGGAACGAGGCTTTCTCTCTCTAATGATATCAAAAATTCTGTCTTCATCTATCTGGATCAAATTAAACGCCTTCTGAATCGTATTGGACTATACATTAATATTTTTATGTATTTTGAAATACCGTTTCTCCATAAACAAAAACACCTGCGGCCGTTCCTCTCCAAACAGTATTGAATATTGAATATTTGATTCCTCAACTAGTTTGAAATTTACGAAAAAATTTTGTTGCAGGCTAATCCTGGAACGGCTGCCTGGGACACAATCAATATTGTCTTAACTATTGAATTATTTGTGGACGTTACCGCCTTTGAGGATGAGGCAGTGATGGGATCCTACCTAATCTATGGCAATTTGGAATATTAGTTAAGAGGTCCAAATGATGTACCAAGTGAGATAATAAGAACAAGTATTATTCAAAAGCACAATATGTATTACAATATTTATAAAAACATGTAAAAAAATTAGGTGGAAGTCCTATTCAGCTGTTGGCTTAGATCATATTGTGAAATATATGGTTCAGGGAATCCTACTCTATCTTCAGGACATCCAAAACCCCCTTGCAGTGCCTTTCTTACCACATTTTCTGAAATGTCGACTGTAGAGTTATCAGAAGGTGCCGATTCTCCTCCTGCTGGCTGACATGAGAATGTTACATCAAAGTTCGTTCCATTGATGTTTCCATAAATTCTATAGTCAAATGTTGTTGCAACTGTTGGATAAAATGTCTCTGATTCGTATTTTCCTACTTCGCCAAATGCAGGATCCAAATTAGATGTCATGTTCTTGTCACCTGCTAATATTTCCACCTCTAGCATGTTTTCTAGTCCAGTAATTGGTTGGGTCCCGTTCGCTCTACTATTGGTTGCATCTGAAGGATCTGGCCAATATGCATCAAGTGTTGCTGCGGTTTTGTCATCTACATTTAAAGGTTCATTTGCAGAACCAATGACAAACAAATAATCTTTCCCATTTATGTTAAAAAGTGCTCTTTGGTGAGCATATGACATTTGCAATACAGGAGCTACCAACATCGAGACTGCGATTACAGCTCCCAAAAGAACCAAATGATTTTTATTCATTATGAGTGTATGTTTAAAGTTTATTATAACAATTGTTGTACAATCTTCGAACTTATAGATTAACTCTACAGATTTTGATGTAAAATTGTATAATCACGATCTTATGCCTATAAAAACACATTTCATCGAATAATTTTTAAACCGTATACGTTACCGACTTCGATAGTTGTACAATAATCAAATTATATGTTAGTAATAAATAATAATGTATGAATTTTTCAATAATTTTGTTTATTGCTGTGGTTTCTATCGTGGGAACTGGTATATCGATTTTGTCATCTGGATCATTATTACCTGTATTCGGTCACGCAAGTCCTGTCACTTATTTGCCTGAACCCAATGAAATAATCAATTCTTTAAAATCCGTACCTGACCAGGTAACTATCACATTTACGGAAAATCCAGAGCCAAGAGCAAGCAATATCAAAATTATGAATTCTATGAATGAAAGAATTGATAACAACGATTTGAGAGCATCTGATTCGGATAAGTCACTTTCTGTTACTTTAGACTCCTCTAAAGTGATCCCAGGCGTTTATACCGTCAATTGGCTTGTATTGTCTAAAGACGACGGCCATTTAACAAAAGGCTCATATGTTTTTTCAGTTGAAGATAACAGTAGTAAAACTCAACAACCGTCGACACAAAATATATCAAATATGTCGCCCGGTTATTCTACAAATATTACGACCGCTGACCATGTAGTTCTTAATTTTGATATTACTCCTTTTAAAGTGGGTTCAAATTCCTTTGATCTCCGTGTCTATGATGTAAATGGTACCGCGATTGAAAATATTAGGAATGTGTTTTTAGAATTTAACAATTCTGATAAGAACTTGGGACCCCTTGTTGATACCATGAAAAAAGTAGAAACAGGAAATTATTCCTCTACTGGAAATTATCTTAGTCAAGAAGGTAAATGGCAAATAAAACTAACCGTTCAAAGAATTGGTGAATACGACATCAACCAGGGATTCGAGGTTGATGTCAAATAGGTAATTTATAAATATTAACCGCTGGGTACCGTTCGGTAGACAACCCAGCAATATTCACACGACGAGCATCCGTGTTAAATGAAACGTTATTTTATCAAATTAATGCTATTATTTAATGATTTTTAATTCCTTAAGAGAAAATTGAATAGATCGTAGTAAAAACTACAGAATAACTTGCACTATTTCTTGTGCACAATCTCTTGTTGATTAGAATTATTCATAACCTAAGGTTAATATTATACTGAACAAAAATCTATTTTGACTTGTACAATGCAAGTCACACAGGAGTTAGAATGTGAATGGAAAAATTAGTAACTGTAACAAAGTAACTACTTTTCGATGAAACAGCTAATCGAGGTCATTAATCTAGTTAACATGAAAATGATAAGGGAGATTCGATCAAAAAAATCAGTGCTGACCTGATAGATTGAATCTGACATGGGAATGATCAGATAGATGTTCGAAATAAATAGAATAACAAGAATTGTTGTAATACAAATATGTTTGACATATTAAATAAAAGCATAAAGGATATAGGATTGCATTGAATATCGGGAAATATTGTAACCCAAGTATTTTTTATATCTTTATTATTTGTGTCACTGACTAAAAAACAACATACAAATCTAGTTTTTCGATCGTACTCTTTCTCTTTACTGTTAATCTCTAAAAAAAAGAGAATACTAACATTAAAGAAACTCAATAAACGTCCTTCTGACTTTCTTCTTCCAAGATAAGGAAGAAGAAGAAAAGAAATGGACGATATTTAAATAACATACAAACTCGTAAAAAAAGTTCGTTTGTTTATGAGAATCAACCGACGATTTATGATAAAGTAAATAATATTCTACAGCCATTATTTACTTTATTTGACTCCGGTTGATCCTGCCGGACCCGACTGCTATCAGAGTGGGACTAAGCCATGCGAGTCAACATAGCAATATGTGGCATACGGCTCAGTAACACGTAGTCAACATGCCCAGGGGACGTGGATAACCTCGGGAAACTGAGGATAAACCGCGATAGGTCATCACTTCTGGAATGGGTAATGACTTAAATCTATATGGCCCCTGGATTGGACTGCGGCCGATCAGGCTGTTGGTGAGGTAATGGCCCACCAAACCTGTAACCGGTACGGGCTCTGAGAGGAGGAGCCCGGAGATGGGCACTGAGACAAGGGCCCAGGCCCTATGGGGCGCAGCAGGCGCGAAACCTCTGCAATAGGCGAAAGCTTGACAGGGTTACTCTGAGTGATTTCCGTTAAGGAGATCTTTTGGCACCTCTAAAAATGGTGCAGAATAAGGGGTGGGCAAGTCTGGTGTCAGCCGCCGCGGTAATACCAGCACCCCGAGTGGTCGGGACGTTTATTGGGCCTAAAGCATCCGTAGCCGGTTCTACAAGTCTTCCGTTAAATCCACCTGCTTAACAGATGGGCTGCGGAAGATACTATAGAGCTAGGAGGCGGGAGAGGCAAGCGGTACTCGATGGGTAGGGGTAAAATCCGTTGATCCATTGAAGACCACCAGTGGCGAAGGCGGCTTGCCAGAACGCGCTCGACGGTGAGGGATGAAAGCTGGGGGAGCAAACCGGATTAGATACCCGGGTAGTCCCAGCTGTAAACGATGCAGACTCGGTGATGAGTTGGCTTATTGCTAACTCAGTGCCGCAGGGAAGCCGTTAAGTTTGCCGCCTGGGGAGTACGGTCGCAAGACTGAAACTTAAAGGAATTGGCGGGGGAGCACCACAAGGGGTGAAGCCTGCGGTTCAATTGGAGTCAACGCCGGAAATCTTACCGGGGGCGACAGCAGAGTGAAGGTCAAGCTGAAGACTTTACCAGACAAGCTGAGAGGAGGTGCATGGCCGTCGCCAGCTCGTGCCGTGAGGTGTCCTGTTAAGTCAGGTAACGAGCGAGATCCCTGCCTCTAGTTGCTACCATTATTCTCAGGAGTAGTGGAGCTAATTAGAGGGACCGCCGTCGCTGAGACGGAGGAAGGTGGGGGCTACGGCAGGTCAGTATGCCCCGAAACCCTCGGGCCACACGCGGGCTGCAATGGTAAGGACAATGAGTTTCGATTCCGAAAGGAGGAGGCAATCTCTAAACCTTACCACAGTTATGATTGAGGGCTGAAACTCGCCCTCATGAATATGGAATCCCTAGTAACCGCGTGTCACTATCGCGCGGTGAATACGTCCCTGCTCCTTGCACACACCGCCCGTCGCTTCATCGAAGTTGGTTCTTGGCGAGGTGGTGCCTAATTGGTACTATCGAACCTGGGGTCAGCAACGAGGGAGAAGTCGTAACAAGGTGGCCGTAGGGGAACCTGCGGCCGGATCACCTCCTTAGTTATTATATTGTAGTAGTGGTAGTGGGTTAGAAGGGGCCTTGTGCTCTTTCTAATCTGCGAGACTTTACAATAATTATACTAATAAAATAAATAAAATCCCTAAATAAGGGAGTGCAATCAAATCAATCAATTCCTTCATTTTTCATACGGTTTGAAAAACTGATTAGTATGTTGTATTTCTGACAATTGACATAAAGACAAAGATTGGAATTAAAGTTGAGTAAGATATGATTGGTAATTTATTTTGCAATCAAGTATCTGTGCATTTTTTATTGTATATTGAGGTCAATAATTCATTCTTATATCATCTATCTGATCATTCCCAATCAAAATCAGCATATAGTATCGGATGCAATTCTTTGTCTCATGTAAATGAGGAGTAGAAGATAAAGAATGAAGTTGATGTAGTAAACGTGAGTTTACAATGATCATCATGTATAGGAAAACTCCAATCATATATGGATAGAAAATAAGATACATAGAATAATTAATACTGATTCAAGATTATTTATGATAATAGATAATATTCTATTCGCGTAATAATGGAATAGTGAATTGTAGTAAAATATTATGTGTAACTGGTTGTAGTGCAAACAGAGATTTGATATATAAACATACATACATACGAAATACCAATCAAATTGAATTAGACTTTTCTACCACAAGTGGAACTAAAACAAACTAACTAGATAACTAACTAAAGATCCAAAGGACAAAGAAAGAAAGAAACTCCAAAAAATAGTAAGTAATAATGTAAATTAATTAATTAATTAATTTATAACTACTGGACTGGTGCAAAGACGCCGATTGGTGGATGACTCGGCTTGATAAGCGATGAAGGACGTGGCAAGCTGCGATAAGCCTGGGTTAGGTGCATGCGACCGACGACCCCGGGATTTCCGAATGAGGTCTCTCTATACACTCCCATGCTTTAGCTAGGGAGAGCAAACCGTCCGAAGTGAAGCATCTGAGTAGGACGAGGAAGAGAAATCAATTGAGATTCCGTTAGTAGCGGCGAGCGAAAGCGGAACAGCCCAAACTGAATCTGTTATGGTAACATGATAGAGATGTGGTGTTACGGATATGACGTATAGGATCCTGTAATCGAAGCTAAAGTGTACTGGAAAGTACCGGAATAGAGGGTGATACCCCCGTAGGCGAATGAAAGCAGGATTCTGTCATATTCAGAGTAACTGGCCTTGGCAGTGGCCAGCGAAGATGGGTGAAAGTAGCATCCAAGGCTAAATATTCATCAAGACCGATAGAATACTAGTACCGTGAGGGAAAGTTGAAAAGTACCCCGGAAGGGGGGTTAAAAGCGCCTGAAACCAATCGGTTACAGACGTGTATGGCTCGAAAGGATTTCTAGAGTCATACGTTCCGTCTAGAAACACGGGCCAGGGAGATTGCTGTCATGGCAAGCTTAACCTTTAACAGAGGGAAGGCGAAGGGAAACCGAATTTGCGCATTTTTTCATTTGAAAAAAGAGGCAATGGATCTGAAAGGGTCTTGAGTCATGGCAGTAAGGCTAGAAACCGGACGATCTAGTCCTGGATAAGACGAAGGTGAGCGAAAGCTCGCTGGAGGTCTGCAAGGGTCCTGACGTGCAAATCGGTCCCCTGATCTGGGATTAGGGGTCAAAAACCAATCTAGTCCGGTGATCGCTAGTTCCCACCGAAGTGGATCGCAGTCCTGCCTTAGCTGAGATTGCTTGTACTGTAGAGCACCGATCGGGCGGTAAGGGCTCGAAAGAGCTCGCCATCCATTCGAACTCCGAATGTGCAAGCGTCGTAGAAGCTAGGAGGCGGGTTTATGTGGGGTAAGCCTCATAACCGAGAGGGGGACAACCCAGACTAAAGTTAAGGTCCCCAAATGTCTACTAAGTGTCAAACCAAAGGGTGTTTTCGAGCAAAGACAGCAGGAAGGTAGGCTCAGAAGCAGCCATCCTTCAAAGAGTGCGTAACAGCTCACCTGCCGAGCTCGAAAGCCCCGAAAATGTACGGGGCTCAAGTAGACTACCGATACTTTAGACCACCGACGATGTCGGTGCGTGGTAGGTGGGCGTAGTGTTTGGGTAGAAGCTGGGCTGTAAAGTCCAGTGGACCGAACTACTAGTGCAGATCCTGGTGGTAGTAACAGCATAGCCGAGTGAGAATCTCGGCGACCGCATGGGCAAGGGTTTCCCGGCAATGCGTCATCAGCCGGGAGTTAGCCGGTCCTAAAAACAACCTCAACAGAATTGTTTGAATGGGAAACTGGTTAATATTCCAGTGCCTTGAAAGTTCGTTATTACCTCTTCTGTCGCTTCCGGATAGGGTGAGCAGAACCGTCGTTCTGTCTAAGTATTCTAGCTTTGAGGAGTGCCGTAATGGCGAGAATTAAAGCGAGATACCAATGGCCTTCCGCAAGGAGGGTTTACTTGATTCCAGGAGACAATGAAAGCAGAAATAGGAAGATACTTTCAAGACCGTACCGAGATCCGACACTGGTGCCCTGGATGAGAAGTCTAAGGTCTATCGGGTATACCGTATGGCAAGGGAACTCGGCAAAATAGCTCCGTACCTATGGTATAAGGAGTGCCTGCAGTTTTTACGAGGAGTAGGGACTGCAGGTCGCAGTGACTAGGGGGTCCCGACTGTTTAATAAAAACACAGGTGGTCGCTAGTCCGAAAGGATGTGTATGGCCTCTGTATCCTGGCCAGTGGCGGTACCTAAAACCTGGGTTCAACTGGGCTAAGGGCCGCTAAACGCCGGGAGTAACTCTGACTCTCTTAAGGTAGCCAAATGCCTTGTCGGGTAAGTTCCGACGTGCATGAATGGAACAACGAGGGCCCCGCTGTCCCTGCCTACAACCCGGTGAAGCCACATAACGGGGACGAACAGTCCCCGAACCTCTGTCGGGGAGAGAAGACCCTGTGGAGCTTTACTGCAGCCTGTTGTTGCGATATGGTGTCAAATGCAGAGAGTAGCTGGGAGCCGTTATGGTCAGTTCTCCGGGACTGACTTAGGCAAAAGTGTAACACCAGCCATTTGTTACCGTATCGCTAACCTGTTTAACAGGGACATCGGCAGGTGGGCAGTTCGGCTGGGGCGGCACCCCCTTGAAAATGTATCGAGGGGGCCCAAAGATTGGCTCAGGCGGGACAGAACTCCGCCGGTGAGGGCAAAGCCAAAAGCCAGTCTGACTGGATTCCCAATGATACGGGATTCAGAGGCGAAAGCCGGGCTTAGCGATCCATCATGTCCTCACTATTGGGGGCTGGTGGTGACAGAAAAGTTACCCTAGGGATAACAGGCTCGTCGCGGGCGAGAGCTCCCATCGACCCCGCGGTTTGGTACCTCGATGTCGGCTCTTCCCATCCTGGTTCTGCAGCAGGAGCCAAGGGTGGGGCTGCTCGCCCATTAAAGGGGAACGTGAGCTGGGTTTAGACCGTCGTGAGACAGGTCGGTCTCTGCCTGACAGGGGCGTGGTTGTCTGAGGGGAAGTTGCCCCTAGTACGAGAGGAACAGGGCAGCGCAGCCTCTGGTTTATCAGTTGTCCGACAGGGCAAGCTGAGCAGCTAAGCTGTTTAGGATAACTCCTGAAAGCATCTAAGGAGGAAGCCTTTCCCGAGAAAAGACAACCTTCCGTAAGGAGGAGGGCGGCCATAGAAGATGGCGTTGATGGAATGGAGGTGTAATTATCAAGCCTTCGGGCGAGATATTCAGCCTGCCATCACCAATAGCCCAACGCACCTGATCTGTAATTAAAAAATTACAACCGACAAGTAACTATAAAACAAAAACAAAAAAAGCAAGCAAGTATGTATGTAAAATGTACTATCTTAATTGCACTACACCGCATCGCATCACATTACAACAGCAACAGCAAAATAAAACATACACACACACACACACACAAAATATGAACTACAATATCTATTTCATGCGTAAAGAATAGTTTTATGATTTATCTGTAATTTGATTATGTTTAATCAGTTTTATGAATTTTTTCTTCTAAATGAATTGTTATGATTGGTTTTCTTTTAGTTTGTGGTAAGCCGATGGGTTTATTCAAACTAACTTGCTATTTGAAATCAAAACTCGAGTTTTGTTTTCATCTATGGCTTCTTCGATAAATGTATTTACGGTCTCAATTGAGTATAATCTCAAAATTTCAACTAATTTGGAATTCCTGTTCAATTCATAATTTTTAATTTTGCCTTTATATTTATTTTCTATTACAACCTTATTTCGAACTAATTGGGGGATGATTCTTTGGACTGTTCTTAGAGGTATTTCACTAGCCTTGCTTATTTCTGCTGTAGTAAAATTGAACTGCTGATTTATTATTAGAAAATCAATTACTCTGGCTATGTTATTTCTAAAAATTCTTTCTAGCGGTCTATTCTTTATGAACGTTGATTCTATATTTTCATCCATGTTAGGTAGTTTTTCTAATAATATAAATTGTTTGTGTCAAAATTGGCGCTATAAATCGAATCTCATCATTATTGCTTTCTTTTTGAATCCTACTTTCTCGTAAAATTTGGATACCTTATCATCACAATCAAGAATTACTTTATAACATCCACGTTCATGCGATATAGTAATTAGCTTTTTTATTATTTCTTTTCCGATACCTCTACCTTCGTACCCTTTTCTAGTTGCTACATCTTCTATGTGCCCGACCTTACCTCCGTTATGGATGAATTTTTGTTCTATGAATAATGTGGCTGTGCCGATGATCTCTCGATTCTTTGCATCCTCTGATATAATTATTACATAATCCTTGTTTGTTAAGATCTCTTTTATGATTTCTTTTTTTAACACTTCATTAGTATTTATTCCGCCTACAGTGGATAAGTTTGAGAGGGTTTCAAAGAACCCGTTTTCAAAATCATTCTCTTCAATTTCCCTTATTGTGAATGACATGCGTTCTAAATTATTTTCATGTAATGTTAAATTAATCTTTATTCTCAAGTATATGCTCCAAAACACGAAAATTAGTTTGATAGATAGCAGAATTATGTAAAATCTCTTCTCTGTGGGTTGAATATGCAATTAATAATTATATTTGATATCATCTTGATCCTATTCGAGTCTTTTAGCCTATATGGTATGTTAGTATGTCCCCCAACATATTATCGCCACTATGTCATATCTTGAGAATTTCTAGGAATTTTGATCAAACCTTCTCTAGATAAATGATTTCACCTTGTATAATACATGTTACTATAATTACCCTTGTTTTTTCATGGATGAACTTTGTACTATTAAAATTAAACTATCGAATGTCTTCAGCTTATTATATTGTATAAATAAATTATGAATTCTTTAGAAATGCTAATTAATATATTTCCTTTAATCAATTATTAGTGTAAAAATAATATCCATGACGTCCGAAGTTGAAATTAACAATCCTTACAAGAATAAGATGGCTAGAATAATGGTAGTGGATGATGAAAAAGATATTCTTAGAGTCATCAAGAGAGATTTGGAAATAACAAATGAATTTCAGGTGGAAGTATTTTCGAGTGGACATGATGCATTCAGCTCTTTTAAAAATCATGAATTAGGCTATTACGACGTAATCATAACTGATATTAGAATGCCTAGAATGAATGGTTTTGAATTGTATAGGCATATCAAAGAAATGCGCCCTGATACCAAAATTGCATTCATTACTGCGTTTGAAATAAACAGAGATGAATTTACAAAAGTTCTTCCTTCAATTGATGTTAAAGATTTCATTATTAAACCGATCGATATGAATGATTTAATTTTTAAGATTAAATCTATGTTAGCAATTTAAATGGAACTCTCATATCAGAATGTTAACCGGCTTGTAAATGATAAGTATAGTATCGTCTAGAAATAATATTTTCTTGCTAATTCTTGTAATTGGCGTAGGTATTTCTTTATCTATACTATCTTATCATTATTCTGGTCTAACCGCAGATCAAATTGGCGAAATTGCTTCTAGTGATATCAGGTCAAATGCTATAATTGAAACAGACGGGCTTTCTAAGACTCTGTTACATATCATAGATCCAGTATCTACTAACCTCGAGATCTTATCCAAAATTGTAAATTACAGCAATATAGATGGAACTAAAATAATTATCGATGAAGTTCAGAACTCGACAAAGTCATTGACGGAGGGATACTATTGGATAGATGAAGACGGTCGAATTGTCTCAATAAGCAACGTTAACTCTAGCATAATTGATTCATATAGTAATATTGATTTAAGTAATAGAGAATATTTTGTTATCCCTAAAGAGACCCATACTAGCTATTATAGTAGTGCAATAGAATCTATAGATAAAATTCCGCGACTTTATATTTCATTTCCTATTATGGATCAATCCACTGGAGAACCTGTGTTTAAAGGGGTTATCGTTGCTTCCATCAAAATCCATGAATTAGGTCGTTTCTTACAAAGCGAATTAGCCCCTCAAGTGGCAGGCAATGTTGGATTAATGGATAAGAATGGTATTATTATTTATGGCAGTAACCCTTCGCTGATTGGAAAATATTATCTTGGAGAAGAATTTCAATCCCTTGTGCCTGAGGAAATTAGAGGACCTTATAATTCTCTTTTGGCTAGATCTCTTCAAGGATCTGCTGGAGCCGAAGATCTAATACTGATTGGAGGAAACAAGACCACCATTACATATCAACCTGTCTATATAGGTGGAAAGTATTTGTGGACTTTGTTTGTAAGCTCTCCTCATCAATTAGCAGCCGAGGTGGGATTTTTGATAAATAATCAGAAAAATTTTAGTACTTTAATGATCCTAATAATTGGGGCGGTAGCCTTGGGCATTGCGTTTCTGATCCTTTCCTGGAATAAACGACTAGAGTCCGCTGTGAATTCAAGAACCATCGAACTAAAAGATGCAAATAATTCATTGATAAAATATAATAAGTTACTCGAATCGGCTAATGAAAAACTAAGCATTCATGATAAGATGCAAAAAGAATTCATAAATATTGCTGCTCATGAACTGAGAACTCCAATAATGCCTATACTTGGAGATGCGATATTTCTTGAGAAGCAATTCGAAGAGGGAAAAGAAGAAGTCAAAGTTGACAGAGAACAAGTGAGTTCTATCATTAGAAACGCCAAACGCTTAAAGAGATTGGCATCAGATATTTTGGATATTACTAAGATCGAGAGTCAGTCCTTGAAACTTAACAAAGAACGCTTTAATATTAAGGACATTATCTTGTCATCCATAAGTGATATAAAAGCCCAGTTATTAAGCAGTAATCCAGAACAGTTAGAAAATTTGAATATAATATATGAATCCAAAGACATCTTTGTATTTGCAGACAAAAATCGAATCACACAGGTTATTTTTAACCTTCTTGGTAATTCTGTAAAGTTTACTGAAAAAGGATCAATTGGCATCGATGTAAAAATCGAAAGAGATCCGGTAAAAAATATAGAAAATGTGATCGTCAGTACATGGGATACTGGACAAGGTATCGATCCTGATATACTTCCAAGATTGTTTACGAAATTTGCATCCAAGTCTTTTGAAGGTACTGGTCTGGGCTTGTTTATATCAAAAAGTATTATTAATTCTCATAATGGCAAGATCTGGGCAGTAAATAATCCTGATGGGGGTGCTACCTTTTGTTTCAAAATACCCCAACTATGAATTAATTGGGAGCAAATCAATTATCCTTTTGAAGACTTCAAAAAATCAATGTTGATCTCAGCTTTGAAAGTATAGTATTAGAATGGAATAAGAATTAGTTCGCATAATGAAATGAAACAAATTCGGATACGGGATCTAATGTTTCTGAATATTTTTTAATATTATTCTGGATTGTTTTCTTTTTCGCGGTTTGCTTTCTTGGCTAGTCTTTTATTCCATAACTTACTTGCTATGAATAGTAAAACTATGGTTATTATCAGTGATATTTCAAGAATTATTAAACTCGTAATGGTAAGAGTCTCAAATATTTGAATCAATACTATGCCCATTATATTTCCGGTAATTAATGCGATAAAAAAAATCTTCAATATCTCCTTCCTTGTCATGCTGCGATTATCTCTCCATATAATAAAATTAAATATATTTTTATTGAATCGACTTATTTACATTGACTGAATAAATATTGAATTAATGTAGTCCAAATTCAGAATTTATAGTATAAAATATCAAATAAAATGTTTTAATAAAAACTATTAGAACCTCCACCATCAAAATCAAAACCTCCTCCTATGTCTCCGCCCTGCATGTCTACGTTTTCTGTTGCTCCTGCTTCTGCGCCGGCACCAGTATCAGAATCCGACCCTGTGGCACCAGTATCTCCTGTGTCTCCCGCCATTGAACTCTCCATTGGATTAAGAGCCATACCCATAAAAGACATTAACGACACAAAGAACACCATATCCATAATGCCGGACAAAATCAAAAATGGCACCCATGATCTGTTATTTTCCCATAAATGTTTGGAGCTGGGCTTTATCACCTTGTGAATACCCTTGCTGGACTTGTCTCAACTTATTCTCTAGTTCCTGTTGTTTTGAAGTTAATACTTTTAATCCCGTGTCTGATAATTATATTGCATTTTCTTACCCAAGAAAAATATTTTCTTTACAAATTTAATGACAAGTCGTTGACTTTGTAATTCCTTAAGAATTGTATCAATCTCTGACTTAGTGAGTTTTGTAAATTTTATGATTTTGTCTAAAGTATTAAAATTCTTATATATTGTATCAAGAACTATGAATGTATTGGATTATAGTTAAGATTGAATGACATATTTATGAAATATATAAAGTTATACTTAAATACTATTGCATTTTATTGCTTTTCTACTAAATGCGTTTTGATGATGAAAAAGGTTACATTTTAATATCATATCATTTTGAAAAATTTAACAAGATGGAAATTTTTCTGCATCAGACTTCAAGCCCACTGAGGAAATTCTTAATCCTATTAATCCTACTATCGTCCTTGTATCATATGTCATCGATATCAATAATGTCCTCTCCATACACTTTTTAACAAATATTATGTTATGATAAATGAAATCATAACGAGAACCGAAACATCAATTGAAACTAGGAGGTTAAAAATAGTTGTAGTTA
The DNA here is from genome assembly GCA_963759575.1 of uncultured Nitrososphaeraceae archaeon. Classification (GTDB taxonomy): domain Archaea; phylum Thermoproteota; class Nitrososphaeria; order Nitrososphaerales; family Nitrososphaeraceae; genus Nitrosocosmicus. The sequence goes on along the minus strand of CAVWZU010000004.1, from coordinate 424,332 downwards.
TACTAACTATTTATCTAGCTGTAGAAATCGTGGCTGGATATATTACCGGAAGTCTGGCTCTAATTGCAGATGCTCTACACATGTTTGCAGATGTATTCGGAATTTCGCTTGTTCTTGTGGCTTCTATATTTAGTAAAAAACCTCCAACACCTTTGCATACCTACGGATTCTACAGGTCTGAAATTCTATCCTCTCTGGCCAATTGTGTTATTTTGTTATTGATATCAATATTTATCATATTCGAAGCCTATCGACGGATTTTTGACCCTCACGATATAGAAAGCTCCTTCATGCTGATCGTTGCTATAATAGGATTAATTGTAAATCTTATTGGACTCAGACTATTAAAAGGAATACATGTACATACGGATCATACGTTTTCTGAATCAGCATCGGAACATAACAATTTAGGAAAGACTGATGCTCTTCATATTCAAGGTGCAAAGCTAGAACTATTTAGCGATCTTCTGGGATCTATTGCAATCATTGTGGGAGCTGTTCTCATTTATTATACTGATTATGATCTGATAGATTCTATAATTAGCTTCGGTCTGGCTCTGTTCATTATACCTCGTGTTTGGTATTTGTTGCAAAGATCGATATCAATTTTAATGGAAAGTTCTCCTTCCAGTTTGTTATATGAGGACATAAAGGGTTCAATTCTACAGATAAGAGGTGTTACAGGGGTGTTTGATCTCCACATATGGAGTATAACGTCCGGAAATATTGCATTATCTGCACATATAGTAATTTTTGATTCAACCAAATCACAAGAGATACTCGGAGAAATAAATTCGCTCTTAGAAAAGAAATTTGGAATCTATCATACTACGATTCAGATCGAAAAATATCATACAGTTGATGATAGGGACCATTAAATGTTTTTTCATATCTTAACATGAATTTGACTATCGTGTCGTCATCTTTATCACATAAAGTAGATATTTATGTATGCAACCTGATCAATATTCGGCTTCAATGGTCTCTGAAATAACTATCGCACTGGATCTCGATTCTGTATTGGCTGATGTAATGCAAGTCTGGTTAGAAGAATATAATGGAATTTTTAATACCAAAATAAAAAAACGAGATATATCTGATTGGCACATACATAACATATTATCAATAAGTAAACAACAGATAACAGATTTATTCATAATGGTCTGGAAAAAACGGTGGCAGGACATACCTCCTACTAGTAATGACATTTCAGATGTAATAAATCAATTGCAAGACAAGGGCTTTCGAATTTCCATTATTACAAAGAGAGAGCGAGTTACAATGCCATTTGTGGCTCATTGGCTCGATCTATATAATATACCTTTCAATGACATTGTTTTCATTTTTGATGATGTGTCAAAGAGCCATTTTCCTTTCTTTCTATTGGTTGATGATTCTCCGATCAATGCGAGGGAAATTGTTACTCCTAAACAGATAATAATTTTTGATCAGCCTTGGAATAAATGTTTAGCATCTTATACCAGAATAAGTAAATTGAATGAGCTAATTGACTTGGTATAGGATACGTTTGACCTTCCGTTCTATCTTATTCTACTGTCCAACTCTATAAACAATCTATTTAAGGCTGATGATAGTCCATTGTAATTACAAAGGAAATTGAAACTTTCTTCGAATTTGTCTCTATCCGAAGTGGGTTTTCCCAAATAATCTAATTCTATATCTTCCAAATCTGTTTTCAAATAAATCACTATGGAAAATGCTTCGTCTTGATCGATATCACTCAATTTGTACTCTCTAAGCTCAATCCTCATTACCGTCCTCCCTTCGATCACAATTTTATTTTCTAGAATGACCTTTCTTCGATTTAAGTCCAACAGTATTGAAACACTATAATAACTAATATAATATTAAAGTTCTTTGTATGAGGTATATTATTGTCCACTTATTTATAATCCAAAAACCGTATCCATTCAGGAAACCATAGCTGACTTTCATGAACACCAATACCTTTCGCCAGAATCTCCGGAGAGTTATAAAATACTGAATCAGCTCCTAATTCTAAAGCTATCTTCCTATTCAGATCGTCTATATAAGATATCTTGCCAACATATTTTCTCCCAATGAGATCCTTTTGTTGGGTATATAATCCGACTTGACGGCCATCAATAGTGGGAACGTAGCTCACTACTATATCAATTTTATTAACACTTGCTTTTCTTAAATAGTAGACCGTTTCAATTACGGTGCCTCCAGTTTGTATCGTACCTTGAACGGAAAGAATATTATTGTTTTGGGTAACTGGCGTAATAATGAACTTTAATGTTTTTCCATTGGATAGTAATTTGTTCTTACTTACCTGCTCTGAATAATCTATCATTGGATCTGAATCATCATATCTGTCTTTTATTATGCCTTCGACCATTTCAAATTTTTTTCCATTATTTTTGAATCCTATGTTTAAGCCTAACGCCATTGGTCTCGTATAATCTGGTTCTGCAAAGATCATGTCAGCGTCTATGTTCTTGTTTGATAGATATTGTGCCTGAATGTTTCCAATATCCTTTCTTATAGAATAAATGCTCTTGTTATTAAAAATACTTGATACGTGTGATTCGCGAATAAATTCGAATGGGTCCATTAAGATTCTGTTTTTATCTAGTTGTGTCAGGATATCCATACCGTACTTGGGACTCAAACGAATTAGCTGGCCTGGATTTATTTCTCTTAATTTTAAGTGGAAAAAACTCTCGAGGTAGTTCTCGGAAGTAACCATAAAAAACAATTCGTTTTCATCCTTTCCCAAAAAGAGGGGTTTAAATCCGGTGCTATTTCTAAAAACATGGATTTCCTCATTAATATTTATTACATAATTTCCTCTTAAATGCCTGTCCAGAAATTCAGCTGCTTTATAAGGATCTTTTTGTGCCAATAGCAGGTCTTTGAAAATATAATGAATTTGCTGTAATGGTTCGGAATTCCTTTTTCTTATTAAAGGATGTGTAGTCAATTTATCTAAATCTATAAAAAATCCATCCAGAGCAAAATTTATTCTCTCCATTCTTTTGGACTTCGGCTTTTTTTTTGAAAGATGTCCAACCGTCGTTTGCATTGGATTATTCGTCTGCTTTATGATTTTTTCATGGATGGTATCAAATGTTGGTAATGAGCCATATCCACTGACTTCAAATTTACCCGAACTAATTTTCCAAACCGCCTTTCCACGGTGTTGGAGTAATTGCATTCCGCGAAATACTTGATAAATTATCTTTTCATTATTGACGTTCTCATCCAGTACGCACACTGCAACTATTCCACCCATTAAAATTCAGAATTGCTTTATCGCTTGAATGATAAAAATTTTGATATTTCTCCATTTATTTGTTCTCTGATCATTTTGATCCAAAACGCTAAAGTAAATATATATTCTATTGTTAACTAACCTTTCAGAATTGATAATTGGCTTATTGGGTAAAGCAAATGTTGGTAAATCAACATTTTTTAATGCCGCTACAGATTCATCGATACCCATTGCTAATTTTCCGTTTACTACTATTAATCCGAATATCGGCGTTGCATTTGTAAGAGTAAACTGTGTTTGTAAAGAGTTAGGTGTTTTGGATAATCCCATTACTTCTAAGTGTATTGGCGGAATAAGATATATTCCGATAAAACTAATAGACGTAGCAGGACTAGTTCCCGGTGCACACTCAGGAAGAGGTTTAGGTAATAAATTTTTAGATGACGCCCGTCAGGCTGACGTTCTTGTACACGTAATAGATATCTCAGGATCTACGGACGAAGAAGGCAGACCAGTTAATCCGGGTGAAGGAAATCCGCTTTTTGATTTGGAGTTCATAGAAGACGAATTTGATCTTTGGATCCGTTCATTAATTCTGAGAGATTGGGACAAGATAATAAGAGAAAGTGAAAATTTAAAACAACGGATCGAAACTGTATTGTCTAATAGACTTTCTGGTCTATCAATTAGCGAACAATTGATCAGAAATTCCTTGGACCATATCAATTTGATCAAAAAGCCAAGCGAATGGACTGAAGAGGATTTGCTCATATTAAGCAAACAGATACGAACACGTTCTAAACCAATTATTTTAGCAGCTAACAAAGCCGATATCTCATCATCAGATATCAATATTGAAAAATTGAAGAAATTAAAAAGACCATTTATCCCTACTGTATGCGAGGCTGAATTATTGTTAAGAAGAGCTTCTCATAAAAATCTCATTTATTATTTGCCTGGAGATTCGAGTTTCGAAATCAAGCAATCTGAAACACTTTCCAACAAACAAAATGAGGCTTTGGAGGTTGTATCCCGTATATTACACAAGTTCGGCTCGACAGGGATTCAGCAAGTAATAAATCATGCTTGTTTTGAAATATTACAAAATATTGTAGTCTATCCAGTGGAGGACGAATATAAATTTACAGACAAAAAGGGGAATGTCTTCCCTGATGCAAGAATAATTTCCAATGAGTCTACTGCCAAAGATTTGGCATATTTGATTCATAATGACTTGGGAAAAGGATTTCTTTATGCTGTTGATGCAAGAACAAAACAACGAATTGGTGCTGAGCATAAGATGAAAAATGGTGATATAATTAAGATAGTATCCACAATGAGTAGGAATTAATGCATGTTATGTTATGTTTAGGAATTGAAAGCACCGCCCACACGTTTGGATGTTCAATAATAAGCATTGACAAAAATAGTGATGCTGGCAGTGCAGATAAAGAGTTTATTTTGTCAGAAGTAAGGGATATCTATAAAGCATCAGCAGGATGGGGTATTCATCCGAGAGACGCATCTAAACATCATACCATGGTAGCTATCGATATCTTAAAAAAATGTCTAGAAGAAGCTAGAGTCGGTATTAAGGATATTAATATTGTTTCTTATTCTGCTGGTCCCGGATTGGGACCTTGTTTAAGAATAGGTGCTGTTGTTTCTCGATCATTGGCTTCTTTTCATAATATACCTCTAATTCCTGTAAATCACGCAGTGGGTCATATAGAATTGGGAATTAAACTTACTGGATCTGAAAATCCATTAACATTATTGGTTTCTGGTGGACACACTATGTTACTTATTTATTATAAGAATAAATGGCGGATATTTGGGGAGACTTTGGATATTACACTGGGACAGCTTTTTGATCAAGTCGGAAGAAAGATGGGCTTTTCATCACCATGCGGAAATAAGATAGAAGAACTATCTTATTTATCAAAGGATCAAAAGGTATACCCACTTCCTTATATTATCAAAGGGAATGATGTATCCTTTTCGGGATTACTTAGTGCAGTTAAAACTTTGCTAAACGAAACCGATAATGATGTCCATGACATATGTTTTTCATTGCAAGAAACAGCATTTTCCATCATTGTAGAGGCGGTCGAACGTGCATTAGCGTTTACTGGAAATAAGGAATTTTTAATTGTTGGGGGTGTTTCAGCGAATAAGAGACTGTCCAGCATGCTTGAAACCGCCTGTGATATACATAATTCTAATTTTAATTCTTGCCCACGAAGGTTTTGTGGGGATAATGGAACACAGATAGCATGGACCGGAGCTCAGATGTACTTAAATCGTCCATCTAGTAGTGTTAAACCCGAAAATGCAGCTGTTAATCAGTCTTGGAGATTGGATAGCGTACATATTCCATGGAGGTAGCTTCATGAATTACTTTTAGTCCGATCTTCCATCTGTAATTTAATTTCTTTAACCCAGTTACCAGGATTCAAAACTCCAAACTTGTAGGTTTTATTACTATCATTTAGTTCTATCACTAATTTTTTGATAATTCTTCCTTCAGACCTTGCTTGGGCAATGTCCTTTAATTCAAATTCTATTTTTTCACCAAGTAATTCTTTAGATAATGTTGCTATTCGACCTTTGGTTTTTTCAAAGGCAAGTTTTCTAGTTGTTAGAGTAAGAATTCCACTCTTCAATGTATCTTCCGAACAGTCTTCGAATAGAACATTTTTTTCATTATTTGATGAATTCGATGTTTTGTCCATAATTTTTAAAGTAATAACGTATTACTAAAATTATCTATTGATGAACGATAGAATATTATTAAAAAAAGGCGCTGAATCAGAACTGTATCTCATTGATTGGCACGGTGCTCATGCTATTTCAAAGATTCGAATTGCTAAAGCATATCGTAATTCTTCTATAGATATTCCATTGAGGAAACGGCGAACAATTCATGAAGCTAATATTCTATCTCAAGTAAAGTTTTTTGGGATCAATACTCCTTACATTTATTTTCTTGACATGGATAATTTTGAAATCATAATGGAATACATTGAAGGAAAAACGTTCAAAGACTTTTTTTCCACCGATCTTTGTCTAAATCTTGGGGAAATCGTTGGAACCCTTCATTGTAATAACATAATTCATGGCGATATTACCACATCCAATTTTATTATATCTTCAAATGGAACCATTTTTGTGATCGATTTTGGATTGTCTTTCTTCTCTGAGAGATACGAAGATAAAGCTGCAGATATCCGATTATTTAAAGAAATATTGACTAGCTTCCATGTCGATGATTTTGATATATCTTTTAAAAATTTCTATGATGGATATAAGAAAATATGTGGTAGTATAACGTCAAAAGTCTTTAGGACCGTAGGTGAAATTGAAAAAAGAGGTCGTTATTCAAGATCTGAATTCTAACATAAATGTAATTTTCTTGTGATATTGAAATAACTATTGTATAACTTTTTTACATAATCCTTTTTCCTTATGTTGCACAAAATGATCCTGACAAAAATCAGTTTCGCATTCATAGCAATGCCACCCGCATAGGGTATAACATACATTACATTTTGAAATCGGTTTATTATAGTCAAATTCTTTAGTTTGTTTCACAATTCTTGGCTTTTGTATTCTTTTCTGTTGTTGCCTCATATATCTATCCTCTATTAAAGCACAAAACATCGTAGTGATGTTTGAAAATTCTTCCAACTGTATGGATCTATCAACCTATTTCATAAAATCAGAATATTATTTAAGCTTTTCAAACGATAATTAGGGAATTTGCAACTGCAATTGGATTCGTAATTCAAATTATTTTAACTATGCGGGAGGTGGGATTCGAACCCACGAATCCCTAAGGAACAGGGTTGTAGGAAACTTCCAAGCTCATTCTAAGCCTCGCACAATTTCTGACCTGCGCCGTTGACCGGGCTTGGCAACCCCCGCATTACTTTGGACTACATTAAAGCCAAATTTATCTATTGTTAATGCGAATTATGTTGATTTCTTTGTTCGATGATCTTTCTTACTTGACAGATTATTTATCCCTATTGTTTAAATAATTATTAGGATGGCCTGAATATTGATTTAACTGGGGAGATGTTTTGACGGAGAAAAAACTATTTGGGACTAACGGCATAAGAGGGATATTTGGAAAAGATCTGTCAATAGAGTTTTTGATAGATATCACTTTATCTATTGGGCATTTTTTTGAGAAGGGGCCAATAGTGTTGGGATATGATGGTCGTTCTTCTAGTTTTGCAATTCAAAAGATTATATCGGCCGTATTAATGTCAATGGGTATCGATGTATATACAATGGGCATGACGCCTACACCTTGTCTACAATTCACTGTCAAAAATTTAAGATCTTCTGCTGGGATTATGATAACTGCATCACATAATCCTAAGGAGTATAATGGAATAAAACCTGTTTCAAGTCATGGGTTTGAGTTGTCTAGAGATGATGAGATAAAAATTGAGTCTATATATTATCAAAAAAAGTTTAAGAGAGAGTATTCTGGTTCCTTTGGGAATTTATTTAAATTGGATGTTTTGGACCAGTATATCGACAAGGTGCTTTCTTTTATGGATGCTGACATTATTAGACGATCAAATCTTAAGATTATTATGGATTGTGGTAACGGGGTCCAATCTTTGGTAGCTCCTTTTATAGGAAGAAAATTAGGATGTGAAGTCCTGATTATGAATGGCTATATTGATCCAAATTTTTCTGCAAGGGGCTCTGAGCCAAAAATGGACAATTTGCATGGTCTCACTGAAATGGTAAAAAAGACTAATTCTGATTTGGGTGTTGCATACGATGGGGATGGTGACAGAAGCATTTTTTGTGATGAAAAGGGAATTATCCATTGGGGAGATAAAACAGGATCAATTCTATCTTATCATCTAATTAGAACCAAGAAAATGGATACGACAATCGTATGTCCAATTAATTCTTCACTAGTTATTTCAAAAATTGGTGGGTTGGTTAAGAGAGATGTTTATTTTACTAAGGTCGGAAGCGTTGAGGTTTCTTATGGCATGAAAAATACTAATTCTCTTATCGGATTTGAAGAAAATGGAGGTTTTTTTTATGGACCTCTGAATTTGGTTCGTGATGGAGCGATCACCACAGCTTTGGTTTTAGAAATGATGAGCTATCATAAGCAGGAAAAACTGGGACAAAACACAAATTGTGATGACAAACTATTGGATAAAAAATCATCTCTATCGGATATTTTCTCTTTGTTCGATGATACATTTCAATATAAATCCAGCTTGAAATTATCTAGCAAGGATGATATGCAGCATATTTTGGATGTATGTGCTTCACATGGATCTGTATACAAGGTAGAAAAGATCGATGGAGTGAAAATATGGTTTGATGCTGAATCTTGGATCATGTTCAGACCTAGCGGCACAGAGCCTTTGATTCGAATCTATGCTGAATCCAACGATAAAAGCTTACTAGATTCAAAAGTAAAAGAATACCTGAACTTAATAAATAAAATTCTGAACCCTGGTGATTGATATATGATAACATTTTTAATACTCTTTTTGATCATAAGAAAGAGTGGAAATGATCCCAATGGGTGATTGTAAATTATGAGTAAACCATATTATGTAAAATTTGAGATACCTAAAGATCTGGTTAGTGCCGTTTATGAGGCCGTAAGACTTGCAAAACAGAGTGGTAAGGTTAGAAAAGGAACAAATGAAACTACAAAAGCAATAGAAAGAGGAATCAGCAAATTGGTTGTCATTGCAGAAGATGTAGAACCGCCAGAAGTTGTAGCACATTTGCCAATTTTATGCGATGAACGTTCATCTAAATATGTTTTCGTTCCTAGTAAGAAAGAACTGGGTAGTGCATTAGGAATTGATGTTGGTTCTGCTGCTGCAACCATTATAGATCCTGGTGAATCTCAACAAATTCTTGACCAGATTACAAATACTATTGATAGCATAAAAAACAAGTCAGAGTAAAACAGGTGTATTTTATTAAATGAGCAAGACTGAGGAAAAGGTCATTCCTGCAGAAGTAATTCAAATCGTTGGTAGGACTGGTATCGCTGGAGAAGTAATTCAAGTTCGTGTTAGGATATCTGAAGGAAAAGACAAGGGCCGGATTCTAACTCGAAATGTTAAGGGACCAGTTAGGATGAATGATATTTTAATGCTTAGAGAAACAGAACGTGAGGCAAGAAAAATAAAGTGATGCTTAAAATATGGAGTTATTGTAGGTGGTTAAATAATGAGTAAGAATGTTGCATCATTGCGAAACTGTTTTTTTTGTGGAAGGCATGTTGATACGGGTAAAGGGATAATGTTAGTCAAAAATGATGGATCGATCCAATGGACTTGTTCATCAAAATGTAAAAAGAATCTTCGCGATTTGAAACGTGATCCACGGTTGTTTAAATGGACTGATAAATATATCAAAGGTGGAATCAGGAAGCAAAAGTGAAATGGGGGTAGAACAAACTCTAATACTTATTAAACCAGATGCATTTAAACGAAAATTGGTAGGAAAAATAATTCAACGTTTTGAAGAAAAGGGATTTGACATCAAACAACTAAAGACCTATGATTTTACAGATGAAAAAGCTCAAGATTTTTATTCAATTCATCAAAGTAAACCTTTTTTTAAAGAGTTAGTTTCATTTGTTTGCTCTGGTACCGTAGTTGCATGTATTTTGGAAGGAAATAATGCTGTCAGCACAGTTAGGATAATGATTGGACTTACAAAATCATTTGATGCAGCCCCGGGAACAATAAGAGGCGATTATGGTCTGGGAATAACTGACAATATTATTCATGCTTCCGATTCGCATGAAAGCTTCATAAAAGAGTCATCAGTAGTATTTTTATAAGTGCATCTACGTCAGCCTGTAGTAGTAGTTCTAGGTCATGTAGACTCTGGTAAAACCTCTTTACTAGATAAGATGAGGGGAACATTCGTTCAGTCGCGAGAAGCTGGGGGCATTACTCAACATATCGGGGCAAGTTTTTTTCCAATAGAAATAATTCAGAGTTTGACAGGTCCGCTATTTAAGAAATTGTTATCACATGATCATACTATTCCTGGATTATTAGTTATTGATACACCCGGACATGAGGTTTTTGCAAATTTAAGATTAAGGGGAGGATCAGCAGCAGATATAGCAATTGTTGTAGTTGATGTTAATAAGGGATTTGAACCTCAGACCATAGAGAGTATAAACATTTTAAAGAATAGGAAAGTGCCTTTTGTAGTCGCGATAAACAAAGTCGATCGTATTACGGGCTGGAAAAAAGGAATTACTAATTTCATTACCGAAGAAATAAAAGTTCAACCAAAGGAAGTTCAATTAGATCTTGACAATAAAACATATAGCGTATTGGGTTCTCTTTCACAATTAGGATTCAATTCAGAAGCTTTTTGGCGGGTTAAGGATTTTACTAAAGAGGTTGCATTAGTCCCAGTTAGCGCATCAAGTGGTGTTGGTATTCCTGAGCTTTTGACAGTCCTGGTAGGATTAGCTCAACAATTCATGATAAAAAAATTAGAAAGGCATGAAGGATCCGCAAAAGGAATAATTCTGGAAGTAAACGAAGAAGTTGGATTAGGACCTTCTGCTAATGTCATTCTTTTAGACGGTATCATAAAACAAGGCGATTCAATAGTGGTCGCAAAACGAAATTCTGTTATCGTAACTAGAATCAAATCGTTACTTCTACCAAAGCCACTTGATGAAATGCGTGATCCACGGGATAAATTTCGTCATGTAGATATGGTAATTTCTGCTGCGGGATTAAAAATAACTTCCCCTGATTTGGATGGTGTAATAGCCGGCAGTCCACTATATGGACTTGCCCCCACAGATGACGAAGAAAAAGTAAAAAATCTAGTTGAATCTGAAGTAAAATCTGCACTTATTAACACAGACTCAAATGGTATTATCCTTAGATGCGATACTATCGGTTCAATTGAGGCAATTTCGGAAATGCTGAAAAAAGAGAACATCCCAATCCGGTCTGCGGACATCGGACAAATAAGTCGAAGGGATGTGATGACTGCATCTGCAGTTAAAGAAAAGGACAGATACCTGGGCATAATATTGGGCTTTAATGTCAAAATTTTAGAAGATGCGGAAAAAGAGTCATTTGAAAGGGATGTCAAGATCTTTAATGAAAAAATTATTTATAATCTGGTACGTAGCTATACTGACTGGGTATCTTATCAAAAAAATCATGAGGATTCAATCTTATTTAATGAAATATTTCCAATTTGTAAATTTGAATTTATGAAAGGCTATGTATTTAGAAGAAGTGATCCTGCTGTGTTCGGTGCGGAAATTACCATAGGTAAAATGAAACAAAAAATGTCAATAATGAATCCTGAGGGAAAAAAAGTGGGTATAATACATCAGATCCAGGATAAGGGTAAATCCATTGAAGAAGCTACCAGGGGAATGCAAGTAGCAGTATCGGTTAATGGGCCTCAGATAGGTCGACAAATTAACGAAGGTGATGTTTTTTATACCTATCTGGATAGTAGACAAGCTAAATTACTACTAAATCGTTTTAATAATAAATTAGATGAAGAAGAAAAATTAATTTTGGATCATATTGTTAGCTTAAGAAGAAAAACAGATCCTGCTTTTGGATACATATAATAAATTCGTGTTTAATGTCATCTGATATTTATATAGCGTTAAATTTGTAAATAATGTAAAACCTATGAATGAATTTAATTTAATAGGAAAAATTTTCTTCGCTCCTAATACTTCTGATTCTGAATTAATCGAAAAAGCCAAACTAAGATTAAAAGAACATGGGATACCTGAAGAGACAATCGAAATCAATTATAATGTTCAAGAACTAAACGAAGGTGATTTGTATATAAGTTATGATCCACCCGACTTAGTATTGAGAAAAGTATATGCCAAAACTCCAAGTGGTTTTATTAAAATGAAAAGTGTAAAATCTATCAAACTCTAAATCTATCTCAATCTTATTTTGACTAGCTCATAAACTAATTCATCAAAATCCTTAGTTATTTTTATCTTCTTATCCATCTTTTGAAACACATCTCTTAACATGACTTGTCCATCTTTTTCTAAATTCTCTTTACTTACAATTATGATTTTTTTACTCTTCTTACTTTCTGCTTCTGCAATTTGTTTTGAAAATGATCTACCTAACAAGTCATAGTCAACTGGAAAATTGTTTCGCCTTAGATAAGATGCCAATCGTTCTACATAGTCAAATATTTCGATAGAATCATATACTATATAATTCAAATCTTCAAACTCACCATTTTTATCTTTCTTAAATATTCCCTGTTGCTTCATTGCCAAAACAATGCGCTCCACACCACCTGCAGCCCCGATGGCTCCAATTTCTTTTCTTCCAAAAGCGTCGGTAAGTTTGTTGTATCGACCACCTCCAACAAGGGATCCTATGTTATTTCCTGTGTCTATTGCTTCAAAAACTAATCCTGAATAATAGTCCAAACCTCTTACGATGCCCAAATTTATTCGAATGTTATTTATTCCTTTATTTGATAACGACATGTTGATTTTTCCTATGTCTTCCCAGCTCTTCAGTTTGAGCAATTTCATATTAGCGTCTAATTCCTTGAAACTACCTTTTTTCTCTGCAAAATTAATCACTTTTTCTAAGACTATGCTATCAATTCTTTCATCATATTCTTTTAACACATTGTCTTTTCCTTTCTTTGGTATTTTGTCAATCGCTCTAAATATTTCAAATAATTCTTCATCACTTGATATCTTTAGAATATTTTTGATATATTCTTCAATTAAATTTCTACTGCTAATATCGATAAGAATATTTCTCAATCCAAGTTTTTGTAGAAAAATTGAAGTAAATTCAATTATTTCAGTATCGGATTCGAATGATGAAGGTCCGTATATTTCAATGTCCCATTGATGGAAAAATCTGTATCTTCCTGCTTGTGGCTCATCATATCTCCATACTCCTCCGAATGAGGCAATTTTTGTTGGAATCTTCAGATCTCTTCGTGATACAAAATATCTAGTTAATCCTATGGTTAAATCAAATCTAAGAGCAATATTCCTATTCCCTTTATCTACGAAATTGTAGATCTCTTTAGTTATGGAAGGACCTGACTTAGTCTCGAGGGTAGATAATAATTCTAATGGAGATGGTTCCATCAGCATAAAATTAAAAATTCTTGCAGACTCAATGAAAGCATTTCTGATCACATTGATGTCCCTGTACTCGTCCGGCTCCAGATCTCTCATCCCTCTCGGCAGTTGAAATTTCATCGTTGTTTAGACTGTTAATATTTTTTAAATTTAGATTTTCCGGTTCATTATAATATCTATTAGTTTAATACGACTGTATGTTTCTTGACAGTGTTGAATATCTTGACCATATGACGGACGCATACTTACGTATCAGGGGACAAACCATGAAGGAAGCTTTTGAATATTCGGCAATGGGATTGGTTAATATCATGTATGACATAAAAAATATCGAAAAGAATCAGCGGATTCATATTTTGGCAGAGGGTGAAGAGTTAGAGAATCTATTGTTTGACTGGCTTGATAAAATCTTGCTGATGATGCTCATTGATAAAGTGATCTTTTCAAAGTTTAATATTGAAATTACGTTTAATAGATCCTCTGCTAAATATGTCCTTACTGGATATGGTGAGGGTGAACTTGTCGATCTTAATAAACATGAACTTAAAGTGGAGATCAAAGGGATAACCTATCATGAAATGAAAATACTTGATGATGAAAATACAAATGAAACCATAATTGAATACATAGTAGATTTATAACCTTAAAGAATCTAAAATATGTTCTATCTGCTCTTAAAATTCTAAAATTCATCAGTATACTAAAATATTATTATTCTATGATGAATAATTATAGCTAGACTTAATGATGATATAAATATTATAATATTTGCATTAATTTATCAATTAATTGTGTGCTTTCAAAACATTGAAACAAGAACGTAATCTAAATATTCTTATTCATTTAGTGCATTGGTATAGTTTCTATAATCCCTATTGCTTGATCTCAGCTCTTGGTTTATCATTTTGTAAAATAATTACAATAAAATGACTACGTAGTTAAGAAATGTAAAAAAATTTGATATAACAAGGTATATAGGACAAGTGAATGCGGTTAAATATATTTAGTTTTTTATTTATGGACTCGTATTTTCCTTAGAAATCTCGTAAATTTTATTAATATTCAAAATTCACGTGATCGTAAAGTCTTATATATCAAATATTAATATAGATTATCCGTAAAAATGACTAACGAATCAGGATCCACATCCTCTTCTAATGCTATAGTAGAATTATCGGAAAATAATTTTGAACGCTTTATATCTGATAACGAGATCGTTTTGGTCGATTTCTGGGCAACTTGGTGTGGCCCCTGCCAATTTATGCTCCCAATATTTGATAAACTTTCCAAAAAATACACTGATAAAGTCAAATTCGGTAGATTAAACGTAGATGACAATCAATCTATAGCAATGCGTCTGGAAGTGTATGCAATACCCACATTTGTAATGTTTGTAGGCGGTAATGCAGTAGATAGAGCAGTTGGTGCAGTTGGCGAAAAGGGATTGGATAGTCTGCTACAAAAAACTCAATCCTAACAAATGAAATATATCAATATGATTACTTGAGTTTCTATCCTTGAATTTCATATTTATACAATCGTATTAAAAATTGATAATAAATAACAGACACCATGAAAACTCGTGATTAATTATTAGAAAGAATTTATTATTGACTTGATTTAGAGATCATGAGATAAAGTATTTGACGGAAACTCTTTCTTACGATATACTTATAGTAGGGTCCGGCCTGGCAGGACTGAGGGCTGCTATTACTGCCGCCTCGAAAAACAAGAATCTAAAAATTGCTGTTCTGTCAAAAGTTCAGGTAATGCGTTCTCATTCTGTATCTGCTGAAGGAGGTACAGCCGCTGTACTATATGAAAATGAAGGTGATAACATCGAATCGCATATATATGATACTATTAAAGGTAGTGATTTTTTAGCAGATCAAGATGTTGCAGAAAGACTTGTAAATGCTGTTCCATCAGAAATAATACAACTGGATAGATGGGGAATGCCATGGTCGAGAAGGGATAATGGAAGAATCGATCAACGGAAATTTGGTGGCTATTCTTTTCCAAGGGCTACTTATGCTCAGGATAAAGTAGGATTTTACGAGATGCAGACGCTCTATGATACATGTCTTAAATATGATAATATTTTTTTCTTTAATGAATGGTTCTGTACATCCATCCTTCATGAAGGGAATACCTTTCAGGGATTTACTTGCATAGAGATGAAAAATGGCAATTTTATAAAGGTCGTTGCCCCATCAGGCATAATTTGTACTGGAGGCGCAGGCAGAATCTATAGCTTCTCTACATATGCTTATTCTTCTACTCCAGATGGTCTAGATATGGCATATCGTGCTGGTATGGCGTTAAAGGATATGGAATTTGTTCAATTCCATCCCACGGGTATTTTGCCGTCTGGAATCTTGATTACCGAAGGTGCACGGGGCGAGGGGGGATATTTGATTAATTCTGAAGGTGAACGGTTTATGAAAAATTATGCAGGCGAAAAATTAGAACTTGCTCCAAGGGATGTGGTATCTCGTTCTATGATAACTGAAATTCAGGCAGGAAGAGGGTTTAAACATGTTACAGGTGCCGATTGTCTTAAATTGGATCTAACTCATCTCGGAGCAGAAAGAATTAAAGAAAAACTTGCAGGAATCAGAGAAATTGGAATTAAGTTTTCTGGAATAGACGTAATAGATGAACCTATCGAAGTGAGACCTGTGTGTCACTATATGATGGGTGGTATCCATTCTAATGTGGATGGTGCTACTGAATTTGATGGACTGTGGGTAGCTGGTGAAGCTTCATGTAATAGTACTCATGGAGCGAATCGATTGGGGGCAAATTCTACTTCTGAATGCTTGGTATGGGGTGCTATTACTGGGGAATTGGCTGCCAATCACGCGTTAAGTAAAAAGAATAGTATTCCAAGTACGGATAATCATCAATTTTTGATGGAAGAAAAGAGAATCTATGATGGGATATTTAGAGGCCGTGGAGATGCAAATCCTTATGAAATTAGAAAGAATCTGACTGATACCATGGATGAAAGATCTTATGTTTACAGAAATGAAAATGATCTTATAGAGGGATTAAAAAGAATTCGTAGTCTTAAATCGTTAAGTTGGAAACACGTGGATGATCAAGCAAAAGAATACAATACAAATTTCATTAATGTAATGGAGATAGATTCCATGATGCGAGTTGCCGAAATCGTATTAATGGGTGCAATAAATAGACGCGAATCTAGAGGAGCTCATGCAAGAATTGATTATCCCAACCGCGATGATAATAACTTTTTAAAACATACTCTTGCATATTATAATGGTGACAGAGAACCTAGGATGGAATGGCATCCGGTCGTATTTACTCGATATGCACCAGTGGAGAGAAAATACTAAATGGGTATAAAACCTAATAGTAAGAATAATTCTAGTACAGGTGGCGATATTAGGCTCAAATCCGGACGCGAAGGATTAATGGGCTGGTTGAACCCTACTAGATATGGTTGGGAAAGAGTATCTTATTGGTTACAACGTTTAACCGGAGTTGGTTTATTGATTTACTTTATAGGACATATATATGAAACTAGCTCATTAGTAAATGGGATTAATGCTTGGAATAGTATGCTAGAGTTGACTCAGACAACTGGGGGCCACATATTTCTATTATTGGTTATAGGTGCAAGCACTTTTCATACAGTTAATGGATTACGACTTATTTTTACTGAGTCTGGAATAGGCATAGGTACACCAGGACGACCGGATTATCCATATGATGCAACTTCTTTGAATTATAAGCAAAAATCTGGTATATGGGTTGCCCTGTTATTAGCAACCATTGCCATGTTGTATGGTGGCATGGTTATGTTTGGAGATGTGAACTAAGATTGGACATGATAAACACCTACAGAGGGTTGAAATATTTTATGGAGCCTAGAATATAGAATGCCGTTATTAAAACTACGCGAAAGTCAAATAATGAAAATTCATTATTTGACTGGAATATGTGCCGTATTCTTTGTAGCAATTCATATATTATTTAGACTCATCATGCCATTTGGCCAAAGTTTAGAATTTCATAACGTAGTAGCTAATTATCATAACATGTACTATGTTATACTGTTGGAATTAATCCTTGTTTTTATCTCCATTCATGGATTTAATGGATTGAGAATTATTTTAATAGAACTCAAACAAGATCAATGGTGGGAGTCCACAATAACTATATTGGTGCTGGCCGCAATGATTGGTGTTATAGCATATGGTACGAGAACAATTATTATTGGGAGTCAATTATAATATGTTTCAAGAAAATTTTATACTCTGGTCATCTTTTACACCAATTCTGATTGTTAAACTTGGATATGATATAAAAAACATGTGTGGATAAAATTGAGTGAAGAAACTAATAAAATAAAATTAAAGGTATATAGAACTAATTATAACAAAGATGAGTCTCCACATTATGACGAATTTGATGTGTCCGTAAAACGATGGACTACGGTTTTGGATGCATTATTAGATGCCAAAAGTTATTCTGACAGTAGTTTAGGAATTAGATATTCGTGCAGAATGGCTTCTTGTGGTTCATGCGGTATGAAAATAAATGGCAAGCCACGATTAGCATGTTATACAAAAATATCTGAACTAAATGACCAAACGATAGTTTGTGATCCCCTACCTAATTTCCCAAGGATAAGAGACTTGGTCACAGATTTTACGGAATTCTTTGCTCATCATAAAAAGATCGAACCTTATATACAAAATGAAAAGGTGCCCATTGATGTTGTAAAAAAAGATGACCTGGTTGAATTTAAACAAACTCCAGAAGATGTAGACAAGTATTTGCAATTCTCCTATTGTATTAAATGTGGTTTATGTTATTCTGCATGTCCTACAGTAGCAACGGATACAAAGTTTCCAGGACCTCAGGCTTTGTCTCAGGCATATAGATATACGGCCGATAATAGAGATTCTGGCGAGTCAGCTAGATTCAACATAGTCGATGAGAGACATGGAATTTGGAGATGCCATTTTGCGGGTTCTTGTAGTAATGTATGCCCTAAGGGGGTTGACCCGGCCTTAGGGATTCAGCTTCTTAAGGGCCATCTAATGGGAATTACAAAAAATGATAAAAAAATTGCGACTCTAAGGTCAAAAGAGGAATAGAAAAAATCATTAATTACCTGACAACAGGCTATTTTTCACTCTTTTTCTCATTTTGTTTTTCTGAAGGTTTTTTACTTTCATTTACCTGCTTGTTTATCGCTTCTGCCATGAAGTGATTGCTTACATTTACTTTTACATCGTTGATGCCTTCAACTTTGAAAATATTATCTCTTACATCTTGTGCTATTTTAAATCCAAATACTGCTGGACAGAATGGGCTTGTAAGATGTAAATCGACATCAACTTTTCCTTTATCGATGTCTACCTTGTCTATCAATTCTAACTCCATTATGGAAACTCCTATTTCTGGGTCAACTATTTTTGTAAGTTCATCAAATATTAGACGTCTGGTTAGTTGTAAATCTTGAGACATGATTAACATATATTGTCTTCTTTCCTATTTATTAATTATTTACTAAATTCAATATTTTTCGCTAATAGATTTTATTATGTTAAAATATCCGATTAAATTAAAATTTTTGAATGTATAGGTCCAGGCCAAGCGGAAATTTGGATAGGAAAGCTCTATCATTTTTGTCCTCAATAGCCGAAGATGCTGACTTATTTTATTACGATATCTTGGGAAGTCAAGCTCATGTAATAATGTTATATGAAGTAGGTATCCTGGCTAAAAAAGAATTAGTTGCTATTTTAAAAGGTTTGGATCACTTATTGACCCATTCTGATTCATTAAACAGCTATGGTGATAGCGCTTCTGAAGACATTCATGAATTGATAGAATCTGCTATTATAAGAATTACTGATATCAATTCGGGTGGGAAAATGCATACTGCAAGATCGAGAAATGACCAAGTAATATTAGACATTAGAATGAAACTTCGGGATGATCTAAATCGAATTAGTGCTAATATAATATTATTAATAAAATCATTAGTATTACAGGCAAACAATAATGTTGATTCCATAATGCCTATGTACACTCATATGCAACAGGCTCAATTGGGTGTTTTTTCTCATTATTTATTATCATATTGCTTTTCTTTAACCCGGGACTTCGAAAGATATTCAGAATCATATAAAAGGATCAATTGTTCTCCCCTTGGGGCTTGTGCTATAGGAGGAAGCAGCATGAACATAGATCGTGGAAAAGTGTCCTCCATGTTAGGTTTTTCAGATATTGTATATAATAGCATAGATGCAACGAGTTCACGAGATTCTTTGATAGAATTTGCATCTGTTTCTCTTATTTGTATGTTAAACCTGTGTAAGATAGCGGAGGATTTTATTGTTTGGTCTACATCTGAATTTGGTTATGTTGTCTTGGACGATGGATTTAGCTCATCCTCCTCTGTGATGCCACAAAAAAAGAATCCTGATCCTCTGGAACTAATTCGTGGAAAGACCGGCGTTGTACAGGGTATTTTGGTAGCAATATCTACAATTATGAAGGGACTGCCTTCAGGATATAGCAGAGATTTACAAGAGATAAAACCTTTGTTATGGAAACTTACTTCAATACTTGAAGAGTCCCTATCTATTATGGTCGGCGTGATATCTACAATGAGTGTAGATAAAAACAAAATGTATGCAGATTCATCTAAAAGCTACGCTATATCACTAGACATTGCAGAACAGCTTATCAAAAAGGGAGGTATATCGTTTAGGGAGTCTCACAAATTAATTGGTACTTTAGTAGATTACGCAGTAAAGAATGGAAACATCCCTCTGAATCTACTAAAATCAAGCGATATATCTAAAACATTAGGACTGATTAACTATTCAAATCCTGATCTAAGTCCAGAAAAGATTCAAAGTATAATCCAACATTTGACTCCAGAAAATTCAATAGGATATCGCACTACCAAAGGGTCTCCTAATAAAAATGAACAAAATGAGATGATTTCATCCATGACTGTGAAAATCAATGAATTTGAGGAAATTCTTGAGAACCGTTCTAATATATTAAAGATTGCTAATGACAATCTTAATTTGAAAATAAAAGAATTTATTGATGAGTCTTCATAACGTTTTAATAAGAGATTATTCCCTATTGATAAAAAATCTTAGATTTAAATTATCCCCTCGAATTACTTATATTAATGTCGGAAGTACACTCACAACCTAATCAACAAAACAAAGAAAATAGCCCTACAAGAGATGCAATATACATCGGGAAAAAACCATTGATGGCTTATGTAACTTCAACACTTATTCAATTGGCAAATCAACCTTCTGTAACTATTAAGGCACGTGGTTTAAGCATTGGTAGAGCTGTGGATGTATCACAAATAATACTAAAGAGAATGGAAAATGCTGGCTACGCTGTTGGTGATATCCTCATAGGATCTGAAACCGTTCAAGCTGAGGATGGCAGAACAAGAAATGTTTCGACAATAGAGATTCAGATAAAGAGAAATTCTTAAATACCATTAGTTTACTTTTTCTCCTTTTGTGCTATGGAAAAAAAAATTGCAGCGATATTTTTAGCACATATTAATCCTTTGACTGTTTCGCATGAGTCAATTATCCAAAATCTTTTACAGAATTACAGTGTTTATATTTATCCTGTTAGGTTTTTGAAAGATGGGATAGAAGTAAATACACGAAGTTTCCCATTTTCCTACGAAATTAGAAAACAAATGATATTGGAATCCTTTAATTATCACAAAAATATTCACGTTCTTGATGATTATGCTTTTCTATCTCCATACATACAATACTTTCCACCATTTGTATCCCCCGCATTTAAAAGATTAAAAAATAAGATAATTCTTAATATCCAAGAAAATTCTTTTATAACCTACACTGGAGATAGAGCCGAAAGGGTTCTATTATCTCTCTTTGGTTTTAATCCGGTTAAAGCTAGTAGGCAAGTTGTCTCGTCGACGAATGTAAAAAATCTTTTATATAAATCAGTTTTATCCTCCAAGAATCTAAACCCGAATGAAGAATCAAAAAGCAATGATTTGAAATGGCATGAATTTGTTTCTCCTAAAGTAGGCCAAGTGATAGAAGACAATTGGGATACTGTAAAAAATTTTTCTATTACGAAAGATGAAACCATACGTGTCATAGGTATGAAATTTCCAAAAAATGGATTTATTTAATTGATTGCTGAAGATATAACACTTTTATAGAAGTAAAAAACTTGCAAATCTATGAATACTAAGAATGCTGATTTTATTTGGTTTGACGGTGAATTCAAATCATGGGATTCCGTTACCGTTCCTATTACGACTCATGCATTACACTACGGAACGTCGGTCTTTGAGGGCATCAGGGGATACTCTAATGACCAAAATCTGTATATTTTTAAACTTAAAGAGCATATGCAAAGATTACTTCAGTCTGCTGAGGTCTATTCTATCAATTCAAATTATACTCTTTCTGAAATATGTACATCTACTGTCGAATTATTAAGGAAGAATAATATTAAAAAGTCTTGTTATATTAGGCCCATATTATTTGTGGGATTACATGGAATAGACCTTAATGTTACTAAAAGCTCTCCTTCTCATCTAGCAATTATTGCTTTCCCTTTTGATAGATATTTTCCAGAAACCGGGATAAGAACATGTATTTCTTCATGGAGACGGATAAATGAAAACTCTACTCCACCGATGGCAAAAGCTGGAGGAAATTATATGAATTCAGTGCTAGCTACTCAGGAGTGTAAAAGAAATGGGTATGATGAATCGATTTTACTCGATTACTATGGCAATGTAAGTGAAGCACCAGGAGAAAATATTTTTCTAGTTCGAAATAATAAGATTTATACTCCATCATTATCGGATTCTGTACTTGAAGGAATAACTAGGGATACAGCTATCACGATTGCAAAGCATCTTGGTTATGATGTATGTGAGCGATCCATTACCCGTACAGAATTATACATTGCCGATGAAATATTTGTTACTGGTACTGCAGCTGAAATTACTCCGATAATAAGCGTGGATAATCATAAAGTTGGAAACGGAACAGTTGGCGAATTTACAAGAAAAATCTCTGACTACTACCAAAAAATAGTATTATCTCAAATACCCGATTTCAATACTTGGGTTACTCCAGTATGGTAAATTCAATATCATTAATCCTAAAATCAAGAAAAAAGAGTATCGATTTAGGAGATGTTGAAATAATTGGATGAAAAATCAATCAAAATTGCCGTAATTGGAACTGGTGGCTGGGGTAAGAACCACGTACGCGTATTAAACGATTTGGGTGTGTTATCTGCAATATGCGATTCAGATGAGAATAGAGCTCAGGCCTTGGCAAAAAAATTTAAGATAAATAGCTATTCAACTGTTGAACAATTACTTGAAAAGGAAACTTCTCTTGATGCATGTCTGGTGTGTACTCCGACCAAAACTCACTTTCCGGTTGCGCAAGTAATAATTAAACATGGGATAAATGTTTTTGTAGAAAAACCATTATCTTTTTCATCAATTGAATGCGAAGAGCTTACAAAATTATCAAAACAGAATAATGTAATTTTGACATCTGGATACATAGAGCGTTTTAATCCTGCTGTACAGGATCTCAAGCAAATCATTGATGACAACACCTATGGGGAATTATTAATGATGGAGTTTCATCGGGAAAATAGAATGCCCATGCATATAAAGGACGTAGGTATAATCTATGATACTTCAGTCCATGATATTGATACTGCTTTGTTTATTTTTGATAGTAAACCAAACGTCGTTTTTGCTCGTGCAGGTAAAAAGTTTCATAATTCTGAAGATTTTGCGACAATAATGTTGGGATTTCCCAATCAGAAAGTAGCAATAATTGCATCTAATTGGATTACTCCGAAAAAAGTTCGAAGATTTTCAGCTGTGTGTTCTGAGGGAACCATCACAGGCGACTTTATAACTCAAGAAATAAAAATAGATGATGAGAACCAAACACTTATCCCACGAAGGAATATTAGAGAGCCATTAACCTTGGAACTTGAAAACTTTGTTAAATCTTTATCTGGGAATATTACCAAGTACTTGGTAACTCCTGAGGATGCAACTGCCGTAACAAAAATCGCTGAAGCAGCCTTAATATCGAGCAACACTGGGACCCCTGTTTACCTTTCTTTCTAATATAATTCGGGTTATATTATTAATATGGATATTATCGAAAGGCTACTTGAATTGTAATGTTCTCCGATGAAGACAATGTGTCGGTAACTAGTATTATTTTTCTTTGAAGATAATGATAGGACACTATCTTTTGAGTCATTTTGGCTGCTTTATTTTGTTAACTCAGTTCCTGCTCCTCATTTGACAGGTAAATTGATATTTTAAGTTAATTATAAATGGACTGCGATAGAACTCTAATTGAATTAGAATGTCTGAAAAAAAAGAAAGTTCGATAATAAATTTTATTTCCCCTAAAGCAACAATTGGTAAAAATGTTAAAATATGGCATTTTGCGTATGTTGGAGATAATACCGTTATAGGTAATGATGTTATGATCGGCTCACTTACCCACGTGGACTATGGTGTTAAGATTGGAAACAACTGTAGAATAGAAGGCTCTGTATATATTCCACCACTTACAGAAATTGGGAATGATGTTTTCATCGGCCCCGGAACTACCTTTACCAATGATCCCTATCCTATGAGCAAAAGAATGATTGGGGTGATAGTTGAGGACGGAGCGATCATTGGAGGTAGATCCATTATTAAAGCGGGTGTAACAATAGGCAAAAATAGCGTAATTGCAATGGCCTCTGTAGTAACTAAAGATGTACCTCCAGATGTAGTAGTAATGGGACATCCGGCAAGGATAAAATATACTCGATCAGAATATGATGTAAAAAAAACTAATTGGGATGTTTAGCATTTCCTTTTATTCCAATTTTTTTTGCTCTTGGCAAATTTATATTCTAAATAGGTCCTATTATGTGAATGATTTCAGATACTCTGACTGAATATTGCACGTGGATGGAGAATAAATGATACAGATCACAATTAATAATACTTCAAATTTTCTGCATAATAATGATACTACAATTCCATTGTGTCAAAAGTAGAATTCGCTGCTACTATAATTAACTTGTAGTTTGGATGACGATGATTGATATTCTTTTCAATTCTGTCAATTATTTTCTTATAATCTGCACTTGAACAGGCAATTATTATGTTGTTAGTAGAATTGGGGATATAACTTTCAACGTCTTCGATTTCTACTTCTGCAATATAATCTCGTAATTTTGATTCCAGCAAATCTCGAATAATTGTTTTATCTCCTCTTATTTCGTGATTATCAATCGTCCAAAAAATAGTAACCTTTGTTCTACTTGCCTTTATTTCTCTGGACTTTAATTGACTTCTTGTTTCGTCAACTAAGTTTTTTATGAATCCTTCGATTGACCTTATCGTCCCATTTACTACATAGCTTAATGCAGTAGAGCTAGATATAGACAAACCAATAATCCTGAGATCAAACAAGCCGTTTGCTATTTCATCAAAATATATTGACTCTACATTTTTGTAAAAGATTTCTCGTTTATCTTCTTTTGATTTACTTAATTTTGATATTTCATTAATGCACGTTAAATTTGAGTACTTGTTTATGACATTAATCGAATATACCAATTCTGCTGATGTTATATTTGCTAACTTGATATCATTTTGAATGTGATTGTTCTTATTAATTAAATCAAAAATGCTATTTAAAAATAAATTTTCATTTATTTGTTGATGGGAACCTAATATTATCTCAGCCGACTTGTCCGAGTTTATTGGATTATAATAATATGCAACATCCGTCCCAACCATTAAACCAGATTGATGTTCAATGAGTGTAATTATTTCATTATTTCCTCCAATGCCTAATGGAATATTAATTACAATTATGGTATTTTTCCTTAAATATGTGATTATCTCTTTAAATTTCAAAATTATTTCATTCTTTACATCTTGATTGACTTTTCTTATTCTAGGTGCAAAAAAGACTATTGGAGCATTACTAATTGCTTTGTCGAAAGGTTCTAAATTTAATAATAACTCCTCCTCATTTAAGAAGTTAATATGGGGGTATTCTTTTACAATTTCAGAAGTCAGAATAATTCCCAACCTAGAATTTTCATCAATAATAATTACTTTTGATTGTTTGCGAAGTATCTTTTTTGCAATTTCGTAACCTTCAGTACTTAATCCATAAATGACAATAAGCTTATCCTTTGGATCACTCTTTTCTGTCTCTAGATTTTCAATATCCTTCCTACTATTATGAAATGTATAATTTGATAATTTTTTAGGTTCACTAACAGTGTCATTTGGTTTATCTATCTTGTCCGAATTCTCTACGCCCCCAATACCTTAATTTAAATTTCTTTATTTAGTTTTGGATTTATTGATTTTTATTGCAATTTCGAATAAATAACGACATTAAAAGCGAAAGAATTTTTTAATATTAAAGAATAATTCTAATTGTGAAGATTTGGTTTGATGTATTGACTCCAAAACAAATAATGTTTTTTAAACCTGCGATTATCTTATTACAAAAACAAGGTCATGAGGTCTTATGCACATCACGAAATTATAGAGAAGCCAATGAATTATCACAATTAATGGGGTTGAATCTTTTGATGATTGGTAACCATGGAGGATCAGATCTTTTTGATAAACTCTTTCAAAGTTCAAAGAGAATTATGGAACTGGCTAAAATAATTTCCAAATTTTCACCTAGTTTAGTAATCAGTTTTTCATCTCCTGAAGCTACGAGAGTTTCTTTTGGTTTGGGAATAAATCATATTGGTTTCAATGATTCACCACATGCCGAAGCGGTTGCAAGATTAACTATTCCATTGTTAACAAAGTTATTTTCTCCATCGGCTATACCTATTTCTGCTTGGAAAAAATATGGCATATCCTCTAAGCAAATTATTCAGTATAAGGGCCTAGACCCTGTTGCATGGTTAAACCGGGATATGGATGGGACTACCCTCCGACTGCACGGAAGGAAACGACCACGAGTAGAGAAAGATTTTGAATTCTTAGAAGGGTTAAAAATAGATCATTCACGAAAATCTATCCTGATAAGGCTTGAAGAATCAAAGGCTGCATATATATCTAACAAGAATTTGCGAGTCCGACCATTAGATTTAGTAGATTATGTTGTAAATAATTTTGCGGATAACAATACCATTATTATTCTATGTAGATATCCAGATCAAATCTCAGAAATGTCTAAAAGATTCAGAAATAAAGCCATAGTATTGAGACAAGTTGTTGATGGGGTTAAATTACTAAATAATATTGATGTTTTCGTTGGTGCTGGGGGTACAATGACTGCAGAGTCTGCACTACTGGGCAAACCGACTATCTCGATAGCCCCAATTCAGTTCTATGTTGATGACTATTTAAGAAAAATTGGATTAGTTACTCAGGCATCTAACCCAGTTCAAATTGACAAATTATTGAAATCATTCTTAGATGACGAACAAAAATGCATTTTGATACAAAAGCGTGCTGTAAGGATTTTAAATAAAATGGAAGATCCGATTGAAAAACTCCTAACATATGTAACTACAATTGCTAAAAAATAGATTCGTAAAATTAATAACGTCCGTACTTACAATATAAAAATGCCCGGAAGCCCGGTAGTATTACAAATGCCGAGTGTAGTGGCCAAGCATAGAGGCCTTTGGAGCCTTTGACCCCAGTTCGAATCTGGGCCGGGCTATTTATGTGAATAGCAATTAAATGTATGCTAAATTTCTAATTAATTGTGCTGTCTTCATGATACCTGCTATTAGGTTTTTCTTAATTCAATAATAAATTGTGGAGCTTGTTTCACGCTACACAATACTCAAATGACGAATAGAAAATTTTTTCTCATTGGTAAGACGTAACTTTAACTAGTGTTAATTTTACTTAGTCAAACCAATTTCACACATTTGTGATGTCCATGGGAATTCTGAATCCTACTATTGGTAAAATCGATATCCTCAACAATATAAATCATGATTATCTTCGGCTTAAAGACTTATTTCTTTATCTTAACCATATGATTCATGTTCGTAGCACCATTTCCACGATTTTTTTGGTAGTTCTACTATGACTGGATGTTTGTGATTCTCAAAGTGTTTCCTAGCATGAAGTCCAGGTGAAGAATCACAACAACCGACATGACCGCAAGTAAGACACATTCGTAATGCAACCCAATTCTTTCCTTCATTTTGACATTCTTCACATCCTATTGTGTTTGGGGCTAGTTCCTTTTTGTTAGGTTTATCAATATGTTCACATTTTTGTGTCATGTGTTAATTATTAATGTCAATGAATTTAAACAATCATCCATTGGATCTCCATTTTTGTGAATTGAATTTATGCAGAAATAAACTTGTGCTCATTGTCTTTGCAGTATGTAATCTGTAACATTGAATTTGAATGGTTTCTAAAATACTAATCGATCCTTCACATCTTAGTTGTGATTTTAGAATTTCAGGTAGTAATAGTTTACCTACTTTACATAATTGATCATACACTAGATTATAAATCCTTGAATGCAAGACATTTGGTGTAACTATTTGAAACTTATTTTTATAAATTCCAGATAAAGTTTTGGAGAATTTTCTAGTCTTCTAGTCGAGAGGAACTACTGTATATCTGACATCACAGAGTAAAATTATCTAAACTTGTTATCCCTTCTATAAATACTTCAATTCTATTTGAATGAATGAATGAATGTATGGATGCAATCTATACTGTATATTGCTTGTTATTGAACATTCAAACCCTGTATAATTTAATCTATCAGGATTAAAATCGTTGGATTGACGGCTTTGACGCTCGATTAGGCAACAAAGGTAATAGAGATTAAATAGTATGTTTTACATGTCTTGATATTATGCCTCAAAATAACAACAAAAGTGGTAATAATAGAGGTTTAGCTTCGGCTAGCGAAGAAACTAGAACAAGAGTAGCAAGGGCCGGTGGAAAAGCCCAACATGATGAAAGAGGACTACAAGCAGCTAGCGAAGAAACTAGAACAAGAGTAGCAAGGGCCGGTGGAAAAGCGTCACGTAAGAATACTTAGTCCTTTCATCTGGGTTTACACCGAATTTACTTTCATTTTATTCATAATTGAAATGTTCTTACTTTGTTTAATACTTGTACGTTAGAGTTCTGATCAAAGGTAAAGTTAGATTGAGAATTAAAAATCTGATTTGGTTATTTTATTTTCTTATTTTCTGCTAGTCTTTTAGATGTGACATCCAGTCTTAACCCGTTAACCGTCTAGTTGAATATCTATTAAATTTTTATAGCTAATTTTTAGACATTCTTGGAGATTGAATAATGACTAATTCTAATAATTATGTCACCATATCAGTAAATAGATATAAGAAATAATTGAAAAAAAATGGAAAAAAATTTATGGTTATTGTTGTCCGACAGCGTTACTACCGGTGTTATTTTGACTTTGTGTGTTTGCGTTATTTCCTGAACCAGCTGTGTTGCCACCAGATACTACGCCACTACCTTGGTTAGAGGATTGTGATTGGCCTATACCTTGGTTAGCTGTGTTTCCACCACTACCACTACCGCCTTGTTGTGCTGCTGCATTGTTTCCAGTGTTTGTTTGACTTTGTGTGTTTGCGTTATTTCCTGAACCAGCTGTGTTGCCACCAGATACTACGCCACTACCTTGGTTAGAGGATTGTGATTGGCCTATACCTTGGTTAGCTGTGTTTCCACCTTTTCCACTACCGCCTTGTTGTGCTGCTGCATTGTTTCCAGTGTTTGTTTGACTTTGTGTGTTTGCGTTATTTCCTGAACCAGTTGTGTTGCCACCAGATACTACGCCACTGTTTTGGTTAGAGGATTGTGATTGGCCTATACCTTGGTTAGCTGTGTTTCCACCTTTTCCACTACCGCCTTGTTGTCCGACAGCGTTACTACCGGTGTTATTTTGACTTTGTGTGTTTGCGTTATTTCCTGAACCAGCTGTGTTGCCACCAGATACTACGCCACTACCTTGGTTAGAGGATTGTGATTGGCCTATACCTTGGTTAGCTGTGTTTCCACCTTTTCCACTACCGCCTTGTTGTGCTGCTGCATTGTTTCCAGTGTTTGTTTGACTTTGTGTGTTTGCGTTATTTCCTGAACCAGCCGTGTTGCCACCAGATACTACGCCACTACCTTGGTTAGAGGATTGTGATTGGCCTATAGCTTGGTTAGCTAAATTGCCACCACTACCACTACCGCCTTGTTGAGCTAGTGCATTGTTTCCACTATTTGCTTGGTTTTGTGCATTCAAATTATTACAAGAAATAAAAGTTCCAGCACCTGATACACATAGAGCGTTTTGGTTAGAGGATTGTGCTTGACCTATACCTTGGTTAGCGCTGTTGCCATCATCATCATCATCGTCGTCGTCGCCGCTTTGTGCTGCTGCGTTGTTTCCACTATTTGCTTGGTTTTGTGCATTCAAATTATTACAAGAAATAAGAGTTCCAGTTCCAGATACACAAACACCGAGTTGGGTTGAGGATTGTGATTGGCCTATACCTTGGTTAGCTGTGTTGGTCGTAGCAAATGTATTCATGGTCATTGAAGTTGGACCTAAAAGTAATACGAATGATATCGCCAATACGGCTGAAGTCAGTAAAATTTTATTTACAGTAATGATATTATTCATCCGATCTTTATTACTAATAAAAGTATATAAACTAATTTATGTAATTATTGAATCTAATCATATTGGTACATATTTTTCTGCTATATTCTTTCATATGTCGAGAACCGAACATTTCATTATTCATAGATCCCTGATATTGAACGACCGCTGAGTCTTATTTAAACAAAAAAAAGGTTGTTACAATTACTGACAAGATATATATTTTATTTGGTGTTTTCATCCTGTTTGATATTTCTATTCATATAGGAAGGTCTTTTTAATTTTATATTCCTGAACCGATCCATTCTTGAAGTTACGCGCGTCTCTGAAGCGGAATAAGGATGTGGTATTACTAAAACTCTTTCAATGGATGGAAATTGAGAACTAATCACCAATTGAATTTTTAGAGATAGCATTTCGACTTCTTCTAATGATTCCTTTCCATCAACTGCTATGTGTATCTCTGCTTGATCTACCATGCCCGAAGAGCGAAGTAATACGTCTCTAACAACTATCTTTTCATCGCTAAATTGTTCTGAAATTATGTTTTTTATTACTATTGTTAATTTGGGGTTTTGCCATGAGTCTATGAGTATCAAAGATGATTTTTTAAGAGATATATATGAAACTGAGAAGATATAGCACGCTATTATCATTGCTCCTATTCCATCCATTTGTACAAACCCAAATTGTGTGGCAACAAGTATACTAAAGAAACCGATAACAGAAGCTGATCCATCCTTTATAGAATTTCTCGCATCCGTCTTTAGTGAAAGCAAATTATATTTGTTAGCTATAATACGCATTTGAAAGGCTCTATGAAGAGATAACGCACTTGCTCCAGCTAGGACTGCCATAACAATATATGGATGAGTTATTTCGTGTGGATGAATTAATGCCTGATAGCCATTATAAAGTATAACGAGACCAATCACTATCATTCCTATTGCAGCAACTAATGCTGTAAAACTTTCAACTTTATGATACCCGAAATGAAACTTTTTGTCAGCTGGTTTATGTGCAATCCTTAGGCCTAATAATACTATAAAAGAAATTGCCGCATCAGATATCGAATCTATACCATCTGCAGTAGCAACCACACTGCCACTGAGAATTCCTGTGATTATTTCTACAATACCTATAGCCAGTAAAGTTATAACTGAGGTTTTTGCAATTTTTTTGCCTGCAATTATCCCTTCTTGGACTAAATTGGGCGATTGTTGTGTTTTAGTGCCGTTTTTAATTAAATTTTCCTTGAGGTTGGCAAGTTCATCAGTAGATTTATTTTCTTTACTATCTTCTACATCGTCCAAATTAATAATTTATTTTAGTATCTTGCTTACACTATTTAAAATTTGCTAACGAGTCTATCTTCGTAAAAAATTTTCTAAATATATAATCAAAATTAACAATTTATTAGTAATATTTTACTAATTTTAAATTATTTTATACGTTTTCTGACTAATACTAAATAATCTAAAGGCCGTGCTATCATTTAATAGTATTGGTAATATTCTTATTTCAGTTTACATTTGAATTAGTGCAATCTGGGATTTTGTTGATAATGTACTAGCATTGTCTCATCGTTCCTTGTGTACCATACATATTGGATGATATTCGTGGATCTTTTATTCTAAAATGGGATCAGCCGGATTTGAACCGACGACCTCCAGCGCCCGAGGCTGGCATCATACCAAGCTAGACTATGATCCCTTCCTATTATCGTATTATACTATACTATACAATGCCTGTGGCAAAAGTATGTAAGTACTGCTATCAGCTTTTAATCCTTTGTTTATTAATTTTATGATCAGATAAAATCAAGATCAATTTCATACTTACATGCATCAATTAGTTTCTGGCCAAAGTATGATACCTGAACATCCTTGTGGCTATCATCTCGATCATTTTTTAAAATCCCTAGATGGAGAAGCTTAAAAATTATTGAATAACTTATGGGGAATGCACCTGTGGCTCCAGGAGAATTGTAATTTAATATATGAAGCATGTTATTTCTTAGCATGAAAATTGGATTCATTACAAAATTGCCCTCTTTATCTATCAGGTTGGATCGAATTCCAGCAGTTCCACGAATTTTAAAATCTCTATCTTCTATAATGGGAAGAAATTTTTTCACCCTATTTATCATATATTTTTTAGAAATGCTACTTAACCCTTCCTTGTAGATTAGATTGAGCATTTCTCTACTAAATAACGTTCTATTTATTTTACTATTCTTTCCCTTCATAAGTTTGTATATTTTGGGAAGAAATTCCCTTGTATTAACGATCTTGTTATAGCCATATGGTGAAAAAACCGGACAGGCATTGGGTCCTACTTCTCTGTTTCCGTTGGCTCTAATTATCCAGTGTGGATCCAGAAACGGAAATTGCTGGAATTCAGGGTACTGAATAAATACTATGGTTTGTGAGTTTGTTGTATTTTGGTGGTGCTATCCAATATTCACCTCTAAAAAAAAGGTCACAATATTGATGGATTATTTTGGCCATATCTAAAATATTAATTGCATTGCTTCCAGCGGCGCAAATCAGGAAATCGCATTTGATTTCTTTTATCGTATTTTCAAAAAGGTTGATATATTCTAGGATAATTTCAGAACTTGAATTACTTCTATTTTTTATGTTTAGAACTTTAGATTGCGTTATGAAGGTTACTTGTTGATTTTTACTGGATATCTGGGCTGCTAGTCTTTGAGTAATTTGACCGTAATTTACCGAAGCATCTTTATGACATAAGATCGCTGACAGACATTTCAGATTGGGTTCAAAAATTGATATCTCCTTTTCATCCATCATCATTATCTCCTTTTCATCCAAACCATTTTTTATTCCCCATTCTAAGTGCAGTGAAAGTGTACTTAATGCTTTATCATCACTTGCTACTTCAATTACTCCATCCTCTACAAACAAAATTTTGTTTGCTTGACAATATCTTTTCCAAAAATCATAACCATACAAGGCAGCTTTTGCCCAGATTTTCTTCTTTTCAGGATTGTAGATAAAAGGAGCATGGACCTTGCCGGTATTCCTCATACTAGTGTGTAAACCTGCTCTTTCTTCCTGCTCAATTATTGTTACCTTAGCGCTTGATAAGGTCGAAATCGCATATGCTAAAGTTGTTCCTAAAATACCTGCACCAATAATCACAACATGGTTATTACTTATGGTCAGACACTCTTTCCTCTATCTCTTATTGCTATTATACTCCAGTCATAGTAACCTTGCCCATCATCAACGATTGGTTAATCTCATTTATTTCATGACTCTTATGTTTTCTTCTTTCTATCACATATCCTGATTTAGAATGATAATATATTATCATGTCCGTAGGATAAAATGAAATTATTGAATGGTTGTCAGAATCAGATGCAAGATGTCGAAGATGAATGTTTTCCCACTCAAAGAGTTTGTCTATATCGCCATCAAAATGGAAGTTGCTTCCACAAGCACATTGAACATTTCTCCAGCTTTGTTTAATATTTCTCAACCACTTGTCCTTTTTTGGCGCTACTCCGACTTTTTCAATGTTATTCTTTTTATTCATTATATTTGAATTATTAGATAGCTGCAAATCCCTTTCTCCGCGCTCTCAAATACAATATATGATCTTCTTATTTTAAATCTGTTTACTTTTCTGAGCACTTGTTGTCACATCCGTTTAGTTTTTTTCAATTAAATCTAAATAAAAAGTATGATCTACTCTGAAGGCTATTTACCAATTCTTTGAAAAACCTAATCTTCATGGTTAAAAAATAATCCACCACCATATAGATAAATCACTTTTTCAATGTCATTTTGGCTTTGGAATAGTCAAGACCATTCCACTCAATATGGAATCCAAGTGACGTGAGCAAATTAATATGTATTTTTTCGGGTATTTTTTTAGAATCTAAAATATTACATGCTTCTCCCAGATTAATGACATTTTTTATGTCATTCCAAATCTCCTCAATAAACTGAGGTTTAAGAATACACTCATCAATCATTAGTAGTCGCTTTTTTGACAATTCGCTTTCAAACATATGCTTGAAATCATTATTCTTATCCATCAACTCCTTAAAGGTCACCTTCAAGAATGCGTTCTCATCAGTGCGATCTTTCTTCAACTTTTCATCTAAGTTACTCAAATACATATAACTCATTTCAGATATTCTAAATTCTTCTATGAATAAAATCAAATTTTGAATGAGCTTCTTTTGATTCTGTGTGTTTAGAACGTTATGACTTATGTAAATGTTTTCAATATTTTTAATATATTTTAGTATCTCTTTAAATGAAATTTTATCGTTCTTGTATG
This sequence comes from uncultured Nitrososphaeraceae archaeon, assembly GCA_963759575.1. GTDB lineage: Archaea > Thermoproteota > Nitrososphaeria > Nitrososphaerales > Nitrososphaeraceae > Nitrosocosmicus. The sequence continues at coordinate 389,882 of CAVWZU010000004.1, read as the reverse complement.
GGGTTATTAACACATTCCTATTATTCTTAATATACTTTATCTTATCTTCTTCATTTAATTCGTATGACATCAAATTTTCAAGATTGATTACAAGGATCATGAAAAATTCTTCATCATGAGCCTTGTTTTGTACTATTTCGAATATTTTAGATATTTTCCTTTCTAAGTATTCTTTTGTCCAGAAACCAATAATCTCAACAAATACGTTATTGTCAAATTTTGACAAGATAAAATCTGGTATAAAGGCAGTTTTTTGTTTTGTTATAATGGGTTCCGGTTCTCGTTCTATAGTCCATCCTGTTCTAAATAGTTCAAATTTTTGTAAGAATATCTTTTCTATTTTGCTATCAAAAAGCATTGGCACATTAGAATTATCCACGAAATTTCCGACATTGATTTCTTGGATGTTTAAATTGTTTCTATCTTTGGCATTATATTCAAAATAAGGTTTCTTGTTCGTCGGAAAAGGATCCTTCCTTGATTCATTGTCCTGATAAATGGAATTTTCTAAATGCGTTTTGAATATTTTATCGGCAGGAAATGAATTTGGATAGGATTTTTCAGAAATTTCAAATTCGTAGACTAGTTTCTTTCCACTTTTTGTCACCCTAAGAATATCTGCCTGTATGTGCCATCTTTCTGATTTCATAATGCTAGGTAATATTTTTGATATCGCGCTGCCGTATCTGTCAGTCAATTTTATTACATTTAAGGCGCCTTCAATGGAACAAATTATCTTACTCCCTTTAGGTCCCTGGGCTGTTTCATCTGCCAAATCTAACCAGTACATTAAACCGAGTCTTTTTACTTCTCTTAGTACTTCTTTCCATCGAGTTCCTAAATTTAGGTCCGACCCTAGACCTATTCTAACCTTTAGGCAACTAAAAAGCAAAGTTTGAATCAACGATACATTATAAAAAAACAGTAACTTCTCGACACTGATCGGTACAAACGTATCCATTATCATGTTTTCATCCAGATCAGACCACATCACTTTTGACAACATCTCGTTGGATATTCCCAGTTTATTAGATATTTTCTCAAGAATTGATTTCCTTGTTTGCTCACTCACAGCGATATTCTGTCTGGCTGATTCTTCAAAGACGCTTCTTCTAATATCCATTGCAGGAAAATTTTTTAAAATTTCGATTGGTTGTTTTGATTCGTTATCATGGGGATTCTTTGAGTGAACATGCGATATGGATTTAAATGTACATCTTTTTTCTAAAACAGCGGCTATTCCTCTGATGAGCTTATAGTCTTTATAAGTTTGTTCCAGATCCTTAAGGGAATGACTCAACTGTTCTTTTATAACGTTATGTTGATAGGAATATTCAAAAACTTGCATGACTTGTTTAGCTATCTCAACGTCTTTAGAGTCCTGTTCTAGAGAACATAAAATAGGAATTATTCTATAATTTTTATTATCAATTTTACATCTGAGTAAATCTGAAGATATTATTTCTTATTCACTCACCATTTTCTGATCAGATTCGGACTAATAGATGATATCATCATTTAATACTCATTGATCTGATTTATCTGCTAGTTGCTTCCTAATACTTATCCCTTTGTTCCTTTTGTTGCTAGTGAAGATTTCACTTGTATCGGACGAAATTATTTCTATAAGATTAGCCGTGTTTTCAGCATCCTTTTTAGGTCTGAGTAATCTTCCTAGCCTTTGAATAAATTCCCTTTTGCTACCTGTACCACTTAATATTACACCCATGTTGGCATCAGGAACGTCTGTTCCTTCATCCAAAACCTTGGTAGTGACTATGATTCTATACAGTCCTTTCTTGAATTTTTCTAAGATTTCATTTCTTTCTTCATTCTTTGTTCTATGTGTTATGGCCGGGACCAAAAATCTGTCTGAAATACTGTAGGCTAGTTTAGTATGAACCGTAAAAATAATTGTTTTGTCTGTAGTATGATGTTTTAGGATCTTTTCTAATTCTACAATTTTCGCATAGCTATTTAGGGCTATATCTACAGCTTCATTTCTCAGAAGTAATGCTTTTCTTAGATTACTATTGTTTGCAGATAGGATGATTAATCTTTCTAGTCTAATGGGATAGAAAATCTTTGATTCTTTTAACAATTGGTTATATTGAAAAATTCTTCTTTTATATTGTAAAATTTCGTCTGGTAGCATCTCTACCTTAATTTTTTTTAGTCTAAATTTGGCTAGATGGTTATCTTGAGATAGTTCATAAAAATCTTTACTGTACACTATCTTTCCTACTAATTTGTATAAATTCACATGTTTGCCGTCTTCTCGCTCTATTGTTGCGGTTAAACCTAATCGGTAAGGGGAAATAAATTGTTCTCCAATCAATGAATATTTATCAGAAGCCAGATGATGCACTTCATCAAATATTAAGAATTCAAATTTGTTACCTAGATATGGTGATTTTAAGTAAGCTGAATCATATGTTGTAATTGTAATACTTTTTATATCTTCATTCCCACCTCCAAGCTTTCCTATCTGTTTCTTTACTTTTAGGATGTTTTCCATGGCTTCAAACCATTGTTCCATCAGATTTAATGTAGGAACTATTACAAGCGTTGAGGTATTTGTCTTCAATATTGCATGTAATGCAATTATTGTTTTGCCCGCACCCGTTGGTAGAATTACACATCCTTTCATATTATGTATTATCCATCTTTTCCAAGCTTCTTTTTGATAGTCCCTTAATTCATCAGTGATATTAAATTGGTTTCTATTGAGCGGAATGATGTAATCTCGTACTCTATCTATGTAGTCAATTTTATTTCTTCTGAAATAATGAATTATTTCTGGATAGTAGATACCTAGAGCCCGATATTTATTAATTCTAGGGTCAAATACTGAATATGGAGTGTGAAATTCGCCATTTACTAGAATGGTGCCCTTATCATATCTTAGCTCAGTCACAGCAATTTTTTTTATGTGATATATCAAGAGGTTTTTTTATTTAAATCTATTCCAATTCCGAATAGCCATAGATTCTATGTGTTTATGTCAATGATAGTGTTGTCATATCTATTTCAAAGTCTTTTTCTATTTTGAATTACCGTGACAGTTCATTTCTGTTTTATCTATCCGTGATATGTATATATGTTAAAAACTTTTAGTATTTTATTCTAATTAATGAATAAATAGATAAAATTAAAAGGATAGTGAATGAAATAATTATTGATTACATATATGTCAAGTGACGAAAGATTATCACAATTTCTAAAAGACGGTAAAGATTGGGAAAGAAAACCTACTAACATAGCCGGTGTTTTTTTATTTAAACTTCCTGAATACCGTGGTAGACCAGCATCGATAGCAATAGAAATTAATCCACTCAATTCAAATGGCACTCCTAGTAAAAAAAGAGGGATTGTAATCAAATCACTAGAAGAACTAAATTCCATCTTGGAATTAATTAGTAATTCTAAGGTTTTACAATTGGCACAATCTATTGACGGTGTTAACCCAGAAAGAAAGACCATGGTAAAGAGTGAATCAAATGAGGTATTTGAGATCTGAATGTTAGCGAGTTCAATCCTTTACCACCATTATTAGCCTTCTCAGATATTAGATAATCTAACTTTGGTCAAGAACTATTTTACTCATCCTCTATTAAGGGATGAAATGATTAAATATAGACAATACCAGGAGGACATTGTAAAAAGGGTATTATATAAGAATTCATTAGTTGTGATCCCTACTTCTTTAGGAAAAACAATTGTTGCCTTATTAGTCGGTCTTGACATCTTACTCAACTGGAAAAAATCAAAGATTCTAATTCTTGCTCCTACTCGTCCTTTGGTGTTTCAGCATCTTGAATTGTTCAAAAAGAATACCTTTCTTTCAGACCAATGCGTTGCCTTAACAGGAAAGATAGGAGCAGAAATTAGAAAAACGATGTGGAAGTCCTCTTCGATTAGGTTGTACTTTGCTACACCCGAGCTTGTAAGGAATGATATCCGAGATGGTATACTCAAAAAAGATGAATTTTACTTAATTATATTTGATGAAGCCCAACGAGCAGTTAAGGACTATAGTTATACATATATTTCTAAACAATTTTACAATATTTCTGATCCTGGTAAACTCCCACTAGTACTAGGTTTATCTGCTAGCCCTGGAGCAAAGGAAGAAAAAATCAAAGAGATCTGTTCAAATCTATATATAGAACAAATTATTGCCAAATCTGAACGAGATGATGATGTGTTACCCTATGTTTTTGATACTAACATAGAGCATTACTCAATTGAGATGAATGATTATCATAAGGATCTATCAGCCCTATTGAATTCTTTGATTAATGACAATATCAGCTGGTTAATCCATAATCGATTCATAAGAAAGAAAAAGGTTGAAGGTGTATATAGAAAGGATCTCTTGTCACTGGGAGACTATATAAAATCGAAACTAGATTCAAAAAATTTGAATTTTTTCTTACTTACTGCATTAAAGTTTCAATCTTTATCTTTGATTTTGTTATACTGTCGTGATTTGGTTGAATCCCAAGGCAGCTTTGCTCTTAAAAAATTCTTAGACAAAGCCAAAGATAACACTGCAAGTAAAACTTATCAGGAACTATTTTTGGATTCACGAATAAAAACAGTAATCAAAATATTAAAGGATCATGATAATGAACCTCCACCTAAATTAATAAAAGTGTTATCGGTAGTTAGTCAGTTTCTTGCTTTAAATAGCAACATAAATACTTCCCAGAAATCGTCTAGGCATACTGATAGTGTTTTTACCAAAAAAGGTGATTCGGATTACCAAGACTACGAATACAAACTGATACCTACTAATTATCAAAAAAAAATTTTGATTTTTTCACAATACCGTGATACACTTGAAGAAATCACAAACTTTCTAAATTACAATGGTATACCTTGCCAGGGATTTTATGGTCAATCAAATAAAAATGGACAGAAAGGCCTCAGTCAGGATAAACAATTATCTATTCTTGGTGATTTTAGACTAGGAAAATTCCCAGTACTTGTTGCTACGTCAGTTGCAGAGGAGGGTCTTAACATCCCTAATGTTGATCTTGTGCTGTTTTACGAGCCTGTTCCAAGCGAAATTAGGTTTATACAAAGAAAGGGCAGGACAGGCAGGTTTTCCAATGGAAAGGTGGTCATTCTAATATCTGAAAATTCTATCGATACAAAATATTTAGAGATCTCTAAAAGAAAAGTTAATCGAATGAAATCAAGTCTTGAGAATACAAATTTTACTTTTGAGAAATATGACAGAAGAACTTTCGAAAATCCAGACAAGATGCTTGAATCCGAACTGTTTTTTCTCTACGAAAAATCCAACAAATATTCTGAAATTGCAAATGAAGAAAATTACAACGAAAATATTAATCCTATTTTGGATACTATTTCTTCAAATTCTAATAAGAAGATTAAGAGCCTTGTCACGAAACTATCATATCGTCGTCAGAGCTCCAACGATTCAGAACTAACTTCACCTTTTACAAAAAAAAACTTGGAAGATCTTTATGAAGTCTCATTGAATTTGGATAGAAAGAAATTGGTCGAGCGAGTTCAAAGACAAATACATGACTTGGTAGGAAAGACTGGTAAAAGTGGACTCGAAGTTTCATATCTAAATGAGGTTATAGGTATTGATAATAATATTATTAGTGAGGCCATTGAAAATTTAACTAAAAAGAAGCGAATAATATGGATAAATAAGAATACAATTGCATTAACCGAGTCTACCAAGTTTCTGTCTGGAAGTAAATATTCTATATCCGTTGAAAAGATTGTAATGGGTAAGGCAATTGTAATAGTCAATGAGAAGTGGTATGCTTCTTTGGAACCTCAGGATTACTTTGGCCCCAGGGCGATATTAAAAAAAGGCAATACGTTCAATATTATTGGTGAGTTGTATCGACGTGCAGGAACACTTCATTTGATCATAAAAAAAATAATCTAGCTATTGATTTGGCATATTGCCAATATCTGGGTCAGAAAATGTAGTCATACAACAAACAGAAACCATTTGAAAGATCATTATTATTGTCCACCAGAAACCCTTATAATTATGAAACCTAGTATGAATCCCAATATGGCACCAAATGTTGGTATCCATTTTCGTTCTTTATGTGCTTTTGGTATCATGTCATAGTATAGCATGTAAAATATACCACCTGCAGATACAGCAAGAATTATGGAAACAATAAATTGCATCCCATGAAAATAGAATAATCCTACAAGTCCTAAAATTATAGGCATTATAGATACTATACCGATTGCGCCTAGAGCTTTCTTTGGATTATTATTAAAAGCGGTCTTTCCTGTCATCATTTCTTTATATGATGCAATTCCTTCAGGAATATTTTGTATCCCTATGATAACAGCTAAAGCAGTTATCGGTCCTGCTGCTGCTGCGGCTATGGAGGCACCAATTGCTAGAGACTCGGGAATCGAATCTAATCCTATTCCTAATAATATGCCTGCACCTCCACCCTTCTTTTCAGCAATATAGTCTGCGACAGTGAATATTACTGCTCCCAGGGCAAATGAAATCATGGTTAAAACCAATCCTATATCTTTTTCTGCTTCTAAAACCATTTGAAAGATCGCTGCTGACATGAGTAATCCCGCACCAAATGCAGTTAATGTTAATATTTTTGATTCTGAAAGCTGTACCTTGTACGATATTAGAGCACCTACAAACGATGTACATCCTGCAAACGCAGTGATTGCAATGACTGTTATTACATTTGATATTTCTATCATCAATGTGATAAACTATAGGAAATAATTCTCAATCTAAAAATCTTTCATTATTTGACTGCTTCTTTTCTGATGGTCAATTGGTTTATTTTGTTCAAATTATTGTTGATCTGCTATTTTAATGGAAAATATTTCTTTAGTATGAAACTAGTTGTACTAATATTTAATATCCATATATTGTATTTCTGTGAAAAAAGAATAAATCTTTATCCATACATCAATCGATGACTTGGAACGTTTCCATCCTCTGCTCCAACTCCGGCTCCTCCTCCTCCTCCAGCAGCACGTTGTTCTTGTTCAGCTTTAATAATTTGTTCTAATTGTTTCTTCAATTTCTGCCCTTGTTCTCTCAATTGACTTGTCTCAATCTTTAGGTTATTGTCGTTTATAAAATTATTAAAAGATTCAATCAATAATGAGGCGCCTTCAGGATCAGGAATTCCGCTCGAAGATGGAACGAGAATTGCAGCACATGGGATTTGATTAGATAAACAAGCGGACAACAAGCCGCCTGCAATACCACCTATGAATGTAGTATACTTCTTAGTTGAATCTTCAATCGCGCTTCTATTGAAATTACTTTGCGGGTTAGCTCCTTCATCAGAGGCAACTTCGGTCTCACTTCCCTTTTCCTTTTTGACTTCGTTATCTGTAACTTTGATTTCTTCATTTGTGGTTTTTTCCATATTCTCGCTTGCTAATATCACTGTTTTTCTATCCGAATCAGGTATGCCTTGAACAGGAATTCCATCTAAAACCATCACTTCTTCTATCGAATTTTTCATTGCCCAATCCATTACGGCGTCTAGAACAAAATGTATACCATCCATCATTATAGGTGCTTCGCATACCAAAACGCAGACATTTCCTTCTTTGTTTGCATATAGCCTAAATGGATGTCTTAACTTACCATCAATAAATATTACTCCGGGAGATATGTAATGAGATTCTACAAATGCAATCTGATACATTTCTAACTTATCAATTATATAGCTAGTACTAATTGAACCGACAAGCCCCGGCCCTGGAAATCCAGCAATGAGAATTGTCCGATCTTTTTTTAAGTTATTCAAGTCGGCAATAGTGATTATTTTTGTCGTAATTGGAGTTGTGGTTGCAGTTTCACTACTACCTGATAATGACGAAGACATAGAATTCATTAATTATCTATACCACTCATATTTGCTTATTAATTAATATAGTTATTAATGGTTATATGGCAGAAACTTTGAATTAGGGATTTTTGGGTTGTCCTATCATGAGGCATGATTTTGATTTTTCATTATTTTTAGCAATTCTTTTTTAGACAAATCCATTCCTTCTCTGATGTAGATTTCGTGTCAAACCCATCACCAACAACAATTAACAATGTATTGGAATACTTTTTGAAATAAAATTATTGATATCATCTCGGTTGGATACCCTTTATAAAATTAATATGGATTCAGTTAAAAATATTTTTTATCCCCATATATTTTCCTTGAATGTCCATTTTTTATTAAATAAGAAATTGCTAACTGATGCTATTGTGACTCCTATTAACAGTGAAACATCATACGGAACGCCTGATTCGCTGAGCATATATATTGACAAGAACTGTATTAGGATGCCTAATGAACTACATCCAACGAACATTCCGTATTGTCTAATAAGTCGCATCAAATTGACATTTTTGTCTTCAAAAGTCCAGAATTTATTTAAGAAGAAATTTGTAGTTACTGATACCGCGATTCCTACAGCGGTGGCTTGCAAATATCCAAAGCTCCCCAAAATTCCATTTGATAAAAGAATTGATACCAAATAATTCAAAACAAAACCACTAGCTCCTACCGTATAGAACCTAGCCGCCTTTGAAATAAATCGAACCGATTTTCTCTTTTCTAATTGAGTGTTTTGTTTCTTAGATTTTCTTCCATATCGGTAGAGTTTCCAAACTGCCTTAACATAATCTAAAATTATTGGAAAATTAAGTTTGCTCTGTCCGTATTTTCGATCCTTAAAAGTGTAGGGTATTTCTTTCACCTTGATAGTGTTTTGTTTCTTTATTAAAATTTCTAACAGTATCTTAAATCCATCTGTATTAAATTCTATGTCGTGAAGTGTATGTTTTGGAAAAGCAAAAAATCCTGACATCGGATCATATACATTTTTTAAAGATAATCCATGTCTGGCAATAAAATTTGCTCCTACGCTAAGTAATAATCTCTTAAATGGCATTCCATTGATAGCCCCGCCTGTAATATATCTAGAACCGATAATGATACAATTTGGTTCCTTCTTTAACTCTGATATCATCTTATTTATTACCTCGGGGGGATGGGAAAAATCTGCGTCCATGATTAAGACGTTTTGTCCCTCGCTTGTACTGATTCCGTTCACAAGGGCCGAAATCAAGCCTGTCTTTTCTTTTCTATGGACTACCTTAATTGAGATGTCTTGTTCTGATTTGTCTCTACGCAAATTGCTCATTTTGGATTCGATATATTTTTCGACTATTAGACCAGTCCCATCAGGAGAGTTATCATCTACTATTATAATTTCTACATTCGATCCTGCAGGTATATTCGATTGAATTTGATTAAGTAAATCCGTAATATTCCTAGATTCGTTAAAAGTAGGTATAATGATTGATACAAATTTTTTATATTCTGTAGTTTTTGGTATGGTATCACTTACGTTTAACATCGTCATTGGTAGTCCCTCATCTCACACCATTAATTTATCAAAATACTATATAATACATGCGATTGTTTTCTAATATAAGAATAGGTTTGTTGGATTCAAGATTTGGTTTAAATTTAGAATTTGATTATGTACTTTCACTTTTAATAATGTATATTTTTTAGAATATTTCTAATTGTGGTTAAGTGATCTTTATCTGGATCGACGCTTTATGAATCTAATTATATTTATTACAGATAGCATCTGGTTTAAATGACAATGTGCAGTTTGAGCCATCATCTTGATGATATTCTATTTGTGATTGATTAACTTTTCATGATTGCCGAAATCTTGACTAATTTTGTTAAATGGTTGTTGTGTTAATGGAAGATTCTGCGATTTATTAAAGAAAAAAATAGAAAAAGGACATTAGTTTGATTTCAAAACTCATGAATCATGAATCAAGAAAAAAATTATGATCTTAATCCGAATTAGGAACAATTCTATAGAGATTGCCCTGGATATGAGAAAGAACGTAAAGATATCCGTCTGGTCCTTCCTTAATGTCAGTGGTAATACCAAACCCTTGTCCAAATACGATATCATCAAGTTCTTTGTTATTGTTAGCTACTTTATCTGCTAGATCCCCATTTAGATCCAGGCGTGTCCTGTCTTCAATTAGATCAAAATCATACAAGTAGTCGTTATTATAGTCAGCAGCGAACATATCATTTTTATATTGACTTCCTAGAGTATCATTTTTAAGAAATTCAAGAGCAGTTACTCCTACAGACATATTCCAAGCAAATTCTGGACTACTGTATTTTCCTTTATCTGCAAATGTTTCTAAGTTATTCGGTATTGTTGCCATCTTGTCTCCAAAAAAACCTCTTTCAGGGGGTAGCGGTTGTGCATTCTCAACAGGCCACCAGCCTTGTACTCTTAACCACCCGCTATTGAACCCCGGCTCAACCAAATTAATTTCATCACCGTAACCTGGACCATTTTCAGTATCCCAAAGTTTGTTTGAGATTGGATCAAAGGCTAGCCCAAAACCATTCCTTACTCCGTAGGCATAGTACTTATTGAGTGGGCTGTGATCAGCTAAAATACCTGTAGTCTTATTTTCTCCGGTCAATATGGGTTCTCCATAGGGAGTAATTCTTAATATTCCGCCTCTTCCGTCAGGTGGATGACCTGTAGGAACGTTAGATGATTCTGCGTTGACGGTGCTATCTTCAAAAGTACCCGTACAAAATTCGTCTTCCCAGCAACTATCGCCGTCTCCTGCAAGGATGTATATATTACCATCCGGACCTACTTTTATTACACCTCCATTATGATCTGCTCCTGGTCCAGCAGGTAGATCTAGAATCAGATTGGGATTGACCAATTCATTGTCTGTCCACTCAAATCTATACACTCTGTTACCTAGTGGATTTGTATTCTCATCGCATACCGTTGCACCAGAACATACATCGTTACCATCATTAAGAGATTGAGTGTAAAAAAGATATACATAAGTTTTTTCATTAACATCATTCTTTAAAGTCTGATTTGCAACAGCAATTCCAAGCAGTCCTCTCTCTATTTTATTTGCTACATTCAAATCGAGAACAGGTTTCTCTAAAAGGTTTCCATTTACGATTCTTTTTATGGTGCCATTATTTTTTTCTAATACTAATATATCGTCTTTTCCTACGAATGCCATGGTTGTAGGATAGCTTAGTCCACTTGCTACGAGCTCGACTTTCAGATTCGGGTCAATCACTGTGGGCATTGGCAGTTTGGGGGTAGTAATATCCATTTCTTTCTCATCTGATGGATCATTTGTGGTTAAAGCAAAAACCACGTTATTATTATTGACTTGATTTGCCCTGACTTCAATTAGACCAAGTCCTCTGCTCTCCTTCATATTGGTAAATGGATATTGATTGGTATTGTAATTACTCGTTGGGCTATCCACAAACAATCCTATCCTATCTGAATCATGGTATATTTTTCTAATTTCATCTAGATGTTTACCTTGTACGGAATAGTCTAATATGTCATGTTTTAGTTGACTGTCTACAACCATTATCACATCGTCTGTCTTTAGTGGTTCTTTTAGATAGCGCTCAGGGAATACATCTTTAACATAATTAATTGTTCCATGAACATACATAGGAATCCATGAGAAACTTCGAATCCAGTGCTGTCCCATTAAAGTAGTTTGATCATCGAGATTGGTGTTGGATGTAACGTAATTTGATATGAATGCAGAAAGCTCAAAAAAAGTTTCATTTGTGTGAGTTCCAATTAGTATTAAAGTACTAATTAACCCAAATACTCCGATCCCTGCTATTAAAGCGATGGATATGATGTTTGGTAGCTTATTGTTACCCTCACGCTTCTTAATTATCAAAGATAATTTATTGCTAACCATAACTATTATAAATCCTGCTGAAATAGAAAATATTGGTAATAGTTCGATAAAATGAAAGTATTTTACTATTCCACCCACATAGGCAATAAATAAAAAGTATGGTATAACCCAAAGCAAAAAGATCAAGTCTCGTTTTATCAATGTAATTGCTAAACCTCCTGCAATTCCTAAAATTATTAATACTGGGTCTGCCTGCAAAAGGAAAGTAACAGTATCATCAAAATTTCTTTCTCCTCTTTCTACTTGATATAATATACCATTGAGCCCATTTTCAAAATTTCCACTGTAGATTATGTAAGCGGGCCAAATAAGGGGAATTAATAACACTGGTGCTAACCAGATGCCTAAAACCTTGAAACTTCTTTGATGTCTAAAGATTAAGTATCCAATCAGGGGAATAAATGTAATTATTGGCACTTTTGTAAATATGGCCAAACCCAGCGTAATCCCTGATAGTATCACTAAAATTTTGCTATATGATACGTTGTTACTTTTCACCTTGCCCGAATAAAGGGCCAACGATATTGAGCCCAATAAAAAGGGCAATAGCAACGAATCCAGTAATACCATTTTTAACATCCATGTCAGTGGCATAACTGCAAACAAAACAGCTGATACAAATCCAATTTTTCGGCCGTTCCAAACTTCCCCTATTTTATATACAAGAAAAGTATCTATTACGGCAAGAAATCCCATAATCAATCGCGGTAGGGTATATAGCTGCTGAATCGATTCTGGACTCTCAAATGACTGGTCGGTTGGGATCTTATAGTCAGTTAATTTTAACATGGATGCTAAAAATATCTGTCCAAAGTACGGATGATCATATGGATGATCATAGATGGAGTTTGATTCCTGGGGACCCTGGCCTTCCATAACTTGAGAAGCCCGCCTCAGGTAGTGATCTTCGTCAATATATATCGTTGGAAATCCTATTGGGTTCCATAAGTGAGTAAATGAAGATAATACAATAGGAATTATGATAATTAAGGCATATCTGATTCTTCTATTTTCATGAATGTTGAACTTTACCAATAATCAATTCATCACCAATATATCATTTCGAAAAAGCTGACACTATAGATGCGTGCTGAAATTCCCAAATAAAAATATTCTTGATATTATCAAAATTAAGAATGTTACTATTGCACTACATAATGGGTAATATAGTGCTTCAATTCTGGATAATCTGAATTTGATATCGTGCTTGCATAAAGTGAGACTGGCTCATTCTTAGTATTGAAAATTATATGTAGATATAAATATAACACACATCTCGATACCAAAGCATGATTAAAATTTTTTGTAATGCCAAAAGAAATTTATTTTTGATTATGTTATCGTTATTTACTCCTATTTTTATCCTTCTCATGGGTTATGGAATATCTGCAACACCACAAGCACTAGGATCAGACGTTACAACTGATTTAGGCAAAAATCAGTCTGAGTCAATTACTAGTCCGAATTCAAATTATTTTTCTATTCCATCCAATATTTCTGTAACAATTGAATCTAAAGATACAGGTACTCTATATCTTTCCGCAATTATTTCTAACGGTGAAGTTAATTTCACAAGAAATCTTGATGACGAATTATTTCCATTTCAGGTGGTTAATTGGTATCAGTTAACGAAATTCACCCCAAATTTTGAAAAAATATCTAATCTTGACCATCTAAATATTAGCGGCTTTATAGTTGGACCACTTCAGGACTTTGATGAGTTTGCTGATTTGCTAGAACAAGCAAGGGCTTATAGTGATGTAACTTTTAATGAGACTTTTATTCTTGATGTTCCTAATAGGGATGTTAGCTTTATGTTACTTCAAGTAGATTTTTCTAATGGTGACAAGGGGATTTATTACGGATTGTATGACGGAAATCAACAAACTGAAGAAAAATCTGAAATTAGTTTGCGTCTTAATCCTGAATCAAGCCTCAAGATTCTAGAATCTGTATCTGCGGATGAGATGCTGCCGCTAAACGAACCGCTGTATAATGTTACTCATACGTTGGTTTGTAATGATGTATATAAATTAGGATACGAAAAGTGCAAGTAATGTAGTATGGCATCCGAATATGAATCAATACTCTTAATATGAACATCATTAGCTTGAAACGTGAACAGTCAGAGTTTACAGATCGGTCTTTATTTCTACTGGACTTCCGCCAATATTAAATCTCATACTAGTAAAAGGATATTGCCATAAATCATAATCACTGGTTGTTCCATAAAAATACTTAGTCGAATTCAATCCAACAAAAGCATTATACAGATTAGTGGATGTTGTTAAATCACTGTTCCATGATTTGTTTCTTGATTCTACATTGTTTACTAAATAGTCTCTGAAGTACCTATCTAATACTAGGATGACCTTGTCATCTTTTTTTACTTCTTTATTGTCGGTATAACTCGAGAAAGTACTATTGTAGTTGTAAACAAACTTATATATCCATGAATAAATCGGACTGGAAATGATTACGACCGAATGATTATCCGCCGCATTATTATTTTCTGAGTAGTAGTGTGGTGTAGTATCTGTTGAATCAGTATTTTGACTGACCTTGTTTACGGTTAATGATGATGCAGAAATTGTTTTGTCAAGGTACTGTACGGGTAAATCTGTAACCCTACTTAATAAGGTGTTAATGTGGGCCATAGATTGATACTGAAAAGATGAGATATTAGTAGAAATGAGAACCAAAGTAGAGAAGAGCCCTATAGCCATAATCACTGAAATTATTGATATTGGAATTATCCTGGCTTTTGAACTACGTTTGATTATCCAATCAATCATTACTCCAGATGCGATACAGAATGATCCAAATATTGGGATCAAATGAAACCAATTTACATAAGAAATGAAGAAACTGAAAATAATCAGAAATGGAACTATCCACATGATTAGAAAGAAGTCTCTTCTAATAACAGCAAAAATAATACCAGCTATGCCCATAACCAGAAGAATCGGATCTATGGAATACAAGTCATAAAGAGCATTCAAAATTGAATCGTTTTGTCTTTCTAATTGGGAGATCACTCCTATTATCCATTGATCAAATTCTCCTCTAAACACTGCATCAATCGGCCAAAGTAACGGTATGAATATGGTAGGAATTAAGAATAAAAATACTTGAATAATTTTCCTTTTATAAAGGTAGATATAGAAAGTTAACAAAGGTATCATAGCTATCATGGGCGCTTTAGTGAAAATTGATAGTCCAAGCATGATTCCAGAAACAAGTATCAAAAAATTTCCTGTTTTCATACTTAATTTCTTTGACGACTTTAGATATACTACAATCAAAATTGAGCTCAATAAAAATGGATATAAGATTGATTCAAGATATATTCTACGTATAGCCCAAGTTAAAGGCATTATTGAAAATAATAAAGATGAGATAATGGCCGCATCACGATTATAGTGTATCTTTGTTATTGCGTAAAGAAGGATAGTATCTAGGACGGAAAAAAATCCAATAATTAATCTAGGAACAATATAGGCTAATTCGACTGACGATTGATCATTAAGATCTGATACGATAATGGCCGGATAGTTAATTATGTAAAGCAAGCTTGCCAGGATAATGGGTCCAAAGTACGGATGATCATAAAACGATGTGTTCCACTCCAAATTTCCAAGGGTTAGTAAATGCATTGCACGATACATATAAATCCCCTCATCTATGTGGACACTGGGAAATCCTATAGGATTGAATAGATGAGTAAAGAATGTGGTGGAAATTATTAAAATGATGAGGTAGTACTTGTTTTTGTAAAGTGATGTCACCTTGTCCAAGAGAGACATTTAGAACCAAATATACTCCTGTTTCCTAAACTAATTAGGTTAGGTTGATATAAACTTTTAATTGGGACTGTTATCACGCAAAAAAACCCTGTATAAAATGTTAGTATCAGGAAAAAGATGATTAGGTCGGATTTTTCCTTGACTTGGGACATTTGAAGTGATCCTCAATTTTAATCACACTCTTAATATATTATGACTTTTGCAAGGTTCGTATGACTTTTATCTATAATATCATAGTCGTATTTTTTGACATTTCTAAGTAAGACCGTGATCATAGTATTCTAAAGATTGAGAATTAACAAATGTATTATATTGTATAAAATTTCATCTTAATTATAATGAAAAATATTAGCATTATACACAGATCTAAATTACATACGCTCTTTATATTGATGGTATCTGCTGTCAGTTTGGTGTTTATGACATCACCAAACTCTGTATTTGCACAGGAAAGTGATGCTGCTGCAGCCGAGACAGATAGTAGAGATCCAATAGCAATTATCAATGAAATTAGAACATTGTTAACTCAGGCCAATAATCAATATGCAGCTCAAGATTTTGTAGCAGCTGAAGCATCCGCTCAAACCGCATACTTAGATCACTATGAATTCTTGGAAGGCCCACTTGCAGCATTAAACCCACAATTGATGGAAGCAACTGAGCTATTGATACGAGAAGATTTGATTGGTGCTATTCAAGATAGAGCACCATTAACAGAGATCCAAAATCTTATTAATACTATAAACGGTAACTTAGACCAAGCCGAAGTATTATTCCAACAACAACCATAATTTTTTTTATTCTTGTTAGATAGAATTCAATCTTATCATATTATCTGCATATCAAAAAATTCTTGAATGTTTCAATGTAATTTCTCTATCTTATCTCTTTAACGTTTTTGTAAGCCCTGATTGAACAATAAATTTCAAATTAGAGGATCAACACTTCCTTTATATTTGATAATACAAAAAACTGCTATTATGAATTTGTTATCAATTACATTTTTGACGACCGTACTTTGTATCGCTTTAGTGTTCTCTATTCATTCAATTAATACGTTGCAGTATTCCTTTTCCCAACAAGAGACAGATTCTTTCTGGACAAGAGGGACAGATATGCCTCGGGTAACGACCGAGGGCACGGCTACAAATTTGGGTGATGAAATTTATGTTATAGGTGGGTATGGCGAAGGAGGTGAAGGTGTGGGTATGGTTGAGGTGTACAACTCAACTGCAAACACGTGGGCTGAAAATATTGCCCAATTGCCTGTCCCGCTTCATCACACCTCTGCAGCCTCGGGTCAAGGAAAAGTCTATGTGGCCGGGGGATATACTGGAGACTGGACAGCAAGTGATAGACTTTTCATTTATGACCCTCAAACTAACCAATGGACACAAGGCAATCCTATGCCAACACCTCGAGGATATCCCACCGCAGATTTCGTTAATGGTAAGTTATATGTAATGGGTGGTGATGGTGGTGAAGGATATGACCGAGCTCTTAATGCTACCGAGAGTTATGATCCCAATACAAACCAATGGACAATACATAGTTCTATGCCAACTGCTCGACATCACGCTGCATCTGCCGTAGTTGATGATAATATTTATGTAATTGGGGGAAGAATCGCAGAAGAATTAAACAACGTAGATCTTATTGAGAAATATAATCCTGCTTTAGATCAATGGACCACAGATCTCGAACCCATGCCCTCAAAAAGGAGTGGTAATGCAGCCACATCAGTAAATGGATCAATTTATGTATTGGGAGGTGAACAAAATCAAGGAACGTTTAACAATAACGAACGTTATGATCCGGCTACTGATACTTGGAGCGAAGAATTACCGATGATGAATGCTCGTCATGGATTAGGTGTCGCTTCATATGATGATAAAATATATGCAATCGGTGGAGGATCTGAACGTGGATTCTTTACATCTGGAATAAATGAGATATTTCATTTATCAAACAACACAAATTCATAAAATGATTTTGAGTAGAGTGTCAACCTATTACCTTTTTTGAAAAGTACATAAATCCATGAGGAAATAGTTTAAATTTTCCTCTATTTTTTTGACTAAATACTATACGTAAACATCCCATGATATCTTAACTTTATAAAGCTAAACTTATTCGCAATAATAATTGATAAACAGGATTACCATACTTGATTATGCAACTATCCATAAGATCTAAAAACGAATGAATTTAGTATCTAACTTTTGTAACACTTGTCCATAGATACTAATTCCGATTTGGAAAGTTAGTGCATCCAGATTCATCTCCTAGTCCCAAAAAGAAAAGCAAATAATATGGTCTAATTAATAAGGGAGATGGGATCGGAGCATTAATCTATCTGAATTAGTGGTTTTTTCATTATCACTTTGAGCCTGGAATGAGTATTTCGTTTACGCTTAAAGCTTGTAACCCTTCATGTTGCCCTCCGAATACAAAAATTCTATCCTTATATGCTGCAACTGCTAAACCGGATCGATCGACTTGCATATTAGGTTCTATTGACCATTTATTGGTAATTGGATCGTAACTTTCTATATTTTGATTGGATCCGTCTGCCATTTGACCTCCAAACACGTATATTTTTTCACCTAATGAGTCTGCTGCGAATCCGCTTCTTCTTATAGGCATAGGTTCCATTGATGTCCATTCATCATTTTCGGGATCATACTTCATGTTATCGTCCAGATTAGTTAAAGCATCATTTATTTCGTTAGGCACTCCATTACCAAATAGTCTGCCACCTAAAACATAAATATCTCCGTCAACTACGGCAGACGCAGAATGATGTTTTGGACCATTATGGTCTGGCATCGGTTCTTTGGTAATCCATGTATTATTTTCTATATTATAAGCAAAATTAGAAGTCCCGGGAATATGATCAAAATCTAGACCAGAAATTGCATAAATTGTTCCATTTACTACTTCTGCTATGTGGCAGCACCTAGGTTCAGGTAACGGTGTACCTTCTGTCCACTCATCCTTCACAGGATCGTATATAAGCATTTTATCAGTTGTGACTTTATTCTGCAAGAATCCTCCTATCACGTAGATTTTGCCATCATATACAACAGAAGGTGCATGATCTAATGCATAAGGTAACGGTGTACCTTCTGTCCACTCATCCTTCACAGGATCGTATATTTCTACGGTACTTACTGCTCCCCCATTTCTGTAATCAGCTCCCCCGATGACATAGATTTTATCATTTAGCAGGGCCGCAGTAATTTCAGTCCTATTTGAAAGCATGTCTTTACCTTTCTCCCATGTCGAATTTTCGGCTGCTTTAGCATCAGCCGGATATATCAAAGTAATAGCTAAAATTAGCAGAAATGATGATATTGCTATAACCGCATTGCATGATCCCATGATTGAGGAAGATTTCTTTAGAAATGTCTTATAACTTTTTGTTAGATTATCATATTTGATATGTAGTCGCTTGGTTTGATTATTACAAAAATAAGTGTGTTACAAGCCTGCTCTCTTCAATTTGATCCATTTGTCAATACTCCTGGACTGATATTCTTTAACTCTAGCGTAGATGGTGACAAAGCTCTGATCGAAGTAATTTGATCATTAAGCCAGCCCAGGGTTAGGACATTGTGCCTGCCTGGTTCGAGGATCATACAGTTACCCGCATAACTCTCGTGTTCACAGACTTCTACCATATATCCATCGCTCTGATTCATATCTATTGTAATTATCAAACTACTAATGGAATCTTGAAATTGTCCACTTAAATTTGGAGTATTTTCGTTGATGAGAGTACTATTGCCTGTAAAATTCTTGTGAACAAAAACTTCTGCGGTGAAATGGCCTGTGTCATTTACAACTGCTGTGTCATTTACAACTGCTGTGTCATTTACAACTGCTGTGTCATTTACAACTGCTGTGTCATTTACAACTGCTGTGTCATTTACAACTGCTGTGTCATTTACAGTTAGAGAATCAAAGTCCAAGTTTTCAAAATTCAGATTGGTGGAGCTATTTATGGTAGCTTTTGCAATGTCTACCGGGGAAATCATAAATCCTGTGATTAATATTACAAACATTAAGAATAGAGTAGTAGGTACTAATACTTTCTTCATATTGGAAAAATTAGAAAAGAGTAATAAAAACTTGTACTTGATTCTATATTTTGAAATAGTAAATTATTTTATATTATTTTGTAGTTTTAGGTATATTGACTAGACATACTTACATGTTGTAGTTACAATATGATAGAATGTCGTATCCTGGGGAAGAAATATCTTTTTAGAATTGGATCATAATAGATGTTTTGGCAACATCATAGGTACTTGGCAAGTTCTTTCTTTTTTAATGGAATAATTCTTAAGAAATATGATTGTCGCCAGGATGCTCAGATCGAGAATGATTTATAGGACAATCCTAAACCCTGCATTGTTATTCCTTTTAAGGTATATAGTAAATTTCCTGATATAATTTGATCATGCTATTTTTCATCAATATTAAATTGTCGTAGTAACCTAGGACTATCAACCACAAGATCATGAAATTTATCGATCTCAATCGTCTTAATCGGATCCATCAGGATAATCTGATTATTTGATTTGCCATTACTAAGGCTGTCTTTTTGCTGTAACATGAGTAAATGATTTTTTATATCTGTAGTAATTTCAGTATTGCAAATTTTACTATTATTAATTACATTAAGGGACTCCTGAAGCATTCCTTGAATATGTTCATTTCCTTTGTCTTCATGGAAGTGAGGGTTTCTTGTTTCAACCTGAAATATTTCCACGCCATGCTGTCCAACGTGAAGTGGTTTATTGGATATAATACCTCCATATTTTTCTAATATATTAATTATTTCATATGGTTCTACTGAATACCCACTAGAGAAATCTAAGTTCTCTGCAAGTGACATTGAAAGTGCGTGTTCTCCAGCGTTTCCGGTAGTAATAATGTCTCTCTCATATCCCGTAATATAAGAGACCAAGTCGTTTAGGTATTTGTTACTATATTCAGATATTCTTCCCCATTTGGGAAAATATACTTTGTTGTTTGCTATTTTTGGTTTTGAGTGCCAACATATTCTTACATTACACATAGGAGAATTAGACATAGCAAAACCCGCTGCAAAAATCTTGATATACTCATTTACTGCTCCGGGAAAATAATTGTCACTATCTACAAATCCTACATACTCTTTCTTAAGCAATTTAGATAACAAAATCCCAATTATCATTCCTTCTGCTTTGCCTTGACGAACTTGGTTATTGTGATCCAAAATTGAAGGGTAATTAATCTTGTGGAAAATTCTACTAAGATTAGGATCCGTTTGATGTAGTGTGATGATCCTTTTGTTTGAAAACAGAGAATACTGTTTAACCATTTCTACTTCCATAGCATATCTATCAACGGGATGTCTTTGGCTATTTGATACTATAAGTATAAGACATTCGTTAGGAATACCGCTTAAAACACCTTCCAAAAGACTCAATTTTTCATCCTTAACTGGAATCACTACTGCCATTGCTTGAAATATCGTTGATAATGTGTTTCCGTCAAAAGCCTTGGTCGAACTGTTAAGTTCCTGCGAAGTGGTACCAAAATTATACCCGGAATCTATTTCATATATTTTTTGAAGTGAGTGAATCTTTACAGCTCCTATGGTTTCAGTATATTTAGGTGGAAAGTCTAACCTCATTTATCCTAAGGCGTATGTATATGAATATTTAATAACATGATATATTACAAAAGTTAATTCAGTGTTTCCTTGGAGTTCAAATATTTAACTTTTGCTATGGGGGTTGGTCCTTTAAAATGATTTAGATTTGCTTTGAACTATTAGACAAATCCTTATCCAAAGTAGGGATGAGACTTGTGATTCAATTATGTTACCACATGTAGTTCTCTTACGTAGTCAACTTTAATATCCTTTACATTACTTCAACATATCAATCAGTATTTATTCATGTGATCATGGTAATTTAAGATGGTGGTATCAAATACGTAACTGTTCTATAATAAAGAGCCAATTACTCACGAATGAACGACACTATCTACAATGCCTACCGCTAGACATCATAATGCATCTGCCGTAATTGATGATAACATGTATCTGGTGGGTGGTACGCTTATTGGTTTTTTAATAAATGTAGATCTTATTGAGAAATATAATCCTGTTTTAGATGAATGGACCACAGATGTCGAACCAATGCCATCAAAAAGGAGTGGTAATGCAGCCACATCAGTAAATGGATCAATTTATGTATTGGGGGGTGAACTAAATCAAGGAACGTTCAACAATAACGAACGTTATGATCCGGCTACTGATGCTTGGAGCGAAGAATTGCCAATATCTTCTGCGCGTCATGGATTAGGTGTCGCTTCATAATGATAAGAGATATGCGATAGGAAGCGGTCTACACATTGGATTGACTTTTTTTGAATAAAATGAAATCTACTATATGAATCAAGACTGAATCCCATTATTGACTCGTCTCTGATACTTGTCTATTTTTCGGCCAGAACTAACTTTGGTCAGTGATTTAAGGTTATCAGAGATTGAAAAAAAGATATCTGCGTAAGGACGAAAACTAGATACTTTTACTCATTGGTAATTATTGGATAAATAAACCCCTATTCCATTGGATAAATTCTCAGAATGTCGCTGCTATTCAATGTTTTCTTGAGAATTCAAAATTGCTCATGATATTAGTATTTTGTATGCCTATTCATGAAATAATTATACAGATGTGAACATGATGGATTATTACGAAACCTTAATTAATTTATAATATTTCTCTATATTATTAGACTAACTTATGTTTCATAGAGCAAAACTATTGATTTCTTTTTTCGCTATATCTCTGATTTTACTTTCCACCATTACTTCTTCATATGTTCAGGTTTCTTATGGGGCCTATGCTAAAGCCCCTCTTTCCCCAAGTGGACCCACCGTCAACGATGATACCCTTACCGTAGAAAAAGTATCTGATGGTTTGGACTTTCCTACCAGTATGGCGTTTCTGGCTCCTAATGATTTTCTAGTCACTGAGAAAACCACAGGTAAAGTCATGCGAGTTACAAATGGCTTTGTACATCCTCAACCTGTACTTGATGTACCGGTGGCAAGTGCAATAGAACGCGGCTTGTTAGGAATAGCGATTTCAAAACAACCCGACGGAAAAACTTATGTTTTTCTATCTTATACTGAATCAGGCAACGGTGTAGATGGTAGTGATATTGATGCTTTAGTTGATCCATTAGGAAATCGATTATATCGTTATGAGTTTGTTGATGGTAGATTGATAAATCCAGTGTTATTATTGGATTTAACAGGGATTCCAATAAATGGTAGGGGTGAGCATAATGGGGGGAAAATTCGAATTGGCCCTGATAATAATGTCTACTATATGATAGGGGAAGTCGGGGGTCATCGAACCCAGGCACAAAACATAATAGCTGGGCCGGCCCCGAATGGCTTAGGCGGTGTACTTCGAATCACTCAGGACGGTGGTATAGTAGATCCCGCCGATCCAATATTTGGTGAAGGGTTGCCTCTTAATGTCTATTATGCAATGGGTATTCGAAATAGTTTTGGTATGGATTTCGATCCTTTGACAGGGAACTTGTGGGATACAGAAAATGGACCAGTAGCAGGGGATGAAATAAATCTTGTTTTTCCTGGATTTAATAGTGGTTGGTTTCAAGTCCAGGGTTATGTAGATGAAGATTTACTAGAACACGGTACCACAGAAGCAGATTTAGTATATTTTGGAGAAGGCCAGTATGCTGATCCAAAGTTTGTGTGGACGTTGCCTGTTGGCGTAACAGCCCTTAAATTCTTAAATTCACATAGACTTGGGGATCAATTTGCAAACAACATGTTTGTGGGTGATATCAATAATGGCTTGTTGTATAGATTTACACTGAACGAAGAAAGAGATGCCATTTTCATAAATGATACTTATGTTGGTAATACAGAATTATTAGAAGATAATGAAATAGATGAACCGAAAGAAAATCAACCTCTAGTCTTTGGACAAGGTTTCGGGGGTATAACAGATATTCAGGTCGGCCCCGATGGTTACTTATATATATTAAGCTATACAGGGTCAGTTTATAGAATTTTGCCCATAACTGATAGTATTGTTCCAAGGTCTCAACCAAGCTCGACACCAAGCTCACTTCCTACTCAAAATGGTACATCAGTCCGTTTCGGCGGTCATTTTGGGAATAGATGGTGATAATTCCTATTCACCAGAACCAATTGAGGTAAATCCTGGACAAACAGTAACCTGGTATAATGGAGATACCGTATCTCATACGGTAACGTCTGGACGGGATGGTGACTTGGATGAGGGAAATCTATTCGATTCCGATGCTATAATCCCAAATCAGTCTTATAGTCTGACATTTCAGACTCTGGGCGAATTCCCCTATTATTGTATATATCATCCCACTATGGTTGGCGAAGTAATTGTGGATGAACCAAATACATCTTCATCTACATCAGAAGATTCGTCGGATGACGAGCCGGATGAAGGCGAGGAAGATGAGGAAAATTGAAAACATAGGTCACTTGGATTTCTCACGCAACTCTTATCAGAGAAACTAACTATACTTTCACTCCCATACCTATTTTTATAACATCTAGGGCATACTCACCTATGAAACAACAACAATTGCTACCTGACTTTTTTTTGAGCCTGTATTTTTGTAGAAATATCGATCTGTCTAATTCACAATGGGGGGATTTATTGTGTTGAGTGATAAGAATGCATTAGCAAATATAGCTGTTAAGAATCTGGAAGTTTCCAAAAAATTCTACGAGAATATTTTGGGACTAGAGAAAATAGACTCTGTAGGAGAAGAAGTAGTGGTTTATAGATGCGGTAACTCTGCCATCATAGTATATCACTCACAATACGCTGGGACAAATAAAGCCACTAGTGCAACATGGGTGGTAGGCGCGGATATGGAGGGCTTGGTAAAGGACCTTAAATCTAAAGGTGTACAGTTTGAACATTATGACATGCCTAATACAACATTAAAAGATGATATTCACATTGATGGCGACATGAAAGTTGCATGGTTTAAAGATCCCGATGGTAATATTCTAAATATTATTAACAAATGACTTGCTGCAACTATTCTTCAAGCAGCCAACTATAGTTGCTCATTTTTTCGTTTCTCAACGCTAAAAAATTCTATATTTAAAACTATGAAAGAAAAAAAATAATAAGATTCTTAGTTAATTCTTAGTAAAATCGATAAGCTCGAAATACTGTTATATCTTTAACGGTAACATACCGTTGTCATGATCAATGGATATGATGAGAATTAATTTCTTTCTTGGTTTATATATTGTGCTAAATAAAATCATCATACCATTCATCAGTTAGTGAGTGAATGGTATGGTAACGTGTTCTTTATCTTGTTTGTAGTTTATTGATGCGTTTTAAGGGATATGTTCATTGCCCAGCATTCATCGTTGTACTAATTAATTGAATCGCTATTAGAGTTTGAGGCACTACTGTCACTTTCGTCACTACTGTCACTTTCGTCAGCATTCTCACTGGCTGCTATGCTAGTACCTGCTTCTGGATCATAAATTGGTCTAAAACAGTCTCTTATTTCACTTTCAGATGCATATCCCTTTTCACCTTCTGATTGAGCCAAACAATTAACAAATTCTTCATAATTATTTTTTCCTGTTTGATCATCTTCACCGTCAGATTGAGCAAATACGGAACTACTTGCTATGCCAGATGCAGCAAATAATGATGCTATCGCAACGACCATGGTAACAGTTATTTTCTTATTTATGTTCATTAAATTTACATGATTAACATCGTATAAAAGTGGGCACTCATCTTTCTACTAAAAAGGATTTACCACTTATTTTTCTATATCCTATAAAGTTGCTGTTATATATTGTGAATAGTTCTATACGAAATTAATTTCATTTTTAGGTTTTTCTGGTTTTTGTAAGATACACTTGGTTTTCTCCTCCCGTCAATTGATAAATCATACTGGATATGTCTTAATTACTATCCACATTACAGAAAACTCTGGTGCATTATAATAAAGGAGCTATTTAATATTGTCCGATTAAGGTTTCGAATTTGCACGTTGATAAAAGTATGATTTTTAATTTCTCAATAAATGCCAATAAATCACCAATTTGATTGCGATATCTACATATCTTATTTTATATTTTCAAATCATAAAGCAAACAAAATTCATGTTTTCGAAAAAATTTACATTTTTTCACGGAATCCTTATCTTCATGACTAGGAAATGCTAAATAAGATGCAAATCAATGGTTAAGTATGTCATAGATAATGCAGGACCTACACTATATCGGTTTAGTTGTTAATTCAAGTTTTCTGATTTTTTCCTCCTGGGTATTATTAATCCATGTTGTTATTGTAATCCTGGTTTATCGACTAGAGAACAAGAACCATGCGCTTCTTATAATTCCAAAATCCCACTGATCTGGCCAACCGCTCCAGATACTATGGGATACATATATGAGAGAGCAGGAGACGCCGAAGGAGACTGTGGTGCAGCAGCAGTCCTGGCGCTGGCGTCAATTTAGTCTATTGGGAACTCCTGCACACAACATTGATCTATATTCATTCAATCTTAGAAACCAACCTGTTTAATAACAGACCTGTGTTAAACCCAGATAGAACAGACTAAGATATTTCAAATTTTCTATTGGCATCTGATGTCAGTTTCTTGTTCCTTTAGCGTTAGCAAATCGACAATGAAGGATTGGAAAGCCAAAACCGGTTGAGGATTAAGCAAAAAAATCATCCAAATGGAAAAACAAATAGTTCGCGTCGATATTCGACTTAAACTTGTGCTTATGGCTCATAATTTCCTCAAATCTTTATAAAGAAATTATGCTATACATAGAATATATTTGGTTAATTATAGATAGTTTTGTGTCTCTAGAGACACACAGTGTTTCTTCTAAGAACTGTTCAAACATCTAAATGGGCAATGCTAAATCATTGCTAACTAGTATATACTAATATCGGTTTAAAAGGCCTTACAGATCGACCGACGTAGGATGCTTAACAATTGAGTATATCATTTTCAGATTATACAAATTCAGCATTATTA
Source organism: uncultured Nitrososphaeraceae archaeon (assembly GCA_963759575.1). Lineage (GTDB taxonomy): Archaea > Thermoproteota > Nitrososphaeria > Nitrososphaerales > Nitrososphaeraceae > Nitrosocosmicus. The sequence goes on along the minus strand of CAVWZU010000004.1, from coordinate 363,128 downwards.
ATTTTGATACTAGTTGCTGAAACTTACAATCTTCGAATGTTTGAACTATTCAATATGCCGATCAGTATAATTCTATGGCTTCAAAGGCCCTATAATATATCACTAATGGAGAAACTAAATAGATTAGAAAATTCAGACACTTAGGCCTTTCAAAATCCAGTATCTATGGATATAGACTATTTGATATAAAAAAAGAAAATTTGGTTGTATATGGATGGATTGTATTTTTTATTAGCTATTTATTGTGCTGCTGTGCTATTGTCTGATGTGCTATTACCCATCATGGTATTACCGTCCATTCCCATACCTGTATCTGTTAATTCTGTTGTATTTTCAACCGGTGAGGATGAAGAAGTATTCATGGTCATATTTTCTTGGGCGAATACTGGTGTGCTTGCTCCTATTAATAAAATTGATGCAGCCAATACGCCTATTACTGCAACTGTAAGAATATTGTTCATTAAAAGATCGTACATAACAATGTTTATAACATTCCACCATTTTCAAAATATAATTTATATGGGTATCGATAGATCGACCAGAATATCAGTTTAATATTCTATTACTATCAACTCTAGCCTTCCGGAAACGACGTTTTATACTAAAATGTCAGATCATTTGAATTATTTTCATACCTATATGTATTGGATACAATAATCGTAATTTTCTTTAAATATAACATATTTAGTATTTAATTTGAAATGAAGAACATTATCTTCCTAAAATCAGCAATCATATCCACGCTTTTTATAACATTTGGCATAACTTTTGGAGGGTGGACATTAAACAATGAAGTTTATGCCCAAACTAATAATCAAGAAAATAGCCAGGTACTTGCTCAATTGATCGCAAATTTAACCCAAGCACAAAATACTGTATCAAGTGATAATTCAACAGTTGCAACCGCTCAACTAACTGCAATAATAGGGGAACTTTCTGATATTCTCGGTAAAATTACAACTGATAACAACGGTCAATATTTAGATGAACATACTCATTTCTTTACTCACAAAGGTCATACTCATACCGTGACCCATACTCATCCTCATCATGCAGATCATCACAGTCATCATCCGAGCTGGACCGAAAAACATCATATCTTTGATCCCAGTAATTGCAAACCAGGTAGAATGTGTTAAATATTCTGACCATCTTATTTTCTTCTAATTTTTTTTCCTGTTATGAAATATTTATCATTTAATGGTCGTTAGATGCCATAGCAGCAGTATTTTTGGCAATTTATTTAATAACTTCAACCGTATTGCATGCATTAGTCCACTACAAGAAGATATTGTTAGTTTGAGTGGCGAGCAAGTATGACGTATAAATTGCTGAATCATGGTCAGTGGTTTGAAAAAACAATTGTTAATCTATATTAATCCCTTAGATTTCTGTATAAGAAATTAATAAATTCAATCTTACAGTTCTTGCCAGCAAGTTTTAATAACAAATAAAGTCACCTGTGACTAATTTGAACCGAACTTGGTCAATAAATTCGACCATATTCTATATTACTATAACAAAATGACTACTATAATAGGAATTAAAACAACCGAGGGAGTAGTACTTGCATCCGATAAGCGAGCCAGTAAGGGTTTTTTTATAGGATCCAAGATAGTACAAAAAATTTCCAAAATAGATGATACACTTGCAATTGCTATTGCAGGACAGCTATCAGATGCAGAACATTTAATCAAAGTTACTGCAGCTGAGAGAAAATTGATAGAACTACGAAGAGGATTTCCATTGAGTGTAAAAGAATCATCAAGACTAATCGCAAATCTCGCCTACTCAGGGCTAAAGAATTATCAACCTTATTATGTCGAGTTACTTGTAGCAGGTGTAGACGCCAGCGGATCACACGTAAATGTTGCAGATATGAGTGGTGCGATTACAAATGAATATTATGCTGCATCAGGCTCGGGAGCCCCAATAGCTTATGGAGTGCTTGAAAGCCTTTACCATTCTGATATCACAAACGATGAAGCAAAGGAAATTGCTAAAAAAGCAGTTGCGGCCGCTATGGAGCGGGACCCAGGCTCTGGTAATGGGATAGATGTTTTAGTCATACCCAAATTGGTAACAGCCGAAAAGGTTGTAATATAAGGGATAGGAAGATAACTCAAAATGTCTGAAGATAATAATTCTGTAGGTTCTCCCTATAGTTTTGGGAATAACAGTAGATATCCCTACTACTATGGACAAGGTGGTCGCCTGGTATTAGTAGATAATGCTTTAGAGGCGGTAAATAAGGGTTCAACAACTATTGGATTAAAAACTCCGGAATTCGCTCTCATTTCAAGTCATATCAAACCCACTTTACCATTGGTAGATCCTAATGAAAAAATATTTGTAATTGATAAGCACATCGGAGCAACTGGAGCAGGCTATATTGCAGATATAGAACATCTAATAGAAGAAATAAGGTTACAAGCTCAGAAACATCGCATTTCATATGATAGCCCTATAGACATCAGATCTATCACCAAACATCTAAGTACATATTTACATAATTACACAATGTATGCTGTAAGACCTCAAGCGGCTTCAATAATCGTTGCTGGAGTAGATGAAAATGGAATACATTTGTACAGAGTTGACCCTAGTGGGACTTATTTGAAAGGAGGTGGATTTGCAATAGGTAACTCCTCCGATGTGGCACTAGACGTGATCCAAAAAGGTTATGACACAAATATGAATATTGAACAGGCATTGAAATTGTCAAATGAAGCTATAGAAAAAGCAATCGGAGAAAAACCGGTGGTCGAATCAGGAATAGTTACGTCAAAAGGATTTACCAAATTAAAACCGGAACTCTAACATGATATGAAGATGTTTTATATCATCACTTATTTCTATTGTGCTGAACTTTTACGTCATTAGTGTAAATAGAGGCATATTCCTTTTCTGGCATGATTTCTTCATGCAAGTTCTCTTGTAGAATTTTTATTAATTCCTCAATTATCCTATTTGAGTGATGCATAGCCTCAACCTTCTCACTATCAGTAACGGCATCGGACTCTACAATAACGTATTCTGATAACATGCTAACATTAATCTGAAATATTTTGTTGTTGCTGTGTTTATCTACTACTATCCATTGAAGTCTAAAACCTGTTTCTTTTTTTATCAGACCGAACCATCTTAAACTGCCAAACCACTTCCCGGTTAAATGATCCACAATGGATTCGATGTTTCCCTTTACAGGCATATAAATTTGGATTAATTGCTTATACTTTCTATGTTTTTTTGATTTATCCATTTCTAGCTCATCATTTAAAAGATTGTCTTCTAATATTACATTGAAGTTATACGTATTTCTTTCAACCAACTTGTACCCTGATGATGTTTTCTCAATTAGGTTCAAGTCCAACAGTCTTTTTAAAGCCCTTGATAGGCTTTGTTGATGAATCTCAAGCTTTCTCTCGAGAGCTTTAAATGAATATGTTGACCACATTTCTTTTCGTAACAACGATAGAATTTTCTTATCGTTGTTACGAACATCATTGATAGATATCGTAAGCTTCTCATTGTCTATTTGAGAATCCGTTTTCTGTTTTGAATTGAATGAAAAGTAATTGTAACATATTTGTAAATTAGTTGTCTGATCTTGAATCTTATGATTTACTTGAAGTCTTGCATAGTTCTGAATGTTACCCCAGTTATTAGATTCATATTGTGGTAACAATAACTTTGTTATTTGCAATTTTTATTCATCCCATTGCCTAGTTGGGGAGATAAATTTACAAGAGTTGACGTAGAAATTTTTCCAGATATAACTTTTATTTCATTAATGGATAATTCTTTCCTCAATTCCATATATTATATATTGATCAATCCGCTTAAATACTTACTTTCATCGACAATTTTACATATTTGTCATAAGCTCAATTATAGAGATTGATAAAGGAAATTCATCTCCTCATGATTATCGTGATGGATGAATACTTAGATTCCATTTTTTATCCCTGGATTTCACGAGTCGAGTCTAATTAGTTTAGTTTCTTTTTTTGTCATGTATGCATTTAAGAATGCGTATAGTACAGGACGTCCCCCTTATCATAGAGTTTAGATTATAAAATTAAAGATGTTCTATAGTCTATTTCCTTTTTATCTCAACGCCTGTCTCTTGAACAACCATGTTGCTATAGGCATTGCAATCACTATTATGCCGATACACCAGGCAAATGAAAGCCATCCGTAATCGCCTATTGGTGTCCCAACCATCCAAGCACGAATCGCCTCTATCACTTGTGTAAGAGGCTGATTTTCAGCAAAGAATCTTAATGGAGCTGGCATAGTATCGGTAGGTACGAAAGCACTGCTTACAAAGGTTAGTGGAAAAATAACGATAAATCCAGTCCATTGAGCCGCCTCGATACTTCTGACAATTAGGCCCATAATCGCTGATATCCAAGAAATAGCTAATGAAAAAAGGATTGCTAGTCCAAATATCGATAGCCATTCAGTAACGCCAGCCACAGGATGAAATCCTACAAGAAAACTAACCCCAATTACAATTAGACCTGAAATCATGTTTCTGACCAGATCTGCTCCGACATGACCAATTAACAAAGCAGATCGTGCAATGGGAAGAGATCGGAACCTATTAACTATCCCTCTTTGAAGATCGATGGCTAAATTCAGAGTTGTATAGTTCGCACCAAAAGCAAGCATTTGAACAAAGATGCCGGCAACTAAATAGTTGACGTAGCTTATGTCACCAGTATCTATGGCACCTCCAAATACATATCGAAACAACAAGAAAAACATGATGGGAAATAGAGCAACTGAAAAAAGTTGATCTAAATTCCTGGTAATATGTTTGATGCTTCGTTGGGCTAGCACAAAAGAATCACTAAGCATCCAATAGAATCTTGAGTGATTTTCTGGTCTGATATTGGTTCTAAACGAAGGTCTGGTCATAACTTAGGGGCCTCTTTTTCTTTTTCTTTTTCTTTTTCTTTTCCATTTGAATGCTCTGTTGAATGGCCAGTAAGAATGAGGAAAACATCATCTAGAGTAGGACTATGAAAAGATACGTTTTCTACTTCTATATTTGCTTCATCTAATTGACTAAGAACTTGTCTTAGTTGATGTACTCCACCGGTAGTGACGAAACTTATAGTACGCATCTTGTTATTTGCATGAAGTTTTTCTACTTGGATAACCTCTTTAGCTTTTTCAAAATAGCTAGTATTGATAAACGTTATCTCTAATCGTTCGGTACCTATCATCTGTTTTAGTTCATCTGAAGTGCCCTCTGCTATGATTTTGCCACCGTTAAGAACCACAATTCTACTTGCCAAATGATCTGCTTCATCCATATCTTGAGTGGTTAGAAGTATTGTTGTACCACTTTCAGCTAATTGTTTAATAGTGTCCCACATAATTAATCGGCTTCTTGGATCAAGGCCTGTAGTGGGTTCATCTAAAAAAATAATCGGCGGTGAAGCAATCAAACTAACAGCAAGATCCAAACGGCGACGCATGCCACCTGAATAGGTCTTTACAGCACGATTAGATGCGTCTACAAGATCAAATAATTCAAGTAATTCTTCTGTCCTGTGTTTAATGTCTTGGTGACTTAGGCGATACAAACGACCAATCATTAGCAGATTTTCTCTACCTGTCAGATATTCATCTAAAGCTGCGTATTGACCAGTCAGCCCAATTAAACCCCGTACTTTGTCAACTTCTTTAACTACATCAAAACCGTTAATCCGAGCAGTGCCATTATCAGGCAATAGTAGTGTACTCAAAATATGAATAGTTGTGGTCTTTCCAGCTCCGTTTGGTCCCAGTAAAGCTAAAATAGTACCTTTTTTGATATCAAAATCAATCCCGTCAAGTACAGTAAGTTTTTTGAATGATTTTCTCAATCCTTTGACCGATATAGCGTTTTCGCTCGAGTAATTACCTTCGTTTGAGATATTGTAATTTTTTATGTTATAATTGTTATCTTTAACTCTAGACATTTATCAATAGCCCTTAATTAACCGAGGTACATTTCTTTAAGCACATATTAAATACTTCCAGGAGATGATGATCCAACTCCATATGTGTATATTCAAGAATCGTTGGAATAAATTTGTATGGTGAGGTGAACTCATTACACTTGCAATATATTGTGATGAGAATTTAATGATAGGATCGTTACTACATAATAAATTAGTGGAATCATGAAAAAGATTTGAAGTGTTTTGAGTCATTTTCTCAGTTAGAAATATCCTCGTATAGATCAAATCTGCAACAATCGAGTCTACTTTGCGATCAACTTGTCTCACTTTCATAATACTGAAAATATAGTATAAAAATGAATAAGGTACAAAAAGTATAGTGAAAATTAGACAAGGGGCGTCTTTTGGTTTGCGCTGCTATTCTATTGATCCCTTTCGTATTTACTAACAAGATTCACAGAACCGATCTAGACAAATAAATGAATGGGATTAACCAAACATAACTATTTAATCCCGCCATAAATTGATTCATGAGTTTGAGTACGCCATAGTGTTTTCAAAATGATATAATGACATACAATGAATCTTGTTATTGAGGTAAAATTTTTCCTCAATTGTATATTTCCATTTGTTTACCTATTTAGAGACTTTTTCTACTCGCAATGATTATTATTAAAATTCAAAATATGGTAATAATCAATTCTAATATATAGTAACTAGGCGAAAAAAGAATGGGTAAGAAATTTATATTAGTAAGTACTAATATAAAAAATGGATTTTGATCAAAATTTTATACCTACAAAACCTAAAAGAAGAATTATTTTTTCATTTAGTTTGACTATTTTTTTAATTGTAGCTGGAATAGTTGTTTTGACTAGTACTACTTCTATTACAAATGGACAGGTAGGAGATACTATAGCCGGTGTATTCAATCATGCTCAAACCGATTCTTCAGGAAACACAACGTGGATAAATTCTGGGAACTGGTCAATGACTGGAATAAATTCGTCATCTCCCAGCTTTAATGCCATTATAGAAATGGCCAAACCAAATGGGAGCGCAGGACACGAACATGAAGTAAATGATTTCAAATTAATTGGATCCCCAATTCTTGAAAACCAAACGATCCATCTTAATGGTACTTCAACTATAACTATGAGGGACGGACCGGTTACAAATGAACCAACAGTAATGGCTTTATCACAGGGAGAAATTGACATTTACTTTGATCCTGATAGTATAAATAATCATTTTGAGAATCAGTCCATTTCAGGAATAGGCAATTGAGTACATCATACTTTCGATGAGCAGAAAAATATATCTTTTTTTTATTTAATATTTCAAAAATCTTAATTACTTTTATAACTGGTAATTTTTCTAACGACTAAGATTTATCCATCGAATCCTTCCATATTTTAAGATACTTTTTACTTTTGAAGTTGTACACATACCTCTAACAAATTATGTTAAATAGTAAGTGTCATATTGACGGTTATTATTGATGCGGTTGAAAATTACATTACCTGTTCGCAATATACATGAACTAAATTCGAGATTCTACTTTCTTTATTATAAAATAAACCCATTATTTAATGTTGGTAGATATCTTTGTACGGAATAAATATCTATCAATTCAGAATTCTACAGTTCTTCAAATAAAGTATGTTCTGTTTATTTATTAGTGTATTTCACTTACAGTTTTTTGTATCTAAATAAATAATAAAATAGGACATACTACTTTATATGGAAACCCAGTAAATATCAATAAAAGAACTCTCTTAAATTCTTATTATATTCTAGATATACCTTTAAACAACAAATCATCTGAGTCCAACCTTGGCAGTTACTATATGATTCATCCAGTGATGGCTGGTCTTCATTTATCCATCCTGCCTCTGAAATCTTTACTAGTGTTGTATCATCTTCAAGAGGTTCAAAGTCCATCTCCACTGTCAAGCGATTAGATTCAACCGCACTGGCCCATTCAAAAACGATTTTCTGGTTCTTAATTGTCTGTTTTACGTATACTGAAAAAGCACCGGGGTAATCATGAAAATCCCACATAACCTCCTTTCCCTCCTCGAGTGGTCCACTTGCTCCACCTGTAGTAAAATATTTGCTTAATTTCTTTGGATTATGTACTGCATCATAAACTTCCTCGACAGGCTTTTTTATCTTTGCTTGTACACTAAATTTCAAATCCATAAATATATGCCTTTATAAGGTTTATTAGTAGTATATGTTATATAAATGTAACATGTATTCAGAGAGCGAGTATGACCACATCCTAAAGGCACTGGGTCATGCTAGTAGACGTGAAATCCTTGATCTGATTAAGGATAAACCACATACTACCTCAGAATTGTGCCTAATCTTAAAAAAAATGGATCGATGTACGGTAATGCAACATTTAAACGTCTTAGAAAAGGCTAATTTGATTGTAGTTAAGCATAGTGGAAAATACCGATGGAATTACATCAATCTTCTTCCTATTCAGGAATTACATAATCGCTGGATAACCAAATTTTCTGCGGATGCCATAGACTTCCTTGCAAAGTTGAAAAAAGATTTGGGCTGAGATTAATGAATACGGGAAAGCTGAATTTAGGTTTAAAAATTGTATTGAATTATTTCAGTGAATTATTATTTTAGTACTACAATTTCCTTTGGTTGTATTTAGATTTTTGAAGTCTTTAATCCAATTGAAATAGAGTTTCTGAAGTGGAACAGTAAGTTTGTCCATTTGTTACTATTGCAATTAAAGATTGAGAATACACAATAAAATTTCATTTGCGTACATGGAGCAGAGCCATTATTTGAAAAATTAATAAGCGTTTCAAAATAGATCGAATCTGATTCTTAATGGTTGATATGATGTGAGGTTTCTGTCAATTGAAACATTAGTGGTGCGTTAAAGGGCAACGCTTATTCCAATCTGATTCTAATGTACATCTCCAAATTTCCTGAATGTTCAGAATACCATTCCATAAGCTTTATTTATTTTACTTAGGAAGTAATCGGATGAAATATCAACAATACTTTGCATTTTTATCATTTCTTGTTGTCATATCATTGTTATTGTCATTCGATGTACCAATAGAAGAATCATTAGCTCAAAATTTTACCTCGGACATAGATACTGCCTTTCTCAGTGAAGACAATAATAAGTTATATCTTTTAAAAGGCGACCAATACGTTCGCCTTACATTTTATGTGGGCCAAGGTGCAACGATGGATAGTGGTTATCCGCAACCGATCAGTAATTGGGTTAATCCCAAGGATTCTTAGGCTCCAACATAGGGTTACATCTCTCCCTACAGATCTATTTTTCCTCTTCTCATAATATATTAGATAGATATTTTCTAGCAACAACAAATCTAATAATTATATGAAAGGTTGGTTATTAGAACAAAGTCTATTTTTTTTTACTTGTTAATGATCCTTTTGTTGTTTTGATAGAGGATTGTCCTAACCAGTTGCGTACTGGTTTTTAGGAACGTATTTTACATGACAAAAATCAAATCACCAGGCGGTATCACATGGTTATATTTACCGATATTCAATATTAATATTGAATATTGTAAACCATTTCTAATAGGCATAAAGACCATGTGTTTGATTAGACGTTGATTAGGTGCGTCCTATGTCCACTCCCAAAAGAAGTTAAGATATTGGGTGCAGTTTTCATGGTGCGATATACAAAGCACTATGTGAATAACTAGGTTGATACCATTTACACGCCAACTTGAGATGCCTACTAAAACTAAAAACTTTTACATCTCGTTCTAACCCTTGATAGGCAACAACATGAGTTAATTATGGTTCAAACAAGGAGACTGCGCATGATCTAGTAGCCTATCCTAAATCAATTAAAAACAAAAATATTCGTTTGATTGTTACGTATTTGAAAGAATCTGCAAGTCAAAAGCTTCTATCAAATTAGGATGAATCTGTGCATGAACAATCATCATTATATCCATAGGTGGAACTTTGTATTCTATAGAGCTTACAAGTTGCATAATACCTCTTTCTAGATTAGTACCTAGACGCGGAAGTCCCATTTTGGGATATGATGGGCTTGAGTTCTTTATTAAATATATCCAATAGTTTTTCAGCCATGCCTTTTGCACTTTGATAATTTACCATATTTACTATGGGTTCCTTTGTACTCATTTTGGGATCAAAATCCTTCATTGATGGTGGCATATCCATCATATCCATATTGCTATTGTTATTGTTATTGGAATTATAGATATTACTATTTCCGGCCATCGACCCTCTATTCATATTTCCCATATTTCCCATATCGGTCATATCAAAGTCAACACTATAAGCATCTCCATAATTCCTTAGTACTGTATCCACCCCATCAGCAAATCTCATAGGATGAATTGATCCATTGTTGTTATCCTTTTTAGGACTAAATATGTTTGATATAAACGTCGTAAATTGATTTAGAAAGTTAGAATCTTCTGCCTGCTTCTTAGTTTCAGTTATAGCTATGACTCTGTCTACATTGGTATTGATATTCGCAATTAATTGATTTATTTGTTCAAATTTTTGATTTTGGTCTTCAACTGATGTGGTGGAATTTGAAAATGAAGATGTCAGATTGCGCAAATTTTCTACTATTATTTTAAGATCATCTCCAATTCTTTTATCCTGTTTAACTGCTTCTACTAACAAGTCCCAGTAAAAAATACTAACAGCTTCATCTGCATGTTTTTGAGCCAAAGTTATATTATTATTTAGGAGATCTGACTGAACAAGATTCGATTCTGTCTGAAATTGATCTAAGGATGCAATAAATGAGGCATAATTATTCGGAGGAAAATTGTGGCCATATGCATTTTCGAATAAAGTAGAATTAGGACTAATACTTGTATTATTATGGATGATTATGCTAAATAAAATACCTATCACTAATATAACATACAGGGTATTTTTCTGCTTCACAATAGTAAAATTAAGCTCAAATGTTATAATAATACTTCGCTTGATTACAATTGACAATCTATAGTTTAATTGCACATCATCTATCGATATCATAAATGCTTTAATCAATCTAAATTAAGCCAAGATACAATAAAGATCGGTTTTTTTTATTCTACGAGTAACTTTAACAGTTGTTGTCATCCACAACTAACTTTACGACGATAATATTACAAACATTATTAAGGAAAATACTATGTCGTTCCTTTTATAATTCAGATATCACATTGAGAATAAGTAATAAACTCCATTATATTTTCCTCCACACCACAGTATTACAAGTTTTACAAAAATTAATCACCGAACAATGTATACAACAGATGGAGTAGAGAGACACAAGAAACTAGAATTAGTAACATAACAAAACTCCTTCCCAGAAGATCTATTCCTTGATTTTACCAAGATCTGTTCGAAAGGCTGTTATCCCTCATTTTCTTATACAACTTAACATTATACATATCGTAGAATTTCTATTCTATTATGGACTGTTTTATTGCTAGACTGCCTTGATTTTCCCTTGATCCAAATACACAAAAAAATAAATCATTTTACTTCTATGTCCCACATTGTGTAATTGTAAGTATTTAGTTCATCATCTACATCCCAATCTGCTATGCCGATAACTTTATTGAGAAATGCAAGCGAACCGTTATCATTTAAGGAGGTGTCGTACAGTTGTGCAGTAGGATAAAATACGATAGTGCCATTTGAATCTGTAAACCCGCGACCGTATCCTTTCATTTTGACCGAATCGTGTTCTGGATTAGTGTCATTGTTTTCAACGTAAATTAATTTGCCATTTCCTACCCCTTGAATTACACCATCGGATCTATGGATGTTTATATAAATCCAGTATTCAGCAACCTTGGGTCCCCCGCCAGTAAATTGTCCAAAACCTTCATAAGAAACCTGAACCTTTGTCCCATTTATTCCGGTATCTATTATTGTTTGATTTGTGATATTGCCATGACTAAAATAGATCTGTTTTGCATTCACTATGGTGGAATTTGGATTATTTGTATCATACCAAGAAAACTTATCCTTGTTATTAGGTTCTGAATTTAGACCGTTTGAGTCAGGATTTGAAGATGCAATGGCAAAAATCCCAACAGTCATAATCAATACAATTAAAATAAATAACTTGGTTGATACATTGTTTTTTTGTATTTAAATTATTAAGACTACTCATATTAAAGCGATATATCCATTTTCACAAAAAGATACTGCCAATAATATCAAAATAATTAATTTTCGCAATATGCTAGGAGACAAGGAACATGGATATTCTCTTGTTAAATGAATTTACGAATTCTTCAACTATTTGTACCTGTTCTTTGGTTAACCATTCCGATCGAATTGAATAGGAATTCCTATTTATCTTATTGTCCATCATTTTTGCCACTTCTTTAATTGTTTTATTCATAGGAATAAATGAGCATCTCAGATATTTATATATATTGGTGTATATTGGCAATAATAAACAATTTTATCGATTTTGGATATTTTATCTACTCTGATGTCTATGGCCACATACTATAACATGATTTTAGAAGCCATAGGCACAGAGGCTTTTCTATTAATAATTTTAAACCCGTGGGTTAGAAATTCCACCATTTCTACATTATTCGATCTGTTCACATGCAGTTTAGGTCTGTTAACCTTGCATTTCGGGAAAAATTTAATCCAAAGATTCCATGTGTAGGGGCTGATGAGAATCTATCCAAAATTCGATCGATTCTCATCCGAGATCGGTAAAGATTTGTTAATCTTGGTCTTGTACTTTAATTCAAATCTTTTCTATACCCTTGAATATTCGCATTGAAGATAGAAAATTATCTCTGTAAAAAGAAATATCATATTCTGATTCGTTTGCGGATAAGGATTTTAAATCGGGACAATTGCTGAGTACCATATCTAATTTTTGTAATTCCCCCTGAGATCGATTTGATATAATCCCATTTTCGTAAGGTTCGAGAAAATTTTCTCTATTTCCTTCCAGTGCAAATAAATTATTTACTATTTCACTAGCCTTCTGTTTACATTGTTTTTCAAAACCAGATGGGGCATATAATCCTACTATCACTGCAGTTACAATGATTATTGGTATAGATAAAACTATGATGATCTTTTCGCTCTTTTCCATAGTATGTGGAATTAGTCATATTGTATTATAATAAAGATATCATTAGGATCTCGTTTATTGAGCTGAATTCGCTTTGCCTCGTCTTCTTAGTATTCGATTAATTCTCTTCTTAAGTCGTTACATTTAATCTAACATTTTAGCCCTTCCTTGTCAAATATATCGACGTATCTAATTTCTATTTTAGGAACTTATTAGATTCGTTTAGACCAGCAACAACAATAGCCATGATGGCCTACGAGTGAATACATTTGATGTCCATCGTTCTTACAGTGTGTAGCACAGATCTTGTATTCTAATGATAATACTCACAATTAGTCTTGTTATAGTGGATAGGTGCGAGAAGTAAGATAAGTGTAATGATTTAATCAAATGTGTTGGGAATTGGTATTGTCAATGCCAAAAATATTATGGATTGTCATAGCATATAGCGTATGCCTGGATAGTTAATGCTGAATCCAAATTTGAACTAGCAGTAATTGTGGTCGTAAATGCGCTAAGAGAATCTGGAAGTGCGGAGTAAGAAATTACATTTCCATCCGTAATATCATAGATGGATCCTCCTCCCAAGATCAAGTCCCCGTTGTGACACGATGCAGTAGAGGAATAAGGATTACCACCGGTCTTATCAGTCGGTCCATGAATTATGTAGGTTTTTCCAGCTAATGATGATGAACTAGTTGAAGATGATGAACCAGAAACCACCACATTATTTATGGTATCTGAGGAACTGCTTATGTGATTAGGATCAGTTGAACAATCTACACCAGATGTGCCTTAGGACCAGTTGGACAATCTACCCTGCCAATACTTTTCTCATTACCTTGACCTACTTGACCCCCAGCATTACCTTGACCTACTTGACCCCCAGCCATCTCCATGTGTTGATTACCAAAATGAAAATTACCCTTTTGTGCCAATGAAAAATTTAGCAGACCAGAACTATAAGGAATAGTTAAAATTATAAAAATTAATCCACCAATTGATAATATATTAATTAGAAAAGCCATGATTTAGAGATCAGAAATAGGTAATTTAGATTTTATTCATCATCGTTTGTCTTGATGCTGATGCCATAATCAAAATAGATAGCCTGTGGTATTATCCTTCCAAGAGTAAGGTGTGTATGTGTATGTGTATGTGGTTTGAGATTATTTGAATTTGTTTGCTTTTGACGCACAATGACATTTCCGAAGTTTAAGCAATGGATTGCTCTTTTTTCGATTAGATATATTTATGCACGTTTAAGTATTGGAACTATCTTAAGATACTTAATAATTGTGTCTAACATGGGTTAACATCTATGAATATTGTTATAGATGTCCATTAATTCTTTAACAACAACTTCGCCAAAATGAAAATCATTGTCATTAATTTTTCAATCCTTGAGCAACTAGTATAGAATAACATCCCAGTCCACATTTTTCACAAATTGGTTTCATAGCTTTACTGTCGGAGCTTCCAATACAACAAGGCTGTTTTGACATTCCTTTGTGATCCAACGATAATATTGCCCACGAAGGACAGTCCACGGGAGTAGTCTTAATCCCTCCCCAGTTGCCTTTCATTAATTCCAGTTGTTTTTCTGTGTTCATGATAAAATCTGGATATTTAGTTCTTAATCTTTGAATATTATTAATTATATCAGTTCTCGTATCGCCGAATGGTAACCAAAGTGGATCGTTATCTGCAAAGGGCGTATGAAATTGAAACCCTATTTTATTAATCGTATCTTTCCATTCATTAATCAGATCTTCTATGGTGGTATAATTCAGGGAATTTATAGTCATTGTGATCCAAATGTCCTTCCATGCTGGTTTTCCGTTGCGAGGGGGTCCGGAGATATAGTCTAAAATATTCTTTTTGGTTTTTGAATAAGCTCCTTTTCCTCTAATGCTATCATGTACTTGTTCTGTACCATCAAGCGATACCCAGTAAAAGTAAAGATTGTCAAATCTGACCAAAGGATAAGTACCGTTTGTTACTACACATATTCTTCTAGGCATCTCATCGCAAAAAACCTTTATTATATCTTGGCGCATCATAGGTTCCCCTCCTACAAGTGTGACTACATAGACACGATGCTTTTTGAAGGTCTGTTTTATTATTTCTTTCCAGTCCCCAGGACTCAACTCATTTAGTTCATTTCTTCTAGTTTTCCACCAATAACAATGCGAACAATGCAAATTACAGACATTGATAATATCTGCAGAGCCATAGATGAATGGTTTTGATTTAAAAAACTTAATTGATATATATTTACTTAGGATACTAAAAATTGTAGGAGCGTCTTTTATTATATCGGTTATACCCATACCGTAGACAAGATCTACCAATAGTAATCAAATGGAATATAGATTCCAAAGTATATTAAGAATGCGCGTAATTTGGAGATATTCTTCAGATCTTGACCCTTTTGGAAAAAGGTAATCTATCTATATCTCCATTCTATTAATAATGTCTACTTCATTTAGAATGTCATTTAAAAATTATTTGGGCGATTTGATCAAAAATTGACGCAGAAATACTTTCATATTAGATTGTCATTTCTCCCTTGATTTCTCCTCGTACAAGTTGGATTAGTTTGGTGCAGAATTAAATCTCCCAATTACTAGTCATTGATTTCATATAATATTTATTATTATTTCCATATTTTGATTATGTAATTTACTATGGCTAAAAATGATTTTAAAATAAATTATTTCAAAAATCTTAAGAGATTAAAACTGTACTGCAATAGTCTTTGTTTCCACTCTGCAGGTTTATCATGGTGTTTCTCTAAAGTATTTCTCAAACCATTCTGACCAAAATTTTCATTTAATTGAGTAATATCCATATGAAACCGAATTTCATTCATATATTATTAATAATACACATTTCTTATCGGATTCGGTAAAAGATGATATGTCTTTAAGAAGATCATCGCAAAATGGAAATTGTATCAATAAATATGTTTTTGTTATCCTAGTTCCAGATCATGCTGTTTCTTATTAAATTAATGGTTCAAGTGAAGGAATCATTTTTAATGGATGATGAAAAAGTGATTAACTTGAGCAGAAGACGATATTCATCTTAATATACTTAAGACACATGGCGTGTATATAAGAACATGGTTATAGAAAAAAGTTATAATGATAATCGCCTTCCTCTTATGTCACTAGATTCTCTTCATAAAAGCATCGTGGTCAATCAAGCTAAAAAAGAAAGTGTAGTCGTCCTTGCTACTGTAGATCAATCAACTGAAGACGTGGAAACATCTTTTCGTCATAGATATTCCCAAGAATTAAGGACTAAAAAACAGCAAATAAATAATTTTGAAAGAGGATTTGTAGAATTAGATGACGAAAGAAGAAGGGTTAGACAGCAAATGATGCGAACTCCTGGACGAAGAGGGGAGATTATAAAAGAAGAAGAAATCTCTAACGAATTTGGCAGAAGATATAGTGCAAAGGAAGGGATATGTGCAAACTAGACCCCTTCACCATCTCATAACATCATAATTTTTATATAGTTTCATCTTCAGTAATTGAATTTTTGCCGGTTTATATCATTGCGTTTTATGTTAGGATGTTTATTCATAATGGGTAACTGCATCTTTATGCTCTAGCCATGTTTATAGCAAATATACATTATGTAGGTGTTTCTAAAAATCTCAAATCTATCATTAGCGTGACCGCATCAATTTTCCTGTGATGTTATGGTTTATACCTGGATGATCTATGATGACTATTTCAAAATTTGAAATGGTAAAATATGCCACTACGAAGTGTTTCATAATGAGGCTAAAGTTCCAGGTAATCATGACCAAAAGTCAAATGAAAGGAATTAGCGCATTTTAACCTATTTTTGTAATATATAACCATTAGTAGCGATCACTAAATCTTGATATGTTGAGATAGAACGGTTAGGTACCAAAAGAAGTTTTATTAGACTCTATTGCAATACCTTATGACCCCGTTTTGTTTGATTATACTTAATATTTAGTACCTTTTTAGGTTATCCTTAATATTGTATCATGTATATCTTAAGTTGTGAGTAACATGAATAACTTTCAATTACTAATGTGTAAGAATTGTACCCATTCAAAGAATGAACATAGACAACAACCTAGTGGCCCGAGATTTTATGATCATCGCTGTTTATATTGTAAGTGCCAGCAATTTACATAAAGTTGCTTTTTGTCTCATTTCTATTATTCTCATTTAATGACGTGAGTGCCTGATTTTGGTTGTATATGATTAAATTTCTCTGATAATTCGTACTTCTCATCATTATTGCCATTTTTTTATAATTTCCTACATAAGAATAGAATTGCAATTATCTTGTTTATTACCGTCTAGAGACTATCGGTATGTCAATACGTAAAAGCCCATTCCAAACAAAAATCCAGTAAAACATTGCTTTTAATATGCTATTTAAATACCACGGAAACAACCGTATTCAATGTCTATACCAATTATGAGCAACATCGTCCCAAAAGATAAATTCTGTGTTAGCGATTTACCCAATTGAACTCCGAAATCCTGAAAAGATATTCAGATAATCCTATACTTATCCCCAATAAGAATAATTGGTGGGAGTCCGAAGCTGTTTTTAATTGTGCCATATTAAACGATGGAAAAAAAATTCACATGCTTTATCGTGCTATCGGTGAATATGAGCACTACCTTTCAAGAATAGGATATGCATCTAGTGATGATGGTTACCATTTTAGGAAGAGTGATGGAATCGCGTTTAATCCAACATTGGACTACGAAAAATACGGTATCGAAGATCCCCGATTGTCCGAAATTGACAATCAAGTTTACATTACTTATGTAGTATTGCCTGATCGTCCAAAAAAAGGTCCAATGGTATCAACCGCGTTAGCAACTACTAGAGATTATTCAAAATTTGAAAGACTAGGCATTATTACAAATGAAGGCATGGATAATAAAGATGTGGTTCTTTTTCCAACCAAATTGCGTTCTAAAAATACCACTAATAGTGAAGAGATGACCTATTTCTGCCTACATAGACCAAGTTCTTGGGTAGGTGACGCATATGGAATAGATAAACCCAGTATATGGATTGGAGAGGGAACTACATTGACAAGTTTTGAAACGCATACTTTGCTCATGAAACCGGAACAAAAGTGGGAAAAATTAAAGATAGGTGCCGGTTGTCCGCCTATTAGAACAAAATATGGATGGTTAGTGATATATCATGGTGTGAGCGCAGACAGAACATATAGCGCTGGTGCTGCACTTTTGGATTTAGAAGATCCGTATAAAATAATATCTAGAAGCAAAGAACCCATTCTAGTGCCTACTACGCAATATGAGAAATATGGTGATGTAAACAATGTGGTCTTTCCTACAGGTGCTTGTACTATCAATGGAGAACTTTTTGTTTATTATGGTGGTGCGGACAAGGTGTGCTGCGTTGCCACTGTCAAGATAAGCGATCTTGTAGATTATATTTTTCAAAATAGTTAGTCTACCATGAGTCGTTAACTCAATGAAGTGGTGTAGGATTAAGAGATTTGTTTATTTAGTAAGATTTAATAAAAATGGAGCGACAATTTCGCCGACTATCATCATATCTTATATTATTTTTATGTTACATAAAATGTAATTTAAATAAATTTTCAAATCATTACCTTTTACCTTACCTATTAAATAATATGGTAGGCAGTGAAAACAAATTCATATCATGTCTTCATGTTCTTATCGGAGATTTAATCAAAAACAATCTCTTTAATATACGAATCTATTGAGCATATAACCTAAGTGCAGGTCAAATAAAATCATAAAACTACCAAATTTTTATTATGGACTGACATAAGGGAATAGATTGTTTTTGATTCCCTTGTTCTCACCTAAAACAGTGGTATAAAGTGCATAATGCTGCAACGCAACATTATCCCATGTTAATTCCTTGTTGAATTCCTCAATTCTTTTAGTATATTGAGCGTAATTCGCTCCTAATTTCTTTATTGCTTTAGTAAATTCATTTGGTCTTCTTTTTACTACCATTCCAAGTCCTTTATTCGCAAATTCTCTGAAGAAACCTAAATCAGTAGCTATGAATGGTAACCCGTGAGCTAGTGCATCAAACATTACCCCTGAACCTGAAGTTACTGTATAGGGAAGGATGATTATATCGCATGCATAAAAAAGAATTGAAAGTTCTTTATCTGTCAAGAACCCTCGATTCAAATTAATTATTTTACTATATTGTGTATCTTTTTTTTCTGTGTGAAGAACTCTTTTCTGATTATCATGACCATCAATTGAAGACGGTTTTATCGTATTGAATAAATTTTCCGACTGATTAATTACCATCGCCCAATCATCGGGAATATCCATATTATTTAATATGTCCCAGCCTTTTGTATGCGTCATGAATCCAAAGAATAGCGCTATTTTACGATTTAGCGGTAAGGAGTATGCCTCTCTTGCCTCCTTTTTCTTTAAAGGCATATTCAAATTTGGTTCTGCGCCATGATATATGACAGTAAAATTTTTTATTGATTTTTCATCATTTTCGGCTATCAATTTGGCCAGATAATTTGAAAAAACAATACTGGCCTGACTCATTTGCATTTTTTGCTTGTTTGCTGTATTAAAAGATCGATAGTTTATGAAGCGTTTCCAATAGGCTATTATTTGCTTGCTCAAATTAATCGGAAAAGTAATCATGCTTTTATCCAGAAGATTAGGGTGTTTTGATAGCCCCATCCATTGTCGTAGCGGATAGGCAGAATGAAATGTAGTAATTATGGGCGTTTTACATTCTTTATAAAATTCGTCTATGTTGGTACTTAGGTTACTTGGATTAATAGCGTCCATTTTTAGTCCATAAAGTCCATGCTCTAATTGGATGTGCACAAGATCCGGGACATACTCATCAATTACATCTAATATTATTTTTGAATTATTGCCATTTTCAGGATCAATACCCCAATAATCCCCTTTTCCCTTCTCGTTGCATAAAACAGAAACTTTCATACCTGATCTTTTTAATCCCTCTGTGAGATTCTTTGCATACCTCCCAACGCCTCCGGGAATGGGTGGATATTCAGTGGAAACCATTAAAATTTTTAATGAAAATTTATCATATTTATCTAACCTATAAGACATCATAATATATTATATACTGCAACAAGACATATAAGCAAGAGTAATAACACTACAAATTCATTGATATTTACACACTTTTTACCGGTATTTACTATATTTTGGTTATCTTACCAAAACTACTGGACACGTTGCTACTTCTGAAATCCACCTAGAAATACTTCCTATACCTTTTCTATCATGTCTTTTCTTTAGTGATCCACTACTACCCATTACTATCATGCTTGCATTCTCTTCCTTAGATACGGTAAGAATCTCGTCTGCAGGATGCCCCACCCGAATTATTGACTTGGCTACAACACCCTCATGGTTTAATCTATCTACCTCCTTTCCAATCATTATCTTGGCTCCCTCTCTAATTGTTTTTTCAAAATAGTGCCTAGTCTTGTCAAGATCATCCATATTTGAAATATATTTTGCAATTTCTTTAGGATAGAAGCTTGTATCATCAATAATATACAAAACAATTATCGTAGAACTCTGGTTTGCTGCAAGATCCATGGCTTTATCTAGGGCCTTTACTGACAGCTCGGTCGCATCAAATGGAACCAGAATATTAGATTTATTATTATTCATTTATTATTACATGATTTTTTGAGTATATAGGCATCACCTTTTCGTTAAATGATTTTACTTTTATCAGATTGATGATTGGGTTAGACATTTTGTCCTCCATACCAGCCAGACCCATGGTATGTAATGGCCCAAAAAAACTATATCTTAATTTATATGAACGATTGCAAGGCATCAAGGGCACAATCCATCTTGATATACTTGATAGAAACAAAGTATATGTATATATCTAACCTATGAAAAGTACTGGAAATTTTAGTGGTATAATGATGTCTTTGGCTTATTTACGTAAAGCAATCGCCGAAAAGAAGATGATAAATAAAAAAGAACTTCACTTGAAAGCGTCTGTTTGAAGAAATATCTACTACAAGCAGCTATCAATACGTAAGAAAGAATAGTCCTACCACCACAAAGGGACATATTATTAATTATGATTCTTATTAACATTATAGATATTTCGTCAGGTGTAATACGTGTTTGTTCGCTTCTACTTAATGTTGAAAAATGATTTAGGAGAATTGTCCTGGATTCTTCTCTTGCCGTGAATTTAGAAAATTTTAGAAAATAGTCCACGTAAATTTGACGATAATTCCTTTCCAATAGTTGGATTCATCAATATGCGAATGAATTAATGATTAAGTTTTGCACCAAGTAAAAAACAAACTTATATTCAATAGATGCTTTATGAAAATAATAGCATGAAGAAAATAACTTATAACATCGAGCGTCAATAATAAAATGCCGAATAAACAAGTTAAACAAGATAAACAAGTTAAACAAGATAAACCATCAGCTAAAATAGAAATCTTAAAAAAAGCGAAGAAAAAAGTATCTGACGTATCACAATGTGATAATCTATCTATCGCTGAAATAGATGCACTTCACTATCATTATAGCAAATTTTCTCCATTATTTAAGAATGCACCTCATCCTACATTTTTGGTTTTAAGGATCTTAGAACGTTATATCCAAATAGATAATATTGTTATTGGAGATGTAATAAATGAAATCAAACAACGAGGACTCGATATCTCTCATACTGATGCACAAGTAGATGCGTTAGTAAATGAGCTAGCATTAAATAATAAAAAATATAAATCAAAATCCAGCGATTAAGACCTAAAAAGTATTCTGTACTTATTGGCATGAGGAAACTTGGATACTGTTCTTCATAATATTTCTACTCTTAGGTACATACTGAAAAAATTATTTTGGAATAAATAATAGTATAGCTAGAAATAAAACAAAAAGACTGAAATAGAATTACCAAAGCGAATTTTGAAATTGTGATTTGTGATAATGACTTTACAAATGCTGGACGATCGAATAGTATTGTTGAGTGTCAAATAATGTTAGGGGAATATCTGAATTTGTTATTGAAATCCGAATTTTGAGGCCTTAATAGGCATGCATATCCTTTTTAAAAAGCATAAAAATAAGGTTCATCGCACAAGTTGCAACTGATTTTACTATAGTTATTGCTAGTCTAAGATTATTAACACATTATTTCATTATTAGTCATATTTTCTTGTTACTTGATATTTTGGCCGAGACAAAAAAACATTAATACGATAGATCAGTTGAATACCCTGAATTTATGACAGGTCCACATAGTCCTCAAGCACATAATTATTCAAATGCCCTTTAGAGCATTTGAACGATGAATTTGGATTTTTCGCGGACTCGTTTCTAAATTCATTCATATTATCTGCATATACTCCACTAAAAATAATACCACAAGTTTTACATTTTAACATAAGCATTGGCATCTTTATTCCTTCATCCTCTACGTTCTCAATACGTTGAACTTGTTATTATCCTTACATAATTCCAGAAAATCAATGGTCGAAATCAAAATGGCAATTTGACAAGACTAGTTACTATTCAAGCACAATCTCTTAAATATATAGATATTAGTTCCTACTTGGTGTTAATGTCGTTTTTATACTCTTTGAAAATTATACTATTATACTTATTGAAAGGAAAAATATCTATATTTAATGATTTAAAAGATAAGCTGTAACTTATGTCCTTCTTAGCAGAATACCTGCTTTTCCAAAACTTGTAGTAAGTACAAATTCTTGCTGATATCTATGGATAGTCTATTCGCCGATTAAGGATCTTTATCTTGATATGATTTAGATAATTTATACATGCTGGTAATTATGCATTTTAATAATGGTAAATCTTCTATACAATCTTTTGAAACTTCGACCTATTATTTTATGCAGATGGACAGGAGCAGTCAATTGTCACTATGTATATTATGATTCTTAAACAAGATAATGAACTGGCGATGCATTCAGCTCCTATTGAAATAGACGAATAATATGTCATGAACTCGATGAACGTTGAAGGTTTTTCAGCGGGAATGGATTAGCGACATAGTGGACAAATCCATTGACAAAAACTTATTTTATAATTTAGATCAAACTGTCTAACATGTACGCGAGTATCTCCAACTGCCGTTGTGAAATGTCTCAATGTACCTAACCCCTTCCGTATTATTTCTTATCCTGGTGTTGCCATTCTTAGGGTTATTAAGCTGATTTCTCTTATTAATGACTTCAATAAGTTTTCTCATATTTATATATACATTTCCTCATATAAGAACGTATAAACCATTGATAACAAATCAACTTTTACTTTGAAATAGTAAAGCAGTCTGATTAATCGTAATCATGAATACCTTGTATTCACATAAAGTAAAATTTCCCTTCTTTAAATGATATTCCATCTGGCTGGCTCTGATCTATGTAACAAGCTAATTATTGCACATGTAAATGAATTTGCAACCACGTCTCAGAAAGGCGCATAAAATGATCCCCTTCGCAATAATGTAGGTTTTTTAACCGCCTTGAGCTTTATTGACGTCGCTAATTACAAATCATTCTACCAGATTATTGAAAATTCTTCGTTATTTTACCTATTGTCATTATTCCTTTGATTTCCATGATACCTTTGTTTCATTCGTTTAAATATCGACTTTTGTACTTGAAAGGTTTGATGAAAAAGATCCTTTATTCATCTTCATGGATCAAACACTATTGTTATATTTTCAGGCTTTCATTTATTCAAGAGGTAAGAAAGGTACGGCCCTATCTTTGTTTAATTTCATTCAGTATTATTCTTATTTTGAGTATTTTCATTTTGAAAGTACATGTGATTATTACCTTTAGTGCGCTTTGGCACGTTTGCAATTGTTGCTTCATCATCATTATTGCTATGTGACATCAATTACTATTCGGATTCATCTTATATAAGATTATATTAGGTTTTATTTTCTAAAGGGAACCGCTATTTTGAAAATAATCTATAGTGGAGACCTTCTAAAATCACTTGGGAAGGACTTTTTCACCAAATTCAAATATTAGACCTTTTTTCTTATGGATCGGTTTCATTTTCGGGAGTCGACATATTATTGGGCTAATAGATCTAATTCACCCCGTTGGATATTATTATTATAGTTAGATTTATCCAGTACTGGAAACAAATAGGTCCTTAAATACAGTCTCAAGAAAATGCAATCAATTCAGAGTCCATAGTCTAGTGAATTTAAAAACCATTCAATTATTGCATGTTGATCGATATACACTGAATTTCCTATTCTACTTTCGTAGACTGGATTTACGATATCATCCTCATAATGTCTATACCTCTTGACATACGTTCGAATCATAACTTGTCACCTTTCTGGGGCAAAACAGCGACGCATTTTGAGAGGATGTTATCAAATTCTAGTGAATCTAGATGCCATTATAGAAAACTAGAAATTACTATTTTCTAGTAATTTTCCAACCATTAATATATTTGTAAGACGAATAATAGGCAATGAATGATGCTAGTTTTCAATTATTAATATGTAAAAATTGTACACATTCAAAGAAAGAACACCGGGATGAACCCAATGGTCCAAAATTTTATGACCACCGGTGTCTTATATGTAAATGCCAACAATTTACATGACCTTTCTTTCTCCCATTTTTCTTAAGAGGAGTATTAACAAAATGCTGTCATAGTATTAGCGTGCAGACGGGGGATCAGGGTCTAAGAGTATCTCCTACAATGAATTACACTACACAAATACTTTCTGAAATTATTGATACCATATTATAAAATCAAATTCATACTTATTCAAATAGTCTAGATCTGCTGTCATTATAATGAAAAGATCTATTATCAATCTATCAAATATGACCTTGGTTGTGCATCAACTATGTCGTTCTTTTTTAACGAAACTAATTTGACCATTTATCTCTAAATTTGATATTTCTATCTCGTCTATGTCTCTTATTCCAGCCAATCGCATAAAGGATTGATACTCTTTCATACCTATTCTAGCTTTTATCATTCCCTCTTCATCTATCTGCCCGTCCTTGACCAATCCTATGACTTCTGGATTTATTATTTTCTCCATCCTTTTGTTTTTGGCGCTTACATAATCTAACAGCTTGAATACTACAATGATGATAAATACAACAGTAACCATAGATAATATAGGTGCGTCACTATTGATCATAGGTTCTGCCACAATGTTTCCAAGGCTCAATATTATGATTAATTGATACGCGGTTAATTGACTGACTCCTTTACTTCCAATCCATTTTATTACAAAAAGAAGAATTCCAGATACAATTAAAGTCCTCATGATGAGAGATAATATTAGCGCAGGTTCAAAACTCAATGCAGTATTCAAATATTCTGAAAATGATGTAACAATGTCCATTTTATCCCTTCTTCGTAATATAGGAATTGACCTTTGATATAGATTTAATTTTGCGTCTTTCAAATAGCTGAACTTATTCTTCTTTTTTACCGGTCATTTATCCTCTCTCTAATCTATTCCTTCTTTCAGACAAATTGGTTGATGGACTATCTGCACAGTCGTCAAAGGATATGTAATATTAGATTGACAATTACTTTGAGTAAAATATAGCGCTACAATTTGAAGAAAATACGACTTTGTTGAAGTTTCTGTGTCAAATAAATGATTCTATATAGTCGATATAAAGTCTTAAAGCCCCTCACTTCATAAAAATAAAACAAAATTATTATTAATTAATCCTTGCAGGTATATGATGGTATCCCAAAATCTTATCAAGTGGTTATAAGAAATTGTTGATTTGAAAAAGTGAGACTAGTTGACGGAGCTACTGTATTTCCGGTATAGAAAAATGTTTTGAACAATCTTGCGTTATCATTTTTAATTTAATGTCTATAATATTTATAAGATGTACGGTCTTAAAGTATTGGTATTTTCTAGTGTTATTTTCTGTTTTGGGTTAATAACTCTAACATATTATGAATACAGCAATGTCTATGGTTCGTTGGTATCAACTAATTCCACTGAAAAAAATTTGAATTATACTATCTATTCTGATGATTGGTTGGGAATCAGTTTTGAATATCCTTCTAACTGGAACGTTGAGGAGAAAATTAATAGGTTTTCAAAATATTCCGATGTACTAGTGTACAATGGTACTAATTCATTCAAAATCATGAAATCTCAATCAAATTCCGATACAGTAATGGCCGAGAAACTAGGGGGTTTAAAGGAAGTAGTGGGAATAATTTTGCCACCTGAAGAAAGGGTAGTGGGAGAGATAGAGGAAAACCGATATGCGATAGATGACACGGATACTGTAGCAGTGCTAACGGCAATCGAGGGATTGACTAATATTCCTGACAAAGGTTTGGAAAGGATTCTATTGATACATAACGATGTTTTATATATTCTTACTTACCAAAATACCGTGGATCAATTTGATTCAAAGCAAAGTCAGGAAACAATTGAACATATATTAAGTTCCTTCAAATTTATCGACTCAAACAATGAGGATGACCCTGATGGTAATAACGAAGATGACGACTAGAATACGACCAACTTAAATATGGGTAACCTTTTTGATGATGGGACACATACCTCCTCTAAATACTTTATCGTCAGAATTGCAAGATGAATTTAGTGGTGTATTGATGGATAAATCCTGATTAATCATGAAATTAGAATATTTTCAGTAATGCAGAGTGCTTACCCTCTTGCGTCCAGCCTTATCCCGTATCGATCAAATAGTTCTTCGTGATACCGTTCCTTTTAATATCTATTTGATATGTGGATTGACGAGTATTTTTGTAAAAAAAATCATGTACTTTTCTCATCATATGTCTGAATACTGTATAGATATCTCTTCTTTTCTGTTCGCATTAAATAAATGATTCCGATTACTAATACTATCTCTAATGCCTTGGCCAAAATTCCTCCGAGATCGACATCTTCGGGGGTTGAATTTGGTGAAAGCGGAGGGGGGAAAATGACTGAGTACAAGTATAAAAATATTAGAACCAAAGATCCTGCCAATCCAATCCAGTTTAAGATTAAAGACTTTTTGTAATACTCTTTTGATATATACTTTTTGTCAGTCTTTTTGACCGCTAGTTTATCATCAGAGAAAATAAGCAAGATATATGAAATACCATAGAAAAGTTGTCCACCTGCAGCGGATATGAGGAATATACTATATTCATATCTTAAAGTTGCGTGACCCGAGTATACTGCAAGGTGAACTATGGCTGCACCAAGTGCTAAGAACAAGACTGAATATTTAATAAATTCATCGTTCGATATAGGATTTGTTTTACTTTTCCTTCTGCTTAGAAACATCCAACTTAAAACTAATCCGATAATCAGGATAACTCCTAAAGCTGATCCATAAATCACTGTAGTAAAAATAAAGCCAAACGATTCAGCTATAGAAATATTAAATACAGCTCTTTCACAGTTACAATTTGAATTGTCACCTAATATTGTACGTGCAGGGGGAATTGTATTGATGATATCATCACTAGAATTATTAGAATTATCATTTAGTATGCTTAGGACAATTTGATAATTTCCTACCTTTGGAAATATGTATGGAATTTGGAAATCGCCTACATCTAGCCTTGTCCAAGGATAAGCAGACAACCGTTCATTGGTAAGTGTTGAATAAATTTCAACCATCACTACTAAATTGCTCGTGTCTTTACCTTGCTTATCTTGAATGCTAAATTGGATTTGCGATGATTCATTAGGTTTGGTGTATTCAGGTTCCATTTGTTGAAGAACCATATACCTATCTCCAATTCCCGTATCTCCATTATTATAGTGAGCAGAGTGGCTAAAATGCGCCTCGGCCAAATTAAATGAGCACGAACTAAGAAAACAAATAGAAAACATTAAAGACGTTGAAATCAAGAATCTGGTATTTCGATTAAAAGAATAAATATCATTTATTCCACAATTTTTCAATCTTATATAATTGTAAGAAATCATGCTATAAATACCGTTATCTTATTTACGATCTTCGAACTTCCGATAACCTATAATTTATCTGTCTTATAGCTGTTGCTAGAAAATTTATGCCGAATTGCCGTTCAACAACTCGATCTGGCAACAAAATTGTGGTACTTTTAATCTTGAATTAAAATTATATACTTGATACAGTATGGTAAGATAGTTTAAACAGGTTGACCAAGTTACGGTGCCTGGGCCTTTTAAGTTATTTACTAGAAATGTAAAATTGTTATATTTAGTTCATAATCCTGGTCATTTAATCTAAGGTGTGGTGTGTAAGTGATTCAAATTTGTATAATTGACTCTGGGATTAGGGTTAGTAGTATTGTTGGTATTAGAACCATCCAATCCTATTCCGCTGATTAGGGTACCAAACATTTCATTAGAACTCGAAAAATGACCTCCAGTCTTGTTAACATCGATCATTAAGCCCAAAACCTTTTTGCCCATAAGGTGAATAGTTATTGGCACCTGTGCGTATTGGGTTCCATTATCGGAATGGATGCTTGATATTCCTGTAACTACGATATCATTTCCAGCAAAAATAACGTTATTTGAGGTAAAATTATTTATCAAGTGATTATGGGAAAGGCTTCCGTCGGGTTTTATCATGGTAAAATTGGCATTGAAAGTCGCACTCATGTTTGGATTTAACATATTTTTGTAGCTAATATCCTTGATTTCCAAATTCCATAATCCCCCTTGAATCCAAGTTACTATACCATTTTCCATCTGATTGTTTGCGAAGTGTCCGGATGCCAAAACTAACATTGGCTCATTTTTCCACCCAGCAGTGAGGCTATTGTTGTCATGACCCAAATATGAACTATTTACGGAACTTGAAACTGGTTCAGAAATCGCTTGTGCATACGCCTTTATCAAGTACGGGTCTTGCTGTTTGGGATCCAAAATCGTAATTGATATTCCAACAGTAGTAGCTAATAAAATTATTACAAAAAATAGGGTGATTGATATCTTATATTTTGATTTGGAAAACAATATGCTCACTAAAGAATCTATTGGATTAATACATAAATTTTTTTCGTAAAAGGGGAGGGGAAGGACATTATCTCCTCACAAAATGTATCTAATCATGCTTATTGTGATCTTTATTAATGCAAGATAAAGCTAAAAAATACCATTAAATTATTTTATGGGGTTTTGCTACTTTGTCTTGAATAAGTCTGTAAATCCAACAAGACTTACTGCAAAAAATTGTAATGTATCCTATTACTTGGTCTTTATTTCCTTAGTAGTAAAGAATTTGAGGTGATTGTTACCGAGATCATATCCATTGCTAAGCATGAAATGACTGGTAGCCCTCCATTATGTCTAATCCCGTTATGGGAACTAACGTAGTTGGTGCCTCCGGTATTAATTCTCTATTATGTGCAGAAGTCCAAACAGTTTAAAAGTAAAGAAAAAAATTATAATGTTTGGCATTTTGATTATAGGTTATACAAAGTATGGCCTTAGTTGACTAGATCTGCATCTTTATCAAAATCAATTTATAGCATGAAGACGACTCCCAATGAATATTAGATTCAAAGACCTTCTTCTTGTAATTATTGATTAATACCTCTTGATAAAGGGTTACCACCGATGTAGGAAATTTTTTTTTGATTGAATTCCTTAATCATACCTATGATTGGGTCTAAGGAAGTATCTTTAAGTGGATCTTCTATCACATTACTGCAAAATGTAAATAATTACTTGGGGTCTTTTTCTGTTCTTACAATTAAATTTGAGAAAAAATAAAGAACAAACGGATGATGTTAAACAATTGATTCTACCACTGCGAATAAAAATTGATATCATTCTTATTCAATCAATCAGTAAGATGTTATGAATAAATATTTAGTTTCTTCTATTATCATATTTGGAATTTTCATAGTTTTTACACTTGTAATTCATAATAATTTTACTGAATCGCGTGATAACTCATCTGAGGACAATTTCTTTTATGAATTTGATGCTGGTGTATTACAGGCTCGAAGCTATTTCTTTTCCCCCATGTTAACCGAGTTCATGAATATTTTGTCCGATTTTGGTCGAGAGTATTTTTGGATTATTGTTCCTATCCTATTGTTTGTATTTGGTGGAATTGATGGTAGAATAGTTGCGGTGATTGTCTTGATTTCATTTATGCTTGTTATTCCCCTCACTACATTGGTAAAAGATTTAGTCGACAGGGATAGACCGCTTGTTTATTACCAACCTTCTGTGAATAAATTACCGGTAGATGAATCATATCCTTCTGGTCACGCCAGTATGGTATCTGCTGGTGCAGTAGCAGCTTTATTATTGCTAAGAAAATATCCTTGGCAGAAATTGATATCCTCTCTTCTTGTAATTGAAGCCGGATTAGTTTGTTTATCCAGATTATATCTTGGAGTTCATTATCCTACTGATCTAATAGGCGGTATTCTATTAGGAAGCGGAGCTGCACTTTTTGTAACCAGTGCTCATAGGATGATTGGACGATTGGTTAAGCTCAAAATCTGATATGGTTTTTCTCTGGATATTAAATAGCTCAATTTAACTCGAGTCATCAGTCAGGCTATGTAGATTAATTCAAAACGACATAAAGTTAGAAAACCACAATATGACATAATAACGTATTGTAACAACTCGTATCCGTTAAAACTGTTAACGAAAAGGTCTTCATAACCATGTATCTTGAAATTAATAAACTTGACTTGATAAACCAATCTGGACCTTGAATCCCTAAACCATGGTCTTTTGCATTTAATTCCGGTGATCTTTAATCTACAACACAAAGTTAATTGGTTCAACGGGTTTGTCGACTGTCATGATAAGATATAATAATTATAAAGTGGTATCTAAAAATCAAAGGGATACTGTGATATTTAAAAATACTATACGAGTAAGCTAATACATCTCTTATTCAGATTTAGAATATGTCATTACAATCTTGCAATCCTTGGTTTCTACTTTCATTATTCCACCATTACAGTCATTGGAGTAGGAAGAATTGTAGTAAGGGATAGATGATGTAGTAACACTGTACATTCCCATTGATAATTTTACAACGGTTCCAGTAGTATTTCCTTTAAAGGTATCAGGAATCGGGTCGTTAGCGTGAATGTTCACTGTGAAATCAGACGAGAAATTCTTTCCATGTTCTCCATTTAATGTGGTTACTTTCACTATTATTACTCCTTTATTTTCTTCTGTCCCCAAAGCTGATAATGAGTTATCAGAACTATTCTTACCTTCCAGGTTGATTTGATTGATCTGGCTGACATTAGCCACCGCAGAGGTGTCATTTGTTAATTTTGAGTCTAGTTCTAAGCCAAAACAGGTCAAAGTTACAACAAGCGAAGCCAATAATACGGATAAAAACGGCAGTAAAAACAGTTTAGAAGTAAATTTCATAAATGATGTTTGTATTGCTATATTAAAAGAATACATGTTTTCCCAATCCCTATCTGACAGTTGATTATTTAATTTAGGCCGATATTTCTTAGGCCAATTGAGATAGTTCCTTATCTATTGGTAATCAATTTGAAAGATTTTTGGAGCAAATGTAGATCCACTATTGGCCCCTTGCTCCTGTGACTTGAATATATATGATAATCCATTTGAGATATCACGTGTATCAACAGGTGATTTATTATGCATACCCAGACTAAATGATTTTTAATTAAGAACGTGAACACAAGTAAATAGAATTATTAAGTCCCGAAAAAAGGGTCCAGATAACCAAATATATTATTCTATATATTTATTCTAAAATTAACGAGCAGAATTATTTTTGTTAACCATGTTAGCAAATTATTTTAATAAATGTTTTTGTTAAATAATTAACAATTAATTTGTTAAGGTCAAAAAAAACTATAAGCCTATTTCTACAAACTACTGTGATGGCATCTCTCTCTTTCATTTTTACTTTTGCCGGATCTGATCCTTCATTAGCTATCCATTTAGGATTTGCTCAAACCCTTGGTTCTAATCCAATCCAGATTCTTAGTACATCAACTTTCGTAGATGATTTGGGAAATTTTCACATCATCGGTGAAGTAAACAACACCTCATTTGATCCTCAAACCAATATTTTAGTTACAACAATTTTATCTGATACGACAAACAATATTATAGTAGGCAACCATTCTGCTTTCTCATCAATAGGAACATTGCGATCTGGCGAACTATCACCTTTTGATATATTAATACCTGATCCTCAAATATTGGGCCAGTTTGACTTTATTGAATTCTCTACTAGTTCTCAACCCGCAATAGACAAATCTGCAAATCTTGTTTTAAACGGTAGCATTGCCTTC
The DNA here is from genome assembly GCA_963759575.1 of uncultured Nitrososphaeraceae archaeon. Taxonomy (GTDB): domain Archaea; phylum Thermoproteota; class Nitrososphaeria; order Nitrososphaerales; family Nitrososphaeraceae; genus Nitrosocosmicus. Next base: position 330,705 of record CAVWZU010000004.1, on the reverse strand, counting down.
TTTGACAATGTTGGTAATCCTCATATCACAGGTAACATAATCAACCAAGGACAATTCCCAGAACAATTCATAAATCTAGTTGCAACATTTTATGACAATTCAGGTTTTGGTATAGTTGGAACTCAAAATTTTGGACTAAATGTTGCTAATTTATCTCAGAATCAGTTGACTCCATTTGATGTTACAATATTTGATAATAAAACTAAATCCCAAGGTGTATTTTACTCCCTAAATGTTGAATCTGAGCAAAGCTCTATGAGTTTACCTTTTAGTTCAAAATCGTTATTTGTTTCAACTGGAGGGTCATTTGGTGGCGTAGATGTTTTGAGTAATAATTTATCATCATCAATTACTAGCATGGAATTGCCAAGTATTGATAACAGTAACAATGATTCAAGCGATACTGGGAATGATTCTGATAATGATGATCAAAATAATAATGATAATGATGATAATCAGCGCGGAGAAAAGAAAACAGATGATAGCGGGAATCCATACTATAATGACGAAAACTGTAGTGAGGAACCCGGCTCTTCTGGGGGGGATTCTTCTGAATGCCAGGATGCAGAAAATGAAGAACAAAGTGAGCGGGAAGATGAAGATTCATCAGAAGATCAAGGCCCTCTATCTAATTCCGACTCAACAGGAGATAACGATGGAGAAGATATTAACACTGGCAATGGAAGAGATGGCGATGAAAACACAGATAGCAATGAAGAGAATGGCGGTAGCATTGATAATGATAACAACTAGATAATTACCGCCAAATTGACCACAAACCTACCTTTTTATGTAAACTGTATCAAAGAATGATAATAAAGTTGATTGGACGTAATTATTCGCCAACCTGAACCAAACACCTTCGAAAATAGAGAACAAGATTAATACATTTATTTGGTCGATAAAGATAAAAGAAGAAAATACTTTCAAGAATCATAAGTGGTTCTTAAAAAATGGCTCTCATGGTTGAAAGGCAATGATAAAGTCATCATCGAAATGTTGGACAAACAATCTGCTAATTTAGTAAATGCAACAACATCCTTGGTTGAAATTATATTAGAAAGTCAGGAAAAAAACATTAGTAAAGGGAAGATATCGAAAATCAAGGAATTGGAACATGAAGGTGATAATATAACTCATAATTTATTTACTACTTTATCTCAAACATTTGTAACCCCATTGGATCGGGAGGATATCGCTGGGCTTGCTAGTGCAATAGATGAAGTGTTGGATTATACAGATGGCATAGCAGATAGGTTCTTGTTGTTTAACATTCAAAGACCTACTTCTATTATGATAGACTTTTCTAAGATTCTTCTTGGTGCGACCCAAGAAATACATTCTGTTACCAAAATATTATATAATATGAAGAATGCTTTTGAGTTGCTCCCTCATTGTAATAATATCAAGATATATGAGCAGCAGGCAGATAAATTGTACAGAAGAGCTATCGCTGAATTATTTGAAACCAGCACTGATGCTATTGAGGTAATAAAATTAAAAGAAATATACGAGAATTTTGAGTCTTCATTGGATAAATGTCAGGATGTAGCTGATATAATAGAAGATATTGTCCTTAAATATGGATAGTGTGTCTTTTTATATGTCAGTTCAAGTACTTTTTAGAATCGCGTAATTGTTGGATAGAAAGATATAGTCTCTTTAATAATTTGAATATTTAGCCATGGAGGAGGGTTTGTTATATATCACCATTGGGGCTATATCTTCGGCCCTTTTGTTTGATTTCGTAAATGGTTTTCATGATTCAGCAAACGCAATTGCAACAGTAGTTGGAACTAGAACTCTTAAACCATTACACGCAGTGACCATAGCATCTATTACGAATTTTATAGGACCATTTATTTTTGGAACTGCTGTGGCCGCAACTGTTGGGAAAGGGATAATTCAACCAGAATTTGCTACTACCGAAGTAATATTAGCTGGTTTAATAGGAGCTATTATATGGAATTTAGTTACTTGGTATTCTGGGTTGCCTTCTTCTAGCAGCCATGCATTGATTGGAGGTTTAATTGGCTCCGCATTAATTTCGGGTGGGATTCAAACTATAGTATTTGAAGGGATAGAGAAAACTATTATTTTCATGATCGCATCTCCGGCCTTGGGATTTTTCGTGGCATTTATTTTTGCAATACTCTTGGTGTATTTTCTAAAAAGGAAAAAACCACAATTAATCAATAGGGTATTTGGCAAACTACAAATATGTTCATCAATTTTTTTTTCGTTGACTCATGGTGCTAACGATGGACAAAAAACAATGGGTGTAATAACAGCATTGTTAATAGCTGGAGGTTTTTTGCAATCTAAGGAATTTGTTGTTCCTCTCTGGGTTATATTAAGTGCGGCAATAGCGATAGGATTAGGTACTTTTTTTGGCGGATGGAGAATTGTAAAAACGATGGCATTTAAGCTTACAGATTTAAAACCCTACCAGGGATTCTGCGCAGAAACTGGAGGGGGAGTGATTCTTGCAGCCATGGCTTGGCTTGGGATACCAGTCAGCACAACACATGCTATTTCTGGAGCAATAATGGGAGTGGGAGCGACTCGGAGGCTCTCTGCCGTGCGATGGGGAGTGGGCAGGAGAATTATTTATGCATGGATAATAACTATACCTGCTAGTGCTGCTATTGCTGCCATAGTTTTAGTAGTTATTAACTACGTTTCTATAAATATGTTGTAAATATTCAAACCAGTGTAAAAATTGCCTTTTTTTGTTAATTGAAACGGAATGAATTTGTGATTTGCGGCTAACCGAGAAACCCTACACTATCTAGAATAAGTGTCTATTATTGCTATTAATTAATTCAAACTTTTGTTTTTCTTTTATTGTTTCATAACTCTAATAATAGAGATTTTCTTTTTTTAGAGGTGCCAATTGATTCTCGTAATTGCATAATGTTTTACAAAAAGAGACTGATTTCATTTGGTCTGTAATGGTCTTAAATTAGGAACGCATGTCTACTGGGAAGTTTTCAACAGGTATACCTATCTATGAGATAAATAATCATATAAAGATACAAAGACTATTTACCTAGAACTAATCACTAATATGAGTTGGAAGGCAATTCCTAATATCTTGTTATTATTAACCTTTTATTCCAATTGGATTTATAGACTTTTTACAATCTCTCATTAGCGCACCTAAATGAATCATTATGATGATAAACAGGTGACTATACTCTTATTCCCTTGTAAACTCATAGATTATAATTTTATAGAATCCTTATTATCAAGTGAAAAAAAATCCCCAGAAGGATATCATTCTATAACTCCATATTTGATAGTAAATAAGGGATCAGAAGTGATCAAGTATTATGAAAAAACATTCGGCGCAAAAGAACTTGCCCCGATGATGACTCCCGACAGGAATAGAATATCTCATGCAGAAATTGAGATTGGTAATTCCAAATTAATGTTGGCAGATGAATTTCCCGAAATGAACTCTCTTTCACCGAAAACCATGGGCGGTAGTCCTGTGGGATTATTTTTGTACGCAAACGACATTGATAAAATCTTTAGTCAAGCAGTTGCCGAGGGAGCCAAGGTGTTGATGGAAGTTGAAGATCAGCTCTGGGGAAATAGATATGGTAGTCTAGAAGATCCATTTGGCCACGGATGGTCACTATCGACCCATATCAAGGATCTAACTGAAGAGGAACTCAAAAAAGCAGGAGAAGCAACCTTCGCAAAAATGCCTGAAAATAAACCAAACTAATTTTTTTCCTTTTTTGCAATCATGATGATGTTATCATGAATACTACTTAGTTATAGAATGAAATTAGTTCACAAAACATATCGCTGATAATGTATTATCTCTTGATAGGTAACTAAAAATTACATCTACAAATTAGTTACCTCCTCACCTGTTACAAATCCTTGGTATATCTTATTTGTGAAATGAAATTCACATTGTTTACCATTAAACCCCTCTTGAAAAGAAATGAATGCGTTAGAACATGATTTGAGATTATCTTCTATCCTACACTCGTGGCAAGAAGATATTGCCAATCTTGTTGAATTCCTGTTGATTCTACAAAATGTACAGTATATTATTGGAGATGAGTTATGTGATTACCTTCTTCCTAATCATATACTACGAGTATTTATCATATACATTTTCATCTTATCATATTTAGCTTTATTTTTATTGTTTGAATCATAAAGTATTTTTAATAAATATGATCCGTGAGCAAAAAAATACCTTCCAACAACCAATGAATAAAGAGGATCAATCCGATCAAAACATCCTTTTCAAGTACTTTATGAGATGTGACAGTTGTTCATGGAGCGCCTCCTTTTATGAAGCGTCTGGAAATATTCACCTAGATAATGTAAAATTACGTTGCCCGACCTGTTTTCAAATGGAAGTAAGATGGAGGAAAGTTCCATTTTGAATATTTTCTAAATAGATTTTTTCATGCCATGCAGGAATCACAAGTAATGCCGCTTTCAAGATATATTATGCAATCTCTGAATCTTTGAGGGAAAAATAATATTTCAGAAAGTTCAATCAGATCGAAAATGCACATTATGCTACCAATTTTGATAGCAATACTTAACACTGAGCATACACAATGTATACGATGAATCTAAAGGGAAGAAAGGGGGACAGAAATTCCATGGTTACGTGTAATTTATGCCATGGCGGATTAAGTATATGGACAGAAGCAGATCTAAAAATGCATGATAAAATATGGCATCAGAAAAACTCTATTAGTTATTTTATTAGGCACAAAAAAGTCAATTAGCCTGGAACGATTCTTTTCTTACGGTTGAAAGGAACTTGACCATAAAATTGTAAAATTAAAAATCTGGACATCGGTGTTCCAATCATATAGAATGGGTATCCAAATTTATTGGAACTTTCAAAATCTAATGAATCTACAGGACTTGGGTGTGAATCTTAACATTTTTGGTCGCAGTAATGTTATCTACACTATATTCATGTACGTACTATTGTCATTGTTATTATCCTCGATTTTGAGAAACACTATCATTTAATTAAATCTCAGGTTACAAAGAACATGAATTTCGGGATAAAGGTGATGATTAGACCTGCAAAGTAATAAAGGCATCAATAGGTGTCTCGTAACCCTTCACGTTTTTGTATTTTAATAAGCAAGGTCACTTCTAACCCTTCTTAGTATACTTATCGCATGAATGTAGCCTTTATTACTCCACACTGGTAGGTATTCGTTCAATTGAAAGAGTGGTCCTCTTCCATGAATAGGTAGGTATATAATAGAAGAGTCATCTATTATTTATAGATTGCCAATAATCTCCAATTTGGTACTCTACATCTTAAATCAGTTATTTGTATTTAATCTAGCGAAATAACCAAGCCTAGTAGAATAGTGTAGTCATGAGGGAACTCGTTCTAAAGCACGTAATAGAATCGATAATAGCATCATTTATTCCCTCAGCAATTGCGTAATAGACTCCTAAAGTTTTTATTCATAAATCATTTTCAAACTATTGAAACCATTGCAAATAAACTCTATAAACAGTGTAAGTGATTGCTTATTAAATTCAAAAAAAGAGCATGCTGTGATTCGAAACGAAATATGAAAAGAGGATAGAACAAAGTTTAAAATGGTATCTTTTTAATTTGAGTTATTCAATTTGTCAGCAAAGGCATTCACACCCAGAATAAGATTAGATCACGTTATCTCATTTAGTGATGCAGTATTCGCATTTGCTATAACGTTAATGGCCCTGACAATCGACATTCCTGGACTCAGTTCAAACCTTACTGAACCACAACTTGTTGAAAAGTTATTTGATATGTCTTCCCAAATAGAAAGCTACATTCTTAGTTTCTTTATTACTGCCATGTTCTGGGTTTCATATCATCAGGTATTCAATCACATTAAGGATTCTTATCTCTCTATGGTTTATCTGAACTTAGTTTTTCTGCTCTTAATAACTCTTTTATCCATCTCCACATCTTTGGTCATAACTTTTGATTCATATAAGATCGCATATTTGATTTACTATGGAGTGGTGATCACAGCAAGTACGTTACTTGTTGTAATCTGGTGGTACGCAATAAGGATTAATGCCGTTGGTGAAAACCTTCATCCCCTATTCAAGAAAGGTTTACTTTTACAACTGTCGGTTCTTCCTCTAGTCTTTCTATTATCCATTGTAGTCTCTTTTATCAACTTAGATGTCGCGCAATATTTTTGGTTGATTGTAATTCCTTTAAGTATATACATTAGACACAAATTCAAACACTAGCTGTTTATTTTGGTATTGTCTTTTGATCCTACAATTAATAATCTATGGTAAAATCTAGTAATAACAACAACATTAAACTATTTTCATATATCCAATTGCTATTACTCAGGAATATACAAGTATAGATTAGTCATTTTCCAATAATGCATGCCTAGAAAATAGGTTAAAATTCTCAGCAGGATTGGGAAGACAACAAAAGTGCTGACTGTCGCGATGAAAACAATATCTATATAATAATTAAAAGGATCTGAAATTGAAGGCGAGATAGATAATGACACCGTCTATTTCACTGCTATAAGTAAAAGAAGTAATCATATGTTATTTTTATTAATGATACGGATCAACTCTATTCGATTCAAGATGGTGGATATTAAGGACCTGACACTTGAGGGGCATCATGTAATTTTACGTTCTCCCCGATCCGATGATCTAGAGGGATTATGCGATGCCGCCAATGACGGGGAAATTTGGAAAAATCCATTCGCTTTTTTTCCTAGTGTAAGTGAGATGTCTATCTATTTACAAAATCTAATAAAACATGACGATACGGTATTACCATTCATATTAGTCGAAAAGAAATCAAATAGAATTATTGGGATGACGAGATTTCTTCATATGGATAATGAAAATCGTAGGGTTGAAATCGGACATACGTGGATTGCAAAATCATTTCGTGGAACGGCTGTTAACACCGAAGCAAAGTTCTTAATGCTCCAATATGCATTTGAGGAACTACACTGCATAACAGTAGAGATTAGGGCGGATGGTCTTAACAAAGTATCCCGAAAAGCGATTGAAAGACTGGGAGCAAAACAAGATGGAGTTCTACGAAAACATGAAATAATGAAGAATGGGCGAATCGGAAATACAATATGCTATAGCATTATTAGTGAGGAATGGCCCGACGTACGAGAGAGTCTCATGACGCGATTAAGTGGTTATAAAAATAGACTTTATCATTTAATTTTCTATTTATTGATCTTTCCAATCGTCATTTGACATGCCTCTTTGCACGGTCCTATTATGTTTGCCCATTTAGATTTTCAACATAAACAGACCTTCAATTCCAACGATAATGGTAACATCTATTTATTTGTATTTGAGATAGATGTTAGTAAGAAAATTGAATTTATCTCTGAAGAAAGCTCGGAGAATATTTTGATATATTATCTTTTTAGTTCGATCCATTTATCTACCGTATATGGTATATGATGAACACTTCATTCCTATTATTTCTACAAGTTATTTTGTTATACCGTATTTAAGTTGAACAAATTGATTATTAAACACAATCGTTTCAATCGATTCTAACAAAATTTCGTTTTTTGATGATCCAAATAAAGGTCTGCCTTGGCCGAAAATTATTGGAAATATTGTAATAGTAATCTCGTCAACAAGATTACAAGAAAGAAATTTTTAGATGGTTTTTCCTCCATCTACACACACATTCTTTATATTTTCATTGGATAGTTTTTTATTAATTCTGTAGGAGAGGCAGAAAATACCAAAACCTTGTTGTTCAATTTCAAAGGAATATTTAAATTCTTTATGTTAATACTATGACTTGCTTATTCTCGTATGACCATTTGTCAATAATCAATACCGTTTCAAAAGTATTTCTACCCATAACGATAATATCTATCCTTTCTATGAAGTTTTGGTAACCATTATCTTGATTGGAACGAAATCGCTCAATCGAATTTCTTATCCAATCTATACTTCTATCTTTTCTTACAATAAATCCATCCAAACTAACTGTTACAAAAAGAGATATCTTGGCAATCACAATATACCGTATGAAATCTGTTTGAAAAATTTATTGAAATAGGGTGAGGGGAGGGGTAGTTGCTAATGTTGTGCATTATCTAAAGATATTGGCTAGCTAATGTGTCCAATAATTTATGACATGGAGAAATCCCCAGAACGTCCGGTATTTGCCTCAGAAGGGTCAAAGCCGGGAGACAGACATGCGTACCTACGAGCTCGGCGACAATAAAAGACCATTAATTATCCAAATTAGTTTGTAAAACAATAATTTACGCTTGATATTCATGATATGCTGAATTTTTTGATAGGATAGAAAAAACGGTGAAATAGGCGAGTCTAAGGGTTCATGAAAAACACAATCGAATAATGGAATGACGATAGAATTATTGGATTTGCCACATATTTAAACAACGAATCAATAGGTTCATCATACGCAAGATTAATTGATACATTGACTAAGATCGGAGTATGTCACATCAAAATATTTATCAAATATTTTGGTGGTCAATTCGAAATCTTGGATTTCAAAATATTATTAATTTCTTTAATGTTTTGTTTATACTAGTTGAATAGGGTCTACATTAGTTGAAATCTTATTAATATCAATGATGAATAATTATCATGCCCATAGTTAGTGTACAAATGTATAGCGGGAGAACTCAGAGAGAAAAGGATAGATTAGCAGAAGCAATTACCGACGATGTAGTTAAAATATTGAAGGTTAGCAAAGAAGAAGTTATAATACTTTTCACAGAAGCTTCTCATGGAAACTGGTATTCTTCTGGAGTACGTCTATAAAGAACAACTGAGAAATGTTATACCCCTATACCATCTTACATTTGTCTAATTTTACATGAGCGGTGAGCTTCGACTATATTGGTCCTTTGGAAGGTCTTCTCATATTTTTAAGGTAATATTAATTAAAGATTAATCGGTTATCTTGATATAATGACTTAAGGGCAAAACAATTATCGACACACAATACCCAACGTTTTATTTTTGATAATTCTATAAAAAATAGACTGTGGTATTGATTTCGAATCCACCTACAATCACATCGAAAACAAGAAATGTTTGGGAAATTTAGGGTACAATATCCTGATAACTAACATAAACTATGTAAAGTATATTTCTTTCAATAGAAGTTATGCATAGGGAGATGAATGTAGAAGCATTAAATAAATAATAATGATCCCCATAAATGTTAAACCAAAAACCTTTTATTCAAATATCTAGTTTTCGATAAATTGTTAATGGTAAGCTTACAATAGTATTGTCGCTACATTTATGATTTGTTCCATAAATAAACTACTAAATCTTCATATTAACATTTTTTGTATGAAATAACAATTGCAATAATTATAATTAAATGAAATTAGGCGTGGTATAAAGTAATCCCGATGGCGATAAAGAACTAAGAATACGCGAATTTGGACGAATCACTAATATCTTTATCCTTGTTGTCTGTGTATATGAATTATCTGTTCTGTTTCTAAAAGAAACTATTGATATAATTTCTTTTTACCGTCAATAATCGACTTCGATGATTGAACTAGATTAGTTATATACTTTTTTTACACATCAGAAGTAACATTGACCCCTCGAATTCTAAGGAATATGGTCCTCTGTTTTGGGATTTTAAGGCTTTTGTTAATTTTACCGACTTTACAATTCTTAATTGCACGGCAGATATCTTTGTATTCGATTGATGGAAAAAAGCATCTGATGGAGGTGAAGTGGGCCAACGAACGGTTGACTGTTGATCATGGGACTAACGGAGAATTAACAGTTGTCTCGCCAAAAATGACGGATCCGACAAATAAAGAAGCAGATACTACACAACCAATTACAGGACTTGAAAATTCATTAAGGGTAGACACTTTGACTGAGAATAAAACTCTTGTTTCAGAATTAGAACCTGTATCTTTTTTCTTTACGCATGAATCTAGGGGGGTTCGATCGTGATTCTAGTGAAATCTTTTGCTTCTTTTTTTCTAATTATTATAGTATTATATTCATCATCATTTGTATCACCTGCTGCTCTAGCACAGGAAGCATTGGATGACACTTTTACTTCAGCTGCATCAACCGAATCGGTAACTTCCACCTATGACGCAGTATTAAAGGCTGTGCTAATTGTTTCGCAGGTCGCACTTGTTGGATTAATTTTTAATAATCTTATCTTACAAAGATCTCTTCGTAACAATAGCAAAGCTTCAGAAAATAATATAGTTCAATCCGTTTCTACCTCTCTATACCATTCGTCTGGAAAGTTGGCGATTTTTCTTTTGATCTGTTGTATTTCAATTATCGTATTTTCTACGGGAATAATGCTACTTTCGTCTTATGAATTAGCACAAAACTTGGAACTTGATATTTCATCAGCGTTTTGGATTATTTATTCAACCCCAGTTGGAGATGTTTGGATGTTGAGGGTTGTTACTTCTTTCATGATAATTGGCGTAATGATATCATATAGCATCGGAATAAGAAGAAAGGTCAACAACAAAAATAGCTTGAATCATAGACCGGTCCCAATTGTTCATAGCTATAATAAATTGGATCGAATACTATTGATTTCCATTCTAGTCGTGAGCTCATTTAATCTATACTCCAATAGTATGGTAAGTCATAGTAACTCATTGGACTCTTTTTCATCGTTAGCAGTTTCAATAGATTGGATTCATTTCATGTCTGTATCTATTTGGATAGGTGGATTATTCTACCTTACAGTCTTATTTACAAAGAGGAATTTTGTGACTACGAATAACGACAATAATAATGATACAAATATTATACAGCCTATCTCAGAAAAGAACGTTTTGGAACAAATGACTCAAGGCTTGATGTACTTCTCTTTTATCGCTGTTACGGCTATCAGTGTAATAGGTATAACTGGATTATATTTGGCTTTTGTACACTTACAAAATTTGTCATCCTTGATTACTTCCATCTACGGTCTAATCCTTATAGTAAAACTTTCATTGGCTTTTCCAATGATATTTATCGGGCGTTATAACCAAGAAAAGATATACAATTACACAAAACAAATTTCAATTAACACCAATATTAAACGTAATGTAAAGGACTATCAAGATTCGGATATAAAGTCCAACAGCAGAGTATTCTTGAGAAAAATTAATAAATCATTAAAAATGGAATCCGTATTAGGCATACTGGTCCTTGTAGCTGCGTCATTTTTATCAGTAACTTCGCCACCTTCTTTAGATGTGAACTCTGGCAACGTAGATGTCCATAGTTCAAGTGACATTTTTGCATCAAATCTGACTCTGCTATACCTTGTAATAATTTTGTCAATCATGATATTGGTATTTGGCATAATAAATTTTAGGAAGAATCAAAAACAAATTTGTGAAGTATCTTCTCTTTCTACTACTCAAAGAGCTAAGGATGGTTAGATCATAATATCTAATACTATTATGTATACATCATATTAATAATCTAGACCCTAAAGAGCGATGATATCGGACGGACCAAGGTGCTTCAATACTATACGAATCCCCTCCTTCTCGCTTAAATCCAGAGCAGCTTCATGTTCTAGAGGCTAAAGGTATTCAATCACAAGTTCCACCAACCCAGCTATTCTCGTAGGATCAGAACAAAGAGAAACGTATTAAACTAGATGGTTAATCGATAAAAAATATAAAGTAATAAACCCTAAGGTTTATTTGCATAGGTCTGGGACTTCTACACAGATGAGATGCTGAGTTCCATAGATCGGAGTACTTCCAATGTGCTTATTGGTTAAATTACTATCAACGGTAATGACTATTGCACTATCATCTAGTTAACTTATTTGTGTTGGTACGTTAGAAACCGGTCCATCCTTTAATGTTACTGTAGTAGTTCCATTATATATCGTAGCGTTGGAATTGGCGTCAATAACTGGATCTCCTGTTAACTTCAAATCATATATTGAATGAATGGTTCATAGTAGGTATCGGTAACAGAAAAAGTATTGTAAAAACAATTAACATGAATTAATTTTTGTAATCTAAACACTAGACATGAAATTCAATGGAGTGTAATTGCTGAGGTCTCATCGTTAATATGTTGAAGTCATAAACGTTCTAAAACCCGTTATCCAACCAACTTGTCCCCAACGTCCTTAATTTACGATCCTTGTTTACAAAGCATATTATTCATTGTTAAGTACATCTTGCTTATAACATCAACTCTAAGGAAAGATGGTGGATAAAAACCATTTCAGTTATTGTGCGTATATAATGTCAAATATGAGCTAGAAAACATATTCCTTTTTTCTAACTATTGATTATATTGTTTAATCGGTTATTTTAGAATTATGGCATTTTGATTATATAATACGCAGGGTATAATTGTATGTAATATGATTTAACTGCTATAATCAATTAATTGCAATACTAAATGTGAACATAATTTGACTATCTATCATATATGTGAGCAGATCCTTCCATACTTTAATGAATAATGTAAAAAAGATTCCAGAAGGATATCATACAATTACGCCTTCTTTAGTTGTAAAAGATGGATTAAAGGCAATAGAATACTACAAAAAGGTATTTGGAGCAATAGATAAAGGAACTATGATGATGCCAGATAATAAAGCTGTTGCACATGCAGAATTACAAATTGGTGATTCAAAGATTATGTTGACAGATGAATTTCCAGAAATGAAATGTATGTCACCGCCAAGTATTGGAGGAAGCCCTGTTTCTTTGTATTTGTACGTTGAAGATGTAGACAAAACATTTAACCTTGCAATTACTGAAGGAGGAAAATCATTAGATCCTGTTCAAGATCAGTTTTGGGGAGATAGGCATGGAAGCATCCAAGATCCATTTGGACATATTTGGTCTATATCTACTCACATAAAGGATCTCACTGAGGAAGAAACGAAAAAGGCAGCATCAGAAGCATTTTCAAAAATGTCGAAATAATCCAAAATCACTGTCATGAAACTGTATTTAAGAATATTTAATTTTGGTATTCGCAATCAGGTGAAATAGATACTGATTTCATAAAACAAACACTGGAAAAAATGGGTGGTCAGTACAGGCGATAAAAAGTAATATTTCAACCTAGATTTTTGTTTCCTCGGGAATTCCTTGCCTATGTTTGATTTGACTAAGGCATAGTGGAATCATTCATCAACATCAAATCTGTAGATTCGTTAGTGAACGATTGATTCATCATTGACATATTTGCTATATTTCCAGCATCAATATTTAAAGCATTCATAGTATTTTGTACCATTAAAGGTATCCATTTATCCATAAACTCGGAATCTTCTCCCATAGTATTCCTAATCTCGATCTCTTTTTCAGGTGTTAGTTCCAGCCCATAAATCGGGGTATCGCCAAAGTGGTTACCAATCATCGAGGGGTCCATAGATATAGCCAGGGTGTTATTATTATTTATTGTCCAGTTAGTTGAAACATTGGAAACAGGTCCTTCCCTCATTGTTACTGTTACCGAACCTTTCATAATGGTGTTATTTCCATCCATTCTTACATCATCTATAGTTGCATTAGATATTTGATGCATATGGTAGGCAGAGCCATTTTTCATTACCATACTAAATGTGGCATGAAAGCCTGAATCAGAGAGGTTAGATGGATTACCATAACCCATATAGTTACCGACCAAAATCCAGTCATTATTTACACTTGCTACAGGGCCAGAACCGTATTCATAATCACTTGGGGATGCCGATAATGCATGAGCATTTATTCCAGTTAGAGATAGCCAGACTCCAGAAATCATAAAAGTAGTCAGAATCATAATAAATTTTACGTAAGAAATCACAGGTATTGTTTAAAGTAGACCAATTATTAAGGTTTATGAGTAAAGTGATTTGTCGATTAGGTAACATATGTCGCAGTTATGAATCTTAGTTTTATAATTTTGTAACAAAGATGAAAAATATTGCTTTAATTTCCATTGTAGTAGCCATATGTGCAGGTATTGTGAGTATTCTTCATTTTGATTGACCATATGGAACTAGTGTATATATATCACGAGCCTGAGGATTTAAGTATGATCGTTTGTAAATAGAATATAATATGATTACTCCGACATCAGGTTACAATTTTTGTATAGCCTGAATCTGTCTAAGTAACATCAACCAGTGGGAATACGTAAACTGTTTTACGAAGAGCAAATTAAGTCACCTTTCAACCGAATTTTTCAGAATGAATAAATTTGTGAGTGTGTCGATTATTTTGTTGGTTAGTCATTTAATGAACCTATTGTTTTTTACTTTGTTGACAATTGCATTCCTGCCTACATTCCTCTCTTTACTATCACTAGACAATAATAATATTGTAGAGGCACAACAAGAACAACAAACACAACTACAAACAAGAACAGGTGCACCCCTAGCTATTGTTCCTGGCCTTACAGGTAATATTCTTACTGCAGTTTCTTTCTTAATAGGGACATCATCCTTCATCTTGGGATTACGAATTCAAAGCGCATCTAAAACAACATCGGCGATAGATCATGGACCTCAAAAGAGTAGATCAACACCCACGCCATCTATAATTACCAAATATTATGAATTATTGATAATAGCACTAGTTGCCCCATCAATAGTAATAAATATCTATGGAATACTTGTTGTTTCAAGCCACTTATATATAGAAGATACTCCGTATTTGTTACTACTTTTTGTTCTTTTTATACCAATCGGAGCTATTTTGTTTTTAGTCAAGAAACTACATTGACAGATGACATATTTGAGCAAAAAATACATGACATGATAAATAGCGAGTTCGAATCAACTAGGTTATGAGAACTGACTATGTGACATTTTATATCAAGAAAAGTTAATTATTAGTGACATTCATTCTAAAAAATTATAAATAAATTATTATGTTGCGATAGCATTCCTCTATAACGATGATGGAATTAGTATGCGAAATTTGTTATTACAAAGGAGATAAAACTGAATTTGATGCAAGTAGTGATTACTGCAAAGATTGTCTTAGTGATCACGCTATGTGTCCGAAATGTGGAGCCCCTTATCATTCTGCTACCATAACCGATTAGAAAATAAAAATAAACTAAACTATTTTTCTTATTTATATACATTGGATTCTTGGTAGTTTGATTTAAATTATTATTTGTCATAAATGAGCCCCATGTGAATAAATAATATGCTAAACACGGTGTCCCTATCCACTCGATATTTAAACCTTATTTGATACTTTTGACAAACTGTTCCGATATTTTCCAAAGTGTCTGCTACTCGGAATACAATTTCTTATTTGTAATCATTGTTGAGGAATATCAAAACTAAATTTGAATATTGCCTTTACTAAAGGCGTATTAAAACATAAATGAGTGGTCCCATAAATAGTAATTGTCTGTTACTATTCGCATCACTTGGCTTTATTATTGTATCTCTGGATTTCTTTATTAGTTTTGTCTGACAAGAAGAAATAATTAAGCAGACAATAATGAAAATGACACATACTAAAACGTATCTTATAAGATTTTATTGTTGTCTAGTAAGAATGCACATATAATATTACTCAAGAGGTGATAAATCATTAGATATTTGCAATGATATCATCTTAAGGGTTCGATTAATTATATTGGGTCGATCCCACAATTCAAATATTTATGATTTCCAAATTACATAACAAACTATTACTTTTTTGAATAGGTATTTAATAATAGTAAAAAAAATCATCGAAAAATACATATTGTATTAATTATGACAAACATCCAGTGTAAATTATGTCGTCCGATAATAGAAATATAATTGGTATGAAAAGTTATAGAAATGAACAAATTTTGAACTTGTTTAATGTTAATAAAGGCAAATGGGTATGGGGATGCTTCATAACGATGGCTTTCGCCTTAATTGGGATTGCTTCGAGTACAGCATCGGATTTCTATTCTCCGATGGCTTTTGGACAATCTGTATCTCCCCCTCAGAATTTATCCTTTACTTATTATACTAATTGGGGCTCTGAAGGTGAAGGTGACGGTCAATTTGGTGGTCAGAATGATGTTGACTTTTTTGATGGAAGGGTATTTGTTCCAGATTACGAAAACCATAGAATCCAAATATTTGATCCTGAAGGCAATTTCCTGACTAAATTTGGAGAAGGGGGAGAAGGTGACGGTCAATTTCACAAAGCATCAGCCTTATCAATGGATTCTGAAGGTAATATTTACGTAGCAGATCAATTCAATTATAGAATCCAAAAATTTGATAATAACGGTACATTTCTAGCAAAATGGGGCTCTGAAGGTGAAGGTGACGGTCAATTTTTACATCCCCATGTTCCTGCAAATGATGCTCAGGGTCAGTTGTTTGTAACAGACAGGGACCATCCAAGTGTACAAGTGTTTACAACAGATGGTGAATTTCTAAATAGATGGGGTTCTGAAGGTGAAGGCAATGGCCAGCTTTCAAATCCTGAAAGCTCTATTGTTGACTCCGGAGGTAACGTGTATATAGCTGATTATGGCAATGATAGAATCCAAAAATTTAGTAATGATGGCACTTATCTGTCTCAGTGGGGCACAAAGGGAACTGCTAATGGTGAATTCCAAGGGCCTTCTGGATTATCTATAGATAATAACGATAATATTTACGTTACCGACAAGAATAACAACAGGGTTCAAGTGTTTACAAATGACGGTCAATACATTACACAATTTGGTGGTGCAAATGCTGGTGATGGGCAATTACTAGATCCTGAGGGCGTAGGTGTTGATAAAGAATCTGGGACCGTGTATATAGCTGATACGGGTAACTCACGTATAGTTGTATTCAAGCCCAATTAACAATCTTAATCCTAATTTTTTTTGCATATGTTTTTGATACCCATTCTGATTTTAAATACAAACTGGAAGAGTATTGGGGAATGAAAATCCACTTACTGTTTTCACTTTTATTAATTTTGTCTCTATTATTTGTAAATAATTTTGGAATTAATGTTACTGCTCATAACTTTGATACAGATGACAATTCAACCTTTCTTACACTCATAAACATGATACTGATCGAAAACCGACTCATTAACAATAACTTGGTAGATAGGTCAACTAATGCCAGTGAATCATTGCCCAATGACTCTGTAGATAGTATATATGAGATAATTGATGATATCCTCGTAAGCGAGGATTCTCTTCTTGTTGATAGTGATCAGTTCTATAATAACACTATAATTGCAACAATGATGGCTAATTTAGGAGACGAAGTGCTTAGAAAATATGGTTATGCATTTGGAATACCTTCAAATGTAATGCTTAATATGAATTTCTCATTAGCCAACAAGTTAGAAATGAATGGTAGTCAAATGGTGGATACAAGTAATCACTCTAGTCATGATTCGCCAGATTTAGGAAATCAACGTGTTGAATCTCTTAAAGACGAGTATCAATATAATAATGCTTTGGAAACCTCAATAAGGATGATTGAAATTTATGAAGATGAACTAGAGTCCAGAGATACGACATTTCAAGACAATAACAATATTCCTATTCTCAAAAAATCATTACATGAGCTAAAAGAAAATATTGAGAACATTTCACAACCTTCACAAATCATGGAAATCGTTCATGGAAAAGTACACCCGAATTTACAAATGGCATTTAATCTCACTTTAAAACAATAGTGATTGGATGACTATATTCGTGATACTTGATCTAGTATGACCATTATATTTAATCGGCATGGTGGGCTTTTATTCCTTTAGGTTATAAGAACGACGGCTATCAAAGTACTACAGAAAAAATTAATCATTAACATGGGTAATGATTGTACTTTCGCAATTATGAAATGACAATTATGGTTTTTCCCCATTGCTATTCTCTTATTGCAAGGGTTTACATTTGGGATTGTCTATTTTGGATATTTAGAAAGTAACCATAATATAAAAAAAATCCTGCTTAAAATTATTAGGACTTAATTATCGTCCCTGCTTGAATCTGCGAGTCTGGAAGGATTTTTCTTCCAGGTAATATGATTACAGATGCCCCAATGCAACAATTATTTCCTATTACAGACCCAAAATGATCTGTGCCTGTGTCTACAAGGGTATCATTTATTTTATATTTTATATTTCTCCTATCTAATAAAACATTGGCAGTACCTGTATATCCTCCAAACCATACATTTTGTCCCACTATAGTATCTAATATTACATTATGGTGCGAAATCTTGTCATTGCCTGCAAAATAAGATTTGCCTATTTCACAATTAAATCCGATTCTTGTATTCTGTTCAAGAATACTGTTTCTAACGAGAGAACCCATTCCGACAAAACTATTCCTTCCAATATAGGCTGGCCCTTTAATTTTGCAAAAATCATCTAATACCACTCCCTCTTCAATTATACATGGTCCCTCAATGATGCTTGTTTTAGATATTTTTACTCTTGGTGATATTCTTGTAGAGGTTATTTCCCTCTCTAATGTCTTTTGTACCGATTTCAAAAAATCCCAAGGATACTTTATTTCATCAATTATCAATTCATCTTTTGTATTAATATATACTATAGAATTAACTGGAATCCTTATGGATGATTTCGTAAGTTCGTCTGAGTCCATCATTAAATCAATACATTGAGAGTCTTTTTGTAAGTGCGATTTGTCTACTATTGTTTTTTGAATAACAGCTCTAGTTTTTGTAACTGTTACCTCAATCGAAGGAAAATATTCGTGGATTAAATTCTTTAGTTGGTAAAGATTAAACGGAATTTCAATTGATTTTATTTCCAAAATAGCATTTAATGCTTTAATATTTCTTAAAGCTAATTGCTGTCCCATAAGCCTTGTAGATATGTTGGAAAAGACCTCGCCTTCAATTGGGGAAAGCGATGAATCTAGTTTAGAATTATTGACAAATATTAACTTCACAGCTATAAACAAGGAAATTTTATTACAATATAAAGTTACCTAAAATTATTACATGATATCTGCATACTCCCTTTATCTAAAATTGAATAGTTCTAGAAAAAGTAATAGAGTTCAGGTTTAACTCGTGCTTTCTAAGAAATCTAACCTGGGTGTCCAAATATTTGTCAATATAGCCACCAATTTATCTTGTTTATGGTTAAAAATAAGTGTCTTATCAATACAATCTATCTTTTACCTTGATTTTCATTTTTGGTAATATAATTTAGATAAATTAATACATCATAATAAAAAGAAATGAAATTGTCTATAGGCTACTAAAGTAGGAACAAGTTAGATGATTTTCGCACACCAATTTCCAACCTATTCCTAGTGAAATGAAGATGTATTGTATTCTATAAATAAAGTGTAAAATACTATTTAACATCTGATAAGATATACTTACTTTGGATGTATGAAGTATTAATAAGAGAATAAAGTTTAATTACGGAACTGCTAGATAATCATTTCAAGCTTTACATTCGAACACGCCGACTCTTACAATTAGCATGAGATAGAAAGTACTATCTAGAGGGTTTGTTCATTGAAGAAAAATTAAACTTAGGCAGTAAATTCTACGTACTATTACCTTGGATTTAGCAACTTCCTAAGTCTTTCTAGTTTTCCGTTTAGGGCACATTCTTGATTAAATAAGTAGTTCTTCTATATTTAATACATCTTCTATTTTCTAATTCAAGTATCAATTACGAGAATCATAAATACTTTAAATCTAATTCTTAAGATAAAAAAAGCTCTTTATGACTACACTAAGACAGAAAAGAACATTATTTCTAACGGTAGCAATAACAATAGCCGTTACGTTATCAACACAAATCTGCAACTACATTTTCAAATACAGCAAGGTTATTTGGCCTTTGGCCAATCTGAAAATGATAACAATGCAGAACAATCTCATTGCCTCAACCAAACACTAATGATACTCTAATAAATCTCGAAGCATCTAACGCCCTTTTTGAGCCGGCAGCAGGATTATCTAATGTATTTGGTCCTGGTGGACTATTCCATTTGACAACTTTACCTGTGTCGATGCTTTGACCTGTGGAGTTTCAGTTTGAGAGAATGCTGAGTTTCTTGGTACTTTTGAAAAAGGAAACGTAAATAATATGACAAGAGATGTAGCAACATATACATCTCCAGTAATATATGGACCACACCAAATTGTGGGCCATGAATACAAAATCACATTAACAGACGTAAACTGGAATAGTCCTAGTGGATCACTCCCTACAGAACAACCTCAATTTGCAGCACTTACAAATGATGTGGGTTTTGATCAAATACAATATGGGGCCTCCAACATAGGTAGGTCAGATATGCCACAGCTTTCTAATATGGCATTTCGATATGGTCCCGCTCAAGTTACAGATATTACAAATGGCAATAATACGGTGGTGGCCCAAGACGTATTTACTCATATAATGGTGGGTCATGTAATGAATGAACAGACGTTCTATCAGGATCTGAGAGATGAAGCATTAAGTCCAAACTTTATGTTCCTATTTGAAATAAATATATCTGATGATGCTGAATTACCAGGTGTTGGTTCCCTAACTGCTGAACAAGCTCAATCATATACTCCACTTGCAACCGATCAATCATTGGAAAATTCTCCATCTATAGACTATTCAGTAACCATTCCTGAACCACGAGATGAAACGAGGAAGAGATAAAGGAACCGGGTGCTCAATCTACCACATGGGCAGTAGCAAACAAAGAACAACCTTTATTGTTTAACTTCTCGGTATACCAAGATACAAACATTAAAGTCCAATAACTTTATTTTATATTATTTACTTTAAGTTCATATGAATTTTGCTTGTTCTTTATTACTGATTATTATTGCAGCACAGTAACTTATCCAAATGTAAAGACATAAGCTTGGAACCCCTTTCCCTTAATATCAATTAAAAGTGTATGATTATCGCTGCTATATGACGGGTGATTTACTATATTGTACAGCCTTGGCTCATTAACGATGAATTTACTATTATTTCCAATGTCAATTCCTTTCGATTTGTTAGATATCAAGGAATTGTTTTCATACACTGTTACTTGACTTTGATTCTTATCGCTGCTATTAACACCAACTACCATGTTTACTGATCTTGCCGAATAGTCTAGTAATATACGACCAGTATCGCTTTGTAATTCTACATTATCAGGATTACTTTTCCATTGTCCTTCTAAATATATTGTATTAGGCTGGATGCTTGAATTTGAAATCGATTTTGAAGATGAAGATGATGATGATGATGTTGGCAGGAAATAATCTATTGTCTGACCCAAATGAAATCCTTCGGGGTTTTCTAGTGCTGAACGAGATGATTGGTTTCCAAAATATAATTCAGGTGTACGGATTTTTGAAAAGTCGACATGCTGATTAAGAAAACTAGTAACGTTGTTTTTGGGACTATGTTGAATTGTATTGCTATTATTGAAATAAGAAAAGACATCTTTATTATGATTCATATTTTTTATGCCTTTACCGGCATTTCTTTCATTTAGCAAAGATTGAATTACCATCTCTGTTTGATTGTAATCAGCCTCACCAATCTTATCATACCTTACATATCCTTGAGAATCTACCAGATACATTCTGGGCCAATAGTTGTTCTTGTAGGCATTCCAAGTACTATGTAAATTATCCTGGAGAATTGGATATTTTATTCCATACCTTTGTACTGCCGATTTTACATTTTTCGTATTTTTTTCGAATTCAAATTCTGGTGAATGAATTCCAACTATAGCTAATCCGCTATCAGAATATCTGGTATCCCAATTAATAAGATGTGGAAGTGTCCTCAAGACATTGATGCAGCTATAAGTCCAAAAGTTGACAAGTACTACTTCTCCTTTCAATGAAGCGATGGTTACCGGTATGCTATCATTTGTGTTTATTCTTCCTTCAATGTTCTGAAATTCAGGCGCCTTTTTAAATTGAAATACCGTATCATTATTAAGCACCCTGCTATCACTAATGTCGACATTTGTCATCGAATTTTGGAGACCATCTTCTTTGTCCTTAGTTAATACTGATTTTTTCAATGAATCGCCATAAGCATAACTGGATGGAGCAGATGTGATGGTAACATAACAAACAATAGAAGTCATCGAGATAATCCCAATTATAATTATAAAATGACTCTTATTCATTCGTGAATAGGTTCTTCATAGGTCTCATTGCTATTATAGATATTTTTTGAATACCTGAAAAAAATCCGGATATTTAGCACTTGCTTGCGGAAGCTTATTACCATATCAAACAAATCAATGCGTCCGATAGCACAATTATGTAATTACAAAATTCCTGCAATAGAAAATCTGTATTTGGATGGGTCAAGAAGCATCCCGGTCCCTGTGTCTCAATGGCTTCCGGAAGATATGCCGAGCTAATCATTCTATCCGATCTCTGAATAGATTTCAAGAAATAGGGCAAAGAATGATACTAATTAATGTTTTGTTGACAAGTTGGCATTCCTTACACCATTTTCTAAAATTCCTATGACTCTGTTCCTAATTGGAACACGTGTATAATTGCATAAAAATGGCAATTTTGATAATCTATTCGCAGATAACTAATACGTTCTAAAGCAGCGTGTTCTTTAGTTAAAACAGTGGTATTCGACCAATATCTTGACTGCTACTACTAGTATTTCTGAGAGTTATATTATTTATTTTTGAGCCATTCCTTTACTTTTATGTATATTCAAAAAGAAAAAATAATTCTTGATAAATTAGATGCATATTCTTTTCAATTATGGGATGTTATCTACTGGAAATACTTATCCGGTATGATTAGCTACTCCTGTATGATTAGCCGTAGTGCTATTACTACCTTCACTCATTGATGCTATCATCATTTGGGCACCTTGAAGATGCGTCTTTGCACCTTGTGTATTATTATTGTTTAATTCATCCATAACTTTGTCTAAATGCATTTGCAAACCTTGTGTTTTCTGTGAATCGGCATACACTGCATTTATAGTTACAATTCCTCCTCCTAACACCATAAGATAAAATACAAAAATGGTGCATATATTAGTATTCTTCATTGTGGTAAACTAGTAAGATACACATAAATAGATTTTGTACATTCTGGTATCAGAGAATCAAATAATCTTTCAATGACAAACCCTAGAAGAGTATAGCGATTATTAATTTAACCATATTTAGGAGTAATTGACAATTTTTAGATCAAAAGTATGGATGAATATGGATGAATGGGAAGCATTAGAGGGGAGTGGTGTGAAACCTCTAGCCGTCTTTTACTTCCCATCCATGCACTCGGAAACCAAAAGAATGTATGTTTGGCTTGATACGTTGGAGTGGATTATGAATGGAACATACAGTATAGTGCAACGTTTTACTATGAACTGAAAATATTTAGGTCATATTGTGATTATTGATTTTGAAAATAAGTTTTCATAATAAGATTATTAAAATCTCAATTTTTAAATATCTTCCTATCTGATATCTATATGTCCAAATGTTTTGTATTTTCATTTTGATGAATTCAGGTAATAAAAACTGAAACATCTTCAAATAATATTCATTGTGAGATTTATCTTCCACTATACGCATCATATGGAATTGCTAACCTTATTATAACATCCTAATAATATTTGAATATTTTTTATCAACTTATCCGCTATAATACTGAGCCGTCCATATTTGATTATACGCACTTTAACTCCTCGAGATTATGGACATTATCGGTCTGTATTTTTGGCAGTCTATAATTTCTACAATAAGAAACCTAATAAAAACAGAAAAGTAATAAAGGCATCAATTAGAAGTTCGCATGGGGAACTTTCTCATGCTTTTGTATCTTTTTCTCATTCGAGAATGGTAAGATAGATTGGAGTGTTACCTATCTATTTTTTCAGTCATCATGGTTTTCATGTTGAGGGTGGTATAATGACCGAGTCTAATGATATGTAGATACTTATTACATGATTGTAGCCTCTATTACTTTTGCACGAGATTTGTGTCGTCACAAAAGTCGCATTAAATGAGTCTGAGTATTTCATGATAAGAAGAAATCCTATTTATTATTGATCTAGATTTTCATTTTTTGATCTGAGAATGGAATTTGGCCTGACATGTTTTTCGTATTCTAGCAAGAATTGTCTATAAATCAAATTGATTGATTATTGCTTAAAATAATGGTATTACTGACGAACCGACCATTAAGAAAATCACTGGTGATTCAAACCTTTACCTTAGATTATTGTAAATTTGAAAACGGTGAATAAATAAGGAATCCATGCCTGTGCGACTAGGTTTAAGGGTGGTAGCGATATCAATACCTTAAAGATGTGCCAAACTTATTTACTTCGTTATCTTGATGATTCAATAATAGGGTTTCAGTGTGCAGTGCTGCCAACAATTTATCTAGTATCGTGTTCTCAAAATATCCGGGTATTCCATATCCGTCCTACGAGCATGATACTTTGGCCATAAATGTGATAGTATAGTTTATTGGCTTATCTTCATATCATTCCTTCGACGAGAAATTCTAGCGATGAAGATACTTTAATCAAAATACTTCTACAATTTGAATGCATAGTATGATAAGATATAGGATTAATGTTGGCCTCTATAAGAATCCATTCTTAGAACAGAGAATGAGAACAGTAACAACGGTATATAGATAATTTTTCCTTTTTCTATCTTGAAGAAATGGCAAAGCAAGATATGGTCATTGGAATTACAGCTATGCTGATAGTTATGACTTTGTCCGTGTTGGTAATATTGATGACCTTCGATGAGATATCTGTTCAAAAGGACAATGACTTACATCTAATGGAGATGGATTTGACTAATAATCAATTAGTAGATGTTTGTAACTGGGATGTTCCAAGAGGAATTGCTGTTGAATTGTGTGATAAGCAGCTCGACAGAATGTGGAACAATTTTTGTCAAGACAACAAAGAGACTCTTAGTAGTTGCTCTAGAGTTGAAACTTATTTACAAGGCCGGGACCTTTTACACAAGACCTAGAGTTATGAATGGGTGTATACTTTTACTCCTTCACTAACTATACTTGAGATTCATGAGACTGAGATTATTACCCATATTAGATTCCATGCGTGAATAATATTTAAGAAAAAAATTTTATTTATTAATAATCTAGATTATTATTTCATGTATTCCACATACACAAGCCCCGGGAGAAGATCTAACCTGTCTTCTCTTCTTCTCTTCTCTTCTCTGCTCTTCACCTTTGCATTAAAACCGAAGATATCCTAATTATCCCTGAGTATTTCATGGGTTTTGAACCAATAGTTGTAACCATCAATTAGCTTAATTTTGATGTGATATAATGAATTTTACATCTGGATTAGAATAATATGTGAACCTGAGTCTCGATTCATCGTGAACCAATTTTATTCTCGCAGTAGATAAACACAGGCATGGTTAAATATAAAAAATATAGTAAGGCAAGTGTGTCTCAGTGGGATCATTCTTATATATCCATTAAACTCAAAACTTTTCTTGTGCTTATGACGTTTGTTATCCCTCTTCTATTCATAGCCTTAACTTCCTTTATCTCCTTTCAGCCAATAATTGGACAAATTAATGATAAATCAGTTTCCGGATTAGAGAAACAAAAGGGACTTTCTATTAGTAACATATTCGATCCCAGTTATTCTAATCTGGTAAATTTTACATCAAAAATCGATCAGATTCATGGACATCTTAATGCATCATTGTTAAATAAATATGATGGAAATGAAACTCTTGCTGTTGCCCATGCTGCCCATCCCATTGCTGAGGTGTATCCCCTTGTTGCACCCCAAATAGCCAGCGCGAATAAATCACTAGATCTGTCGCTTTATTCTATTTTGGTGAATCTTCCGGAAATTTCGAAAAACTCTACTAATGAGGAATACGCAAATACAATTCAATCGACTAAAACTGTTTTGAAACAAATTGTCAATGAAGTAATTCCTAAAGGCATGCAAGATGATTTAACGTTTAATTCATTTGTTGCGGTTGATCTCTTGGATACTGCAGGCCATGAATATCAGGAAGCCATCACGAATAGTACTATTACGGCCATGGTTGAATACCAGGATAGTCAGGCATTCCTGCAACAGGCTGAAAAATTACTTTCTAGTTTACATTTATTGAATCAAAGATCCACACTGGATTCATACGATTTCATTGCTCTCTTGAGCTCTGTTAACTCCTCTATTGTTGAAGTTTCAACTCCTAAAGAGGTATATATATTGATTGACAGGATATTTCAAGAAATATCATCGGTTTCTGGCATCGATAAATTCACTCTTCTAAGCAAACTCGGAAATTCTAATGTTGATTGACAGGATATTTCAAGAAATATCTTCGGTTTCTGGCATCGATAAATTCACTCTTCTAAGCAAACTCGGAAATTCTAATAATCCTAGTGAACGGGATCTGACGATTTCAATACATGCATGATGATGTATTTTGATTTTTCATATTTTCGAATTAGATTAATATCTGTGCTTTGGTTCTAGGTAACTTTGTCAATAGCTTTTGAATTTTAATTAGTATTGATAACTACTACAGTATCATTATTTCTATCGTTAATTGTTTGAACAAACTAATTTATTATCATATTCAATTTTGTTAGTTAAATCTTACTAATACAAGATAGATTTCCAATTGCCATCGAACATAATCTAACCGCGTCATATAAATTTTGTAAACTTCGGAATGAAATAGACCTAGACTCCAATCGATCAAAGGAACTTGATAGACTCTATCATATCCTTTTCTAATTTCTGTGTTTGAAGTGAATCAAAATCTGAATATAAAGATGTAAATTTGATCATAACAGTTTCATTGTTACGAGGAACGTAGATCACTTCATTGGTTGTAACCGTGCCAGTGTGTGCACCTTCACCACTTGCATAGATAAATGAAAGAGTGTTAAACCTGTCTACTTTCCATTTAGTCATGTTAACATCTTCTACTATAAAATCATCGTAACCCAACAATTCTTCTTGTATTTCTGAGATACTTTTTGAATAGTTGCTTACTGACGATACTTTATCTAAATTGTTACAATCAAACAATATTCTAATATAAGGACTATTAGAATATATTGAGAAATCAACCGTGTTCTCAAATTTATTTGTATTTTCTTTGACTGTGAAGTTTGTTGGATAATCAATGTCCATTTTGCACTTGTCGGATCTAAAGGTACTCCAACCCAAAGTGTCTTGATAAGCATCTAAGAGTTGAGGTATCTCATAACCTAAAAGAAGAACAAAGGTAAGAATTGAGACAAAAAAAAATTTCACCATACTTAATTTCATAACCCTTATTCTAAGATTTATATCTAATTCTCATACTTAATATTGATAAGAAATCACTAAGGGAAAAGGATCAGCGGACAGACCAAATTACCGTCACAGAATTTGTACAAGAATCAATGTTGGAAAATTTTTTTTTTAGAAACTTGGCTGTAACAGAGACAAATTGACCGTATCACTTCAAAGATATACAAAACATCTTAAAGGAAACTAAATGAGGTTCCAGACATAAAATAAAAAGGTAGCTTTGACCTGCCAGATGAGAACTATTATTTTAGTACATCAATAATAAATAAGAAAGATTTTCTCAATATTGAACATATTATTCAGTTTTGTCTATTAGATAATAATAATAATAATTATCTCTACCATTTAAGTTTGTGAAAATATTAAACGCGGTTCCAGATTTAAGTGAAAAGATTAGAACAACAACTGAGAAATGAAATCCAAATATTTTCCAGTTTGATATCTTTATTACAGGATCGAAAGAAAAATCTATTTTAATACTAGTAAAAATTCTAGAAATAAAACATAGAGCGAAACTTAGTTTTGAATAATATATTAAGGTAGAATTAAGTCCAGCCCTCATGGATGATTAGAACCGTAGTCAAATAATTCTCAGATATTGCAAATGACATAATAGTTAAATAAACATCAGTAAGTAACGTACAATAGTATTATGGTACCACAAATGACATTATTGAATAAGAGAATCGACAATCGGTTTTCAAGATTATTATCGATCCCCTTTTTGTTGTTCATAACGGTAGGCATATTGTTCGGATTTCAAAATTCATATGCTCAGATAATCAATGATACGCAAAATGATTCTCAATTGAATTTAGAATTGACAGATCAAAATTCTACCAATACTACTAATACTAATACTAATACTATGGTAGTATCTGAAACAACAGAGAACTCAGAAGAACCCCCGACACCGATTCAATTTATTTCAAAGATTAGAATTTTACTGAATCAAACTATAGAGGAGTATGATGGCCAGAACTTTACTGGTGCGGAAGAACTTGCAACCGCCGCATATCTAGACAATTTTGAATATGTTGAAGCTCCATTAGCAGAAAAAGATAGACCTTTGATGGAAACTACAGAAATCATGATGAGAGAGGAACTACGACAGATGATTCTAGATGAGGTGCCAAATGAAGAACTAGTATCACATATAGAAGACATAAATAATAATTTGGGTAGGGCCGTGGAGCTTTTGTCCGACTCATCCTCTGCTTCTTCATAAATTTATCTTTATTTAGAATGCAATAAATTTCGCATCGGGGATATCGAGACAGTGAATGTTTGTTAATCATAACATGCCTATAGTACACATGACTGATCCGTGATATGAATTTGAAAGGTAAAGGATATACTAAAGTACATCAGATGAGTTAATTTAACGAAATTTCTACAATAAGAAACCTAATAAAAACAGAAAAGTAATAAAGGCATCAATTAGAAGTTCGCATGGGGAACTTTCTCATGCTTTTGTATCTTTTTCTCATTCGAGAATGGTAAGATAGATTGGAGTGTTACCTATCTATTTTTTTCAGTCATCATCATGGTTTTAGATTGTGGTATAATGACCCAGATTAGCTCAACTGTCAAGATGCTTATCACATGAATGTAGCCTTACTACTTTTCTCTCTCACTACGCGCAAAAGTGATGAGACTTGAGTTTCACCCTTTGAGGTTCAGGTGTAAATATTATTTGGGAGAAATTCCTATTTATCATTTATCTCGATTATCGTTTTTTGATCTAAGAAAGGAGTCTAGTAAAAGATAAACAAGCTCTACGGTGAATACCTCTCCATTTTTCCTATTATCTTGCAATAAGCAATTTATTAATAAGTTATATAGTTTTATAACTCTGTAATAGTAATGAACAAGATTCTGTTAATTTCCATAGTGGCAGCGATATGTACAGGAATCGCGGGCATTCTTCATCTAAATATGTTGCCAGCTTTTAATACTCAAATGACTGTTTTGTTTCTAGTTGGCGGATTAGCACAAATATTTTGGATAATTCCCACAGTAAGGAATTGGGGTAAAACATGGGATTACATAGGTATAGTGGGAACGATTGCATTTGTACTTATCTGGGTTATTACAAGGATACCAGAAAATCCAATAACCGGAAGGGGGGGAATGATTGGAGATACGGCAATCGCTATCGAAGTCTTTCAAATAGCATTTATCATATTATTAGGGGTTCTAGTTACAATGAAATCATCAAAAAAACACATCGAAAATTATCCTAAAAACAAAAAGTCTTAGAAAATACTCCTTTGATGGCTAGACACATCTATTATTTTTTTACAAATCCGAAAGACCTATACTTTATAACAATTAATGTTAATCCCGCATAATTTTATTGATCTATCTGAACTACCGAGTACACAGCTGGTATAAAGTATTTTATTGGGAATTTGGGTAATAATTTAATTTAGACTTCACCGTACAGTTTCTATTAAGTAGTAAAATTACAATAGGACCATGTTTTATGACGATATCTGTCCTTTCGTCCGGATTTTAAGTGTAGGAGAATTATTGCTATATCTTTCCATCTCAATAAGTTTATCGCTAAAAGAATAAGTAGTTAAATTGCCAGGATTTTTTATCAATTAAAAATGGGTTATCAATGGTATTTTTTGACCCATAGATCAGTTTAGCAAAACAATTCTTCCGGGGACATTTAGTCTCAAATTTAATTACTCATGCAAAAGCGACAGCAAACTTATACAGTTGTATGTTAAAACTGCATTTTACCATAATCCCAAGTAGAAAAGAACTTTGGACTAATTTCAACAAGTACAACTTCTCCCTTCTTGGTATCTTCAGAAATCATTTTTGCTATTGGATGATCTAGCGTACCAAGATATTTCAAACTAATTTTGTCTCCGAGTGGACCGACTTGCTTTGGGTCTTCAATAATGGTTGCAATTGCCTTACCTTTAACTCCTCTAATTGGAGGATTTTCGTCATCTATGGAAAAATAAATAGTTGGCCTCTTTCGGATATTTTGAGTTTTCTTAGCTGATTTAGAGGTGTTTATCCAGAGTTTTTCTCTATTTTTGTCAAAATAAAACCATACAGGTTGGATATTTGGATTACCTTGTTCATCGATAGTAGCCAACTGCAAATTCAATTTGCTTTCAAGAAATTTCTCTGCTTCTTCCCTAGTCATATTAGGAATTTCGGAAGTAGCACTAATAATTTTCATAAAAGATAACTTACTTACTCATAGATAAAATTTCCTTCTTGCTTTTAGGTCTGTTCATTGGACTTTACATCTTTTGCATTAATGGTAATAGATTCTTCTCTAGTCTCGACTTCTAAACTACCATACAAGAGTTATTGCTAGACCGGGTTGCAAATATTAATGACAATAAAAATTTCTAGAGGGAAAAAGGTAGCTCTTTTGATTTATACTTTGACATTACGACTAGATATTTCTTACCTTCATCTTGAGGAATTGTAGAAACATCGACGATTTGAAACCCATCAGCATTTTTTATCATATCAACTGCTTTGATTATTTGATAACTGTTGAATGATTCTGATGCAATGGTATTATTACTCTCAAAGGGGTCTTCTACTACTCCACTACATTCGTCTGTTCCATTACCACAGAAAATATTCTCAGGATCATTTGTCCATGTTTGATTCCATTTAGTATTCTGCTGAGCTGAATATACGTTAAATTGTTCCAACACGGGTGATTCCTGCTATTGTTGCGGATTGACAAGGTTGTCTGTTGTTACTTGCTAATAACTTAGATTTAATCCAGAATTTCCTATGACTAGGATTAATGCACTAGCCGAAACGAATACTTCTGAATTTCGAGTATCTGTTTTCATGTCTTGAACTTTTGTATCTTTATTCTCATCTTTTAATTTTGTCATAGCTGTGAAAGATTCCTTAAGTTCATAATTGAGTAATGATTCAATTGTAGTTATTAGTGGAAAATAGTCAGAAGCTCTTCTTTGTAGGTTCTACCAGGAGGTTCATTGATGATAACATGATTCTATAAATCATCCACTAATCCTGCCTTAAAGTCAAATTTAATAATACTAGACAGGTGGCTTTAGTTTACGTTTTAACACCAAGAACGGTTTGTTTAGTTTGCCTTTAGAATTTTTTGATCCTTAGCGGTTCATGTTTTAGTTTAGATCTCAATTTGTATTGATATTTCACTAAGGCTTATATTTTTATACATAGTCTTTGAAAGTTAATTTACTGGAAATGACAAACAAAGAAGAGAAAGGAGAAGGAATGGATGTTTGGTCTGAATGGTTAGATTTCAATCACTCTATTATCACTACTACTGCAACTCCTGACAAGCCCGGAGTCTTTAAAGTTCATACAAGCATGAAAATTCTATTCATTGGAAGTAGTACGAACCTAAAGCAATCATTGTTAGAATCGCTATCAGATCCTTGCATAAGCAAAGCAAGGAGATTTAGTTATTTGATTACGGAAAACGCCGAGGATGTAAAGGATCAATTGCTAAAGGAGTATCGTGAAAGTCATGGTGGAAATTTGCCTACCTGTATGGACAAATGAATGAATCGATGAATCCTCTCAAAAACTATGTTCAAGTTTAATTTGGGAGAAGTGACATTTTGCTTGATAAACCTGTGGGTGCAATATCGTACAAAAGTGATTGCATGATCTGTCTCTATCCTTTTAATGGATTGACACTTTCCATTACGGTCGACTTCAAGACGATATCAGTCCTTTAATGGGATTACATCATTCTCATGCCTGTAATTGAAAATTCATTCATATAGAAATAGTATTGATATAGGAACTATTTTTAAAAAGATTACTAATAGCCATAATATTATTATTCTTAAATAGTCATCCCATAATAGTAAAGTATTGTCAACATATTCCATTGATAAATCACTTGTTTTAGTCCATGGGTCTTGCCATGGAGGATGGTGTTGGAATAAGATGACTCCATTTCTAAAGGTATACGATCATGAAATATATACTCCTACACTTACCGGTTTAGGCGAAAGAAGCCATATATTATATGAAGACATTAATTTATCTACCCATATCCATGATATAGTTCAAGTATTTGAGTATCAAGACCTTTATG
Source organism: uncultured Nitrososphaeraceae archaeon (assembly GCA_963759575.1). GTDB lineage: Archaea > Thermoproteota > Nitrososphaeria > Nitrososphaerales > Nitrososphaeraceae > Nitrosocosmicus. Next base: position 298,311 of record CAVWZU010000004.1, on the reverse strand, counting down.
ACGTGGTCTTGGTACGTCACAGCTATGGAGGCCTGGTCATAGAAGGCGTAGCTGAGAAAATACCTGATAGAATCAAATCAATGATTTTTCTTGACTCATATATTCCACAAGATGGTAAGAGTGCTTTTGATGTGATCCCTGGTTTAAAAGAAATTTATGAACAGAGAAGATTAAAGGAAGAGGGCAAAAACTGGCTCGTACTCTCCTATCCTCCTGAAGAATTTGGAGTTACTAATAAAGATGATATTAATTGGATGAAAAGTCGTTTATGTCCGATGCCTTTCCATACTCATGACGAGGCTTTATCGATCCAAGAAATCAAATCCGAGAGATTGTCAAAAACTTACATCACATGTACCGATTTCGGAAAGTCTATGTTTGATAGTATGAGCATAAAAGAAACAGAAGGCTGGGGTTATTATGAGCTTCGAAGGGGACATGATTCAATGATTACGGCACCAGAAGAACTATCTAGATTATTGCAAAAGATCATAGGTGATAATGATTAATGGAGTCTTATCTCGTGTCTACAAAATATTGAACCACAAGGGGACCTGTGCGTTTGGCATTAGGTAAGTTGAAGGTCCAATTCTCAAATGAAACTTTACCTTGAGGAAATTCCTTGAATATATATATGGTATCAAGCCCTTCATCAGAATTCACTTGTAGCAATAATTCATTGATGGTACAGGTTTGTATTAAAAATCTTAATCTCGATCTTTGATGCAAGATTATTATCGCATGTTGAAGAGTCATCTATTAATGATCACCATAAGCATCATGATTTCTTTTTCAATATCCATGATTACACAATTTCTTCTCACCAGTAACAACAATTCACGACCTAATACCACTTGCAATATTGATTGCATTATTAATGATATTATGATCATGATAATAATAGGGGCTTGCCATTACTTGTAAATTCAATAAATTTGACTAGCAAACTAATCGGTAGCACTATAGATGCCAAATATGATACTCATCTCATTACTCTTGAGAAAACTACTTCATTGCCTGAAATCCATGGATTTTACGACATTGTTTCTACCCAGATAAGCAAGATGTATAACAATAATATGATTTTCACTATTAATTTGAATGATGATCCAAACAAAAATAAAAAATATGAATCAACCTATATTTGGATACTAAGTCATCTTGATCCATTAAATAACAAGAATCAGATTTTTACCATAATTCTCTCTAACTTTGGCAACGACTCTATTTTTAAAAATAAAGGATGGTATTTGGCAATATATGATAATGTCAAAAACGAATATTCACTACCCTTATCAAGGATAGACAAAATGACTGGTAATAAAGTGGAGATAATAATTGATCCTATTTTCATAGGAAATATCATTGAATTCAATTACACAACAGCAGTTATGATTAGAGTAGATGATACTTTTCTCAATAAACAACCAGATTATCTAATCGACTCATCACCTGATGATGATGCCTTTTGGTCGAAATGGTTCGTTTAAGAACTCTACATTCGTGATACTACTAACTACTTTTAGTAAAGTTAATAAAATAATAATTTAAATCGGAATTTCAAAAATAACTTTTTCTTCAATTTATTAGTCATTTATTGTAATTTTATATTTAATCTATTCGACATCTCATTTTATATCCTGAGTCTAAATAAAGTATTATTATTATAATAGGACCCATTGCTTTTAATTCTTCAAGTATATAAAAATCTGTACTTATAACATGTGTTGGTTTGGCTAAAGACGATACTCGGTTCGATCTATAAAGTAGTGCAGAAAACAACCCTTGAAATATAGATTTGTGATCTACTATTGCCCTAGGCCTAGGGCCGTATTCTGTTCAAACGTAGATAGTTCCTAAAATAGATAGTGAATATTTATAGTCTAATCAATTGGGCTGATAGAAAGTATATCTTAATAATTATTAAATTACCGGACAATAACCAGTTAAAAAAATAAAATGCTCAAATGTACACAGACCATTTCATTCTCTTTAGGAGATGCCTGCTAATATCCGTACCTTCTGCTAACTGCGTCAAAATGAGCAAGATCTTGTGGTGTAGGGTGAGGTAAAGAGGCACTGATCTTTAACCTTCCAACCTCTTGAAAAAATTATCCCATCTTCTTTGTCGTTAGAATGTGGACTATTGAGGTTGAATCAGAAACATTACGCCAAGCATGACGCACATTGCAGGGAACTTGAAATCACCCGTATTTGCCTTGATCCTTTCGTGATCCTCATTTTCTTGTCTTAGATGGTCCAATTCGCCTGAAATAATAAAAAAAATCTTCTGCATTTGGATGGGCGTGAAGGGGACCTAATACAGTATGAGATATTATCCCTCTTAGGATACAGAAGTCTCTTTGAGTTTCCTGCGGAGATGTTGGTAATTCCACAGCTGGTATGAAAAGTTCCAGGACCTTGCCTGTGGTTGGATCCTTCTCAATCTTCATACTATTCTATTCTGTGTTCATAGTATTTTAATTCGATATATCTTTGTAATTCTGTCTAAGTAGAAAACAAAAAGATTTTTTCTGGGATTCGTAAATTGAATTTTATGATTTTTGTGTTACTATAGAAGTTTCACAATATTTAATAAGTTTATTTTCTAAAATCGAGATATTATTCAAACAAACTATATAAGAAGTACTTCATAAAAATATAGTATCATTTTAGATAATAATTAAATGATATAAATCACACAGTAAAATCGCATGAATAAAATCTACTTATTTGCAATCGCAAGTATTCTTGCAACAGCTTCATTAATGGCGGGCACTTTTACGTCAGCAGCAATAGCCCAAGCTCCAATTTCACCAGACAGTGAAATGGGTAATACGACAGATCCAATGTCTTCAAACATGACCGCAACAGATGGAAATGTTACGGTTACAGATAACTCAACAGCACCTTTGTAGGCTAACACTACTAGTGCAGTAGTAGCCACAAATATTTTTCAATCCTTTATTTTTTCTGCTTTTGTTATTAATAGATTTTTTAAATTTTTACGATTTCTAATATTGAAGGTAATAAAAATAACAGTTAGTAGAATTCATTTGAATATTCTTTAATTTCTCCTACTACATTATCTAATAATTGTCTGATCTCTAAATTGTAGTTAAGAATGTTCCGATCAAGATATTTAGATACGCCAATCCTTTTGGTCTTATAGAATAATCTTTTTTCCGCAATGTAAATCTGTGTTCCTTATTGCGGTTCTCGTTAGATTGTCCGCCCATTAAAAATAATTTATCGTCGCTTATAGATATCTTGTTCTTTATGGACTTGGCAGGAACCCCTGCAACGATATCTTTGTCCTCCACATTATGAATTACGGAACTTCCTGATCCTACGATTACACTATTTCCTATCTTTATTTTGTGTTTTATCGTGCTGTTAAGACCAAGCCAACAGTTATTGCCAATAATTGTACTTCCCCCTATAACTACTCCTGCAGTTACTTGTGTATTTTTTCCAATGTGAACATTATGAGCTATATGACATAACGCATCAATTTTGGTGCCTTCTTGAAGTACTGTATTTGTGAGAGAACCACGTGCTATAGAGCAATTAGTAAAAATTTCTACATTGTTTTCAATAATAACTTTTCCATGGTGAGGAAATTTTTCAAGTTTCATGTCTTTGTTATTCCTTTCAAAAGCAAATCCATCTTCACCTATGATGCTTCCTGATTGAAGAGTGCAATTGTCTCCAACTATGCTATTTTTTAATACAACTCTCGAGTCTATTATTGTATTATCCCCTACTATGCACTCTTCACCGACTATTGCCAAATCTCCTAGATAGCTATCTCTTCCTATTTTAGCTGAATCAGATACGATAGCGTGCTTAGATATTCCTTTTCTATTGTCTTTATGAGCCTTCATTAGCTTGACTATTTTTATGAATACAAGTCGTGGATTATCTACAAATACAAAGAGTTTTGGTCTGTTATTGCTTAAAAATTTATTTTTTTGACGAATTCTTTCTGCAAGACTTTTTTTACACAATATTGTGCCTGAACTAGAGCTTAGGATAGATTGTAAACCTTCGTAATCATCTGAAGAACAAAAAGAGAGATGACCCGATGTACCTTTATCTATAGGTGCAACATTGTCTATTGAAATTCTTTCTTGTCCTAGTAATGTGTAATCATATCCTAATTGTTCCAAATAAGACTCGACAGTCTGCTTCATCATAAGTTAATTTACCCTTAAATTACCAGAATCTTCTATATAACTATATTTGAGCTTCTAACATCGTAGAAGTTACTAGACCTAAAGATTGAGTTTCTCTGTATAGGAATTTTGCGTTAATCACTATTAATGCTTTCCAATTAGAGTCTTTATAGCCTTATGACCTTTCTGATAATGTAAGAAAGATTTTTAGAAAAAGTACCGTATTTAAACTAGGGAAAGATGTCTCATGTTTGTAAATATTTGTATATTCAACGAATGTATCAGGAGATTTATAACAAATGAGCGGTCACCAACTTTTACCAGGCCTCAGTTGACAAACACTTAGATAACAAATACTTGAAAAAGGAAATTGGATAATTACCATTGTATATATGGGAATACAGGTGATTGATTGTCATCTTCCTTTTTATAGAATGGTATATTGTTTCTAAAATGTAGTGTTGAGATACTCTCAACTGACATCAAACCATAAACATTCAGATTGTTTTCTCCTTGTTGTTATTAACCGTAAAATATTAATTCCATAATGTTATGGAATTTCTTTAAAGATGATTACTTTTTCAGACATTTAATGTTCGTTGTTTCTTGGAATTCATTGAATTCTCTTTTTGACGTTGCCCTCTAGATTCACTTCTATGTTTGTACCAATATATTTAAAATAAATCAAAATATACAATAACTGAAAAGTGTATATGACTAAAATTGAATTGACTAAAATCATTCTTGTTGTATTTCCTATTTTTATGGTTCTAGGTATTGGTGGAGCCATTATTCAGATACCTTCACAACAAGCCTATGCTCAGAATGAATCAGGAATCATGGATTTCCAGATGGGCAATGAATCTCGTAAACAATTAATGGAACAAAATATTACCGATCTCATATCAGGTATTAATGTTCAAACTTTGAAGAATGTGACAGATCCATCAATAGCAATTTCTCCAGATAATGATACTATCTATCTATCATATGCAAAAACCCAAAACAATCAAACTAATATTTACCTTGTAAATTCGACTGATAAGGGCATAACTTTTACCCAACCCGTACGAGTAAATAGCATCCCGGGTGACGCTACAAAGAATGCTTGGACCACTACAAAAATAGCATTAGGTCCCGATAATGAATTATACATACTATGGCATGTTATAGATGAAGCTAACAAAGAATTTAAGTACGGTACTAGTTCCTTGAGATTAGCCAAGTCCATGGATGGGGGAACAACATTTTTACCAACTATTTCACCAGGTAATGACACTCTTGGCGAAAAAGCCTTCTTTGATCTTGCAGTTTCAAAGAATAACTCACTTTACATAACTTATTTGGATAGTTTGTCTAATGTAACTGATTATGACATTAGTTATCCGTCAAAAGTAAAACTTTTGCGTTCCTTTGATGCTGGACAAACCTTTGAAAACCCCATAACGATAGATGAAACAGCTTGTGATTGTTGTAAAACTGCCGCTATCACAGCTGATGACGGGGAAGTTTATGTATTGTGGCGACACGCTTCCCATATTGACAGAGAAACATACACTAACGGTTCAAACCCTTATAACTATGAGGACAAATTGGCCGAAGGTGTAATTTATCAAGTCATTCGAGACGTGTACATAACTCATTCAAATGATTCAGGGAAAGCAGAGACATTCGTACCTCCAGTAAAAGTACATGCGGATAATTGGTATATGAATGGTTGTCCGTCAGCTGGACCCGCTCTTGGATTTGATAGTAACGGTACGTTGCATGTAGGTTGGTTCACAGGGGGTGCGGCCTTACCAGGTACATACTATGCTAATTCCACTGACGCAGGCAAAAATTTCAGTAAACCATTACCTATATTGGTTGACGAATGGGTTCCCACTAGCCAAACAAATCTTGCCATAGATGGAAAAGACAACGTATGGATAACCACTACTGATGGTCGAAATGATGCTGATACATATGTATTTGTAGCTGTAAAGACTGCTAATGGTAATCTGTTTAAGAATAATTTATTCGGTGTTGGTGAGAATCCAATTATTTCATCTGGGAACAATCTTACCGGAATTGTCTGGTCTGACAAGGATGATCTAAATGTGGCTATACTAAATCTCAGATAGATATGTAGAGGGGTAAACGAATAAAAATAAATGGACTTAATAGTCCAAGTTTATTTTAACAGAAAGTTAGGGAAATTACATGACCGTCACAACCACCACTACCACCACGGTTATGTGCCGTAATAGTGATCAACGGTTCCTGTAGTCATGTTTATACATAAGAATTGAAAATAAGATCTTACTATATAATTTTATTAATGGATTGGTTGAATGTACATAATTTTTAACGTTCATTTGAAATAATAAGTTGGTTTATTATTATTTTTAGATATGGGTATCTTCATTGTTCCTAATTAGATAGTTGTAATTATTGAAACCACTTCTTAGTAAATATAGCGAATAGTAAATAATGACAAAGATTACGTAGATTTATCGTCATTATTTACTATCGTGAAGAGACACTAGTATTTGCTTTGGTTTTTGTTTCTGTACCTAGGTTAGGTCACACTATATTTGATATCATAATTTAAATAACTTGTTGTACATTCAACGAATGTATTACAAATCATATAATGATAAATTAACGCCAAAAAAGTTCAATTTAAATGCTAAAAATCTATCAAACAGGCCTAGTTTCATTTTTGTACCAATTTCTTTCTAAACTATTTAATAAAATATAGATCATTGCTACACAGGGGAGGTGACTTTAATATTTCTGAGTATATAAAGAACTTTCTTAACAATAAAACTAATCTCTTTTTGGTTTTGTCTATATCTTTTAGTTCCATTATTGGATATCCTTTTCTGATTCCCCACTTAACCCATCCAACGATGTCTTATCATATCTTGGTTCATATGCTCAGTCTAGACTTTGCAATATTCCTAACAACAATTTCGCTTATTTCATATCGCAAGTCAAAAAGTAAGAAATTATTGCTAACATCTTTTAGTTTCATATTTCTTTTAATTATAGAAATATTTTATTTGTTACAAGCAAGTCATTTTATTCAAATATTTTATATCCCTCTAATAGAGGTGGAGTTTTCACACATATTGCTATTGGGTATGCTTATTCTATTTGCTAGTAGAATCTTAAAAGTGGATAAGAAATGATGAAATCGTCACCTGGAGAAAGTTCTCAATTGCATGAAATAAGTGTAAATAATAAAAAAAAATTCAGACAATAAATATTTAATATTTAACCTAATTTTACAAATTCCTGGAATAAGATATCGAGAGTTATTAAGGCTAACGAGATTTAATAATGGAACCTTATCCCATCATCTTTTAACTTTAGAAAAGAATTTAATGTTAAAAGTACTGAGACCGAAGAAGGGTAATATTACCAGATACTATCCATTCTTAACTCCGGTAGAAGAATCTCTGATACTTGGATACTTAAGAATAAAAACTTCACGACAAATACTAATACTACTACATAGTAAAAGAAAAGCATCTTTTTCTGAAATAACATTGCATATCCATAAGGCACCATCTACAACTTCTTGGAATCTTAAAAGATTACTTGAATCCCGCATCGTTTTAAAAAAGAAAAGTAGTGAATCATGGGTATATTTACTTAAAAATCCAAAACTAGTTGAAAAATTAGCAAATAGAGCTGCTGATACCTTATTAGACCATAGTGTCAATAATTATATCGCTTTGATTGACAATCTGTAGATTGCTTTAAAGAGCAAAAACAATATTATCAGTCCAGTATGCCCAGTATTAACAATTTGCATGAATTCTCTTTCTAAAAAAGGCTATTCAATTACTTTATGTTTTCATTTATCTAATTCGATGATTGAACTAGATTGGTTATATACTCTTTAAGCATATAAGAGGTAACATTGACCAATAAAATTCTTAGGTATTTGGTCCTTTGTTTTGGAATTTCCGCACTTTTACTGGTTGTTCCGACTCTACAATCCTCCTTAGCACATCAGATAGCTTTGTACTCTATAAATGGACAAGATTATCTTATGGAGGTGGAGTGGGCAAATGAACCGGTGGCTGTTGATGACAAGACTAACGTAATGTTAACAGTAGTCTCACCAAATATGACAGATCCAACTAATGCAAAAGGAGATGGTACACAACCTATTACAGAACTTGAAAATTCATTAAAGGTAGACATTTTGGCTGGAAATAAAACCCTAACATCAAACCTAGATCCGGTATTTGGTGAACTGGGCGTATATGAATCAGAGACCTTTTATCCTACCATCCCGACAACATTTAGTTTTAGAATATACGGAGACATAAATGGAACAAGTTTCGACAACACCGTTAGTTGTAATCCACTTTTAGGTGAAGATGTTCCTCCAGATAACTCAACTGTTAAAATCTCTGAGGGAGTTGATAGAAAGGTGTTAATAGGTGGATTAGAATGTCCAGAAGATCGAACCGGATTTCCAGAACCCTATTCATCCCAAAACGAAATTGAACACGTACTAAATGGAAATGGAACAAACACAACTTTTTTTTAAGACCAAATTCAATTGAGTTTTTGTCATCAAGTCTTGCTCTTGAAAAAATCAATAACCTTTGATAATAACCTAGTAATGATAGTTAATTAAATATCAAAAAAATCTGAATATTTTGATTAATATTATAAGAGTATTCAATACTGATTTAAGATTAGTTCTCTTTAATAACGACATTTAAAATTTGTACTGGTTCTAATGTAAGAAACAAAAAAATATTTAGGGAATTGGTATCGTAGCCAGTTTTACGTCGCCTCCATCCACCCATGTAATAGCCATCATCTCATCAGAGCCAGTTGTAAATGGATAGTGTTTTGTAATGTCTCCAGAAGCAAAGTTGCCATTTCTTATGAATTTACCATCCTTATCTACAATTGCCAAGTGAACAGTGCCATGTCCTTCGTAACTAAAATCTTCAGTATATGTATCGCTCTTTTGCATGCCTTCAGAATTTACAAACGCAATCCAAGAGTTTCCATACTTATCCGTCTTTAGATATTGGGTTGTTGGTGGAATCCATTGCTGAGAAAGCAAGTGAATTGGTATTGGCTTGTTGAAAGTGACACCATCGTCGTTAGATGTTGTGTAATAGAAGCCTGGCCCTCCAGGAGCAAACTCACTTCCTGTAAACCAAGCTATGTGTATATTGCCACTCTTATCAAAGTCAAATCCTGGGCCTGCATCGGGACATCCATTCATAAACCAACGGTCATTTCCAACTTGTACAGGAGTAGTGAAATTCTGAGCGATTGGTCCATCTGTAGATCGAGACACTGTAATATCCCTAATTATCGTTTGATTTTGTCCCGTGTCCGATTGATAAGCTGTTTTTGTATCATTAGTTAATGTAACAGAATGATTTTGAAATGTTGATCTGGATGTAACATAAACATCATTTTGAGGTCCAAACTTGACAACAGTAGAACAACATTGGCATGCAGAGTGATCTGAAATTGAACTATTTGAAAATGTATTACCACCATCTTGAGAACTCACCACTCTTAACACGGTTGGCGTTCCAGATACATCATTGGGTTTGTCATAGTCTGGATTGAGATAAGAGATGTATACCTTATCGTCTGGTGATACAGCTAGGAACGGATAAGATTGTTCACCTTTTGGATCATTTGGTGCTGGATTTACAGCAGGCGTAAATGTCATACCTCCATCATTCGATTTACTGTATTGAATTGTAACTTGACCATATGGATACTTATCAGGATTGCTATGATCTGCTTTATACCATACTACATGGATGTCGTTATTAGGTCCAACAGATAATGCGGGTGCACTCCACTGTTCCTCTACTTTGATAGAGTCCTTGACATCATTTACTCTTACTGGTTGTGCAAATGTTTTTCCCATGTCAGTTGATTTTTTAATATATAAGTTTGCACCGGCTGTTTCATTCTTGAAATAGACTACATATAAAGAGTTTGAATTAGGGTCGATGGCTACTGCAGGAGTTGTTGCATTCTTAAAAACTGAATATGTTGCATTACTAATACTAGCATTGATAATTTGACTCATATCACCTAAGTTCGTATTGTTATTAAGAACTTCCCCAATACCTTCGAGTGGAATAGACGCATTTGACGCTGTTAAGGCAGTAGTAGTGTTGTTAGTTATATTACTAATAGTGGTTGCAAATGTTTTGTCTGGGTATTGTAGACTATTACTAAATACAAAAGTAGCAATAAGTACAATTATTCCTAATATTTTGAAATTATTTATGGACATTTCTTCGCTAAGATGATGATTTGCGATTGTATTAATAGCCTTTCTTGTACATTTATCGAATTCAAAGCCCGCTAAGATATTCTCCCTAGACGATTAACTAAAAAGACTAATCTAGTGATCGGTCAATCTTATTACACAAAAAGAAAATAAATGGGTGAAAACATTTAATGCATTCTTGCAGGATCTTTATCGAAATTAAATCCATAGACAAAAGAGTTTGTAATACCATGTATTCCACCATTAAAATGATATTCTGTTTAGTTGTTATCTATAAGAAGATGAAGCACATTATATTTATCTATGGTAATTTCAGAAGGAACTTTAGCCCATTTTAGTTTGCCATGATCATAAATATCTGAGGTGCCATTTATATCGATAATTCCATCATCTGTCATATTCACCAGACTATTTTCAGATTGGGTAAAGTTTGTAATAAGAATATGATGTCGCATTGTACCATTTGAGGCAATCATGGTCATGTCAACATTAAATGAATCAGTAATACCATTAATTGATTGGAAATCCCATTCGCCTCCCAATAGCCATGTATAATTATTTCCTGTTAGAGTGTTTATTGATCCTTCACTTGTAAATGTTGGACCGTTCTCATTTTCCGGTGATCCGGGTGAATCGGCTGTTACCGACTAGGCAGTCAACATCATTGTGGTTGTTATTGTTGTTACCACGATCACAAAAACTTGTAAAAAACTAATATTGTTCATTTAATTTTGAATAACGGTTCATCTTTTAAAACATTCTAGTACATTCGACTAACATCTAAATTAAGAAAAATAGCCGTATATAATCCTAAAAATGGAATTTTATTTATTAATAAATATAAAATTAAGTCGCGTGAAAATAACAAAAAAGTATTGTTTATCTGATTGCAATATCAAATATCTGATTTATATCATATTCGCCAGTCCTCTGAACTGTAATTTTTATCTGCCAGTTACCTTCTTGACCGATAAAACTACCAGACTTGGAATAGTTTCCTGCTCCTACTTTTTCCATGGTTTCAGCAAGTGGTCCCAGATTCTTTTCTGGATTATTGAACTCCAAAAATACATTTCTAATATTTTCAACTGCTGTTCCGTTTGTATGAGAGACTCCCAGAGTGAAGTTGTTTTGACCTACACTAAAAGGAATCACGTTAAATTTTAGAACTGTATTGTCGGCAGTTGTAAAATTCTTGGAATAACCTGTAGAGTTACTGATATTAGATTTTATCTGAGAATTTTGTCCTTGTGGAGTATTTTTATCTTCTACAGTAAATACGTAGGAGCCTTTGGTAATATGTCCGTCATCCTTAGATAGTACGGCCCAGTTTACTGTATATACCCCTGGTGTGATTTTTGTTTTGTCAGCCGATACAGAGAGGGTCTTATCGGAATCTGATATTTTCAAATCATTGGAATCTATTCTTTCATTATTTGAATTTAATACCTTTATGCTACTAGCCTTCAGTTCAGGTCTCTCTGTAAAGGTTATTGTAACTGTGTCTGGTAAAGATTGGGGCGAGTCAAAAACTTGATTTGGAGACGGATTATATGTGACCGGGGTTGCATGACCATAAACAGGGAAAAAAGACAATCCTGTGCCTATAACATATAAAAGAGCAAAAAAGACAATAAAAAGTATCTTCATGTTTTTTATTGAATAGCAAAATTAAAAACATTTGTTGTACAATGTTCGAACTAAGATGATCTCATCTTTCGATATTATTTGTTCTTCGATTTTTGTACAACAAACATTATAATGTTATTTATAGTAAAATATTCGATGAATAAGATTCATTTAATGCTTATTGGAGTTGTGATTACATTATCCATGATAATGTCTCCAATATTGCAAATGTCATATGCTCACCAAAGAGCACTTTTTAGTATAGATGGTAAAGATTATTTGTTTGTCATCGGTTCTTTGAATGAACCGGTTTCAGTAGACGACAAGACAGGTGTTGACTTTAGGGCAATATGGCCAAATGCTACTAATCCAACGGATTCCAGAGCAAATGGTACTCAACCAATAACGGGATTAGAAGGTATGCTGAAAGTAGAAATTTTAGCAGGTGATAAAAACCTGACATCGAATTTAGAGCCAGCTTTTGGTGAATTAGGTAGCTATGAATCAGAACCATATTACCCAACTGTGGCAACTACATTTGATTATAGAATTTATGGAAACATCAATGGAACAAACTTGGATGTGACATTCTCATGCCAGCCTTCCGGTGGTGAATCGGCCCCTTCTGATAATTCTACTGTTCAGATATCTGAAGGAGTAGATAGAAAAGCACTTTTGGGTGGATTTGGTTGCCCAGAAGATAGAATAGGATTCCCAGAACCATACATGTCACAACTTGATATAGCTCAAGCACTAAATAAGACCGAGTAATAAAGGGAAACTGCTATATTTTTTAATGCAGGAACATACTGGGTTTAGCATGGGCGCCCCAAAAAATTTTATTATTTTATTTTGTTGAATTTTTGCCATACTATATCATGTTCATATACTTGTAAAAGTTAGAAATTATACAGTACATGCCCTTACGGGGACAATGAATAATTGCTTTTACTGACTAAATACACATGACCATTTTGCTATCACTTGTATAAAATCACCTGTCAGAAGGCTTTCAATTTTAGGCCAATTCTTTGGCTTGTGAAATCGGAAATTTCTAACTAACACCATTTACAATCGTATAGTTACTTATAATGATAACCTAATTGCATATACTAATGACGATGGCGACGCATTTAAAATGGTTATAATACTAGAAATATCGTCTTACAGCTCCGGCATGCCAATAGCCTTAATTCATGAGAAATCACCAAACAATAAACAATACACCAAAAATGTTTGTTTTCCATCGTGATCATAATGGCATACTCTATTGTATTTTGCGACCAATTTCACAAGAAATTTACTTTTAATTTCGTAGTAAGATATCCTTCTTCGACTAATGTACAAGAAATATTATATATTTTTTTAAAAGAATAGTCTTGTGAGACTTTCAATAACCGTTTTGCTGTCCCTATCTGTTCTGATTTTGTGTTTTAAAACAAGACGTGAATTTAATTCACAAGCTCAATTAACAAATACGATACAAGATTCAATTTCTATCCGGGTTACAGACAACGGTTCAACTGGAGCCGATTTATTCGTAGATCCGAAAACCACTCAAACCTATACTACGTTTATAGAAACTCAAGAAAAGATCTAGTGGTAAGTGAGAAATCAGAATATGTTTAAACGAATAACTTCTAACGATATACCTTTTTTATCGGTAATGATTTTTTCATTCATGATTTCTTTTGCTATAGCTTTGAATTTGGACAAAGGACCAGAAAATTATTATGCTTTTGGACAGGCAGTTGTATCAGAAAATATAGAACAATCGATCCCCGCCAATAAAGTAAAATCCTATCAAGCACTATCACTTGAAAATGGAAAGCCAATAACTGTAGCAAATGCTACAGGTCATCTTATAGTATTGAATTCATGGGCTACATGGTGTATTCCTTGTAGAGAAGAGATGCCTGGTCTAGAACAGTTATATGAAGAATACAAGGATAGCGGTCTGGAAGTGATCGGAGTTAGTGTAGATAGTTTTGGAATGGATGATCGAATAAAACTGTTCACTGAAAGAATGAACATAACATATCCTATTTGGCATGATCCCAATGATGCCTTTACCAGGACCTTTAAAGCTATAGGAGTACCCTGAATCCTATCTGATAGATAAGAACGGAACTATATATCATACCTGGAAAGGTCAATTTAATCCCGTGTCTACTAGTACCAAATCATTGGTAGAGAATGCACTCCTAAAGGTCTCACCAGCTTTTGCATCTACTAAGTCCTTGTCTAATTCTTCATCGTCTGCTAGTTCTACTACCCCAGCTAATCAAGATTCCAATGCATATACCAGAACAGGCAGCGATATTACTACGATAGGAATACCCATAGCATTTGTGGCGGGTCTTTTGAGTTTTCTGTCACCATGTATTTTGCCAATAATTCCTAGTTTTGTTGCTTTTATAACAGGAATGAGTTCTGATGAATTATTAAATAAAAATAATAAAAGAAAATCCATCTCTGATAAGGATGAAAAATCATCCTCAGCTATGGGTTCCAGCGTTGATATAAAGGCAGATGTTTCAGGGATAGAAGCCGCGGAAGAAGAAGAATTCGATAAACAGGAATCTGTTCAAAAAATATCTGTAGTAAAATCAACAACCTTTCTCAGAGGCTGTCTATTCATACTTGGCTTTTCTCTTGTCTTTGTTGCTCTAGGAGCTTCAATTACTGCAATTGGATCTGCATTTCATGAATATAGTCGCTGGATTGAAATTATTGGGGGAATTATGATAATAATCTTTGGTCTTAATCTTTTAGGTATCTTAAAAATACCTGGGGCTCAAAGAGATAGGGGATATAAATTCACCCAAAGACCTGCAGGACATGTAGGTTCGCTGTTAATAGGCATGGGATTTGGAGCAGGTTGGACTCCTTGTATTGGACCAATACTTGCAAGTATTCTGACAGTAGCTGCGGTGACCACGTCTCTATATGATGGCATACTGCTATTAGTAGTCTATTCTTGCGGACTGGCGATTCCATTTATAATATCAGCACTTGCCATTGACAAATATTTGGTAACTTACAAGAAATTAAACAAGTATATGCCATGGATTCACAGAATAAGTGTTGCATTGTTGATGGTTATGGGTGTTCTTTTGCTTACCGGATACTTGACTATTATAACAACCTCTTTGGCAGGAACATTCCCTATGCTAGGATAGAATGTTTTTTGGATTAGATCCAATCCTCAGCTTCTTTGTTATTTAGCTTGGACCTTTTAGAGAAACAGGGTCGGATTGAAACGGAAAATACTCTTCATTATTTCAATTTTTCTTCTTAATTCAATAGTATTTGTTCTATGATTGTACTATAAACCTTATATAAAAAAAAATCTTGATTAGTAATTGTCAATACTATATATATTAAAACATGAAAAGAAACACATTTTACAACATCCGATTATCTACATTTATTTGCAATATTTATTTCGACAATGTACCTTGCAATGAAGTCGTAGATTTGAATTATGATAGTGGTGTTCTACTCGAGGACATTTTTTCCACTTTATGATGCAGACTAGTGTTATTATCACTTATTTGTAGAGTCTCTACCATTTTTTATATGCGCTATATTTTAGTAGAACCTCCTTAAAGCGCTTACATAGTAACGGGCCGGTAGATTTCAAATCCCTGATGCATATGGGATCTGAGAATTTCATTGCATTATTTTTATTTTTATGTTATTTATATATAGTCTAATCTAACGGATGGATGAATTGACAAATGAAACAAACAAACAGTTGTTAGGATTTTATTTGTGTTCCACAACTAGAAAATAACGAATTAGCGGAAAATAACATCTATATTTCTATCTTTAGGCTCCATTTACATTCAATCAATTTTGAATGTGTTGTACAAAGCTATAGTTAGTTGTTTTTGCAGTGCAAACAACATAAAAATGAGGAAAATAACAGTAATATCAGCTATTATTGATATTCGAAAAAATAGCTGATATTTTTTAATATATTTATAAACCCACCCATATAGCTATATTTTTTATCATGATCTCAAAAAAAGATAAAGAAGATCTATTCGGAAATTATTAAGCGAAGGGTGTACGGATAGAGAAATTACTGAGACTGCCCGTACTTCACCCAATGAGATAACACGAATACAAAGAAAAATTACTGATGAGAACACGGGTGCTAATCCAGACATCAAAAGTAAATCTATTTGTTCCAGAGCACTTGAACTGCTTCAAAAAGGGGTACCCTTAATTCAAGTTATTATAGATTTGGATATTGAGCCAGAACAAGGAGAAAATTCCAAGATATCTACCTAGATCTATTAAAAAAAGAGAATATTATGTCTTTCCTAAAGGATGGAAAAGACATGTCGTTAAAAATCCAAATACTTGAATTTCTTCAGGAAAATCCTCAACATTTTGCAGAAATTAAAGAGTCTAGATATACAAGTCGTGATTTGGGAGCGTAAGGCAGAATTGAATGAAATTGAAGATGATATAAGAGGAGCAAGAATTCTAGATAACCATCATGACTCGCAACTTGAACATAAGAGAAAAAAAATCTTAGCTTTGAGTTGAGAGTTGATAGTGCTTAGAATATTCCCTTTGATTTATTGATCTGGGTAGTTCTAATAATAATTGATTACATAAACATATATTTTTTAAAAGTATTGGAATGATTTTGTAGCGGGACCGGTGGATTTCAGGCACAATTCCATTCGAATCCATGATGTATAAGGGATCTGCTACGACATAAATAATACTTCATCTGGCATTGCCTAAAGTTATTTGGATTCGTCAAAAATATAGGGTTAGAAAGTAAATAACTCCGATACCTTGTCGTTCTGAGACCGTATCTTATATCTTTGAACTTCGTACTAATTGACATCAAGTAGGATTCTAACATTTGGTAAAGTACCAAATATGGCCAATGTCAGAGCTGAAAAGAAGAAGAGGAAGTTAATCAACTCTTTCGCTAATTATCATCCTTTCGCAGTGCTCATCTGTCCACACGCCTACTCCTTCTAGCTTGTCTTGCCATTCTGCATCTATCTTATCGGCACACGATTTTGTAAGTGCGTTAAAGTAAGCCTCGGTTATCGCGTTGCTACCATTTATGCCTTGGATGACCTCTGTGCGGTTGACTTCATTTAAGGCTGCCATGGCGTTTTCGCGCAGGTCGTTTACGTACTCTTTCTGTACTAAGATATCTTGCTTTGTCCCAGGCTGGCCGTGTCCCCCAACAAGAACGTCAAAGTCCAAAGCCAGTAATTGGTCAATCGATTTGATTAAAGCGGGCACATCCGGAGTAACACCAAGGTGTTTCCACAGGAGGCCGCCGGGCACAACATTATCTACTGCCATCAGCACCTTATGTTCTGGGAGATAAACAAAGATGTTACCCTGTTGGTGGTATGGACCAGGATACATGAGCTGGAGAACTTGGTCGCCTATTGGTAAGTTCATTTCCTTAGAGAAACTCATGTCTGGCACCGGTCTATTCGTGTCGTTTCTCTCATTCAGAATTTTGGCGGTTTCGTTATGAGCGATTATTGTGACGTTTTCAAATAGGTTGGCAGCGCCTATGTGGTCTTTGTGGGCGTGACTGTATATCAGATGAGTGATAGGCTTATCTGTGACATTTGATACGGCTGCAAATATCTTGTCACCTATCGCTGGGGGCGCGTCTACCACAACAACTCCCTCTTCAGTCACCAGGAACATAGAGTTGGATCCACCTGCCGATACCACATACACGTTGGGTTTGATTTCTTGCAGATCATAATCTACAACCTGCGAGTATGCAAGGTTCGAGAAAAGCGTATAAAAAAGGATAGAAGCGGTGGCTACCAAAGAAAATTGCATTATACTTGTGTTAATAAAAAATGTTAGACACCGTTACTAATAAGTATGTTGTTAGACCCCATGCTACATATTGTCTGTGTCCTTGTCCACAACATCGTAGAATCGTCTAGTCATATATAGTTCCGTTTTAAGGTTTAATTGCAACCTGCTCACAATTTGCCTTTCTCAAGAAGCAACAAAAAAAGAGATATATATTTTAGTATCATGCATATGTGATCTGCTAATCAAAAAAGACATTCAACATCATCAAAATATAAAGTTTGAAAGTAAACAAACCTATTCATAGTAACCTCTATTTTAGACGATATACTCTATCATATAACCAAGCCCTGTTGCTGAAGGACCTGATTAGTCAGATCAGGTAAACACGGATTGGAGAATACTTTACTATTTATATTGTCAGGATTAGATTGAACTAGGATTAGATGACTGATTAATCTATTAAAACTATTCTTTGATGGAGATGCATCATACGTATCTATGTTCGGACTACGGGTAATTTTAGGTAAGATCGTGGGTAAGTTGGGTAAGTTAACCCCAAATCTCCATACCCGTCTCTCATAATACGACTATTGATTTATTAAGAAGTATGATTTTACCTATCTATTCACATGCGTTTTATTTTAGACTTGGAATCTTACTCCCATTTGTCATACTTTTCTCTACTAGGAAATGATTGATTTAAAATGGATTCTGAAAGAAAGGGTCTGATTTTTAGCAAGGGACGACTTGAAACTCTCACTGACGGAGTATTTGCAATAATTATGACAATATTAGTTTTTAACCTAAGCGTACCGGAACTCTTATTATTTGCAGAGGGCGATTACGCATCAGAGAGACTTTCTGCCAAAATTGCCAGTTTGTGGCCTGACTTCCTAGCTTATCTGATTAGCTTTTCAACACTTGGTGTCTATTGGGTTTCACATCATAGAATTTTCCGATGGATACTCTATGTAAACCGCCCGTTAATCGGGATAAATCTCTCATTTCTAATGGTTATTGGGATAGTACCCTTCTCAACCGCTTTACTTACACACTACATGGACCATCAAATTTCAATCTTTGCATATTCATCAAATGCAATCCTTGCAGGTATACTAATATACATACTATACTACTATGCTAAACGAAATCCAGAATTAGTTGACAAGTCGGTACAGGCTTTGATTGGCAAAATCTCTGGTAGACGAGTAGTAGTCACAACACTAACATACTTTGTAGCTATAATATTTTCATTCTTATACTTACCTGCTAGTCTGTTTCTTTTATTTCTAGTTCTAATACCAGAGTTCATCCCAGACAGATATTTTGGAAGAAATAATTCATAGTTATTATTCATTCAAGTGGTTTACGTTGTAAGAAATATTTTTAAAAGGACTAGAAAATATGCAATTGTCGCTCCTCCAATATCTTGCGTTGTCTTTAACAGATTGCTAAATTCATAGTGAGTATCAACAGGCATTGCAGATGTCTAATAGGTAACAACCATTAAAAGACGATTTGAGTAGTTTTCCCATATTTTATTATGATATTTATTCTTGATCTTTCATGAGATCTTTTCTCCAAATTCGCCTTAGCAACAGAAGCCAGACAGCGGTAGTAATTGTCGCGATCACAATTGGAAATACAAGTGTGATTGCCGGTGAGTCTCTACCCTCTTCCAATGAAGATATTTTATTGTTAGCTTGTTCTTCAATACTATAAGTTTTACTTGATAGAGGATTAAGTAAATTTTCTACTGGTGCATGCTGGTCGGTTAGTATTGGAACGTCATCCAAGGGTATTTGAGCGGTTTCAAGAACATGATCTCTGTAATTAACTTCTTCTATTACTTTAGTATTTAATTCCTGCATATCTCCTATCTCTAATTTGTCTGGAATAGTATGTTCATCAGGGTTTTCGGTTTTTACCGGCGCTAATATGATATTCTGGATGGCCTTTGAATAATCAGTCAAAAAAACATATACTTTTGGAAACACCTCTAAAAATGTTTTTAAATTTGCCCTGTACAAATCCGAGGCAGTTTGTTTATCATTTGGTGAGCCAATATGATTGGATACTATCACCCCATTGTCAGTCAGTTTATCAAACAATAAACTATAAAATTCTATAGTCATTAAATGGAAAGGAACATAATCCTTTGAAAATGCATCCAAAACTATCATGTCGTATTTTCCTTCATGATTAGCAAGAAATTCGCGCGCGTCTCCGGTATGGATCCTTATTTTAGGATTGGAAGTATCCAAAAAAAAGTATTTTTTTGCCACCTCAATCACCTGTGGATCTATTTCGACCACATCAACTGAAACATTGGGATAATACTGCATAAAGTATTTTGGACCTGAAAAGCCACCACCCCCTATGAATAATACTCTAGTGGTGTTATCGTTTAATAATAGTCCAAGTGGAAAAAATTTTGTGTAATCACTTTCAAGAGAATATGGATCTGCCTTGTCCATTATGCTATGGGGATAACCATTTAAGAAAAGAGCTCTATTATTTATTGAATCGTAATTATCTATCACATCCAAATGGCTATACAATGTTTCAGTTTCGTAGATAAGCTGACCAGGATGAAGATGAAAATTTTGGAAGTCCAATGAGACAACATTCATATCATCAAGTAGTAACGAAAAAGAGAAACCTATTAAAATAAATAGACCAAGAATTTTTGGAATTAACTTTAAACCTATTAAAGGTGATATTATTAACAAGATACCTAAACTATATAATACTTGATCAATCTCAAATAACGGAATTAATAAAAACACTGTTAGAAAGGTACCCACAATACTTCCGATAGTTGACACTGAGTAAAGATTCCCTGAAATATTTCCTAGTTTATCTAATGTCTTAGCAGACAGTTTTATTGCATATGGTGAGATCATTCCAAGTAATATCGTTGGAATTATAATTATGAGAAAAGTTGTAAATAGAGAATGGAGATTGTTACTATAGTTATTTTCGCCCTCCTCTGGATATATATTAATTATTGATGTGGTAAGATCGATGGTAAAAGAAGAAATGACAGGAATAAAGAGAACATACAACCCGGTAGAGAATAGGATAGAACAAAACTTTTCAAAAGTAGGGTTTTTGTCTGCTAATTTTCCTCCAAGATGATAGCCGCTGCTCAGACCCACTAAAACTACTCCGATTAGGCTCCCCCATGTGTAGATTGAACTTCCAAAGACAGGGATTAATAATCTACTAACCGAAAACTCCAAAGACATCGTTGCAAGGCCAGCAACAAATACAAGTATTAGAAGTATTGTAAAGACAGACATATGAGCTTTCAATATCAATATTAATTACTCTACTTTGTATTGGACTTTATTTATTTTCTATTATTCTAATCCAGATTCATCCTTCGCTTCGATTCTCTAATTCCGTTTATAATGAATTAAGATGGCATACGCAAGTTTACATTAAACAGGGAGTGTGTAAATATAGTATTTAGTATCTTTCTTAATCTGATCTAATGGATTAACAAGATTTGGATAGAAAAGTCTAACGATATATTATTCAATTCTGAAATATTAGTATTCGACTATTATGTAGGACCAAAAGTTACAATAATTTTGATTTAGGAAATAGGCTTGCAGTATACAATATATAAAATAATTGGTATTACTTTTCTGCTTGTGTTATTCGATATATCTTCCCGTCAAAATAAGTTAGTATATACAAATTCCCATCCAATCCAGTTTCAATATCCGTAATTCTTCCATCAAATCCTTTTGCGAATATGATTTTCTCCAATTCGTCTTTGTCATCTACTACTAAATCTTCAAGCCCTTTTACATTTTCCTGATTAAGAACACTATTATTTGTATCAATTCCGGATCTGTTTGAATCTATTTTAAGGAAATATAAATTCCCATTATTAATGTCTCCTATGAATATATTATTTTCCAGATCATCGCCTAACAATGAAGAATCTAAAAATTCAATGTCTGTTACCCCAACAGGCAGCCTCCAGCTAAATTCCGGATCCGAATAGTGAGAACCATTCAATACAACGAGATCTGAAACTGAGGTGTTGTTATTTCTTTGAATAGGTCCCATTATTTTAGACCATCCACTGTTAAAACCTGGTTTGACGAGGTTAATCTCATCATAGCTATCCTCCCCATTTTCTGTATTCCATAGTTTACCAGTGAGTGGATCAATATCCATTCCAAAACTGTTTCTAATTCCATATGCATAATAATATTTTGCCAAATTAAGTTTAGTATTATTAGGATTATACGAATACAATGGATTAAGAGGTGGTATAAGAGATTCCATTGATGGATCCACCCGAATTATAACAGAGGAATTATTCGGTATAGAAATGGATTGATTTTTTCCTTGAGGATAGTTTTGTAGAGTATTATTTATGGCCGTGAGGTCTCCTATTACTGCATATAAATTACCTGATTTATCTATACGTATTTTTCCACCATTATGATAAGGCCCTGGATCAGCAGGCATATCCATAATAAGTCTTGGATTTGAGAAAGAACCTGTTCCATTCCAGGTATATTCATAAACCTTATTTCTGGCGGTATGATTCAATTCTTTTTGTTGTACCTCGATACTATTGTTATCCCTAGATTTGTTTTGTTTCTCGGTAAAGTATAAGTAAATCATATGGTTGGAATCGTATTTGTTTGCTGAAGTAATACCCAACAAACCCTGTTCTTTTTCATTTGAAATGTTTCTTATCGTATAAATAGGATCTTCTTGCAGTATGCCATTAGATATCAGGCGAACATTACCTTGATCCTTTTCAGATACTAATATAGTATTATCATCTACAAAGGTCATACTAGTGGGAAACGACAAACCCTCCACATAGAGATCCACGTCGATATTATCCTTGTAATTTGGGTTAATTTCTATTTGTTTCTGGTTTTGTAGTGGATTTATGTAACTTTCAATAAAAAGTGAATAGTCAAAATACTTAACTACAACGACTGTTATGACCATTAAAGCAATTAAGAATATGACAAACCTCTTCATCCAAATACTATATTAAATTATTGACATCTAATGTATTTGTTTATTTTTCTTAAGAGATTAGGCTTAAAACTTTAAGATATTCTATAGTTTGAAGATGTTCATAAATTCTTTAATTATCTGTCTGTTGGTATTAATGTCTACATTTACAATCGTCTTGGATAATCTAGCGGGCAATTATGAACCTCCTTTTAATAATAATTCCAACCGCCCAGAATTATTTACTCCTATAATTAATGGGCCTGAGGGCTTTCGTGTAGATATATTACGAATCCAAATCGGTAGGTTCGTCCAATGCTTTCCCAACTACAGTTATTGATCCGATGTATACTCATCATGGCGCCGAAACCACAGCCCCGTTTCGTTTCGCCCCTTCGGCGCTCGGTCAAGCCACTGATACATCCCCCAGAGAGCATCGAGGCCTCGTGAATAGGCGGAATAAGTGTGGTAGATAACGCCATCTGAGACCACAAATGCACTCATACCTGGTGCCTCGCGGGTGTATGTGAGGATGTCGGTGCCGCTCATGGCTGCGAACTCATTTGAGCCTGTCTCCGCGTCCGGGATCGTGTCAATCGCGCGGTAGTTATAGTCGACGCTTCCGGAGTTTTGTTGTTCCTCGGTGAATGAAGTGTTGAAGTCGTAGTTAAAATCGCTGTCAAGAGATGACGCCCACGTGAACGTCCAGCCCATGCGTCGCTTGTAAGCCTGAAGCGCGGCAATCGGGGCACGCGAGACCGCGATCATTGCTACATCGTGGTTTTTGAGATGCACGGTGAAGCCGTTGAAACCGTCGGCGATTACAGAGCATGCGGGACAGCCGCCCGAATATTCTGGCCCAAACATAAAGTGGTAGACGAGGAGCTGCGAACGTCCTCTGAAAAGGTCGGCTAGTGACATCGTGCCCTCTTCAGTCTCGAAACGGTAGTCCTTGTCGATTCGTACCCATGGAAGATTCTGCCGCCACTGGGCCAGTTCGTCACTACGCCGAGTCAGGGCCTTCTCGGCCTTGAGTAGCTCCAGCCGGGCCGTAAGCCATTCTTCACGTGTTCCGATCTTGTGATCAGTCATTGTTTCTCTCCTTCCTGCCACCCAAAAAGCAGTATTTCATAAGTTATGTTTCTAGGTGATGTAGAATTTTTTTCGCTTTGCATGAGACTTGAGACAAATACTAATTATATAAGGTGCACTGCTCTGTTACACGATTACTAGGATTTATTTATGTACCCGGATGGTCATGTCAGGCTATTCGACATTTACACAGAGTTGTTTTTATGAAGATTATCATTACCATATTAGGAAAATTCCCATTATTATGAAAAATTTAGAAATTCTATGTCCAGGCTTCGAAAAAGTTGGGGGTGATCTTTGAGTATTAATAATGAAAATTTAAATATAGAATAGCTCAATAAATTTATTTCAAATAAGGGTTAAATACATTTATTTTAATGATTTTATAAAAGTTCCAATGGTAAAAGTCTCTGTATTTATTGGTACTAGTCTAGATGGATTCATTGCAAGAGAGAATGGAAGTATAGACTGGTTAGATGATGCTAACAAGGAAGTAACTCCTGGTGAGGATTTTGGATTCAAAAGTTTCTTAGAATCTGTGGATCAAATAATTATGGGAAGGAACACTTTTCAGCAGGTTATGACCTTTGACAACTGGCCTTACAATAATACCAAAATGATTGTATTGACTTCAAAGAATATTAAAATTCCTGAGAAATTTTTGGAAACTGTAACAACAGCTGACATATCATCCCCTAAACAATTGATTAAAGAACTTTCTGATCAATCTATCAATCATGTATATGCTGATGGTGGCATAGTAATTCAAGATTTTTTATCAGCTGGATTAGTTGATGAAATTACTGTTACTATAGTACCAATACTTATAGGAAAAGGTAAATCATTTAGTGGCTTGCTATCAAAAGACTTGTCTTTGCAACATCTAAAAACCACCGTATATGATTTTGGTTTTGTTCAAAATAAATACAAGATCAATAAATAGAATAGTGAACAGGATCTATGGAATTTCGCTAAATATATCCATATTACAAAACTATAAGAAGGAGTATTTGCTATTCCTCCAGTATAGTTAGTTATAACCGATTTGATGCCTTAGATTCTTTTAAGATCACTTCGTTGCACTGATAAAGCTGTTGGCGAGCGTTAAGATTTTAATATTATTATTCATTAATTATTTTTGGCAACTCTTTTCCTTCTGGAATAAAGTGTATGGATAATGAATTGACACATTCTCGGGTGTTTCTATCCGTCAAATGTTCTCCCAGAAATTCATGTCCCAGATGCGCTCCACAATTTTCACATTGTATTTCTGTTCTTATTCCATCTGGATCAGTTATACGTTTTATTGCATTTTGGAACGTTTCATCAAAGCTTGGCCATCCACATCCCGCATCAAACTTGCTTTTGGATGAAAAGAGGGGGGTATTACATCTTCGACAGATAAACGTTCCATCTTCATAAAAATTGTCATACTTACCAATGAAGGGAGCTTCGGTGGCTTTATCTACAATTATTCTCTCTTCCTCTGGTGATAGTTTATTGTAATTCATGCTTTATAGCCATCTCGGTCAAATTTAAGGTCTTGTATAGAATGTTGTATTTCTTTGCAATGGTAATGATTCAAAATTATTTTGGTATGGGGATTATTTGAAATCTTTAATCTAACACTAATTACTATTTTTTTATGACATCCTACTTGTAGTATTTACATTTTGTATATGTAAGAGACTGAAAATATATCTTTTATATTCTTACAAGATGGGTAATTATAAAATATTCGTGATCTTCTAATCGATAAGAGAATGTTGATGACGACCAAAACCAATCTATGCATGATATGAAATACTTATCAAAACCTTTAACAAGCCATTGTGATAGCTCTCAGAGAGGTTAATACTTTATAGATATTTATGAAATTCTCCATCTAATTGCCTATTGCCTTGATTTTTCACTCAAATCTATTTACAATTGTTGGAGTTAATTTAACAGACAATCATGTATCTTAATTCTTTTACTGACATATAGAAAATGATTAGTAGAATCCATATAATTAACGGGTCAGGGGGGGTTTTAGTAATAGACAAATTACGAGGCTTAATTTGAAGTTCGAAATAATATCTCAGCAACCAAAGGAGTATACCTTTTAAGAATTGTTTCTCTATTAATGGCCTACAAATATGAAAAAAAATAAGTTTATTTGTTATGGCCGTAATTAAGAGCATTAAATTTAGATCTATAGGGGAACAATTAAAATCAAAAGAGAAACAATCCAACATTATTTTTTTTGTTTATAAGCAATCTTACTGGATATAGAACATCGTGTCTTTGAGCCAATCGAATAATAAAAAACTATACCATACTAAGAGAAAGAAAAAGAGCCTAATACAAAAGGATAGAGTTAATTTTCAAAAATTTCATCAAATTGCAAGAATGGTCAATCCTAACGATAGAGCAACTAAATATACTATACCCTGGATAATTAAATGGCTAAAGACAATGGAATTAATGGAAAAAATGAAATAGCTTCTTAATGAAATTTTCTTTCGACTATACTGCGTTAGTAGTTCTATCTTTGACCTTATAAGTTCGAAGTTTGTGATACTTATTAAGGTATTTAATTAAAATACTGATTATGGTTATTTCCGTTTTCAAATCTTTCCTTGATTCTTCCTGATTCCACATCAAACAATGTTTAAAATACAAAAACAAATGAAAAGAATAACCATCTGTGTTTTTTTTGGAGTTTTTAAATTAAGAAGAGTATGGAATCAGTCCAACATATATTGTTCTCAGATTTAACTTGAAATAGAATGTATTAACCAACATTAGGAAATGAAATAATTTGAAATGTTAATAATTATTTCTTATACACTATTATTTTCAAAATTTTCATAGATTATTGATGTTCATTTGCTATGTCCTATAAAAAGAAGTGTAAATTACTTACATAAAGTCTTAGTCAAACCTTATCTCACCATTCATATTGTTTATTGTTTTTGAAAATAAGTATATTATATCAAAAACAATTTGCTTGACCTTATTTCTTTTATTACCTTTGTGTGAATTAAATAAAATCTCTAACTTGGATCAATCAAACGAAAATTTTATCCATCTAATTTCTTTTTGTTTGCATATAGGGCAGAGCATCTTGTGGTTGTCTAAATGGATACTTCCTGAGGCTTCATAGAATGAAGCATTCCAAGAACATTGGTTGCATCTTAATGTATACTTGAATGTTGAGGTCTCCAAATGTATGTCCATATCATCCTTTTCAATTCTTAATCCGCCTAAATGATTAAGTTGCAAACTCATTATTTATTATTACAAAAATCATAATAAAAGAAATGTTGTATGCGCCATATTGAAATAATAAGCGCAAATAATTCACATTGTTTCAATTTGAGTTGTAAGATTCGAGCTAGCTAGTGATAAAACAAACACAAATAGCAAGTACACGTGCTATTTTTGATTAACGAAATATCAAATATCAAATATCCCTACTGTTGGTAAGGCAAGTTGATTGTATATCATCTGATTGCTATGAATACATATTTTAGGTTGCATAAAAAAATAGTATAGCATATATAAACACTCTGTGGCTTGTACCGTGTCAGCTCCAGTAGTTGCATTTTGTTAGTGCTTAATATAAAATAGGTAACCTTCCGTACCATTATCTTATCTTATAATATTTTAAAATATGTCTTGTCATATTATGAATTTATAAAATAAGAAATACAAAAATTTGAATGAGAATAAGAAAAATAATAGATTACTTATCTCATCATATTTCTACATTCTTGGGCACATTTCTTACACATTTCAGCACATTCTTTACATGCTTCCATCTTGTTACCCATTTTTTCACATTCCATTGCACATGCATCACATACCATAGCGCACATTTCGCACATTTGCTTTGAGTATTCGCTTCCACGAGACATCATCATTGCTGCCATTGTACACATCGTAGCACAATCTCTGCACATCATCATACATCGGCCCATCATTCCAGCCATTTCGGTGTTAGACATACATGCAGTACAACAAGCCTCACACATCATTGCGCACTCATTGCAGGTATCTATACAAGTTTGGTTTTTTTGATTAATAAGAGAAGTATTCATGCCTTTAATATGTTAAAAATATTATATAAACGTATCCAAAAAATATGATAATTAGGTAAAATATATACAAAAATTGCGTATATACCGACATTAAATATAATAATTATAAGAAATATACGCAGAATATGCGCATACTCATTATGTTCACTTCAAAAGATTCTGATCATGATCTTTAGAGTACGAAAAATCATTAAATAAAAAAGCGTTAATTGAATCGGAGTTTCAAAAGAAAAGCTAAGTTAATTTGTGTAATTCCAAAAAAAGGAAAAGATATTGATTAGCCCGTCTCCGCGCCCTAGTCGTATATTTAGTGTTGCCCTAATGGTTATTATCTATTACATCTTTAACTATTATCTGGAAGATACATATTTTTCCAAATATATCATAGTAAGATTCTCATGGATTGGTATCCGTTTGAATTCTTTGTATCCTATTTTTTGATATAGATGCAAATTTCTATTACTTTTATGACCCGTAAATAATTCATATCTTTTATTATCTTTAAAAGAATCTTCAACTGATTTCATAAGATTTGTTCCTATGCCTTGATTTTGATAATGAGGATTAACTATTAATCTTTTGATAAATACCGTTTCATCCACTTGAAGTCCTCTAACCGATCCAACTATTTCATCCCCTGATGACGCTTTAAGAATTATTGATTCTGAGAATTCTGTTGTTAACTCTTCTAATGTTTGAAGTAATGGGGGCGAAATCTCAAAATCATTGTATATATCTGCTTCACTAACAAAAGCTTGTTTTTGCAACAATAGGATAGCCATGAGATCCTCAAAAGAAGCCCTTGTAATTTCGACAGAGGTCATTATCATATTATTCCGATGTCAGGATTAATTAATGGTATTTAACTCTAAAACTTTTAAATCCCGTTAATAAAATCATGTGAACAACATTTATGACATGTTAGAGATTTGTTAATACTGCCAACTAAAAATTATGAAAATGATAATCTGTTTGAAAACAATCCCCATGTTCATTATGATATTTACTTTCGATTTCTTGGATGGAGATAAAATGAACCCAAAATTTCGTTAGTTTTTTTTACCTGTCGCCGAAGGACAGTCTAACGATCAATGAAAGATGGTATAGTTTTAATAATTTGTTCTAAATGCTATAAAGGTATGTATAAAGATCATACGATAAAATGTTCATCGTGTGGCAAAGTATTTACTTCAAAGGAGGACGAAACTATCTGTAATGAGTGTTCTAAAGAACTTGAGAATATAAGATAATTTCTTCGAAAGTAGCTAATATGATACACAATTTGCCAGCGTCTTATAGCGCTCGCTTGCTCCTTTAAAAACTATATCGGGTCATTTTTAATGCTAAATCCTGTTTTTAACCCTGATATCTATGATTATTATCGACATTGCTCTGCAGTCTATTTTTCTTTGGAAGGATCACTCACATCTAACACATTGAATGGAAAAATTTCCTGATAATACTAAGAGTGTTTGGGAAAGAAAGTTTATTTGATGATCTGTATACAGGCAGATAAATCTCGTTTTTGGGATAATGTCTACCCAAATTATTTCCCAGAAGTAGAAACTAAATGTTGCAATTCATACATGATCATCGCTGTATCTAGAATTTTTTAGAAACAGAAAATGAGACAAATTAGCAATTTAGAATTCTACAAAAAGAGAGAAATATTCCAAGATAGTTACACACCCTAGTAGAAATGCTGTGGGCAGAACATGATGCCCCATCCAGATGATGAAAAGCTACCCACAATATTTCTACAAAGTGGAGGGAATATGTGATGGATGTAATGATCTAGGTAATTTCTATAAGGGAAGCAATTATATTTAGAATTTATCAAATATGCAAAATGTCAATTGATGTGGTAATTTCATCCCATATCTCGTGTAAATGTTACGTATAGCGTGTCATCGACTTTCAGCGCAATTACAGGGGTGTCTATCTTTCTAAAAGGTATTCAATTATCATACCAGCAGTATCATCTAAATAAATAATAAAAATGAGATAAATTAAAATTTAATCCCGTATTCCAAATAGGAACGTACATTGTATTACGAATTCAGCAGGCGTTGAATCAGTGATGGATACGGAATCTATGATGAAATGAATAATATGTTATCAGGAACTTGAGATCCGACTTAAGAATCATTACAAATAATCATCGAAACTTATAGTAATTATTCTACCATCGTTTAAGGTTGGTAAGCAGATAGTGTTTTGTTTACTTTACTATGTATATCTGAAACTCGGTATCCTCTATCTATTTCTTTTTCTGGAGTTAACAAAGTTCAGAAATCACATACTCTAAATAATAGTGCTATATTCCTAACTTTGTAAAAGATTTGACTACAAACACAGAAAGACCTATTGGTGTAACAATCATAGCAATTTTAATAATAATAGGCGGAATATCCCTTCTCATCGGAGGAATGTCTCTCATAGGACTAGGGGCACTCTTATCTATGTCTTCAGGAGACATTATTCAAAGTAATGGCATTTCGACTGATGTAGAACAGCTCGCATCCCTAGGTATGATTCCATTAGTTTTAGGCGTGGTAATGCTGATTCTTGGAATTGCATATTTAATAGTGTCATATGGTCTGCTAAAAGGTAAAGGTTGGGCTTGGGTTATAACAATAATAGTAACTATAATTGGGCTCATTGTTCAGATTATATCAGCTATAATAGCTGGATCCATTACTTCCTCAGTCTTATATGGACTAGCCAGCCACATTGTAGGAATAATAATAAGTGGAATTATAATTTATTATATGTTTAGACCCCACGTGAAAGCATTTTTTAGACAATAATCCACCATTTTTGATGGAAACTGACCATATCTATAATTTTTAATTCGGTTAAAACAACAATCTAATTTTCTTTCATTACATCATAAATTATGTTACTATTCTATTTGACGAAGTCAGGTCTAATGACGATAAAATAAATAACTTTCTATACCCCATTAGAATATTAACGTTTTGATTTTTTGGAATTTGAAGTATATAAATTTTTGATATGGTGATAAACTGATTTGTTACCATTCTCAATTTATCAGAAGAAATAAAATGTTAACTCGTTCTAGAAAATTATAAATCAATCTGTGTATTAAAAAAGTAGGAGATATTAAACTAGCCTAGTGGGCTTTGAATCCATGAGGCATATATGATTTGTTCTTTTTTTATTTAAAAGCAAACTGCATATTATATTGATAGAATCATCAATTGTACTGGTTTTACATCAAATTCGCATCGCCAGTAATGTGTGCGTTTATATAAAGAAGACCTGGTGCGTGTCAATTAATTCATTTATACCTATCCCACATTCATACTGTTATGTCAACCACTCAATTTAGTTCACAATCACGTAGTCAGTATGATTCTAAGGCTTATTCTGCTGCAGGCCCCAAATCTCCGCTTGTTCAAACCACTATTCCTAGACGTGAGCCTGGTGATGATGATGTACAAATAGAGATCCTCTTCTGTGGTATTTGTCATTCCGATCTACATCAAGTTCGCAATGAGTGGAGCGCCATGCCTACGGTCTATCCATGCGTTCCTGGGCATGAGATTATCGGTCGTGTCACCAATGTTGGATCTGCAGTTACCAAGTTCAGACCAGGTGACCTTGCTGCAGTGGGATGCTTAGTAGACTCTGATGGTACCTGCCCCCACTGTCAGGCTGGTCTGGAACAGTTCTGTCCTCACATGACCTTAACCTACAACTCACCAGATGTGCATCTTGGTGGGGTTACTTATGGTGGTTATTCAGACAGTATAGTCGTAAAAGAGCACTTTGTCTTACGGGTTCCTGCTAATCTAGATCTTGCTGGTACTGCTCCTCTGTTATGCGCAGGAATAACAACATATTCTCCCATGCGCCATTGGGGTGTCACAAAAGGACAAAAGGTGGGTGTTGTAGGTCTCGGAGGTCTAGGTCATATGGCCGTAAAATTTGCACGCGCCTTAGAAGCACATGTAATAGTCTTTACCACTTCACTAAACAAGAAAGATGATGCTCTTCGCCTTGGAGCAGACGAAGTAATTGTTTCACGAAATACCGAGGAGATGAACAAGCATTTAGCTAGTTTTGACTTCATAATCGACACAGTCTCTGCCGAGCATGATATCAATGCATTAGTACAATTACTTCGTCCCGATGGAACTCTTACCCTCATAGGAGCACCAGACAAGCCTCACGCAGTCTCTGCATTGGGGTTATTGTTTAATCGTCGTAATCTCTCTGGTTCGCTTATAGGGGGCATTGCTGAAACTCAGGAGATGCTCGATTTTTGTAGCAAACATAACATCACAGCCGACGTAGAAGTTATACCAATACAAAAAGTAAATGAGGCATTAGAGCGGCTTTCCCGTGCGGATGTAAAGTATCGCTTCACGATCGATATGGCTTCTCTCAAAGCCAAGTAACGCAACATAGCCATTTAATTCCACACTTTTTTGAGAAGGCTGACTCATGGAAATAAGTTTAGCCAAACATTACTATTGTATTTCATTACAATTCGGGTTATACTTGCCACTTGGTCTTTGCAGGTTATCATCCTATTTTTCTTAAATCCCGTAATTTTATCTTCCAAATCTAAACTCAACGTTAATTGATGACTCGGTACAATACGCTTATTGTACGGATTAGACAGGAATAGTAAAGGTCATTGAGGCAGCAAGTCAATGATCTTATTAACTTAATCAATTCTAACTAGAGTTCTGCCCATGATATCTCCTTGAAATAGACTAACAAAGGCCCTTGGTGCACTTTCCAATCCCTCAAAAATACTTTCTTTAAGTTTTATCCTACCGTCAGTTATCCATTTGGACATATTCGCATTAAATTCACTTAAAATATCAAAGTGATCGCTCCAAATAAAACCTTGAAGTTTGAGTCTGTGTGAAACAGCCAAAGAAAGATTAGATGGTCCCAAAGATAATGATTTAGTAATTTGCTGGTCTAGTAAACTAGAAGAAATCTTTATATCGTCATTATATTGAGATGTTGTTCCACATAAAGCAATTCTTCCAAAAGTATTCATGTTATTAATGGCTGCTTCTAGGTGTTTACCTCCAACATTATCAAAATATAGATCAATCCCATTTGGACATATTCTTTTTAATTCCTCAGAGATGTTATCCAAACCGATCTTTCTATAGTTAAAAGCATGATCAACTTCAAGTTCATCAACTAACCACCTTGCTTTCTCATCACTACCACAACTGCCTACGACGTGACAGCCCTTTATCTTGGCCAGTTGACATGCAACAGAACCCACTCCTCCAGCGGCTGATGATACAAATACAGTATCTTGCCTTTCTCTTAGATTGCAGATTCTAAAAAGACCAACATATGCTGTCATGCCTGTGATTCCAAGTAAGCCTAGAAAAGATCTTAATGGTGCTAACGTAGATTCGACTTTTGATATGGAATTTTTTTCGCCATACGCATCCTTACCGATCCAATATTTCCTCCACCCAAAATTGGCTTTAACATAATC
Organism: uncultured Nitrososphaeraceae archaeon; assembly: GCA_963759575.1. GTDB lineage: Archaea > Thermoproteota > Nitrososphaeria > Nitrososphaerales > Nitrososphaeraceae > Nitrosocosmicus. The sequence goes on along the minus strand of CAVWZU010000004.1, from coordinate 264,705 downwards.
ACCTACTTTAAACTTGAAACTTTTGGATTCAATTACTTCTCCGATGCATCCACCCTCAAGTGGTTTATTTAGTTCAAAAGGAGGCGCGTGCCTAGTTCCTTTGACCATATAGATGCGTAAAAATGGATCTATGGATATCCAAATATTTCGAACCAAAAAATCTCCATCCTCTTTGATTTCTGGAATGTCCACCTTTACTATTTCAAAGTCTTCCAATTTTACAGATCCCATTGGACGCCTCTTTAGATGAACTTCATGACCGAATCTTTCGTTCTTCAATTTACAGACACTTAGACATTGACGATTCAAATGAACTTTTTTGTTTTAAAAAATTGTTAAAAAATCCAAGGAATCGAATTTTTTGATGATAATCTAACACGGTCTGTCAGTTTAATGTAATCAGAACTTCTACGGGGGAAATAATAATTTACAATTCGCAACAATATTCGAGGAGACAAATAGACGTGATGATATGACTAATGATAAATGAACTAGTTGCAATTCAAAAGAATATCTGATAATTATTCAGATTCGATAAATATCAAAAACTTAATCCTTATTGGTTAGTAAAATTCCAAAGTAAATGAACTTGGAACTCTTCTACCTTTCTCATGAACTACTTTTTATGATAATATTAATTCTACAGTTATGCATCTTCGTTTGGCTAGTATACTTTGTAATTGATTCTATTAGATCAATTACAAAAGTACCAAAGCTATTACCTATTACACATTTACAAATTTTCGACTTTCCTTTGGTGAGCATAATCCTTCCAGCCAGAAATGAAGAAAAATATATAAAAAAATGTCTTGAAAGTCTATTAAGTCAAGATTACCCTAATTGTGAAATAATTGCCATTAATGACTCCTCTTCGGATAAGACCGGAGAAATAATTAAAAAGTATAGTATTAACCATAGTAAAGTAATCTATTTTGAAAATCCTCCGATACCCCGGGGATGGACAGGTAAGAATTGGGCCTGTTATCAAGGATATCTTAAATCTAGAGGAGATCTTTTTCTTTTCACTGATGCAGATAGTATGATTTCTTCATCAACCTTATTATTTGCAGTAAATCAATTATTATCTGAGAAACTCGATTCTATTACTGCAATTCCTAAAACTTTAGCAAATGATTTCTGGACTAGAGTTACTTTACCAATACTCTGGACATTTTCGGTAGTTAGATTTTCTGCGATAAAGGCAAATAATCCTAAAACAAGATTCGGATTTTTCTATGGTAGTTTTTTTATAATAACTAGACAAGCATACGAAAAGGTAGGTACTCATAAATCCGTAAGAGAAAAAATTGCAGAAGATGCAGAATTAGGAAGAAAGGTTAAGGAACAGGGATATAGGATTAGAGTGGTTCACGGTGAAAAATATATCCAAGCACATTGGTCAAGAAATCCCTTAGATTTATGGCATAGTCTAGTAAGAATTGTGATTCCGCTATACCATAATGAGAAAAAGAAAGCCTTTTTGTTAATAGTTACCCCTTTTCTCCTATTAATAGCCCCTTTGATCATATTACCATCCGTAATTTTTATTGCCGGACATGAAAAAGATAATTTTAAAGGTTTAACTATGTTATTTTTAGCTATCGTGTCTATTCTATTAATAGTGATGAACAATATTTTACAGTTAAGATATGTTTTATTTCAAAACTTAGTCTATTCGTTGGCCTTTCCTCTCTCTAGTACCTTTATGCTGGTTGCATTTCTCTCATCATTCGTTAAATTAAAACAGAGACATGTAATTAGTTGGCGAGATAGGACATATTCAATCAGAAGGGATGGCAAAAACAATATCACAAAAGGTAATCTTGAAAGGTGATATATTTTATGTATTTTATATCTAACCGATTCATATAATAAATATTTTCAGAATCGATTTAAGAGAAAAGTGGCATAACGTGATATATTGTATCTACTATGAAATTCTGCCCATAAAGTTAAGGATATTTATTTTCTAATTCTCATAACACCGAATTAAGTCTGAAGTGAACAGATCCAAAAATCAAATAAAGAAATAAAAATCTGAATAAGGAATTTTATGTATTAAATTGACTAATACAGAGCATGCTTTAAAATTAAGACCTGGAGTCATAGATGATGCGAGGGAGGTTGGAAAAATAATTTTTGATGCATTTTCAGGAATTGCAGATAAACATGGCTTTCCTCGCGAGTTCCCCACGGTTGATATCGGAATAAATGTAGCTTCTTCTTTTCTCTCTTGCCCTGGATTCTATTCAGTAGTTGCTGAAGATATTGAGGGAGACAGTAACAAGGTCATAGGAAGCAACTTTTTAGATGAACGGTCAAATGTGGTAGCAGGAGTTGGACCAATAACAATTGATCCAAAATTCCAGAATAAAGGAGCGGGTCGACAATTAATGAGCAATGTAATGGAGAGAGCTAGAAGCAAAAACTATCCAGCGATACGTTTGCTCCAAGCGTCATATCATAACCGATCACTTGCGCTTTATAGCAGATTAGGATTTGATGTTAGAGAGCCAATCTCAACCATGCAGGGAAAACCAATTTCAGTAGTCATTCCTGGAAGATCTGTGCGGGTAGCAACTGAGTCGGATTTGGAATCATGTAACGCAATTTGCAGAGCAATTCATGGCCATGATAGAAAAGGTGAGCTGAAAGACAGTATAAAGCAAGGAATTGCCAAAGTAGTTTTGCACGGGGAAAAAATTACAGGTTATACAAGTGGATTAACATATTTTAACCACTCTGTGGGTCTTTCTAATGATGACCTAAAGACCCTCATTGCCTCAGAAACTGATTGTTATGGAGGACCAGGTATTCTTATTCCAACTAGAAATGCAGAGCTGTTCCGATGGTGTCTTGAAAACGATCTAAGACTAGTTCATCAACTTACCCTCATGACTATTGGGATGTATAACGAACCTGATGGATACTACATGCCCTCTATTCTGTACTGAAATCATCCGAACATTAAACATCTTTCAATAGGTATATTCAATCTGTAAAATGGTAATCAACTTTGTAAAAATACTGTTATATGAAAATTCATAGCCTATTTGAAAGACTAAACTACCCTGAAATTTGGAGATCAACTATTATATCTTTCAAGTATAAGTTATTGCCATGATGGTCAATAATAGTCTGAAAGTATCTTGTTTAAACTATTTTGAAATTCCTGTCTATCTTGATTATTACTATCATTGTTATCCAAAGTCGTCCGTTCTTCTGATACCAAATTATTGATAGCCTTGTCAATTTCAGCTAATCCAATTAATGCTTTATTTAGTCTATTGGATAAAAAAAATATAGTGGAAAAGATATAGCTGATTTTATCGTTATCAAATTCTAACTTGGTGGATGGGGGAAAAATAATATCCAACCTTTTTCTTAATTCTTTACCACATTGTTCTATGCATTCGGGATCGCCTTTACAGGTTTTTAATTCCTGGGTCCATAATGCTATACATTCCACTATTTCTGTCGAATAGTTAGTCATAATAATATTGGGCATTTATAGTACTTATATCATGATTGATTTTGCTTATCGCGATCCAACGCTGTTGAGAATTGGCTCGAATTAATTTAGATTAGTCAAATAATATTATCGGTTGTAAATAAATATGAATTTATGAAAACAATTATCTAAGGGATTCGTATCGTTTGATATAGTCATTTCCTTTCAGAGATATGACATAGTGATCATACCTATTTTCTTGTCATCATTGTGTAGTTTGAAATAATAAATTCCAGTAATGGGATCAGCGATCCATAATAAATTTTTTAATTCAAATGAACCAACTCTATATTTTATTAGTAATCTAAAGTATCAATACCCTATATTATTTATCAATAAATTGTTACTAAAATGGGAAGCGGGCCCGGTGGGCTTTGAATCCATAAAGTATATCAGAACTGATACTTTATTTGTGTTTTTGACTAAATTTCAATTCAATCCGAAAGAAATCCTCAAAATTGCTGGATTACCAGATACTTTGAATAAAACAAGGTTGATTATAATCTATAAATAGTCTTTCCTATACACTTATTTTAGTATTGAAATTTAGAAATCCTTTGCACTGATTTTAATTTTTGCTGTTGGATATACTCTGTCACAATCCTATTCTAATTCCAATGCACAGTTAGAATCAACAACTGCCAATCAAACATCATTCACATCCTATAATAATACAGAATTTGGTATATCATTTGATTATCCTTCTAATTGGGAGGTTTCAGAAAAGACAAATAGATTTGATACAACAACTCCTGATGTAAAAGTCACTTCTCCTGACAACTTCATGAACTCTTAGTTTCTTAAATCATTACGAAACGTCAGATGAATCATTAGCATCCATTGGATTAAAGGAAACAGCAGAAGGGTATGCAGATGCTTTCATAGCGAATCCTGGATTTATTCTAATAGAGGATGTAGATGATTCTAATTACACAATTGATGGAAATCCTACTGCTACCTTCTTATTCACAGATCCAGGTAATATGTATGGTTCAGATAAAGACGTTGGTAATCAATTCTTCTTGATAGAATATAATGATAAACTGTATGCAGTAGGATACAAAAATACCGTAGACAATTTTGATTCTCCTCAAAGTCAGGAGATTATGGAAAGAATCATTTCCTCATTTAGGTTTTCCTAACTTTATTTCGGTTCTATTGCAGCAATTAATTGCAAAGGTCTTAAACATTCTGTGGTTTGAGAATTTATAAAAAATATGTGATCTACAGAGATATCAATCCAGTAGATTATTTCCTATTTAAATACCTTATTTGGTGTGGGTGAGTTTGCCTGCTATTTAGTTTAAACAGTATTTCTGCTAAATTTTGTTACATGGGTGTATAACTCCTGACAGAAGCAAAGTATGATCGAGACCCTACAACTACTAGGTTTTGACGTAAATGCAAATTGGTTAATGGGTTAGAGGGATTTGAACATTGTTATTATAATGGGTCAAATATTTGTAACCACATATTAGAGTTTCCTATAGCTGCTGGGTTATTATTTGAGTTTACAAATTCTTTGATATTGACACCTGCTCTAGCTGCTTTAGGATGGGTGGTGGTTAGTGATTCACTCGTTTTTGGTAATTCTTTACTATTAAGGAGATTTAAAACCTAAACCAACAATTTGGTGTAAAGATCAAATAATCCATAATTTCCTACTTCAGTCTAAGCAATTTAAAATCATTACACTTCATTTTTATTGTATGTATTTGAATTGCATTTTACTATTTTATGGGTAATTTTGAAGGGTTTTGTTAGAGCGTAGTAGAATAATACCTGTTATGCTTAATGTTATACTTTTAATACCTTTGTTCCAAATCAACTACCATATGGATTTTGAATTTTCGCCCAAGTGGCTGGCTGTGCTTTTTGTTATAGCTGGTATAGTTGTTGTTTTCATGTTAATGGGAGGTTCATTAACTCAGCTTTTTAATTCAACTATCCAAGAGAGTGTTCTGGTTCAAATAAGAGAAGGAAATACTTGTATAGTAGAGGCCTCGGATGGAATTCCTCGTTCTATCGACAATTGTCCATATCAACAGGGGGATAATATAACGATCAGCTATAAACAAGGATTCCCGTCATTAGAAGGTCATCAGATTGCATAATAATTTGGAAAAACTACAAGAGGCAAAGAAAAAAAAGTGTGATACAAGTCAATGACATATAATCTCTGGTCATTAGATTTGATTTCATCATTCACTTATTTGCCGACAGATTTTTCACGTTTTTGATAATGAACTTAGATGTTATCTCTCCCTCTGTTACTTTTTTTGACCCTTAACCTCTCTCTTTCTGAGGTTTACCAGAACAGAAATTACAACTATTACGATTATGGGAATAAAAACATAGTAGTAACTACCGATTAGTTGGATGATCCTGTCACTTACTGAATCATCGACATCAATTTCAAATGCAAAATTGGCAATGTCAAGAGTATAGAAAATGTCCTTTATGTCAACTGCCAATGAATAGGTCCCAGTTTCATTAAAAGTGTAATCAAAGTCATAATGCTGTTGCCTAACAAGTGTATAATTATTTGGATTTGAAAATACTGGCTTACCATCCTTTAGGACATAAGCGGCAACTGGAAGCTCGATTAGTACATCGTTTACCTTGGACTGGATCTCTAATGTGAAGTTGGTGACTTTATCCACTAATGGTCTCGATGGACTGACAAACAGATCTACCACGTAGTTGTCGTTTTGTTGAGTTTGTGTGGCGTTAAGAGCAGTGCCATTATTACCAAAAATGGAGTGTCCCCAAACTGTTTTTTCCGCTAAATCACTACCAGAAGTTACAAACGAAAGTGAGACATAAACAAGTAACAAAGAAAATGAAGCTTTGAAGGTCTTTACTATGTTTTGACTTTCTGTATTCTTATATAATGTATGGATACTGGCACTCAAAGCCATTATATGATTAATTACCATATCTTCGAAACCAGTGTCAAGAAACTAGTCAACATCAAAAAGGAGCTTAGGATGTTACTTTATAATGGTGATAATATTCTTAACATTTACAGCATCGCAAGAACATCATTATTTAATTTCCAAATCCACTATTTTTGAGACTGTGATGTCTTTATTATGTTTTGCACTAATTGTTAGCGTGTAGTTCCCCGGAATCGAATCTCTTGTTGGATTTATTTCTAGTGTTGTCTTCAACTGTGGCGATGGTCCGATTTCACTTCTTGGTTTCTCTAGAACTAATATATTGTCTTGACTAAAACTACTAGTAAGATTAGCTAGCTTACCATTTTTAGCGATAGAAGAAGTTACATCCATAGTTATATTCAGAAGTTGGTCAATATCATTGGTAATGCTGTTGCCAGTTGTAGTAGTTGAATTAGTACTATTAGTAGAGTTTATCATATTCTTATAAATATAGAGGTCTATAGAGTCACTCTTGTTGTTTTTACTGTCTAGGACTAATTTATCCTTCGATACTCCCAATGTTATTGGTATTTGGTCTAATCTGTCTTTTGTAATTACTCCTAATTTATTTTCAGTCCATTCTGTAAACCATATTGATCCATTATTATCAAACGTAAACCTGAGCGGATTTGAAGAATTAACCCATAATGGATTTTGAGATGGAACATAATACTCCACTAGGGTTTTATTTTTAGGATCGTATGACGCTATAGCGTTTCCATAATGCTCATTGAACCAGACTTTTCCATCTCTATATTCGTTATAATATGGCAAAGTGGTTAAATTACCAGAAGTAGAAGGATTGGAGGTGGCATACTGTTTTACTGCACCAGTATTGGGATCTAACGAGAAGAAAAGATTTGCAATATGACTATTAGCCCAAAGCGTACCATTTTCATCCTCTGATATACTGAAAGGAACACTATGAGTGTAGGTTACATCATGGATAGTTAGAGACTCGGAAGCTATATCATATTTAATGATCTGCCCTCCCACTGGAAAGATAGCAGTTGAAAACCATAGTGTCTCATTTGTATTAGGGGGATTAGTGGTATTGGTATTGGTGTATCCAAAACCATTGGAAATAGGTCCCATAGTTTGAAAATCGATTTGTCTTGACATGTCCAATTCTGAAATGCCTTCTGTGGTGTTTGTTATTATCTTTGAAGGTTCTATAAATCCGAGCCTCTTACCAAAAACTTGTGTAAACCATACGTTATTATCAGAATCGAATGTGATCGATTGAGGATATCCTCCTTCCTCTAATAATCTGTAATTCTCGAACTTGCCATCTTTGACAAAGTATTTCCAAATAGAATTGCTTAATTCATCAGTAAACCACAGATCGCCATTTCTATCAAACTTCATTTCCCAAATCATTGATCCAATAACTCTTTTTTGTTCTGGCCAGTTTGGTATTTTTATAATTTTATCAAATTCTAAGGTCTTTGTATTAAATACCAATAAACTTCCTAGCTTTCCAGATGCGATCCAGATGTCGTTATCCTTATCTACGATTAGTCCTACAGGCTGGCTACACTCAACAGGAATAATAAACTCTTTGACATATAGGTTTGAGTTTAAAATATCATTTCCACAAAATCTCTTTTTGTCTTCTTCTGACATCGTCGTATTAGATGGATTTTGGTTCATTTCTGACATATGTTCTGAATGAGAAGTGTTAGTTGTTGCGTAAACAACTAAAGGTTCGGTTAGAGTTAGTAAACTATTATTCATAGAGAAAGTATATAGTCCAACTATAGTTACACTAGAAATAATAAAAATTCCTAGAATGGCGTATTTGGTTAATAGCATTATATCTTAAATGGATACGTCATACAATTAATATCTATTCTTGTACAACTATAGAACTAATCATTTTAATTGACCAGATGGCATTCAATGGGGAATAATTTTCGTGATAGGAAGAGATATGAAAATATTTAACGGATTAATAATACTGCAACAGTAAATTGAAAACAACGATTGTTATTGGACAAGAAATACCGGGAATTGGTATTTTATTTCTTGTATCATTGTTTTATTTGACAATGACAGATAGTTTGACGGCGTTTGCTCAGCAGAACAACCGTAATTCAACGGGTCAAATCTTCAACAATAACAATAATGTGACGAACTCTCCGCTGCCAAAGTCAATGTATCAATACCACCTGGTGCTTCTTTCCTTACCGACACAGCCTATGATCCTAACCCCGTTGAAATTCCTGTAGGGCAGACTATTTTATGGACCAATGATGACTCGGCATTTCATACGGTTACTTAAGGTGAAGCAAGAGAACCAGATTCGGGTCAGATATTTGACTCTGGATTAACAGGTTCATCAGCAATGGTTAGTAAAGGTAAGACATTTGAGCATACATTTGATGCCGTGGGAGAATGTCCCATATTACTGTATATTACATCCTGGCATGGTGGGCACCATAATTGTCACATAATTCTTTATTGTAAATATCCATCAACTTGGTTTGTCCTAAACTATCCTCGTTACTTCAGATATAAAGAAGAAGCAAGAAGGAGACAACAATTAGAAATTTTGTATGGACGATTATTCGTCATTTTAAAAAATAGTTTTTATCCGCTGGAAATAATACCGGTATCGATTCTCTAAAAGAGATTCTAATCTTATTTTAGGTATTCATCTACTTAGAGATTAGTTTGTTTTAGTATTTATGATACGCCTCAAGTATAACCTTACTAAATTTGCAGTTTCATAATTAATTCAGATCATTAAAAATAATTTGATTATCTTACGAATAAATGAATATCGACTACAATATTATTTGATATTTTATACCTTACTGCTTTTCAATTAAAATGACTTTGAATGATAACTCACATAGATAAGAAATTTGATTTCTAACAGCGTATAGAAAACCTAAGTCATGGAAGTTCTCTAAAAGGATTGCATGGGGACGCGTTATAGATTAAGAATTCTGTGGACTTCGAATCCATGAGGTATATAGGATCTGTTACTATTATTTATTGTTTGAATTCGATGATTTGGTTAAATAAAAGTATGATTTGTGGTGAATGGCAGTTGGGGATTGATTCTATTGTGATGATGGATTTTAACACAAATGTGAATTGATTATAGTGCTAGTTTCATAATAATAAATTAGGTGGTGAAGGATTAAAGAAATTTGTTGGTTGTTAGTCATTTATAAGCATATGAAAGAGATCAATTCTATATTGAATAAAGGGACCTTGGCTTGACTAATGCAAAAATATGGTTATCTTTGTGTCCTATTTCTGGAGAACACATTTCTATGAGATGTAGTACAGTATCCACAAAAATCTACAATACCGGGTTTGCCATGACACATACATTCACAATTATTTCCTAATGAAAATCTTTGTCTCACAACACTATTGTACCATCCATGCCTTATAATATTATGTAATGACTTGGCTTTAGTATAGTAGTTATCTAACTAATTCCGTATCATTACTTCATAAAAATGAATATATCTTTTCTAAGATGTTTGACACTATATTTGGAAAAGAAAGGGAAATAAAACTATCCAAATAGAAAAATTATACATATTTAATCTAATGGACGATTTTAGTGATAATGATGGGAATTATTGGTATTGTCTTTCTATCTATCATGTTTGTACAGCTGGCTTTCTCTCAGGAACAGCGCCCAGAACAGCAATATAAAGTCGATTCACTTGGCATGGGTTTAGATATTCTCCTAATCGGAACATTACCTATGATTCAAACAAAGGCAAACAATTGTCAATCTAACTGTTTAATTGCATTTAAAAAAGTGGATGCTAATGTTATTTTATCGTTTTCTACGAAGAATTGTAATTGAGTTGATCTCTTGACAAAAGTTAAACATCAATATATTGCCATCCTGGGACCCTTGCATATTTCAATGTTAAGCATCAATCTTCCCAGCTTTAACTTATTCCACAGTTTCGTTAGATGGTTCGTCTCCGATATATCAGTTGATTCTGGAATATCAGATCCTCTATGTAGTGACATATCTATTGTTAAGAATAAAGATCAAATCGCAGAAATTACTTGATAGTTAAATCTCAACAATGCTAAAGTATGAGCTGCATCTCTGAAAAAGGTAATCCAAGTTTGATTTTGTACTTGATAAAAAGCTGTGAGAACTATGAGCTTAGAGCCTCTGATATTAACTAATAAATTTAAATAGGATGGATTATCATAACGTATTATAGTACAAAAAATTAGTATTTTAACAATATCCGCATTCTTGATAATCTTATTTGCAGTATCTCTTCCCGTTGTCTATGCACAGCTGCAACAGGGACCAGTAGGATCAGTCCCACCATTACCTGATAGAATAAACCTTTCTATATCGAACATAACAGTTATCGAAAGCCCGACAGGCTTGACTGGTATAGATGGCATTGTTTTAAACAATTCAACTGAAAATGTAAAAGATGTCAAAGTAGATATCATCTTATTTGATCCACTAAACAAAACAATAGAGGATACAACCAGATCCATTACATCTCCACTTTCTACGATGGAACCAGGCTCTACAGCAGGCTTTAGTTTCCTTATGAGTACGGAGGATATTGATCATTATGATGCACGTTCATATGGTCTACGAACAGACTAAAAGACCCGACCTGAAGGATTTTGAAGATCGAACAATAGATTTGTTACAGGTTCTCAATAATCACATTGTATGATATTGTATAATTAAATCGATAGAAAATTATTATTAAATCTGTATCTATTATGTTAATTCATAGACAGCATAATTTACTCCCCTGGGTTAAGTAAAATAAGGAGAAAAAAGCATATGTATGCTCTGACTATGAAAAACGTTGTAGCCCTAATCGGAAGCGCCACGACGTCATCGGCTAATCATAAACTGATGGAGTACATCCGGTCAGAAGCTAAGGATACTTTCAAGGTAACGTTTTACGATGGGCTGAAAACATTGCCGCATTTCGACCCTGATCTATCTCTGGAACATAGCCCGTCAGAAATTACGGAGATGCGCAATCTTATACAGGATGCGGATGGAGTCATAATCAGTACGCCGGAGTATGTGTTTAGCATACCGTCGTGGTTAAAGAACGCCATAGAATGGTGTGTGGCCACTACCGTCTTTTCCGGAAAACCATTAGGAATCATCACCGCTTCCACAAGCGGGATTAAAGGTCATGATGAATTGCAGTTGATCATGAGTACCCTTATGGCAACCTTTACACCCGAAACCACTTTGCTGATCCAGGGTGTTAAGGGAAAAATTGATGCACACGGAGCTATTATCGATATCCAGACTAGGGAAAGCCTACAGCGCTTAACAAAAGCCTTGTTTGCCTTAATTGATACCGGATCACATTAGAATGATAAAATCAGTTGACGTCTAGCTATTGCTAATCTGTACAATATGATCTATATGCCTCTCAAACAAAAAAAAATATCATGATTCTTAAACACTACCGCTCATGACTTCCATAACTCTGCACACAGATCTTTGAATTAGTAATGACAATACTATGGTTAACTTAACGTGCAATAATATACCTCATTTCATAATCTCTTAATCAACTTCGAATAATTTGTGTCCATGTGATTGACGGGCCCGGTGGACTTCAGGACTATATCGGTCTTTAAAAGTGGATTCTAATGATAATTGAATCCTCGGCTACCCCGGATATTACAATAAAAATGTTTTATGTTCGTCTTTTGGTTGTCAATAACCAATACCATTAAAGTGTAAATACAATGGATATTGTTAATTTTATCTTTTCGTGTTTAGCAGTATCGTTCTATATTAAATATTTTTGTTTCAACATTTCTAATTTTTCAAAGTAAAGACTGATTTAACTAATGAGGACTTTTTAAATTTAAATATTGATTAATGAATTCACGAAATTACAGTTTGTCTAGATGAGATAATTAAATTAAACCAACCTATCCGCTCAAGGTTCAAATACATGCATTACTGAAATCTTTTCCAATAATTATGTTAGTGTATTAAATAGCGGCTCTTGTAATTATCTAATAGTCGTAGCTCAACCACCAAGCGCTTGTGTCTTCATCCTGTCATTTTTCAACAACTATCAGAATTCATACTGGGTTGTAAATCGAATATTCAAACAATCCCGTTCAACATTTTAATTTTGGTTAACAATTTCCATTATATGTCGTAAATAACATTACTTTAGGATTTCAAAATTATCCATTGAACGAGCATGCTGGCTTGCATGTACATAACAATAATACTCTGAGCATATAGTGTACCTTGAGATTGGTTTGAAGATACAGTCTACGGTATTGCAGGAGGTGTCATGAATTCTACCATCCGTGTTATTTGTTGATTTAATTCGTGTAGTAACATTTGTAGGAGATTTGTGAAGTAACTCTGATGTTATTACCATAACTCTCGTTTTTGTAATAAGAATACTATAAAATATTTCATAAAAAAGAGACTAATAAGATAAGTTAGGAATCAGTTTTTAGTTGAGGTAGGGACTTCCTGTCTTTCACCAACAACCGAATAAAGACTGAAAAATTAATTAAGTCGAAAATATCTATTGTTAACTCATAAATCTTCTCAGCTCTTTTGTCATTCTCATCTTTTGAAACCATAGTTAATCAGGTAGAAGCAAAGTGGTTGTACTGTACCTTATCAAATTCATTAGTCTTAATTTATAGCATTGACACTTTATAACCGCCTATGAATGTTTAAATATATAGTGTCTAAATTAGGGTCATGATAACAAAACTTATTTTTTTTGCTTCCATGCTTTCAGTCTTGTCATACATTTCATTTTTTGGTGAATCTAATGCACAGGTAACATGGAATACTTTTAAAGAAAAAGATGGTTTATTCTCAGCCCAAGTACCGTCAAATTGGAATGTGAGTGAGGTATCGGAGGCCGAAAAATTGGCTCCCATAGACTATATGTTACGCTACAATGATAAAGGGAATTCATTTGCTTGGGTTGAGCTTATGATTAGTGAACCGCTCTATTCTAATGCAAGTGCTGCTGCAGAATCTTATTTAACTTATTATCAACAATTTGATGATTTCAATTTAACAAAACCAATAGACTGTAGTATGTATAGATTAAATGATGCGCCTGCTTGTTCCATTTTGTCTAGCCAACAATTAGAAGGCGAACAAAGAAGAAATGTCTTAAATATAGTATCTATAAATCCAAATGATATACAAACAGATGCTGTCTTTATAACATCCAGTAATATATTCCAACCATTTTTGCCCGTAGGTGAATATATCATCAACTCCCTAACTGTAAACTCAACAGCTGTTAGTAATGTGTTAGAAAATCAATCAATAAAAAACATAGAGTCGGAAATCCCCTATATTCCAACAGAAAATACCACTATACAACAACAGTCTGAAATTCCAGCTATCACAACAGGGAGTGCTTCTTCTTCGCCACAACCATTTAGGTCGGTATTTGATACTTTTGTAACTTCCGAGCCATTAGGATTTGGCGTTTATGATACAAAGGCATCTAATACTTTTAGACCTGGTGAGGATATTATACTATACATTGAACCAACAGGTTTTGCATATGGCCCACTAGATGCGGAGAGAAATAATACATTATATTCAATAGATTTTACTGCCGATTTTGCAATATCAGATACTGAAGGAAACCAATTAACCGAACAGCAAGCAATTCCTGTTAGTGAAATTATTTCACATTCTCAAAATAAAGAAGTATTTATTCCATTTACCATAACCCAAACAAGCCCCTTTCCCGTAGGCACCTATGTTATAACATATACGATTCATGATGAAAATTCAGGAAAAAGTTTTGATATTGTGAAGGAGATTGTAATATCAGATACTTTGTTGGCTTAAGCATTCTTCTATGAATATGTCTGATGCTATCTGGGATTGGTGGATTTCATAAAGTCAATTTACGGTAATATTACGGACCTTCAATTCAACTATGTTTGATATTCTACTACCGTAAAACCTCTGACCAATTAATCGGACATAAAAGCATATGGACTATCTATTATTGCGTTTGATTTTACTTTCTCATATATGTTCATACCCCTTGAACCAATTCAAGAACTAATTACCCCAAGTGAAATTGTTATGATCTAAAAATTTGACTCCTGGTTTGATTGGGGTTCAGACAATTCAACTTTGTCTAATAGCAATATTTCTAATTCTATCAGTTTATTCATTAAATTTTATTAAGAATAGGTATCGGATGTTAGAAAGATAACTATTTAGAACCATATTATTACTGCTGGTCTCTTTACCAATTTTATTAATTATCTCAATTTTATGTTCACAAATGATTTAATTGCCATTAGGTAATATCATCATCTTAACATCATTATTTAGATTAAAAACAATCGTATGCATGAGGAGTGCTACCGATAGTTCAATCCAAGAAGAATAGATTAGATCTGATTATCGTTTTTTACACTCTGGAATAACTTAATGTATGTATAATTGGAGAAATATGTAAATGCAATTCATTGCCTTTCTTTTGATAACAACAACAATAATACTTACAGCTTATTCAGGTTATAATCCACTTGCAAGCGCTCAACAAATCAACACAGTTCAAGATGCTGTAGATTCTACTATTGAGAACCTTTCGCAAGTCACAAATGAAACACTACCGAATGAGGATCAAAGCGATATTTCAATGCAAGCATCTTTACCGGATGATAATCAATCGGCTATATCCGCTAACCCTATAAGAGATAATTTTGTCTCAAATATAGAAACTGGCTCGGAAGTAGGACCAACCGGTGAAGTAGGACCACCAGGACCCCCAGGACCAGCCGGTGAAGTAGGACCACCAGGACCCCCAGGACCAGCCGGTGAAGTAGGACCACCAGGACCCCCAGGACCAGCCGGTAATAATTCTATTATTTTAAAGGAAAGCTTGTATGTTAAAAATGGCGTTCAACAATCTACCACAGAAGAAGATTCTTTTGTAACTGCAACTGCCACCTGTAACGACAATGATATTCCGCTAAGTGGTGGATACAATATAGTAGGAGATGGAGAAGGAGACGATAACGGAGAAATAAACGAAATTGGAAGCATACCCAACATCCAAAATAATAGCTGGATGGTAAACGTAGAAGGAGAAGATGTTCAAATTACTCCTTATGTAGTATGTCTAACTACTAACAACTGATTCTTTTATTTTTTACATCTTGTTGATTTTATCATTTACTATCAAAAGCAAAGGTTTTATTTTTTTAGGTACCATTAGTAGATTTTTTTACATTAAATTTACCTTCGACAAAAACAGGTTCATCAATTCCCCAACCCCATTTTTTAGTAGGCTTTATTCTTATATATCGAGATTGAGGGTGGTCCGTATTGGACATATACTCTCCTTGACGATCAACGGTGTCTGCTGTTCCATAAATCCTAATACCTCGTGGACCCCACGGATTTATAGTCTTTAAATCATCGATAACTATGGCTACTTTATTATTCTTTAGAATATTTTTGTATTTAGTAGATTCTAAAATATTCATTCCACCTACATAAAAATACTCTCCATCAAAATCAAAACCTACAGGAGCAACATCTGGTTGACAACTTGCAATATCGGATGGGGAAACTGAAGAGGCGGTAGCTATTCTTGCAAGTCTTTGTGATTTAATATACTCTTTTTCTTTTTCAGTGAACAAATAGTATCTAATTCAATTAACCCGTATTAACATTTAAAATTAGCCTCTGAATAATATGGTCACGGGATGTTACCTCTCATCCAGTAATTAATACTGTGTTTACAAGTTGCTTAGTTTTTTTGACAAATAGTAATTTACAATAGCCCCGGTGGGTTTAGTAATAGACATAATACGAACCTCTTTTTTTGGTATGTTTAATTACTGAATATAAAGAAATATGACCTTAAATTCATCAACTAAGTTATATAAATTTTTAAATGTCTTCATTGAAGGATAACTAAAAAGATTAGAACCCGTCTTAGAAAATATATATCAATTCCCTAACAACAGCATACGGAATTTTTCTTTGCCAATGATATTTTGATGTCTATGGAGACCGTCATGGTTACAATGGTTTTGACGATAGTATTGATAATCTCAACATCATCATAGGCACTAATATTTGTGAAGTAAGAATGATTTAACAAGTTAATAATCTTAATAATTTTAAAAAATTATTTTGTCAAATAAAGAATTAGTAAAGATACATATTTGAATACAACTTTTGCATTAGTTTATTTAGTATATGAAAAAGATCATTACTGTTGCTTTCTCCGACCTTGATAATAAAAATATTAGACTAGAATTAGACAGTTCACTTTCTCCAAAAACTTTTAAAGCAATACTTGACCATCTGCCAGTCAAAGTCAAATTTAACAGATGGGGGGATGAACTCTATACCGATCCAACAGAAATAGATGTTAAAGAGGAAGAAAATGCAAAGACGGAAGTTAATGAACTGGATGTTGCATATTGGCCCGAAGGTAAAGCCTTATGTTTATTCTTTGGTCCGACACCCACAAGTAAAGATGGGAAAATATTGGCATATTCTCCTGTTAATATTGTAGGTAATATTCTAGATCCACTTCTGAAAGATGATATTTTGGATCATGTTGAAACCAAAACAAATGTAATAATAAAATAGCAGAGTTTACTGAAAAAATATTGAATTATAATTCTTCCCACATGAAGCCTGCAATAAAGATATATTTTATGGGAACATAGGTAGGGTTTGAGTTAGGTAGGTAAAAGAGTTTCAATAGCCATAATGACGAAGTCAGAATTAATTATTCTTTTGATATCCAAAGTAATTTATAAAGACTGTAGGAACCGAGTTTATGCCGATAGCGGTTCTTTAGAAGTGGTTCTCATTTCCATGTGATGTTTTAAAATGGACTATTTTGCTATTCTATTTGTTTTTACATGGAATAAAAATAAGTGTCTTGTAGAAGGTAAAAATTATGGTATTAACCTCACTACATGTTACTATTGTCGTATTATTAAATACGATCAGTAATTAATCAGAGAATCATTTTACTGTCCTGGTGCAAGTTATTTTTATTCACCGATTACTTGTAGTATGATTTTGCGTTCCCTCGGTCTTGTATCCATTTCTACCAACACTATCTGTTGCCAAGTGCCAAGCGTTAGATGACCTTTTATAAATGGAATGGCTAAGCTTGGTCCGACTAACGATGCTCTAACATGAGAGTGTCCATTTCCATCATGCCATGTATTATCATGAGCGTATTCAATATCTTTAGGTACCAGTCTCGATAACATGTCTGGGAAGTCATTTTGCAATCCTGGTTCATGCTCTATGGTTGTGATTGCGGCTGTTGACCCGACAATAAAAACTATGACAGTCCCGTTTTCTATTTTACTTTCCTCAACAACTTTGGATACCTGATGTGTAATGTCAATAATGTCATTTTCTGATTTTGATTTGATCTGAATATTCTTTGTTATAACAGTCATATTTTGTATTAACATTTGGATTATTTTTATAAATAATAAAAATTTTTCACTAATGCATTAGTTACGCAAGAAAGTATTTTCTATCAATTTCAGGTATTCCAAAAAGTTTTTTATTTATTTCATTGTATTCCTCAAATGCAATTACAAGACCATTAGAATAACCAGTTTTATAAAATTACAATTAATTATCTATACTCCTACTGTATAATATGCCAAAATAACAACTATCTGTTACTGTAAGGGGTTATTAGTGTGACCAACAACTTTATCTCCTTTGGCTATTGAACAACATATACACTTTTGTTGAATACAAAGATTAGATTCTGTATGATCGCATATTGAACAAAGACATCTTTTGTCTATATTTGACTTAAGTCCTTGACCTTTTGTTTTTGTAATGTATATCCAATAAATAATAAGAGAAATTCCTGCTAGCATTATAATAAGTGATGGTATTATGGCCCGTAATGTAAGTAGCAATATACTAAATGCTATTACTGCAATACCTCCTATGAATGGCCACCATACCGCGGCGTTATTTTTGGCGTTTATGCGATTATTTTTATCATTAGTGTTGCTTCTATTAGCGTTCATCTTTACTCTTTTATTTCCTCAACAGTAATTGCATTTTGATTTTCTTCATAATTCTTTCTTCTCTTCTTTCTAATCTTTCTTACTACTTCTAGAATCTCCTTCAGCTTTTCTTGAGAAATCTTTGAGATTTTTGAATCACATTCACTTCCTTCTGCATCTTACACTTGTTCAGTAAGTTCAAGAATTTCATTTTTATTGTACTTTTCCTCTTCATTAAGCACACTCAAACTTAGAAATCTTGTGAATGCGAATTCGCTCATACTATAATATAAACAAATCTAATTTATAATACTAATCGTGGGCTTATACTGTACCAAAAAAAATAGAGTAAAGTTTTTAAGGTAATTGGGATGACGTAGAATTACCTATAGACATCGTATCCATGGATTCATTGGGTATGGATTGATTTGTCATTGCCATATTCCCAGAATCAATATTTAATCCCTTCATTGTATTTTGCATCATTAGAGGAATCCATTTATCCATAAATTTGGAATCCTCAGACATCAAATTTGTAAACTCCATTTCCTTTTCAGGAGTTTGTTCTATCCCATAAATCGGAGTATCGCCAAAGTGGTTGTTGATCTTTGATGGGTCCATAGATATTGCAAGGGTATTATTATTATTTATTGTCCAAGTAGTTGATACATCGGAAACGGGTCCCTCTTTCATAGTCACTGTTACTGAGCCTTGCATAATTGTATTATTACCATCCATTCTCACATCTTCTATAGTTGAATTAGATATCTGATGTATATGGTATGCAGTTCCATTTTTCATTACCATACTAAATGTAGCATGAAAACCTGAATCTGAGAGATTTGAAGGATTGCCATAGCCCATATAACCACCAGCCAAAACCCAGTCGTTATTTAAACTTGCAATAGGCCCATAACCATATTCGTAAACAGTCTCCAGTGGTACAGACGTTGCATAGGCATTTAGTCCTATTAGAGATAACAAGGTTCCAACAATTAATGAAGGTATTAGAATCTTCATGGACTTTGAATTAATCATCAGATTTATCGATAGTAAAGCGGTTATTAAGTTTAGAGGTAGATTAATCAAGACCATGATTATTAGACCACGATGAAAGATGAGGGTATTTTGAGAATTGAAAACTATCTAAAATAAAATTACAGCGGGCCCGGTGGTTTCCGCTGTATTTTCACAACTAAAAGAGGACTCAAATAATATGGATTGCAAATTTTTTCAGCTTCTGTGGGGCTTATAGGATTAGTATGTTTTATTCTACTAAAAATAAATTGAACAACAGGAAGTTAAAATTTACAATCAAGAAAAAGATATAATTAATTTATTTAATTCTCGTTTTCTCCACTATCAGAGCCTTCTCCACTATCAGAGCCTTCTCCACCTTGTGATGCCGCATCTTGTGGAGGAGCAACTTGTGGTTCTCCCATTACGACAGAATCATTTTCCATTGTCATATTCATACTGCTCATGTTATTCATTGGTGTTGTCATATTGTCCATTGTCATATTCATACTGCTCATGTTATTCATTGGTGTTGTCATATTGTCCATTGTCACGGTCATATTTCCTTGTGCTGATACAGGTGTGACTATTGACCCAAAGATCAATGCTGTTGTGAATGCTAATACAATACCTACAATTGCGAATAAATTAGATCTATTCATGCAATCAAAATATAATTCTTCTTGTATATAATATCTTTGTTTAGTAATGTTATACTCACTTATACGACAGCAAAATTGAATTCAATCAAAATCTAAAGGCTTCTAGAATTTTTACTGTATCAATAAATTGTCTTAACTGTAAGATTTTATTATCCTGCAATTTATACACATGACAAAAAGGGACAGTAAAACTCTTGTTTGATTTTGACACGCCTTGATATAGACCAAAAACAATGAGTCTGTCATCACCAGTCTCAAGAAACTCAGACGGATGTGATTGGAATTCGTTAAAGTTTAATAGCATTTTAGGAAAATAGTCTTCAAAAATCGATTTTAGTTCAACAAAACTTCCGCCATTTGGCATTCCATCCATTGTGATCCATTCTACCTCGTCTTGACAAAAGTTGTGTGAGTCATGATTTTTATTTCTGAACGAGTCGTAGAATTCCTTAACTAATTCTTTATTAGTTTGCATGACTATCTTTTCAAGTTCCCGGTAATAATTGATCATATTGGTTATCCTGGAACGGGTATATAGAGAACATCTGGAGAAAATAACAGAAGTCAGATAATACTATATCAAATGATTTCATCTCACCGTAATAAACTTTAGATTTTGTAATCAACCCATCCTGAAATTCAAATTTCTCGAGAACTGAAGTTCTGTGTTTACCATCCAACATGGCATAATATTCGAGAAAAATCTTGTTACCCTGTATCATTACCTCCTTGGGCGTTAACTTCAGTGTAGGGAAGTTATCTTTCAAGGCTTTTGACCAGTATTCCTCCAATTCCTTTTTGTTGGAGACTTTGACGAAGTTCGATCTGGAAATACGACTTTGATTTTAGGACTGGTGAACTCGACAGTATCTGAGTATAAGGACAATACTTTTTGAATATCGTGATTATTCCATCCGTCAATCCATTCTTTTACATGTTGATTTGCAAATGCTTCCGAAATAGACATAATGGTTTTAACATGTATTTGATCTAAATATTCTTTGTTCTACAAAAGGAAGTTGAGTCTCGTTAGTCATAATATATCTATCTATTTGATCACAATTTCAAATGTATTGTTGAGTAAATAATAGGATACTGTATATTGCGATCATATCAATATCGATTCTATTGTGCATACTCTAAGGATTAGTCAATTAATAAGAATATAGTGTCGTATATTGTTGATACAAATTGAATAGGATTAATATAATCTCATATATTTTTTGAAGTCAGTTGAATCCTAAACGTTACTTGTGAGAAATGAGGAGATAATTTTATATTTTTTAGTATACCAATCCTGAAGCCGTAGTAACGTCTGACACATTTTTGTATTCTTTGTCTTCCATCTTTGAAAGTGCTGAATATATTCTTTCTTTGTTGACAGTGGTAATCTTATCACGTATAAATTCCAAAATTTTGGTCTTTCTTGCTGGAAAATCAAAATCTTTTAAAATTTGACCAATCTCGGCAACATCAGAATAACTTTCTACATTTACTTCTTTTCTTAGTCCTTCAATTGCATTTTGTTCACTTATGATCTTACCTGTTTGTCCTTCAGGTCCGCTTTCGGTTGGAATTTGTTCTCTTTTTTCGCCATTTAAATCATTCATGGCTATCATTCATATCAAGATATTTAACCCTAATCCGATAAAGCAAATCTGGATAAGATCGAAAATCTTTTGCTCGGTCAAATATTGTTATTACCTACATCTAACTAGATTTTAGAATTATTTCAATTTCTTTTTTTATTTTAGCGTTATAGAAAATATTTGTTTGTTTGGTGGAACTTTCAAATAACCGTAAATTTTTCCTATTTTGCATAGTCTCGTGGTTTCCGCTGTATTTTCACAACAAAAATTGGACTCATGTACTATAGTTTAATAGATAAATAAACTTTTTAAAGACTGTATTCACAAGATCGATCATGCTTAGGTATGTAATGAATGTTTAAAAAATTCTCATAGTCTTGGCCTTTAAGTGTTTATGATAGACAATTTTTAAGTCAACAAAACATATAGTTTGAGTATCTTTATTTCTTATTTGAATATGGCGTTAGTTATACACTGTTCGTGATGCTAGTGGTAACTCTTCATATCTAGTTATCTTTCTTATTAAGATGGATATTTGTAAGTTCTAATGACTTAATGAAACTTAGTAACAGAAAAAACAAACAAGAGATACTTTACAGTCTAATACCTGAGGTAAATAATCATCAGATTAATAGAATCCTTTCAAAGGTTACAGATGAGATTCTAATCAAAAGTGATGGGTTTGGTATGTGGACAGGGAAACTAATGGTTGATAAATTTCTATCGAAAGTGTTTCTTAGTTTTCCCGATTTTCGTATGAAACTCCTCAATGACTGTTATGACAACGACAACCCTGGGATTACGATGTCTGAGATTAATATTGTAGGTCAACAAAGGGGGTCGTTCATGGGAAATCCTCCCAGTGGTAAAGAATTTTCAATTAATAGTGTATTTGTTTTCGAATTTGACAAATCAATAAAGATTAAGGCTATAAGAGTGTACTATGATTCATAGATGATATATAAACAGTTAGACATAATGAGAGTTTAGCTTTGATACAAGACTAACACTGTATATTCTATAAGATTCTGGATGGTAACAAGTTTTTGATTTTCATATTGCAATTAAATCATAAATAATAATTGCGGCTACTTCTCTCATATTCTATATCACTCAAAACCCGACATTGAAAATAATTATACTTTTAATTTAGCTAACTTTATTTGATTTCGAGGCAAACTTGTTTCCTCTCCAGATGAATAAAAAATATTAACTTTTAGGTTCTCAAACTCCTATTAAATTTTGTTGTGGATCTTTTAAGATAGCAAAGTATCCTTCTGACACCTGTTGTTTATCCAAGACAATTTCGGCTCCAGCATTTTTTGCTTTAGAAACACATTCATCTAAAGAATTTACCTCAACATATACTGTGGGTTTCTGTTCAGAATTTCGCCTTTTTAATAGTGCTCCTTTAATTCCGGCATTTTCAATATACCAGTAGTCAGAAGTGTCTTTACCTTCTTCGAATTCCCAATTAAATATTGAAGAATAAAATTCTTTTAACTCTTCGATATTATCCGCTGGTAATTCAAAATAGTTGATGGTGTTTAAGGAATTAGTTGACATTTTAGATTTCTGTATGGCGATTAACTAGATTCTAGTTTTTGTTTTACTGTTTGTGCTGCTTGATCTATTCCTTGTCTAATTTTATCTTCTGCTTGACTTCCAGTCAAGAAGTTAGCAATCTTTCCAGTTGTTGGCAATTCATAAGTTATACTATGGTTGACCTTGGTAGAATTATTTCCATTGCTTTGAAATTCTTGAACGCTTTCCCACGTTTGAAATGGACCTTCGGTTTGACGTGTAACTAGCTTTTTATTTTGTTCCTTTTGAACAACTTCTAAAATCATCTCATCCTTTTTACCCATATATTCTCCCTTTACTTTCATTTCTGAACCTTCTTCGCTTTTTTGTCCTGAAACATTCTCTGATTCCTTTACTATGTCGCGTGGCCATGACTCCTTGATATTATCTGGATTTGTATAAAATTCAAAAACTTGCTCGACTGGTGCTTGTATTTCGATATTTGTTTGGATTGTTGTCATTATAATATTTTGCATTTTAAACCTTATATATGAGGATTAGACCCACATTGCAAGTTGGCACTAGTAATACTTTTCAATATTATATTGAAGCGAAACTTGTTACCACCTATCGATGGTGAAATAATCTCTAAGTAATTATAACGATGGTCTGATTAATTTCCTATAGTGATTTACTTTGCTAACTTACAATTAACAAATCCATGCTGCCTAATTTTAATACCATTTCTGTCTTAATAACATCGAGTTAAATACCCTCAATTTAACAATTTTATTGATCTCTACAACAAATTGAAAAAATTTAACAAAAGTATTTTTATCTTTAGGAGAGACCTTCGCCTAAATGATAACACGGGCCTAATAAACGCATTAGAAAATTCAGATCATGTTTACTGTCTTTTTGTTTTGGATAAAAATTTATTCACATCTTCCTATGCATACTCATCATTTGAACTTCCTATACAAATAAAAAGATTGTATAACAGATATCAAAAAAGATATCATCTCTTACATTTCTTAAAAGAATCTCTCATAGATCTTCAGATACAATTTAATCAATTGGATAAATCAGCAAATAAACTGCCCCTATCAAGGGACAAAGATTTTAAAAATAAAACAATTTTTGCAAATCAAAATCCAAAACTGCTCTTTTTATATGGCGATCCGTCTTTGTTAATTAATAACATACTAACGTCAGATAACAAAATACGGGCAGTTTTTGTTAATAGAGATTATACTCCTTACAGCATAAAAAGAGATAGGTCAATTAGCAGAATATGCAAATCCAAGAATGTAGAATTTATTGAATCTGCAGACAATCTTTTAAATGAACCCGAAGACATACTAAATTCAGGAAATAAACCATTCAAAGTCTTTTTTCAATACTATACCAAAGCAATTCAGATACCTACTAAAAAAGTGAATAATTATAACGTCGGCGCGCATAAAGACATTCTCCATTCTTTCGACTCTAAAAATATGTTAGAAAATTTTGACGATGAGAAAAGAGTAGTAGATTTAAACCAGGTTTTTGATCCTATAATATCAGATCATCAACGAAGAAGTAACATTACATTACCAGGAGGGAGAAAGGGATTAATAAAAATAATATCAACCTTAGGAAATAGACTAAAAAATTATAAAGAAAATAAAGATATCGTTGAAAAGAAAGCAAATAGTTATCTTTCCGCATATCTTAAATTTGGAATATGTTCTATAAGAGAAGCATTTTTCATCATTCAAAATGAATTAGGAGATGATCACCCATTGTTACGGCAATTATATTGGAGAGATTTCTTTACATACATAGGATTTCACTTTCCACATGTATTTGTTGAACCATTCCAAGAGAAATACAGGAATGCTAATAATACTGTTCAATGGCGAAATGATCCAAAGCAATTTGAAATGTGGTGTAGTGGTAAAACAGGATTTCCAATAGTTGATGCGGGAATGAGGGAACTTAATGAAACTGGTTTCATGCATAATCGGGCTAGGTTAATCACTGCATCGTTTCTTGTTAAAGACCTTCATATTGATTGGCGTTATGGAGAAAGGTATTTTGCTCTAAAACTAGTTGATTATGATCCATGTATAAATAATGGCAATTGGCAATGGGTTGCATCGACTGGATGCGATGCTCTACCCTATTTTAGAACATTTAATCCGTGGCTACAACAAAAAAAGATCGACCCAGAATCTTTTTACATAAAAAAATGGATACCCGAACTAAAATCGGTTCCTAAAAAATTAATTCATCAATGGTATAAGGTTAACGAAAGTGATTGGTATGATTATGGTTACTTTCAGAACAGCAATGAGAAAAACTATAAAGATTTATTAAGATACCCTAGACCTATAATTGATCATCCGACTGAAATGCTAGTGGCAAGAGAATTGTATAGGATATGATCTAATGAAACGGGGTGTATACTGCAATATAAAGGGATAATTACATAAGGAAAGAAACTAGAATAATTAATAAAGTCATAAATATCAATTGTAAACTGATTAATACTACTGATTTTTAAAATTTGTGTTTATGAGGTATCAATACATGTCATGGCATCCACTTCCAACTCTACGATCATTTCTGGTCGAACAAGTCTTTACTTCTACCATCGTGGTAGCAGGCGTTATTTCACTAAAGAATTCTGAATGTGCTTTTCCAATCGATTTCAAGTCATCAATATTAGTTGTAAATATTCTGCATCTTACTATATTTGTTAAACTTGTATTTACCATCTTCAAAGCCTTTTTAATTTTGAATTATGTATTTTGTTTGTTCATGAGTTTCCTACTCCAATTATATTCCCATTATCATCTGTTGATGTAGTTCTAGATACAAATATTCAATATTGTAAACGAAGATGATATTGAAGAAAACTAGAGTAATTGATGAGCTCTGATACCATGCTCTTTTAATTCTTGCCGTGAACCAAATGTTTGGTCACATTTATCGCAAGGGAATGATGCTTTGACATTCGTTGAATTTTCATCTGAATTTTTCACACCATCGACCTCATAATTATTCATAGCATATAATAGTTTACAAATTATTTAAGGATCCAAAATTTAAAGTACTATTTGATTGTTATACTAGTGCCAATTTTGATTATTAATATATTATATTTAATACACAGATAGTGTAGAGTCATGTATATCTGCAAGAAACTTCAAGGGGGTGAATTTTGCAGAGGGTAGAAACTGAGATCTTTCGCCTCCCTTCATATTTTGATGCTTATTTGCTAAGCGATTGTCCGTGGAGTTTGACGAATCGATCTCAAAACTATTGTCAAATTTACACAGCAACTGATCCCTAATTAGATTATTGCGATCTACTTAAGTCATTATTGCAAAATGATTCTTTGACAAAGTTTCGCAGGGTAGCGGATGAAATCTATCTTTTTCTACTTTCTCTTTCTAAAATCTTATTTCATTCGACGGAATGTAACTAACTAGTTAAACAGGAATGAGTGGCTTGAAGAAATATCTAAGCATGTCCACTTTTACATAATCGACTTGCGATTAATTATTATTATAAGACCATCAAAGAATATTTGATTATTTTTTTATAGTTATTGTGTGTATTTCTAATTATTTTAATCAACTATCTTAATTCTAATAAGCAAAACTTCTGACTAGTATTTCTTAGTTATTCATTATTTAAAATATTAGGTTTTATTGTGATAACAAATCTCAATTTATATATAAACCATGTTACTAGATTGCCTATTTAACATATATTCTTTAATTTAAAATATGACACATGTAGCAAAAATTACCGAAATAGTAGGCTCATCGGACAAGAGTTGGGAGGATGCTGTTCAGGTAGCATTAACTGAAGCGACAAAAACAATTCGCGGCATAACGGGAATAGAATTAACCGACATGACCGCTAGAGTAGATCCAAATACCGGAAAAATATCTGAATATCATTCTACGGTGAAGATAGCATTCGGAGTGGAACGTTCCTAAGAATTGCTATTTCCAAACTCTTTACTGCATTCAAGTTATTTTTAAACACCAACTCTTGAACTATTGCGCTGTAATATCCATTTGAGAAAGTGGTAATTTAATTACTATCCTAATTATATCGAATATTTATTAGATCAAATTCTTATAATTATAGTCGGGGTATAGTAATCACTTGTAGTGATTGATGCTAGTGTGTTCCTTTAAAACTTGTCTTGAGTTAAAAGTTTGTCCGCATGTTTCGCAGGAAAAGGTTGCCTTTACATTTGTTGAATTTTCGTTTGAATTTCTTCCACTATCTACTTCGAAACTACTCTGTTTATTTTGATCGACCGATGAACCTTCATGTGTAGGATTATCTGAATTTACCTTTGTCATTCCTCTCTTACGATATTCCTCTTGTGCTTCTCGTGTATCTGTTCCAGTTTGACCTTCTGAAGTAATTTTCTGATCGTTTGGGTCTCTTTTTACTGCTGTCGGTTCTCCAGCATTTATCTTGGCAGGTGTCATAGCCTCTTTATCTCGATACTCTGATAAAGGATCGTCATTTCTATTTGTATCTGTTCCAGGTCCGCCTTCTTCGTATGCTCTATCTCCACCATCATGTCGATCAGAAGATGAAGTTATTGTATCTTTTGTCTTATTTGCGACATCTTTCGTAGTATCTACTACCTTATCTTTGACATCGCCTAACTTATCTGAGATACTGTCTAGAACTGATTCACCGTGGTTCTCCCTTTTTTGTTCAAACATTTTAAGTTCAGATTCAGTACTTTTCAACATTAATTGTGTACCGTCATAGCCTTCGATCTTGGATTTCGGTATCGTGTATACATTTTCACTTACTTTATCTTTTTCTACTATAATGGAGTCATCTCTTTCACCAATTATATTTCCCACAACTTGACGATCCGATAAAACTACACCTTTTTTTGATACGATCAATTCTGAAAAATCTATATTTGACATGTATATTTTGGCTCATATAACTATAAAAAGGTAGTATTTTTTCAAATCAATCAAAATATCCCTTCGAAGGTAGGACAGGCTATGAAAAATATTTTCAATGTAAAATAAAGTGGTTCTATTTCGCAGATAGTTTGATGATACAAATAGGGGCAGAGGATGTCTTTTCAAATAGAATCATAATTTCTATACATGTTCAGTAACTGTCTTGCAAAATTTTCGTCATCTTCATCCAGATGAACACCTTTATTTACAAAATTGAGATTCGTTAGAGAAACTTTTTTGTCTAATGTTTCAATATATCCTCTTATTACAAGTATCTTAAATATTTTATCTAAAATTTCATTGTCTACATTTTTTTTCATAAAAGTTTTATATTCATCTAATTTCATGGTTGTTATTCCTTTAGACTTAAATTCATCCGTTAAGTTTGCATATTTAATATTAGCTTTTTCTATTAACAGTTTGATTTTTAACAGTTCATCCACATTATTCAATATTCGATCTATCTCCCACCTTGTGTTTAAAGATTAATTTTGAACTAATGACGATGGTATTTAGTTACATTCAACTTGGGAATGCTCTAATAAGAGGCTTGACATTTTTTTCACGCTAACTGGTGTATGTTCTAATAAAATAGTAAAATTACCGCCGGCCCGGTGGGCTTCAGGACGATATCAGTCCTTTAGGATGGATTCTAATAGTCAGATAGATTCAAATCTAAAGATTGTGATTTTACTACCATCTATGCTAGAATATTTCATTTCTTTTGACTTAGTGTAGGTGCTTCTAAAGATGCCACTTTGAATGTAAATGGAAAATCACTACCAGTTAAAGCGCTATCTTACTATGCTGAAATAGATAATGTGACGTATGATAAATCATCTAATTCCATCAATTTTAGTATGCCATTTAATTATGATCCTCAAAGATTAAATGATCCAAAGAATAATGTGTTCGTTCATCAAGAACTGGAAATTCCTAAACCAAGTGCTTTGGCAACTCCTGGAAGTTATCAAGGTTATGCCAATGGTGAGGATGTTACTAATGTTTTGATGGTAGATGGCAATAACGAGACAAAAGATATAGTGCATTTTATGTTGACCAAACCTATAGTACAACAAATATCTAATGAATATTTGAAGGATCCAAATAACAAGACTAAAGGTATGATGACCTTCTCTCTAGTTCCATCTAAAAATGGATCTATGGCAATGAGTGGTGATATGAATATGATCACGGATATGGGGGTTAAATGATCTTATTTTTGGTTACGATTGAAAAGGAAGTATGTAGACGCAAGTAAAATTAGCCTTGCTCCGCTTCTGTACTTGTCGAACATGATGTCTTGTCTAGTAAATATGATTCTATGGCTAACTTATTTTTCTATTAGTTCCTTTTTATATGACTTTTTCAACCAGATTGGTGTAATAATTGTTGTAACAGCTACCATTATGATTATTGAAGTATAAATGTCAGTAGAAAGCACTCCAGATGTTACTCCCACACCAGCAACAATTAATCCTACTTCGCCTCTTGAAATCATTCCTATTCCAACTCTCATGGATTTAGTTTTATCTTTTTTGAGAAATAACATGGATGGTAATCCACATCCTAACAACTTTGTAGAAATCGCTATTGCTATAATTATTCCTGCAATAATCAAAACATCTAAATTAATACCCCTGAGATCAACTTGAGCTCCTATAATTGCAAAAAATAGGGGGGCAAAAATAAACTGTAACTTCTGAGCGTATTCTTCAACTTGTTTTATTAATTTAGTACTAGCAACAGCCATTCCAGCAGCGAAAGCACCCACGATAGGAGATAAACCGACATAGGCCGCTACACCGGCAATACCAAAGAAAATTGCTGTTGTAATTCCTTCAATACTTCCTCTTGACCTCCATAGTTTTTCTCTATGAAGTATTCTTGGAATAAGAAGAATAGCGCCAATCAATAACACTGCAAACAGTCCTAGAATTTTTAATATCAGGAATACTACGTCCATTATTTGTGGGGAAGTATCCCCAGTTTGCACCATTGTAACGACAACAGATAATATTGCTATTGCAAGAATGTCATCTACTATAGCAGCACCCAGAATAAGCCTAGCTTCCTTGGACTGCATTCTGCCAAGTTCCGTAAGGACTTGAATAGAGATGGCTATACTTGTGGCTGTCAATGCTGTAGCAATTAGCAGTATTTCAAATGAATCCAGTCCGTACATGGAAAGGACTGTAAAGCCTACTGTGAAGGGTATGATTACTCCCAGTGCGCCAACGGTAAATGATGCTGCGCCTCCTCTAAGAAATTCTCTTGGCGTAATTTCGAGCCCTGCAATAAATAATATTACAATAGCGGCTAATTCTCCTATGTGCTTGACTGTTTCGTCAAGAACTACTAGAGGTTGACCATCAAATAATGGTAGCCCTCCCAAAGCATATGGACCTACAATAATCCCTGCTAGTAGTTCACCTAAGACAACTGGTTGTTTTATTCTTTGAAATATCTCTGCAAATATTTTTGCACTAAATAATAGTATAGAAAGAGATATTATAATATGAATAAAAACCGATTCAGCAGCCATGATCCATACTCTACTTTGATAATGAATTTAATATATAGTATAATTTACTGTTGAAATTAGTTTTTCTTGCATTTCTATATAGTTAATTCAAAATAGACTTTTGGGGATGTCATCTAGATCATAGTAGTATCCCAGAATATTATCTACGGTATGCTCTAACTGTGTGTTGCTATTTATGAGGACAAATATTGTTTTATCCTCTTCAAATATTTTTAGTATTCGTATCTTGTGGTACTCCATGACAACCCATTTTATATTGCCCAAGATACGGTTGTATTCTTTTTCTGCAGTTTCTCCTTCTCCTTCATCTTGTTTTACCCCATATGTTTGTGGTTTTCCAATATCTAAGGTTCGACTTAATTTTAAAATTTGAAAAAGAGAGTTGATATAGTTTTTATCTATGTTGGCATTGTGGGCTATATACAATTCCTTCATATCGGATGACTCTATTGAAAAAACAGCTAAGATGTCATCGTCTACTTCTACCAGATGTTTTATTTTATCGTACTTATTATCACTATTTTTATAGTCTGGGCTGTCTTTCACAACCATATTTCATATTAGAGAAATATATCATTTTAATATGATTGATTAAATCATACTTTAGGTTTTTCGGATTGTGTCTTAAAAATCACTTTAGATAACAATTTTTTATCAATAATTGTTATGATAATAGTGTAGAAAAGAAGTCAATACTATTACCCCTATACTTAAAAATCACTTTTAACTTCTTCAAATGGTTGAAGATATGCACAAGA
Organism: uncultured Nitrososphaeraceae archaeon; assembly: GCA_963759575.1. Lineage (GTDB taxonomy): Archaea > Thermoproteota > Nitrososphaeria > Nitrososphaerales > Nitrososphaeraceae > Nitrosocosmicus. The sequence goes on along the minus strand of CAVWZU010000004.1, from coordinate 233,115 downwards.
AATATTCTATTGGTATAATCTTAATTGCGATTTACATAGTCTTTCTTTTTACAATTCCACCTTTAGTATTTGAAAAGAGTGTTACTCCTATTTTAGCTGGCATCACTGTAATTATGGTTGCAATCTATGTCTTGCTTGGATTAGATATTATTCATCGAACGGTTATTGCAATGTTTGGAGCAATTTTGTCAATCATATTGGCTATAGCACTCGGCTCTATGCTAGCAGAAGATAGTCTACATTTTGTAATAGAGTCTGTTGACTTTAACACCATCGGTCTTTTACTTGGAATGATGATTATGGTGGCAATCTTGGGAGAAACAGGTGTATTTCATCAGGTCGGAATAAAACTTGGAAAAATTAGCAAGGGAAATGTTTGGATATTGATGCTGTTACTATGCACTTTTACTTCAATTGCATCAATGTTTGTCGATAATGTTACTACTATTTTATTGATGGTTCCAGTTACCCTTTCGATAACTCGAACACTAGGAATTCATCCTGTTCCATTCATAATGGCTCAGGTTCTGGTTTCAAATATTGGAGGAGCTGCCACATTAATTGGTGATCCTCCAAATATCTTAATCGGTTCTGCAGCTGGTATAGATTTTAACTCTTTCTTAATTCACATGGGACCAACAATTGCTATTGTTTTTGGAATTTCCCTGCTCCTAATCAAATTGTTCTTTAATAAGGAGTTAAAAGGAGAACAAAAATTAGAACAGCAAGAAGATATCGAAGAGTTAATGCATAGAGATGAAAATGTAATACTAGTTCATCACAAAGGATTACTGATAAAATCCCTAATCGTATTAGTAGGGGTAATCATACTATTTTCTTTGCAGACAATTACTCATTTAGAAGTATCCATCATAGCGATTGGAGGTGCTGCAGTGCTACTAATAATAAGCAGAGTTTCACTAGAAAAAATCTTGCATGAAGTCGATTGGGCTACTTTGTTATTCTTTATAGGTTTATTTGTTATTGTGGGAGTTGCTGAGCATGCAGGATTAATAGATATACTTGCGAATTTAGCTCTTGACATAACAAATGGTGATCCTTGGTTAACTTTTATTATGGTTATTTGGTTATCGGGTATTGCCAGTGCCTTTGTAGACAACATACCACTTACAACTACCATGATTCCGCTGATTCATACTTTAAACGCTGACCCGACAATTGCAGCTGCCTTTGGGAGTGAAAGTGGATTTCAGTTTAGTCCATTATGGTGGGCTTTGGCATTAGGAGCTGACTTTGGTGGCAATGGGACATTAATTGGTTCTAGTGCGGGTGTTGTGGCTGTAGGATTAATTGAAAAATTTGGACATCACATATCTTTTACAAGATGGATACGCATAGGTTTTCCGTTTATGATCATAACTCTGGCAATAGGAACAGTAGTTCTTTATGGATTCCTTCTGCTTCTACCCTGATGTCAGACGAATGAGGTTCCAGTTCGGTGGTATGAGAAACAAATCGACCGCATATTACTACCCGTGAAACACTTTACCACTGCGGGATTGGAGATTGAGAGTTCCCGTTTAGTTTCCTTTACATAGGATTATCCCTCACTTTGGATTAAGAACAGTATTCGGTTTATTGGATAGATTTTTCTTAGAGCATATTAGATAGAGGGCAACTGGATCTTCAAATTCTTCTTTTAGCCAAAGCAATTGAAAATATCCACCGAGTAAATCCTGTATATCGGTTTCTGTAAAGAAACGAATTTCAAAACCGTTTATATTGAAAATATCTTTTTCAATTTCTATTCCCTTTCTATAAAACTTGTCATGATTACTTCTGACTGAAAAAAAGTTAAACCCTCTATCTTTTAATACTCTTTTTATTTCTTAGATAATAAAACTGAGTTCATCTGGTGAGAACTTCATATTAAAGAACATATGGGAGTATACCGCATCAAAATAGTTATTGGGAAATGGAAGTGCATTCCTTACATCAAAGGTTTGTGAATTTAGTTGCAATTCTTTTTCTTTTTTTGCCCTGTTGAGTATTATTTGTACTCCGGCGTTTGAATAATCTAATGCCTCTACCTTAATTCCATTTGATCCAAAAAATATAGAATCTCTACCATGACCTGCACCTAATTCTAACAATTTTTTTACATTATTTGCTTTCATTTCGCTTAAACAGAGGTTTGCAAAATGGCTAGGTTCGTCGCCAAAAAATGCACTATCTGATTTGTATATTTTATCCCATACCTTACTCATTCTTTGTCTTAATCCATTCTTTGGGACATCTGCTCTATGATTCTTGTCCTTATCCGATATTTTGTGTTTTAGAAAAACTGGTAGTAATACCAAAACCAAACATGAATATGGAAAGATACGGTGTTTATGGTGCATACAGATTTTGTCTTTAATTCAATTATTGAAGTAAACCAAATGTTTTTGAATTGCACTGCACTGTAAGAGGACAGTAACCAATTAGACTACATGCACCTTATGAATAGTCATGAATCCGTTATCACCAATCAACTGTTTCAATGGTAATAACAATGGTTCTATCTTTTCTTGCTCATCTATTGTTTCAATCATCATGGGTTGATTTATCATTAATCCTTCCAAATGAACTGTTGATTTACCTCTTCGTCCAAAGCCATCCACTCCCAACCAAACTATGGCACCTAAGACTTTAGACTTCATCAAAAAATCAATGATGGTTTTTTCAAGTCTTTTTCCATTTACATCATCGTTTTTCTTTATGCGGATGTTTAGACAAACCATTTCTTTTAATGTCATGATTATAAAAGTACTATTGTAATAATTGAATTATTAATATTCTACCACCATACAGAGCTAAAAAGGAAAGTCCTACATTGGCTATTGTATTAATCATCATATTCAGAAATTGTCTGTTTTCTATCATTACTATGTTCTCTAAAGCAAACGAAGACATGGTGGTTAGAGAACCGCAGAATCCAATAGCGATTAAAAAAGAATATCTTTGATCTAAGTTCCAGTTAACCAATAAAACAGAGAAAATACCCAGGATAAAACTACCTACGATATTTACAATCAGTACATTTGAACCTATTATTCCTAATATTAAAGGAAAAGAGGTAATTTTGTATCTTATATAAGCACCTAAGATTGCCCCGGCTGCCAATAAAATAACCTCTATACCCTTCACGACTGTTAATAGATTTCTTATCATACTTTATCTTTTCTTAAACCTGGAATTCAAAAATTTAACAATGATTCTGAGAAATAATAGTCATTATCAACCAGTCTTCTTAAAAAAAATAAATAAATTCTCAAGCTTTATGAAACAGGCACAATCCAAAGTAGGATTGAGTCGATTATCCGAACTTCGATCAAATATGCTAAAGATCAAGAAAAGCTTTTTGATTTAAGAATGAATTATAGTAATAAAGCATTTTTTGTTATCTTGAATATATAATCAGAAACTAAATAAGTATCTAGTCTTTTGCTTTTAATTCTTTTTTATTGAATGACGAATAACAAGAGATAACTTGTAGGCATAACAGATATCTTTTATCGGCATAAATAGAGAAAAATATAATTTGATTATAGTCAATAAATAAGTACGAACTAATTTATTTTGTATAAGATCCTTTGTAATTATTTCGGATATTGAAAATAATTCTCAATATTTTTCAAGATGGTCATTTTAAAAACAGCGGGAAGATAATTCTTATAAAATGGCAGAATAGTCCCCAATCAGACAAATTGAAACGGCTGGTGAGTTTTACCTCCGCAACGTCTTTTGTGCTCGTTGTCGTTATTATATTATCTTTTAGTGGACTTGTTTTAATAAATAACAGGTCACTTGCCCCGGAAACTGATCAAAACAGTAATACTGGCTGTATTACTTATGATACCGACGAGGAAAATGGTAAAAATACAATTACTGTATCTTGTTTACAGCACAAGACTCTTACCGATATATACAACAGCGTTCAAAATCAGGAGATTCTAAAAAGAGAAGATAATTCAACTAACAATACTTGGATATTAGATGCAACCATATTAGTCGAAAAAGGTTCAACACTTGTGATTAGTTCGAGTGATACCGCCTGGCTTAAGATATTAACTGGAGATAAAAATAACGATGGCGACCGAGATATTGTAAACTCTATTACCGTGTATGGTAATTTAATTATTGATTCTGTAAAAATTACCTCATGGGACAATGAAATCAACGATTATATCAAATTTGAGTTTGACATATTACCAAGTAGAGAATTTGAACACACTGGCATCGACGCCATTGCAAGACCATATATAAAAATAGAAGATGAAACTACCGGGACTACGAATATTACCAATTCTGAAATTGCTTATTTAGGTTATGAATGCGGTAGCGGTTGTTCGGGTATTAGCTACTATGGCAATAATGGGACAAGTATTATAAAAAATAATGAGATTCACCATAATCGATTCGGATTTTATTCTGTTGGGGTAGGTGGTGTAGTTTTAGAAGATAATCATGTTCATCATAACTTTATGTATGGTTTTGACCCTCACACTGCAACTCACGATATGTTGATTAGGAACAACACAATACATGATCACGGAGCAATGGGCATAATATGCTCTCTCGACTGTTACCATATAACCATTGAGGGTAATGAAGTCTATAACAGTGCAGGGTCTGGAATCATGTTTAGTAGAAATATGTCCGACTCTGTTGCAAGAGATAACCATGTTCACGATGAAGTAAAATGTATATTTTTATCTCAATCGCAGAACAACGAAGTTTATAATAATGACATCAGTAACTGTGAGAGTCAAGGAATCTACATCTACCATAACTCTATCGAAAATAAAGTCTATAATAACACCTTAACCAATGCTACAGAAGGAATCGAAGAAAGTGATGATTCACAAGGTACCAATGAAATATCGAATAATAGTATTGAGTAGATGGGATAAAAAATGTGGTAAAACTAAAATGAATCATGAGTGCACAAATAATAACAATACTAATCCAGTTTATCTCAAGGTAGCTATTACAGAGCCCATATTACTGGCATGTATACATGGATCATCATTCTCTGAAATATGTTTGAGCGTACAGAGGATGATACCAACATCCGAATTAGTTCTGAGAGAATACGTATTCTATTTGCTAAATAGTTCCTTCATATCATATCATGGAAATAAAAAAATGTATCTCATTGAACCTGCAGGCCTAGATCTATTAGAGATCATTTCTGTCCAGGCAGTCAGAAGAATAGTAGAATATAGTGATCTTACCCTCAAGATTGAGTGATATGCCCGAGTTGTTAAAAGCCTCGGTATTGGTAGTAAAATTGAGTAATCATGATTCGTTCTATAGTATCGCTTTGTCAATTGAAAGATATCGATACCATTTATGGTTAATAACGTAGTATGATACAATAAAATTTCATCAAAGCGATGTGATCATTCAAGATGATGTTTATGTATGGTTTTGTGTTTATTACAATAATGGGTTTTGCATAGAGGACATTGAACAGTTGGTGGTTCATCACAAGCAATTATGCCGCACAATTCTCTATCAATTGACCTCTTCTCCCACTTCTTTGGATCAATTGACATAACTGATGTAACTTTTGTCCTATATTTTAATAAAGTGATAAGATCCGTACTTTCATTATTATTGTTAAAATCATTCCAAACTATCCTTATTTCTTGTTCTCTTATATTATAGACACATTATTAGAACTTCATAGGTAACACACTCATCAATATACGAGCATATAACCAATAGATGTGTAAAATAATATCTCTACTTTAGAAATTTATTGATATTACACAGACATAGCTTTCTAAATTGCCATTATTTTTATCTTTGATAAACGTTAGATTTACTTTAATCGATTTAGTAAAACATCCTGTTCTTGGTATAATTTCATATTAGTTAATCAGACACAGGATAGAATGAGTTTGATGTCCTAAACCATACTCGACTTATCCTGTGATTTTTGAATACGAGAGTATCATGGTTCGTCATCCTTATACATAAGATTTATGTTTGGATTTGTAAATAACACAATCAGAATCAACCACAACCTGTTCCCTTACCACAACAATTATTCAAGTATTTCATAATAGGTTCAATAATCAAATAACCTCTACATGAATACACATTCTAAATGTTTTTAAATTACCATTCAATAAGAATTCAAAAGATTTGAAGCCGTTCAACAAGAGTGGTTTTTCAAATTACGACATAAAAGTGACGAAAGTTAAATGAATCGGGAACACATCAACAAAAACATAAACGCAATTTATCTAAGGGCAGCTATTGTAGAATCAATCTTATTATCTTGCATGAAGGGGTCGTCATTTTCGGAAATTGAATCATCTATTCCGAGTTTTATTTCAGCGTCAGAGATAGTTTTGAGAGAACACGTACTTTACTTAGTAAATAATTTATTCATTTCCTACAATCGAGCTAGGAGAATATATTTAATTGAAGATGGCGGCTTGGACATGTTGTACATGATATATTCTCAATACAACTGCTCAATTTCAAAATATGTGGATCTTATTATAAAGATTGATTCAAGTAATGATGAGAATGATTTGGAATATCAAGGTAAACGAATAAAATTTATTTAGTCAAGACGATTCGTAGTGAACTAAACTCTTATCTTTGAATCTAATCTTGTGATTTTTAGTCATCTAAAACGATATTTTCTTCCTGAAAAGATATCTATGTTTTGAGCAGTTGTATGTATTTACATCTCTACTTTCATTATCATGATGTGACCGGAATTATTACTACATCTTTTATTTTAAATTCATCAGATATTGATGCCTTTACCTCATTTGTGATCTTTAATGTGTCTTCAAGCGTCAAATTAGGATCTAATTTGATGTTTACATGGGCATCAATAGTATGACCCAAGGGTCTGATACGAACATCAGAGGTGTATAATTGGAATTTCTCATGAACATGTTTTGTTATCTCTGTACTAAGATGAGGGTTATTGACAGCATCAAGTAAAACTAATGTTGATTCTCTTAAAGCTACATAAGCCATAAAGAAAATATATCCTGCAATTATCAAGCCGCCTATGGAATCCATGTATGGAATTCCAAAATACTCCGCTAATACACTTCCAAATCCAACGAATGAGGCAGAGCCATCCTTTATAGAATTTTTTGCATCTAGGTTTAAGGAAATCAGATTATATTTTTTTGCAATGCTTCTAACTCGAAAAGCTCGATGTAATGAAATTGCACCAGCTGCAAGCAAAGTAACCATTGTAATTTCAGGATTTATCGTTTCTACCGGATGAATCAGTCTTTCGTAGGCATGGTAAGCAATGAAAATACCCAACACTATAACAACTATGGCGGCTATGAATGCGGCAAAGCTTTCAATCTTCCCATATCCATAATTAAATAATGAAGATTTAGGTTTCTGGATCATGGTGATCCCAAACCACACGATAAATGAAACCATGGAGTCAGCTAGGGAATCAAGTCCATCAGCCAATAATGTGAGGCTTCCAGTAGTTGTAGATATAACAACTTCTGCAACACCGATACCCAACAAAGTCCAAACAGAAATCCAAGCAGCCTTTTTTCCTTCTTCAAAGGCTAAATATTTACTCAAAAGTTGATTCTTTTAAGTAGTATAGATCTTATAATCCTTATGTTGCAAATATCGTGAAAAGAAAATTAAATTATTTGGAATTAGTGACGGAAGGTTGCAATTTTTTGATATCTTTAGAATCTCGAATAATATTTTAACATGATGTGATCGATTCAATATTGAAGATTATAAGGATATATAGTTCTTCAAATTTATGATTTATAGAAAGTGATAGGGTATTCAGAATCTACAGTAATAGGATTGTGGATAATATTTATATCAGTATCAATTTGTATATCATTTAGAAAAACCATATTCAAGGCATTTGGAAGCAAAAATCGAAATTATTAATATATGATATCCATACAGATCAGTTGGAAAGCCAGTAGGTGTCCAAAATCACTATTAACAATCATGCAGAATATCTATAGAAAACTATTGACTTTTAAACTATGACTGACAACAGGTTTCACAAAATTCCTTCTATCTAAAACATTATCCAGTTGATTGCAAATAGACCTCTTTTGTTATCGTACGATTTACATAAATTCTATCGTTGAGTAAACATTGCTAGCAGGACCGATTAAGCGCTGACTTGATTTGTTATAGATTGACAGGTTACTTTTCGTTTTATCCTGCAGGATAAAATATCGTATTTATTACTACATTATTATGATTGATAATCCTTTATAGAATGATACTAAAGTTTTTTCTATGACCATTTAAATCCAACTCTTTAAATCGTGTATTCTAAAGAGACTGAGCAAATGAAAGTTGAAAGCCATCGGGCTCGAGTATATCTATATAATCTGATTTATCAATTAATATATGCTAATGTGCAGAAAATTAATGATAATAGTTTCTTCCTTATTTTCTTTATTACTTGCGTTTTCTGAATATAATTTTAATGCTTTTTCATTAAATGATACTACTCCGTCTATCGTGAAAAACGATAGTTGGATAAGCGAACGGAATAATTTGAATGTAACCATAAAACTTATACCAATAGTCCCAGTTATCGATGAAACTACAGAAATACTATTTGAAGTGACTTCCCTTAATAACTCCAAACCTTTTAAGGACTTGAATACGCAAGTTACCATAACAGACCATGATGGACGATTATATAAATTTGAAAATAAAATCATGCCTGTAATTGATGGACAATTTTCTGTCAATTACATTTTTCCAGATGACGGAGAGCATAGAATAATTTTACAAATATATAAAAATACTACTCCTTTTACGGTTAGTTCTTTTGAATAACTCATTCCTCATCCTACTCCTCCCTCACAGACAGACAAAATACTAAAACCGTTTATCGACTTTTTCAATTCTTTTTCGTAAATACTATTTAAAATTGATTGAACAAGGAAATGGAAGTTAATTTCTAATAAGATGAAAAGGCTGTTATGAAAATTCTTTGAGTGAAATGAATGGGAACGTACTATAGATTAAGAATTGGGTGGACTTCGAATCCATGAGTTACATGGGATCTGTCATTTAGATAAATTTTTCTTTAAAAGAAAATCTATTTCTTCATTTCATGATTAAACCATAATTAAGATGGTCCGGTGGGTTTAGTAATAGAATGTTATGAGTGATATTTGCAAGGTCTAATATACCAAAGAAATTATTGGTAGGGCCGGGTTGGATTTATATTGTTAACGGTACAGTTTGCGGGTTGGCCAAATGTTAAACGTCCCTTCATGGCCTGTTTGGGTCTAGTGGATTATATCAAAGGATCGAGCCCAGTAGGTTCCGCTTCATTTTCACTACTAAAAATGGACTATAATACTATGAAATATAATCAAATAAACTTTTCATCTAAAGGAAGAAAGATAATATTATTAACTATCGGTATATTCTAAAATTTCGAGAGCAACTAATTTTTATTCTCCATTTCTAAATTTATTATGGACTACGTAAACATAAATTTTATTTTTGAATAATGACACGAATTCATCACTAAATCGTGATTCTCATTGAAATAATTGTCAGTATTCTGATATTCAAATCCCTTTATAGTATGTCATAATATGTATAACATGAACTTCGGTTTAATCTTATTACCTATATTTTTATTATCTATCGTGCAAGTTGCACATGCTCAGAGTCTTACAGATTCGATAAATAATGCAGTAAATAACGACATTGCAAATACATTTGACTCGATAAATCAGGCCTCCAATAGTAGCAATAATTCCCTATCTAGAAATGATACTGGCTCTCAGTCTACCACTACAACCACGACTACAAACGGGCCAGGTAATTCAAATTCCACAACTACAACTATGAAAACAAACAGTCAATACTAGATCGAGTATTTATTTTTAATTTTTATTGTATACATATATACATTTTATGTATGCTTCATTGATTTTGTTTTTCGAATGATTTTATGTTACCATATAGTCATATAGTTTTGATCTGCAAGTATTTGTTTTCAATATCTTGTATTATTTTAAATAATAAACCCGATTTGATCAGCAGGAGAATAAACACAGGGCATGAAGAAATGAATTTTTCAATTAGTTTTATTAATGTATGTCATAAAATACCAGTATAAATGAATTACAAAATCGATTTTAATGAATCAATTCCTCAAATGATTAATAGACTAAAACAAGAACACGTAGAATTTGGATTAACTCTAAACAAAATAACAAAATACAATGACGAATTTAAGATCAACGAGGCAATAGAATCTATACATGATATGAGTGAATCAATAATCAAACATGCGGTGAAGAAGAAGCAAGGATACTGCGTGTTATAATGCATAACGCAAAAGAAGAATCTACAGATTCTATTAAAATAATACAGGAACATAATAGGGTTGTAGATTTTCTAAAACATAAAAAACCAAATATGGAAAATCATATTTCCTAACAAAATGAACAAGATCAACGATATCAACAAGTAGTTAAATACGAAATTAATGAATTTGTTGTAAATTTGAGGAATCATTTTTCCGAAGAGGAACAGATTGTTTTTCCTCTAGCGCTAAAAGCAAATTCGAGATAGACAAAAAGGTATGAGAAAATGTCAAGGTGGATTAAAGAATATTTAAATTTTAATGGGACAGTTAGGATTTATAACACTAACGTTACAACCTTGAGGTGCAATTATAATAGTAAATAATGAAAAGTTTTTTTGCTATTTTACATATGCACCTAACAAACTTCCAACTAAAAAAGCTACTACTGCAGCAATTCCCCCCATCATTAACGTATTTAAGCCAGATCTTATAGGCGATTTGTTAACAACTTTTCCCTTTACCAGTCCAATTGAAAAAAAAGAAATGGCAGTAAATATTATCGAATAGGAAAAAACATTATCTATGGTATATATCGAATCCGACAGATCAAAATATATAAAATATACAAAAATAAACGGAACTAATGGAATCAAACCAACCAAGTAAAATGCAAAAAAAGTTGTAACTGCTTTGTATATCGGATTTTCATTATTATTGTGAATTGGTCCTATTTTCTCTTCCATCATAGTATCGACCCAAATCTTTCTTTTTGAAATAATGACTTTAGCTATATTTTCAAGCAATTCATCTTTAAATCCCTTCTCAGAATAGATATCTTTAATTTCTTGTATTTTTTGAGCAGGATTATTTTCAATCTCCCATTCTTCTCTTTTTCTTTCTCTTTGAATAGATTCAATTCTTGATTTTGTCGATAGATAATTGCCTATGGCCATCGCAAAACCATCTGCAAATAGATTTGCAAATCCTAATATCAAAACAACAGAAGGAGAAAGCGAGGCTCCCACTACTCCAGCTACAATTGCAAAAGTTGTAACAGCACCATCAGTTGCACCATATACAAAATCCTCAATTGACCATTTCAATAACAGAAGCATGTCAACATACTATATTATATACTATGGTTCGAAAATGCTAAGATACTAATAAGTAAATAACAGGGTAGTGTTTCATCACAAAATTACCTGGTATAATTCCAACTGGATAAAATAGGACTTATTATGAGCTTCATTATCTATAACTATGACATAAGAAATCATTACATCGATGAAAATATCCAATTATGTAAAATGAATATGAAAAGTTATATTAATTATATGACCTTATTGTGTTTCTTAATGTAGTTTAATGGCAGAACTACTAGCAGTGAATTAATAAGAGGGGGTTTGAATCCCCCCATCAATTATAGATTCAATAATATCTTTTTGCATTGAAAACCTGGAAAGCAAATCATTGGAAAAGGGAACTTAGCATCAATGTTATCAGATAAAGGAATAATTGGAGCAGAATCGGGGTTAGTAAATTCATATTCCTTAATTTGTTGTAATTGTGTGATAGTTATTTCTCGTAATTGCGCGTTACTAATATGAGATATATCTGTTTCGAATTCATTGAATATTGCATTTCGTATATTATTTGACAATATGCATAATGGAGTTTTTACTCCCGAGTCCTCCCATAATTGAATAATTTGATTTTTATCGATACTAATGTAGTTTGTCAGTAACCAATACTCAATCCCAATATGTTTACTAACTAATTCTGCTTCAGTGAGTACAAGATTTATCATTTGTTCTAGACCTCCTTAGTCATAGATATCAAATTTTATATATTGAGATAAATAATCAACTGATTTGTCATTTATTTTGATATTTTTCGATAATATTTCTTTAAAATAGTTAATATTGGTGTGTGGTTTTTCTTTTGCATGTCCAAAATCCGATCTTATAGTAATTAATGATAAATCTTTATGATCATAGTTTGGCAATAGACCCGTAGGTATCCCGGGAGCAAAAGGAGGGGGTTTATAGTTTCTGTAATTTACGGCAAATTTTTGGATCTCATTACTATTCGTAACGTAAATATTCATATCAAAGATCTCACTCGGAGATACTGGTATGGAAGCATTAGAAATAATATTGTAGCCGTTCATCTTGTTAATTGTGGAAGAAACATTTTCCAATAATGTGAGTTTATTCTGATGGTTGGTAGAATAAAAATAGTAAATCGACTGCTCAGAAGGTATATCGTACTTCAGTAGGGCTTCGAAATAGTAATCATCATGTGAAAGATTCTTAATCATCCTAATCTTCTTTGAGAAAATTAATTATTAAGATTAACCCCCTATAATTGTGTGAGATATCAAAGAATTATAAAACAAATCAAACCAAAACGGGCTCAATACAATTTTACTAATTTTGTATATCCTGAAAATAAAAAATTAATCCGCGTCTTTAGTCAGTTTGTATTGCTTGAACCTCTGACCACTACAACTCGTTTACCAATATATAATTTGTTATTGTAAGGTATTCCAATAACAACTATCTAAAAACATTCATTCGGCGATGAGTTAAATATACATTTTAATAAGAAAAAATGAATTTAAAAAATTTTCATTATACATATCTATGAATCGTACTTCTATGCTACTATTATATGGACCTAAAGCAGACTAAACCCATTTATAGTCAAAAAAGAATACAGAGCCTAAGATAGGGCGGATGGATGATGGCTATTTCGTGAAATTCCCATTGCATAGAAAGACCCTAACTTTCTATACATCTCATTTAGAGAGGATAATATAATGAGTAATGGGAAAAACCAAACTTACAAATACAAGGAATCGCTAAAAACCATGTACCTAAAGTCTCCTATACTATCTTCTCCGATATGCTCTCTCCTATCCTTTACCCTCAGGCTCAGACATGATCTTGACCATGAATTGCGTCTAGGTAAATTAGCCCCTCTAACCAAAAAAGGTTATCTTTTTAGAATAGGTAGCATTTTGGCCCTGATGGATAATATCTATAGTACATTATGTTGATTTAATAGTACATTATGTTGATTTAATTTAGAATAGAATAACCGATGACTATTAATGGCTTTAGTTTTATCTCGAGGTGAGTCATTATGTGCGGGAAGTTAACAGCGAAACTTATGTCAATATCAATATCAAAAATTTAAACATTTAAACAGATAATGCTGCAAAATATTATATAGTTTTACAAAAAATTACATTTCTACTGATTAAGGACAAAATTAAAGTTCATATTATAAATATTTTTTACTCCACAAGTATGTGAAATGCCTAATGAAGTATCAAGGAGAAAATTTACCGAATGGTTTAAGAAAAATTATCCTCAATAATACTATTTCTTTCATAAGATAGAGACCAACCTTGACAAACTCTATTCATCGAAACATCTTGGTCTGCACGAAGGCGAATTTGCTGAAATTTCCTTAAATATAGGAAAACTTGAGGGAGATAGATATCACCTTTCTGCTGATCCATTTACATCTATTTTTCTTGGTTCAACGTGCAAAACAATGATGGATGAATTTTCTAACAACATTGAAGCCATTATTTCTGATAGGGTTCAAAAGGAATTTGAAAATAGATTTAGTCTCAAATGTCCAAATTGTGAAATAGTTAATCTTACAGATTCCAAATATTGCAATGGCTGTGGTATAGATCTTTAATCAAAATGATGGTGATCCAAGGAAACAAAAAATGGAGGGTAAAGAATAATACTTGGATGATCTGATTAAACAAAAGATTGTCGTGCGATTTCAGACCCATTAAATATTCACCGGGTAATCAAATGAATTTTTTATAATAATCAGATGAGCTAAATACTCATCTTCAAAAACTAGAAAGTCCATCTTTAGTCTGACATAACTTTTATCTCTGATACTTCTACGTTCCTATTCTCAAGAAAGAAGGCTGGATAAATTGCTGGTGTTCTTTTGTAGACCTACTTCGTTGTTAATACCCGAGTCCTTGAATCCTAGATAATCAGGGGTAAGGTTATTAAACAATTTATCGATCTCATTAGAGGCATTCATGGAATATACTTTATAGTCGTTTACATTTACAAAACCACCTTAACAGATCATAAACATAGAGATTATAATTAGAGATATTATCAAACTTATTGTCATCAATTAGAACATACAATATGTACGTCCAAGGATAAAAGGATAATCTTGTGTTGTTGATTGATCGGTACAATATTTGTCTCTAAAACCAACATCATTATGATAATATACAAAATCAAAATTGTGAAAGTAATCAACTGATCGACACTAGAAACATAAAGGAAATTAGCGGCAGCATCCGACGATGTCAGATAAAAATATTTATTTTGTAAACAAGATTATTCTAATCGAGATATTCCATCTTTCTTCTTTGCAATGCCATAAAGTATATTACAATCCTCCTCGAATGATGATGATTTTATGTGGATAAAATCAAGAAACATCTGCAATCTTTTGGGGTACTGACGCTTTGACTCTCGTGAATTCAATCCATACATAAGTTTTTGATATGGAGAAAAATTCAGTGGGTTTTTCCCTTCCTGATGAGTCATGCTATCTATCGACATCTTTTAACAATTATTGTATAGATTTTGGGCCCTTAAATAATAAGAGATATCAAACGGGCCCGGTGGGCTTCGATCCCATGACCTGCGGTTCCGAAGACCGCCGCGATATCCTGACTACGCTACGGACCCCCTTGGGTTGTATAAAATCGGCGCAGTTATATAATTTGTAATGGTTTAATCTTGTAAAATTTTCACTAAAGGGTGGATTAATTGGGAGATTTTCAGGTTTAATTTTTGGTCTGTTTGGTTATTGGAGCATCATTCGAAACTGTATACGGTTTTTCATTTGTATCTTGACTTTATCACCATTTTCATAAAAATTCCCCAGCCTAATCAGATATATTTAAAATATATCTAGAATCCGATCGTGGAAATTATCAATATTGAATGAACAAAACAGGAGTAGCAATAGCAAATTGTTATTTTAGTCAACATCAGGGGTTGTAAGTCTCCTACTTGTTTTTTCCATAGAATAACATGACAACCAATAGATAGCAATAAGGAAATTGTTATTGAATGACAATAAAAGAGAAAACAGCCCGGCGATGATAACCTGCAATCGCTGTTAACCCTGCTCCTAGTATAGTACATATACATACTTTTTATATAAAAGGGTAATAGGTATGGTTAACTCCTATCTAATCGCGAGTCAAAAAAAAGCTTCTGAATGGTATTTGACTTACAAATAGACTGAATAAATTAGAGCTAAAATCATGGCGATTTTGATTGATCCAGTGCTAAATAGATAAGTTAAATTTAGTTTAAGCCATAAGAAATACAAACAGACAAAATTGCCTTAATTAAATACTACTAAATCTAAAACTCACAATTAACAATAGCCATTATATTTAAAATTTTAACAAAAGGTTTATGATATTAAAAAGGTCCATCTTGACATTATTTTTCCTTTTACTGACTATCCATAGGATTGGTATCTGTTAATTCCTCTTTTACTCCAAAGGCACAAAATAGTGCTCTTTCGCAGAGGTGAGATGGTGATTCAAAACAAAAAACAGAACAAGTACAATCTTCAGAACAAAATGGACAGGTTGTTTCGGGGGTTAGCAATATACTATCTGGAAATAATCTATTATAAAAAAATCAAGAAAATTCTGAGCAAGTGCAATCATCAACTGGAATTTGCAATTTAAGGGAAACGAAAGTGCCTCCTAATGGTCCACTGCCAAAGTGATAGTAGACGCCACTGTTTACGATGGACCTTGCAGCAGGGGCGATCGCCCTTGTACTATCACAACCACATGGGGGATACTATTTACTAGATCAATGCATAGTTCAGCGGTTTTTGATATAGACGCCCGGTTGGAATTTCATTTGTCATAAGTGTTACAAGTTTTAAATCGCTTACTGCATCTGTATCCAATTCTGATTGCAAAGTATTTTCGACAGAACCTAGTTTCTTTCGATGTAGAGGGTAAAAAAACTCACAGCCAACTCAACTTACAGTCGCATTTTTCCCTCAGTAATTGTGGAGAATAAAAATTGAAGAAGAGAACACATTTCCCCAAGATAGTGCTATTAATTATGGTAATTGCAATCGACTAGTTCTCTTATCAGCTCATCCAACACTGTTTTTTCCTCTTTTTGTAATTTTGCTTATGTTATGTCAATAGTAACTTTCAATATCCTTTACCTATTCTCTATAACTTACTTATATTTGATACAAAGTTTTTTAGGAGAAATCAAGAAACTGGTTTGAGTATTGATTGCCTGAAAATAATTTGAAATTAATAGCAGTAGGAATATTGATAGTAGCTGTTATCGTGCTGCCATCATCTATTTCCCAAACTGCTTCATCTTCACCATCATCTATAGAATCGCATTGGACTACGGGAACACCAATGCCCACAGCAAGATCTGAAATTGCAGGAGCTATATTAGATGACAAAATATACATTATTGGCGGATTTGATAGTGGTGGTCGCAGTACTTCTACTGTGGAGATATATGATTATGTTACGGATAAATGGACTCAAGCAATTCCATTGCCTCAACCTATAGACCATACCGCTATGGCATCGTATAACGGGAAATTGTATGTTGTTGGAGGAGGTTATCTTAAGAGAGATGCACTATCAGACAAATTGTACATATTTGATCCCAGTACCAACAAATGGACTGAAGGGGCGAGTCTTCCTGGTGTACGTGGTGCATTAACTGCTAATTTTATTAATGAGACACTATATGTAACCGGTGGAGTGGATGCCGAAAACACATTGGCAAGTACTTTAGCATATGATCCATCTACAGACCAATGGACCGAAAAAACACCCATGCCCACAGCAAGAGAACATCTTACCTCGGCAGTCGTTGATAATAAACTCTATGTTATTGGGGGAAGAACTAACGGAATGGCCTTTAACGTTGATGCTAACGAAGTATATGATCCAGTGACTGACAAGTGGACTATACTGGAATCCATGCCTTCAAAAAGAGGTGGGTTAACTTCTGGTGAAGTAGGGGGATCAATCTATGTCTTTGGAGGAGAACAACCAACAGGTACTTTTAGCAATAATGAAAAGTTTGATGTAGCCTCTAATACTTGGACAACTAAAATGAGCATGCCAACGGCCCGTCATGGATTGGCTGCCGTAGCAATTGACAATAATATCTATGTAATTGGCGGTGGACCACAGCCTGGGGGTTCAAACACTAATTTGAATGAGATATTCACTATTAGTAAAGGATAGGGAGAGATAGATATTCCTGTAGCTTCATTTACATTTTCTTAATTTAAGTATATATTGCTTTTTGGAGTAATGTATAAAATCCTATTCAACAGTGGATATTCTGGCATAGTTTGATTCCTATGAAAGTATTGGATGGGCAAAATGTTTTAATTTGACCACCGAATAACAAATGTAATGAATTTAACAAACAATACATTAATGATTGTAATGGTGCCGACTATTTTTGCCCTTTTTGCAACCGCATTTGCCGGACCTCTTCCTGATATAGCAGTTGCCCAAATAGTAAATGGAACTCCAGGCGAAGTAGGAACTAAAAATAATTCTGAGGCCGATTATACTCCATTGAACTTAACCGGCCCAGAGACAATTGAAGAATTCGAAAGTATTGAAGGTAGCAATGCAGACATCTTTTCAAATGATACCAACATAAGTAATCCAAATATTACCGCAGCTGACAGTGACGAAGTAAACATACAAGAGGATTGTATGCAATTACCGAACCAGTCATCTGTTGATTGTCCATAATTTCCTTTTTTTATTTTCATTTTCAAGGTATTCAAAAATCTTATTACCTATAAGAAAAAATATGCTTCAATTTTACCGTATCTTATTAACAAACAACTATGGTATTTTCTGCATTTATTTGTGATGTTGATTTAGTGTAGTCCAAAAGGGTTGTTTCTCTCTATTTTTGCTCTAGACGTACTCTTAAGAGGAAACATCTTCCACTTTGATATCCTCTAAGAACCATACAAAACCGCCTCTCGTTTCATTGCTGAAGGCCTAGAACAATAATCTTCCTCTATCCCCATCGCATACTTTTCTTTGCCAAGTTTGCCATTATCTAAACTCATTGTAATGACTTTCCAAATGACGCAAAAGTTTGAATAATGCTATGGTCTATATCGTAGGAAATCTCAGAAATATTGCTTCTCGGACAGGCTTTTACTAAATAGGAGGTCATACTAAATATTGGACATGATAATATGCGTATGATATAACATATTAAAAAACGGCTATTATAACTAAAAGAGTGTAATTTTTACATAATCAAATAAGATAAATTATAAACTTTTTATGTAAGTATGAATTTATTTATTAATTATGCAGACAACTAAGACTGTAACGTTCGATCCATTCAAAAACGGCGTATACAGCTTAATGGTTCAACTTTATACAATGTGCACATCAAACCCAAATAAAGAAACTTGGAGTTTAGTTGAAATTTATGAGGCCCGGTATGCCAGCTCCACTCAAGACAAATCAAAAAATATGGCGATCCTTAAAAATAATTTAAAATGGCTAAAATCAAAGGAAGCTTTAGAATATCCAAACAATAATTCCATCAAACTTGTAAAATATAGATTAAGCAGTCTTATTGACGGGGTCTGAACTTAGGTAGTATCTTTTATTTTTTGAATTAATATTTAATTAATATTTTAAAGTTAATACACGTGATAGGACTGGTAGCAATAGAAGTGAAACTACTCTTAAAGGAAGAATAGTTGTCTTCTCCGACAAAATGATTGGTACCTTTGAAATAGAAAGATAGAGAAACATATTTCCAGATTGAACTAATTTGAATGTTTATATAATTACGAATCGTTATCAATATTGTGATATTATAGATAATGAATATCATTGAAAATGAAATACCATACCTGGTAGAGGCAAGAACTTGCGGGTGTAATGAAAGAGGGAAAAGTGTTTCATATCATTTCATTGAATCTTCTCATAGCTTGTGTGTGGATAAAGTAGAATTGATGCTAGGTCAGATCCAAGCCTGCGAAAGATTATTGAAATTAGCCAAGGAAGATGGTGAGATTATTTTACTAAGAGATGAAATATCTAATTTGAAATTGGCTTTAGAAATGATACAGAATAGGTAATTGCAGTCTAGATGATGATTTAAAAAGAAATTTTCGCTTGATCTCTTTTTTTTGATCGATGTGACCTGCTCTGAATCTCTCTCGCGAAACAGACTGAACCTTCATAGATGATTCTATTATTTAGAATTTCTGATATTTCATTCTAATTGTATATTCTGAGGTTTGTTCTTGCTAACTTTTGCTAATTGCATACTGTGTTGTTTAGGACGATTTAGGCAATTGTTTTAAGGTGATTATATCTGTGAGAGCATGATAAAGATAGTTCTGATTTATATGTTTGAAAAGCATATCTTTATCATGACTGACATCAAATGCAAGATTATCCCAGAACCCCATCGTGATCGAAAGGCGGTATTTAGACAATCCACTTTAAAGACTCCTTACATTGATGGAGATGATTATGAAGACGTTCAGTCTATAAAGATGTCTTATATCTGTGGCAATTGCGACTTTATTCTTGCAAAAAATATACACTCAGATCAGATTGTCCAGCTTTTAAGTACAAATAGCAAAGGACTAGATATGGTACTGCAGTGTCCAGAATGTAAAGAATTCAATGAATTGAATTCAGATATACATCCTTCTTAAGTTGTTTATCGTAATGCTTTGCGAAACGATTTAGATATGGAATGATTCATAGTTCACTCTATTTCTTGAATTCTAGTCCCATCATCAATTCCTGATAAGGGCTATCCGAGAATTTATTAATCTATTGTTGTTTAATATTAGATTATTAGTTACAAAAATAATGGAAACCTAATTACATTCCAACATAAGACAAACTAACTTTTGTACTATTTTGAGGCTTTAATTGAATGCTATAATATTTAATAAGTCAATCAATTTCATGGGTTTATTACTTAATTAGTTTCTCTATCCTCTACGGTTGAACGTCATGGTGAGCCTGCAGGATTAAGATTGATTATCTGCTATCCGACGCCTTGAAAATTTTTGAAGGATTGAATATGTGGGGATATGGCAGTGTTATTTAAATAAGAGGAATTACATTTTATGTAGGAAAATATAGATACCTTTAATACCTTTTCTGATTAAAAATGGTTGGAAAGGATAGATAAAACAAGATTGTCTGGAAAGTCCCAATTAATTGATAACGATCATGCCATGTCTACTCTTGACTTTGGTACCATGGAGTTTATGAAATGGTTAATGGAGGTAGAAACAGGATCAAAAGACTGTCTAATAATAGTAAAAGATTTTTTCGAAAACAAATATGTAATTTTATTTGATAAAAATATTTCTAGCTCGGTAATAGTTAGTTATAGAGAAAGTATGCCTTGGTGCATTACATGTGATACTGATGACTGTGGCCATGTAGGATTCGCAATATGTCTTAAACAGCACTATGATAGAAACGATCAAATTATTTACTGATTAAATCGGATATTTAAAGAGCATCTGTTTTGTTTCCCGTGCCCGATGAAGGTAACTCATTATCGTTGTTATTATCTTTTCTATATTTCTCGGTAAATTTCCATCCATATTTAATAACATAGGGTGAAATGAACGTAGTAATGATCGTCATAGTTCCTATCATTGGTAATATAAATGGACTTGCAGCACCGACATCTATTCCGCCCTTTGCTACTACTAATGCTATTTCTCCCCCAGATGAAGATAATCCAACAGCAGTACGGCTTGAAGATAGCTTACTTACCCCTTGTATTCTAGAGGCTAGATAAACTGTTAAGAATTTTGCACCTATTGAAACCCCTATTAGGATCAATGCTGGGACTATAAACAGTGGAATAAGTTTAAAGTCCATCAGTGCTCCTACAGAGACAAAAAATAATGCAGCAAAAATATCTTTAACAGGTGTAGCCAAAACACTAGTTACAGCATGAGACCTTGACTCTGCAATTAGGACGCCTGCAAAGAATGCGCCAGCTGCTACTGATATTCCCAATTGGAAAGATATGAACGCAAATCCAAAAGCAACGCCGACGGCTGCGACAATTAATACATCATGTTGATTGGTTCTTGCAACAACGTCTATTAATTTTGGAACTATCTTTGATCCTACTACTAGTACTCCTGCTATAAATCCAATGGTAATTGCTATAGATATCGCGACTTCATTGACAGAAATATCTCCGCTCACTCCAGCAGACTGGAATATTGCTAACAAAGAGATGATGAGGATATCTTCTATGATCGCGGTGCCTAGTATCAAAGTAGCGGCTTCATCTTTCATCATGTTGAGTTCTCCTAAAACTCTCATCACGATGACTGTACTGGTTACCGATATCGCCAATGCAATGAACAAACTATCATAGAATCCGAGTCCCAGTGCCTGTGCAGTAAAGAATCCTATAGCTAGTGTTCCAAAGGCTTCGCTTGTAGCAATGATGATGGCTTTCCTGCCTATTCTTCTTAGTTTCTGTATGGGGAATTCCATGCCTACTGAAAAGAGTAACAAGATTACTCCCATTTCAGCAAATAAATTAAGGACATTTGAATTATGAATAAGACTAAAAGGTGGAGTGTAAGGACCGATGATAATACCCGCAACAATAAAACCTATAACTACAGGTTGCTTTAGTCTGTAAAAAATCAAAGTCATAACAGAGGCAATTATCATTATAACTGCAAAATCTTGTAAAATTTGTTCAATCGGTATTTCCACAACAGAAGTTGTTGTTTACGTTATTTAAATAATCACGCTAACAACAAACTTGGCTACTGTAGTTGATCTAATTTTTCAATGTATTACTACATTATTACCAAATATGTATTTTAACGTCCTGATTTTCAAAGTAAATAATCTTAAACTATTAGTTATCTGCTCTAGGAAACATGTCAAATAAAGATGCCACACCTAGTACACGGGGGTACAATCCACTAAGACAAAAAGATACAATGCGGATCTTTTGATGATTAGATTAACCATAACTTTGAACCTCATAACCTTCCTTTTCCTTCCTTTATCATTTTGACCTATTTTTTTAACATCTGATTCTACCATAAATTCTAAAGATTAGTTGCTAGAGGGAAAAAAGCAGTTAGTACCAAAAACAAATCCTGTTGACACCTTCTGCGTAAGTTTTATGTTCCCTGAGGAAGAAAAGATTAATTAATGTTGCAATAATTTTTTTATAACTTTGAGATCGTAATTATTATTTTAAAGGAAAATGATCGAATCTTTACACGCTTGATAGGTATTTCTATCCTAGATTAGCTTCTAGGTTGTACAATCTCTTATCTATGAAATCATTAGTTATCATTGTAGGTGATTCTATCTTTAAATGTCGGGGGAGGATTTTGTTTATATTCATAAATAATTTAATTTTATTATCTGTATTTTCCTCGTAAATACATTTCATAATCATACGTTTAACCGTATTTACATTAATCATGTTATACTATTGATAACAATGTTTATATTCATATCCATTACATTGGGCTTGAATACATTCATTCTTAATTCTTTAAATTATATTCTGCATATAAATAATCAAATTGGATGTTGTTGATTGTTCTTCTTTAGGCGAGATTAGGAAACATATTGATTCAATAGACATGGAAATTGTTTCATTGTTAGTTAGGCGAGGTAAATTTGTACAACAAGCCGCGAAATTCAAGAGCAATTATTCCGACATAGAAGACAAAAAAAGGGTAGATGAGATTATTGACAAAGTTACACGCTTTTCACAAGAATTAAATTTTGACCCAATTGTGATAGAAAAAATATACACTTTTCTGATTGAAGTTTATATTCAATTTGAAAAGAAGAAGTTTTTGAATCCCTAGCAGTTATTAAGTCTATTCTATGTTGCGAATCATGTCCTTTCATTTAACTTCAGATGCAAGAGAATTATGCTCGATTTGCAAAAGATGTTTAGTATGCCAGAATTCGTTTAATCCATAAGATAGATTTCTTTTATTGCATAGTGGGGAAACCCCTACATCGATAATATTGATTGCCTATTTGAATACTTGATTAAATATGGCTGACTTTGAACTTCATTTAGCTATGCTGACTTGTAAACTTGTCATTAAACATAATCAATTTTAATAAAATACAAATATTAATTCAATCAAAGGTATAATTGGAACTAGATCGTTAATGAAAATATCAGATAGGATTAGTCGAGTTGAATATGCAATTCGGGATGTTATGTTACATGCAAGAGAATATCAAAAAACTGGAAAAGAAATTATGTATTTAAATATAGGTGACCCTGTGGCTTTTGATTTTAAAACCCCTTTGCATATTAAGAATGCTCTAGTGGATGCACTTGCTAGTGATAATGACTATTATACTGATTCTGAGGGCTGGAGTGAACTTAGACGATCTATAGTAGAGAAAGAAAAAGGGAAAAAAGGTCTGGACTTGACCCCTGATGATGTTTTGGTTACAAATGGAGTATCCGAGGGGTTGGATATGGTTATGGGCTCTATTGTTGAAGATGGCGACCAGGTTTTGTTGCCTGGACCTTACTATCCCCCATACTCTTCTTATGCAAAATTTTATGGTGGCAACATAACTGAATTTGAGATACATGAAGACGGTACTCCTAATCTGGATGATATAAAAAATAAAATTTCATCACGTTCAAAGGCTATCTGTATCATAAATCCTAATAATCCAACAGGTGAAGTTTTCAGCCATAAAAGCCTAAAATCGTTGATAGATATAGCTGCTGAAAATAACTTGTATATCATTTGTGATGAAATTTACGATGAAATCGTTTTTGATGAAGAATTTAGCGGGATTGGGAGTGTTTCAGGTGATGCCCCTGTCATACTTCTTAATGGATTTTCCAAGACTTATTTGATGACTGGATTACGATGCGGATATGTATGCATGAATAACAATTCAAGACAACTCGATCCGTTAAGGCAAAATATTTTTAAACTTGCACGTGTTAGGATTGCATCCAACTTTCCAGTTCAAATTGCTGCAAATGCTGCTTTGCACGGGTCACAGGAACACTTACCTATTATGGTACAGAAATTGAAGAAAAGAAGAGATTTGGTTTACAAGAGACTTAATGAGATTGATGATTTGGAATGCACTAAACCAAAAGGTGCTTTCTATATGTTCCCGAAAATTGATTTGAAGAATAGATGGAAAAATGATTTAGAATTTGTAATTGATTTGTTAAATTCCACTGGCGTTCTAACAGTCCACGGGTCGGGATTTGGAGACTCAGGAACGGGTCATTTTAGAATTGTATATCTACCGCAAGAGGAAATATTAGAAAAATCTATGGATAAAATACAAACGTTTATTACAAAAAAGTTAGTATAATGTCTTCGTCATTGTTGGCGTTATTGATGACTTTTTATTTCAATTTATAAATATTTATCCTGTTGCCTCTTTATTCTCCCAAAGTAAACAAGGACTAGTCCTATCGCGTACATTACTACCGCAAATTTTTCATTAGTTATCTCAGAGTTAAAAAAATTATCAACAAAAAATTCTGGTCCTAATTCTGTCGATATGAGAATAAGATTCCTTATTAATATGATGGTTGCCATTATTATGAATAGTATCCCAAGTGGGAACATCCACTCTCTACGTCTATCTCTTATTCTCTTATCTATTTTATCAAAGTCCATTTTAAAAACTATTATAAGAAAAAATGATGTTTATACTAACTTTATCCCTGGATGTTTTATCTTGTTTTGCTTTGAAGCGTTAAGTATCATTGGAGTCATTACTTCTGCTTGGTAAGATAATGATAGGGGGCCCAAATAAATCGATCTAAGACCCTCTATTTCTGACACTAGATCAGAGATCTTTGTTAGGGATTCTTTGTTATTAGTACAAATAAAAGTGTCGGCGTTAAGTGTGGATTCTATATCTTTAAGCTTTATTTCAGAGATTGTGTGAAAAGCTGAAACTATTTTATTACATTTTGGCAAATTTTCGGCAACCATTGTCCCAGCAGATTTTTTCCCTTCCTGAAAAGGAATGTAATAAAATCCATCCTGATTCCTACTCATAGGAACTATAGGTGAAACTACTATACAATTGTCATCAATAAGGTTTGCAATTTCCATACATGTGCTTTGGATATTTTCATATGGGATGGAAAGTATCAATAGGTCGCTCTCTTTGGCTACCGAGATGTTGTCGTTGCCTCTGATAGTTC
Organism: uncultured Nitrososphaeraceae archaeon; assembly: GCA_963759575.1. Lineage (GTDB taxonomy): Archaea > Thermoproteota > Nitrososphaeria > Nitrososphaerales > Nitrososphaeraceae > Nitrosocosmicus. Next base: position 207,444 of record CAVWZU010000004.1, on the reverse strand, counting down.
CTTTGACTTTATCAGCATACTTACTATTTTTTATATTTTTTAAATGATTTTCTGAAACAGTTTGAGCTTTTTGCTTATCTCTTGAGCCTAGTATGATTTCATGGTTAGCACACCATCTTAAGGCAAATCCTTCGCCCATGCCACCAGTTCCTCCTATGATTCCAATTTTCATATTAATGTGTTAGATATTAAGTTCTAATATATTAAAGCACGTTTGGACCAGATATCGATGGGTTCAAACCCTCGTATTAGGCCATTGCATTTATCTAGATATCTGTTTCTTAGATATAAAAGAAATTTGATCTGTGAACAATCAAAGTCACGAGCACTTTATGAGTGATCTCAATATTATTGCATAAGCCTCCAGTCCTTATTTGATATTTCTATGAGGTTAATAACATTCATCAATCAATCAATCAATCAATCCATCGAATCAATTTGAATACTAGTTTGACAGATTCGGATTTATGACTTTCCATCGATAATAAATCCAATATCTCGTCCTTTTCTGCTCGTCTTTATAGAATGCATCCAAAGAATATATTAAAGAAATGGTTAACTATAACACGCATCTATACGATGTAATGTTTATGAATAGTTTAATATTGAAATAATTTTTAATATATTTTAAGCAATTATGTCGCTTATTATTTTCATGAGGCATGGTCAAGCCTATAACAATGTCAAAAGACTGTTAGTTGGAAGAAACCTTGAATCTCATTTGACCGAATTAGGTCGAAAACAGGTTAAACAAAGCAGCGAATTACTAAAGTCCATTCCGGTTCACAAAATTTATTCTAGTCCCGTAATCCGGACAGTGGAAACTGCAGAAATCGCATCAGAGACACTAGGTCTAGATTACGAATTAGATGAAAGATTGTTTGAAATCGAATTAGGAAAATTAGTGGGCCTTTATTATGATGATGTTTTATCTGCTCACGGTGATTTGTTTGCAAAATTTTATTCAGATAATGACGACGAAAATTCATTACTCGAATTTGAGGTGGAATCCTTTGGTTCTGTAAGGGAAAGAATTCGAAATTTATTGCAAGAATTTGTCGGAAAACATGTAGATGAAAACATACTCCTAATTTCTCATTTGGATCCTATCAAAGCCGCGATTTCGCTAGCTATGAATATAAAGCCATCTTCAGTATATAGCGTTCAAGTTCCAAATGCCTCTATTAATGTATTAAAGAATTATCAAGATAATTTAACATTATGTGGTCTTAATATCTTAAATATGGAACGATTTCTCACTGAATTTTGACATTTTTCATCGAGGTAATTGATTTAAATATCGTTTTATCTTTATTCGTTATTTTGTTAGATCATGTGTGCCTTTTATCAATCCGACATTAGCAAAAACCTTAAATGACAGAAAGATTCACCAATCCAAAGAGAGTGGAGATTAAGGTATGGCTTTTTCCTCTGTTAACAAAATGTTGTTGATTTTCATATTTAGTTCTATGGCTGTAATAAGTATTCAAAGTATACTCCAGATAGTTTATGCTGCTGAAGGCGGTGAGACTGTGATCCGTAGAGTTGAAATCTGGGGCTTATTTTATAGAATGATGGTTGCAGCCTTTGTTGTTGGTGCTATAGTTCAGGGTTTGAATGTTTATATTTCCTGGAGATTTAGGGAGTCCAATCCCCGTTTCAAAAATATCGATAGTAGTGGAGGTAAAATTTAGTGGGGCATAGTACTCCGGAATGGGTGTATATAGGTGCCGTTACTGCTATCCTTATTTGGGTAGGGGCGGAATCATGGAATATAGAACATAGCCTAGAGTATGCCCCACCGAACTCAGAAACCGTACGAGTGGTAGGTCAGCAGTGGTTTTGGTCATTTCAACACGCTGATGGGACTCAGGAAATAAACGAGCTTCACGTAACGGAGGGGATCCCTTACAGGTTCGAGATAGTTTCAAATGATGTCGTTCATAGTTTTAGCATCCCTGATTTTGCAATGCTCATGGATGCTGTTCCTGGGAGAGTTAATACAATGTGGAATGTGTTCGACGAACCAGGCGAATATCTAATTCAATGCAGAGAATACTGCGGTATGCTTCATCAGGATATGAGGGCAAGATTATTTGTTGAACCAAATACCGATAATGCTACTGCTGCATCAAGTGAATCAGAGCCTACAATTTCCCAAGGTAGTGGTACTGCTACTGTAATAGCACCAGGTGGAGGTGAAGTAGGTTCTACTGGAAGTGGAACGATGAGAGTAGTTGAACCTGGAAATTTGACCCAGACGACTGCCAACGATTCTACTGCTGCTACTAATGCAACTAGTGGCAACGGCACATCCGCAGGGAATGCTTCCTCAACAGCTCCAGCATCTGGTCCGGCTTTGTCTATTCCTGCAGGTGCTGCAACTCCTGGAAATCCGGCCTACGCACCAGACGCACTAACTGTTACAAAAGGAGATGTAATCACGGTGACAAACGATGACACTGCACCTCATACTGTAACCAATGGAGCTACTCCTGGCGACGCAGATGCTGGAAAATTATTTGATACCAGTATTATGATGCCTGCAGCAACAGTACAAATAGATACGGCTACCATAGAAGCAGGAGATCATCCTTTCCATTGTACCTGTACACCCATTTATGACCGGAACACTTACAGTACAGTAATCTTACATTTTTTACCCCTTCCTAGAATCAATATAGTATAGATATTACAATAATAGCGATAATTATTATAAAAATTTCTGGATATTGCTATTCTTTTAAACAAATATATCGTGTTTTATTACTACGAAAAATCCAAATCCTTTTATAGACTTATTTCGATTTTATTGGATATAGGGGTGTTATTGTCAAGAAAATGGTTCTAGAATTAAAAAAACCTCGACCCATATGGGAGATCATATTTTCTACCCATCATACTGATATCGGGTTATTGTATATTATAGCCTCAATGATTGCACTATTTGCTGGAGGCGGTCTAGCTATGGCGATCAGGGCCGAATTATTTTTACCTGGTCTACAAATATTCTCTGGCCAAGCAGATTTTTCAAGATTTTTCACGGTCCATGGAACAACGTTATTGTTTTTGTGGTTGATCCCATTTGCTTCTGGGGTTGGTAATTATCTAATTCCTATTATGGTTAGATACAAAGATATGGCATGGCCAAAACTTAACGCTGTTGCATTTTGGATGATACCTCCGTGTATGTTCTTGGTTTGGGGGGGATTCTCTGATACGACTTGGAACGCATATCCTCCATATTCTATATTAAAAGCCCCAGGTCCAGCCGCGGATATGTGGATAGTTGGATTAAAGTTGTTGGGACTGTCATCCATACTAGGAGCTATTAATTTCGTTGTTACTATATTGAAAATGAAACATCCAGACTTGCCGTTGATGAAAATGTCTTTGTTTAGCTGGGCAGTCTTGGCCACATCACTAATGATTATCGTGGCAATTCCTACATTTGCCGCATCATTGGTAATGCTTTATACAGACAGGTTGGGGGTAACTGGATTCTTTAATCCTGAAATGGGTGGAGATCCTATAGCGTATCAACATTTGTTCTGGTTCACATTCCATCCTGAAGTCTACATATTTGTGCTTCCTGCCATTGGTATGATGTATGAAGTAATTCCTACATTCTCAAGGAAGCCTCTATTTAGCTATTATTCAGGTGTTGTGGCGCTGATTGTCATATCCATTATTGGATTTGGTTCATGGGCACACCACATGTTCGCAGTCGGAATGAGTTTTACCGAAAAGACCGTTTTTATGGTTGGGACTTTGGCAGCAGTACCATCCTCAGCTATGCACGTCTTTAACTTCTTGGCTACCATGTGGGGTGGTAGAATTAAGTTTGCTGCACCTATGCTGTTTTCGGTAGGAGCCATATTACTATTCTTCTCTGCGGGAGCCGGAGGTGTGGTAAATACTGCGATGCCGCTGGACTTTCTGACTCACGACAGCTATTGGGTGGTCGGACATTTCCACCTGTTTGTAATGGGAACCATATCATTGGCGTTCACTGGTTTCATATACTATCTATTCCCGCTCATAACGGGTAGGATGTATGATCAGAGATTGGCGAAAGTACATTTCGTATTGACTTTTGTCGGAATTGCTGTAATATTTGGGGTGCAACATATTCTGGGGCTATATGGACTGCCTAGGAGGGTTGTGGACTACCTGCCAATACCTGAGCTGATTATTATGAACCAAATAGCTAGTTTTGGAGGGTGGGCAATTGGTGCTTCATATGCAATATTCCTATACAATATGATAAAGTCCGCAATGTTTGGCAAACCAGCTAATCCAAGAGATCCATTTGAATTAGGAACCGGAGTTGAATACTATTATGACTACGCACGACGAGACCCACATCACTAAAACCTCTCCCCAGCGCTTTATGAAGGGGTTGATAATTATAGGAATCACCCTCTCATTCTTGGGCTATATTACAATCGTTTATTGGGCAGATACTGCTAGTGTACCGCCACCCGTCTCCGCTCCTCCACCTGCTCCTCCACCGGCTCCCACTAATGCTCCGGGGACAGCATCCGAAACAGCAAATACGGGCGCTACAACTGCGTCCAGTGCTACTGCACCTGCTTCATCAGGTCCTTCAATCTCAATTCCTGCAGGTGCTGCAACTCCTGGAAATCCGGCCTACGCACCAGACGCACTAACTGTTACAAAAGGAGATGTAATCACGGTGACAAACGATGACACTGCACCCCACACTGCAACAAGTGGTGCAGGACCAGAGGATCCCAACTCTGCCAAGCTATTTGATACGAGTATTATTATGGCCGGCGAAACAGCACAAATAGATACAGCTAGTTTGGAAGCAGGGGACTATGCTTACCATTGTACCGTACATCCCTTTATGAAGGGAACAATTACAGTCCAATAATTTTTTTATTGCAATATAACTTAAAATAATAATTAAGTCATGAATTACGATAAGTTTCTCCAAGTTTTTTCAATAGGTACTTTGTGTGTATTGTTTGGATTAATGACGCTTGGTGGATACGTTAGCTCTACCGGTGTGGGTTTATCTTGTCCGCAGTGGCCATTATGTCCACAGGGATTGATTCCTTCCTATGAGTTTTTGATAGAGTATATCCATAGAACAACTGCTGCTTCTACCGGACTTTTGGTCTTTTTAACTATGATATTTGTACTTCGTGGAAAACATTCGCTTAAATCCACAAAGATATTTTCAATCATAGCCGCAGGTACCGTTGTGGGCCAAATAACATTAGGGGCGATTGTTATCAATGAGAAATTGCATGCAGATTTAGTAACTGCACACTTGGGTTTGGGTTTGGTCTTGTATAGTAGCATGATTTATGTTGTGATAAATATATTCTATACAAATCTCAAATTAAAATCCTCACCGAATCCGTCTAAGCCGTCTGGACGTGATAATAGTAATACTCCTGAAGTAAGTTCCCGAACTTAGTAATGTATAAACTGTACGCTGTAATGCCGTCGTTTCTTGTAAAAATCTTGAACAAAGAAAAAGAAACTATTTCGGTCAAAAATCTTAGATTATGTTTCATGATGGTTTTCTTGGCGTTCTCGACTTATTCCTCAATTCCAACTCCCTATTTTACTGCAGATGCCCATTTCGATCGTTTTGCTTCATATAATAGCTCTGGAATGGGGATAGGTGACAAATATTATGTAATACAGCAGTTGGAACCTGAATATGTAAAACCTAATGAACCATCAAAAGTTATGTTTAGTATTCAAGACAAACACGGTAACGACGTCCACGATGTTACAGTCACGGTTGAAATATATTCTATAAGTGGAGAACGCGTATTAGTGTTCCCGTGGACTACACTAGAAACTGGAGATTTCACTATCCCATTTGTATTTACAGAAAAAGGTAATTATCAAATTGTATTGAGTATACTAAATGAAGACATAGCCCATGGCAAAATTCTTGATACAGTTCCTCCACCACGAACTATTCTGAATGATAGTGTAAACTGCAATTGTGAAAGAGCTGTATTTAATGTTTCTATAACGGAGACTTTTGGTTTGATCTCTACTCTTACTCTATATGGTACAATTCTTGGGATTATCATTGTGTTGGGGATCATAATAATCTGGATATTTGTTACTAGAAGAAAGAGCAAATCCAATTCTATCTAATGAAGGATTCATTAAATACTTGGTGCTTGTATGGTTATGGGTACAACAACAGTTTCGCACATACTATCTGCATGCGGCATTGGAGAGAGGCGAGCAAAGGAAAAGTGGAGCATATTGTATTCCTTGTTTCTGCATCTTGTGTTCAAATGTTTATGACACTAACTGAATCTCTGAATCTCTGCCGACAATAAATTGTACCAAACAAGAAGTCAATTTTGCTATAAAAGGATATTAAAAAGAAAATAAATAGGTATGAGCTGATCTGATTATGTTAAATTCCTTTTCTTATCTTTTTAACAACTATCTGTTGCTACTTTTTACCATGTGTGATCCAATCTATTATCCTGAAGAAGTAAATTTGACTTGAAGTTACCGATAAATCGCGAAGTAACATTGGGAATAGGTATGTCTATTTGATGAGGCCAAAAAAGAAGAGAAATAGCAAGGGTGTCAAGAAATTTGGAAATGTAAAGTGATGTAGACTATTTTCAAATCGTCTTGTGTTTATTTACCCCTTTTTCATGCGTAGTGGTGGGATTAGGAAAAGAGAGTAAATTAGCTTTGTTATATAGTTGATTTACATGTTTTATTATTAATCAATAATTCGTTTTAGTTGTATTTATATTGGTGTTTGCCTTTTTTTTCTTATCATGAATAAATTAAAGAAAATCTCTTTAATTTTTATACTGAGCACCTTTGTTATAGCATTACTGGCATTAGTAACTCTAAATGCCTTATTTATAGTGGGTGGAGTTGCTAGTTTTGGGATGGCTTTATTTTATCTGTATTTACAGAAGGCTAGGCAATCATTCAAGAAAGATTTATTGGATGCAATGAAATAACACTTCAACTATTTTTTGGTTTTGACTTTTACCTTTTAAATAAAAAAATTTCTCAGGTTCACTCTGCTTTAAACAACTCATTAATTAAATAGTTGTTTCCGTTTCATATAATTCACCAATTAGTAATTATTGTATTCTCGCATCTACTATTGGTATCTTTAGTAGTATTACTTGCCTGTTTAGATTATGAAATATATTAATCTAATTTCTTTTTTAAGTCTCAAGTTTAAAGGTGTGAGTGTGAAATTATTCATTGATTTTACGGTTATTCCATAGTAGCCTAGAGTGTTTGACCGTTTGACCTATAATCAATAGAAATTTTTCTTGTTAACTTGTTGACACCGTAATCTGATAAAATTATCTACTACTTAGCGTATTCCAAGTCCCATAACCATAACCTACAAGGAAATAAATATTCATTGTTATAACAATTGTGAAGGATTGCAGATTGTCTCGTACCTATATTGTAAAAGTTAAGTTTGATCCCGGTGGTCAATTCACGTTCGATGAGGCGACAATGGAGATCAACGTTTCATTACGATGTGTTCCTGTTAAAGGAAAGGCAAATAAGGAACTAGTAAATATAATTTCAAAGCATTTTGATATAAAAGCTTCAAATATTAAGATAATTCATGGATTATATTCCAAAACTAAAGTCATTCAGATCGTCTGATTCCCACCTTTTGTGCCCCAGTTCTTTCGTTCGATATGGTAACGGATTATCCAAGTATTGCGTTGTAGTTAGTATATTTGTTTAATTAAGTTTGTGGGTATAATACTTACATATCACTCAACTAAGTGGCTGTTCTAAAAAAAATTTAATTTGCTAATTTATATAGAGACTTTGTGGTCTGTTACTCTATTTGTTTTTCTAGTAATCTTTGTATTATTTTTTCGCCTATAACTGCTGATGCTAATTCTTGTCCTTCTTTGGTTTGAGCTGCTATGTGTGGAGTGCACAGTATATTATTGAGTTCTAGTAACTCCCTGTTTGTGGGAGGTTCGATTTCATAAACGTCTAGGGCTGCTCCACCTATTCTTTTATTTCTTAGGCAGTCTACAAGAGCCTCTTCATCGATGACTTCTCCTCTTGATGTGTTGATCAAAAAAGCATCATTTTTCATTCTTGATAACATTTCTTTGTTTATCAGATGTTTTGTCTGTTCGGTATATGGGACATGACACGTTATAAAATCAGAACTTTCTACCAACGTTTTGAGGTCTGTTGTAATAAGTGAAACTTCTTGAACAAAGCTCTTATCAATGGGAACCACATCATATCCTATTAGGTTCATTCTTAATCCCCTTGCGAGTCTGGCAACATTTCTTCCAATCTTTCCTAATCCGATAATCCCTAAATACTTCCCTTTTAATTCTACTCCAATTAAATCTTTCTTAATCCATTTACCATTCTTGGTAGCATTATTGGCAACCGGTATATTTCTGCTCAATGAGAACATAAATCCGAGTACTAATTCAGAAACTGCGTTTACTGAGGCCTCCCCTGCGTTAATTACCTCGATATTGTTTTTTTGAGCCTCATTTGTGTCTATATTATCAAGACCTACTCCTACCCTTGCTATTATTTTTGCTCTCTTTGCATTGTCTATTACCTCCTTTGTTATCTTGGTTCTACTGCGTACAACAATTACGTCATAGTCTTTCACTTTGGATATTAACTCCTGACTTGTTATTTCGGGTAAATAATCCACAGCGAGTCCTGCTTTTTTCAAAATCTCAATTCCCTTTTCATCAATGGAATCACATACTATTACACTGCCCTCAATATTCATATTTGAAAACTTTTTTATGGGAATATATTGATTACTTTTTTCCTTTAAAATAAAATGTTTCCAATGTTAGGTAGACCTAACTAATTCGACAAACCATAGCATACTTATGTCTATCTTTGAGCAATCATTGTTTTCAATAATAAAAATACTTATAATACATAACGCCGTTATTAACAGTATGACCGCAAAAGAACTAGATATGGATTATAGTAAATATGATTTTAAAGATTCAACCCAACTTTATGTTTATTTAAGTAAAAAGGGCCTTTCTAGAGGTACAGTAGAAGAAATCAGCAAAATGAAAGGGGAACCTGATTGGATGCGTGATTTTAGATTAAGGTCATACGATGTTTTTATGAGTAAATCAATGCCAAACTGGGGAGGAGACTTATCTCATATAGATTTTCAGAATATTTATTATTACGCTAAAGCTGCTGAAAAACAAAGTAAAAATTGGGAGGATGTTCCAGAATCGGTTAGAAATACCTTTGAAAAGTTAGGTATACCAGAAGCAGAGAGAAAATTCTTAGCTGGTGTGGGTGCACAATATGAATCAGAAACTGTTTATCATCATCTGCGTGAAGATCTTGAGCAACAGGGTGTGATATTCCTAGATACTGATACAGCAGTTAAGAAATTCCCTGATCTATTAAGAAAGCATTTTGGAAAAGTTATTCCACCAGAAGATAATAAATTTGCAGCACTTAATAGTGCTGTATGGTCAGGTGGTTCATTTATTTATATTCCTCCAAATGTAAAAGTAGATTTACCATTACAAGCATATTTCAGAATTAATGCCGAAAATATTGGACAATTTGAAAGAACTTTGATTATTGCTGATGAGGGTGCTGATGTTCATTATATAGAAGGTTGTACAGCTCCTGTCTATTCTACAGAGTCTTTACATTCTGCTGTAGTCGAATTGATTGCAAAAAGAGGAGCACGAATAAGATATACTACTATTCAAAATTGGAGCAAGGATGTGTATAACCTGGTTACAAAGAGGGCATATGCTTATGAAAATGCATCTGTTGAATGGATAGATGGCAATCTAGGCAGCAAACTCACCATGAAGTATCCTGGGGTTTACATGCTAGGTAAGAATGCTCATGCTGAAATAGTGTCTGTGGCTTTTGCAGGAAAGGGTCAACATCAAGATGCTGGCGCAAAAGTGGTCCATCTTGCACCCCATACTACATCTCGAATTACAAGTAAGTCTGTGAGTAAGGATAGCGGAAGAACCACTTATAGGGGATTATTGCATGTGGCAAAAGGAGCATATGGAGTAAAATCAAATGTTCGATGTGATGCATTATTACTTGATGAATTTTCGAGGACTGATACATATCCATATGTTGAAGTCAATGAAGATGATGCAACCATTACTCATGAGGCAACCGTGGGAAAAATAGGTGATGAGCAAATATTTTACCTAATGAGTAGAGGCTATTCTGAATCCGATGCCTTGAGTATGATTATCGGGGGATTTATGGAACCATTTACCAAAGAACTCCCAATGGAATATGCTGTAGAACTAAATAGAATGGTAAAAATGGAGATGGAAGGTTCGGTAGGTTAATGGTCAGTTTAGCTTCACTACTAGTCTCTTTATTTTGTAGTAAAGATTGATTCAGAATGATTCCGTTATCATTACTTTCAGAAAATAATGTACATGAAATACTGTCCAAAAATGACAATGAACCGCAGTGGATGTTATCTTCTAGAAAGGAGATTTTATCTAAATTTTCTGCCTTGCCTGATGAAGTTTCACCCTTGTATTCTAAATACTCTGGATTAACTCTTTTAGAACCATCCAAAGTTTATTTTTCTAACGAGAGCACAAATTCTATTTCGGCAGACCTGGAGATGCGACTACAAGAAATAAAGTCTTCTCCAAGTATACTTTTAATTGGTTCATCTGTTGCACATATTTTTGTTCCAGAGGCATTATCTAAAAAAGGTTTAATTATTTCGACAATTCAAGACGCCATGAAGAACAATTCAGAATTAGTGAAAAAGTACTTTTTAGATAAATCCATCAATTACGCAGATGATCGTTTTCTCGCATTGGGTTCCTCTGCCTTTCAATCTGGATTCTTTATTTACATTCCAAGAAACTTAATGATTGAGGAACCGATTAGAATAGTATATTCTCTAAAAGATGATTGTACATCATCAATTTGTAGAAATATTGTTATCGCTGATGAAGGCTCAAAAGGAGCAATAGTACAAGAATTATACTCATCATTTCCCTCATCATCCTCATTTCCCTCATCATCCTCATCATCAAACCGTACAATATCAAAGACAAAAAATGAAACTCAAGGAAACGATTCAAATGAAAAAAGACAAGAATGCTATTTTGAGGTTCTTGAATGTGTTGTAAAACCAACTGCGGAACTTGAGTTCATCACATTACAAGCTATGAATTCTGATACTGTTTGTGTTGCTAATAGGAAAGCCTTTGTGGAAAAGGACGGCAAAATGTCTTGGTATTCTGGAATGTTTGGTGCACGCCTTTGTCGATTCAAGACTGATAGTGTTATGAAAGGTTCAGGTGCACGCGCTGAAGATGTAGAAATAGTTTTTGGTACAAATAATCAATCATTTGACATTTCATCTAATCTTGATCATATTGGATTTAGTAGTAGGGGTAAAGTGCTAGTTAAATCAATTGTAAAAGATACCTCCAAATCCTTATTTAAAGGAATGATAAAAATTCGAAAGGATGCACAAGCTTCAGAGTCTTTTTTGGCCGGACATGCAATTTTATTAAATAAAGGCGCCCAGGCAGATGCCATTCCCGGATTGGAGATAGAGACCAACGAAGTCAAAGCCACACATGCTGCTTCAGTATCTCAAATTGACGAAGAACAGATATTCTACTTGATGTGTAAAGGTTTGGATAGAGAAAGTGCTAAGCGAGAGATAATAAACGGGTTTGTAGAACCTTTATCCCGAAAAATGGGTCCATTTATTCGTGCTTGGATAAGCTATTTGTTTGAGAACAAGTGGACTGGAAAACCTCTAATGTTAAAGGGCGATGAGGTCATGGAGCAGATCCTTGAAGTAGAAAAATCAAGATACAAAGAAACTGCAGATATATTTGAGAAGCATTACAAATACAGGTAAAGAAACAAATTTGAATGATGAACCTTTACCACGTTACTTTTATTTTCAACATCTGAATTGGGAGTTATAAATTGACAAGCGCACAAAATTGGGTAGATGTTTCCCAGTTTCTCAAATTAAAGAAAGGAGAAATGGATGAATTTGATTATGAAGACAAAAAAATTATGATATTGAACCTAAATGGCGAATTTTGTGCCTCAGATCGTATTTGTACTCATGCATACGTTGACCTGACTGGAGGTTTTTTAAATGATTCTGAGAAAACCGTAACTTGTCCCTTACATTTATCGTCTTTTGATTTAAAAAGTGGTAATGCTTTGAACCTGCCTGCAGAAAAGCCACTTGAGATTTATCCGATGAAAAAGGAAAAGAACAAGCTGCTAATTTTGATATAAATTTATCAGTCTTACATTTTATCTTTGTGTTTTGTACGTCTTTTATATTATATATTTATAAAATGTCACAATTTGATCAATCGAAGCAACGATTCCAGGGCACCATTAATTGTATATTCAGACGATTCCATAAAATCAATTTTATTTTTCTTTAATTCAAGCGAAGTTTTTGGACCTATTGAAACTACCTTATTTACATTTAAGGCCTGGAGCACTTCTCTTTCATTTTTGCGATCCGCTAATTGAGAGAATTGATAATAAATTATTTTAAAAAAAGATCTGACCGTAGAGGGACTAGTAAAAATCAGAAAAGTTTTTTCTTCTCGATTAGGTAATTCCAATAACTTCTTCCACTGCACCGAATTTGATACATTTTTGTTTTCTCTTGTTTCATATAGGAAAACTTGATCTAGGATTATGTATTTGAATTTCGTGTCGATATAATTATTAGATTTTGCTGATTCTGCACTTCGGGGCATGAGGATTTTTGGAATTTCTTTTTTATATTCTGATTTAGATTCTCTTTCCAAGTTTTCTAAAAACTCAATTATTCCTGATGACGAATATTTCTTATCAATGATATTAGTGGAAGATCCTAACATCGACTCAAATCCATACCCTTGCAATATTTTTTTGGTCTTAGGTCCAATTGCTATTATATTTATATTATTTAACTCCTCTATGATCTTTTCATAGTTTTGTTCATTTTTTGCGATTTCGAAAAATATTTTGACAGCATTAGAGCTTAAAAAAATACAATAGTCATAAAAGCCACTACTGAGCCTTTTAAAAGATTCTCTTACTTCTTGTGAATCGATTTTATTGAAGGATATAGTGGGTAACGCAATTAATTCAATCTTGTCTAGATGAGCTTGGTCAATGTTTTGGTTATGGAGATCATCCATCTGCACTCCCTCATTTGTAATCACGATAATTATTTTTTCCAAATTATTTAATTATCTCTTTCTTTTTGACTAGAATCATGATTCCATGCTGTTGTTGGTTTCTTGGATATACCAATTGATCTTCTTGTGAAGATTTACTATGTCTCCAATTATAACTATGGCGGGAGGTTTTACATTATATTTTTTCGCTAAACTAACTATGTTACTCAGGTTGCCAGTAATTATCGTCTGATTCTTTAATGTGCCGTTTTGAATTATTGCAACTCTGATTTTATCATTAATTTTTCCTCCTGTTATTTTGTTTAGGATTAATTCTAACTTTTCTGTTCCCATATAGATTACCACGGTATCAACCACTTCAAATAATTTGCCCCAATTTACTTCGGGAGTTTTCTTATCTGGATCCTCATGACCAGTAACGAAGGCGACAGAAGAACCGTACTTTCTATGTGTGAGTGGTATCCCTGAATAAATAGCTGCTCCAATCCCAGAAGTAATACCTGGAACGATTTCAAATGAGATTTCATTCTCAAACAAAATCTCTGCTTCTTCTCCTCCTCTCCCAAAAATAAAAGGGTCCCCGCCTTTGAGTCTCAATACCTTTTTCCCCATTTTTGCATATTTTATCATCAACTCATTTGTCTTATTTTGATGGGTAGTCGGATCCCCGACATTTCTACCGACGTACACTTTCTCTGATGTGTCTGGAAATAGTTTGATAATTTCGTCCCCTATCAGTCTGTCATATAAAATTACATCAGCTTGTTTTATCAACTCAAATGCCTTTATTGTTAATAATTTTGGATCACCCGGACCTGCTCCGCAAATGTAGACCATGCCAAGTCTATCGTTGTTTTTCATTCTATCAACTCATCTAATGTATCGATATTCGTACTAGTATTATTCCATTCTTTTGTTATTTCTTTTGCTCCTTTTGAAATTAATACTTCAGCTACCATTTGACCCAATTTTTGCGGGTAAGCAGAATTATATTGTTTCTTTACTTTGATGGATTTTCTTCCGTCTAACGAATAAACTACGGCTAAAAGTGTCATTAATTTATCCTTATTTTTTAAGGTGGCTAACGCTCCCATTGGAACTGTGCAACCAGCTCCAATACTTTCGGTAAGAGATCTTTCGGCCTGGATTTCCTTTTGCGAATTCTTGTGCTCAATTCGTTTTAGCATTTTTAAAAGTTCTTTGTCATCTTTTCTACAAACAATTGCTAGGGCTCCTTGACCAGGGACGGGTGTAAAGCTCTGAATACTTAGTCTTTGTGTGATCTGATTTTTTATACCTAATCTTTCAATTCCAGCTTCTGCTAAGATAACCCCCGAGTAATGATTTTCTTTTGATCTGTCTATTCTTGTTTCTATATTACCTCTTATTGACTTTACCCTTAATTTTGGATACTTGGTTCTAATTTGTATGGCTCTTCTGATACTACTTGTTCCTATTATAGAACCTGTTTCTAGTTGATGAAGCTTATTGTTATTTATACTGTTTATGAAAACATCGTTAGGTTTTTCTCTTTTGGGAATACATGCGATTGCTAACTTGTCCGATATGCCTGCGTGAAGATCTTTAAGACTATGTACTGCAAAATCAGCTTTATACTGAAGTAATCTTTCATTCACTTCTTTTTCAAAAACTCCAATTTGATTAATTACATAAAATGGTCTTTTATCTTTATCACCTTTTGTAGTAACTTTGTTCATTCTAATGTTTAAGTTTGGCTCGATTTCTCTCAAAGAGGAAATTACTAAGTTAGTTTGATAAGTGGCTAGTTTGCTTGCCCTTGTAGCCACAACTATTTCCTTAATAATTTATCACCTTGGATAATGCCGTTTCATAAGCATCTAAAGTTTTTTCAAGATCTTCCTCGTTATGTTGAGTTGAAATAAAACAGGTTTCAAACGGAGATGGTGGGATAAATACACCTTTTGCAAGTAATATTCTAAACATATCCATAAATAACTTTGTATTTGATGATTTTACTGAATAATAGTTTCTTATTGTTTTGTCAGAAAAAAACAATTGAAACATGGAGCCAATAGAATTTACAGTAGCGTCAATTTTCTTGTCTTGTACCATATTTCTTACTGCTTCAACTAATTTGTCACTAGTTCTGGCTACTTTGGGATATATGATATTCTTTTCATCAATTAAGATCTCTAAAGTTTTCAGGGCCGCTGTTACTGAAATTGGATTACCTGCAAATGTGCTTGCTTGATATACCGGCCCGCTGGGAGCTAATCTCGACAATATTTCTCTATTGCCTGCGAGGATAGAGATAGGATATCCATTTGCCAAAGTTTTGGCAAATGTGGCCATATCTGGTTTTATGCCAAAGAATTCGCTTGCACCGCCCAAAGCCAATCTAAATCCGGTTACTACTTCGTCAAATATCAAAACAATGTTGTTTTGTTTAGTCAGGTTTCGAATACTATTAAGATAATCTTTTTCAGGAAGGATGAGCCCAGTATTAGCCATTACGGGTTCCACTATTATACAAGCTATGTCATTGTGATTCTCTTCATTATCCACCACCGATCGCAGTGACTCAATATCATTATAAGGAACGGTGATAGTTTTTGAGGCACTTTCTGATAATATGCCATCAGAATATTCTTGTTCGGCTGCCCCTGAACCAGCTTTATTTAGGACATAATCATAAGCACCATGATACCCACCATCAAATTTTATTATCTTTGTTTTTCTTGTAAATGCTCTTGCTAAGCGAATAGAATGCATCGTCGCCTCTGCTCCGGTATTCATAATTCTTACCATTTCGGCACATGGAATTATTTTGGAACAAATTTCGGCTAGCTGAGTTTCCTTTTCTGTAGGGGTGCAAAACAAATTTCCTTTGTCTATCTGACTCTTTACTTCAGAGCCTATTTGTTGATTACCATGCCCTAGAAAAACGGATCCGTAACCTAAGCAATAATCAATCAATACATTACCATCATTAGTAAATAGCCTACTTGCATTCGCTGATTCGACAAAAAATGGATACGGTTGAAAATATCTGACTGGACTATTAACCCCTCCTGGAATTATCTTAGAGGCTTTTTCAAATAGAATACGTGATTTGTCAAATGTTATATCCGCCATGAGGTATAATGATGTTTGTTGGTTATATGTTCTAGATATACATTATCTAAACATAATTAATTATCAACGTCCTTTGTCTAAAAAAACCAACTTTCAATCATCTCCTTACTTGGAGTTTTGGATGATACGCTGACTGTTTCCGACCATTTGAATTAAAACATGCTTACACGTATATACAGTCTTTAGTTTCTATCCAGAAGGTCAAAATAGATTCTGTTTTTCCTTAGGCTTACATTTGTTTGAAGTCAGACCTATCAGAAAAGGATCAAATAACCCACGATACTATTTACAATTTCCTCTTTATCAACAACATAGAATGGGTAAATTATAATTACTAAATCTTGATCTGCATGGTAAAAATAGGCAGAAAGAATATGATTATAACGAAAGTATAACAAACACTACCCTTACTACTGCCAATATTGCTAATATTATTCCTATTATTACCAGAATAATTCCTGCTATCCTAGCTATGGTACTTGCATCAGGAGGTAACCTGCTTGAAATCCAATACATTATCAAGCCAATAATGGTAATTATGATTCCTGTAACCAGACTCACACAATATTTGTAACTTTATAAAATATCATTGTTTAGTGAGAGTCTTTCAGTATATTCTAGTAATGCTTTTCCGAAACACTCATTCAACTGCAGTTATGGTGATCTTATGAATGGCAGCGATAACCATATTTTGACTTTTATTGATTTTATCACGATTTTTGGCTTACTGAAGCATCCTATTCCCAAATCTAACAATAAATGACAAGATACAGGATATTAAGGTGGATCCTTGAATTACCTACCGTACAATTCTAAAAACTAGCAGTTTGATTTCTGATTTTGGTTTTTTTTCCAAATTTTCTCGCCTTCTCTAGAATCCGGTAATAAGTCATGGTTTGATTAAAAACTAATGAAATTATGAATATAGTTGCGAGTAGTACAGCAAGCATGAAGGTTAATTGCTGTAAAAAACTCATACCTGTTATAAAAAGTCATACACTTATATGTCTAATGATTTGGAGACACCCCATTCAAAAGGGGGAGAGGGATTCAAAATTGGATCGTCATATTATCTATGAAAGATTATGTTAAAAATTCAGACCACCAAATGCGTTAGGTAGGGAAACATTCCTGCCACCAAACTATCCCACAGAAATCTTCTAAAAACTTCAATTATTCCTAATTTATCTTTAGTAAAAAATTCATAAAAGATAATAAAGGCAAATGTCCATAATAGTTAATGCAAAATTATATAACATTAACCCTTGTTGTTATATTGATAAGTGGTTTTGCTTTTTTGGGCTTGATTGCAACTACCGCTTTGGCCTTGCCTCTTGATTTTCTTGATCAGACTTATGTTTTTGGACCTATAACTGGATTAACTGAGGATAATAACGGTACAATTGATTGGGTACTGGCCGGAATATGGAGATCGAGTTTGCCTAATGCTACTGATACCTCCGCTGATACAAATAGTAGTTCATTTAATGCAGCAATCGAAATGATTCGACCTGATGGTACTGGCAGACATACACATACGGTAACTGATTTTACTTTGTTAAATTCATCACAATCTGATACTAATTCTACATTCTATAATGGGACTTCCACTGTTAGCCTTGCCAAAGGTCCAGCACTTGACATTCCCACTTCCATCGAATTGTCGAATAACAGTATAATATCTATATGGCTTGATCCTGAAAGTGTAGATCATCATTTTGGCGAGTCACATACCATATTTGGAATAGTAGCCAGCCCTGAATTTGACAGATCTATCCAGAATTCTCCTCTACAAAATGGACCCGGTAATAATACCCTAGATCACTAAATAACCGGGTTCCTCTTTTTCTTTATTTTTGGACTTTAAAAAACTATTTAAATAATGCATCATTGATATTACGACATGAAGCTTATTCCATTTGCTATTTTAAGCACATTTGTACTTGGTGTGATGTTATTAACGGCAAGCCAATTCTCTGCATATGCCCTAGAATTTGCACATAAAACTATGTGGGGAGAGAAAGGTGTCGCTCAAGGTCAATTTAACCAGGTTTCTGGTATTGGTGTTGACTCTGAAGATAATGTTTATGTATCGGACTTTGCCGGATACACGACCAAAATGATCCAAAAGTTTACTCCTAATGGCACATTTATCCTCGGTTTTGGTACTTTTGGTAATGGTCCACAGTACTTTACTAATCCTGCGGGCATTGCAATAAATTCCAATGATTCTGTTTACATAGCTGACTATGGAAATCCCACATATGCAATAAAAGAATTTACTTCAAATGGCACCTTTATTCGATCGATAGGATCATTTGGCCTTGGCCCTGGATTATTTATTAATCCAGGTGGTGTTGGTGTAGACAAAGAAAATAATCTTTATGCCACAGACTTTGGAGAAAATAATAACGTACAAAAATTCGATCAGAATGGAAATTTCCTTATGAGTTTTGGGTCTCCCGGTATCAGTGATGGTCAATTTAACAACCCTTCGGATGTAGCCGTGGATTCAAATAATAATATTTTTGTCACTGATTCTAGTAATAACAGAGTACAAAAATTCGATCAGGAAGGAAATTACCTGATGAAATTCGGAACTTTTGGATCGGGTAATGGTCAATTTAAAGCACCTGTAGATTTGGCAATAGATCCTGCTAATAACATATACGTGTCAGATAGTGATAATAACAGAATCCAAGTTTTCAATAATAATGGTACATATATCACTCAATTTGGAAATACAGGCGCCTTGCATGAAATAATCGAAGATCCGGTTGGAATTGCATTAGATTCGCAAGGAGATGTTTATGTAGCTGATGGACGGGATACCGACATTCACGTGTTCTCACCAATACCTTAATTTTTTATAATTTTCTAAAGTATTTTACCTGATTAGATACTGTTTGACTAAACTATACTAAACTATACTATATTTTACTTTCATTTCTCTAACTGTTCCTTAAAATTTCTGCCATTTTTTTTGCATAATAAGATATAATAATATTTGCACCTGCTCGTTTGATAGCCGTCAGAGATTCCGTAACAGCAAGATTTTCATCCATCCAATTATTCAATGTAGCTGCTTTTATCATGGAATATTCTCCAGATACGCTATACGCTGCGATAGGATGAAGGGTATTTTGCTTTGCAGCATAAATTAAATCTAAATTGGGTATTGCTGGTTTTATCATTAGTACATCTGCGCCTTCTTCTACATCCGATTTGATTTCTCTACTTGCTTCTCTTGAATTATGATAGCTCATTTGATACGACAGTCTATTTCCAAATTCAGGTCTAGAGTGTGCTGCGTCTCTAAATGGCGAAAAAAAAGATGATGCCTGTTTGGCGGAATATCCCATTATTAGCGTATCTTTAAATTCATTGTCATCTAGAATATCTCTTAGTGCTTTTACCTGGCCATCCATCATGGCTGAGGGTGCTACTATATCTGCACCGGCGATCGCATGGCTTAAAGCAGTCTTTGATAGCACATCCAAAGATTTGTCGTTGTTTATCTCATTTCCTTGGATAATTCCACAATGACCGTGTGATGTATACTGGCATAGACAAACATCCGTAATTATAGCTAGTTTGTCTCCAAAGTTTTTCTTAATTGATTTGATGGTTTGTTGAACAATACCTTTGTCATCGAAGGAATTTTTCCCATTCGGGTCTTTCTTTAAAGGGATCCCAAAGAGAATTATTCCCTTAATTCCAAGGTTTGAAATATAGTCAATTTCTTCCAAAATTTTTTCGGGTGAATATCTAAATGTTCCTGGCATTGAATCTATTTCCAAATTCTTGTTTATTCCCTCTTGAACAAATAAAGGCATAACAAAGTCTTTTGGAGATAAACGAATCTCTTGGAAGAGTTCTCTTATAGCAGAAGTTTTTCTTAATCTCCTTAATCGCATTTTTGGAAAAAGTTCATAATTAAAATGATTATTTGAAATGAAATCTATGTTATCTCTAAAATCACTATCTATATTTTTGTTACTGTTCTTGTTTCTTGCTTTATTCACGTTACGGTTTTTCATAATTAAATAACTTTAGAGCCAAATTTATTAATTCATTTTCATTCTTGTTATTTGTGAATTCCTTTCGTAAGTTATTCATAGGTGTAGATAATATTCCTTCTACTAGTGCATAAGAAAACTGTTCAAGTATCTTTATATCGTCATCACTAACTCTATTACCAATTAATGATAAGGCCTTTTTGAATTCTTTATTTCTTATAGAATCTGCATCCTTGAATATGGTTATTATAGCTGGTTCAGAACTCTTTCTTTTTAAGATTTCTTTGATTGCTGTCATCTCATCATTTATTATCTTCTCCGCTGATTGAATTTCTTTTTTCCTTCTTACAACATTCTTTTCTACGATCTCTGAAATTTGATCGATATTAAC
This sequence comes from uncultured Nitrososphaeraceae archaeon, assembly GCA_963759575.1. Taxonomy (GTDB): domain Archaea; phylum Thermoproteota; class Nitrososphaeria; order Nitrososphaerales; family Nitrososphaeraceae; genus Nitrosocosmicus. The sequence goes on along the minus strand of CAVWZU010000004.1, from coordinate 186,697 downwards.
CAATTTGATATTATTTAGAGTAGCAATTTTGTCTTCTACAGTTCTAGGATTTGATAAATCAAAAATCATTAATCCTTTGTTTCTGTGTTTCATCATATTGGCAATTCTCTCATATGTTAGTAAATAATACGGAGCAACGGTTGAGATGAATACAATATCTATATTGTCATTGATTTTTTCCAATGCCGTCTCAAAAGGTATGGGAGAACCAGCTACAGTATCTGCAAATGATCGTGCCCTTTCAAAAGTTCGACTTGTAACAAAAAATTTCATGTTTCTTTGTTTCAAAGCTTTCGCGATTAAACTAGCTCCTTCTCCAGAGCCGATGAGAAGTATTTCTTTTTCCTTTATGTCATCAAAATATTCATAGGCTAAATTTACTGCCATAGACCCGACTGATGTGCTTCCTTTGTTTATACCCGTTAATGTTCTGACTCTGCTTCCTATTTTTATTGTCTTGTCAAAAAGTATGTTTAGATTCGGACCTGCAAACCCATTTTTTCTTGAAAATTCTAAAGATCTTTTGACTTGACCTAAAATTTGATCCTCGCCTACTACCAACGAATCGAGTCCAGATGTTAATTTGACTAGATGTTTTAAAGCTTCTTCTCCGCTATTTATTACTACGTTGTTTTTCACTTCATCTGCTGGTAAATTAATTAGAAAAGACCATGAATTTATTAAATTATCATAATCAGGGTTTAACCCTACACCATAAATTTCAACACGATTACATGTCTGTAAAATTATACATTCTTGCAAATCAGCTGAATTCAACATATGCTGATGAGCGTCAAAAATATCTTTGAAAGCAAATTTTTCTAAAATGTGAATAGGGGAGTTTTTAAATGTGACTCTTATATTGACAAATTGTGATGATTGTACTCCTAGATATAGCGTCATCTGCTCTTATTATCCTCCCATTTATCTAATGTATTAATAATTCTTTCTTTGGCCTTATCTATGTTATTTTTATCTATTAATTCCTGAATCTCTTCATTGTCTAATATGCTGTACAAAAACTTCCTTCTTTCATGTTGATTCTCAATGTAGTTTCTTACATGTTCTCTGGCAAATTCTTGAATTTTAATATTATCTGTATCTTTTTTCCCTATTATATTTTTTATAGCATTTTCAATTCTGTCTCTAATTATTTTGCTCATCAAAGGGCTTTTGCCCGATGTGGAGATCGCTACCTGAATTATTTCATCAAGATTTATAATCGAAGTGAAGAAAAAATCACTTGATGATGCATTATCGATGCTATAAGAAAGTATACCTTTCTCCCTTGCCCTTTCTATAATTTTTTTGTTTAAAAATGAATCATTAGTTGATGCAAAAACTATAAAAATATCATTGAATTCATCTATGATGCCTGGATCTTCAATTTTTCTCCTTATTATTATGATTGGATTATTTTTTCCCTCTATTTCGTATAGTGATTCGTTGACAGTTTCGCTTATTATAATTATTTTACAATCGTGCTTGGACAGCGATTTTATCCTCTTGGTGCCTTCCATGCCTGCCCCTACTACCAAGATATTTCTGCCTCTCAAGTTTAGGTCAACAATCACTTCTAGTACAGATTGTTTTCAATTTGATTTAATATAGTTTATTTATTAAACCAGACTACCTCATGTTCTAGATAAAAATTAGATTTTAACTTCCATTATTTTCGTTAGATTCGTCTAGTTGTATATTTCTAAATTACCATTAACATTGTTTAGTCCGAATTATTAGTATTATTGAAATATTGGATTAGATAAAATAATGTATATTTGAATTTTAGTCCTGATTCTAGTCCGTTCTTTAATACTAAATCGAATAAAGACTCTTTTTCTTTAGATTTATTACCTAATTTGCCTGATGATGTGATAAAGTTACTAAAAGATTCAGGCTTTTTGTCCATAAAAGATCTGGTTATAGAAGGACCATTTGAAATTTCTACTAGAGTTGGAATAAGTATCGATGATTCTACCTTCATTTATAATCAATCTATTACATTTCTTGAGGGTCTAGGAATAATGGAAAAGCGTTTTACCCCTGCTACAACTTTGTACCATAAAAGGAAAAAAATCGGAAGGGTTTCTACCGGTTCTAAGAACTTTGACAATCTTCTTGGTGGTGGAATTGAAACTAATGCTATTACTGAAGTCTACGGGGAATTTGGAACTGGGAAAACGCAGTTATGTCATACTGCTTGCGTACTGGTCCAATTAGATCATTCGAAAGGCGGGCTAGAAGGTGGAGCTCTCTATATTGATACCGAAAATACTTTTAGACCCGAAAGAATTGATGCCATTTCAAGGGCCCGTGCCCTGAACCCCACTAAAATCCTTGATAATATTGTGGTTGCAAAGGCATATAGTAGCTCACATCAGGAACTGATATTGTCTGAGTCAAGTAGAATAATTGAGTCTCAGAACATAAAGTTAATGATATTTGATTCTGCGATCTCATTGTACCGCTCCGAATTTCTAGGATTATCTACCCTGTCTATCCGTCAACAGCGTTTGAATAAGTTAGTTCATACTATTATGAGGATAGCTCAAACTCACCAGATCGCCGTATTATTAACTAATCAGGTTCAATCATCACCAGAGTCGGGTTTTGCCGGGAATACCTTTAAAGCTGCTGGAGGAAATATCTTCGCGCATTCTAGCACATATAGGATTTTTCTAAGAAAGGCCGACCGAAATCGAATTGCTAGAATTGTCGATTCACCAAATCATCCTGAGAGTGAAATTTTGTTTTCAATTGGAGAATCTGGAATTTCTGACCCTGTAAAAAATTAAAGTTCGAGTAAGATATTGTATTTTCATTGTAAATAATTTTTATTAGGGTATCATAAAATGATGTTATGCCCTCATCACACGGAACTAGAAGAAAATCCCGATCGATATTAACAAAATCTAACAAAATTACAGGTGTATCATATTTACTTATAGAATATAAACCAGGTGATAAAGTTGTAATTGATATAGATCCAAGCGAGCATAATACTATGCCTCATAGACGCTTTCAGGGCAAAGTTGGAATAATCGAGCATGTTGGTAGACGCATCGTTAAAGTCGTCGTAGTGTTTGGTAGTAAGCCAAAGTACTTGCAAACAAAACTCAATCATATTCGACCAATAGTTGTTTAACTAATTAAAAGTGTGTGCTTGATTTGCCCGAAGTAATAAAAAGAGAGATCGTCACTTTGTCAGAAGTGAAAAAAATATTAGAGACTATTCCTGTGGATGAGATGGATCAAATTCAACGTTGGACATTTGATTACTCTAAGAAGTTTTCAAAGGTTGATTACGAGCCTGCTAAAGAAATGGTCGATAGGCTTGTAGCTGAAGGTGATTTGACCAATGAAGAGTCTGTAGAGTTGGTAAATGTAATGCCACGGTCCATAGAAGAATTAAGGGCCTTTACATTTGGGTGGAAAAAATTAATAGTAACAGAAAAACTTGAAAAGATAAAATCCATTTTACTCTCAAAGAATGAGAATAATGGGGACGAACAACTTCAATCACAAGTTGAAAGTTAAATAAAAAGTCATTTCTTATATAATTGTAAAGGTAAAACAAATTTTGTCAAGGTATAATTCAAACAGGGATGATTATAGTAGACATGGCGATACTTTTTCTCCACGAAAATTCGAAGAGTATGCTTACATTTTAGACTATATTCAAAATGGAAAATCTTCAATAGTGAGAATGAGGGAAGGAGTGATCATTCATGCGATAGGTGAAGAGCATTTAACATTATTAGAATTATTAGGAATTAGTAACGAAAAATTTAGCATTGGTGAACGCGTATATATCGGTAAAGATGGACGAGAGAAAATTATTAGTGTATTGGGTAGGCTTGATTACAATCACATTTCTCAGTCCGCAAAAAATGAATTACCAATTGTGATTGAAAAAATAGTGAATGTAAATGAAAAACGATTTATAGATTATTTCAATTCCGCTCAGCCAATGACACCAAGGGTTCATTCCCTTGAGCTTATCCCTGGAATAGGTAAAACATACATGAAGTCGATACTGGATGAAAGAGATAAGCGAAAATTCGAATCATTTTCAGATCTACAAAATAGGACGGGATTGCGAGATGTTACAAAATTAATTGCAAAAAGAATCTACGAGGAAATTTCTGGCGAAACCCGAATGAATATCTTTGTAAGAAAATAAGGATAATTTTTATTCCATAATTTTCATAGGAATCCATTCAAAAAGTTAAGTTATTGCATTTCTCAAATCACATTGAAAAAGTCGACTAAATTAGGACAAAATTTTCTAATAGATCATGCCATGATAAAAAAAATAATTCAAGAATCTAGAATCAATAGGGATGATGTGATATACGAAGTCGGATCAGGGAAGGGTATACTTACTGCCGAGCTATGCAAAATTTCAAGACTTGTACATTCATTTGAGCTGGATTCTATTCTATACTCTAATTGTAAGAGAAATTTGAAACATGAGAATTTGGAATTATTACATCTAGACGGCTTTAATGAAAATCTGAACATTCCTTTTGATGTTTTTTTCTCTAGTTTGCCTTATTATGAGAGTAGAAATGCAGTAACATGGCTGTGCCAAAGAAGTTTTAAAAGGGGAATAATCCTATTACAACGCGAATTTGTTGAAAAACTTCTTTCAAATCCTGGAGAGAAAAATTATAGGGCTATTTCTATATTGTCTCAATACAGGTTCTCAATCAAAAGGTTACTCGATGTTCCTCGTACGTCTTTTTCACCATCACCAAAAGTTGATTCTGTCTTAATTGAAATATCCCCAAGAACATCACCATTAACAAATAAAGTCATTAAGGACATTCAATTCTTGTTATCGTTTAGGAAAAAGACTACCTCATTTATAGTCAATTATTTTAAAAAGAATTATACTCATGATTTCGATGGTTTTGATCATAATGGATTTGGAAAAAATAGACTAGTAAGTTTGTCCCCCGAAGACATTGTTCGTTTTAGTGCATACCTGAACAATAATACTTTATAAAATATAAATAAAACACATTATCATAATGATTAGTTATTTTATTAAGGTGGATTATTGTGAATTATATAAGGATTTCTGCAACTATTTTTTAATCGATTCTATTAGAAACATTTAGAAATTTGTGTTAAAAAAAGATAGTTTGCGTTGGCTTGATTGGCGAGTATAGTATACTAATTCAAGGATTTCATTCGATTTCATCCATTTTATGGTGGAGTGTTACTTTAATTGTAATCTTTATTATTAGACCTCTAAACGAATGGGGTAATCTGTCTATCATCTTGCCACGAATTCGTAAACTTGTGATATTTGCCTCTACTGTTTCTATCGCAAGTGGATTTGTCCAATTTGGTTTTAATTCAAATTTCCAATTTGAGGATTTGATTTATACAACAAAAGGTAATATTATTCTATTTGGTGGCTCTTTGTCTCTAATAGTTTATTATCATGTTTTGAATGGATCAAAGCCCAATTCAGTAGCATCAAAGTTATACAAAGTGTTAAAACTAAGTAAATTCATTCCTTATGTGATGTTTGGTTTTCTTACTGCTGCCATGGTATCAATGATCCTTGCCTCTGTAATTACAATATGACTTCATCATCAACCTTTAACCCCGTAATTCTTCAATAATTCACCTATGGATACTAAATATCCATATCATAATTACTCTTTGCTGCCTATTTGATGATAATTTTATTTTACTATCAGGATGGGACAATGGGCATAAGTAGAAATTCCGGAGGCTACGCTTCCTACAATTAGTTTTTTCCATCCGGATTTGCCTTTGGACCCCATAATTATTAAATTAATATTTTCCTTCTCAGCATATGTTAAGATACCTTCTACTATTGAGATTACCGTAAACACAACTTCAGTTCTGATTTGTATGTTTTTTTTCTCAGCACTTTTGTTTATTTCTTCAAACCATTTTTCTGCTTCTTGCTTTGCTTCGAGGTTCAAATCATTTAAGGAACTTGATGTAATGGCTCCTGCTACTGTTTCTTTGTGAAAAGCAAATCCTGATTGTGAATACAAGACATGCAACGCTAATAGCTCACTTTTGTATTTTTCAGCTAGGTCTACAGCATAATCAATGGCCTTCATAGAATTTATAGAACCATCTACAGGGACTAGAATCTTGCTAAATATATTGTTGTTCATATTCATCTATGAAATCATTATCCAGCATAAAACCATTTTTTGAAGGGTTTTGATTAATAATATAAAGTTCGACAGGTATGGTTTGTCAACAAAACAGTCGTTTGTTAGGTAAATCTTAAAAAAATCCTTTATATTTTTTGAGATTATTAATTACATTTTTTATGTCTAACACTTGATTTCCGTATGACACTTTCCTGATAATAAGACTTATATGCGAATTTTAATAACAGTCTTGTGATTGTCAACAAACTACAATCACATATCTGTCATCTACTCTGTGACTAGCATCTTTGCATGTGCTGTGCTTTTGCTAATCACTTTCAATATATCCTATGCCGTTGATCACCCCAACCTCAATATGACTGATAACCCTAGGGCCTATGTTAAAAATTACTCATCCTATATTGATGCAGACCATAACATCGTAATTATCGGTTCCGTTGCTAAGTCTGATTACCAGATTTTTCCACAAAATGTTACGGTAGGCATCTTAGCGTATAATAATTTTACAGCAAGTAATGAAATCATTGCTGAAAAACCTTACAACACCATATTATCTAAAAATAATGAACCATTTCCTTTCAAATTCAAATTAAATTCTACTGTTTTTCCTTTAGCAGCACAAGAACAGCCATTTATTCTTGAAAGTGAAAACGTTAGTATGCCTACTACTAAACTAAATACCATCAAATTAGAGTATCCTGTAATCCCTCAAGGTAAAAATAAGGAATTATTCGGTAACATAACCAACACCAGTCCGATACCAATCAATAACATTACCTTGTTTGCTATTGTAAATGACCGAAATAGTACGCAAATAGACTCCGTAAAGACCTTTATACCTACTATGAAACCCAAGGAAAAAGTACAGTTTTCATTTACACCAGACCCTGCGATAAAGGACAGGGTTTATTTTTATAGTTGTGTTGGCGGTGACATCGATGATATGAAAATAGATGAATTTAAGATTGTCAATATTTCTGCTACAAAAATATTGGGATATAAATTTTCAGCACTAGTTCAAATCGATTCGATGAATTATAATGATAGTAGCAAACAGTTTAATTTTGCGATAAACAATATCTATCCCTATCCGGGGTCATTATCAGTAGAATTGATGCCTGTTCAAAATAGTCCTATTTCTATCATGATGGACGGATCACCTTACCAGGCCACAAACTTGAAAAACACATACAATAAAACTGCGATAGAATTATCGATACCACAAGGTATACATGAAGTTGCACTATTAAACATAGAGGAATAACAAATGGTATACAACAACATCTGAAAGGATGATGTTGGATGACCTACGCAACAAATTAGAATTGTGCTTCTCTGCTTTTCACCTATTTTTATGTCGCTCTACTGGAAGATGCCATCATATTATTTCAATTTATTTGACTTGATTTTCTAATATAGTTTCAGCAAGTGGGGCTATCCTTGTTGAGATGATCCTTTATCATTAACCAGCCACTCTACTATGGTGAGAGCTCAAGGTAATATCACTTGCCAAGAGTAATTCTTAATATTTATAAAATTAAGTTCTTGATAATGATCGATGCAGAGCTTATTATTAAAAAATTAGAATTAGAAAAACATATACATGAAGGTGGATATTTTAAAGAATCATATCGTTCCCTTGATATGATATCAAAAAATGGATTTCATGACAGGAAACACGAGGGTAAGATTTCTGAAGACACTTCTTATCCTGAAAGAGTACGTCCTGCTTCAACCTTAATATATTACTTGTTAGTCGGAAATCAATATTCAGCTATCCATAGGGTCAAAAGCGATGAAATTTGGCATTTTTATTTGGGTAGTCCAGTTACAATTCATATAATTAATGAAGATCCGATAAGTCCAAGAATTCAACTTGGCAATAATATTGAAAACGGTGAAAATATTCATTACGTAGTAACACAGGATACTTGGTTTTGTGCCGAAATAAACAACAAAAAATCATTTGCACTAATGGGCTGTACAGTTTCTCCAGGCTTTGATTTTGAAGATTTTGAATTAGGTAACAAGGATAAATTGATACTCCAATATCCTCAACATAAGGATCTCATAGAACGATTTACAAAACAATGAAACCTATATCAAATTTCTAATTCCAATCTTTATCATATAACTAAAGTGATCTTCAAATGCATGATAATCATGTTAACTGTTACCCATTGTACTGACAACATCATGTCATCAGGTCGTCTGCCCAAATCTTGAATAGTTTATTCGAATTGAATAGATATCTTCATTCTGACGGTGTAATTATTTTATACTTCTTTCTACATAGTTTGTGGATTTGCTCTTCGACATCCTTTGTTGTCGATATCATTTGTCCTTCGAGTTCTATTTTTTGCTTAGTAATCTCCTCCTTCCTTTGATTTTCCAACATAATGATTCTCTCCTCTTCTTTTCTCTCCTCTTCTTTTCTCTCTAAGTGATCTAGGATTACTATTTTGTCTTTGTCCTTGAGTCGATCAATTCTTGAATCTAACTCTTTGATTTCTGATTTAAATTTCGGTAATTCATCCATTAGGATGTCAAAATATTGTAATACTTTTTTAGAATCTTTTAGAACAATTTTATTACTCTTTACAGATTCTTTGATATCCTTTAGTAGTGTTATGTATTCTGACATATCAGGTTTGGAAACTATTTCTGACGGTTTATTTACAATCGTATCTATTTTTTCTACCGTTCCTCTTGATAGTCCATAAGAATATTTATTTGCAGCTTTTGTTAAGCGGTTGGAAATTTCGTAGAGCTCATTAATAGATTCCTTCCTCTTCTTATCAATTTCTTCCTTTTCTTGTAGGTATTTTAAACACTTACCATAGTCTGAAGAAGATCTTATTGAATTAATTTCCTTTTCTCTCCTATCTTTTCCTTCTTTGAGTTGTCTGATCTTTTCATCAAGATTTTTTATTGTGGTATTAGCCTTGGTAATTTCATCTATTTTGGAATGCATACTTAGGAGGTTAGATTTACATTGTTCTATCATTTTTCGTTCCTCAGTTATCTGATCATATTCGTCGTTTAATGTTTCAGAACTATCACTTATTCTTTTTAATTCTCCCCTTAAACTATTTGCATGTTTTTTCATAAAGGTATTGACGATTCTGCTGTGCGAGCTTGTAACTTCACCGAACCTGTTTATTGATGCGTCTACTGAATCCCTGAATTTGATGAAATCTTCAAAAGTCTTGGGAATGGGTAAGATATTGGAAGATTCGCGTTTTAGTGCCCTTACAATGGTATTTTTTGTATTCTGTACTAATGGCATCAGCTTTTCTTCTTCCGTATTAATGACTTCAGCGTCCAAATCCTCTGCAATAATATTAATATGTTGAAAGGCTATATTCGTGTCCTCAAACGTCTTTTCCAAATTAAACAACAGATTTTTAGTTATCCTTCCTTCACTTTTTTCTAGCTCTTTTACAGCGTCCTCAATAGTAATTTTATTATCTTGAGCTTGAACTATCGGTGTTGTTGAATTTGCAACTGCACCAGCACTCTTTTTATTATTTAATTTTGAAATATCTTTATCTTTTTTCTTAAAAAAATTAAACGAGGGCATGATTCTATATTAATTTCGACAAAAATAAGTATATATGTTAACATGGAAAAATTCAAATTTATTTACTCTATGCTATCTTAGATTATGATATCCCTTTGAGCGGATTTGATATTATCCATAACTTACAGAGACGTGCTTTAGGACCCGCTATTCAAAGCCTTTTAAAATTCACTGCATGAAAAAAAAGACCTAAATCGTAATAATCAAGACAGTAAGGTCAACCATAGGATGGGCTTAACAATAAATCTATAGATTAGAGAATATGTTTTGCGTCTTAAACTAGGAATCACAAAAAACTATTATTGTTTCCTTAGATTCTCTCGTTCGTTTGTTAGATTGTTCAGACAGTATCTGAAGGCAAGATTTTCGAGGAGCCTTGCGGTGTCGCTGTCTGCATCCCTTGCCTTATTTATTAGGACCTTGCAGGTTTTCGTCACTATGGGATAACTATTATTAATAGATTCTGCGATGGACATGCATTCCCGTAATAGTTTTTCTTTTAATAAAATAGCGTTTTTGGTTATCTGGGAATCCTGTTGTTTTTCATCATCATTTAATCTGACTATCTTATTGACGAGTTTTATTCTATGTGCTTCGTTGGCGTCAATTATTTTTCCAGTATATATTAACTCTTTTGCTTTTGAGATACCAACTATTCTTGATAATCGCTGTGTGCCTCCCCACCCAGGAGAAATTCCTATCTTAACCTCTGGTTGTCCTATTCTAGCATTAATAGATGCTATTCTCAAATCACAGGCTAGTGCGATTTGACATCCACCGCCTAATGCAAAACCATTAATTGCAGCGAGTACAGGTTTGGCTAGCCCTTCAATTAGGTTTAATAGTTCATGAACATGATTTGCGTATTGTATTGCTTCGTTAGGAGACATCTTAATAACATAGTTTAAGTCCCCACCAGCACTGAAAGAGTTTAATCCTTCTCCTGTTAAGATTATGACCGAAACTTTCTCGTTGGTTTCGCATATGCCAATTTCCCGCTTTAATTCTGTAACCAAATCGAAATTAATCGCATTAAGGACCTCTGGTCTATTAATTTTGATTATTCTAGTGCTTCCCCTTTGTTCAGTAATAGTGTATCTCTTATTCTGCAATTAAATATTGTATTCTAATTGTAGTATTTAGATTATGAATTTATTAAATCTAATGAATTTAATAAACAATTATCATTGTTTCTATTATCTTTACACATGTGGACCCATACGATTCAACGGATTTTTATCAACGACATTCTTTATAACTGGCAGACAGTCAAAAATATCATGCCTGCAAATACCCAGCAATTTGAAAATGAATCTTATTTGAATCTTGAAACTTATAGAAAAAACAATCATCCAACAGTTACACCAGTTTGGTTCGTCTTAAAGGATAATGATATTTTCGTAGTAACCAAAGAAAAAACCGGAAAAGTGAAACGTATTAAGAATAATAATGTTGTGAGAGTGGTCCCATGCAATTATAGAGGTGTATCAAAGGGGACGTGGGTGACCGGCACAGCACGTTTTGTTGAGTCACAGGAGAAAAGCGATATTCTAAAAATGAGAGGTAAGAAATATGGTATCAAAGCAAAAATAGCAAGTATGCTTAGTATACATAAAGGAAATTATGTTGTAATCGCAGTACAAGTTTGATATTTTATACCTGACTTTTACACAAATTAGTTTTCGAGGGTATTTGGGACGTCTTATTGATAATACCTGATTTAAATGTGATTACATCTTTACATGACTTGGAATCGCTGTTGTAATTGATAATTAATTACACTATTCAAAAGTGATGACCGTTTAAGATGTTGGATTGGAAATTTCAATTAGAATTGGGATCCGTAGAGCGTCTGGGATCGTATCAGCTTAAAATTCGATTGTCATTTATTTGAATATTTAACACGTAATTGATAACAAAAAATAAATATCATCACTAAATAGTAATCTGTATATCAGAGATAAAAAAAGAGAAATCAGTAAGTTCTAAAAAAAATAGAATAGAACCATTTACAGTCCCAGACGAGAATTCATTTGACGATATCCTAAAAAAACTCGATGAAGATGAGATTAAAATAATTGTTCAACTATACGTAATTAAACGAGGTAAACGGGTAACAAACATCAAGGGGTTTACCGATCAAGAAAAAATGGAATCAATTGCTCATGAATTAAAAAAGACAATCGGGACAGGTGGAACCGCAAAAAATGGGATGATCGTATTGCAAGGGGATCATAGATCAAAGGTAACTGAATTTTTGTTGACCAAGGGTTATCCTAGAGAATCTATAGAAGTAATTTGACAAAATTTATACAATCAATGATTTTTTTGTAATAGGGCTATTACGCCACTAATGCCTTCTATCTGATTAGATTTGGTGTGTGCTCAATCTGATGTCCATTTCGTAAATATGACCTAAAATCCTATCCCGTGATATTTTAAAATGGTTTTTGACAATCGCCTCAATATGTAGTATAATTCAATATACCTTGATCCCTATTGATACTTATGCTCGACCATTTATCTACCAAAAGGATTGATTGGCAGAAACCGAGGAAAGAAGGAATTACATATATCGTAGATAAATTTCAAGGGTATGATAGTGCGAATTTCAAAATAATTTCGCCGCTAATAGATATTGTAAAAATTTTTGGTCCTTTGCCCCTCTTGATTTCAAACGATCAACTGATGGAGCGGATAAATTTCTACCATGAACATGACATTTTGGTTTCAGTTGGGAGTACGCTCACAGAATATGCGTTGTTAGAAAAATCATTTGATAAATACATCGAAGATGCCTCAAAGTTGGGGTTTGACATTATCGAAGTAGGTGAAAATAATATTGAATTATCTCTAGAAAAAAAGAAACAGATTGCAGCCAAATTAAAGTCTAAAGACCTAGTAGCACTATGGAAAGTAGGAAAGAAAGATCCGAGAAGGCAACTTTCGTTTGATCAATCAATTACTAAAATAAATGAGGCATTAGAGGTGGGTTCAGAAAAAATCCTCCTTGAAGGTAATCTGGGATATGCTGTAGGTATATACGATGAAAAAGGAAATATTAAATGGAATATAGTTGGTGCAGTGACTTCGAAAATACCTCCAAATAAGATTATATTTGAAACTCCTCTGGAAATTCAACAGTCAGCAATGATTGCTGAATTCGGTCAAAGGGTAAATCTTGGTGAAACAAATTTGGAGAACGTGATATCCATTGAATCACAGAGAAAGGGATTCTTATCCCGATCTAGTTATGGAATTCCCAGCATGAAAAAAATAGCCAAAGGTAGTCCAGCTACCAAGTTTATTTATTATATTATTCGAACTAGAAATTCTATGGAGCAAAGCGAATTAATTAATATTACTAATTTACCACGTAGAACCGTTCAAACCGGGTTGGAGGAACTAAAAGATCAAGGACTAATTGTTGAAAAGACTAATCTAGATGACATAAGGAAGAAGATTTATCATATAGTAAAGGATGAATGGATATGAAATTAGAACAATATCTCATGTATATCTAAATAATTGATTTCTCATTTCAATGTGACATAAAACATTAAATTGAAAGTGGGATGAATGTGAATTAATTAGATAAATGGTAATAACTGGAATTGCTTCAATCTCTGTATTTGTAAAAGATCAGCAGGAATCTTTGACCTTTTGGGTCGACAAGGTAGGATTTGAAGTTATATGCGATTTAAAGTTAGAATCGAACTTCAGATGGGTGGAAATTGCCCCCAGATCATCGAATTCCTCAATTAATCTGTATCCAAAATCACTAGTTTCCAGTAAAGATCTAAAACCAATGCCTGTGATAGTTTTTAGAACCAATGATATTCATAGTACCTTTGACAATCTAAAAACAAAAGGAGTTACTTTTTCTCGTAATCCTTTAAAATCTATACTGGGAATTCATGCGATGTTTAAAGATATCGATGGAAATGAATTTCTCATTCTAGAAAAGCTTAAAAATTGATTACCTGGTGATGCATTGAAAATTGAAATCTTTTGAACAGTCATTCAAGGTCAATTGTAACATAGATGAAGTTTGGAACTTTTATACTGATATCAAGCACTTAGAAATTGTCACGCCACCCAACCTGAAATTAAAGATCATTGAATCCTCTGATAAACAAATTGTTGAAGGTCTCAGAATGACCGTATCGGGGAGACTAGTCCTTTATAACGCCAAATGGAATTCAAAAATATCTTTGGTTGATATATCTAAACATGTTTATGTTGATGAAATGGTAAAAGGGCCATTCAAAAAGTGGAGACATATACACCTCTTTTCAGAAATTGGAAAAAATCAAACAGTTGTCACAGACAAGATTGAATTCGAATTACCCTTTACCTTTTTAGGAAAATTAATGGAAGGATACGTGGAAAATAATTTAAAGAAAATTTTTGACTTTAGGAAAATTCAAACTGTGAGTACCTTATCGAATAAGTCTGAACATAAGTAGGGGGTTTATTTTTTATCCGATAGAATAAATACACTAATAGTGAATATGATCGAAATAGAGGAAAAATAGGAAGATTTTACTGCATGAATAATACAAAAAATAAAAATATTATTTTTTATGAAAAGTCATTGTATATGCGTAGTAAATGCCAACCATTGTTAGTTGGTTCCTTTTTGATTTTTGCTTTACTTATTCCCAATGTATCTTTATCAAACGCATCTAATTCTATCTCCCCGATTAACTATATAGATTCTTCCGATAGTATTCAGGCATTAAAGAATTTTGCTTTATCAAAGATAAATGATGATCGGTCACAACACGGACTTTTCCCTTTATTACCTAGTAATAACTCCGCTGCCCAAATTCATGCAAATGAGTTATTACAAACAAAGACTATTTCTCACATGACCACGGACGGGTTTAAACCCTACATGCTGTATTCGCTGTACAACGGTACCGGCTACGTTCAGCAAAACGTAGGGCAAATAAGTTACGTGCTTTCAAACGATGGCCAGAATTACCACAAAGCGTCTGATTTATGTTATGATTTCAAGCGGTTTTACTGTCCAGTCATTGATCAATACAAAGCAATTAATGATTTGGAATACTCGATGATGAATAACGATGAGGCTTGTTGCAACAACGGACACAAGAATAACATTTTAAACAAGTTTCATACCCACGTGAGCATTGGCATCGCATTTAATGAGTATTATTTTGTCATGGTACAGAATTTTGAAAATCACTATCTAAACTCAGATTTTAAAATCCTAAAAAATAATGAAGATATAATATTGGAAGCTGAAATCAATGATCAAAATAAATTTAAATTCGTCATAAATCATGTTTCATTCTTCTTAGACGAGTTTCCAACCAAACTGAATTATGAAAAAAATAGGGACAAGAATAGTTACGATTTTGGAGATCTTAAATTAATGATATCTAAACCCTTACCATCAGACTTGGAATATATCCAGGAAAAAAAAGATGATTCCTACAAGATAATAGAAGCAAAAAAGTGGGATTTGAGTAAGAATAATATTGACTTGGAATTTCAACTTCCAGATACTTTAAACATAAAAAACAAAATCTTGACGATGATTGTTTATGCTCAAACCCTTGATGATAATCCAGATGAAAAACCTGTTGATCCTGAATATGTTCCTATAACCTCATATACTTTTTTTAATTACTAGGATTTAACAGGATATTGCTATCAGACAGCAGATATACTGGACCTACTGTATGGGTTATGCTCGCAGCATTTAATTTTCACAAAAACATGTACCACTGTTTTTCTCACTCTTGTTTCCAATAATTTGAAAGGATGTTAAATATTAAATTAAATACTTTAAATTTGGATTTGATTTTTGAGTCGGTAACTAGGTACGAATCAAAAATACTATTTTAAAAAGGTTTGGGAATTAAGATTTGCCAAACTTGTGTATGGACAAAATCCCCGATAACAATCCTGTAAGTCTGAGAAAAACAATTTGATCAAATATTTCTTTAGTAAGATCTTGTAACTTCCCATCCTCGTGAACATCAAAGTCTTTTTCATAGCTTCTTTCTATCCATTGCAGTACTTTCTTATCCAAATCATCTACCTCCTTATCTCCAATTGTCGAAATCACATTGCCTTCGATCAACTGTCTTACAAATTCAGTAACTGTCCAGTATTGGAATTCAATTAGTGGATGCATACTAGGTATAATAAATTTTGATATTTAACACTTCTGTTTCATACTTTGATTCTTAATTTCACTTACATTTGGAAATATTAGAAATCCCGCTTGAAAATCGAATCCAAATTGCAATCCTAAATGAATTTTTATCTTAGACCAAATTTGTCAATATATTATTTACATCAATGACTGTTGATTTGATTGTTCCTGTAATCATATGTGGGCTAGCATCATAATTGTAGATACAACAGTAGTAAAATCTATACTCAAATCAATAATAAAGACTAGATTAAATATTCGTACTTACCAAAATGAAAAAGGGAAACGGATGAACAATATTTGTCATTAGATAAATTTAATGAACAAATCACTGGATGCGGCCTGTGTCCTCGGCTCTTGAAACACATCCGCAAAGTTGAGGATTATAGGCCGCAAAGATATAGAGACCACACATATTGGGCAAAACCTGTCCCATCCTTCGGTGACCCTAAAGCGAGATTGCTGATAATTGGTTTAGCACCGGCAGCTAATGGTGGTAACAGAACTGGAAGGATGTTTACAGGAGATAGCTCGGGGGAATGGTTGATGAAAGCAATGTTTGAAACTGGTTTCGCGAATAGCCCCAGCAGTGTATCTTTTGATGATGGATTGCGTCTATCAGATGCATACGTTACCTCTATAGTAAAATGCGCTCCGCCGATGAACAAACCCACCAATTCTGAAATTTCTAATTGTTCACTATTTTTAAGAAGCGAGTTAGATCTGTTAAAAAGTAGTATAGTAGTAGTGCTAACTTTAGGCAAAATGGCTTTTGATACATATTGCAAGTTGAGTGACATAAAGGGATTGTCCTTCAAACATAACAGTGTTTACCAAATAGATTCCACAAAGACTTTGATCGTTTCGTATCATCCAAGTAGGCGAAATACCAATACTGGGACTTTAACGTGGCCAATGTGGATTCAAATATTTGAAAAGGCAAAATCGATCATTGAGACCAAGTTATAGAAACATATTTAGTCGTCAAAAATATGTATTCCAATTATTGACCAAATAATTATTTGACTCGATAACAAATCCATTTCTAATAAATCCTTGAATGCAGTAAAAGACAAAGAATTAATGGATTTCAGGCAACCGTAGATTCTTGATTCCTTTATTTATCGATCCGTCAAAATAATTGTCATTACTTGTTTGAATACTTCTGTGAGTATCAAAAGGCTTCCCAAATATCAAGATCCAGCGTAAACCCTAATGGTTTTTATCTTAAAGGATATTTACGCTTGGCCCAATCTATGATAGAACCATCGTACAGTCTTACATTGACAAAACCTGCTTGTTTTAGTTGTAAATAGGTGTGTGCAGCTCGAATTCCAGAGTGACAGTAGCATATTATTTGTTTGTCCGGGGTAATTCCTATTTTTTCGAAATCTTGTTTTAATCTTTCAACATCTTTGATCATTTTACCCGTTTCTCCTATCCCCTCTTCATAATTGTGCAAGATTGACCCTGGAATTCTCGCTTGGAAATGCTCTTGGGGGGTGCGTGCATCTATAATAGTAGTTTCAGGCTTGTCTTTTTCTTCATCAATGAATTGTGCGTCAGCTCTCTCAGTTGTTTGAATGCGAGCTACAAATCCTCTTTCTGATTTTGTCCCTGCATTCTTGGGTTTGAGGTCTTTTGTAACGGGGTACCCACTTTGTAACCAATTTTCAAAACCAATTTCCAGAACCTTTACGTTCCTGTGACCAAAATAAATTAGTGTCCAAACAATTCTTGCGAATGAAGGATCAGGGTATTCACCATATACGATAACTAATTTGGTATTATCAATACCCATGTCAGTAAATATTTGTTCAGCCGCTTGCGGCGTAATTACTAAATAAGATCCATTTTCATCAGTTGATATCACATTTTCCACATCCATTGGCACAGCATTCTTAATATGACTGAACCGAAAGGGCATAATTCCTCTAGAATCAATTACTATCAAATTTTCACTGTCTAGATGTGAAGCCAACCAATTGGCGTCTATTACCATATTCATTTATAAAAAACCATATACAGTTAGGTGATTGTGTTATATTTCTTTAATGTCTAAATTTTCTAAAATCTTGACATAATTCTTATGAATTACACAAATAGGTTTTATAGGTGTCTATACTAAATTTTCGTATATCCATGGATTCAGGTAAATATGATGAAAAATCATTACCTCATCATGGTCTTCATCTGCATAAGAATACGCAGATATTGTATGGAGCTGAAAATGCGGTAGGAAAAGGCGTAGAATTCATGAAAAATGTTAAACATAAGATGGATATTACATTTGATCATCGAGCTCCTTCGATAGTAATTGAAATCCCACAATACCACAATGGCTACGCGGGTATTCTAAAAAGGGGAGGAAAAATTAGGTGCATAACCGAAATTACAAAAGAGAATCTACAATATTGCGAGAAATTGGTGAAAACTGTTACTGAATTAAGACACATGGATGGTCTCAAGGGAGGAATCGCTATAAATGAAGCTGAATACATGGCTACCACAGTCCTTCAAGAAGCACAACCATTAACCGAAGTGATCTACAGCAATGTAGACGAAGTTGTTGCTCAGGGGCAATTTGTTTTTGATACTTTATGGAAGAATGCTACAGTTGCCCAAAAGAAGATTAAAGAAATAAAAGAAGGGATCAAATCTTATGAAACAAGACTAATCACAGAATCTAGTGATTATTTAATAGAAACTGAGTTTGGGCGGGTAGTACGGAATTCTTCTGAAATTAATGTTTGTACATCTATTGACGGTTTAAGAATTAACAAAAATTATCTTATAGAATCTATAACACATGAATTAACTGATAAGCAGATAAAAACAAATAAACGAATAAGGATTCTTGTTGAAATCACTAGAGACAATCTAGATATGGTTAAAGAATTACTAGATTTAGGAATACAAATTAGACATATTAAAGATATGTCTTCTATCGATTATACTGTCACTGATTCTGATCTTATCATAGCTGTTAAGAGAACAGAACAAAACAACCCTAGTGATAGTATTCTGTATAGCAATGACCCCTCATATTTAGATCATTTCGTAAATGTATTTGAAGAGCTGTGGAAGAGTAGCAAGGATCCAGAAAGAGTCATAAAATCGTTAGAAGAGGAAACTGAATTGTCATTTATAGAAACCATTGATGATCCCGAGGAGTCAGTAAAATTAGTTCGTACTTTAATAGCATCCGCTAAATATGAAATTTTAGGTATTCTTCCAAATTTTAATTCATTTTTAAGACAGGTCGAATCGGGAATGATGGAGTTTATGAAAAAAATCTCTCTATCTAAAAAGAATGTAAATATCAGAATCCTTATCGTAGAGGAAACTGATAATGAAATGCAACATAAGATTTTGACAATATTTGATAAATTTAATGCGAAGATGCCAAGCAGTTCTAACTCTGATGAGACCCCCCTGGAATTTCAATTCAAGGATGTTGAGAATTTCAAATTGAAAATTCTAAATAGCAGGTTATTTACTGAGATCGGATTCTTAATTGTTGATAAGAATAAATCATTGATAATCGAATCAAAAAACATATCTTCGATTGATATGGTTGAGTCTATTGGACTTTCATCCTATTCAAATAGTCCCAGGATTTCTAAATCATATGCGTCCATATTTGAAGCTCTTTGGAATCAAGCTGAGCTATACGATAAACTAAAAGTACAAGACAGACTACAAAAGGAATTTATTAATATAGCTGCACATGAACTTAGAAATCCCGTGCAGTCATTATTGGGATTTTCAGATATCTTGATGAATACCAAAGGAAATATCGAAAGTTATAGTGACTTTATCGTTACTATAAATCAGAGTACGAAGAGGCTTGCACGATTAATTGATAAAGTATTGGATGTTACCCAATTAGAAAATGAATTATTGATACTGAATAAAGAAAATTTTAATTTAGAGAAACTTGTAATAGAAATTGTAAGAGAATATAATAATAATATACATCTCATGAATAAAAATCAATTGGATATCAAGTACGATTCCAGACCTAATGATTACATTGATACCAGTTCTGAAAACAATAAAAATTTTGGATATGTATTTGCGGATAGAACACGAATTATTCAGGTAATCGTGAACATCTTAGAAAATGCAGTCGAATTTACAGAAAGGGGGACAATCACTCTGAGGTTAAATCAGAACATGACTACCCATGAGGTTATATTGACCATTAGTGATTCGGGGAGCGGGATAGATCCAGAAGTTCTACCTAATCTATTCACCAAGTTTGTATCAAAATCACGCAAAGGAACCGGATTAGGATTGTATATTTCAAAAAAAATAATGGAGACACACAGGGGGAAGATATGGGCGGAAAATTGTTACGATAGAAATAACAAGATTGAAGGGTCAAAGTTTACACTGACCTTACCTTCAAAAGGCTATTAAGAACTTGTTAATTACATCTGCATCAGGAATTATAGTTGACTGACAGGAAAATCTGTTCCTACCGACCTTTACTAAAGTCTAATCTTTGAAATTTCCCAAAGGAATCAAATTAACTAACACAAATTGTAGGACTTGATATTTTATATATATTATTTAAATAAATCTACTAAAAAGTAAGAGAGTGATTTAGACTTTGGTCGAATAGAATAACCATACATCATATTAAAATAAGAACTCTTCCATAATCGACTATGTCAGATCATTCCTTAATATTATACGATATCTTGCTTTCCCTGCGTCTAGATGTTCAAGGGCTTCGTTAACTTTGGATAATGGGTATTCCTCAACCAGTGGCCCGATCTGATGTCGTGCACAAAAATCGAGCATACTCAAGATAACCGCAGGACCTCCCGTAGGAGAAGCTCCTATTGATCTTTCGTGAGAAATCAAGGGTGCCATTGTGGCCTTTACCTGAGGTACGGCTCCAACTATGTGCAATCTGCCTCCTGGGGCAAGAGTATTGACATAAGCATCCCAATCAATCTCGATATTTGCAGTTACAAGAATCATTTTAAATTTATTTGCTAATGAGTTCAAATTATCCAAATTATTTGAATTTATGAAATGGTGTGCTCCGAATTTTCTCGCTTCTTTCTCTTTATTAGGATTAGTAGAGAAAGCCGTAACTTCACATCCCCAAGCATTGAGAAAAAGGAGCGCCATATGACCCAGTCCTCCTATCCCTACCACTGCGATGTGATCTGTAGCTTTGATCCCATTTTGAATGATGGGGTTAAATACTGTAATACCGCCACAAAAGAGTGGACCAGCTATTTTAAAGTCCAGCTTATCTGGGAGTGGAAAAGCCCACAAGGCTTGACAACGGACCTTATTCCCAAATCCGCCATGTCTGCCCACAATTACATCTTCTCCAGTCAAACATCTGTTATGATAACCACTCAAACATTGTTCACACGTCTGACAAGAGCGAGATCTCCATCCAACTCCAACTCGCTGACCTATTTTTAGATGAGTTACCATTTTTCCAACGGATGAGATTTTTCCAACGATCTCATGTCCTGGGACAAAAGGATATTTTGTGATCCCCCATTCATTCTTGAGCATGTGTAAATCGCTGCGACATATTCCACAATACTCTACATCTATGTCGACTTCATCGGGTTTGAGTGGCCCTAGTTGATATTCAAATGGCTTTAATTTTGATCCTGATTTAGTTGCAGCAAAGGCTTGGACTTTCATGATAGTAGTTCGCATATATTGTATAAATAAATAATCGTTCGTTTATTTGAAATCGACAGGCATCATTGTAAAAAACAAATTTTGGAAATTGCTTGGAATAATAACTATACAATATAAGTACAAACCCCATGACTTTTACCATAAATTAATAATCGTGTAAGTCTAAAATCTGCTAATTCGTTGAAATCCTAAAATCTATAGTGAAAAATAAAGGTGGCATTCTTATGTATTTAGATATGTTGTCTACAAGGGGAAAAAATTTCTAATATGAAGACTGTGGGAATTTTGATATTTAACGACGTAGAAGTTTTGGATGTTGCTGGTCCATTTGAAGTCTTTTCGATGACACGGCTCGATGAAAACAAAAGATATGAAACGACATCCCCATTTCGAGTTGTGTTATTATCGGAGACAAAAGCACCTGTTATTGCAATCGGAGGATTAAATCTACTTCCAGATTTTACTTTTGATGATTGCCCAAATTTAGATTTATTCATAGTACCAGGCGGATGGGGCACACGTAGAGAGGTAAATAACCTTGTATTGCTCCAAAAGATATCAAAACTGTCTACAAAATCCAATATGACCGCATCAGTATGTACGGGTTCGAGTCTAATTGGAAAGGCGGGACTTTTGGATGGAAAAAAGGCTACTACTCATTGGAGAACATTTAATTTTCTACGCGACTCTGCACCCAAAGCACAAATACAAAAAGACGTGATTTTTACAATCGATGGAGATATATTTACTTCTGCAGGGGTTGCTTCAGGCATAAGGTTATCTTTATACCTTGTGAGTCATTTTTTTGGGGTAGAGGTTGGCAAAGAGACGGCGAGATTCCTTGAATTTCCATATCCAGAGTAGTAAAGAGAGAAAAGGGTCTTTAAGAAATATCAAAAAGTAACATCACCGAGGAGAATTTTAGATTTTCTAGAGACGGATCATTAAATAATTATGATCAATTTTTCGACAATCCCAAGCCGTTTTGTTATTTTATGTTGTACGAATGATTTTCATTTAACTTTAAGGTTCGGAATTTCTAACACCGTCTTTATCTAACTTTTCTCACGGGGCAAAGCAAAGGACAAAAAATATCATGATTAAATAGCAAATCATCCTAATATGGATAGGAAAATGGAGAGTTCTTGGAGGAAAAGAGATACTGGTATTACGCTAAGAATAATTATTTGCTTAGGTATCTTGGCTTTTTTATACATTGTTTTTATCACGGTCTTGGCTTATTTAGGCCTGGGCTTTTTTCCAATAGTAGTAATTTCGGCAGTTTTTATTTTGGGTCAGTGGTTTTTTTCAGATAAAATAGTTCTATGGAGTACTGGAGCAAAAATAGTTACCATGGAACAATATGGAAGTTTGCACTCTATGGTGGAAAAATTGGTATCTAACAATAATTTGCCCAAGCCCAAGATTGCTGTGGTAAAAAGCCGGATTCCTAATGCGTTTGCCACGGGCAAAGGTCATCGCAGTTCTGTGGTTGCTGTTACTACAGGATTAATAGAAGTATTAGATCAAGATGAATTAGAGGGAGTTTTAGCACACGAATTAACACACATAAAAAATCGGGATGTAATGGTAATAACACTTGCCAGCTTGTTTTCAACCATAGCATGGCAAATGATGCAATTCGGATTTTTTGGAGGAATATATGGTGCAGGAAGGGATCGAAATAGTGGAAACTCTATGATAATCATAATTCTTGTTTCATTAGTGACTTGGATAGTGAGTTTTCTAATAATCAGGGCCATTTCGCGTTATAGAGAATTTTCTGCAGATAGGGGTGCTGCCCAAATGACCAGAAAACCTGCCAGCCTGGCTAATGCATTATTGAAAATCAGTGGGACTATGCATAAAGTGCCACCAAAGGAATTAAAACACATTGAGGGATACAATGCCTTTTTCATAATCCCTGCAATTTCAGGTGACACTCTTACACAACTCTTTTCAACCCATCCACCGATCGAAAAAAGAGTTCAGAAATTGTTAGATATGGAGTCATCTATGCGTCGATATTAAAACTCATCAAAGGGGGTAATAAACTAAAGATGATTTCAAATTTGAACTAGTCTTCAACATATCCATTTGACTACTAAGATAGTCATGGAAACTGGACTTCGGATGATTGTAATAAAAAATAATTGCTGTATCTTGTTACCTTTAATATCCACCTAAATTAGGGTTATTTGGTCAAATGAATTTAGTTTTACAAATTAGCAGGAAGTATGTCTTTTTCTAAATACAGATGACTTATTCCACTTTCCCAAATTTGTTTGCCACGTTCTTATACATATCTATTTCCTGCTTTGATAATGGTCTTATTTTTTTCATGGCATCTTCAAAATGTTTCATACTGATTTTCAAATCCTTTGTTTGTTTCTCTGCCTCCTTGGAATCTGGATATTTTGTTATATGTTCTCTTAATGCCAACATAACTGCTGCAGAAGATAATGAGGCGATATCAGCTCCTGTATATCCATCCGTTTTATCAGCTAAAACTTCAATATTGACATCTTGATCTAATGGCTTCTTTTTTGTATGGATCTTGATAATTTGAAGCCTGGATTCTCGGTCAGGTGGTGGTACATATAGGATTCTATCAAATCTCCCTGGTCTCAATAATGCTGGGTCTATTATGTCGGGCCTATTAGTGGCACCAATTACTACAACATTTGTTAGGATTTCGAGGCCATCCATCTCGGTCAGAAATTGACTTATTACTCTCTCTGTTACATGCGAATCTCCGTGATCACCCCTAGTTGGAGCTATAGCATCTAGTTCATCAAAGAAAATTATACATGGAGCAGCTTGTCTAGCTTTTCTAAATATCTCTCTTACTCCTTTTTCTGATTCTCCTACCCACTTACTAAGTAGTTCAGGTCCCTTAATGCTGATGAAATTTGCTTCACTTTCATTTGCTGCTGCTTTTGCCATTAATGTTTTGCCCGTGCCTGGTGGACCGTATAATAAAATTCCTTTTGGAGGGGTAGCATCTGCATAGGTAAAAACTCCCAAGTATTTTAATGGCCATTCAACAGCTTCTTGAAGCTCTTGTTTTATAGTGGAAAGTCCGCCTATATCCTCCCATTTTATATCTGGTACTTCGACAAACACCTCTCTCATGGCAGAGGGTTCTGTCTCCTTAATTACATCCATAAAATCCTGCATTCTAACTATGATTTTTCTTAAAATATCGACTGATATGCTTTCACCAGAGAGATTGATCTCGGGGAGAACCCTTCTAAGCGCACGCATGGCTGCCTCTTTAGCAAGTGCTTGAAGATCAGCCCCAACAAAACCATGGGAAATATCAGCTAGTCTTTGTAAATCAACATCCTTATCAAGTGGCATTCCTCTTGTATGTATTTGTAATACCTCCAATCGTCCATCCCTATTGGGAACTCCAATTTCGATTTCCCTATCAAATCGGCCTGGCCTTCTTAATGCAGGATCGATGGCATCTACTCTGTTTGTAGCAGCTATTACAACTACTTTACCTCTTGATTTCATCCCATCCATTACAGACAATAGTTGAGCCACTATCCGCCTTTCAACTTCTCCTGTTACTTCTTCTCGTTTTGGTGCTATTGAGTCAATTTCGTCAATAAATATAATAGAAGGCGCATTCTTCTCGGCTTCTTGGAATACATTGCGGAGTCTTTCTTCAGATTCCCCATGGTATTTGCTCATTATTTCTGGTCCTCCAATTGTAAAGAAATTGGAATTTGTTTCGTTTGCCACGGCTTTTGCCAATAACGTCTTTCCTGTTCCTGGTGGACCGTGTAGTAACACTCCCTTTGGAGCTTCTACACCTAATCTCTTAAACAATTCTGGATGTCTTAGAGGGAGCTCTATCATTTCTCTGACCCTTGCTACTGCATCTCCTAAGCCGCCTATATCCTCGTAAGTAATTGATGAAGCCGTACCTCTTTGGAGATCTGAACTGCCTTTGAGGACTCTTCTGAAACAAGTATATCCGTTGTATCACTAATTATGACTGGACCTGATGGGTGCGTAGAGATCACAACCAAATCTATTCTCCTACCCATTACACTGATAGGGACTGTATCGCCTTTAGTCATCAAAGTTCCATTTAGGTATTCTGCAAGATATTCTTCCACACCCACTATTCGTAAGGGTTCAGTAGGGGCAAATGTTATGTCTTTTGCGGTTTTTGATTCTACCACTTTGATTTCAACCAAGTCATTGATGCCGACATCCAGCCTACTTCGTATGAACCCGTCCATACGGAGCAGCCCTTTACCTCTGTCACTCTCCTTTGCTGGCCAGCTTAAGACGGTGGTTTTTCTACCAATAGATGATACTTCTAATGCATCACCGCTAACAATGTTTAACGAGTCTGCAACATCGGGATCTACCCGAGCTATTTTTCGTCCTACATCTCTTTGTTCTGCTTCAGCTACCTTCAATGTAGCGGTTTTTGACGACTTGGTGTCGTCAACTTTTGATGTCATACTATTCTGCTATATGCTTTAAACTAATATTAATAGTGAATTATTTTTGGCATACCGATAATATTAAACGTTCATAAAAACAGATGGATCAAGGTTTAAAGGACTAATTGTTAAGCAATCATATTCGTAGGTAAGGAATTTTTTTAATAGATTGAACCGTATTTTCTTACCATGACTCGAAACACCGTTATGTATAAAGTTTATGCAATAGCACGAATTGACTTTCTTTTTATTGAAGAGATGGTGCACGAACAGACAGATTACAACCATTCACATTTCGAAGAGAACATGATTCAGATAGAGCGGTATCAAGAGTAATGCACAATCAGTTTACTTCGCCTGAGTATCTGTATGTTTACATACCTGTTAACTTAAAGAAATCCCATTGCTAAATATGCTCCATATCTCCTGTTGTGCATACTAAAAGAAATGGAACACCGCCAGAGGAAATTGGATATGGTCTGTACTTATACCTTCTAGGATTATCTTGTAAGACCACCTTCTCGCAGTAATTATCTAAAGAATGAACTATGCCCATTGCAGAAAAGTTGACTCTGTCCTTGACAAATAGGTATGGAAAACATCCAGTCTCACCAGAAGTCGGTACCATATATCCACAGGCCAATAAGTTATTGAACATTATTTACAACATTCATTCTCCATAGAAGAAAAGCCTGATTGAGGTAATGATGCTGTGCATACGGGACAAAACTGAAGGATTCGACGATTATTTTCATCGTAAAATAAAGAGAACTGTAAACTAAAGCATGTACAAAACCAGTTAAATCAATTTGCATACAAATAACAGGGAAATATCCCATTAGGATAAGTGGTCACTGTAGGTATAAAAGAGAATAAGTAATAGCTGTCTTTAGGAAACATATATCGTCGAAAAAAATCATAATAATCCCCTTCTTCTTGTTTTTCATTTCTTTGCTTTTTATTTTTCCGATAGTCTTGGCACAAACAAATGTAACAAAAACCACATTTCAAGACCCGCGAACAGGAATTACTTTTCATTATCCATCGGATTGGAAGGTAACTACTAAAGAATATGTTGATGCAATACTAGGAGATAAAGATGACATGGATAGTGGGTTGAATCAAGATCCTAATCTTGTTGAACCCATGGTTTTGTTACTCCCAGAATCCCTGGATGGATCTTCATTCTTAATATTGTCTGAATTACTTCCTTTCCCTGTACCCATTGAAAAATATACCGAATTAACGAGGAATTCATTACTGACGGATCCTACAATCACATTGTCAAATAATCTTCCGATTTCACTCGGTAATATGAGCGGGTTAAAATATAACGTTACATCTACAAGCGATCCGTACTCACAAACACAAATTTTATTTGTTGATAATTCAAATGCGTTTGTAATAGGCTATACAGTTGGGGAAATAAAAAAATCGCAAAACATCATGGAAATTGACTCTATGGTCGATTCCTTAAGAATTGAGTAACACTGTCTGCTCTACTTCTATTGTAAATCGTAGGAAATTATTTATAGAGAATTGATTCATGTTACATAATTGCTCCCCTCGCTTAGAATCCAACATCATAATGTTCCAGCATTTCAAAGATATTCGGACAAGAATTCTGTTATGTCGCTCTACTCTTTATTTTGTCTTTGACAATTTCTATAATCTAATATGCAAAAAATTTTGATCCTGGCTGATGATCCGATAAGGATTAAATTAGAAGAAAAATTAAGACGACGGTTTGATGTGGAATCTGTCCCACCTCCTTTAAGTGGCATATGTGAGATCAAATTGCGCCTTCGTGGAAACTGGATCACACTTTGTAGATTTTCACCAAATGAAAACTTCCGCGATATAATAACAATGTTCAACGTAAATTATGATTTAAAATCTCGAACAACAAAATCAGTGTCGTCGAAATAAGGACGACCATTATTCTTTATTTTTCTTTCTTGTATTTGACCATTTGACACTATCCTTTTATTTACCTAATATGAAAAGAGCCGTGGCATCTTGTCGATAATCAAAATAAAAGGGATTTGAAAAAACTAGGCGGTGCTTAACTTGGGGCTCTACATGATACATTGGTAGTAAATAAAGCACAAAAATATGTCTTAACCTACTAGTTATAGATCCCCATCATCGAGCCTAATGATCTTACAATATTTGCAATAGTATTCATTCTTTTTTATCATATCCATTTTTCTATTGCACCGGTTACACCTTGACATTTGTTCTTTTATTATGCGATGTTGAATCCTTTTCAAAACAAAAGGGATGATAAAACCAATCATTATGTACCCTACGACGCGTGATAATATACCCCTTCTATGCCTGCCGGAGTTTCCGTATTTTACCATAGCTCGATTTCATGTATATATGAGTATTTGGTATTGAATAATCTTTTGTTTGAGATAAGCGATTAAAAATCAGATTGAATATTGTTTGAACTTGATCAATACCACCTCCCCATCAATATTTCAATCAAATTAATGACACCTAGAATACTTGTATTTATAGCCTAATTATTGAAAATCCATTCTGAATCATTTAATTATCAAATGGAGAATCGATTTGTCCTTCGTAAAGAAATATGATGATAAACTCTCTTAGAGCTGGGTTCGAGCATGATCATGATTATTGTAATATGTTCCTTTTGTGCAAATTTAGTATAATTATCTAAATCTAGTCTGCCTTTCTAACAGTTTAGTGTCTTTGGTGAATAATGATAATTGGATTGTTATTAAAAGAATTAAATAAATTATTAATACCATGAAATAGGAAAATGCTTATCACGATCGATATTTGTTTGCTATCCTCATGATTACAACTATATCGATTCTATCTCAATGTTAATTTCTATTTGCAATTCTTGTCAAACCTGTTGATCATAGCGACTAGATCTGTAAAAACAGTCAAGTATGTATATATAAAATTGAAAAGATATATTATTTAGAAAAACTGGTTGGATAATGCTAATTATTACGAAGTCCTGGAGATATCACGATATGCCAATCAGCGGGAGATAAAAAGTGCGTTTAGACGACTTGCAAGGAGATATCATCCCGATAGGAATTCAACAGTTTCTGAGGATATCATGAAGAATATTAATATCGCTTTTGAAATTCTATCCGATCCAGGAAAAAGGCAACAATACGATGAAACTCTTGGTCGAGAGCGTCCAAGAAAATTAGACCGATCTGATCAAGATCTTGAAGGAAATTCAAATTCTAATCAAAATAATTGGCAAGTAAATACTATCTCAGATGACTTGAACAGCCAGACTGCAAGATACGAAAATGAGGTCAAGGTAGATTTTGAAAGTAAATTAAATGTCGAACATGAGGCTGCATCGTTACGAAATGATAATTCTTTATTAGAAAGTCGATACCGTATAATTGTCGAGCCATCACTCTGTTTAGCATTTGGAAGTTGTGAAACACTTGCTCCAAAGGTTTTTGTAGTTGAGAAGAACAGACGAATAAATCCAAAAGCGATAGTAATTTCAGAAACAGCTGAAGATTTTGAAACCATACTTGATGCAGCCAAAACTTGTCCTACTAAGGCAATTATCATTATTGACAGGTATACAGGAGAACGTATTTTTCCATAGTTTCTACTAAATAAACATCGATTTACGCTAATGCCCTTTCAGTTGTCAGTGGTCCAGTGAGTAAAATTAATAATCTGACCCCGCAAAACCTAATTCAAAAAAGAGTATTGATTTCAAGACAAAAATCCAGTATTTGTGGCGATTCTATATGGTTGTTGATATCCATTTGGTTGTTGATATTCGCATAATAATTTATCTCCATGGCCACAACTGGACTTTGCTTTTCTTGCAGAACCTTTCATTTACCCTTGAAATAACTCCCAGTTATTTAATACTGTGGTTATTCTATTCCTAATAATCAGTGAAACTAAATTTATTCTATCTCCTGCAACTAATAAACTTGATAAAATTATTTATCCTATAAAGTATTATGGTTATTGAGGGAGATGTTTTTTGAATGATACTACCATGACCGAGAGAACTACTGTTGAATCTGCCGATCGAGACTTTATGCAAATAAGATATACTGATCTCATAGGCAAGTTTCTCGCAAAATACATTCAAATTGATAAAGATTTGATTCAGGATGTTTTTAGAAAAGGGATAGGGTTAGATGGTTCTTCAGTAAATGGCTTCTCAACTATAGATGAGTCTGATATGATGCTGTTCCCTGATAGAAAAACATTAAGAAAAATACCTTTGTCAAGTTATGAAATAATGACCGTTATTGCTGATGTTTACAACGGGTTTGATCAAGGTAGATCTCGAAAAGATCCACGGAGCGTTTCACAAACTCTTGAGGATCACCTTGCGGTGAGTCAGATTGTGTGTCAAGTAGGTGCTGAGGTTGAATGCTTTGTATTTGATCAAATAATATTTGATATGGGAAAGAATGACCATGCAAATAGTAATGTAACCGGTCAAAATCATGCAAAAGATGTATCAATCCTATCTTCAGAACAATATGGAATTGGGAAATATCCTATTCGTAAAAAATCTGGGTATGATGTTCCTACTTTTCAAGACTCTCTGATTGAATTTAGGTTTGAGGTAGCTAACATATTGAAACAATATTATGATATAAAAGTCACAAATATGAATCACGAAGTGGCCAGTAGTGGCCAAATTGAAATCAATTTTATGCATGATTACTTGACTCAATCAGCCGACAACGTTCAGATTTATAAAGATGTAGTCAGAAATGTAGCAAAAAAATACAACAAGATCGCAAATTTTATGCCAAAACCAATTTTTGATCCTCTGAACAATGAAAATAGTGATAATGGATCAGGTATGCACGTAAGCATAAGCTTATGGACAAAATCCGCAAATAAGAATGCCAATTTATTTTATGATGAGTCTGATGATTATGCCGAACTGAGCCAAACTGGGCGATACTTCATAGGCGGTATTTTAGATCATGCTAGATCATTATCTGCAATAGTAACTCCAACCGTCAATTCGTATAAAAGAATTGTACCTGGATTTGAAGCACCGGTTTATATTGCATGGGCTAGGGGAAATAGATCTGCTGTAGTTAGACTCCCAGTCAACGAAAAAAAGAGTTCAAACTCGAAAAGAATCGAGTACCGCGCACCCGATCCTTCAGCGAATCCATATCTTGCTTTCTCTGCCATAGTTGCAGCAGGATTGGACGGAATAAATAGAAAAATTGAACCAGGGAATCCTGTTAGTGAAGACATTTACAAAATGTCCGACTCAAGGCGGAAGGATCTTGGAATAGGTGTTCTGCCAGGTAGTTTGGAAGAAGCGTTATCTTCTTTGAAGAGTGATTCAAATTATCTAAACCTTTGTTTTCACCATGATTTAATCAGTACGTATTCGGATCTTAAAAATAAGGAAATAATGGAAATAGGTAACGATGAATCAGTTATAAATCAATTCATGTTTTATTATGATGTCTAAGAATATTATTTCTTGATCAGTTTCTTTCTTGTCTTTACTATTTTTACTATCTACAGAATAGGATGCTGTTTTATTGATATCTCCGCTTAGGATGAGCGGTAAACTCTATTTCTTTCTTGTATTTTATATAAATGCGCTCATCTTATTTGTTCTTTTCTCAATAGGACTAAATTCTCAATATTATTAGGGTTCATATATACTTCTCCCATAGAAGCTTCTTTGATACCGACGATAGGTTCATCACATTCCGGACATATTTGAAAATACACAAAAATACTAACATTTCTCTTATTTTTTCCAACAAGCGTATTTCGCATGTTGGAATGAAATTGGCTTTGACATGTGGGGCATTCCATTTTGATATTTTAATTTGTATTGTATATGTACTTTAACTTACCCGAGAAATAATCTAGTAGTTAATTGGTTAATGATATCGTTAAAAAAAGTGTTGAACTAGATTCTTTACTTTTTATCCCCATACTAAGCTTCTGAACCTCTTCTGGGCGACCTATCATAAGATCAGAATTGTATGACATATTACTGCATAAAAAGGATCATGAGAAATTATTCACATAACTAGTTACTTGCTTTCATTATGTAACTAAAGAATTTATATCTAACATGACTGGGCGGATCAAAGGCTTGACCCTAAAAATACTAAACCTGACTATTACACTATGCTCCGAATTTCACAATATGAGATATGATTAATAAAGTAAATTGACTATGCTATCTTTAAAACCGTTCTAGTTACCATATTTTGTCTATTTCAGAATGTAGGTTTGAAACTCGTTTTTTGGTCGATAGTTGATCCGAACAGTAATAATACGTCAATCCTAGTTTTACTTGCGTATGTCTTCCTTCAAGCAAGTATTTTCTCTTCCTGTTACCTCCATAATACTTGCTAGAGTCATATACGCTGTAAATTGGTTTAACATTTCTTCTATTTTTTATCTAATCTTGAGTGATTTTAAACAGGATGTTTCAATGCTGGGGTTGGTAACTTCCGGATTTCTAATAGGGATTGGCCTTTTTCAGATTCCAGCTGGAATACTCTCGGTAAAATACGATGCAAAATTTATGATATTTTTTGGAACAATGTTATTGTCTCTATCTTCTCTTCTTTCAGGTTTAAGTTCAGAGTTATACCAGATGGTAGTTCTAAGATTTCTAGTAGGTGTTGGGATGGCGTTTTTCTTTGGTCCTAGCGTCATTCTTATCTCAAAATATTTGGGAAAGGGATCAGAGGGGCTAGGTGTTGGAATTTTAAATTCCGCTCATTCATTGGGTGGAATTATTGGGATATTTGGATGGATCATCGTTTCGGAGGTAATTGGTTGGAGAAACAGTCTAGTAACCAGTGGAATATTGGGAATACTTAGTGGATTGTTATTACTATACGCTCTACAGCTAAAAAATCATGATAGCTTCAATAATCTATCGAATTATTCTTTTCAGCAAAGAGTTTTCATTTTTATTAAGTTCTTCTATCTGAACAAAAAAACCAGCGATCAAATGTCTAAATCCACAATTAATTTTGATGGCCTCAAATCTATCATGTTGAGTAAACATATGATTTATGTAGGTTTATCATTGCTTGGATTCCAAATAGCCTGGAATTTAGTCTCTACTTTCATCATACTGTTTCTTAGAGTCGAATTTGATATTGCATCTCCCATTGCGGGTCTAATTGGAGGATCAACATTGATAGTAAATGTTATATTTGCTCCTATTATTGGTAAAATTTATGATAAATTAACTCGAAAAAATAATTTTAATAATGATATATTATTGTTGCTATTATGTGGAATAGTTATTTCAACAAATATCATTTGTTTTTCATTACTTAATATTTATCTCTTGATACCTTCAATAATTATAATTGGAATTTTTGCATCAGGAGGATTTGTAATTCCATATGCATTGGCAAGGAGGTTAGCCTTGGAGAAACTTGGTTTGCCTAAATATGAAATCCTTGCCGTTAGTTTTGTTAATGGATTATCTTTGCTTGGAGCTTTTTGGGTTCCTTTTGTGTTCTCTATCATGGTAAATTCTTTTGGTTATTCTTTGGCATGGTTATTTGGTGGATTATTGGTTTTAGTTTTCATAATTCCTATCATAAAACTCCGCAGCTAAATTACTTTTCATTCTAGTTCCGGGTTACTTCTATCCAACTAGAAGCCTTTTGGGATAATAACTAAATTTTTATTGACTATTCTCTAAATAGAAACCTTCTAACCTTTAATCATGCTCTAAACAATTTTGGATCTTCTCTACTTCTCAAGTAATATCTGTGATGAAGTTTCCAGGACTCGATGAATCTCCTAATTCTGTTGGAATATTTTTGTTTAGAAATATTTTATATCCTAACTTGTCGATCACAGAATTCATGTTAGAAACATCTCGGAGCGCTTTCTTTTCTATATATGCAAAATCCTTCTCACAGTTAATATTTAGATTGCTATTTTCTTGAAAATATTTATTCTTGACAAAATTCAATACATCACTCCATGTATACGCTTTTATTCTTTCTATTGGTTCCCTAGTCATAGGAACGGTTGTCTCGTTATTGTATTCAAAAACCTCAAAGTAGTCAATTGACTTTTTACACTCTTCACAGTAAGTCTTCTTACTAATTTGTCTACATTTTTCACATTGTAATATTATGGCCATATTAGAATAATATCCAATCATGAGCATGTTTATTAAATACTTAAGCAATGTGCTATCAGTCGCCACAATACTGGCAAGTATTATTTTACATTACAAACTAATAGTCTCATTTCTCTATCATCTATATTTCTAATTGTAATAAAAGTCGAAAGGACTTCAGCATTATCATCCAAATTATATTGAACGCAAGCTGGGGAATGCCAAGCTAGTGAATCATACCTATTCCGCTCTCTTGAAAATTCATTTCTTTATTCATTTAGGACGTACTGAAATAATCGGAGATTCTACCGTGACTCTTTCTAGATTTGACTAAATCACTTTTTCCAATCCATTCATTTTTTGATACGGTTAAATTATTACAAGCGAAAGATAGTCCCTTGTCTAAGGTATCAAATTTGGTGCCGTTCATTCTCAAAGCCTCTCTTATTCCCTCTCTTATCTGCCAGACTCCAACAGGGAGAATGTATTCTGGATGTATTTCTCTAAGGACTATTACTGACGCAACTCTCTTTTGGTAGTGCAGAAATTCTATAACAGCTAGCCTGGCAGCAAAATAAGATCCCCCTATTTTGGGATAGTTCTTCAGACCCCGTGAATCCTCGGAATCTGTTTCTATCTTTGCATCTCCTTTTTTGTCTATCCATGCTTCATGCATTTCAAAATTCCATAATTCATCTGGGATTAAGACTATGGAATAATAATTCCCCAAGTGTGTATACTTGTAGATAATGGTCCGATCAAGTGGTTGAAAGGTATCAGTTTTTTTTAGTAGATCGGAAGAAATTATTTGATCAATTGCAGAGATGCTCCATTTGGTCGGTACGAGTCTTCTATTTTTTTTAATTCCAATCATTCCTAAACTTAGGATTTTACTAATTTTACTTATCTCAATTCCTTCTTCGTATAAATAGTTGATTGCATCTCTGGCTCTAAAATCAATATCATAAAATGCTTTTTGAATTTTCTTGTCACTAGAAATATCTGAGGGTAGTCTCAAACTCTCTATTTCTGATGCCATGCCGAATTGGATCGTGTCTGAATCGGATGCCGTCTTTGTTGAGATTTCTTCCATATCCAATTTAGGTTTTTTTTCAAATGCAACTTCTATTTCAGTAGATCTAGTTGCCATAGTCAATTCCTGAAGAGATTGAATATAACGATCAGCATTCAAATTTGTTTTTACGTGTGTTGAATGTATGCCCCTAATTAGAGATAGTTTGTATCTTATTATATCTTCAATGGACTTTCCTGCCCATTTTTCGGGGTGATCAAGTATTGCTGAATCGGTTTGCAATGGTGAAAATAGGGGTCCTACTTTTACTTTTGGATATGCGTAACTTCTAACGAACACGGAGGGTGGAGATCCACCTGATATTTTTTCTGAAAGATTCTTAAAGTCCGATCTTAAAATCTGTTTCCAACCCTCTGTTATGCGTTTTTTTATCTCCTCGGTGTTCCTGTCATACATTGCAAGTTGAATGTTTTTGTTAATGATCTTATTTGAATTTACATACTACTATGATGGATCCAAGGATTGATAGAACAGGGAATTTGGTTAGAATTATGTGCAGACCATTTTGATGTAATTCAAGAGTAATTTAATTATTTTAATTTTTTGAGTAATTCCGATACAGGCAACGTATTTAGGATGTTGTTTCTCCCTGCCCACCCTCTTCTTGCTTGTGCTATGCCAAATTCCAAAAATGCATAATGCAAGGGGTGATGAGCATCCGAATCAACAACTAATTTAATATCATTCTGTATAGCTATTCTTATGTATTCATCCCGTAAATCTAGCCTATTATAGTGAGAATCAATTTCCAGAATTGTGTTAGTTTCGTTTGCAATCGTCATTAATTTCGAAATATCCACAGGATAGCCCTCTCTTTTATTGATGATTCTGCCTGTTGGATGAAAGATGATATCTACACTAGGATTTTGGGCTGCTTTAATTAACCTATTTGTTTGTACTTCTATTGGTTGAGAAAAATTACTATGAATTGCAGCACCTACTACGTCTAATTTATCCAAAATGTTGCTTGGAATGTCTAATGAACCGTCACTAAGAATGTTTACTTCTGCTGAAGAAAGTATTCTAAAGTCACTTAAATTCCTTTTACTCTTTCTCCTCTTCTTTTCGTTGTTACTAGTTTTCCTTTCTAACGGTTTTTCTTCATTATATATATTTAGATCCACAAAGAATCTACCGCTTTTTATTGAATCATTAAATTCTTGGATCTTATGTGCTTGGTCTAGTAGTTGTTGTTCATCTAATCCTCTAGCGATTCTTAGACTTTTTGTGTGATCTGTGATGGCTATATATTCGAGGCCAAAATTCGCCATTGCAAAATATGCCATTTCTTCTATAGACATTTTCCCGTCAGTATTGTTTGAATGTACTTGTAAATCCCCTTTTATATCCCCATACTTTAACAATCCTTTCATTTTTTCCTGCCATTCCTTTGACCCTTTCTTTGCCATCTCGATTTCTCCCCTGTTTTCTCTCAATTCTGGAGGGATCCATTCCAACCCTAATTCATTGTACAACTGTTCTTCTGATTCGCCTGATATTTTTTGATCGGATTTAATATCAAATAATCCCCATTCATTTAAGCGAAGTGCTTTGGATTGTGCCAATCTTCGCAATGCTATTCCGTGTTCCTTACTACCAGTAAAATATTGCAATGCTGCTCCATAACTTTCTTTAGGAACGACCAATAAATCGGAATCTAATCCATTATTAAATTTAACAAATGCTTTAGTACCACCTTTGCTTAGAATTTCTTTAACTTCGGCCATATTTACGAATGAATTAATTATTTTATCTGGATTGTCTGAAACTACTAGAAAATCGATATCACCTATGGTTTCCTTCATTCTTCTAAAGGATCCTACTGATGTTACAGTAGAAACTTTTTCCAAATTTGTTAAATATTTTTCTATTTGTTTTACCAATGGATAAATATCTCCAAGTAGATGTCTTTTTTTGCCTATGATATGTAATTTAATTCTCTTGAGTATTTTTTCTTCTTTTTTTTTAGAAATTCCTGTAATCCCGTTCAATTTTCCTTCTTTAGCAGCCCTTTCTAAATCGCTGAGATTTCTTACGGGTAGCCTGTCAATTATCGCTCTCAAAGTTTTCGGACCTATTCCTTCTAAGCCTAAGAAATCATCTATCTCTATGGGGTATTTCGATTTTAGTACTTCATAGTATTCAATCTTACCTGTTTTGATATATTCTTCGATTTTTGAGGAGATTGCTTTACCAATAGAGGGAATTTGTAATAATCCATTAATCCCTCTTTCTTCATACACAGATCTAATACTTATAGGAAGGTTATCAATTTGATCAGCTGCCTTAATGTAGGCTCTATTTTTGAAATTTAAATTAGTCTTGTTATCATCATTACCAATATCCAACTCCAGTAGAAATGAAATCTCACGAAGGATGTCAGAAATCTCAGCATTTGTCAGCTTCACATTATAACTCATTGCCGGGTATTCTTTAATTTTCTCATCGTTTTGTTTTGGTTCTTGGAAGAGGGTAAAACAATGAACCCGTTAATCAACCGCTTTCATTTATTTATTTGTCTTAAATTTTCTATATCTTACACATTGATCAAAACATTATATCATTAAACGGTCAACTTTATAATAATTATATATAATACTACAATATATATGGATCATGTATCAATAAGTTAAGAAATATTGAAAGTTTATTACAAAATATATATATTTAGCTGGATTTATTACAAAAGAATTAGCAATGTTAGTAGAATCCTTAACCATTGGGATAATCATAGGTGTATGTGGACTTGTATCTTGGTTAGTAAAGAATAAGTTTCAACCAGAGATTGAGCGTGATATACAAGAACGCGAGCAAAAGACTCTGAAATATGCTCGAGAAATAAGAAAAAACCCGTAGAAGTAATTACGACCTATTACACTAGCATATACCGGGATTAATGATTTTCAATCCATGGTTAAAATTTTTTTGGCCTGATTTAGCTTTTCAAATAATTCTTTGATGAACAAATCGGCAAACTTGTCAAAATCAATTGTTCCAAATTGCTTCTTATATTCTTCTTTGCGTTTGTCATATTCGTCTTCAAGCCATAAAAAATCTGCTTCTTTCAATCTTACAATGAATTTATTAGTTTTAGCTTTAGATTCAAAAACATTAATCATGAAAATTCCTGCGAACTGGGTAAAATTTTTTAACTTATATTTTCTCATATATTCCTCTTTATGAATTTCATAGTTTTCTTTTAACCACGTTTTTACATCCATCCTAATTGTCAACGAGGTGTAAACTCCTGAAAAGTCTAATTTCAGATTATGCATTTCAACGGAATAATGCCCACGTTTGATTTCATTCATCATGATTATTAGAGCACTGGGGAGAAACATTCCTGGGTAATATTCATCTGTGGAGCTCTGTAGTTTATTTAATATAGATGGTTTTAGCCCGATAGTTGCATATCCCTTCGTAGGCATCACTTTTATTCATTATAGTATGCTTATTAACTTATTTTGAATGACCCTAAAAAAATAAATGGTGAATTATTTTCCGCTAGATGGAGGTACATAATTCTTCAGGTCTTCACCATTGACGACATCTTCCTCAGGGGGTACATAGTCCACCACTCCAAATCGCTTGTATCCTGGATCCTTCTTCTGAGTAAGCAATGCTACGATTATGAAAAGAACAAACGATACTATGGGTGGTATAAAAGTATCTATTCCTGCATATTCTGGTGGAGTAACATAATACAATACCAATCTTAGGCTAGACCCTACGACAATTGATGTGATTGCAGCCGGCCAGTTTGCCTTCTTCCAAAACAGGCCTAATGTAAGTGGTGCCCATAATCCTGCAAATACTATATCAAATGCAAGTATCAAATAAATACCTGGACGTGGGATTGCTGCGCCGAGAAGAAGACCAGACAACATTACTGGTATCGTTGCACATCTAGTCACTATAAGTAACTTTTTATCCGTTATTCCGGTTTTTTTGAACAATGATCTGAGGATATCTCTTTGAATCAAGTTTCGCGCTATAACACTTGAGATCGCAAGAAGACCACCATTAGCAGTTGACATAGACGCACCTAAAACTCCCATAAGTAAAGCAGCTCCTATTGGAAATGGAAGTAAGTTGATAGCAAGTAGAGGATACACTGTATACGGATCTTCTATGTTTGGTAACATGTATAACGCAATTATTCCCATCATACTAGTAGGCACAATAATTGAAATTGTTAAAATACCAGCCATGAATGCACCCCTTCGAGCTGTCTTGCCATCTCTTGCTGAAAATACTCTTTCCATGAAATCAAGAGCTACTACATCACCAAGGCCCAATGCTATAATCCCCGCCCAATTTACCAAAGCACCGTTTTTAGGATCAGTTAACCCTGATAAATCCAAATAACTCTCGGGTGTTGCAGACAGAATAGTTCCTAAATCCACTCCTCCAAATCCAAAGGCAAAATATAGAAATGCCGCCCAGAATGCTCCGATAGTTAAGTAAACCTGAAAAATATCTGTATACGCAGAAGAAAATAGCCCACCAGCAAACGTATATACCAAAACCGCCAATGAAACAATTAGCATACCCCAGAATAGTGGAATATGCAAAACGGTGGACAGTATAAATCCCCCTGCTGCAAAATTCCCTGCAACTAATATTATGAAACTTAAAGATAAAAGTACGGATGACATCCCCTCGGCACCAACACCATATCTTCTATAATAAAAATCTGGGAGGGTAAGCATGGACATTCTGTTTACCCTTTTCGCATAGAAAACTCCTGTTATTATTAAAGTAGTTGCCAATCCAATTGGTATCGCAGCTCCAGCCCAAAAACCAAATTGATAAACCAGCGCCACGTTACCCAAGGAAGAGTTGCCATCGATTGATTGAGCTGAAAGCATTGTTCCTACAAATATTAACGGTAGGCTTTTCCCCGCAACCATGTATCTTTTGCTACTTTTTTTTACCATTAAGGAAGTTAATACTCCCACAGACAATACCAGTCCCATGAACGAGAGAACTGCTATACCATAAGCATCTATGAAAACCAATGTTATTGGTATTTAGTTAGTAAATATATAAATATTATTAATTTAAGGAATGCTATTATTTTTGATTCCTTTTTCATAAAATTATTTCAGAAACTTTGCTTTAAACAGTTAAATTTACTGATTTGTATATTTGACTCTACGTTCTCTGACTTAATCATTATTTCTAGTAGGTGTACCCTTCTGGTCAATACTAAGTATTGGCAAGAAAAGACGTAAACTACGTCAATTGGGAATAATTGTGAATATTACGCATAATATTTTCGGTTGTCGAACTTTTTTTTAAACGTAGTTTACTTAACAATATTTATTAATTATTCTTTAGACATATATGTTAGATATTATATGGGAATGGAATTTTACGGAGATTCTTACAAGGGTAATGACGAACCCATTTTTGTTGGCATACCTACTTTTCTAAAACTACCTTATGTCAAAAAAAATGAAGAATTACAAAAGATAAAGCCCGACATAGCAATTGTGGGGGAGCCTTTCGATTTTGGAACTACAATAAGACCTGGTACTCGTTACGGCCCTAGAGCAATAAGGGCTGCATCTACTGTTCCTTCTCCGCCTTATGAACATTTCAACATTGAAACTGGGGTCGACCCGTTTGGAGTCTTTAAAGCAGTTGACTATGGTGATGTCAATATCTCCCCAGGGGATGTCATTGAGTCCCATAGACGGATGACTAATAAAGTTAAGGAAGTTCTGGATATAGACGCAATACCTATAATCTTGGGCGGCGATCATTCTGTGACCTTTGCAAATGTTCGAGCACTTTCTAAAAAATATAAGAATATAGGAATGATCCATATCGATTGCCATGCTGATTGTGCACCCCAAGGTCTCTGTGGATTCAAATACGATCATGGAGCTCACATTAGACGGATCATGGAATTGGGATGCCTTAAGGGAAAAAATTATACCCTTATTGGGCCTAGAGGATATTGGCCAGGACCCGATCTGTACAAATGGATGGCCGATCAAGATTTTCAATGGTTTACGATGCTTGACGTGGAGGAACTAGGTATTGCTCAGATTGCCAAAGAGGCCGCGGATAGGGCAAATGACAATGTTGATGCTGTGTATGTTAGTTGGGATATCGACACTTTTGATCCTGCGTACGCACCGGGAACCGGTGAACCAGAGCCCAATGGCCTCACTTCAAGGGAGGGGATGAAGTTAATGAGATTATTATCAACTTCATTTGATCCAGATAGATTTGCATTCGATCTTGTTGAGGTTTCCCCAACATATGATGTAAGTGACGTTAATTCCTATAACGGAGGTATTACCTCTGGGCTCGCAAATCGTTTGATAGTGGAATTAATGGCCGGATTGTCTTTGACCAAAAAAGGTGAATCTGAAGGAAAGCCTGTACGACCCAAATTTTATCGTGGTAAGGGACATACGTACGATTTTGGAGACGGTCCTAAAGCAAAGATACCGAAAAGAGAGTAATGCTTCTATTCAGAGTGCAATGCTTCTCTTCACATCAAACTATCCATCACGATATTTTATTAAGAGATGAAATTGATGAAGCTATATTTTTTAATACATTCAAGATTATTGAAACAAAAATTAGAAGGCAATTGCGAATCAATTTAAATGAATCGATGTGGTTTTTTTGCGGATACATCCTAAATCAAATAAACTTGGGGACTGCCATAGGTGATATAAGGACAAATTTATCTCACATACTAAGTGAAGAAATGGTTATGATAGGAGTAGTGGAGTCAATGAAAAAAATTGAAATTGAAATAAGAATTGTGACGGATATTGTAAATTCCCGTAATATAATATTAGTAAAGCCCATATTGACAAGCAAAAATTAAACCTCGGATATATCGAACCGTATTTTATTTTTTGAAAAAAAGTAACCGGTGTTACCAAAATATTTTTAATATTGGTATCCAAATTAAAGACGTAAAATTTTTTCACCCCTTTATATCTGTCCGATTAATAAAAAGTTAATAATAGTGATGGTGAGGTCTTTGTTGTTTTCCCAACCTATCAAAGTAATGATCATGTTTTTTGTCTCCACCCGAATGTGAATGCTCTGTCCCATCCTCATGGGTATGAGTATCCATTAGTGGTTTTTTGATAATGATATCATCTATATTTATCAAAAGACGGCTTACTTCTACCGCTGTATTGAGCACTTGCTGCTTTACAATTGCCGGTTCAATCACATCCCAATCCAGTTGAGATATTTTTCTTTCATCTGATTTTAGTCCAAACCATTGGACCTTTTTACTATTAAAATTCTGGGACAGATTTAGTCTAAGTTGAATTAAAGCATCCATCAAATTTAAGCCTGAATTTTTAGCAAGAATTAGTGGAATTTCTTCTAAAGCTTCAGAGAATTTAAGTAAAACTATTTGCTCCGTTCCTTCGATCATGTTTGCTCTTTTTCTAACTTGTTGTGCCATTAATGCTTCACAAGACCCGCCTCCAATCACAATGGATGGATGTTGGACGAATCTACTTATGACGGTAATAGTACTTTGAATTGCCCGATGATATTCATCTAACATCATTTTTGAATTTGCTCTGATTAAAATTGAAACTGTTTTAGGTTTTATGCATCCCTCTACGAATATCATCTTATCGCTCCCTATTTTTTTCTCATATACATTTTTGGCATATCCTAGGTTATTTTGAATGTTCCTCACATCTAAATCCTTTATCATATTTCCACCTGTAGCTTTCTCCAGCCAATGAAGATCGTTCTCTTTTACTCTTTTAATTGACATTATTCCAAACTTGGTCAAAAGATCTTGTGCAACTAAGTCTATCCCTTTACGGTTTACTACTACATTTATGCCACTATCTATTATTTTTTGTATTTTGTTTCTCGTGATGCGGTTTTCTTCCATCCTAAAAAGATGCATCTGTTCTGGACTGTTGATTGATAATTGAGATTCTGTTTTTGTTGAACTTGCCTGAAGGTCTTCGTCAAGTAAAAGAATTCTTGCATTTTTGACTAATTTAGGCATGAGGTCACTATCTATTGTTTTGTCGATAAGTACCCCATCAATGAGAATACTCTCTGATAAATTACCAATTTTTTCCTCAATTTTTATGTCATCCACCTCTAGATGGTAGTTATTATTAGAATATACGGTATTAATCGCGTTAACGGTAATTTCTAAAATATTATCTAATTCGAATTGTGAGCCAGAGGAAAGCCTGACTTTTGTCCCTAAACACATCCGTGCGAGGTTCTCAATTATTGTTTTATCCTTCCTACTTACTTTCCTTGCAATATTATGTAATGTTTCTAGGGAATATTTGAGCCCTTTATCGTATCCGTTAACAATAGTGGCCGGATATATGTTCATCGCCAACATCTCTTGTGCCTTTTCCAAAAGAGTCGTGGCAATTATAGCAGTTGTTAGTGTTCCATCCCCTACTTCGTTATCTACTGTATTAGTGGCATCAATTATCACTTTAGCTGCGGGATGTTGTACATCAATCTTTCGGAGAAATGTGGCCCCATCTTTTGTGCATGTTGATTCGCCTATTATATCAATATAGATTTTTTCATTTCCTGAAGGGCCATAGCAGCTTTCAATTATTGATTTTATCAATTGAGCGGCATGAATATTATAACTCCTTACTTCTTTACCACTTGTTCTTTTAGTATCATCAGGGATTAGTTTAGCGTAGGACATATCATGTTATAATTCTTGAAGTTTATATATGGTAACATTAAAAATGTATTTTACAAAAATTTCGAATTCGTTCTGAAAATATAAAAGTAGATTACGTATTCTTATTTTGGAGCAAATGTGTAATT
Organism: uncultured Nitrososphaeraceae archaeon; assembly: GCA_963759575.1. GTDB lineage: Archaea > Thermoproteota > Nitrososphaeria > Nitrososphaerales > Nitrososphaeraceae > Nitrosocosmicus. The sequence continues at coordinate 142,541 of CAVWZU010000004.1, read as the reverse complement.
TCCCCTTTTTTGCAATACTTTTTTATAGTTATTAATTATTAACTCCTTAATGCCAGCTGTAACATCTAAAGTTGAAATTGAAAATGCTTCAAAGAATGCAATAAACGCCCTCTTTGGACCTAATGTTGAAAATTTTAGAATACGTGAAGTATTTCCATATTCTGAGGATCAAATTGTAGCCCATAGCGAACAAATAGACGAGACGTCTCAACCAAAAGATGGATGGGATATTCAGGTTACATTCTTGTTAAATGATCTTCAATATACAGTGGACCTAATTATCCATGAAAAAGATGGACAGGTAAGTTATTCTAGGGTCATTGACAAAATGGTTCCACTCTGATTTTTAGATGCTATTTAAGAATATTTTACTAGCTTTCGATGGCTCAACTGCTTCGTCAAAAGCAGCCGAATATGCAATTTACTTGTCTAAATTAGAAGGGACGCCTCTTACATTCTTACACATACTTGATCATATTAAGCAAGGCGGGGTTATCGGTCTAAGAGCACGATATGGGGATACTAAGTTGATCGATGGATACAAAAGAGCTAGAAGGCGGGACGCAGAAAAATGGATAAAACCAATTCAAGAGACAGCTACGACAGAGGGTATCAAGAGTACTATTGTTATTCTAGATGATGAAAAAAATTCTAAAGTAGAAACAATCGTTCAATTTATAGAAAAAAATAATATAGATCTAGTTATTATGGGATCGAGAGGATTATCTAAATTTAAACAAATGTTAGTTGGGAGTATTGCATCAGGGATAATTAGTCATTCCAAATGCCCTGTGCTGGTAATCCGATGATCATCTACTTTTTTTTAGATAGTTTAGGATTATTTCTTTTACTAAATCATTTACCTCATGACCATTCTCTTTTGCCTTTTGCTCTAAAGAATTCCACAAGATTCTATCCTTTTCTTTGGAAGGATTAAAAACTAATCTTACCGTTAGTAGTCCTTTGGGGGCACCTCTTTTTATCCCTAATCGAAAGAGTTCTTCTTTTAATGCAGCAGGTTCTATATTAGTTAACTTTATCTGAACTTCAGACGGCTGTCTTGCTATTTTGATGCCTTCATGAAGCGTAATTTCACCATTTTCTATTTTTTCCTGAATCTGGTTTGGAAGGGTAAGAATGCTTAACCATTCACTTATTGTGCTTTTCGGTAGCCCGTATACACGAGATACTCCACTAATCCCAGATTTCGACGATTCTACTAACTTTTTTACCATTCTTGCCTTTTCTAGAGGTGAGAGATCTTTTCTTATTAGATTTTCAAATAGAGAGGCTGCCTCTGCTTCTGCACCCTTTAATTTCGTAATAACTGCTGGAATTTCTTTCTCTCCTTTATTATGGAGGGCCAAAAATCTTCTCCTTCCGATAAGTAGCTTGTATCTTTTGGTAAAATTGTCAAATCGGACCACAACCGGTTGAAGTAATTCAAATTTTGCTAAATGTTCTTTCATTAAGTTATCACTCGAATCTTTTCCAAATGAAAAATTCTTACGGACATTTTCATCTGCCACATCGATCAAATCAACCGGAATATTCTTGATTTTCAATCCCTATAATTTATTCATCTTTTATGTTATTATTCATTTTGGTTTGAAGCCTTAGGGGGCCATTGTGTTTATTAATCGTATTATACGCATTAATCTTACGCCTATATTCGTAATTTACGGGATTATAAACAATCCTTATATTAATTAATTTTGATAGTAAGTGATGCAAAGTTATCTCAAATCAAATGAAAAACTTGATCATTATGATGAATTGAGTAAAGCGACTTTTTTATCTTACTTTATTTCTTTATATATTTCTACTATTGAACACAAGAATAGGAATGATAGTGTTTCGGTTAGTGAAATTTATGATTTTATACAAGATTTACAAGCTGAATTAGATTTGAAGGTTCCTCATGTTGACAAAAGGGATATCAGTTTGTGCTTTTATATTTTGGACAAGTTAGGTGTATGTAGTTGTTTAAAATAAACACTGACTATTTCAAGAATAAACATAGAAAAGTTAGTAACGCAAGTCCAATTGCAGAGAAAGCCATAAATCCTGAAGAATTAGTAAAGTTTGGTGAAAAAGAGGCCAGTCGAAATAATTTCGAAAAGGCTCTAAATATTTTTAATACTGCGATCAGGATAAATCCCGCATTTGACCCTGCTTACGGTGATAAGGCCCTAGTATTTGACAAGATGGGAAAATTAGACGAATCTTTAAAAATGTATTCTAAGGCACTGGAAATTAATCCAAAAAATTCGGTAACCTGGCATAATAAGGGCTTAACTCTAATCAAGAAGAAAAGAATGGATGAAGCCATTGATTGTTTTGATAAAGCTATTTCTATTGATAAAAATTATTCCAAAGCATGGTATAACAAAGGAAGATGCCTTGAGATGCAGGGTAATATGGAGAATGCGCAACAATGTCTGACTAAAGCTAGAAAATTAGATCCATTCTTGTTTTCCAAAATCAAACTAAGATAAAAGAGCAAATACTACCAGTTTTTAGTATCTGTTTTGCACTATTAAATTTGGACTGAATATTCTATTCACGTTGTTACCTATTAAAGGGGAGTAGAAGTTGCTAGGGGAATATCTCTTGGAATACTATTATTAACTTATATCAAAATAATTAGTAAAGTTTAATTGAGGGTATCTGTATTTATTTTCGTGAAAGAAATTAATGTTTATATTAGACCAAACGATCTTTCAAAAGTAACTGATATTTTACAAAAGCATAAGTTGGGTATTACCTTTTTTGATATCCAGGGAACAGGAAGAACACCACGATCTACCTCCGAAATTATTCATTCTTATCAAACCGGTAGAACCACGGTACCCAAATTTATTGGTCGTGTCTTGGTAATTTCAATAGTTTCGGATTCGATAGTTAACCAAATTATAGAGGAGCTGATGCATTGTTTTGATACGCAGGAAGAACCATACGGTGTAATCTTTGTAAAAGATGTAACTTATGCCTATGAATTAGGGACTGAGTTGAAAGGGGATGAAGTTCTGGTCTCAAAATAATCTAATTGTACAAGTAAACAATCTCATAAAAAGGCTTGCGATTTCAAATTTTTTGTCTTTTTCGGATATCTCTGTGTCTACTAATGGTTTTCTTTCAAATCTTGGTTGTTCTAAGGAACTAGATCTTGTACAATCAAATTACTATTTGGAGTACTAGTTTAAGATAAGGATCATGATCAAGATAGAAGCAATAGTCATTTTAATATTTGTCATAGGATCTAGTTTAACATGATCTTAACCAATAATAGTCGGTCCTGATTATTGAGAAGAAGAATTGACTAAAGAACTATTAGAAGAAGAAGCTTGGAATATTATCAAGCCTATCTGTCGAGAACTTGATGAATTGAGAAAAGAAGATCACATACAGTTTTTGTCGGGACTTCATAATGAAAATGATGGTACCTATAAAATAAACCTGCGGAGTAAACATTTGCATTTTGCGTCGCGAGGATTAAAGGATAGTATAGGTGACATATCATATGAGGCTGGTAGAATCAGAATTGGTCTGCGAGCTAATGGGATTCCGATAAATATATTCGTTGAACTATTTTGATATGGTGGTTTTCTAATGTATCCATTGGCGAAATAGTGAACCATAACCTTATGTAGAATAAATGGTGCGTAACTCCTTTAGAGGGTGGGGAATTTCGCCATCCATTTGCGTTTTTTTGATACCATGTCAGCTGCCCTATGGGAGAGTACAGCATCTAGAGGATTTATAGTTCATGCACTTTTAGGGATCATCTGATTAGTTCTTCTTTTCAATAATATCATGCATGGGAAGGATACCAGAGAAATTATTGTTGCAGTGATGAAAATGAGATTATACGATAGCTGTGAAGGAAATGATTGTCCATCGATACTGGAAGCAGATTCTTGATAAGCTTGCATATATGTTGAGGCAATTACTGGACCTATAGAACTACCCATTAATACTAAGACTACTGATATTCCTATCGAGACTCCACTATATTGATGGGGTGTATGTTGTAATGTGATATTGAAAGCTCCTACTTGTGTCAATGATAATCCTGCGGAAATTATTATCAAATTTATTGAAATTAAAAATTCATTAACGTGAAATATAAATAAACTAGCAAACCCAATCGTAGTCAAAACACTTCCTACAATAATAGGCTTAAAATTGCCTATTTTTGATACTATAAATCCGGAGGATGGCGCAAATATTAGGAAAATTACCATGAATGGCAATTGAACCATTGCGCTATCCATTGCATCTCCGCCGAATCCAAATGGTGATGGACTAGTTACCAAAATTGGTATGGTTTGATATATCATAAACATTGTTATTCCGAAAACTAAGAGGATAATATTTGAGGGAAGCAAAATCCTATCTGAGATTAATCTGAGTGGTATTAACGGATCCTTAGCCTTTCTTTCAACGATCGCAAATGCTATCATGGAGCAAATTGTTAGTGTAATAAGGGAACCCAAGACAATCCCATCAAACGATGTAAAATTATTGGATTCGCTGTTTAAGTTAGCAAAATAAGTTAAAGTTAGTAAGAATGCTGAAATTGACAAAGCTAACGATATCGCTCCTTTGATATCAATATGATGTCTAGTTTTTTTATCGCTAAGGTTATTTTGATCTAATCGTACATTTTCATTTTTGGGTGAGTTGAAATTTGTATTTTGTTCAACTGCTTCGCCGGTTTTTGATGTGTCATCCTCCTTTATTCGCTTCTTTATTATGATCCAAAGTATGATTGCCACAGGTATTATTGTGAAAAAAGTAGCTTGCCATCCAAAATTTTGGACTATTGTACCACCTATAGCCATTCCCACTACCGATCCTGCTGCAAACATCGAACTGAAGATTCCTACACCGATTGCAATCTTAGACATAGGAAATTGGTCTCTTATAATGCCAAATGCGATAGGAAACATCGAAATTCCTACCCCTTGAATTATTCTTGCCAAAATTAAAGTGTAAATATTAGTTGACAATCCACCAATGGCTATTCCCACAATATAAATGACAAAAATCACGAGCACCATTTTCTTTCTACCATATATATCTGATAATTTTCCTGCAATAGGGGTCATGACTGCTCCTGAAATTAAGTACGCTGTCAGAATCCAAGACGAGGTACTGTATGAAATATCAAAATCTCTAATTATATCACTAATAGCTGGTAAAAGCATCGTTTCCCCGTACATCGTGATCAAAATTGTTGAACCCAATATTGCCAATGTTATCCACGTAGATTCGTGAATCTTTTCGGTTGCTTTTGGTTTTATGTTTTTCATGAATAAGTGGTCCTAGTTTAGTAAAAAATAAAAAAATACTACCTGATCATACGGCTGGAATTTTAACTTCCTTCTCTAATTTTCTTCTGTATTCTCTATAGTCCTCATCAGTCTCCATGGCTGCTTGAAGTATCTTGCTTTTTATTGAGTTAGATGAATTAACAAACATCTTTGTATCTTTGGGAAGGCAATGACCTCCTATTCCATCTCTTGGTTCTAGTACTTCTACATTCCATTTTGTATTGAGTGATTCACGTAATTCCGAAAAACTGACGCTGTTAGACTTGCAATAGAGGTAAAGTTCTTCTGCAAATGCTATTTGAAGATATCTATGAGCATTTTCTACTATTTTTGTTAGTTCTGCTACTTCAACTGATGATACTGGATGCATTGGAATTGATAGACTTTTTGCTCCAAGTGTTTCTGTAGGAGTTTCTGTTGTTTGGGGTACTACCTCACGTCCATCATAAAAGTTAAGACCGTGTTGCAAACAACAGTTGCTCACACCTCCTACAATACGCAATTGATTAACACCGTGAACTTCTTCTTCTAATGCATACCATCTATGTGGTGCATGTACTACGTGGAGTCTATGGTCTACTTTTTCAAATACTTTTTTTGAAGTACCTTTTGGTATAGTACTTTCAATTGATATTAGTGCACCTGCTTTAGCTTCTCTAGATATCTTTTCCACAACGGACATCAAACCATCTACTTGCGGTGTAAACATATCATCTGGTCTGTGTGTAGACACACAGATAATTAATACGTCAAAATCACCAAAGTTTGTTGCTTGTTTTATTCCATAATTGGTTTCAGCTGATTGCATGGTTTTTTGAATTATATCATATCCATAAGTATCAAAACCATGTTCTTTAACATATTTTGCAACTGGAAGACCAAGTTGGCCTAGTCCTATAATAACTATCTTCTCATTTCTATTGGAGTTAAACCTTTGGGCATTTATCTTGTTAGATATAAGCGGATTAGTAGTGCTAAGGACACTATCTGAATAATTAAACTGTTCCTGTGTCTCTAAACGCATGTCGTCTAAAGGCTGATCATTTTCCCTCCCTATTGGAATCATGATTTATCTTACGAATACTCCTTAATAAATTAAACTGACTGGTCAGACATGTTTATTAATATCTACACCTAATTTAATATGTTCGTGTATATACTTAATATTAATTCCCAAGAACTTGGTCCAAAGTCTTTTGTATGGGTTAGAATGAAAATTAGATCTTTTCCTAAAAGTATAACATATCATACTAGAGAATTTCAAATTACTAGTAATTACACTAGGCGTCTAATATTGTACGCCCTAAATTTTTTATTAAACAAAAATGGAGAATCACACATGTCCGATACTGGGGTAGTACACCTTAGAAGATACAAATATTCTCACAGAAATCTTGAAATGAGTGAACATTAATGTGTCCAAAAGTAACATCTCAACATAAGCAAGAAGTACGAGGTAGAATTATTCAATCAGCAATTGAATGCTTTTCTAAAAATGGATTCGATCGAACTCGAATGGATGAGATATCTCTATTGGCTGATTTAAGTAAAGGAACATTATATAATTATTTTGACAATAAAGAAGATCTATTTAATGCAATTTGTGAGGATAGTCTCGATCTTTTAAAAATCCAACTAGATCAATTGTTTACTAAGAGTAGGGATGATCTAATATCCAATGCAGAGTTATTTTATGAAAACTTTCAGAAAATACAAAAGGAAGGAAGTGCAAAAGTCTTCTTTGAAGCTTTATCAGAATCAACACGCAATCCAAAACTAAAAATAATCTTGTTCAAACATAGACTCAAAATCTATCAAGTTGTTGAAAACTATTTGCAGATCCAAAGTGACAGGGGGTTTATTAAAGGTAACATAAACTTAACCTATGTTGCCTCAGGAATGGTGTCTTTGTTTGATGGTATTACTGCAGGAAGTCTCCTTGGACTCCCTGAAGATCATAATAAGAAAATTTGGGCCGTAACGATAAAAGCGATATTATCAAATTTAAACTAGTATTAAATCGAATCTAGAGAATTGACATACCAATTTCAAGTAGGGCAGTTCTAAGTCATATTGATTATCTGTAATAATTTATAACCTATTAAATCATTAAGACGGGTGTGTCCTTATTACCTTTTAAAAACAAAGTTCCAAAAATAAATTCCGATTGTTTTATTGCCCCGAATTCTGTGATTATCGGTGATGTAGAAATAGGTTCTCGTACATCGGTTTGGTTTGGTACTGTTCTTAGAGGAGATGTCTTTCACATTAGGGTTGGCTATAATACCAATATACAAGATAATAGTGTGGTGCATGTTACCAGTAATAAACATCCTACCATCATTGGCAACAATGTTACTATTGGTCATTCGGTGACACTTCATGGTTGTTCAATAAAAGATAACTCACTTGTTGGGATTGGTTCAGTTGTCATGGATGAATGTGAGCTTGGTGAATGGTCTATAATTGCTGCCGGATCCGTGGTTAAGCCAAATACTAAAATCCCCTCAGGCAAACTGTGGGGGGGACTGCCCGCAAAGGAAATTCGTGATATAAATGACAAGGAACGAGAATGGATAAAAGAGTTATCAAATAATTATTTAGAATTGTCTAATCAATATTTGGGTATTTAAAGGAGAAATAGGCATATTTTACAAGTATATACGCGAGGGTAAATTGTACCTAATGACGAATATTCGCATCTAATCTCTGAACCTGACTACACATGTTGGAATACTGGCGATGTGTTTTAGCAGAATCCTTTTATATGACCTAATAGGTTAATTTTGTTTCTTTTATTTTTATTTAACATGATGTTGTACAATTGATAAAGTAATCAGTTATCAAACTGCTTTATGGGATTAGTTAGGATCTTAAATAATGCTAAAGATTATACCATTTAATCTACTATTAATATTCTTAGTAGTGGTAGTAACAGGTACAGGTACACAAGCAATCTTTAATCAAAACGTATTGGCACAAAACTCAGGTGAAGACAGCTCTCGTGGATTAAATTTTGATAGTCTATTCGGAAGTAGTAAGGAAGGTTTCAGTTTCGATGAATTGTTCCCGTTCGGTGATTCTAGCACTTCGAGTTCTCAAGATGAATCCTCATCAAGCGATGAAGACTCCACTTCGAGTTCTCAAGATGAATCCGCAGCTACTGATCCATTGGGTGGAATCGATCTTGTATTTCCTTTCAATGATATTCAATCTCCAGAATCACAGTCTGATACACCATCTGAAGATACAAGCTCCACCAGTCCAGAGGACAATACCGAATCCGTAGCTCCTAAGACTGAATCAACTTCTGACGATGACAATGCAACAAGCTCTGACGATGACAATGCAACAAGCTCTGACGATGACAATGCAACAAGCTCTGACGATGACAATGCAACAAGCTCTGACGATGACAATGCAACAAGCTCTGACGATGACAATGCAACAAGCTCTGACGATGACAATGCAACAAGCAGTGATGACGACAGCACCAAATCAAGCAGTGATGACGACAGCACCAAATCAAGCAGTGATGACGACAGCACCAAATCAAGCAGTGATGACGACAGCACCAAATCAAGCAGTGATGACGACAGCACCAAATCAAGCAGTGATGACGACAGCACCAAATCAAGCAGTGATGACGACAGCACCAAATCAAGCAGTGATGACGACAGCACCAAATCAAGCAGTGATGACGACAGCACCAAATCAAGCAGTGATGACGACAGCACCAAATCAAGCAGTGATGACGACAGCACCAAATCAAGCAGTGATGACGACAGCACCAAATCAAGCAGTGATGACGACAGCACCAAATCAAGCAGTGATGACGACAGCACCAAATCAAGCAGTGATGACGACAGCACCAAATCAAGCAGTGATGACGACAGCACCAAATCAAGCAGTGATGACGACAGCACCAAATCAAGCAGTGATGACGACAGCACCAAATCAAGCAGTGATGACGACAGCACCAAATCAAGCAGTGATGACGACAGCACCAAATCAAGCAGTGATGACGACAGCACCAAATCAAGCAGTGATGACGACAGCACCAAATCAAGCAGTGATGACGACAGCACCAAATCAGGTTCTGACAACTCTCGTAAGATTGCTCCTCAAAGTGGGACTACCGCAACAGAAACAGCTACACCAGTAGCTCCTCAAAGTGGGACTACCGCAACAGAAACAGCTACACCAGTAGCTCCAACAGCATAACAAATCGATAATGATTAGGTAAAGCAGGTGCGAATGAATAATTTCATACCTGCAATCCCATAACCAAATTTTTTATGTTTTTGATTTATACAGATTCAGATTATTTGTTTTATTTTTGTTGTATAACTCTTGGTCATTCAACATATAGAATAGTCAATTCCACGAAAGAAAATTTCAGTGCAAGTTGTGAATCTTGAAAAATAATTTTATTTTTATTTAACTTAATCTGATTACGAATTCATGAATCTCATTTTACAATTCTTTCATTTTGACAGTACAATTTGTAATTTCATTTTCATTAGTAATTAGTTTCACGAAATGGATTCAAATATTTTCCTGAGATCTTCCTTAAGAGCTTTGTATTTGTCCAATCTTGTTCGTCCTTCCTCTGTGGATGGTATATTCTCTAGTAATTTTCTTTGTTCTTTTTCAGCCATACAATCGACGGAGTTCAACATGTCTTCAAGTTCAAACTTTGATAATTCAAGTGTTATTATTTCACTGGGATGATTTGTTTTAACAATTTTTGTCATATTCATATTGGTATGTTCAAATTAATATCTTTGTTCATAGCCAAACATGGACAGGCCCACAGGCCCGCATTGCAACGATTTTCGACTTAAGAATTAATCTAAAGGATTAAGGTTGACCTTGATTCATCCAAATGAATTCATATCTTAAATAGTCTCAATTTATGCCTTCATAGTACAATATTAATTCTCTATTAAATGAATTAAGCATTCAAATGTTACTGATATAGTATAGTATATCTCAAATTCATACCTGTTCCACTTTCAAATACGATGGGGTACATGAGATGTCATTAGTCTCAAGAATTATTTTATTTTTAAACTGACTTCCTCTCCATGTCCGATTGGGACTGTTACCGATTGAACAAAATCTTTTTTTCTTATGTGTTCAATATATTTGGACATACTTGGTCTATATTCTTCGGGATACAAGACATTATCCGTAACGATTATCCCGCCCTTCTTGACCATTGATATGGCTAAATCAAAATATTCTGGCAAATTTTCTTTATCTGCATCCAAAAAAATGAAATCAAAATATTTGGATCGATCCTCCGGATTATCGCTAACATTGTTTGACAATTGCTTTAGAACCTCTGTGGCATTTCCTTCAATTATTTCTATTATATCGCTGACTCCAGCATTCTTGAAATTTGTTGTTGCTTTCTTAATCTTATGCGGATTGTTGTCGATGGTTGTGATGTACCTTTTTGACAGGGGAGAGTTTTCTTTATTCTGATAGAGCGAATATGCTAACCACAGTGTCGAGTATCCAACAGATGTTCCTACTTCTAATATCTTTTTGGCATTCATTGAGTTTAATAAGATACTGAAAAATTTGCCAGTGTCACTGGTAATCGCAAGCATCGAATCTGTATGGGATATCTCTGTTAAACCTGATCTTTCTAATGCTGATTGTTTTTCCAGCTCAGTTAAGACTTTAATGATTCTCGAACACGTATTAAGATCCACGTCTGACATTTCTTATACTATAGTTATTATTTGAATATCCTAATATTAAAACGACATTTTTTGTATTCTTAGTTGACAGAATTTTATGGTCGTTATCTCCGCACATACTTAAACGTGAAACAGCAAGACTCTAACTGTAGTATATCAGGATAGTGTCAATCTTGATACCTTCGTGAATCTTTGTTTAAATTTCTTGGGTATTTAAATCCGACTAAAGATTATGGATACGGTTTGCCTTTTCTGTCAAGTAGCAGAGACAATGAAAAGTGATGAATTAGATGAGTCTGATGTTAATACTATGATTGGGAATACGAATGATATTAAAACCCTGAAAGATGCTAGGAGTGATCAACACAAAGTCAATAATTTAACTGTCAAACATGATGATCAACTACATTCAACCAAGCAGGATGAGACGACAGATTTGTGGAGCACTTCCGTGATTAGGATACAAAATCTAAAATCTAATGAAAAAAGGGATTAATTTTCTTAATTGTACAACATACAAATGTTTTACTAATATATTCCAAAACATTCTAGTTTGGGATGTCTTTCCAGTGTTATAGTAGATGAGATATTGTTAAAGCTCATCATTATTTGCAGAAATGGTAATTTCAGAGATAAATAATCGTTTTTTATATCATGATTATGGGAGATGGATTGGTGTTATGAAAAATAGCAAAGCATTTAGTAAATTTGATTAGTATAATACTAAAAAAATTTTGAAATTTAAGATATGATTGAAAAATCAATTATATTTGTACTTTTGGCATTTTATTCTTCAAGTTATCATAATTTTTCAATATTTGATCCTTATTAAATTCTAAATGCAAAAAATATGAAAAAATTGCAAATATTTTTAATAAAGTTCATCCTACAGTATATCATAGAATGAAAACCCTTCAAATTGCTACCTTTGGTGACGATGATCAAGATGGGATCGCATTAGGGATTCGAAATTTTCCGATTCACCAACTCATATTAATATGCTATTCAAACGATGAACCCAAAGCCATAGAATATTCTAAGAAGATTGAAACAATCATCGGTATTGGTTCAGAAATAATTCTTGTTGAGAAGGAAAACGTCGTAAAGGATACAATTGAAAGAGTTAACGAAGTATTGTTGAAGAAAAGTATGGAATATCATCAGATACTAATGAATGTAAGTTCTGGAGATAAATTAATCAGTTGTGCTGCACTCTCATCAGCATTTATTAATGGAATAAAGGCTTTTGCAATGGACCACGCTCATACAGTACCTCTGTTATTACCGGTACTAAAGTTCAGTTACAGTGAAATCATATCAGATACCAAAATCAAAATATTAAAAAGTATAGATGGGATTGGTGGCATGGTAAGCAGCTTGGAAGAATTAGAACAAATTTCAGGTTATGGGAAACCTCTTTTAAGCTATCATGTTCAGGGCGGCAAGGAAAATAAAGGGTTAGCAGACCTTGGGTTGGTAGAAGTAGATAAAGGCGATAGAGGCAAAACAGTAATTAATATCACTACATTAGGCAAACTAATGGTTACATCTAACCTTGTGAATTCTTCTCAGCATTAATATTATGTTGGTCTCAAAAAAAATATGATACTCTGAGAGTGTTAGTTGGGCTCGTAGCGCAGACTTTGGATAATCAAAGGTGCATAATGGATAGCGCGGACGCCTCCTAAGCGTCAGGCCGAGGGTTCAAATCCCTCCGGGCCCGCATCTATATAGGTCTTTAAATTGGATTCCTTTGTAGATATATTATAAAATATGGCAATAGAAACGACTAAAGAAAATATTAATATTTTACATCCATTAAACTCTTCGTTTAATATAGATTTTAATAGTAATGATATCATTAGTCAGTATTTAGCCATGAATTCCGATCCATATTCATTGTTTCTCAACGCCATAAAATCTTCCGAAACAAGAGAAAAATATGATCGTAGATTACTAATATTCTTAAACTTCTTAAAAATCCCGGGTTTAACAATGAAAGAAAGGTGTATTTTCTTGACTGATGAAAGTAAGAAAAACAGTCAATGGATCATCAATGGCATAGTCGCTTATATAATATATCAAAGAAATAGGCTTGAAAGAAAGGAAATCACTGGAGCAACCCTTTTCAATTATCTAAAAGCCATCAAACTATTTTGTGAGATGACTGATATCTCTATTCCTTGGAAGAAAATAACAAGAGGGATTCCAAGAGGAAGAAGATACGCGGAGGATCGGGCCCCAACAATGGATGAAATCAGAAAAATCTGTGAATATCCTGATAGACGCATTAAATCTATTGTATATACAATGTGTTCTGGGGGATTTCGTTTAGGAGCTTGGGATTATCTTAAATGGGATAACATTCAACCTATAGTAAAGGATGAGATAATCGTATCCGCAAAAGTGGTCATCTATGGTGGCGAAGAAGAAGAGCATTTCACTTTCATCACGCCCGAAGCATACTTCCATTTAAGAGAATGGATGGACTACCGTAAAGACACAGGAGAAACAATCACGAAAAATAGTTGGGTAATGAGAGATTTATGGGATACTTCCACATCAATAGGACGCGGCTTGATAACCAAGCCAAAGAAACTCAAATCTACAGGAATCAAGAGGCTGATTGAACGAGCATTATGGGCACAGGGAATTAGAAAGAAACTAGAGGATGGTAAAAAAAGACACGAGTTTCAAGCGGATCATGGCTATCGTAAATTCTTTAAGACACACTGCGAGATTGCAGGAATGAAGCCAATCAATATAGAGAAATTAATGGGTCATTCTACCGGAATTTCAGACTCCTATTACAGGGCCACGGATAATGAAATTCTATCAGATTATCTAATTGCTGTTGACTCATTAACCATAAATGAAGAAAATAGGTTAAAGCACAAGATTGAAGAATTAAACGAGAAAAACAACGTAAATGAGTATATCATAGCATCCAAACTAATGGAAAAAGAGAAAGAAATTAAGAAATTAGAAGAAAAAAGTAAAGAAAATGAGGATTCTCTTTCTAATCTGTCTGATCAAATAGTTCAACTTATGACAGAGGTAAAAAAATTAAAAGCAAAATCGTAATTCCCATAGTATGAGTCAAATGACAAATATTCATATCCAAATGGTGTAGCAATCTTCGCAGATGATCTGGTCAGTCTCTCATAGTGACTAGCTCAAATTCCTAATCTAATCTCCACCATTCATCCCATATATTCACGTTTTACCCTCCAGTTACAGGAACTTAGAATATGGATTTTGTTTGAATATGTCAAATAATCCAGTGCAACTAAGAATTTAGAATTATCGATATTCTAAGATTTTTCTGATTTGGTCTATATTAATAGAATTTACAGTCCAGCAGATATGGTTGAAAACAACACAACAACAATAGCGACTAAGAAGAACAGCACTGAAACATCATTGGATCCACTTTGGGTTGTAGGACAATATTCCTACACCCTCGTTTTAGATAAACGGTTCTGCATTGATTACGACTTCAATTCTCCCTCAAATATAATAGTTGAAAAAAGAAAAGAAGGGTTGCTCATTCGCAAGGTTGGAGGTTTGAGATAATGTCAGACTTTGGATCGAGAATACCATCTAAGGTCATCGATTACTATGAGGGTGAAGCTGCAAATGTCATAGGGCGTCTGATAAAGTATATTAAAATTCGTCATGATGATCTACATCATTTTGAATTTGATAAAGAACTCGTTAGGGAATTCATTAGATTCATAATCAATAGAATAAAGGAAGGCAAGAATCTAGATCCCAATTCAATAGACTATTTGATTCAAAATCAGTTGAAATTTCCCGGAGAATACTGAAATGTGTCTCAGACATAACGAAGCAGAAAATGTCTCCTTTGAAAAAAGGGGACTAGAGTTATCCACTGCAACTACATTCCTAGTTTCTCCAACCACCCTATCACTTTCTATTTGCAATAGGAGGGCTGACTATTCATGATCGGTAACCGAGCAACTTCTCTCTTCATCGTTCAAATATTGCTTCAAATATTCTTGCTACTCGCGGCCACCCAGACACTCAAGAGGCTGAATTAGGATGAACAAAGAGATACATACTGAAGAAACTATCTCCAAAAAGGTCATAGAGGTTAATGAAGATAGGTGTCAGTATGAAAACCCATTACCTCAAAGAGATTCGCTTACATTGCCATCCACATATGAGAATGGTTATGACGTAATTAATAATTGGCAAGAAACGAATGCTAAAAGAATTAATGGAAAACTGAGGTCCATCGGCGAGTTTGTAGCAAGACAAAATTTAATCAAAAAATCTCCAACTAACAAGGAAATTCGATCAAAACTGGGTATCGAAAAAGAATATTGTAAAAAACTATTGGCAAAAGCACGAAGTATTGGTCTACTGCAAGTCCATGACAAGCGGTCTGGTCATCAATATAGATACTACGTATCCAATATCAAAGATTATGTTATCGAGAATAACTCCGATTCTAATGTAGATGATTCCGCTATCGGATTAGACCCCGAAAAAGATCCCCTTTTCCAGCTAACCATTCTAAATGATATGATTAGTCATGAGAGCATGTCGTTTCATCATATCAATATCAAATCTAATCTGAAAGATAATGATGATTATTCACGACTGAATTGGACGGTACAATCTCGGGAAAACAAAGGTAAGGTATTCGAATTAAGGATCTCGCGTTATAGAAGTTGTAAGATAATAGTATATCCTAATGGGACAGTCAATATGATTTTAAAGTGTACCAGTGACCCTATCTACTTGGGTCGAGTTGAAGATATGACCAATTTCATTTCGATATGTGGAGAACTTCTTAATGTGTTGAAGGCAGAAACATCCAATTCGGAGCCCCTGGTAAATGATGTTGCAAACTGGAAGCTTACCCAGTTTGACGGAGCATTTGATGTCCCTATCGAGTCAAATGTCCATGCAAGTGGGAATAAACAGACGGAAAAGGGATTGCTATCGTGGAAGAATTTTGGATCTATTAGAGTTAAATATTTGGGTCAGCTTTACCAACTGTATTCCAAAAATGTCTTACACAAGGGTAAAGTGTTTCGACTTGAAAAACGATTTTCTTTTGCTAACAACAAGCCAACTATAGATTCTTTAAGATCCTCCTTGGTCAAATCCCTAAATGATTGATACATCCTATTTGCCGTCTTTCTAATCTGTAATACTATCGTCCATCTCTTTTTTCTAATTTCGGTCCCCAAATTTACAATCAATTTCTAACCCCAACCAACATACATTTTCAAACTAAATTCCTTCACCTAGTGACATTAAGAACAAAAAAAATATCAAATTACAATTACCTTCAATACCACACCCGCCTACAATAGCTCTTTTCTTTGCCAATAAGAGCTATAACTTTGGGTCTCTGTGAACAAAATTTAAATTCACGCTTTTGTTCATTACCTTATAAAGATACAACCTTGATCAGCGATATTCAAAATCACCATATTAAAAAAACCCCAGATCATGCTGTTGCTAAAGCCGAATTGGACCTAATCAAACGATTCACAAATGTTAGGAAAGAACCAATCAAAACGCCATTCTACCTAAGACAGTTACAAGTTTTTTATGAGCAATATTACTCAGATGGTATTATCAGAAAAGCATTGGACAAGTTAGTTAAAAGGGGAACTTTGGGTATTACCCGGAAGAAAGACTTCCCACAAAAACATTTAATCAATCACGTTCCAGATTTAACATTCTATTACAATTCTCAGATTAATAAGGGTGAACTAGACAGGATAACCCAAAAAGCTTTTACAATAGCTAGGATTGTTAATCAATATTCCCATCCTTCTGTTACCATGAATCTGGGAAAACACTTAGAAGATTTGGTTGCATATGAATTAAGAGCCCAACAATTCACTATTATATCCAAAAATTCCAATGAATATAATGGACAAAAATGGACTAAATCACGGGGGAACCTAGATATCATCGCAACTCACAAAGTAAAAAATTTGAAAATAGGTGTTGAAATCAAAAATTCACTTAATATAATTTCAATTAAGAAGCTAAAGGAAAAAATACAGGTATGCAAATTTTTGGGATTAACTCCAGTATTCGCAGTGAGATGGCTTGATCCACATATCCATTATCTAAAAGAGAATAATGGATTTGCATGGATTTTTAAGACCCAAATATATCCACGCGGATATAATCGCCTTGCAAATTTGATTTATGCACGACTTTCAACATACTCTCGAAAAACAAATTCCATTGAGTTGGAATTTCCGGTAATAGTAAGAGGAGATTTGCCACCAAATTCCATAAAACAATTCGAAGAATGGATCAACACATATAATTAATCAATATTCGAAATCCCTATTTACTTCACATTTATCTGGTGATAAGGTTTGATACCAATTCTGAGAAATCGCTAAATCCAATAATACTGTCTTGATATGAACCGTATAAACTCGATTCAGACCGCCGTCGCCATTTTTCTGTAAAATACATTTCCATATTCTATAACCCTTTTTTAATCCAAAAACTATAATTTCTTATAGAATGTTTAAACCATTTTCAAGATCAATGCAATTCCAGTTTTTCCAACAAAATTGCATTACAAATACACCTAAAGTACACTCAAAGAATAACCTGCTTCACCTCTATCACAAGAGATAGTCTTTCTTTCAGAAATATTACATATCTTTTCAATACTTCTTGTTGTCTATTTTTATATGCATATGTCAAACGTAATATTGCACTTGAACAATAAGAAGGTACAGGAGAGACGCATATTTCGGTTTTTCTTTTAGGATTTCAATAAACACTTTATTCCTTTGTTGAAAAAAGCAATTAAACATTTAATACAAGCATATAAAATAGAAAATAAGTTAAACCCTATATCGACATAATATCAAAGTATCCAAATAGTAGTAGTCTAAAAGTACATCTTTTATGAATTCTTTAAAATCAAGATTGGGCCATTTCGGAGACCCAAATTGTTAGTAGTGTTGATATCATTGAGAATTACTAGAAAATATTGTCAAAATTACTTATATACCAGTATAGTAACAATCAATCATGAACAATAGTTATAGTAAAAGTGATAGAATGATTTTTCTAGTACTATTGAGTTCTCTAGCCGGTGTGGCAATGATGGCGTTTCCTATGTCAGGATATGTCAACGCTAGCAACGTCAACGCTAGCAACGTCAACGCTAGCAACACCAGCGGGACCTCAAATCCTTATGCCACATTTATGGAAACTCCTAACATGATTGCAGCAGGTGGACCAATTCCTCCTAACTACACTCTGGTACAACAAGAAGCAAACTGTATAGCAGAACAAAAAAATCCTCCTTGGTATCCAACAATGCTCGGCTATGAGCGTGGCGATAGTAACAGAACTGGGCTTTATGCGTGTGCAACCTTTACTGGGTCATTTACAGAGCCCAATCAGGTATATGCGTACAAGTCTCCAGACAAATACTATACACCTGCCGTAATGGTTACACGTGGAACTAATGAGATGTATGTCTATGGTGGGTCAAATGCTGCTAGTACTCCAGTTCCAACTGCAAGCTATGTAGCTCGTATTGAACCTGGTACACTCAAAGAGCTCTGGCGTACCGTCCTTGTCAATACAAACATCTCCAACCAGTGGACCGGAGTTGGTGGGCTCGAATCACTTGGAGGTGACCTCTTTGCCGTTACCAACTCGTACCTATACAAGCTTAATGCCACTACTGGAGAAGTCAAAGGATTCCTAACTTTGCCCACAGGAGCTAGCCTCTCAAATAATAGTTACTTTAATGGGATGGCGGGCTGGTCAGACGGCACCCTTGTGATGAAGAACTTAGCTCGAGCACCTGGATGCACATTACAAGGCTTTTTTGCCCTTGCAAATTGTCCAAACTTGGAAACTACACCACCTTCAGCATTAGTTGCTGTAGATTCCAAGGCATTCAAAGTACTCGACTGGGTACAACTAGAGCAGATGATCGGTGGCCGCCTCACCGCTACTCAATATCATGACAAGGACTATGCCTATTTACCAGGTAGCACCAGCCTGTACCGTTACGAGTGGGATGGCAAAAACCTGACACTTGATGAGAATTGGGGTCCTGTTCCATATCTATTACCAAATCAGACTTCTGCATCAGCATGCGGTATAATGAATGATTGGGTCGTGTGTCAGACCAATGGTGGGGGTCCTACCGATGTCCCACTCAGCGTCTTTGCTGTCTCACAGGCTGATTCAAGCAAGCTTACAAGAATCCAACCGATGCCATTGGAGCCTGGACAGTTAAGCTACATTCCCTCCCTTCCTGCTTTTGATCCGGAGAATAATCGCATCTACGCTATGGATCCTGGCCCAGGAAAGGTTGCGGCCATCGATCTTGACCAAGAAAGTGGTAACATGTCACTTGCCTGGACTGTAGACCAGAAGACATTAGAATGGACGATACTCATAGGTCCTGCTGACCAACGGGTGTTTGTGGGGACAAATATCCTAACTAACGTCACCAATCCACTAGACTATAATGTTGGGCCAATAGGAGCCAACTATAAGGAACAAATTCAGTGGCGAGACGCAGATAGTGGTAAATTACTGGCAGCTTCAGATTACTTTAGCCCCATGATAAACGGCTTCGAAATGTGGCCTGGCTATGGTGGACTCATATACGAACCACTCAATGAAGGTTATATCATGGCCTTGAAGGTCCTGCCAGCAACTAATACAACGACCTCCTCCACCTCCGCTTCTACTGATGATATTGCTGTTGCATCTGGCATGAATTCAACAACAACAACATCATGAGTTGATGATTAAGGATTGAATGAAAAAAGAAACTATTAGATCATTTAGGTGCTATGACCACAGAGCTGGATGGAGTCGACGCTTTGTCTCTATCCGCTCGTGCCATTACACACAATTTCAAAAGTGTAACAGTAAATACCAGTCTAGTCCTGATTACTGAAGTCCATTTTAAAGAACCGATATCAGCACTCCTCCCTCCGGGCCCGTTTTTATCCATTTTTGACATTGATTTTTATAAAAAAAAGTAAAAGACAGTTCCAAATTTGGTAGAATAAAGGTTAAGATCCTATTACCAATATCTGAAGATCTAGATAATCTGATTGTTTTGTTTCTCAAATCTTGATTCAAACAATAAATGAAATTAGTTGGTTGACTTAGCCTACAGGCCGAGGTTATTTTTTACAATGCCTCATAAATATGAGACAAATATGGGGAGATGTTACTTTGAGATTTATGCTGGGTATGAATTCTCGCTTTTCCCATTCTTATTGATGATCAAAATATCTATACCGTCACCGCTTGCAGAATCCCTTTGAATGGATGAACGAATGGATTTTAATGCTAGACTAGTTGCTTTCTCCTCATTAAGGTTTTCATTGAACTCTGCATCCATTACTCCCAATGCCATTTCAGCTCCAGTTCCTACTGCAGCATATCTGTCTGGTAAAACTGAACCTAGTGGATCGAGAGTATAAATCTCTGGTTTTCCAGTTGTAACGCCACCGACTACAACTTGAGTCAATAGTGGGAAGTATCTCCTTTCAAACATGATAACAGACATCAATTTTGCAACCGAATTTGGTTCGACATTACGTCGGGTTTCCAATTTCCTGATTTTTGACAAAGCGCTAACCTGGCGTACAAGAACCTGCATATCAGCAACCATACCTGCACAAGCAGCACCTACATGATCAGTAACATTAAATGTTTTTTTAGTATTCTTATTAACTACGAAATTGCCATATGAAACTCTCTTTTCAGCAGCCAAAAGTACTCCATCATTGTAAGTAATACCAACTGCTGTTGCTCCGGGCATAAATTGAAAAGCCATTTAATAATTAAAAAAAAAGAGTTAGATTTAGTCGTTTCTATATGGGTGCCTACTTTTTCAACATTGAGTAGTCATGAATCTTGATTGCTTCAGATATTAGCTTATTTTGAATTTCTAAAATGTCTTTTGCTTCTGGGTACTTTGATCCAACCACTACCTCTGCAACAATATTTGTTATATGTCTGAATAGGAATTCATCTCCCCTCTGCGCCTCAACCTTATAGGTAGAATGAGCCTTATTTACAAAAACTATATTTTCATTCGTAAAACTGTATCTAGGATCAGTTTCGTCTTCGTAGGGGATCACCTTGTATCCTATTTTTTTCAGCGTAAATGTTTTTTTGAGAATAGGCTTTCTAACAGTTTTTCTAATCATCCCTTCATTGCCATTAGCAAGGTTCCCGTTGTAATTGTTATTCAAAACCTGAGTTGAAGAAGCACCCTCTCTATTGGTATAATCGCTAAGGGCGAATTCATTTGCTGAATTTGAGATTTCAGAATTGTCTAAAATTTTGTCTCTATTGTCTGATGAAGAGGTTTTTGTGCCTTTCTTTGCGTTCAAATCATCAAAAGTTGAATCAGAATTTCGCCTGTTGCTGTCAACACCGCTAGCTAAATCATTGTTCCTATCTACCTCTGTTAAGGTAAAAGATACATTATCGTTTTCATCATTTTCCTGACCGTGGCTAGAATACGAATTGCCTGGGAGACTATCTTTTGAGGTACTCGAGTCATCGGTCCCGTTCTCGCCAGCAGGGGATGAAACCTCGACTGATTCAAATCCTTGAATCTCTTCTACTGGTTCAAGGGTTTCCAAAACAGCTTGACCCATGACTTTGTCTATTTCCTTATAAATTTTTGATTCTTCCCTGGTAATCAGGACGTCTTCATATTCTGTCAGACTTGGAAGTACTTGATCAATTATGAAGGTTTTTACATTTTGATTGAAACAATTATAGACATCATTCTCAATCAAGGCTGATTTATCTGCAAACCTGGATGTAAGTTCGTCGCATTTCACATATCCTGTAACCCGGCTTAGCTTGTTATCAAATCCAAATGTACTTCTCAAAACCACGTGATTACCTACCATTATTGCTATTCCCTTCTCATCTTGTCCCAAAGGCCTTCTAGCAATAGTTATTTCACCGGTGATTCTTGGATTATCTAAATTTACTTCCAGCTTATAACCCTGAATATCTGGCGAGTGTATTACTTGGGAATCAGACATATCCCATTCTTTAATCTCGCTAGCAGATTTAATATACACCTCAAAGAGGGGATATTTTAGAATAGAGAGCTTCTTGATCTCTTTGGAAAGTTTGTTTACGTCTATGCTAATTTTCGATCCTATCAATAAGATTTCAGTTCCATTTCTGTTTAATTTTGGTTCTCTTATCTCGCGTAGTTTTGCACGTCCCGTAATTAGCTCTTCTAATGTATTTCCATCAATAGTTATGGTTTTGTTAAAATCATCCAACCGAGTTTTGATTTTCATTTGATCAAATGACGTCAAAAAGGATAATCGTCCAGTTCCGTATCTCCCCGTTCTTAATCTTTTCAATTTTGGTGAAAGAGTCTCTTCGGCTTTATGAGGTGAGCCTAGTATCAAAAATTTGTCCATTGAATTGGAGTTCATCCCTGCATTATCTTCAATTACCACATTGCCATTGTCTAGTACTGTTACGAGGACATTCGTTGCATCCTCGTCAAAGGCGTTTTCAATAAGTTCTCGCACTATTTCGTAGGGAGATATCCACGTTTTCGTGGCAAACTCTCTAAAAAATGATGGGTGAACTTTTAATTCCATAGTCAATATATTTTAGTTTTTAGGAGAAGATTATTTAAACAAATATTAAAAATTAGTTGACTGAATCCCTAATTTTCTTTGACCAGCCTTGGTAATAATGAATCTATGTTGAAACAATGCTGACAAAGCCAAGAGTCATGGTCTTCGGAATTAAATCTACTAAACCTAAGGTTATTTTAGGCGGATGAGTTTCGATGAATGGATGTACTGTAGTATAATAAATTAACAAAACTGGAACTGCAGCGCATCCTGCTATAGTTAACAGGATTAGCCAAGTAGCTGTCATCTTTCCCGTAAGCATGTCATTTTAAAAATGGTTAGGATATATAAAGATAAAGTTCCGTACGCTATGTTATTTAATCTCATAACCGAAAGGAAATTTCCTTAAAAGCATTCCAGAATTTGTCACCGACATAGTGCAGATTGTTTATTATCTGTCCCTTTTGTAATTCTTTGCCGCAAATGCTATCTTCAAGTGCTATTCCGACAGATAAATATTTTCCATATTTTTCTTCCTTTGCTACTACTATGTCATTTTTCTTGAATTGACCAAAATCTACAATACCTGGACGCAATATTTTTGCTCCATTACAGATGAACTTTATAGAACCCGAGTCTACTATTACCGAAGGGAATTTTTCCAGGACTTCGGTTCTACCCAAAAAAGGCAGTATAATCTCTTCAGATATGAAAACTGCAATAAGGGAATCGATAACCAAGATACTCTTATTCTCTTCAATTTCAAAAACTTTAATATTCTTAGTTTTGGGAATGGATATTTTCTCCTCCCAGCCATTGATTATTGTTTTGAGTATTTTCTCCGTATCTTTCTTGGATATCACATACGTCTTCAAACAGCTTATTGAATTCTTCATAGATAATAAAGATGTATAATTGTTGGATATCGGATAGTGAATACTGGCAGTTACTTCTTAGTTATTACCTACTACGCCTAATACAGATCTCGACAGTTGTTAGCGAATCTAAAATCAAAAATTTTGTAGTCTAATGTCTTTTTTCTAGATACTCTATCTTATTCCTCGAATTGGAAAAAAAATTTTTATAAATAATCAGATCGTACATAAAATCTAATTGAGATGAGTGAATCGCCCGTAACGAAATATGAGGTTCCAATAAAGCAAGTGGAAAAAACCTTGAAAATAAGTGACAGAGCTAAAGCTGAGTTAAAGGCCTCAGGGATGATGGATGATAAGGGTAAACTAAAATTAAAGGGTGTCAGTCCAAAAATGTTAAAAAGAATGAAACTAGAGTCTATAGATTGTCCAGTATTCAAACAGGAGCTTGGCTTTGTACAATGCTACGTTTGTAGCAATTTTCATAGTAGAATCAGTGGTGTAGTCTATTGCAAGGGTGACCCATTAGAGTAGTCTAGTTATTTTTTTTTGTTGTGCTGCTAATGATAGCATAAGCTTCATAAATAGAAATCCATAGCTATCTTTTGATTAATTGGACCAGAAAATCAGTAAGGAATTTGGTATTAGTGCGAAAAAAGAGGAAAACTTTAGCGAGTGGTATTCTCAAATAATAGAAAAAGCTGGGCTAGCGGATTATATATCCGCAAAAGGTTTCATTGTCCTTAGACCATATGGTTTTGCTATCTGGGACCTCATCAAGAACTATTTAGATCAGAAATTCAAAGAGACAGGACACCTTAACGGATTCTTACCTTGCTTGATACCTGAAAGTCTGTTGAACAAAGAGGAAAAACATTTCAAGGGATTCAATCCTGAGGTCTTTTGGGTAACGTCGTCTGGTGATTCTCTGCTGAGTGAAAAATTAGCATTGAGGCCCACCTCTGAGGCTCTTCTTTATTCAATATTTCCGAAATGGATATCCAGTTATAGGGACCTTCCACTTAAAATGAATTTCTGGAACACTGCTCTGAGGGCTGAGATAAAATCAACAAAACCCTTCATACGAAATTCAGAATTCTTATGGCAAGAGGGCCATACCGCCCACGTCGACAAAAAAGAGGCGGAGGACGAAGTGATGACAATTTTGCATCTCTACAAACATTTTATTGAAAAAATCCTTTCCATTCCTACGATATCTGGTTACAAGAGTAACAAAGAGAAATTTGTTGGTGCAGATTATACTACCGCATTGGAGGGGATGATGCCTGATGGAAAAGCGTTACAACTTGGAACTTCCCATAACTTGGGCTTAAATTTTTCACAACCATTTGATATTAAATTTTTGAACAAGAATAATACAGAAGATTTTGTTTGGCAAACTTCTTGGGGAATATCCTGGAGATTGATTGGGGCCCTAATAATGGTGCATGGAGATGACAAAGGTCTGATATTACCTCCAATCGTTGCTCCAATCCAAATTATTATTATTCCAATTTACAAAAATGTAAATGAACATTTAGTTAAAGAACATGCTATTAAACTAAAAGATAGTTTAGTAGCGTTAGGCTATCGGGTTTTTGTAGATCAAAGAGATGAGTTTACCGCTGGATGGAAATATAACGAATGGGAAATGAAAGGAGTTCCTATCCGAATAAATATTGGACAAAGGGATATTGAAAGCAATAAAGTAGAAGTAGTGAGAAGAGACAACAGACAAAAAAGCATTGTCCCGATGGAGAATTTGAGTATAGAAATCGAGAAAATTTTTCATAGTTTGCAATATGATTTGTATTGCAAAGCCGAAACCTATCTTAAAGAGAAAACAAAGATCATAGCAAATTATGGCGATTTCAAGAGGAATTTGGATAGTAATTCGGGTTTTATGGTGACAGGATGGTGTGGTAGTGAAGATTGTGAAGCCAGAGTGAAAGAGAATACCGGAGCAGACATCCGGGTCATCCCGTTTGACTCAAAAGACCTCCCAACCGACCTCAATACGACACTTGACGTAATTAATGATTGTATTTATTGCGGAAAAAAGGCAAATAAGACCGTTATATTTGCAAAAGCATATTGAAACAATACTTTTGTTTTGAATTACAACGGGTATGAATAAGGGGTAATCAAAATTTAAACAGAATGTTTATGTAAGGTTTAAAATCCAAATTATTTATTACAAGTTGTCAAAAAAGAACAAGGATAACAAGAGGAAAGATATAAAAATAATCATAATCATAGTTATAGTATTTGCTATAGCTTTTATTTCTATTAGGACTCTTTTGGCCGACTCTAATCCGTTTTATGTGGTGGCAAGTGGTAGCATGATCCCTGTACTCAACATAAATGATTTGATAATAGTTTGGGAGAAAGACAATAGCACTTTTGCCAATGCGAATTTAGGCGATATCATCGTTTTCAAAGCCCCGGATCCAGCGGAAGAAAATAAGACTATTGTACACCGGGTGTCAGCTATTATTGAGAACGGGAATAATTTGACAGGAAACGTAATCCTTTGTGCTCCAATTGCTATAAATGAAGTCATACAGGAAAAAACAATTCTGACAAAGGGAGATGCTAACGAATGTTCCATTCCTGGTATAGATTTTCCTATTACAGAGGAGAACTATGTAGGGAAAGTTATCTATACCATCCCTCAAGTGGGGATCATACCTCAGGTTTTGAAGCCCCCTGTAAACTATATTATAATGGCTATAATTGCTGGATTATTGATATATTCGTTCATTCGTGGAGGTAAAAAGGATAAACAGGAAGAGGAGAAAGAAAAATTAAAAGATGAGTGAATCCGAACTTTTACCTTTAGAATTGGCCGTACTGATGTATAGGCAGGATGATCCAATCAAGTGTACCGCATCGCGGCTAGTTAAATTTAAAATGGCTAAGGAGGTAAGGAGGATTCCTACCACATTTTTGGTACTCAACCCTTTCGCCGAAAAAATGGTT
Organism: uncultured Nitrososphaeraceae archaeon; assembly: GCA_963759575.1. Lineage (GTDB taxonomy): Archaea > Thermoproteota > Nitrososphaeria > Nitrososphaerales > Nitrososphaeraceae > Nitrosocosmicus. Next base: position 115,998 of record CAVWZU010000004.1, on the reverse strand, counting down.
ACTCCTAACGATATAAAAAAATTCAGAGGTATTTGCGCTATTGATTGCTCTTGGAAATTAGCAACACAGGTAATTAATACATCAAAAAAATTCTTTAATAATAGAAAGCTTCCTGCATTATTGGCCGGAAATCCTACCAATTATGCTAAACTAGGAATGCTTTCAACGGTTGAAGCCATATCCGCAGCATTGTATATTCTGAATTATAAAGAAATGTCTAGAGAAATTTTAAATAAATTTAGGTGGGGGCATACATTTTTGGATTTAAACTCTGAAATCTTAGAGGAATATTCTCAGGCAGTAGGACAGGATGAGATATTTACGATAGAGAAAGAATATTTTCCACACATTTTCAATTCCTAACAACAAATTCTATGTAAAGTACTGCATTAATAAGCGAATTACACAGGATGGTTAATTTCGTTATTACAAGTTAGTTGAGTATATCCATATCATCATATTGGACTTGGAAAACGCACATTAGTCTTATGTTCAACCGAAAAGAATATCAAAAAACAACTAGTAGATAAGAAAGTTAATAACATTAGAGTTTCATTTTTATTTGTGAGCTAGCGGGCAAGTTACTTCTGGTAATATATAACGAAGAGGAAACTCCTCCCTCATTACGGGCACCTGAATTAGCGATAATTAGAAGGAGACTTCTGGCAACGAAATAGAAAAGGATCCAGTTGAGATCAAAGGCAATGATGATTGATAATCTGAGTGATTTCAATCTTGGAGTGAAACCGTCGACCTAGGTGGAGAAAGGCCAAACAGAGTTAGGAACCCGTACATACACTCAGGTAGGCTGCTTAGCTAAATCTTGCTTAAAACAAAAGGAGGGTTACTACTAGGACACACGATATGGGATTCATAATGGAAAATTTTCCTATTTGAATCCCATTCTATTTATCCAAATCAATTTCGAAAATCTATTAATTCTAATTGCCATTACTGATAAATTGTAATATAGAATGGATGATGATTTAGACTGTCCAGTACTTATAACGGGTAACGAACATTCTAGGTTCTTATCGAAAAGATATGGATATAAAGAGTGGATGATATCTAGATTTCTAAATTTTATTCCGTATCCTGAAAAGATGCTAGATTATACCCATGATAGCAAAAACTTGCATTATTACATAAGAGTAAATACGCTAAGGACTAATACACAGGAACTTAAAAGACGACTCGGTGAGAAGGGATATCACTTAAGCGAGACAATTCTTAAAGAGGTATTTGAGATAAAGAATCCTGGTTTTGGGGGTATTCAAATCAAGGACGCTGGGATTACAACTGTGAAACAGAATAATGATGAGGATAATGACAATAAGGATGATGTTACCATGCAAAAAGATTATGAGTTGCCATCTAGCAAAGATAGCGACCTTGAGCCCAAACAGCCTAGTATAGGTTCAACGATTGAATATTTGAAAGGATACTATTACATCCAGGATTTGAGCTCTTGCATTGCAGTAGAGGAGTTAGATATTCGTGATAGATCAGGTTTGGTTGTATTGGATATGGCTGCTGCACCTGGGGGCAAGACGACCCATATCGCTCAAAACCTAAACAATAAGGGAACAATTTTTGCTTGCGAATCAAACTCCAACAGACTTGCATCTCTCCTTTTTAACTTGTCACGTTGTTTTGTACAAAATACAATTGTGCTCAATATGAAAGCAGAAGAGATAAGCGAACTTGATTTACAGTTTGATAGGGTCCTGCTTGATGCACCATGTACCTGCGAAGGGATTATTATGAAAGATAATTCTAGAAAGAAAAGTCGTAATTTAGTGGATTTGGAAATATGCAGTAATAGGCAGAAAAAAATGATTGTATCTGGTTTTAATGTTTTGAAACCAAACGGACTTTTGATATACTGTACTTGTTCCTTTGCGCCCGAAGAAAATGAGATGATAATACAATATCTCTTAAGTAATCACAAGGATGCCCAAATCGAGCCATTACAGTATGGAATGAATGGTTTGACAAGCTTTTCTAAGCACCAATTCGACGAGAAAATGATCTATACCAAAAGGTTCTATCCCCATATCCATGCCACTAACGGATTTTTTATAGCAAAAATAAGGAAGAAACCGAACTAAAATGACTTTTAGGGATTTAACCAATGTTGAAGAGACAATTCTAAAAAGGTCATTTAATAATTGGGGAATTTTTGAAATTTATGGAACACTAAGAATATTAATCCGAACACTGGTTTTAGATGTCGCAATTAGTAATCAAAAAACAAATATTTCAAAACAATATGCCGTTCCAAATAAAATTCTACATCACAATTCACGCGACAATAGTAGTAGTAACATGATTGAAAAATATAACCATGATAATAAAGGCCGATTTCTTTCCTCAACAATCGGATATTCAAATGGCAAGAAATTCACTGAGTCAGAAAAAAATATAAAGAGAACAGAAGTATTCGTTCATTCCAACGTTAAATATGATAATACGCTGTTTAAAAAATTAAACCCCGTTATCATAGGTTTGAAAATCGGCACGATTAACAATAAGAAATTCTCTCCCGAGTTAAATTTTGCCGAGTTTATAGTCAAACACAATAAAAATATGGATTATCCTCACGTTATCGTCAACACGAAGGCAGAAAATCTAGTAGTTTTTGGTAGGGACATAATGGGGAGTTCAATTATTTCCTTTTTCAACGATATCAAAGAAAATCAACAAGTAATACTACTAAACCAAAACAAGGAGGTTATTGGACTAGGTACATCTAGATACTCAGGGAGTTTGATTGTTCAACCTAACGTAATAACGATAGATACTACCCAGGATATTGGTACATACTATCTAAAAAATGAAAATAGGCTTGCTAAAGATATTGACAAAAATATCAACCATTTACCCTAAAGACAAGCAATAGAAACTATTCAAGTTCTATTGATTATTTTCTGGCTTTTACTAGTACTAGGATTGCAACTCCTGCCATCATGGCTCCAAATATCAATAAGACTTGTAAAGGAAAACTACCCGAAGAGGTAGCCACACCTTGAGGTGCTTCTGTTGATACAAGGAGATATTCTTTATCTCCTGATTGTTTAACTTGAGCGAATCCACCTATCTGCATCTGTCCACTTGGAGGGGCTGTTATCCCATCAAGATTAACATTCACTCCATCTATATTTGCTGAAGCCGAGGTTGCTTTTACGGTATGTGTTCCTTCTCTGAAACTACTCTCACCCAAAGAAAAAATAGAAACTATCTTTGAACCTCCTTCTGTGACCGAAAACCCAAAGCCTGCAGCACCAGCCTGAGCACCAGTAGCATCAAACAAAAAGTGCCAGTTATTCATCGACGTCCCAAATTCTTCAAAAGCTAGGATGGGTGTATCAAATGCAGGAGCTAAAGTTGTATTTTGAATTTTAACGGCCACTTCTGGAGCCAATTTTTCCAAGCCTCCAATAGGATGATTAATGTCTATCTGACCATATTCTTCGGTATTCACTATCAATGGCTCCTCTAGTACTATACTTCTCCAATCTACATCCAAAACAGACGAAGAAGTTCCATTTGTTGCCGTTACAAGATTAGTAATAGTTGGATGCAATTCCACCTGGTATGAAATAGTTGCCGTTGTGGGTCCTCCACTGATAGCTGCTCTATAATCTAGTGTAGCATTTTCAAATTTCACTAAACTTTGTTTTTGAGATAGTAACATGCTGTTTATTTTATCCAAAATCTCAGTTAAACCATTGCTACTATCTGAAGAATTCAATGAAAATGAGATTGATGTTTTATTTCCATCCAAGATCTGTGACATAGTGCTGTTAACGGGATACTTTAAAGTAAGAATTCTATCACCTGTAAAAGAAGCGTCCGCCGCATTTATTGCAGGCGATACACCTGCTTCCATTTGTATAGCAAAGCTTTGATTAATAATCCCGCCAAAAAAAACAATAGCCAATAATACTATTACATAATCGAGAGATCTTAATTTCAATATTTTTGAATTCCAATTAGCCTGTTTATAATCTTATTGAAATATCTCTACTTGAAGTTAATTCAAATTGAATACTGCATAATTAGGAGTAAAAATTATATTTTATCCAATTTAAATGTAAAAAAATCATAACATATCTGAGAGAAAAAAACAAAGAATAAAAAAAAGAAAAAAAAGTAGAACTGTAGGGTTGATTACCATTTTAGCTGGGGGAACAGGTTCCGTTAAATTAGTTAGAGGAATGTATAAGGAATCAGAAAATATTGCAATTATTTCAAATGTCGCCGACAATTTTTGGCATTATGGACTATATGTTTGTCCAGATATCGACACGATCATCTATGGACTTAGTAATAAATTGGACCAAAAGAAAGGATGGGGAGTCAAAAGGGATTCTTTTAATTTCTTAAAATATATGGCCAACCTTGGTGCTGAAACTTGGTTTAATCTTGGGGATAAAGATTTGACAACCCACGTTTTGAGAACACAGTTATTAAAAGAGGGGAGGAGTTTAACAGAAATCACAAAATTCTTTACCGACAAATATGGTCTATCACTACGTGTAGCTCCAGCTTCTGATACGCATTATGAATCAAACATAGTGACTGAAGACAACAAACGAATTCATTTACAAGAGTATTGGATAAAATACAAGGGTTCGGTGCCAGTGTATGACATTATCTACAATAACATTGAAAAGGCACGGGTGTCTTTACAAGCTCAAAAAACGCTTCAAGAGTCAAGATTAATCCTATTTGCTCCAGGAAATCCAATTACCAGTATTGGGCCAATAATAAGCATACCTGGTATGAAAAACTTTTTGAAGAAGTTAAAAAATAAAATTGTAATGATTTCTCCCCTAATCTCTAATAAAGCAGTCAGTGGGCCGTGTGAAATTTATATGAAGGCGAAGAACATCACTCCTAATTTGAGAGGGTTAATTGACTTTTATTCAGAAATTGCTAATACAATGATCTTCGATAAACTTGATGAAATTGAAATTGAAAGAAAAATAAAAAACGATTATCCTGGAATAAACTTTTGTTATTCTGACATCCTTATGACGAATTTAAGAAAAGAAACATCATTGGCACGATATATAATTTCAAATTTTTAATAATATAGGGTAATTTTTTGAGCAACACAAAAACCGCAATAATTATTCCAATAAAAAGATTTGAAATGAGTAAGACACGGTTGAGCGGTTTTCTTAGTCAAGAACAAAGGGCCAGGCTCTGTCATCTTATGGTAAATGATTTGATTGAAAAATTGTCTGAGTTAGAGGAAAGCAATCTGTTTTTGGTTACAAATGAAATTATTACAATACCAGAGAAATCAAAAGAAAAGGTGGTGTTATTATTTGAAGGTCGCAGCAGCGGAGTAAATGATGCTATTAAAATTGCTGATTGCTATATAGAAAAAAACAATTTTGACAGCTCGATTGTGATCCCTATAGATATACCACTTCTGACGCTAAGAGAAATAAAAGAGATCATTTCTTTCGCACAGAACCATAAAGAGATTATTAGTATGGTTCCTTCAAATAGATTCGATGGGACTAATATATTGTTGAGAAAGCCACATGCGGTAATAGATACGAGTTACGATGATAACAGTTTTTTCAACCATTTTAAAAAAGCTCTTGATATTGGTGTCTCACTGAAAATATTTTACAACGAGAATTTGAAGATGGATATTGATACTATCGATGATGTGATGTTAGCTTTGAAAAAATATCAATTGGATAGTTCTACTACTAAAATAAGTATCTTAGAACAAAAAGAAATGCACAAGAGTGAAAATAAATCGATAGAATATCTATCGAATATCTTTCAGAACAGGGATGAACTTTGTTATTGAGTAATACCGGTTTTGATTAGTCTTTTGCAATGATTGTGATTTAAGAAAATTAAAAGTAGTTTGAAATGAAATGTTCTGTCATTCAAGATATTTATTGGTAGCAAAACAATAATTAACGTACTTGTTACATAATATCATTGCCATTATAGCCATTTCATTCATAATAGTGGGTGGTTTATGGGGCATTGGTAGTTTATTAAACACTCCTCAGGAAAAAAATATTCAAAAGTCAAATGATTCTATCTTACTAATAGCTCAAAATAATGCCTTTAACCAGACTAATCCCACATTATATGTGAATGCGAGTCAGCCTACCCGACTAATAATTCTTAATAAAGACTTTGTGAAACATGATTTCATTTCCGAGGAACTAGGCATCAATACCGCCTACTTGACAACGGAGCAAGATTTTGTAACCGGAATTGCGAGTAATAAAACAGGTAACTACACATATTATTGCTCTTTTCATCCCGAAATGAAGGGAGAAATTGTTATAAAATGATCAAAAAAAAAATAGCGTGTAAAAAAATCATAAAAATATTTAAAAAGGGTTTTCGACTCCCAAATTATCTTTAAACTCTACATAATATCAATCGACTAAATATTATTAAATAGCCTTTTATCTTTTCACTTGCTAAGCGATTACTACATGTATATGCCTTCAGAGGATACTTATTTCATGGAGGATAATCTCGCAAACTACAGAGGCAAAATTGCCCTTGAGGTGGGTATTGGATCTGGGTACTTAACCAGATTATTGTGTACAAACTTTGAGTTTGTTGTCGGAACTGACATTGATGTTAATTCTATTATGTATGCGAAAAATAACACTCTGGCAAATATTAGTAACAAACTACTGGTTTGCTCTGATTTGAGTCTGCCATTGAAATGTAAATTTGATTTGATTATTAGCAATCCGCCATATTTACCAACGGATATCGATAATCTTGATGATACTACGGTTTATGGGGGGAAAAAAGGAATTGAATTGACTATTCGATTATTGAGATTAATTCAATTACAACTTAGCGAAAGGGGGAAAATTGTCCTAATGAGATCAACCTTGGCTGATCTTAAAAAAATGGATGATTTCATTGACAATTTGTTTCTAAACAGCAAAATAATAGCAAAAAAGACACTCTTTTTTGAATCTTTGGAAATATTGGAACTTTCCGGCTTAAGAAATAGTTCTATGATTTGATTGTCTAATTAAACAAGAAATGACTAGGGTAATAACAAGAGAAATGCCAACAAAAAGGGATCAGTTGATTTCGTTGTGTATTTTGTGATTACTTTTTGATTAATGCTGCTGATTTTTGAGCAATTGCCTCTGCCATTTTTGACAATGATGATGACCCACCCAGATCGTATGTCAAAAATTTTCCCTCGTCAATCGTTTGTTCAGTGGCTTTAAAAATTGCTTCTGAAATATGCTTTTCTCCCAAGTATTCAACCATCCAAGCACCTGACAATATGGTTGCTACTGGATTTACCTTGTCTTGCCTGGCATGCTTTGGAGCGCTCCCATGGGCAGGTTCAAACATTGCATATGTATCACCATAATTTCCAGAATAAACATTACCAATAGATCCTACATGCCCTGATGCACATTCGGAGATTATATCCATAAATAGATTCGTGCTAAGTAACAAACTATTGTTGAATCTTTCTGGATTTTTGACTAGTTGTTGAGTCATGTTATCAATATAATATTCTTCGACTTCGATGTTTGGATATATTTTGTTTGCCTCTACCACTGCATTCCAAAAAATCCCATCTGTTTCCTTTAAAATATTTCGTTTAGTAATTGCAAATATTTTTTTAAATCCTTTTTCTTTAGCTAGTTCAAAGCCCTTTTTGACTACCCTTCTGCATCCTTTTCCAGTAGTTTTTCTAATTGCTATCGCCGAGTCATCGCTTGTCTTAAACTCAATACCCGCATACAGCCCTTCTGTTGATTCTCTTACACAAATAAAATCTAGCTGTAATTTCGCAATCTTGTAAGTTTTGATCGGTCGGATGTTTGCATAAAGTTGAAATTTTTGTCTTATGCTTACGGCAACACTTCTGGGTGCATCAGGATTTGGGACTGTGGTGGTAGGACCCTTAAAACAAGCATCGGAAGTCTTCAGGGTCTCCCAGACCTCATCTGAGATATAGGAATTACCTCGATTTTTTTCCCACCATTCAGAACCCGCGTCACATGTTATTAATTCAACGTCGGTATTACATGATTTTAAAACTTTAATCATCGCATTAACTAATTCAGGACCAGTGCCGTCACCATTTATTACAGCAGCTTTTTTATTGCTCAAATGAACTCAAAAAATGTTTGATTGGATTCCTATTTATTTTTTCAGTTACTTTGGTATAAAATCAATCCTTCCAAAAAAAGCATTGGAAAATGGTGGGAACTCGCTACTATTTACAATTTTAGTAAATTCTCCCTGGTCCGAAAAATACGAATATTGGATGTCATAATCGGCAAGTTCTAGAGTGCTATTTACATATTTGCCCGTAGAATTATCTACTAAATTAACCGTTTTATTATCATACGAATAGATTTTCATCAAGTCAGGTAAAGACAAATGAACTGGTCTAATATATTGGACATGTAAAGTATCACCTATCGAATCTGTGTGAATTGGTTTTAAGCATTCTTTCTCTTCTACGAGTTGTTTGCCTACGTTACCAGGAAACAAATATTGTTTATTATCTACAAACAATTGAACCCTTGGATAAACATTGTAACTATCCAATGAATGTGCTTTAAGACAGACGCTCAATATTTCTGGAGGTGGGACAATCTGTGTAAATACAAGTCCAAATAATACAGCTACCCCTATGATTATCGGGGGCAGAAGTAAATCCTTTTTACCCATTTTTTGGAAAAAATTCTTTTTTGGGGTCCCCTCTTTTATCTTTCTCTTGGGCACAAATTCAGTATTCTTCTAACAATATAAATTCTTTAGAAGTGCCAACCTGACACAAACTATTATTTTTAAGATAAAAAATAGAAAAAATAAATGTAAAATAGTTTTTAATAATGCTAGTTGTTGGACGTACATATTGATGGCGCGAGTAGGGGAAACCCTGGATTATCTGCAATAGGCATTATGATAAAAAGCGACGATAAAATAATCAAAGAACACTGTGAATTTATAGGTGTCCGGACCAATAATCAAGCAGAATACGAAGCATTACGGCGAGCACTTGAAATCTGTACCGACATGGATAGTGAAGTAAATATTTTATCAGATAGTGAATTATTGATAAATCAGAGAAACTTAAAATACAGAATAAGAAGTCAGGAACTAAAAATAATTTCCAGAGAAATTTCAAATTTAGAAAAAAACTATGCTAAGATTACCTACAAACACATTCCCAGAACAAAAAATGGTCGTGCAGATTATCTTGCAAACAAAGCCCTAGATAAACATGTGGGTGCAAATGCAAAGAAATGACTATTATTAATCAAAATCTTGTAAAAGGATAAGAAACCAATATTTGTCATCACACTAATTTATAAATGTGACTAATGCATAGTACAATCTAGAATCGAAAAATCAAATAATCGGTAGATAATATACAGATGCGTAGGCGGCTATGAGGAATCAGAGTTATCACGTATTCAATATGAAGAAAAGGCATTTGACTGAGCCGCCAAAATATTTAATATCTATAGAGCGTTTATTTTCTTCACGATTGTAAGGACATCTTCATCAATAATCCTGTGTTCTAATCCTACCTTTTGGCCTCCAAATTTTACACTTTTACCCCATACCTGAGCAAACTTAAAGTCTCTGACCATGTTTCTGTGAATCTTGTTACAAATATTCTGGACAGTACTATTCCTTGGCATTATTAGAGGCTCTTCCAAATCGGCATCTTGTCCTTTGGGTTTCATATATATTCTGACAAAGTCTAATTTATTGTAGATTCCCCGTTTAAGAAGTTCTATGTTCTTGTTTGTGTCTGCCGACACAGCTGTGTATGGAATTTTAAGTTTAGATGTTGCCATCTCGAGATATTCTGTATCAACCAAATCGATTTTATTTATAACTGCTAACGAAGGAATGTAAACCCGATTCCCGGATAAAGCATCTATTAACTGGTCGATGGTAAGGCCTCTTTCTCGTATGGTGATGCGACCGTTGTGGATACCATTTATTCGCATCACATTTCTGATAAAGTTTTCATCAGCTTGTATTGGAACCTGAATATTTACCGAAATACCTCCTGTAGCAGTCTTTTCTACGATAATATCAGGGGGTTTTTCATCGACCTTGACTCCTATTTCAGAAAGTTCCTTTTTTATTATCTCTAGATGGTTAATCTGGAACACATCTAGGACAACCAAAACTAGATCTGCATTTCTGGCAACGGATAATACTCTCTTTCCTAAACCCTTGCCAGCAGCAGCACCTTCGATAATACCAGGTAAATCCAAAATTTGGATCCGTGCGCCATTATAGTCTAACATACCGGGCACAGCAGTTAATGTAGTAAACGAGTACGCTGCTGTTTTAGATTTTGCGTTTGTTAATGCATTCAATAAAGTAGATTTTCCTACACTGGGAAACCCTATTAAGACGACAGTACCATCTCCAGCTTTTCTTACGTCAAAGCCCGCACTGCCTCCTCCAGTGGCAACGGTCTTTCCATGGGTATTTTCTTCTTGTTCTTTCTTTAGCTTTGCTATCTTGGCCTTTAGGATGCCTACGTGGAACTCTGTTGCTTTGTTTATCTGTGTTTTGTGTATCTCATCTTGAATGGCCTGGATTTTCTCTGGTATTCCCATTGGTTTTAATATTAGTTTATAAAAATAACAATAAAAATTTTGTTAATATTGTCTTAACTTTCTCTAGTTTGTTATTTCAATACCATGAAGAATTTGAGACCGTACACTACTGCAACAGTAGTAATGAATCCTAGCATTCCTAACCATGGCAATGCTGGGATCTTGGGAGTTTTTATTTTTATTTGATGATCTTCTACAATATTTGTGATATAATCCTTGACGATCGAATGCCATAATTGATATTCGATACGGTGTTTTTTTAAGATGGACTCAATTTCATATACCACGGGAACCCTGACTGATTTTATGTGCTGGAGATAATTTCTAGAGATTTCAACTTCCGCATGGATTCCAATCAAACCTTGATTAAAATCTAGGAGTCTCACATGCATCTCCCATGGTTTTTTTAGTTTTTTTGAAAAGCCACTACCAATTTGAGTAGGCTTTTTATGTTCAAATTTTACCATTTTAAACCCCTCAGAAACTAGGGTATTGACAATTTCATCCTTTTTTATTTTAACCATCAAAAATAAATGATCCAACTCAACTTCTTCTCTTTTAATGAGATTCTGAATTCCTTGTAGAAGATTCATTCTTCTAGGATATAAAGTAGAAAATTCAGCCATGAACAGTTTTCTCCAATTACAATTGATATAATATTGTTTGACTATTTATAATTTAAAAAATTAAAACTTTTCAAATATGTGAGGGTGCCATTCTCTTTGAAAGTCCTCGCACATAAATGTCAAATTTGCTATCCATGTTCAAGGTATCACTATAGACAGGCTTGTCACTCATCTTAATATTCAATCCTCTTATTATTATGACTGGAGTCGATGCGTCAGATTCTCCCATTATCATAGTCCCGATGGAAGCCAGACAATCTGCAAGATTTTGAGAAGTATATTTTAGAACATTTCCAAAAAGATTTAAAGTACCTTTCAGATCTATTACTGGTTCAAACCCACAGCAAGCTAATGCAATACCCACTGTACCTTTTCTCATAGGTAAGATTCTGCTATCTGACAATACAATCCCAACCCTTTTCCAAGAATTTATCAGAAATTTCTGTTTGAGGATCTCTATGGAGTGGTACGGATATTTTGGGTACAAAACAACACTTCCGTTAGGCACATTTGACTTATCAATACCTGCATTCGGTGCCAAGACGTTTTGAACAGAGGTTAGGACAAAGCCGTATAATCCACCAAAAATTTCATCAGACTCCCTGAGAATCAGTTCCATTATTTTTGGGTCTATGCGATAAAGTTTAGATGCTTGAAGAGCCTGACTACTTGGTTTTATCCCTGTTAATTTTTTGATCCTGCCTTCACTAATCGAAAGATATTTGCTTGATATAACAAGTAGGTCGTTATCTTCAATGTTTATTTTTTCTCTATTATTGCTAATTTTTTCATATACATCAAATTCTGATGATTCTCTATCTAGGTGGATGGGAATAATTTCCAAACTATAATCTTTCTCAAAGCAAAGTACATAATTAATATTATCATGATGGACCTGAAATTTCTCTTGAACCTAAATTCAAAAAGTATTAATCTTTAGCAGTCATACTTGATTATATTACTATGGGAATGACATTAACTGAAAAAATCCTATCTCATTCCTCGAATTCCAAAACAGTTACTCCCGGAGACATCATCTTTTCCAACGTTGATAAAGCCATGATTCACGATGTTTCAGGTCCTGGAGTTATCAAGGTGTTTAAGGAATTGGAAAAAAAGGGCTATAAATTGGAAAAATTGTGGGACCCTGATAAGGTGTGGATTTCTGAAGATCACTTTGTTCCCGCCGCCGATAGGATCTCTGCTGATAATGTGATACAATTAACAAAGTGGGCTCAAAAATATGGTATTAAGAAACACTTCAAGTATGGAATGGGACAATATGGAATCTGTCACACCATTTCACATGAAGAAGGATTAGTGTTACCTGGTGAAGTGTATGTTGGCGGAGATTCGCATACTAATACTACAGGCGCTATTGGTGCATTTAGTGCAGGGCTAGGTCATACAGATATTGCTTATGTCTTAAAGCATGGTAAAATATGGTTTAAGGTACCAGAAACGATGCTATTTAAGGTAGCAGGAAAAAAACCAGATTATATTATGGCCAAAGATATTATCTTGAATATTATTTCTGATATAGGGACCGATGGGGCAAACTACAAAGCTATGCAATTTAGTGGTAGTGTTATTGATGGCATGGAAATGGAGGAAAGATTTACTTTAACCAATATGACTACGGAGGCAGGTGCAAAAAATGGAATAATTGAGCCAGATAACACCACGGTGGACTATTTAAGGACAAGACTTGGGGCATTAAACTTTAACCTAGTTAAAGGAGATCCAGATGCCGAATTTAGTGAAATATTTGAATATGACTGCGAAAAAATGGAACCTTCTGTAGCAAAACCATATTCGCCGGAGAATGTCGTCCCCGTAAGAGAGGTTCAAGGTATAGAAATAGACAAAGCGTACATAGGATCTTGTACTGGTGCAAAGCTTTCTGATCTCAGATCTGCTGCCAAGATCTTGGAAGGAAAAAAAGTTAAAGTACGAACCGAGGTACTTCCTGCAGCTCAATCAATCTATATGAAGGCTATTAAAGAAGGATTGGTTACCATTTTTATGGAGGCTGGAGCAGTTATTGGTCCACCTACCTGCGGAGCTTGTTGTGGAGCGCATATGGGTGTTTTAGGCCAGGATGAAATTTGTGCAAGCACGACTAACAGAAATTTTCCGGGTAGAATGGGAAACGTAACGTCCCAAACGTATCTTGCTTCTCCGATGGTTGTAGCTGCTTCAGCAATTACGGGAAAATTAACAGACCCGAGGGATTTATGATGGTTCTAAAAGGTAATGTGCATAAATACAATAGACCCAATATAGACACAGATGTTATCATTCCAGGTCCGTATCTAAAAATACATGATCATGATGAGCTTGCAAAACATGCAATGGAAGGATTAGATACTGATTTTACCAACAAAGTTTCAAAAGGTGATTTTCTCTTGGTGGGTCATAATTTTGGATGTGGATCAAGCAGAGAACATGCTCCAATTGCTCTATCAAAAACAGGTATTAAAGCTATTTTAGCTCCATCTTTTGCAAGAATCTTTTACAGAAATTCTATAGATGGTGGTTATTTGCTCCCTATTGAAATTGAAGAATATATTTTAGAAAAAATAGATGATAAAGATGAAATAGATATTAATTTAGACGCAAATACGATTTTGAACGTTACTAAACACGAATCCTATCCAATCAAACCATTTAGTAAAATAATTTCTGATATCATAGAGGCCGGTGGGCTTTTTAACTATAAAATTCCTTGAAAAATAATACGGCATTAATAAAAAAAAGATGAAAATGAATCTCATTTTTTTTGAGAGATTCGAGAACTCTAGTCGGGATCTATTTTACTAAAATAGGAATTTGCTGATTGCATTATGCTTGCAGGGTTTGGATAATCAAAATCTAAATTATTTTGAGAATGATAAAACATAATTTGTTGCTTTCTTTCCATGTCTATAATATCTGAGTTAGAATAGTATACTACGAGCTCAAATAAACCCGATTCTTTGAATCGTTTTACATGGGTCATCTGTATCTTTCCATGTCGAAAACATAGCGAGTGCGCCAAGGCACATGCAAATTCAAAATTCTTTCCCTTGAAATTTTCGATTACAAGATTCGGAGATATCGTTTCAAGCAATTCGATTATATTTGATTGATGGCTTATATCGTAATTATTTTGCATGGTCTCGCCTACTATCCTGTTCTCAAATAAAACTTTTATCTCGCATTTTGTAAAAAATGATTCCATCAGATATTGCCGGCTCCGCACATTGACGCATAATGTAGTAGTCTTTACCTCATTTATTTTGTGAAATTATTAACTAGTTTCTTGAATTGTCTTTTTGTACCTGATACGAAAACGAAAACGAAAACGCAAGAAGATTATATTTTTAGCTCAATAATATCATAAAAAAACCAATTCTACTCGATCTGAATGAAATCAGATATTTTATTGTCACAAGTAGGGTCCAGTTAATTCTCTGTATACCTTAAGTGCACTTTCTATATCATTCTTTATAATTGAATAGAATTCTTTTCCACTAAAAGAATAACTGACTAAAAAAGGTTCATTTGTTATGATACGTAATCCATTCCCAGAGAACTGGACACTACCGGTGTTTTTAGGCTCGTCAAGTAAATTAGTTGTAATTACCTCGGAATCGTTAACAGGAAATGTATATAGTGTTCCAAATTGAACAGGTAGTTTCAGACTATTATTTATGGTCAATATATTTAATGATTGAATTTGTACTGGTTTGCTCGAAGTAAAGGTCAATACTCCTGAATAAGTAGTGCTTTCATTTGTAACTGGAAAAATAAAAAACGATTGTTCAAGGCCTGAATTGTGAAAGACGTCAGGATTAGAGGATACTGTTCCACTGAAAGAAACGTCATTAGCCCCTTGACTTTGACTAGTATCATTCATATTATTTGCGGCTAGGGCAGAAGGTGAAAATCCTTGTGCTAAATAAACAAGAAGTATTACTAATATTGTGATTAGAGCGAGCCCTGACATCCTAAAAAATGAACTACATTGTGAATTGTTGCAGTGATGGGTTGATATTTTGATCATTGGACTAATCAAATATTTGATTCTATGGTTAATAATTAAAACTATTAGAATTTATTGAGTCAAATCAATAATGCTCTTCTGAATTACTTGCTTGGCTTCATTTGAAATACTATAACAATCAAGTATTTTGTTTGGGCTCTTTAGTAGTCGTTTCCTGAATTCGGGTTCACCGGCCGCCTTAAGTAGAATCTCGCTTATAACTTCAGCTTCCACATTAATAGAACTCAAGTAATTCCTCAAGGATTTGTAATATATATACTTTTTTAATCGAACTTACTTTATACCCATTTTTTATTTGTGTCGTTTGATTAAGCATTATTTTCATGATGCCAACCCAATAATTAAATAATATCTTATAGAAATGATGAGTGTAAATTCTGATTGAAACCTATATCTCAATTATTTTTGAAATCTAGAAAAAAATGGAATTCGATGGGTACATCTAGAATCCAGCCAGTAGAACAAACTTTAGAAAAAGTAAATTCCTTGATTCAGGAAATTGGGATTACAAGAATTGCAGATATTACGAATATGGATAGGCTTAGAATACCTAATTTTTCAGCCGTATTGCCGGGAACTGAGGATTATATCTGGGTATACAGTGGGAAGGGTCCAACGAAAAACCATGCAAGGGCTAGTGTTATTATGGAAAGCATTGAAAGGTTTTCATCATTACCTGCAAACTATGAAGGAAAAATTCAAAGGGGAACTTTTAAAGAATTATCTCAAAGTTATACTGTTTTAGAATATGACGAGGTAGTGGAACCAGTTTCATTCCACTTAAATGAAGAAATGATTATGGACTATTGTATCGGTTACGATTTATTAAATAGCACGGAAATATTGGTTCCTGCTCCATTAACAATTTTCAGATATACCCCAACGCCGCCATCGATAAATCCTTACTCTTTTTTCCATACGAATGGATTGGCTTCTGGGAATGTAATCGAAGAAGCAATTTGTCACGCCTTATGCGAAGTTGTAGAAAGAGACGCAGTGAGTTTAGCGGAATTCACTTCTAGTGCATTTCAGTATCATGTATTGAAAACTGTTGAAAATTCCCTCATAAAAAGGGGTTTTCAATTAAAACCGTTTGACTCAAAGAATTTTATGGATGATGATTCAATTTATCCAGAAATTGATCTGAACAGTATCGAACACGCTCCCATCAAGAAAGTCGTCAATAGATTTAGACGTTCTCAAATACCATTGACAGTAAAGGATATTACTTCTGACCTCGGAATTCCAACTTTCATAGCAAGTAGTGCCGAGTGGGTTAATCATGATTATGGATATCTGGTCGAAGGTCATGGTACTCATCCAGATGCACGAATTGCACTGATGAGGGCTATAACAGAGGTATCCCAATCAAGAGCAGCTAATATTCAAGGTTCAAGGGATGATCTACGAAAGATGAAATATGATCCTGGAAATAGTGATGAAAATAGATCTTGGCAATTTATAAAATCAAAGGAAAAGAAGTCATTTTCAGATGTTCACACATTTTCGTATGATGATATATTAGACGACATAAAACTTATACTAAGTAACTTAAAAGCAAGAGGTCTAAAAAAAGCTATAGTTGTAAACTTGACTAATTCAAAACTAAATATCCCAGTTATTAGAGTTATTGTCCCTGGGTTGGAAACATTCAAAATAAATAAAGCAGTTATCGGCCAAAGAGCCAAGGAAAGTGTTAAAAAATGGTTAGGTCCAAACCTGTAATATTTTTAGGACCGTCTCTATCAAGGGAAAAAGCAAGAACAATTCTGGATGCCGATTACAGACTACCAGCTAAAAAAGGAGATCTGCTACAGTTGATACTAAAGGAAGTTAATATTGTTGGATTGGTTGACGGATATTTTCTTCAGGATTATCCACCTACACCAATCGAAGTGTATAATTTAGTCAGAAAAAGAAATGTAAAGGTATTTGGATCATCGAGTTTGGGTGCACTTAGGGCAGTCGAACTTGGCAAATATGGAATGATAGGAGTAGGAAAAATTTTTAGACTTTTTAGGGATGGAATTTTGGAATCTGATGATGAAGTTGCTGTAACGTTTACGGATTATACAAATTACAAATCAGAAGCATTGATTGACATTAGATACAATTTGTTTTTGGCTCAAAAATATAAGATAATAGACCTTAGGCCCGGAAGGCTAATCCTTAAAGTATCAAAACAGACATATTTTCCTTATAGGACATACGAAGATATTTTGGACAAATGTAAACTACAGTACCCCGAAATCGGTTCTCAGGTTGAAAGTTTTAGAGATTATATCCTAAACAATAAAAAGAGTTTGAAGGAAAGAGATGCTGTGCGATTATTAAAGCACATCAAAAGTATCCATGATCCTTGATTCATAAAGTTAATTTTATATTCGCTCCAATTAATCTACAGTACTACTCATGAATAATATCTTGACGAATTTTTTTCATAGCATTGATTCACGCTATATTTACATAATGTTTTTCTATTTTTCAGCATTCATGATGCTGTATATAACAACATTTGGAATGTATTGGAGTTGGGTAGAATACGATAAAACTGGTGCATTAAATATAGGCGAAATAATCGTAAAGAATGATTTAATCTTTGATGGATCTGGCAAATTGGTTACGTATCTTGCAATTTTCTCGGTTATTGCATGGTTTTGTGTTACCAAGATTGGTTATAGCAGAGTACAGGTACACCTAAAATAGTTCGATCTGTATTGTCCATATTATCAATTATCTTGATAGTTGTTGCAGCTTATGAATTTACTTACAATTTTACGGTGTGGGGGGCATTGATTACCGTAAATACAATTAATAACTCTTTGAATTTTGATGAAATCAATATAAGCTACCCTAACCCCGAAACACCCTGGAATCTAGTTTTTGCAACTAAAATGACTCTTGCGGCTCTAATAATTTCATGTCATGCTTTCTATATTATTCATAGATCAGACAAGAAATCATCTATTTATGTGAAAGAGCAGAAATGAAGATGTACTCCTCCTCCTCCTCCTTATCCTCTTCTTCTTCTTCCTTAACCACTCTCCCTCTCATCCTAAACTCCTTCCTTTATCACGTAAAGTATAAAAATCCGATTCTATTGAAAAAAATTTAAAATAAGAATTTGCTAATCTCAAAGTATTTGGAAATTGCTATTCACAGACTACTAAGGTTGTTTGACTCAGTGATATCAATATTTAGTATCTGTACTTGATATTGATTCAGTTGTTTTTTGAATATTACCTGACTAAGTGTCACTTATGAAAATCACAAGACTTTTTATGATGATTAAAAAACTATTGATAGTGAAAATCGGCGTAATCTCAGATACTCATGATGATGTTGAAAATACTGAAAAAGCAATAAATATTTTTAACTTGATGAAAGTAGACCATGTTTTCCATGCAGGTGATTACGTTTATCCCGGAATGATTAGTTTATTTAAGAAATTAGATAAAGAAATAAAATTCTATGGTGTTAGGGGGAACAATGATGGGGAATTAATGGGTATCACAAGACTGTTCGATGAAATTGAAAATGCTCAATTTCTAAACGAATTTGGTAAACTCTTAATATTTTCAAAAAAAATCGGTATATATCATGGAACAAACTCTGACCTGTCAGAATCTTTATTGGAAAGTCAATTATTCGACATTTTGATACTCGGTCATACCCATATCAAAAGGATTGAAAAAATGGGGAAAACACTTGTGCTAAATCCCGGACCCTTAAACAGGAATTTCTTTTCCAAAAAAACTAATGACTGTCCTTGCGTAATCATCTATGATGAAAAACGCGACGCAGCAGAATTTATTGACATTGATAGCAGCGGTATCAAAACCAGAAAGTAAGATTTTGGAAAATGATTTGAATTTTGCAAATTAATTCAACGTAGGATGCGTAGAACACATGTAACGCGCATAACAGACCAAATGAGTTCTCCAGAGTTTATTCAGAGTGTATTAGCAAGAACTGTAAATGCAACAAGAAAAAATATGTATTGATACTAGTTACTCATCGGTTCAATCACTCAAGGTAAATAATATATAAAATCATTGATATGTACTCTATTATCACATGAACCGAGGGAAAAAGTGGAATTGAACGAAACAAGTTCGGATAAAAACACCAACGCTGATAATGCTGTAAAAATAAATATTGATCAAACTAACCAAGTTGGAAATTTAACTGATAATGATCTTAAAGCCAACGAGAAAATTTTGGATGAGGAACATGTTGTTGCTAAGGGTCCGGCGATTCTTGATAAGAAAAATCTCACCAGTGTTGCTCCTGTGACAGGAATAACTTCAAACTATTTTTGCTTCGATTGTGGAGCGGTGTTGACTACCATCGAAGACAAAAAACAGCATGAATTAGTAGAAATTGAAAGAAAGAATCGAAATGATTTAGAGAACAGCGATTAATTAAAGAAAGCAGGGGTAAAGCAAGAAAGCAAATACTGGATGCTTAACGTATTGTTCTAAGAAATGTTTGAGGATCGGACCCTGTCTTCTCGATTGCTATGATATACAGATATTAGGTATCATTATGTTCGTATCTTTGAATATCTATAACTACTTTATCACCAACCTTGATCTTTAAGTCATCATATTCTTTCATGGTAACTTTGAAAGTGGGGGCGTCGCTAACTGCGCTTCCACCAAACATATTAGATATATTTGACATGGCTTTAGGCAGATTCTTCATAAGGTCTTCTGGAGAATTAAAAGCCATTACATTAGAACCAAAAGGATTCATTTGCTTATCACCAGATTTTAAATATTCATTTGGATCCTTGAATGATACGTATATATACGGAGACCCATCCGTGGATGCTTCAATTTTGGCAACTATGAATTCTTTTTTCATTTATACTTAATAGTGATAAACGATATAATAAATATTTAATTTTAAAAAAATTAAGAGATTTTTTGTATACTCCCACTTTCTAAGGAAACGATGTATACGTCTCCATCTGGACCTGTTTGTATATCACTAATGCTACCAAACCCTGTTCCTAAAACATAATTGTTTAATTCTTCTTCCGAATCAATAACAGCGTCCTGTATTTCCAATCCGTCTCTCTCGTCATTTAATTTAAAAAAATACAGGTTACCATTATTATGATCTCCTACTAAAATGTTGTTAGAATAGTCAGTCCCCAGGTTAGTACTATTGATAAATTCTAGATCCGTGACCGCGGTAGGCTCAAGCCAGCTTATCTCTGGATCTGAATAATTAGAATTGGGTGAAAGGGACACGAGGTCTTCTATTTCGGCAGCTGATGCAGCTGGACCCATTATTGATCTCCACCCGCTATTATATCCTGGTTTGACCAAATTTATTTCATCAGAAAAGGATGGACCATTCTCTGTATCCCAAACATCTCCAGTAATCGGATCTACCGCAAGACCAAAGGAATTTCTAATACCATATGCAAAAGTTTTATCAATATTTGGAACATCGCTCTCTACAAAAGGATTATCAACAGGTGCAGAACCTGAATGTGGATCAATCCGATAGATAGAACCAGTATAATCTGGATCTCCTCCATTTTCAAAATTCTGTAGTTTAGTCCTGTGGTTCAAATCCCCTATTATGACGTAAAGATTGTTGTCTTTGCCTAGAGTTATCTTACCACCATTGTGATTTGGTCCCGGTATGGCAGGCAAATCTAAGATCAACTTTTGATTAATAAGATCAGTGCCATCCCATTCAAAACTGTATACTCTATTACGCAAATTCTCATTGGGCTCTGTCATGGTTTGATCAGCGTCGTTTTCGGTAACATAAAAGAAAACGAGTGTGGTGTTATTTTCATTCATTACTTCCACTCCTAACAAACCGCGTTCACTTTCAAAATTGACTTCAAATTGCTTTAAAGGCGCATCCCGGAGTATTCCATCTGAAATTAATTTTACGTTACCTTTTTTTTCTATTACTATTATATTCTTTCCAGAATCGTCAAGAAATGCCATTCCTGTAGGGGAAGCAAAACCATTGTAGGCTGGTTGTAAACTGAGGTTTGGATCATTAAGCATCTGAGCACTAGTCAATCCTATATCAAATGACTTGGACTGGCTGATCATCAAAATCAACAAACAGGTCCACACAGTCAAAAGGCTCGTATAACACAATGACCTAAATTTAAACACCATCAGGATAATATTTAGAACATTTGTTATAAATTAGTATTATTTTTTTATTCAATAGCCTGCTAAGAGCCCAACTATTTTTGAATCCTTTGGTTTTTTGGCCCAAATACATGTTGCAATACAAAGATGCTACCTAGGTTTTTGGCCGTAGTGCTTCTATGGGGCTTACCTTTGATGCCTTCCAAGCTGGCAGTAATCCTGCAATTACACTAAGGACAACAGAGATTATCCATACGGTAATCATATCGGTCATAAAAAAAAGGGGAATGAGTGGAGGGTCGCCTTCATTTCTGGGGGTAGCCTGGGAGAGCGCATAACCTCCACCAACACCTCCAATTAAGCCTAGAGTTGCACCAAGCATACCTATTATCAATGCTTCAAAAACAAACATTGTCAAAATATTAGAGCTTTGTGCGCCTATTGCTTTTAATGTACCTATTTCCCGGATTCTTTCTATCACGGAAGTATATAATGTGGTAATTATACCCACTGCACCAACAATTAATGAGATTATAGCTATGCTTAAGAGGAAAGATGTAATCCCACCTGTAAACTGTTCAATGGTCTTGAGGATGGCTTTTACTGTGGTTACTCCTATATCGTTCCCATATAATTTCTTAATTTCACTTTCAACAACATCGACTAATTCATTGGATGAAGCAACTACAAATAAAGAATCATACTTGCCTGATTTTTGAAAAAGGGAATCGCCTGCATCCAAGTTAATGACTGCTGCACCGTCTATGGTTGGATTCCCTGTAGATTCCATTATCGCAGTAACCAAAAAGTTTTTTGAAATTGTATCTTGTTTGCCAGTTGTGGCATCAATAAATGAATACTCTAATTCTACAGTCTCGCCCAATGTTACAAATGGATTGTCTTCTCCAGGAGGCTTGGCTATATTTTCTGCGATTACAATCGCGGATGGATCATTTTGTTTAATTTGAGAGCCCTCTTGTAAATCAAGAGTGGGGGCAATTACAAATAATTTATTGGGATCTATAGATAGTGCTGCGTTAGTTTTTTCCTCACCCCTGGATTTTATCAATACCTGGGACTGATAAGATGGGATGACTTCTTCAATAAACGGTAATGAATCAATCCTGTTTATGACGGCTGCATTTAATGTGATCTTCGAGCTAGGAGAGCCGCCACCTCCGCCGCCGCCACCTCCGCCCGTGGAGCCGACAGTACCTGAGCCCTGTTCACTGCCGCTTGTAACAAATAAAATGTTAGGAGCTAAATTGCTAAACTGTTTATTGAAGAATTCAGTAAACCCAGCTCCTACACCATTTACTGCTACCAGTAGGCTAGTTCCGGCCATAACCATTAGAATGGTCAGGAGAGATCTGATTTTTCTCTCTTTTAGAGCCTGAAATGATAGAACAAATATTTCCCTAATGTCCATAGGCTCTATCCCTACTAACTACTACTCGTATATGGTTAGGTCCAAATCCTATTGGTGGTGAACTATTAGGACGGAATCGCAAAATTTCCGAAAAATATATAATCAAAAAACAAGTGGTGTTTTGGATTAAATTGAAACCAGACTTACACGATAGACGGATCTTTTCTTTAATTAGAGTGAATTTGTAATTTTGATGACTCTTTTTTGTATTTATATATAGTTTCTCCAGAGCTTTTATCCGTAATAACGTAATCATGACAACTATTACTCTTATACATATACATCAAAATAGACTTAAAGTTATCTAAGATACAATGAAAAAATATTGTTCTGCATAACGACATGGCCAAATGGAAAAGAAAAATATTTCAGGTAACTATGTTTTCTTCCCGTTCTATTTCCCCATCCTTTAGATATATTATTCGATCGGTTTTAATTGCCAACTCCGGATTATGTGTGACCATTATTATAGTCCTATCGTACTTATTAGACAACATCTTGAGCAAATTAAAAACTTCATTACCCGTTTTTGTATCCAAGTTACCGGTAGGTTCATCAGCCAAAATTATAGAAGGATTATTCATGAGGGCTCGAGCAATCGCAACTCGCTGTTGTTGACCACCACTCAAACTGTATGGTTTGAAACTGCCTTTGTCCTCAATTCCAAGCAATCCCATGATTTTGGAAGCCCTTTCCAAACGCTCCTTCTTATTCAAGCCTGATATTATGCATGGAATTTCAATGTTCTTTAAAACAGAAGCCCTGTTTATCAAATTGTAAGACTGAAAAATGAATCCAATCGCATTGTTTCTTAAATAAGCCAGATCATGATCATTTAAAGAAAATACATCTACACCATTGATATAAATATCTCCAGTTGTCGGTCGATCTAAAGTCCCTAGTATATTAAGAAGTGTGGATTTACCGCTACCTGAGGGACCTACGATGGCCACAAATTCTCCTTTTTTAACCTCAAAATCAATATTTTTTAGTATGGGTGTGTCTTCGGCTGTTGAAGTATAGCTTTTGTAAATTCGTGAGACTTTAAGAATTGGATCATAAGAAGGAGATGAAGACGTCATTTAAGATTTCAATTCCATATTATTACACATCTAGCTATATAAAAATTGAAAACAGTTGTAGGTTGCTCCAAAGCTATAGTCAAAATTTAATTATGAGTATAGTAAAATATAATATAATATTCTTATGATAAAAATTACTTTAATAATATTATCTACTTTTATTATAGGGGGTATGTTATTAAATTTTGACAAGGATGTTCTGGCCTATGCCCAAGAGAATGTCGATAGCAACATCATACCATTACTTATTCCTCCTTATCAGATGATTCAGGATCTCCGATCATCAGAGTTAAATAAGTTTAATGTCACTTATATCAATAATATTCCATAAGAAATAGATAGTTTATGGTACCAAATAAATTTCTAAATTAATAATATAGAAATATTTATCAAAATCCATTAATATGTAAATCTTATAATTTAATTAGACATATGAATCGTGGATTGAACTTTTATGGTATTATGCTTGTAACAATAGCTACTCTAGTTTTTTCTGTCAATGAATTTGGAGTGGCTCATGCCACTACTGGTATCGATCTAGGTAGTAATCCCGCTCAGTCTAATCAAGTATCTGACTTAAAATCCGATCCAAATGACAACGACGATAACAATAACGACAAGAGCAGCAGCAGTAGTAGTAATAACGACGATAACAATAACGACAAGAGCAGTAGCAGCAGTAGTAGTAACAATAACAATAACGACGATAACAATAACGACGATAACAATAACGACAAGAGTAGCAGTAGCAGCAGTAGCAGCAGTAGCAGCAGTAGCAGCAGTAGCAGCAGTAGCAGCAGTAGCAGCAGCGCCACTACCACAAGCAGCAATGACGACGTACCTATGGCTTTGCCGTTTAATTCAAATATGGCCGATGAATCTAATGGTGAGAAGGATTATTCAAGTGTAATCCCTTTCCCATGATTTGGAAAATATCTGACTTTATAAATTAGCCGATTCTGTGTTTTATTCTTTTATTCCGTGATTATTTGATCCTATAAATTTACCATGTCCTAAGTTTTCAGGAAATACCTTACCATTTTCCATAATTATTTTGCCCCTCGATATGGTTGTGATGGGCCAGCCTTGCAACTTACTTCCATCATATATCGAGTAGTCCGATGAAGATTGCAAGAGCTCTGGAGTTACTTTTTGTACCAAATCTACATCTACAATGACCAGATCTGCATCTGAACCGTTTTGTATAGTGCCTTTTTTAGGAAACATTCCAAATATCTTTGAAGTATTGTAACTTGTCAATTCCACCAACCGTAATATTGGCAGTTGTCTTAAATTTACTCCATAATGTAGTAAGACGGGTAGCATAGTGGCAACTCCAGGAAACCCTGCCAATGCAGTCCAAATATCATTATTTTCTCCATACTTTAAATTCAAGGTGTTTGCAACATGATCGGTTCCTATAGTGTCAATTACTCCATTTTTTA
The DNA here is from genome assembly GCA_963759575.1 of uncultured Nitrososphaeraceae archaeon. GTDB lineage: Archaea > Thermoproteota > Nitrososphaeria > Nitrososphaerales > Nitrososphaeraceae > Nitrosocosmicus. The sequence goes on along the minus strand of CAVWZU010000004.1, from coordinate 90,594 downwards.
TGGCACTCCATAAACTAGCTATATCATTCTTGGAGCGTAAAGGTGGTACAACTTTTCCCCTTATATCACCAAAATCAACTGAGTGTGTCAAATAATGCGGACAGGTTTCAATATAGGCATTACAACCCCCAATTTGTCGTTCATGTAGTATAGCATCCAATGCACCATTTGAGCCTATATGAACAAAGTAAACATTGGATCCAAATTGTCTAGCCATATTCATTATCTTCTTTATGGCGATTACTTCACTTTGGATAGGTCTGCATTTAGACCATATGTCTAGTGGGTTATCCTTGCTAGGGTTTGCTGGATTATTTTTTATATTTTTGGGATTTGCATCTAAATCACTGCTTTCTGTTCTTAACTTTTCTTGTTTCTTTTCCTCAATGAGGTTCGCACATGTGTTATGATCTTCTGCATGCACGAGAACAATCGAATTCTTAAATGTTGAAGACTCGTCAAGGACGCTGTTGCAGAGTTCATCTGAAACAATCACATTTTTTGGTAGACGCAAATTTTGGTACGGGTGCATATCCATCAATATCCTATTGTCTGTAGAACCAAGATTCATGTAGAGTTTAAATGACTTGATTCCACTTTGATATAAATAAGAAATATCCTTAATTTGATCAAAATTTAGTATTGATGCATGTATGCCATAGTCTATGAAATGGTTCTTTGCACTCGCTATTAGATGCTTAGATATTTCATCCTTGTATGATTCGTATACTCTAAGCATCCTCATAATGGTAGTAACCCCACCAGCAGCAGCAGATTGGGATTCGGTTGTTGCAGCCATATCAACAGGGGAAAATACTCCATAATGTACGTGGGGATCGATTAATCCCGGTAATACGTATTTATCGTTTGCATTTATTGATTTTGAATAATTTACATTAGCCGATGAGTTCGTTAGCTCTTTAATTTTTCCATTTTCTATTAGTATATCTTTTTTAAGAACACCTATTTTGGGTATCACGACATTTGCATTCTTTATTATTAGATCACAGCTATTGCTTTTGATGTCATCGCGACTGTTACTCATAATCATCACTTCACTAGCAAAAAAGATTGCATCTAATTAGGTTGTCTAGTTAGATTCGGAGGATTTTCATAGACTTTGTATTGGTTACTCTCAAGCGCACAATAACAAACACTTGGAGGTCTTACAAAGAACCCAGTCTCAATAATCCCTGGCATTTTCTTTAGTTCCATATCCAATTGAAGAACATTAGAATAATCATTAAACATGACGTCTAGAATAAGATTTCCATTTTCTGTTATATAGGGGTAGCCCTTCTCCAGAGTTCTGAGTATTGGCACGCCATTTAATTTATCCAAAAAAGATATCGTTGCAGTTCTCCCAAATGGGAGTATTTCTAGTGGCACCGATCTTGAAAAACTCGGTACAAATTTCGATACGTCTCCAACAATTATTGTTTTTTTAGATGAGTAGTATAAGATCTTTTCACGAAATAAGGCTCCGCCACCACCCTTTATCATAAAGAACTGACTATCAATTTGATCGGCTCCGTCTATTACAAGATCTAAAAAGGGGATCAATGATTCATCTACTATGCTTAATTTTTTCTTCTCGGCTTCAATTTTTATTTGTAATGAAGTACAAATAAACTTACATCGTTCTATAACGGATGATGGTAACAGATTTACAATTTTTGCTATAGCCCGTCCACTACCTAATCCTATAATAAGGGGTTTATTTGATAAATGATTTTCAATGATATGTTGGGCTATGTTTTCAAAGCTTTTATCTAAAGATCCAATATTTTGAGAACCGGAAGTGGGAGAAGACATAATACTTTATAATGAAGATGATGAAAGTATATTTAAATCGATTGAAGGTTACAGCGCATTCATAACTGCTGTATTTACGATACTATTGCAATTCAGAAATTTGTATTGGGCTTATTTATGAGTCCCCTAATCTTTTTAATGTTTTAAGAATGTCGTTTTGTATTTTGTCAATTTCGTTTAGATCGATGTTTCTATTCGTGGATTGTTTAGAATCTAGTGGAGTAGTAGATGATGTTCCTGTACCTTCTTCACTCATTTGAGAATGCATTGTATTCATATCGTTATTTGATCCCCCTGTTTGTTCCAATCCTTCCATGCTAAATCCTAATTGTATTTTCTCGTTGCTATTGCCGTTGGGGCTGCTGTTGTTGCCATTCACCTGTGAAAATGATTCCTTGTTTTTCTTGTTACTTGATTTTATTGTTTTAATCTTCCCTAGTATCGAGGAGGTTTGTTTGAGGTATGTATGTAAATGTTTTTTATCCTTATTTCTATGCTTATCCCTATCCATCTTGTCAAAATTTGATTCATTATCACCTAACCCCAAGCTTGTAAGCTTTGCATCTATTTTTTTAACATAATCTGTTAAAATTGAATTTAACTGGTTTCTGTACTCATATATTTCTTGGACCTCTAGTATCGGTTTAAGTTGAAAGGCACGTTTATCGTACTCTTCTAAAAGATTGATATATTTATTTGATAGTCTGTCTCTTTCGTACTCGTCTATTTTTTTTTCATCAAAATGCTGGTTGATTTTGTTTAAAGCTTCTAAAGCAACTGATTTTTCAAAGTAAAGACTGCTTAACTCATACTTGACATTACCTAGAATTTTTAACTGATTCTCTCTTCTTATTTTTATTATTTGGAAAACAAGAAGGGCACAAATTACTCCTAACATGGCTGAGCTGGCAACTATGAGTATGTCTATCATGCTTATGCTAATTATAATGACTTGTTGGTTTATAAAAATAAAATAATGTTAAATAAGTAAAAATCAGAGGGTTATTTTACCCGTCTTTTTATCCATTTGTATTTTCTGAGCTTTGGATCAGGGTACCCACATTTTGAACAGGTTTTGCCACGTTTGTGAAATGAATTATGTCCGCATCTTCTACATCTAATATGTGTCTTCTTGCGGGTAAATTTACCCATAGATGTTGTTCCTTTTGTCAATTCCTTTTACCTCAAAATTAGTTGTAGTTATTTGAACTGAGGAGGAGATATTATAACCACATTATCTCCTCTCACAACAATATTTCCAATTTCATCTGTCTTTCCTTCTTCTAAAATTTCAACAGAACTTTCTAGTAATAAATTCATATGTTGATCAAAACCTTGTAAGTTTCCTCTAATAACCTTACCACCTTTCAATTTTATCAAAACATCCCTACCGAGGCTTTCATCGAGGACTTTAACTGCCATATCTACTGACAACTTTATCTAACCTATTTTCTATCAAATGGATGTCCTATATTAAATTTAGTTTTTGCTTTTTTGTGCGATGGTGGAGAATTACCTGTAGTTGGAGTCTTTAATTATAGACAAGATTTTTTCTATTACCTGAGAAAGCATTTTGTTTCCTTCTGCGGCATTGGCCTTAAAGGGATTCCCCCATATTCCATTTTTAGTAAATTTCATAAACCCTGCTGGATTGTTAATCGACATGTTTGTACCCAATTTATACAAAGAACCGAATTCTTTACCTTTTGTATCCAATCCCGTCTTTGCAAGATCCATATTAACAAGATTTGGATGAATGGCCATCATGATGGATGTTTCTACTTCTCCTGCATGATCAAAGCCTGTTTCAAGCATTTGCCAATAGTTAATAAAGTAGAAAAAGTCTGAATTCATAGCATATTTCGATAGTAGATTCTGTCCAACATATTGTAAAAGGCCAATATTCCCGTGATGCCCATTGATTACATACATACGTCTGATACCGTGTACTGATAGGGACTGACAAATGCAGGAGATAAAATCAACCAATATGTTATAGTCAATTGAGATATTAAAAAGCGGTTCATGCTCGTAAGATACGCCATAAAAAAGAGAAGGAAGTAAGAATGCTTCCGATTTAGCTGATACAATATTCGAAATATGTTCTACAATAAGGGTGTCCGTCGAAAATGGTAAATGGTCTCCGTGCTGTTCTATGGAACCAAGAGGTAAAATAGCCGACTCAAAATTAGAATCTTTTATCAAGCTGGAAAATTTGTTTTGACTGATATTCTTGATTTCCATTATTAATTTAATTAGGATCGTCGCCCTGTGCTATAAAACATATCTGATTATTTGTAACTGACTTTGCCCCAATAGACCTCTAATTTGTCTTCTAAAAACAGCTTTACTGCTTCAAGCAGCGCAAGCGCTTCCGCAATCTGACCTTTTATTTTGATGGATTCTAATGTGTCTTCTGTCAAAACCTTAAATGATTCTTGTATGATTATAGGTCCTTGATCTAAATCTTCAGTTACAAAATGTGCGGTACACCCAATTATTTTGGCACCTCTTTCATAAGCTTGGACATAAGCAAAAGCTCCAGGAAAAGCAGGCAATAGCGATGGATGAATGTTTATGATTCTGTTTGGATAACGCCATACAAAATTAGGTGTTAGTATTCTCATATACCTTGCCAATACGATGAGGTCTATGTCAAAATTTTCAACCAATTGTAAAATTTCATTTTCTGCAACACTTTGTTCGACGTGGTTTACAAAATGAAATGGTATGGAAAAGGAATCTGCTATTGATTTTAGCTTTTCATCAGAACCAATTATCAGAGAGATATTGCACTTTATTTCTCCAGAGGCACGAGAATTTAGAATTTTCAACAAGCAATGGTCTTCTCTACTTACTAGGATTGCCACGTTCTTTATTTTGTTCTCCTCATGGAAGTGTACTTTCACTTCCATGGCTAATTTTCTGCCTAGATCGTCCAATTCCATTTGCACTTTTGATTTATCAATAGTTGGAAATGACGCCTCAAGATGCATTCCAAAGAGTCCTTTTACTACATTCTGGTTTATCTTTTCAATATTTCCACCGTTTCTAAAAATGTAGTTAGTTGTGTCTGCCACTATTCCTTCTTTATCTTTACCTACAATAGTAACTTCAACATGTGTTTTAGTTTTTTTTGAATCTGTAATGTTTGTGCCGGTATCTCCCATTTATGATGAAGGATATTGCTTATCCGGGATAAATATGATACAGCTATAACTGTAGAGAAACCCTTTTGATTGCCTTTAGAACACACTGGTCAAATTTGATAACTGTAAAATTGCATACATGCCTACATCGCATCTTGCTTGTACCCCGACGAGAACCAAATAGCTAAAAGAAAGTGAAGGGTGCTCTTTAGGAAGAAGCGAAGCATGCTACAATATCGCGTCGCGAAGTTTCATTATAGCATAAGGCAACAGATCGGGGATGAGCTTTGACAATAAATTTAATAGTTTTTTATTTAGTAAAAATCTGATATAAGATAGTAGTATATTTATTTTAAGAACTATACATATTATACACATTACCTTAACTTATGATGTTTACATTAAACAATAAAAAACCACTCATTTTAGCTGTGGTTGCAGTGGTAACTTTTGCTCTGTTTTTGAGTCCCACTCTAGCTGTAAATGATGTCATGGCAAAAGACAAGAAAAACAAAGGAAATGATTCAGATCAAGACATCGATCAAGGTCAATCTTCACGACAAAATGCACAATGTGTCTCTGGTGAAGATGTTATAGCTTCTTGTAATAATTTGAGCGTCCAAGACCAAGACAACGAAGGAAACAATGCAGCAGGACAACAAAATGGAAAAAGTAAAGGAAATGATTCCGATCAGGACATAGAACAAGAGCAAGAAAGCAAACAAAATAGCCAGTGTGTAGCAGGTGGTAGTATTGCTGCATCTTGTAATAATTTGAGCGTCCAAGACCAAGACAATGACGGAAACAACGCAGCAGGACAACAAAATGGCGGAGATAACAAAAAAGGGAAAGGAAATGATGGAGATCAAGAAATCGATCAAGATCAAGACAACAAACAAAATGCACAATGTGTTTCTGGTGAAGATGCAATCGTATCTTGTAACAATTTGAGCTTCCAAGAACAAATCAACAGCGGAAATAATGCATTAGGTCAAGACTAACCTCTTCTAATTTTTTCAACTCGTCTTTTGATTTTATTAAGCTTTTTTCTTGTATTTTATTGAAATGACTCGCACATTATCTATTATTATATCTTGACAAAATCGATTTTAGGCTCATCCATTCAATCCATTCAATCCATTCAATCCATTCAATCCATTCATCCGTTGGTTTACCTGGTCATTTCAAAGAAATTCTGAATTTAAAAAAATTAATTTGAAATTGTTTAGTCAATAACTTGTATCCTTTTACAAAGGATCAATTTAATTTATTAAAAGGTTGAACTTATTATTAATTATAAAATGGGTAGTAGAAAGAGAAAAACTGCAAGACCAGTACGAAAAACAAAGTCTACTGAAGGACGATGTCCGAAATGTAAGACCATAGTAAGATTCAATGTTTCTGGCCAGGTGGGCACAGAGATCTACGAATGCATAGGTTGTACTACAAAGTATAAAATTGATGAGTTGTAATTAAAACTAGAACAGTTTGTTGACCGGATACCTGATGTTATATCACGGGAATGTTTTTTTATTGCAAAATTTTTAGGTATTTAGTGTCTAATAGAATAGAGTACACCGATAAAGTCTATTTATACAGCAGTGGGATGCCTGCAGAATTGATAGATAGAAGTAAAGAAAAATTAAATGAACATGGAGTTAACATAAACGATTTAATAGTAATTGAATCACCCGAAAATGTTCCAGAAGGAGCAATTATGATAACTCTCTGGCCGCACTATTTGTCTGTAGCAAAAGTGAAGAGGGTCAGAGAAGGGTCTATCTATGCACCTCAGTTATTTAATATAGATTTGTAGGTTTACGTAGCATGTTTTTAACCTTTTTTTGCAAAAGAGACAAGCATAAAGAGTGTCCCGGCAATTGGCCCATGGACGAGACTTGCGGTCCCGACGAAGACTGCTCCTTTGATATGAAAATGGTAAAATGTGAGTGCGAATGTCATAATGCAAACACAATTAGCTCAACAAAGTAGAAATTAAGAAAAAAACTTAGTTTGTTCTAAACTCAAATGTGTGACTGTGCCATGACTACGTTGGTTAACAAAATCGAGATGTAGATTAGCCATCACCACACTACCATCACAATCATCACCACTACCATAAGACCAGTCAAACAAATCCTTTTTACAATGCTGAATCTTGAGTAGTGTCTCAATTTTTTTCTGATTATTGACAAAAAACAAGAAATAATAATGCTTTTTAAAGCAATACAAATACAACTGTATTAACGATGGAAAATAAATATAATAATAATCCAAGTAAATCTGTTTATCATGATAAGTGTATCGCATTTTTGAATATTTCTGAAAAGATTCGCTATGTTGGAATAATAAATAGATTTGGTAGAACATTGTCGGGAAAGCTGCGAAAGAATGTGAAACCATTGTTATCTCCAGAACAGGCCAGGGATGAACACTTTATCGAAGCTATGAGACAACAGCTTCGAAATTCCTTTGAGTCATCGATTGGAAAAACCATATTCTCTATTACAAAAAATGAACTTGTTACTTTGATATTAGTTCCGTCTAAAACTAGTGATGATGTTCTATATTATGTAACTATAGACAAGGACGTTCCACTAGACGAAGTCAATAATATCATAAATAAAGTAATTGAAATAGGGGGATAAAAAGAAAAAAAATTAAATAGGATCTTTACTAATCTATTTAATTAAAATTTATTCTACTTCTCATTTCTTTATCCTTCATAATAGCTGGGTGATTTGTATCTACTAGTATTACTTCAAACCAAGAATACATTCCGTCTTGATAAAGCAAATATGATCCCATCACCCTTAAATTGAGGTATTTTTCATTGACACGTCTTTCGGCTACTCTTTTCATACTAATACTTTGTTTGATGTGAACTACACCGATGTGTTTTGGTCTTCTGCCTGATACAGGACGTTGCTTTCTCATTCCTCCTCTGCCAACACGAATTCTAACCACAATTATGCCTTGTTTAGCTTTGTAACCTACTGCTCGAGCCCTATCTATGCGACTTGGGTGTTCTATCTTGTGTATTGTAGGTTCTCTTCTCCATACATATGCTTTATTCTTTATTTCTGGAGATCTCGTTTTCAACATTGTCTTCCATGTTTCCGCAATATGGCTGTACATATTTTTGCTTTGTTTTTACCCATTAATATTTTATTTGGGTAAAAACCATTAAGAAAAGACGATATCGGTTATATAATAGACTTGAATAATTTAAGAAAAAATTAGAAAAAACAGAGTACAGCAGAGAGCGCTATTTAGCGTCTGTGCATTCTTTCCGGCTTTTTCTGTCCTGGTTGAATTCTTTTTTCAAATCTTTTTACGAAATTATTCTTATTCCTAACTTTAGATGAAGGGCTAGTTCTTTCACGTGCTTGTATTTTGGGAGTTTGACCTCTAACCTTTCCAGCTTTAGTTAACGATCCGTGAGTCGGCATGAGATATTGATATTGATACTCATATTTATTATATGCATTTTGAAATTAGAATATTACAGGCAACAATTACCCGCGTTGAAATATTCGTGGCAATCAAATACTAATTCACTATTATTTAAATTGAAGGATCTCATAATTTGTTATGCAAGTAATGTCAGTGTTGAAACTAGAATACGCGGAAGAAATCCGAAGACTAAAGAAAGAAAAAAATGCAATAATTCTGGCTCATAACTACCAAATTTCTGAAGTTCAAGACGTATCTGACTTTATTGGAGATTCTCTTAAATTATCTAGACTAGCTGGGGAAACAGATGCTTCAATTATTGTATTTTGTGGTGTCCATTTCATGGCTGAAACAGCTTCGATAATAAGTCCAAACAAGAAAGTCTTAATACCTGATTTAGAAGCTGGATGTTCACTTGCTTCTTCTATTAATCCACAAGAACTCTTAAAATGGAAGGGTGAAAATCCGGATGCTATGGTTGTAAGCTATGTGAATACATCTGCAGAGATAAAAGCTTTATCGGATTATTGTTGTACGTCCTCTAATGCAGTAAAAGTAGTACAGAGTATTCCAAAGGAAACTCCAGTCCTGTTCTTGCCTGACATGTTTTTGGGTGCTTATGTCGCCGAGGTAACGAAAAGGAAGAATATCAAAGTATGGCCCGGTGAATGCCATGTACATGCTGGAATTACAGATAAAGATATCAATTCAATGTTACAAAAATATTCAAAAGCCGAATTTTTGGTCCACCCTGAATGCAGCTGTACTTCCTCTACTTTATATCATGTATCTAAAGGTGATATAAATAGAGATTGTAAAATATTGTCAACCGAAGGAATGATGAAGGAGGCTAGCTCATCAAGAAACGATCAGTTCCTAATAGCTACAGAAGTGGGAATACTTCATAGAATGCAGGAAGAAAATCCGTCTAAAGAATTTATCCCAGTAAAGAAAGACGCTATATGCAAGTATATGAAAAAAATAACTATAGAAAAAGTATACAATTCGCTCCTGAATAATGTTTATGAGGTTAAAGTTCCTGAAAATATAGCAAAAAAAGCCATAATACCCATAGAACGAATGCTCGCAATATCTTGACCTGTCACAATCCTATTCCACTTAACACCTTTTTGTTTGCCCCTCATCTTCTAGCTTCTTCCATTCTGATCGCATCCATCCTTTTCCATTTCTATGATGGTGTTAATGTTAAAGTAACCAGCTGCACATGAGAACTGTAAATCTGGACATGATACGTTCTAATATCCAATGACAAGTGGAACAGGAACACCTACAGCCACTTCTACGTTCACTACTGTTACCACCACCACCACCAATACTACTACTAATAACACCACTGGTAATACAATTAATTCAATGTTTTATAGGTGATAAAATTCTAAAACACCTTTGAAATAGTTATTGAATACACGAATATAGAATTATCCGGGAATTTCAAGACTGAAATCAATTGCTTGAACTGAATGAGTTAACGATCCAATAGAAATAACATCTGGTTTAGCAATGGCATAGTCATAAATGTTGTCCAAATTTATGCCCCCCGAAACTTCAATAATGATTTTATCGCGTAAACCTAGTTTCCTGACTTTATCTAGTGACTCTTTGACCTCTTCAGGTTTAAAATTATCTAACATTACTATGTCGGCCCCTGATCTTATCGCTTCAACTATACCGCTAAAATCATTTACCTCGCATTCTATTTTTCTTTTATTTCCATACACAGACCTGGCCTTTTCAATAGCTTTTTTCACAGTACCAACAACTGCAATATGATTGTCCTTTATTAGTATCAGTTGATCAAGTCTTACCCTATGAGATATGCCGCCACCAATGACTACGGCTTTTTTATCAAAATACCTTAATCCCGGAACAGTCTTTCTTGTTGAAGAAATTCTTACAGTTTTTGACAATCCTCCTAATTTTTCGATAAACTGGTTAGTACGAGTGGATATTCCGCTCATACGCATTAAAAGATTAAGTGCTGTTCGCTCTCCTTTTAAAATTGATCTTGATGATCCCTGTACAGTTAGCACATCCGTACCTTTTGCAATTTTTGCTCCATCATCGACTGATGGGATTGCTTCGCACCCGCAAATATCAAAAATAATTTTTGCTTCCAAAAGTCCGCTGACTATTATGCTTTTTCCGGTATCTTTACAAACAATTGTTCCTTTAGAAATGGCCTCCTCTGGAATTAGTAAATTACTTGTAATGTCTCCAGTTCCAATATCCTCATTTAAAAAACCGACCAGTGTGGCTCTTTTCTCTATCTCGGATTGGAATGGGTCACCGTGCTCCTGCTCCTCTTGCTGATCTTGTGCTTGATCTAAAACTCTGAAGTTTGAATTATAAAAATTGTTATAATTTTTCAATTAAAATATATTTACGTAACTTTTAGAGCATATTTGTGTGGAACGGATATTTCCAGGGTAGCGGCGACCTTTGATTTTTCTGGGTGAAGTATCAACATGATTCCAAACCAGTCTTTGGATAATTCAGTGGACTTACAAACTGGACACATTTTTCCCGTGGTTAAGGCCTTGCATTTCTTACAAGCGAATTCTCTTGGCAACACTATCACTACTCGGTATGATTTTTATCTCTTGTCTTTTTTTCCAGTTCTTGCTTGTGAACTGTCAGCAACTTTTTTGTCTGCGTTGCTATCCTTGCTGTTGGAATTTTCTCCGCTTGCTCCACCTTGAGCACGACGTATCTCCTTTTCCACCCATTCAAGAGCGCCTAGAAATGGTTGTCTACATGTGATTCCTATTTTACCCATTGACGCACTCTTTCCTAAGCTAATTGCTGTGATTCTAGCTCGTATTTTGGAGCTTATTCGTAGAGTTTTTTCAGATTGATTTGATAAGAATCAAACCTTGTTTAACATCACTTTTTAAGTAATCATCCGTAATCTGAGATAAGTGTAAAAGGGCATCGGTTGGACCTATTCTGACAAATGCACCAAAATCAGTAATTTCTACTACCTCGCCCTCTACGACCTCGTGCAGCTTTGGATAAAACGTTAATGCTGTAAAATTTACTTTATGATACGTAGCTCCATCCCCAGCAATAACCTTGCCTACCGCGTTGGTTTCTGCATCTATAATCAAAATAACATAACCTAAATCTGAACTGACCATGCTTTCATATTTTTCTTTTAGGATACCAATTGCAGTTAACTTTAGAGAATTAGTTAGCTTACTAGGGGGAATTCTTACTACATCGGACATATGTGCTATAGCAAACATAATAAAGATAAAAGATATCCAGAACTATCAGTTTATGAACTTTATGTTTATTTTTGATTAATTGTAAGCTGTAATTATCCTTAATTACTGTTTTTGTTATTTTCATTCTTGCTTTTGAGAATGAATGATTTAAATAGAATAATACCTCGGTTTTTATATCGTCATGGTTACTGTAGATAAAGTCATTAGCGCTTTAAAGACTGTTAAAGATCCTGAATTACACAAAGATATAGTATCTATGGGTATGATAAAAGATATTACTATTAACGAGGATAAACTTGCTTTTACATTGGAATTAACCACACCTGCATGCCCGTTTAATAGCGAGATTGAGCAGGATGTGAGAAATACTATTTCAAATCTGGGAATTAAAGATTTGGAGCTTAAAGTCACAGCCAGAGTAATGGAGGGTAGGACGATAACTATGGATCAGATTCTACCTGGAGTGAAAAATATTCTGGCCGTTGCAAGTGGGAAGGGTGGTGTTGGAAAAACCACTGTTTCGGTAAACTTGGCTGTGGCCCTGGCAAAAACCGGTGCTAAAGTTGGCATATTGGATGCTGACGTTTATGGACCCAGTGTACCTTTGATGTTGGGACTAAAAGAGGTCCCCGAGGTTTTAGAAGGTAAGATTCAACCACCTATTACTGAAAATGTCAAAGTAATGTCTATGGGATTCTTTTATGAGCAGTCTCAACAGGCTGGAATATACCGTGGACCTATTATCGCAGGTATAGTAAAACAGTTTATAACAGACGTGAATTGGGGCGAGCTTGATTATCTTATTATTGACTTGCCACCTGGTACCGGTGATGCTCCACTTACCATGGCACAGACAATACCGATTACCGGGATCCTTGTTGTGACCACGCCTCAAGAGGTTGCAATGAATGTGGCCGTTAAATCAATCGGTATGTTCAACAAATTAAACATACCGATAATAGGTGTAATAGAAAATATGAGCTATCTAAAGTGTCCCAATTGTGATGAAAAAATACATATTTTTGGAGAAGGCGGAGGAATTAAGATTAGTGAACAGTTCAAGATTCCTTTTATTGGTGAGATACCTTTGACAACCCAAATTATGAAAGGAAGTGATAGTGGAGTATCTGTTCTAATTTCTGAACCTACATCTGAATATGCTCAGGCTTTTAATAGGATCTCCAAAATCACCGCAGGAAGAATAAGTGTTATTGCATCAGAATTGATGGATCAAGAAAAAGAACAACAAAAAGAACAACAAAAAGAACAACAAAAAGAACAACAAAAATAAAGTCCTGATTGATATTCGTTGCTTGGAACTCGAGTGAAAAAGCAAAAAAGCAAAAGCAAAAAGGAAGCTCCTGTAGAATTCTAAAGGGAGAAAATTTGAAAATCGATCAATCTCAGTTGGGTCTTTTAAAAGAACCTTTTGGGATACTAATTAAGAACGATACTATCAATAAAGAATCTCTAAACCGGGAAATTGGCAGAGCACACAAGATTATAACGGTAGGAGATACTACTACTGAAAAACTGGTGCATTTAGGATATGTTCCTGACATCTCGGTTGTAGATGGAAAAGAAAAAAGGATAAAAAAACCTAAAATATTTGAATATCCTACCGATATAATTTTGCATTTTGAGAACAAACCCGGAGAGCTCGATGAAAGTGTAATTGCACAAATAATGCAGTTAACTCAAAACAAATTAGAAAGCAAGATCCAGTTCATTATTGACGGCGAGGAAGATTTGATTGCACTTCCGTTTCTGATGTATTCGCCAGATAATTGGGTCATTTGTTATGGACAGCCACATGACGGCTTGGTGATCGTACGGGTGAACGGAGAATCTAGGCGAAGAGCCAAGTTAATATTTAATAAAGTCTTTAACATTTAAAGTTCAATAACACAGGGTATGATGATACGGTGGCTGTATGAATATACAATAAATAATAATGATGATTTGATTTTACCATTTACTGACCCTGAACTTGTTTTTTTGTTACCATCGACTTCCTTTGCTAAATAGTATCTAGCAAAAAAAGCTCGTGAACCATAAACTGAACCTGAATTAAGAATATTTTTAGTAAATGAACTCACAAATTCAAAATTAGTTTTTGATTAGATATTATTTTTTATTCTATTTTTTTTAATGACTGTACTGTTCTTTTGATATACGATTTGAACCTTCTTGTCAGCAATCACATCCGCACCCATCTTTGCTGTTATCAAATGTACCAATACCATACTTTTTCATACATGCATTGCATACGCTCTCAGATTCATTGATCGTAACAACATCACAAAATGAACATACTTTTGTCATATATCTGTCTATAGCAGCAAATCAAAAATAAATCCTTATCTAAATTTGACATTTTCTTGTTATCGGTGTCGCGTGTATAAACGTCGGACCAAATAGTTAAGCGCGGTTTAGGTATAGTTTGTATATTGTTCCTGTCTCGTCACTGATATAATTCCAGTTTTCAGGATTGATGTCTACTACAGAAAAATATTCTTGTTCCTCTTTTGATAGCACATCATAAATTAACTGGCCAACTACTATGTGGTTAACTTTAGCGTAAGTAGTCATTTTGGTAGCAATACTTATCGTGTACCCTAGTATATCGTAAGACGGTTTCTTATCTGATATCAATTCGCTAGTTTTTTGAATCGTTTTATAATCATACTGCGTTAGGTCGTTTACATTATCTACATGTGGATAGTATTTTACGATTACATTTTCACCGTAATCAATACCAATTCTAACACCGATCTCTGGATAATCGTATTGACTAAATACTGGATTAAATCCTTGATTAATGACTTTAATCATTGTACGGGCACAATTTATTGCGTTAATACAAAGGGTATACAAATGGTCGGAACTAACATTAAAAAAAGCAATTATTCCATCGCCAATGTATTTTAAAACATATCCTCCGTAGAGGCGGATGATCTTTGTCATCTCCTGACTGAAGGTTTGGATTATTTTAGACACCCTTTCAATTGGGAGGTTCATCGACAATTTCGTGGACCCTACTATGTCGATATTTAAAATTATCAGTTTGATTTTTTCATTATAATAACTACTGAGAACTTTTTGTGTTTCTTCAAAGGGAGCTGTAAAAATGGGATCTGAGCGTAAAGCCTTCCACATGCTTGATTGGGAAGCTGTAATAATTTTTTGAGTATCTATCAGAGCATCTACGTAAAAGACAGAAGCATTATCTGCCATATTGTTGCCAATCAATCTGCTATTTTCATGGTCTTTTTTTTCATTCAAATTCTTGATAACATCGTCAACTTCCTCTAAATCGATATCTAGCTGCAATGCGATTATATCTGGAGGAATTCCGGAATCAAAGAGGTTTACAATCGTCTGATGTTGCTCATATTTGTCAATTTTCTTTATTATATCCTTTTCTAAATTGTTATCATCTGATTGGGAAATTCTCTTTTCACCTACAATGATGATAAATCATGGTTAAAAGTATATTGCAGATTATCATTTATAATTTTTGTCAATATTTTATCAGTTAGTCTAAATAATGAATGCTAGATTTTTTTTTGATTGTACAAAATCACTAACTTCTCCTTGGATTCAGTCAACGCTTTTGCCCTTTCTGTCGAATTTTTTTACTGTGGGGTAAATGATGTCTTCTTCGTTACCATCACCGCCATAATTGCCCCCCAATCTTTTGAGGGCGGTTAAAATTTCCTTCTCTATTTTGTCTATTTCTGGGTTTGTGTTTTTTTCAATGGGGATATCATTATCAGCAGAGCCTTTGGCGTTTTTGGGTTCCTTATTGTTCTGCGTATAGTCTATTGTTGTGTTCCTGGCTGCAGCTTCATCAAGTTTGTTGCTGGTCGATACATCTGAAAATGAATTATTATTAGGAGGAAGGGACGATGTGGTTGTAATTATGGGTTCTGATTTCGACTGGGAACCCGAAGATGTTTCTAGTCCTGGAATAAACTCAGTTTCTGAATCTTTTGGGCTAGATGTACTCTGTATTGTATCTACTATTCTAGAATCTCTTGAATTTTGAACATCCGAAGTGGTATTTCTTAGTAGACTTAGAGAATCTGATTCCTCATTAGTGGTATCCTTAGTTCGGTAATAAGTCGAGGGATTGAGAGAAGATATAGGGTATTTGAATTTGTCCTGATTAGCCGAAATTACTAGAATTTGGTTGCTTAAGTAGGATAATTTTGATTCGACTCTGTCTAGTTTTTCCTCTATTTTTTCATTTAAATCAGTGTTTTTATACTGAATTTTTTTAATTTTAAAGTAAATGATCAATATTATTAATGCAATAGCAATTGTTTGTGCAAAAATTGCAACTATTAATAAATCAGCGGTAATTTCAAAACCAAGCATTTCAATAAGAAACGGTAAATTTTTTCTCGCTTTTAAGTCTAATTATTCAATAATTGTTTGGGGTGGTCCTAGGATTATACCCCTCAATGCTTTGCCCATCATATTCAGAGAGTGTTTTTGAAAAGATGATAGCAAAAGAGTAAGAGAGGAGGCTAGGTAAACACGTAAGAACAGAAAGACCTATACATTCCATCGAATTGTATCTGTATTTCGAATCAGGTATGAAATCCGTCTATAGACACTTTTTGCATCGTCTCCACATCCATATTTGAAATAAAAATTGTTTCTGATATAGCAGGATTTGGAAAATTTCTGATCTACCAAATGCACATTCTTATATTTTGTCAAGCCTAGGTTAATCTTTATCAGGTCTATGATTACTTGTGCCAAGCCCTTTCTTGAAGCATATGCTTTGTCTCTCTTTACGTACCAAAACATCTTTGTTGGGTCCTTGGAATAGTTACTAAATACCAATTCCTTCAGTTTTGTTGACCTTTCGATATCAAAATGGCCCAAAATTTCTATCTTTTTTTTCGATAGGTTGTAAATGACTTGAGCAAATTTGGAGCAAGAAGAACAATAATTATCATATATTAGCACCGGAAAATGAAAGTTTATGTCTTGTTTTTCCATAGTTGCTATAGTACATTGTGGTTTTTATATCTAATATCAAAAATGTTCCCTTTTATTGTATATTGATCCGAAACGTGTGAATTCGTATACTCGCATGGGTCCATTTCTTTTTATCAAGTATTTTTTATATACAATAAATGATCATTTAATAAATCATGATCTAAAATCTATTCTCCTGTCTTTAGGGCTTGATATTAAGAGAATATATGTCAATCTTAGAATGATTCCGAAGCATTCGATTTCAAATATTTGTCAGGAACAAATCGTCCTGATTCTCTGGTAGGAGATAGAAGGTGCTATCTCATCGTCATACCCTCGTCATATGCTCGTCATATGCTCGTCATACCCTCGTCATATGCTCGTCATATGCTCGGAATTCTATTCCTGAGAGGCATTCTATACCTGTTTTTTTATAAACTAATTAATGCTATATATTTATGGGAAAAAAAATTCCACAAAAAGTGAAAATAGTGGTAATAAGCGAATGGCTCGATGGCTTATCTAGAGACGACATCGCCACAAACAACAGTATAAGCCAGGGATCAGTTTCTAACATTATCGAGACGGTTAAAACTCAGGAAATTCCAGATATCGACCTTCTTAGGGCCATAGCAGTAGAATTAAGTAGGGAAAAATTGACTCTGATTACCCTTGCTCGGTCCATAAGGTTAAGGAAAATGTTTGATAACCTGCATTTGTCAGAGGAAAAAGTTGAAAAATTGCTAGAATATTTGCCCGTCTTCTTTTATAAAAATGATGATAGTAACATTGAGAAGTTCTTAAAGCAAATAGAGTTCGTTTATGAGGTGACCAGATATCTTGGTGTATCCGTATTTGATATACCCGAGAAAATAGAGAAGTTGGAAACAGAAGTAAGTGCTCTGGAAATAAAAAAATCTGCATTGGACCGACAAGTTGATGAAAAAAGTTCTGAATACAACATGATCATCAGGCAGTTGTGATCTGGGATTTTTCTTTCGAAAGTATACTACTCAGTGATCGGGATCTTTCTTGTATCCAAGTCTGACCTTCCATTTTATTCGGTTGATCATATTCCTTATGGAAATCAAAAAAATGGCGACTGGATTTAAAATTACACGAACTCAATGATTTAAAATACATGATATGTACATGAATAAATTTATTCGAGTCAGAATTTCTACAATGCATTAACGTGATCGATTCCTTCAACCTACATTATTTGAATAAAATCCATAAAAGGAGTATCATCAACCATTTAATATTAGAAGAAAATATTTAAATTGAAAAAAACATTTCAGGGTAATGTGTGGAAGATCTTAATTCCAAAAAAAATCGCATATGGAGAAAATGCCGCAAAGGAATTTGATTACCCTGAAAATGCATTAATAATAACTACCACAGAGAGTAAGATTTATGAAAAATGGATAGACTATATGGGAATAAAAAATTATCACATTTATGATAAAGTCACTCCTGATCCAGCTATTGAATCCATCGAAACCATAAAAAATGAATTTGATGGAAAAAACGTGTCTTGTTATATCGGGTTGGGGGGAGGTAGCTCGCTTGATGTGTGTAAATACTTGAGCAAGATGACTGGAGTCCCCAAAATTCTAATACCTACCACATTTGGAACAGGTGCTGAAATGACTACTTATGCCGTTATTAGTTTTGATCATAAAAAGAAACTGCTACAGGATGAGGCTTTCTTAGCTGATGCCGCTGTTATCGATCCATACTTTTTGCCTGGGACTCCGTTTAATATAATGCGTAATTCTGCATGTGATGCCGCAGCACAAGCTTCTGAAGGGTATGACAGCAAGTTGGCAAATCCTTTAACAAAACTATTTTGTAAAGAGGCATTTGATATTCTAGAAAACGCTATAATCAACGATAAACCTGAGTTATTGCCCTATGGGGCAATGCTTTCAGGAATAGGCTTTGGCAATTCATCAACTACCTTAGGCCACGCATTATCTTACGTTTTTTCTAATGAGGGCGTGCCACATGGATATTCTTTATCTTCATGCACAACTATTGCTCACAAGTTCAACAATTCTATCTATTATGATAGATTTAAGAAAATATGTCAAAAACTAAAATTTGAGCCCTTAAAGCTTAACCAATCTCTGGATGCCGCAGCCGATGTTATTATGCCTGACAGGGGGCATTTAGATAACAATCCGATAGAGGTTACAAAACAGGACATAATAAAGTGTCTCGACGAAATTGTAAACAGTAATCCCCTTGCATAACAACTCTACTTTTTTTGTTTATTGCTAGGAAAAACTATAAATTCATATTAATTATTTATCAAGTTATCTTATGACTACCATTAGTAAGAGTATGGACATTGCTGCTCCTTTGAGCGAAGTTTTCACTTATTTTGCAAGACCTGAACATATGGCAGATCAATTTCCAGAAAATATGGGTCTAAACGTAATTCCTTTAGAAGTCAAAAACGGGTTTGGAGTAGGTACAATTTTTAGAATTAGCGGTGACTTTGATGGCAAAAAATTAGAATGGGATTGTGAAACCATTGATTACATTCCACATAAAAAAATAGTAGCAAAAATGATTGAAGGACCATTTAAACATTGGCAGATTACAGTTGATTTTGATGAATTAGAGGAGAAAAAAACAAAGACAACATTAACAGTCGAATACGATATGCCTATGGGACCTCTTGGGGGCTTACTTGATAAGGTCAAACTAAAGAAAATAGCTGAAAGAGGAATGGAAAATGGGTTGTACCGAGTTAAGGCATTGTTGGAAGGAACCGGATCAATTCCAGTCTATATAACTCTAGAAGCATATAGAAAGGTCTTGAAAGAAAAAGAGAGGCTAAAATGCTCAGTTTCTGAGGCAATTGTCGATATCATCAATCAGAATCAACAACAAGATACAGTAAAGCCAATCCAATAATTTTTTGAATCCATTGTATAGAGCACATTATCTACTTAGTTTAGTTTAAATAGTGTTCAGCTAATTTCATTTAAACGTAGGGTTCGTAGCTCAGCCAGGTAGAGCGTCTGGCTCTTAACCAGATCGAAAGAGGTTAAAATGTCGTGGGTCCGAATCCCACCGAACCCGCTTAGAAATACACACTAATATAGTTGAAATGGACTACAGTAACTGTAATTTGCAAATAATTGAGTCCACTCCTTATCAAAATTTTACATATGCTTTAAAGTCTAAGGATGTAAAAAGACAATACCCTGTGATGCTCCTTAGATTTCTAAATTTTACCAGAGTCACGGGAGAATCAATTGAAGAAAAATGCATATCGCTATATGAGTTTGCAAAAGAAATAGACAATCGCAAGGCTTTGGAATCAAAACTAATGGAATATGTTAGATTTCAAGAAGAGCGTATATTAAAAAAGGAAATTAATGCTGGCACGCTTCGCAATTACATTAAAGCAGTTAAACATTTCTTTGTAATGAATGACATTCTGTTGAATTGGGACAAAATAAAAAAAGGTGTACCAACCTTCACTCAAACTTCAAATGATAGGAATCCTGAAATCCTTGAAATTAAAACTCTGTTAGCTTATAATGACATCCGAATCAAACCCATAGTCTTGACGATGCTTTCTTCTGGCATTCGAGTTGGAGCATGGAATTGGTTGAAGTGGAAAAATATTACTCCTATTGTAATAGACGGTATAATAAAATGTGCTAAAATAACAGTATATTATGGAGAGCCCGACCAGTATTTTTCTTTTATTACGCCTGAAGCCTATCAGGCTTTGAATGATTATATGAATTTTAGAAGACTACATGGTGAAAAAATTGATGGTGAAAGCTGGCTAATTAGAGACCAATGGCAAAAGATAAGTAAAGCCCATGGTCATAGGATTGGTCAGGCCGGAAAACCAAAAAAATTTGATTCAGAGGGAATCCGGAGATTGATTTATGATTCATGGAAGGTACAAGGAGTTTTAACAGTTCATGATTCAACCTCAACAGAAAAACAACAACCATTTAAGTCATCACATGGCTTTAGAAAGTTCTTTGAGACACAATGTGAAATGGTGATGAAATCAATTGATGTTGAAATTCTAATGGGACATGGATTTTCTAAAAGAGGGTTAAAGGCAAATTATTATAGACCTTCAGAAAACTACCTCTTCGAACAATACCTAAAAGCAGTAGATTTACTTACAATTAATGAGGAAAATAAACTTAATAATCACATTAGAACTTTAGAAGAAAAAGATAAACAAAATCAAGATATAATAAATGAGAAACTTCAGGAAAAAGATGATGCCTATATTGCTTTATCTGATCAAGTAATGAAACTCATGGAAGAGGTCAGAGAGCTAAGGGCTACACCGCCTCAGTAGTATCACAGAGCCTCTAACCTGGTGATGGGTTTCAAATTCATGCTAATCAATGCTTTTTTAAACCTTTCATCTCGATAAAAAATATCAAACGTTGTATTCAAGGAAGAGAACTGTCTTAGCTTCGTTAGTAACATCAATAACTCTTCTTGGACATAGTCGACAAAGTCTGAATTTACAAAATTTATTCTCTTTGAAGGAGTTGTGACTCCAAAGTTTAAGATAGTCTCAGTTTCACTAATACGAAATTCAAACATCCATTTACTGTTTTGTCTCAGAACGGCCTTAGTTCCACCTTCGATAATAGTTATTACCGAGTTATCTTTTGGATTTTGGGGATTTCTTATTTCAATCATTTTTTCGTGAAAGTTTGGAATAAAACTTGCATCAAAGATCCAGTCCCACCTGAGAGTTTTTTTTAAAAAATATTTTAAGGACAATATGGATATAAACGGCAGTTGTTCAGCATTATCATTGTTCCAAAAGAAGATTTCTCGGACCATAAACCCGTCAGTAGTAGCACGATGAGAAGTCTTTAGTGATTTAATAAATTCATTAAGAGATTCACAAATATTCTTAAGATATATATAAATCTAGAAAAACTTTGATATCCCAACCAGGAGTTAAAGCCATTAAAGTTTCTTCTTTTATGAAAGGATATAGAAAAATACCAAAAAATATGTTGGTTCTATAATGGTTTACTATGGATTGGATAAGATCTCCTGATGCATCTTCGGAGCAGTTCATAATAACATACAAAAGACCATTTAAAGACAATCTAAAATATTTTATAAATTTTGATTTCATATTTGTCATAGGAACAACTCTGGTAATTTCAATCAGTCCTGTATCCATTAGGTCTTCATTTAAGTATCTATGAATTGTCTCGTAACTAAGATGCTTAATTTGATCTATCTTTGCTTCCATCACGTCAGTAACTGTCGAATTTGGGTTTTTCAATAAGTAGGATAGTATACTGTCAAGTTTACTATTTTTTAATCTATTAGATAATGAAATATTTATGAAATGTTGGAGAACAGGACTTGATACGTGATTTAAACATGAATGTACATAATCTTCCGTTGTCATATTTCCAATTTTTTTGATGACGCCCATATAAATAAAAGTATTAGATTATGGAATTGATGTCTTTTATAGAGACTAATAATAATAATAAAGAATACCGAAAAGTCCAAGGTTTGGTAGGGGAATCTTCTTTTTCAATTGTTCTACCAAAGTCCTTTGCTATTGCTTTGGGTATAGGTAAAGGAGATTTCGTCAAAGTTTACACGGATGACAAAAAGATAGTCGTCGAGAAAGCTCAGTAAGGGAAATCTATTGAATAATATATCATCAGTTGTAGCACCAAATCATAGCATCAAGAATTATGCTACTATAAGTTGATTGGAGTTAGAAAAAATGGAAAAGAAAGAGTCAGATGAAATTGTTAATGATAAAAGTACGCTTGATGAGACTGAAAAACAGAATATAGACTCCCCTTCATTTAAGGAAATAAAATTACAACCAAGAGAAAAGGACCAAACCGACAACGAAATGACTAGATTTAATGGAAATGAGAACAGTGAGAAAGAAAAAATAGCAGAACAGGTCGAGGGGGATACTATTTCCAGAAATCAGATAACCAGTAATAGTGAAGAGGATAAGTCAGATGAATCTTATTCTAGCCCTGAACCTTGGGTAAGAGACTGGGAATCAGACCATAAACAAACGTTACCTCCGCCAGCAAGGAAACTAGCCTTGCTGGCGGCTTCCATTCACCTAGGTGAAGGAAGAGGCATACTAGTCTCTGATCTGGAAAAATTGGGATTAGAAAGGGACAATGCAGAAAGGAAGTTATATCTTTCTAAAGTCCATGGATTACTTGTACCTCACCACATAAGGATTGGAAAGCAGAAACAATATTTTTTGGCCAACTACAAGTATATCATAGATAAAAAGGAACAGGAAAAAGAGAAATATGCAGTAGATGTTCTGTGGGACAAAGACATTGTTGTTCAATTGCTTAGATCTCTATCGAACAAGAAATACCAGTATCACCATATTCACTTGGAAACTTCTCTGAATTACAAAGATGATTATGACCTGTTCAAGTGGAAAATACCCAGTCAAAACAACAAACAAAAAGTCTATTCTTTCAAACTCGAACCTAGGCGTAAGTGTAGTATAACAATCTCTGCCACTGGAACAGTCAACATTTCAACTGAATGTACACTACATCCTTATCCACTTCATACTTCCTATGGCCTGGCAGAGTTTTTTGGATCCTGTGGTCAGATTTATCGATTGTTGCAGGAAGAATCAGGGAATGCCTTGAATGTAGTCCCTTTAATCTCTGAATGGTTTCTTATACAGTTTGATTATAACAAAGACCTTAAGGTCAAGGATGAGATTCCAACAATTCTTAGCTGGGCTCCTGTAAATGGTAGATTAAAGTTAACATATCTAGGGACCATTTTTCAGATATATCCAAAGCTACTTCCCTATTTGGAAGAGTGTTTGCGATTTGAAGGAGACCATAGTACAAAAGAAAAAAAGAAAATGGTAGACATGATTGAAGATATTGTTGTTTCAAGTGACTGTAATGACAACAATCACAGGTTGCCATTTGTAACAGCCGAAGAGATGTTAAAGAAAGCAAAAGAAAAGATAGATTCTGAGGAGTATTCACAGCAGTAATTTCTTTTGATTACAAACTATACCGCGCCGCCTACGGCGGCGCACACATTGATGACCTTTCTAAAGGTAGAACTTCCTAGATTTATAGAAATAATTTTCCTTTGCCTAGTCTTTCTTCAACACTGACTTTTTGATTAAATTCGAATGCTGTTGATGAATGGTAATTGTGAAGTATGAACAGTATGAGGTTGCTCAATCTGAAGTCAATGACTATATGTTACCAACTAATCCATCAAAGGATTGGTTAGTGAGACTAAAGGTTGTAGCCTATAGAAACGGAACTATTATGATATATCTAAGCCATGATAATATTCAAACTCCCGTAGAAAGGGATGAATTTTTTTGGGATGTGAGTGATAGTTGAAGGTTGCAACCTCCAGATAATCTTTAGGGTTGCGATAGTTATGGCTTTTTGTTCTTCTGGTCGAAGGTTGCAAAGTGATTGGTTGTAGTTCACTTATATTAATACATTCAGTAGGTTGCAACCTAAGCAACCATGCTCTAAAAGTTCTCTCTAATCTTAAGGTTAGTAACAACTTCATTTGCATTGTGTTAAAGGCTCAAAATGTCATATGCCCTCGCTTTGCTCGGGCGTTCTAATCATGATTGAGAGTAACTAATTCAGAAAATAGGTCATCCAATAAAAATGATGATACATCAACAATAATGATGTCAGA
Source organism: uncultured Nitrososphaeraceae archaeon (assembly GCA_963759575.1). Taxonomy (GTDB): domain Archaea; phylum Thermoproteota; class Nitrososphaeria; order Nitrososphaerales; family Nitrososphaeraceae; genus Nitrosocosmicus. The sequence goes on along the minus strand of CAVWZU010000004.1, from coordinate 66,209 downwards.
AGAATCATTGAATAAAAATGATATACCACAACAGGCTGTAGGTGACGCGGCCGATAATAGTGAAATCATTATGGACGAGACAGGCAACATCCCGAAACCAGGGCCCAGAGGAATGGCAAAAAAGGTGAAAGAAAGAGAATTAGATAAGTGAAGTCTAGAAGGGAAACAATGAAGCTAACTAAAGAGATAAAGGAGAAAAGAGATCGTAATGGCCATCTTATTGATTTCACAATGTGCATGAAATGCTATCACTTTATTCATTTTGAAGATGAAGAAGTAGGAGGAGATATTAAATGTCGATACTGCAATACTGACAAGTATATTACATTATAGGATTGATTAACCATAACGCGCCGCCGCTAAGGCGGCGCATCTATGTCGAACCTATTCATCTCTTATAGCCATTCAATATCATAATGACTTGATATCTATTGAGAGAAGTAGTTTGTTACCTCCCACCTAGTAATATTTTGATGAGTTTAGGAAGTTGATTCGAGTGTCAACGGTTGCAACCCTTTCTATACAATATGTAGGGTTGCTCAGCTGACATTACCTGATATGCAAATTCCTTTTGTTGACAAGGCCTTTAGGGCTTATGTCAAGTCCCTGTCCGATGATGTATTTTATTTCGTTGAATGGTCGCTTGCACCAAGTAAACCTGCTAAGGAAGCTTTAGAGACAATTAGAAAAGAGGTTAAGATAGATAGAGAATGTTTATCTTCTTGTTGATGTTCTAGATTTAGTTGCAAACTATATTGTAGTATCACACGCCGGCGCCTTGAGGCGCCGGCTCTCACTGCGTTCTCAGATATATTATTCAGTACCGCCTAATCGGCGGCTCAAGGATTCTTGACCCTTCTAGATATTCTTTGATACTTATTTCGGAACCAACAATGGAGTGATTTTCATTCTGGCGTCGCCGGAGGCGACGCTAATACCATTCGTCCATTAGTCACTAAGACTAAAATTGGTGATGTATTACAACGGAACTGTTATGATATATCTCATATAGGTTTAATTGATGATGACATTTCTGCTATTATGACTCTTCTTCATCTAATATAGGAATGGTTTGTTTTTTCTTATGGCTAATCAAAGCGTGTATGTTCTACCCCTGTGCGAGTAGCTTTGGAAGGTTGCGTTGTAACAAGTTGCAGTAACGCAACTATCATTGTTTGATATAGTGATAGGGCTTATCTAAGAGCAGGAAAGTATCTCATACCTAGAAAGAGAGGCCGTGGATAATATTCAAACTTCTGTACACCTCGATAAAGATTTCTTGGCCTTTGATTAAGACGGTGGATTTGATGGTTGCAACCTTCTGTATGACCTGTAGCGTTGACGATTGTTACTAATTGTTATTATTTTTTGTTCCTCTGATCAAAGGTTGCTAACTAATTGTTTGTTAGACAGCTTGTATCAATGTATCCATCGGGTTGCAACCAAACAACCCCCTCTATAGGTCTTCCATCTGTACTCATACTAGATAACAAAGTATTTACATTGAGTTGAAAAGACAAATTTTCAGAAGCCCTCGCTATGCTCGGGCCCTCTATTCTCTATATACACAAACTGCAACTTTGGACCTCTATCGACCTGGAAAAGGTCGATCCTTCTGAAACTTTCAAATCAAAACCTCTATCGTGGTCCTATATTGAAAGGATTGGTCTTTATGATGTACAGTTCACAATTCATCCTAACGGTTCGGTGATGATGTATGTCATAAGCAGTAGTAAACCATTCAGACTATACAATGAACGAGATGTGATAGATATAATCACCTTTTTAGGAACGGTAGAGGATAAGCTTAGAACGTTGCTATCAGATCCGCGAGGTCGTTTTATTTCCTCTGTTAGTAGATGGGTGTTAAAGGGTTGCGACTTAAACAAAGACGTTGAGATATCAAGAGTTGCCCAAATAACCTTACCCAACTTGGAAATTCCTTTTGTAGACAAAGCCTTTAGATCTTATGTCAAGCCTATGGGTGATGAAGTCTATTACAGGTTGAAAGGTCCCACGTTCCCATAAATCTTCTTGACCGTGCTTGCCTGAGTTACGAAACAATGACTTTAAAGCTAGTGCATTAGCAACACATATGAGATTGAACGACATTCACGAGGCAGGATCCATTGATCGGTTTTGTCTTTAATTGAAGTTAAATGAAAATAAACCCTTATTAATAGGAAAAGTTAGGTTCATACTTGAGAAAGATGTATCATATGCACTTCGCAAGAAGGAAAATTAATGTTGCCATTATAGTAATGATGTCGCTTTATGTATGTATACTGATATCAAGTCTAATTTTAACAAACATTTTGTCACCAGGCTCTAATATGCTCTCATTTGTCAACGATTTCGATAGACATATGGTATATGGTTTAGACGGAAGCGGTGATAACAATGACGAAGCGGGAAGCGGTGATAACAATGACAATAGTGAAAGCGGTGATAACAATGACGAAGCGGGAAGCGGTGATAACAATGACGAAGCGGGAAGCGGTGATAACAATGACAATAGTGAAAGCGGTGATAACAATGACAATAGTGAAAGCGGTGATAACAATGACGAAGCGGGAAGCGGTGATAACAATGACGAAGCGGGAAGCGGTGATAACAATGACAATAGTGAAAGCGGTGATAACAATGACGAAATTGCAGGTGACCCGCCAGTTGGTCAACCACCTGGAGAATCAGGTTCAGATGAGGACATTGCTATGCTACCTAATCCTACTATGCCACCCGTTGATCCGAATGGGCCGCTTGGCGAAGATGGAACAACAGTACCTGACGCTTCGTTATCTGTGGTCGACCATGTAGATCCTACATCCTCATCTTCATCCTTTGCCCCAGATTATGTAGAAGACACCGAATACTCTACAGTACATCAGAAACTGTCGATCCCATAACCGGAGCCAAAACATCAACCACCACCGAAACCAGAACCGATCCTAAAACCGGCGAAAAAACCACAACCGAAACCACAACTATCTCTACAGATATCACTGACCCTACAACCGGCGAAAGAACCAGAACTGAAACTTCCACCGCCACCGACAAAGATACAGGAGTCAAAACCGCGACTGAAAAAAAAACCACGATTCTTCCCGGAACTGGTGGTACTACCGTAACTGAAACCTCAGAAACCACCGATCCTAAAACCGGCGACAAGACCAAGTCCACCAAAAGTACCACAACAGCCTACAGCAGCGATCCCCCCGCCAAAACCACGACTGAAACCGCAGAAACCACCGATCCTAAAACCGGCGCAAAAACCACGACTGAAACAATAACCGACTCCATAACAGGAGAAAAAACCACAACTGAAAAATCAGAAAGCAGGGACCCTAAAACCGGCCTCTACGCCAGTACTACCACTACAACCGATCCTAAAACCGGCGCAAAAACCACTATAGAAACCGTAACCCAAGCCATCGATCCTAAAACCGGCGACACCATCGAAACCACAACTAAAACCGATCCTAAAACCGGCGCCAAAACCACGACCTTATATACAAATTCATTTAAAACAACTACTGACCCGCTAACTGGCAAAAAAACCACAACCGAGCAAAGCGAAGAGGCAACTATTGATCCCATAACCGGAGCCAAAATCGTAACAAAAAAGGTCATCGAAGCAATTGCTGATACATATTATACTACCGACCCCCTAACCGGCAAAAAAATTGGCATCCAAAAAAAAGTCTTAACAATTATTGACCCCCGAACCGGCGCAAAAACCATAGACACAATGATAAATACATTGACTATCGACCCCAAAACTGGCATCGAATACGTATCGGGCGGAAATCATGATAGAGTGACCTACACGCCTAAGCCAAAGCCTACTCTAACGCCTCCTCCGCCCCCACCCAAAACCACTCCGCCTCCTCCTCCGCCCCCACCAAAATCAACAGATACATCAGATAGTAATACTAACACAGTAACACAAGACACTCCATCTTGCCCTGAGGTAGATCGAGTTGTATCTCTGGGTCCATCGACAATTGCAGACAATGGAATGAGAGTAGTTGCTTCATTTTCTCCATGTCATTTGCTAGATGGAAAAGTAATACTCAATCTGCCAATCACCGGAATTCATCTTGTGGCGGCTAATATAGTGACAGGGCAGCCCATAGATGCTATAGCTGTTGATAAGCAATTGGTAAATAACTTTGGAAATGGCCAGGCTCAGTACTATGTGGATTTGGATGAAATTATGTCTGGCACCTCTCCAGACAAAGGAATCCAAGCTACCCTGAATGACAACATCAATACTTTATTGTTGTGGAATGATGCCGGAAGAAGTGTTGATCTCAAAGCCGACGATAAAGTGGTATTTAACATTGTCAGCCACCGATAAAAACAACAACCACCTTTTTTTCTTTTCATCGGTTTTATTCTTCTGAACTAAAGATCTCCGTAAACAATAACAGTCGTAGCTCTATACTTATATTGTTAAAACCTAAAAACTCGTCACTCACCCCTCGCGTTGCTTAGGCTCTTCATTCACAAACTCTAGTCATTTATCGACTTGGAGTCACGAATATCAAACAAATCAGTTATCAAAGTTCAATAAAAACAAGAAAAGGCTCTAAAGATAGCCAGAGAATTTATGATAGAATGTTTACCTTATAGTTGATGGGCTGGGTTTGGTTGCCAACTGTTCTTGTTCAATACTGATATTAATATCACACGCCGGCTCCTCAGAGGCGCCGGCCATCATAGTTTTTCCTTAGAAGTATTATGCAGCGCCGCCCTAGGGCGGCGGCGCTGGTGTCATAAAGTTCTATTCTTTATTCTAAAGGGAACCTGAGCTTGTTACTTTTGCTCTACAAACAACGATTGTCTTAACTATCTATCAAAAAGAAAGACTTTCCAAGAGACTTTCTGTCCTATCTCATGTCATTTTTTCTACTGAGTGTAGGTTATGAGTAGCCTAAGGTTGCTAGGTGACTAGCCTTATCCTGGACTGAAAAATCATAGACACTGGGTCTTCTCTTGGCCGAATTAAGATTTATTGGCTTTGGATTATTGTTGCTATAGTTGATGGTTGCAAGTTGGGTTGATGAACATGTACTATGGCCGCAAGGTCTTTGCTACCTACTTGCGAAACAAAGGAATAGAGCCTGAGATAATCGATTTGTTACAAGGCAGGATTAATGATTCAGTCTTTGTTAATCACTACTACCGACCAGACATTGACGAAATAATTACAAAAAGGATAAGGCCGGTGTTGAATTACTACACAATGAATTGGTAAGCTGATCGCTTCTTTGTTTCTGAATTTGTTCAGGGCCGCCCTAAAGCCAGCGCTACAGATCTGACTCACAAATATATTCAAAAGTCACAACTATGTTCATCGCAATAAAAAATCCGCCAATTGAACTAACTACAAGATTTTTTGTACTATTGTCATTACTCATCATAAAGGGCGGACTCTTAGAGCCGGTGAGATTAATAGATAGTGTTGCCCAGATGACCTTAACGGCTTGTAAAGTCCTGTTGCTGACAATTCTATAGTTAACATTTGGTTGCAAATAACGAATACTTTAGATAACAACAAATGAAATGAACATGATGCCGATTATCTAACAAGATATTATAACTAAATTTTATTAGTTAACTCCTTTTGGTTATTTGCTATTCTAATAAATTCATAAGAAAATGAACCTTATCTCTTTTAATTGATAATTTATATACTAAGCCATATTGAAAATTAAATCTAAAATTAATACCTCGAAAGGTAAAATGTACTTAACTGTAGTAGCAATCGCATCCTTGTTAGTGTTGTCATTCAATCTACAAACGAATATGAATTCAAACATGAATGCTAATGCATTCAATTTTGGTTTAAAATCCGAAGATGTTAATTCGGGAAGTATTGATACAGACAGTCTCTTTAGTTGTGTTGGAGCAGCAATACAATGTATTAATACAAATCAAGAAAATAACAATGTAGTCGCTAACAATACTGCCACAAACAACGGAAATAATGGTGGAAACGGCGGCGGAAATACTCCTCTCCCAGACGACTTCGTTTGTACCGATGAATGCTTCGCTCAATTTAGCCAAACCGAACTTAATGCTGTTGCAGTTGCCTTAGGAGTACAATTAGGACCAAATGAAAATGCATCATTAACTGACATTTGCTTAGCAATTGAAGCAATAGGAACAGTTGAAGCCTTAATATTAGCATTAGATGAAGCAGGATTAAGTGTCACAACAATTGTTGAGTTGTTGACCTGCTTAGACATTGAAATTACCGCACTTGAAGTTACAGCGATCATCGGGTAAGAACCCAACATTCTTTTTATTTTAGTATACTGATTGTTAATCTTACCAGTCAAAAAGATTTCAGATTTTTACATGTATTAAATTAAGGAAATCATTTGAACATCTTTTATTATCTTACTCAAATCCATCTGGGCCCTAGAACCTTATCCATCAGGGACCAAAATGCTGTTGTTCTAAAAAACAAACCCTTATTGGCAAGGTAGACTAATTTACCTAGACATAATTTATGGTCCGGTTGATTTGAGCCTGAGGGTAGAGGACAGGAGCGAGCATATCGGAGATGATAGTATAGAGACTTTAGATACAGGGTTTTTAGCGATTCCGGGTATCTCAAAGTTAGGTTTTTCCCGTTACTCGTAATATTATCTTCTCTAAATGGGATGCATAGAAAGTTATGGCCTTTCTATGTTATGGGAATCTCACGAAATAGCCGTCATCGGTCCGCCCTATCTTAGGCTCTATACTATTTTTTAACTATAAAGGGGTTTAGTTTGCTTTTGGGCATATCAGGTCGAAAACTTGAAACAAAAACGTTTTAGATCTCAAAGATCTCAAGGACAATATTTACTACAGAGTATGAATTCTTTATATGATTAGCATGAATCGAAATTCAATATAATGGTAAATGTCAATTTCCAAACTGTGAATGTCCACGTGGTGGTTTTAAAGATGAAAGTGGAATAATGAAGATCATGAATATTTTATCATTAATTTGACATTCGCCAAAGTCTCCCAAGGCTACTGGGGGCCAATCAACACAGCAATAATGAAGATTGATAAGGAATCTTTGATTGTTTGTCCACTTAGTGCGTGGCTATCTTGTGCCGGTGCATTCGATTGAGGTTGTCCTTTTCTCTTTTTGAATTACTGATGTTCCGCGCCGCCTTACAGGCGGCGCTAATTTATCCATTTACTCAAGAATCTTTTGGGACTACAAGTCAATTTTTATTTTATTGTATTTGCTCAATATCCCTAGATTTTGGTTTGCAGGGAGGTTAGATGAATTATTAGAATAGATTCAGACTTGTTGTCAGGTTAAACATAGAAAGATTCACTTGTTGTAGCATCCTTGACAACAATACTATTGTGATGGTAAAATATGAATAATATAAAGATATTAGACAGGATTGCCCGATAAACCTAGTTAGTCTGGTTTGGTCATAACTATTCCGCACTTCGCACCTTCATTGAATCATAGTTTTATCCATTCTGTGGGATTTGTACAAATGACGATAAGATGCCTTAAATTTTAATCATACTCATGAATGATTGTAAGAGGAGAGGGGCCGAAATTCAACTCATTAAAAAAAGTGGAATCAGTATGGCTTCATAGTACAGTCTGGCGGAATGGGACCTTGTTTCGGACATTCTGGAGGAATGGGAGCGGCTTGACTACTTCCTTTCTTTGCAAAACTTGTAGTTGACTCAGCACTAGATCCTTGTGAAGATGATAATGAATTGTTTGATTCGACTACCTCTGAATTTTGTCCTATGTCTTTATTTTGTATTTGAACTGTAGGAAGTGCCGACACGGTAGATGGACCGGCCATCATAGATAACGCTAGCGATATTATAGCAACTACTGAAACTAAATTGTAATTTGCTCTCATGTTTCTTGTCAAACCTGTTTGATAAAAAAAGTTGCTGTTCTTAGAAATAGTTAAGATATTTGGTTAATCAAATCACATACTGTATTGTCCCGCTCTTGAGGAGCGGCGCTTTTAGGAATATTCTATTTTGTGAGTATAATTTTTCTAGGTTATTCTCTAATTTTCCTAAATCTAAACCAGGCTTGGGCTCCGGATTAGTGTTAGATTCTCTAATACATCGTCTTTGACGTTTGTATCCTCCTGATCTAAACCAGGCTTGGGCTCCGGATTAGTGTTAAAATTAGGTAAGGGCCATTCTATGAGTGTAATTCCATCAGGACCGTTTCTAGTTACACCTTGAGGACCATCAGGACAAGTTGTATCAGGTGGAAAATCATCACTCAAGCATTTGCCTATGTCTTCGTTATATTCCAATCCTGGAGGACACGATGGATTAACGCAGGTATGATCCCTTAGAATTTGCCCTGGATTACATGTGTAAACAGCAAGGATGCTAACGTATATAGCCTTTTTAACTCCTTCAAAGTATTAAGGGCATCTATAGACCATGTGGTCATATTCTGATTCAATCAGAACTCCAAAATACCCCCGTTAAAAATATTTATAATACTCTGAGAATCAATATCTGAATAAAATTGGCTAATAAACCCATTTTCCTGATAGTAATGTTATTTGCATTAATATCATCCATGGTCACTGCCACGTTATTATCTTCTTATTCTATGGATATAGAAAACACAGTTTTTGGTTCCGCTACTCCTCAAGAAGGTGAAGAATCCACAGGTGAAGAATCCACAGGTGAAGAATCCACAGGTGAAGAATCCACAGGTGAAGAATCCACAGGTGAAGTACAAGACAATTCGAGTATCTCGGACAATTCCTCTGTAGGAAATGAGGTGCCTGAGGTCAACAGCAATTCGACATTAGTAACCGTAGGTTGTACACCTGGTTATGGATATGACCCGAATAGCCCTAACCCGATTTGTGTACCACTTGATGGAAGCGAAAAACCTGAAGGAGTAATCACCTGTTCAGCTTTAGGCTGTCCTTATAATCCTCCTAACCCAAACACTGGGCAACCTATAGGAAGTGGCAATACGAATCCAGATTTAGTAACCGTAGGTTGTACACCTGGTTATGGATATGACCCGAATAGCCCTAACCCGATTTGCGTACCACTTGATGGAAGCGAAAAACCTGAAGGAGTAATCACCTGTTCAGCTTTAGGCTGTCCTTATAATCCTCCTAACCCAAACACTGGGCAACCTATAGGAAGTGGCAATAGTCTACCAAGTAGTAGCAACCAAACTACTATTCGTTAAAACTCTTTTTCTTGATCACATATTTATTACAATTTCACTCCTTATCTACTGTTAACTTCTTTTTGAGGACTAAAATCTAATTACCTTTGTGAGCGGAGCCCTAATACAAACAAGCCCGTGAAGCAAGACAAATAAGAAAGATGTAGAGATAAACAAGGAATTCATTATACTGAGTTTGGCTGCTTGGTGAAATTTAATTGCCATGTTCTCGGCTTTAATTCATTGAATTACTCTTGTTGTTGCTACTTCCAAGTAAAGGAAATTATCTCATTGATAGAGGTTCTTGTTATTTTGTATTAGTACATTGGTCACTATAACATCCAATGCCGCCGCTTGAAGCGGCGGCTACTATAGTGTTGTTAAGATGAGTAAATCAAGTTAATTCTAGAGATGCTATATCATGAGCCGCCCCGAAAAGGGGCGGCGCTAATACAATGGATAAATGATTAATTGGTCATCTAATTATAAAACAAATAACATCCCCAAAGGAGCCTAACAATGTCATAATAATCTCTTTAAAAGTATCTAGATTGAAATAAAAAACATTTAGCAAATATCATATCAAAGATAGAAAACTTAGTGAAAATACTGATGGTTTGTTTGATCTCTTTGATGTTGACACCCATATAAACAAAGAATTTTTTAGAAATTCAATGCAATAATATAAAAAAAAGAAAATGGCCTATCCTTCTTTTTTTAGGCAACATATGAAGTCATGACTTCACTTTTGGCTTTTTCTTTAGCCCGATTGAGAAAGTAGTTTACAATGGTATAGGCCAATATGCTGCCAGCAACTGCTACTCCAAAGACAAACAATATGTCTTGAGTTGTCAAGTTTTGAACGTCTGGGACGCCATGTCCAAATGCACCTGGCGATGTGGCGGCTTCTACTTTTGCTTGGGCTGTCCTCAAGGCTTCAGACCATGGGTCAAGTGCATAAGATTGTTGTTGCGCATAGGCTGTGAATCCCCTGTTAGGTAGTGAGGCCAGAGGTAGTGTACCAAGCAGCGACACCAGGCCAACCAAAAACAGCTTGGGAATAGACCTGCCAACCAGTCTAATCGGGTTGACGATTTTTTTGCTTACGATTTCTTTTGCTCTCATAACCTAATCACCTAGTCTAATAAATGTAAAAACCAAAATATATTTTTTACTTTTTGTTATTATATAAAATATAACGTAAGAAAAATATATATAATGTAATAGCCATTACATAGGTAGGTGATAGAAAGATGAGTATCAAACCCATAGACAACAATAATAACAATTGGTATAACAGATTTTTTGATTTTGGGAGCGGTATGAGTATAAGAAGAAATAGAACGTTAGATTGGGACCGCAATCTGTTTAGCATGGACCCATTCCAAGAATTTGATGATATGGAAAGAGAAATGGATAGTATATTTGGACGATTAAGTGACATCCAAGCCAACGCCCCAAAAGAGCTGGTAAGAGAATATCAAACATCCGATGGCGCAAAGGTAAGGGAGATAGGGCCTCTAGTGTACGGTTACTCAGTGACTATTGGACCAGATGGTAAACCTCAGGTGAGGGAGTTTGGAAACGTCAAGTCTCCAGGCCAATTAGGAGCTGCTGGAATCGGGGGAAAGGCCACAAAATCCTCACCACAGCAGATAACGGTAGAGAGAGAGCCCTTAATTGACGTAAACACAACCGATAAAGAGGTCAAGGTTGTGCTGGAAATACCCGGTGTGAAAAAAGAGGATATCAAGTTAAGCGCCTATGATGAAGCAGTAGAGGTAACAGCAAACAACTCCGAAAGAAAATACCATAAAATAATAGATTTACCAAAGGAAACAAATCTTGAAACCGCTAAATCAACATACCAAAACGGAATATTGGAGATAACTTTCAGCAAAAAAGAAAACGTAAAACCAAAGGGAAAAGAGATAAAGATAGAGTAAGATAGAAATAAAAACCCTCTTTGTTTTTTATTTTAATAACTAAATGTTGAACAAATTCAGTACAAATAAAGCTCTAATGTTTTTTTTGATGGTATAGACATTTACCTGTAGATACTACCAAGGTTATATAGAAAATATATTTTAAAAAGGGGGCCGATTTCCTTGATGCCTTTGATTTTGGCCATCTTCCAAACCTATGCTTGGTGTTGGGATGGTCATTTTTGTGACCATGGCTATGGCAACTCTCGCAGCTTCTAGTTTTATAACACGAGTCAGCGCTAACTGTGCGTTTGGAGGTGAGAGCACAGCAGACCGTCATACTGCTACAGGTGATGCTAACAATCCCAAATCTTGGAAAAACACAGGAACTGTTGATACAAGAGATAAATGTATTCCTCACAAACAAACCTGTCCTTAAACAATAGTTTGGCAACCTAATTGTTGAACAACTTTTTTTTAACTCCCTTTTCTCTCCAAATTTCTCATAGTTATAACATTTTCGAAATAAAAGTTACCATTTAATGGATTAGAAGTAGAATGCAAGTCTTTTCGCCGGATGATTATGTCAGTCGCGCCGCCATAGGGCGGCGCTATAACTATTTAATGAGCATAAATTTGAAATAGAACAGGACAAGGAGAATTATCGAATAACAATTACTTTAGATTTAATAGGAAGGCATAACAATTGCTTTAGAGATGAAATGCCCTCATTGTAATGGTTCATACATTCCTGAGTTCATCGAGTCTAATCATTTCACAAAAATGGATAACTCGTGGTATAAATTATACCACCAGGAATGTGCTAATTGCCATTTAATAATAGTGGGTATTTACGAATTCAATCTTAGTGAATTTGAGCCAGATTCGAAAGGAAGAATAAAGAAACTGAAGTTCTTAAAACATGTTCCTACCTAACTCAGCAGCAATTATTGTGTTAACTTTGTCTGCTTTTGTTTATTTGATCCTGAATGTTTTAGAATTCTCATTTGTTGGCAACTCATCGATCAATATGGCCATGATTTTATCTCTCAACATTAGTAAATCCTCTTTATCAATAGCAAAGCCATCATGGACTATCTCCCCATCATCTTGATAGATATGTTTTGCAACAGAATACATTCCTTCATAGCCTGATTTACCTGGATGCTTTTTCTCCAGGTCTGTAACAGTTACTACTATCTCATCAACCATGTTGTGTTGCTATCAATTCAAATTACTAAATTATTAAGATTTTGTCATTAAGAAAAACTTATGGTTCCTCGAAATAGTTCTAATAGATTTAGGTAGTATGTATCAAATAAATAACTATGACGCGCCGCCCGAAAGGCGGCGCCTTCCTACATAATTCTTTGAATGAGGATTACAAATGTACTACCAGTTAAGGATAAAATACTTAAGATCAATGCACTTTTAGAAAGGGTATAATAGAATGTTTGAAAAACCCCGTAAGAAAATGCATACCATTCTAATTTTCAGTATTATAATAATGATATTTTCCAGCTGCTTGAATTTGGCGGGTGCTCAGGTATCAAATGATGAACCGATAAATCTGGTAATCACTTTATGGATTCCCAATTTTTTGGTATATGTTGCTCAAGAAAAGGGATATTTTGAAAAAAATAATGTTGATGTAAATGTAACTTTAAATCGAGAGTATTTGGATATGGTTAGAGGATATGAAGAGGGAGAATATGATGGGACATTTTTAGTCTATCCTGATGCCATATTGAAGGACTCTGAAGGAATTGATACTAAAGTTGTATTCAATACTGATATATCATATGACTCGGATGCAATTATAGGTTCCGTAGACAACCTTACGGATGTAAAGGGTGAAAAAATAGGTGTTGAAGGGATCAACAGTTTTTCACATTTATTCATGTTAAAATCTCTGGAAAAAGCTGGCCTTGGCGAAGAGGATGTCGAATTCGTGAATATTCGTGGTCCAAATATATCAGATGCATTAAAGAAAAGTGAGATCAGTGCAGGTCACACATATGATCCATACATGTCAGATACTTTAAAGGATGGATTTAAAATACTCTCCACTGGTGCAAACGCACCCGGTATTATGACCACCGTATTAGTATTTCATTCAGATATAGTGGACCAAAGACCCATTGATATTCAAAACATTATAAAATCATTGATAGAGGCAAAGGAAGATTATGATAAAAATCAAGAACAAGATATAGAAATAATGTCCGTAAATACGGGGATAAACAAAACCGAAATCATCAATGGGATGGATGCCGCCAAACTCCTGGATGTAGATTATAACACTCAATTTTCAATGAATAAGGAATTAAATACAACTACTTCGCTATACAACTCGGGAAACTCAATTGCAAAATTTTTTGATGAAAGGGGAGTAATTAGTGAATATCCTGTTTTGGAAGACATTATTGAACCAAAATTCGTCAATGAATTATTAAATAAAAAAAAGTAATTGTTCACAAATAGTTCTAATTTGACACTCCTGTAAACATATTAGTCATTTAAGTATCACGCGCCGCCTTAAGGCGGCACTATAACCTTTAATAAATACCAATTCAAAAGCCTAGAGGCAACCTTTCCACCAATGTATTAGTTGGACTGTTAAATTAATTGGATAAGAATTAATTCGATTATCTCATAACAAAATACTTTAATTACCAATATTGATCATGGGTGAGATAATATGCAACCAAACTTTGAAAAAAATGTATTAATCGATGGCTTATTTATAGCAATATTAGCTAGCTTGACATTTGCTTTATTTCCTATAGTAGGAGAAAATGTCAACAATGTATTAGCTCAAGCTCCAGAACAAAATAATCAAACCTCAATAGCCCATGATGCAAAAGGACACGAGTCTCATCAAGTCATTATATTCCAAAATTCTAGCGATGGTCTGAAATATACAGGAATGGTTACATTCAATCTTTCAAAGCCTGCAGATGTCATTTCGTTTGAAGAAGTTACGGAAGAAGATCAGCCTGTAAACGCAACCAAAAAGATTTGGGAAGTCGGAGACAAAAAATTTGTGCCTAGCACACTTTTAAAAAATGTAACTGACGGATCTATCAGTTTTAATGGAAGCGGCATATTAGCACACAGTACATCTGAAGATAAATATGCTGGTTCCTTTACTCTTAATGCTACCATTATTAGCACCAACAATAGTACTAGTGGTAATCGATAGATTTTTTGGTAAATATTCCAAGAAGTTAGAGTGAAGAGTCGCCGCGCTGAGCGCGGCGCTGCTACAATTCTTTTTGTAGTTTAGAGCATTTGTTACGTAAATAACTTAGAAGCGAGGTCACATCTTCAACCTCTTTTTCCAATTCCCATTTCTTGGAGGTAAGGTTTCTTATCTGTTCACAAAGTTCTAGAGACTCTTCATCAAGTCTTGATAACTTACCAGCCATGTCTGCAAAGCGGGATAGATCGTCTTTGGTAGATATACCCTCGCATTTCAAATGGTGAAATAAATAATGGAAGAGATGGATATCGTTGTCAAGTTCTTTATAAATTCTTGTTAGTTTGTCGAGATTGACCAAGCTTAAGTAGTCCTCAAATAAGGCAACAACATCTTCCGCTTCGAGATTCAAGGATGTTGCAACATCGACTTTACTTTTGCCATCTTTGAACAATTGAAAGGCTTTGGAGGTTGTTGTTGGTGTATTATTATGATATTCCTCTTCCTCACCATTATATTTCCTAATAATAATACCTATGTCCTTCAAGGAAATATGAGCCGCTTTAGCAATCTCTCTTGTTGTCAAACCTTCTAATGCTAGCTTAACTACAAGGTGTTCTTTTTCATCTTTTTTAAGTAACAATACATATAACGATAGAAACATAAAGGTTAAGAATACTTGATTCTCTTGATTCTGAATCAATAAAAACGATTCTGCCAACTACCCGTTACATTTAGCAAATTGAATTGGTTATAAAGTTTCGTTACACTTGAGCATCAGATTAAATTATCCCATAATTATAATATGAGGAACAGTGGCAGTAGATAAGTTTGAGAAGACATTTTACATATATACAGTTCATATCATTTATGCAATAATTCTTACTCAAACCTTTGCTATCAGTGAGAAAGTATTCATCCCTCTGTCCAATATAGACAAAAATTTTACGCCCCTACTTCTCGTAGGTAACACATTTGCCATACTGACAGTCCAATTCATACTCATACCGGGTTGGATAGGTTACACATATGCTATCAACAAAAAACCACATTCTGAGAAGTTTGGAAATTTAAGATTTTTAATTGATTTGATTATTACGTTTGTAACATATTATATGGTTCAATTAACTGATAAGGATAATTTCTTGAAAAGTTATAACGAGTTGTTTCTTTGGGTTTTGCCTACGCTATTTTTTCTGTTTGTAATCTGGGATAAACTACAATCAATGGAATATGCGAATGACTCGTCAGAGGATAGAAATATTGAGGATAATCAAAGAACAAAAACATGGATATGCTTTGGTTTCACCATAGCACAACTAATCGGATTTGTCGTTCTTTCGCATGTGCTTACAACCTTTAAGTTACCAATAGAATATATCTATTTAATATTTACAAGTATATCACTCTTAATCAATATTTTTTATAGGTTAAAGAGATATGATGTAAAGAGGGAAAAAGTCGCGTGAAATATATAAAATAGTATTACAATATTAGATAGTATACATGGAAATGATTGGTGTAATCAAAGATTTGTTTGTTCCAAAATCCACCTTCTTAACTTGTCAGTTTAAAGGTCATGACATTGACAAAAATGATAAATCCAAATTAGAGTCTATCATTAAATGCTCCCGGTGCGATGTTCCTTTATATATAAAGAATGGTCGAATTCATGAATTCTATAGCCCTGAAGACTTTCACAAATACAAAGAAAATTTAGGACGCAACTAACTCTCTACTATCATCTAATTGTATTATAAATCCAATCACATTTAGTTTATCCAATTTTTCCATCATTGATCTAGGAATAGAACTTCGATAACAAATAGAATTTCATAATAAATTTGCAAAAGAACAATAACAAACATAAAGGATTGCATTCATTTTTGAATTATATCCCTCCGGGCACTAAGGCTTACCTAAGATGAAGGTTACTCCAATACAATCTGTTATCTTGTCCTTATATGTGAAGATGAGTAGGAAGGAACGATGAAAATATATCGAGGTTAAATTTCATTATTCAGTAACATTGAGCCATGAGGAGAAGGTTCGACTAATGAATCAGTTAATTGTGAAAACTAAAGAAATCCTTTCAAATCTTCAAGACGATTCCGGTCTTGAGTCTTGGAAATTTTTGGTAAAATCTACAATCATAAGAGTTTTCGGGGATGAGTCAGAAGAATATACGGTGGTTAATAACGAGTTACACAAGTTAAAAAAGAGCACGAGATTACCTCCGAGCTTTTCGAATCCCATGATCACTTCAATTCTAGATGACATTGACATAGTCCCAAATAATCGCAAAGTAGTTAAAACTTTATCCAACTTGTTTGACTCACTGCTTCCCTTCATTGATACGAACAAATCAAACAGAGAAAATCCCAAACAAGCCATATTCGACAATTTTGTTAAATATTTATTAACAAATGGTTTCATATTTGATGAGTCACAACTCAGGATAACTCTCCAAAACAATAATAGAACTGAAACTTATCCAAATGGTCGTTCAAACCTGCTAGATTATGTATTCGATGATTATTTTTATGATAATTTAAAACACGAAATTAATGTGACTTGGAAATTAGGGTTATTCAACTCATCATTAATTTTATCAAGAAAGCTTATTGAAAATTTAGTAATAGATGTTTTAAGAAAAAAGTATCCTACTAAAGACAATCCAACAAATATCGAAATTTATTATATTCCTTCTAAGGGTAAATTTAAAGACTTCTCCATTCTTATTGAAATATTAAATGACAAAAAAAATGAATTTTCACCGGATACACCCATTGTCGTAAAATTTCTAGAAAAGGTAAAGTCCTTTAGAGATATCGCTAACTCTTCTGCCCATTCTATCATTGAAAATCCTACTGAAACACAGATACTTAAATTTGAGGTAATGGAAATGGTTTCATTATTATCAAGATTGTTGAAAAATATTTGACAAGAATATTTTCTTTTAGGGGATTATGACGGTGTTAGCCCGTATTAACGAAAAATTAATACCATATTAAATGCTGATTATTAACTTTTAAATATCAATTCTTTCGAAGTCTGAATTAGATTACCTCAAAGGAAATAATTGCATTAAAAGGTTATAGATGTATGAATAGGTATCAGCTACTAGAACTTCAGATAAGCATCATATTTAGTTGAATGTAACTCTGATTGAGCATGACCTGTAAGGGTCAGACCGCAAAAATAAAACATAAAGCAGAAACAGAAAGAATTATTGGAATCTTTAATGACAAAACATTTGATTATATATGTTCTATGAATTAAAGATTACTAGTTCGTGATTGTTTACATAGTTAATTGCCCTTTTCTCTATAAATTTACCCTTTCATAAATATCCCCTATTATACTTATCCAAAAAACCCATGTGGATATCCTCATGATTTCCGCCGAACCCTTATACCACACGGAACTTAATCCCACAGAATTAATATGATTCATGAAATCTCTCTCTAATACAATGAGAATGAAGGCAATTGACTCTTTATCAGACCAGAACTTTATCTCCTTTTTGATTCTTACATATTAATTTTAAAACTTGTCCATTTTTCATATTGTTGTATAATTTTACCATTAACTCAAAAATAATTTATGTATGCTTTCTTTAGTTAAATGTAACTTGAATATTTGATCCTCATTAAGGATAAAGACCTGATCATGCGATTCAAACATTTCAATCATTTCTGATGTAGATGCATTAAAAAGATTAGTCATCTCGTAAGCACAAAATACTAGACCCTCTAGTCTATTCTTATCGTATTGTTTTTCAAGAGAAATTGCTTCGGAAATTGAAGAAGTTGCAATATCGTTAATGAGAAAATCCACTAAGCATATTTCTTTATTATTAGAATTCTGAGATATGTTTTGCAATATATCTATAATATGCTTCATTTTATCTTTTTGAGATTGTTTGTACTGCACTATCGTTCCGTCAAACCAGTCTAGGTTTTCCAATGCTTCTGTGATGGAGGTATTTGAAGAACGAACAAAACACTTGAACCATTCGTCTTCTCGAGTCATCTTATCCAATGACTTGATCAGGTGTTGGATAGACTCTTCGTTATCATAAAGAATTAGATGATGTCTTTTTGGAATTTCATCCTGTTTTTTTAACCATTGATCTACGGCGTCCTTAACAATCGAGTTTATTGATACACCTTTTCTTTTTGATTGATTGCCCAATTGAGAGTGAATCTCGTCGTCAAAGCCTCGAATTATTAAATTTCGTGTCATATATTTATTTACCTTGTTGTGCCTTATAAGTGATATCACGCTATCAACTATGGAAAACTATATATAACATGATATCGTGATATCAAAATATGATCAATATAAATAAAGAAAGTGAAAAAGAAAAATCCTTGAATACCAAAGCCGAAAATGTTTGGAAACTGGGAGATTACCGTAGCATATCTACAATGCTACCTCCTATTTCTGCTCATTTGGTCAGATTGCTGAATGTTCAATCGGGAGAATCAGTTCTGGATGTAGCATGTGGCAATGGTAACACTGCAATTACCGCTGGGAGAAAAAGTGCAAAAATAACTGGAATCGATATAACATCTGAACTTTTAGATTTGGCAGCAGAAGAAGCGAAAATAGCTCAAGTGGATGGAATAACATGGAAAGAGGGCAATGCCCAGAACCTCCCATTTGAAGATGAATCATTTGATGTTGTCCTTTCAACTTTTGGACATATGTTTGCACCCCTACCTGATCTTGTCAGTAAAGAAATGATTCGTGTAACAAAGAAAGGTGGTAGAATAGGCTTCGCAACATGGCCGCCCGAATTGGCCATTGGATCGATATTTAGAGTAAATAG
Source organism: uncultured Nitrososphaeraceae archaeon (assembly GCA_963759575.1). Lineage (GTDB taxonomy): Archaea > Thermoproteota > Nitrososphaeria > Nitrososphaerales > Nitrososphaeraceae > Nitrosocosmicus. Next base: position 47,040 of record CAVWZU010000004.1, on the reverse strand, counting down.
TAAATACCTACCGAAAAATCCTGATGCACCGCCCTCACCAATACTTTGGGGAATTCCTGAAGTGGTAAAAGAGAGATTAAATGGAATATCAGAAATATACTTTGAAAGAGGAACAGCAATATTTCCACTTCTTAGTCTTGGTCACTTTTGGGAGTTTATGAGCACAAAATATGGCCCATTACTTAAAACTATTCAGCTATTAAAGAATCAGTCCAGTGATAACCAAATCAATTTGTTTAGAGATGATTTCTTACGTGCTATAGATCCATATGTTGTAGAAAATAGTATAAGACTGGGTTACCTTTTGACGGTAGCAAGAAAATAAAACGTGATTAAAGTGGTAAATGAAATGAAAAATATGCATGAATTTATACGGATGGTAATTAATCCTCTACTCACTGCTGAAACAATAAACGGTTGTAATAATACCTCCTATAGTGTATTGAAATCTCGGTTACTTTTAGTAACTTTGTTAGGTACAATAATGATCACATCTGTTTCTCCAAACGTCCAAAATTACGGTGTGAACACATTAAACCATGTTTTCGCACAGGAGAATATAACCAGCGGTTTACAACAGTTTGATTTTAATGAAGATCTCCAAACCGCTCTTCCTAATGATGACGAACAAGATGACAACGAAAATGCTCCAGAACAGGGATTTAATGAACCGTCCAAAACTACATTGCCAGAAGAGCCTACATTGGAAGAACAATCATCATCGGCTGAATCTACTTCGAACGAAAACAATACAATCATCATTGATCCAAATGACCCCCGTCTCACTGGAGAAGTGGACTTAACCGATTTGAAGACTATTCCTCAAGAGGTTCATGTTGGAGATGAATTCAAGATACAAGCTACCATAAAAAATGGTCTAAATGAACCGATAACTTACACAGGAAAAACATGTGGAGAATCACCACTAAACGTAAAGTACGATGACAAGGTTACTGTTACACAATTACTCCATTGCAATGCAATCAGCACTGACACACTTGCTCCAAATGAAATGGCTACTGTGGAAAGTAGAGGATATGAGATAGCTACAGCAATAAGCCCTGGAACTTCAAACGTGGATGTTGATCTTTACTACAATGCTGGAAGTAGCCCTAACCAAGGAATAGTTACACGATCGTTTAGCTTTGATGTAAATGACTAACGAAAATAAAAACACTTTCTTATCCGATTAAATCGGGCTCTATTATATTTTAAGGACATTCATTTGTAGGCATAAGTAAAAAGCAAACCATAACATACCTAACTTTGCTATTTTTCTTTACTAAAATTCTGGATGGTTCGCGGTTTCGATTTTTAGTACCATAGCATCAATTCCTCTAATTTTTTTCGTTAAAAATTCAGCTGATTTGATTCGAATGAATATATCATCAATTCCCTAAGGTTTTCCGTAAGTATTTCCATATATAATTTCAACAAGAAGGACTTAGTTAATTCTAAATTACAATGTTAAGTACACCGTATATAATATAAAATAGGAAAATTGTATAAAGTTATTCTGTACCTAGTTTAATTTATTTAGTGGAAATTCTATGGTCCAAAAATTAAACTGGTTGGATTAAATTAAAAATAAAATAATATCCTAGTTAGAATACATGACTAAACCGATTGTAGAATTAATATTAAAGAAAAAGTGATTTAAAACTAGATTCGAGTCCATTCTTAATTAGTTAGAATAGGCTAGTATAATCTCTTTTGTTAATTTGGTATTAATGGTTTTAAAATCTAAAAGCTATCAAAAAAAAGGAATAGAAGGTTGCCCACTTCTGGTCTATTAATATTGTTCTGGGTCCATCATAAGCTCTCTTGGGCCACAATCACTTGGAGGTGCAGCAATTTTACAGGTAGTACAATATCTGTCAGCAAGTATTTGACCATCAACTTTTACTCGTTCACAACAGGTTACGGGACCGCCGTCGTATTTATGATCACATCTATATTTACCTTGTCCAGATTGTTGAGGCGCATTCTTAGATGGGGTCGACTGGTCGTTTGAGGATATCGGTCCATCTTGTCCAGATTGTTTAAGCGCATACGCCGTATATAAAGAAGTTGAACTATAAACTGAAACCGCAAGAATCGATACTGTAACGATTAACACTATCAGTTTATTCATCCTTGTTGTAAGACCTCCTCGTAAGTGTTCTCTTTATTAGTTGTCTGACATTTCTCATTTATTTGATATATTTTTTCCATATAGTGATGTCACGATATCAGATATATAAATATAACTAATTATGATATCACGATATCATAAATCTAAAACAATTAAATTATGAGACATAAAATTAAAGAGGCATATTCATTTTGCTTAGTATAATAAGTTTATCAAGTACAACTGGAATTAATTTGGAATTCAAAATGTCGATGATCGACGTTCCAAACTATCTTCTTCGCTTAGATGAAAAATACTTCTTTACTCTAAAATGTGACGCTCTATCAAATTTTAAACAAGTCATATTTCACTTTTAATGGTATTAGAATTCTACCAATATGGTCAACCTCATTACAATGCATGGGTATGACCATTGCCAAAATTAATATAGTAAAATAAAATGATTGTGGTTACTATCTATCACCTAATTCTACCGATTTAGAATAGAATAATCCTAGTTATAACCTGCCTCGTTACCAATATTAATTCATATCATCTCGTTTACACTATTAGTGCCAACATCTACCTATTTGATTGATTTTAATATTTTAATTATAATATTCAAAAACCCATGTGGATATCCTCATGATTTCCACCGAACCCGATATCTATTTTAGTAACGATATAGGATACAATCAAGCAAGATTGTATATTAAATTTATACTTTTGAAAAGAATACAACTAGGATTGTGTCGTGGCATTTTTGACATTTAACACGAATCCAAACTATACTGCGTGTATTTCCAAGATCTACCTTTCGAGTACTACACTACTATCCTCTGATCGTCTCTGAGATTGGACAATCTGACTATATTACTTTTAACGGAAATATACTACATATTTTACAGTTGCGATTGATTCCTTTTCTCGTCGAGTATTCCGGTACAGAAATATATCATATGAGAATAGTGGGTAGTACTTCCCTCAACTTTTGTCAAAAAAACCTAGGTATGATAGTAACGTATTTTGCATATTTGGCTAGTTATTAATCCGTTTTGGATTTGACGCGCGAAGAAAAGGTTATCATAAGAAAAATCACGGCCAAGCATGGAATAAGAAATAGAGAAATTATTATTAGATAATCAGGGTACAGATAATCTTCTAACTCAAACCAAGCATTTCCGATCAGAATTAATACAGGAATAATTAATGATAACACCAAGACTCTAGTGTATACGCTTGCTTTACGTGACAAACTTCCCTCACGTGAAATTTGGAACCCAAAGATTACTAGTGCCAGACTAACAAATATCGCGATTGTACTAATGTATGTATTAACTGTCGCTTGCACTGAATCTTCATCTAGGTGCTGACTTATTCTTTCGAGATTTTGATTGATCTCATCTAATTCCCTAATATTATTTACCATCTGTTCTTGCGCCATTACGTCTTGCAAGGCAAACGCGAAGATGAGTCCTATAAGTGCAATCAAGATTGTAGGTTTCATCGCATTAGGTTACGACATGAGAAGAGTTAATAAGGTTCCTCTTCAGTTTACTATCTAGATTAATATCCAATTCGATTGTTTAGCGACACGTTTTGTTTGAACAGTTATTCTATTATCCAACATTCTCTGTAGAAAAAGTATTGATTCATTGGACTAAACGTATCAATAAAAAATTAAGAATATTCTGATTCATCGTAAAAGCATCAAACCAAGACTTTGGTCATGCGTTCTATCCCGAATCCAAGGAGTTCAGAAAAAAAGCATAAATGGATATGATTTAGTGTTTAATTACTAACATAATTTCAAGTTTTTTAATTCGGGGTCTTGGTACCAACTAACAGGACCTTCTGTTACTGGAATAATATTTAGTTCTTTTCTTACTTCTTGTAGGGGCTCATTATATAAATTTTCAAATTTGACTGGAAATAATGGTTTACACTCTCGCCCCATTTTGATACCCAAAGATAGAGTATCAAACACCTCATCAGAAAGAAATTCATCGGTAAGTGTCTTTCCTTTCGTTAATTCTGCATCTCCATTAAGTCCTGGAAAACATGCCATTATTAATGAAATTAGGTCTAATAACATAAAACTCGGATAACCATATTGTGCCACATTTTATGCAGTAACGCCTATTTCTCCAACATGCATATCAAATCCACTTATTATGTGATACATATCATGTGTTTTACGAACTCTCATGGTTACGTAATCAGTTTCAGAATCAATATTTTTCCTGTCTCGATAAAAATGTGGATGAAACTTCTTTGCACTCATAAGTTTTGCATATGTATATCCTAACGAATTGCTAGGAAGTTTTAGCATTTCCTCTAGATTATATTCCGGACCCATATATCTCTCTTGAATAATTCTTGAACAGGCGGGATCTTTTTTTAAGTGCGCAATACACATTTTCATCCATATTGTGTCACGAAAACCATCCTCGACGTCAAAAACACTTTCAACATCCTTTTGGGTATTGTAAAGATCGGCATGAACAAAATTATCAATTAGTTTACCTAAAATTTCTATATTCTGGGCTTTGGCCATTAAATCCATATATCCCAATGTGATCAAGATATTCTGTAGTAGGAATAATATTAAACTTTTTTAACATTTGTACTTTTCAAAAAAGCAAGATTATGTTGCCTTTAAACAAAACTCAAAACAGACATGATAATTTTTAATTGAAGGTTTTAGTATACCATTACACATATGTTTCTAAACCATCATTTGCAAATAGTTCCTCATATTAAGAGTGAATCTTTTTGTTCTGAAATACAGGGATGCCTTATCCTTATCCTTAAAATCTTCAAAGGATGAATAGTGTTTTAGGACAAGCAACTTTGAGAGAAATGAATATATACCACTATGTGAATGTCAATTGTGCCAACTATATCCACCATGTGAAACAACTACCAAAGAATCATAGAATAAGAGAGATTCATTTAAAGAATTATTTAAAATAGATCACAACTATGGAATATCGGTCCAATGTTCTAGAATTTTATGTCACCTGGTACTCTGGATAGACCTATGTAGAATTGGATAGAAAAGTTTATAGATCAGGTTTCTGTATTATTAATAGGTCTTTTATTAGGACGATATCATTGCTAGAACCACCGAACCCGCTACCTAATTTAGTAACGGTTTACTACTCAAACTGAGATGACGTGATACTTGTTTTTTAATTTGTCAAAAGGAAAATGAGGCTCGGTATATATCACGTTAAAAACATTATGATCCGTCCTCTTTCCATGTGTCTCTTGCTTTCAACTAACATCAAGACACTACTATTTGATTTTCTTAGTGATAATTGTAATAGAGCGTGAAATCTTTTACCCTGTCTAAATCCTCTGTGGTATTGGCAGGTATACTCATAGCGACGGTACTTTAGATCTGACATCTAATTTTTCATAATTGTTAATTATGCCTGTTAGGAGTTCTCTACCAAAGACTTAACTAATGAAATATGAATGTTAGATTTGACTGGTAGAAAAAAGTAGTCATCTCTATTAATATTATGGTTTATGTATTTAAATGATAATGAACTGCATCAATCATGAGTAACAACAATATTGATTGGAATGATGTCATTAAGAAAGAGGCAAGAGGTATCAATGACGCGGATCTTGGAGAAGTACAGGAAATTCGATTGGATAATGTTATTACTAAAGCGGGTGTAGTAGACAAAGAAGTATATTCGATTCCAAAAAACCTAGCTGAAAGATATGACGGACACAATTTATGGTTTAGGGTAACTAAGGAAGACGCTGAGAATCTCTATAAGATAAAAGATTAGATATTCTATATATCATCATTATTTTTTTCCATTTCAATTTAGTTTTATCATTATTTCAACTTTGTATTTTCTGATGTTCCATTCACTTTATTCTTACATCACTATAGAAAATGTATTTAGTTGTGAACGTCTGTTTGTTTAGCCTGATATAGGGTTGTTTAAGTTATTTTCTATGGGCTTATTATTATTGAGTTTGATCGCTATCAATATCAATGTTATCTCATAAGGTTGTTTGCGCTTGAGGGACGGTTAAATCTAGTCCATTCTTTTGAAATGAATCATATATTTTCTTTCGGATCTCAGAAGTAATTTTTAGAAATTCTCTTGGTTTGTTTGTAAACGCCCGAAGATCATACACTGCACCATAATCTCCAAACCTTACAAGCATAACGAATGGATCTGTTACAAAATTATCAGCCGTGTTATAGGATTTAGAATTCTTTGCTACATCATTAGGATAATTATCTGAAGTTACTATTCCATCTGTTTCTTTAGCAGATTCTATTAGCAATTTTTCAATCAACCATCTATTGCTATTATATGTCATAGAAACATTTACCGTAATTGAAAGTACATCCAATCCGCTATAGTTTACTATTTGCCTTTGTAATAGAGTTTGATTTGGAATAGATACGAGCTCATTTCTTATAGTTTTAATTTTTGTATATAGCAATGAAATTTCAACTACATCTCCGATTAGGTTTTCGACCTCTGTGGTCCTAATCCTATCTCCTAACTTGAAAGGACGAGCAGATAGTAGCAGTATTCCTGCTATAGCATTACTAATTGTATTCCTAGATGAAAAACCAATGATCGTTCCAGCTGCTACACTAATTGCACCTGCAACTGCACCGCTTATAGATGAGAAGTGAAAAATTATGACAATTACTGAAATTAGCACTATAGACATTTTTGTTATTGAATTTACTCCACTTAACTGTCGTCTGTCCAGTTGTAAAGAATCAGCTGATTTTTGTACAAGATATTTTATAATAAAATAGGCAGCAATTGCAATAACTACCACAATAATTAAAAAAATGATGCTATCCCAATAACTGCTAATCCCTGTAATTGCACCTGTAGATTGTAAGGATGATATTGATTCAGATTGCTCTTCTATTGCAGATGACCCGTCATCGCCTCCAACACCAGTAGATGCTGTACTACCTACATTGTCAGATTCTATTCCAACATCAACTTCATCTTGTCCGTAAACTTTTAGAATGTCATTTAGAAGAGGGTATGATAACATGTACTGTAAATGTTAATGACCAATATCACTTAAAAGAGATGACTTAACAAAGTGGTGTAATAACTATTGGCATAATTTTTTTATTGCCAACATCCATATATGCTGTTTAATCCATTATAATGTAGAATAGATTAGATAAATAGATTAAATGCTACTATAAGAGAAGATAGAAAATTATTTTTTATATTTTCTACTATGTTGGTTTAAATTTGATTTATTCTGTAATGTATTCCACCTTTTAAAATTCTCAAATTAAATATTGTCTTAATATCGTCATTTTATTATTTAGGCGTTGCCACCTAATAAGGGAACAAAACGTTCTAAGGTATATTTACTACTGAAAAAGGTTAAGAATGTCATTGTTCGATATTTATGTATTCTATAAAACCTAATCCCCTAATTTTGATAGTAAAGTATTATTTCATTGACCTTTGTTATATATATGATTGACCTATTGAATTGAGCATAGATCTCTCTTAACTTTCCTTTTCTCGTACCTTTTGAATTCTCGTTCTATGATTTAGAAATAATATCCTTCATACTAATATCAAATAATTTTGCAAATTGAGGTGGACCGTTTTCTAAATCCTTTTTGAAGGTTATTAATTGTTCAATAAATGTGGATGATAAATGCATTGGAAAGGTCTTTAATGCTAAAGATAGTTGACCTGAGCACCAATCTGACAGTAGCCTAAATTCTTCGTGTTTTCCTTCACGAATAAGATTTCTACATTGTGTAATGTATTCACTAACTATATGATAAATAAGAGAGATGTTTCTTGTTGTTAGAATCTTGTCTATTATGATGGACAATTCTAAAATAATTGTGTTATCTAATAATATCTCCTTTGGATTTATTATTGCTTTTAGTTTAGAGGTCTGCACTGATCGATTATTTGTATGAGTGGGATTTTCTTCTCTCTGGTCTTTTTTTGTTTCTTGTACTGTTATCTCATTAACCTCTCTCTTGGAATCTTCTGTAGTTATGGTAAATGGAATACCAATTATTTCCTTGTGTACAAGAGCATAATGCAGTATTCTAAACATACCTGTTATACAAGATTTAACGACATCAGTATCGCCCAATTCAGCAGACTTTACAGCAACGCTTCTTAATACCTCTATACCAAACAAGGGATCACGTTCTAGATCTCGGTCATCATTTATTTCTATATGTTGTAAAAGTTTCTGTTTGGCTTTGCTGACATCGTCTTTATTTTGTTGGTTTCCATTGCCTATATTATTATGATTTTCAATTTCAAAAGAGAACTCATCTTTTTGTACTGTTTGACTCTGAATTTCATGCTCATTCTTTTTAGAATCGTCATACTCATAAACAACAGCTATGACATCTTGCTTTTCTATCCAATCTCCAATTGATTTAGAATAATCGATCCAGAGATTCTTCTGATTCTGTGCTGCTAGTTTTGTGAATACTTCTGAAACTTTACTCCAATCCATATAGGCTAATATACCTTTACGATGAGAGTTTATCTCAAATAATTTTGAATTATAGGTCTTCTTACCATTTGATGATTGGTTTGATGTTCTCTTCTCATATGGTTTTAGGGCACCGAGAATTTGATCAATAAGCTTTGATATGAGTATATTTGGTTTGAGATAAGAGCTGATATTATGAAGATATAATACGAGCATAAACAATCCTACAATAGAGATAATGATTGCTAAATTTACTCCAATGATTGGAGTGAAGATGGATGACTCAAGTTGTTGATTTCCACTTGCCGATATACTCGACATATTCATCATCGTTGCTGCCAAATTTATAGAAGATTCTTCAGTTCTAACAGTCTTTAAAACCAAAAGAGAGTAAGTAACAGTAAAGATAAACCACCCCAACGACAGTTGATTGATTTTATCACCCTCAAAGCGGTTTACTAAATGAGATATATACTTTGAAACAGAAAGTTGCAGAGTAATCAATGTTACCGAAAACGCTACTCCCAGGATAGTTGCCCACCCAGTGGCTATTGCAGACAGAATGGCTCTTGCAGCATCAGGACTTCCAGTAAATATTAAAGGATCAATATATCCTATATCAAGACTATAACCTGTAGGAAAAGAATTGTCAACGGATGATGTTATTAAGAATAATACTAATGCAGCAACTGCAAATATAATGGGATAAAACAAAATGGATTTGATAAATCTATTCCATTTGGAACAAAAAACAATAGGAATATCAGATAATTTGTATGATGCCACTACCGTTTATGACTATCTTTGTTAATTAAATATATGCCACAATATTTTTTATAATAATTGAATTTAAGACGACTTCACAAGAAATACAAATTAGCAACCAGTGCTGCTCAATTTTTCTTGGAGGTCACTATTAACATATTCTACAATCCTGACCTGAATTGATGTTATTTTTCGTTTTAGAACCTCAAATGTGTATTACCGAGAAAAAGGAATTGTAGAGGATGCCTTAATTAGATATAGTATTGGCATGGTTCTTATAAATAGCAGTATAAATGGGATAGATGCTATTGTAATGCTAATTGCAAATAGAACTCTTAACATCAATATATCGTAATTTTCATAATTAGAAACCGATGCTACCAAACCTATAAACGTGATAACTGGAATGGAAGAAATTAATAATTCTTTAGATAAATCTGCCAGCATATTTCGCATAAAAATAGAAAAACCAATACTTTTTAGAACATGAAGTCTTTTCAAAGATTCATAAACTGCTTTTGCATCATCCTCTTTATCTGTATTCACAGTAAAATTGAGTCTCTGAATGAACCCTGTAGTAGAGATGGCAATAATAGAGAATATGTGGTTTGTCTTTTTGTACAAAGCTAATCGAAGGTTACACTCATTGATAATGCCGTCATATATAGCGGATAACTTGCTATCCTGCTCTCCATCTTTTACCTTTCGTTTATTTTCAAAAGCCTGCTTTGATAGAAGCCTAACTACGATTATTATACTTCTGACTGAGTCTGTTAGATTTTCAGTAGCACGAGATAGTATCTCTTTTTCTTCTCTATCATTTAATTTGATGTTTTCAATCTTCTCTGAATTTTGAGATAGATTCTCAGTTTTAATAGAAGCTCTGGAATTACTTTCTTTTACACTTTGAATAGGTTTTAGTAAATCATTCAAATTATCAATTTGGTCTTGTACTTGGGATAGATCTTTAGGAAGGTTTTTCATTTGATTTTGTAGTGCCAGAGTATTAAATGAAACTACCACTGCAAGTAACGTCCCTAATGCAGATATATAATATCTCAACGTGTCAGAAAACGACCCAAAATTTGATGGTGAAACAATATAAAAATATGCTAAAAACAAAAACACTTCAATTATAGCCAATAAGATAAATCTATTTTTTGAAATAAAATAATTGATTAAAAATCTATTCATATTCTATTAGATGATTATACTAGTTTAATATAGGTGGTATTTTTGTTTAGTTGAGATAAATTCTACTATTATATTGAGGACCATATCGATTATACCACGCTAATTTAGCTGAGACAAAGCTACCTTAAATAATATCCGTTTGTTAATTTAAGCAGTTTAATGATACGATATATGATTGTGTTAGTATTTCTCTTTTTAACTAGTAGTGTAACAGTTTATTTGCCCGTTCTTTTGGACGATATAAATGCTCAGTCTGATATCAATCCGTTATGTGTATTAAGAGGCGAATCTGTTCCTCCACCTCCCTTTGTTGTATTGCGATGGAATTCATCTGGTATTTGTGATTCTACCATTGATCATTTTACTCATTTTTATGATATTAGAGGTATATTGAACAATAATACAGACTATATTCTATTCCTTGAATCAAATTAGCAGTTCTTTTGCATATCGTTTAATGAAATTACCATTTCATCCTGTCCTTCTAATTGAGCAAATGTCTTTTAATCAACATTATCTTCAGATTTATGCTGATCTATGATATAAAGATGCTTTTTGTTGGATACTTGGACAATAATTCATATCATTGCAATGAAGAAATTAAATTTGGATGTTATATAGAATAGTTAATGTTAATATTATTGAGTTCGACAAGGTATAGTAATTACTATTGTATCCATATAAATGGAAAATCGGTATATGTTATATAGCATGTTAAATACTCAAAAATATATCGAACAATCCTTCAACCGATCCGGTACCTTATAGAAAGGATCTAAGAAAGAAAATGGATTTAGAGGACAATCTTGAAAATAACAACGATCAAAATAAGTCAAATTCTAATAATGATTATTAATCGTCAGTAGATAACCTCATAGTATGGAGAATAGTCGTTAACGGTTATGCCATCCAAGAGTAGCGAAATACTAGGAGAATGACAAGAATTAATTTTTGCACTGTAAATTAACGTTTACGTAGAAGTTAACACGACCATTTAATTTATCATATAATTTCAGAATTTAATTTTCATGGTTTTTGTTTATTTTTGTAATTATAAGAAAAAGTTAGAGTAATTCCGATAGACCCAAATACTTTAGATACTAATTCTCAGAATTGTATATATCTAGAATGAAATGCCTATTTGTCATGATTCCAAGAATGTTGGTTGCAGTTTTAAAAAATAATATTCAATGAATTAATATCTAAAAATTCGATAAATACTGATAGGGGGACTAATAGGAGTCAGTTTCGTGTTTGACCTTTCCTTTATGATGATAATGAACATCAATGAACGAAGCGTTGATCATCCTTGTACTATTAGCATTTTGATCAACATTTTGTTTAAACCTATTAAAAACCCTGAGGGGTTTCAATTTATCTCTTCGGCTTTGTTGCGAACCTCCGTAACAAAAACATACTGATAATAAATATTAAGAGATTATATCTATGAGTATTACTGTTTGATGGTTTTACTCCTGTTACTCGTAGCTTTAAGACACTCTTCACACAATGTATCATTTAATTCTGACAAGAATATTTTGCCACAAGATGTGCATTTAATTTCATGTTGTTCATACATGTAAGTTTGTGGTATAACAAATCATTTAAGTCAAATACGGTAGACATGAACAAATCAAATAATACTATTTTCTTGGATGATTAACCCTGGATGTTGGTATTTTGTAATATGGACGCTATAGAAGAAATTTATTTCAACTATTCTTAAGGAAATGAGAAATACACCCAGTCTTAACTACTATGCTAATAAGTCTATGTATCTTATATCATCCAACCAATAAAGGTACGAACCCTGTAATATGTACTTCAATTGTCAAGAAGAGTTAAATAATCACGCTAAAGAAGAGAATTCATAAAAACTGCGATTAGACCAATTAGTTTTATTTTGCCATATTCATCCGGACTTTTATGGAGTTATAGTTAAATTTTGATATTGTTAAGAATGAATAAAATATACGTTATAGAATATAAAAAATTTTTATTATGTGACCTAAAAGCGAATAAACGTTTTTAGACTCAGGTGGATATCCTCATGGTTTCCACTAAGATCGATACCTATTTTAGTAATCATATACTTCTAGAATTATATGCGATGTTAAAAGAGGCGATATAAAATTAATGGTATAATAATTATGAAACATCCTTTCCAAGGAATAAGACATTTAATAATTTATACGATATTCTAATTACAGAAGATGACTTGTTTTCGAACTTTCTACAAGAATATTTAAACTGACAGAACTATCGAAAATTACCACCTCTTATATAACAATCGTCTACTCCAAGTTCTCTTATCCTATGATATCCATGACATTCAAGGAATTTTTTAATCTCTTCACGTACAGGAAAATAATTATGTTCTACAGTTATAACGCGAAAGGAGTAATCATCAAAAGGAAAACTCTTTAAGATAGCTAACTCCGAACCCTCCGTATCAAGGCTCCAATAGTCGATGGTTTGTGGAGCATTACATTCTTTTAGAATTTGACCTACCGTACGTGTCAATTTCTTAACAGTCTTTGGATTTCCATACAAATCTTTTTGGACGTCGTATGATGCTTTTGCACGATGCAAGTGCGAAGGATGATATTCTTCCATAATGCCACCAACATCATTTCCTAGCTCTAGAAAATCAACATAATCTTCCTTATCATATAGACAATAATTCAAGCAATGACATTTACGATTTTTCACTAATTTTTCAAAAAAAACTCCATTCGGTTCAACACATATGCCATCCCAGTCATAAGAAAATTCTAAAAGATGAGTGTTATTTGATTGCACTCCGTCTGAAGCACCTGAGTCAAGAAAAAAACCATTGCGTTTCCATCCAAGCATTTCTAAAACAAGTCGATCTTGACCAAATTCGGAATAAATCTCATTAACACTGGCTTCTTTCATAATTATTTTGTTTTGCTTTTTACTGGTTATTAAATTAAAAAGCTAATTGTTAGTTAGGATATGTAATTATTCTTGTGATGCTTCTTTATTATTAATACTTAATAAAATAATATCGCACATACTAAGGCTATAATTTGACGGTTTTTGTTTCATAGTTACGATAATTTACCTTGGGATTTAAAAGTTACATAACAACTTGGATTCCATACAACCCAGTTGAATTATTCATATTTAATTTGGTATATACAAATATCTATCGTAATTAAATTCGTTTAAATTTCAACTCATTATTACAAATTCGCGTCAAAAATTGGTCCGCATATCATAGAACCATGCTACCAATGTTAGTAACGAATATCTAAAACGATATTTTAGAATTAAAAATCACAGTTTTTCTTATTAATTTGATTAGTTATAAATTCTTATGATAATCGAATATGACAAAGAGTTTATGATTAATATCGATGTAAAATTGGAGTAATGAAAACTTGTGAAATTTGTGGCGGAACAGTATCATCTGGAACTACTAACACTATATGTTCATATTGTATTAGTGCCAGAGAATCTACAATAGCTTCAAAAGATTCACCTGCACCTCATATATGTGGCTGTATTAATGCAGACAGAAGAAATTGTCCATTATGTGACAAACCTTGTCATCATGATACGTCTTTAAGCCCTGATATTGATTTCACCAATGTAATGTGCTACCAACAACTTCTCTAGTATGATAAGAAACGGTGTTGTCCAAAAGGTGTCTACATAATTCGTTTAGGTTTGGGTTTGGGGTTTTTGAAGTATTAACAATTCAAAAGCATTCGCCTTTATTCTATAATCGTATCAACAAATCCTTAGTATGCAACTTATCTATTTTTTCATTAATGTTTGAAACAGAAACGAATTTGCAGTTGCTTCCACCGAACCCGCATACCATATGGAACTTAAACCCACCAATGTAAATTGAATTCTTAATTTATTTATGATGTATAAACTTGAATATTGCCGTTACAATAAAAGTATAATTCTACATCCACGTACACTATATAGTATATGTTTGCAAGTGGTAATACTAGATACTTAATAAATAATATTATACCAAGACAAATGTGCTCAAAAATTATTATTACGGTTGTAAAATATACTATGTTTGATTTACCAAAGGTCGAATAATGTTACTAAATATAATACTCTCCAACTTTTTCATTCGAGAAGGATGTCTACTTGATTTCGACTTATTATAGTTGATATTATATTTATTGATGATATTTCTTTGATTTAGAAATAATAAAATCCGACATATGAATTACGAAAATTCCAAGAAATCCCATGATGCATCCAAAAGTGGCTATAAATATATTTTCAGGCAAATGACTAGGATACCCCAATTCCTTAAGGATTATTTGGATGATAAATATTATAACGAGATTAGAAGATCCTATAGTTGCTGTAAGAGATGCACCAATCCTACGAAGACCAATTACATAGGATAAAGAACCAACAAATGGAATTAGAGAAAACAAAAACAAAATAACTATATTTCTTTGTACGGACAATAATTCAATTTGTGATGGTGATTCGCCCATATACTGCGTTGTAGTGATCAATGTATTATATGACAATGCCATGATCATGAATGCAACAAGAATGAGACCTGAAACAAACATAGATGCGCCAGCCACATGAATGGAAGAATGTTTTATGACTAATCTTCCAAGAAATAGTACACCAACTGCAAAACCTACTGCAGAAAAGATCGCTTCCAAATCACCAAAACTAACTAACGAAAGGATTGCAGGAAATGGTGAATTAATATTTATTTCCCGAATTTGATTCCATAAATTCGCATTGTAAATATTATCAATAGACAGATCGCTAGCCAAAGACAGATCGCTAGCCAAAGACAGAAAGAACCCCAAACAGCCTATACATATACCAATAATTTGAAATTTGTTTAACTGTTCTTTTAAAAATACTCTTGCTAAAATAATTATTAGAATGATTTCAATTGGTCCATCTATAAGAGCTTCTTTTGATGCCCCTATTCGATTTATAGAGTCATACCATCCAAATATTCCTAATGAGAGTGATAAAGATGCCACCAGAAGAGATTTCCAATTTTTAGTAAATATATTCAAGAGATCTTTGTAGGTTTTATTTATAATACAAGCAACTGATAGCAACATTATTCCAGACAATGTTATACTCAAAGATGAAAGTACAATAGGAGAAATTCTAACAAAATAGATTGTAAGATACTCGATAATAACTGATTCTAAAGATAGTGCAAGAGCATACACAAAAACTATCCATGATTTATAAAATAACAAAAGAACATTTCTTTATACTTGCTGTCTTATATATTAGACATTTCATCTTTGTAAGAATCCTGTGTCACAGCAAAGGAAAATTGTTTAAACAGTATTTTTTGCCAATCATATTATCTAGTCAATTAGATGACACTATTTGGTTAGGCTGATTATCTATAGAAATTTGTAGATAAAAGAATCAACCGACTCGCTCTAAATCAGAAATGAAAATATTAACTAATATGAATAAAGAGTGAAAATAGTCTGTTTTCTATACTAGTAGTCAAAGGATTAATCTAGCGGTAAAGCATTACCTATACCCAAAATTAATTGGTTAACATTTTACAGCCTTAATTATAATAGTTCATTTTGAATAATCTTTAAATCGATCTTTGATGAACCGAATGTAGAATCCTATTTAAAATACCGATATTAGCACGTAGTCATCCGGGTCCAAACCTATGAGTTTAGCCAATATTGTCGCAAGAGGATCCTATATGCAATAGCAAATATTGATGATGATAATACCTATACTACCTTTATCGAATTATTTTACAATCTTTATTGATCATAGAGAATATTTTGCCATAATTAAGGACGATTTGGACAGATTAATGGTAAACGATAATAAACTTGGAAATAGAGCCCAATTTATAAATGACGAATTAGAGTGATTTAACTCAATTTTGGAGCGAGTATAAGAATATAAATAAGTTATTATAAATAATAATTAGGACCATTTATAGAACGATATCATTACTAGAACCACCGAACCCGCTACCAATTTATAGTAACGATGTGGGATATAATCAGAATATCTTGATCATCAAATTTCTAAATTCTTAAAAAGAAAAGGGTTAGTTTGCGTCTTAACAATCATGAGGCTTGACTTGATGTTTTATTTTTGTTTTTGTAAAAAAAATACTACCTTCGGGATACTACATTACTCTCATCCTGATTTATAGATTGTCCTTGGAAAATGGATTCATCCGTGTATGAACTACCCTCTGATAATTATCCTAGAACGTTACTGCCTGAATTTTCCTGAACTTGAAAGATTATGTAATTACTAAAACCTAATATTCCTTCATTTAGACTATATTCAAAAGTACTTTCAATTTCTAATCAAACCTTTTTGTAAATCAGAAGAACAAGAGGTGTCTTAAATTATACTATTTGAAACCACCTCTATGTAATTGAAATAAAGTGCTTTGTGACTTTGATATCAAAATTAGTAGGGTGTGGCTTATTTACGTGTTAGCAGCGTAGCTTCTCTCTAATAGCTTTTGTTTGTTCACCACCAAAATTGTTTAATATGTCACAATAATTGTTTTCATTACTCTGGACTAGAGGAGAAACATGATAAGTAGCTGTTGCGATACTACCACGAGATATAGAACATGATGCTTTTATTTGTCCAAATGTTTTAACGTCGCAAGTATTAGGGCCTATATGTGGATTAGAAAATTTAAACTCTACTGATCCCTGAATATTTCCAAAATTAACATTGGCTGTAACAGTACCCACCTCACTACCACCAAGGAATAGATTTCCTGCCGTCACCCATTTGATAATCGGTCCCACTTGTGGAGTAGGAGAAACAACAAATTTTCCGAGGGTCATATGTCCTCGAACGTCATAAAAGAAGCAACATCCACTCATAGTGGCAGTGGCTGTAATCCTTGCATCTGCTTTTTCAGTTAGAATAGGAACCAGAAATATCATCGTCCCTACAATTACAGAAAGCACCGCTAATTTTGTACGGTTCTTTTGCATCATTTTTGCAAAGCACAATTCATTCATACAAATCTAATTTGAAATGCCAATATAACAATGACTATTAATTATACCTCTAAAGATTTCTTCTATACACTTAGTGATGATCGAACAGACTAAATTTCGATTTCGGAGGATTCTGTTGTTTAATTAATCAATGTTTTTTATCGTATCCTGTAACACAAGCTAGATATAACAATATTATAAACATGAGTTTCAAATTGGTTTTGTATCGCTGTACAAATAAATAATATAGATAATTACAGCTTGACGAAATGTGGAGGAATTAAGGTGAACGACTTGTTTATAACATTCCTCTTTCCATAATCTTTTCTCTTTCCGTAATTGGTAGCTTCTCGAGACCTAATTTTTCATATCCTTCTGCAAGTTTTTCATTAACATATCCTTCTGCAAGTTTTTCATTAACATGAACTACTGCGGTATTGATATTTTCATATTCACTGCCTACTCTATCAGGTAGATTATCGGCTTGCTCTTGGGTTGTAATTACCGACCCTGGAGGAACAAATTTGTCATCTGCAACTTCTACTCCTCCTGTTATGGTGCTTGCAACTGCAACTGCTACATCATTTCCAAGTTTAGCATCAAATACCAAACTTTCCATTCCAACAAATGTATTATTTCCTACAAATGCGGACCCATGAATAAGCACACCATGAGCCAATCTAACATTTTCTCCTACATAAACGAAATAACCAGAATCGAATCTAGAGTCATTTCCTAACAATCGATCTCCATTACTAAAAAAGCGTCTATCATCTAGATTGTTTCCATCTATGGTAGTTTCTAATCCATTTAATACAACCCCATCTTGCATATTAGAAGAAACTCCAACATAAAGGGGCGTTCCTTCATCTCCTCTACAGACGGCAGTAGGAGCCACCATAACCATTTCTTCAATATGACAATTTCCAATAACTATTGCAAATGGATGAATAAATGCAGACTCTTCCATAAATGGAAATGATACATTAGAATTAAAATCGGTGACCACATTTTGATGAATATTTGGCCAATCCTAATTAATTAATATGCTTTCTTCAGCTCTTTGTTGTTGATTTAATACACTGCCTTGTGCATAACTTTGAGGTAGTATAGTAATCAAAATAAGAAAACTTGCTATAGAGAGTAAACAAGTCCATAGTTGATTCTTTTTGGTTATCATAACTATTACTTTAGTTAGTATTTTATACATAATGCACATTGTAAATTGTTACTACCTGTTTGGTCAAAATTATTACTATAATAAAATTAGATTCTTATACTCAGACTCATGTGGATATCCTCATGATTTCCACCGAACCAGCTACCAATACAAGGTAACAATAATATGTAGCAGTAAGAATTTGTATGAAATTTATGATTTTAATTTATGTATTCGTCTAACTATGGACCTTCCCAGTTAAAGGGTATGTGCTTACTGGACCTACCTTCTCTTTTCCATTTAAAGCTCATTGCATCTACTTCGTCCTTTACAGCAGTTCCCCATGTAGCAACAACACCTGGGCCAACTTCACTACCTGGTGGATTAATTGTTTGAACTCTTTTTCCTGGTGGGGTCATTGGGCCACCTAATGCCACTGCTTTTGCAAGAACCTTTCCTGGTATCTCTGCACTCCACTGACTCAAATCATCTGAAACTTCAAATTTTATGGGGGCAAAATCAACTCCTTTGATCTCACCTATCAACTTGGCAAATTCTGCCATAAACCCGCCAGCTTTACCACTAAAAATCATCTGAAGTGCCTCTCTTTGTTTTTGGTCAGCACGCTCATCAAAAAATAAACCCATATTTACTTTTGTATTTCCAGCCCAAATATTTCCTTCAAAGGCTCCTATAGCTAATGCATTCAATCCGTCGAGAGATGTATCACCATAATTTCCTTCATTGATATGATAGGCTAATACCCCTTCACAATCACCGAAAGTAGGTTCTTGAGCAAATTCACAAGGACATGGTATCTTACATTTACAAACATCAAACCAATCTCCAGAAGCTTTCCAAGAAGGAATGTTTGTTGCCATTTAACTAGATAAACATACTAAAATTTAAGAATATCCGATTTCGAAACAAATTTTGTGATATTCAAATAAGATTATGCAAATAATACAAATTACTCCAATCTTTTTTACCTGATTTATAACACCTACTAACTCGTTTGCAAATTCATATCCATATTATCATTCATATTCATACCATTGTTATCTCTATCTTGATTTGAACCTCTCATCATCATGTTATTCATACCATTCTGTGAACCATGCATTCCATTTTCTTCTGTTGAAATTGATACTATTCCTGTTATTGAGAACAAGCCTATTAATATGAATGCTATTCCAGCTACTCTGGCAATCCAGATTCCTCTAGACCAGACTTTCTCAGCAAATATAATTGCTGCAAACAGTCCCATCCATAATATATTCATCCATCCTAATGCAATCATGAGTAAAAAATATGGCCAACAGCATCCAAGACAGTACATGCCGTGATACAGACCCATCTTTAACCCGTCCTTTAATTGATTTCCTTTCCATCTTTTCATAAAAAATGATAGAGGAGATTCGCAATAACCCAAACATCTTTTCTTCAATGAGCTAAATTGGTAAATTCCAGACATAACGAGTAAAATTCCAGACACAATCGCAATATCGTGTGCGCTATATCCTACTAGCAGCTCATTCATAATGATCGACCAAAACACTAGCAGGATAACACCTGTTAATGCCCAAACCAAAAGGTATGTTCCTACAAAACCAGCTGTTTTAATTATTGTTTTAGATATTAATGGATTCTGGAAATTTTTATTGTCCTTACTCCCCAAATTATCTTCATTATGTTTGAATTTACTAACTAGTGAAAGATTATCGTTTTTACCCTTATCATTATTAGTATTAGAGATTATACGATTATATAGTAATACCATAGGTATTATTGCTGGGAACATCATGGCAGCCATACCTATGGTCCAGCTTATTGTAAATATGGTAACTGCTACTGGATTTAGTGTCATCATGGCTTCCATCATATCTGGTTGTTCTATGGAAAAAAGCCATGTAATGATTGAAATAGAAATAATGGATGTGAGTATTATCTTTTGAACTCTATTCAATTAACCAACACTATTCAGATAACCAGAGATTTGTATAATCAAGATTAGTTATCTTACGGTCCTTTGTATTCAATCACAGAATATAGCGAGTTTTTACCTGAATGGTCATAATTAAGATGAGGTGATGATATTTTCATTATTTTGGTTTTTGCAGCTTCTGCTAGCTTCCAGATGAATCCTTTGGACAGTTGTATTTTTGTATCTTGTTCCTCTCCTGTAACAGGATTGATAAAGCTTTCAGATTGCACTTCTATGATACCTGGAACGGAAAAGCTACTTTTTTTACCATCTATCTTAGTTTGAATATCAACAAATTGCGGCTCTAAGAAAAACTTGAATGTTCCTGCAAATAATGTGAAAGGACCTTCACCTTTGGCCTGACCTGAAAAAATAGATATTATAGCATTTCTTTGTTCTCCATTTGTATTTTTTGATATAAATAATTGACCAGTACCATTTCCTTCGTGTATTGCTTTAGGCCAAGTAAATGCACATATTACATCAATTCCGTCAAGATTTACATTCCCATAGTTTCCGGAGCGAAGGTGAAACAGTACTAATGCTCTGCAGAAACCATTAGAAGGAAATCCATTGAAATTACACGGACATCCATAATCACAATTACAAGTTTCAACATAATCTGCTTTAAAAGTCCAAGATGGAATTTGATTTAAAGTAGAAGTCATATACACTATTTCTAATGACAGTATATTAATTTTGAAACTTAATTTGATATGCCCCGTCTATTTTATATACAAAAAAATCTGTATAATATTTTAGATTATAGAGAAATATGACCCATGTGAAATTCGACACGATTTCCACCGAACCCGCATAGTATACGGGTCTATATACTAGTTGTTCTTTATTATATTCGTTATATAACAATGAATATTGCCGATATTCGTGATAACAGGAGGCTTTGTCAATACCCGTAAAGTTAGAAACTTCGTTAAATAATATTCAATTATTAGATAATTACAATAACGCCAAATTAATACATGAATTTTATCTCTACTTACGATCCGTTAACACGTCTGAAAGTTATCAAAATCAAAATATCAAAGACTTAATTAATACGGCAAAATTCTTTGGAAAAGACTTGGAGTTTATCCGAATTTCTAAAAAGGAAGAGATATTGTCATTTCTTGATTCTAAAATAAATAGTAAAGAGGAAGATCCTGACGGAAAATGGATGCGAACCTGGAATGATTATCTACAACGTATAAAATATTTCTTTAGATGGCTTTACAATGAAAAACTCAAACAGGAAAGAAATGAGGATTCATTAGATCCATCAGACTGGGTTACCCCACCTTTCTGAAGATCATTTTGATGGCATATTTCAAACAGGTGGTTGGATTTAGCGCATATGTACTTTGATATTTATTCTTCCAAGAATTATGATATTCCTACATCTTCCAAAATACAAACTTATGAAATTGCATACTCGTCCCACCGAACCCGCTACTATTTATGGTAGCGATGTGGGGGCCAGGTACGCAGCGAGTGCCTTGAAGATGTCGGTGGCGATGCTCGTGCCCTCCGCGGCGTTCGGGCCGTGCGTGTTTTCGATCACGATCGAGAGCTGCTGCGACGGCAGGTACGCGGCAATCCCCTCGTATCCGTTGAAGACCGGGTTCTGCAACACCCACCCATTGCCGACGGCGACCCCAAGTCCGTAGCCGATCTGCCCAGGCGCACCCGGCAGGCTCTTCGACAGATCCTCGACCTGCTCGCTCGCTGACTCCTTCGAGAGCATCTTGCCGGTGCCGACCGCCTTGATGAGCGTGGTCATGTCGCGCAGCGTTGACGTCATGATGAGTCCGTCGCCGAGGCCCCACGACGGGCTCCATCCCGTCGACTCCTCGTAGACACCGCGCTCCGACGTGTACGCGTGGAGTGCGGGTGAAGGGATGGCCGGGAGCTTCGTGATATTCGTTTCGGTGAGCCCGAGCAGACCGAGGAACTTCTGCTGCAATAGATCGCTGATCGACTTCCCGGTGATCTTCTCGACAACGTTGCCGAGGATGATAAAGTTGGTGTGCGCGTAGTGGAAGCATGCGCCCGGGTCGCAGACGATCGGCTGCGCGAACGCGTACTGCAGCAGCTCGTCGTCCGTCCAGTGGCGGAACGGCTCCGCGAGCTGCGCCGCCTGGAAGGGCGGGTTCTCCTGGATGTAGTCGGGGTAGCCGGAGGTGACGCTCGAGAGCATCCGCAGCGTCACCTTGTCGGCGTTGGGGTACTGCGGGAACCACTTCGACAGGGTGTCGTCGAGGCTGAGCTTGCCCTGCTCCTGCAGCTGCAGTACCAGAGTCGTGAGCATGGGGATCGCCATCGAGCCGGGACGGAACTTCATGTCCGTCGTCGCCGGCACTCCCTCCTGGGAATCCCCGAGACCCGTCTTGACGACGGTGCCGTTGTCGACGTCGACGCGCAGGAGCACCCCCTTGGCGTCATCCTTCTGCATGACGCCCTGCGTGATCGAGATGATCTGCTTTGACACCTCAGCCTTGCTCGTGCACGTGCCGCCGATGTCGATCTGGTTCGACGAGCACTTCGAGTTGGTCGTCGTTGTATTGGTACCCATAGTAGAATTCGCAAGCGTATTGTTTACTGCAGTCATGTTCACAACTTGTCCCATTGCTGTAGTTGGAACGAGTATGAACGCTGTCAGCACTAAGCCTAAGCAAAAGGGTTTCATTTATAGATACTCCAGATTCGTCACGAACATACCCACGGCTTTCATTGAACTAACACTAAATTGATTCACTTCAAGTTCTTTAGGAATCCCACCAATTACGACAGATCAATCCGTGGGTTCAATGACCGTTCCATTATTATCTTTTGTAGAAGAAGGATTCCACACAAAATTACCTCCACTACAATCTCCTATGGAGGTATGACCTTTTACAATAGCAGTCACATTTAATTTAAATGAATCTTGAATTATTTTTCCACTTATAGCACGTAATTCACTTATGCTATCTACTGTTATTACGGACCCGATCATATTTTCAAATATGTAGATTCATATAAAAATTTTTGATGTTAATAGACAAAATCAAGAATTAACGGAAAATGATTATCAATAACGGGTCTAAACTGCTAAAACTAGTTAATTCATGAAGCAATTTCTGCATTGAGTTTATATTAAAATATCCATTCAAGAACTTATCCATGCTTGGAAGATTCGAAAGTCACTGATGAATATTAAGATATTAACTGGTCATAAGATAGAAAGATTTGTGAATCATATATGGATATAGAAATGCACCTATAATCCAAACTTCAGAAATGTCGTGTTTTATGAAAATATAAAATTTTTATAGAAATTAGGACATTCTTTCTTACGGTTATCGATCTATCACGCATATTTTGTTTGTATCCATACTAACTTTGCGTTAGGATTGGGCCATTTAAATAGTCAAATTTGTTATTAGTCCCATTGAGCCCGCATTAAAAATTTATTACTTCTTATTACAAATAGATTACAAACTGATTATGATATCAAAATAAAAAAATACTTTATCAAACCCATGTGGATATCCTCAATAGTTCCACCGAACCCTTATACCATAGGGGACTTAATCCCACCGAACCAGCTACCTAATTTAGTAACGGTATAGATATATAAAAATTATAACAAATGATTACTATGATTGAAATAGTATCACTTCCTTTATAGAATATTAAAGCATTACTAATTATTCGTAATAATCTTAGATTCTTAATCTCTTAGAATCCTAGATGGGGGAAAATAAAATTAAAATAATTAATTTTCATATTTACAGTTAAATTAATTACTATGCTAAATTTAAGCCCCTTTACCTACCTAGGATTTTACAAATTGATTTTGATTGAAATGGTTGTTTTGACACCTTGTTGATTATGGAAATTCACTAGTGAGTTAAAAAAACGAGTCTACTTTGAAAACGTACGATTAGTTACTAAAACTTTGGTTTCAGCGTACAGTTAGGAGGGATTGGACCTTGTTTTGGACATTCTGGTGGGGTGGGAGAGTTCTGGTTGCTTTGCTTCTTTGCGAAACTTGTGGTTTGTTCCTGATCAGTTGACTCGGATGATGATGATGGAGAGGTAGCAGTTTGTTTTGAAAGATCATTATCATTATTTTGAGATACGTCATCATTGTCTTTAGGACTGGATTTTGGTTGTTCATCTAAAACACCAAGATTATCTATTACATCGTTATCTTTGGGTGTCGTTGATTTGGGAGGAGTACTTGCGGGTCCAACCGGGTTGCTATTGGATGAGGTACAGTGACCTAGGTGGTTACAGGTATCCGTATGACAGAAACCATCGGCGTCACAGGAAGTACATGTTTTAATCCAACTATCTATAATCTCTCCATCCCATTTCTCTTGACAACACATTGAAAATGATCCACTGTCCCGACATTCGATTTCACTTGATTCTGGAACTGCATTTGATACATCTGACGTAAAAGAAGAGGCATAGATTGAGGTTACTAGTAATATGGTTATAACTCCCACATATACAGATCTATTCATTATGACCTGTGTATTTTATTGTTATTATAAATATCGATTTTAATTTTATTGAAATTATTTACTATAGTTTGATATTACTTGAACAAATATGGTATGAAATTTATAGCCAGATTATGAACATCCAAAGACAAGCCTGTCTATACCCATCCATACAGGTCATTATTTTATCCCTGGAACTTTGACAAGTATTTGAAATTATAATGATTGAAGAAAAGAATACTTTTGTAAATCCAACATTTACTGCACCTAAGACTACAACACAAACTGACATTACTTTTCAATTAACTGTTACTAAGTTAGAGGAAACAACAAGCGAACAAGATAAAGTGACAATAACAGTTAGCCCAATTTCAACATCTCCGGCTACTGAAGAGCCTCAAACCATATATGACATCATCAAAGACCTCGTCAAGAATCCATTAGACATAACCAACTTCATTCAACTATCAAAGGAGATAATAAACATCTTAACAGACAGTGATCGCAACAATGATCAGATAGCTTGTGACTTGGCGATATCAAAGGTAAACAAATGAAAATATGCGAGACATTATGAACTGTTAATAATTTCTATAAATGATAATACCTAACTATTCTAAGATGAGGTTAAAGACAGTATTGCTATAGTGAAAATGCCTACTTTAGTGGATTAATTTTGTTTTCGCACCCTGCTAAAACAACATAACTAAGAGGACATGAACTAAATTGTTAAAAAGCAGGATTAATAATCTAACTTAAAATTCAATACTGTCCTAACTCTAAAGATCTAATTTTTCTTCTGTCTATGTCAATATTACAGAACATACATAATCTAAATTATTACAAGGAAGGATAAGACTAGTGTTTGTTACGTAGATGAGTGTGTTAATATTATGCAGGTAGGCAGAAATAAAGGAAAATAATTAAAACATATTAGAATCATGAGCAACGGAAATACAACCTAAAAAACTTTATAGTTTAATCTAAATCCAAGTCAAGAAAACAAATAAAAAAAATGAGAAAAACTATTCTATTACATTGCTAATGTTACCATCAAGTATAGGGCCTTGTGTTTTTGGGTTATTTGATGGCTGTTGCTGCTGCTCATCTGTTGCTACGCCTTCATTACCAACTAAAGGCGGATTCGGATCATTTTGTGGTTGCATATCATCTAGAACTCCAGCACTGCCACCTGATAGAATATCAGGAAGCTTTGTAGTTGGGGCTACCCGTGGTAAGGAACCATACGTACCTTTGCATATGTCATCCCAATTGCTTTCGGCTCTTCCCAAAGCACTTGCTTCAGCTTGTGTCAGTTCTTCCCCTCTAGCTTTTTTATCTCTTAGTTTCATTATTTCGTCATATGTAGCAGCACATCCTCTTCCGGCAGTATCACCGCTGAAAATAGGCCTTCCTAGAACAGAGTCGGATATTGGTATCATTAAGACTAGGGCAAAACCTAGCACCAGGCCTGTTAGTACCGATGATCGTTTTACTTTGATTTGGCTTTTTAACTTGTTCATATTTATTTTTCAGATAGGGAAATATATCAGGTTTGCTGACAACTTGCAATATTCTAATACTCTAGCAGTTCTAGAACATTGTAGTGCTTATGCTGCTGTGAATGTAAAAATAATTTGGACCTTAATTAAGATACCTTCAAAATAGTTAACAAATTGTATTTTGTGATCAATCCATCTTAAGTCCCTTCATCAGTCTATTAGGACGATATTAAAAGGAAGAAAAAAGAAACAGGACAATTAAAAATAAAAAGGGAAAAATAGACAGACTCTAAAAGAGAGTAATATTTATTATCCTACTTCGCTGTTCTCAATAGTGGTATTTGGAGGGTCTGAGCTTTGAGGATTTGTCTGTTCAGTCTGCTCAATAACCATGTCATCAGTTGTTATGTCTGGTAGATTCTGCTTTGGTGTTTCAGGTTGATCTGTCTGTTCCATGACCATATCTTCCTCGATAACTGGTAAGTCATCTAATTTGGGATTTACTTCTCTAGCCGGATATCCAAATTTCTCATAACAGCTTGTCATATACGAATCCATAGCCTGATTTAGCGCGTTTTGGTCTGAAGCACTCAAGTCTGATCCCTGACCCCTTAATTGAGATTGCTTTGCTAGTAGAGCACTTATTATACTGTTTAGGTTGGAACACTGTTTCCCTATTGCGGTTGAATCAAATTTAGGTTTTGCATACGTGGTGTCTATGAGGGGAATCGTCACGATTAAAGCCATACATACAGCAATTGATGCGAAAGCCTTACTATACAGATCTGGTTCTAGTTTTCGCAAATTAGTAATTTTACTCATAATCTGTTCTTAGTATGTAAGTATTTGAGGTTTGCTGGGTACTTCCAAGACTCTAAGATTCTAATAGTTTTAGATAAAAGAAGAGTTAAGTATTGCTAAGTCATGAATTTATTATCCGTCAAGGCGGCACCGTGATGAATGTCTATCCACCTATTTTAGTAACGATTGTAATTGTATAGATAATAATTCAGGTAATTCTTTTCAGTCAAATATATAAAAAAAGAAAAAACGGAAGGTTATTTGGTGGTGGCTAGAGATGAAGGAAATTTACCTTGTAGCTTAGGTTGAGGTTGATTTGCGGGTTCATTTTCTAATACCATATCATTATCATTTAGTGAACCTAGATTTGGGCCATTTTTACCTTCTAGTGCGTTAGTTACTTCCTGACAGTTTGTTTTTTGACCTGTTTGAAGATTAACGTCACACTCAATGCATTTAATATTATCATCGGGCCCATCACAACATGTTTCTTTATTTGTGGTACTTTCAAATGAGCAATCAAAAAAACCATATCCGCTATTATCTGCTGCCATTACTCCATTTAAGGCTGAAGTATTTGTCAAAAATATGACCAGGACTGTTATAATACCTGTTGTCAGAAATATGTTTTTTGGATTTATATTGTTAAATTTGTCCATAGTTCTACGTCATATTAAAAATATTAAAGCATTACTAATTATATGTAATATTCTTAGATTCTTAATCTATTAGAATATTATAATTAATTGTAAGATGGATAAAAAATCCGTTAAGTATGATATCTTTACTTCTAGCCCTTATAACAAATATGGCCATCTAATCATCTACTTGTAATGAGATTCGTTCTTTTCATTTAAAGAATAACCGAAATAAAAGTGAAGTTATGGAATGGATATGGAACAGATATGTAAGAATGCTTATAATCAAATTATCACAAACCTACTTTTGATAATAAAATGTCATCAACAACAAAAATATCAACAAAAAGTTTTGACTCTCCTGATGAAGTAAGAACCTTTGAAAAGGGAAAGGTTGAGATTGTAAACCTGGGCAATGTTATAATTGGTAGAGCCACATTTGAGCCTGGATGGAGCTGGGGAAAGTGTGTAAAACCGCTAGTTAAAACAGATAGTTGTCAGGCTCCACATACATCAGTTATAATCTCTGGCAAGATGAAAGTAAGAATGGATGATGGTACAGAATTTGAAGGGGGACCTGGAGATACAGCAGTAATACCACCAGGACATGATGCATGGGTAGTAGGGGATGAACCTTGTGTTTCGTTAGACTTTACTGGGATGGGAGACTACGCAAAGAAACCCGAGTAAACAGATAACTTCTTTCGATGATTACTAAAACAAAAATCTTTTATTTTCTAAAACCCAATCTTTCTGAGTTCTATTATTATGAAAATTCATTCGTTTTATTGGAATGTAACTAATGCTAACGGTGAATAGATGATGTTGATCAAATAAATATTAGGTCTTTGTATATGCATTGGCAATTGGTCTAATTAGTTTTAAAAAAATGGCATAAAAAATTATGTAGTTTTTATTAATTTTCTAAAGTTCTCCTTGTCCTTCCCAACTCGTTCATTAAATGTCTCTTCTGTATATCCATGAGCCTCAATACCGTGTCTTTTTGCATTCTCTAAAAGTTTTTCCTCAGTTTCACCATACATTGTATGAGTACAAACAGGATCGCCTGCATCTTTACAGTTAAAACTTAGTGTCATGATTACTAGGTATTTTGCATTAAATTAAAGATATCTATTAAGTTACGATAGAGAAAACAGAAAAGAACTATTTATCTCGCACGGTTTGTGTTTAATTGCCTTTTGAAGTGCTTAGGTATTTATTTTGAATATAACCTCTGTGAATACCTTATGACATTAACCGAACCCGTATGCCGTACGAAACTTAATCCCACGGAACTCGGAACTGATTAGTAGCGATATTGCTCAAAATCCTTAATCCCTCGAAGTATTATTTGGATCTATATTAGCATATTACAAGGCTTTTCATGATTTCCGTAAATAACAATATCTAGACTTAAGATTGGAAAGGGTGGCAGCAATACTATGGGATTTGATGGAGCATTATGTCTACATCTAGTAAAAAATATAATTACAATAATTCGAATTATTTTCCTCGCTCAATTGAAGATGTACTCTATCAGATTTCTTTAACTATCTCAATAGGTATTATAACAAACAAAGACTTTGATTTGCTTCATTTATTTAAAAAAGAAGATGTTTTGTCATTTCTTGATTCCTAAATAAAAAGTAAATTGAAAGTTCCTTATTTGTAAATATTTAGGTTCGTTCCACCCCGAAGGCGATCTTTACCGTAGAATGATATTCAGATATTTTTCCGGTATTTGGATCTACTCTAGCGGTCATGTCAGTTAACTCTATCCCAGTTATACCGCGAATTGTTTTTGTCGCTTCAGTTAATGCTACCTGAGTGTCTTACTAGTTATAAAAATCTAAAGATACCTCAATAGTATTGCCTTGATTAAACTCTATTGGTTCGTCACCGCTATTCCATAAAACAATTCCATTTACATTATTTACAGTCTAATTCTCCTGTTTCTAAATCATAACCTTGTTGGTTAGAAGTAATTGTAACGGTATTGAGAACTTGATTCGGATTTAGGTTAGAATCTTGGACTGGTGATTGGATAATTTCTGCCGCATCAGATATTTCATCATCAAAATTAGCAACTATTAACTTTAGATTTTCATTTGGAGAGTAGTTTGACAATATTGATGCATGGCTAGTTCACATTCATCAAAGAAGGCTACTATTCTAACTGCATTAGAATCAATTTGACCAGGACCCAGATTTACAGTCCCAAATGCGTCAGAGCATGTATCTTGAGGGACGGTTATAATATTAGCGGTAGTTTGAGATTCATTATCCGAATCGTTATCAGGTTCAGGATCTGAACTAGTTTCGCAACCTATACCATCGTCATCCTGGTCAAACCCATGTGGGTCTAATGATGAATTTACTTGGAAATTTCTGAAACTAATATCTTCACAATCGAGATCGGGAGGTGGTGACGGTATACATCTATCTGAGTATGAAGGGTCACAATTTGAAGGTGGTTGTTGCATACAATCAGGATCCTCAGAATCTATTAATCCATCGCCATCATCATCTCTATTATTACCACATTCTTGTGGCGTTTCTACACATCCTTCAAGACTGGGATTATCTTGACATAAGTCTTCTTTATATCCACAAGTCTTTCCATCAGGTCTAAAAATCATTCCATCTGGACAGCCTTCTGAATTTGGAATGCATCTTCCAGTTTCATCATCATCTACAGTATGATATCCGTCTGGGCAACCACCTTCTGGAACACATTGTTCGTCTTCATTCTGATTGAAACCATCAGGACATTCTCCATCTACAGCGGCACATTTTGGTAAATCCGGATTAAAAAGACAATCTCTATCTGGACCTTCAATAGGACCATCAGTGGTATTATCATCATCATCATCATCATTATCGTTATTGTACTGATTAGTGATAATGGGTGATCCATTACCCCTAGGTGAGGTTGAATTCTCTGATGCTGTAGAAGGTGTCGTTTCTTCTTCTATTGTTGTCGTTCCTGTTGTTGTTTGTTCGTCCCCTTCCTCTTATTCCTGTTGCTGCTATTCTTCTTCTTCTTCTATTTCTACTGTTGTTGTTTGTTCGTCCTGCTGTTGCTGGTTTTGTTGTTCTGTTGTCGTCATCGATGAGGATTCACTGCTGTTACTATCATCGTTTAATTGGGCATAAGAAAGATTGATTGAAGTTTGAATAGAAGTATTCCAAAACATAAAAGAGTTGTTGTAAAGGGAGGGTGCAATAATCAATGAAATCGTAACCACCGTCAAAAATATAGTAGTCGTTAGAAAAGAAGTTTTACACGTTATATTGTTATTTGACATATTATGATGACGGTTTAATAATCGATTCTAGCAGATATTCTTTTTATTAAATTAATACTAAACATTATTACCTAAGAATCAAGATATTTTTTTTTACCTTCATATCGATTAAAGTTAGAAACATAGATTACAGGCAACTTAGCCATGATCTGACCCGAATCCAAATTTGCTGATCAATGGAAGACCATTAAAAGGTTTGTTGATAATGAAGGTTAAGGCCAAGAAGATGTGAAAAAGATACGAAAGACTGATATAATCCCAAAGAAAATTTTAGTTACTGGCGTAAGTGGTTTCATTGGAAGCAACCTTCTCAGAACTTTGATTCAAAAAAAATACATTGGGTTATCCATATCAAATTCGGTGTATAACCCGAAATAAAAAATCATTAGATAGCCTATATGTCAATGAAAAAGACATTGAAATCATAGAGGGCGATTTATCAAAGTTTGACGACTGCTTGAAGGCGTTAGAAGGCATAGATATTGCATACTATCTGGTTCATTCCATGGAACGATCTACAAAAAATTGGAAAGAATTTTCTGAAAAAGAAAAGACTGTTGCGGAAAACTTTATGCGTGCGTCAACTCAATGTAAAGTCAAGAGAATCATCTATCTAGGAGGTTTAATCCATGTAAAGGATGACAAAAAATCTCCACATATGCTAAGTAGGAAGATTGTGGGGGAAATACTATCAAAATCGAGGACTGAAGTAACCATCTTTCGTGCCGCAGTTATACTGGGCAGTGGAGGGAGCTCTTTTGAAATGTTAAGATATTTAGTTGATAGGATGCCTGTAATGGTTTGTCCAAAATGGGTTACTACAAAGTGTCAACCGATTTTTATTGGTGATGTTATAGCTTATCTTGCACAATCAATTGAAATTGATGAAACCAAGGGAAAAGAATTTGAAATTAGAGGCCCAGATATTCTATCTTATTTAGAAATGATGAAAATATATACCAAAACTGTTGGAAAATTCATCTTGATTATAACAATACCGTTTTTATCGACCAAAATATCTTCCTATTGGATAGAATTAATAACACCGGTGAAGGCATCGCTTGCAAGACCCCTCGTTGAGAGTCTTGAACATGACTCTATAGTTGAAGATCAGTCTATCGGTGAAATCATCCCGTTAAAGTTAAAGTCATTTAAAGAATCAATAGAATATTGTTTAAAAGAAGAGAACAAGTATAAAAAAACAAGCATAAAGCAAATGATAAAAGAAAGAACATCATTTTCTTTTAATTATAAAGTTCTTTTAGCTTCACTTGTGTTATTACTATTTATAGGTAGTACTTATTACTTACTTGATACTAGGCAAGAGTTTCTAAATCCGATATGGATAGTTGTCGCAGTATTTTGGTATTTATCCACTAATCATTTCCATTTATTTCATCAGGTATGGAGCAAAATTGGGCGCGCTACTTGCTGGAATTATCGGTTGGGCTACTTTAGCATTTTGGCTCATGGATAATTATTATATTATAGGGGGCTACCCCATATTATTTAACACTCCCAATGTATATAAAACATCGAGAAATATAGTAGGAATAGTAATTGCGGCATTTACCATAATTTCCTCACATAATATATTTAACAAGGAAAGGGTTGTATAATTAAATAGGAAACTGATAGAGACTGCAATTCAAGTAATTACGCTAAATTGAAATACAATGATTCTAAGACTTTTTAAAGATAAGAGGATTTAAGTTGATTTAATTATAACAAGCATTGACTCAAACCAAACCTCAGCAGACAATAATAACTATGAGCCCTCCTCTTTAGCATCAAATCCTTATCTGGATTAATTATCCTCTTGCACAATCTCCATATACATATAGAGACAACTTAGATTTATTTCAGTGAGAAATATCCTTTAACGTGGTTGATTTATACTTTATGAAAGACACTGATGTCAAACTTTTCTAGATTCATCCTGAACCAAAGCCCTATAGATAAGAGCGGTTACTAATACATTACATTTAAAGGAGCATAACAACCTATAAAGTGAAGACTTTTTTTACTAAATTCAAAGCTATTATTAGGTAATCCTATTAAGAGACTGAAAAAATTATTTTGGGGGAAGTTGTTCATTTTCTTGTTCTTCTTTGGTGTTTAGTATTTTATATACTCCAGCTGCTATTAATCCTCCTGCAATAGGAGCTATCCAATAAATCCAGTGATATGCAAAGTCCCAATTTATTAAGGCAGGGCCAAAAGAACGGGCTGGATTCAACGATCCACCAGTAATTGAGCCTCCAAAAATGACATTTAGACCCAGTGTAAAACCTATAGCTAACCCAGCTAGCGGGTACTATCTTAAAGTTCTTGGAGGTGGTTGTGGCTAAAACAACATATACCAGGGTAAATGTCATTACCGTTTCTAATATGAGAGCTCTAACGATATTATCTTCTGATGGTAAGGTTACACTAGCAGACATTTCAGAACCAAAAATCGAATACACCACTACCGCAGCAATTACTGCACCAATGATCTGAGCAATGATGTATACCGCAGCTTCCTTTCCTGAAATTTTCTTGGCCACTAACAGGCCGATTGTAACGGCAGGATTAACCTGTGCACCGGATCGATATCCTATAGCATAAACTATGGCTGTTAGGACCAAAGCATGAACTAAACCGATTCCAATTACTCCTAATTGTCCACTGTCGGAATATACGGTAGCAGCGGATGCAATCGCATATACTAAGATAAATGTTCCAACAATTTCAACTAAAAATTTGTTTCTCAAAGATGGCTGGAATACCTTCTTGATGTCTTCAGTCATTTTCTGTCACCTATAATTATTGAATTATTTAAGTGTTGAGCGGATTTGATAATTCAAATCAATAATAACATCACAATATTAATAAATCTGAGAACTTTATTCTATAGTTCGATATTAACTAAACATTTCATATTATTGTTATGAACTATTACTTTAGATCTTGTAATTAATTGGAAATAATTAGCTAATTAACTTATTCTATACAACATTTTATATGACTTCAATAACAACTGAAGTTGAAATTAATGCACCAGTAGAAAGAGTATTTGAGTTTTATACAAATCCCGATAACATAAAAGAATCATGGCCTCGCGATATCGTAAAAGAATCAGAAAATGTATCAGGACAAAAAAGTGAAGGAGGCTCCCAAATGAAAGTTGAAGGAGAATATATGGGTAAAAGAGATGAAATGCTTTTAGAAGTTGCACAAAAAGAGCAAAATAAAAGGTTAGTCACTAGACAAACAGAGGGTCCATTTCAAAGCTGGGAAAGCATACAAGAATTCCAAAATAGTTTAAAATAATTCTACCAGGGTCACTCACACGATAAACTATGAGTTACCGATTGGTGGAAAAATAGCAAATTTTCTGACTGGAAGCCAAGCAGAAGATAAAATAAGACAAGGAATTGAGCAGGCTGCACAAACAGTAAAGCAAAGACTAGAGAGGAGTTAATAATACACTCCATTTTTTATCGGGATGTAGGTAAATGTCTGAAAATAATTTAAACACAATAAACTACTTTGAGTTACCATCTGATAACAATGAACAATTAAAGAATTTCTACAATAGCGTATTTAACTGGAAATTCAAAGAAGGTAAAGACACTCCAGATTACTTGTATACCGAAAGTGCAGGAATAAAGGGGGCATTATTAAAGAGAAGATCGGCAGAACAAAGCGCACCTACGTTATTTATTCAAGTAAATTCTATTGATGACTGTTTATCAAAAGCAAAGACCGAGGGTGCTAAAGTAGTTGTAGACAAACAGGAAATATCTGAGGGAACTTTTGTTATAATAAAGGATCCACAACAAAATACAATTGGAATTTGGCAATCCAAGTGAATCATTAATTTTTTAGTAAATTCATACGATTAGCACAAGAATAAATAATCAATAATAAATATATATGAATAATCTGTAATAATGCAACAATCAAAACCATAAATTGAAAATCGGATCCCTGTGTTATAGATTCTATTCATCCTTCAATCATATACCCCGGA
This sequence comes from uncultured Nitrososphaeraceae archaeon, assembly GCA_963759575.1. GTDB lineage: Archaea > Thermoproteota > Nitrososphaeria > Nitrososphaerales > Nitrososphaeraceae > Nitrosocosmicus. The sequence goes on along the minus strand of CAVWZU010000004.1, from coordinate 11,557 downwards.
TTTGAACGGTATTTAATAGGGAATCTAAAAAAGTTGCTTGGTCTATGATTAGACTAACTAAATATTGAAATTCAGGTTACAGGCAAATAGACCTTTATCCGACCCGGCCCATACCAACGGTATGATGTCCTACTTTTATATCATTATATTTGAAAATACTTGGCGGAGTCACATCTTCGCCTGGACACACCGGAGTTATTCTTGGTAATAATTATGATGTTTACGTGAATTTTTTCAATGTAAGACTCTATTTTTAATGTCTGTATCAATATTAATCCCACTCTCCCCATATTTAGAATTGGTTTGTAGAATATGGTCAAATTTGTTTCACATACCACCGAACCCGTGTTATTGTATCATTTATTATGACTTGCTCTTTACTTAATTCCTCATTTGTTTCATCCAGTATTAAATTCACAGAATTTTCATACTTGCGAATGTCCCATGAACTTAAAGTCTGCACTACGATTCAAAGATGATTTACATTTCAAATGACTTTATATTGTTTTGAAACAAGAAATTAAAAGAAAAACTAGAAACAAAGGAAAATACCTAAATTGATTGTACAACTAACAATTAATCTATTTTAAACTCTTATAATCACTTTTTATTTTAAAGATTAATCAATTGATTCATTATTTGAGCCAAATTATTAATTAGTAATGGATGTTTGACAGATGATTATGAGATTTATAAGAAGGAATATGAAATCATCCTAAATCATTCGAAATATTTATCTATAATTCAGTTTAAATAAAATATATATCAAGGTAGTTGATGTTTAATCGTGATAGGTGATTCTTTAGAGGGTTGCAACCTCATTTTGCCTGGTAATGATATTGATGCTGCAGAATTTGTTAATCACTTTGTAAAAAGTAGTCCTCCTGGATTTGATATTTATCTAGACCGAAAGGATCAGATTATTCTTTTACGACAAGGTTTTAGAAGGATCTAAGATTTCTCAACATTTGAAGAACGGATCAAAAATAAGAATAATTACAAACATTACTAAAAATGATATATCTTGCTGTAAAACATTACTTTCAGTCGGACTTGAAATACATCACGTTTCCGATTTAGAACGAGGAAATATGATACTAAATGATAAAGTTTTTCTTAGTTTTATGATCGACAGAAAGGATTATGTTCCTTTGGGAATATCGAATGTTTATAAAGTTATGAATCCTTATTTTATAAGACAGCAACAACTATTATTTGATAAACTGTGGACGGATTCTATACCCGCAATACTACGAATATTAGAGTTGAAGGAAAAAATAAACACAATCCCCATGTCTTATCGCCTAAAACAGAGGTAATAGAAAATTCTTTTGAAATTGAAAAGCGATTGTCTGATTTTATCAGAAATTCTAATAACATCAGTACATGTACTTCTATCGGTGGAACTCAGATGATCCGGAAATATTTTCTTGATTTACACGAAGAAACAATGAAAAATTATGCAACTGGAAAATACAAAGGAACAAAATGAATTACTACATTAAAAGATCAAAAAGAGGCACGATTGTTAAAAAAAATTTTAAATGATAGTATGGAGATAAGGCATGTCCCTAATATACCTACATTAACAAATTTTGCTTTTAACGATGACGTATTTATATCCTCAGTTGATAGAATGAAAGACGGTAATTTAATGACTAGTTTAATAGTTACTAACGATCCATTATATTTGAATCATTATCGATCAATTTTTGAAGAAATATGGAAAGTAAGCCAGAAACTCGATCGTCTTATAGATATTCAAAAGAATCTTTCAGATAATATTACAGTATTATATAATCCAGAAGAGGCGATAGAGGTTACAAGGAAGTTATTTGAACTCGCAAAGCAAGAAATCTTAATAATACTTTCATCTGCTAATGCAGCATCAAGACTCGATCAAAATAAAGAATTTGTTATGCTAAATAACACCTCAATGAAGGGCATCAAGGTAAAAGTAATAGTACCAATGAAGAAAATAACAGATAGCAAGCTCAATGAGCTAGTATCAAAATATCCATTTATTGAATTCAGATTTCTTCCGTTTACTTCACTTTTTTTAGTTGGAACTGCAATCATAGACAGGCAAAAAATAATATCCTTTGAAATAAAAAATGATATCAAAAAGAGTTACTCTGATGCTATCCGATTGTGCCTATTTATAGATAGCACACCTACCGCGGTGTCTTATGGCGCATTGTTTGAAAATCTTTGGAAACAAACGGATTTATATAAACAACTACAAGCTATTGAAAAGATTCAAAACGACTTTATAAATATAGCATCACATGAATTAAGAACTCCTATTCAGTCAATTATGGGATTTACTGAAATTCTTCTAAAAGATCTAGGAGGTTCACCGGATCATGAAAAACATATCGACGCTATAAGAAGAAATGCAAACCGGATAAAAGAGTTGGTTAACAGGTTAATAGATGTAACGCAGAGGGATAATAAATTGTTAATTTTAAGAACCGAAACCTTTGACTTTAAGGTACTAATCTTGGAGATAATAAAAGACCAAATTAAGAAAAGAAGTGAAAAGGGCATAACGGCAAGAATAAATTTAAGATACATCTGCAAATTTGATTCAGAATGGCACTATCTTACTAATAGATCCGGTCAAGATCCTATTCTGATAACGGGTGATCGAATCAGGTTATCACATCTCATAATGAATCTCATAAACAATGCATAGAAGCTACGTCGCTCGCAAAAAATGAAAATAAGGGAACAATTATGATTAAAATTGAAAACATAATTCAAAAGATGTCGACATCTACTAAAACTAAGCAGTGGCTATTAGTTCGTATTGTAGATAGTGGTAGTGGCATTCATCCTGATATAATTCCGCGATTGTTTACCAAGTTTACAACAAACACTAGCAATGGAATAGGTCTTGGATTATACTTTTCCAAAGAAATCGTCAAAGAACATGGTGGAAAAATTTGGGCACAGAATAACGAGAATGGCATAGGATCAACGGTTAGTTTCAGACTTCCACTTTAATTAGAGCCGGGTAATCCAAGTTCTCTATAAACATCTGATGGCCTTAAAAAATGTCGACTTGACTAGGTAATTTGGCCAAGATCTGTTCACTAAACAAATGAAGGCGATTACTAATATAGATGGACTGATTCTTTGGAACGATTCCCCCACCAACCCAATTAATTTGACAAAGGACAACAACGGAATATTCAGTGCACAATTCACAAAGCCTGTTTCTTAAACCACTTCATTTTTTTATAATATGTTCTTTTCATCAAGTAAATTATTTCATAGATAGCGAGAGCTTCTTTGATATTTGATCAACATATTTCTTCAGAATACATAATACTAAAAATTCACAATTTTTAGATTCAAAATATGACACATTTAGAATTTATTTCTAACTATTAATGATGCAAAATATTATGGTTGATTGTCTTAAAATTGTAAAAATTTTATGAGAAAAGAATGAATTTGGTACGAATTAGTACAAATGGTCTTAATCTCATGAGTGCTATGTTTTAATATGACTTGTCTGCGGATTATCTGGATGGAAGATTTGACTTTTCAGGAGTTAAAAAAGTCAAAATTCTATCGTCCTGAGGTTACAGAAGTTACCCATGATGTAAATCAGTTTTTTTTAATTAACCACTGCCTTATATTCAAATTCTATCAAACCCGTGTGGACCTCCTCATGATTTCCACCGAACCCGCATAGTATACTGGTCTATATACGAGTTATTCTTTAATATATTCGTCATAAAAATATGGATCTTGATGATTTTCGCATTAACTGGAGGCTTAATAAATGCCCGTAAAATTAGAAACCACCATAAGAAATATTCGATTGTTAAACAATCCTGTTAATTCTAAACTGATTCATGATTTTTATTTATATCTGAAGTCAAATAATACTTCTGAAAGTTATCAGAACACAAATATAAAAGCCTTAATTAATTTTGCTAAATACCTTGAATCTAATCAAAATTTCAGACAGATATCCTAGAAGGAGCAGGTATTATCATTTCTAGATTCAAAGATCAAGAATAAGAACGAAGATCCGGACGGAAAATGGATGAGAACCTGGAATGACTACTTGCAAAGATTAAAGTACTTTTTTAGATGGCTGCATAACGAAAAACTAAGGTCGGAACAAAAATTGCCTTCGATGGATTCATCAGACTGGATAACACCTACCTTCATAAAAATTAAAGAAAAAAGAAGCAATCGGGTAAGTCCATATCTTGAAACTGAGATATGGGATAAAGAAGAATTTCAGACTATAATCAAGTATGAGCCACTGAAGAGAAATAAAGCTGCTTTGGCATTGCTATGGGATCTTGATGTTAGGCCGCATGAAATCTCCGGGCACAAACTCAAGCATATCGAGTTGAAGGATAATATGGAGAGGGTGAGATTCCATTCGAATCAAAGACAGGCACTGGTCCAATTTTATTGACTTTTTCCTTTCCATATGTTAGAGACTCGTTAAATGAACATCCATTCCGAAGAGAACCAAATGCTAGCTTGATTTGTAACTTAACTGCACCAATATATAGTAACTATATTTAAATATAAGACCGACGAATGTTACCTCAGAGGTGCTCTAGGACTATTGAGCAAAATAAAAGAAAAATTTAGTTCCATTGGCTTGTTAACAGTTAAGTTTCTCTCTAATAGCTTTTGTTTTTTCACTGCCAAAATTGTTTAATATGTCACAATAATTATTATCATTTCCCTGATTTCTGTTTGAAACTTCAAATGTAGCCGATGCATATGTTCCCTGAGATATATGACAAGTAGCTTGTATTGATCCTGGAGGAGTTACGACACGTTGGCAAGTATTAGGGCCTCCAGCTGGATTATTAAAAACAAAGTATACCTCTACCCCGGCCACTTTGGCTGATACAACACCCATCTCATTCAGACCACCATTATTTGCAGATGTCGTCACCCAAGTAATGGTTGGCCCAACAACTGTAGGACCACTAACAAATCTTCCTAGAAACATCTCTCCTTTGACATCTGAAAAATGACCCACCTGTGAAACAGCAGTAGCAGTAATTCTTGCCTGTGACTCTTGAACAATCGCCGGAACTAAAAATATCATCATCCCTACTAGCGCTACAAAAAACACTATTAATTTTGTAGTTCTCTTTTGCATCGTTTTTACCAAGTACGATTCAGTCATGCATTTTTATTTTTATATAACGATATAACAATCACTATTAATTATACTTCTAGAAATTACTGTGTTAACGTCCTTCACTATTAAGAATAGTGGTGTGAAACATTCGAATATTCTCCCGTAATTAATCCGATCCTGACAATAGTATAAACAGTGTGAATCATATTTTCAAACCTTTATGGATATCTCACAATTTCCAATAAATCTACATCAATGCTGGCTTGTTGTTCCACAATACTTGTTGTATCAAACTGTTTTAAGAGAAATTTCAATACCACTAATGATATATGCTATCCGCTTCATCTATAACGTAACTAAAAAGGAGTAATTATTGACTATACAACCAAATAAGAATAAAGATTTAGTTCCATTGGCTTGTTAACAGTTAAGTTTCTCTCTAATAGCTTTTGTTTTTTCACTGCCAAAATTGTTTAATATGTCACAATAATTATTATCATTTCCCTGATTTCTGTTTGAAACTTCAAATGTAGCCGATGCATATGTTCCCTGAGATATATGACAAGTAGCTTGTATTGATCCTGGAGGAGTTACGGCACTTTGGCAAGTATTATCACCTCTAGCTGGATTATTAAAAACAAAATGTACCTCTCCACCGGCCACTTTGGCTGATACAATACCCCTCTCATTACCATCGAGACTTCCGGTCGTCATCCATCCAATTACCGGTCCTACTACTCGAGGAGCAAGTGCTAACTGCCCACTAAACATTTGCACTTTGACATCTGAAAAATGACCCACCTGTGAAACAGCAGTAGCAGTAATCAAAGCCTGTGACTCTTGAACAATCGCCGGAACTAAAAATATCATCATCCCTACTAGCGCTACAAAAAACACTATTAATTTTGTAGTTCTCTTTTGCATCGTTTTTACCAAGTACGATTCAGTCATGCATTTTTATTTTTATATAACGATATAACAATCACTATTAATTATACTTCTAAATGCTACTGCATTATTATGAAGGGTTTAAGAGAAAACAGTTAATTGATGAGTCGCTAGGACCTTTCTAGATAATCAATCCAATCAATATTTTGACGCTTAGCGGGTGACTATATTAAAACCCATATGACTATCCTCATGATTTCCACCGAACCCTTATGCCATAGGGGGCCTAATCCCACCGAACACGCTACCATTATATGGTAATAATATGTTAGACAAAACCAGATCAATAAAACAGTCATATCATCTTTGTTCTAAAATGGTAAATTCCTTAAAGCCCCTGAGAGGGTTTGAAAGCCACTCAAAAAGGTCTTCAAGAACCTTTGGCTCTATTGGTCCGCCTAGAGTAGTCATCCAAATGGATGATGGATAAAACAAATGGCCTAAATTGGGATATGTTATCAATGTGTGATCGGGATGTTCGAGTTCCGTAAGTTTTTGTTGCAAAAGAAATGCTTGTTCTATTGGTGTGTCAGTGTCATTTTCACCTTGTAGAATTAATATGGAGATATCAGTGGGAACTTTATCTATAATATCTAAATTTGGTGTTAAGGAATACTGTGAATTTACCCATATTGGGCATGGTCCTTTCAAAACATCACATTTTTCACCATTTGTCACAACTGACATAGATTGGAATTTGTTTTGCAGTATAGGCTTTAATTCATCATTAATATTTATGAGGGTATCATTGTTTAAATCATAGTGGGAATCATTTCTATCCAATGTTTCATTCCTATAGACACTATTGAATTGTGTTAAAAGTGGATAAAGATCACCAATCAGAGAATTGAAAACAGGGTCTTTTGAGGCTTTTTGTAATGAGATCAATCCATCATGATCTGTATCCAACACCTCCTGTGCATAATGCGCTGGAGTCATAATCTGATGTTTTCCTATATCCAACAAATTTTGGGCCAGTGTTCCCATCAATACAATATTATCTACTTTATCTGGATTGTTAGTTGCAATCCTTGGTACTATGGTTGTTCCTTCACTATGCCCAATTAATGTAATCTTTTGAGAATTAACCTCTGGTTGTTTCAAAAGTTCATCCAGTGCCTTTTGAGCATCTTGCATTAGGTCATCAACAGTTACGTTTCCCCACATATTGTTATCTAAAAATGTAACATTTGCTCCAATTCCTCTTTTATCGTATTGTAAAACTGCAAACCCCCTTTCTGAAAGATATTGAGCAATATTATGGAATGGTCTAGCATCTGGATAAATGAGTGAACCCGTTTTATTATCAATACGAAGGTAACCTCCAGTCTCATTCATATCAACCGGTCCAGAACCAGGTACAAGAAGAATACCTGGAAAGGGACCTTCGCCTGTAACAGGAAGATTTAGTCTAGCATTAGTCTCTAAGCCATTACCCAAATCAATAACCATGTTTCTATGTTTAGTTGTCTGCAAATCTGATTGGGCATAAGATGTTAGAGTCATACCACAAAATAATAAAAATATAGCAAAGGTAGAAAGAACTATTGGTACCTTTAATGACAAAGCGTTAACTAGTATACATGCTATGAATTAAGCATTGCTAACGCGTGGTCACTTAAAGATTACTAGTTCGTGATGGGTGGATAGTTAATTGTCTCTTCTCCATAAATTAACTCATTCATAAATAGCCAACTACTATACTGATGAAAAACCCCTGTGAATATCTTCATGATTTCCACCGAAATATTATATAATACAGAACTTAATCCCACCGAATCAGATACTGTTTTACTAATATTGAGTGATAAAAATGGGTTAAATTTGTTCTATATACCACCGAACCCATGTGATTATCTACTTAATTTCCGCCAGACCTATTAGGATTCGTCGGGCAATCATATGTACATTGACGGGTACACAGACATGAACTTTCAATAACTCCTTCTGCATCATGTAAACAAAGACAATCTTCTACGCAAATTGGGATACAACCAGAACCGTTGAATTGAGTGGTAATGAAGGTTTCAGATTTAGATATACCATTGTAATTTCCAACATATTGATTATGTGCATGAAGTGAATATTCTCCTGCAAAGGATGGAATTGTCATATCTCTAGAGGGAGATGAAGTTATTTAAGTATTTTAAATTAGAAAGTATTTCAGAATTCTTCCACTAACAAATTTGCTTATCAAAGACGATATCCTCCATATGTGATACTAAAAAATGAGGTAAATTAAGAAAAGGATATTAACCGCTGTGCTATCGAGATCCTATGACTGGTGAAAGTATCACTGATAACGCTTCCAGTGACATAAAAGTGGACAAAAATTCCTTGTCGTATATAGATCCTTCTGTTGTAGAAAACAAGAAAGAGAAAATTATAGATTATCAAAGACAATGCATGAATCGTGTGATTGTCACAATAAAGAGAAGGATCATCGCAATCATGATGGGAATAAATCATTCTCCAAATCCTATGTATATGTAATCGGAAAAATTGCTCATCGTTTTCCTAACAGATCAATAGAAATGGAATTGGCCCAAGCAATAGGTAACAAACCTGAGACAGAAACAAGAGGATTAAGCCGAGAAGAAACAGTTTATCAAGCTCTTATCGATCCCAATAATCGGTACATCGCTCGTCAGCTTTGTTATGTTATGAATGTAGAGTATTTAGAAACTTATCTTTTAGTGCCTTCCGATCCCCTCGATATTGAAAAACTTGCTAAAGCAGTAAAACCCTCACCGAATCTTGGAGATATAGATGTCGTAATAGGAAGGAAGGGTCCAATTGCTCCTCCCGAAATGTGCAATGGACTTATGTTACCAATTGTAATGGTCGATCAAATTTACTCTTTTGATCGAGAAACTCTTATTAAAGCAATACCAAGGCAAACAGATATGAGTGACGATCAATTTACGAGGTCTAGTAATGCTCTCTTTGATCGAATAATTCAGTTAGCTGATAATGCAGGTTCTACCGATGAACATAGGGCATTAAATTATTTGGCAGTACGTTATGATAAGATATACGAACGAACACAATTGATGCAGGATGAAAATTATTCCTTTACTGGAATAGAATTACACTTATCCCGTCTATCTGGCGTGCGCAAAGTATTAGATGTGATTTTCTTTTACCAAAATCGTCAAACGTTGGCAGTTAGTAAATGGTTTGTTCGAGTCGATGTAACAGATGAATTTCCATTTCTGGTAAGTCCAGTCCAAGAATATTATGAACGTTAAAAATAATTACCAATAAATAAAAAGAATATGTTAAACATAGGGATCAAACCAAGTGATCTAATAGGCTTACGGCCTTTAATGAGTCTTTCAAGTGGTAATCCTGAAATCAACATAGGGGTAATAGATGGACCTGTTGATATCACACATCCTGCGTTTCAGGGATCCAGAATTAAGCTAGTCGAAGAATCCCAAATTGCAGCTTGCAGGGATGCTAATGATTTGGCTTGTATCCATGGTACCTTTATAACGGGAATCCTATCTGCTAAAAGAGGCGTTCCTGCTCCTTCTATATGTCCAAACTGTACTACCATTCTAAATCCTATTTTTCAGGAAAAAACAAATGATATAACCAAGCAGACGGTGAATATGCCAAATAGCACTCCTGCCGAATTGGTTAAGGCAATTGTTCGCACTATCGACGCAGGGTCGAGGGTTGTCAACCTAAGCATTGGACTATCTACTTCATCCATAACTACTTACGACGAAATGATCGACGCGTATGACTATGCAATTCAAAAAGGAGTAATAATAGTAGTTGCAGCCGGTAATCAAGGAAATATAGGTCACAATTCAATTGTCAATCATGATTGGCCCATCCCTGTTGTAGCCTGTGATTCCACGGGGAAATTCTCCTCGATATCTAATTTTGGTTCTTCAATTGGTAAAAATGGTCTAATGGCTCCAGGAATCGACATTGAGAGCACTTATCCTGGAGGTGGTTACATTAGAATGAGTGGTACTAGTGTTGCAACATCCTTTGTAACGGGGGCTATAGCACTACTTTGGTCTCTATTTCCAGACATTACAGCAGCTGAACTCATTCAATCTATCAGACAGACCAATCACCGAGGAAGGAAACTAACAATACTGCCACCTTTGCTGAATATTGAGGATGCTTATTACTATCTAGGAAGAATGTTTAGTTAATGGTAGACATCCAAGAAGTCTTCATGTTTGGTCAGAGATCTAAATAATAAGCCTTGATAATTCTTGAATGAAAGTAACAAATAATAGATAAATAGTTCAATGACGTTATTTTTCTAATGGTTCAAAATCAAACTAGTTCAACCTTACCAGGATTTGTAGGTGAACTCACTACTAAAATGCACAAAGATTCCTATATAAACAGTCTTATTTGTCACTAAGAGATCATGAACTTTTACCACAATTAGCTGGATGCATGGGCCCTGAGGTGTGTAAAGATCCGGATGTTTTGTTTTGTCATTGCATCCGCATGAATGGCCGTATGTGTTGTTTTCCCGGCTAATTTTATTCCTACCAGATAGAATCTATTTGTAACGAAAGATGAAAAAACTATAGCCTAATTTTCCTTTACTACTATTTTATCAGATGAACCCGAATAGATTCGAATAATTCCAATCCCCTCTATACACTACTATTATTTGGATACTATAATCAAATCGAATCTAATTGAATAATCGTTTTGTTTGAGGCGAATACTATCGGTACAGCTCTAAACCTATTTGATAGTAATAATCCTAAACTACAAAGACAAAAAACATTACAAATTCATCCTACCCTTTTTTGTAATCTATATTGTTCACATTGTTACTCAGGCTCAGGTCCGAAACAATCTAAACAAGACCTTGATCCTGAAATCCTTAAACATGCCATCTACGATGCTAAAACATTGGGATACAAGATAGTCTCGATTTCTGGAGGCGAGCCTTTAATTTATGGCGATTTATTCAAGTTACTCTCCTATGCCAAATCCTTAGATATGATAACAACAGTTACTACTAATGGAACCATTATGAATGAGGAGAACATTCTTCAGATAAAAAACTTTGTTGACATAGTTGCAATATCTTTAGACGGACCTCCAAATATACACAATAGAATGAGGGAATCTAATAACGCCTTCCGCAGCCTTGTAACAACTATGGGTCTATTGAAAAAAGCGGGGATTGAATTTGGATTTATCCATACCCTCACATCGGAAAATTGGGAGCATATGTTATGGACGGCAGAATTCGCGTCAACCAATGGAGCACGTCTATTACACATTCATCCCTTAGAAATTACGGGGAGGGCCTCTCTTATAATGAATTCAGAATTTCCAAACAATGACATATTATCGCGTGTATATCTTTTAGTCTTGGCTCTAAAATCAAAGTATAGAGGAAAAATGTATATACAATATGATGCAGTAAATATAAACGACATTGTGAAAAGATCCCGACCTTGTATGTGCATCTGACAT
>CAVWZU010000003.1:0-30335 GCA_963759575.1 uncultured Nitrososphaeraceae archaeon | reverse complement strand
TTTGCATTAGACCTAGTAAAAGTCTGCTCACGTCTTAACCCGGTTATCCAGGCATCTAGATCCTTTAGCATTCTTCTTAAAGGATGGACTTTACGAATTTCACAACACAATTTCCGTTCTTGAACGCTATTGTACATTAGATTTACCCCGTTTTCTGTCACCATTTTCTCTACTTCCCTAAAGTCTGGAAACATGGTTTCAATCGATATGGAATACTTTTTTCTTATTTTGTCCATTACATCATAAGTTTCTGGATTTAGTCTACCTGTATCCAAAGTAAAAACTCTGGTATTGTCACCATGAATATTGTACATCAAATCAATTATTACTACGTCTTCTGCGCCAAAACTAGATGCAAAGGCTATTTTTGGAGAAAAGGTCTTGATTGACAAAGATAAGATATCCTTTGCAGTTTCTGCTTCATACTTTGATGGATTAGCAGAATAAAGTTTCATAAATTCATTTTTCCCATCATTGTTGGACATATAATTAATTGGAGCTATAACTCATATAACATTATCTTAAACTATAATTAAACGACAATCTAAAAAAGAAGTTATCACCATGACATCTAGTTTATTAGGGAGGTTACCATAGTAAACAGAACTCGTGGTGAAAGTAAGGTCTGAGTTTAGAAAAGTGGGAGTTATTTGCAGAATATAATAATTTGGGCTTTGATCCACTGAGATGGTTACCGGATTGTTCTAATGAGTTAAACTATGAAAAATTTGACGCTATTGCAGACGAATTTAAAAGAAATAATTTAAGAATAATACCAAACCACTATAGCTATTTCCAATATCCAGAAAAAAAAGATGCAGAAATAATTAGAAGAGTCTATAAAATAGACGAAGAGTTCAGACACGAAGATCTGAAAACTAAAAAAGCCGTATCAATATTAAAGTATGATAAAAACATAGTTAATGACGACACCCTAATAATCAATGAGATTAAGAAAATATCTAGCTCATTTGATACCAAAATAGAAGTAGACAAGGTGTCTATTATACCTACAAATAGTAAAAAGGATTTTCAGTTTATTTTGTTTGATCATATTAAAACTCAAAGAGGAAACAAAACGGGATATACAATTGTTACTAATTCTAATACACAGGCTACGGATGTTACTCAGCCAGTAGAGTCTCCAATTCATATGGAAATATCCTTTACCGAATCTATTAGTCTTTTAAATTTACTTGGATGTTCTAAAGATATCAAACTATATCCAATATATGATGCACCAACTGATGAATTATTAGATGATATAAGGAGAAACATGGATAGTTTCACAGCAAAATATAATTATACATTTGAAGATTATAGTTCGCTGAAGCTGGGCGGTCTTTTCTTTGGTACCACGGCAGTAGGTAATACTCATAAAGAATTACCAAACAGATATGATCTAATAGAACAAGATATGCAAATAATAGCCACTGACAACCTGGGACTTTTGGCATGTCTTGGTCTGTACATGATTACCAAACTAGATGGCATAATCTTTGAAAAAATGAATAAGTATGGCATAGATAGAGAGAAAGTAAATCAATTAAAGGATCTGGCTTTAAAAAGTCTCACCGAGCCAAAGGTATCGATTGGGAAAATAGTATCCAAGTATCTACCTGATTTTGAGAACCAGTTCGATATACAATCCAATATATTAGTAACACATCCGATCTCAAAGAACGGTATTGCTTCGTTTGTCGAACTTTCAAAACTAATTAACAACCAAATAGTAGTTGATCATGTTCCATACGTGGATAATGATATCAAGAATTTTGTATTAAGGGAGCACCTGATATCAAATGTTAGCGCCTCTACTCCTGATACAAATATAATAATAGTATCAAAAGACTTTGCACCAACCATTATGGAAGAACTATCCAAGCACAAGTTTAATCCAGTTATTGTAGGAAGAATTGGACAACCAGGGAAAGCTGGAATTAGTTTTAACAAAGGTCAGTAGTAAAAAAAACAGAAATGCGATAGAATCGAGTAGTAAATAAATGGTTATATTCAGATTAAAATACAAAAACAAAGTCAAAAGAAGAAAATGGAGTAATATTTTGTGCGCCAGATTGTAGTATAAAATGATCAAATACATGTTAAAATGAAAATATTTAAGAACATTAATTCATGGTCTTGAAATGGTTTCATGTTTTTAAATTCATTTTAATTAAAAAAGTATTATTTTAATGATTAAAATGAATCAACAGGTTAAAATATTAGGAACAGTCTTCGTGGCAATAGCAGTGTTGTCAGGTTTAGTTAGTGGAGCAACATTCCCATCCGCATTAGCTACAATCGAGGATACCCTGCTTTGGAGTATTGAATTGTTCAGATGAAAATAGAATAGGAGCTGGTCGAGATGGAGCAGCAGGACAACCTGGAACACCGGGTAGAGATGGAGTAGACGGTGAAGATTGAGCTGATGGAGCTGATGGAGCCCCGTGTCCAAATACAACTAACCTACATAATGCTAATTTAGACGGGGAGTTAGGTAGCGATCCGATTACAAGTCTTCCGGTACATAATTCAAATCATACTGCCGAACCAGTAGTCTGTGTACCATAGGTCAATTAACAAATAATGGATCAATAACTTTTTATTTTTTTTCTAAAAGACTAGAAAATTTGTCAGAATTTTGTTCACTTGAGAATTTGTTATAAAATTTGATCCTAACTAAAATATCATTTAATTTATCGTTAATTCTCTGGACCCAGTCCATGTGAGAATAGTTTTCAAAGCTTGCGCTTAAGTTGTGAAAGATAAAGATGAAAATCTTTATCTTTAACATGAATTTCAATTTTTCATACCTTATAATCTTCATCGTGTGGTTTCAACTTCGACAACCCCAATCATTTCCAATAATGATTCTGTATAAGGAAACTAAGCACATTCCTTGAGTGTGTGAGCAAGTAATCAATCATTACAGAATATCTATTGTGAACTCGTGAATGCAAGATGCAGGTGTAGATTCTAATCTCTCATTGTTTAGACTATAAATCGAGTTTTTTATTTGCTAGGTTAGAGGAATGTTAGAAAATCTATTTATGTCTAGCTGGAGTAACGGTTCAAGGGAAAAGCAATATGCTAAGCAGCTAATTGTAGATCCCTGCTGGTAAAATCAAACAAATAGAGCAGATATTTATTGTCATCTGACTACGCAAGGCTGTAACGAAAGAAAAATAGTGATCTATCTATCCTAACCCAGGCGGTCAATGATCAGACATACATCCTGTATCAACATTTTACTTTAAATACGAACGAACAATATGATTATATATAGAGGTTATTGCCTATAAAGATTAAGTGTGTCTCTAGAGACACAAAACATTTCATAATTAACCAAATATATTCTATGTATGGTAAAACTTATTTATATATCATAGCCCATATTTTGATTTAATCTAGTTATTCCAGACTATGAAGCGCCCTAGGAGGGCAGCTCGAGGTTAATAGACATAGATTTGGATGATTAAATGAAACTAATCGTTGTTGTTGTCAGGCTGTGTATTGGTTAATGATATTATAAGGTCTGTTTAGAGGTTAGATATAAAATTGATATAATAATGATGTCATGTCATATGAGGTCATGTCATATGAGGTCATGTCAGTTTGTATCAGCATGGCGACGAGTGTTTTTGTTTTAACTAATAGTCAAAACACGAGTTCTTTTCTATCAGTTAAATGTATCTACAAATAATCGGATAATGTTTCGCCTGACAAAAGAATTCCAGTCATTTCACCAAACAGATGACTTGTTTGTCTATGATTCAATCTAATTCCTTTCCCTTTCTCTTATTCTTGGTTGAATTGGTTAGTTAGTCGATTAAACGCAAGGCTCACGGGCTTCATAAAGTAGCCATATTTGCCTTATGGTCATTGGATTGAATCTATTAAAGGTGGGTGTTATGTGCTTGGATATCCGATAGACCAAAGCAGAGGTTCCTTGGACGTTCTATTTTCTTTTTTTCTGACACTTTTTATATCAAACCTTATAAATCAAACCGATATATATTGGACAATATTGTCATATATGTAAAATAACATTCAGGTATTCTTATTTGTTAACACATACATTATTTAGACAAAAAGGAAATAAATAAAGGAAATAGATCTCCTTCTCTAACTTTACTTTGATTCTTCCATTTACTGAGTTAGAGAACTAACATCTCTGTCTACTGTGCATATGATAACAAAGGGTTTGCCTTCTATGTCATGGAATGCTAAAGCGTTACCAGCAAATACATATGAACCTGCATTTACTGGAGAATCATTAAATTGTTTCATCAAAGATATTGCTACTTTGCCATCACCAAATGGAGCGTTTAATGGTTCACCTGTTTAGTTGAATTTGATCCGGTGTTGTATGATTGTAACACAATCCCTTCAACTGGTTGGCTTGCAGTGTATATTGCTATACCTGAATAGATCTTACCATGATCTCCTGGTGGAGATGCAATAACAATTTGATGAGCTTCGTGTCCCGGTAATGGATCTTGCATAGATTTAGTTGGGCACCAAAACCATCTTTATAATAATGTAGCTAAAGGCTTTTACTTTTGATTCATATCGTTTGGCAAGACTTTATAGGTTGATCTCTTGTATTACCTTGCTATTAAATATTAGACTTACAACTTGATATGTGGAAACTACTATTGCGACCTGCACCGCCCATCTTACGGCAGACGAGGAGTTTAATTAGGATCTTAAATCGCTATTGCGCTATTGTGAACTATAGACTAAAAGAAATTGACGTATTTTAATTGATGAACACGGTCTAATATTCCGTGTTAAAGGGGACGGAATGTGATAGTAGTATTAATAGGCACACTACATAATCAAAAGGTAATTAAAGCATTTACTGACAACCTTTATATGTAATTATTGTGCCATATTGGTAATGCTTAACAAGATCATCCTATTTCATGATAATATTCCATCATTACAAGAATCCATTGAAAGTATAAAACCAGTTGATTACTTGGTGTTGATAAAAGAAAGATGATTTTTCAGAAAGGAAATGTTAATTGAATATTCTAGTTAGATGAATAAGAAATGAATAAGTTGATGACGACATGGTAAATAGAAACAGTACAACAACAGATGAAAATAATAATACATATCTTTCACCAAATGTAGGTGG
Source organism: uncultured Nitrososphaeraceae archaeon (assembly GCA_963759575.1). Classification (GTDB taxonomy): domain Archaea; phylum Thermoproteota; class Nitrososphaeria; order Nitrososphaerales; family Nitrososphaeraceae; genus Nitrosocosmicus. Next base: position 25,189 of record CAVWZU010000003.1, on the reverse strand, counting down.
ATTACAGGATAATCAAATAACCTTTGTTAATTTTTCCAATAATTACTGTGTATGTATAATTGATATAATTGAATCTACAAATAATACATATGATATATTAGAATCTAAAAAGATCAAACAATACTACTCTGTATTTCTCAATACTATGACCTCAATAATAAACCGTCATGGTGGTAAAGTAATTAAAAACGCTGGCGATAACTTGTTATATTATTTTCCAAGAACAATGAATCAACTCAATTATTTAGATTTTCAAGATGTAATTGAATGTGGATTGTCGATGATTGATGCAAAGGATCAGTTGGATCTGTTGCTGAATTTAAATGGCTTACCTCCTATAAATTATAGGATAAGTGCAAGTTATGGAAAAGTAGAACTAGCGATGGTAGCAAATTCTAGTAGTGGCGATATTTTTGGAACACCTGTAAACATATGTTCTAAAATAAATCATTTAGCATCATCAAATCAAATGATAATTCATACAGATCTTTATCAAGTCATGAAAGAAATGCCATATTTCGATGACTATGTATTTGAGGAATTAAATCAAAAAAAAGGTGTGGACCATTCGGAGAATAATAGGGATGCATATACGGCTTATTCTGTTCATCGAGTTGAAGATACCAATAAACAAAAAGAAATAGAAAACAAAATATTAGAATTGCACGCTGAACGTAAACGTATTAATCAAAGTAAAAATAACTCGTCTTTTAATATATTGTTAATAGATGACGACAAAGATATTCTTTTTACATATACAGCTATGATTAAGAACCAAGGCTTTACTATAACTTCTTTTTCGAATCCATATGAAGCCCTTAATGACTTTTCCACAACAAATCCATATTTGTACAGATTTAATTATAATGGATATACGAATGCCAGGAATAAATGGTATTAAATTATATTCTAAATTTAAAGTTATGAATCCCAATGTAAAGATACTTTTTGTGTCAGCCCTAGATGCCGTTAACGAATTGTTAAGCTTATTTCCTGAAATTAAAGAATCAGATATTTTGAGAAAACCTGTAGAATCGCAACAATTACTAGATAAGATAAGCGCAGTAATAAGAAATTAGTTAGAGGACAAATTGACTTAAAAAGTCATAAGACAGATCTTTTATTTAGAGATTGTTCCGCAGCAAGATAGGTAGTTAATAGCGACGATCCATATTATTATTATTTTTGTAATAAACGACCTCAGGTTTTCGAGAAGCGTAATTAAGACTCTACTGATAACTGCAATGAAGACCTCTATATCATTCAGTTAAACTAAAGATCTAGACGCAAATTATCAGATTGTAAATAATGATATTGTAATTACTAATGATAACATTACAAATAATAGTATCCAAAGACTTTGCAGCAATCATTATGGAAGAACTATCCAAGCACAAGTTTAATCCAGCTATTGTAGGAAGAATTGGACAACCAGGGAAAGCTGGAGTTAGTTTTAACAACAAAAGTCAACATACTATAACCGGTCAGACAGTTTGATCAATTGCGAGGGTCTAAAAATAAAAAATATATTTAAAATCAATTACAGATTGAACGTATACCGCGATTACAAGTTGAAATTTAAATTTTTTTAAGACAAATGAAAAAATTCCAGTCATATCGCTCACGTATTTGCAAGCATATTATTAAGAATCCTTTAATCTTAATGACTCCAAATACTATGCCAAGTACAATATGTTTTGATGGGTCTGTTTGTTTTACCGTTCATATTTTAAATAGGACATTTTCAAATGGTAAATTCAAATAGGCAAACAGCTCTGACTTTGAGTTACATTGATATAATAAGTAGAATAAAAACTAAAATAATCATCTGCGATTAAACTGATAATTACTTATATATCATTGTAGTATTATGTTATAGCAGTTTTAAATTCGATACTTCAAATATATAATTTATATAATACTAAAATTAAGTATGAATTTTAGTATAAAATCTTTATTGATGATAGCAATCGTATATACCTTAGCAGTTGGAATTATACACAATCCATTTGTACAACCGGCATCCGCACAAACAGAAGTACCGGGAACAGATGCGATAAAATCCATTACAGGATTGCATGTACTTAATGATGATCCAGAGGAACAGGAAGAGCAGTTACAACAATATCAAGCTCCTGAAATAGTGGGCTTACTCGATGTAAATGAAGCAGTATCAGATGGTGAAGGCAACAGCAACAATGGTGGAAATGGAAACAGCGGAAATAATGGGAACAGTAACAATGGTGGAAACTTTAATGGAGGAGATGGAGGTTTCCTAAATGGAAATACAATTCTTAGTAACAACGGAGACAATGGCGGAAATGGCGGAAATAATGACAACGGAGGAAATGGCAACACCGGTATTTAAGTTATAATTTACCATAAGAACCTCTAAGCCTATCAAAATCCAATTTTTCTAACATAATTTGGTAATTGCTCTATTTCAAACACAACTGGCTTATTTTAGCTCATTCAATTCTAAAAAATAACGAGCACATTCTTATGATTTAATCATGCAAGTCTTAATAGACTTGTATCATCAAGTATCAAAATATTTTTTAAAATAGAAATAATATTAATTTGTCAGAATTGAAGGTAACAGGTACAGACCATGAAAGAAAACATCGTGGTGAATCAGGTTATCAGGGCAGGTATTCTATAGCCCAATCTATCTATCAAGATGATGGCAATGTAGTAAATAATGGTTTTGCTATAGATAAGGAAAATGGAGAAAATTAGACAGGTATAATTATGGCGTTATTGATTGATGGCTTGCCTATAAATGAGAATTCTAAAATAAATTTAGGTCAGTCCGGACTGACAAAATTATCATAGGATATTTGTGCTAAATCGACCATTCCTGATATACAGTATTATTATATATATGTCAATGGCAATGGTTATTGATAATTAAATAATAAGTTGGAATATAGACATCTTTTATCTGCATGACTCCTCTTGATTACTCGATGTATGCGGAATCAGATAGAATACACCAATTAAGGCAACGGCGTTTCTTTATTCTTAGACATTGTTTGACTTCATCAATGACAGTGATGTCAAATAAAGCGAATTGGTCTCCAATTATGTTACCTTGATCATCTTTTCCTCATGGTACTGGCGAGGCTATCTCCCAGAGATTATTAAATACACTCTGTTTTTGATTTACACAGAATTTGGAATTACTCCATAGAATTTGATCAAGCAGAACATTTTTTTTATTCAAATAAGGTATCACACATATTATATCATCGGATAATTGAAAATTTTCTCTAATATTGTATAGATGTTTTATTTCACAGTATCTAAATAATTTTAAGAAAGACCCACTTTCTGTATTAGATTCTACTACCGCCCTAAATTTAATGCCTTTTTCTTGAGACAGTTCTTCTATATGAAGAATTACTTCTCTAAAATACTTCATAGTATAGGCAACCATGCTATTGTCCCAAACTATATTTAGTTCATTCTTAGGTAGACTTAAAGAATCTAAATAAATCGCTAATAAGATATCCGGATTGCGAACAATATCAGTCACCTTTGGCAAATTGTATTTAGATTTCTTTAATTGCCTAAATACATACTTATTCAGCATATTTCATTTAATTTACATCGTTTATAAACTTCCAATTCATAATTATCGAATAGCTAACCCTAAACTTTCACCATCAACAAGCTCGTTAATTGTACTTAATGTCCTTTATAAACAATACCGTGTTTTATGCAAAACATCTCCAATAAATTTTATAATAATTATTATAGGAAAGTAACAAATATAAACTAATTTTTATAATAATCTTATTTTACCATTTTTGGGGTATTTGGGGTTTTTGGTAATATTTTCCATGAACAAGAATTAGTAATGAACTTTATGATTTATAAAATATTAAACTTTTTATCAAATATTTATAATAAATTGCCACATTGTTTGAACTATAACAACATACTGTGTTAATATTCTAGTATATTAATACTATATATACGATGAAACAATCAACATCTATATTTGTAGTAGCAGTATTAGCCAGTGTAATGATTGCAGGGCTCTTTGCAGTCGCATACACCAATGTAGCAGATGCAAGAGGTAGCAATAACAACGGTGGAAACGGTAACAGTGGCAACAATGGTAACAGTAACAACGGTGGAAACTTTAATAACAACAACGGCGGCTTAGCCAATGGTAACACAGCTAACAGCAACAACGGAAATAACGGCGGAAACGGCGGAAACAACAACAACGGAAATAACGGCAACCAAGGCGGCTGTATCTTTAGCTGTTAAATAAGTCCTATTGGACTTATTTTTGATTTTTTTTAATACTAGAACACTGATTTATCAATATTAATTAATTCGAATACTACTATAATAGTGCGATAACAATTACAATTATATAAAATTATTTGAATTTCCTAACGATTATAGAACAATTTAAATATTATTTATAAGATTAGAGAATATGCGATTTAATGATAGATCTATCAAAAATCATGAACTACCTAGAGATTCTGGTCGTTCTATCAATATAGACGATTTTATAGTGGTAGGAACTACTAAAATGGATGAATATTCCAGGTTAACGATTTCCAAAGATATAAAAAAAGCATTTCCAGTTTCTCCAGGGGATTCTATCGTTGTTTACCAAAGTAGATTGGATCATGATAGATTACTATTGAAGACGCAGAGATTTAATGAGGTAGTACAAACCTGGGAACTAAGAAAAACAGGATAAAATTAGATTCGGACAATCAATATTACTTCTATTTTAAAAAATATTTTGATACTTGATGATACGAGTCAATTGGATGCCTATGCCACATTAATATATCATAGTGATAAAATTGCTTCAAACCTTTGATCAGCCAAAATTTTTGGTTTATGCTTTTAATTTTATTATCATGATGATTGTCTCTATCGTTGTTGATCAACTTTCTAAAGGAGATTGTAAGTAGGTTAAATAATCGAACAATTGTGTAATTGATCAGATTATCGCGCTTTTACTGATTTGATTCATCATTCGAAATATTTAATCTCTTTCTTCCGTTCTTAGATTTGTATTTATATTCAAGATAAATCAAAACCAAATGCCAATTAAGAACTTCTACCAGTATCCGGCTTTTTTAGATACGATAATTCCACTAACTGTTTCTCCTATTCATATTGGCTTATAATTGACTTTAGATATTACTCCAAGAAATAAATTCATTTAGTCGATAATTTTTTCCAAACATTCGATACGCAGGATTTTATTTATTTTTCATTTCCTATTGTAGCACAGTCACATCATGCTAATTAACTATAGCAAATTGCTATATGATCATATTTTGGTGTAAATCGGTTCTAATAACTTCTAGTAATGCACCAAAGTAAAAAAAATAACCATTACTAACCAATTTTATCTAATTATTAAATACGCCATTTCCCCCATTATTTCCCTTATTACTGTTAATTGACCGGTCATTATTGACGTTTCCATTAAATCCACTATTACCATTAAAGCCTGCGTCATATGGATCCGCAAAATATCCACATTGCACTAACGGTTGAATTTTTACAAAATCTGATTGGACATGTAAAACCCAACCATTATTACTGGAAGGATAGGATTCCAATACTTGATAGCTCGAACTACCCGTAAAAGTTACTTTGAACCCGCCACCAAGGACCATCTCATAGTTATTACAAGCTGCATAAACTAATTGATCTCCTTCGACAGAAAAATAATTGTCAGGACCTCGGGTAGCAATTTGTAGATTATTATTTAAAGAAGAGTTAGTATTCTCTGCGTCATTAGATGGTAAATTGTCTAATTGTATCAGGTTAGTTCCCATTTTTTTTAAGGAATGACGTCATCGTTTATCAAAGAGTTTATTTGAACAGTCGGATTAAAAAAAGTCATAGTAGATTGTCCTTCAACAATGACATTTGAAACAATAAATATCAATAATATTGAAGACAAAAATGTCCATTTTATTTCCATACTAAACATTAGATAAGATATTTGGCTATAAGAATAAAATTTAGGCATTATATTTCTAAATTCGATAAAATGATCAGATCTTTGATTGGTACTCATTTCATACCCATTTTTCATGCAAGTGGCGAATCAAGAAACATCTTCATAGTGATGTACGAGCAAGTACCCATTTCGGTTGTACTATTGTTCTAGAAACAACTAAATTCGCACATATTGTATCGACTAAAAGGAGGAGCTATGCCAGTAAATGGCTATCTAAAACCTTGCCACATTACAACAATACATTTAAAGCTTATGAATTGGCGTGTTTAGTACTTTACTATAATATTTACATGTACTTTGATTTTAGTAATGATTAATAAAAGATATATATTTTAATAGAAAATAAAAATAAGGATTGTATAATATTGGAAGACAAAATCATTACTGAAAATGAATTGGGGGACTGGCGAAGGACTCATTATTCTTTTCAAATTTCAGATTCTGTAATTAATGAAGTTATTACAGTTATTGGATGGATATCTTCAAAACGAGACCATGGAAATGTACTTTTCGTCCAACTTAGGGATAGGTTTGGGGATATTCAAATTCTTGTAAAAAAGAAAGAATTGAGTGAAAGCATATTTGAATCCCTTAAAAGTCTAAAAGAGCATTCTTCAATTGCCATCAGGGGCAAAGTTGTTGAACAAAAGAATTTGAGCAAGGGTTTTGAAATAATCCCTGAAGAGATCAAAATACTGTCCGTTTCAAATAAACCCGCTCCATTCCTTACCCAATCAATTTCCTCAATCGGTATTGACACTAGGTTAGACTTGAGGGCTATAGATTTAAGAAGAAATCATCTTCAAAATGTATTTAAAATAAGGAATACTATTCTAAATTCTATTCGAGCATATTTAAATGACAACTATTTTGTTGAAGTTAATACACCCAAAATGATAGCCACTGCTACAGAAGGAGGTGCTGCATTATTCCCTATCTTTTATTATGATCGGGAGGCATTTTTGGCACAAAGCCCACAATTGTATAAAGAGCAGTTGACCATGGCTTTTGAAAATGTATTTGAAATAGCTCCAATATTTAGGGCTGAACCTTCTAGAACAAACAGACATTTATCTGAAGCAATGTCAGTTGATGTGGAAAAAGCGTATATTGACTATACGGATATGATGGATTACTTGGATAATTTGATTCGATTTATTATTCAAAATATCAACGATAAAAATCAAGTGGAACTTGATAGCTTGGGAATTAAACTTCCTAATATGGAAAGGCCATTTAGACGAATTACATATTCGCAGCTCGTACAAGATTTACAAAATAGTCACAAATATATCCGGTGGGGAGACGATATTGCACCAAAACTGCTCAAGGATCTTCTTGGAGATGAATTTTATTTTATTACTGATTGGCCTGCTTCTACTAAACCTTTCTACGTGAAATCAAAGAAAATGGATCCGATGAGTGAGCCAAATAATGGAGAAGATCCTCGTGTACTAAGCGAATCCTTTGATTTAATGTATGGAAGTCTTGAGTTATCATCGGGTAGTACTCGTATCAATAATAAGGATGATTTAATGGACAATATGAAAAAAAAGGGCCTAAGTCTTAAAGCATTTGATTATCATCTCAGGGTTTTTGATTACGGAGTACCCCCGCACGCCGGCTTTGGACTCGGGTTAGAAAGGCTATTGATGGCCGTATTAAAACTAGACAATATTAGAGACGCGACCTTTTACCCAAGAGACATAGATAGGCTGACCCCATAGTAGAACGTATTAAAATAGATAGATATATCGAGCTTTTTTCACTCTTACAGTCCAGTACCTCGAATTATGTAAGTCATAATCGAATTTGTATTCTGTAAGACATTCAACAAGAAATATGTTCAAAGCATCATTCTACTATCATTAAAACTTCTTCACTATGTTTAAAACAAATAAAATAATAAAGATCAAACTGTTCAAGTTTCTAATTTATCCTTATGAACAGTACTAAATATCCTCGGTTGTTCTTTTTATAAATAAACAATCATGTTTTTGTAAATGATAGAATAATCTTTTCCACTTAGGTAATAGTTGTTAACACAGTTCAATCTTTTATTCCTAATGACATTATTCTTAGAGTCCTCTTCTTAATTCCGTTTCTCCTAGTGTTATGGTAAGCTCAATAAAAGATGGTTCTCCTAATGATACTTTTAAAGACAAGTTTAAAAAATCAAAATCACATCAATAATACATTTGCTTTGATTGAGAATATTCCATCGTTATTGTTCTCATAATGAGATAATGAAGAATCTTCCGTCCGCAATCAAATCACATCCTCTATCGCTCATCAAGCTCACTAATTGGTATTAATGGCCTTTATTTACAATAACATGATTTATGCAAAATTTGTGTAGTAAATATTACAATTAATAACATATTATTTAAGTAAATAATAGTTAAATCGTATAATAATTACATTTTACCGTTCTTGGGGTTTTTGGGGTGCTTGGACAAAAAAACCATTTATATTAAAATTAGATTGAATAATAAAGGTAGTAATTTTATAAATATCGCGCTTTTTATGTTAATATTTACAATAAATCGTCCAGTTGTTTCAACTATAGCAATATTCTATGTTAATATTCTAGTATATTAATACTATATATACGATGAAACAATCAACATCTATATTTGTAGTAGCAGTATTAGCCAGTGTAATGATTGCAGGGCTCTTTGCAGTCGCATACACCAATGTAGCAGATGCAAGAGGTAGCAATAACAACGGTGGAAACGGTAACAGTGGCAACAATGGTAACAGTAACAACGGTGGAAACTCTAATGGTGGCAACGGTGGTGCATTCAATGGTAACACAGCAGGTAGCAACAACGGAAACAACGGCGGAAACGGCGGAAACAACAACAACGGCGGAAACGGCAACCAAGGCGGCTGTTTCTTTAGCTGCTAAATAGGTCCATTAAGGACTTATTTCTTTTTTTTGATTCTTATTTGATCCCCTTAGTTTAGCGTTTAATAGATATACATACTTTTTGTACCTTAAACAAGAATAGAAGATATTAGCATGCGGCTCTCCGACAATTGTATCCTTAGATAAGTAAGAATGAAGATATATAATGCTTTTCAGATACACCGTTATATTATAGCAAATTGCAATTTATTACATTAAGAGCTTATCCCGAAATTATATTTCTATATATGAGTGTGCAACATGAGAACTGTACCAATCCAAGATAGTATTCCACCTCCCTCTCAATCCTTGTAAATAATTTTCTGAATCTGTTGTGCCATGAATTTGTTCTCTCAACCATTCATTTTTTGGAAGAATACGTGATACGATTTGGTATCACGTATTCTATTTTTTCTTTTCTTTTTCTTTTTGATTGGTATATTCAACACACATCCTCGTTTGATTAGTTTCGGTTCTTATTGTTCAGAATTGTATCCTTTATCTAAACATTGATGTCGGCCCCCCTCCCCCTTAATACAGCATTAGCAACTACATCGTTTACTAGGTTAATGTCGTGAATGTTAGCAGAGGATATAACAACAGACAGTGGTATGCCTCTCTTGTCTGTTTGAAATGTCTTTTTGCGCCCAGTTTGCTCTTATCCGCCGGATTGTATTCAGTAATCGCCCGTACAGGTGACTTTATGACTATAGAATCAAGTGATACCCATGTCCAACGGATACTGACAAAATTATCTTAGATTTTCAATAGTTTAATCCAAGTCTTTTAAAAACATTCAGTTTATACCACGGGCACTGTTAACTTAACGAAAAATCTATAGCTTGAAGATGCTCTATTTCAATTATGGTTATCAAAAGAAACAGAACACCTTCAGAGTACATAGGCTATGGTCTGTATTTGTACTTTCTTGGTTTATCATTGAGGAACGTGGTCAAGGCTATGTCATGTCTTCATATAGTGAAAAGAAGTCATGTTGCAATTTGGAAATGGATTCAAAAATTTCGTCATAGAACGATGTCATCAACCAGAAGGAGAAGTAAGATATCAGAATACATTGTAGATGAAACCATATTACAGGTTGGACCCAAATACATCTGGCTATGGGTAGCAATTGAACCAGAAAACGGTCAAATTCTCGCACAAGATATAACTCAAGAAAGAAACATACTAGTTGTCGAACGCTTTCTGTCAGGTGTTGTTAGATACTACGGAAATCATCCTGTTTCCACAGATGGTGGTACATGGTATCCACAAGCCTGTAAGTTTCTCAAAATCGACCACCACATACATTCTCCTCTAGAGAAAAGCCTTATTTAAAGATCAATGCAATACATAAAGGACAGAACAGAAAGTTTTGACGACTACTTTCCATGTAAAAAAAGGACTGTAATCTACAGGACGTGAAAAATTGGCTCAATCTATTTGTCAAATATCATAACAAGGAGATGATAAACGCTTAAGTTAACAACGCCATACCACGCCTCATTTCTTCTATGACACGATGAACATGAACCATATTATTTAGGAAGCATTTCCCTCCGATCCCCTGTTCTCAGAATACGAAATTTCATTGAGCACTTTTCTGGGGTTCAATGGTCCTCCTACAGTTTTGGATAGTTATTCTTGGGATAGGATGTTTAAACTCACTCATAAGATATTGGGAACTTTCTGTATAATAGGAATCTTTCTTATATTTTTATTATTGAGGGTACAGAATCACAAATTAGCAACTGGATTATTGAGATACATCTCTATATAATTTTGGGATAGGCTCTAAGTGTAAGTTTTCTTACATAAGATGCTTGACAAGGTTACCATTAGATTACGCACTTGGGCTTAGGCAATTCAAATCTGATTTCATAGAGGAATGCAGTATTTTACCGAAATCCATCGAATAGGATTCATTCTTTTTGTTGCTATTTGTATAGGATGGCGTCCTACCCTAATACATCCAAAGGAACAGATGGTTAAAGATTTAAAGAATTGTAAGTACAGCAAAATTAATTGATTTAAATATAATTGTGCTTTATAATTAACGACGGCTTATTGGGCTTATAATATGTTGACAAATAATCAGAATTTGTGTCACCAGACACAATACTAGAAGTAATTACCCATTATATAATTATACTGTGCGAAACTTGTTTATAAATAATTCGAACATTAAAGTATAGGACGCTACGTTGCTATTAATCTGCCTTATGGCAAGAAGCAAGAATGAAGTTCGATTGTTGTGAACTTGGTTTGAGCCAGAATACCGATTTAGTTAATCTCTCTTCTTTGTTTATTAATGACCTAAGCATAAAGGTGATATATTAGAGCAACAGGCAAGTCAAGCTTAGAACGATTCACTTATTATATTTTGTTCAGTCTTAAGTGACGTCTATCAATTGATTTGACTGCGTCCTTTAATGACAACAACTGCTGCATCATTCGTATGGAATTAGATGTCCAAGCATAGAGATAGGAATTTGTAAATGGTGGTAAACCATGGGAAACAATTACCTTAATTATATAGTTTGGCAAAAGCAATGGAATGACAACTCATTGCTGGCATTACCTGATTTGGGTCCATAAAACTAAATCAGGGGTATGTTTTGCGAGAAATCAATTTTTACAGTTTGCGTCAATAGAGATTAATTTCACTGTCGAAAAGTCAATGGAGTCAGGATTAGATACAGCGTCTAGATAGATTCATGCTCGATTTGTTTCTGTGTTTGGTTCGGGTTCCAATTGTGGCATAGATCTTAATTCAACAGGGATACTAAAGGTAAAAGTACTGCCAATTCCGTTCTGGTTGTTTGATCCCCAAATTTTACCTTCATGTGCTTCTATTATGTTTTTTGAAATGTATAGTCCCAAACCAGTTCCACTATCTGACCTTGAAATGAACTTTTCAAATAGATGATTCATTACCTCAGGATTAATTCCATTACCCTTGTCACAGATACTTACAATTACTTCTTTACCGCCCTTTTTCATCAATACTGTTACAGTTACTTTTCCTTCTTTAGTAAACTTTCTTGCGTTATTTAACAAATTTAATAACACCTGGGATATTCTAGCCTTATCTCCTTCTACCAAGATTGATTGATCAAGAACTTCTTTTGACTTAGTTTCATTGATGAAATTGCAATCAATGTTTATAAGTTCTTCTTTTTTTTCAGAATTCGTGGTAAAATCCTGGATGGTATTTTTAATAAGATCCACAAAATCAAATCGTGAGGTATTAAGATTTAATACATGACTATCTATTCTAGAGACATCCAAAATATCGTCGGTTAGCTTTTGCAATTTCTTTGCGTTTCTATATATCACTTTAATGTCGTTTTTCAATTCGAACTTATCGATCTCGCTAGTGTTATTCTGAAGGGTGCGATTGATCAAATCAGAAAGCCCCAGGATGGGCTGAATTGGCGTGCGTAGTTCATGGGCAGCTATGTTAATAAAATCATCTTTGAGTTTTTCGTTTTCCTGTAATTTTTTAAGATTTTCTCTGATTAATGAATTAGCCTTTTTCAGATTATTACTGTATTGCATGCTTGACATTATAAGTGCAATAATATTTACAAAATATCCTACGTCTTTAAGAACATGTGCCATATTGTGAGCAGTATCAAAAGACATGGCTGAAAAGGACATGACGACCTGTGTAAAAATATCAATTACAAGATACAAGACAAGTCCCTTATACACAACATCTTTTTTTAGATAGAGTTTTTTCTTGTAAAAAAAGAACAATACCAAACAGAATAGTATTAGAGGGGGTATCTCGTACGGCCTATGTACTGAATAATCATCCAAAACAGAAGCGGGATAAACCAAAAAAAGTGAGCTTAGAGCCGTCACTATTGCAATAATCCCCAAAATGGATATATAAAAAATTATACCATCTTTGTTTTCAGTAATTGCTTTTTTTTCAATTTCTTCTTGAGTGTTTGATTGTGTTCCTATATCAGACGCTTGTTCTATTTCTTCTTTTTGAGATAGCGATGAATATTTTAAAATAGCAATTAAGAGCATTGCACCAAGGAAGAAACGCCCAGCAAACCAAGTTTGAGGAATAAAATACTTTATGAATAATATATTCTCTATTAAAGCAAGAGATACTATAACATGGAACAAATCAATAGAAACACTAATGAAGAACCCTATACCAACAAAAAGACTAAATCTATCTCGTAGAACCCTATAGCGCAAAATGTAATAAAGGGATAGTGCCGAGCCCAGTATTACTGCAATTAATTCGATGTAAAAATGATGTATCTCTGAAGTAATCCATATAGTAGGGTCTAATGAGATGGCCAAGAATAGAGATAGCAGTAGAGATGGCAAAACTACTAATTTAATTAGACTGGATAAAATTGAATCCTGGGAAAAAATATGAGTGAGATTTTTCAAAAACATCATCTTTAGACAATCATAAAAAGTGTGAGAAAGTATTCGACAGGCTAGGAAATCCCATTAGTCTATTTGTTATGAATTCAAGTCCTAATTTGTTTTCTATGCAAAGGACGGTAAAAATTAATGAATCCAATATTGGTCAAATTACCAACGATTGGCTTGGGATAACTTCCTTTTTATGATCGATACAAACTGTTCACCGCTTAACGGTTTTCTCACAATTTCAGTCATTTTTATTTCAGGCAATGCTTCCACGAACTCGCCAACTAGATCCAGAGCAGTTACAAAAAGAATATTCAAATATGGATCTATAGCTTTGAACCTGTAGAATAGCTTTATTCCGCTCACCCCAGGCATTCTTATATCCATAACTACCAAGTCATAATTATGTGAATTTTTTTTTGCCAGGTTTTTTAGAGCTTCATTAGGATTTGAATAAGAATGTACTTGATATCCTTCCCTTTTTAACAGCGAATGATATGTGTATAGAATATCTTCTTCATCATCTATTAATAAGATATTGTACTCTTTGTTTTCTATTTTGTTAGGTCGCTTGATTTCATCTGAATGGGCTTTATACTTGAGGACTTCACCTTGTTTGTTTGTGATCAGTATTTCTCTATTATCCATTATTGAGTAATGGGAATTAACATTTTTGCTAACCCCTTCCAATGATAGTTTAATCTCAGATATTTCAAATTCTTTACTAAATGTTGAATTGATTAATAAAGTATGCAAGTTCTTACCAATTACTAATCCATTTGATTTAGACAAGCTGTTTATTTTGGCGCATTCATTTACTACCGAGCCAAATAAGTCTACTTCCTTGTTATTAGAGCCCAGAGCAACTTCTACTAACCCGTAATTCATACTAATTCTATAATTGATTGGAGGCAAGTTTTCTTCTGCCAGTTCTTGATTCAAAGGTTTGTTTGATTTAATCATTGAACTGCTGCAATCAAAAACATCTTGCAAGGCCAGTTGATCACCAAGATTTGATGTTTTTGGAAAGTAAAAAAACAAATTATCTCCGCTATTTTTAATAATTTTCCCATGGTATTGATTAAGTATGGTACTCATCGAATTCAGAAAAAGTGAATAATATTTTCTTAACTTTTTAGGGTCCTTTATTTTTGCAGTTTCTTGAGTGGAATTAATTATATCAATAAATCCTATACAATATTGTTGTGTGAAATTAATAAAATTTATTTGTTCTTGATTGCTTTCTTTAGTTAAACTATTTGGATCAGTATTTGATCTCGGAATATCTGTGCTGGAACTATTGAAAGCATTTTCAAGGTTATCATCCTTATCGTAATTAGATAGATTGTTTAAGCTATCTATCATGTTTATATAGATAATATAGATCATGTACTATTTATGGTTTTTGTTTAATATTGCAAATATATGCCAATATCATTCTATAATATTCGTTTTAGCGAAATACTTGAAATTTTGGTCATTGTAGTTCAATAAACTAAGTTATATAGCTTATTGAAACAAAGTTTAAAAATATTACTATTGCAAAACTATAATACTATTAGAAGTAGGATCACAAAAATGAAGACAATGGTATTACACATTCCGGGTTTGTAAGTATTGCACGGATGAAGCCGGGCCCGTTAGTTGATGACACACAATCCCATCACCAGCATTATTTCATAAGGTCGGCAATTCTTTTTAATAATTCTTCGAGTTCAATAGGTTTTTGGATAAATAAATCCCTATTTAATTTATTATAATCTTTTTCTCGAAATTGTTGATAATATGCCTCGCTAGCAGTCAAAAAACATACCCTAATGTTATTGTCTATTTCTTTTATTTTCTTGTACAAATCAAAACCATCTATGTATGGCATCTTAATATCAAGAAGTGCAATATCGTAGTAATTTACCTTGAATTTTGACAAAGCTAATGTAGAATCATTAAAAACGTCCACTTCAAATCCATGAATTTCTAGGATCCGTTTAAAAGACAAAGTAATGTCATCCTCATCATCTACGATAAGAATTTTTATTTTATTTTTTTTATTTTTCATTTCATGTACTCACTCCGGAATTATTTTGAATCAAGTCGGTCTTAATTAATGGGATTCTAAAAGAGAAAGTCGCACCTTTCCCATCTTTATTATTTTCGGCCCACATATTTCCGCCATGAGACTCAATAATATTCTTTGAAATGTACAATCCCAATCCAGTCCCTTGAAACGATCTAGTAGAAAATTTACTAAAAAGATGATGGAAGATTTCTTCTGAGATCCCACTTCCAGTATCTTTAATGATTATTTCTGCGTATCCGTATGCGTGTGCACTAGATCCATTTGATATCTTAAGCGTTATCCTGATTAATCCATCTTTTTCAATGAATTTTATAGCGTTATCGAGCAAATTTGAAATGACCTGAATAATTCTTTCCTTATCAGCATGAATAAGAGCATCCGGCCCTAAGACTTCATTCTGTAACGTATAGTGCAAATTTATATGCCGTTTATAAGTAGGTTTTTTAACTGCCTTGTGTAATCCTTTATGACGGTAGTTAATAAATCGTTTAAGTTAAAATTTCTTCATGTAATACAAGTTTGTTACTTTCGATTTTAGTAACATCCAAAATATTTTTTATCAGAACGTTGAGTCTTTTAGCGTTCCTATAAATCGCTTCTATAGATTCATTTTTATTTATATCATATTTTAGTAAATTTGCAAAAGTCAAAATACTTTGTGTCGGAGTTCTTAGCTCATGAGCAGCTATATTAACAAACTCATCTTTTGCTTTGTCGGCCAGCCGCAGTTTTTTTATGTATTCTTCTTTAAGATTGTCTGCGTCTTTTAGTTTTTCATATAGTTCGGTTTGTTTCCACAATGTTTCAAAAATGGTAACAAATGATATAACATTTGGTTGACTTGTAGAATAGATTGCTGAGCCAACTGCTTCGGTAAAATTCTGCTGGGTGTCATTCTTTAATTCCACTATCAGCGAGTACTTTTCATCTACGACTAGTATATTTAACCTCGCATCAAAAGGCGATTCGATACGCCTAACTTCAATATTGTCCTTTTGACTTAGATCGTCGATCTCATTTTCTACATTACTAAAGGACGGGGTAATTATTCTTATTTGTACATTCCTATTTGCAGCGTCTATTAAATACGGCATTATTCCGTCGTTTTCCTCCCTCAGAAAAACAGTGGAAGTTGTAAGAATAAGCATTATTTCAGTAACACTGGATTTTAAAACATCAGAATAAATGCTTTTTATTTCAAAGGGATTCTTAATGACATCTACAATTTCGGGAACGATGCCCTTCTCAATTTCGTCAATTTTCTCTAATGCGGAAATAGATTTGTCCCACAAGTTCTCAAAAAAGAAATTGTGTTGTTCTACAACTGCCTTTGAATTACTGTATACCACTTGAGACAATAATTGTAAATTTTTCATCGTCGCTGATGCAATATACTCATTATCATTTACTGCAAAATTTCCTTTTAATCCTGGTAAATGATGTACTGCAGCTATCTTCAATAATTCCTTGCAAAAAGCAATATTTTCTTTAGTTACTTCCGTAATAAACCTGCATTTTACATTCCTTTTCTTCAAGTCAAACATTTCTTTACGAAAAACTTCTATGCCAATTGCGACTGAAGGCCAGTAGTGGTCTGCACAAATTAAAAGACTGTGTGTGGAATTATTTAAGACATTGAGGATTATTTTAGTGGCCTTTTCTAATCCTTCGGCAGTACCTATTCCCTCCATCTTATCTAAAAAGTTATGCATACATATTAATTTTTTATATAAAATGGTATTAAATGGTTTAGATTGCTCTATATTGACAACTATATAAAAAATTACGAGAAATTGTAGTATAAGGATATAGAATCCAAATATGGTGAAGATTCCGGTTATTCCTTAAAAAGAATTTAGTTATTATCCCTTGTTTTCATCAGGAATAGTTTTATCAACCGGTGCCAACGCATGTTACTATTAAAGGAATAATTGTATTACTATTTCATTATTATTTTTACATTTGATAGCTAAACTTAACTATTATGAAAATTTTAAATATCTGATATTCTATCATAAATACAATATCGTGAAATACTTCCAGTTCCGCTCAATTAGCAATAGGTGCATAATAAATGCATGAGCGAGAATTTCATGAGAAAAACGGAGACTTGAGAGATAAAAGTTCCCATGGTGAAAGCACAGGGGGCTCTAGCGATGACACTTCAAAATCTATCAACATCATAAAAGGAATCAAGTCGAACGGGGAAAAGACAGAGGTTATCTATGGAAGTGAAAAAACAACCAAAATGATCTTAATGGTTCTTGATAATACATCAATCAAGTGGGATAATTACACAAACTCCCAAGGACCTTCCATTGGAATGGGGATCAATTCGATAAGGAAGGGTTTTCATGATGCCTATAAAAGGGGCGTCTTAATACGTTTTATTACAGAGATAAATAACAGTAATTTACATTATTGCGAAGAATTCATGAAAATTGCCGAACTGCGTCATCTCGATAATGCAAAAGGCGGAATGGCAGTAACCGAAAAGGAGTATATAGCTACTGCTAATCTACAAGAAGCACAGCCGGTTGCTCATCTCATATATAGTAATGTTAATAGTAATGTTAAGGAATTGTTGAACAACAAGAAGAGGTTTTTGAAAGCCTCTGGGACAAAGCTATTCCTGCTGAACAAAGGGTTAGAGAAATTAGAGAAGGTTATCAAAGAATATCCACAAAGGTAATTGACGACTGGAATGAGATTTATAAAAAGATCAACAATTTAGCGGAGACATCAGAAGAAGTGTTAATTTGTTCAGATATTAGCATGCTTAAATTAGCATATCAGTCGCTTTTTGACGTGTACCAGAAAATAATGGACAAATATGACAAAAAGTATCATGAGGGGATTAGATGGATAATTTCTGTAAATGGGAAAGAAGACATAGAGTTAGTGAGATTGTTCATGGATATCGGAATTAAAATAAGAAATATAAAAAGTCTCCCCATAGTTAACTTTTTAGTTACAAATAAAATACTCCTCTCCAATATCGAAAGCGATCATATTACAACTGATAGTAAGCAAATAAAAAATATGCTAGTTAGTGACGATCCTTTTTATATTAAACATTATTCATCAATCTTTGAAGATTTATGGAAAAACAGTACCGATGTAAAGGATATCATTAATGATATCGATAGGGGCTATGATCCAGAGAGAATAGATATTCTTTCAAAGTCCAAGAATGTACACAATCTTTATCAAACAATAATACGTTCCTCCAAAAAGGAAATAATGATTATTTTTCCATCGCCTGGAGCCTTTATTAGACAGCATAAGGCAGGCTTGGTTTCATCCATCTTTGAATCGGTAAAGAATAATAATACAAAGTTAAAGGCATTAGTGCCTTCTGATCGTAGAATATCTTTGATTATACAAGAACTCAAAGCTGACAAAGATCTATTGATGTCAAAACCTTCTGATATTGAATTTAGAATTATTGAAAACTTTTTAGAGACCAAGTCAACTATTTTGATTGTAGACAAAAGAGTTTCCTTGGTAATGGAGTTAAAAGATGATTCTAAGGATTCATTTTATGATGCTATAGGGTTATCAACTTATTCAAATAGCAAGGCAGGTGTTTTGTCATATGTAACTTTTCTTTGAGAATTTATGGAATCAAACCGAGATTTCGATGAAGTTAAAAAAAGCCAATGAGAAATTAAAGGAGAGTGAAGTACTTCAAAACGATTTTATCCACATTGCTGCTCACGAACTGAAAAATCCATTACAGCCAATCCTAATAATGTCTGAAGTAATAAAGTCTATTCTAGAACAAGATGTACTTCATGATGGCAAAGGCGAGATAAAAGTCACTCGGGCCCATTTAAATGAATTATTAGATATCATTATTAGAAATACTAGAAAGCTTTCAAAACTAACCAATAATGTACTAGATATAACTCGAATTGAGTCTAATTCTCTTAGACTAGAGAGAGAATTAATTGATATTAGAAAATTCTTATCTGAGAGCGTTTTTGATTTTAACAATCAACTTAATATAGACAGTAACAAGTATCTCCAGGATTCTCAACGGGATGATGAGAAATTGAAAAACATTAATCCTAGACTGTTATTTTTGGAAGACGAAGTTGGGGATTCATTTAATAATTCTAACTCAAAGATACCAGGTTATTATGTTGAGATCGATAAGTCTAGGATTTTACAAGTTCTTACGAACCTCATAGATAATGCTCTAAAGTTTACTGATGAAAAAGAACAAATTATAATAAATATAGAAAAATCTAGAACAGGAAGTTTGGATTTTGTAAAAGTTTCTGTGAAGGATACATGGAAGGGTATCGATTCGGAAATATTTCCTAAACTATTCTCAAAATTTACTACCAAATCAAGTAAAGGAACAGGATTAGGATTATACATTTGTAAAAACATAACAAAAGCTCATGGTGGTCAAATCTGGGCCCAGAACAACTTGAATGAAAAGGGAGCTTCTTTTGTTTTTATAATTCCATTATCACCTAAATGCCATAATTTTGGAGAGTGAACTATTTTTAATATTGTAATGATATATGGCTTCATTCATAACAATATAATCATATTAGTATTGAATGTCTTTGAAATAAATTTTTTGATCAAGAATTATTGATTACTGATTGAACGGTCTGGTTTAACTTATCTAACGATACAGGTTTGTTAATAAATTCATCGATTGAGATCCCCTCATTCAATTTGGAAATGATTTCTGATTTCGATACATCTTGTGCAGTAACAACAATCACCTTTATATTCGGATTAATTTTTTTAAACTGATTAATCAACTCATAGCCATTCATATTGGGCATACGTATATCAGTCATTACTAGATCATATTTTGAATAATTCACTTTAAATTCATCTAATGCCTTAAGAGGATCCGCAAAAGTCGAAACGGTCAGTCCTGATATTTCCAATGCCCTCGTATAAACTACAAGTAAATCCATTTCATCATCTATAATTACTATACAGGATTTTTTTTTGGAATCGGGTGTTATATTCTGCGACACTGTCTAATAGATGTGTATAATGGTTAATATATAAAAATATTCAGATTTATCATGGCAAATATTAAATGAATTGCGATATTGATCTATATTCGAAGATGACAACAACCCTCAAAGAGAATATAGGCTTAGATTACATAAATATAGATGCGGAATGAGTATGTTTAATCTGATAGAGGATGCATAACGATAAATTTGTTGATTAAGAACTTTTGTGCTTACATTATATCATCGTGATAAATTTAGCTATGATCCATGTCATACGGATGACGGAAAATTTACTAAAAATGATTAAAAAGATACAGTTTGTGAATATGGTATCTGTATTATAATTAATTTTGTGTTAATAGTGTAAGGTCCTAATTTCATGAGAATATCTATATTAGAATCGAAGCTTAGTAGCAAAATTGGCTTCAGAATCGATCCTAAAATATTCCTAATTGGATTTTTAATAAGCTTTTAATTTAAGATTTAAGAGAAATTAATTCTTTGATACTTTGATATATTATGCATTTTAAGAAAATGAATCTTATTTAAACTCACCTTTATTACAGGTTGAGGAGTGCAAGAACTTGTAGGACGCTAAGATCCATTCCTAAGCAAGCCAATACTTCCATAATTGCTTCTGCACAGTTCTGTTCCTAATATTTGGAATTAATACTCCAACAGTTGCATATAGACCGGGCTACACAAATGTCCCCTCCTGTTGCAAGTGGACCTAATCCTAATGCTACTCGAAGGTCAACTAGTATGGCTTTCATCTTATTCAGTAATAATTCATTCACATGCTGTTGGGTCAACCGGGGAATAGGTGCATCTGGATCAACTCCATTTCTATTTGTGTTGTTATCATTATACTAGGTTAGGTACCATGATCTTTTTTAGTGATAAAGTTCAGGTATTTTTTATCAATACATAAATTCAGAATTAGCATTGACTAGTTTAATGTAGTATATTTCACATCAACTTTTAACATGAACAAAAACCAAACCAAGTTGGCAATTTTGTCAATATTTTTAGCAGCTGCACTTTTTGGTTCAACAATAACTATAGGCGAGAACATGGCTTCAGCTTCTAAAAAGAAATCTAATGAAGCAGTAGAGGGAATAGGACAATCTTCAGGCACAGCACAAGATTCAACATGCTTTTCTGAAAGTGGAACTGCCTTAGCATCATGTAATAATGTTGCATTGTCATTTAACCTAAATGATGGTAACAACGCAGCAGGTCAACAATAAACTCCTTTTTTTTATTTCCTTAGTCTATTTAGTTAATTAATAATTTATACCATAGTTTACAGAATAAGGGGATAGATTAATTCTTATTTTTTTTATCGGAATCCCGTTACGAATGATAAAAGAAAGAAGTAGGTATAAGACGCATCTTCAACTGCAAGAAATAATTTTTTATTATTTCATAGAAAGCATATATAATAATTGCAAAAAAATAGGATTGAATCCACTAATGTCATTGAATGGATACACGACTTACTTGAATTTGATCCTCCACTCCCTACTGAAAATTCCAACTATGTTACTCCTGAATTTAAACTCGATATCGATGAACAAAAAATGTCTCTGTCAGAAATAAAAAAAAATCGCACTCTTGGGAGTCCGAAGCCAAGTTGATTGATAGAGAAATTCAAGTTCCCTTTATTTCTAAAATAAACAGCTTCACACAACAAAAAAAGTCAAATGTTCAAAACCTAGACTCACTCAAAGCAACTACAACAAGAAATAAGATATTTAGAAGAACAAAAAAATATTCTAGCATCTAAAATTACCAACCTTAAAAGAAAAGAAAGTATTTCTTTGACCTACTTAGACTGGAATAAAAGCATAAAACAAGAGATATTTTATCTATATGGCAAAAAACTAGAAGTCAGCAGCTTTGTAAACATGTTTAATGATTTTAAATACTATGATTATGATGCCCATCAAGTAGTAAAAGAATACAAACAAATTGAATCACTAAGATATGGAAAAGAAGCTATCAAGGTATTGTTGAGTCAATTAGAAAAACTCGCGACGACCTACTAGGTGAGTTAGAATCCTTAGAAAAGAGAGAAAATTATGCAAGACAGTCTGTAAATGTTCTTATAGAATTAGACCACGCCGGTTTTGGACATAAAGAACAAGCAATTAAAAGATACAGTTATTGAGATATCGTCAGTAAATAATATATCACGGATTGAGACGGGAAAAAAACTCGTTAAAGACATCGAAAGTCAATCCGATGATAAACTTGGATTCGAAGCCAGGATAAACGAAATAAAGGAGGAGCTTAAGAAATTGGAAGATGAAGTCCCAGGTTACAAAGAACGTTTGCAGTCGCAAGTTAATGCTTTTGGAGTATTACAATATCTCTATAAATTTGGTGTTACCGACGATGATATTATTAATATGAGTCATATTGTAACGGCTTATTTAAATGGAAATATAACTTTTAATCCTGATTTGCAATCTGATAGTTTAGTTGATGAAAATAAATTAAAAAAAATAGGTTATAGGACGATTGCGCCGACATCAATTCCTAACAAATCAATGTCAATTCCTAAGCAAGCCAATAAGTCAACAATTGCTGTAACACTTAATCCTGCTTCATCTAATATTACAATTAAGGCTTCAACTGTTGCTAATAGACCAATTGCGGCACAAATTTCAGCTGTTGTTGCTGTTCCTAGTAAACCTAATGCAATTGCTATATCAGCTCTTACATCAGCAGGTAATGCATCTAAACATGCTTCGCATACTGTTGGACTGATTGGTGGGAGAGGTGTTTCACCGTCGCCGTTTGTGTTGTTATCATCATTACCATTGTTACTTCCGACAATTACATCGCCGCTGCTGCCAACTGAACCTGTGCCATCACATCCTACTACTACAATAACACATTCTAAACTTTGTCCGATATCATCGGCGTTTTGAATGTTTTCAAATACGGATGCGTATGCGTTCATGTTTGAATTCATATTCGTTTGTAGATTGAATGACATCATCAACAATGATGCGAATGCTACTACAGTCAAGTACATTTTTACTTTGGGTGTATTATTTCTGGATTTATTGTTCAATATCTATCAAGGGAGCATATCAAATATATAATAAAAGAGGTATCACTAACGGTATCCTGAATTTGTTCCGCTAACAAAAACCAAAAAATGGCTGCTTAATTAATGAAGGTTAAGGTTTTCGTTGTTGTTGTATGATAACATCCGTTTAGTTTTTAACCAAATAAAAATTTAATGAAATCACCTGCAGTGATTCTTTCATAGAATAATGTTACCTTGAAATGGTTTCAACATAATTCCTTTTTTTTATTTTCAATTCAATATTGGAAGCAAGTTCCAATATTCAAATTTGATTTGAATTTTTCTATAAGGTTATAATCTTCTTATTTATATGAATTTGATGGCATTAAAATGCATGCATTTATTGGTTTTTGATATATCAGTTTATGTATTGGAGTGCTATTTGATGTAGTATAAGACAATATTTTTTGCGTTTGTTCTAAGAATATCATTAATTAAATTATTATGACGTATCTATATTTCCGTATTTCCACATAAACTTCATCTATGAATTTGATTTCCCATCAGTAAAGCAGCTTTTAATAAAAAGAAGTAAGAGCGATAGTAATTAGCGGTCTTGTGCTTGCTCAATTAAAAAAAATAAAAGGCTGCGGGTAGCTCGCAGCAGTGCTATTTATAAAAGTTCGAAGTTCGATTGATTACCATTTATCCATTCGTAAGGGAATACGTTCTCTCTATCCAGCACCTAAACATTCCAAAATGTCGAGAGCAACAAACAAGTCTACACCTCCATCTAGTAACAATTCTAGGAATTTATCAGCAGTCAAGTTTTCAATAGATAAGCAGACATCAGCATTATTATCAGCAGACAAAGCTGTAGACAAAGCTTCTCTTTGAGCATTTGATAAATCAGACAAACATTCTTCGCACATTGCCGGATCGATAGGTCCCACGGGTTTATTATCGCCGACGGTACCTTGGCCACCGCATCCTACAACTACCTTAACACACTCTTGACTCATACCTATGTCAACCTTATTATCAGGGTTATCAATGTCAAATGCATTTGCTTGAAAGGGAGTTGCATTTACATTTAATGCCATCAATAACAAGGATGCAAGTGCTACTGCTGCTACAGTTAAGTACATTTTACCTTTTGAGGCATTTATTTTGGATTTATGGTTCAATATCTGTATCAAATGGACATATCAATTATTAAATAAAAGAGATACCGCTAATACTTTACTATATTTATTAACTAATTTGAGACAGACATAGATGAAAGTTAGAAAAATAATAGCAGTACAAGTCAAATAATCAACATCAGCGTTTAGAACAGCAATTCCAACAGCAACAACACTGCTCCTGTGAATTAAGATAAGGTTTTTCACTGTTGCATTAACAATATAATTATCGTATAAAATTTTAAAATTAGAATCACTTTTTAACAGGTAATAAGACATCTTAAATTAAAACTTAATTAAAAACTCATAAAACTTTTTGAAAATACTCTTTTATAAAAAAATTAAATAAAAACTAATACTAGGAAATTAGGGATCCAGATTATAAAATAATAGATTGATTTGACAATTCTCCTAAAATTAGCTATTATGGCCCTTATTGATAATAATATTCAGAATATTTTTAATTGTTTAAAGTTGGTAGTTAAATATATTACCAAACTTGAGTATCGGCTTATTTAAAATCGACAATGATAATAAAAAAATAAAATCAACTA
>CAVWZU010000002.1:0-1459688 GCA_963759575.1 uncultured Nitrososphaeraceae archaeon | reverse complement strand
AACAACAACGGCCAAGATATACATGTTAGCGAAAAGAATCTTATCGATGCCATAAATTATGAAAAAAATTTGTTAACTTTTTTAGAGGATTTACGTATTAACAAGGAAAATTGGTTGGTTACAAACATTACTAAAAATGAAATAGACAATAAACTTTCAAGGATTAAATTAGAACCACTAGTAGTATCAAGTTATTTTACAGATATTTTTGATAAGGGTTCAGTTTCATTGTTGATGAGCGCTACTATATTAAGTAAAGAAAATCTATGTAAGGCAGTGGGATTAAAGAACGAAGATGTAAAGTTTATTCGTGTTGAAAATTCAGATTTTCCAATCAAAAATAGACCAATATATTTGATGAACGTGGCATGGCTAAATGCAAGAACCATGAGCGAGTCTTTGCCAAACATAGTTAAAGTGCTTGATAATCTTCTTTCTGTGCATAAGAATGACAAGGGTATAATTCATACAACATCATATTCACAGGTTCAATTTATCAAGAATAACTTGTCCAAGGAAAATTTATCCCGGCTCATTGAAACTAATCCAAAGTTCGATAGAAATGAAATGATACTAAAACATACTCAAAGTACAAAACCCACAGTCCTTATATCTCCATCCATGTTCTTGGGAGTTGACCTTAAAGACGATCTTTCTAGATTCCAAGTAATAGTAAAAGTTCCCTATCCTGATTTAACTGATAAGAAAATATCTGTACTAAAACAGCGTAATCCAAAGTGGTATGAATGGAATACAATACTTCGACTTATACAAGCATATGGGAGAAGTGTTAGAAATGCTGATGATTATGCTAATACATATATTCTTGATAGCAGCGTTTCGTTTTTATTAAAAAACGGTAAAGAGATGATTCCCAAATGGTTTTCGGAAGCTATTATTACCAGATAGATGCATGACCGGTTTATAGCGAATGTCTGTACAAATGTTCATTTCATTTTGACTTTTTAAGGAGATGCTTTTGTAGTTGACAAATGAGGCCAATCATGACTATTCCTTAAAACCCGCTGTACGAATGGGTTCTTATTTTTTCAAGTGGTCTGACTACGACTATGGGATTTGTCCAAGTGAATCAAGCGTTTTTAAAAATTTTATACGAAAAATGATTCCGCTCTTAGAACATTATATGAATATTTTGAAATTCGAGTACAAGAATAATTCTCAAAAAAATTTGCTTGGAGATAAAAAACACAATATTTGTATTATTGAAAAATACAGCACGCGTGTCTCTTTTAGTATGTTTATTGATAGTGCGGGATCAACTGTGTTTTACCGTGAAGAAAAATTCACCGCTATATCCAAAAAGTTTGCGAATCTTGAGGGCGAGGAGGAGGATAAAGATCATAGTAGTAGTTTTGTTTTACAAACTCCCAATAATAAAATGACAAACCACAATAAAGTTTTCCTAAAATGGTACCTTGGGGAGCTACTATTTGACAGGCTAAAAACTAAAAACTAAAAACTAATTTTGTTATTGTTATGTGATAATATATCGATTTTGAAAAACTAAATTAAAAAAAAAGAGTTTATTGTTGTCCTGCGGCAATGTTACCGTCTTGGAATTGGAACAATAAACCTACGTTGTTACATCCTGCTAATGTGAAATCTCCAGATACACACTGTGCATTCTGTTCATTTTCTTGTTCTTGTTCGATTTCTTGTTCTGAGTCATTGTGTTTCTTGGTTGCATATGCCATGTTATCGCCAAAGGCTACTACTGAACCAATTAAGGCTGCAGCAATAAACATCACTGCAAAAAGTCCAACTTTGTGGTTTTTTGTTATGTTACTCATTATAATCAGAATGTATAACTGAAATTAATTATATCATAGTTTGGATACTTGTTACTATCATTTTTATATGAAAAATTGTAGCGGATTTATTTATCAGAATTTTGTATTTTTTTATTTTTTTGAGTCTTGGTTGCATAATCTAAAGGTACTGTTAAACAATACTTCAATACAAAATCACGATTCAAATAATCGGTGGGTTTCAATTATTTTATTGAAGGATACAATTTGCCCTCTCCGCGAGAGACGTCCCACCATTGTTCTAAATTGTTACGAATTTGTTTAATTAATTATAGAAATTTGTGAACAGAAACTTGTTAGAACGAGATTGTTGTAAATTTTTGAGGCAACCCACAAGGAAATTATTTCAGATTAGAACATTCAAAAACTATCTGGATGAAATAGTGTAAAAGTGCTAAATAAATTAAAATCTAAACAAAAAAAAAGAGTTTATCGTTGGCCTAATGCCAAGTTGCCGTCGTTAGTTTGGAGTTGTAATCCTACGTTGTTACAGTTAATTAATGATATTGTTCCAGTAACACATTGTCCATTCTGCTCGTTTGCTTGTCCTTGTTCAATTTCTTGTTCTGCATCGTTTGATTTCTTCTTTCCACCTGCATATGCCATGTTATCGCCAAAGGCTACTACTGAACCAATTAAGGCTGCAGCAATAAACATTGCAAAAAGTCCAACTTTGTGGTTTTTTGTTATGTTACTCATTATAATCAGAATGTATAACTGAAATTAATTATATCATAGTTTGGATACTTGTTACTGCTTTTATTGGATAGTATAATTTTCAAAAATATTTATTGATTATAATTTTTAGACAATTTGTACTTTTTTGGCTGTTTTTCTTCTGCCCAGGTCAGTTTCGTACGGGAGTGAAACTGGTGGACGGTCTACCTATCATTAATCTATAAAATTAAATTATACTAGTTTTATATAGAAAGGTAATGGGCCCGTAGCTCAGCCAGGTAAGAGTACCGGACTTTTAACTACTATTAGAAAGAAATCCGGCTGTCTGGGGTTCGAATCCCCACGGGCCCGTTTCACAACTGAATCCTTTTTTAGGCCCAATGTGAAGGATATCGTTAGAAATAAAGTTGCAATCATTTGACCATGAGAATATTGAACCAATCATGATAGGTTCTCCATATTTTAGATTTTTGTACGCATTAAAGGCTCCTGAAACAAAAAGACAATATCCTAAACGTTTAGAAGTTTTTCTAGATTATTTGAGACTACAAGGATCAACTATAGAGGAAAAGTCCAATCTATTTTATGAGTTCATAATCCAAGACACAAGGGCCTTTCAAAATGCTTTGTTAAACTATTTCATCTTCCAAAATGAGCGGGCCAAAAGGGGAGAAATATCTCAATCAACTATTCCTAACTATTACAAACCCATAAAGTTATTTTGTGATATGAATGACATTGCTATTAACTGGCGATTAGTAACTAGAGGTATTCCTAAGGGAAGACATGCTTCAGAAGATAGAGTGCCTACTAAAGAAGAAATAAAAAAGTTGTTGGAGTATCCTGATAGAAGAATTAAACCTATAGTGTTGACAATGTTATCATCTGGGATAAGACTGGGTGCATGGGATTATCTTAAATGGAAATATGTCATTCCAATTATGGATGAAGAGAAAAATTCGGAAATAATTGCTGCAAAGATAATTGTATATGCCGGTGACAACGAACAATATTATTCTTTCATTACAGTAGAGGCTTATCAAGCACTGAAGGATTGGATGACATATAGAGAATCGTATGGTGAAAAAATCACTGGAGAAAGTTGGTTAATGCGTAATCTATGGAAGACAACTAATATGCGATACGGCTCTAAAACAGGTTTAGCCCAAAATCCAATACGACTAAGGAGTAGCGGGGTAAAATCTCTGGTATGTAAAGCATTGTTTCAACAGAATGTTAGGCCAGTACTTAGAAAAGGTAACAAACGTCATGAATTCAAGGCTTTACACGGATTTAGGAAATACTTTAAAACAAATTGTGAACCCTTCATGAAACCCGCAAATGTCGAATTGTTACTTGGACATGACTTGGGGATATCAAAAAGTTATTACAAACCGTTGGAGAAAGATGTTTTAGTAGATTATTTAAAGGCAATAGATGTTCTTACATTTTACTCTGAAAATCGTCAATTGAGCAAGAAACTACACGATCTGGAGGAAATAAATCAGAATAATAATTACATTCTGAAAGGAAAATTGGAGGAAAAGAGCGAAGAAATTAAACTCTTCAAACAGCAAATGGATGAGAGAGATGATGCATATTCTATGCTGGCGGATACAGTATCAAGATTAATGAAAGAATTTAGAGAAATCAAACGTTCATCCAATCAATAACTTTCTGAATTGTTCTAACCGATCAATAAGCATTTTCAAGGCGTCTTCCGTTTCCTTAAATCGCGTTAAAGACTTACCTTTGTCATTATTAACATAAACTCTTTCCATATGGTAGTTTGGTATCCGCCCAACCTACAGAAAATATGAATGAAAATTTTATTTCTTATGAAAATACCGATAACGGCATTAAAATACAGTATCCCTACAATTGGAAGAATGTAGAAAGCCTTGACCAAAATTCAGTTGTCACATTTTCTGCACCAGAGATGAGGGAAAAGAAATCATCTACTTTGATAAATATCTATCAACCAGCTCATGTTATTCTGGCCGTAAAGAATATTTCATCCTCAAATCTTAATCTAAATGATTTTACAAATAAATACTTAAACAGACTTTCTACTGTTAATACTGAATTTCAGATTAACAACATAACTGATGGAACCTTGGCCGGAAAACCAGCTAAAATAATTTTTTCTAAAGAAATGGATATATTAAATCGCATTTCTGACGTAATGAGAATTTTTACTATCAGCGATGGAGTTGTTTATCGTATTAACTATGTTGCAGACCCTCAATGGTTTTCAGAATACATGCCTGTTGCTCAGAAAATGATTGGTTCATATGAAATAGTCAGCCAGCCCAAAAATAACTTGGATCCTATATCTTCTTTGTTAAATACTGATCAAACTCAGATATCAAACTCTGGTAATAATTCAAACTTTACTAGTGCCGAAAGTAACACAACCGCCACTACAATTGAAGACTTACTACCTGAGAACTTGGTTGTAACTGACAGGTACTGACAATAACGCTCGTCTTCCACTCAGGTTTGTTACTGATAACAGTGGAATTACAACTGAAACAAATACAGCAGGCGTTCCAGAAGGCAGCTTTCATGGCTATAATCCATTGTTGACCTTTCATTTTGTTGAAAGGCCTAACATTGGAATTGTAAAAGTAAACGACTTGATTATGGGTCAAATAAAGACCTATGATTCTTTGTCGGCTATCCTTGAGGATTCTCAGGTACTGGAAAGATATACCTCTCAATGATGAAGTCGTACTTAGGCTAGATAACTCAGGATTACATTATCTAGTCACATCAGTTCAATTTTCAAATGGCACTACAGGAATCTATTCTTCGGTAATAGACGTTGAACCTGATCAGTCAACAAAATCAAATTCTGATTCCCAATTTGAACGAGAACAAGATGATGGTGCAAACTACCATATCATTGATTCACTGGATGTAGAAGATATTCTAAATACTCCTGTATTTTATCAAAAATCATCGGCCTTGATATGCTCTCATTTGTCTTTATATGGATTCAAAATATGTGAAGAAGGAGTTCAAAATCCATCAGGTAACGAAAACCTAGATACTATTTCTATAATTGACAGCAATAACGAAGATGATGATAATAATAATAATGATGATGAGGATGAAAATAACAATGATAACGATGACAATGATGATGATAATGACGACGATGATGATTAGCTAAAGGCTAACCATTTACCAATACAGAGAAATACGACAATATGTGTGGGAATACTATCAACCACCACATACCCTAAATCCATTATATTTCAAGTCTTCACAAACAACTATTTGACTAATTTGCCAAAATGGACTGTTGACTTCAATCTCAGGTCTTGAACCATCCATAATATTGTAATTAGCATCCTCTTTGTCCATCCTATAGTCTAAAAGATCTTCAGCGTCGGATTCGGTACCATAAGCATCAAGGTTAAATATTGCATGATAAACCCCTGAAACTCCATTTTGAAAAGCCACTTCTATTATGATAAAGTTTAGACCTTTATTTTCAAATCTAAGCATTATTTCTTCATTAAGAGGAACATCTTCCCAATATGTGGCGTCTTCTAAAGCATCCTCAACAGAATCATAAGACTTGATTTGTCCAACCAAGATGTTTTTTATATTTACCAAATTTAGAGCACCGGATTCCTGAAAACTAAAAATCATGTTTTGATTCCAATCTTCAAGTTTAAATTTTCCTTGCTTGTTTATACTTGGCTTTTCTAACTGAGTAATTAGCCCTTCTGAGAAAAATGCTCTTATTGGGACTTTATTGTTTTCGCCTCTATCATCTGTCAAGATGATATTTTTAGGTAAGTCATATATCCCGATTGTCCTTGACAGAGGTAATCCTTGTTGTACATCAAAACTGGATTGAACGTTTTCGGTAGCAGTACTTTTTGTATTTGGATCAAAATTGTTACTTAAAGGCAACAGTGAATTATTAGAATTATTGAGGTTATTGTTACTTGTATTGCTAGAACCGGATGTAGTAGTAGCCACCGTATTAATAGATGCCATTGTTGTATGAAGAGATATTAGTAGTAGTAGAAAACACAGTGAAAGAAATATGGTAAGTCCATTTGTGGAATATGCAAAACTCAACTACCAAATAATTTAAGAATAGATATATAAAAATTTACAAAATTACCTCAACAGTATTACTAAGGATGGATAAGATTTGATGTGGTCGATTAAAGACGAATATAAAAGGAACCTAACTTGATCCATGATAATCTAGTTGACGAAGCTAAAAAAATATCTACTTACAACTAAAAAGGAAAAAAATGGATGAGCATGGTAAAAAATTTATTCTAATTGAACTAATTTATACATCAGAATTTTCTAGAATTGTTAATGTAATTGCTATAAAAAGATTTATAATTTCATCTTGTCATCATCAGACTATTGCGTATATTTTCTAAAACGTTACAATTGTTTTCAATCATTGTAATTTTGACGATGTATTTACCAGCCATGTTTTCATCGACGATCACTTATCCCATAGTTGATATATTGAATATGGACTCTGCATTTGCTCAACTTTCTGGTGATAATAATAACATAATCCAGCTTACAAGCACATCATCCTATACAGATGACTTTGGCAATTTTCATATTATAGGTGAGATAAACAATACCTCAACCCAACCTCAAACCAGTATTGTAATTACAGCTGTTTTATCTGACACAACAAACAACAATGCTATTGTTGGCAATCACTCTGCATTCTCCTCGATTGGAACTTTAAGATCAGGCGAATTATCTCCTTTTGACATAGTAATACAAAATCCTCAACTAATCTTAGGAAAGTTTAACTTTATGGAGTTCTCAACTACTTCTCAACCTGTTACCGCTGAAAAACCCTCTACTTTGGCCCTAAATGGTAGCAGCTCATTTGTAGACAATGTTGGAAATCTCCACATCACAGGTAACATAATTAACCAAGGACAATCTCCAGAACAGCTCTTGAATCTTGTTGCAACATATTATGATAATTCGAGTCTTGGGATAGTTGGAACTCAAAGCTTCGGACTCAATGTAGATAATCTTCCTAACAACCAAATGGCGCCATTTGATATTACTATAACTGACAATAAAACAAAATTTCAAGCTGCTTTCTATTCACTTAATATGGATTCAACACAGAGTTCTATGAGTTCTCCATTTAACCCAAAGTTCACATTTGACAATGGTGGTGGAACTACAACTGAACAATTTGTCACTGGTGGATTGTTTGCTCCACTTCCTCCTCTATTGCCTTTGACAAATAATAATCCAGGCTCTGATAATGACAACGATAATGGCGACAATGGTCATGACAATAACGATAAGAGTTCTAGGTCAAACAATGGTAACGAAGCAAGAAAAGGTAGTGCTGATCTCTTAAACTGTGAAGACTTTGACGAAAAAGATATCCCTGTTGGAACCAACGATCCACATAACCTTGATGATGACGGTGATGGCATAGGTTGTGATAGCAAAGCTACTAACAATAAAAATACTTCCGATCTCTTAAACTGTGAAGACTTTGACGAAAAAGATATCCCTGTTGGAACCAACGATCCACATAACCTTGATGATGACGGTGATGGCATAGGTTGTGATAGCAAAGCTACTAACAATAAAAATACTTCCGATCTCTTAAACTGTGAAGACTTTGACGAAAAAGATATCCCTGTTGGAACCAACGATCCACATAACCTTGATGATGACGGTGATGGCATAGGTTGTGATAGTAGTAGCAGTAGTAATGATACTAATAGCGGTGATCTAAATTGCGCAGATGTTAGCAATAGCAACTTTTCTGTTGGAACCAACGATCCAAATAACTTTGATGCAGATGGCGATGGCATAGGTTGCGAAACAGATTCAGGAACTGAAGGAGATACAAATAATGATAATAATGAAGGACAAGACGAGCAGCAGACTGAACAAACTACAGATCCCCGAAATGATCCAAAGTATGACTCAATTGACTGGCAAGCAGACGATCCAGAAGAAAATTTAACAATTGAAGAGATGGATGAAATTTTGGAAGAAAGAGAGAATGATGATCAGGAACAGTCAGGAGATGATGGACAGCAAGAGCAGGATACAACGAGCGATGATAGTAACGATGACGGAGAATCCAACAGTGATGACGAAAGTGAAGATAACGATGAAGGACAAGATGACAATGAAGGGGGAAGCGATGGTGAATCAGATAGTGATAATGACGAATCATCGTCTTGATATACCAAAAATAGTGCACAGGTCATTATAATACTCTAATATCGGAGTAGAAACCATCAACCTTTTTTGTAACGTTGACTAATTTTGTATAATTCATTTAATCTTATGATATTTAATACTCTGTTTATTTTGCTCCTAGATTCTATTTAACCTTGAATCGTATCCCCACGGATGTGTCCAACCTAAAATAAATTAAATTCAATTACTCTAGAGACATACTTATAAAGTGAGTTTACCTCAAATTTTTTGACACCAATATACATGTCCCATTCCTATAATACTGAAATCATTTATGGATTGAACGCCATAGTCGAAAGAACTTTAAACAGATTATCCAATGCTAATAAGAAAATAGATGCTTGTATTAGCGGAGCTGCAATAGCTGGTATTGTCAAAGCAAAACCAGTTTTTGATATGACAGTTTCACTAAAAAAGAAAGGTGTTAAAATTAGATATGTTACCGATATAACTCCTCAAAATATTTTGTATGTGAAGGAGTTAATGAAGACGGCGGAGTTTAGGCATATGGATGGAATAAAAGGTAATTATTCTATAGTTGATGCGGTTGATTATCAAGCTACTGCAGCAGTTGACGAAGGAGAAGGACCGACAGAAAGTGTATTAAGCACAGCCAGAGCGTTTGTTGAACAACAGACGTTTGTATTTGACATGTTATGGAGAAAAGCAATACCTGCAAAACAAAGAATCAGCGAAATTGAAGAAGGAATAAAAAGAGAATTTATTGAAACAATTCAAGATCAATCTGAAATCAAAAAACTATTAGCTGATTTGATAAATTCAGCGGTTGAGGATATAAATATAATTTTTCCGACTAAAAACTTATTCTATAAATTCGAAAAAGAAACCTTTTTTGAACTA
Source organism: uncultured Nitrososphaeraceae archaeon (assembly GCA_963759575.1). Classification (GTDB taxonomy): domain Archaea; phylum Thermoproteota; class Nitrososphaeria; order Nitrososphaerales; family Nitrososphaeraceae; genus Nitrosocosmicus. The sequence continues at coordinate 1,450,071 of CAVWZU010000002.1, read as the reverse complement.
TTGAAAAAAAAGATTTTACAAGATGAGGAAATACCCATAAAAATTCTAACAGATTCAAACACCGACTTGATTAGCACTATGCGGACTTTAACTCTACATCGTCAAAACTTCGAATTGGTATTTACTAATAAAAAGATTCAATCACAAGTAATCATAATTATTATAGATAATGAATATGTCTTAGCAATTGAATCAAAAGATATTTCAAATAACTCGGATGACAATAATGATGAAAACAATGATACAGGAATTACAATATATTCTAATAGTAAATATACGGTAATGTCATATATATCGATATCCGAAACACTTTGGACCAGAGCTGCATCAAACAATACAGGGGTAAACTCAATTTTTACATGAAGATGTATCGAAGTTTTTCATTTTATAGTCGATAGATTTGATCTATAGCCAAATTATCCTCACCAATTGGCTCTGGCCTCCGATTTGTTAGAACTTTGATAAAGTGTGAAGACCCCATTATAAAAATCTGATAATTTATTTCATAAAATTCCTACCGATTAGATATATTCTTTGATAATTCATTTGATTTGTGTACCGCAACTATTCGATAATACTATTATTTCTTATAATATTAGGCTTTACTGCAAATACAAGCTATGGATCCATCAATAATGATTTCCTTTCGGAATTACGAGAAAAATCGTTCTCAAGTCGTAGTAATGATCAATCTATCTCTAGTGATCCAACAATAATTTGTAAATCCGAAAACACCATATCTAATTCCTGTAATATCAATGAATGTTTAGCGATTGGGTCGAATTCATGTAACACCACTGAAAATTCCAATGGGATTGATACTGCAACAATTTTGGTAGAAAAAGAAGAGGCAGGTTCTGGAAGTATGGAACCTCATCACTTTGAGGTTACTGTAGTAGGAAATAATGCTAATCCAGACAAGTTTCATCCTGATCCAGAGCAACCCATAATTGTGACTCTCGCCCCAGGCGAATACAGAATAACAGAAAGAGCTTTAAATGAAATAGGTCCTGCATATGTGATAAGTTATTCAGAAGATTGTGAAGGAACGATTGAAGGTGGTGAGACCTTAAGATGCATTATTACAAACACTGAAAGCTTTGCAAAAATCAAAGTACTCAAAACAATTGAAGGAGACCCTGAAACAAGCCCATCAATTGGGAATTTCACATACTCTATTATTAACAACGACCGTCTAAGATATGAAGATTCTCGGTTTAGAGATGGTGGTTTTTCTGAAATAGTTCCAGGCTCTTACGAGGTTATTGAGACAGGAAACTACTCGCAGTATGCATCATATTCGGATGGTTGTTTGGGGACGATCTCAAATGGTGAGGCCAAGACATGTACCATAACCAATACTTTTGAATAATGACAAGCCAGATTTCTTAGAAGTCATGCAGATTAAAACAGAATGTTTAATACTATTTTTTTTCATTTTATTTTCGAACTATCACAGTTCCGACCACCTAATTCTAGCTACAAGAAAAATAAGTTAGTATATCAATTTTATTAATAGTAGATGTATTCAACTTTGAATCGTCTCCAATTCACCAAGACCAATTATACCTATTATAATTTACAATATTAGATAGTATAGAATGATTTCTGACTATCCTTTAAACAACATCTTCCGATCCCCAAATTATCTTAAGGACATAATAAGATAAGAAAAAAAGGGGAACACACATTCGTTTGTAATAACAATAGCAACATACATGATCCAGTTGCAAATTTTTGTAACTATTGGGATTTGGTTTAAAATGGTATTTAGAATGTTATATTATGTATCAAACATAAAAATGCACCCAAATATATAGTCAAATTTGTTACTAATCCCCACGAGCCCAAACTAAATGATACTATATAAGATAACTACAAGATTTGCTATTGGTTTGAATCTCTAATTTAATTTCAGTCTCTTCTAAATCACTTTTAACCGTTAGAATATTCTATTAAATTTCAAGGAATTATTATAACCATAATTTTTAGCAGACATATTTAACCGAATCCACTTATTCAATTCTTTTGCTATAGTAAAAAGAACTATATGAATTCATACCCAAAAATATTAGGAACAATATTTGTATTAACGACAGTCATGACCATGTCGCCCTTTTTGATTAACATTCAGGCAAATGCTATTGATGTTGATTTTGATGATTTCAAATGTATTGCCATGGTTGGACAGAATGTCAGTTGTGATGAAGATAACAGCGTTACTCAAACAACTAACAATATAGATAACAGCAACCAAGATAACGACGTCAATATAACAGATAGTTTTAACCCCGTCACGATCCCTGTCAATGTATGTGGTAATAATGATGGAGGATCCACTTCATTGAATAGCACTGTGACTTGCACTATAAGTGACGTCGACGTGTCTAATGACAGTCCAAGCACTTTAGGACTTTCTTGAACTAATCCACAGGCTGTCTATTCTTTTTTATTAGTTTATTATAATATCTATTCTTTTTGTCATCTATGCGTGTATATGTTTTAGAAAGAGTTAAGAACATTTCAAATCAATTTCTTGTGTTCCAAATCAGGGGGGTCTCGTTTCTTTAAGGAAAAAAGTAGTTGATACAACTGGGATTGCTATGTTTGTGTATATGTTTAGTATTTGGACTCAATTCAACCTTGAATCGTATCCCCACGAGCCCTAAACTGAATATTCTATTAAATAGTAATGATAACATAACTCCGGGATTCGAACCCTTCCTCACATTAAAGTCGAAATATGCAATATCACTTACATCGTACCTTATCTAAGAACTATAGACTACTTCAATTTCTAAAGATATCTTCTGCTTCAAATCTTTTGTTCAACAGCAACAATAGCATTTAGATTTTATTCTAATATTAAAAAAAAGCTAATGGATCAATTGATAGTGATATCATTAAAAATAACTAAATCTAGGAAAACCAATTGAATGCATCGATTTCTACTACTTCGTTATCATCAATGTGAATAACTACCTCTTTCCTTTGTGTTAGTGCTGCTACCGCAATTGTAAATAAATTTTCACTCGGTTCAGCCAATTTTAGTGGGGAATCACGATCGTTTATGTAAATGTATGCGCTTTCTCTATACACATAGTCATGATCAATTGTAGTTTTCTTTCTTCAGGTACAAATTTTAAAGGTTTTGTCATACAAATGGGTTACAATGACAACTAATTAAAGTTTGCCTAGTAGAACTATTTGACTTGAATTTGTAACTACAGTATATGGATCTGAGCATGCATTACATTGCTGTTAAGATGCAATCAAACACAATATACTTATAAGGGCGAAATCATTACTACAGACGATGGACAACAATGAAACTGATAAAAATAAGAAACTCGAAGCTGCTGACGTGATTAACATTCTCGCAGGCATGCTTAAGGACTATAACGACGCAGCCGGATTAACTACGGGCTCGTGCATCCACCAGTCGCCAACGGGTGCTGTGTACTGCGCTAACGGTCTCACGAAAGCTCAATGCGACGGGTTAAATGGAACCTGGTATCAAGGTCAGACTTGTTCCTAGCACCGATCTCAGTCTCCTGTCCTCGCGGACTGTCTGCATAACACAAAACTGATCTCACAGCGGGTCGGCTGAAAAATAAGGATCAACAACAACTTCATTTTTCATAAATTATCATGAATTTTTTAATCAGGAAACATGTCGATATTAACCTGAAGGGGTATTATTTTTGTGGTATTAGAACCCCTCCACCACTAGGAACTTAATCCCCACGCGCCCAGACTAATTTAAAATATACTTTCTGTTCTACAGCGGCACAGAATGATTGGACCATGATAACACATTGTCCGTTAATTAGGTTAGTCTTGAGGATAATAAAGTTCAAGTTCAAGATTGATACAATGCCTCAGACTTACAATACTTTTATTCGACAAGAAAGATCTTAAATAACGTGAAGATCCTTAAAGCAAGTCCTGAGATTCCTAGCATGACTATGGAAGAGGCTGCGCGCTTCCTCGAAAGTAAATTGAATTTACAGTTTGCTACAATTGATAATAAAGGAGATCCTAACATTCAACCGGTATGGTTCTACTACGATAAAAATGAAGAAAAATTATTCATCATGACAGGCAAAAAGACTAATAAGAGTCAAAATGTCAGAGAAAGACCTACCATCTACTTCTGTGTAGAAGATGGAAACAGTCCATATAAAGGTGTAAAAGGCAAAGGTGTATCTACTATTTCCGATGATCTTCAAACAGTCATATCAATATCCGATAAGATAATTATAAAATATTTAGGTACACTCGATCATCCAATGGCAAAGGCTATTAGTGAACGCTCTAAGAGTGGAGAAGGTATCATAATTGAAATAGCACCAAAGTTTTTCTCTACATGGGATTTTGGTAAGATGTCTATGCCTTGACTGTTAAGTAGAGACGTTGAGAGAATTGCTGGTAGTTAGATAGCGGAAGGATCAACAAAATGTGATTCTGTTCTTATCTACAATTTCGATTTATTTATTAAATGTTTAAGTATACCTTGCTACAACTAACTTTAGAATCCCATTTATAATACTGATATCAGCACTAATCCCCACGCGCCCAAACTCATTGATCTTGTATTTGGTAATTATGTTGTGATTCGTATGAGTCGAACCTTTCGGTAATCCCACAATAGGACCAGGATATGTCAAACTGCGATTGAACCTGGATTCCATAAATTCCCCAAGCAATTACGGGTTATCTTTTTATACAGCAGAATCCTTCAAGTCAAGCGAAGTCAGGGATTTCACAAGCTGGGTTGCTGTTCCTCCACCTGTCATAAACATACTAACACATCCCGAGAGCATAGTCATAAGACAAGGAGAAAAGAAAACAATACCGACTGAGATAGAGACACCCCTCTCTAGTAATGTTACTAGAATAGCTTTTGAATATGGCACTAATTTCAGCTCTAACGGCTTAAGTGTATCGGCCCAAAGAATCCAGCCTCCATTATTTGAGGTGGACGTATCTCCACAATCACCAGTAGGTGTATATACTGTACCGTTTGAGGCTTCAATGTTAGTACAAACAACATCTTCGACATCGCCTATGTTGAATGACACAGTAACTGAAATTGTGGACCCAGAGTTTCAAGTGTCCAAAAAATATCCAACTACTGGCGATATAATAGGTAAAGGTAATTTAACAATAGAGGTATTACCTCCACTAACTGTTAATGAGGAATTTATGGCCTTTTGGACTACATACGGGACTGCAATAGTGATTCTCAGCAGTGGGGCAGCGGGAGTCTTTGCGACATTTTTTATTGATTATATAAAAAGTGTGAAAAGCAGAAGGAAACACAAATAGACACAAATCCATTAGTAACCTGTCTCCAGGGGACCATAATATCTGGATGATTTGCTGAACGCAACCGTAAGTTTAAGGTCAAATGGAATAACCCTCTTTCCTTCCTTGGACAAGAATCTGAAGAGCCAAGTGCATTATGTTGGATTTGATTTGTTTTCTGTTTTCTTTCGTGCTCCTGATGGTCATCCTATGGAATATTTGGACATGCTAAATGAAGAACAAAAGCCCTTCTCCTGGGAATAGTAGTGTCTATGAATATTTATTTGATAAAAATTTGAACTGAAAAATCGGCATACCATTGATTTCATATTCATTTTTAGGAATAGTAACAAGCATATGTGTTCCAGATGTTCCAGATGTTCCAATGTTCTATATGGCAGTTTTGGCTACTGGGTGTTGCCGTTATTGTATTTACTAATTATATCACTGCACAACCAAGTCCAGTCTGTAGGCTTTTAATTGGCATGATTAAAAAAAGTTTTAATCGCTTTACAGTGCTAACGGGGGGCCTTATGGCCGCGTCACGAATTCCATAATCCAATTGTTGTTAATTGTTTAGTCTTAACAAGGCAACAAATTGGGCATTGCTTATATAAGATGGTCTTACCCTGTTATTGATGAACAATCGATTCTTCAAACTTTTGCCTATACTTGCAATAGTGTTATTTTCTTCATTATTGATTCCTGTTGGTTCCCTACATACCGCATATTCAAAGAATCTGACCACTCCTACTGATGACGCAATAAGGGGCTCCATTACTAGCACGACTAATAATGGCACCTCAGCCGATCCAGCATGGATACTTGGTGGCGTATTCAAGTTGGCTAATATCAATTCAACCACCGTGTCACCTACATTCAACTCAACATTTTACATGGCAAAAGTTGACGGTACTGCAAACCATACTCATTCGATTTATGATTTTAAATTAGCCGGGCAACCAACTATAGACAACACCCTTAACTTCACACTGTATAATGGCACATCAACTGTGACTATGAGAGACGGCCCTGTAAACAATGTCCCAACGCAAATTAATATTTTGGGTGACTCTGCAATTAGCATAAAATTGGATGGATCTGTAATAGATAACCATTTTGGGAGCCAGCCAATATTTGGCACTCAGCACAAGACATTGTGCCTATCCGCTATTTACTATTTAGACACATTTGATCTATGTTGAACAGCCTTCCTCCGGTCATTAGGACCTTTGGATGAACCCAACTTGGTTTTGTTTTCTTTTCCTTTATTTTTTAAAACCACTTTTAATCAAATAAAACTTTTATGCTAAATATGGCATCTCATGATCCAATAAGTTTATGAGTAGTTTCTGCAGTTTTTGGGGATTAGTATTTTATCCATCCCTGGGACAGACAAAAATCCATTTAGATTTACAATTCCATTAGACCAATGTGGATATCCTCATGGTTTCCACTGAACCTCTCTACTATACCTCAAGGAAACTAATCCCACCGAACCTATCCTTAAATAAGATTTCATAAGTAATTTATAAAAAATACTCAAAGTTAAAAGACTTCGTGTAGTCTTATTAACTTTGCAAACAATTTTGTCAAATTCTTACATAAATATCAAATGTGTTATATGGCAGTAAAACACTACTGTAAGTAAATGAATAAGTTAAACTTAATTGCAGTCACAAGTATCGTAGCAGCCATTTCCCTTGTTGTAGGAATGGCATCACCGATAGCAGCATTCGCACAAGATAATATGACCATGAACATGGATGACAACATGAGTTCAATGGGCAATATGACCAGCGGAAACGCAACATTCATGACAGAAACAGAAAGTCTACCTTCCGCAAATCAAACTGGATATGACGGTCCCATGCTCCCTGCACACGTCATTGATAACTGAAAAGATTATTCCATTGATAAACAAAAACAAAGCAAAAACCTATTGAAAATCCACATATAATTTTTTTATTAGTTTTAGAATCCGTTATTATTCTAACACGATGATCCGGTAAAATGATGTGTGTGTATATATTATTTTATGATAACTAGAGGCTTTGAATCAGAAATATTTTCCTGTTTCCAATTTTACAATCAATTTAACGGTTAAAATAGGTGGATGATCTTGTTTGTAAACCAATTTCTATAATAAGTAGTAAATGCTTCCTTAACTGTTTAGATCATAATATTTATAAAAAAGAAAAAATCATTTAGGGTACTATTTGATTGCCGATTTATTGTTTACTCGAGTAATGCGATTGGAAGTAATTCTCTATAATATGAGGAAATTGCCAATTGCGTTTTTCATTTTTGTTTCCTCATTTTTTGTGTTTCTAGCAATGTTGTTGCTATGGTCTAATTATGTTGGAGAATCTACAAGCATGCATTCATTTGCGTACTCAAACAATACTGAAAGCATTGCGTTTTCATATTCCGAGTCATCTATCCCGGATTTATTTGATAAGGTAAAGACTTCTGTTGTAAACATATCACCTTCATCAACCTCAGAAAACACCTCCGAAACCGGTTCAGGATGGGTGTACGACAAAGATGGACACATAGTCACAAATAGCCATGTAGTAGCAGCAGCTTCATCTGTCAAAGTCACCTTCAATGATGGAGACCAATATGATGCAATTGTTGTAGGCAAAGATCCTATAAATGACATTGCAGTTGTCAGAATATCGGAAAACTATACGGCGGAGTCCCTCTTACCAGTAGAGTTTGGAAATTCGTCGACAGTTCGAGTAGGAGAGCGAGTGATAGCTATTGGAAATCCATACGGACTTTCAAATACATTGACTGGTGGTTTTATCAGCCAGACAGGTAGGTTAATACTAGAATCTGAGAGTAAGGTTCCCTATCCCCATCCAAATATGATTCAAACTGATGCGTTGATAAATCCAGGTAACTCGGGTGGCCCTCTTTTCAACTTAAAGGGACAAGTAATTGGAATGAATACGGCAACTATCAGTTCTGAACAGGGAGGGGCACTGGGTCTTTCGTTTTCCATTCCATCAAAAACGTTACTCAAAGAAATTCCGGTATTAATGGAGAATGGGACATATCTCCATCCTTGGCTAGGATTTTCGGCAATATCTTTGACTGAAGATGTGAATCGAGAAATTGGACTCGGTTCTAATTTCAAAGGTGTTTTGGTTCAATCCCTAGTTGAGGATGGACCTGCAGAACAAGCTGGAGTTCAAGGAAGAAATGAGTCGCTTCATGGCGATATAATCACAGCTCTTGATGGGTTTCCAATAAGTAATACTGAGGATTTATTGTCATATATGGAGAATAACAAATCTCCTGGAGATAAAATCACTATCTCAATACACAGAAACAATCAGGCCAACAACCTTATGACAACATTGGGGGAAAGACCCATTTCGGTCTATACCTCCCCATATATCACTTCACAAACGCCGTTATACTAGAATTCATTCGCACTTCAGCAACCCTTTCTGATGCACCATCAATCTTCTTACTCTCCCATTAATTTCTCAGCTCATCCAGCTAGTTGACTAATACGTCTAGCAACGATTCATGGCAATCAATTTATGGTAACGGTTGTAATCATATCCCAAGGAGTAGCACCGTAGATACCTTTAATTCTGTTCACATCTAAGTTTAATCTCTGGTTTAATTATTACTTTCTTTTGCTAATCATTAACTATGTATTTAATTACTCAATTATTGATTGCCGATTGTGAAACTGTGTCATCCTTTAACCCCATAACCCCTATGATTGTCATCTTCTTCGGTAATTGAACACCAATAGTTATCATATATGGTTACATTATACAAGGACTATATTCAACCTTAAATCGCGTTCCGTGGTTCACTTTATTGTGATTTCAATGTGCCTCACTTTTAACACTTCTATATATGATGTCCTTTGGTTACCACTACTTACGACACAGAGCCTATTTGTGATAATGATAATAGCAACGATCGTAACAACAGCAGCTATATTGCCTAGTTTGGTTACTGGTTCCTCGAGCCGAGTAATGGCCCAGGGGCAGAATATGACCAGCGGAATCGCAACATCAATGATAGGAAACATTCCCGAAACAGGAAGTCTACCTACTGCAGATGAAACTGGATTCGTTGACCATACACACACGAGGATGTAGATGATGATTTTATGTGAACTGCAAGAGCTATATGGAGTAATTAGTTGACCCGAGCATTGAGCCGGAATATGCAACACCATTACAATAGTTTTTAAAAAACCGTTTTTATTTTAACGATTTTGCAGTGTTATTGACTATGCAAACAATTTTGTCAAATTCTTACATAAATATCAAATGTGTTATATGGCAGTAAAACACTACTGTAAGTACATGAATAAGTTAAACTTAATTGCAGTCACAAGTATCGTAGCAGCCATTTCCCTTGTTGTAGGAATGGCATCACCGATAGCAGCATTCGCACAAGATAATATGACCATGAACATGGATGACAACATGAGTTCAATGGGCAATATGACCAGCGGAAACGCAACATTCATGACAGAAACAGAAAGTCTACCTTCCGCAAATCAAACCGGAGTATGCCAACCTTGTTGTATTGGACCTCACCCCAGTTGCTAGGGGAACATAAGGAATATCTTTAATTGCTTATTTTCAGATAGACCTGACAGAATAGTAGGATCTGCAAACACAACCGATTTTATCGGCAACTGGAGTTGGGGCCAAACAACTTTACCGTAGATCCTCCTAATGCCGTCCTGATTCTAGATGATGAGATAGAAGGAGAACAAAGACAAGATTATGCCACAACCAAAATTATCAAATTTTAGTCATCAGATGTTCCTTTGACGCGTGCTTTATTGCAAACGTAGTGAGAAGATGATTAACTTTGGATAATACTTAAAATCGTTCAAAGTAGCCTTTATGTATGAAGTTAGAATATTAATACTTGTTGTCGTCCAGTTCAATAGGTATGGTTTATCAAAATCCTTAAATTTAACAATACCTTCTAAAATAATAGAACCTCTTTTAGAGAACCGATATCGGTATTAATCCCCACGCGCCCAGACTGTTACTAGACATCATACACGAATATGATCGAACCCTACTACCACATGGAACTTAATCCCCACGCGCTCACACTCAATGATACTTGCCCGAATCAGTAGTCTATCATTATGTTTGTCTGATACAATAGGAAATGTTTAATGGAGGTAATTAGTCTACCTTAATCTCTCAATAATCAATTATATTCGGTATTAAGGAACATTAATTGAGTTAATTCTAACAACTAATGTTTACGACCCACAAACTCTAGGTCTTCAATATATACAACAGTATACTCTTTTTTATATTTGATGGCCCGTTGATTTTGAAAATTTCTAAGGGGATAATCAATATGCGGTTATTATTAATAATAAAAAAATCATCTTCAAATCTATAGCATAACTATCTTAATTTTCCGTATCTATAGCAAACAAAAAATATTTAATATCATTTTACCGGGATAGTATTGAGGTTTTTGTTTACAATCTTACAATATTTGTCTGAATCGCTACTACTCATATGGTCTATTTGGAATAGTAAACTACTAACCAACTCTTGAAATAAAAGTTAGATATTTGTATTATTACTGTTGGGGCAACTGATACTGATATTTCCAGTTAACCACAACATTGTCTATTAGAAAATTATCTTCTGTGTTAGGGTTTCTTAAGAACTGCATAGTATTCTGACCCTGTTTCAGTGTATTATTATCTATCAAGATTGTTAGTGTTGACCAGCTTAGGGATCCCGAATTTCCAAAGTTACCTCCAGGGCTAGTTACGTTTTTACCATTAATTATTATTGTATGGCCTTCAAAATACGAGCCATAAATTTGTACCAGGAGGTATGCCTCTCCATTGGGATCACTATCGATTGTAAAATTAAAGGTGTCAGATAGATCTCCTCTGTAAGGATATCCTGGAGCAAATATATCGTTTTTATTGTCCCCAAGATGTTGCTGGATAGGAACTATAACAAAATCCGTAGATTGTATCTGAGGTGTGGTTGTGGTTGCGCTTTGAGCACTAGCAACATCCAGTGATGCGTATCCCAAATTCAAAATTCCAAATATTGCTATGAGACTAACAAAGACAAAACATACCTTTAGTTTGGATCCTTTTTTTCCTTTTGATTTATTTATCATATTCTGTTATGTATGATTAAAATTTAAATACATCCAGTAAATCTAATTGGTTCGTTAAACGTATCATAATTTTAATAGATGTCTACTTCCGTTCTCTAATGAAGTCAACTACAGGAGGTTTTCTACAGTTTACAATCAAGATAGTAGGAAATCAGATTTTATCCTTCTACATATACCTACAAGGTTTTATGATGTTTTAATACTTTAGTGAGGGCAATGCAAAGTCTATATATGAAATAAGGCTATTATAAATTCGTTATTTTAAGAAAGAATAAAAACAAAACGATTCTCTTATATCTAAACAAACTTGTCATTCGTATTTACAATAGAACCCTAATACTACTAGGAACTTAATCCCCACCTATGAAAACTGTACTTTAAATTAATCATATATCTAATGCTAATAACAATTTTTGCAACGAGAATCATTTTTTACAGCATTAGCATATTAATTGGAGATTGTATGGAAAAAATACAGGATTGACTATATGGAAAAAAAGGATTTGAGTGTAATTGATGATTTATCGATTCAAGCTTCAAGCAATAAAAAATAGTTTTAGATTGTAGGCTTAGTTAGATGTTACACTTACTCTTATTTGATTATTAAGCGGTATTACGCTGGTGCCAACCTCGCCTATGCATTCAAAGACATTTCTTTCGGTAATTTCGCAATTTATAGGTCTGTCAGGTCCAAAAGTAGGGATTAATTTTCCCTCCACTGTTACTATGTCCTTGGTGATAGCAGTACCATTTGTATATGTACCTTTTATAAATAAGGGACCATCAATAGGATTAGGATCAAAAAATTCAATTACATTGCCGTTCCGATCAGTTTGCCTTAAAATTTCCTGTCCACTGCTATCCGTCACGGTTACTAGTATATTGGAAGGTCTTAGACCCTGATCATCAAAAGTACGTATATCAACAGCAGTCAAAATTCTAGGACCACCTAATCCTTCATTTTGACAATCAGTATCCATGTTGAAGTTTACATCTATATTATTCATTGTCTGACACAAAATGTTATTGCCAGATGCAATGGACCCATCTCCAGATATAACCTGATTATTTTGCTTCGATACTTGTAATTGTTCAATGTCATGATCTGATTCGCCATTACTACCGTCTTGTGCTAATCCTTCATTTTGGGCCATAGCATAATTTGGCAAATTGACCGAGACTAGTCCAATTGATAAAATCAGAATTATGTTAAAGACTGTTAAACCTATTCTTTTGATTTTCACAAATTAGAGGAATGAATTAGAATATATAATGACTATTATTAATTATGACTTTTCGATTTAGCAGTAAAATATTAGAATAATTTTGTCTGTTTGTAAACGTTTGACTCTTTCTTTTACCTCATATCATTTCTAAAGATAAGATTATTACTTTAAAATTGGTTTCATAAAGTAGACCATAGGTTCTATTCAACCTTGAACTCCCACTACCATTAGGAACTTAATCCCAACACTCAAACGATACGGTCTCTTAAATGGTAAATATTCTAGTTGTAAGGTGTAAAGTTTTTTATGGAACTTTAGACAATCAAGGTTTAGTCATCTTTTCTGATATTAAAGTCATAAAATATTACAAGATATCTTTGGTACATGATACTGCTTTAGTGTTCTATGAGGAAAATGTCGTAAGTTGTGAATTCAAGTCAATTAATCAACTACCTATTAAGAAATCATAAAATATGGATCCCTAATAATAAAGAGGAGATGGATTGCTACTTTTTGTTCTCATAAAGGGACCTTAGTTACCAACCAGTTGAACTATCTTTGTCTTTTACAAACTGCTTTGAATGAGTATTTACGGAAGGAGATACCTTTGAATCAAATTTATTATTTTTTAGTTGTTCTTCATTCATGGGAGTTACGTCGTTTTTGCTATATCCTGAGAATGACTCAGCTATCGAATCATGATTTCTCTGCTTTAATTCTTGTGTGATATATTCTCTGAGTTTACTTGAATAAATGAAGTTATCTATTGGAGGATTTTGCGCAAGCTTACTAGTGATTGATTTTGAAATATCTTTGGCAAGTAAGAATGGCGTACCAGCTCTACTAATCCCTCTCACCAGCTTTTCCTCATCAAATTTTTCAGAATTTCCACTCCTTTTTTCTACAATTAAATCAGATAAAGGTGCTTTTTCATTCGGATTATTAGTCATTACATCATATTGCCTTAATTCTATAAAAGACTAGATCATTAGAGTGTCAATTTTTATTAACTTACTAATTCGATTAGTTAACTTACCTAATTGGATGTGGCACTATATTCTCACATGTTTACTAGATTCCATTTTATGACAGGGCTATGTCAACGAGAGTTGAACCCTAATTCATAAACTGCATTCGAACCCCAGTACTACTGGGACCTTAATCCCCACGCGCCCAAACTGGATGTTACTGTATAAGATAACGAAATTTAATCAATTTCGGTCAACCAGGAGGATTAAACCCGAATAAATTAGCAATCTAATTCCTATTTATTACTTCAAGACTTTTTAATTCGTTCCAATATTTCTCAAACATTAACTGTTGAACCAAGACTGTGTGTTCTTCATTTGAAAAGGTTGCAACCAGTAAATTATCCTGGTTGTAGTTAAGACGAAGCAAATGTTTGTCATCGAATATCATAACCATTTCATTTATGTCTCCAATCTTATTTGCAAATCCTATTTGAATCGGTTTGTTTGATGATAATGATTCATTTAATGAAGAAATTTGTTTTATCAAATATTCATCTACGTTTACGGTAAGAATCTTAATTGAGATACCTCTTTGTAGAATAGACGGTAACAAGGTATGAAAATTATATTTATTCAAAAGAAGACATAGGATATTGTTGGAAGAAAATATTGTCATGTCTCTTTTACAGGTGAGGGTCAAGGTCTCTATTTCCTTTTGAATGTTTTCAAAACCTGTCATGGTTCTTTGAGTATCTTTTTTATCTTCAAATTCTAACTCCTTCTTTCTCGTAGCAAACGGAATGGCCATTCTCCACAATTCTTCAAATAATTGCATCTGTTCTTCTGCAAGAGTTTTGGAAGTGCTAATGTATGTTTGTAAGGACTCGTCATTCTCCTTATGCAAAATATGTGCCATATACCCTCTTTCATCGTAAATCCCGAAATTGCCTCGCAAGCCTTCTAAATGTCTAATTTCCAAGAAAGTTAATGAACTAAGAAAATCAAGATTTTCTAAATTTACTTGAGTTATTAACCTGCATCTAATACCTTTTTCTTCCACCTTTTGTTTTACGAGGCCTAGACCTTCTACAAAATATTTAGACGCCCATCTACACATCTCGGCATCCCAAACTGTATTATAACCTAATTCGCATTGATTTATCCCATCTATGACTATTTCAAGCACTATTTTATAATCGTTAATAACGTCGGTTATTACTGGATAATGATAATTGGACTCTTTTAACTGCTTGAGTGTTTTTTTATCCAATATGTTGTATTAAATCCCGATTTTATTAAAAAGTTGCCTTTATGGGCCTTATTTGAATTGCCTGAAATTTTACAATTGGTGTAACGAACTGATGGATTTATCCTCATCCTTATAATTATCAATGTCTTTAGATTAGATTCAATCTTAAACCGGATCCCACCAGGCCCGTTGTCTCTAACTGTTTTAGTTATTGTCTGTCAGAATATCTTAACCTATCAGCAGAATCAATAGAGTTGGTTATATTTAGGGGGTTTTTGATTATGTCTCTAATTACGTCATTGATAGTTTTTGAATCATCTGCTTCTTCGGATGTAGTGGTTCGAGGGGGATTCACAGTGATTTTCACTTCATCGGGTTCACTAGCTGTGCCTCCTTCATTGGTAACGATCAATCTGAAAGTAATTTCTACTAGTTCATCTGTTTTAGGGGCAGTAAATGTTGGATTTGGAGAGGCTGGATCATTCAAAGTTACCCTGGGACCATCTGCTTGAGCCCATTTATAGGTTAGCGTGTCTTCTGAAGAGTCAGAACCAACACTATCACCATCCAAGTGAACTAGGGTACCGCTCTCTACTGTAAGATCAGGTCCTGCATTAGCTGGAAATGGAATAAGTATTAGACCTATCACTGATACGTCATCTGAATCTGCATTAGCTACATACATATTCTTATTGTTGGGATTGTATTCAATATCTTGTGGATTAGTACCTACATCTATGGTTTTAATCACTGCGTTGGTAGCACTATTTATCACTGATACATCGCCCGAAAGGCCGTTTGACACATACATTCTCTTATTGTTGGGATTGTATTCCAAATCATCTGGAAAGTCACCCACATCTATGGTCTTAATAATCTGGTTGGTAGCACTATTTATCACATAAACATACGCAGGATAATTCACGTAATTAGCTACATACATGTTCTTGTTACCTGGATTGTATTCTAATTTAAATGAAACAGGATCGGCAACTATGGTAGCTATTATTGTAGAACCACTTATTACAGTTATTCCTCCTGAAGAGTAGTCTGCTACATAAATGTATCCATTACTGGGATTGTATTCTAAATCCACTGGAGCACTATTCACATCTATGGTTTTAATCACTGTATTACTAAAACTATTTATGACAGATACTTTATGTCCGAAATAATTTCCTACATACATTGCCTTGTTACTAGGATTATATACTAAAGCCTCTGGTTCATCACCCACACTTATGGTTTTAATCACTGTATTGGTAGCACCGTCAATTACAGATACGGTATCTGAACCAGAATTGGTAACGTAAATGTCTTTTACTACAGGGTTATAAACTATATTAATTGGTTCATCACCCACACTTATGGTTTTAATCACTGTATTGGTAGCACCGTCAATTACAGATACGGTATCTGAATAATAATTAGTAACATAAATTTTATCGTTAAAGTAACAAGTTTCCATGGCCCGTCACCCACATCTATGGTTTTAATCACTGTATTGGTAGTACTGTCAATTACAGACACGGTGTCTGAATCTCGATTAGATACGTAGATGTCTTTGTTGATAGGATTGTATTCTAAACTAATTGGTTTATCACCCACATCGATGGTTTTTATTACAGATTGACCCCATGTGTGTTTTAACTCTAAAACTCCAAGGAAGATAGAGGAAGATAACAAAATCATCACAGATAAATAGAAATATTTGTACTGTCCTTTCATGATATTGACATATTATCCCAGTTTCAAATAAACATTAAGTTTAACTTCTTGTCTGAATTAGAACTAATCACTAATTGTAAAGCATATTGTGAATAATTAGAATTGATATTTTCTATACAAGTTAATAGAGAAGTGTCTCGATTAGATGTAATCTAGTTCACGCTAAATATTAATCAAAAAGAGTTGCGTAGTCCTGTTATGACGGAACCATGTCTTAGGACTGATAGCGTCTCGAAGTCCACCGGGCTCTATCCTTTGGTTTGTTCCCAAGTTCGAAAATACAATATTTGAGTCCATATCATATAAAATCAATACTTTGAGGTGTAATTTTAATGGCCAACATAGTATTGTATCTTGAATTTTCATGCCCCAACCCTTGTTTTAACTATGTATCCTGGGCCGAATAATATAGTCAAATTGTTACTAATCCCCACGCGCCCAGACTGTTA
Organism: uncultured Nitrososphaeraceae archaeon; assembly: GCA_963759575.1. Classification (GTDB taxonomy): domain Archaea; phylum Thermoproteota; class Nitrososphaeria; order Nitrososphaerales; family Nitrososphaeraceae; genus Nitrosocosmicus. The sequence continues at coordinate 1,432,976 of CAVWZU010000002.1, read as the reverse complement.
CTAAGAATTGTACCTAATCCTGCGTATTTAAGGACAAATATAGTTAGTATGATCAAATAATTCACTGTGATAATAGAGGTCATAGAGGCCCTATCCCAAGTATAAGAACAGATGCTAATAATTATATCCATACCTTCAATCTAGAAGATTAGTATTTTAGGATATATTAGTTGACAAATGTTTGTTCCACTTTTCAACCTCGATATCAAATGCCTTTAATTGTTCCTCAAATTGACTGTCTGTAAGTCCATTTGGTTTAAGAAACGTCCAGGATGTCGTGCTACCATAACCATTATTGATTATTCTAACATATACTGTCCATGATAAACCTCCACCTTGGAATAGATGGTCTAGTATTCCTAGTTCTCTGTCTTTAGCTACTATCTTTAATCTAGCACTGCCTGCAACTATATGATTAAAGGTATACCAGTCATCAGTGTCTTTAACTATATTACTGATAGCACCTCCTATCTTCAAATTCTTTGCATCTTCAAAAAAATCAAAGACTGTATCTTTACTTTTATGAGATATCATAATCTTCACTATAGTTTTTTTTGGCTCAGATTGCATCGTAGAATTCATATCATTAATTGACTATGTATAATACATAAGTGTCACTTGCCCCCTAGGGGGTCATGGTGAAGGGAAACCAAGATGACATGATTGTGAACAAAAACTATGTTGAACAGTTAACTAATTTGGGATTGACTCAGGGTGAGGCTAAAGTTTACTTAGCAATGATACAAATTGGACCATCAAGGGTAGGAAAAATTGTAGAAATATCTGGTGTATCTCAATCTAAAGTCTACAATGTGTTAGACCGACTGATCCTGAAAGGATTGGCAAGTTACAATATACAAGATAATATCAAACATTTTCAGTCGTTGGAACCGTCCCGGTTACACGAGTATATCCAGAAAAAAGAAAATGAAGTAAGGAAACAGAAGGAAGGAATATCTCAGATCATTAATGATTTGTCCAAGAATATATATGCAACAAAGAGAAGCACGTCTGAAATTTTTGTAGGAGAGAGGTCTTTACGCTCGGCTTATATGACCTTATTAAGTGATGCAAAGAAAGGAGACATACTAAGATATTTTTATCCATATCCTGGTGCTCATGAGAATGCTTCTCCTTTTTATTCCAGATTCTACAAATATCAAAAATCAAAAGGCATAGTTGAAAGAGGAATAGTCCGTGCAGAGTTCAAAAATTCTAAGCATTTTAAGGAAATCCCTAAGGACGTAAAATTGCGTCATGTTGATTATCCATTACCTGGAACTATTGATATTTTCATGAACAAACTTCTAATAGTAGACTGGAAACAATAACTGGTATTCTGATAACTTCTAGTGAAATAGCAGGTATTTTTGTAGACTATTTCGATAATATTTGGAGAATAGCTCAAAAGTAACTCTGAATCGGATTTGGATTGTCAAAGTGATGGTTGGATGCCTAATACCTTTAAAACTTTATGAGGATATTTAATCTGATTTAAGTTTAAGAATTACAGGATCATTAAATTGCAGTAGAACATACTATCACAAGGAACTTGATTCTAAATACTATTTCAAGAATCTATATTCAGGTAGCAAGAGTAAAAGGGCCAGCTGTTTATGACTTGCAATAACAACGATAAAATGTCCATAATTTGTCATCACCGTTTAACTATCCTACTTCTATATCTTTTATGTGAATTACCACTATCGTATGAAAAATCATCATAAGAAAAAGTTTTTAGTCACATATAATACCATTTACAACATTAGGTGTAAATACAGTTTAATAAATACAATCTTCTTAGTTCAATTGCAGTTATATCATTCATATTGTTATTGTCATTTTTGAGCAAGGATTTTTTCCATAACGTGGCTATGGCGTTATCGCCCTCTTTTGAGCTCCAAGAATTATTAAATGAAAATCGTAATTGGGTCCAAACATATGGCAACAGTACTACAAATTTAAAATCCAGTTATACCGACATACTGGCAGTTAATTATATTAGCGATGGACAGAATTTAAACACTACTATTTGGTTGTATTCTGGTTTTGGTAACTATTCTTCTGCATTTAATTCTACTGATAATCAATCATCTAGAAAATTAAACTATGGAATGCTTATTGATGCAGACGCCAACACAAAAACAGGATATAATGGTGCAGATTATGACTTTTATATCGAATCAGTGAATGGAAAATTGAGTGGATATCTTTACCAATTGTCCTCGACCGGTGGTTATATGTTAATAGGATCCAAGATGAACTTTACACAGTCCCATACTGAATCATCAGTAGGTCCTGGGTATGTTAGATTAAACTTGGATCTGAGTTCTATAAATTCACCCAGTGAATACAATTTATTATTCTACTCAGCAGAGTCAATCGGATCCGATGAAGTTAGACAATTTACTAATTGGGTTACCATACCTCCTCCTAGCCTGGAAATATCTACTTCACCAAGTGATATATCTATAAGGCAAGGTGAAGAACAGTTAATTCCAGCTCGGATAAGATCCACCTCTGGTTTTTCAAATGATGTTATTAATATGACCCTTGGTGGTATGAGCAATTTCAACAACAAAATTGACGATTACAATAATGGATCAGCTTTTAACTCAAGTGAACTTCATGTAACTATCCAAAGAAATCAACCTCCTTTAATTAATGTGGATGTTCCTCACCAAACTCCTGTTGGTATTTATACGATCCCTTTAATAGTTACAATAAGGGAGCCATCAATGGCAACAACAACAAAACCAACATTTAACGCGCCACAAGGTGGAACTGTAGATCCAAAGTTTGAATTATCCAAAAAGTATCCAACTGTAGGTTATTTAACAAAGCCCGTAAACTTGACAGTAACAGTGATTCCCCCCAAGGGCATCGATGATCAATTTAAAGACTTTTGGGGAACATACGGACAGTTCATAGGTATTTTTGCAGGCGCGTTTGTAGGTGCATTTGCTAGACAGATGTTTGATAAAGCAAAGAGAAAGAAAGAAAATGAATGATTTGCCATTTACGACACCGAACTAATGCATTCAACTAAAATGACATTACTGATGCCGACAATATTATGGAAGAAAATCTCGTCAATTATCAATTTAGTCAATTGTTGAACGGGTTATCACAGAATCCGTCAACCATCTTGACTGCTCTTCCTTATGAGGATTTGATAGTAGATATGAATCACAGGAGACTTTTCATTTGTATTAGAACCCTACTACCACAAGGAACTTAATCCCCACGCGCCCAAACTCAATGATCCTTTATATGGTTATGATATAATGACTCGGATTTAAGCCTTTTCTAGACTTAGGGGTCAGTTTGATTTTAGATTCTATTCAACCTTGAACAGTATCCTCACATGCTTAAACTAACAGGTTTGAATCTAAATTTTAAGTATGCTTATAATTGATAGGAATGATGGAATATGAAATAATAATATTAGATAGAAAGTTCACTGAACTGGTAACTAACCAAAATAAAAAAATTAAAGATTACTTGGATGTGGCTAAAGAGGAAGGAAATTTACCTTGTAATTGGGGTTGAGGTGGATTTGCCTGTTCATTCTCTAATGCCAAATCGTTATCATTTAATGAACCTAGGTTGGGACTACTTTTGCCTTCTCGTTCATTAGGGACTTCTTTGCAATTAGATTTCTGACCTGTATTAAAATCCACATCACACTCTATGCATTTTATGTTATCGTCGGGTCCATCGCAACACGTCTCTTTATTGGTGCCACTCTCAATAGTGCAGTCAAAAAAACCGTATCCGCTATTATCTGCTGCAAATACTCCATTTAATGCTGAAGTATTAGTCAGAAATAGGGTCAAAACAACAACCATAATACCTGTCGTCAGAAATATTTTTTTTGGATTTAAATTGTTTAATTTGTCCATAGTTCCACTATATTCACAAATTATTAAAATTTTACTAACAGACCGTAATATGTTTAGATCGTCAAATTCTTAGAATTATAGAATTGTAAAAAATTCTAATATACTTTTGATCCCGTCTATACTTATTAGGCATCTGTATGTCCTATTCCTTATGACTAATCCTTATTTACAAGAATATATTTTTGATTCAACAGAATTTATCAGAAAAATAAAACAGGATCTTCAAATTAAGAATTCTGGGGGAAATATAGATGAGTAATAATAATAAAAAGGCTATGAGAAAATTAAAACTACATGTAGCAATGTCCATTGATGGCTGTATTGCAGGACCCAATAATGAAATGGACTGGATGAACCTCAACTGGGATGAAAAAATCAAAGAATATGAATACAAGTTACATCAGCCAGTTGATACCATTCTCCTGGGAAGGAAAATGACTGATGAATTTATCGCAACCTGGTCTAATTTTGCAAAAAAACCCGATGACTCCTGGTATGTATTCGCTAAAAAAATGATGGAAACACCAAAAATTGTTTTTACTAAATCATTAACCAAATCAGAGTGGCCAAATACTGAAATAGCAACAGGCGACCTAAATGATGAAATTACAAAGTTAAAGAGCCAAGAAGGTGGTGGCGATATCATAGTTTATGGTGGTGCTTCATTTGATTCTTCCTTGATTAAAGAAAACTTGATCGACGAATATTATTTGTTTATTAATCCTGTTGCAATTGGGAATGGAAAGACTATATTTAAGGACTTGAAAGAGATCCGTAAATTCACCCTTATTGAATCAATATCGTTTGACTCTGGAACAGTTTTGCTCCACTATGAAGTAAAGAAAAGTTGACAGTAATACTTGAATAAAAAAGAAATTGAATATTTTTTTATATTTCATTGTCTTTTTTTGACATATACCATTATCTATCATGGATTCTATTCAATATTGAATCGTATCCCCACGGATCACCTCATTAGCCGGCTAAATGCATATTTAGATCAAAAAAGATTTACTTGTATTAAAGATATTCTTAAATAACTAATTATTTTATACAGTCCAATGTTAGAGGACATCTTTGTTTCACTGAATATTTCTCTCAGGTTTTATCATATTATTTTCATTTTCTTTGGAGTTTTTGTGACTGGAATCGCAATATACAATGCTGATACTTCTGATGCTAGTCCTGATGTAAATAACAACAGCAACAGTAGCGTTAATACCTTTACAGATTTCTCTGAATTCAGACAAGACATTAGTGGAAAATATATAAATCCTAAATATGGTATAACAGAATTTGAAATTCCTATTGGCTGGTTTGCAACAGAAAGTATGAACGGAGATAAAGGGATTATCCTTACTATGCTTCCAGGAACAACTGAAGAATTTTTCACAAAGTTAAATTTACTTCCCAATAATGAAACACTTCCTATAATGAATCTTGTTGTACAAGATAAGGGAGATCTTAGAGAACGACAAATGTCATCTTCTTTGTCTGGACCATCATCTTTTTCTTCCGAGTGTACAGAACTAACCTCTAATTCAACATCAACAATAAACGATAAACTATTTCAAATTGCAACAATGAAGTGCTCAACATCTGATAATACACCGATAGCAGAAGGCATTGACTTTGGTCGTGATGATATAACAAAATCTTACAAATATGATTCACCTACCACAGTGTATATCCTGCAATTGATATTATCTAGTGACTATTCATCAAATAAAATGATAAATGAATCATACTTATCTAAATTCGAACCGTTCATAGATAATGCAATTCAAACATTAAGGATAGGTTGATAAACAAAGATTCTAACTTGATTATTTTTCATTGATACAGTGGAATCATTGGATAGGTTGGATTCAACCTTGAACCGTATCCCCACGGGCCCAAACTAAATGATACTTTATATGATAAAGTTATTAGGATTAGCATCAAATTAACCCTTCCTCCAAACACTCCGTTCAATAGAGGAGGAGTATTAAAACAATAAATTAATAATATCAAAGAGTAACTGCAAAACGAATTCGAAGGAATTAATCTTGCGCGGGGATCAGGTATGAATCGCTCTATTTGAACCCTCGATGTCTCTATCTCAAATTTATCAGCCAAGGTTACGGATTGATAGACCGTTAATTTTCATACATGATTATACCCCCTTTATATACTTCCTCAAGTGAAATTGGTTATGTATATTGATAGTAAGATAAGAAAAGATTATCTTTTCATTGTAGCAGTTATTTCGACTCTAATTTTATCGAGTATGACTGTGGTCGACGGCTTTACTAATGTTACATATGGTCAAACAAATGCTACCCAGGCCATTCCAACAGGCAATGTTACTACAAACCTGGTAAACATACAAGACATCCCATTAGAAAAAGTCCGTGTTGGAGATATTGAAATGGCATACAAGATGTTTGGTAAGGGTGACCCCATTATACTTCATAATGGTATTAATGATGGCATGGATGCATGGGACCCAGCTCTTCTCACTAGGCTAGCTTCAAATAACACTGTAATTATTTTTGATAGTCGTGGAATTGGAAATACTACATCTGGTACCGAACCATATTCAATACAGTTACTTGGTAATGATACTGCTGGTTTAATGGACGCTTTGAAGATACAACAAGCAAATGTTTTAGGATATTCTTTAGGTACATTTACAACTCAACAATTTGCAATTACGCATCCTGATAAGGTTAGCAGTATTACGTTAATTGCTGGATCATGCGGTGGTAAAGATGGGATACCTAAACCACCCGAGTTTTTAAAATTGCAAAAAGATATTGCGAACAAAACTCAAAATAATATAACCGTTTCTCAAGAAGATTTCAAAGCTCTTGTAACCGCATCATTAGGATCAGGATGGGTAAAGCTGCATCCTGAATCTGCTGTTATTCCAGAAAACAGTTCCCTATTAGGGTCAAAGCCCGGTCTTTCCGCTGAAGCATTGAACAATCAGGCAGATGCTGGCTGGGGTTGGGAGGCTAAGAACTGGAGCGGTGTCTGTGACGACCTCGCAAAGATAGACAAGCCTCTGTTGGTCATAACAGGTACAGATGATAACCAGTACAATCCTCATCAGAATGCTTTAGTCATTGCAAGTAAAGTTCCCGGAGCATGGCTTGTACAGATAAAAGACGCTGGTCATGCCGTTCCAGCTCAATATCCAGAGGAAGTTGGTAAAATAATAGAAACATTCTTGTCGACTGTAAAATAGTGGGAGACCAAGAGGAAAGAAGAATCCGATATTAATTTTGTACGCAATATAGACAAGCGGGTTCAAATCAATCATAAAAAAGTGCGAAGTGAGGGATTTGGATCCTTCTCTATTGGTTAATGTCAAAATTAACTTTGGATTCTATTCCACCTTGAATCGTATCCCCACAGATGCTGTTCTACATCTATATGATAAATATTATCTTGGCTCATCTTTAGGAGTTGCAATTATTAAATTCTAGTATGGTTAATACCTTTTTCTATTCCGCGATTCTTATTTCAACCAGACCCAGTAGATGGTTATGAGTTTAATCCCATTCCTATAGACATACATTTAGGAGTACTCAGAATCCCCACTGAAGAGATTCTTGATGATTTTGGGATAAATACTACCGAATCTGTGATTGTAGGAACCGATAGACAAGAGGTTCTAAATAGAACACACAGCATTTGCTCGAGAATTTGAGCATTATGGGAAACTTAAAGAATCAGATATTCGACCTATGGATTATAAAACTAAACAAGCATGGTCAAGGATTAGAAAGCATATTAAGGATACAAATCAGGTTTAAATCCAGGTTGTGGTCTAAAAATTGTGATATCATCAAATTACTATAGAAACCTACTCCCACAAGGACATTAATGGTAAAGCATCAAAAAAAGAGATGGTAATACGGATCTGATAATCGCAACTACTCATTGGTTTTTATTCTACTAACTTGTAAGCCACAAGTTTGTTATCCTGCATAAGAGGTATCATAATCGTACTTTGGGCTGGTATAGATCCCAAATCCGCAGCCCCTTGCGTGTGCAAGTCTATTAATGTTTGATAACCTGTTCCGTCTGCGTTAACAGCATATACCTTCCCTGCAGGATTGTCAGTAACATAGTAGTGTGTATTGCTAGCATCGGATTCTATTCCATCGAGACCACCAAAAGGAGATGTAGTTCCTTGTTCTCCTAAACTAGTTATTGTCTTATTTTTCATATCTATAACCTCAATGCCTCCGCCGGGTTTACTTAAAGGTCCAAAAGAAACAACAATTAGTTTATTGTTGTTATTATCTATATGTAAACCATTAGGACCGTTTAATTGTGGGTTTTGCAGCCGAGATTGAATATCGGATGATGATGTATTATTACCAAGATTCGTATCTAGCTTGTAGATAGTATTGGTATCGGTATCTGATACATAGATATTTCCTTGATTGTCTGCTACAACATCATTAAGAAAAGAGCTTCCTGGTGCATTGAAGCGCTTGATTATTTTTCCACTATCAATATCTATCTGTACTAGGTCGGTGATATCTGCAACATATAATGTACTATTATCATTTGAAATAGCTATACCCTTTGGCGCATTCAGTGTTGTTACCCAATTTAATTCAACTATGCTCCCATTAGAAGGTGAAACCTTGGAAATGAATCCATTTTGATCTTTTTGATCTGGTTGTCCATTTATATTTGAAACAAACAAGACTTGTTGCTTGGATCCGTAAGCTACTGATTCTGGATCCTTCAGATTGGCAGGTGTTTCCCATAATTTGTTAATCTGTGTTTGCTCTTCTTCTTGCTGCTCTTGTGCTTGTGCTTGAGCATTAATGTTATTAGTTAAATTAATGCTTATTCCACTAAATGATAGTATTACTGATACTGCTACTATAAGCAAAAAGGTTGTAACTGATGATTTCTGAGAAAGCCTCCTATTTGGAATCATATCTGAGATGTATAATCTACAATTAATAAATATAGCTTGTATCTTTCTAATGAATTTTCGATCAAAATAATAAAACTCGTTTTTATACTTTTCGATATCATGTGCAATTTAAGTCTATAAAGTTTTGCTTCGGTCATGTTACGTTATGAACATGGTTATTTAAAATAATTCCAATATGACCCAATAAAAAGAGTGAACCACCACCCACCATTTTGGGATGTGTCTAGATAATTCCATCCCGAACATCCTATAAACAATTCAGAACTCATCCTACTATGATCTATTGTAGTTTATTGATAAATAAAAAAATCGGAGCATATGTATCAGATAATGATCTTCCTTCCATGCTAACACAATCAATAATGTTCTCAAAAACAAAAGTACAAAATAAAACATAAAGAACTTAAACTCGAGTCTGCACGAATGCCACTTATTATAGACTTTATGACAGAATCAAAGAATAAGAAAATAGTCAAATATAATTGGTTGATTAATGGTCAATGTTTTATGCATCAAGGGCGCTAAAGCCTTCAAATCTAACCAATAGATACTTCAATTTGTTTTTCTAATGACCGATTACTAATCTACCTGGCTATAAGTAAAAGAAGTGGTTGCTTCTCCTTTCAGGTGATTAGCTTAGGGTAGTTAGCTTAACTCCCGCAGCGCCAAGAGCACCTGCTACACATGATGGTCCAGACTTGAATATATCCGCAGCAGAATCTTCACTACTATTCAAACCTGTTCCACATACAAATTCAGCTCCCAAAGTTCCAAACTTTAGTATATCACTAAAATCTAGGCCATTTGGAACCACTGTTATGTTACGGCCGGCACCGTCAAAAAATGATCTTTTATCTAGAGCCTGCATAGCCACAGTGGCTATCTCCGTAAATCCACCTGTAGAATTATTACTTTTCATTTGATTGTAAATGGATGTTAAACGCTCAATTGCAGGGGCTGTTAAGGTTCGATTTCCTGGATGCGAGGAAGAATTCAAAGCAATAGAGTCAAGCTGAATAAACAGTTTGGCATTCTGAGGCGAATCAAACCCCATTTTTGCCAACTGGGTTACATTCTCGATGAAAGCAGATGATTCGACTCCGGATGGGAGGTTGATACTGAAAAAAGGGCCAGCATAATTTGCTTTGAGTGCTTCTGGAATATCTGAACGATCGACAGAAAGCACACTTGTAGTTATGGCTGACATCCAAAAAATAGACATAAAAAAAATAGATAATGCTATTATCATATTCTTATTTAGCATTGGGTTAATCTTCAATAGCGACTATAAAAGTTTTACAAGATTTTTTACCAGTAACGGACTTTACCTTTTGTACATGTATTATATGTGAGGTATTAGCAGTAGAAAAAATTAAGACTGTCAAGATAACAAAAAAAACTAACAAAATGATAACCAAATAACTCCACGCATAATAATTACCTTATTAATATCTAATAACTGTAACAGATCCTAGTATCTGGTGGATTGGATGCCCATTAGATCTAGAGAGGGTTATAGGATCAGGTCGTTGTCTAATTATTAAAGGTAAATAATAGCGAAAATGACTTTCCAGTACATAATAACAATCATCGATCTAGACGTATGATAGATGTGTGTATTTGAGTCTAAAGCGTTTTGAAAAACCCCAATTCAAAGCATTATTTAACATCATCATGATAAAAAATTATGGATGCTATATTGTTTGAATTGTAGCCTAGAAGGACACTGAAATAGCAATTCCTGAACCGAATCCATTATGAATTGTTATGCACCATTAAAAATAGTCAAATTTGTTACTAATCCCAACGCGCCCAGACTGTTACTAAGCATCATACACGAATATGATAGAACCCTACTACCACTTGTAACTTAATCCCCACGGATGTATTCAATAAGAGATAAAATACTTTGAAGATTCTTGAACTAGGAAATAATCATTACACCTGTGATGTTTTCAATAAATAATATGACTATATGACTACATGTTTTTGTGGATGAATCGACGATTAATCAATTTATTGCATTTAAAATGCGAAACCCCGTAACAATATGAAAATAACTAGAGACTGTAGTAATGTCATTACTTTCTGTCATAATCATAGTTTTATACTATTACTATGTGAGATATTCTAGAGATGCATTGCTCTATTGCCTAAGGAAACATCACAATCAAACACCGATGATTTAATTAAGGTGATTACTGGAACTGAAGAAATTACAAATTTTGTATTACAAGGTTATCAGAGGACAAGAGTAAAATTGGATAGTTGTCTAGATTTCATTGGTCCTTCTGTTGTAGACACCGATTACCGAGTTATGAAAGCCGCTTCGGAAATGATAAACAGAGGCATAAAAATTCGTCTCATAACTGATATTACAAAGGAAAATATTAACTATTGTAAGGATTTAAGCAAGGTTTCAGAGATTCGCCACATAAGTGGTATAAAAGGAAATTTTGGGATACTGGATGAGAAAGAATATCTTATTCATCTCATTCATAAGGAATCCGAGGCTCCAAGTCAGATTATTTATAATAATGATAGCGCTTCCACTAAAGCCCAACAATCCTTATTTAATATCTTGTGGAAAAACGCAATCCCCATAGAAGACCGCATAAGAGAAATTGAATATGGTGTTCGTTTAGGCTTCATTGATACCGTTAGAGAGCCAGAAGAAATAGAAAAAATTTATCTCAACATGATAGTATCTACCTCAAAGGAGTTACTTTTGTTGTTTCCGACTGTAAATGCGTTCTACCGCTTGGAAAGAAAGGAGTTGATGTCACTGTTATACAAGAATGCAGAAAAAGGAGTTCAAATTAGAATTCTAACTGCGATGGATGATCCATTAAAGGAACAATCAAAGATTTGCAATAGTAAATTTGATCAGATAGAGATGAATCCAATTACAGAACCCCTAGATATTAATTCAACGATTATTGTATCTGATAATACGTATTCTCTTATTATGGAAACAAAAGACGACAATAAATACAACTTTAATGAAGCAAATGGTCTTGCTGTTTATTCTAACAGCGTGCCCAGCGTTTGGACTCATACAACGATATTTGAAAATTTGTGGATGCGTTCTAACCTTTACGCATGATTTCTAATATGATTTAGTGGATTTTCAAGGTGTTATCTATTGATTACTATGGAATAATATTCTTAAAGTTAAAGAGACTTTGAATAATGACCTAATTGATTGCTTTGTTAATGATTATAATATAATATTGGTTTTTCGAATCTTATTTGAGCGGTAGTTCAGTGAGTAACGGACTTAAGTTATGATCGATTAGATCCATAAATAGTAGTATTATCTGACATACAAAGGCTATTTTTCTAGTGATTTCATCTATCAATTATCAAGATTAGATTCTATCTTGAACCGTGTCCCCACGCGCCCAAACTTACTGATACCTTGTATGGTACTGATAATATGATTGGCAGAGGGAGAGCATTCCATGACTTTCGTTAAGAGATATAAACGAGACAAAGATGGTGAACTTGAAAACAACTTCTAATTTTTGCGGGTTATCAGAAACTGGTCAATAAATCAAGGTGACCATTAAAGCTGTTTGGATAAATTACGCAAGAGATCCGGTATACAAAAGAAAATCTATAACTCTAACGTATCCAATTAGTAACTAGATTTTCAAAAGGAAAGTTACTACCAGACTACCGCATATCTAGACACTTAGACGTTCAAAATCACCGACGATGAACTTAGCACCCGGAGGCAATAGATCCATTGATTGTTTCATCATTTGGCCAGCTTTTTCGTCCTTTTCCATCTTTGCTATTACTTCATTCATGTGTTGGCGATCTTTATAATAAATTGATTCAATCCAAACTTCCTCATCTAGATTGGCAGAAACGATGCTTGCAACATTAGCAAACCCTTCCATTGGTACGTCTGTGTTGCTAAGCTTAAAGGCGTCATAGTGGAGAATACCGTATTGCTTGAACATATCATAAGCCTCTTTGCAGATTCGCAACATTGCATCATGATTCTTTTTGGGTACTCTGTAGACAATATGTGAAACAATACCTGCGTCTGTTAAATTAGATTTGCTCATGGTTAATAGTATTAATTCTTGGATTATAAAAACGGATAAGGGAACAAAAGTATACTTAGCTGAATTAACACAAAATGTACAAATTAACGGATTAGATCACCAATAATCTTGGGATCTTATTATAAAGAGTACATTCATTTGCTCTATTCTAATGCGTATTTTAATGATAGTCCCTTTCGAATTTAGGATGAATTCTTATTTTTTTATCAAGGCAAGACTGTATTAACCACCTCATATATCAGATAGCCACAATTGCTATCTACGAATGTACTGATATAAATTCTGTGTTTGTTTGATATATTTTGGACAAAACTGTATTATGGATTTAACATGCAATAAAACCTAATACCATCCTCTAATGGCAGGAAGCAATGACTACAAAATTAGGTTATATTACATTTGATACCTTTGCATCACTATGTGAGGCCGTCAGCTTCAGAAATCGGTCTTGTCAGATGTTTATAGTCTGGAGTATTTTCAGATATTCCTTACTAAATTTGATTCATCATATGCAAATTCATTTTCTCCGCTGTCATTGATCGATGACATATCAGAATCTATTATACTAAAAAGGTAAATTATCTGTGTCTAAGTTTTCTTGGACCCCGGAAGTCATCACTTTAGAGATTGGATTCAATCTTGAATCGTATCTCCACGGGTGAAAACTCTATTAGATTCATGTATTTACATGTGAATGGTATTTTTAGACATTGAATCTTTATATTGTGAAAGTCAACTCAAATTATTAGATTCTTGTCTAGACATCTATTTCAATCGTTTGATCTTTCTAATATTTTTTATATTCTCTTTATTTTTGTACCAATTGCAATAATACTAGACGTATTCTTTTCTGTCAATAATACAATCTTATTTGCCATTTCTGTATTGGCTTTGATTCCATTAGCAAAGTTAGTAGGCGATACTACTGAACATCTAGCAGAGCATTTTGGTAATACAGGAGGTTCATTAATCAACGTATCTTTCTCAAATACTCCAGAGATTATTCTATCGATAGTAGCCATACAGGCTGGATTATTTGACCTTGTAAGGGCAAATATAGTAGGTTCTATCTTAGGACAATTGTTATTAGTTTTTGGTTTGAGCCTGATTGTAGGAGGACTTAATTTTAGAGAACAAAATTTTAATAGAAAACATATAATATTTCATCTTACATCGCTACTAGTATCAGTTTCGATTCTTTCAATTCCCCTCATTCTGGTTGTTGGAGGTTCATTATTTACAAATATAAATATCGAAAACCAACTACATAGCACTAGTTCTATGGTAACAACTCTTACTAACTCTTTTGCATTTTTGCTTATTTCAATTTACGTTTTAGGATTGTTCTTCACATTTAAAACTCATAAACATATTTTCTCCTTTCCTTCTGAATCTACTAACTCGACTGAGAATGCCTCGTTAAACAGGGATAACGAGAGAGCAAAAATTGAAACATCTTCTGATTTTAGATTATGGAGCAAGAAGAAATCAATTGGAATTCTTGCTATAAGTATGATAGGTATCGCAATAATTAGTGAGATATTAGTTGGAAGTGTTGAAGATACAATTACTCATTTAGATTTAGGAATATTGTTTGTTGGTGCCATAGTAATAGGAATTGCCGGAAACGTTCCCGAGAAAGTTACTTCAATGATGATGGCTAGGAAGGGAAAATTGGATCTATCTTTAGGTATTGCTACCAGTTCTGCTTCCCAAATTGCATTATTTGTACTTCCTTTAATCATTATAGCCTCTATGATTATGGGTATAACTTTCCCATTGATATTTACACCCATCGAATTAATTTCAATTTTTATTTCAATAGTCCTTTTGTATTTTATAACTTATGCTGAAAGAAGCAATTGGTTTCAAGGTGTAATACTAGTAGGTTTCTTTATTGCGATAGCACTTGGATTTTACTTTGTTAAATGAAGTAATTAGAATTATTATTGGATCATGAATGACATTCGAAATATAGAGCCCAGATTAGATTCAACCTTGAATCGTATCCCCACGCGTTCAATCAGAGATGCATAAAACAACCAATAGGTCAACTATACCTAATTATTTGATGCAATCTTTATTTACGTTGTAATTAGATTATTTAATATGCAACATTTGAAATGTGCTGACTGCAAATGCTCTCCAGTAGCATGTTCAGATGTCATTTGGAAATGTAAAAACTGTATAAAGAAATCATGCTGTTGTATATCAGCGCATACAAATAAATTTAATCTTTGGAAGAGATCATACTTTTTCCGACAGATATCTCAAAACATTAAAAGAATATTTGTTGCTGCTCTAGGAATCGAAATTTTATGTATTATTTGTGCTGAAATAGGAGAAAATATTGGAGTATCTGTTTTTGGTTTCAATCTATATGGTATTGTTATAGCATATACTCTGGGGTTTGCACTAGCAGGTTTTGCAACATTTATGACAATTTTAGGAAGGTATGATTTTAAAAATACTAAGGAGGCGAAGCATATTCGAGGTTGTTGTTCCTTTTTAGAAGAAAATGCTAGCAAAGGATTTCTCTTTAATTTGATAACGACCTTTGTTAATTTCAAGAGAGGATTTACACATTTTATTGATAATTGGAATAACCCTCAAATGAAAAATATTATAAAGACTAGTTTGGTAATTTTGATTACAGCAGAAAGTGCATGTATACTAACAGCAGAAACTGTGACTCTTCTATTTTATCAGTATTCTACATTCCTGGCTATTCCACTAGCACTTGTAATAGGAACATTCACCCTAACACTGGTTGAATCAATACGGAAGATAAGAAATCAACAATCAAAAGTCCAGGATTACAATTGTGAAAATTCAGAATGTACGGATTGTCCTTCTGACTCACAATCCAAGTTTATCAATTTCTCTGATTTTAGACGACTAAATAAAAAGAGTTCACAATCCCTTTGAATACTTTAATAATAAGACATTTTGAAATGGAGTCCTTGTTTGACTCCTTGGTAGCACGTGGCTACTCAGTCGACTGGTAAGAACATTCACATCATTCATGAGGTGTTGGAAATTTAGTTAATCTTAGCCTAATAAGGAATTTATTCTATATAAGAAGCATTACAATTTGATTGCTAAAGTATAAAGAAATTTTATATTCATTATTTTTCTTCTTTATTGCAGGGTTATGTGAGATAGGGGGAGGCTATCTCGTTTGGTTATGGCTAAGGGAAAGTTATAGTTGGATGTTTGGAATATTGGGTGGCTTTGTATTATTTATGTATGGAGTGGTTCCAACTTTTCAAAAAACTCATTTCCATAGAACATATGCAGCATATGGAGGAATTTTTATTATGATGGCTTTAGGCTGGGGGTATCTCTTTGAAGGCTTAGTTCCAGATATTTATGATATGGTTGGAACTGTTGTCGCTGGTATAGGGGTCATCATTATTTTTTACTATCCTCGTAAAGAGGACGAAAAAATTGGAATCAACACTTCCGGATAATTATAATTTAGTATTTATTATTTCAACATTTGGATTGTTCTTAGTTGCTGCAATTGCTGAAATAGGAGGAGGATATCTTGTGTGGCAGTGGTTGAGAGAGAGAAAGAAAATAACTATTGGACTAATTGGAGGTGTCATACTATTTCTATATGGAATAATTCCAACACTTCAGCCATCGAATTTTGGTAGAGTGTATGCGGCTTACGGGGGAATTTTTGTAGTAATGGCAATCGTTTGGGGATTATTCGTAGATAAGAAGAGACCCGATAGATTTGAAATAATTGGTGGCTTTGTAGTTCTCATAGGGGCATTGATAATATTCTATACTCCTAGGTAGTAACAAATTATTGTATTATCAAATCCTTGGTTACAGTATATAAAATGACAACTTATTGATTAATTAGATCTTTCTAATATGCGTTATGACAATACATCCACTTTGAACCCTAAAAATTAGTCAAATTTGTTACTAATCCCAACGCGCCCAGACTGTTACTAAATATTATATAAGATCTATCAAATATTGAGCACTAATATGCATAATCGAATCAAAGAATTAGTTATTTCAGAGAATGTTATAGAATCCTTTCACTACAGGACTTTTCCACTGAATGTATTTAATCAGCGCAAATCATTTAGAAAATTCTTGAATAATAAAAAAGGAGAACTGCTCATATAACTAGAGGCAGATAGATTTAAAGACTTGTAGTTATGTAGTTATGGTACCATTTTCAACTACAATTGTAGTTTCTATTATACAAGTTTGTTTTTGACCTGCTCTTATATCACCTTGAGCTGTGCCAGATTCAGGATTATCACAATCTCCACTGCTGGCTCCAATATCAAAACTAACTCCGTCTTCTGTATTGAGTCCTTGTTCTAAGTCTTCTTGAGCTTGATCAATGTCTGTATCTATAAGATAGTGTCCTGCACCTAAAGTAATTACAGTACCATTAGACAATCCCACAAAGCTGGATGGAATAGGAGTGTGGGCATCTATAGTATTTGGAAAAGCACTTGATGGAGCAATTTCTTGTGCTTTATCACAGACAGCTTCCTCAGAAGGTGTTCCTCCAGTAGATCGACAATCAACCGAAAAGATAACTGTTAATGTTGCTTGTCCTCTATTGTCTTTTGAAATTGGTTTACCTTGTACAAAAACATTAGAAAAAAATGGACTAGATACTAGTATAATGAGCAAAGTCATTATTCCCATGAAAATGATAGGTTTACAACCCATAATCATACATCTGTATGTGTATGTAATTAAGTATTTCTCGCTTTACAAATTTACTACTATGACCGGATTTCTTATGTATTGAATGGGTGGCTGTTATCTGACAAATTTTAATACCATTCGTATTTTTGATAAGTTGGATGATAGAAAAAAATGGAGATAACTACCAATTTCGATTTTATATTGTTTTAGCCAAAGTTGTAGAATCCTACTACCACAGGGAACTTAATCCCCACGCGCCCAAACTAAATGATACTAGTATATGGTAATGATAGTAGATCAAGCCGATTATTACCTTTTTCCAAATATTCATGCCAAATTAGTTATGGATTCCACCCGAATCCGTCCTCTTCAATGTAATTGAACAACTATACTTTTGATCCCTTTATGATTTTTATATCTTTAAGAGAATGAATCCTCGTGAATAACACAAGCACTAGCTCCTTTAAGGATACAATTCCCCGTAATCATATAGAGATTTTCCTTTACCGTGCCCCAAAGAAAAACCATGATGCAATGATGGAAGTTAACGGGAAATCTAGAGATTTCTTTATGAAACACGGGGCTTCTAACTTTGAGGTGTTTTCTCTTGAAAATAGAGAGAACATAATGGAATTTGTAAATTTGTCAAAAACCATTTCTGCTTCTGAGGAGGAAGAGGTATGGCTTGAGATACAATCCTATAGAGATGCAGAACATGTAAAAGAATTTTCTAAAAGCATGGAAGGCGACACAAGTATGGAGCCACTTTATAAAGAATTTATGCAGCTAATTACTCCGGGTTCAATAGTGTCATTTGGTGGCTTTAACAAATTCGTACAAGTATCTTTTAATTCGTAACCATAACAGAATGATCAAATTAGTGATGATATAAGAAATTGTTAGTAGTAATAATATTCATTTATTTTATAGAACCCATCCACCACTGGGAACTTAATCCCGACGTATGAAAACTCGGTCTTCGCATTTGGTAAAGATAATGTAACTCAATGGGATTTGTTTTGGCTCCTCTTTAATACGTTGTAATTATTAAATTCTAGTATGGTTAATACCTTTTTCTATGCCGCGATTCTTATTTCAACCAGACCCAATAGATGGATATGAATTTAATCCCATTCCTATAGATATACATTTAGGAATACTCAAAATCCCTACTGAAGAGATTCTTGATGATTTTGGTATAAATACTACTGAATCTGTGATTGTTGGAACAGATAGACTAGAGGTTCTAAATAGAATACAATCAGCATTTGCTCGAGAATTTGAGCATTATGGGAAACTTAAAGAATCAGATATTCGACCTATGGATTATAAAACTAAACAAGCATGGTCAAGGATTAGAAAGCATATTAAGGATACAACGCAGGTTTAAGAAAAGTCCAGGTTGTCGATTAAAAACTGTGATATCCCTCAAATTGCTATAGAACTCTACTACCTCAAGGTCTTATTCCCCACAGATGAGACTTATATAATAGATAACAATAACCTTGGTATTGAAAAGGAACCATCCTTTGGCTAAAACTTTGGTAGCTTTGTTTATAGTGTCAATCATTTTATCAGCAAGTAGTTTTTCTCAGTCTTGGAACATTAATGCGTCAGCCCAAAGTCAGGAAGAGAACAACCTGCAGTCATCATCTTCGAATCAATCTGTAGATGCAAAAGATCTTTCAAAGGTCATTTTGGATAAGTACAAACCAAGAGTTTTGGAACACTTGTTTAGCAATAAAACAATCGCTGATAATATTTCTTCTAATTCTAGTATACCTGTGGCAATTGTGATAGGAGTTATCTCTCCAAACGGTACTCAAGTCTCTGCATATGGTAATATTTCCAAAGAAAATCCTACACCAGTTGATGGAAATACAGCATTTGACATAGCTTCCGTATCAAAAACATTTGTTGCTACTGTTTTGGCCGATTTAGTCAATCAAGGAGTAGTGAAATTAAGCGATCCTTTAGAGATGTATCTTCCATCGAATGTGACTGTTCCTTCATATGATGGATACAAGATCACATTAGGAGATTTAGCAACACACACTTCTGGATTACCATATCAGCCTTCAGGATGGATAGTGAATAAACACTATACAACCCCACAGGTATATGAATTTCTTTCTAATTCGATAATTGAAGATGAACCAGGAACAGTAGCAAAGTATTCTAATTTGGGAATGGGCATGGTTGGACATGCACTATCATTGAAGATGGGAGTTACTCTAGAACAGCTCATAGGAGATAGAATATTCAAGGTATTAGGAATGAATAGTAGCGGAATTGCAATGAATGCAACTAGCATATCGATACCAGAAAATATCAAACCAATACTTGCGGTAGGTCATATGGCTGGAAATGAAAGTGGATTGATGTTCTTACCTGAAGCAGTTCAAGGAGCAGGTGCGATATACTCTACAGTTAATGATTTGCTAAAATATGTTTCATCTAACTTGGGATTGATAGATACAAAGATTAGTCCTGCTATGGAAGAAACTCATTCAATTCGATATCCATTCTACGAATTACAAGTTCCATTTCCAGATCCTTCAGGAAACGAATCAACTCCCTATGCATATGAAGGACTGTCATGGTTTAGTACAACTAATCTAGGCACTCAGGTAGTATGGCATAATGGCGGTATTAATGGTTATAGTTCATTTGTTGGATTTAATCCAGACAAACAAATAGGCTTGGTAATGCTATGTAGTTGCTATTTCACAGACGTCCCACCTATTGAAATGCTAAAAATTGCTGTACCTTTCCTTCTCTACTATCCTGACCTTTAAAAAATATTTTTTATCTTTTCGCTAAGCTCCAGTAGGTGACTCTTGGCAGTTCTTATTCTATGAATGTTTTACTTGATATACTTGCTTTAGAACTCTACTCCCACCCGGAACAACCCAATTAAAATTGAGAACTGTCACTTTTTCTTTATAAGAATGTAACTATGAAATAGATGAAGTTAATAAATTTTATGATAAATTCTTTATTGGCTCGATAAATTACCTATGATTAGTAAAACAAGGTCCACCCAAAAAATAGAAAAAACATGGAATCTTGACTTTTATCTATTTACAGGAACCGTGATTCCAACCTTTCTTGTATGCCGCTACTTCTTGCTTTGTATCAGCCATCGGATAATATTTTTTACAATGATCATGATCATACCAGCCTTGTTGACACATTTGTATCAAATCTGGACTCTTATATTGTTGTTCACACCAGTGTGAAGCAGCCTCTACAGGTTGAATATTTACTATTGATGGAGCAAAGGCCAATGATGTTACGGCAATTGCTATTGCAATCAATTTTGTTGTAATTTTCATTGCTATTGTTGAATTTGACTAGTATAAAAATATTTTAATAATTAATAAACATTTTGAAACTATTGTATATTTCACCATTTTTATTGAGAATTTTTGATTAAGAGAGACGCATTGTATCAAATATGTTATATACTACCATTGTCATTGTTAGGTATTGAAATTCAGCAATCAAACAAGTAAATTATTGGTATTGGCTATGACATTAGCAATAGCCGGTATAACTGTGGTATCAACAAGCCTTGCTCCATCTACGGTATTTGCAAACGTCTATTTTGTAACTAACATGACGGGACAAGAAGAGGTTCCACCTGTTAACACCCAAGCTGTAGGTGAAGCAATATTGACTCAGGATTTACCGCTAAATCAAACTATGCACTACTTTGTAAATGTCACTGGAATTCAAGGTGCAACACAGGGACACATACATAGTGGAGCTGAAGGAGAGAACGGTCCAATTGTCGTAACTCTGTTTAATTTTGATTCTCCTCAGAATGAGGTTCTTCAGGTACAGCAATTTCACAGCAAGTAACCTTGAGGGTCCAATGCAAGGAAAAACGATGCAAGACCTGATAGCAGCAATGAAGAATAATAGCACCTATGTCAATGTTCATACCGAACAAAATCCAAATGGAGAAATTAGAGGACAGCTAATGAATGTATCATAAACTTCAATAAATCCTCTTTTTCAATAGTTTTATATTATTTTTTAGATCGATAATAGGGTTCATTTATTTTCAAACATAGGTCTTATTTTGTCCTTAAATATCCTTGTCAAATAACCCACATATATCACAAGTACTTTGATTTCTGACCTTTATAGTTTCAATTTCGTTTGGAAATTTGTGTAGTGAACGTACTGAATAAAATTTTAATTATGACAAATAGAATTAGTAATAGGTAAGTTTGATTTTTATTTATCATTGAGTGTCATTCACTGTTTTTAGTATTAGAACCCCACTACCACAAGGGCCTTAATCCCAACGGGCCCGCAATAAATTTAAGATTTTTTGAATTCAACATAATAAATTTGATGAGATCTATAAACAAAATATAAACAAAATATAAACAAAATATAAACAATCCTTGTTTATCTGATCCCATTCATCCGAGTATATAGAAGATATAAGAATTAACCACCTACATTATTGCTTAAAATATATACTCCGAATATTAAGCAGACCAGATTATTTATATGATCATCACCTTAATTTAAAATTTTTTAATCGGTTACCCTGGCAATACAAATTCAACAAATGTAACAGTTAAAATATGAAATAAGACTTCAATTATAATAAGTAACAGTGGGAAACATTTCAATACAGGAAAAAACAAGGACAGAATTGAGATCTTTATTAGGCAACTGTTAAAACATATAATTATGAAGTGATATTTGAAAATAGAAAACAAAAAGAAGAAAAGGTAATAGAACTCTATTTAGAGGGTAAAACAGTAAGGGAGATTGCAAAAATCGTCCTCATGTCGTTTAGTGATATTGGCCAAATCATAAGAGAATACAACGAGCGAAAAGCAAGGGAGAACCTACAGGGGAATACAATCGTATCTGAAGAAACCAAAGCAATCGAGCTTCTTTCTGAAGGGAAAAGTCCAATTCAAGTAAAGGTATCATTAAATATTAGTACCTGAAGAAGTAGAGATATATTACAAGGCTTATTCGAAATTAATCGGACTGCATCGACTATATAAATATTATGAAACTGAAATAAAAAGCGATCTACCTTCTTTTCTAAAGTTATATAGTAAAGCAAAAGAACTAGGAATACGAAATGACGATGTTGTTAGAGCGTTACGCTATTTAAATGACATTCCATTTTTAGGATTAAGGTCCAAAGTACTAGAAAGTGAAATCAAGAAATTGGCCATAAGGAAAGAACGTCTTATTTCCGAATTAACTGAGCTGGAATTTAGCATCAACAAATTTAAAGATTCATTTGAATAAATCTAAAAAGAAGCAATACGATTTATCCATTAAATCAAAATAAAAGGAAGGGTTAAGAAATACTATTAGAGGAATCCAATTAGTCTTGGTCACATGTGTGGTATCAAATTAGCGAGGTCTTGATTTTGTCTTATTCTGGAGCAAACAGATCGATTAAAGGCTAAGTAAATTGCTAATTAGATCTGACAATCTTTAATAATATCTTTATCTGATTTGATCTCTTTTTGAATTAGAACTTAGCTGCACAAGGAACTTAATCCCCACGAGCCCTAACTCAGAGATACTTTATTTAGTAATGATGTCAGGTTTATCCTATTCTTTTAAAATTTCCTTTTTGATTGATTTTAATATTCTCTTGTCCTTTTCTTCTGATGTGTTTTCGGATATTCCTACTATATTTGATTCTTCATATGCAAATTCATTTTCTCCGCTGTCATTGATCGATGACATATCAGAAACTTTTATACAAAAAAGGTTAACTATTTGTGTTTTTAATTTTTTAAACTCGAGTCATCACTTACTGAGATCGTATTCAATCTTGAACCGTATCGCCACGGATGTATACAACTATGGATAAATATTTAGAAATATGTTTACGTTAAATTACGTTATTCTCGACTATTTAGAAATGCTAAATCTGATGCATTTCATAGTTTAGGTATTTACATTGAGTATGAGGAATTAGAAATCAAAGGAGAGTAATATTTAAATTAAATTAAGGGAACAATACTTCTAGTATACTTTCGATCCCTTGTATACTTATTAGGCATCTCTATGTTCTATTCCTCATGAATAATCCTTATTTGCAAGAATGTCTTTTTGAGTCAATGGAATTAAGCAATAAGAAAGCAGGATCTTTTAGATGAGAATTGCAGGGGGAGAGAATAGATGAGCGATAACAAAAAAGCAATGAGAAAATTAAAACTACATGTATACATGTCCATAGATGGTTGCATAGCAGGACCAAATAATGAGCAGGACTGGATGGTCTGGGATGTGGATGAAAAACTCAAAGAATATGAAAACAGGTTACACGAGCCAGTTGATACCATTCTTCTGGGAAGAAAAATGACAAATGAATTTGTTTCCCATTGGTCTAATGTTTTGAATAAACCTGATGACCCCGAATATGCATTCGCTAAAAAAATGATAGAAACACCAAAGATTGTTTTTACTAAAACACTAACCAAATCAGAGTGGCCAAATACTGAAATAGCAACAGGTGACCTAATTGAAGAAATTACAAAGTTAAAGAGCCAAGAAGGTGGCGATATAATAGTTTATGGTGGTGCTTCATTTGATTCTTCCTTGATTAAAGAAAACTTGATTGATGAATATTATTTATTTGTTAATCCTGTAGCAATTGGGAATGGAAAGACCATATTTAAGGACCTGAAAGAGATTCGTAAACTGTCCCTTATTGAATCAATAGCGTTTGACTCTGGAATAGTTTTGCTCCACTATGAAGTAAAGAGAAATTGAAAACAGGAGATCTAAATAAATAGATGGAAGAATTATTATTTTTTTGTGTTTATTTCGTTTCATAAAACTACTGTTTGAAGATCCTGATCCGGATCACTCCTAACGCACTTATTTCTCCAGAACCTGATCCAATTTTTATCTTGTTTCATTTCATTAAATGCTGGGATTAGTTTCAACCATGAATCGTGTCCCCATGTGTCCATCGATTTAAAATGTATTAGGATAGTACTAGGTAAAGAAGAAATGTCAAGAATAAAAGGGGATTGAATAATTCTTGGTTGTTTGTAGTTTCTTAAACTACCTTGGTATTGTTGAATTCTCAGTATCCGCCAGTTGTTGCGTTACTTGTCGTTGTGTTAACAACAGTACCGTTTGGTAACACTCCTGGTCCAGTATTTTCGGTAGGGTCGATACCTGAAGTAGTTGGTATTTGAGAAAATGCGGTAGATGTAAATGTTCCAGTAACCATCATAGACGCTGTTGCAAGAATAGTAGCGATTGCAAATAAGTATATTTTATTCATACTGGTTCAAAGGGTATTTTATTTGATATATTTATTACCTAAAATGGTGCTATATTCTTGTTATATGAAGGTTATATAACATGTTAAATAAATGAAAGATTAAATCAGCGGTACTTTCAACGTTTTTAATTCAATACTGAATAGATTATCCAGCCTAGGTTCTTGGTCGGCATAGGTTGTTTTACTGACACATTATTTTGCAAAAGAATAAAGTGATTGTTATACCTACTCTAAATGTTTACTAAAGTTATTACCATTTTAACATGTATAATTCTAGAATCATAATACATGATCTAGAGTTTAAGAGATCAAAGTTAAGGATTGTATAGAATTTGTATTATCAAATTTAGTTAATAATTTTGCATATGATTGCATAATAAATTGTATACTTGAGACCTCTCCGAGTAATATGTGGAGACTATATTCAACCTTGAACCGTATCCCCACGGATGTATTCAGGATGATAATTAAGAGATCTTGAACCTCAGGAATAGACAATGCTACCGCGATGTTTTTAATATGTTATGTCATAGTATGGTTTTGTGGATGAATCAACGGCTAATCAATTGATTGCATCTAAAATGCGAAACCCCGTAATAACTGATATAATAACCGACCCTCATCTGATGTATGAAATCGTTCGTAGAGGTTTACCGTATATTAAAAAAGGTCATCAAACAGTATGGGATCCTGCAATATTTGATTCCGCGTATAAATACTTTCAAGACGGATTTAGAGTTGTTGAGAAACAGATTGAAAACAATGAAATTCGATTAGACTTGATTGTTGAAACTACACCGCAAAATATTGAAAGAGTTAGTTCTTTAACTTTTCCAAATCTGCGTCACGTTGATAATTTACGGGGAAATATGGCTATAGCTGATCAAATCGGATACATGGTATACATTTTCCATCATGATAGTGATCTGCCGGATCAAACTTTATTTAGTAATAATCCTGATTTAGTAAAAAGACAAATTACCTTATTTGAAAAATTATGGGAAATTAGCATCCCACTTTCTGTCCGAATAAGGGAGTTAGATCGGAACGATCAACCAAAGTATCAGCAAATGATAAGTAACTTAAATGAATTTAAAGATGAACTTGATTACACAATAGAACAAAGTAGAAAAGAACTATTAATTTTCTCATCCTTAAGATCTTTAAATCAGTTATTTATGAATAAGAATAATATTGGTAATATTCGATCTGCTCAGAAAAGAGGAGTATCAGTTAAAATATTAACCGATGAAACCGATGAAACATTTTCAAGACAAATATTAGAACTCAATCAAGCAAATGAGGATAATCCAATAAAATATGGTTATGGCAAAAGCCTTTGTTGCTTTAATGAAATGGTAATCTTGACTGATGGAAAACATGTCATGCAGACAAAACATCAACAGGACGGGAAGATATTTGCAATGTCTTCTAATGAAGAACATAATGTCTTGGTTCAAGATGTATTATTTGAAAAATATTGGAATGAAGTAAAGAGCCTCGAGATCTTAAATGACTAGATAATTTAAATCCTAGTTAAGACTGTTAAGTTTTCTAACCATACTTGGCAGGATCATATTCAACCTTGAACTGTATCCCCGCGCGCCCAAACTGAATGATTTCTACTATGGGAACTAGACATACCCCACGATTCATTGTAGGATAAAATTACGACTAGAGAATGTTATATCGTCGGCATTGATCAATATTATGGATTGTTTTCTGTGGACATTTAGTCGATAGTAAACCATTTCTTGGTTAAATTTGAAATCGACCAAAATCAATAGGTACAAACATCTTGAGAAAGTTATCTATAGAAATTATAATGGTATTTCCTCGCAATGGCTAATAAGAATATGAATTAGCAAATATTGTGAATTTAAACAAAAGGTTTCTGATGTTATCAGTTTTGATATCAACTATTTTTATAAGTTCTATGGGATTAATATCAGTAGAACAATCCTTTGCTCAAAGAGAAGATGATGAAGATGGTAGTAATAATAATAATAACGTCATAGGTCAGGATGGTGAAGGAAATGAGGCATCTCAAAGTGATGAAACTTTTCAATCTACAAATCAAGATAGCATGTGTGTGTCTGGAGATAGCACTAGATTAAGTTGTAACAATCTATCATCTGAACTTGCAGGTGTAGGAGCCCCAGGACCGCAAGGTGAACAGGGGCCACCAGGCGAGCAAGGACCCCAAGGTTCTACAGGTCCCCAAGGTGAAGAAGGCCCGCAAGGACCACAAGGGGTTCCAGGAGGACAAGGCCCGCAAGGACCACAAGGATCCACTGGTCCAGAATTCATTCCCAGGACGTATACGGTGCAGGGTGATTCAGGAACCCCGTCATCTCTCGCTTCATGTGAAGAGGGAGACCTAGTTCAGGGTGGTGGATTTGTATTAATTAAGGACGCAGATGTAGAGATAGAATTACTAACGAGTCTTCCAAGTAATGAAGATGCATGGGCTGCATCTGTAGGTACAGGAGATATACTTGACGAGGCTTCAATGCAAGCCTTTGCCAGATGCTTGGATATAACTCCATAAACTCAAACTTATTTTTAGGATGCTGAATTATTAAATGGAAAGATATGTTATCTATTGAAGAACAAAACTGTTCCAAATTGTCTATGAAAGCAGATTCGTCTCAAATCCTATGATGGTCAAATAACATTTTCAGAACATTGCGTAGACATAATTGGACTAATTCTTTACAGTAATATATCCATTAAATCATACAATATAGAATAATAAAATCAAAAAAAGTTCAATGAATTGGAAATTAACCATAATAAAAAAATAGAAATTACTTGGATGTGGCTAAAGAGGAAGGAAATTTACCTTGTAATTGAGGCTGATTCTGATTTGCCTGCTCATTTTCTAATGCCAAATCGTTATCATTTAGTGAACCTAGTTTTGGCACGTTTTTACCTTCTCGTTCATTAGGCACTTCTTTGCAATTAGATTTCTGACCTGTTTCAAAATCCACGTCACACTCTATGCATTTTATGTTATCATCGGGTCCATCACAACATGTCTCTTTATTGGTGCCGCTTTCAATGCTGCAGTCAAATAAACCGTATCCGCCGCTATTAACTGCTGCAAATACTCCATTTGATGTTGAAGTATTGGTTAAAAATACGACCAGAACTGCCATAATACTTGTAGTCAGAATTACATTTTTTGGATTAAAATTGTTGGTTTTGTCCATTGTTCCACTGTATCTGCAAATTATTAAAATTTTACTAACGGATTGTAAATTTTAAATATATTCTAGAACGAATTGCCTTTTCAAGTCGTGAGTGGTTTCTTTTTAACCTTCGATTGAGATAAGTATTGAACATCTGTAGCCTCATTATTGGAAAAGCATTATTTTTTTGATCCCGCTATTTTTTCTACCACTTACGTTTAATGAAAAGAACGGAAGGCAACATTCATCGAGCCCATGTTGGTTTTATTATATAATTTAGTAATTATTAACAACGATTTTCATCTTAGAGGGATGATAGTAGTATAAAATTTAAGTTATACCAATGATCGTCTATTGTAAATGGATTCTGTTCAACCTTGAATCGTATCCCCACGCACCCAAACTCATTGATCTAATATAGGGAACATACCTATATCCCATGCTCTATCGTAGCGCAGATTAACGCCTAAAGTATATTTATCGTCTAAATTGATCAATGTCTTGGATTTTCTTTCATTACCACTTCCAAATTTATCGACATCGAGATTAAGAAAACTGAAATCAAAGAACTGCACTATATATGAAGAGAAGTTAAAAATATAATAAATTTTGAAAAATTTAAAGTTTAATGAAAAATGGAATTCAATTTGAATTATATTTTGATCGTAATGCTACTATAGATTTTCTATATAGATAATACTTATATGTTTGCATGATATTTACATTTTATGGCAATAGAAATCAATTTCCCTTATAAAAGAACTACTATGGATCCTAAACCAAGGAAGCTCTTTAGATCTAATGATGCGGATACGATCGTAATTGCAGAACAGCCGCTCCGTCTTGTATCTTGTGATACTCCTGAAAAGGCTGCATATGCCGGAAAACCCGAAAAGAGCCAACCATTACTAGATGAATGCAAAGAGAGGTTAAATAATGGATTTTATGGTGAACTTCCTACTGGCTTGAGGGATTACCTCAGTAACAGAATAACCAGCGGTGCCGCAAAAAGACAAATAGACGCTGCTATGGATGCCACTGAGGTCTTTGAAAGAATGTTGTCAGAAAGACTGACACTTCCAGATGGTAATAAGAGAAAGATTGCTGTAATGCCCACCGGCGACTTAATTGACATCTATGGGAGAATGCTTGCATATGTTTCTCCTTGGTTTCAAAACAATGCCGAAGATCCTTTACCTCCAGTTGGTGATCCTAGAAGAAATACATTGAATTTGGATATGATATCGAATGGATGGGCTGCATTTTTTCCTATATATCCTTCCCTTCCAAATAATAGAGATATGAACATAACCGTAAAAGCGGCCGATGAAGCATGGACACAGGGAAAAGGTGCTTGGGAAAAATATGGTAAAAATCTCCTGCTTGGATATGAATATCGTATGTGTATTAAACTCTCTGAAGATAAAAGTGCTTCTGAATGTATTGCGGATGCATTCGAAAGAGTTTGTGTAGATCTTAGAAACCTTTCGGTAGTGGGAAAATTTGATTTTCATAATGTCCCACCAAGTCATAGGTTGTGGATTTGGGAAGATGATTTAGAACAAGCAAAAAAGGATCTCAACCTCTGAGGTCATATTTTTCCTTTAAGTTTTGACCGTATAAATGAAGTAATTTTCTTAGAATTATAGTGAGGGTTCATGGATTCTGTTCAACCTTGAACCGTATCCCCCGCGCCCAAACCAAATGACCTGTTATATGGTAATGATATTATGAATCACCCGGATTTGAACCCTCTCCAAACGCTCAGGTCAAACCAATATTAGATTCTGTTCAACCTTGAACCGTATCCCACGAGCCCACGTCAAATCTGACTATTATTGGTAAAAAATTTAGGAAGGATATATAAAAAATTTTTACCCTGGGTGGCATTATAACCTCGATAACATCATTTTGCGATTGAGTTTTATATATAAAATTCTCAAAATACATATGATAAAACAGGAAATATTTCGATGGAATAATACTATAATGGATGAAATAAATAATTTTCTACAAAGAGGAAATAAAAAGATAATTAATATTCAGGTGGTGAAAGATTTTGATGCTGTGGTAACTGGTGTAAATTATATAGTCTTTTATGAAGAAGGTGTTGACTTCACATTTTAATTTTTATATTTGCATACGAATTTCATAATAATAGCATTTATCACAAATAGAAATAAAAAAGACTAAATCTAAATGGAATTGTCACTCAATTAACTATATTCTTTATGAATAAAATCATCAAAAATATAATTGTCTTCATGGGAACTGTTTTTGCTATTTTCATGATATTTTTTGGATCGGCGTATATCAATTCCGCAGTGATTGGAACTAATGATCATCGGGATGATCCGTTGTATTATTTAACTGTAGGTTTTATGTGTCTAGGTATAGCATCTACCGTTCTCTTCCTATCAGTGAAATTATATCATCATAGATAATTTTGATAACCGATTACAAGATAAGCATCTCGATTTGTCTTAATTATGAAAGGGATTCATCAATAAAGAAAAAATTAAGGTAAATAAATCCTTTTTTGATGCCTGTCTGGTTTACCGATACTTGTTTATACCTAATGAAGATCTATTTTTTTTATTCCAGTACATTGGCAATTCTTGTGTCTCATATCCTCTTACTCTTACTCTCTCCTTTGGTACATCCACTGAATTGTGATTTAACACACTGATCTTACTATCTATTCCTCTATAACTATCATCAAAGTCTCTGAATACTTCGTATCTATCATAGAGTTCTTTACTAGGAACCTGATCAAAAAAACTGTTAAATCGATAATATGGTAAAATTTTATTATTATTCATTTGTAACACTCTCCCAATATAGTAATACACAACAATGATATATAAATCATTAAAGGAATTAGTAACAAACAAAGATCTAATTAATTGTAGCCTATATAATAGGTAATGAATCATTCAATACATACTTTCGATTTAATCCCTACAGTTAATGCAAACCCTGTACAAACAACCTTTTATTCACAAATGGATAATCTTGTGTACGATTTAACTGACTTAGCTCCATTAGAAAGAGAAGTGATGGTAAAGGAAATTAAGGTGCAGATTCTTCTTCGTTATATGTATTTGAGATGAAATATAGATGGATGGTATCTGCTGTTATGAATCGAAATAAAAGAAATGAAGCAAACAAAAATTCAAGGACAACAACACTACGACAAAATTGAGAAGACTTGAGATGTGTCTCCTTTCAAAAAATGCTATAGAAGAAATTTCAACCTTTGTTACCAAATTGTATATTATATTAATGAAGGGACCGTATTTTGGAATCACATTCAAAAGGATTTCTGAAACCCAAATCATCTTATTTGTTTATGATTGATAGATATCTCCCTCAAATGTAAGGGGTAATCTTAATAATTAATTTTCTCAAAGAAGATTAGGATGATTAAGAATCTTTCACATGATGATTACTATTTCGAAGCCCTACTGAAGTACGATATACCTTCTGAGCAGTCGATTTACTATTTTTATTCTACCAACCATCAGAATAAACTCACATTATTGGAAAATGTTTCTTCCACAATTAACAAGATGAACGGCTACAATATTATTTCTAATGCTTCCATACCAGTATCTCCGAGTGAGATCTTTGATATGAATATTTACGTTACGAATAGTAATGAGATCCAAAAATTTGCCGTAAATTACAGAAACTATAAACCCCCTCCTTTTGCTCCCGGGATACCTACGGGTCTATTGCCAAACTATGATCATAAAGATTTATCATTAATTACTATAAGATCGGATTTTGGACATGCAAAAGAAAAACCACACACCAATATTAACTATTTTAAAGAAATATTATGGCCTTAATCTTTAGCAGACAAATTTGACCGAATCCACTTATTCTATATTTTTTCTATAGAAAAATGACTATATGAATTCAGATAACAAAACCATTAAAATAATCTTCTTAGGTATCTAGTAGTAACTTTTGTAGGAGTAGGCAATTTTGCAACAGGTATATTTCCTTTGACGCAGTCAGCAAACGCACTAGATGTAGATTTGGCTGACTTTAAGTGCTTTGGAATGTTTAACTCTTGTGACAACAACATAGACAATAGCGTTACCGATAACAGTGACAATAGCCAAGATAACGACGTCACAATAAGCGATAGTTTTAACCCGACTGTAACCCAAACGTGTGGCAATAACGATGGATCAACTTCAATAAACAACACCTCGACTTGTACTATTGATATTGGTACTAGTATCGCTCCAAGCACTTTAGGGCTTTCTTGAATCAACTGAGCCTATATTGAATCTTTTTTTCATTTATTAGAATTTATTTAACCTTATATTTAATAAATCTGTCATCTGTAAATGATGTCTTTTTTTGCCACTGACAATGCCTTTATGAATATGACCGATGAGATATTATAGGTATTATAGGCGGGAGACCCGAATGGCAATCTAGTTAATTTTGTATTTTGTAGTAAATGTGTAAAATTTTGCTTCATAGATTACTGCAAAGGGGAAGAGAATTTTATTATCAATCATTCATAACAGGTAAGCATTGGATTGGATAACTTTTTGCCGTAAACGGCTGTTATTAGACAAGGCAATTCACTGGACACTCGTGGTTTAATAGAGAAATAAGATGTTTATTTATCATGAGCAAAAATACCTTTGGATTCAATTCAACCTTGAACCGTATCCCCACGCGCCCAAACTCATTGGTCTCTAAAGCGGTAAAGATACAATGACTCGATTGGGTTCGCGTTACATTTGTGTCGGACAAGTGAACTGTTATATTTCTTTCTACTTGACTATTATTTTTTCAAAATCAAATCTTTATTTGCTCCGGAAAATTATATTTAAATCAAGAATAACAATAGGGTATATGGTATTTTATGGTTCTGAGGAAACTATTTGATGGTGTAGCAATACGATCAAATCCTAATATGTCAATTAGATGATTCACCACAAGCGTCAGGTTTAAAGTTAAAAAATAACGCAGCCTGACAATAGAATATCAACTATCGATACTTCCTACCCTGAGGTTTAGATCCCATTTTACTGGTTTTAGTTCATCATCCTTTCCCCACAAATTCTTCAAATCTTCTTTGACTACACTCAATGGGTCGTATTTATTTTCCACATAGAATCTTTTTACTGCTGACCACGTTTGCATATAATCAAAAAGATTATTAAGATTCCAGTCTACTTTTATCTCAAATTTGGGAACCGCAATTTCCTTAAAAGGGAACGGTATTGTTTTATATTCTTCTTTTACAAATTTGACTTCTTTTGGCCAATAGTTTCCGAGAATATCTCCGTCAACATTGAGTCTTTCACTTATTTTGTCAATTTCAGGACTAATTTTTTGCATTCCATAGGCCCATACTGCTATTATTCCACTACTTCGGCTTACTCGTCTGGCTTCTCGATAAAACATCTCCAAGTCAAACCAGTGAACTGCCATCGCTACAGTGATTAGGTTAACAGAGTTGTTTTGGATATTGGGTTTCTCTGCAGGAAACACCTCATAGTTGATGTTGTCCCGATCAAATGCGTTATCAATTTGATTCTTGCTTGCATCGCTTGCTATCACCTTTTTAAAGTATTTGCAAAGGCTTATGGCGGCCTGTCCGTTTCCTGTCGCACAATCCCAAGCCAGATCCTTAACAGGAGTAATCTCATTTAGAAATTTAAAAAGATCCTCTGGATATTTTGGTCTAGCATAAGAATATTCTCTGGATCTTGAGGAAAAATGGTTTACAGTACCTGGTGTCATGCATTTAATTTAATTTATTTATCAAAAAACCTTTTTGTCTAGGGTTGATCATTGTGATATAGATTCCTATGATATTTAGCCTCCATGATTTTCAATAAATAACCGTTCAAATCGTCCAATCGTCCTATAATACTTGACACAGTAAAGAAATGAGCAATTGTGCTAAATAACCGGATATTTGCAATTGATGATACTATTGAGTTTCCAGATAACCGTCAATGATTTGATGGTGCCGGATTAGACAAGAGGCGCTCTGCATTGAAATTTGATGTATGTTGCTTTCTCTTAAATCATTAGATCTTTGTAATGGTTGACTTTGATCTTGTTTAGATATAATGTACCGGCCATCACTATTATCGTTGATTATATTCAACCTTGAATCACATCTTCACGGATGTATTTAGCATTACGTGAAGAGAAACTTAATCAAAAATGAATCTCCAGTTATAATTACTTTCTAACAAATGAACTATAACTGGATCAAACTGTATAGACTTTTTAATATTCTCCATCGTGGATGTTCCTAATTCTCTGAAAAAGTTTTCCAATCCTGCAGGAGTGTATGTTACAAGTAGTTTGCCTTGATCTTTTCCAATTTTTCTATAAGAATGACTTTTATCTTTTTCAAATCTTAATACCGTATCTTTATTTCCTTCTAGAGTTTCTTTTCCGTATCTAAAGGAAAAATTGCCTTCAATCACGTGCATTACCACCGCTTCGTTTCCGTGCTTGTGTAAAGGTACTTCTGACTCTTCACCTAGAGGAAAGGCAATTTCAATTATCGAATATTTATTTTGAGTCTGATTTCCGGATACAAGAATTTTATAAATTATTCCATTTAGATTATATTGTTCAATCGATTTGTAGTCTTGGGAAAAGACTACATTATCCTTTTCATCGCTCATCATTAATCATTACTTATTAGGGTAAATTTATTAATATTTAAGTAATTTCCAAATCCTTGATTAACATCACTTAAATTCTTAGAATGTATGCATGTTGCTACTAGAATTCAAATAATTTGTATTGGTGAAACTGACAGAATAATTAAACAGGCCATTAAGTTTTATAAGAATTCAAACACGGTGATTTATTTTTCGATGGATATAGTACCCGATTATATTCAACATTGAACCGTATCCCCACGCGTACAGACTTACTTATATCATGATCAAAAAGTGCTATTTACTAGAGTGCTTGGTCTCTTAAATATTTTGTTTATTACATCATAGTGATGAAAAACATTTCCTTATTGGTATGTGTTCTATCTATAACCTCTATATTGTATTTGTACAATCTTCCAGTTAGTCCTGCCCAGTCGCAGTCAGGGGGTGGATTAGAGATTACACCTACGGTTCAATGGAGTGAGAATTTAGAAGGAACTTTTAGTTATTGTGTATATGAAGGGACAGTCACACTTGATTCAGTTAATGATCCTCAAGCATTTTGCATTGCTCCAACAGGAGATTCTTCTTTTCAAAATATGCAAGCTAGTGTAAATGATAATGTTGATACTTATGTGTTACAACAAATAGAAACTCCGCGAGGTCTTTTTAAGGATGGCGCTCCATATTCCGTATGTGCTGTGTTTACTCCATTCTCGCCCCAAGAGGCCGGATTTAATACCGCAGAAAGTTGCCAACAATTCACAAACAAAAAAGGTAGTCATCCTGAAGAACCATTTATCAACCTGGATGAGGGAGAATTATTTACAAATAATCAGTAAGTATCATTGAGATGAGTTAATTCCTTCTTTTTTTATCAAGATTAAATAATATTTTGTATACATCTTTTTACCAAATCTACCTTTCCAAAGTCAAAGTCAGCAACATTATTCCCTGGAAATAAGGAATAGGAAGGATATGGATTTTCAAACATCTTTTCCTACCTCATTTCTAGTTTGAGATAATAATCATTTTAAAAATGAAAAACCTCTGGGAACTGTTTACTTAAATGAACCCGTTTGGACTCTATTCTACTAATTCGCATGGTAATACTTTATCTTCTACCAACTCTACTATTGCTATTTAGTATTGGAACTCCATTACCATGGGGAACTTAATCCCCACGCGCCCAAACTTATTGATCTGTTATTTGGTAATGATGATATTATGACTCGCCCGGGAATTGATCATTTCCGAACATTCGTGTCGACTTAATTCTAAATTCTATTCAACCTTGAACTGCGTCTGTCATCATATTTTGAGATTATCTAATAACATTCGGATATTGAATTGGTCTTCTTAAATAAAGGTACAACTCATCTTTAATAGAGAAATAAAATGGATTCGCGTTGCCCTTTAGGGATGATTATTTTTCAATAGTTGTTACTAGAGGAAGTTTGCATCACTTAATTGATTCTAATAAAGTTTTGGAGGGAATGTATCGGGTATGCAAACCCGGTGGGAAAATCTTAATTACAGATATTACGGTTGATAAGAACAAAAAGGATGAGTTCAATAGTGTAGATAAAATGCGAGTGCTTTCATATACTAAGGCGTTAACGCTTGAAGACATACTAAAAAAGATGAAGGCTTTAGGAGCGATCAATATCCTATTAGAACGATTTGATTCAAAAGGGAACCTGAAAGCGAGTTTATCATCATCTCGGGTCAAACCTAACTTGGAAGCGAAAAATTGCGAGGTAAATGACCACGTTCACCACAATCTTCCAATGTCAACAGTCATAGGAATAAAGAAAAAATGATCTTAATTCCTGGTCTATTTATTATTATTAATCGAAGATAAATTGGCTTTTCAATAATCTCAGTGTAATCTCCTAATTATCTAGTTTTTACACATATATCACTTTTGTTGATAACAGATTCAATTCGACCTTGAATCGTCTCCCCACGGATGAGAACTGTTATCAATATTTGGTATAGTTAAAGCCAAACTTGTTTAGTTTTGGAATTGAGATTCATTAAATTCTTATTTGCGATGATTGAATCATGGGTGAATTAAGTTCATGCTTTTCCAGAGATCCAACACCTTAGATTCATATTATCAAAACTTCTGTTTGTTCTCTATCGCTTTTAGCCTTTTCAAATTTAAGTTTTAATTTACCGTTTCTGGGTTTGTATCGTAATCTAGTACCGCAACAAGGACAAAATACAGATATATTCCAAGTAATATAAATATCGCAACGTTGACATCGTTTTTGTCCTTTTATGTATCTGCCTTCGGTTATACTCTTTCCAGAAGCTTTGAATCTAATACAAATTCCTCTACAAGCCATTCAGGGTACTGACTAGAGATGGAGAGATTATTTAAAGCATGATCTTATTAGTATCTCCTTATTTTCATCTCTCTGTAGCCTTTTCTCCTAACTTCTAAACCTCTAAAGGATCTGGTTCGCAGTTTAGACTTACAACAAGGACAGTAGATCTCATCGCATTTGATAAAAATTTCACAAACACTACACCTTTTTTGTCCGTCTGAATATCTGGATGGAATTGCAGGATTCCTTTTAGCTTTGAATCTGATACAAATCCCGTTACAACTCATAAAAAATCATACTTTTAAATTAATTATACGATTACAATAAAAGTCTTGTTTTGAGATAGAGTGATAGGGGAAAATATGTCTAACAATACTAATGCTATGGGCCCTTAATGTGTTATAACCCTATTACCCCTAGGAACTTAATCCCCACGCGCCCAGATGTTATTAAACATCATATCAAATTATCAGATATTAAGCACTAATAGGCTTAATCGGGTCAAAGAATTCACTGTGTGATTAAATGTTATAGAACCCTAATAGTTTGATCTCATAAGCTAATTCTAAAACTGCTAGAATATTAGAGTATTGCACCTAGTTAGCAATCCCCATATATTTTTTCTATAGTATCAAAGGTATGAATAAAACAAATATTCACAACAAAAACAAACTCATTGTCGCATCAATTGCAATAGTATTCGCATTAGCACTTTTCGCAAGCCCTATTGTGGCTATGGATGATGCTTTTGCAACTAAAAAGAAAGGAAACAAGGCCTCCCAGTCTATCTCTCAATCACAAGCATCAGTTCAAAACGCTTTGTGTGCTTCTGGTGGAACTACTTTCCTATCATGCAATAACGTTAGCTTCCAAAACCAAAAGAACAGCGGAAATAACGCATTAGCACAAGATGATGATGATGGAAAAGGTGGAAACTCTGCAGAACAAAGCATCAGCCAATCTCAATCTTCAAGTCAAAACAGCCAAGTAGTATCAGGCGGCGACACAATAGGTTCTGGTAACAACATCAACGTCCAAAACCAAGAAAACTCCGGCAGCAACGCAGCAGTACAGAGCTAAGTCCAATAACATCACCTATCTTTTTTTTATTTATTTTTAAGTTTAATTTAAGATTAATCCAATTATAATTAATTATTTTATAGAACCCTATTACCACTATTACCACAGGGAGCTTAATCCCCACGGATGAGAACTGTTACTCATGGTAGTATTAATTCTCCAATGAGATTCTCTAAATAAGGGATACAAACTAGATTGGATATTCCGAATCAGGTGGTTGCAAGGAAATTCCGATGCTCCTGAGTTATTCGTGTATATCACTAATGATATAGGACATGAGATCTCATAATGAACTTGAAGAAACAGCCTGATCTAAAAGAGCCAGGGTCTGTTCTTTACCTTTTATTGCGTCACTATTCTTAGGATCTATGGCTAAAGCTTTGTCATAGTAAATAATCGCCAGGTTATAATTTCCAATCTTTACAAGGAAATTAGCTTTGTTAGTCAGGTCAGGAATATATCTTGGATCTGTTTCCTTAGCCTTGTCAAAATAGGAAATGGCTCCCGTATGATTTCCCAGTTTGTCAAGTGCGTATCCTTTACCAATCATTGCAAGTACATGATTCGGATCTAAAGTTAATGCCTTATCAAAATATGTTATCGCACCTGAATAATTTTCTAGAGCCTCAAGAGCATTTCCTTTGTCATACCAAGCAAAAACAACAGTTGGGTCTATAGATAGGGCCTGATCATAGTACGTAATGGCTTCAGTATAATTTCCTAAATGATAATAAACTACCCCTTTATTGTCTAATATAGTAGCATTCTGTGGATCCAAAGCTAGAGCTTTGTCGTAAGAGGCAATTGCTGGTGAGTAATTTCCTAAACCGCCATAAGCATTACCCTTCTCATTTAACGCCACAATGTTTCTAGGATCTATGCCCAGAGCCTTATCAAAATACGTAATAGATTCATTGTACTTACCTATTTTATTAAGCTCAATCCCTTTGTGGGTCATAGTTACAGAATCGTTAGATGCAGAGTTAAAAATCGAGACTTCAGATGACAGATACCATGAATATACATCAGGTGAAAAGGCAAAACTTTTCAATGGTGTAGAAAAGATTATCATCATACAAAATAGAGTAGCAAATATTGAAAACTGGTAGTAGATTTTTAGTGGCTTATCCATTAACTACTTGGTAGAATAGTAATTAATAACAATTGCTAATAAATAGACTTTTATCCATTTTATTATTTGTGGGATACCTGAGAAAGATGCTTTATTAAACAATATGCCCGATTACCTTTTCTTTTCTAAGTTTGCTGTTAGTATCCATTTTCAAACCATTAATAAATAACAAATCTTTTCATACTTAACAATCAAATCAGTTAAAGAATTAACAAGGTCAACAAGTAACAAAAATTAATAGGCAATATATCTATAATTGAGTCTATCTTATACTAGCTATATGATACAGAAGTTAAATTAAAGATTAATCCAATTATAATTAATTCTTTTATAGAACCCTATTACCACAGGGATCTTAATCTCCGCGCACCCAAACTAAGTGATATGTAATTTCGTAATGATATTATGACTCAGGTTGGGATAGCCAGATTCAACTGTTCAGCTTAAATGGATTCTAGATTATGTTCGACCTTTTTATTTTAAGATGAAGATTTGAATATTGACTACGTAAGGTAGATAACCAATATTGTTCTTTCTGTGGGATGAGGAGGGTAAATTGTTTTATTTGAACCCGCTATTTAGAAGTAATAATAATTATTTTTGCCCATTATAAACCTGCAATAATAAATTACATCTACACGGAAATTAAATGGACTGGTTTATAAAGTTTAAATACTTTTTATTAAATCTTGGATCATTGAATACTCAAATAACGATAATTTTGATGTTGATTGGAATAGCAAGTATGTTATCCGTTCCAGTCATCAATTTACCAAAGGCAAATGCACTCCATTGTGATTTGCACATCAATCCTTATGGAGGTGGTGTGGTAGAATGCGATGGTGTTCCTGACGAATTGCCAAGAATTTTTTCAAATCCATTATCATGGTATGGACATTCAGACGTAAACAACAACAATATTTTCATGCTAAATTCTCAACCATTACCTCCTGTCGATTGTCCAATGTGCGGTGCAGTAATTTTAGATAAATCTCTATTTGAAACGAATTTAGAGATAAAGGTATCTCCCCAAAAGGACGGATCAATTATCTTGAGCACTACTAATTCAACGGAACCTATCCATAAATATAACATGACAAATTCAAAGATAACAACAAACCAATAATTCATAATTACTATTATTTTTTTGATCGTAGAGTACACCCGTCTAATTCCAATTACTAATGATTGTAAAATAATCATTAATGATATTCGAATGTCCTAGAGTTTATTCTAAAAACAATCGGGGATATTAGAAAAATAAACAGGAAAAAGTTATGTTTAATCTGAATAAAGGAATAGTTTACCTCTTGTTCGAGATACAAAGACTTGTATAAGAAAATTTCATTAAATATTATAAAATAAACTATCTCTTTAAGTCAGAACACAGTCATTATCTTGTTGACCAAACAAAGTGTATGATACTCATTTTGAATATGACCAATATCCTATTATCATTGGAAATATCGAGATGTATTTTGAATCTCCATGAACCGATGGTGCATGATAATACTTAAATACTTAACACGAAGGTGAGATCTATGAAAAATCAAATAATATTTCTTATCTCTGCCATTAGTGTATTCAGCGCGGTAGGAACAATAGGCTCAGTTTCAGCAATAAGCCTCCCTCATTCTATAGCATCTGTAGTAACTCCGGGTTGTGATTGGGAGCCAATTCCGAGCTCAGACGACATAACTAATTCTTGTGGTCTTGGAGATCCTTTTGGAGGCTTGCCCATAAACCTGATGGTCCCACCTTATCCACACATGAACAATTTGATGCCGTTTAATTCCCAACAATTAAACCATATGAGTAACTGGGTTATGCTTAATCCCCAACCATTACCTCCTGTCGATTGTCCAATGTGCGGTGCAATAGTTCTCGACAAGTCCATATTTGAGATTGCTTCAGAAGTCAAGATCACCCCTCAGAACGACGGGTCAATTGTAATTAGTGCGGTCATGTCAAATAATACAAATGACTTTGATTCAGAGAACATGACAAACCAACAATGAAGTTCGGTAGTTAATAAAACTACATAATTCTTTTTATTCATTGACTCGACTAATATGATACATTGTAGTTTCTTGTTTTAATATTATTAAACACGGTCCACATCCACCTATCGTCCAATAGTAACTGCTAGAGAAACAAAATCTGTAACATTCTGGCCTATAACTCGAGATTATCGATTGACTATATTTTGCTCAGACCTCAAACGACCGTCAAGTTTAATCGCCTCTTTGTTTTTACTTTTTTGTTATTGCTGACAAGAACTAATTAGGATGACTAAGGGAGATCAATGCGAAACCCTCAATTTTGTATCCGACTAAAGTCATATCCCTCTATTGTGTCCGGTTTATATAAGAGTCTGAGCATAGTTGCACTTATGCCAACTTATGGATATTAGGTTACACAATAACTAGTTCCATAACGTTTGGTTGATTAAACAAAAGGAGTCAGGGGTTGTAAGATCATATAGATATTATGGAGGGTAACCAATACTACACTACCAGTATCACTTGGTTGAGCAAACACCAAGTCAATTGGAACTATCGCCATAGTGATTCCCAAAATGGTTAGAATCGCAACATTAACACCCGTTATCATAATCATGAAATTCAAGTTTGATGAATATGCATTATAGATTTCATAGACATTAATTTAATATATGAATTCTAGTGTGAATGTTAAAATATATTTGAAACAAAGTGGCCCTATTCGATCAAATGTCTATATTTACGCTGTTCTTCTTCTTCATGCAGTATAATAGACACCAAATAAATTGATGTTGATTAATAATTAAACGCTTAGCTGAGTGTAATTCTAGGTTTTGGATATAATTATCAATAAGACCCATGGAGAATAAAAGCATATATATTGATTATAGTATCCGTTCATGATGAACAATAGATTTCATTCAAATACTAATCGAACCAGATTTTTATCTTCAAAAATAGGATTGGCATTGACAATTGTATCAGTTTTCTTGATTACTTTAGGAGGAATTATGACGGCAAATGCAAGTAGTAATGAAGTCAGTTGTTTTGAACGAGGCATAGTCGATGGCGAAGACCATCCATTTAATCAGAGAACTTACAACAATTGTGGTGACGACTATTATCGAGGATTTCTTGAAGGATGCATGTCTGTAGAAGGCAATAACAGAGATGTCTGTGAAAGTGCAACAGACGCTTAATATAAGTAAATGCCGATTCTATTCAACCTTGAATCGTATCCCCACGAATGTATTCAGCCAAAGAAACAGTGTTTAACCCCATCCGTTCAACAAATATCACTGGAGAATACTCTGTGATCTTGTCTTATCAAACTAAGGGACCGACTTCATTGGTCACATCATAAGTATGTGTTTCCACTGACGAGATCAAAATTAAGTTAATTTCACAATGACTCAATCTCATTAAACTGAGTTTTATAAAGAACTTTGATCTTATGCTAAAAAAGGGGAACCGGTGACAAAACATTTTGAAATGTAATAAACACTTTTTTATGTTGTTGGGCGGGTTATATTATCTACCTGTTGCATCAAATAGCCAAATTTCCGTACATAGTCTTG
This sequence comes from uncultured Nitrososphaeraceae archaeon, assembly GCA_963759575.1. Taxonomy (GTDB): domain Archaea; phylum Thermoproteota; class Nitrososphaeria; order Nitrososphaerales; family Nitrososphaeraceae; genus Nitrosocosmicus. The sequence continues at coordinate 1,390,068 of CAVWZU010000002.1, read as the reverse complement.
GCCCTCTAAAGTAGTCTTGATTGTTTTTACTTTATAGTTAATATCTAAAAAGCCTAGTGTTTCTAAGTAAATCAAGCACTCACTTAATAAAGAATATGATACCTTAAGTTGTCTATTCAAAGATCCTCTTGTATGATTTTCATTCATGATACAGGATCTTAGTATATCGTAGTATAATTCAAGACGACTTCTTTTAATTATCGTTTCGTTCATTTTTCATCATCTAGCAGTCAGTGATAGATTATGGTAATAGAATTGGCAAAAAAAGAAAAGGTTATTGTTGTGCTGCTGCGTTGTTACCAGAGTTTTCTTGGTTTTGGAAGCTAAAGTTGTTACCAGAACCTATTGTGTCGTCACCAGAGACTACTTGGCTGTTTTGCTCACTTGATTGTGATTGACCAATTCCCTGTCTTGCACTATTGCCATCATCATTATCTCCACCATCCTGAGCTAAAGCGTTGCTACCAGAGTTTTCTTGGTTTTGTAAGTTGATGTTGTTACCAGAGGCTACTGTATCATCGCCTGATACTACTTGGCTGTTTTGCTCACTTGATTGTGATTGTCCTATAGCTTGAGATGCTGAGTTTCCATCATCATCATGGTCATCATCATCATCATCGATTGTTTTAGATCCAAAATCACCATCATAATCTTCGCCATAGTGAAGTCTTAGATCCTTATCACATGCTTTTTCATTATCTTCATAGTACTCTTCATCATCTTTACATTGTTCACTATCTACACCATTGGTTGCGAATGCGTTTTGAAAATTCGATACTGATGGACCGAATGTCATTACGGCTGCTAATATAGACACTACTAATACTAGTGTAGTTTTGTTTGTGTTTTTCGACTTTAACATTTTAAACGTGATTTATTAACGTAAAATATGAGATATAATAATTAATGAAGACAATTAGGATATTAACTTCTAATGGATAATTTCGAAATTATCATCTATAATATTCTTATATATTTAGAGCAGTAAAAATTAGAGCAGACAAATCACTTAACGATGCATGCTAGGACCGAAATTGTTATCTTTCTTAAACGTTTCATCATCGAAAGACTAATTAAAAAATTATTCTTTTTTGCAACTCTGCTTCTCTTCAGCCTTCTCTCAGACAGAATTTTATAAATTATCTTGCTTGTGATTCTATTCAACCTGGAATCGGATCCCCACGCGTCCAAACTAAATGATACTATATTTGATAATGATAGTATAACTCGAGAGGATTTGAACCCATTTCCATACGCTCGTGTCAAATTAATTCCACGTTATATTCACTTGAACCTTGTTTTCAGGACTGTATTCAAGCGAAAACAGGTACACAGAACTTGACTGACATTTGACTCTATGTCCGTCTAAAGTAAATTTGATCTGACTCATTACTTTGTTTCAAAACTTGTAGATATGGATACAAATTGGATTAGAGATCGAAATATGTGAGGAAAATTTATTACCAAAAAGGACTTTTAATATACTTTTGATCCCGTCTATACTTATTAGGACCGCTATTACCCTATTACTCATGACTAATCCTTATTTACAAGAATATGTTTTTGAATCCACTGAATTTATCAGAAAAAGGATCTTCAAATTAAGAATTCTGGGGGGGAAATAGGTGAGTGACAATAAAAAGACTATGAGAAAATTAAAACTACATGTAGGAATGTCCATTGATGGCTGTATCGCAGGACCCAATAATGAAATGGACTGGATGGACCTTACTTGGAGTGAAAAAATCCGAGAATATGAAGACAAGTTGCACGAACCAGTTGATACCATTCTCCTGGGGAGGAAAATGACTGATGAATTTATCTCAACCTGGTCTAATTTTGTGAAAAAACACGATGACACCTGGTATCCATTCGCTAAAAAAATGATAGAAACACCAAAGATTGTTTTTACTAAAACACTAACCAAATCAGAGTGGCCAAATACTGAAATAGCAACAGGTGACCTAATTGAAGAAATTACAAAGTTAAAGAGCCAAGAAGGTGGCGATATAATAGTTTATGGTGGTGCTTCATTTGATTCTTCCTTGATTAAAGAAAACTTGATTGATGAATATTATTTATTTGTTAATCCTGTAGCAATTGGGAATGGAAAGACCATATTTAAGGACCTGAAAGAGATTCGTAAACTGTCCCTTATTGAATCAATAGCGTTTGACTCTGGAATAGTTTTGCTCCACTATGAAGTAAAGAGAAATTGAAAACAGGAGATCTAAATAAATAGATGGAAGAATTATTGGTTTCTTTTATGTATTATTCCATTCCATAAACGACCTGTGTAAAGGCACCTTTCTGGATCACTCCTAACGCCCTTATTTCTTCAAGATCTTATCCAAATTCTATCTTATTTTATGTCATTAAATGCTGTGATTATATTCAACCTTGAACCATATCCCCAATTATATGACCCAAATCGTATGAATTCTATTTATTAATAAACTTCATACTTTATTAATAAAGATCAAAATATTCGATAGTATGGTTGTATCCATTGTGTTATTGAACAAAAACAAAAATCCTTAATAGCAGTCACAAATGAGATAATTCATTGTTAACTAACTCCATAAAATATACAACTGTATTATCGCTGTTTGTTGCGATTATTATAAGTTACTATACTGCATATACATTTTTTGCCTATGGCGCACCTTCGGGTCAAATTAATTGTATGCCAACAGGAACTGTGAAAGGAACCTGTTGTCAGGAACATATTATTAATCGCAGTCCTAGTAATCTCGCTGGTACCTTAGTGACCTACTGTACTGATTGCGATATCGGACCTGGAGGCGTATATCAGAATTGTGGGGAACGCTATGTTCAAATGTTTGAACAAGATCCAAATCCCCCATCGCCACCAAAGCCTCCATTTAGCGAACGAATACCGCCCGGTGTGATTGAGCAAGCTCAACCGCTAACACAACAGAACCCAAACGGTATTAACGAAAATGTTCCTCCTCAACAGGAGTTTACAGAGCAATTGTCAGCTTCTGAAACTCTGGAAGGGGACCGTGTTGCCGATAATGAACAGGATAATGACTTTAGTACACAATCTGAAGAAAGCGATGAGGACGAGGGTATTAACGATGAGCAAAATGATACAAACTCATAGGAATACAAGGATAATCAAAAGTCAACAATAACAACAATTAATCACCTTTTATTTTATAATTGTACTAAATAACTTCACTGATTTGTAGAGTTATTCCTTCTTATCCTCTTCCTCTTCTAAGATTTCCTTTTTGATTGATTTTAATATTCTCTTGTCCTTTTCTTCTGGTGTGTTTTCGGATATTCCTACTATATTTGATTCTTCATATGCAAATTCATTTTCTCCGCTGTCATTGATCGATGACATATCAGAATCTATTATACAAAAAAGTATAACTATCTATGTCTAATTTTTCTTGATCTCGAGAGTCATCACTTTGCTAGGATTCTATTCAACCTTGAACCATATCCCCACAGAATTTTCCTCTGGCGTGCCAATTCTTGTTGATATGTTTGTCATAAAATTCAATTCCAGGGTTTTCCCCTACTTTTAATTGTAATGGCAATGAGAAGGTTTATACTTTTTATTCCTAGATATAAAACTGTTGTATATACGTTCTAAACTTATCCAATCATTTTCAATTATTGTAATTTTAACAGTATCCATAGTTTCTTTGGCTTCCGTGCCAGTTCTTTACCATGGGGGATCTGATTCATGGATCACAGAATCTGCTTTTGCTCAACTTACTAATGACAATATTATCCAGATTGCAAGCACCTCTACTTATACAGATGATTTTGGTAACTTTCATGTTATAGGTGAGGTAAATAACACATCAATAGACCCCCAAACAAATATCATAATTACTACACTTTTATCTGATACAAACAACAACGTTTTAGTTGGAAATTACTCTGCATTTTCATCAATATCAACCCTTAGACAAACTGAACTCTCTCCATTTGATATAATAATACCGGATCCTCAGATATTAGGCAAGTTTAACTTTATGGAATTTTCCATTACTTCGCAACCTGCAATAGAAAAACCTGCAAACCTTGTATTAAATGGAACTAGTGCCTTTTTAGACAATATTGGAAATCCTCACATCACTGGTAATATAATCAACCAAGGACAATTCCCAGAACAATTCATAAATCTTGTTACGACATTCTATGATAATTCAACTCTGGGGGTTGTAGGGACTCAAAGTTTTGGTCTAAATGTTGGCAACTTATCTCAAAACCAGATGACCCCATTTGATATCACTATCTTTGATAACAAGACAAAATCTCAAGGCAAGTTCTATTCCCTAAACATGGATTCTACCCAAAGTTCAATGACTTTTCCAACCAACACCAAGTTTCTTTTTAATAATGATGGTTTTGGTAGTGGTGGTGGTGGTGGAGTAGGTACAGGATTCATTGATAGTGGTGGAAGTCTGTTTACAACTCCACCACCTTTAAGCGATAATCAAGGGTTTGTAAATGATGATAACGATAACAATGGCCAATCGTCCTCATCAGGGTCTAGTAACGGTAATTCTGATCCTTCTTCTACAGGTGCTGAACTTGATATAGAAATAGATGTTGAGAAAGATCCTCTAGTGAGAGGGAATATTCAAACAATTGATGTGATAGTTAGTGACGAAAATACGCGAGAAAAAATTGCTAATGCTAATACCGATCTTAGGGTATTTTACACTACTGACTTTGATAAAGTAGAAAGTGGTCCAACAAATAATGATGGAGTAGCAACATTCGAGATCGAGATTGGTCCGGCATCTGATACTGGTAATTTTGATGTTACAACCACAGTCAATGCAGCGGGATACTCCACAGAAACGGATCGAACAACTTTTGAGGTAGTTGAAGAACCAGATGATGCTAATCAAACAAGTAGTCAAAACAATACTACCGATTCAGAGAACAATAATGGCACTAGTACTAACGATAGTGAAGAAGAAACTGATGGAAACACTAATCAGAATGAAGATGCAGAAATAGATCCCCTAATTGATCAAGAGCAACAAGAACAAGAGGAGCAAGATGAGAATAGTAATAATGAAGGTGATTCCGGCGAAGATGGCAGTAGCGATAACAGCAATGGTGATGAACAAAATGATAATAACAGTGATGACAGCGGTGGAAGTTAAAACTAACATAGTAATTAAAACACAGTCATTTCATCTATCTTCGTAAATATTTTTTCATCATATCATATTAATCGCAAAATCTACAACATGTGTCCTCAATTATTAGTAGGATGTTCAGGTTGGAATTATGGTGATTCATCTGAAAAGGGAGGATGGCTAAACGTATTTTATCCTGACAAGAAAACTCGAAAACTCAACTATTATTCACAATTCTTTAACACAGTGGAAATGGATGCTACTTTCTATAATAGATTCTATCAACATATGACTCAAGGCTTATTTATAGGAATAGCAAAAACAACACCTGCCGATTTTAAGATCTCCGTGAAAGTTCCAGAAATAATTACACATGAAAAAAGATTAGATATAAACAAAGATGTAATGACTGATTTAAAGATATTCCTTGACAAAATATCACCTCTACAAAATTCCCATAAACTAGGAGCAATAATTATCCAGTTACCACCAAGTTTTACAATTACAGAATCTAAAAAATTAGATGAATTTCTTAAAGTATTAAAGAACGATATAGATACCCAAAGAGGTATCAAATTTGCAATTGAGTTTAGACACAAATCGTGGAATACAGAAGGTGTACTAGAATTACTTCAACATTATGATATAGTCTCTGTTTTAACTGATTCTCCTTCAAAAGAAAATTTAGAGTTTCTGTCTGACGAAAATAGCATAACTTCCAAATCCACCGGAGTAGTAGTTCGACTCCATGGTAGAAATACAACTCAAGGCCACTATTGGTATAACTATCTTTATTCTCAAAAGGAACTTAATCCATGGGTTGAAAAGATTAGAAAAATAAAGGAAAAGACCGACACCATTTTTGTGTACTTTAATAATCACTATGGGGGAAAAGCCGTATTAAACGCCCTACAATTTAAAGAAATGATAAGTGAGAAACCTTTACCCGAAAATGAAAAAAAGGTATTAGAAAAGGCCAAAAAATATTTGTCAAACAAACTATAAGCCATAGTTATTAATAACTCATAATCGTATCTTCTCTATGTTTTCTTCTCATTTCTAACCCCCAAGAGATCTGTTCCTAGGTTTAAACCTAAACAAAGACCGCATTTTTTCCTTCATTGAGTCTAGATATTTAGTCAAATTTATTACTAGTCCCCACGCGTCTAGACTGTTACCATATATTATGTCGAATCCATCATAATAAGCACTAAAATGCATAGTCCGATTAAAGAATTCGTAGGAACAACTGAAGGTGAAAAGGAGACAATTAAGAGAAAACTTTTTCCATATGCATAAAACAGAGAACCATAATCTCCCTTCCGTGACCATGTGGAATACTGATAGTTTAGTCTAGCAAATATTTAATTCGTGTTCGGTGATTACTAGTTACATTTGACCCACTTTCTTTTATATGTATGATTCCGTATCGATCGTAATGTAAAAATACGGGGCTCGACCGAAAAGGTCGATTTATGATTGTTCTTGCTATACCCATATTCTTAATTTTAAACTCATTATTTGGAAATATAGGATTTAATGACACTGTCAATATTGCGTACGGTCAGTCAGAATTAACAAACCGAATCGACTCAAACACCACACAAACAGTCAGCATAAAAGACATACCAATAAAAAAAGTCCATGTAGGGGATATTGATATTGCGTATAAGATGATTGGCAAAGGTGAACCCCTTTTGCTTATCAGTGGTCTTGGTGGAGATATGAATGGTTGGGAGGCATCTACTTTAGTAGAATTATCATCCTCAAATCATACAGTAATTGTATTTGATAATCGTGGAGCTGGGAATACCACAATGGGTACCAAACCATTCTCCATTCAGCAATTTGCAAATGATACTGCTGGATTGATAGATGGTTTGAAAATACAAAAAACAGATGTTCTTGGATATTCTATGGGTTCATTTGTAGCTCAACAACTTACTCTTACACATCCAGAAAGGGTTAGCAGGCTGATACTACATGGTGCATCATGCGGTGGTAAAGAAGGTGTATCTCCAAACCCTGAAGTTATAGAACTTAGGAAGAAGCTTGTAAATAGTATTGCAACTAACATTCCAATCGAACAGCATGAATTGAAATCGGCTCTGGCTGTCACGTTGGGGCCGACATGGATGAAATTGCATCCAAAATACATTGATACAATTCCAACAAACACCGACGATATGTTATCAGGCATTACCTCTAATGCTTATATTAAGCAGTTTAATGCAGTAATGAGCTGGTATTCATCCGACTGGAGTGGAGTTTGTGGTCAACTTCCGAGCACAAATAAACCCACTTTGATCATAACGGGAACTGACGATATTGCCGTACCAGCGGACAACTCCTTGGTTCTTACACAAAAAATCCCTGGCCCATGGCTTGTACAGAGCGAGGGCGCAGGGCATGCACTGGTGTCTCAATATCCAAATGAATTCAACAAAATATTGCAAACTTTCCTAACTATTACAGGTCGAGACAACCAAATTTCCTAACCAGTTAATATTATTGTTGAAAGCGCAAATTATAAAGAGAACAATCGTAATTTTAATATGATTTTTTCAAAGAAACAAGTTAGATAGATATAGTAATTTGTAATAAGGAAGAAAAGCAATCACAAGGTTTATTATTCCACTTGATGAAAAACCGCTACGATCAGATCAACATTATAACACCATGCCTATTTGATTGTCGGAATCAAATACGATTAATCAGGTATATCTATCCATCGAACCAGTATGCGATATAACATCCTTTCCGAAATCCGTTATTTTTGTCCCACACCAGTATAATAATTAAGCGGTCTGTCAATGATTAACCAATGAATGTCTTATTAGGTGGGTTTCCCATATTGAATATCAAACCATGATTAGAATCAACGTTATAGAACCCTATTATCACATGGTGCTTAATCCCCACTCGCCCAGATTGTTACTAAACGTCGTATCTAACCTATCAAATATTAAGAACTAAAATGCAAAATCAATTCATAGGAATTATTGAGAAACCCATAATTGGAAAAAGAATATAGAATGTTGGTAGATAGTTGATTGTTCAGATCCTTTGTTAGCTCGACAAACTATTAAGAATGTACTGTGAAAAAATTCTTCCCTTAACAGTCTAAATCTTTTTATTTAATAATTTGGACTATAACCCGTACTATCATAATATCAGTGTAAATTCAAAAGTATAAATGTTCCATAACTAAATATATGAATTATCTTGCTGTTTATTTTTTCCAAAAAATATACTTTCCAAGCTTAGAAACGTATGTCAACTATATATTTAGAGTTTCATCACAATAATTATGAGTATTAACGTTACTATTAGTACGATTATTGTTATGACCTTACTTGTACTAGGTTTCCAATCATCGGTATTTGCTCAAAGCTCAAATTCAATTGGTTCACGCTTAGGAGGAGCAGAAGAGAGAATAAACCAAAGTTTGGAAGAGGCCCAGGAGAGGATAGGTCAGATAGGAGACATCCAAAGCTTTATGGATTTAGATATATCTGAAATCCTTGAAAGGTTCAAAGACATTATTCCTTTTCCAGGAGGTAATGTAGGGGGAATTCCAGGTCAAATAGGTGTGTTAGTTTACACCCATGGTTTAGGATTTCCTGGAAGTCATGATCCAGAAAAAACTGAACCCATAAAAGAGGCTCTTGAAAAACTAGGATATCCTACCGAGATAATAACACACATGCCTTATAATTGGGACGAAGGGTTACAAAAACTCGATGAACAAGGTGTAAAATACGTTATCTTTATGTATTCTGATCTGTTTGGACCAGAATCAACAGTTATTCACAACGTAACAAGAGGATACTTTGGAGGAATTGAAGAATACAAATACTGTCCAGGTGTTCCAATGGGACCGGATAGCTGTCAATATATGGGTATGATGACAACACCTGCAAGCGATACAAGTGATGCAACCCTTATCTTCTCAAGACCAGCCAGTCCAGATGACAAAATATTAAGAGAAATATTTGTCAAAATCGCTGAAAAGTCAAACGCAGAAAATAATGGAAATCCATCTAACGAAATATTTGTAAACATAGGCCATGGTGCCAGGTCTGACTTAAATGACATGGCTCAAACAAAGGAACTGACTAGTGCTGCTAAATATGTTCAGCAAAAAATGGGTTATGCTGATGCCTTTGGAGTAACGGCAAGAGAAGACTGGCCAGATTTAATGGCAGTAGCAGTACCTGCTGCAGTTGACAAAATAGAAGAGTCATTAGCCGCACACAATGCAGATAGTGTAGTCCTTGTTCCTGCTACAGGAGGAATGGGCTATGATGCTGTAAAAGAAGAGATGGATAACAGAGGAGTATCCTATGTCGAAGCCGAGTCGCCAATACCAATAGGTTCATCAGAGTTTGTCAAATGGGCTCAAAAGAACGTTCTTGGAGCAACAGCATTTATCATAAAGGAGAAACCAACCGAAAACACAATAACTCCAAATTGGAACTAGAAGTTAGTTAGAAGATAAAACCCTGTTTGATTTCTAACAACAAATTCATTTTTTTGCTCGTTATTATGTATGACTTTGGAATATTCCATATTAAATGGATTGGCAAGCCACAAGATTCTGAATTTAATAAAAATCGAAAATGACAAACGAAAACAAAACAAACAATAATGTTAGATGTGCCATATTAAGACTAATTGTCCATTTACCGGGCATCAGATACAACGACCTAGCCCGAATTACCAATCTCAACCATGGAGTAATATCGTATTCCCTTTGTGTTTTAGAAAAAAACTATTCAATAAAAGTAGTACGGTGTTCAAATGGAAAAATTACCCGATATTTTTCTATTTCCGTCGCAGATGAAGACTGTTCGATTATAGGGTATTTAAAAACTGAAACTGTACGCAAAATAATCTTATTTTTACATTATAACGGAGAAAGTCGTTTTGAGAAAGTACGACTCCATATAGATAAGGCGTCATCAACCACATCTTGGAATCTAAAGAAACTAGTAGATGACGACATTATAGTAAAATTAAGAGTCAAAAATTATCGCTATTATTATGTCAAAAGCCCTTCACTAGTGGCTAAAGTAATACAAAATTATGCTAATTTACTTTTAGACAGAGATACCGACATTGCTAAACTTCGGGTAACAGTCTAAACAGATACCTCAGTATCTCTTGCAAAAAAAGAAAAAGGTGTCATAATTCTCTTAATCTACAAAACAAATTAATCCCAAGAGAACATCAATATCAAGATGTAGTATGATTATTTACCATCGATGTATCATTTTGATCATTCATTGATAAAATCATTTTCTGAGCTCCCTCAAGATGCATTTTTGCACCCTCTGTATTGTTGTTGTTTAACTCATTCATTACCTTATCCAAATGCATTTGCAATTCCTGTATATTCTGTGAGTCTCCATACACAATGTTTTCTACATTGCCTACACCGATTATTACCCCCATAACAATTAGGAATGGAACGGACATAATGGAATTTTTGTATTTCTCCATTGTGGTAAAGCAAAGTTATTCAAATATAATAGTTTTGCAATTTCTAAATATGGAGAATAAACAACTTCGAATGCATATACTAGATATTCTATTTGTTCGATAATTGTATTAGCAGCGGTCAGGGTGGGATTATCTGGTGATTCATGCTGTTTATTAAGTAATACCATCATCACATTTATTTCTCTATATTTATTTTTTACTTTGAATACTTGCATTAGAACCCTATTATCACAAGGATCTTAATCCCATCGGATGAGAATTGTTACTAATGGAATAAACAATAATTGCTACAAAAATTCATTTTCAAATTCACCCGAGTGGATTACACTATTAAGACTTAGCCCGAGTTAATCAAGCATTTTCTTTGGTGTATTCTTTATTGCCAAAGATTGATATTAGGCCGAAACAAACTATTTCATATTGATGAGATTTAAATACTAGGATTCTAGATAAATTATGATGAAAATCATCAATAGATTAATTCAGACCATTTTTTTGTTAGCAGTTTCTGTTTCTTTGATAATAGTGACTGTTAATTTGAATCAGGTTTTTGCTCAAAATCCTTCAAATACGGACTCGAATGTCTTGAAAGGATCTATCACAAGTACTTCAAATGACGGCAATACCACCGAGCCTGCCTGGGTATTAGGTGGGGTGTATAGATTTACCGAATTTAATTCCTCCTCTCCAACTTTTAATGCTTCTTTCTATATGACTAAAATAGACGGTACAGCAGAACATATTCACTCGATATATGACCTAAAGTTATCGGGTAGCCCAGTTGTTGATAGCAGTTCAAACTCTACAATACTCAATGGAACAACAACAGTAACGCTTAAAGACGGACCAGTTTCAAATGTGCCAACACAAATAGAGTTACTAGATGAAAGTGCGATAGCCATTACTGTTGATGGTAATTCGACCAATAATCACTTTGGAACTACTCCCATCTTTGGGACTCAGCATCTAATCTGTGTAGAAGCCCCAAATCTGTGCAAATAACCCTTTTGGGTTTATTACCTCTTTATTTAACCAACCCCTTTATTTTTTTTACTAGACTTATATTTAAATAGATGAATGGATTTCTGGTTGTACCGCTTTGATCCATTCAGAATAAATAATATTAAAATATTTCAAAGACTACTATCAAACATGGACTTACAACAAAATAAAAAGACCGATTCTAGATTTTCAATCCTTACATTGTTGATATTATCGTTGATAATTGCTCCAGGCATAAACATTGTGAGTGCACAAGATAATAGTAGTAGCAATCAATCCATCACAATTTCAAATGATAGGACAACTTCAGGCAACTTTGTATCTTCAAATGGAACGCTATCTTTATCAAACAACACAATTCCACCGCACAAAGAAAATGTAGTTTACTATAATGATACTAGCGGATATCTTGTCTATCCAGAAATTACATCAACACAGGGAGGTAATGAGTCAGCCTCTAAACTACCGGGTGTCATTATGATTCCTGAATGGTGGGGATTAAATGACCATATCAAAAATATGGCCGATGAACTTTCATAGGACGGCTATGCTGTCTTAGCAGTTGATTTGTATAACGGCAATGTAGCCACTTCCCCAGATGAGGCGATGGACTTGGTAAGTGGTGCCAGAGAAAATCAAAATCAATCTAATTCAAATATGCTTGCAGCGGTAGATTATTTAAAATCCCTAGATAATGTTGACTCATCAAAGATAGTCTCTATTGGATGGTGCTTTGGTGGAGGTCAAGCTCTCCAGCTTGCACTAAATGCTGATGCAACAAGCCCAATAGCAGCAACTGTACTTTACTATGGTAATCTGGTAACTGACCAACAAGAAATTGCAAAGATAAAGGGCCCTGTATTAGGAATATTTGGAAGCGAAGATCAATCTATTCCTGTTTCAGAAGTTAGAGAATTTGAGGAGGCATTGAACACTAATAACATTACTAACGACATTTACATTTATGAAGGAGTTGGACATGCCTTTGCCAATCCAACTGGAGAAAGTTTCGCTCCAAATGAGCTGAAAGATGCATGGCAGAAAACGGTTGAATTTTTGAATTCCCACATAAAGACCAACTAAATCAATCCACCTTTTTTTGTAGTAATCGGGATATAAAATGATGGCAGAACCTGTTGATTGTTCTAAAAATATTTCAGAAATTAGCAAAATAAATGTCTGAAAAAATATGGTATTACCAGAGTTTATCTTTTCTTTAGCTTTTTTTGTATTAGTTTGTGCAAGTTCAATCCCATGGTTCTCAAATTATTCTACTGATATTTGGGCTCAAACGAATCTAGAGTTGTTTCAACCAATACCAATTTCTGGAAATATTACGGAAGTCAATAATAACTATACAGTGGAACTAGACGGAAATTTGCTCGTTTCACTTGCTTTCATCAATTCAACCGCTTCCGATCAAACTATCCACCAAGATGGTATTCACTTTATGTCAGTGGTATGTCCAATTCGGTCTCCGGTTATTGTATTACCAATAGCTAATTCTACAAATGTTCTTGAGGATAGTCGATCTGCGGATTTGAAAGAGATAGAAGGTATCGTTTTTTGCCAATCAACCAATATCTCCGATGTCAATTCTACAAAAAGCATCAACGAACAGCTCGTAGATGCGAGACTCGCAACTCTAGATAGTAAAAATTGTAAATACACAACACCTGCAACCTCTCACTTGGCTAATATAATGAAATGTTAGCAAGCTTAAGGTGGCATTTTTCCGAAAATGAACTTAAGATCATTAGCATAATGTTAAATTGGAATAAGGCGGTAAATGGGATATTATTATGACCATTGTTGTTCGCTCTGACCGTGAATTTACTGATCTATTGAAAAATTCCCTCAGATCGCGATATGAAAAAAGGCAGAGATCTGAGGATGAGGTACATGTTTCCGATATTTTGCCTTCTTCCTGTATTCGAAAACAATACTATGGACGTAAGTTTCCGGATCTTGACCCACTTACGGACGAATCCATCAATCATTTCATTAGGGGAGAGGCCAGTGAATTTGTAATTACAGATCTGGCTAACATGGGTGTGGCACAGGCGGATTTGGAAATGGATGGCTTGATAGCCCATCCGGATATTTTAGACAAGGATGTAATTATTGAGTTAAAGGATACTCAGAGTAACAGAAGACTGGATATAACCAATCATAATTTCAGATCTTATCTCAGACAACTGCTGTATTATTTAACCATTACCGGTATTGAAAAGGGAATCATTTCAATCAGGTACAGCAGCAGGGAAATGCGATGGATAAAATCGGATGAAAAAGGCGATTATTTCTTCCGGCCGTTTGATGGTAAAGGTCCTCACATCGAAAGCTGGTCTGTATTGTTACCGAAGGACGACATAGCTAGGGAGCTTTTCAAGAATGAAATGATGCGCAGGAAAAACCTATTCGTAGAAGCAATAAAGGAAAATGATGTGTCTGTACTGCCTCGGCTTAACATGAAAGTAAGAAATAGCAAGTGTCCATATTGTGTATTTTATGATAAATGTATGAATGAGGACGGGGAAACAGAGAAAGCAGCTAATATGGCAAAAGAAATAGACTTGTTAGATATTCCTGGACTAGTGGATTTTAGACCGTTCTTACAATGACTAAAGTAGGACATCTATTTCAAATATATTGATAATCGCTTCTAGAAATAGTATCCCAATGGGGTGGATTAGAAAAATACTTTTGCAATGTTAATCGCATAATCTTGTTAATATCTGTAATTTTGTGAGAACAGATATCATACCAGATAATATAAGTCCCGAGTTTCATATCGAGTAAATCGTTCTTTGTTATCGAAGGTAGATCCTTTTCCAGAGAACTTTTAACGTTAATTCCAAAACTTTCTTTTTTTCCACATTTAGGAAAACCAATCGTAGTCATCCAAGTCAACCAATTAACTTCTTCACTACTCATAGTAAATTGTCATTGTTATCTACCTATTTGTTTTTTCCTAAAAATTTTAACAACTTTGGAAAATATTTTTAGTTTTGGTCTCTAAATATTTCTTCTAATTTTGATATTTTATAGCCACATTTTGGATTACCACAAGTGATTGACCAGTTACCCAATCCAAGTTCTTCTATCGTTTCTACGGGAGTAGATTGATCAATAATCCTATTTGCTACAGTAGCCTGAAAATTATCTTTTTTTCCACATTTTGGACATCCTACGACCATGGCATGACTGACTAAATCGCCTATCTTTCCGCTAAATGTTGTCATATTTGTCTACTATGTCGCGTTTTATATTTTAATTCTATCGCTTCTGTTCTTGTCTAGGAAAATTAAGCGTAGATGGGGACAATAATAAAATACCTTTTACTACTGCTAATTAGACACAAACTAGTATTTACTTTAAGAAAAATTAGTCATATCAAATTTAAGGTTTGTCGTCATATTAAATGAGTCGACTTGGGTGGAAGGGGGTATAAGAGTTTTGTCGGATCGATTTAATACAGATAGTAATATGGATGTTCATATTAATGATAGAGCGAAGACTAAATCCTTAAAAGCATTTGATTGGATAAAAGCGGCAAAAATAATAAAAGAAAACTACATTCAAAATGCTAGCATAGGATTAACTAATACTTAAGATGATCCTATCTACATATTACAAAATGGAAAACCAATAAACATTACTAATAATATGTTTTTGTCAAGTGACTCTAATCCTGTCCTGATAAACAATGATAGTGGAGAAATAATAAATTGTTTTATTAGCATCAATGACCAAGATATAGAATACAACAATCTACATACTCCAAGTTCAACAGAAGTAACAAAGTTATCAGGATGGCCGAAAGGAGCCCTTGATATTATTAAAGGGGCATTTTATTATAAGAACATGCGGGAAAACAAATTTTCACAGGTTTATTTGATAAGCCCACTTTTCTACTTTTGGAAGATTTTAGAGTGTGGTTGTTTTAGTTTTTGACATATCAAGCAACTAA
Source organism: uncultured Nitrososphaeraceae archaeon (assembly GCA_963759575.1). GTDB lineage: Archaea > Thermoproteota > Nitrososphaeria > Nitrososphaerales > Nitrososphaeraceae > Nitrosocosmicus. Next base: position 1,374,450 of record CAVWZU010000002.1, on the reverse strand, counting down.
TCTGTTATGGGTAAAGTAGTTGATAGAGCCTCGTTATTTCCCGGAGATTTGTCTTGCCAGACAATAAATAGACTATCATCATCATCATCTTTGTTGTTGGATAAGAATGTCATAGATGGACACTCAGAGATTCCGGGATTATTACTTATGTTAATTGCAGGTGTAAAGGTGTTCCCTCCATCTGGACTACTCATAAAATAAATATCTTGATTTTCTCCTAGGGTTTCCTTAAGTGGTGTGGCCTGTATTGTCATAAATAACTCACCAGAGTGTTCTATTATTTCCACATTGAGGGGATTTTGAAACTGTACTTTGATAAAAGTGGGTTGTGTAAAGGAGTCGCCATTATCAGTACTTTTTACAAAGTAAACGCCATCACCATCCTTCATAGCTGTAATATTACTATCATTGTCCCCAAGATTAGTGATTTCACTTTTCGATCCTATATCGTTTTCATATGCAGCAGCGGTAGATGGATCTGGAGAACCCCATAATGCGTAAACATTATTGTCATTAGATGCAATTTGGATTTCACCGGGCTTTACTTCAGAATTAAGTCGCAATACTTTATCAAAAGTAGCACCATTATCAGTACTTTTTACAAAGTAGATACCTTCTTGAATCATGTTGTTATTAGTATTATTGTCACCATTTTGACTATTTTCTATAAGTGATTGTACTTGGTTATCGACATTCCATCCTACATAGACATTTTCTGCAAAAGATGATATTTTAGGAAAGGACGATATTGTCGCACTATCACTAAGACTAAGAGTATCACCAAAGGTTTTACCACCATCTGAGCTTGAAATGAAGGAAATATTGGTATTACCCTGTACATTCTTTTGAGAATCAAGCCATGTTACAAATACGTTATTTCCAGATACAGAAATCTCTTGGTTGTAGGAATCCAACGTATTATTGCTCAAATTTATGACATCACCAAAGGTTTTACCACCATCTGAGCTTGCAATAAGATAAATGTCTCTATTTAATTTGGTATTATCTGCCCATACAATGTATAGATTACTTCCATTTACTGCCATCTGTGGATGTTCTGAAAATCCCGTGTTATTTGACAAATTGATGACATCACCAAAGGTTTTACCGCCATCTGAGCTTGTCTTTAGCAATATATCATAATTTTGGCGATTGTGACCAAACAAATTATCCTGCCATGTTACAAATACGTTATTTCCAGATGATTCAGTTTGAGGGTATACAGAATCTCGCTCATTATCACTGATGTTCTTAATTAAAAATGTATTACTATCATTTATTGATTGAAACGGCTGTGAAAAAGAAAATGGAAGTGAGTTATTGCTATAGAAAATATCAAATGCCAATAAAACGATTACAGTTGATAAAATAAAACAAGAAGAACCTCTCGAAAAAAACACATTATAATTATGTTTTTCTATAATAATAATTTTGTCATATATCAACAGCAGCACTGTGCTAGTTATATAGCAGTAACGTTAATTATTCCTGCCATACTGTCAGGATGATATTCACAATAATATTTTAAAACCTGTGGTTTGCCGGTGTTGAATGTAAATTGAGTAGATGAACCATGTTCTACTTCTTCACTTTCCACCAAATGTTCGCCACCATCTCTTACAATCCTCCCCCAAAAGGACCTATTCTAAATGCTTCGTATCATCAAGACAAGTAGAAAGGACATGATATTCTAATGCAATTCCTCCTACAAACATTCTTCTCGGTTTAGATCCTTTGAAACAAGATTATCATTATTTTTCATTACTGAAGGTTTTAAATTAAGGTTAGTCCATTTTAGCCGTTCAGTATTGCTAATTGGCCAATTCTATAGTGTATACTGTATTTTGATGATTTATGGACTTATTATAGTATGTTGACCATAAATATTTGTTTTAACAATGGGCGAAATTATCGATAAAGTCAAAGAAAAAGCAAAGGATGTAAAGGATGCAGTTATTGACACCACAAAAGATGCTGCAGACAAGGCAAAGAATACTATAGAGCAAACCGAAAATGCATCAGTAAATTCAACGGATAAGGATTATGAAGAAGGAGTTGCTGGAACAAATAAGAATAGACAAAGTGATCCATTAACAGAATATTCAGATAAAGAACCTATGACTCCAGCTAAATTAAATGCAGGAGAACCGACGGCAGTAAAGAGAGATCCAAATGATCAGAAAATTACCTCAGAAGGTCAAACTGGAACAAATACTGAACAAGCACAAGAAGAATATCGAAAGAGAGGTATGACAAAGGTGGATTCGGAAAATCATTCACATGAAGGTTCATCATGTTCATGTGGTCATTAATCCACATTGATCAAAAATATTCTGAAAATAGAGTAAGATAGTCTTAAAAGGTTTTAACAATAATACTGAAAGTTAGAAGATCTCTAGTCTAATATTTAGACTACATGACGAGAAAATTATACACCCTCATATTCAAAGCACATTTGAAGCGTTTGTTATGGCATATCACAGGTATCGTGATGTTATCAGGGGATAAGACGATTTTACTGTTAGGCGGATAATATGATTGACAATATATTATCTTGGTGTTTGAATTTTAACTAAGTTATAGCATTGTTAGAACCCCCTTATCCGAAAAGACGCAGATTTGAGTCCCAATACACTGGCTTTAATCCATACGATACTAACATTTCATTACGGAGTTACAGAATAAGTAAATTGATGAGAATAGTTAATAATTTATACGTTGATCCTAAATAACAGACTGTCTATTACTTGTATAATGTTAGCACGTCTCCTAAGTAGGGTATATTCCGGCTAAATTTGTTTCAGGATACTACTGGACACTGCTACTTTCAACACTATAGTGATAATGATAGAATAGGATCGGAAATAAGACTAGAACACTAGTTTAAATAAATAGGCAATCTTATAAATAATTCAGGGGAACGGGTGGCCCGTCGTCTTGTCTTGTTTCCTTGCCGATTTTTTATATATATGCGTTAATGGTTAAATTATTTGGATGATGCCTCTTCTTTTGCAAGGGCCAAACATCTCTTCAGGTGGCCTTGTTCTTCTTTCAGGATGGATTTCACAGTAGAAGATAATTTCTTATTGTCAAAATTCTCGCTAATTGAATTTAAAACCTCATAGTGGGTTATTTCACCACCTTCGGCTAGACAGAGAAATTCTAGTGCTTCAGATGTATCGGGTTCTTTTCCTAGATATGTTTTCATTATTTGGGTCACCTTTTGCTCGGTTTCCTCTGCTGTTTGCTCTACTTCCTGAACATTCAATTTAATATCTTTATCTTCGGAAAGTTCCAACAATACTTCCTGGATTTGCTCTTCATGAGAGGTTGCTTCTTTTTGAATACCCTTTGCTTCGTTTTTAGAATCTGCTTTTATTAATTTCATGGAAATCAGTTCATCAACTGCTTTTTGTGCAGCTCTTTCAAGACCTAGGATTTCACCTAGTTTTTTCTCTAAATTTTTTTATTTTCTTGTATAATTACAGTTTTTGAATTTGACATCGTCACTAATTATTGGTTATGATGATATAAATAGAAGCTACCAAATTCTCGTATAATTTAGCCTAATCGGACTCATCATATGTAGAACATTTTATAGTATGATCCACAGCATATTTCTGACTAGAGGATATTTCAATTTTCAATAGACAAATTCTAACCAAATTAACGTATCTGTGAGGAGTCGATGGACTATATTTCTAAGATTTTAAATACTACACTATCGATGACATCATTAGCCGTTTCTGGTATTTTCTAACCCCAAACTACTATTTTTATGATTTTCCATAACTTTATTAACCCCCTGCTTGCTATTTTTACCTTTTAGAAGGCCGTGGATCTCTACTACCGATGTCTTCCTAGACAGGTTAGCAAATAAGGACACTTGATTTCTTATCGCACTAAACTGTTACTATCTAGATCCTCTTTATTGAATATTCTTAAGGTATTCACAATCCTCATAGAATACTTTTTCAAAAGTTGATAACACCGTGGAACGCAGCCTTTCCTCATCTCCAACAGTAGGATCGATTGAGGCAGATCTAAATTCTCCGACTAATACTACATTCGTTTTGTTATCCGGCTTTGGTATGTAATATATAATATAAGTAGAGCCAGCAATTGGTCCTTCAATCATTTCAAATGCAATACCTACAGGATAAAACATTGTTCCTTTTGTCCTTATTTTGACAAATTGACCATTGAACTCTTCATTCCAGCTATTTATGAAGGTATTATCGTCTAACATCTCTGTGACAACATTTTTTGCACTTGGATGAATCTTTGATCCTTCTTTAGTATGTGCTTGGACCAATTTCCACACTTTATCTATTGAAGCATCAAAGACGCCTTCTCTATCTTCAATGAAAACCATAACTATGATAACCTATTCAGCAATTTAATATATTCAATAACAGAGAATAAGGTTATCAGAGATGTAAAGTCTTCATAACCAAAGAAGTTACCCTGGCGACGAGAGAATATTAATACCTTTTTCGTTAGTCTAATTATATCCAAGTTTGAGGTGTGGTTTAACCTACTTTTGGGAATGATTCGCAATTCTTAAATATGAAAGATGGTATTATTATTATATCAACATGATCAAGACTGAGATTGTATTGGCAATATCGTTTTCTTTGGTTCTTATATTAGTTCCAACCGTTTACGCTCAAAAGGGGAGCTTTATAGTAGAGGTTACATTTATGGATAGTTCGAGAAATGGACCCAATGATATGAGCTTCTACATAGAAGAATATCCGGAATACTCGCGAGACAATATCGATTTAATTGATGCAATGTATGATGATGATCCTGATAGTCCGGATGGACAGTATACAACTAGAATAGTTATGCCCTCTGGTTTAATTGATGCAAATGAGGATTTTCATGTTTGTGTGGTTGACGAAGATGATGGAAGTATATATGATTGCTATGAAATGACAAACAGTCCTAAGAAAGGTCCAGAACACCTTACAGTTCGGGTATGACAAAATCATCAGTCAAAGTTCATAATTTTTGATTCTCTCCTACTTTCTAAAGACACGATCATTTTATATCAATCTATAATTTTACAATATGGATTCGGTTTAACTATTGAATGTTTAAGTATTTCTGTCTACAAATAATTTTAGAATCCTATTTAAAGTACGGATTTCGGCACTAATCCCCAAGCGCCCAGACTAATTTATTTCACTAAAACAAGACTTTATTCTATTAGCATAATGACAAGAACTTGTTATGACTATTATATCATATTATGGCATCACTAAGACCTCAGGGACCATACGGTAAGGTGAATGAAAAGGTCGCGCCTGTCTGATGAATGTTATTCTTTGCCCAAATCCCTCCTCCATGGGCCTCAATCAAATTTTTGCAGATATACAATCCCAGGCCGGTTCCTCTCTCTGATTTGGTGACAAATTTTGAAAATAGCTTGTCTTTTATTTGATTGTCTATCCCTATTCCAGAATCCCTTACATGGATAATACTAGTATTTTTTTGACTCTCCTTTAAAATATATACAGCTATCTCTCCATTGTTTGTAAATCTAACCGCATTATTTAATAGATTATGCATTACCTGTAATATTCTGTCTTTATCGGCGCAAACTACGTGTCTTGATAAACCTCTAAATTCATTTCCCGGCTGAATCCTTGATACTTCCTCATCAGTATCATATCCATTCAAAAAATATCTATCGAATTCAAATGATCTTAAAGTTAATTTGATATTCTTATTCAACAATTGTTGTTTATATTCATCAACGAAAGTTTTCATGGTTTCGACAATATCAAAGGATTCTTTGTGAAGTCTTAGAGTTTTTGTCTCAATTCTGGTAACATCTAATACATCATTGGATAGCTGAACTAGTTTGTTTGCATTTCTATCAATAATGTTCAGAGCTTCTAAATCTTCTTTGTCAGTGAACTTTGACCGTAATACCTGCGATAAAGTTACTATAGGCTGAATCGGATTTTTTAACTCATGTACTGCAATACGTATAAAATCTTTTTGAAGCTCATCTGATTCTTTCAATTTCTCAACCAATTCTGATTGCTTCCAGAAACTCTCAAACATGGAAATATAAGAAAAGACCGTTGGAATGCTGTTACTATATGTTGCAAAACCAATTCCAGATTCAAACTCTGTTGCATTATCGTTCCTGACTTCTATTGCAAGTGAGTATGTTTTGTCTATAATTATTATGACTGATTTAGCATCTATCGATGTTTCAATTTCTTTACATTGAACCATTAACTCATTATATTCCTCGATATCATGTGCTACTTGAGGATTATATGAGTTAGATGGAAGTAACAGTTTAATAAATTCTGGTAGAGCTGGATGGTTAAAGTCATAATGAGGATTAAATGAGTTATTCGTCTTATTTTTATCACGAGACTTTTTTTGGCGACATATATCATGGAGAATTGTGAAAAATCCTGAAGAAATCCAGCGGTTAAATTCGTTTTCAGTGGGTATTATTATTTTAATTTGATTATGTGCAGACTTTAATAAGTCAATCAACAAATCCTTTATTTCAAGTGGCTCTTGAATTGTCTTTATAATTTCAGGTTCAATTCCATATTCAAGCTCCTTTATCCTCGTTGCAGCTGGGATGGCTTTATCCCACAGCATATCAAAAAATGATTGTTGCTGTTCCACGAACGACTTTACTGTACAGTGAATCAACTGATTAGGTGCATTTGATTGTACCATTGTAGCGGAACCGCAATACTCTGATTCAGTAACACCAAAATTTCCTTTAACATTGGGTAAATGTCGGAGATCCGCTATTTCCATTAGTTTTTTACAATAAAAAATGTTATCATTATTGATTTCTGTAATCTGACGGTGTACAATATTTCTATCCTTGAGTTTTAACAATTCTTCATTCCAGGATGAGACATCTATAGAAACACTCGGAAGAGTAGAATCTCCGCATATATCAACTCTTTCTTGGGCTCTTGAAACTACTTTACATGACATTTCAAGCGTTTCTGATTGTCCATAGAGCACTTGCGTAAACTCTCTAGCATCTCTGTCGAATTTTCGCACTTATGGGTTAATCATGCAAAGTAGATCTTATAAAGATTTCGTTTTATTAAGTTCTGAAAATAGATTTAGATAAACATTCATGATAATATGAGGCTGATTTGGATTTTTACCCACATGTTTTCATGGGTATAATACAAGAAGGAAATTACAAAGTTAAAGAGTCAAGAAGGTGGTGGTGATATCATAGTTTATGATGGTGCCTCCTTCGATTCTTCCTTGATTAAGAAAACTTAATCGACGAATTTTATTTGTTTATTAATCCTGTATCAATTGAGAATGGAAAGACCATATTTAAGGACCTAAGAGATCCATAAACTATCCTTTATTGAATCAATAACATTTGACTCTGGAACAGTTTTGCTCCACTATGAGGTAAAGAAATACTAAAAGTAATTGCATAAATATATGAATGGAAAAGTCAGTAGGTTATTTTTTTATATTTTTGCATTTATTCCACTGTCACATGAAGACATCCAGACGGGCACCGTTCGAATGTATCCATTCTTCAAAACTTGATCCACTTTCTATCTTGTTTTATACTATTATCTTTGAAATACCTGGTTTGGACCATTTATTGCAAAAAATATGATTATTAATTAGATAAAGTCATTATTAGGATATTCAGGATATCCCTTCCGACTTTATAAAATCTCCAAACACTATTGGTCCAGGTGTAATAAGTTCTATAGATTCTTTATACAATTCAACTGCCATTTTATCGCCTTCCAAAGCCTTCATAACCTCCTGGACATGTTTGGCATCTCTGTAGAATTGCATTTCCAACCATACATCCTCGTCGTCTGTAGCAGAAATGGTTTTTGACAAATTTACAAAGTCCATGATATCCTGTCCTACATTCAATCTATACCCATATTTTGACACGCCGTGTTTTTTGAAAAAAATATCAGTTTGTTTGCCAATATTTATTAAGGCGTCATGATTCTCCTTTGGGACACGGATGAAAAAAATTTGAGAAGACCACCGGAATCTTTTTGGTTTGCAAAGTTGTCCAAATTACTCATGTGAATTGATAGAATATGGTATTATAAAAATAACAAAGGGATCAATAGTATACCATCATTAAATGATTATTCGAATAAGTCAGTTTAACAATAGTTTTTGATTTAATTTGGTATAATCTTTCATAATGGGTCTAGATGAAGGAGAACCAAAGTCCAATACTCAGCAACGGTGCGATCTATATAATGGTAAATGATCGGATCTTCTTAGTATCTGGCTGAAAAGTTGTTATTTTCCAAATGATTCCATAAAGTAGGTCATAGATCGTATTCAATCTTGAACCGTATCCCCCGGATGAGGACTGTTACTAATGAATATTATTTATTATTGGTTGTTTTCATTGTAGCAATAGTAGAATTTAAATTTCCGGGTCCGGGTCCGGTTGTGGAGGTGGTGGTAGAATGGAGCTGTCCAGAGGCCATTATCTGCGACAATTGGTCCAGAACGGATATTCGGTTATATGGATAAAGTCAACTCTAAAATCATACTATACCTATAAGTCCATTCGTGGAACTTATTTCAGATTATATTCAAATTATTGTCGCCGCGATATATGCAATAGCATTATTTTATACTATTGTCACATTCCAGCGCTCGAAGAGAATTGATCAAATCACGTCATTAGGTGATGTCATGAAAGAGCTACGGGATGTGGATAGGGAACTAGCAAAAATACCTGCAGGATCTCAATTTGATGAACTAAGAAGTCCATGGTTTTCTCGCATGTTCAATAGCCTAGAATGGCTTTCGTTTATGATCAATGAAAAAATCATGAGTGACAAGAAATTGGTTGAATTCATTAAACCTATTATAATCAGCTATTATGATGACACATTTCTGAAATCCGCTTTAGTAATTGAAAGAGATTCAGACAATTATCCACAATTTAAAAAACTCTATCAAACCGTGAAGAGCAAGTCAAAGTGAACAAATTGGTTTATGAGTATGGAATAATTTTTTTATGATAATATTTAATCATCTCAAAACAATAATCAAGTTATTAACACCGTTGAATTGAAATTGGTCATTAAAATATTAGTTACAGTTCACTTGTTTTGTCATTTCTGATAATGATACACTTTAGAGTAGACAGAATTGAAACAATAGCAAATTGGCAAGATTATTTTACTTGAACATCTCTTTCTTGATTTTGTCGTGAATGTATGTGATGCATATTTGTTCACAGTTCTCGTGCAGACTCTTCCGACTTATCTTGTTTCTTTAGATCAGAGACACCCTCGCCGAAAGATCTCTTTCTTGTTCCTCCGCCTTTCTTGCTCATTTTTATTGGGATTCAGTGTCTCAGAAAATGAATGAATAAAAGGATTACTAAAAATGGTGTCTGAATGTCGAGGACAAAATCATTTTGTGACTACTACTATACGTTACCAAAATAAAGGTATTAAATATTCCATTTAGTATACAGACATACCTGCTCATCTTAAACTCTATATTTAGTATCATAATTAATGAAAAAGATGATACGTTCTTGGAGAACTAATTCTGTGATTATTTTATTATTTTACAAAGAATCAAGTATATAATTTATTAACTTTAGTTGCGATAATTCTAACAGATATCCTAGAGAAATAGTATTAAAGACTACATTCATGTGATAAGTATTTATCGTCAAAAACAATAGATTCGCAACTACCTGTTCCAAAGGCTGTAGGCACAAAAGCATGAGACTTGGAAACCATATATCTGAAAGTTGGCGGCGCCGTAAGATATTGATACCTTTAATACTTTTAAACTGGGATTTTCTTATTAAACATGTTGGTGTACGTACTAATACTTGTAAATACTCCATTATTAGGTATGGAAAATTAGAACATAATTGTAGAACCCCGTTACTACAACGAATTAGGTTCTTTTAAGTTGTAGTGGTGTTACTTCGGTCAGTCATTAGACTCATCATTTATTCTATCGTACTAGGAGAGGACTTTTGAGTGATCTTAACATAAACCTATAAATACTATTTACTAGAAGGGAATTTGAATGGTTTATGAAATATTCTGTCACATAGTAATCTGATTTGGGACATGATGGGGGTGTAGTTAATTGTTCGTTATCTTTCTGTTTTTATTAATTATTCTGTCCAACCTGTTTTTCAATAATAATGCAATTGGACAGACTTTGGAGAGTATAAATGAAAAATATCATTTAACCAATCCCCAGATAGAAATAGGAATAGAGCCAAATGAGGTCAAAGTCGATAAATTTTTAAACAAAGTATATGTGGCTAACGAACGTTCAAATTCGATATCAGTTTTAGACAGCAATTTAAGAACCTTGAAAGAAATTTTTATTAATACAATACCTCACGATGTGGAAGAAAATGACAAAATACATCACGTCTATATTTCAGGTAAATCTCCATCAGAAACTATCTCTATAATTGACGGAAGGACCGATGAGTTACTGCAAAATATCCCTTTGAATCAAGAACCGAGTGATATTGAAGTCAATGAAAAAGAAAGTAAGTTGTATCTAGCAGGAAAGGGTGGTATAAGCTTGATTGATGATAATGGCTCCAATCCACTCAATATTGACTCAGTTAAGAAATACGATGTAGAGGGAAACTATTCCAAAATAGCAGTAGATGAGGAAGCAGAAAAAGTCTATGTACTTAATGAATATCCTCCCGAACTGCTCATTTTTAATAATGATTTGAAACTTTTAGAAAAATTATCCATCCCAGATAAAAAAGAACCGCTTGATATTGAAGTCAATGAAAACGATCATTCTGTTTATGTAATCACAGAGAAGAATTTTTACAAACAGTATAATGATACTAGCATGATGGGTGTTGAATTAAATAACAAACCCCGTACTTTAGAAGTCAATGAGAATTCCAATATAGTATATGTAATTTCTGATTACGATGTTTCAGTTATAAATGGAACTACAAATACTAAAATTGACAAGATAATTCCCTTGTTAGGACCGCTCTTGGAATTAGAAGTCAATGAGAATTCCAACGTAGTATATATACTAGCTGAACACGGCCTTTATTCGCTGAACGAAAAAACAAAAAGACTTTCTAATATCAACGTATCTGAACCACTTTCAAATATTGAAGTCAATGAGAATAGTGACATCGTTTATTTGACTTCCGAGAATTCTAATAGCCTGTTCGCAGTTCATGGTCCCAAAAACAAAGTTGCTGTTGGAATTATATTTAATATATTTCCGTTAAACTCCGGCAGGATCGTATGTGGCGATGAGAAAACTGAATCTCCAATAAATCAGTACTTGTACGAAGAACCCGGAATAACCTGTATAGCAAAGGCAAATAGTGGCTATGAGTTTGTAGGCTGGAACGAGAATATTGATTCAAATACTACAAGGCCGCTGAAACCTTGTATAGAAGAATCCCATAATCTTTTTGATCCATTCATAGAACCATTACAAAAAACTTTGCAAATTTACAATGATACTTCAAAGACATCCTTTTGCATAACTCAATATGGTACATTTACTGCGAGTTTTAGAGAATTGCCTGCTCCACTTCCTACTGAATACTGGATTCCTCTGTATGGTTTAATTATTTCTACCATCATTGGCGCATCTATTCCAAGTATTATAGGATGGACTAAAACAAGAGGAGATATAAAAAAATTGAATCTTCACCACAATAAAATAAAGTCTCTGTATGATGAAGGTATACGAGATGACAATGATTTTGAATTACTCAATAAATTGAAAAATGAAATCTCTGATTCATTTTCAAAAGGTAAGATAAGCCAATTTCACTATTCGAATTTGAAAGATGAAATATCCATACTATATCAGGAGATATTTATGAAAAAAATCGATTCTATGGATGATGATAAAGAAATAGATCTTTCAATAAAGTTAAAACTTGTAAGAGAGATTAAAGATGCTTTTTCAAAAGGCAAATTAACCGAACTTCATTATAATCTACTTATGAATAAAATTTCAGAGATGGAAAGATAGACTATACCGTCTCATTTATTTTAATTATATATAAAATCTTTAAAACCTTAACTTTTCATTGTATTTGTTGCACCTTTTTGAGTATCCACCCAAACCTCCTTGTTCAACTTGAAAATTCAGTTATTTTTTATCTTAACACAAAACAAAATTGCACTCAAAATATCTTTATTGCAATGCACACTGGGTTCGCTTATGAAAATAATTGTTTTAAAAATATATTATCATTAATATATTAAACCCGTTACCACAGGGAACTTAATCCCCACAGGCCCGAAATTAATTTGACTGTAATTTTAAGTTCCTAATCACTTCAAGAAAGTAAACAATACTTCGATTTATTAAACATGGATTAACCCCACATTATATAATTATTTAGTAATTCTAATCTTCCGTTTGATAACGTCAACCCTAAATTTAGAATAGTTTTGTTGAAATTCTCCACCTAGTTGGAATTTCCTGGTATTGATATCAAGTTTTAACCGACGAATTATGGATATTACGGAAGAATGACCAATTGAGGGATAATTTAGGAAATACCTTGGTGCGTAAAATCAAATCAATGACGTGATTTTCCTTTTCCTTTTCCTTTTTCTCCAGTATGACTCTTAATTATCGTTTTCGAGGATTAACTCTATTTTTATAATACACAAGAGCAAGATCCATTTGTGAAAAGTTACCTCAATTTTGCTCTAATTGTGGTTTTGTATTTATATTTAATGGTAACGATGTTTGAGATAAATGCATTCATATCTGTGGATTCTCAAGAAGTAAAAGGTAAGTGGATTAATGGTATATCCATGCCAACGCCTAGAACAGAAGTAACATCTGCTAATATCGGAGACCAAATTTTTGTAATTGGAGGATTTACATCAGACGGAGAAATTACAAATATCGTTGAGATGTATAATGCAACTTCAAATTCTTGGAATAAAAAAATTGCATCTTTGCCTGTTCCGCTTCACCATGCTTCAGCTACTAGTCAAGATGGAAAAATCTTTGTAATAGGAGGATATAACGGTGATTGGTCTCCAAGTAATAGATTATTTGTCTTCGACCCTGTAAGTAATAACTGGACAGAGAAAAGTTCAATGCCAACACCTAGAGGATCACCCAATTCCAACTTTGTAAATGGTACGCTGTATGTAATTGGAGGGGACTTGTTAGATCATGCCATTACCAATGTTGAAAAATATGATCCTGTAAATGATAAGTGGTCTATGGGTTTAGAACCTATGCCGACAGCTCGACATCATGCTTCTTCTGCTGTAATTGATGATGACATATATGTAATGGGGGGTAGAATCACAGGCGAAATGATCAATGTAGACATCATAGAAAAGTACGATACTAAATCCAATAACTGGATAACAGATTTGGAACCTATGCCTTCAAAAAGAAGCGGAACTGTAGCTACGATCCTAGATGGATTTATTTATGTTTTAGGGGGTGAGCAAATTCAAGGTACATTTGATGAAATTGAAAAATATGATACACAAAAAGATCTATGGACTATTGAAACACCAATGCCTACAGCTCGTCACGGTATTGGGGTTGTAACTTTTGATGACAAGATATTTGCAATTGGGGGCGGGCCCCAACCAGGACTCACAACTACTAATGTGAATGAAATTTATGAAATTGAGGGATGACTTCACGTTTGCAGTTTGTAGATGTATCTACCAAACTATGAAGGAAAGTTATTACCTCCCTGTTCAATGAATCAAATTAGCTTTCTCTTTACACAATTACACGGGGGATCTAAACAAGCGTTTTCTAAATAATATCTAGGAATGTTTGTACCACCTTTGTAAACTCTTCAGGATATTGATACATTCATCCATGTCCGAACGATAAGGATCCTTTGATATATTGAGAAATATTTTATAAATGAAATCGAACTAATTGATTGATTGTAATGCTATTAGTTAATCTATTTTGATTGTCAGATCGGTATAACCTGCAATTTTTCTTTCTCGTTGGAAATAAATTATTTCTAATAAATCTAAGCCTCTTGGTGTGATAAAATACAATTTCATTATTCCCTTATACGACACTAAAAAACTGTTTATCAAATGGAAAAGATAATTTCTTATAACTCGTTCAGAAGTTGGAATTGTCTTCTGTACACATAAACGAATTTCATACAATGGTGCTCCATCTACACAAGATAGTAATATTGGCTCAGTAACAGCCACTCTAAGATAGACTGAATTAGCATTTTTGTTAGCGAATGCTCGATTCACTTCTATAGTTAGCATATTTTATTTTCTATTTAATGTTATCATTTAAAGTACTGTTATTCTTTTATTTAGCATAGCTTACGCCTTTTCCACTAGTGGTTTTAATCATTATATTATTATAGACATCCCTATTTAAAAATTAATGAAATAGATAAATTCTTTTTTTCAAAAATCTTGATGTATTCTTATGAAAATCATTGTTGTGATGGGACTGAGAAAACTACATTTGACTTCTTCTTGCTGTAACTTACCATATATGATATATTTGCAAACAATAGCTAGCAAATTAAATAACAGTCCTTCCCATATGCCTGATGGATTCAAAGCCCCAAGGAGTCTAAAATTCTAATTAATACTTGTAAAGACATTAAATTGTCTATAGCCAGCAAAGTATAATCGTTCTCCATATTTGGTGTTTCATGCTCATAATAGAGTTGTTATACTTCAAATATTCTTGATCAGGATCCGTTGCAGTAGAACCGATCCCATTCACAATAGTTCGATAGTAAAAATACATGGTCTTATAAATTCATTAAATAAATATCTGCCGGTGATTGGTTCATAGAGATACAAGGTGTAGTTTATGGAGTCCTGCAACAATACCCAGAGGCAGTAGATCTTGTAACAGAAACCTTTCTTTCAATTATATGATTATTCTGACTGTAAGTTTTATTCCTGTCCATATTGCTGTTCCTCAACTTTATTCTCTTATTTGACTTGCAGTTTGTTTGTTAATGCATCATAAATATTCTCAAATATCAATTAAATGAATGAAGTCACATTTGCTTAGATTAAAGTATTAATAAACTGTAAGTAGAGTGGTTATAGATGAAATGTGTTAACCGCATGAATTTGAATTCGACTAGGAACTGGTCATCTCATAAAATGTTACAAAATAATATTTCTGCTAGAATGAAATATTTCTTTATGTTCTGTATAACAGCTCTAGTTTTAGTGCCATTGGTTATGCCAAATAGCTCCTTTGCTTTGCAAGTTATTTCGGGAAATCAGATCTCAATACAAGAACCTATACAAGATGAAGTTATGATCTTTGGAGAAACAGTATATATTGACGCCCCTGTCAGAGGAGCGATAATATTTGCGAATATTATTCATGTCAATGCACCTATAGAAGGCGACCTTATTACGGCTGGAAGACAAGTAACGGTAAATACAGATGTTTCAGGAAAAATTGTATCTGCTGGAAATATAGTCAATTTGGGGGGAAAATCAACAAATGCGATATTAGCAGCTAACAACGTACATTTCGATCCAACTTCTATCGTAATTAAGGACGCATATGTTGCAGGTGGAACTATCAATAACGAGGGCAATATATCAGGACAACTGGTATCTATGACTGACAATTTCCAAAACAACGGTACTGTAGGACACCTAGAGATAAGAAGCCAAGACACAATGATGCCGGATATAGAGGGATGGTTAAGTCTTTTTGGTATCTTGTTTGTTATAGGATTTGGTATTTTAGGTGTCATACTTGTCAAGTTACTACCGAATCAGTTTGAATCGGTTCGATTGGTTATGAAAAAATCCATAATAAAAAACACTGTGATTGGATTTCTATTAATTATCTTGTTCGTGGTTGTAATAATACTTTTGGCAATAACTGTGGTAGGGATGCCGGTTTCGGCTTTTGGCTTGTTGGTTCTTCTTATCGGATTAATCCTCTCATCTTTGATGGTATCATTTGCTCTCGGAAAAAAAATCCTCGAGTTATTGGGACGAAAGTCGTCTAGAGATATCAACAATATCTCTTCTTTTTTGATCGGATTTGCTATACTCAATCTTTTGTACATAGTTCCTATTCCCTACTTTGGTCAAATAGCCCAGGTGATAGTGACTAGCATGGGATTTGGAGCGATTTATTATGCAGTTCGCAAAAGTCGGTCTCCCGTTTCTAATGATAAGACGACGGCCGTGTGATTGTTGTAATCCCAACTATAGAATCGTTCTTATATAACCGATTGACTCTTCTCCGGTAAGTATGTAGATATTTCCGAAATAAACTAGACTTGCAATAATTGACAAGCAAAATACTTGCGTCTAACTCAAGATTTATTGGAGCCTAAAGGATGGTATATAAAGCCCTTGCAAATTTATTCTTATATTTATATAAACGATGTTTTCTAAATCATATTATGTGCTGTGATTATGAAATACCACTAGAAGAAGAACAGGAGAAAACGATAGAAAAAGAAAAGAAAATAATCCAACAACGCTCAGAATTGAAAAAGGTAGAAGAAAAACCCATCGCTGCCTAAATTTTTCAAATTTTTTATTTTGATGTATATAATGTGATAATACGTAGTATTATACCATATAACTCCTATACCACATGGAACTTAATCTCCACAGATGTGGACGGTTACCAATAATAGATCACTATCGATCCCACCTTGTATCGTTTTCTAATTTTGGCATAAAGTATGTTTATTTACAAAAGTAGTTTTGAATCTACTAAGAGTAATAACTTCAATATGTTTTAGATTGGTTATTCTATAATGCGGATATCAATTTATTAAGAACCAGCTATAACAACTGAAGTTCCATTAGTTAAGGTGTCAAATGCAGGGGAAAACTTTTTTCCAATTTCATATAGTTCATTTATTTGCTCCTCTGATGCAGTATTGCTATTGATTTTTAGATTTACTCTAAATTGTTGAGCCCCGGGTCTAACATTTGAATCTAATCCTGTAAAACCGCGCAAATTAACATCACCTTCTACATCAATGTTAATGCTATCGATTTGGATACCCCTTGATGTAGCATGAACTACAATAGTTTGTGTTATACATGCTGCTAAGCTACCCATGCAGACCTCACAAACAGTAGGACCTCTTCCTTCACCCGAAAATTGAATTGGAAAATCGTAATCCATTTTATATTCAGTATTCCTTTCCATGGTTTTACCACCAAGACTGAAATTTTTGGAAACGGATGTAACACCAAAACCACCATTCCATTCCGATTTCACATAAAACGTTGCTGTTGTCATTTCAGAAGGATTTTTCTGAAGAGACTCATACAAGGTTTTCAGGATTTGTGTGTTTACTCTGTTAATTGTAGTATCATCTTTGTTATCGTTCATTTAATTACTACAAGAAAATACAAGATAATATTCCTTATTGATTAAATAGAAGAAATAGCATGGGAATATTAAATTATTTTGTAAATGAATGCGCTAGCCATATCTTATACTATTCTGAGTGGTGGTGTACTATGGGTTTCAGCGGCCTTGTAGTATTTGAAATGATATTTTCGTTCCAGACTACAAACTCAGAGCCACTATTGCTCATTAGATGAGATTAATCGACTATTGATTACTGAATTCTATGAATTTATGTAAAATCTTCAGGAACTTTTGAAAAATATCAAGATTAACTTTAGACCATTATCGCCTTTGGAGTTTGTAGATTGACCCTTTTTTTTAATTCTATTACAAAAAGGAGATAAAATAATTCCTTGTCTGTATTACAAGATATTGATTCAAACTGGGTCAGGCTTGAACTGACAACTAAGATCGATATCAAAAGAGGACTACAACTACAATAAAAACGTCTTATCACACGGATTGGAAAATCATTTTTTATTTCACTGATGTGTTTTAGCGTCTTCTCTTCTGGTTCAGGAGTCTATTAATCAGCATCTGAACACCCTTTGTTACTAAATATGACTTAATCCATTTTCTTACAGCCAAGAGTCTAACATCCACTCAATATCGAGGTACGAAACCTTTCTTAGTTGACAATGTCCATCTGGATTCAAACCGTTTGATACATCGGACCTCTCCAAAGCCTAGTAGTTTATCCCATCTACATCCTTTTGGGATAGTATCAATCCCGCCTATGTTGGAATTCATAGAGAATTGTATATTACAAATTATAAAAGTCATTACACTAGCAATAATGCAATGGAATGTCAGAAAACACATCAGTACAAATGAAGTACGATTTTTGGAGAGTCATTTTATAATCTCCATATTCTCAAATTTTCCTGCAAAAATAAACAACGTCATGCATGACCCATTTGAGGAAGTGATGCACAAGCGTTGACATCATGGTTTTTTAGTTATTTGCCAGACTACAAAAGATATGAAATCTTCTCTTAATACGGTTTTGGAAATTTTTATGCTATTATTGTTACTGTACATTCACGTTGGTTAGAGGAGTAAAAAAAGGCCTGGAGTTATTTTTGATATGACTTGAATTTTGGAATATTCTTGTTACTTGTCGCCCCGACCTCCAACGCAGGAACTACAATTATTGTTCAATATATACACCAACAGACGTTATTTGAGACTGCAAGTCGAGAATAATGTTCGGTATGATTCAAGTTGATGCTTCGATTAATAAAGTTAGCACTATTTACTTTTTTTAGCACTAGTTTATATCTTAATACGCCATCTATCGGTATGAATAAGAGATTAATAACGATTGGTTTGATATCTGGCACAGTAATAGTCAGCAGTATGGGAATTGCAATCCCTAAACCATCGATGGGCATAGCAAACATGGCAATGGAATCTTCATCTCTCTCAATCGCACTGCAAGTTTTCAAGGAGTCAGCAAAAAGAAAAATGGGCAAATTAAACTTAGAAGAACATAGATAAATTAATCGCAACCAAATCCTACAAACGCCTGCATTATTTATTTATCAAGATATAGTAACAATAACTTTTTTTTGCAATGTGAATAATATAGTCCGTAAGTTCAATGACCAAAATCTCGAAAATTGTTTTGTTAGGAATCAACATTGAGCAACAACTTTTTGAACTATATCCTTTACAATATCCTCTAAAGGATGTTTTTCTCTCCATGTCCGTTACAGCTAACCTGCTTTGTCCACCATTTTTAGAATTGCAAGTTCAAACCAATACTAAATTATAATAACATTGTATTAATAGAATACTATCTTTTGGAGATGCGAATTAGCATCTCCTAGATCATAAGACCTTTGTATTCCTGTTCGATTAGTATCTTAGGATTTGTGCTTGAAATCACCATATTAGTCTGATTTACTAGTCATATCGTCTAGTTGGTCTAATAAGCTACTAACTATATCTAATTCAGATGCTGCCTCAATAAGTTTTCCATCGTTTAGTGCATCCCTTGCATCATTTACATGTTGTTGTACTTCATCTAAGCATATTGGGGGACAATATGAAATGCTAGCAGATGCACTAGAAAAAGCATTTGTTACGACGCTGCCACTTGCTAATAAGGCTGTGGTTATTACAGCTATAAAGACGAATGAATGTTTATTCATTAATATTATTTTACACTAGTAAATTTATGCCTTGATCAAAATTCTATAATTATAAAGCTCGAGTCAATTGTTGAGTGAAATTTATCGGATTACTGCTTAAATCATAATATAAATACTGATATTCATATGATTATCCGTTTAGATATATCCGACTGCCAATTAGGACACTTTGCAACCAAAATGAGTAAGCCATTGTTATTTATTGATTATTTTCCAAAGTGATGAACACCTCTGACAAAACATCACAGTGTATTCGGAAATCCAAGGGCATTCGATCCACAGAATGAATTAATATCCAGTCTACATCCTTAATGTATGTCCAGACTTCTGAAGTAGTTGAAGATACATCTTTATAGATTCTTTATTTAGAGCAGGATGATTCAATAAATAGAAACATTATATTGACAGTGTCTCACGCGATGTTGATGAACCATTTTACCTGTAAAACTCAAACCCCCGCGGATGTGAACTGCTACTATAATGTTAGATATGTCAGTTTTTCCATTTTATTGGGAATTATTTGTATCACTGGGTCGTTACATTGGAATAACAAAGTTCATGTACACATCTTAGTAATTCTTTTAGTTTTACTGGCTTGTGTAAAACCTCTGATATACATGCTTTTTTAAAATCATCGCTATTGAGATATTCGTCATCAAAAAATCCGGTAATAAGGAGAATTTTTACAGACGAACTGACATTTCTCATTCTTTTAGCAAGATCTATTCCGTTCAGATTAGGCATTTTTAGGTCTGCAATTATTAACCAATACTCTTGAGGATTCATCGTAAAGTGTTGTAGTGCTAATAGCGGATCGGCAAAAGACACAGAATTAAAACCAGATCCTTTCAACAACTCCCTAAAAAGACGTGCGAGTTCCTCATCATCGTCCACCACCATCAATGTTGGAGGCATGGACATATTCTATCATATTAAACATTGTATATAAGTATAGTATATTACTAGAATAAAACAAAAAAAGACCAATACTCTATAGAATGAGTATTGAAACAATAAAGTTGAATTATTCAATCTTGAATCATATCCCTTCCGAATGAAGACTATTACCAATAATAAGAGATTCAGGTTTTGACCATGTCTGTGTTTCTATAGGTTCAAAACAATAACTCGTTGTATAACGTACCAAGTTCAAATAGAATCAAAATAAGGAAGAATATCTGGATTTAGACTTACAGAAAAGTCAAGAATAACGATAAAGATATTATCTTATTAGATGCATCTATTTCTTCGCTTAATTTTAGAGACAAAATAATTGAATTATTCAATAATTTATTTCCTGATTTTAGAATTTCTAATATTTCATTTACTTTGCTCTGAATCATACAAACGAGTATTAATTTTCTGTATCTGGGCAAATACTATTTCTCTCTTTTTATATTCGGGGGATTGATTAAATACTCTTTGTCGAGCCCCCATTTCCTCCTTTCTATCAGATTAATTCCATCTTTAAGGGATTTATTGTGCTGTTCTTCTAAGTTATGTTTTGGGTTATTAATAGTAACCTCATGATGTCCTCGTTCAGCTTACACATCATTTTTTTTACATATTACAAGGAAAAAAAATTAAGGTTAAAGGATTTTTTTAGGAAAATATGTAAATTAGATTTTACAAACCACCATATTTTTAAGTGGTTATTATCTTCTGTTGTCTGCCATTGGTGTCATTTTTTTTGCTTCTCTTTTATTAGAGTAAATAATATATCGATTATTACAAGGTATTAAGCTATAATGCATAAATTACTTATGTGGTGTTGATTAATTTCTGGTAAAGATAATATCATATCCATGAAGACTAAGGATGCAGCAAGAAGCCTCTTAGAATCTAAGGCTACTGGAATTCACTGTCTAGTCATATACCGTGACTTAAACACATGTAGAGAATTTTACTCTTATTATATTCATGGAATACTTGATAAGAAAGATGAAATAGTTCTGATTGCACCTTTTTATGAAACAGAAGATTCTGTCAGACATACACTTACTCATCGCCATCATCATAATAGAATGAAGGATTTAGACAAAGTTGAAAAAGGTGATAAGAAAAGTTTGATTATTGTTGATTCCTTAAGAAAGTATTATTCTCATTATGATGCTAAAGACGAGTATAAAGATATACAAGAATTTGTTAAGGCTGCTAAAAGACTAGGGAAGAGGGGGGCATCTATCTTAGGAGATAGTGGAGCATTCTTTTTCAAAAAGAAAATACAACAATTAACTGAATATGAGCTGTCCTTACCAACTCATTTTGAATTTGATGTAAAAGGTATTTGTTTATATCATAAAAAGGACTTTGCTGTGTTGTCAAAAGATGTCAGACAAAAACTGATAAATCATCATGAGAAATCAATAAAAATATAATAATTTGATACAACGACAATTGAGATAGTTATTTAGATTTTTTTCATGCATTCCTTAAGATGTCCGTACTGTCTTTATCATTTGATTATAGTAGAACCCTACTACCACAAAGAACAATTCCCTTGGCCTGTTAATCTTACGAGTTAAATCATATTGATATTCCATGTATTAATAGAAGGGCGAGATCGACAAAACCTTTCTATATTACAAAATATATACCCTATCAATAATTTATAAATAGTAACGGTCTACCATCTGAATGAATAGTATCACGAAACACCTGAATGATAGTAGACCGTTAACTTTGATTAAGTCAGCTTATCTTAGTATGTATCTTAATCCCCTTCCTTCTCTGTTGTTACTTCACTTCTCTGTTATCAATATGCAATAGTCGACACCGATGCCCGCGTATGATTAGCTCTGAACACGCAGATGTAAGAATGGCGTAATCAGTTGCAATCCAATCGATTGCAGTGTGAAAATGCAATACTTTGAATATATTGCTGAATATATTGCTGTCTCTAATAATATCAATTTGTCAATAATGAAATCTCTTTTTTTGGCTGATTAAGGAATTAAGATAAAATATTAAGCACATGTATGTTCAGATTAAATAATCTATAAATTACTTTAAAATAACTTTAAAATTAAGATCACAATTCATATCATAAAGAAAAATAGAATAACAATTATGTTACTATCACCTTACCTGTCATTGCAGGATGCAATGTGCAGTGATAATCAAATTCGCCTGCAGTGTCGAATGTATTTTCAAATGTTTTTCCCTTAGCAGTAAGAGCAGTTGGACCTGTTAAGCCAGAATCGTACATTTTTCCAGCATCTGCTGCACCAATTAAACCAGATGTTACTGTATGGAATGCGGAATCGTCGTTTGTCCACACTACAGTTTGACCCACTTTTGCTTGAATTGGATTAGGGCTCACAGCCGTATCGGTCAGAGTAGATGCTCCAGGGACTATGGATGCTTGTACTTTATCTCCTTGTGCAAAAACTGTATTAATGTTTCAACTTATACCTACAGTCATGATACTTAAAGTTGTAACGAAGCTTACTGTAAAATAAATTGCTTTATTCATCAAACTAATGGGTCAAAATAATATATAAAGATAAATAAGGAACAGTGTTGATGTTTTAATATGTACTTGTACTATCACGACATTGAATCTTCAAAATAGCTATTTAAGAAGTTTGATCCATTTCTTTCCTTTATTTTACTAGATATGATGAATATGGGAATTCAATGTTCATCATCAAAATTTGAATAACTTCAAATATTCTTATAATGCACGATAAAATCATGATAAATATTCATACTTGTGAATAAAAGTAATAAACGCAAATCTCTCGTTTTATATGAAACCATCCCTTGTTACCCAATCTATTTTGTATGTAGATTTGTAACACAATTACTCCATAACAGTGTTAACATCTATGACCTCTAATCTTATTTAAATCCGATCATGTGATTCAATTTAGAATTCAACACCCCCATATTACCACAAGGAACTTAATCCTCATAGATGAGAACTGTTACTATGTAATAAAATCTATTTAAGTACCCAAATAGTCCTATGAATTTAAGTCAGATTTGCCTAACTGATAAGATAATAAACGAAATATCTTATCTACAATGACCTTTGATTGCTTGAATAAACCATCCGGGCAGCGTATTTCTATTCTTTCTTACAAAATAGCTAAAAGCCGAGTCCAAGACATAGGTCCTTGCCCAATCGTCTTTAGATCTGACTGACCTTCCATATGCCTGTATCAATCTCAACGCTGTCTGCCAATAATACCATTCTTCATCCACCTGTCTTTTTGCATTAGTCCACCTATCACTTTTATTTGGATATGGCACTTTAGTTATAATCTGAAATCTTGACAGGTCATCCTTTAAATCCAGTCCTGTATGAAGTGAGGGTGAAATAAGTACGGTTGGTTTTGGGCTGGAAGTATGCTGGGATATTATTTCATCCCTTTGTATTTCTGGATCAGTAATTAACAGCCTCCTTGTATTTTCCTTAGATAGATTCTCTTTGATAAAGTTAAGCTGTTCATACGATGTTGTATGGATTATTCCTTTATCATTTTTATGAATGGACATTAAATTGTCAACAGTCGTAGAAATTTTAGACATGATGTCGATAGATTGTAAGTTACTGTAATTAAGATATGCAATATTTAAGGGGTAAATCGCTCTATGTTCAATTGGAAAATCAGATTCAACTTGAATAAATTTCACATCATCGGGAGCTAAACCAATACTTTTGCAAAATGCCTTGTTATTTAGGATAGTCGCACTCATTATCAGCGTTTTGGATCCCTTTTCAAAAACAGTTTTACAGTATGGTGAAATATCTAGTGGTTTTAATTCCACTTTCTCTATTTTGTAATTGTCTTTTTTAATCTCCGAAACTATCCAATTTTTCGGATTTGCAAGTATACTGTTTATTGTTCGCGTCAATCTTTCTGTATCTTTGATAGCATCAACAGCAAGCTCATCGCCAAGAGTTTTCTTAACATCTTTTGACGTAATTTCCAAATTACCGTATTTTTTTGCAGGTTCTTCATCACTTTCAAACAATTCAGTTGCAGAAACTATTCTCTTTTTGTGATCGAGGTTTTCTGATGATATCTTCCTTGCATTATAGTAATCATATTTGATATTTCTTTCCATGTCCAGTGACGACACCAAAGAATCCTTGCCAATAGAAGATAACATCTTGGTTTCAAGATCGATTAAAAAATCAATCCATCTATCTATACTGTTATAACCGTAATCAACTATATCAAAATTACCAACATACCGTTTCCATCTCTTTTTAGATATTGACAGTCCCCTAAACTTTACAATTTCTGTTTCTAAAAGATGGCCTTCGTCCAATACCAAAAGTTCCCTTTCAGAGAGGCGCTTATTATATGGTAAGAAGGCAAGAAAGATAGAATAATTGAATATAGAATGACTGGATGCCAATGCAATATTTAATTGATTAAAGTATTCACAAGGTCTCCACTCTCTTCGCACCTTTAGTTTGCTTATAGGTAACCATTCAGAATGTTGTTTTTGATACTTCTGTTTAGTCTCATTATTAATGTATATTTCTTCATTTTTTGTTCTTTCATTAATTATCTTATAATCTTTGGCAAAAGTCCTATACTTGCAGCCATCCTCTTTAAAGGATTCGTTAGACATACAATGTCCATATTCAACAGTTGTGTGATAACATTCTTTTGGATTAGAGGATGCACATATTCCACATTGATAGATACCATTGTCTACAAAGTCTTGCTTTAGTAAGCAAGGAAAGTTATTTTTTCCCTTAGCTGCCTTCACATATGAAAAATCATTGGAATACTGAGTCTGCAGGTCCTTGGTAGATGTGCATATATAGCTTGAACCCGAGCTCAAAGCTAGTGCAATGGCTACCGCACTTTTTCCAAATCCTGTTGGAGCTTCTAATAAAACATATCTGTAGCCAGAACTAAAGGCATCAGATATATCGTTTAACACCCTCTTCTGATTTTCTCGCCGTATCGAAAATGGAAAATTCTTTACTAGTTCAGATTTTGTAAGAGGTTGTGTTGTATTATTCAGCTAAAGTCATTTTATATTATCATTACGATATTATAAATTTCAATTAAGCAACAGATAATATAACATAATCAAGACTCCTCATAAGAGAGACATCTCAAAGTAATATTAAAATCTTAGAATTAAATATCTGTTATTTCTTTGATTTACAATCATTGTTTATAATAGATTAAGATTACAATACTGCAGTAGGTAGTTACCCAATCATAAATTTATAAGTGCAAGATTAGATCTAGTTATACCCAAAAATGTCTAACGTATTACATCACGCGGATGCATCAACCCTGCTTTATCAAAAAAAGATGCGAGAATGTACCATATGCAAAAGCGCAGGCTTTTCAGAACAGTTGATCGCTTTCCAAAAGATGGGGGAAGACTGAGTCGCTTAAAAAACCATCTGGAAGCCAATTGATGAAAATGGTAACGAACACAAACATAAATTCAATATACCTGAAACTAAAAGACCTACTTTCCTGCAAAAAAAAGTCGTAGATATTGCTGCTGTGACGGATGTCCAGGAAGCAAAGGAACTGCTTTTACAAGGCTGGGAATACAAAACATCATATCCTGCAACAATATCTAATATCCCTCACTTCATATTGATAAAAAGGGAATAATTTAATGATGATAAATTCAATAAGATGGAAAATATGATGACAGAAATTTCTAAATAATCTGCAATTATTATTTTTAATTTTGACTTGTTTTTGAAGATGAAATTACCTAATGAATTGAGTTAAGAAAAGTGTAAATTCTAGATCTGTTTATGCATTTGATTGTGCCAGAATTACTTTCTTTAGTGACAGTCCGATCCTTTCACTTTAATTTGGAATCTCGTATTATTCTCATTCATTGTTTGATTTATTCTTGAGAGAGATGTGACATTTTCTTCTTCAGCAACATACGGGTCCTCATAAGCATTCCCTATTGGTTCATCCATGCCAGACAATATGGTGGACTTTGTATCCTCCGGATGGAACACCGAAACAAATAGAATTCCCGTAATCATTAGCATGACACAGTAAATTTCTATCTTGATACTTTCAATATTATTTCCATTTTTAATCTTGCTTATATCTTTGATGGTATGATTTATAGAAGGTTCTTTGTTCGAACCTCTTAATCGTAATTTCCAGCGGAAACAAGAGTATAGGCGGAGCAGTAGAGTGGAGATACACATAGGCATTTTGAAACATTATAAAAAAGTCTCAATTACCGTAATGGTTTGGTCGCTTTTACTATGTTATAATATGTAGGTTGCCATGGATCAAAATTATAAAGAAATATCCAAGCGTTGTGTCAACCAATATTAAAATTTCATATAGACTTTCCTTCAGGTAATGGAAATTGTTAAAAATTGTGTCCCATATTCACACAGGCCAAAAACGTTATTGCTAATTATTAAAATCTTTTATAATTGAATAGATAATGAATATTCTATGAATTTTAGATCTAAAACGTCTTTTGCTTTTGCGCTAATTGCTTTTGGGATCTTTAGTATAATTGGAGTCAACTTCTGTCAACCGTCATATGCAACTTATTGTTTCGATTGTCCTGATGCAAACTTTCATTTGGATGAAGCAAAGAAAGCAATAGATAATGGCGACTATAGTGGTGCAAAGAATCACATAGACCAGGCAAAACAACTAATTGGACAATCTATGCCTTCTAACCAAACAGTAGCCTAAATAAGATAACGATACTTCCTATGACAATTAATGACAAAAGTTTTTATCTATTACTACATTCTATTCTAAGAAATTGTATTGCTTCAGTAAAGGTTTTATCAAGAAAATCTCTATGGCTGCATAGTATCATGTTTCCTATTTGTTCTTCCGATAAGTGGTAGAGCCCTCGGTATGATAACGATATCAGCACTAATCTCCACGGATGAGAACTAAATAGTTTGATGATTGAATATATGCACCATGTGAGTAGGTTTGTACTTCATATAGTTTCAAATTAATTCTTAAATAATGTTGTCTGGGAGCAATAATGATTAAAATAGTTGACTACTATATTAGCTTCGCTACAAGACTCACTTTTGATAGTGGATTCTTCAAAAGATGGATGGAAAGTTCAAGAACACTTTAAAGGATTGAATCCAAGCAGCCTTGCTTTTGACCCTCAAAGCTCGGAAAGAGCATAATGTGGTACTTTTGACAATGGACTTTGGAAAACTGATGACAATGGTCATTCATGGGATAAAACCTCGTTAGATGCCTCTCGTTGTAACATTCTGTCTCTAGCTGTAAGCTCTATGGTAAAGGGTGAAAAGGGGTTTTGCAAGTTGTTTGTGGGAATAGAACCAAGTATGATTTATTCATCAATTGATGGCGGAAACATATGGGAAAAGATTGATGAATTTAATAAATTACCTTCATCATCGACTTGGTCATTTCCTCCCAGACCGTGGACTCATCATGTCCGCTGGATAGAACCTGATGTAAACAACAATGAATATATTTTTGCTGCTATTGAGGCAGGAGCATTAATCAAGAGTGTTGATGGAGGTAAGTCATGGATTGATAAAGTAGAAGGTGGACCTTACGATACTCATATGTTAAGAACTCATAAAAAGGCTCCACAAAGACTATATTCAGCAGCAGGGGATGGATATTTTGAATGTAAAGATTATGGGAATGCATGGAGCAGATTGGATAAGGGATTAGGAAACCATACTTATCTTTATGGTATTGCAGTAAATTCAGATAATCCTTATAATATAATAGTATCCGCAGCCAGTAATGCTTGGAAGTCACATGCCATACAAGACCTAGAAACTTTTGTATATAGACGTGATTCTGACGAGGAGAATCAAGAATGGACTTTGTCTAATAACGGTTTACCTGAATCAAAGGGAACAGTAATTTCTATTCTTCAATCTAATCCCAAGATCAAGGATGAATTCTATTGTTTAAATAATAGAGGAATTTTTTGTTCAGAAAATTCTGGAATATCGTGGAATAAATTGGATATTCCTTGGTTCAAGGAATATTGTTTACAACATCCTTGGGCTTTGGCAGTTAGAGAATAAATTATCTTGGCAAAACTTGGTATATCATTGTCTATTGCCTACTCAGTTGTAAATGCTTAGAACTCTACTATCACAAGGAACTTAGTCCCCACGGATGAGGACTGTTATTAATCAATGGTATTATTTGTTTTAATACATCCATAAAAAAGCGGCGGTTGTCGTCGTGGTATCCTATTATTGATTTCTTTCATTATCCAGTCATCGTGATAATGCCATTTTGTAAGTATGTATACATCCGCACTTTTAACCCCTTCAAAGGAACTTACCTTAGTTAAAATGGAATCAACTGTAAATACATTTTCGCTAAAGAGTACGAAAGTCAGTCTATCCTCTGAATCAATTACACCAGGACCGTACAATATGTTCGTCTGAAATTCCGAGTACATACGTTCAAGTACACTCCGACGTTGAAATTTTGTGGTGATAATCGGAATAGCAAATTGAATATATCCTATCATCACAGACGGGCTGCATTGGATTGAGAAATCCAATATATTTGCCTCCTTCATCCTATTAAGACGTCTAGTTGTGGTTTTTTCAGAAATAGCAACTTCCACGGCAATATCTGATATTTCTGTCCTCGCACCTGAGAACAGTAAACATTTTATTATTCTTAAATCTGTTTCACTTAGATCAATTGGCTCAACGCGTCGTTCTAAAACAGTGATGCTCACAACGGTTGCAGGTTTTAATCGATGATTTAGAGTTTGGACAAACATATCATCCAATGGTTTTTTGATGATTAGCGCTGCCACACACGTTCTTCCCATATGATGTACATGGTATGCAAGGTCACCAAGCTGCTTGACACGCTTAATGACATTATCTTTATTTATTCCATTACTATTTTTTATAAGTACAATAGCCACTTTAAACCCAAATGCTATAGGATTAACTCTAACTACGAATTTTTCGATGACTCCATGATATACCATCTTCTTAACTCGTGCCTTTACACTCTTCGATGTTAAGTCCACCACTGAACCTATGCTGTTATAAGAAGATCTACAGTTCCTAGCTAGTGTGGAAAGAATAGTGAGATCAGTTTTATCAAGTACTAATATCCCTTCATCCTCAGGCATAATTCAATTATTGCAATACCTAGTAATAAAGTTTGTCCGATATTGGGAGTTTTACTACCACTAAAGATAATTATCTATACAAGTATTAAACAGATATGAAAGATATTGAAATAATAAATGAAGATGTTGAACCGCAACACTTATTCGCAATTGAGAAACGAAACGATAAAACCCTGGATACCGAATCTAAGGGGATAATAACCATTGAAAAAAAGTACGGTACAATAAAGTTCGAGCGACGGCTTTCTCATCCGAAAAAGGTGTCCCGGAAGGCAATTACAGATGCAGAAAGATATTCAGGTGGTTGCCCGATTACAAAGGAGTATTTGAAGGTTACAACGGTGGTACAATTGATCTTGTCAATACACTATCAGGATCACATGTAACGGGGGACATTCTTGTCCGGGACTTTCACCGGGTTTTTGAGCACGAGTGGCATATCGCTCCTAATCAGATGTTCCCTCATGGAGAACCTGAATCTGGTATCAGGTGGGAACTCAAGCAGGACGACGGCTCAAACACCGATACACTCCTTGTTATGACACCGCCACCTCACCAAATCGACAGCTTTAACTTAATCCCTGGTTGGCATGCTTACCTAGATCGACTTGCAGCCATTCTAAACAAACAAGTACCACCTGATTGGGCACGTCGGTTCACAAAGGTCAAAGAAGTATATTCATCATGATGAGGTCCTCATATTTTGGATATCCTAACCCTAAAAAAACAAACTTAATGGCTTGGATGTCTTGCTATTAGAGAAATACTGTTATCAGTATTAGAACCCCACTATCACACGGAACTTATCCATCACCTATAGAAAAAGTTTCTAAATGATAGTATCATATTATATAATGTATGCAACAGTCCGAAAGAGGACCACCGCATGACATCAAGCAATAATATTTCCAATTCGATGTCTGGAAAATTAAGAGACAATGATCCAAATAATATTGGGAATCCGATTAAATAGAGCTAAATTGAATCGACCGTATTAAATCTTCAATAATAGAAAGGATTCATGCTTAATAGATTCATAGCCAGCCGATTCTGTAATTGTTTTCTTAATATTATTCTGCGTTGTATAGATATTGTTCTTGACAGAAAATACAAGGTCGTTTCCTGACTGGGAGACTCTATATAAGAATCAAGAAGTAGAATCCATACAGTGGTATAATGAATCTCTTGATCCTGATTTAGAATTAGAATTAGACAAATTGAAAATCAAAAAAAGATCCTTCCTTGATCTTGGGACTGGACCTGGGACCCAAAGCAATAAAACTTTTTGAAAGAGGCTTTGATGTCGCTGCATATCTGTCACCCACATCAATTCATAATGCATGGTTCGTTATAAAATAAAATGAACCACAAAATCAAGTTTATAGTTAATGATATTATAAATTCTCATTTAAGCAGTAACGAATTTGACTTTATTTTTGATAGAGGATGCTTTCACGTAATTTCACCAGAAAAAGGTCAAAATATACACAGGAAGTAAACCGAATTCTAAAAGAAGGCGGACTATTGTTCTTGAAATGCTTTAGTGAAAAAGAACCCTTGAGAGATGTTGGACCTTACAGCTTTTCACATAATATGATAAAAAAAATATTTGAAAACAGCGGATTCAAAATACAAAGCATTATAGAAACCGTTTATCAGGGCACATAAAATCCGTTACCCAAAGCACTTTTTATTATAATTTCAAAGTAAATATATAGAAAATTTACAAAAAAATATGCCGCCTAATCTACACATATATTCGATATTGCCACCTTCCTAAACAGATGAGGCGACATTATAGTGTCCTGTGGCAGGCCCGACATGGCTTTTTGGAACTCCGGATTATTAAAGGCCCGCTTAAAATGTGCAGCAGATTCCCAAACTCCATAGTTAAAGAACGTATGACTTCCAGCAATACCTTGATGTAACTGTGCTGATATAAATCCTGGTTGTTGTTTCATTATTTTGGTAGTGTTCTCAAATATTTTTAGGAATACTTCTATATCCTCCGGCCTTACAATGAATTTGTTTAATAGAATCACCGGGTTGGGGTTTCCTTCCTCTAACTGTGTTTTAATATTTACATGTGGATCCAAATCAATTATTTTAAACATAACAAATAATATTGAAAATAACTACCTTATAAGAAAATGGAGTGAAAATAAAAATAAACTCTGTAGGTGTCCACAACCGAGGTATAAGAAAATAATATTCATATCAAATTATAGATCACTAGGATATAACAAGGGTTAATTCGATAGTAACCAACAACTATCGGATCTACGTGGGGGGACATCGTCAGAATCAAAAATAAAACTATTTTTGATCCAAATGTTAAACTTAGGTACACGAATTCATAAAGGTTTAAGTTTTTTTGAACCTGAAAAGTCATCACTTTACTGAGGTGATATTCAACCTTGCGTCATGACCAAACGGACTAACATCATCACGAGGACATCTTTTATTCTTTTCATTTCCAAAATATTGGATACAGAGATGTAACCGGGAAATAATGACTCTACCATAATATGGCATTGATAGAATAAAGAAGTATCAAATAAATGATTAAGTGATTTCTTATTAATCAGATATAAACTTGGAAGTATATCAGATTTGAATGAAATTATTACGTTTGGAATTTTTTTGTTGGTTTACTTCCTAATTATTGCTAGGGTAAGACTAAATAATCTTCCATTCTGGATAATAATGTCAATCGGATCTATTCTTGTTTTAGGATTTGGAATAATTCCCATAGAATATGCCTTAAAATCAATTAATTTTCAAGTTATAGTATTTCTTTTTGGAATGTTCAGTATTACTTCTGCTCTCGAAAGGTCTGGTGTACTTAAATACATGGTTGGAACCGTCTTACTTAGAATCAAAAAGGCAGATCATATTATTCTAGTAATTGTGTGTATGTCGGGGTTTTTAGCAGCTTTCGTGGTAAACGATACCGCAGCCATTCTTATAATTCCCTTTGCTATATCCATTTCTAATCAGCTAAGAATTAAACCATCAATAGTATTGGTTTCTATCGCCATTGGCATAAATATAGGTAGTACGATGACGCCTATTGGAAGTCCTCAAAACTTACTTATTGCTAGTCAGAGTGGTATATCTTTACCTTTTATGACATTTCTTTCAATATTGGGACCTCCTACAATCATAAATCTATTTTTGAGTGGACTAGTTTTGCATCTTTACTATAAGAAAGATATAGGTACAAAATCTCCTTTAGAAGATCTATCTATAAAAATTGATGAAAATCATACCAATAATGAAAATCAAGATAACCGTAATGAGGTTTCATTTAAGTTAAAACCTACCCAATTTTCATTTACCAATAGATTCGCTAAAATATCTGTATTAGTTTTCTTATCTACTATTGGAGCAATGATAATATCAGAAATAACACATCTTTTATTTGGGGTTCATGTTGATATTGGCATAATATCACTTGTTGGTGCTGCTGTGTTATACATATCATGTAAAGAAAGAATTTCTATATTGAGAGATGTAAATTATTCTGTCTTAATCTTTTTTGTTGGTATGTTCATTTTCACGTCTGCATTGTGGACATCTGGACTAGTTCCCATGATAATGAATTATTTTCCTTCACTTGAGCCGAATAATACTTATTATGAAACTGGTAACATGCTATATAATAACGCAATTATTTCTGTGGTAAGTTTAACTATGAGTCAAATACTAAGCAATGTACCCTTCGTCGTCATCTACAATCATTATATGGTTGAGAATGGTTTTGATAAAGACGATGTATCTGCTTGGCTAATGTTAGCTTCGGCAAGTACTATTGCTGGTAATCTTACTGTATTTGGAGCTGCAAGTAACATTATCATAATGCAAACTGCTGAATCTAGAGGAATGAAAGTGTTCACCTTTGTAGAATTCTTCAAAATAGGGTCCCTAATAACAATACTAAATATTATTGTTTATTATTTATTTTTGGCTTTTTATAATTTTTACAGGTTTTAGTATATTGTATTATTCTTCGACTAACTTGAAAGCACGAGAAATCTATAAAGGGATTAATATTGTGATTAAAAGGATCGTATCTCAATGGCGGCAGAGCCTTGCTACAGGAGCTCAATCCCCACATATGAGGATATATTGTTTTTCTATGCTTACTTTACTCTCAATACGTTTGAATCACTGTCTCTACCTAAACACTAAATCTATATTGTTCAACTGATCATAATTGCTTTGTTTGTTCTTTGAAACTTTCTAGTTATCAAATTTACGTTTGCAAAAAAAGAATTTGGAGAAACGATCTATTTAGTACAGAACTTTGCTGCTAACTCTTCAATCTTAAAATAAACATATATACTTAATATATATTCATAAAAACAAAAAAATAAATAATATAACTTAAGTAATATCGTGTTGGACAATACTGATCAAATGACTAGTGAGTGATGATATTTTATTTAATATTGATCCGAATAAGGTAGTCATACAATCAAACTGATTATTAGTTACCAAATCCACTAATCCTAATTCAAATATGGTTACAATTGGAATTTGGATAAACTTAATATAATATAGTGGTTGAAAAGTTGAAGGCAATACATGCAAAAAAGTTTCATTCTTTTCAGTAAGAACCCGTTAAAAAGTCATAAAGTGAATAGAGAAATAAATTGTTAGACCAACATTATTTATTTAGATTGTTATTTTGATCCTGCTGAACCATCAAATTTGGGGATAAACTTATCCGTATTAGGCATATTATTATATTCTTCCTTTATTCTAATTGCATTAGATAGAAAATTATCTTTAATGAGGTCTAACTGATTGATCATTGATTTTTTTGATTCCTCATTTAGGGTTAAAAAATGTAGTTCCACCTTTTCAATATTACTTACTATCCCGCTATTTCCAAACATGCTGGAATAGTTTTTCATTATCGATGCATTTGTTTCGATCATTTGTTTCTGTTGAAGATATGCATTTTCAATCATACTTTTGAATTGAGCATAATTTAATTCGATCATTTGTTTCTGTTGAAGATATGCATTTTCAATCATACTTTTGAATTTTTCATTGTCAGTCATTATATAGTCAAATTTTGTTCTTAAAAATAATTATATAAATATTGTTATTTCTTAAATTATTAATCAAATTATTTTTTGAAACTTATAAGAATCTGATATAATAGTTTCATTGACAATAAGAAATACACTATAATTATTCTACCCCTCTGGTCTTAATGATTACATTGCTAGTTATGACTTTTGTCCATCACATTTCTATCAAACTTGATATCATTATATGAAATAAAATCCTATGGCCCCCGCTATGAGAAGTCCGACTAGTATTGTGTCATGGAACAAGTTTCCTCTTCCACTTTGTGTTGCAAACATCAACAAGATAATGCCAGCAAGAATAACTATTAATTCAAATGATGTAAATACCAATGGGAATGAAATTCCCATTAGCGTTGAGACAATAATGATAACTGGTAGCACAAATAGGGCTATTTGAGAAACCGAGCTGACCGCGATCCCTAAGGATAAATCCAATTTTCCCTTTCTTGCCAATTCTTCTATTTCTTCTTCTTCTTGTTCGTCAATGAACAATTAATATGATATTCAAGAACTACATACTAACAATCTAAATAAACTTACTATACTAGTTAGTCGTTACTATTAGGAGATAGAAAACGGCAAAAGGTTTGATATGTTGATTTGTTAGAACACTGTTACGATGTTTGTTACTCCTCATTCTGATTCGTTATTATGAATGGGTTTTAAATGTTCTTTTATCACTCCCTTCAGAATTCCATTTACTTCTTTAACATCTTGTTTATATAATGTCATTTCTCCGTCTCCTTTAATACAATAGATATTAACATGCCACACATCGTTATTAATGGTGGGGAAATCAGAACGAAAGTGTGCACCCCTGCTTTCTTTTCGCAAATAGGCACTCCTTATTATCGCCTCGCAAACAACCAAAGATGACCTGACTTCCAAAGTTATGATGAGATTCTTGATATTGTTTTCATTATTTAATTCATTTTTCGGTAGTATCCGAATCTGAGAATGAAACCTATCCTTTAAAGATAGAATTTTTTCTAACCCTTTTTGAAGATTTGCTGCACTTCTTACTATTCCTGCATCTTGATCCATTAGATCTTGTATTTCTTTGCGAAAACCTAATGGCTCATCTAAGACCATAAAAAGATCTTTTTCAAACTTTTGTACCTCTGTATCTATATCTACTTTCGACTCTAATGAATTGTCTTCTTGTGTAGTTTGCAACTGCTTTGCAAAAACCGATGCTTCCCTCCCAGCAATTTTTCCAAAAACCAAAGTATCGAGTAGGCTGTTACCACCTAGCCTATTGGCACCATGAATCTGACTTATTACTTCGCCAGCTGCAAATAAACCCTCAACCTTTGTTCTGCAATTTACATCTACTGATAATCCGCCCATAGAATAATGCGCAGTAGGACCCACTTCCATTTTTTCTTTAGAAATATCGACTCCAGCTATTTCCCTGAATTGTTTATACATTGTAGGCAATCTGTCTAAAATTTTTTCCAAAGGAAGATGAGTGACGTCTAGCCAAACTCCTTTATGGACCGTACCTCTTCCTTCAGCTATTTCGTTATAAATGGCTCGTGCAACTACATCTCGAGGACCAAGTTCCATCCTTTCGGAATAATATTTTTTCATAAACCGTTCATTTTTTGAATTCAGTAAAATGCCTCCTTCTCCTCGGATGGCCTCAGTTGCAAGCGTACCTAATGCATTTTCGGGCCATACCATACCAGTAGGATGAAATTGAACCATTTCCATATCTACTAAATCTACTCCTGCTTCAAATGCCAGATCAATTCCTTCACCATAGTGTTCATAATTTCTTGAACTGCTAACTGAATATACTCTCGTATATCCTCCAGAAGCAAGTATTAAAGATTTGCAATTAAACTTTACAAACTGTTTTTTCTTGATGTCGATGCCAATTGCTCCTTTTATTTTGGATGGCAAAGAATTTGACTGTCCATCTACTTCTTCAATGTTATTTTTTACTAGTAACTTTGTAATATAGATATTATCCATAATATCGATCTTTCTTTCATAAACCTGATGCATCAGAATACGGATTATCTCATCACCCGTCCAATCTTCATAAAAAACCGTTCTTCGGTATGTATGAGCTCCAAAGAAACGTTGTGTTAGTCGACCATCATCCTCCCTATGAAATCTAGCACCCCAGTTGACTAATTCGTGGATGGCATCAGGAGCGCTCTTACAAAGAATTTCAACTCTCTCATAATCCGCAATATGTTCGCCTTCTATTAAGGTATCAGATGCATGTATCATCCAGTTATCTTTAGGGTCCATAATACCAAGTGCAGCATTAATTCCCCCTCTTGCAAGGGCCGTATGAGGATCACCTTGTTTACTCTTGCTAATTAGAAGAACAGATGATCCATTGTCGTGAGCCTCGATTGCTGCTCTTAAACCGGCAGAACCACCACCGATAACTACGACATCATAAAAATAATTAGTCTGACCACCACCATTATTTTTAGTCATAATTATGTTTTATGGTAAAGATATTTAACAAATATTACAAATTGAATATAAACTATATTCAATGATTAGTAGCAAAAGTTTTTAAGATCGTGTCATTGATTGAATTAAAACTTTGGGTAACAAAATCGAAAACTTAGAACAACGGTTCAAAACTCGGAAAAAACCAGATCAAAATGATCAAACTATATTCCCATATATTCAATTGCTGGTATTGCATAGAGAAATAACAAACAATCTATCTATTGAGATTGAAAAGTAAAAAAAGAATTTAAATCTGTCAATTCTAGACCTTTCACAGTATTAAAAAATACATTATTTCATCAACAAAATATGAGTGTGATAGTGTTGATAGTGTTCTCCTGATCCAAACCAATAATATGTTCATACAATTATGATATTTTGAACTAATCTGCCATTCATTCCATTTGATTTATTAGCGAACACGTAATTTCAACCCCGATGATTAGAGCTTAAAAATGGAGGATTGTTGTGAAATGAAAAATAGCATGTTATAATATCCTTGTATATTATGCGAGTAACACCATGATGAATGTATTTACAGACATTAAAAATAATAGTAATGATTATTTCTGTTTATTACATAACTTTCCTATTTTTTGTTAGTGAAAGTACTTTTGCAGTTTATGTTCAGCCAGGTAGTTAACGGAATAACCTTTATGAAAAAAATTCATCACCATATGATATTAGAATACTTTTCCTAGAGTGGTAGCAGAAACATACAGTTCATACATTCTTTAACAAGCTTTAGCAATCTTTGTATTTTGTAACAATCGCAAATAATAAATTCAAAATCAAAATATTTTTGAAATTAATATCTGGACATATTCCTTTGTTATCTTTCGATGTTCTTTTCTATAAACTAATTACTCCATATCTATTTGTACTTAATAAAGGCAAAAGCAGAAAAATAGGGTTCTAGACTATAATAAGACCCTTTCTTATCTTCCAAATAGGCTATCACAAGTATCTTTACCCATTATTTTAACACAGTGATCATAGATGCCATCTCCAAAATCATTGAACGGATTGAATGGTTGGAAAGGAGAGGGATCTCCTGGGGTCTGTGATGGGGGAGGGAGTAGAGGTGAAGGTGTGGTATTTTTTACCAAATCCTGTTGTGGTCCCTTCTTTAATGCAACTGGGATATTTAGTGTGTTGTTATCTCGATAAATACTGAGTTGCACATTATCACCTATCTGTTTTGTAGAAAGTGCTTTTTTAATATCTTCTACGGATCCTATGGTGGTATTACCGATTCCAATTATGATGTCTCCTCCAAGCTCTACTTGGTTTCCGCCAATATTTGAGGCAATATATCCTCCCTTAATCCCAGCACTCTCTGCCGAACCATTCCTAAAGACGTCAATTACTAAGAATCCTTTCCCTCCATTAGTAATATTAGAGGGTACGTTCATTTGTAAGGCTATTTCAGTTGTAACATCAATACCAGTAATACCAAGGGTTGGCCTATCTTCTGATGTTTCTTGTATAATTTCGGTGCCCAAAACTGTAGATGGAGGTCTGGCTGCCAAAGTTAAATCTATTTCTTGTATCTGCCCATTTCTTACAATCGAAAGAGTGACATTTTCTCCAACCTTCTTTTCTCTATCTAGATATGATAGTAAATCGTCTATTTTTCTAATAGGTTTGTCATCAATCCCTATTATTACATCTCCTCCAATCTCTACATCTCTTTCGTCTATTTTTGTTACTATTGATCCTCCATGTATTCCAGCCTTATCCGCCGGACTATCAGAAGTAACCTGTATAACTAGAAACCCTGTAGTATTCTGGAGGTTCATTATTTCTGCAATATCTGCATCCATATCTGTTCCAGATATTCCCAGATAGGGGTGCTGATAGTCACCTGTAGTTATAAGGGAGGGCACAACTTTTTGTATTAGATAAGAAGGAATTGCAAAACCCACTCCTGAGTACACCCCTGTAGCAGAGAAAATAGCTGTATTGATTCCTATAACTTCGCCATTCATATTTAGTAGGGGTCCACCGGAATTTCCCGGGTTTATTGCAGCATCAGTTTGTATGATATTTGGAATTGAAAAAGCTGGGGCAGGTGTATCTTCAACAAGGGGTATTTGATCAATTTCAGGAGATAAAGCTGGAAGTAATCTTCCCAGGCCGCTCACTATCCCTTCAGTAATAGAAGCAGACAATCCAAATGGATTACCAATGGCAGTAACCCTTTGTCCTACACTCACTTCAGAAAAGTTGCCAATCTGCAATGGTATTAACTTCTCCCTCACTTGGGTATTGTTTTCTAGCGGGATCTTTAAAACGGCTATCTCAGCATATGGGTCCATACCTATAATTTTGGCTTTATATCCGGATCCATCAGTCAATGTTATGTCAAACTCTTTATTGATGCTATCTCCAGCTACGACATGGTAATTAGTAACTATGTGTCCCTCTTTATCGTATACAAAACCTGACCCAAGTCTGGACTTGCCCAGTATATTTGAATTTTGTGTTACCTGAACTACAGACTGGTCTACTTTATCGTACAGTTTAATTAAATCCTCTTCTGCAGGTTTACCAGAACTATTATCTGACAGTAAAGTATTATTATTTGTATTTGCATTTATAAAACTGTCATCAGTTTTAGGGATGGCTGGCAATACTTGTTGAGCAAAAGCACCAACAAAGATCTGACTGCTTGTAACCATAGTGTTAATGGTATTCGGTATTAAATAGAAGCCTAAAGACAATGCTACAACGATGGTAGAAAAAAATAGAAATCTCGTTTTATCATTTGTCATTGTATTAATTAGCATACACTTGTTTTATTGTTAAATATCATATTTAAAAAGTACATATTTACCTAACGGCCCCATTTATTGAATACATATCTCGAAGGTTGTAAACTAATAAACGAAATCATAACGATTTTTAATCCAATTGAACAACATTTTTGTTACCTGATTAAATTTGTGTATTTTTGTCTCAATTTTCTCTGTCGTGGTTTGGTTCGTAGTTTGCAACCACAACAAGGACAATAATTATCTGACCAAATTAGGAAAATTTCACATGCTTGACAACGCTTCTGGCCTTCTGCATAGCGAGTATTGTAATTTATGCCTAAGGAATCTGCCCTATGTCTGTGGCAAATGCCTCTACATGCCATCCCTACTACTCAATTGTAATATTCTCTGCTCGGATGTATTAAAAAATGAGGTTGATTTTGAATATTGAGAATGTTCCTCCCATTCAATGAGGCAAACGAATGATCTTACAAATAGTCAATTATCAAATCTAATGGTATATACAGAAGTATAATAACAACGTACGACCTGGACTGCTTGAATAATCAAAAATGGCTTCTTTCTAATTGAAGCACTGTTTTCCTCCAAAAATCAATTTATCTACTCATAGATAGCACAATCTCATATATTATGAGTATAATTTTATCTTCCAATAGAGAAACATTGGCATTTATCATGAATATGATGATACATACAGACAATGAGGCCTGCAAAATGTCCAGGTACAAGCAAATCTTAATACATAAACTATCATTCTCAATTACTAGATTCTGATCTCAAATCAGAAAACGAAAATTTAGATCAAAAATAAATAGGATTTTTTCTTAGATCATATTTACTCTTAGACCTCGAAGGGTAATACACAAGTCTCAGTCTTGAATACTGCAAGAAAAAGGTAATAAAGGCTACAATCATGTGATAAGTATCCTAAAACAGAACTCTAAATGAATAGCGTAGAATCAAAAAATCGTAGATGACAATGATTAATTTGATGATGGGAATGACGATGATGACATTGGCTTGAATGATGATATATCATTCAAAATAGGATACAAAAGCATGAGAAAGTTCCCCATGCGAGCTTCTAATTGATGCCTTTGTTATTTCTTTTCCTGCTTTAATTCTTGCTATGTAGATAGTCTGACAGTCAGCCTCTAAAATGAAAATTGACACTAATCATAAGTAGTTTTATCACACTACACTTTACCAATGACTGCCCAAAACTCTAACGGATCATCTAATAGTTTAAGCAAATATTATAAAGCATTCATGAGAAAATTGGCAATAGCCTTTAACAGGTTGGGTGGTAAGTAATTCTTGTACTAGATAAACACCATATGAAAAAATCTAAATCATGATAAATTACACACACCTACACATAAAATAAATACAACCAGTATTGTCGGACAAGGCTCAGCAGTCATCAATATTTAATTTTGTACCTTCTTCGTATGGTTGGAATAGTCAAAATGAATATTACTACTATAACAGCGGGTATTGCAAGATTGGTTATTATTTTAGGGATATCAAAAATAGGTACGGCCAATGCATAAAGCACCTTCCCATAATCAGCTGCTAACGTATTACTTGACTCAATTATTGTGTCGTTAATTGCTTTTTCTATATGATCTGCATGTTGGAGGTCAACTCATTTAGAGATTCAAGTGTTCTCAGAAAATTATTTAGAGGAACCAGGTCCTTCCTAAACAATAGATCCGCACTTATTTTTCCCCAATTGGGCCCTGTGGTAACTTCTAACGTTTTATTATATACTGCTTCAAAGTCACCTACTGTTGAAGCATTTTTTATAGTGTCAATGTCTGCTTTTAAAGCATTAATTTCATCTGTAAGAATCCTATCCCATGTTGAGGGAACTGGACTTGAGGAATTGATCAGGTACAAAAGATTTTAAACTATCAATGGATGCTTCCTGTTCTAATACTGTAGATAATCTTTCATCAAAAATTGCAATAACTGCTAATGAGACAATAGCAAGAATACCCACCGTAATCAAAAGGACTAGATATTGATCGATTAAAAATAAAAAATTATTCTAATAAAAATAATTATGTATGTTTCTTAGCAATGTCTCTATTATGTTATTGTACCTGTTATCGACTGATTTCCAAAGTGATTGTCAATCTTGGCTGGATCAAAGTATACTGAAATATCTTTTTCGCCTAGAGTAATTGTAGTTGGTTCATCACTGACAGGACCATCTCTCATTGTAATTGTTGTAGTACCATCTATCACAGTCGAATTATTCTGATTAGTTGGTTGTGCTGAAACTGCTAAATTATTTACTGTATGGTCGTGTGCCGCTGAACCGTCAGGTTTTGCCATGTCTATAGTTGCTTCAAAGGTGGGGGATGTGGAGTCAATACCAGTTAACGACCAATTACCAGTATTGATCCATTCTGGATTACCGGATGCATCTGTTTGTGTAAAATTAAAAGTACCTGTTTTTGTGGTATTTTGTTGTTGGGCATTGGCTACGTATAGGCTATTCATCGAAATTGTTCCTACTAATAACACTAAAGCCACCGCTGCAAATACTATTCCACTATTTTGTTTGTATAGTTTTCTTCTGTTATTTATCATGTTTGTACTCCACATGATTCAACATTCTATAAATACCCCTTATTTTTGATCATCACACAAATTTTGTATTTTATCCTTTTGTACCCGTAACGCCTGTGTTCTTGCTTATTAAAATACCCAATAAGATAACAAAGGCAATTTGAAATATTTCTGTAATGATAGCAGTGTCTCCTATGCGACCCGCTCTACCAGTAATAGGGTTATCTGGCATACGAGTAATTACCCAGATTAATATGAAAACTATTGTTCCGCCAATTCCTACAAT
Organism: uncultured Nitrososphaeraceae archaeon; assembly: GCA_963759575.1. Taxonomy (GTDB): domain Archaea; phylum Thermoproteota; class Nitrososphaeria; order Nitrososphaerales; family Nitrososphaeraceae; genus Nitrosocosmicus. The sequence goes on along the minus strand of CAVWZU010000002.1, from coordinate 1,331,543 downwards.
ATCCCATGTTTTACCCCATCTCTTAATTGTCGGTATTACCCAAAATATTTGAGCAATACCTCCAATTAAGAAAAGAATTGTTGAACTTGTATTTGGAGCAGGTAACATATTTAAATGCAATATACCAGCTGCTGCAGTACATATTGCTGCAGCAATGGAAATTATTAAAACCGAATTCATTAGAAGTACTTTATCAATACCATTTAAAAGGGTTGAAATATCTGACATTTTTTACCAAAAGTGGAAATTTACTGCTATAAACAGATGACTAGAACGTATAATAAAATTAATCAGGACCATTCATCAATAAGCTTGTGTATACAACTGAGGGCGGTGGGATAAAGCATTTAACTACAATCCATATAGCAATAGGCTAATTCTACCTTACTTTTATAGTTTATTCATTAGTTTTTTACAATACTAATAACCTACAGACATACTGTATAATTGCAGTTGTATTTCACTTTCAGTTACTCTGGGAACTGCTTACTTGAATGAACCCGTTTGGGCTCAGAATACTATTAATTCGTCTATTACTTCATGTTTTACCAATTCAACGAATGTTATAGATAGTTTTCGTGCTCAAGGCCAAATATCCAGTCTAGCATCAGACACTCTTGCAGGAAGGACTGAGAATTCTACAGAAAACGTAATTTGGGCGTTGGGAGGTGACTGGAAATTTAATGTAGTAGATGGTAACCATACAAGCTTTGTCGTTGATGTAGTAAAGACGAAGGTGGATGGAACAGCTTCACACAAACATACAATTGAGAAACTAAACAATGCTAGCGGAATGCCAATGGGGAATCAACAACCACAGCAGCTGAACCTAATGACCGGTAAACCCTCCTCTAAAATCGATTTAGTAAATGGAAACGCCACTATGTTTAGAGGCACTGCTGATTTGACAACAAACGAAAGTGTTGACTGGCCGAGTGTTCCAATACATGCAAACTTATTTAATGGAAATGAATTAAATCTTGGTATTGACCCTGAAAAGACTGAAGATCATTTCCAGGGGGTTATCAGTAGAAGGAACTCTTACTATGTAAGAAGTCCTTTGAGCAGTAATGGTAATGGTATCAGGTAATAGTCCTTGAATTACCCCTGGTCCAGTTAAGATATTACTATTATGAACATAACCATTCAATAGATAATTTCTGAAACGAAATAATTTATTTCTCTTTATTCAAATTTTTGCATCTTAAATATTGTTTTAAATTCTGTTTTATTAAATATACTCTATGACCCATGACTATCTACAAAAGCCTGTATGCAAGGAAAAGGTAGCGACAGGTTTTCATCAAAAGATTAACCTCTTTCGAACGGTTTTTGATTCTCTAAGCTAATTCTCATAAATTATTTATAGTTTTTGGAATAATCTCCACAGGTCTAGTCCAATTATTACGAAGCCCATTATTATCAATGATATGTAAACATTGGGAATGGCTATCGTCAAATATAGATTCAAACCAAATGTTGGCTCTATGATCTTTGATACAGCCAAGAGTAAACCACCGTAAATAAGTAGTAGAGTTACTAGTCTTGTTCTTAATCCATATCCAATTCCAAATGATATTAACAACAATATGATAGATGGAATACCTAAAGATATTCCACTTTGTCTGTCAACAAGGTTCAAAAATCCCAACCCATCTTGAGAAGTGAGGGTGTTTATCGTATCCGCTGTCAAAAGTATTACACCCATAACGGTTAATGCTTTTAGAAATTATTCTTTTTTTTTTGATAGACTTTATCAATTAGAAGCATTTGCAATCTTGTTTAGTGCTTCGTCTACAGAGTTGCTTATACCATCTTTTGCGAATCCCTTTCCAATACCGGGTATTTTAGACATATCTAAATTCCATACTACGCTAACCTCGGTCCTATTGATATCATTTCCAGCCTGTAGCAGAGATATGGTTTTTACTCCAGTAACGGCGCCCTGAGTTTGATTTTCTTTAATCGTAAATTGTTCGGGAATAATGGTAATTATTTGATGAGCTTTATTATCCATAAAGGGTGGTGCAGGAACAGTAACTTCTCTTTCTACAGTGTTATTTAAATTATTGATATTTTTTACAATTGAGATGGGCCAATAGTCTGGATTCTCGTCCACATTTGAAATGATATTCCACACTTTATCTTTTGACGCATTGACTATTTTCGTGGCATTGATGGTATCTGTTTGCTCCGCATATGCTATCATAGTACTGCTAGGTCCAGTGAACAAAACAAGGAGTGTTGAAAATGCAACAATTACTACTATTATTCCTGGTGCTAAAGTGACGGTTGCTTTTGCAGGGTTTATATTTCTTAATTTTTGTGATTTTGTCATCCTAAAATTATCATTTTTAATTATATTAACTATGTTGGACCTTTGAGACGTAACTATGTTACCCAAGGTATTTTATATAGACAATCCGTAGATAATGATGTGATTCTACAATGAATATGTACATACTTGTGAATATATCTACAGAACGGTCAAACGATACTCTAATTGGACATATGAAAACATTTTGTTACCAAGAACAATTTGTCCATTCTGCTTGATTCATTGTGGTTCATGAATACCGTGATCGAATATTTATCAGGAAGGATATTCTCTTGAAACTTTGTGAATATGGTGAAATCAATCAAAGCAAGCTTATGAGTTATTGTGGTTTGAATAATGTTAAACATAAAGAAATCTTGGATGATATGGTCAGAAAAGGATTGATCAGTAGAATGGAAGAAAATTGGGGTAGCAAAGTTATAATCAACTACAAAGTCTCAGAAAGAGGAAGATTAATTTTGAATGAAATTCTAGCACCTTATGAAGAACTGTTTCCAAGAAATAATGAAAAGGGGCGAGATTAATGAAAAAATCAAACAATGATGATGACCAAAATAATTCTGATAACAACGATACAAGATCAGATTCTAGTATTTTTTACATAATGGATGGGATAATTGATCAACTAAATAAAACCAAGAAACTTTTCATTATTATGTTATTAACCATTATGATTATTCCTCCGATAGCATTTATGTTAACATTTATGCTATTTGGATTCCCATTTCATGATGACTACAATAATTGGACACGAAATGATTCTTGGGGGAATGACTCTAGTTCTAATTACGGATTTAATTCTTCTTTTAGAATTATCCCCCTGATTCCAATTATTGTTGTCATTGTTTGGTTGGGGATAGGAATTAGACAATGGTTTATACTTTCAAAGTGGGATAAGAAATACAAGAAATATAGAGAAATGCAGAAAAAAATTGATGAAGATTTAGGAAAAAATGATCAAGATGGTGCCAGTTAACTCCCGCTAATAGGTAATTGTTCCATTCGATTAACCTCTATTGAAAATCTTTGAATTGACATATATCTGTAATTGAATGATAAAACCATCATTCAAATTATTTCTAGCACAATGGGTCATATATTATTCTATTGTCCGTAAGACATAGACACAAGTCATTGAATTAATTATTTAACAAGTATTTTAGAGCCAGTTTGAAACCAAAATGATCTTAATATTTTCGTCTTATATATAAAGTAACAAACCTTCACACCAACATTTTAGGTCTACTCTAGACAAAGTAACTTAGTTACGTGTCAAAGGTAAACAATGGTTATAACAACAATTTCGTAATATGTCATAATGACAAAAACAAATTCAAACAAATTGAAAAACAGAGTGATACTCCCTGTGGTTATTATAGCGGTAGTTGTTATAACGGCAGTGTTCTTGGCAAATCCAGTAATATCTTTTGTTACTGCCATTCAGTCTTCAAATATTACTACAAACGAGAAGGGAATTTTTAATGACCAATCGCCAAAGATTAATGGTTCGATAAATGTCTTAGAAAAAACACAAGTTGCTATTGAAAATGATCTAAAAACATCCTTTACACAAGCAGCTGATATTGTCGCAAGACAGTCCAATAATGAAACAATTTTGTTAGGAGGTCATCTAGGAGTGGACCAAGGATATTTGGTATACAAATTCTTTGCAATAAATCCTGCTAACCATACGGGATATAAGACAATTGTTGATGCAGGGAATGGTTCCGTGCTATACAAATCAGAGGATGTACAGATGCTGAATTTCTTTGACAAATCAGGAGATCAAGGTATGGGGCATGGCATGCTTGGATTTTCAGGTGAACATGGATATGGTCATGGACATGGGCAAGGTCATGGACAAGGACCGCAACATGAACCATTCGGTTTTGGAAATTGGAAAGGCCTATGGGGATTCCATGGTCAAGGTGATAACAGTGGTAACGAATCATGGCGTTAATCATCCGTAATAAAAATGAGGTAAGGACTATAGTTGAGAACTTTATTCATCGTTCTAATTAAGACCGACTGGAATTTGCTAAATAGTCAAATGCAAAAATTTCTTAAATCTAATATTCAAGCTGCCACAGATAACTGGTGCTTCTAATTTGAACAACAGCAAGGAATCAGAGCGTAAAATGAGAGGGTTTATTGCCTGGGGTATAATTGGATTAATAGTTCTCATAGGGATTTCCATTCTCATCCCCTTCTTATTTACTACTCCTATCTCTTCAGGAGTTCATCTCCCATTAGCGTTATTTCCATTTCATTTTGGATTCATAGGAATAATATTCTTGATATTCATAATATTCCTTATCTCAAGATGGATTTTTTGGTCTAATAATTGTGGAAATTCATCACGTTATCATTCACAAAATATTAGCAACGGTGACCTACAAAATGTATTAAAAGAAAGATATGCAAAAGGGGAGATAACGAAAGAGCAATTTGAACAGATAAAAAAAGACTTGGAACAAAAATGATTGAATTTTTGAAAATATTGATTCTATTCGATCTGTACAATCATGATTAATCCTTTTTATGATGTATATGAAAGACAATTCCAATTTGTACTTGCAAAATCGGACGCGCGATGTAGATACCACTTCACAATAGTCTTATATAACTATACCTTTGATCCCTTACATACTTATTAGCTGTTTTTGATGTCCTTTTATTCATGGTTAATTCTAACTTCCTAGAATGTTTTGACGTTGAAAACCTACAACGGTTCCGCAGGAATGAATAAAAAATAGGTAATATGACATGTAAATTTAAAATGACGAATCATAAATATAATAATTTCATTACATCTTCGATCCTATGTTCAGGAAATCCTGACTCAAGTTGATGTCAGTTACTGTCTCAAATTATGATTTGCTAATTTTTTGATCTATTGAATATTAGAACTAGTACATACAGAATCTTTATGATGTTCCTAAAAAATTTGGGGATACTATCTTGGTATCGCTGCTTAAACCGAAATATACCTCATTTTTCTTGTTAGTATAAACGCAAATCCAAGGGATACTGCCGAAAGCAATACCGCAGTAGAAAAAATCAGATCATATGACTGAGTTGATGGATATGATGCTTGGGTTCCAATATTCTCATGATCAGCCATGTATACTCCCGCTAGAGCGGGTCCTATTGCCATTCCTATGAACAATAATAGTGCACCAATTCCCACGGATATTCCAGTGAATTCCTTTGGGGAGGAGGACACTATGATGTTCCAAGTTGTAGTCATTGTAAGCGATAGGCCCATGGCGATTATAGCCAAGTCTACAGAAACTATGAACTCCGTTGCATGGAACATTAGTAATCCAGATGTACCCAATAGACTGATAATTCCCCCAATTATGGCTGGTTTTATGCTGCCTATTTTATTTATGATAAATGGAGTGATACTTGCAAACACCAAGAAACTGATCATAAAAGGTAACTGAACGTTTGCAGCGTCTATCGAATCACCTCCAAAACCTAATGGAATTGGACTCCTCACCAACTGGACTATTGTAGGATAAATCATGAACATGGCGATTCCTGTAGCTATTAGTAGGATAAACGAAGGCAGAAGGGTTTTATCTCGTAACAATTTCAAGTTAACGAATGGAGGCATAGCTCTTCTTTCAATTATAACAAAGATAGATAATGAGATTGCAGAAATTATAAATGCTCCAGTAATTTGTAATATACTTTCATTATTTGCGCCGATTTGTATGACCGTAAGTGCTATGAGAAATGAAGCTATTGTAACTGAAAGGGCCAATATACCTTTGATATCTATCGAAAACCGTTTTCCTTTATTCTCTGATACATCTCCTTGTAACTTTGATTTATTTGATCGATTTGGTACTTCGTATTCCCTTACAAATCTTGCAATCAATAATGTTACCAAGATAGAGAAAGGTATTATAGCCAGAAAAGTGGCATGCCAACCAAAGGTTTGGATTATGCTAGCTCCAACTAATAATCCAACTACTGAACCAGCTGAATAGGCAGAACCAAATACCCCTACGGCTATTGATAATTTAGCTGGTGGAAATGTATCTCGAAGAAGACTGAATGCAGCTGGAATTGCTGCTAACCCAACACCCTGAATTATCCGGGTAATAAGTAGAAACGTTATATTATCTGCGAATCCACCAGCTGTGAGTCCTACTATGTATATTACAAGTAATGATAGTAATACTTTCTTCTTCCCAAATAGATCAGAAAGTCTACCTGCAACCGGAGTCATCACTGCAGCTACAATCAAGTAGGCACTGAATATCCATGCAGCCGTCCCATAAGATATGCCCAAATCATCTATTATTTCTGGAATTGCAGGCAGAAGCATGGTTTCTGAGAAAAAAACTGTCAATAAAGTACTACTAAGAATGGCCAAAGTTAACCACGCATGGCGACTTACAACCGTCGTTGCGTTAATCATATTATTTTTTTCACTTTTATCTTTAATCATATCAACTTACCTTATCTCATTAACTATAATAAGGTAAGTATTTAAAATAGTAGGTGACGATTTGGAAAGTAGATAGAAATTAGGGGAATAGACAGTTATAAAAAGAGATATAAAAAGCTGCCCTATAGATTCTATACGAAAGATGTTATATTATCTGTCTCCTAGTCATATATAGAATGAATAAACTCTATCCCATTAGTTTTTCATTTTGACATTCAAATGATTGTCCAAATATAAACCAAATCGAGATATTGAACGAAATATATTAAAAGTCGTTTTATTGTTGTTTTTTTACTTTTAGGCGACAAGAGAACTTGAAAGAAAATAAAATATGTGATCTGTAATATCTCGTAGGAGATTCACCAGTATTTCAAACAACAAGTCCACCAATTATTTTTTTTCTCTTTCTGTAACCTAAATAAAGTCAGAATCTTTGAATAACGGCTTAAAATTAAATACAAAAGGTCAGTTAATTTACATATACTTTCTAATAGATTTGGCGGTTATCTTTTCAATCTTAATAGGATCGGGGTTGTCAAATATTTCATCGCAACAATATTTGACCGAAAACAATGCCATCTGTTCCATTATAGGTTGTAGTTCTTTGCCCTTTTGAGTAAGATAGTATTCTATCCTAATTGGAGTTTCATTGTAAACATGACGTTTAATAAGACCATCCTTTTCCATTTCTTTTAGCCGTATTGACAATGTTTTTGGGTTGATCTCTTCTATAGAATTTAGAAATTCGTTAAATCGTTTCTGTTTATCATAAAGCATATTACGTAATATTAAAAGAGAAAATTTTTTACCTATTATATTAAAGGTGTTAAACACAGGACAACATTTGCATTCCATATCCTCTATTAGTCTTCGGTGACTGGACTTCTCTTTCTTTTCTTGGTACTGCTCTGAGGTTTTGAGTTCTACCAACTTAACAACCCTATATCTACTTACAAAGTAATCACTTACCACTTTATATACTTACCTTATTATAGTTAATAACACGAAGTGATTTATGAAATGGTAGAAACTCGATGTAATTCAAATTGTGGTACTTCCATTCAAATGGGAGCGGTAGTGACATAATCTAAATAGTTCTACATCTGGATATCAAAAAATACCTAATAATTATGACAGCTGTTCTTGTTGCGACACAGATCCAATTGAAACCACAAAGAAACTATTAGAAAGCTCGTTTTTTACAGCACTAAAGAAATCTGCGTGGACAAAATTAAGAAAATTATTGAAAGAGAATGGGGAAATATCATCGATAGAACCGCTGAATTAGCTGTTGAAACTATCGAAAAACAGTGACAGACCGCCTTATCATCGTCAATTACAAACAAAGAATTCTATGAAGAACTAGGAAAGATCATGACATCTGACAGCAAACAGTAACAGTAAGGTAATGTTGTTTTAATACCATCTTTTTTATTACTCATCTAATAAAATTTAAGTTTAAAACTATATCATCATTAAATTGTTTACTGCCCTAATACCATAAGCACGATCCTCATAGATGATGACTGTTACTAGTTAATATGCACTATTCAAATAATCAAATGGTTCGATGAATCTCCAGAATCACTTCGTAAATACTGTGTGATTGTATTCAAACTTTGAATAATGACCCCAAAGGCCCGCTGAATATACTTTAGTTACAATCTGGGAAAAACCCGACTGGTAAAAAGAAATTATTCGCTTCAATAATGACCCGATTCCAATTATCTCAAGAGATACAAAAGTATGTTCTCTTGTATACATAACCTTGAAATATTTATTGGATCTATTAGTGGAAATGGCCAAAGTAGTTGAAATAGATGAAAGCGTATCAATATTCTCTCAAATGAATGAAGATGTTGGTCCCGTTATATTGATAAACAAATTTAGTGTAAATCCTTCCGAGTCTAATGAGTTTGTAAAAGGATGGGCCGAATAAGCAGAGGAATTTAAGGAACAACCTGGATTCATCTCCACACAATTATATAGAGGCAACGGGGGGAGCGGAATATTCATATACTATGCAGTATGGGAATCTGCAGCTCAGTTTAAGAATGCGGTTAATAAAGTTATGAACCCAAACGACAGAATGTCTAGATATCCACCAAGTACTGTTGCGTCACCTCACTTATTCAAAAAGGTCGCAGTAGCAGGAGTATGTGTTGACTGAAACTTATCACAAGCTATATCCGGATATCTTTTTGCCTATGTTGTCTATTGTTATGGGCTTACACTAATACTGATTGAGCGATAGAATTTAAGATGACAAAGATCTTTTAGATAGCTTATTACTGTTACTACTAAGTCTATTACACTTGTGGATTTTTGCAATAACAAGATCTTTTATTCTTCTATAAAGGGTCAATTTTTTGCTCTGGAATACATCTCCGCTTAATTAGTATACTCCTATTGTTTGTGAGCATGGTTGACCTGGTTTTTCAATCGTATGTTAATATGAGCAACCAGTCCATATATGTAGCATATCAACCGGGATCTTTCAGTCCCTGCCCCATCTTTATCCATGAAAATTATATGATTGAATCTATGTTTACGAAAATTCGCTCATAAAAATAATTACCTTAAATCATCTTACTACATAGCCTTAAAAAAGATGACAAAATGAAAATAGTAGGAGAATCTATTAGTTATCTCTCAAACCCTTTAGCTGCCACTTGCAAATATTCCTTTTCTGTATTCTTGATCCACGTGTGATTGGTACCCCTCTTACTGTACTTTTGAGTAATTCCAAATTTCCCGTTGCATTGGCATCAAAGAATGCTTCACCTAATCTTTGTGTTATGTTAACTATTGTTCTAGATATATCCTTAAAAGGGTAACCAGCACTGCCCTCATGAGAAACAAATAGCGCTCTACCACCACAGAACTAGTACCATTATCTCTTAGACTAGTAGTATTACTACCAGTGGTGATCTTATACAGCCTACACTACTAGAAATAACTTAATTTCCATTGATCCAGAATGAGGTAAGTCTTGTACAGGTGGTTTTCCGAAAGAGGGAAGTAACAAGATGAAAGAAAATGAGAATATGAAAAGATAAGAAAAGAGATTAACCTTGACGGTTTACCTTCTGATCTTCATTATTTTCCTATTTTCAAATGGTCTGCTACGATATTCATCTTTATTTTCTATCCCACTCCAAATTTTGTTGATTCCAAAATTAGGAGACAGGAATTGGTTATTTCTTGTCATACTTGAATTTGACTCCGGCATTCTGCTTGCTTGATACTGTCTTTTCGATTTTCTATTATCTTTTGTATTCCTTCAAACATAAAGATATTTGAATCTGATGAAATCTTTTCTCTTTCTTCAGAACTTAAGAAAGCGTTGGTCTGTATCCCCAAGTTGTAAAGAATATTTTCATTCAAGACTCTGTTGGGTGAAGCCAAGTCCGTTATCACCTTTAGCAAATTTGCCTTTGATATTTCTCCCTTAATGATTGTTTTACCGATATAGTCTTTAGTATAATACATTTCACCACCGATATCTTGGTTATCCGTTACCCTGATATTGTACTTTGAGATAAAATACTGCACTTGGTCTTTTGTTCCCGTATACACTATGGGAATAATTGAATTGGGTTCTTCTATTGCATTATATTCATGTACTAAAACTCGTAATTCTCTTTCAGCTTCTAGGTCTTCATAGTCTGCGTAAGCAGGTCCTAAAATTTCATAACAGATGCCATCAACATTGACATTCACATTCTTCTTTGGATAATAAGTGAACGCTAATGAAAAGCTTACAGCTCCTGCAATTATGAAAATGATAATTAATGGTATCACTAATCTTAACATATTATGCTTGCCTTTGCTTTTGAAGATTAGCAATAATCTGTATAGTATGCATAGCGTCTTTCTACTTCTTTATTGTTCCCACTATTTATGCCATGGATTGCTTTCCTTAATCCACTTTTTACGTAATCTCTGAGATATTCTGTTTGCGTATTTGAAGGATATAGATTAGCTAAAACATATTCAAAATGTTTCATAAATTCTACCACCTTTTTTCTATATTCTTCTTTTGTAGGCTTTTTGTTGTTTGTTACCTTAAACCACGTTGTAGCACATGGAGCTGCATATCCCCTTGCCATGTCATCAATTACTCTTTCAATTTCAAACAAATCTAGTTGCATGATATATTATACGTAAGTTAGAGTAATATTCTTCATTGAAACAAAGAATGTCACAATATTTCTGAAACGGAAATAAAGTTATGGCGTCTTTCGGATGGAGATGGTCCAAGATTTTCTATTTTTTCCGAAATAGAAATAAACATCAAAATATCTTAGTTTGTCATAACGATGCTTGATGAAATTGACAGAGTAATTCTCTCTGATTTGAGTAAAAATGCTCGTATACCTGTGGCTGAAATTGCAGGCCATATTCGACAAATGGAACATAAAATAACGGAGCGAGCAATACGATATAGGTTAAAAAGGTTAGAGCAATCTAATATTATTTTAGGTTATTCGCCAATCTTCAATCCATCTCTTATATCGGATAAAATAAGCAGAACCATTCTATTAAAATTCAAAATCACCAAGAGTACTCCTGAACTTATGGAAAGATTAAATAAATACATTGACAAATCAGATTTCTGTTTGTTTTCAGCTCGAATGAGCGGGGACTTTGATTTCATATGTCATTTTGTTTTTGATTCTATAGAACAATATGAATTAGAAAGTGATAATTTTATCAACCGCTTTACAGAGTTAGTTTCAGAATATCGAACTTATGATTCTAAAATCATAAAAGCTACTCCTTATTCCATATTAGACGAACAAGAATCCAACGAAAAGAAATTCAGAATTTACAAAATAATAAATTCATTAAGGAAATCAGAAAATTTGAACACAAAGCTTCAACTCATAGTAGACAGTTTGGTCAAATATTTTGATGCCACATTTGCAAGAATGTGGTTGTTAGATAAAGATAACATAAACCTTGTCTTAAAATTTAGCTCAGGGAAATATAGAAACAACACTGGCGAATTTTCAAAAGTATCAATAAAGTTAAACAGTAAAATAGGTACTATTGTGAAAAGAAATAAACCGGTCATTACAAATGATGTAGTAAACGATCCAAGAATTAAGTATCCTACATGGGCGGAGAAAGAAAATCTGAGATCATTCGCAGGCTATCCAATAACCCTTGCTGGGAAACCTATAGGAGTGCTTGCAATGTTTAGTAGAAAGACTCTTTCACCTATCGAATTTGAATTACTTGGAATTTTCGCTGATCATATATCAAAAGAATTATCTGCTCTCTACGAAGCCAAGGAGTTGTTAAACATGACTTGATTTTACATAGCTGTTACAATATATTTTACTTTGTATAAAATCCTAACAAAACAAGGAAGCATCCCCCGCGGGCTATAATATATAAACCCGTTGTAGAAATGGAGAGGCATCCGATAGAGGGACCTTTGAGGTAATAATTGAAGCAATTGCAAATGGTTATAATTTTGAAACCGAAGCAAATAATTTTGAAGTAGTCTTTAATAATAGTACAAATGAAACTGGTGGAGTAGAAAATGCTACCAGTTTAAGGAAAACCAATGATAATAACCGTAGTGTTAATGTCGACCAAGATGATAATGGTGATAGTGTTAAATCTTCGGAAGAAGGGGTAACTAACGAAAATGGTAATTCATTTTCCACCGGTGATAATTGCAACGGCGAACCTGGTTCTTCTGAGGGAGATCCTTTGGAATGTGAAGAGGCAGAAAGAACAGAACAAAACGAAGATTCTCTAAATGGTACAAATGATAATACCGATCCCACAAATAATGAAAATTCGGAGGACAACTCCGGGGATAACAACAACAATAGTTGATCCTCTACTATTTATATCGAGAATAAGATAAAGTCGACCTTATGATTTGAGTTACTATCGAAATATAAAAATAACTTTTTTTATTGTGTATTTTTAGCTCATAAACTATCAAAATTTGGATAGGCATTGTATAGAACTCCGATCACTAAATATCCCTATTAGCAAATCATGTCCTTATGCGAAAAAGAAACTTGATTTTGTATCTTTCCATCTTAAATTAGTAAATAAATCATTATATTTTTAATACATGGCAAATATCAAATAACTAATATGAAAAAAACGACTAAAATAAGAGCATCATTTTTGTATGTCTTGTCTATTGCAATATCCCTTGGACTAATAGGATCTATGCCTGTATCTATGGCTCAAATAGAAGGTGAAAATGGTGAAAATGCAATGTCTGGATTGTTAGTATATGATAACCCAAACCTGGGATTTACATTAGAATACCCTTCTGATTGGGTTAAAGAAGAGAGTCTATCCTTTATTTCCCCAAGATTATCCGTATCTGATGAAGCCCCAGAATCCATAGCTGTTACCACAGAACCTAATCTTTCAAATCTTACTTTGCAAGAATATAGTAATTCATCTCTAAGCATGTTGGAAAGCCAATTTCCTAACTTTACTCTAATTGAGTCTTCCAATTCTACATTATCTGGATATCCAGCATATCAGATACTATATACATATACTTTCGAAGGTGTAGATCTAAAAAACTTGCAAATTTGGACTTTAGCAGATGATATGGTTTATGTTTTAACATACGGTGGAACTACCAAAGAATTTGACAATTCATTCCCTGTTATTCAGAACATGATTGACTCATTCGAAATAACAGAAATACAATAATTTTTATTTTTGTTAAATAGGATCGCAACTTTTTCATGTATATCGCGAATAAATTTCTCCACTATGGAAATTTGGAATCTACATTTATTAATTTCGAAATATGCTTTCGTTTTGCAAATAGATCCTTTCCTTAAGAAGGGCATGAAGTATTTTCTTTAGTGATTGTCAGAATAATCCGTCATTATTGAAGTAGTAGTATTGTTCGGTTATCTTTCTTCATAAGAAAAATAAGGACGTCTTAAATCTGATAATGTAAATGAATGTCATATGACTAAAATAGTTAAACTTCAAGTCATATCGCCACCAAACACCGAGACAAAGACAATTTTTACATTGGATGATAAAGATGTTTTGTTCAAAGGGATCGCATTAGAATCCCACGTTTGTGGATATTGTGGATTTGTCTTAGCAGAAAATGTAATGGTTTATAATTATCGGGCTATAATATTACAATGTCCTAATTGTAAATTTTACAATGGAGCCCCGAACTCTGATAGTTTTTAACATACGGTAAGGACAAGATTATCATCTCCAGATCTATAGTTCTTAAGACGTTTCATTCAATTAATTTAAATGAAATATGCGACGTAGCCTTGACACTGTTAATATAACTTGGTGCCCGTAAATAATCCTCTTATGTTAAATCCTCTGTATTTGATCGAATACTTTCATCGCCTATGGACTAATCTTAAATCATATCCCAACTGGCCTGTGATGATATAGGTTCTCCTAAAATAGATTCTACTATAAATAAGATGCATAATAAAGTGGGTGGGTCAAAATTAGAATGATATAATGCCAAAACACCACTGCATTATGATGGAAATATTAAGCAATATTGCTTTTAATAGCGTTTAATATATTTAATATATAGTTACTATGATGATAATCCATTTGGATATTTCAAGAATACAAAATAATACAAAGGCGAAATCCAATGACTGTGGATCAGTATTGGTAAATTACCTAATATTTATGATATTTTTATCTACTACTCTTTTTGCAAATCTTAAGCTCGCCATGGATCCACTACTTCAATGGTTCTCTGAAGTGAGTTTTGAAAGTAATAGATGTAACAGGATGGTGGAAAAAGAGGGTATGAAAGTGTAAGAAGTCAAGTAACAATATTTCTATTTATTTTTATATTACTATATACTATTATCTTAGTTTGTAAAAGTTTAAGGAATTTATAGAACATATTACTTATAATGTATATAATTATCTTACTTTTAGTAATATGAATAAAATATATAACAATAAAATAAAAAAATCAATAAGTCCACTAATGTTGATTTCTGCCATTGCTATAATATTGATAGCCACCATGGGAATAACAACTAACATGAATGCTAATGCATTCAATTTTGGTTTAATATCCGATGATATTAACACAGGAAGTATTGATACGGATAGTCTTTTTAGTTGTGTAGGAGCAGCAATAACATGTATTAATTCTAATCAGGATAATAACAATGTACTTGCTAATAATACCGCCGTAGCACCTTAAGACCGCAACCAAATCCTGGTCCAGTATCTCATATTATTTCTAAAGAGTATGACACGACACCGTATATCACGAATGTCAGGTCACTAAACAATTTTCGTATTTTCGTTTACTCTCATATTAGTAGAAAATGGAGTGATGGATAAGAGTAATGATAACCTCTTGTACTACTATATATTTTTGAATAATTTGCTAAATATTACTAATTTTTTTAATATAAAAGAATTCATATGTTTGATTGTTTATTGTTTTGTAATAAAACATATATAAAATATATTTCTCAAATATTTATGGATGGTAAAAAGAACCAAAATCCAAGTCATGATTTCGATAAGAAAAGGAACAAAGGCAATCCGCAGCCAATGATGATATAATAAAATTATGAAAGGGCATAATTTCATATCTTATCCATCTAACTTGTACATAATCTGGCAGAAAATCCTTATAGTTATGTAGGATTAGAAATCATTTAAAAGGTCATAAACTAGATTTATGGTGATGCTACAAGAAATTTACTGATAAATCTGAATCATGCCAAAGCATCATTATATTCACTTGTAGGTGTAATTATTTCTCAATGTAAAAACCGTCGCGAATTATTAGTTGTCTAACTTCCATGTGAATAATAATTCAAAGAACTATTTTAAATTACTTTATTTGTTAAAGGCAAACTAAACGAAATAGTGGCTCCGATCCCGTCATTATTATTTTCAGCCCAGATTTTACCTCCGTGCGCTTCTATGATATTTTTTGATAAATATAATCCCAGTCCTGTACCTTGAAAAGACTTGGTCACAAATTTAGTAAACAATCTGGGTAATATATCACTATCTAATGCAATACCTGTATCTTTTATGCTTACAATAACCTTATGTTGAAGGTAATAGCCATCCCTGGAAGTGGTAATGGTATTAATTGTCTTTTCTGTTCTCATGAAAATTGATACCACCCCTCTTCCTGTATCTTGTTCAGAGATTGATTTAACGGAATTATCAATTAAATTAGAAATTACTTGCCCTATCCTTCTGCCGTCCGCATCCACTAGATATTCCGCATCAAAATGGTATTCAAATCTTATTTTCTTTGCATTATCCAAGATGTGTTCTAGTTCTTTAATAACGTTCACTATCAATTCATTAAGGCTAAAAACCTCTTTGTTTGGCCTAAATAATTTACTTTCAAACTTAGTTACGTCCAAAATTTTTTCATTCAAATAGGATAATTTCTTTGCATCCTTTACTACCCTGTCCAATAATTGCCTATGATGTACGTCTTTTGTCTTATCTCTGACATATTCAGTTAGTCCGATAATAGGAGTAAGAGGTGTTCTTAAATCGTGGGCTACTATGTTTATGAATTCTTTTTGCATTTTGTCATGAATTTTTAATTTTTCATGTGCATCTTTTAATTGTTCATAGATCTCTGTTTGCTTCCAAATACTATCAAATATTGCTACATAGGATAGTACTGTAGGTGCACTATTTGAATAAGTTACAAACCCAATCGCCTCTGATATGATTTGTTTTGTATCGTCTTTAGTTTCTGCAACGAGGGACTGCTTTCTGTCTATTACCAGAATTGATACCTTGGATAATGGTTCAATGCACTGGACTACAAAATTAGGTTTATTTAGTAGTGTTATAAGTCTCTGTATTTCATCATCTTTTGGGGTTAGAATTCTAATAATTATCCATGGTTTGGTCTCCCCTAACTCCTTTAATAACTGAAAAGTACCGGATTCAGCCTGTCTATGAAATGCTTTAGAAGTAGACATTATTACCAGTATTTCAGTTTCAGCAGATTTTAAAAGATCGAAGACTTTATTCTGTATATCTACGGGACTATTCCTTGATTGCATAATTTCGGGAACAATTCCCTCCTCTAATTCCCTTAGTTTTTGTCCCAGGGATTCAGCCTTTTTCCAGAACATTTCAAAGACATACTGTTGTTGCTCCACCACTTCTCTTTCGTTGCTGTATATAACCGGATTCAAAATTTTTGTTTCACTCCATGTCGTCATACCTAAAAATTCCGAATCATTTACACATACAGATCCTTTCACTCCATCCAGATGTCTGAGTTCACCTACAATCTCACTTAGCTTTTTGCAGTATTGGATATTATCTTTCGTAATCTCCGTGATGAACCTGATTTTTGCCCCTCGATTCTTTGCTTTAACATAATTACTCTTATAAATATCAGATTTTATAATTACAGAAGGTCCATGCTTATCTACACAAATGTCCATTCTCTCACTAACATTCTCTAAAAAACGAATTCCGTAATTTACTGCAGCATCCATATCATATATCAAATCAGTTTTTCGATTATGGAGTGTAGTTTGTCCCGAAATAGTCAACTACTATAGTAAATAGGGAGTTGTATATAAAAATAATAACAAAGTTCGTCGCTCAGAGACATACATAACACACCAGCAACAAATAGAAGGTTAGTTTCTTATTCTGAATTGGTAAAACAAAAATGGACATCTATGAATGCCATTCTAGATGGTAAATTAGGATTGAATTAACAAGCCTTTTTTAAACTATTCAAGAAATCCAAACTAATTGTATGACGGGCTGAGCTCTTTTTTAGTGATATCTACAATAAGATCAACCTTTCAATCGATTATAGGTTTAACAGAATATGTGAATGATAAACTCAAAGATAAAAGCAATACCAGTTGTTTGAGCCGTTGATTACAAGTGGGCAAAAACTCAATATCCTGACAGAAAAATATTTTGGATATTTCAAACATTAAAGACATCTTTTTAGCTTAAAAAAAGGAAAGTTCATCCTTAGCATGTCAATACCATCATTATAAAAAATTATGATAATCTAATAAGAAAAAACAATAAAAAAGAGGGTCGGATTTTAATAAAAATTGAAAAGCCTAAGATAAAGTCCAACAAGTTAAAAGATTCAGGACAAATACTTCAAGTCACCCATAGAAGACAATAGGGGGAAAAGAATGGTCAATAACTGCTTAATTTTTTCATCCCGAAAGTAAATTATTAATCGGATGTTGTCATCAAACATACAATTACTTGAAAAAAATTATACCAATGTGTAATATTGAGGTCTTCAAGTTGACGTTTTAAATATTTTCGTTTCTAGATGATATATGAAATGCCTAGCGAAGAAGCAAGGAAAAAATTTACAGATTGGTTTAAAAAAAATTATCCTCAAGAATATTATTTCTTTCATAAAATAGAGTCAAATCTTGACAGACTCTATTCCACTAAACATCTCGGCCTTCACGAGGGAGAGTTTGCTGAGATTTCAATTAATGTACAAAAACGCGAGGGGGGTAAATATCACTTGGCCGCTGATCCATTTACATCAATTTTTCTTGGTTCAATATGCAAAACAATGATGGATGAATTTTCTAATAACTTGGAATCTATTGCTTCTGATAGAGTTCAAAAGGAATTTGAAAATAGATTTTGTATCAAATGTCCAAATTGCAAAGTTGTCAACCTTGCAGATTCTAATTATTGCAATGCATGCGGATCAGAACTTTCATCAATCTAACAAACTATATCATTCGGTTGAGATGTCAGATATCAAAGATCTATATTTTCTTTCGATAATAAATAATGATGATTTAGTCTAAGATATATGAGTGAGGCCATGTTAATAGCTGATAATATACATAAGAAAAAGGGTAAACTACAACATGAGTAGACGAGACAATTTTAAAAGCAACTTGAGAACGTTTGTCCTATACTGTTTATCTTTCTTTTTTATCATTATGGGATTTACTTTTATCGTCTATTGGTTAATGGGTGCCTTCTATCTTTTGTTTTTTATGCTCGCAGGAATGATGTTATTAGGATTTGGCGGCTTTATTTTTTTCAGTCTATACATGAATAAGTTGAATAGTCAGAATAGAAGCTTATAGTTGATCTACGAAAGTGAGTGGATCTTTTTAAATCAGTTTCGAATACTGATAATTTCACCTCTTTACCGACTGATATTCAAACATTAAGTCATAAAATGTATCCATATGTTTATTTCATGGTTTTCTGATAATTCTAGGATATTCGATTACAAGGAATTGGACATGTTAGACGAATACAAGAAGAAAAGAAATTTTAAAGTGTCTCCAGAGCCTAATGGAAATAACGGAATTAACAATCTGAATAACGAAAATTTTGCAAATACCAATGATCAAAGCACCTCAATTTATGATGATAAACAATTAAAATCAAGACCTCGGTTTGTGATCCAAAAACATGAAGCGACAAGATTGCATTATGATTTTAGATTGGAATCTATCAAGGAGAATGTTCTCTTATCCTGGGCAATACCTAAGGGACCATCTATGGATCCAGATATAAAGAGATTGGCAATACAAACTGAAGATCACCCGGTGGATTACTTGTCATTTGAAGGGGTTATCCCTGAAGGAAACTACGGGGCTGGAACTGTAATAGTGTGGGATATTGGTGAATACATTTTGGAAAAAGGCACCGTAACAAAATATTCTACGAGAGAACATCTAGAGGAAATACCAGAAGTTTTAGACGTGACTGATCTACAAAAAAAATATGGAAAAATTACGTTTATATTATATGGACAGAAATTAAAAGGCAAGTTTTCTTTGGTGAAAACTAGGAATAAAAATCACTGGTTATTGATTAAATTAAAGGATGATTTTGCGCGTAGCTCAACCAGTAAAAGCAAGAATAGTGAAAAAGATATAACAGAAAGTAGACCTGAGTCGGTGTTAACAGGAAAAAAAAATAAAGATTTAATACACTACAAATCCAGCAAGACCATAAAAAAAGCCGTTAAAGATGATAACAGGACCCTGAAAAACTCTGTAGAGATTCCAGATAATCTAGATACACTAGATAAATTGGGGGATCATAATCTGGACACCATTAATCTATCATCTACCAATCAATCCTCAAAACAAATTTGCTTCGAAGAAATAAAACCCATGTTACCGTCTCTTACAGATAAACCGTTTAATAATAAGGATTGGATGTTTGAAATAAAGTGGGATGGGGTAAGGGCTATCACCATTGTGGATAGACTAACTAAAACTTGTACCATTAAGTCACGTAGAGGCGATACTATTACTCAACGCTATCCTGAACTTGAGAACGCTTTTATAAGTGCACTCAAAGAAGATATGTTCAAAGAATTTGTCATATTGGATGGGGAAATTGTTATTCTAGATAACGCTGGATATCCTGATTTTCAAAATCATCAAAAAAGGATGAATATTGACTCTATAAAGAATATTGAAATTTTGTCTGAGCTTTATCCTGCAGTTTATTATGTGTTTGACATTTTATATTTGGACAGCAATAACCTCATGCAGTTACCATTCGCAGAAAGAAGGAAGACTTTAGGCAACCTGGTTAAGAAAGAGAGCTCAAAAATTAGAATATCTGACTTTATCGAGGAATTCGGGATAGATGTTTTTGAGACCATAAAGGGGATGAGCTTAGAAGGGATAATTGGAAAGCATAGGAACAGCAAATATCATTCTGGTTTCCGTACAAGAGACTGGCTTAAAATAAAAAATATCAATACCCAGGACTGTATAGTGATAGGCTATACGAGGGGTGAGGGCAACCGAAAAAATTATTTTGGATCTCTCTTACTGGCAACAATAGATAATACTCTGAATAATACCCTCCATGATACCAATAATAATAATGTCCATTCCAAAAACGACATTAGGAAATTGAGATTTATAGGTCATACGGGTAGTGGATTTAGTTTTGAAAGCCTCTCATTAATTCATCAAAAACTAAAAAAAATAGAAATTCCCTATTGTCCTGTTGATAACATTCCATATCTTAACAGGGAAACAGTATGGGTAAAACCCATAACAGTAATAGAAGTGAAATTCAACAACTGGACAAACAATAAGATAATGCGGGCGCCGATATTCCTAAGAATCAGAGAAGACAAGCCTCCACACCAATGTGTCATTGAAATTCCGAATATTCTAAATTCGCCAAAGATTGTAGATACCATAAAGAAAGATAATGATGATGATGACTTAAAAATAACCAATAATGAGAATAGTGATCCTGTATCTACCAATGACGAACAATTTTCCAATTTGAAAAAGGAATTTTGGAGTGCAACAGAATATCGTCCAGCGATTACAAAAGAAGATTTGATAGAATACTATGATAAAATAAGTGAATATCTTCTACCTCATCTTTTAGACCGGCCAATATCTCTTAGTAGATACCCAGATGGAATATATGGAAAAGCGTTTTATCAAAAAGATTGGAAAAATGAGAAACCTCGTTATGTTAGAACAGTCAGAGTATATTCAGAATCAAATAATGATGAGATTAACTATATTGTATGCAATAACAAGGAAACTTTACTGTGGCTCGTAAATTTGGGATGTATTGAAATCCATCCATGGAATAGCAGGGTTAATGATTATGATCATTGCAATAAGATGGATGTAATAGAAACGGAAGAATGTGGATTAAATTATCCTGATTTTATAGTTTTTGATTTGGACCCGTACTTAAATATTGATAATGATAATGATAATAGATCAAAGGAGCCATCTTATAGTTTATCAGCATTTAGAACGACGGTGGAAATTGCTCTAGGTTTGGAAGGTATTTTTGATGATTTGAAGATTAAATCATACGTAAAAACTTCTGGAAAAACAGGATTGCACATATTCTTACCCGTAATCAACAAGTACACGTACAAACAAACGAGGGAATTTGCCAGAGTAATATCTCGAATCTTGAACAAACGCAATCCTGGCCAAATTACTACAGAATGGAAAACGAGGGATAGAATAGGAAGAGTATTTTTTGACTATAAACAAAATTCTATTGGGAAAACACTAGCGTCTGTTTTTTCAACAAGACCGGTAGAAGATGCCACTGTTTCAGTTCCGCTAAAATGGAAAGAACTAGTCGATATCATACCTACTGATTTTACAATAAAGACAGTACCTGACCTATATAAGAGGAAAATAGATCCATGGAAGGATATTTTATCACATAAACAAAATCTTGAAGAAATTCTTGAACGTATTTCCGATTTCAAGGTTTAAGAAAAATAGGAACTGCATATAAATAACCAACATTGTTTAGCAGGTGTGTTATTTCTCCATTTCCTCTTCTAGGGCATATATATCTGGGCAAGGACTTTTTTATATATTTCGTATTAGTTCTTGGCAACTTTGCTTCTTTGAACACTTGCTTTCAGTGCCTCTATTAGGTTATTACTAGTGTCCAATGATTCTTCTTTTGCCTCAGTCTTGTATGTTATTCCTTTAGATTTTGCAGTTACCATTTTTTCTAGCTGTTTTGTATATTCATCTGAGTACTGTGTCGCATCAAATTGGGAACTAGTCAAGTTTCCTATTAACATTTTTCCAAGTTCCAATTCTTTCTCCTCTAAAGGCAATGCAGATGCAGAAGATTCAGACCCTGGCATTCCATCTATTTCATCTATAGGTGTTATCTCTTCTTGGTACATTAGTTGATGCATTATCATACCCCTTTGATACGGTCTAATGGCAACCAGGTGTTCTCTATCTTTCAGTACGACCTTTCCTATTGCGATTTTGTCTGTTTCTTTCATTGAACTAACAAATAATCTGTATGCCTTGGTGGAAGCCGATACAACGCTTTCCTTTTGTTTGCTTTTCCTTTTCCCACTTGTTTTATCAGTAAAAGGGGATACATAATAACTCTTTTCGATAAGAATCGTGTTAAAATCCTCAATGTCAATAAATTCTTTAATGTCAATTGTTTTGGTAGTTGCTGCTTTAATTTTTTCCAGATCTTCTTTTTCTATTATGATATATTCGTCCTTTGCAATCTTGTACCCTTTTTTTATCTCTTCATACGGAATTTCTTTCTCCTCTATTGGGCACCATCTTTTATACTGAATTTTATGTCCTTTTTCATCTAACTGGTTAAACGAATATTCGTTACTGCTATCTGATACTGTAAATAACTTTATTGGTATGTTTACCAAACCAAATGAAATACTGCCGTTCCAAACACTTCTGGTTCCCACAGGTAATCTAAAACAACATGGCTACCTGTGTATTTATAGCAATACATACATTATTATTTTAAATTGAATTAGTATTTTTTTACAAAAGATGGTGAGTAAATTTTTTCGCCTTTTTATAATTAGGTTGATTATTGGAATCATCTGTTATCAGAAGTGTAATACGAGCAATATGCTCTATGGATTTCATTTAGGATGGATTTCGATTCATATTCTTATTCTATTTTCCTTGAGGCTTTGTGATTACGATCTCAAATTGCATTCAAAGTAAAGAAAAACGGTATAACAGATTCATGGACATCAGCTAGCAGATGACTGGCTAAAGTGGTATTGTCAAAACATTAGAGAGATGAAAGACTAAAAACAAAGGATAGTATCTAATGGAAATAGATGAACAAGATAACTATCGTCTGGTGATAAGGACGGATCTACCCACTATTTACTAACCTTTGTTATTGAAACTTGTTTCTCAAGTACTGTAGTAGCAGTCATTCTAGTGGTAATAAGTGCAACATGTATGTAGATTCTTACTCACAAATATCTATCTTCTGAAGGATTAATACTAGTATTAGTCAGGTAGTATACTAGTTCTGATATTTCTTTATATTTTTATATATCTTATGATATGGTCTTCACAGAAAACCTTTAGATATCTATCCATGCGCTGAGATTATTTACAAATAACTGGGTCAATCAATCTGAGTTATGAAGAAATTAAGGTATATGAAAGCAGTAATGATTTATATTTTGACTTAAAAAAGCGATGTTTGTCATAAATTAGGTGTGAATATTTTTATTATCATTCGTTCATAATTGGAATTATTAGTCAGTTCTGGTAACATTATGGTAAATCATAAATAAAATAAGATAAAATAAAAATGATCTTTGATGTCGAACTTTACCTTCTTTAGTTTTTTATGTAAGTCTTAAAGTCTCTTGTCATAAAGTCCTATTATTGTCATCTGAGATTATTTCGGACTCGTAGGGATCTTTTTGTATGCTGGAAATACTATCCGATTGATTAGAATACTGCTTCACTCCAAGATTGTCTGGTGTTAAATTACTAAACAGATAGTTGATGTCTTCAGACATGTTTTGAAGGATGAGACCATTAGAACCGAAGGAATTCAACGAGATCAATATTGGCAATATCATCAAAATTACTGCGTATTGTATCATCAAAATAAGATTTCATCAAAGACTAAAATACATAGTCAAATATTTGCTAGATAGATTATTGTGAAAAAATCTTACAAAAAGGTTAAGTCAGGGTCCAAGAATAGGCAGAATTCACAAAGAAAAAAATGATAATGGGATCCCGCGTTTACAATATTATGACCAGAGTCAATGTCTGTCTTACCATCGTGGATAAATGACTATGTTAAAAAATATTTGATCTATCAAATAATTAGAATCAAATCTAATTCTAAACTAAGTTCTGATCAATTTTGAATGCTTGATTTCTTTGATGCATTTGTCGAATTAATATTACCTAGATGACTCGCAATTGTGTAGTGGTTGTAGCGATTGAATTACAGTCATAAACCTATAATCTAACAAAAGCCAAATTTAATCAATTTAAATACTGAGAAATCCAAAAGTCGGTTAGATTTAGTTATTTCCAATGTTTTGTGTTATCGAGGAAAACTTGACCATATTGTTCTGCTATGTTTGATTCTGTTTTGTAGGAAATATTGTCTTTACTTGGCAATTCACTAAACTTAAAGAAATAATACTCTAGTTCTGGAGGACTGATTATTAGAGCGTGTCCACCTTTATGACCTACCTTAAATCTGTGTGAAATTCCTTTTGGGACAAAAATTGTATCCCCTGATTTACCCATTAACGATTTTTCACCTAATACAAATTCATACTCGCCTTGAATTATGTAAAAAGTCTCAGGGCCCATAGGGTGTATATGCAATGCAGGACCTAGGTCAGGTGGGTGGATTACATCCATTACAGTATATTTTCCATTTGTTTCAGCAGTGAGAATCTTAATAGTAAATATTGCACCATGAAAATTGAATGGTTTACCCTTCACAAGAGCAATTCTGGATTCTAGGGTTTATATTTTTTAATTTCGACGATGGTGATCTGCCCAATAATTATCTGCCTGTGTATCAGCTGACCATTAAGCAAAAGGGTACACAAGAGAATTAAAAATGATAGTATTCAAATCCTTTTTAGAAAGTAGTAGTTGGGTATATTGTCGGTTTCGGTTTAATCGACTGATTAATTAAATTCATAAGCATGACAAGGTCCTAGTCAATCTTTTGTAATGCTGTCTTGGCTAGGACCTTAGTTTATTAATTTTAACATCTAGTTGAAACATAAAAATACAAAATGTCTTAACAGTGAATCATAATACGATTGATGGTGTTCTACATTCGAATGTGTTATTTTGTTTGATTTATTTAATTTGAAATTGTCACTTATTGGCAAAATAATAAAAATTTTATATAATCTTAATCATAAAAGGCGAATATATGCGATTAGCCTCATTGAATGTAGAAAACATGTTTGAAAGACCTTCGGTGATGAATTTGCCTTCCTGGGAAGATGGTAAAACAGTCCTAAAGGATTTTGATGATTTAACTAATTTGATCCAAAACAAAATGTACTCTGAACTAATCAAAAAGGAAATATTGCAAATAATGAAACGTAATAATGGGTTACTAACGCAAGGTGAAAGTAAATTCATTCGTCTAGTAGAAGTCAGAGAAAAGTTAGTTAAAAAGCGACAAGGCGAGTATGTCATCGTAGTAAATGGACGAGATGATTGGATAGGATGGTTTGAACTTAAAAAGACACTATTAAAGAATTAGCCATTGAAAATATTGCTAGAGTTATTAAGGAATTAAAAGCAGATGTATTATGTGTGGTTGAAGCGGAAAATAGGCTTGCACTAAAACGGTTTAATGATATGGTAATACCAAAGGTAAATGGATAGCCGTACGATTGTACGATGCTTATAGATGGTAATAATGAACGAGGTATTGATGTGGGTATCATCGCTAGAAAAGGTTTTGAAATAAGATAGATGACTAGCCATCTAGATGATACTGATCCAGATGGATTAATATTTAGTAGAGATTGTGCAGAATATCATTTAACTACTCTTTCAGGGAAAGATCTACTCCTATTAATAAATCATTTTAAGAGTAAAGGCTTTGGTGCTCAGCAAGACAATGACAAAAAACGCACCCGTCAAGTAAAGAAGGTGCGAAGATTTATGATGAATTAAATAAAAAATTTGATTTTATTGCTGTTATTGGAGACTTAAACGATACCCCTGACAGTGCTCCTTTACGTCCTTTACTTGGTACCAACTCCAATTTATTGGATATTATGAAACATGAAAAATTTGTGGGAGGTGGTAGGCCAGGTACCAATGGTAATGGAACAAAATCAGGAAAATTAGATTATATATTAATGTCTCCAGAATTGACCAAAAAAGCTAAGATTGGCGGAATTGAGAGAAGAGGTGTTTGAGGGGTAAACACGGTGATCTTTTTCCACATTTTCCTGAAATAAAAACAGCCAAAGATGCAGCCTCGGATCATGCTGCATTATGGGGTTGATCTTGATCTTTGATGTCAAAGATCGACACCAACTTATTAGTTTTCTAACGTATTAAGAATTTTCCTATAAATCTTTTATGAAAATCTGGGCCGGTATTATCTTTATTTTTAATTCTATTTTGTAAAGGAATCCTGTTATTAGAGGTGTAGTACCATGATACTATAATATTCAAGTTCTCTTCATATTTAGTAAGTAAATTTTAACCTAGAGATAATTCTGTTGCTGTTGCTATTGATAGTTATTCCAAATGATTTTTTGTAAATTAGTAATTCTCATGATTTTCTGATTTCTTGTTATGAACTGTCAAGATATATTTGTAAATATTTTTTGTACTTGTTTCTTTACGTCTTTTGGCATATTAGGATCCTCAATTATCATATGAAGATCAGTCCTAGTGATACATAGTCCATTTTTATTTATTTTGTAAAACCATTTGATATCTACAGGGCTAAGCATATCTGTTTGCTTATCGCATCCTCGCATTCCACAAATAGTTAGTTCATCTTTACTGAAGCAAATGTGTCCAACTAGGCATTCAAAGATCATATAATGGTTATATATTCGACTTGTATGTAAAAATATTTGAATTATGCCAGCTCAATCTTGCCATCTTACTATATCTATATTTCACTATTTGATGTAGTTTATCTAATACTCTCAATTAACATTTCATAATCATAGTACATCATACTAAAGCAGAAAATAATGGTAGTGTTATCTTAACAAATTCAGATATTTAAGATTCGCATTGTAATATGTAAGTCAAATATTGTATACCTGAAGAAGCAAGTCGATTGTAGCAAGAATTGGTTCGAGACGAGAAACCTTGAAGGTAATAGTCAATATTTGTTATTCATTCATTCACCATTTTTATCGCCGCAATTTGTTTAGTTATAATATAAAGTAGGTTTAGTTATGATGGTGAGGTCTTAAGCATTGCAGGCGAAAGGTGACCTTGGTATTCAGTGTACATGTTGGACTTTCTTATGCTTTACTAAATTAGTTACATTAAAAGGTTGAATCTACTGTAAAGGTAAAGGTAGTACAAGTACTTGGCTGCAGGAATTTTTCAGGTAGTTCTTGAATTATTCGGTTGGTAGCTTTCCATCCTGTACAATGGCAAGGAATTAAGTATTTTGGATCTATCTTTTTCAATTCTGTTATTGTTGGTTCGATTGCATCCTCATATATTCTTCCTCCGGTAAGATGAAAACCCCCAATCACTGCATATATCTTGTTAATTCCAGTAAGCAATTTGGCATATCTAATTGTGTTAATAATACCCGCATGTGCACAACCACTAATAACTACCAAGCCTTTGTTCTTGATATTCGCTACAATAGCTTGATCATCATTTACCAGGGGATCGGGAATAAGGTTATTTATATTGTGGTCCTCCTTATACTGCAATGGAAATCCCTTTTCGTAAGTTGTCGTTCGTGGGATCCAGCCTGTAACCAGTAATTTAGGTATCGAATTATTGACAGTGTTATCATTCAATCTGTATTGGTATTCTTCTATACTGTCTTTAGAAATTAGACTGGGATCTTTCTTTGTCATTATAATTGCCCCTTGCCTTTCCAATTCTTCTTTATCGAGAAAAGGCAATCGTGCCTTATCCTTGCCATTGGGGAATATTATCCATCTTCTCAAAAAGGCGTCCGGATGGCAAATTAATCTAATGGGCTTATCTATTCTTTTGAGGATACTTGGGAGGCCAGTAAAGTGATCGAAATGTCCATGACTGAGTATGATAGAATTTATAGAATTGAAATTTATTCCTAATATTTCAGCATTAGATAACACACCATTCTCGCTGGTTCCACAATCAAATAGAAGCATGTTTTCATTGAGTGACTCGCCTTTGTTTTGATATGCCATATTGTCCTTAGATACAACACTAATCAAAGCTGAAAAACCATGCTCAGCTATTGGAGGAGGGGGTGGAAGAAATTGTTCATTTTTCATCATTGGAGGGCGAAATGCTATTGATGATGAAGGTAACAATCTGTCAGTATAATTATCCACTAATAAGGTAATCGATAAACTGTCAATTTCGGGGAGTGTCACATACACAAATGAGAGTTTAATGAAAAAAAGTTTTCTATTTAAATTGAATCAACAAATTTTAACCTGTTTCAATATTTGAGAAAACCTTTTAGATACCTATTCAAATAATCTCATTCTATTCTGATTCCAAAATGGCTAGAATGATATAAATAACTCCCCTCAAATCAATAACCAATACGAGAAATTGAGAACTATAAAAATACAAAAGGTATATTCTAGGTATTTTCCTTAAAAAAATACAACCATATCATTCTATACTGTACTTATAACTAATTACAAGAAGAGGTTGAGGAGAATCTTTTGAATATTAGTCACAAAAATTTGGAAAGTTTTTGAACAAAAAGTGTAGAATAGAATGTAGTGTAGTTTATAAAAATGAAGAATTTTGAGTTCGTCCGGATGTGGATATTATTTCACTTAGGATATGTAAAATCGACCAAAAATGTATCAGAATCTGATGAGGTTCATTCATTCACTTTAATTGATGGTTGGCGATTGCTAAAATTAAGTTTGGTTTATGACTATCCAACAATCCTTGAATTGTGGAAACTTTTGGAGGACTTGCAACATGGTGGCCTCATTCATATCGATGAGGACGCGGTCCTATCCAAATCACATTTGTCTATTACCCCTAAGGGTTTATCATTTTTGATAAATGTAATAAACGAATCAAAGACAAATAGTGATGTAAATAGAATCAAGGAAAGACTGTATGATTTATGGGCTCGGGAGGCAAGACTAAAGACACCTTTTGCCCCTTTTAGCCTTATTTCGAAAGAAGCCATTAAAGAAAGGCTAGAAAAATATTTGAAAGAGTTTGAACAAGGGAAAAAATAACTAAGTAAATAAAAAAAAGAACATGACCAACCAATTTTACTATCCACTGATGATGGATCTCGATCTAGTGGTAGGTGTCAGTATGTATTTGGTGTTCTTTCCACCTTTGTCTTGCAATTAGCACTTTACTTTGTCCTACCATGTTTATAGATGTCAAAAATTCAGGACAAATCAAACCGAGATTTTTTATCTTGTTATTCTAGTAGACCTACCTATTCTAAGAAACATTTACAATACCTAAGAATGAGGTACTGTGACGATGAAGGAATGGAATTACAAGATGGTAACTTAATACCGAGTATGCTCTTTTAAAAGACTAGATCTGAGAATTTCCTGTTCTTAGAAGAGTTTTTCTTTTGATACGTCCTTATTAATTGATACATTGACTACTTCTTTAACTCTGCCAATTATTCCATCTTCTAGAATTACTTTGATTCCGTGGGGATGAAATTTGGATTTGGTCAATATTTCCTTCACTATTCCTTCACTTGTCTTTCCTGTCTTTTGGTCGCTTTTTTTAATCACTCTTACTGTGGATCCAATTTTGATAGTTTCTCTGCTATTCCCAGACAATGATATGTTTTTCATATAATCATATATAAAAGAAATTGAGCGAGTTTATCTATCTGTTTCTTGTAACTAGACTTTAATTGATAATTGTTTTGTTCATAATAAATAAGTCACTAAAAAGCTTCAATTAGGACTGATTAGAGTCGTTTCTATAATATTCTAAAATTTCCTCGGTTTTCTTGTCCTCATTTACATCTTTATCCGAATCCGTATCCGTATCAGGAGTTACACTAAATTTTATAAAATCCGTTGTAGTGATTATTCCGACTGGTTTAATGAGATCTTTATCTTCTAAAGCCTCATTATTATCATTGTTTTGATTCGAGTCTTTAGATATGACGAGTAAATGTCTTACCTTGTTCTTTAACATCAAATCTGCTGCATCTGAGGACGATGATTCTGCATTAACAGTGATAAGAGGAAACGACATTACTTGGCTTGCTAATAACTGAGTACTATTCTTGTCAGTAACACATACTTTTCTTGCAAGGTCCCGCTCGGTTACAATTCCTAGGGGTATGCCGTATCTATCATCCATCACTAGGATTGAACTAACTTTTTTATCCCTCATCTTTATGGCGACTTCCTGTGCAGAGGAGGTAGATCCGACAGTTTCGAGTTTCTTAGTCATTATTTTGCTAATCTTAGTTGCTCCTTGCGTTGGCATTGGCATGTACAAAGATTAAACTGTATCCGTTGGTATAAATGCATTAACCTGATTATCTTTGAAAAATTTGTACTATGTTAATCATTTATTTTCATTATACAATTAATTCCGGCTCGAGTTATCCGTCACATATGTTTCCAATAACGTAATCAATTCATTTCAATTCAATTAGCAAGAAAATGTCTTTTATATATCTAAGACCGTACAGCAGATATAGGATACTAAACTAGTAATCTTTGATTTAGGTCCAAACTGAAACCCCGCATAAAATAAGTACTAAAATATAAATTCTCATATCTTTTGAAAATTCTATATTGTTGGGAGGTAATGTAAAAAAACTAAACATTTTTTACAATTGAGAATTAATTGATGTCTTGATGTAAGGGTTGTTTCTATACATATCGCATTTATGAGCAGCTCGATATTTACATGTTATCACTTATTTAACAGAAGTTTTTAGAAACGAAAAAGCTCGGTATATTTTGCTATTTATTTTTTAAACATTCATTACAAACCCATACATTGTCAACATATTTTCCTTCTTTAATTTGGCCCTCTTTTTCTACTTCTGGTTCAATGTGATCACTAACGAAGCTCCCACATTTACTACAGGTGGGTATTAAATTTCTGACCATATTTATTTTGAGACGTGACGCTTCTTAAAAGTTTTGGAAATATTTAAGAATTACGAATTTTAATTAACCGTGTGTAATATGAAATTTTCACGTCATCAAACAGAACAACCCGACTACCATGTAATTCATTAATTTGAGTGGGAAAAATCGAAAATTTGGTGAATGTGTATTATTTTATGGTTTAAATTTGTCGCCCGCATTTATATGTAAGATCGCGAGATTCTACTGTATTCCTAATTTTATATGAAATCTACTAAATTAATTATGTTTCTATGAATGGCAATTAACACAATAAAAATTGTTTAACAATAATCTGTCAATCTAAGATATAGACCATTGTCCGCAATTTAGAAAAAATTGATTCATTATCCGCATATCAAGATATACATTCTGTCTAATTCTAAAACTGCTAGAATATTAGAGTATTGCAATCAGTTAGCAATCTCAATATATTTTTTCTATGGTATTAAGTATATGAATAAAACAAAAAATATTCACAACAAAAACAAAAACAAAAAACTATTTGTCGCATCTATTGTATTAGTGGTCGCATTAGCTCTCTTCGCAAGTCCAATGCTTAGCGTCGATGATGCTTTGGCCACACACAACAAGAAAAACAAAGCAAAACAGTCCATAGATCAATCACAATCATCAAACCAAAATGCTGGATGTGTATCAGGTGGAACCACCTTTCTCTCATGCAACAACCTTAGTTTCCAACACCAAAAGAATAGTGGAAACAACGCATTAGCACAAGTTGGACAGGGTGGAAACTCTGCAGAACAAAGCATCAGCCAATCTCAATCTTCAAATCAAAACAGCCACGTAGTATCAGGTGCAGATACAATAGGTTCTGGTAACAACATCAACGTCCAAAGTCAGGAAAATACAGGAAGCAACGCTTTAGCACAGGGGTAAATGATTTCCTCTCCTTTTTTTCACAATTAGTTATTTGATATTTCATATCTAATCTAATGACTCTCTGTAGAACTAATATCAATGAGAATTTTCTATCAACTCTGAAAGATTCTTTTTAATTTTCCTCTTTAGATGTATTGATATATGTTTTCTAAAACATTTACTATAAACAAGTTCTGATCTCATTCAATCAAAAATGATGCATAACCTAAAAAATAACTTATGATTTATGATCTAAATTGGTAAAAGGACCGAGATATGTAATAATCGATGCCCCTTCAATACTTGGATTACATGAAACAGGAGTACAAGATCTTCCGGAGGCATTGAAGAAAGCAGGATTAATGGATAGATTGAATGCAACCATTGCAGGCCGTGTTCAACCATCTATGCTCTACGATCCAACACGAGATCCTATCACACATTTATTGAACGGTACTTCTATCGCGTTATTTTCAAAAGAGCTTTCTAAAAGAGTAAATATTGAAATAAGAAAAAAGAATTTTCCAATCGTATTAGGAGGTGATTGTAGCATTCTCATTGGCGTCCTTTTAGGATTGAGACGAATTGGTAGATATGGATTGTTTTTTATTGACGGTCATTCTGATTTTTATCAACCTCAGGCCTCAACAACTGGAGAAGTTGCTGATATGGAACTAGCTATTGTGTCAGGCAGAGGACCCGATGTACTTTCTAATATTGAAGGTCTAAACCCACTTGTTCTAGATGACGATATCGTTGTTTTTGGGTATCGCGATGCTGAACAATCAATTAGTTATGGAAGTAACAATGTACGAGACACCAAAATGCATGTATTGGATGTTTCTGATGTACGAAATTTAGGAATAAACGATGCTACCTCTCTGGCGGTTTCAAATTTCATAACGAATGAGGATTTATCTGGTTTTTGGATTCATTTGGATGCTGACGTATTGGATGACCGAATAATGCCAGCGGTTGACTATAGGTTGGGTAATGGCGGGTTAGAATTTTCCGAACTATCCTATCTTCTAAAAACCCTCACTTCGTCTCAAAAGGCCATCGGAATGACTATTACTATCTATAATCCAGACCTTGATTCTAACGGTTCTA
This sequence comes from uncultured Nitrososphaeraceae archaeon, assembly GCA_963759575.1. Lineage (GTDB taxonomy): Archaea > Thermoproteota > Nitrososphaeria > Nitrososphaerales > Nitrososphaeraceae > Nitrosocosmicus. Next base: position 1,298,126 of record CAVWZU010000002.1, on the reverse strand, counting down.
TTGCAAACAACTTTGTAAAATGCGTAGTTGCAGGGCTGTTATGAGATAAACCTTATTCATAAAATTTTTCAAATCTCTTTCATTTTATCCAGTTGAAATGTTTCATCAAATAAACTTTTGTACTTGATACTTGTCTATTATTCGTAATTATCTAAAAATATGGTAACCTCCGTGTGATTTCTTACAATCCTAGTTATCCAAGTAAACATTTTGTTCTCTCTTCCAAAGTTTTATATCGGATGGTCAATCCTCTTCTGCGAATAGTCGATGATCGAAACTCAAAACGTAGCAAAACTATACTACGATGCGAACTAGGTTAGTTCAATGAGAACCACACATTGTTGATCATTGCTTTAGTTATAGTTGGATGTTAGGCTCTGTCAACTTTGCATTGTATTTTAGCTTAGTAAAGATTTGTAAAGAGCCGTCAGATGGCCCTTTAACGTGCATTCCTTTTCGTTAGATATTCTTTTGGTTGGTCTGGTTGGTCCACTTTGATAACGACGAGTACTTTGTTCTAGCCCTGGATGCTCTTGGGGCGGTTCCCCTTTTGACTCATGATATCAACTGTCTTGCAGGAACATTTTATCGTGTTACTCGTATTTGACTACCTATATGATGATGATCCAAATCTCCTCATAGATAGTGGTTAGAAAAGTATTAAATTCTAATAAGGCCTTGCAGGTAGAAAGCAAGACCTTATAGGGAGATATTGTCTGGGGTTTAAATATTCATTGAACATATTAAAAAACTTTTGAAATTTAATCTTATATTTAACACAAGATTCGTCACGAATTCAAAATTAAACTCTGGTTATAATTATTAATTTTGCTAAACTTCTTCATGAATTACATCATGAACATCAGAGAATTTACATAAACCAGAATTGCGAAATATCTTGTAACAATCGGTAAACATATTCTTGTTATTCCATTCGTTGCAGTTTAGTGAGGTTTGAGTTCAAGGAGTGGGGCTCTAGATATTTTGTATCTAAATCGGATGCAAATTTAAGGAAATACTTAATAATTAATTAGTTGATATCATCTGCGACTTTACAGTTTCAAATAATGTAATCAGATGGTGGGTTGATGATGGCGGATATCAATCAGAATCTTCCATGTTTAAAATAACTGAGATAGCTAAAGTAAATAATCTCTATGCCATTTTGATCGGTTATCGTAATCGACTTTTCTTTTACATCATGTAAAAAATTAAGATACAAAAGGTTACCGCCTGATTTTTCAAATTCATTGCGATGGGATTTTCTTTCATCATTAGATGGACGAAGTACTAAGATCTCCTTGTCAAAATCGATTATTAATTCATGCGTTAAACCTTCAAAGAAAAAATAAATAAAAGGCGAATTGGCATCCAGAAATTCCCGCATCCGCATGGGGTTATCAGACATATAGAGTAGTTAGAAGCAAGCTAATTAATTATTTACTATAGTGAAAATGAATTCAGTGTCATGTGGCATGCTTGAGAGCAAGAATTAAGATTTTACAAAAGAATCGTCATCAATCACATAAATTAGTTTTTTTTAGATTAGTATGGAGACTAGGGTGTAAAAATTAACTAGCTTACTGGTTTAAAAAATATTTTTTCATTCTCTACATTATGTATTTCGAATGAGTCTAGTAATATTATGGCAGATAAATTGCATTCGTAACAAATCTCTGTTTTTATCATAGATGTATTGTTGCGACTATACTTTTGATCCCTTGCACACTTTTATATTTTCAACTTGTATGTTTCTTCATGAATGATACAAGCATATCAAAAGTAGGTGAAGAGAACCCAAGTCATATACAGAAAATTACTCCATTTCTTTGGTTCGATAATCAAGCTGAGCAAGCAGCAAATTTTTATGTCAAAGTTTTTAAGAACTCAAAAATGGGTCAAGTTACCCGATATGGAAAAGAAGGATATGAGATTCATGGAATGGAAGAAGGTACTGTGATGACAATAGACTTTGATCTAGAACATCAAAAATTTGTGGCTCTCAATGGTGGTCCAGTGTTCAAATTCAATGAAGCCATTTCGTTTCAAGTGCTATGCGGCACTCAAGAAGAACTGGACTACTATTGGGAGAAACTGTCAGAAGGTGGCGACAAAAATGCACAACAATGTGGTTGGCTCAAGGACAAATATGGGGTCTCTTGGCAAATTGTACCTACGGTTCTGTCCAAAATGATACAAGACCAAGATCAAATAAAATCGCAAAGGGTTATGAAAGCAATGCTTCAAATGCAAAAGCTCGACATACATACTTTAATTCAAGCTTATGAGAAAACATAGGATCAATTTTAGTCTGTATGAAAAATTAGATCATTCTGTTTCCTTTTTTATCTCTCGCCTATAATGATTGAATAGGTTACCATTACAGAAATTGCAATAAAAAAAGGCGTAACTGATAGATAACCTTACGATTTTATCCTTTCTTTAATCGTTTTTTCTAATTGTTCATTAATATATGATATGTTGTCACGAACTTGCTTGGAACATATCTATTAAAGGTTATCAAAAGTTGATCGAATACTGTTTACTCCAAATTGTTGAGTCTTTTAATATCCGATTATAGCTTATTTATAATTTTTTTGGCATCTTGATTTGATATGGGATTATCTATCGTATTATATGGTGTGGAGTAAAGTGATTTGAGTAACGCTGTTAGTAAAAGGATCATGTATTTAACTTTTAATAAATAAAAGATGTTATGAGTGCTAATAATAATATTGACTGGACTTCCGTCATAAAGAAAGAAGCAAGAGGCATCAATGACGCTGATCTTGGAGAAGTACAAGAAGTACGACAAGACCTAGTGATTACGAAGGCCGGTGTCGTTGACAAAGAAGTATATTCCATCCCAAAGAATCTTGTAGAAAAATATGATGGACATAATTTGTGGTTTAGAGTAACAAAGGAAGAAGCTGAAAGTCAGTATAAAACAAAGGACTAGTTTTATCGCTTACATGGGAATTCAATTTTTTCGATAATTCCTATTAGAAAAGCAAATAATAATAGAAATATTTTTCCGTGTGATTACGAGAAATAGTAAACGCATAACATACCTATCAAAACGAACATTTGTAAAGTTCGTACAAAAAAAGCAAAACCACCATGTCGGGGATGTCAGTTTCGTTATTGTTTCATACTAATATTCAATCATTGTCATAATAGTAAAAATTCATAAGATCGAAAAACAAAAAAGACCTGTATGTGTAATGGTGGTGATGACAAGCATTATCCATGCAAGACGATCAAATTCGATTATAATAAAGTCATCAAAAAAATTTCTCTTTTATTTCTTAATCGATAGTTATTTGAGTAATAATAGTGCGAAAATACCCATATCTATAATCTCAACCTTGTAATCTTATCGTGGAAAACATCATAGATAATATTGATGTTGTACAATCAATTCTTGTCTTGTCAAATTGATATCATGATTATTAGATAATAAAGTTTGAAATTTACAGATCCTAGATCAACTGGTCATCTGTTCGACCCTTTGTTTTAAGGCTTTGTTCATTTCCTTAAAACTATGATACATATCTTTATCCAAACTATTTCCAATGATGCCTACAAGAATCCCTGTAAAGATTTCTTTATGTACAAAGTGCACGTGATTTGTTTCCAACGAGTCAATTATGAAAATGCGTTCCCCATTGAAAAATCCCGGTATGAATGATTTTCCATACCAACGAAGTTCACGATTTGGATCTACCTTAGTTACTGTTGGCTGATAAGTTCTATTTTTTCCACGTGATGTATGAAGATATATTTTGAGCGTTGTACCAACAATCGGTGTTCCATCTATTTGACGGATGAAAGGATTCCACTGGGGAAAGTTTTTAAAATCTGTTAGTACCTCCCATGTCTTACTAGCAGACGCATTAATATCAATCTCTGTAATAATTTCTTTCAATTTACATTCTATTGATAAAAGTAGCCGTTTATACTTTTTTGATAATATGCTTGTGATAACAGAAATTCGTTGTTTGGCTCAAATATCATCTTATTCTAAAATGGAGCTGCGGATGGATGGATAGGTGGATGATATTATTTAACTTATATACCTTGTAATTGGATTTTTCCCCCGATAACGTCCTTATCAAATTTGCTAACCTAATCTATTGGAAAAAATCAAAACAAAATATAATGTAGTATAGCGGTAACAGTATGGATCGCCTACCCCATCCTTGTTCGTTTAGACTCATTGATGTATTCTAATATCCCGAACTTGTCTAAAAATCACCTAAAATATCTTTAAAGAGCATAATTGTGAATACTCATTCGGATACATTTGTAATCAGGATCGAAATTGGATTTTCATTTAACGATATAGATAAAAAAGAATGTATTTGTCGAGTTTAACTTCATGGATTTGTTCGAGGATGTCTTAATCCATACCGGGAGCAATTAACACATTTTTCACTAGTCGAGGAAGATTATTAAAGAATTTCTGGTCTTTATTAAAGACTGCTCCAATTGCCTCGTCAGAATATGAGCTGAGGCCTCCAACCAGTCCGATAAACTCTGGATTTTCATTACCGAAAAAGGAAGCTACAGTACCGTTATTTACACATAACTATCATCCAATTCTATCGATATGTTTGTGCAATCATTTTATGAACTTCCTAAAAATTGATATGTTGCACTAAAAGAATTTGAAATTATATATTCCTTCATAATGCTGATGAAGATAATAATAAAATTGAAACTAGTTGTTTTTTTGGACAATGTTACTGGTTTCTATTAGTTTGTTCTTAACTCCTTTTAATGAAGTGTTGATTTGATTTCTAAATAAGGTAAGGCCTATTCTCTTTGTATATGGCTGTCCCTTTGCAAATGATTCCATGATGTTCTTAACAAATTCTGGTTCCACTTTTGGCGGCATTGGAGGCTCAAATGGATCAACATATGCTTCTATTATCACAGGTTTTGTGTTGTCTTTGGCCATCGCTAATTTCATAACTTGTTCTAGTTCAGTTGGATTTCTTATTTTATATCCTTTGCCTCCACAGTTTTCAGCAAATTTTGCAAAATCTATGGGGGAAAACTCTACTCCAAACTCTGGATTCCCTAAAAAGGCCATTTGTTCCCATCTAATCATTCCTAGGATATTATTCTTGAGAATTATTACTTTAATTGGCAGGTTATATTGAACGGCCGTAGCAAATTCTCCCATAAGCATTGTAAATCCTCCGTCACCGACAAAAGCTACTGATTGTCTTTCTGGATACGCAATCTTGGCTGCAATAGCATAAGGTAGACCACAACCCATAGAAGCAAGTGTTCCTGATAGAGAGAATTTCATATCCTTTCTCATTTTTATGAAACGAGCTGCAAATATTGTATTTGTACCACTATCAACAGAAACTATAGCCTCGTCATCTAGAAATTTAGATACTGCTGAAGCAACGGCTTGAGGTTTAACAAGATTCTTGTTGATGTCGTTACCATCATTATTTTTCCACTTATTATTCGTGTCCTCTGAACTATTCTTTGAATTGCTTTGTGATAACAATAGATCATTCCATTTTTTCATTTCCTCTTGTTTGGACTTTAGAAAATCGGATTGGATGCTTTCAGTGTGTTTCCCTGCTAAGAAGGGAAGTAATTTTGAGAGTACTATGTTAGAGTCCCCTACCAGGCCAACTTCGACCGGATAACGTAATCCAATTCTTTCCGGTTTTATATCTATTTGAATTCCCCGAGCTTGTCCTGGTTTCGGAAGATAGTCAATATAAGGAAATGACGTTCCTATCATAACTAACGTATCAGCTTCATCCATTGCCCCTACACTAGGAGAAGTACCTAACATTCCAATGCCACCTAAACTATTAGGATGCTCATCCGGAACAACAGCTTTCCCCAATAATGCCTTGATAATAGGAGCCTTTATTTTCTCTGAGATTTTTAATACGTGTTCACCCGCGTTAAGTGCCCCTTGACCAACTAAAATTACTACCTTATTTCCCGAATTTATGATATCTGCGGCTTTTTTTAATAACTGTCTATCTGGCTCATTATTGACACTTACATAAAAATCGGAAGTATGGCCAGGTACTTTATGTTTTGAATAATGTCCTGCTAATTTTTTTTCTTGGATATCGATCGGAATTGTCAGATGACTTACTCCTCTTTGCGATAGTGCAGTTCTGCATGCAATATCTACCGCCATCTCTGCCTGTTCAGGAGATATTATCATGTTATTATATACAGTTACATCTGTAAATAGCTGTAATTGGTTTATGTCCTGCTGATAACCTGATCCCATCAAGTCAGAATAGGTTCTTCCTGTAATAGCTATTACCGGAGCACCATCTGATTTGGCGTCATACAACCCATTCAAAAGATGAATAGCGCCTGGCCCTGAAGTAGCTACACAAGCTCCAAGCTTTCCCGTGTATTTTGCATAGGCACAAGCCATAAAAGCTGCAGCTTCTTCATGTCTTGTTAAAACAAATCTTATTTTATCTTGTCGCTTTCTCAAAGCTTCGATGAAAATGTTAATACCATCTCCAGGAATACCGAAAATGACTTTTACATCCCAATCAATTAAGGCCTCTGCAATTATTTCTGCAGTATGCATACCGTCATATTCACTCATGAATGAGATATCAATACTAGAAAAACATATAATCACTAGCCATTTTGATTAATATTTTCCATAAAATCTTATAAAACTGTTTATTACGAAATAATCTAGATAATAATAATGATAATATTTATTCACTATTACATTACTATGGTGAGCACAGTGCAGTTGAAGCATCTATGTTTTTTTAATTCAATGGACATATGCATGATAGAAAAATGATCTTTGGTAGATTATTGTGAATTCTAGAACGTATTATTGTACATACCACTAATCCTATAATACAAAATAAACACAAAAACACAATAAGGAAATTGTATACAAGCATGCAAGCACCGCTATGATCTTGCAGCACCGTTAAGTTTCACTGTGCTGACTCAAATATGATGATGGAATTTCTTCAAAGATCAAACTGGACTAATGATAATGCTGATTGGCCGTTATAAACTTGGTTTCTATTAATAAGGGGAGATGGCCCAACTGACATATTCTATTCGGATCAACATTTTTGTTCTGATCAAATGAAACGATTAATAAATGATTTATGTTACTCAGATACTGTTTGACATGTAAAGTCATAACAGAATTAACACATTTTCCAATAATTTTCACATGGGTGATTCAGGCAATACTAGTTAAGAAAAAAACCAAACCAAAGAAGAATGATACTTGTTTGAGTCTTTCTTGTTGAAGACATTTGTGATCTTAAAATCAAAGTTACTTACTATGGAGACCATGAGACCAAGAAATGAGGTTATTGTCTATGGCAATAAACCCCTAATCCTCATTTCTATTGGACTATACGGGTGCAGTGAACACCTCGGCCGTATAGATTAACTCTTTCTAACTTGGTATAAATATGATATTCAATAATGTTATAAAAAAAATAACTAAACTGTTTATATAAAAACTAAACTATTCTTTGTATTTAATACCCTAGTCTAGTCTAGATAATTGCCTACTTCCCTTAGGACTGAGTGTAACTAATATTGAGGATGTCTATTTATCGATTCAAGTTTTAAGTATCGAATGACTATTACAATTATTCTTTGACAAATGCAAAATCTACTGAAACCGTTGAGTTGTTGGCCTGAGCGGATCAAGTTCCAAGTGGTAATAGGGTTAAGTAGATTATGAGGACGTTCACATGTCTAAATATTTGAAAAGGGTAATTTAATAATCAACAGATTGTAGATTAGAATTTATGCAACGATGTGTCAGGCTTAGTATATTATTATTTTTGCGAGGTCAAATTACTCTTTAAAGATGTATGGTTAAAAGATAATAATGTGAACATGGAGTTAAGGTAATATGCCTAATCCAGATGCTGAACAATTTAGAAGAAATCAACGCTGAGATTGGGAAAGTGTGGGCTACTGGGTGGCAAAAGTGGTACAATACATTTGAAAAGGGTGCTCATAAAATGAGTGACAGATTAATCGATATGGCAGAAATAAAACCCGACTCAAAGGTTCTTGGTATGGCAACTGGTATAGGAGAGCCTGCCATTATTGTAGCAAGGTGCCTAGGTGCAAGGGGACATGTGTTGGCCACAGACATATCATTACAAATGTTATCCATTGCAAGATAGAGGGCAGTCTCAGAGAACTTGGAAGAGTTAATTGACTTTAAAGAAGGTGAAGCAGCAACAATGGACTTGCTCGAATCTAATTTTGACGCGGCATTATGTAGATTGGGTTGATGTTTTTAGATGATCTTGACTCCGGATTATCTAATATTCATAAATCACTGGTTAACGGCGGACGTTTTGCAGCTAGTGTTTGGGCAACATCAGAGAGGGTTCCTCAACTTGCCTTGGATATGGATACTGTAAGAAAGGAACTTAATATTCAATTACTATCTCCTAGCGGAACATCGGGACCATTTAGTTTAGCTGATGAAGATGTTCTCAAGAATTCTTTTATTAGATGTGGATTCAGAGATATCCGTATTGAACGGATTAATATAACCTTTGAGTTTGATTCTGCTGAAGTAAACACACAATTTACTAAAGATATAGCGGCTCCGGTTCTTGCAATGTTGGCCGATCAAACTTTAGATCGCAGGGAAAAGATGTGGAAAGCAGTTACAGAAGCAGCAGCAAAACACATCAAAAATAAGAAAGATTCTATAGTCCTAGATAATGAAGCGATATGTATAGTGGGTAAAAAATAATGATTTAATACCCCAAAACTATGATTCATTTGCAAAATAGTTAAAAGCAATAATGTGTTTTTATTTTTGATGAAAAAATCTACTATAATTACATTACTAGCAATTTTTATACTTCCTTCCTACCTGATAGCCTCTATATCGACAGGGCATGCTCAACCAAGTACGGGTTTATCTGCTATGACACTAGTGAGTTTTGGGGACAATAGTTCTTCTACCGATGCAAATCTTCAATCAATAGAAAACAAGACGATAACGTATTTTGGAGGAAACACGACAGGATATTTGGTTTATCCAAACCAAAACCAAAGCGGAGGCGAAAAAGCAAAACTTCCTGCTGTCATTCTGATTCATGAAAACAAAGGATTGAATGATTATATCAAAGAATCAGCCGATCTGCTTGCCAAAAACGGATACGTGGTATTAGCTGTGGATCTTTTTAAAGGCGAAGTCGTCACCAACAATTCCGACCGCTCAGGAGAACTAACTGGGGCGATTAGGGAAAATCCGGATATTGCGATAGAAAACATGAAAGCGGCTGTAAATTATTTAAGAGCTCTTGACAATGTCGACCAGTCAAAGATAGCATCCCTGGGTTGGTGCTTTGGAGGTCAACAATCATTGCAATTGGCCATTAACAGCAAGGATGACCCTATAGCCGCCACAGTTATCTACTACGGTAGACTAACCAATGATTCCCAAGCGCTTTCAAATATTACATCACCAATTTTAGGAATATTTGGAGGTAAGGACCAGTCAATTTCTGTTGACTCTGTCATGCAGTTCCAAAAGGCCTTAAATGATACTGGAATAGCAAATGAGATTTATGTTTATCCCAATGTTGGTCATGCTTTTGCAAATCCATCTAACGACAATTACGCCCCCACTGAGACAGCAGATGCATGGAAAAAAACTCTGAACTTTTTAGGTAAATATTTACAAAGTTAGGTGAACTAATGAGACAAAATTATTGAGTGATTCAATAATTTAAATCCTATACTTTTTGTTTCAAAAAAACAATTAAATGGCAATATTTCGTCTAATTGACTGAAGCATTTTCAAGTTGGGGTATTCAATTTTTCTTTTCTTGTGAGTGATGGAGCATGTCGATTACTAGGGCGACCGTCCATGAAAAATCTTTACCTCCCAGTCCTTTACCTGTATAAGGATTCCAATTTTTATCTAATACTTCTTCACATTTTAGTAGCAACTTTTTTAAATCTGTCATTTGTAATCTGTCTTTTTATGTAATAGGGATCTAATATTGTCTCCCTTCTTAATTCTGTCACATCGAATCTTTAGGAAAAATATGGGTGGAATTATGATCGTAATCAAGAGAAAATGAGGGATAAAGGGTCATTCCTCCATCAACTATAACAGTGCTTCCTGTTATGTAACTAGCCTTCTTGGATGCTAGAAATTCCACCACATTTGCTACGTCTTCGCCCTTTCCTATTCGACCCATGGGTATTTTTCTTAAAGTGTTTTCACGTTCCTGAACATCAGTGCGTAAATTAATATTCATATCCGTGTCTATTGCGCCAGGAGCGACGATGTTTACTCGTATGTTATCGGTAGCCAACTCTAGTGCCATGGTTTTTGTCATCATTTCGATCCCACCTTTTGAGGTTGCATATGGTACATAATGGGGTTTTGGAATAATCTGGTGAACAGAAGAAATGTTAATTATACAGCCGCCGCGAGGATTATTCTGGACCTTCATTTGTTTAACTGCTTCTCTACTGCAGATGAACGGACCTGTAAGATCTACTGATATGATATTGTACCAATCCTGAAGGGTTGTTTCAGTCAGTGGAATATCCTTTTGAATCCCTGCATTATTGACTAATACATCCAATCTTTGAAATTTATCTACTGTTTCATCAATCAATCCTATACAGTCCTTCTCTTGTGACACATCTCCGGAGATAGCAATTGAATCACAATTAGAAATTTTTTTTATTTCTTCCACTACTAGTTCGGCTTCATCTATCCTTCTAGAATTAATTACTATAGATGAATATTCCTTTGATTTTGCAAAATTTAAGGCAATTGCTCTGCCTATTCCCTTGCTCGAGCCTGTTATGACCGCTACCCTATCTCCCGACTCGTATAAATTTTCATTATGTTGGTTATTGTTATTCATGTTATGTTGTGTGATATTCATGAAAGGTATTTTAAATAGATCAGGCCGGAATCCAGATCTAATAATTCATAATATGACAAAAGAAAAAAATTTTCAATACGGGCAAGTCTCACAATACATAATATTGGAGTAAAATTCTCTTAACCTTACGTTTGATTGAGGAAGATTGACTTGACAAATGATATTCAACACAAAGTATCTTATTTTTCTACCTTAGTTGCGACGTGTGAATCTATACGGATTACGACAAGCAAGAATAAAAAAGTCGATTTAATCGTACAATATATTTCAGGCTTAGATGAAGATTCTCTATCTATTGCAGTTCTATTTTTGTCTGGAAAGATTTTCCCGAGGGGATCAATTCATAATCTAAATGTAGGGTTTAGAACAATACTCCAGTCTCTTTTAGAAATCTCTCGATTAGATGGGTCAGATGTTATGCGGATTCATTTAGAACACGGTGATATGGGAAGCATAGCCGAGTATGCAATTTCTAAAAAAAACATAGTAACACTTTTCAATAGCGTAGCAACTCTGGAAGAAAAACCAACTTTAAATGAAATATATGATCAGTTTAAAAAAATAGCAGATCTTAGGGGTCCACGGTCTAACAAGGACAAAAAAAATATCTTAAAAGGATTACTTCTGAGATGCTCACCTTTGGAGGCTAAGTATCTTGTAAAAATAATATCTAATGAAATGCGTATAGGTTCGTATGATGGCCTTATAGAAATAGCCATTGCAAAAGCATTTCAAAAAAACATTGAAAGTATTCGGGAAGCAATGTTAATGTCAGGCGATATTGCAAATGTAGCTTTATTGTCGAAAAGAGATACCTTGAACCTAGTAACGATCAAACCATTTGTACCCATGAGTTTTATGTTAGCCGATGTCATGTTTACTGCAGAAGAGATTATGAAATATTTTGACAGGCCGCTCCTTTGTGAATATAAATATGATGGTATTAGGGTACAAATGCACAAATTCGGGAATGTTTGCAAACTCTATTCTCGAAATCTTGCTGATATTTCTTATGCATTTCCAGAATTAATTAATTCTGTCTTGGATGTACAAAGAAAAAAAGTAAAGGCAAGTCAGAAAGAACATGATGTATATCCTGATAAAAACGGTGTCAGTGATATCGATCGTGAAGATTTAAATTTTATTTTGGATGGTGAACTAATAGCTTTCAAAAATAATAAACCCTTACCATTTCAAGAACTACAAAAGCGATTGAGACGAAAAAGCATGACAAGCACCATATTATCTGAAATTCCGATTTATTATATTGTATATGATGTAATGCTCTATGATCAAAGACAGGTAATCAAAGATACTCTTAAATCTAGAAAGAGATTATTGGCAAAATTTCAGTTCAAAGACTCGCTAATTTCTATTGCTCAAAGTAAATTGGTTTCATCTGTCGATGAAATAACTAATAGATTTCGAAAAAGTAGGAATGAAGGACATGAAGGATTGGTACTTAAAGATCCTTTATCGCAGTATTATCCTGGTAAAAGAGGAAAATATTGGATAAAATTGAAAGAGGAGTTAGATACGATTGACGCAGTAGTAGTAATTGCCGAATATGGCCATGGAAAAAGAGCGGGAACACTCTCAGACTATACTTTAGCAGTAAAAGATTACACCACTAATTTTGTTGACAACAAATTAGCATCAGAAAACAGGAATAATGTTTTTGGTAATCTGAAAATAATTGGTAAGGCATATTCAGGTTTATCCAATAAAGAGATTGATTATATGACCGAGAAATTGAGGTCAATCATAATAAGAGATGAAGGTAGTCGAATTATTGTAAACCCCGAGATTGTTCTAGAAGTTTCCTTTGATACCATTCAAAAAAGCGATAGACATAGCAGTGGATATGCTTTACGTTTTCCTAGAATAAAAAATATTAGGTATGACAAAGCACTAAAAGACATCGATGAATTAGAAAAAATTGAGGCAACATTCCAAAATCAGTTCCACATAAAAAATAAAAATAAATCAAAAGATAGTTTTAAAGATGTGTGATGCAGCTCACATGATTAAAAGACCTTGAGCCTATATGGGCCAATATTAGTGGACATTGATTGGTTGACAATTAGGACACCAAAAAGTTGACCTCGCCGTTAATTTTCTTTCTGATATAATTTTGGTACCACATATCCAACAAGGTTTTCCAGACCTTCTAAATACCCAGTGCGTAGTATCCCCTGAGATCTTTTCATTATCCTTAGGTTTTCTTGTTCCTCCGCTATTTTCATAACCATATTTCAATATTCTGGGTACATCCATTACAAGTCCATTCAATTTGTCCTTAGAGAATACTGTCACTTTTTCAAAAGGATAGATGTAATTTAAGAATAAAATTTCCGATTTATACTTGTTCCCTATTCCACTCAATATTTTCTGATCTAATAAGGCATTTGAGATTATCATTTCGGTATTTTTAGATCTTGATCTTATGATATCAATTACTTTGTCTTTATCATAATTAGGACTCAATGCATCAGGGCCCAACGACACGATAGGTTCCATAGTTGCAGGATCATTCAATGAAAATTGCAATATAGGGCCATTAAACTGAATCAATACCTTGTCCAATGTAATAATGGTTAATCTGGTCCTAGAGTCTTTTCTCACATCCGTTACCTCCTCTTTTTTAACTTGTATTTTATCCCTTCTCTTATGCTTCATTTTTCCATAGGAGGAACGCGGTGGCGATTTAGCAGTCCCACTTTCATATTCAGTTCTCTCATAAATTCGCCATTTTCCCCACATCATCATATGATTCCTTAGATAAACTCCAGACGAAAATTTAATGACAATATTTTTTCCGAATGTCTTCACATATTCGGTAGAGGATCCGACTATTTTATCTTCAAGACTCTTATCAATTTTGTTATGCAAAATATTATTAATTATTCTTTTGCCAGATAACGCATTCCTTATCTTGTCTGCAATAATCTTTACCTCGGGCCCTTCAGACACGCTTAATCAAAAGAATGTCTGCATTATACTTTTTATCCTCATATTATTTCATGATTTCAGATTAATACAAATTGTGACATTTACTGTACTAATCTGTTCCTGTTTTGTTTTGTCAAAATCAAATGAGATGGAACACATCCTCTTACCAAATTGGAATGCAACGAATTTGGATAATTCTAAAACTGCTAGAATATTAGAGTATTGCAATCAGTTAGCAATCCCAATATATTTTTTCTATAGTGTTAAGCATATGAATAAAACAAAAAATATTCACATCAAAAACAAGAACAAAAAACTCTTTTCCGCATCTATTGCATTAGTGGTCGCATTAGCTCTTTTCGCAAGCCCCATTGTGGCTATGGATGATGCTTTTGCAACTAAAAAGAAAGGGAACAAGGCCTCACAGTCTATATCTCAATCACAAGCCTCAGTTCAGAATGCCTTGTGTACTTCTGGTGGAACCACCTTTCTATCATGTAATAATGTCAACTTCCAAAACCAAAAGAATAGTGGAAACAATGCATTAGCACAAGATGATGATGACGACAACGGTGGAAACTCTGCAGATCAAAGCATCAGCCAATCTCAATCTTCAAGTCAAAACAGCCAAGTAGTATCTGGTGGAGACACAATAGGTTCTGGTAACAACATTAACGTCCAAAGTCAAGAAAATACAGGAAGCAATGCCGCCGCTCAACAATAGGTGTAAGCAGGAAACATCTTATTTCTTGTGATTTTCGTAAAAATCAAGGGTATCGAGGAGGGAGGTAATCAAGCAATGAATTGGCTTGTAATTGATATAATTATCTGCTTACTTTATTATTTATTTTGTATTTGGTAAATTATTTAGATCCGACAATGGATATAGAAACAAAGACAGATCTAAAGATCTGGTTCAAACAAATTTACTATCATTCAATATTTGAATTATTTTCATGAACTATGGAATATGGTAACTAAAATTAAGAAAATATGTTATCATTAAGAAAAGTCGAGCCAATATTAGGACGCGTAATTCTCAAATAAAAATTATAAAGATTAATAGTTGCCTGACATAATACTATGTCATATGGTTGAGACTACTCTAGGTACGCTTAAATTCAAATCTAATCCATCTATTTCCATTCTTCTTATCTTTGCATTGTTCATATCTTTTTATACAAACGCAAGCTTGATTTTTTTTAACGATATTAATTCTTTTTCTAATCTGATCATGCCTTCTATATTCGCACAGGAAGTTAATAAAACCAAGCTTGTTTATCATCTGAGTAGCGATGAACCCTGGAGGTCTACGATTGCCATATTGGATTCTCAAACCATGTTAAAAATGGGATATAATGTGACTTTGATGCTTAGTATAGAGGGTGTACAGATAGGAGTAAAGAGTCCTCATCATTATCTTGGATTAGATCCATTGACAAAAAATGTTTCTGATTTTATAAGTAATGGGGGAAACGTTGTGATATGTGAAGTATGCTTGAAAATAGCAGGATATGATAATTCTGATATAATAGATGGCTCAATAATCGGATCCCCTGCCTTAATGGCTAATTTGTTAAATAAAACTACTGTAGTTGATTACTAGTAAACCCTAATTTTATTTATATATATTCGCGTTCTAGTGATAAATATACTCTATAACAAGAACCCTTTCAAATTCAAGCAGTAGTAACAAAGCTCCTTAGTTCTCACATGCCTATTCACTGCTAGTTTCGTGGAAAGGAAAGAAGAATTGGTGTATCTTATCAAAACGTAAACCGACTATTATATTTCGACTTATGTACAAAAGATAATTCATTCTTCTAGCATTAATTTTGCATTATTTTGCACTTTCCGACTATTCTAATACCAACAATGCGTGAAATGATCTAATTGATATCAAATCTAGCATCTCCAAAGGAATCTACTAATCCAGGAGAAAAGATGAATTCGAATCCGACTGGCCAGGAATTAATTTAAGTGAGTCTTTCTTTTAAAAAATATCTGCGAAGGAATAATTAGGATCCACATATATTGTGCAAGCTGCAAATTTATAAACGCGATTCCAATGGAACTAGCAAATATTAGAGTAGGGATTATTCCCTGGATTATGTATAATTTTTTCTGGCGGTGTGTCAGGTCATCGTCTCTCAATAAGTTGTATCTGGTTGCGTGAATCCATATTAGCGAAAGCAAACTGCTAGTAGCAGTCAAGATTAGTGCATAGAGGATAAAAGTTGATATGTATTGATTTTCAAATCTCAGTGAAGTTCCAAATGATATCAAAGTCACAAAGAACAATAAGATAAGGTTAAGCCACAACATCACACTTTGCGAATCTTTTATCTTATTGAAAATCAGATGATATTTTATCCAAAAAATTCCTATAACAACAAAACTTGTGAAATACATTTCAAATTGAGGGATAAGCTGAAGCATCCTGTTTACAACTTCAAGTTCAGAGAGATTATCTGGCAAAGTCGGTATTTGAATGGAAATAGCTATGAAAGTAATTGAAAAAGCAAATACAGCGTCTCCAAAGGATGTTACGTGATCTAACTTAACATTATTGATCGTAACCATTATTATTTGCACCTGATAGTTAACTTCAAATAAAAATGATATGATCACTCAATTTGGGTTTTTATTAAAAAAAGTATCTCTATAGTCCATTGAAGTTAATATCTTTTTTAATCCTTGTCTACAGCAGCCAAGATCTGGCAACTTATTAGCTATCGATCTAAAGTGTGATTGACCTATCTTGATTATATACCACTTTTCTTGTTGCCTTGTTCCAGTAAGAATTGAAAAGATCATAACACCATTTATGAAATGCCGGATCATTACTTCTAAAACCACTATTAAAGTCCAATTTCCTGCCATATCTGGAAAAGTTACTCCAGCTCTTTTTTCATTTAACACGATACCTGCCTTAATATCTTTTGAGTCTGCGATCAACGCATATTCAATTCTTCCCTTGTGCTTTGTAGGTGGTGGTGGAGAATGAAGAATTGTTTCATCGAAATCGGTTCCTCTTGGAATGATTATCCTCCATTTCACATTGCTAGTTTCTATTTCTTTCCTCCTACGTATTCATCACCTCCAATGGGGTGATCTGCCATTAACCAATTGTATTCCTCTGCCTCGTTCACTGTGTGTTGTATATAAGATAAAAGAGGCCCTACTCTGTCTGTAAATTCTGAACAACATAGATCTCCAAGCCGTTCATTGAACTCCAATGGAAGAAATGACAAATCATGGGGATAAAAAATATTCTCGATTGTTACTTGCAAATTTTAGACCCGACAATAATCTTAATATGATTTTTCCAAATGATATAAGGTTAAAAAAGCCATCTGAATCCTTTTCTATTATTTCTGCAATGCGCAATCTCATGAGGTGTTTGGAAGCCTCTTGTGGGGTGGCAGATATTTTGCAAGTAATTTGCGAAAGCCTTTGTTTATTTGTATTTATTTCGGAATGCAGGATTAATCTGTCCAAACTTGCAAGAATGAACAAAAGGTCAGCCAGTTACTGCATTTCGAATTTATCAATGCATTCATTGATATTAAACGATGCCGTTGAAAAGATCTAATCTAGTATAAATTCCAACACTTGGATATGGAAAAAAAAGTAAAAAAAATTACAGCAAATACCTGTCTACTACGAATCATGGGAAGAGTTTGACATGGTTTCTAAACTCCCTGGGAATGAGATCACATATATTGACAATAAATGAGGAGGTTCGAGATTAGAATGACTACTCTAAAGAACATGTCACAATTAGGATTTACCAATTTAGAGGAGGAAATTAGGCTTGATGATCTGCCAGTGCATGGAAAAATCCCTGAATGGCTATCAGGATCTCTTATTAGAAATGGACCTGCCAAATTTGACTTGGATAAACAATCTTTAAAGCATTGGTTTGATGGATTAGCCATGCTTCACAAGTTTTCCTTTAATGGCGGAAAAGTATCATACACTAACAAATTCATTAAGAGTAATGCTTTTGTCAAATCAAAAGAAAAGGGAAAAATATCATTTCGTGAATTTGCAACTGATCCATGCCGTTCAATATTTAGCAGGGTTTCTTCAGTGTTCTCAGTCGATACCACTGATAATACAAACGTCAACATAACAAAAATTGATAATAAATTTATTGCTATGACAGAAACTCCGATTCCAATAGAGTACGATCCTAAAACCCTCAATACGATTGGGGTATTGAGATATGATGACAAACTATTAGGGAATCTTACTACTGCCCATCCCCATTATGATCAAAATACTAACGAATCATTCAATCATCTTACTCATTTTTCTCGTAATAGCAAGTATAATGTATATCACATCAGAGCTGGAAAGACTCGTGATTTGATAACATCTATTGAAGTCAAAGCACCTTCATACATGCATAGTTTCGGTTTAACAGAACATTATATAATTCTTGTAGAATTTCCACTTGTAGTTAATTCCCTTGATTTGCTTTTATCAAACAGACCATTCATTGAAAATTTTAGATGGAGACCAGAACATGGAACAAGATTTACATTAATAAATAGAATAGATGGGAAGGTAGTTGGAAACTACTCCTGTGAACCTTTCTTTGCATTTCATCATATCAACGCATTTGAAGTAGATAATAAGATAGTCGTCGATATGATGACGTATAAAGACAATAGCATCATTAATTCTTTATATCTTGATGTATTAAGAGGAGACGAGCCTATGAATATTCCTATTAGTCAATATCGTCGTTTTACGATAGGTCTAGACAATGGTTGTGTGGGATACAAGATCGTGCACGAGGGATTGGAGTTACCAAGGATAAATTATCAGCATAACACTAAGAATTATGATTTTTTATACGCTGTAGGTATGTCCTCAGATACCAATTTTACAAATCGATTGGTCAAAATAGACGTGCAAACTGGAGACTCTGTTAGTTGGACTGAACAGAATTGTCAACCCGGAGAACCAATCTTTGTCCCTAGACATGGTGCCAAAGGGGAGGATGATGGGGTTGTTTTATCTGTCGTGCTTGATTCAAAAAGTGGTCAATCCTTTTTGCTCATTCTAGATTCAAAATCATTTAAAGAAATTGCAAGAGCATTAGTACCGCATCATATTCCATTTGGAATTCACGGTCAGTATTATGGACATGCTTGATGTTATCATACAATCAATAACAAATTACACAGGGGCTGGAGCGGTTATACGCTTGTCCCGTTCACTCACTCCGTTCACCATATTTTTTTGATTTCTTTACGTTTTTCTTACAGACTGATACCTTCATCTAAATCTAAATCTAAAGTTTTTGCGGTGTTGTGATAGTCTTACCTATTTGATCTCCTTTTGCCATCATCAAATGTCCTTTTACCATTTCATTAAACGGTAGCACTGCGTTTATCAATGGTTTAATTTTCTTCTTTGAAGTCCAAAATAAAATCTCCTCGAGCTCTGCTTTAGTACCTTGCGTTGCACCTACTATGTTTATTCCTCTAAAGAACAGATACCTCAGATCTATTGTAGAATCATATCCTGTGGTGGCCCCTGTAGATACTAATGTCCCTCCCATTTTTAGCAGGGATACCTCCTGTGGAAACACGGTTTTTCCTATGTGTTCAAATACGATGTCGACTCCCTTTTTTTGAGTCATGTCTCTTACTTTCTTATACCAGTCATCTTGTCTGTGGTTCACAACAAAATCAGCGCCAAGTTCTAAGCATTTATCCATTTTCTGTTGATTGCCTGCACTGGCAATGACCGTGCAGTCGTATAATTTTGCAATTTGGATCCCTACCATTCCTACGCCACTTGTTCCGCCCATTATCAAAACTGTTTGCCCAGGTTTTATTCTGGCTCTATCCACTAGCATGTGCCAGGAAGTCATTCCCACCATCGAGATTGCTGCTGCGTCTTCAAATGATATGTTATCATTTATTTTTGCTACATTGACTTCTGGTAGATGAGCATACTGACAATATCCTCCCCATAAAGGACCAGTTTGAAAACCCCAAACTAGTCTTTTTTCACAATCATATTCTCTACCCGATGTACACATGCTACAAATTCTGCAACTTAGGTTACCATGCGATACCACTCTGTCTCCCTTCGCAAGAGAGGTAACTTGTTCACCTAGGTCCACCACTGTACCAGAAATATCTGTCCCTGAAATATGGGGCATTGGTACTTTAATTGGTCTCCCCCAGATAGCCCACAGGTCATTATAATTGTATGAAGCTGCTTCGACCTTTATCAAGACTTCATCAGGTTTTAATTTTGGAACCTCTATATCCTCTATTTTTACAACCTTTTCTGGGTCTTTATCATGCTCACGAAAAACTGCCGCCTTCATTTATTTGACCTCCATTTCTATCGAATCGGTGTCAATGAAATAGGAAAATCTTTTCACAAATATATCAAAAAATAAAGGATCAAAATATACCTTGTTGTTTTGTTTCCGAAATTTATTGATTTTACCATAAATTTTTGGAGTTTTCTCCCTTATTCATGTTAATATAGATTTTCTAGATTTTTAGTACTCACAAGCTATGACATGAGAAAGCATCAAAAAACATCATATTCAAATTTTTAGACAGAATTGTTCTTATGATCTTATGATTCGTTTTGGGAATCGTTAAAATAGTTAAATATCTTAGCCAAACACAAATTTTCCCCCATATTTTTTTTCTAACACATGTAATAATATTTGGTCCTCTTCACCAGACTGCTGCATCTTGCTTTGGTTAAGTCCTAAATCCAGAAAAAAATTTTCGAAGCCTGCAGGAATAAATAATATTAATAATCGCCCTAGAGTTTTTCCAGTTTTTTTATATGAATGTGGGATATCCTTTTCAAATTTTACAACCATTCCTTGATTTCCCTCTATTTTCTCATAACCGTATCTAAAGGAAAAGTTTCCTTCCAAGATATAGATTATTAGGGTCTCTCTACTATGCAGATGCAAGGGTATTTCATTTTCTTTTTGTGCCGAGAATTGCAGTTCAAGCATTGAATATTTTCCACCTGTTTTATCTCCTGATAAGACTATTTTAAAATCTATACCGTCTAAATCATACTGTTGAAATGATCTATCATCGTCATTTGAAGAATGTGATAAATCATTGGAATTATTTACATTCATAACCATTATCATACAATATTGTCATATAAATATTTACAAGACTTTCAACTTAAATTTTCTAGGTCTGCTCATCAACATCTCATATGTAGGTCCATATTATAAGATATTTAATAATGTTCTATTAAGAAAACAATAATCATTATAGTTTGATTTTAATTATTTGTTATCTTGATTTGTCTAAAATATTTTGATCATATTTATTTCCTTTTACAAGTAATGCCATTTCAAAAGCACCACGAATTGTTTCAATTAAATCTTTATGCATTTTGGAATTCATATTTTCTGATTTCAGAGTATTGGCATTCTCATTTAGACTTGAAGTCATCGCATCATAATTATTTTCTGTGTCTTCAGCATACCAGCTTCTTGTCCAACCAACAAAGGGATATTTACCAAAAACACAACCCAGTTGTGACCAGAATGACATCAGTTCTCCTGCAACATGTTGAACATTATCTTGACCCCCCAGTAATTATAAAACAGTGACCTAATCTTTGATTAGATAGCTGTTATGAGTAACAGTTTGGTTTTGAACACAGTTCATTCTTTGGATCATCTTATAGTACAGTGAACTCGCGCTGCCCCACCTTATAGGGGTTGCAATTAATACTACATCTGCCCACAAAATTATTTTTTCATATATTTTGATCATTTGATCTTCACTGTTTCTTTCTGAAATATAACAAGGGAAAATACATGCCCTAGCGTTCTTTGAATAGTATTTTTCACAATGACTGAATTCTAAGTCTCGAAGTTTGATTATGACCGTTTCCGCCCATAAATTCTTTTTTGTATTATCTAAAGCTATCCGTAATGCGTCTTCAGAACTGTTTTTGCGTGGTGCTATTACATCATTTGAGTTTGTGGCAGAGATTCCAAGAATTCTTACTTTTTTAACATCTTCCAAAAGTAAGTTATCATTTGACGTATGAATCAGATAGTTATCTACCGACTTGTTAGTTTTAAATAGGAGTTATGAGGTCGTTTAGGACTGAAATAATCTTATCGTTCCAATATTTGTCAGAATTAGCTGAGATCACGTTTGGTCTTTTATGAAGACTCGATTATTCTTAATTAAAATAGTGTATATCTTTGAAAAATATTTAGGATACAAAAAAATGTGCAGCCCCCCCCATGCGAGCTTTTAGTTAATGCCTTTGTTACAATCCTTTCTTTATATCATTAATGGACATAACCATATTCCAGTGCACTTTCCCACCAATCATCTGGATGTACGGACTAACTTCATTGCAAATAAATTTGATATTTTACGTAGACAATCATATATCTGATAACATCAGGAATGTAACACTATTGTTTCCTTTTTCCCATACTTTGAGAATAATTTTTCATATCTTGCTAAACTTTCCTTGATGACCTCATTTTCTAGGGTATACATTTTCATGAAATTCACCCGTAAGATTAATTTATTTTCAGAATTAAAGAATCTAATACTATACCTTCTTCGACCGTCTTCACTTGTTTCAATGATGAACTTGGCCTCCTTTGCTTCATGAATATTTACATGAATATGCCATACCCCTTTTTCATCTCCTATAGTGGCCCATTGTTCCTTAATTCGAAACGGAGTATTTTTTTCCAGTTTCACTTCTGCTATTGCGCCATCACTTCTTATCGATAACATAATATCATCAAGTAAAATTACATCTTTTACTAATTCTTCGAAACTGGTTCTCACTGGTTCATTCATATATGTTGTAATAGAGGTCGCATTTATAAGAATTGGTAATATTGATCGGGATGAGTTCTATTCGTATGCACACCATAAAAGAACAGGCCCGGCACTATGTTTCCAATTTGGTTCATTACTTTTTTGATCATAAATGACATTTAGTTTGCTTATAGTTTTTCATTATTTATTATTGTGTTTTGAATTATCTAATGAGGAATTCTAATCCCTTATGATCTTCATGATTTTCAAGCGTCTGAAGGGCAGCCGATTTAGATGCGAGCTCTGCTGTAATGTAATTATTATCATCGCTTCCAATCACAATGATATCGTTTTCCATGGGCTTTAGACTATCTTTTAGCAGCTTCTCTATAGTTTTTTCTTCTTTTAGAGCATTATATTTAGAACCCGGGATTAGAAATTTTCCGTTATTATACAAAAGGGTTGTAGCTCCTTTTGCTCCCGCTTTAATTGCTGCATCCCTTTGCTCAACGCCATGCTTGATAGCAAATTTCAGGTTTCTTAAAAGAATGGCATGATTATATTCAGCAATAGATATCGAGCTTTTGGGTACTTGTGTTTCAGAGCAAATATATTGTGACATCTCTTCAAAAATCTTTTCTCCCCTTTCAGTCATCGTCGTTCCCTTTTGAGTGGTAATAATTAATTTTTCCATTTTAAGGTGCTTTATCAAAGTCTTTATGGAGCCTTCCCCTAGGCCCAACTCATTAATCAACAAAAGTCTACTTACATGTCCATCCCTTTTTAATAATTGTAGTGTCTTGAATACATGAGCAGAGTTGAATGAAAGGATTCTACTAGGTGCATATCTGCTAGATATGGCTTTTAGGGTATTTACCACAAGATGCACGTTATAAGTTAGTATCTTGCAAATTTAATTTTATCTCTTTTTTATTTATTTCTCATTATTAAGGAGGTATTAGTGAGTCTAAACCAGATTCTGAATAGTTAGATTCCGGATTACTATCTATCAAAATGGTTCATAATTTGGCGATCAAAAATTATATCTAATCCCACGAGGCATAAGATTATCCAAAAAAAAAAATTCACTTTTTGTAGATTTGGTGTTAGTTTATTCCCCTTGACTTCCTATATTGTCCTAGTCATAAATATTGGATAAACCATTCAATAATTTATTTTGAAGGCAAAAAATAAGAGGGCTATTGGGTATTCTCAAGTTTACAACTCTCGGTTCCTGAGAATAGGACCGAAAAACATTGTCTCTATACCTTTTAACTTCCCTAGCTAGCTAATTCCTATAGTAATTATTTATTGAATTTTTAGATAACAAAATAAAGGTCCTGCAAGACTTTTTTAATACTATGATTCTATTGGATAAACCATATAATCATTTATATATCTCGGAAATGGAAAATGCATTTATGAGTCTACATCATGATCTAAGGGTTGTAGAAAAAGATGGAATTCCAAAGTTTTCAATAGCAATTTTAGCCATTATTGCAATTTTTAGCGTTTACATAGTCGGATATGATCAAGGGCAATTATTTAGTTTGGTACAGGGAACTGAAGCATATGATACAATGTGGCTTCATGAATTTACTCATGATATAAGACATGCAGCTGGATTCCCGTGCCATTAATATTTGTCATTTTGTATCCATATTCAGCATAGGTCATAGAACGTGAAATCTTTAACATTTATTTTTATATCTCTTTTATCTGGTGTTATAGCTGGAGTAATTTTGGCAGGTGTTAATTACTTTGTTGCAGAGCCATTCATCGATCAAGCTATAGGAATTGAAGTGGATAACAGTATTGCATCTGGTAAAGTAGTTGATTTTGATGAACTAAGTACTTACAGGGTGTGGCAAAAGGAAGGAACCTTTGCTGCAGGTGCATTCTTAGGGTTAACATATGGTGCGATTTTAGGGATTGTATATGTAATATCAAGAAAGTATTTACCTTCATCGGACGATAGGAAAAAAGCACTTATTTTAGCAGCCATAATGTGTTTATCATTATATATTGTTCCTTTCATCAAATATCCTGCAAATCCGCCTGCCGTAGGAGATCCAGAGACTATTGGATTAAGAGATAATTTGTATACTGGGTATCAACTGGCATCTGGATTAATTGCTTTGGGCGTCAGCATTCTCATGTATAAGCTTCAAAGAATTAGTTACATTAAGTATATAATTCCTGTTTTTTATCTGGGCCTAGTTGCTTCTATTTACGCAATTTTTCCTGCCAATCCTGATGAAATAACTGCTCCAATGGATCTCGTTAATGCGTTTAGAGCCGTTACTTTTGGTACAATGGTTATGTTCTATTTGGTTCTAGGTGTTATATTTGGAATTATGTGGAATAAATTTAAACCTCATGAAACAGCCCGAATAACTGCCTAACAACACTATTTTTTATGCTACTGTCAAGAGCCTTAACTGATCACTGTGCGTTTTCAATCCTAGATTAGTATTAATTACAACTTGACATGAGATGATCCTTCCGTGTGTATTTGATAGTCATACTTGATCTTGATGTCCAACTAGTTACTTGATTAAGTACGTATTCTTTCTAAGTGATCTCAAGTGGAATCTGGTTTCTTGAATCATATCCAATATGGTAGATTGGTTACTCGATCCGTCTAATTCCTAAAAACTCATTATATAATTCCTTATTATGTCTATTTATTCTTGGTTTTTTGCGCAATTGAGTTCCACAACAAGGACAGTCAATTGGGGTGTCTACGTTTTGAAGAAATTTTCTACAAACTGAACACCCATGTATAAAGAATTCGCCCCCTAAGGGGAAATATCTGAAAATTTTCAACTTATACAAACTCGACATAGTTTTTTCAAAAACACTTAAAGTTTTTCTACTGTCTTGATCTATTTACATGAAACTTGACTTGGAATATAGGCTGCTCTGGCTGGAGTTATGAAGGTTGGAAGGGTAATTTTTATCCAAAGAAAATGGAAAATAAAGATTATCTGTCGTATTACTCGAAATTATTCAAATTTGTTGAGGTCGATTCTACATATTATCACATACCCTCGAGATCTACAGTTAGAGGGTGGAAAGACAAAACCCCAGGAGATTTTAGATTTTCATTGAAATTTCCCAAAATAATAACTCATGAAAAGAAATTAGAAGATGTTGCTAAACCTCTTTCAGTATTATTTTACTCATTAGAGCCTTTGATTGAAAAAACACTAACATTGTTAATACAACTTCCACCTTTTCTTTCAGAAAAGAAAGGGTTTAATCCCTTACAAGATATGATTCGTCATCTAGACAAAAGGTTCAGATATTCTTTAGAAGTGCGACATTCCTCATGGTTTAATGATAAGGTATATGATTTTCTAAAAGAAAATAACATCTCATTAGTTTGGAGCATACGGGATGAACTGAAATCTCCTTCAATTAAAACCTCTGATCAGGTTTATATCAGATTCATAGGCGATAGAAGCATTTCAGAGATGGATTTTGGAAAGATAGTAAAGAACAGAAGAAAGGATATGGTTGAATATGTAAAACACGTTAGAGACACGCAAATTGAAAGTTCAAACATTCGTGATGTGTTAATAGCATTTAACAATCATTTTGCCGGCTTTGGTCCTCAATCTGTCAACGATTTTTTGAAACTGATGAATATGTCTGAAATAGATTGGAAGACTGAATTGGAAAGTTATGAAAACACTTCTGCTCAATCCAACGGTAGACATCAATCTAATTTATCTGATTTCTCAAAATAGGTTTTACGCCATAATCAATATGATCATAAGTTCCTGTATGTAAGACTATCAAGATAGGCAATTAATACAATGATGCCGGCAAAAACGCACTACAAAAACAACCTGACGTCTTTAGTAAGGAGAATATCAAAGATTTGGGATAAAAAACGATGACAAAAACAATCAAGAGAATCACATTGGTAGAGCAAATAACAATAGTAACAATAAATATGTCTCAATTATGAGAGCACATCAGTCAGTAAACTTTTTATCTATTTATTTTCAGAGTTACCAAATGTCGATAAAAATGGGTAAAAAGGGTGGAGGAACAAAAAAGAGATAATTCAAAGAAGGTGTAGGGGATCTAAAGGAACAAGAAAAATCAGAAGAGTCTGCACGAAAAATAATAGGATCTATAAAGAAAAAACAAGAAGGAAGCGGAGAAACTACAAAGAAGAAAAAGAAAAGTTAAAAAAAATTATTGTTGATTGATTATGAAAAGTTCATGTCCTCCCAGTGTGAATCATCGTATTTATGTAGAAAGAAGATATATCAATCGATTCCCTGATGAAAATACTGGCCGGTATGTAATCTATGAAGAAACTCCTGGGTGGAAGCACTTAGTAATACCAGATTCTGATAGATGGGAATACTATGGAACTGAAATTTTTATGGACTGGCTCATTCAATGCTGTTATCAACTTTGAAACAAGTATCACATTTAGCTTTTTTGGAGAATGATACTTCAGAAAATCTTTTTTATTGATTTGATTTAAATTTTAAATCTTGGTCCCAATAACACTATCACCATTAAAAGAGAAATAATGTAAAAAAAGTAATGCTTCTCAAATTATATACATTTCCACTTCTGCTTATTTATGTACTGTGCCGATGACATACGTATGAAGTTCAAATTGTGTCAACCTATGAACTGAATTGGACTCCAACAAATGGAATATATAATGGAGTGCTGACAATTCACAGCATTAATCATAGTTAGGGAGAGTGGGATCGGAAATGGCAATTACTAATAGAACACTCCTATATCTGGGGGCTGCAGCATGTACCGGTATATCTGGAATTTTACACCTTGTGTTAGTTCCAAACTCGATTACTGCTGGTATCCAATACGCTATGTTTTTTTTGGTTTCAGGTCTGGTACAGCTCTTTTGGGTTTTACCGATGGTAAAAAGATGGGGTAGGGTTTGGAATATTATCGGATTTGCGGGTACGGCTGTATTAGTGGGTTTAACTGGTTACGTAGTCATTGAATCGGTTAGGAATCCGCAGTCGACACCACCTGGGGTACTTGAATTGGCAGTTGCAATAGAAATATTTCAGATATCATATGTTATAATTACTGCAATAATTATAGTTACCAGAAAATGATATCTGAATATCATCACTTGACCTAAGTAATGAGTAATTAGAGTTCAAATGAAAAATGGTAGTCTCAAACATTATGACCCAATTACATTATCATGTGAAGTATATTTAAATAAATCAGTTTTCTCAAAAACACTTGCCACGTTAGAAGCAGTTGGATCCTTCAGAGAATACAAGGTAAGCATACCATTTGATTGGTTCCCAGAATTATGTTCTCGTGGACGATCAAAGTCTGAAAAAAGGTATAGATAGCCTGGAATGTATGAATTTACAGATAGTGTAAAAGATTACCGTAGAATACGCTAGGATATACCTTCAATATTTCTCACTTATTGTTTTCATCCAAATTCAAAAAAATAATTATTATCACATGTTAAATGAATTGATAATAGTAGTTAATTAATTGTCTGGACGCGTGGGAATCAAGTTCCCAGTGATAAGGGGGTCCTATTACACTAATACGAAATTAGATCCGATAAAAGCAATAAAGTTAATTGCGCTATATCATCAATTAGAAATCGTCTTAAAATATCCAAAACATCCTAGATCCATCATTACCCACTAGGCCCTAAGGATTGCTATAAAAAATAAGAAAAAAATAATTAAGAGAATTATTTTAGAAAAGCAATATCATTTTTACGTCAGGTTATTCCAAGAGCCACATATAGTCTGCAAGAATGGGACCTGATTCACTTTTTGTTATAACAATACTATTGTTTAAAATCGACAAAGAATCACTTTTGGTATTATTGAACAGGGTTATGCCATTAAATACCCACTTATCATCAGTCTGTCTGCCGAGGTCTGAAGAAATCCAGGTGATATTTTGTCCATCCGTAGTTTCAATAATTCCATTTCCTTTTCCCAGGAGTATATCATTTGATATATGCGTGTTTAAATATGTCTGAGTATTGGTTACATTTTCTAAACCATTTAATAATCCGTTCTCGACATACTTTTGTTCTGTCACAAAATAAGGTAGCAATGATATATTTTTATTGCTCAATAATTTTTCACCATTCCCTTCATATATCGCATTAGATGCATTAAGAAAATTCATTTCCTTACCATCCTGAACAGGCAGTGCTTGAATGTTACTAATATAGGGTATGAGAAGTAAACTTGCAAGGAAAATAGATGTACCTACTACTACTAATGATAAATATTTTGACAAACAGATTTACCTTATTTTATGTGTATATATACTTGTTGATATGATTAATGCGATGGGTTATAAAATAATTTAATTATAATATTGATTATTTTTACGCGATTGTAGAATAAAAAGAGAAAAAGTTAAGAGTTTAACTCTGTGCTAGTGCGTTGCTTCCTGTATTTTCTTGACTTTGGACGTTAATGTTGTTACCAGAACCTATTGTGTCTCCACCAGATACTACTTGGCTGTTTTGACTTGAAGATTGAGATTGGCTGATGCTTTGATCTGCAGAGTTTCCACCGTTGTCGTCATCATCATCTTGTGCTAATGCATTGTTTCCACTATTCTTTTGGTTTTGGAAGTTGACATTATTACATGATAGAAAGGTGGTTCCACCAGAAGTACACAAGGCATTCTGAACTGAGGCTTGTGATTGAGATATAGACTGTGAGGCCTTGTTCCCTTTCTTTTTAGTTGCAAAAGCATCATCCATAGCCACAATGGGGCTTGCGAAAAGAGCTAATGCGACCACTAATGCAATAGATGCGGAAAAGAGTTTTTTGCTTTTGTTCTTGTTGTGAAAATTTTTTTAGAAATATGAAGATCAATAATCTTGAGTTGTTAATTGTTTTAGAATGTGCTTATAGATCATTTTGATAATTTAGCTAGGTAGAATCTTGTCTATCTTATGTCCAAATTATTTGAATCGTTACTTTGTATGTGAGAATAGCAATTGTTTGCATATGATTGCAAATAATACATTAAGATTAAGGCTAATTAGATTAAAAAACTATGTAGTAATAATGCTAAATTTTAAAACAATATCATCCATTGTTTGGTTAATATCAAGTCTTACTTTTATCGGATATCTTTCGAATTCTGTAAATGCTATTCCTTCTGATTTAGTGGATGATAAATATGTGTTTGGACCCCTCATTGGAGTCACTGCAAATGAATCTGGAAAAGTTGACTGGGTTATGACCGGCACTTGGAGATCAATTTTAACTAATGATATGACTAATAATACTAATGAAAATGCTACGCAAAATGACCCGCCTTCTGGAGCATTTAAAGCTGCTATTGAAATGATAAAGCCTGACGGTTCTGGTAGACATACTCATACTCTAACTGATTTTGTCGTCTTAAATACAACATCATCTGATAATGGCAATTATACAAACTATATTGGTACAGCTACACTAAGTTTGAGAGAAGGTCCCGCTGTTGATGTTCCTACCACTATTCAAAAATCAAGTAACGATAACGTGTTCAAAATAACGATAAATCCTGAAAGCGTTGATTATCATTTTGGTAAATCGCCTATAATATATGGCATTAGTGCGGATCCAGAATTTATGAAAATGCATCATTTTACTAGATAAGATTAATCTATCGACTTGGCAATTCATTAATCATTTCTCTTTTTTCTTAAAATTATCATAATTGTATTAGAATCTGCCTTTACGGGCCTCATTCATCTTGAAGTCTATTAATTATGTTAAAGGTATACAGTAGTATGATGGAGGCTCAAGGGAAAACCTGGACTCCTAATATGCCTATTATTAGACCTCTCGGCCCGACATCTTGTTTAGTAACGATCTTGATAATATCTATCAAAAAAATGTCGGTATGTATATGGATAAAAATTTGAGGTCTGGGACTATCAATCAAAGAAAATCGTTCTTCAAAAACAGGACTTTTCTTTACCATCCTAGTAAATATTTCAGTGCTTTCAAGTTTAAACCTTACATCCATTATTCTGGAATAAATCTGCTGTTCATTTTGCTTCTGCATGTTTTTTCTTATAATTGAAAATTTTACTATCTCCATAACAAAAAGACAAGCGACGATTACAAGAGAAATTAGTCGTACATATGCCAAAAATAATCTATATATCAGATATCAATAAAATAAAATATATTATTTTTTAACAGAAACTCGAAGATTGAGAATATTGACCAAATATCATCAAGAATTAATGGTAATATCTATAAAAGTATATCTAGTTATCAAGTTACATCTTTTAGTTATCCTATTATTTTATTGATCATTATTTATATTCAGTAACTTCCTAATACACATATGAAATCTGCAAGAATTGTTAAACCGCATGAACCTTTGGAAGTACAACAACTTGAAATTCCCAAACCTGCGGGTGCTCAGGTTCTTGTTAGAGTTCATTCTTCTGGAGTCTGTCATAGTGATATCCATTTATGGGATGGAGGATATGAAGGCCTTGATGGACAAATCTTAAAAACAACTGACAGAGGGGTAAAATATCCGTTGACTCCAGGTCACGAAATAGCAGGTACTATAGAAAGTCTAGGGGATCAAGCTGAAGGATTTAGTAAAAATGAAAAAGTTATTGTATACCCGTGGATAGGTGAAGGATTATGTCCTGCTTGTAGGATTGGTGAGGAAAACCTTTGTGATAAGCCGAGATCATTAGGCGTCTATGTAGATGGAGGGTACTCAGAATATGTTCTAGTACCAAGTTACAAATATTTGATAAAAATAGATGATGATTTGGATATGGATGCGGCTGCAACATTGTCATGTTCTGCACTCACTGCATATGGAGCAGTAAAGAATGCTAATCTAAAACCAAATGACAATGTTGTGATTGTTGGTACAGGGGGATTAGGCTTGATGGCCATACAGCTAGCAAGTGCAGTTACTGGTGCTAGGATAATTGCGCTGGATATCGACGATGACAAATTAAAAACTGCCAAAGATAGTGGCGCCAATGATATAATCAATTCAAAAAAAGAAGATTCTGTAAAAGCAATAATGGAATTAACCAACAATCTTGGTGCTGATGCTGTAATTGATTTTGTCAATGCGTCAAAAACCGTAGAGATTGACATGAAATTTCTTAGAAGAAGGGCAAGAGTAGTTCTGGTTGGACTATTTGGTGGCGAATTGAAATTGGGTCTAGTAAGTATGCCAACAAGAGCATATCGGTTAATTGGATCATATACTGGAACGATAAATGATTTGGTAGAATTAGTTTCATTAGCTAAAAGAGGTGTAATAAAACCGTTAATTTCAAATCGATTTAAACTTGATCAGACAACACAAGCATTGACGATGTTGAAAGAGGGTAAAATTGTAGGTAGAGGGGTAATAAATCCATGAAAGATTCTACATCATCTTCAGGGATGGAATTTGGGACAATAAATCCTGCAATAGAAGAGATCATCAACCAATACGAAAATATGACCAAAGATCGGTATGCTTGAATTTGTAAATATAAGATCAGTCAGATTTTATGCTCAATTAATTCACAACCATCATGTAAAGTGAGGACTGGAGACGACGAGTAAAGTAATTGTAAGTAATTACAGGTCAAAGGAGAGAATATTTGACTATGTCTGAAGCCATCGAAAATGTATTGATACTTCAAGGCGGCGGTTCTATTGGTGCGTTTGGTTGTGGTGTCTACAAAGCACTTGTAAAAAATAATATCAACCTAGATTTAATTGCAGGTACTTCCATTGGTGGTATAAACGCCGCAATAATAGCCGGAAGTAAAAGGGACGGAAATACCCATCAGCTCTTAGAGGATTTTTGGCTGGAACTATCTGAAGGCTTTGTAGATATTGATAAACTTTCTCCATTTTCTGCTTGGAACCGGTATATGGAAAGATTACAAGTACCTTCTAAGTATGACTATTATCCCTTTCATTCAAATTTATCTGCAGCGGTAGCAGGAATAAAAGAAACCTATTCTTCGGATAGAATTGAAATGGGGGTAAAAGTAAAACAACTGAAATCCTTTTACAGTTCTGTCATTTTTGGAAATAGTAAAATGTTTATCCCTAGATGGGCACCAGAATACGCTTTAGAGGATCCAGAATATTTTACACCGCAAAAATGGACCTTTCTATATGATCATTCACCTATAGCAAAAACCTTGGAAAGATACATCAATTATGATAAATTAAGACCAGGAGGAAATTCTAATGTACGCTTAATTTTAACAGCCGTAAATGTCTTAAACGCACGACCTCTAACATTTGATAGTTATAAAGAGCAAATAACTGCTAAACATCTCCTTGCAACATCGGCTTATCCATCCTATAACTTTCGTTGGATAGAAGTAAAAGACGGAGTATTTGCATGGGATGGCAGTCTCTTAAGCAATACGCCGCTAAGAGAGGTTATAACTGCTTCACCAAAAAGAGATAAAAGAATATACCTCGTAGAAAATTATCCAAAGAACATAGATAGTCTGCCAAAGAATATGCCCGAAGTCTATCACAGAGCTAGGGATATTATGTTTTCTGACAAAACAGAACACAGTGTACAAATGTCAAAGATAATATCGAGGTATTTAGATTATATCGAAGAACTTTATCAAACAGTAGAAAATAATATTGATAAATTACAGATAGATGAAATACAACTCAAGAGAATACGTCAAAAATATAAAATATATAAACAAGAGCATGGAGCAGAAATTAAAGAAATTTATCATGTAAAACGTGAAGAACCCTATCCTCATATGTCTGAAAATGCAGATTTCTCACCTCAGACAATCAAGAATGCGATTAAGGAAGGAGAAGAAAAAACAAACAAGATTATAAAAAATAAAAAAGCCCTTTAATTGAAACAATAATGGATGGGTTCAAAATCTACCAAATTATTGGAACGGTCTTTTAACGGAGCAACAACAAAATCCTGCGAGAGTTAGTCATTAGGTAAAATCCCTAGACGAGAAGGCCTTTTTCTCTCTTTTCTCTCTCGTCAACCAGTCATTTCATGTTTATAATATCCGATGAATTTTTATTTCATTATTGAGTAAAACAAAATAGAGCAAATAAATTGAATTTAAATTCATCATCAACACTTTCTCCTTTGCAACCAAATCCAAAAGCAGTGGAGTCTTACAAATGGGTTGACATTGACGAATGGGGACCTGAGAAAGTACTTCAGGTTTACGATCCAGATACGGGTATGAAAGGAGTTCTAGTTATAGATAATACAGCTACTGGACCTGGAAAGGGGGGAATAAGGTTTGCAGACAGTGTTACTCCTTCAGAGGTATTCCAACTTGCAAGAACGATGACATGGAAATGTGCATCAGCTGGACTTCCATTTGGAGGTGCAAAGGGTGGAATCATAGCAAATCCAAACGAAGTCAATAAAGTAGAGTGGATGAAATCGTTTGCAAAAATGATAAAACCATATTGTCCGTCGCAGTATATAGCAGCCACAGACATAGGAACGACAGAATTGGATATGGCTGTCTTTGCGCATGAAATTGGAGATATGCATGCCTGTACAGGCAAACCACAAGAACTTGGGGGGATCCCACATGAGCTAGGTACAACTGGATACGGTGTAAGCGTAGCGTTGAGGACTACAATAGACTTTTTTAAGGAAATTAAACGAAGGGAGGTAAAGACTTCTAAGTCACTTGCCAGTCTCTGTAATGACATTGATACTAAAAACAAGGAACTAAATGTAGTTATTCAAGGATTTGGAAATGTAGGCTCTTTTACTGCAAAGTTTTTGGACGATATAAACATCAAAGTGATTGGGGTTAGTGATGTCTCAGGATTCCTATATCATAGTGAAGGTCTAAATATACCACAATTAATGAATGACATGAGAGATAAAGGTAAATTAAGTGACCTTTCTGAAAATCAGGAAAAACATAATTATAATATTTTAGACAAAGACGAAATCTTTGAGGTTGATTCAGACATTTTCATTCCTGCTGCATTGACTGGAGTCATTAATGAGAATACTGCATCAAAATTACTCGATCATCATGTAAAGATCATTGTAGAAGCTGCAAATATTCCAACCACCCCAACAGCAGATGAATATTTGATTGATAATGGTATACTGATAATTCCTGATTTTCTTGCTAATGCCGGTGGTGTAATTGGGTCGTTTGTAGAATATCAAGGTCGAACTGAAAAAGAAGCCTTTGATCTGATTCAATATAAAATCATAAACAATGTGAGGAACGCACTTTACAATTCGGTTCAGGAGGATCATTCTCAAACTGAATCTTCAAAAATAAATGTAAGACGAACCGCGATGGAGATGTCAAAACAAATAGTCTATAGGGCAATGTTGTTAAGAAAAGGTGCTATTAACGTTGCCAGAGAAGCATATGCAAGAAAGGATCGAGTTATTTATTAACTGTAAATCTTTTTCGTAATTATCGAAAACTGTATGATAATTTATCTAGACCAGAATTTGAGGTTCTTAATTAGACCTTTTACAATTAGGATATATTTAAAAATAAAATATCTGTTAGGTCTATAGATCTTAATTCCGAGCTAAATAGTTACCTTTGGTAATATCATCAACATACTCCAAGTTTAATTAGGTGTTAATTTATATCTATCGAATATTATGTTTATCCATTTAATAGCGAACGAAAAAAAGCACAGAA
The DNA here is from genome assembly GCA_963759575.1 of uncultured Nitrososphaeraceae archaeon. GTDB lineage: Archaea > Thermoproteota > Nitrososphaeria > Nitrososphaerales > Nitrososphaeraceae > Nitrosocosmicus. The sequence goes on along the minus strand of CAVWZU010000002.1, from coordinate 1,262,721 downwards.
ACAGTGTGTTCTTAATTCTCTTTGTCGTCTTTGGAATATGTTCAGTATACATGTTAGGCGAATTTTCAAGCGCAGTTGCTAGTACTATAGGTAATCAAGAAAAGGTCTTTGTGATGTATGCTGGATCTCTTGTAAAGATATTTGAAGATGTAATTGGACCTGCATTTCAGAATGAATCTGGATATCCATATGTGGGGGAAGGGAAAGGGTCAGTTCAAGTTTCAAATTTGATCAAAGATGGATTCAGGACACCTGACGTATTTGTAAGTGCGGGTACTTTGCCAATGACTAGGCTGATGAACACTACTACTCCCATAGTAGATTGGCTTTTAAAGTTTGGATCTGCTGAAATCGTGATTGCTTACTCGCACAATAGTCCACACTTTGGTGATTTAGAGAAAGCAAGAATGGGTGAAATCCCTTGGTATGATGTTGTTTCTAAGGATGGTTTCAAATTTGGTAGAACAGATCCTGAATTGGATCCAAAAGGATACTATGGAATAATTACCGCTGAATTAGCAAATGGCTATTATAATGATTCATCTCTAAAGAATAGAATATTTGGAGAGGATAGAAATCCGAAACAGATATTTCCAGAAGAAACACTCAAGACGGTATTAGAAACAGGTCAATTGGATGCAGTCATTGCATACAAGCACGAGGCCATATCAAGAGATCTTCCCTACATCACTTTACCCAAGGAGATCAATCTTGGTGATCCTACCTATTCTGATTTTTATAAGCGTGCAAATTACACTTTGCAAGCTGATCAAAAAACAATTTATGGTGAACCGGTCGACTTCTCAATCACCATACCTGAGACTGTTAAGAATATGGACGGTGCAATCTCGTTTGTAAACTTTGTAGTTTCCAAACATGGTTCACAGTTACTGGTAAGTCAAGGACTTAATCCTATCAACATAACATCTGAAGGAAATACCGATAACATCCCTTTGGCTATAAAAGAGGCAACGCTACCGTAGTGTTATTCTCAGTGTTCCAAATATGAGAATAAGAACTAATTACTAGATACTACCACCCTTACAAGCAGAATAGGAAATGAATTTAAACATTAGGCTATGTGCGGAGAATGAGCACAATCGATATTCCAAGGCATATCTACCTAGAAGCGTCATCACGACCATGTAGATTATTCTCTTGTAAAGATATAATCGAAGTGGGAATAAACCTGATCAGTATGAGTATTGGAATTAGATCAAGCAGGGTTAATGGTTGCTTGATGTCCGATTACTTTGAGGTATAAACCTTGTAAGGATTCCCTGTTTTTATGTCAATATATTTCCAATCACTATTCTCAAAATTGACTTGCTTAAAATTAGTTTGAATCTGTGGATGTAGTAATTTATAAACATTTTCTCCAACGGATATTCCATTGGGTGATGTAATAGACGTAATTTTCGAAGTTACATTCATTGTGTATCCCAAAATATCAACTTGAGACCCCTTATCATAACCGTACTGAAATACGATGTTTTCTCCTTCGTCTATACCGATTTTGACGGAAAGACTTGGGTAATCGTGTTTACTTAAGATGGGATTGATACCATCCCTAATGATGTTAATCATGGATTCAGCGCATCTGAATGTGTTATCACACGTTAGATATTTATTGAATCCGGAAGGAAAAAAGGCGATAACTGCATCCCCCGCATATTTTAGAACATATCCATTAAGGCTCTCTATAGCTGACGACATTTCATGAGAAAACGCCCTTACAACGGTCACTAATTTTTCAACTGGCAGGGTCATGCTCATCTTCGTGGATCCGACCAAGTCAGCGTACATTACTACTAATGATACTTTAGAATCTACATGTCTTAGCAAATATTCTTGTCCTCGTTTAATGGATGTGTTGTATCGATATCTTTCTTTTATTGCCCCCCACAATCGATCTTGTCTCAAATTGACCAATGTCTTTAGATCAAAAATTTCTGTTTCCTTTTCAGTCTGATTACTCTTTTTGTAAATAATGTCTTCTAGAACTCTTCTATCTTCATCATCTAGTTTGTCATTATTTACATGCTTATCCGTGTCCGTATTCTCTCCCTTCAGAGAGTAAATTTTAAAATCATGCTTTAAAAAGATTTATAGAATATATTGTATCTGGGACCTTTCTTTTACCTGAAATCGTTTACTGCAAGAAGTCGATGTCGACTCATATAATGAACACATAACGATTCTTAGAATATCTTTTAATTTATCCTTGCAAAAGTGATTTCCGAATTAATATTTTCAATATGTCTTTTAAAGTTATTCATGAAAAATTAAACCAGTGTTGATTGAAAAAAATTACTACAAACTATTAAGGTGGTAACAACGAAAAATTGTTTAACTTTGTAACAGATAAGGTTAATTCAAAAACGAAGTGAAATAAATTTCATCAAAGGATGTTCAAATTTAAGAATATGTTTCATACACTTCTGATCTCTACTCATCTTCTTAGTCCATACAAAAATAAAAATACAGGAAAGGTTAGACGTATTTGTTTGGTATATCGATGAATAGATTATGGCTCAACTGCTAGGATGTTGCAATTTTAGGTACCCTCGTGTTCTTGTACCGACATTGGTTCGGATTTATTTGGCCAATCTTAAAATGGTCCTGCCTAGCATCAAAAAAAGTAGATTGTTTCTTTTTTTGTTACTGGTTAATTAATTTGAGAGCATTGCTAATAATATTTCCGTGATCTGCCTCAACTTCTGTAGTTACCACGAGGAGATGATCATCATCCAAAGGAATAGTTATACGCTTCAATTTTTCATATTCCGTCATCGCGTATATCCCCTTTCCAGTTTTACTAGTTAATGATTTTCTCAGTCCCCACCTACCAACTGCTTGCAAATTAGATTTTTGTGATTCTTGAGGCGAAAGTAGACTGGGTTTACCATCTCTCATGCCCCCATACTTTGTTTCACCGGTTTCATCACAAATGCCTGCAAAACGAACTTTTGGATCGATATCTAATATACTCTTACAGATCTGATCATAATCCATGGCTATATAGATAATCGGCTCGTATTAAACATATCATAAATTTATAATAATGTACATTTTTAGGCTGCTATTATCCGAATTTTAGTTTATTTGTTCAAAAAACCATACAAAATTCATAATTTTATGCCCAAATGATCTCCTTAATGGTGCCACCAATTAATATTTTGACATTCGGCTAGTTCATAATAAAACATGAATATGGCTGAACTTATTTTGTCGAGTCAAACTTTATGTTATAATAGGTTTGGATTAAATCTCCGTCCCTTATCTCCATATCACACGTAGGAACGATGTCACACATCATTTATTGAAAAACTAGCCTTAACAACCTATGAAACATTTTCGGTCAGGAGCAATGAATCTAGAATGAGCCAAATTATTCTTCAATTGATATAGTTTCTAGTCTTCTTTTCTAAATTCCTGCCGGATTTTTTTGAGTTCTCTTAGATTGATTATCTAATTCTAAAACTGCTAGAATATTAGAGTATTGCAATCAGTTAGCAATCCCAATATATTTTTTCTATAGTGTTAAGCATATGAATAAAACAAAAAATATTCACATCAAAAACAAGAACAAAAAACTATTTGTCGCATCTATTGCATTAGTGGTCGCATTAGCTCTCTTCGCAAGTCCAATGCTTAGCGTCGATGATGCTTTGGCCACACACAACAAGAAAAACAAAGCAAAACAGTCCATAGATCAATCACAATCATCAAACCAAAATGCTGGATGTGTATCAGGTGGAACCACCTTTCTCTCATGCAACAACCTTAGTTTCCAACACCAAAAGAATAGTGGAAACAACGCATTAGCACAAGTTGGACAGGGTGGAAACTCTGCAGAACAAAGCATCAGCCAATCTCAATCTTCAAATCAAAACAGCCACGTAGTATCAGGTGCAGATACAATAGGTTCTGGTAACAACATCAACGTCCAAAGTCAGGAAAATACAGGAAGCAACGCACTAGCACAGGGATAATTTCAAGAATTTTTTTTTGGAAACCGTTGGTTAAAAGGAGATATAATACGCAATTGCACTATATAGATTCGTGTAGAAAATGTGGGTTTGTTCTAGAACCGCATCAAATATGCATGAATGTATCCGATTCTTCATGTGATGAAGTAATTACTTGGAATTGTCTTAATTGTAATAATGTGGAAGAACGCTTTCATAGTAACCATTATTTATTATTCAATTCGAATGACATTTATCTAACAAGAATTTGTTAGTTATTCACATAGATATTAATATGAAACTACACTCACTTGTGGATTAACTTTCGAGCTTGCCAAGGATCCCTCTTTTATCTGATATGAATCGTAGATTTTTAATACTTGCTTTGTTATACTGAGTTCTATTTACCAAAAATAGTTTACAGATTGAAATTCATCTCTTGGTTATATCTAAAAAAAATTACATCTTAGTACAGATAAGTGATATTATGTTATTGTCGTCTATCCTTTAATATCTTCAAATCACAGAACATTGTAACAACAATGAAATAATCACTTTGATCCTGGTTTTCCTTTCTTTACCATATTGTAGCCATATATTACAGAGTAGTTTATTTCTGAACATTAATAGAAAAGAGCCGTAAACATTCTCATCCTTCGGGTCTTTCCTCCCGACCTCCTCTTAGCGTGTTTATAAAAATGATATTGGGTATACGATATATATAAATACGACTGATACTTTATGTATCGTATGTCCGATGGAATGGATGAGGAGGTGGAATAATGGGTTACGGTTGTTATGGATCAAGTTATACTGGAAGAAGTTTTCTAACAAAAGAAGAGAAAATACAACTTTTGAGGGAGTATCATCAGGACTTGAAAAGAGAAGTTCAAGGAGTAGAGGAAAGAATAAAGGAATTGGAGGTAAATTAATCTCTATTATTTTTCTTTTTATGTTAGCTGATACCATTAAAATGGTAAAGCGTTACTATTTTAGTATGAGGTCGTAGAGACTAGGTCATCTTACATGTTTATTGTTATGGTATAATTATTTGATCAACATTCGGGATTTCTTTACATACATTGATGTTCGTATTCCTAGTGTAATTTTCACTTGAAAAAATTCTCAAAGTATATAGTATTTAATGTATGTTGTTTAGTGTTTTGCGTGAAAATTTGCGATATATGGATTAAAAGGAGTACAAATAATCAATGCTAAATGAAACAAGGGTTAATCACCTTGAGATTCGACATGGAAATTATCAATATGGTTAAGGTATAATTGAAATGCCTGAAAGAGACAAAAGAAAAAAAGAGGAGGACGTCGAATTATCTGATGCAACAAAGAAAAGAATAGATCAGCTGCCGGAACATGCTCAGCATATTTTTGAGAAGGCACACGCTAGTGCCCTTAAGGAATATGAAAACCCAAAGAAGAGGAGAGGTGGAGCAAAGGAAGACGTAGAAGAAGTGGCTCACAAGGTAGCTTGGGCTGCTGTTAAGAAAGAATACAAGAAAAAGGGTGATGAATGGGTAAAGAAATAGATGGCATAAATGATTTTTGTAAATTTCTTTTATAACTTGATTAAATCAAATATTAGATCGGTTAGATATGATACCTCAAGATACACTTCAACATGAATTTAATTTATGATAAGCTAAGTGACCTAACGGAACAAATTGCCAAATAGGTTGGATATTAAATTATTATCGTTGGAGACCGATTGTGGTACTATTATATCAAATGAGCTTAGAGTATATGGGATGGAATTATTGTATAGATGTAATATGACTTTGTGATTGCCTTCGGCAGGGAAAAGATAACTCACAGAAACATTTCCGTCTACTATTGGAAAAAATTTGTTGTCAAATTTATATAATCTCCCATCTTGATCGGTTATTGTTATTTTTGCACTAGTATTGTTAAGAAAACCAAGGTTATCTAATTTTTTTACTTTAAAGTTGATTTTTGTCTTCTGATTAATTATTGGTACCTGAGGTATTAAAGACATTGTTATATTGAGATTATCACGTTTACTTATCCATGTACTGTTAACAATGGGATTAACACTGATTTTATTATTTTGGGAAAAAACGAAATTTGGGAATTTGGTGTAATTAAGAATCAATAACATTACCAAGATCATTAGTGTTAGTTTGGAAAAAGAGTCTATATGGTTAGATTGCGATGACCTGCTTAGATGATGTTAGGTAATTAGAAAAGAATCGACCATTATTAAGGCGTATTTTTCGTATGGTACGAATTTCGTGTTTACCAGCGGAAGACATATACCATTTAATAGTTTCAGAGGGTGGTTTCATGAACTAAAAGATCCCAATTCTACATATTTCTTAATTTTCTTACTATTTTTTAAGATTTATAAATACTTTACAAAATCAAAAAGAATAGATCGACTAATTAATATAAAATAATAATATTAATCAATCGACTCTCTGACTTTCAGTCATTGTCCAACAATGACTTTCTGTAAATTGTTCTGCTCCTCCTAATCGATCTTTCCATTTTTCTAACATTGTATCGGTGCATTCATCAGTCACTGCATCAGCATATTCAGAAAATGTTAGCCATGGGTTTGTGAGTCCATATTTTGAGACATAATCCATAAAGTTAATTTTACTATTTGCTGCCTTTGAAGCATTAACCAAATCAGCAATGAATTCCTTTTGAATATTTACATCTTCGACAGTACCCAACCGAGTAAGGTGACCACCAACAAGCGTATCAAAATCGTACCTTGATACTATGTCATGAGCCTGAACAAAACCAGGAACATTGGCGGTTATAGCCAAATCCTTGAACGGAACCCAGCCCGGAAATATGACATCTACAAACATCAACGTCTTTTGGTTTGGAGCATAGATGTATGTATTACCAGGCTCATGATTAACACCTTTATAGTCAAGTTCTAGAGTTTGATTACCAAGGGTCAGATTATAATTGTCCTTAAACGTGATGGTGGGGATTGGTCGGTTTGAATCATTTGCAATCTGTAATAATTTGGCTGTTTCTTCTTGCGCTACAATTGTGACGTTGCTTGGAAATATTTTTCCAGATGCCCCGATATGGTCAATATGAGAATGACTATAAACCGCGTATCTGATTGGCTTGTCTGTTACTTCTTTAATCGCTTTGATATAGTTTTCTCCCAGGGAAGGAGGTGCATCAATAGCGATTACACCATCATCACTCACAAGAAACATGGTGTTATAAACTCCATCAGTAACCCAATAAAGACCATCGCGTATTTCCTCGACTAAGTAACCCTTGGACGGTATTGAAGGTCCTTTGGCTTTCTCTGGTATTTGAGTAGCATTAACGGAAGTTGAATTGTTTGGGTCTTGTTGACTATTGGTTGAAGTCGAAACTAGAACCAAATTTGGAAATCCTTCATGTTCTTCCGGTGTGATAGCTGAAGTTTGATTGGGGACCAGGGAACTGGAGAGTAATAGAATTAATGCACTTAGTATTGTCATAAAAGAGAATACGGACAGATTTTTCTCTAAAAATTTTAGGACCATTCCACTTAATATTATTTCATGGGGTATAAAGGCTTTTTAACCATTGAGAGTATAAAGATTTAGAAAACAGGAGCTTCATAAACTGATCTAATAGTGTATATTACTTTAATAATCTAGTTAAATCTTTGGTCTGATTTTCATTTGAATTACTATACTATGTGAGATATACCTGTAATCAAAAACTGATCCTTATCAGCCTTTTTGAGTATTGAAAATATGATACAAATATCCAAATTCATGGATATCCTTTTAATGAGATTGATGAGTTATATTCAGAATGGCAGACATTCATGGTTCTGTGATCATCTCCAAATGAGGTATTTGTTGCCATCAAAAGGTAACTAATAAATAGCCAGTCTGTGTCATTACTGATATGCGAGATGCAAACCTAATCAAAATAATGATAGAAGAACGAGCTTTGGTAAAATTGATCAAATCTATAGGTGAGAACGAATATTCTACTAGAGACTTGTTGAAAAAACTTGGTGCATACGGGTATGGACATAAGTTACTGCTTAAAGCTTCAGAGAGGGGGTTGGTAGAAAGAAATATTGTTAAGAATAGAACATACAATAAACTAACAAAAGAAGGTAAGAAGATGTTGAAATTAGCAGCAGAAATAGGTGTCTAATGAGATAGTCGATATCTTTTACTATCCTAATTTAAGTTCAAATTAAGGTTGTAATATTTTTTATTTACGTATAAACCGATTTCATATCTTTTATTTCTAAAAAGATATAATATTGCCTTTCAAACTAATCATTTATAGAATCCACTGGATTCTAACCCTTTTCTATTTTGAACTAGATACTAATGGATTGTAATCAAGATCTTGATAAAATAAATAAAATAATCCGTCTTGAATCCTGCTGACCATTAGAAAGTAACTATAAATTCTCGTTTTGTTCTGATTTACTCAATAATATAAAAGATGTCCCATTAGACTTTCAAAATATATTTATCCAATAGACATGTATAACAAATATGAATCGTGTAATCATATGGAAAAGTCATTAATTTGCATCAAGCCAATATAATCTTAGTTACTTATCCTGAAGATTTTGCAGTAGAAGAGGCCAAAAGTTTGGTTGAATCAATCCCAGATTATAAAGTAGTAAGGGTTTTTACTCAAAGGTACTTAAACCGAGCTAAATATGGTATGGGGTTCGGCAAAGCTGAAGAGATAAAACAATTTGTTTCACAAGCAGGTAATATAGAAAAAATAATTGTTGATGAACATTTAGGCGCTAAACAGATATTTAATTTAGAAGAACTTATCAAAATTCCAATAATCGATAGAGAGAGATTAATTCTTGATATTTTCTATTCTCGGGCTACAACGAATGAATCCAAACTGCAAATCCAATTAGCAGAGATTCAATATAAGATGCCTCGTGTAAGAGAAAACGCAAAACTCATGAGTAAAAGTAACGAGAGGGTAGGAAAAGGAGGAATGGGCGAATACATTGTAGATGTTCAATTTCGTGACTTAAAACGACAGATGGGATTCGTCAAAGAAAAATTAAAAGATGCAAATCTCAAGCGTCACGAGTATCGCAAACAAAGACTGCGAAAAGGAATGTTCATCGTTTCTCTTGTGGGATATACAAGTTCAGGAAAAACAACTCTTTTCAATCTACTTACTAAGGAAAATAAAGAAACTTCTGCTAATTTGTTTACTACACTTTCAACAACCACAAGATCACTTGACAATTCTAGTAATATTGACAATAAGGGTGATGTAGATGTCTTGGTTGTGGATACAGTAGGTTTTATCAGCAGGCTTCCGCATTACATGATAGACGCTTTCAAATCCACATTAGAAGAATCACTTGAAGCCGATTTGATTTTCTTTTTGATTGATTGTTCAGAGAATTTAGAGGATATTGGCAAAAAGTATTCTAGTTGTTGGAAGGTTCTCGAAGAACTAAAAATCGACAAGTCAAAATTATACATAGTGTTAACCAAAGTAGAGACTACCAAATCAGATCAAATACATGAAATAATGAAATACATGGACGATTCAATCGACAAGATTGCCATTTCATCAAAAACAGGATTTGGGATTCATAAACTGAGAAACTTGATAGCTTCAAAAAAGGCCAATTTAAAGGATGAACCATCAAAACTCACACCTTCATAATTTATCTTGTGTTTAGCTAAACGTATACGATACAGCAATTATTTGCTGACAAGGCTGCTTACCTTTCTATGACAGAATGTGGAATTAATACCATCTTTATATTGACTATCTTTGAATGAAGTAGTGACAGATACTTTCAATTTCTTACAAACATATATTTTAGTCTAATCATTTAAATACTATTAATTAGCATGCTACTTATTAGTGTATAATGTGACTAGATATGATTATCAGAATAGCATTGGTTTTATCATTAATAGAATGGGCAAATCATTAATTTATGTAATAGACCAAGAATTGCGTAAGAATTTTGGTATAACCTTTGGACAATGGAAAGTACTAATAATACTTGCAAATAATGCTACTGGATTAACTCAGAGGGAAATTGCTGATAAATTAGCTTTGGAAGGGCCGACCCTTATTCCAATAATCGATAAATTAGAGAAGGATGCATTTGTAATTAGAAAGATCGACCCAAAAGATCGAAGAATTAATCGCATTTTATTAACTGAAAAGGACCCAGGATTTCTTGATGATACAATAGAATGTGTGTCTCAAATAAAAAAAATATGTGTCGATCAGATTTCTGAAGATGATATTTCCACAACAAAAAAAACTCTGGAACAAATGTGGCTTAATTTGCAAGATAACTTCAATCTAAATTGCTCAGAAGAGATCAAACACAAACGAGAATTAATTAATCAACCTGCATCGAACATTATTATTGAGAAACGACATACATCCACAAAAACTAATCTCTAATATTGGTAAAAGGATTAAAAAATAAATAATTGGGGGTTAAAGAAACTGACGTCTAAAAGAATAAAGAAGTCCTCTTTTGATTATAAAAGTTTACTCACCGTATCACAACCGTGGAAAGTACTAATCATTCTTAGTTGTCTTGCCACAATGGCTATGTATGCAGAAACCATGTTGATACCTGCCATTCCTACTCTTATCAATGATTTTGACGTCTCTTATGGATTATCATCATGGATATTGACGTCTTATTTGATAGCAGGGGCCGTTATGACTCCGATAGCCGGCAAACTGTCTGACATCTATGGAAGAAAGAAAGTCTTGCTAATTATCATGGCTATATACACCGTAGGGGTTTCTTTAGGAGGATTTGCAAACGATTTTCTTACTATGATAATAGCAAGGACAATTCAGGGCATTGGCCTGGGAATGTTCCCTATAGCATTTAGCATTATTCGAGATCAATTTCCAAGGGAAAGAATTTCCATCACAACCGGAATCATTACCTCGATGTTTGCTGCAGGTTCAGTCATTGGGTTATCAGTAGGGGGTTTGATTATTCATGAATTTGGATGGAAGATGACATTTTTTACAATAATTCCTATTTCGATACTATTGCTACTAATGATACGAAAATACGTGAATGTATCCGATAATAACAATTTTGAGGATGAGGACGAAAAACAAGATCAGCATACAAAGTCACTGAAAAATTCTACAGACAAAATTCCAAAGAAAAAGAAGATGATTTATTCGCAAATAGACATTAAAGGATCAATTTTACTAGCTATCACAATTGTTTCTTTTCTGCTCTCCTTAACTTACTTGCAAACTTCTCCAGATGAAAATACCTCAAATCTTTCCGGTAATACTACTGCTAGCCCTTACTCTTCATTGGAACAAATTGCGCCATTTTTGGCCATTGGAGCGACATCTCTATTCTTTTTTGTTTATTTGGAGAGGCGACTCAAATATCCCTTAATTGATTTTGAAATTTTCTTGAGACCACCGATTTTGCTTTCAAATATGATCATTATGATAGTAGGATTGTCGATGTTTATGGTTTTTCAGACTATTCCTATACTAGTACAAAGCCCTGAACCTATCGGGTTTGGCGAAAATGCCATCAATACTGGTAAAATCCAATTGCCGTTCGCGATAGTGCTTTTGATATTTGGTCCTACTTCTGGATTTATCATTTCAAAACTGGGATCGATAAAGCCAATAATTATAGGCACTGTTCTTACTGCGACCGGATTTTCAATGTTGCTATTGTTTCATTCAACAGAGCTCTCCATCTCTATAGGTTTGGCAATATTATCTACTGGTCTCTCCCTTGCTTCCGTAGGGGCAGTAAACGTCACCATACTATCTACACCTATAGAATCTACGGGTGTAACGATGGGGATTAGTACCATGTTGAGAATTGTGGGGTCATCAATTGGACCAGCTCTGGCTGCTATGTATATGCAAACAAACCAGTCGCTAATTAACATACAAGGAATAACTAAATCATTACCTTCCTCCTTCTCCTTTGACCTCATATTTCTTAGTGCTCTGGTGTTTTCAATAGCTGCTATAAGCATGTCTATAGGTACTAAGCAAAAAAATACATGCCAAACCCTACTTGCAATAAATCATACCTTAGGAGTAGAATCTTTTTTGTCCGGAATTTTACATCAATCTCATTCAGGTGGGGCTCTGCAGACTCCATTTGTAATTAAAATAATGTTTGAAATCATCTTGACTAATGCTTTTAATCATTGATATTATCTAGAGCCTTTTTTAACCACTACCAAATTGACTATTTTCATGAATTTATTGACCATAATAATGACCAAAATGACCAAAAAAAATGATTACTTTATTAGTTTACGATTTCATAATTAATATGAGGACACTAAAAGCAACTTATAACAATTCCATAGTTATCAAAAAATATTGCGACGGTAAAACCCTTGACCAAATAGTTAAAGAAACTAGCATATCCAAGGGCTCTGTATACAACCTGGTCAAACATTGGAAGGATAGCATTGGGAGCGCTGGAATTGAAGAAATAAGGGAATTTGCGATAATTGTAAACAAATCAGGAATGACAATTCAAGAATGTGCTCAGGGATTTAGAATAGCTCAAATTCTAAAAAAATTAGGAATCAATGATGAATTTGAAGATAAGAATGATTCTGAGCCTAAACAAGATCTTTTAGACGAGATCAGAAACGAACCGATTGGTTGGGATAAAGGAAAAAATGATCATCTGCCTGCATCTCCGGACATGGGATTCGCGAAAAAAGGCAATAAGGATACAACAGCGAAAAATGATTTTCACCAGTTTATTGAAGACATATACAACAAATGTAAAAAATATGATATTAAACCATCCGAAATTATAGAATGGATCAAAGATTTAATTAATTTTTTTAACTCTCCCGAACGTGTATCCACTTTCCTTATTAACAAAGACCTTGATCTTTCTTTATCCAACGAAAATGAGGATGAATCTGATATTATATCGTATCTGGATGGGGCCATTAATGAGGAATATAAAAGTGATATTCCAAAAAACATGGAGATCAAAGGTGATACGTCAACGAAGCAAACCAATGAACAATATCTATCGGTTGAAATTCCATATATTTCGCAAGTTTCTTACTATATCGATCAGATCCAAACTAGAGTATAAGAAACGTGAACAGCACCGGAAATTCCTGAACACTGAAATATCCTTTCTAGAAAATAAAAAATCAACTCTAGAAAACAGACTAAGAGAAACAATTGACAAAAACAACAACATTTTAGCTCAATTGCAGTGGTATGGTTTCTTAAAACAAGGTTTGTCTGATAATTACAACATGGATTTAGATGAGGAAATTATGGTTTTTACATCAACAATTAATGATTTTAAGAATTACAAGTACAATAACCTCGACATACTGAAAGAATACAAACAAATTCAATCATTAAGAAAAGAAAGAGATCGAATTCAAAATTATATAAATCTAAATACTCCAATACTACAAGACTTAATTAAACAGGTTGACTTACTAAATTCTCAACTAGATGTATCTAGGCAAACTATAAAATTATACTGGGAACTCAACTCAATGGGGTTTGAGATTAAAAGGCTTAAGCAACTTTATAATACAATTATTGAAATCTCGTTAGCCAACAGATTGTCAGTATCCAATGCCGTTACAAAATTTTTCAACGATATTGAGGATCATTATGACGATAAACTAGGGTTTGAAACTAAAATAAAAGAACTTAGGACAACAATGGATAAGTTAGAGGATGAAATTCCACAATACAAATTAAATTTACAAATCAAAAGTCATGTGGATCATTTATTGTTACATCTTGGTAACAATGGTGTGTCAAATGAAGATATCATAAACATGAGTCAGTTGGTAGTTTCGTTACAAAATAGCAACTTTCTAACTAATACCTCATCTCAAAGGGGAAATGCACCTGATGGTATTGGAAACAATAGTGCTGATAAAAACTCCAAAATGGAAACTTGGAAATTATTTATCAATAAATTAAGAAGCATACAGAACCTCGATTCAGAAATTGACAAACTAACTGTTCAGCGTAACGAATTAAAATTGGATATCGATTTTTTAAATGCTAAAAAAGAACGAATTGAGGAACCCTATATAGATCCATATCTTGTCTAAATTGTGCATCTTTGCAATGGATAAATGTATTAGTATCTGCCAGACCGCCAGACAAATGAAACTATGAGCACAAAAGTTATCCCCCTTTTGTATTCGTGTCCTATTGTTCCAAACGTCACTCAAGAAAAATGGACGACAAGAATAGGGTGCTCAAACTTAACGAATCGTAATTACTGACTATTTCCAAATTCCCACACCCTGTAGGTATTAGAGGATGCAATATAATTCTGAATCTTGATTGCAATATGACGCCATTTCATATGAAAAAAAATTCTCAAAAAATCGTGAGATGCACCGTGCGGGTACAGAATTACTTTCATTGAAAGTTGATTTTCAATTATGATTTGCAGCGGTAGGTTATGAAGATAACGATTAAGAGACACGATAGTAATAAATGCAATCAAGGTAACTAGTTTTTTCAAAGAATAAATCTATGAATAATACTAGATTAATCAGCTTTAAACTTGTAATATGTGTTTTATCCGGAATTGCCTTGGTATACATTATTTATCCGCTCTTTAGTATCTTGATTTTTGTTGAACCTGACATCTTACTAGAATCACTAACAAGACCAAGAGTTATTGATGCTTTTGTTTTAAGCATAGCTACTGCATCGGTATCTACATTGTTGATAGCAATATTTGGCATACCATTGGCATATTGTTTATCAAGATATAAATTCCCAGGCAGATCTGTTGCACAAATTATCATTGTTATTCCTTTAGTATTGCCTCCATTAGCAAGTGGTGCTCTCCTTCTGGGCGTGTTTAATCCTCAGTCAGTCTTAGATAGCATGTTTCCTGATATCGAATTCACTCAATCAATAATAGGAATCATCATAGCGCAGACTTATGTTGCCTCTCCATTTATGATCCTTGCTAGTATGGCTGCATTTGATTCAATAGATAAATCATTAGAAAATGTTGCACGAGTTCTTGGAAAGAGAAATTTGGAAGTCTTCGTAAAAATATCTATCCCACTTGCAAAAAAAGGCATTTTCGTTGGGATGATGATGACGTGGATACGGGCCATTGGAGAATTAGGAGCGACTTTGATGTTAGCCTATAATCCCCATACCATTTCTATCCAGATATATGAAGATAATGCCGTAGGAGGTCTGTCACAAGCTATTCCGGGGATAATCTTATCCATTTCACTTTCAATAGTTCTCATAATTGTATATTCTATCATTGTGAAAAAATCGAGCAGTGATAGTAGAAAAAACAATAAAATCTTTAGTTTTGGAGGATCGTGAAGGACAGATTAGTTTGACCATAAAAATAATCAATTTAACCAAGTCATTTCCAGGATTTACATTAGGACCAATTGATCTAGAATTACAAGATAACACAATTATAGTGTTAATAGGCCCCACTGGAAGTGGCAAGTCCACTCTTCTAAACCTGATAGTGGGATTGACCAAACCTGACAAAGGGCATATCTACATCAATGGTGTCGATATAACCCATACACCTATTGAATCAAGAAGAATCGGATATTCTTTTCAAAATCCCAGCCTCTTTCCACATTTGAATGTCTATGAGAATATTGTATTTGGTATTAGAAAATCTGACCGAGACAATAGAAAATCACAAATTAAGAGACTTGTAGAGTCCTTTGGAGTGTCTCATCTTCTTCACCGAGATATTCATGCATTAAGTGGCGGTGAGATGCAGAAAGTATCCTTAGCGCGAATGCTTGCAACAAAACCAAAAATAATGCTCATGGATGAACCCCTTGTTCATCTTGATACTAAAACTCGAATTCAGTTGAGAAAGGATCTTAGACGAATCCTCAAGGAAGAGGGAGTATTGGGCATATATGTAACACATTTTGAAGATGATGTATTTGCACTTGCTGATTCTGTCTCGGTATTAGAAAAAGGCATTATCAAAAAGACTGATACACTAAAAACAATGCTATCTTTTCCAAATAATCCACCCATGTCAACCTCATCAACATCAGAGTTTTTCCAAAAGTATCATAATTATCTGGAGGGTTGTGTTACTGAATCAATAAATGGGATTACTACTTTCAAAGTGGGCGAACATAAATTTGAAATCTTGGGAGATTATCCAATCGATTCTACTGTAGGAGTATTAATAAAACCCGAAGATATTATCTTGGCTGTAGATTTTGTCCATACCAGTGCAAGAAACATAATTAAAACAAAAGTAACTGCCATTTATGCTTCGAGCATTGAAGCAGGTATCCTGAATATACATTTAGTTATTAATAGTATCAGTTTAGTGTCGAGGATTACCAAGGAATCTAAAGAACATCTGAAGATCACAGAGGGGGAGTCTGTGTATGCTATATTCAAGGCTACTGCTCCTCATATTGTGCGTGAAGAAAAAAAGGAAATAAAATTTAATAATTAAAGGATTAAATTTACTTATTTAACGATAGACGACAATTATTGCTTCAAGAGCATTCAAAGATAATGAGGCAATCGTATCAATATGGGTAAAAATCTACAGACCAAAACAAAAAGAGGAAGTTATTTAACTTCAATGCCTGAGTCTTGATAACCCAACAAGATAAACAATAAAGGATTTCCTGTGGTCGCGACGGGCCATGGGGTCAATTGAGACCTAGATCATATTTCATTCATCTCCTCTCTTAATTCTGATTTGCTAATTAGAACTATCGGTGAAAAATTATCCAATGATTAGCAGTTAGAAAATGGGATATGTGATTTGCCAGTGAGATATGTGATAGAGCTTGTTCATAAATGAGAGAACCTTTAAAGATTTATAAAAAAATGATATTATCCTTTTCCTTGTAGTTGAAAGATTTACGAAATAGAATAAATAAAAAAATTAACAAAAACTATAATCAGAGACAAAAAATCCTAACCGAAATAAAACAAAATCTTGATATCGATTTTAATAAAATTTCTATTTATTCTTCTGTGATCGAGATATTTTCTCACCCACATGATCCTAGTGGTGAACTTAAAGTCGATTCTCAAAATAAAAAAAAGACAAATAATGAAAAGAACGTAAACTCATCCTCTGAGATGAAAGAAAAACCTCTTTTCAGAATCGATCTGCCTGATTCTATAATTGGATCACAGAGGTTTTATTACAAAGATGTAGAATTAAGTAATCTTACTATAGAAGAACTAAATAATCTAAAAAAAGACCTAGATCTTATCTTAAAAGAAATAGAAAAGGAAATTGATAAGCTTTTAATCTGAATTTTATAGCTCCACCTTTTTAGTTTGATTTGGTATTCAAATTTCTACTAGTGGTGCATTTTGTGTGGTTAAAATACTGCTTTTGCGGGATAACCTATTGGAAATGGGTCTATTCTAGTCTACCTGATCCATATTACAGACAATCGTATAGGTGTTATCATTTTTAAATAGTAGATGTATCTATGACATCCCAGATGACGTCCAAGATTCGTGTCAATGTCCTATATTTTGCCTACATACATGAAACAACTAGAAAAAAAGAGGAAATAATGGAGTTGTCTACAAACACTTCGATAAAGGATCTTATATCAATTATACTAACCCGATATCCGAACATAAAAAACATAAAAAATGTAAAAATTTCTGTCAATTACCGCCTTGTCAATTCAAACTCAAATTCAATTTTAAAAAACGAGGACGAAGTAGCACTTCTACCACCAATTTCTGGAGGGTAGTTTTGATTTGAGGAATAAAGATTTGCAAAAAGAGACTAATAAATTTGAACGTAAATCCAAGAATGATTCTCGTAATTCTATGAATCATAACGACTCACTCGAGCGATCGTCATCCTCACAACGAATAACGGAATCAGAAATCGATATCAATAATATTATAGAATCGTTAGTAGACATGGAGGGACATTCTGGGGCAACCGTAATTTTTGTAGGTACAGTAAGAAACTTTGGAATGCATGGACAAGTAAAAGGGATGTATTATGAATCTTATTCAAAAATGGCTGAAAATAAGATAAAAAATATTGAAAAATTGGCAATGGAAAAGTATGATATTAAAAAAATTAAAATAGTTCACAGAATGGGTGAATTATCTTTAGGCAACAATAGTGTAATCATAGCACTTTCAACTCCTCATAGTAAAGATGCCTTCAATGCATGTAAATATATTCTAGCAAAGATTAAACACGAAGTGCCTATTTGGAAAAAGGAAATTTTATCAAAAGGCGATGAAAAATGGGTAGAAGGGAAATCAATCAAGACAAATTGAGAATACAAATATTTGACTCAATTTGCGAAAGTGAAAATTTGAATTATATTCTATACATAATATTACGCAAATTTAATATCGCTCTCAATTTTAAAAGAATGGATTAATATATGAAAACAAATTCCGATCCTTATTTTACCGTAGATAAAGCATTCAAAATTCTTCTAGAAAACATAAAGGTTACAACGCGCGTAGAAATTGTTCCTGTTTTTGAATCCCTTGGAAGGATCCTAAAAGATGATGTTATTGCAAAAGAAAATATACCTACTCATGACGCTTCTCACATGGATGGATATGCAATTCGATCTAGCGATGTGACTATTGCATCAAAGAAAAATCCAGTTCTTTTAAGGATTTCGCACTCTGAATCAACGCTTGGGATCTTACCACGCCGTATTCTAAAAAAAGGAGAAGCATATAGAATTCAAACTGGTGGATATATGCCGTCAAAATCAGATACAGTAATACCAATAGAAAATACAAAAATAATCAATAACGATTTAGTGGAAATTGTTGAACCGGTAGAAAAGAAAAGTTTTGTGTATTCAGCTGGATCGGATATTAAAAAAGGAAAAAAGGTGTTATCTAAAGAACAAGCAATACGAGTTCAACACATGGGTCTTTTGGCTACTCTACGGATTAGTAAAATTTCAGTTTATAGAAAGCCTAGAGTCTCTATTATACCTACAGGTAACGAACTTACTGA
Organism: uncultured Nitrososphaeraceae archaeon; assembly: GCA_963759575.1. GTDB lineage: Archaea > Thermoproteota > Nitrososphaeria > Nitrososphaerales > Nitrososphaeraceae > Nitrosocosmicus. The sequence continues at coordinate 1,243,722 of CAVWZU010000002.1, read as the reverse complement.
CGATATCGAAGAAAGCACAGGAAACCAAGAAAATAAAGTAGTCAATACTAACGGTCATATTATTTCTTCTTTAGTAAGTGTATTAGGTGGCATATCGCTGGATATGGGAGTTACACCAGATGATGTGGGTATCCTCAAAAGAAAAATTAATCATGCCGTAAAAACTTCTGACTTAATTATAACGTTAGGTGGAACATCTGCCGGTAAACAGGATATTGTGAAATCAACTATTGATTCAATGACATCGTCTGAGATCATAGCTCATAAAATAAAACTCGACCGGGGTAGAGTAACAGGACTTGCCGTCGTCAATAAAAAACCGATACTAATTATGCCCGGACCAATCCAAGGCAGTTTGAATGCATTTTTTGTATTTGCAAGACCATTGATATCTCTATTTTCGGGACAAACTACTTTTAATGTTTTTACCATTTATGCCATAATGGTTGAAGATTGGACTTGTCGCAAGAAGTTCTATGATTTTAGAAAAATAGTATACGTCCACCTAATAAAATTAAAAGACAAGCTCTATGCAAAACCAATAGTGGGTGAAACCCAAAGTATTTCATTGATAGTCAATACTAACGGGTATCTGACTGTTCCTGAGAATGTAACAAATCTCTTTAAGGGAGACGTGGTACAAGTAAATGTTTTGCCTGGTTACTCATATGTTAACGACATCCATTTTGCAGGATAAAATATCTATGTATGGTTGACCATGCTATCTGTGATGATGACCTTGACCCGCAATCATTCTAAAAATATGCATTACCCCTGGAAATAACGCATTTATAGATTGAGAGACAGCAGTGGTGCTACCTGGCATGTTCACTATTAATGTATTTCCTCTAATTCCTGAAACTCCTCGTGAGAGCATTGATAATGGAGTCCTACTTTGTCCATAGTTTCGAAGATTCTCTGATATACCTGACACTTCCTTTTCTAATACTTTTTTTGTAGCCTCTGGAGTGACATCATGGGGTCCTACTCCTGTTCCTCCTGTAGTAATAATAATATTTACTCCGAGTTTGTCAGAATAATATATCAATTCTTTCTCTATTAGGTCAATTTCGTCAGGAATTATCTTGTAGTCAACAATACTAAATCCTTTTGTGGTAAGAGCATTAATTATTAATTTACCCGATTCATCTTGATCTTTTTTTCTAGAATCACTAATTGTAATAACGACTGCTTCGATCTTCTTATCTTGGTTCTCCTTAAAATCTCCAATCCCTCCGTGCTTTTCTAATAATTTGATGTTATCAATTGATAGAAATATATCCAAAGGCTTTAGTATGTCGTATACGGATAATGCCGCGATAGTCGCTCCCGTTAACGCTTCCATCTCTACCCCTGTTTTCCAAATGCTTTTTACTTGGACAAGAATCCTAACATAGTTTGGTTCGATAGTAACATCCACTTTTACATCATCAATCGGAATGGGGTGACAGTATGGAATAAGATCTGAAGTTTTTTTAGCCCCCAGGGTACCCGACACCTTTGCTATTTCAAAAATATTCCCCTTTGGAGAATTTCCATCCTTTATTATGTTCATAATTTTGTTATCAAATGATAAAAGTGCTTGAGCAACAGCCGTTCTAAGGGATTCTGGTTTGTCACCAACATCAATCATACCGCCCATTAATTACAGTTAGGATAAATTATCTATATAAGATTAAGATTACGTCATATCCAAATGTCGAGATTTTATATACATAGTCACTGTTTGAATCAAGCATATTAGACTAAGCGAATGAATGTTAATTAAATTTGGAAAAAACCTTAAATCTCTATGTTTTTTGATTATATTGTGGTCCTAAGGATAAGGGGCAATAATTATATCGTATTTTTCCTTTTTGGTCTTGCTGCAGGAATAGCTAGTTTATCTTTATCAATTTTCTTAAAATTAACTATAAATGGATTATTCATACCTGAAATTGCCTCCCAGGGTTTAATCTCAATTACATCTGGAGAAATCGAATCGCAAGCAGTCCTCACTCTAGGTCCTTTAGCTAAATATTCTACGTTCATAGGTGCTACGGTGGTTAACATCATACTTTACGGTATAATCGGTACCATTTTAGGTAAGTTGTATATGCATATGAAATTACCAAATTATGCAATTAAATCCATACTATCTACATTCATTTCTTACTTAATTTTGATTGTAATCACAGTTATTTTATTGGTACTCAGTACCACACCTGGGCAATCCGTATCTATTCCTGTCCAATCATTTGTATTATTTTTATTACCAAGTGCCGTTTATGGACTGATCTTTGCATTCTTGTTTGGTAATAAAAATAAAAAAATTGATGTGGTTGAAATCCGTTCCAATAGTGAAAATAAAAGTGTCATAGATAATAGTAATAAAACTGTCAATATCGACTATAGCAAGAGAGACATGATCCGTGCTTTAATAATTTCAGTTATTGCAATTCCATTAGTATATTTCGGATTTACACGTTTAATCTCTGGCTCCGCACAACAACAGCAACAACAACCACGTGCACTTGACGCATCAATACAGGAATTTTTACAATCAAAATCAAAACCCGCAGGATTTGAAAACCCTATTCTTACTCCGCTCATAGATGCAGAGGTTACTCCCACTTTTCTATTTTATAGGATAGATATAAACACCGTAGTGCCTACTATAAATGCCAGCGATTGGAATCTCACTGTAAAGGGATTAGTGGATAATCCTGTTGTAATTAACTATGCAGAGTTTAAGGATATGAATTCAGTTGAAGAATTTGCAACCTTGACATGTATTAGTAATAAAATAGGTGGAAATCTAGTAAGCACTGCATTATGGAAGGGAGTGAGACTTAGAGATGTCCTTTCTAAAGCTGGGGTTCAATCTGGCGTCAAATATATTGTATTTAGATGTTCAGATGGATACGATGTAGGAATTCCATTGGAGAATGGTATGATGGATGGTACCATTTTAGCCTATGACATGAACAATTCACCTTTGACCAGCGAACATGGATATCCAGTTAGAGCAATAGTGCCTGGATTTTATGGAATGATGAATCCGAAATGGATTACCGAAATCGAATTGGTAGATAAAACGTACGAAGGCTTTTGGCAAAGAAAAGGGTGGACAAATAATGATATCAAAAATATCTATTCGTCTGTAGTTATTCCTGGTAATCAACCCATAAATGATAGATTCCCTAATTTAGTACCTAATAGCGGCTTCCTGAATGGTAAAAATATTCCTATTGCCGGAATAGCATTTGCAGGGGATAGGGGAATCTCCAAAGTTGAGGTAAGTGTAGATGGGGGAGCCACGTGGAAAACTGCAATAGTAAAAGATCCATTGTCAAAATATACATGGGTTTTATGGACGAGTGGTTTTACAGCTGCAGATAAAGGAGATTATAAAATTATAGTGCGAGCGACAGACAAGACTGGTCAGATCCAGACTTCTGAATTAGAAGAGCCATTTCCAAACGGGGCTGGAGGCTATAATCAAGTAAATATTTCAGTATGATTGGTAATTTTCATGTAAAAAAAGACCAATTTTATTTGATCCATTATCGGTATTGTTTGTTTTTGATTTGATCCGAAACTGTAACTCAAATATAATATAATAGATCCGATTTATAACTTCTCAAAGAATTGATATATTCTTCCCATATGGAACCTCCTTTTCTATATTGTAATCTCTTTTCTACTCATTCATGTTTAATTCAGAAGTTTATCCACCAATAGTATGCATCACATTCAAAGTTGGCCTTAATGAATGCGTTTTAATAATTTTAATAATTCCTTCAGGTTTTTTCTGCACTGATTTGTTGATGCATTTAATTATATCGATGTCTGATTTTCCCTCTTCAAGTAAACTCTTTAGATCATTACTTGACTTGTCAAATAAACAACTGTAAAGTTTACCATCTGCAGTAATCCGAACCCTATCACAGTTCTGACAAAACGGCTCTGTTATGGAAGGAATAAATCCTATAACTCCTTTTCCATCCGCAAAAGTGTATAATCTGGCGGGGTCGGATTTATCATTATGAAGAGGAGATAGTTGATCAAAGTCCTTGTTTATTATCTCTATCATTCTTTTCTTACTTACAACCAATTCTTCAGACCAAATGCCTGTTCCATCCAATGGCATGAATTCAATAAATTTAACAATGCATCCAGTGTCTTTAGAAAATCTTACAAAATGTGAAATTTCGTCATCATTCCAACCCTTAATAATTACAGTATTGATTTTTACTGGCAAATTTTCGTCTATAGCAGTATTTATTGCATTTCTTACTTTATAAAAACCATCAATTCCACTCATGGCTTTAAATCTGTCAGGTTTGAATGTATCCAAACTAATGTTTAGACTTTCTAGTCCAGATTCTTTGAGAATCTTTATTTTATCTTTTACTAGGATTCCGTTTGTTGTCATACTAATCGATCTTAATCCTTCAATAGAGGATAAAGATTTGATTAGATTCTCTACGTTACTACGAACTGTAGGTTCTCCTCCTGTAATTTTTATCTTTTCAATTCCTAAAGATACAAATATCTTGGCAAGGCGAGTTATTTGTTCATAACTCAGAAGGTTGTCTTGCTCTAACCAATTGGTATTGTTTGAGGGCATGCAGTAAACACATTGCATGTTACATCTATCAGTTATTGAAATTCTTAGTTTCTTTGCTATTCTTCCAAAACTGTCAACAAGGTTATTATTCAATTACATCTCCTCTAGCGTGCTCTAGTCTCGTAAAACCCATTTGATGTATATAGGCCTTTAGTGGAGAATATCGCTAATTAACCAGTACAACAAAATTTAGGAAATCAATATTGCCATAACGGTTAATAGGTTGGAGGGATTAGACAAGGGTGATAAAGATATCTGAGGATAAACCGTTTGTAAAACTGTTATACGAACTCAGAGTAAGAGTAACCAGAATATGTATTGTAATGATCATCTTCATTTCTGTGTGCATGACTCTTGGTGTCACCGTCATCAACTTTGGTGGATATGGTTTATTTGTCCTTTATCCTGATACTTTTAACAGTTTATCTATTCAAGTAATTTCCCAGATAAAGAACGACGTATTGCCTGATAACATTAGCTTGGTACAAACTACGCCTGGGCAGGCCTTTACAGCGCAGATGTACGTGGCTATAATAATCGGAATTGTGGGGTCCTTGCCAGTCATACTTGGGGAATTGTTTGCCTTCTTGAATCCAGCACTCCATTATTCTGAAAAAAGGATAATCAAGAGAATCGTTGTACCGACTATCTCATTATTTGCAATGGGTTGTCTGTTTTCTTACTATGTTGCAATTCCATATACACTCTATTTCTTGTACCAATACGGACAAGCTATGAGTATATTGTCTTTTTTTGAAATCACTTCTTTTATCCTTTTTGTCGTAAATATGTTGTTAATATTTGGATTTGCCTTTCAACTCCCAATAGTCATGTGGGCTCTTACCAAAACACGGATAGTTAATATAAATTTCTGGAAGGATAATTTGAGATACGTGGTAATTTTTTTAGTCATTTTGGGTGCGATCATAACTCCGGATGGGAGTGGAATAACTATGTGGTTCGTAGTGGGACCATTGATGCTTTTATACGTTATCGGAATAATAGCAATCCAGGCAGACCTTCGAATTTCAAAATATAATTGGAACCAAATTTAGACCGAAAATATGGCGATTGAAATCAAGTCCAGAATTAAAGTTAAAAATAACTTCTAGGTTAGGTAAACAAGACCACTTATGATGAAAGTGATTTCAGTTAACGTAGGATTGCCCAGACAAATTTCATACGAGAATCGTCAAGTTGTTACGAGTATATTCAAAGAGCCTGTAGAGGGAAGGGTAAAAGTAACCACACTTAATTTGAATGGGGATGCACAGGCAGACCTGTCGGTTCATGGTGGAGTTGATAAGGCGGTTTATTCATATTCTGAGGAACATTACAAATACTGGAAAGAAGCATATCCTACAATTGATATGCCTTTCGGAATGTTTGGAGAAAATCTTACTACTCATGGATTAAATGAAGACATGATAAACATAGGTGATCAATATCAAATTGGTAATTCACGGTTAGTTGTCACACAGCCTCGAATGCCTTGCTACAAACTAGGGATCAAATTTGGCCGTATGGATATCCTAAAGAAATTCGTCAATAGTCAACGTCCAGGAATTTATTATAAGGTATTAGAAGAAGGTGAATTAGGTGCCGGAGACAACATAAAATTGCTATGTAGGGATAAAAATAATGTTACTGTAAATGATATTGTAAGTTTATATATTAATGATAATAAGAATGGAGAAAATATATCCAAAATGAAAAGGGCAACAAAATTGAAATTTTTGTCCGAACCCTGGAAAATTTACTTTAGTCAAAAAATAGCCCAGTCAAAGAAGATCTAGATACTAACAAATCAAATGTTGGTGGTTTCAGCAAATAATGATATTGATTTGTGCCTTTGTATTACTCTTTACCATGTCCATTCGTCTATTTATCTAAAAATATAATCAATGATAATAATATTTGTTGAAAAATTTTTGATTGCAAATTAAGAGTCGTAATTAATTATCGATCATCAAAGTTATCTGGGTTAGAAGGTTGGTTTTGTACTGGCAAACCAAATCCAAAGGTTACACCGTTTCCATCTTGATTGTTCTTAGCCCAAATCCTTCCATCATGGGCCTCGATAATCTTTTTAGAAACATACAAACCAAGTCCCGTTCCCCTGTTTGATTTTTTTACAAATCTGGTAAATAACAGCGGTAAATCATCCGGATGAATTCCATGTCCAGGATCACTTATAGTAACCTCTATTTCCTTTCCATTGTCTATTTTTTTCATATTTATTACTATTTCATCTTCGTCTTTTGTAAACTCTAGGGCGTTATCTATCAAGTTCATAATAACTTGAGTCAATCGAGATCTGTCAGCATTTAGTATTTTACTGTCATTTGGAGCCGATGAATCTTCAAATACGATATTAAACTTGCGATCACCCCTTTTCCGATCTTGGTAATTAATCATTATCTCTGTTATCAATTCCTTGAGGTTAATGGGCTCTTTATTTAGTACCAATAGATCAGTATCTAATTGTGATATATCTAAGACTATATCCACCAATCGCTTGAGCCGTTTTGCATTTCTACTTATTGCTTCCATAGGATGTTTGTATAACTCTATGTTACCAATCAATTTCATTAAAATATCTGAGAAACCAAGTAAAGATTGTACTGGATTTCTTAATTCATGAGCAGCTATATTTATAAATTCCTTCTGCATATTATCGTGAATCTGGACATTTCTATTTGCTATTTCGAGTTTCCTGTTTGAATCTTCCAATTCCTTGGTCCTTTTTTTAACTGATTTATCCAAGGTACTGTTTACTCTATTTAGTAATAAGATCAATAACAATACTGCAGCAATTATGCCTATTATTAGAGTGAGCATTTGCAGCCTTTCCTTGTCTATTATTTCGTTAATTTTTGAATAAATAAAGGAGGTTGGCGAAATCACAAATACAGAGTATTTGGGAGAGCCCTCAATGAAAACTGGGTATCCCGTAGTTATTCTTTCGTTGTTTATCAACTTGTAGACTGCAGAAGACGGATCCCCTGACATGACTGTCTTCACTAGAGTGTTTAGAATATCATTATGTCCAGTTAAATTCTGGGTAAAATTACCAAAAAAAGGTTTTCCTACGATTGATGCTATCGGATGTACCAACACGTCCTTGTTATCTAAAACTGACAAATACTGTGATTGTATGTCGTAGACATTTCCATAATAGTTAAAAAATTCATTTGTTGGAATTACTACGCCAACCAAGCCACTATAATAGGAACCACTGGAATTTGTTGTGATGATTGGGTAAGTCATTGCAATTCTATTTTTACCATCTATTCCCACAAACAAGTCAGAAATTATAGGAGACATTGTGTTTTTTGTCTGATTGACCCAGCTTCTAAAAGAAAAGTCCTTTCCTGCATACGATGGATTTCCACTAGGGGCCATATCGATAACAGCGATCCCATTTTTATTTTGAAGGAACAATCTGTCCACAGGGGTAGTGGAATTTATCTTGTCGTAATAATCTACCATTAAGCTTTTAGTTAAATTGGACGTAAAATCTCCATCTTGAATATTGCCAGACATGGCTAATCCCTGCAATCTTGATAGAATCAATTCCATGTCCGATTGCAGATGATGCGCTATCGCACGACTCGAATCTATTTGAACTTGTTTTTGCTGATCGAATATGCTGTTTCTTATACTCTCTTCAGTTTCCTGCTGAAAGTAGAAAAATAAAACAAGCGGGATAATGACTATGAAAATAGCAGCAGTATAGATTGAATTATTTACTGTAAAAAACTTTAAAAATGATTCCTTTAAATTACTGAATCTGCCAAGTTTCATAATATATAACTATGTAGATGGCATGAATAAATTGTTATTTCTCTACTATTGCATAAACTCACAAAAACTATGTTTTCATTTGTCAAATTATTTGAGATCTAGTATCCTTTTTTGGCTTTTATCATAATCCACACTTGATTTTTCTATTGTAATTGAATCATTCAGTTGTTAACTATCAAAGTTAAGCCATCGTGCGAATTCTTTTTGTAATTCTGCATGGATTTGGATTTAAGTTAAATATTATGTATCGACCATTATATCAAAATGTGGACCCGTACGCAAACTAAATACGTATTATTTCTATGGTGCGTTCTATCTATTGTTCCGATCCCGTCGTTTTACTCGACAATTATTGTTTTTGCTCAAAATCATGAGTCTTCATTGGGACTTCTCTCTCCTGATACAAAATTTGATCTTAAAAGAGTAGTGTCTTCACAAACTGAAAACTCAAATTCTACCCAAATTTTTCAACCTGAAGGGATAATAGTTGATAGTAATGATAACTTATACGTGAACGATATTCATTCAAATGAAATAAAGAAATATGATATCAATGGAAATTTTATTCTAAAATGGGGAGATCAATATGTTAATGGAATTCCAATAAATCATCCTCATAGCAGCGAAATTGATAACCAAGGGAATATTTATATTACAGATCAAAATAATAAACGAGTTATAAAGTTCTCTCCAAATGGTACGTTTGTCGTCTCATGGGGGGAAAATGAAAACAGTAATGCGAATTTTGTACATCCACATGGCATTGCAGTAGATTCCCGGAATAACGTGTTTGTATCTGACAGAGATCTCAATATTATCCAAAAGTTCTCTCCAAATGGTACGTTCATTACTTCATGGGGTAGTGGAGGTACAGGGAGTGGTCAATTTGATATGCCTTGGGATGTTGCGGTTGATGATGGAAATAATGTTTTTGTGCCTGATTATGGGAATAATCGAATTCAAGTTTTCTCCAACAACGGTACATATCTTAAGGATTGGGGGACAGAAGGAAAAGGAGTCGGAGAATTTAATCACCCAGCAGTAATAGCATTCGACAATGCCGGAAATCTATACGTGACAGACTCAGACAATCAACGTATTCAAATATTTTCAAAAAATGGTACTTATATTACAGGATTTGGACAAATAGGTGAAGGCCCTGGCGAATTTTCTAAACCAGAGAGTATAACCATCGATTCCAATGGACGTGTATATGTAGCAGATACTACTAATAATAACGTTCAGTTGTTTATACCTTCTAATTGATTGGAAGACTATATTGGCCTAGGGTCGCAAGATCATTTTGACAATTTTTGTTTGTGAATCAAGCAATACTATTTTTCATAATGAATTCAACATTCTACGAATGTTTATAGGATGACATTATTCTGGGAAGATACCAAAAAAAGTCTTGATGAATTTTCTTTTAGCTAATTTCAAAGCCCCCTCGCCTTTGTCAGTCAAACTATAAACTATTGTTTTTCCGTCTCTTTCCTCGACTATGAAACCTAATTCTTTTAGACCTTTTAGTGCAGGATATATTGTTCCAGGACTGAGTTTTTTCTCACCCTTTCTAATAGCAATTTCTCCAGCTAGTTCTTGACCATGCATTGGTTTTTTCGAAAGCAAAAAAAGGATCAAAAAGCCCAACATTCCTCTCATATCGCAGCAATCTCCTCCTTTTCCCTCTCCCTCTCCCTTCATTCCCCCTCCCATAGATAATATAAATATTGGGTATCCGATATATATAAATACATCTTGAATACTATATATCGTATGTCCGATGGTATGGATGAGGAGGTGGAATAATGGGTTGTGGCTGTAATTATAGCGGCGTAAACGCTGCTGGAGGACAAAAATCAAGAAGTTTTCTAACTCGTGAGGAAAAAGTAGATTTATTGAAGGAATACAAGAATGATTTAGAGAAAGAAGTCAAAGGAGTATCAGAAAGGATCAATGAGTTAGAGACATCATAATTTTTTTATCTATATTTTTGTTATTTGCGTTATTTTAGTAATTTGATATTTATTGACGACTACAAATAAGAATTGTTTGTATTAGGTAAATATGTAGGTAAGCTTACATCTAGATAATTGTATTATCCTTTCTTTGGATAATAACGAACTTTGCTAAATTCGTTTACTCTATACTCGTCAGCAAAAATGACTCCTTCATTTTGTAGTAATTCTTTCTTTTTTTGAGGACCTAAGGCATATCCACCTAATTTACCATTTGACATCACGACCCGGTGGCAAGGTACTTTAATCGGATTTGGATTCTGGCTTAGTATTCTTCCAATATGCCTTGAAGCTGACGGGTTTCCAAGGGCTTTGGCAAGATCTCCGTAGGTGGAAACTTTGCCTTTAGGAATGGTTAGTAGCATATTGTAAACATCTTCACTGTTTATTGTGTTGATCAATGGACTTTTGCTAATATTTTTGTCCTGCTTGCGACTACTTTGCTTCATATGTATGATATCTTAAGATATTATTTAAATATATTCAAATACGATAGCATGATATCGAAAATATTTTTATATTCTTCCATTCTTTTAGTCTGGCCGTGCCCAATTGTTAAATTGTAAGAAATAGTGTATAACATTATACAAAATGATTTTCGTTAATTAAGATTCTAACTCTTATAATTAAATTCACGAATGTACCTCTTTAGATTCATGATATCCATCGGCTGTCTTGTCTGATTATCTAATTATTTAGAATTTTTTGATTCTAAATTCACTTTTATCGTTATATTATCATCTAAACCTACTACATTACTTGATCAATAATAATTCATGTTAAGGTTCAAAATTCTAGAAATCCTAGAGTATTAGAATATTGCAACTTGTTAGTAAACCACATATACTTATTTTATGTTAATAAGGGAGTGAATAAATCTCTTATTCAATATAAAATGAACAGTGGGAAAAATATCTTAGCATCATTTACAGCGGTAGTAGCACTATCATTATTACTTCTGATAGGGCCAACTTCTATGTCAATGGATGCATTTGCTCAAGGGAATTCAGCTAACCAAGGTATAGGTCAATTACAAGGTTCAACACAACTTGGTGTTTGTGTATCTGGGACTGGAACTCTTATTTCTTGTAATAATTTGAATGCACAAAATCAAGCAAACAGCGGAAATAACGCATTAGCTCAACAAGGTGGCAGTGGTAGTGGTAGCGGCAACAGTGCTAACCAAGCAATCGGTCAAGCACAATCCTCTAACCAAAATGCCTTATGCGTTTCAGGGACTGGTACTTTTATTTCTTGTAATAATTTGAATGCACAAAACCAACAAAACAGCGGAAACAACGCATTAGCTCAACAAGGCGGTAGTGGTAGTGGAAAAGGTAAAGGTGGCGGCAACAGTGCTAACCAAGGTATTGGCCAATCACAATCCTCTAACCAAAACAGCGGCGTAGTATCTGGTGGCAACACAGCTGGTTCAGGAAACAACGTAAACGACCAAAATCAAGCAAACAGCGGAAACAATGCAGCTGCACAACAAGGCGGTAGTGGTAGTGGAAAAGGTAAAGGTGGCGGCAACAGTGCTAACCAAGGTATTGGCCAATCACAATCCTCTAACCAAAACAGCGGCGTAGTATCTGGTGGCAACACAGCTGGTTCAGGAAACAACGTAAACGACCAAAATCAAGCAAACAGCGGAAACAATGCAGTAGGACAACAAGGCGGTAGTGGTAGTGGAAAAGGCAAAGGTGGCGGTAACAGTGCTAACCAAGGTATTGGCCAAGCACAATCCTCTAACCAAAACGCACAATGTGTATCTGGAGGAAATACAGCCGACTCCTGCAATAATGCCAGTACTCAAAATCAAGCAAACAGCGGAAACAATGCAGCTGCCCAACAAGGCGGTAGTGGTAGTGGAAAAGGTGGTAACAGTGCTAACCAAGCAATCGGTCAAGCACAATCCTCTAACCAAAACGCACAATGTGTATCTGGAGGAAATACAGCAAATTCATGCAATAATGTAAACACTCAAAATCAAGCAAACAGCGGAAACAATGCAGCTGCCCAACAAGGCGGTAGTGGTAGTGGAAAAGGTGGTAACAGTGCTAACCAAGCAATCGGTCAAGCACAATCCTCTAACCAAAACGCACAATGTGTAGCAGGTGGTTCCTTAAGCAATTCATGCAGCAACACCAACACTCAAAATCAAGCAAACAGCGGAAACAATGCAGCTGCACAACAAGGCGGTAGTGGAAAAGGCGGTAACAGTGCTAACCAAGGTATTGGCCAATCACAAACTTCCAACCAAAACGCACAATGTGTGTCTGGTAAAGATGCTATAGTATCTTGTAACAATGAAAACTTCCAAAACCAAGTAAATAGCGGAAATAACGCATTAGGCCAACAATAAACCACCTCTTCTTTTTTTATTTTGCCTTAACTTTTAGCAAATTTAAGAAATATCAAAATTTTTTTAATTTTTTTAATAATACGTAGTCAAAATTCACGATTTACATTTATTCAAACGATACCTGATAATCTAACTGTTTCAGAACTTTGGATTATAATCTGAAGCGATTTTATTTTAGCCATATTAGGCCACTATTCTTCAAGAACATATTGATCTACGTCTATTGACCTAGTCAATTGACAGTATGTATGTGTCATTAGATAATAATCAAAAAAGATTAGACTATAATTAGGATTATCCAATAAAGTGTAGATGCCTAACTAATTGTTGGTAAAGACGTTATAAAGCTCGCCATCAGTATGATTGGCGTAATTCCAAATTGCAGTATTAGTTTTCACTTGTCTAAATGAATCTTTAAGTTTGATGTCTAATTGATCATATAATTTTTGACCAATTACAATGTGGTCGGCCTCCGCAAGAGATGTCATCTTAACTGCTACACTTATGGTGTATCCTATAAGGTCCAAATGAGGAGTTTTTAACATTACTTTTTCAAATTCATAAATATCAATACCATACTGTACAACAGCAACTTCCCCATAATCAATTCCTACCCTAACTTTCAACTCGGGATAGTCATATTGATTCAAAATCGGGTTGATCCCTTCTTTAATTACTCTAACCATGGTCAGTGCACAACTAATCCCATTGCTGAATTGAAGAGAGGAGAAAGCATTGTTGGTATCTGCATCCTCTGCAGAATTCATCACCTTGTTTATTTTTTGTTCATTACTAGTAGTATCTTCTATAACAAAAAAAGCCAAAACTGCATCTCCGATATATTTTAGAACATAACCGCCGTACAATGATATTATGTTTGTCATTTCCTGAGCAAATGATCTGATTATGGTGGTCAATCGATCTATAGGTATGGTCAAGGCCATTTTCGTAGAACCAACTAGGTCGATATGCAACATTACTAATCTCAATTTAGATTCTGCGTTCTGTTCCAAAATATTCTGGGTTTCTTTTACTATAATATTTAGCTCAGGTTTTACTTTGAGTGAACTCCATGTTCTGAATTGTGCTTCCTTTACGACTGAATTGACGTCTATAATCGCATCAAGATAGAATTTATTCAGAAGATAATTTGATAGATTATTATTAGTATTTCCTTCTTTCCTATTATTCTCATTCTTAATAATTTCTCTTATGATGTCTTCATTGATATCTAATTCAAGTGAAATTATTTCTGGTTCAATCCCTGAGTTATACAAGTTGAGTATAGTACTTTTTTGATCTGAAGCTTCAGGCAATATATTCACCACTACACCATTTCAATTTTTTTCATTAGATATAAAGATGATATCTGAATTTTAAATCCATCTTCTCATTGTATTCTGTTTGCCAAATTCAATTTTCTATATCTATTTCGAGATTACATCCTTTCTAAATCTGTACTCACAAGAAATAATCCTCTTTCAAACTGAGAGGGAAAGGGAAGGAAATAGGTGGAAGCAACTTGAAGGTGAATTATAGTCAACAGAGACAATATTATTGTGGTTAATTAGACCGATTCCATATTACTACTAACTAATTGGATAAAATTATTTTTAATGCCGGAAATCATTTCATGATCTGATCCCTTGATAATTTACCTGTATCTTAATATTTCCAGTCCTCTGAAACTCCATTCCACCAGGATCTATTTTCTTTAATATCTTTTCCAATTTCCTCCTTTATTCTTATCTCTACCGAATAGTACATGTTTTCCATCGCATCAGTTCCTCCATCATTATGCAATTCTGTTCCAATTTCCTTAACACGTTGCTTTTTTGTTTCCAAATCAGAAGCGTTTGGGTTTTGCACGTAGTATGTGAACAAATCAATCAATTCTTCTTCTAAATATGCATCCAATAAATTGTTCTATGTTTTTCTAGTATTTTATTATTCTCTTGATAGACAGTCGAGCAGTGACGTAAATAATCTGCATACTTTTGAAATCCTTTTCTATGTCGCCATAATGACTTTATCTACAATTGTATATCCTGTTTGCGCTCCTGCCTATCTAAATCCAGAATATTACTAACAACATATTTTGATATGAAAAGAAAAGCATAAAACTGGATCATATTTTTTAGATTTCTTTGATGCGAAAAGAGTCAAATGCATTTGGCTGCGTAAAATGAAGATGTATTTTACAATGAAACGATCTTCAAATTGCTTCATAAGCATCTTTAATTTCTGCTTCAATACTTTGAATCTCTTGGATATTCCTAACTACATACTCTTTTGCGGGTTCCTTCCTACTCTTTCTGATCCCAATTATAAGATTAGTATTCCTAGGGTAAATATCTAGGAAATACCTGAATGTCAATGACTTTGCATAGACTATCCTGTGGGGTCTAACTTCTTCAATCACATTATCGCCTAAAGATAAAACAAAGCCTCTGAGATTGACCAATAATGTTCCTATATCTTTACCTAAATTTACTAAATGACTCTCAAATGAAATGTTCGGTCTGTCTGTTTGAAATCCAAATTTGCTCATAAATAAATAATTAATTAGCTTCTTAACCTATTTATTAGTTTAAAATTCTTTTAAATCAAAACGCAATGTATTCGCGATTCCATAATGAACTTATTTTGAAGAATAATTTCCTATTTTTATAAACAATTTCTAATTCTAAAACTGCTAGAATATTAGAGTATTGCAATCAGTTAGCAATCCCAATATATTTTTTCTATAGTGTTAAGCATATGAATAAAACAAAAAATATTCACATCAAAAACAAGAACAAAAAACTATTTGTCGCATCTATTGCATTAGTGGTCGCATTAGCTCTCTTCGCAAGTCCAATGCTTAGCGTCGATGATGCTTTGGCCACACACAACAAGAAAAACAAAGCAAAACAGTCCATAGATCAATCACAATCATCAAACCAAAATGCTGGATGTGTATCAGGTGGAACCACCTTTCTCTCATGCAACAACCTTAGTTTCCAACACCAAAAGAATAGTGGAAACAACGCATTAGCACAAGTTGGACAGGGTGGAAACTCTGCAGAACAAAGCATCAGCCAATCTCAATCTTCAAATCAAAACAGCCACGTAGTATCAGGTGCAGATACAATAGGTTCTGGTAACAACATCAACGTCCAAAGTCAGGAAAATACAGGAAGCAACGCACTAGCACAGGGATAAATAATCTCCTTTCTTTCTTGTATTGAGCGTCTTAATTTCAAGTTTTCTTTCAATCTTGAAGTCATTAAATTTTGAATTAACTTTTGTACATTATCTTCATCGCTTCTATTTTCTCTCAAGGTCAATTTCTTTTCCCCAACCGTTAGTTGGCTTTGATATACCTACTTTAAATTTAGGGATAGAGGGCAGATGAACATCTTTATCGCTCATCAAATATTCATTGTAAGACTTTGCTAATAATTTCTCTCAATCGCTCTAATGCAACGGGCTTGCATATCAATCCATCTATTTTTACATTAGGGTTCAGATTTCGTGTAATTTCGTCTTCTGTGATGTTATAAGCAGATATTATGATGGTCCCTATTTCAGGTCTGATCGCTTTTACCTTATTTATTAATTCATATCCATTCATGCTTGGCATGCGCATGTCTGTTAATAACAAACTATACTTTTCCGAATTCTCTTTGAATTCCTTGAATGCCATGTCTGGGTTGTCAAAGGTAGAAATTTCCATTCCTGCCAATTCTAAAGCTCTTTTGTATACAAATAATAAATCCTTTTCATCATCTACAATCATAAGCCGGCGTTGATTGCTTTTAAGGGAAGTGTGCTTTGTACGGTCAGACAATAGTGAATTTAATTGTAATTGCTATAAAAGTTTTTAAATTCGATTTCCATAAAGAGAAACACAACAAATAGATCAAGCCACAATTTCTCTTGATAAATCTGCTTATAGAGCTTCGTTTACATTAATTCTTTCTAAATTAAAACAGGGTGAGTTTGTCACCAGTCAATGATGTATTTATTTGGAGCCCTTAAGGGGCTCTAATCATGTTTGCTAAAAGCACCCACGAGAGAACTTGATATTGATACAGCTTCAACATATTTATGAATTATGATAAATAGTACTTCAAGTTCCAATGTTTCATTTAATCATTTTTATATGTCGAGGCGAGAAAACATAAACAGGTGTTAATTGAAGATGGAATTCTTAGAGGAGCATCATTTGCCCACACTAACCTTGTTTTCTAAACGTATCAGTAGGGGATCCATCCTAATTCGTAGCAGTAATGAACCCCACTAGTTAACACAAAGTACATAGTTACCTTTAATGATAGTCAGAGTTTATTTTTATAAAGAAACCAATCCTGAAATCATGCTTGGCTCAAGTAAATTAAGTCGACAAGCGCTCTCTACGATTTATGAATTGGTATGGGAAGTAGAATTTAAGAATATTCTTAATCCGGGGAGAGTTTGGATGAAGTTCGTCGAAGAGCCAAATCCTTTTGGGATTCCTCTAAAATACAAACGCCATCATTCCAAGATAGGTATAGGTGACATCATCCAGATTTCTGAAGATTTTTATATTGTATTTGATGTTGGTGTGAAAAAAATAACCATGATTGATCAGTTCTAATCTAAAATTTTGTAATTAGAATTCGCTCAAAATCTTTGCCAAGCACTTGAATTATGCACATGATCTTGTGATCAACAATACTTTACTTTTTAGATGTCTTTCTCATTTAAGATTCTCATTCGACCAAAATGGGTGGAGAACCCGTTTAGATAGTAATAAAGTATCAAATATTTCGATGATAATACATATTCTATACCTTGAAGTTCTTTAGAGATTGGAGTAAAAGTAAAGTAGCAGTAAGAGCGGTATTCATGTTAATTGCAGTCTGCTACTACCACAGATCCAAAATTAAAAATATTCTCTAGTAGAACTATCGACTTAGAATGCTTACTTCGATAAGAAAAATAATTAATTATCCTGCCTTTAATCATTTCATAACCCTAATAATATTACTGCAGGCCGCAGTTTTAGTACTAGAAACTATCTCAGTTTTTGATGACTATTTTTATTTATTTGAAATTATTAGTGCCATGGTTTTGGTTGTTTACATAGTAGAAGCTGCTTTAAAGATTGCTGCCTCCTACCCGCACTTCTCAACATATTTCAAGAATGGTTGGAATATTTTGGATTTTTCAATAATTGTAGTCTCTCTGCTTCCTCTTAGCGGAGGATACACAACCATTGCTCGTTTAATTAGACTTTTGCGAGTAACAAGACTAACCCATAGATCTAAGGAAATGTCTGTTGTCATTATGACAATTGTCAAATCAATCCCTAGCATGATAAATATCTTTTTACTCTTATCTTTACTCTTTTTCATGTATAGTATTGCAGGATATGAATTATTTAGTGACATAGACCCAACTCATTGGGGTTCCCTATCTAGATCAGTTTTAACATTATTCCAGATATTAACTCTAGAGGGGTGGATAGAGGTTATGTCTGCAGTCAGTCATGTAAATCCATTATACGTGATTTTCTTTGTTAGTTTCATAGTGATAGGAACGTTTATAGTTATTAATATTTTTGTGGCTGTAATCGTAAGAAAGTCTGAGGAAGCGTACAAAAATTTGGAAATGGAAATAGCTAATCCGGTTACTCAAAAGGAATTATTATTTGAAATAAAGGAAATAAGGAAGAAAATTGAAGATTTGGAATCAAGGCTCTCGCCTTAGTTTTTGGAAGAGTTTGAAGTACTGATATCACTACTAGTATTAAACGTGCTGAGATTATCATTACTTGTATTGAATGAGAGTTCTAAAAGTTTCTTTCTTTTGTATAGTGAACCTTTATTTTTGTTCTAATAAAGTTTATGACAAAATCAAATTATGACTTAAAGTGAGTAAACCATGAGTATTTTTTTTATAGATACCTGATGGGGTGGAAAATTTTGACATTTTGTTGAATTTTATATCCGAGAAAAAACTGTCATGAATTAATTTATTTCGATTTGATTACTTATATGATGTTTTGCTTAAAGTTAAGGCAAAATAAAAAAAGAAGAGGTGGTTTATTGTTGGCCTAAGGCTAAGTTGCCTTCATTATTCTGGAATAATAAACCTAAATTGTTGCATGATGCTAAGGTGAATTCACCAGAGACACATTGTGCATTCTGTTCGTTTGCTTGACCCTGCTCGATTTCTTGTTCTGCATCATTAGATTTCTTGTTTTTTCCACCGGCATATGCCATGTTGTCACCAAGGGCTACTACTGACCCAATTAAGGCTGCTGCAATAAACATTGCAAATATCCCTACTTTATAGTTTTTTGTTATGTTACTCATTTTTGTCTAAATCTATACCTAAATTTTAATATATCATGGTTTTGATACTCGGTTCTGCATCATTTCTTGGTATTTATTTGCTCTTAATTTGTAATAGAAATTGATTGCGATATTATATATTGAATTGTTACTATTGTAAAAAATTATATATGATGATACTGTACTAATACAAAGAAAATACTACATTAAATTGCTTATCCTGAGAATCATTCAATTGCAAGATAAATTTGAGGATCGAGACAGGGGTTAAAAATTTATGATCATATTGTTCTTCTGGTTAAAAGCATTATGAAATATCCCGTGGATTTTATTTTCAGAAAATGAATTTCAAGTTTTTTAAATGAGGGCTCTCATATTGCTAATGAAGAGATTTGGTAGAAATGAATCCAGAAGAAGTCATGAACTTTTTAAATCTTGGAACAATGACCGCTAAAGTTTCTACAGCAACCTTAGACGGTATTCCTCACGTTGCTCCAGTGTGGTTTGTTATTGATTATGATCCTCATACTGGCAATAATAAAGATTTTACAGTTATTTTCTCAACATTTCATAATTCCGTGAAGGCAAGACATTTGATATCCAATCCTAAAATATGTCTCTCTATAGATGATCAAAAACCTCCCTTCTCTTTTATAATACTCAATGGCATCGCAGAAATAGATCGACACCCCAAATACGACGAACTTTTACATCTAACCAGTCGCATAGCCAAACGATACATGGGAGAAGAGAATGCTCAAAAATACGGTAAGAGAAACGCCGTCAAAGGAGAATGTATCATAAAAATAAAACCCAGCAAAATTATTGCTCAAAAAAATGTTTCCGAATAGAAAGGAGTTTCTTGGTTTCTGTATCGTCAATCTTGATAATTAACCTTGTTACTTTATTATTGGAATCTTTGACTTAATGTGAGTGGGTGGACTTAAAGACAATATCCAATCCAAATCCCCTAAGCAAAAGCATACCGGATTCCTTAGCCTCATATAATATTATATTATCTTATCGAGATTTTCGAATTTTATAAATGAGTACAACTATTTAAATCATGATGTACAAAAACCATTAATGAAATATCTAGCATTATTGCTGCTTTCTGTATTGTTTATACCGATAATTCAGGTGGCACACGCACAAAATATCATAGAGCAAATTGGTGAAGCTTTCAATAATTTGACTTCTGGAACGATGGGTGGTAATGAAACTAATGAAACTAACCAAACTTCAGGCAATGGTTCAAGCGCAAGTTCAGGCAACGAAACTTCAGGCAATGGTTCAAGCGCAAGTTCAGGCAACGAAACTTCAGGCAATGGTTCAAGCGCAAGTTCAGGCAACGAAACTTCAGGCAATGGTTCAAGCGCAAGTTCAGGCAACGCAACCTCCTCAGATATTGGATCCTTTTCAGATTTACAGAACTTGACATCTGGAAATCAAGAAATGTTGTCTAATAACACCGACTTATCAGGTGGTAATACATCCTTAGGACAAGGAATGGAACAGGAACAGTATGTAGAGCCTGAGAATCAAAGCAATGCTTTATCAGGTGCAAACAGCACACAGTGAGAGATTTCCATCCTCTCCTATAAACAATAACTAGATCAATTTTTTTTAGTCTCGATTATTCATTTATTAAAATATTTAACCATGTTGTCACCAAACAATAAACACTTACTAATTGCTAGAAAATATTGAAATAACAACAATTAGAGATAAAGTGAAAATGTTGTATTAATCTTGATGTGACTTTACAATTCAATGATTTTCAATCTTACTACCTAAATTCAGCACTAATCAGTTTACTAACCGCGGTGGCATTTGGCTAGATTTAGCGTTATCGGTATCCGTTTATAAACCTCACTTAATTATTCCAACAGATATGATAAAAGCAAATTGAGCTAATAGTACGGGTTAATCCAACATCTGATTGACTCCTATTATTAACAATCTATTTGATGTTGAACCTTAAATAGTAACGTTATCATGTATAATACTATCAATTTATTTTGCAGATTCGATTGTTATTCCAATCATTTATATAAATATTGTTGACTAGATCTCATTATGAAATCGTATATGAAAATAGGTGTTCCAGTTATCGTGACCCTAAGCTTGATGATGATTTTAGCTACAACAAGCTATAGCAGTTATGGTCAACCGGTAGCAAATACTACTACCACTTCTATCCCAATTGCAGATACCCCTGCTAATGATACTAGTAATCAAATCAACCAGAATGTAAGTCAACTAACCCCAGCAGACATTAACCAAGCAGAACAACAAATACAATCGCAGGCAAATCAAACTAATTCTACATCCAGTTCTTCAGATTTGCTATTGAAAGAAAGATTATTAAATTATACAAATGATGCTATTTTGGCATTGAACGACGACAATGAAACTGCAATACAACAAAACCTGGTTCAAATTCAAAATATTCTGATCAAAGCGATTGGTAAACCTGTGGTAATTGTTCCAGCTCCTGCCATCGATCTAGATTCTGATTAGAAATCCACTCAACCTTTATTATTTTTGAATTTGAATTTGAATTTTTTGAGAATATAAACCAGCTAATCCACCGTGCAGTTAATCCATCAAACCAACCACCCAACCAACCAATCACATGCATATAATTTCGTAATTCGGGAAAGATTAATTTATCCGAGATGTGGCTTATCTTTATAGTTGCTAACCGAATCCACTGTAGATAATAAACATTCTATTATATTAGTAGAGGATGATATTGATGTCTCTAATATTTTAGCAGGTCATTTCACATTGGCCAAGTATAAGGTATACAAGACTACGAATGCCCTAGAATGTCTGGATAAGCTCAAGGAATTGAATAATAAGGTGGATGCAATATTGATAAACGGCACGATTGCTGCCGATAGGGGCCCAATGTTAATCGTAAATATACGAAAATTAACTCTTGATGTAAGGATTTTTGCACTTGCTGAAAACGAAAACAGTAAGACCAGAGTCTTAGATTACGGTGCAGATGAGTTTGCCGTAAAACCAATCAGTCCAACTACTGTAGTAGAAAAGATTAGTATGTTATTGATGAAAAAGCCTATTGAATCTCAGATAAAATAAACTATTGTTTATTTGATTCTGTCAAACCTCATATTACCTTTCAGAGTTATCCTTGTTTTGGGGAAGGTGTATTTCAAAAATTTGAATAACGTATCTTCAGATCCGAATAGATTTCTAGATATCTGTAAAAATACCTCTAAATACATCCTTTTTTTTGGACCGCATTCATCATTTTCCAAATCACTTGGAATAAGTCATGATTCTTTTTGTAAATTATTATCAGATCTTAAGGAAGCCCAGATTGACATCAAGATTTTAACAGAAGTCAGTCTTTCGAATGTACACGAGATTAAAGAACTGTTATCATTTGCAGATATACGACATATTGATAAGTTGAATCTAAAATTTATGGTTAATGAGGCAGCCTGTATGTTCCTTCTTAAATCTAGTAATAGGAATATCGATAATATGATGAGTGACTTGAATTCTGTTACTAGTACAAATTACGAAGTAATAGAACAATACAGGGCAGTATTTGCACAGGTATGGCATTTGGGAACAGATGCAACAAAGAAAATACAGGATCTTGAAACTGAACTTGATGTGGCCTCTGTTATGCATGAAGTTGACGAGAAGGGCATACATCAATTTGTTGAAAAATTAATAAGCTTATCTAAACATGAAGTCTTGTTCTATACCTCTACTCTATGGGGGAGCAATAATTTTATATCAAAGGAACTTTTTGGGCTTTTAAAAAATATGGTTTTGAAAAAAAAGATAAAAATCAAGTTTATCATTCCATCTCTTATTATATTAAAGTCAAATAATTTAAAACATATAATTTTGGAATTAGGCACAATAGAACAACATGAAGAGTCGTCTTTCTTGTTTAAGTCTTTACCAAAAGGCGATGATATTGACCTTGACCTTGAATCGTTGATCCTTATCGTAGATAAATATCATCTGCTAATTGTAGATCCTCATCTAAATAATAAACATCATCAATCAAACAAGGCTATGCATAAAGACGGTTATTCTTATTTTTATTCTACCGAATTAGACGCCATCAATAAATACAAATTGTTATTCGATGTGCAATGGGGTAGAGCCGAATTAGCAGAGAGACTGTATATTCAAGACATAATGCAAAGAAACTTGATTGATACAATAGCTCATGAATTGCGAACTCCTACTCAAGCAATTTTAGGATATTCGGAAATGGCAACGATAGATATTGATAATAATGAAACAGGTCAACACTTCAAACATTATTTTGATTCTATCCTACGAAACGCTAATAGATTAAATTCTATTGTAATAAATGTACTAAATGTTGCTAAAATAGATAATATCACTTTCACGTTGAATAAAGAAGAATGTAACATTCATGATATAGTTTCTGAAGCAGTAAATGATTATAGGTACGTATTTAAGACAGATGGCAGTCTTAAAAATAAGAATATTCAATTCGAGGTATCTGAAAGTTCTGAGAAATTGGTAAGGGCCAATGTAGATAGAATTCGAATTTATGAAGTGTTAACAAATCTGTTTAATAATTCGGTTGAATTCATTCAATCCATAGGCACGGTTACAATACAAGTTACGGTTGTAGATAGACATTATCTAGATGGAGTAAGTAAAGATATCAGTCATGATTACGAAAATTTAGCTAAGCATGATGACAAACACAATAGAGACAAATTCATTCTGGTCCAAATAAAGGATGATGGAAAGGGAATAGACAAATATGTTATTTCAAAACTATTTAACAAATTTGTTTCTACAGTTGATAATCACATAGGTTTAGGGCTATATGTTTCAAAATATATTGTTGAGTCTCACGGTGGTAGAATTTGGGCCCAAAATAATATTGATAGACAAGGATCGACTTTTTCATTTGTACTTCCTCTCGCATAAGTTCCTATTCAAAGTAGAGGGCATTCACGAATAGTATCGTAGTGCTGAGCTATCCGTTTAAAGAATTTGATTTTGCGGCCTTTTGTTTCATTTATGGACTATCTCTTAAGGGATAACTAGATGGTGATGGGCTGGTTGAATTTATCATGTATTTTCTAACTTAAATATGTTGTAATTGTTATAACTTTTTATCACATGAACTATGATATTTTGTATTCGATTAATTATCATGAAATGACAAAGCATTCTGAATTTAGTGTTATGAATTCAAATTACTATCTGGATTGGAGTAATCGACCAAAGCCCTTTAAAGTGTATAAAGAGTTGTCTTCTTTACCTCTTCCAGTAGATTTTCCTCATCCCATCTTGAATGCTGTTAAAGCAGTTGGTAATTTATCAAGTAACAATGAATCATTTAGTGACAAAAACCAAGTCCCATCCCCGATATCCTCTTCGAAGGATATTGCTAAAATTATTACAATATCTGATTTATCATCCCTATTGTTTTATTCTTATGGTATAACTCGTGTGATGCGTTTTAATTCTGCTGATTATTATATGCGTGCTGCCTCTGCAACAGGAGCTCTTTATCCGATAGAAATCTATGTGGTTACTAAGGGTCTAGGTGCTGAATTGGATGCAGGGGTGTATCATTTTAATCCAGGTGAATTTAGTCTGACTGCTATTCATAAGGGTGATTATGAAAACTTTCTAGGATCTATTGCAGGTAATAATGCCGATATTACAGCATCTCCTATTTCCTTGATTTTTACGTCTTTTGCATGGAGAAATGCGTGGAAGTATCAATCAAGATCTTATCGACATTGGTTTTGGGATGCAGGTGTTATAGTTTCTAACCTGCTGGCGGTCGCAGGTTCTATGCAACTTTATACCAGATTAATAATGGGGTTTATAGACGACCAGTCTAACCGATTTCTGGGACTGGAAGATCAAAAAGAGGCTTCCATATTGATTGCAGCAATTAATGCAGGTTCTTTGAAAAACAATGTTAACCAAGAGCAATCCATTCCAGAAAAGGTTTCTCTTGATTCACCGACTCCGAAAGTTTATCCTCTGTCTCTAGAAGAAATTGCCTATCCTGAAATTTGGAAAGCTTACAACAGTTCCAAGTTATTAGACAATGCTCAAGTGTCCGGGTGGATTAATCACAAGAGAGACACAGAAGTTGGCGAACTAGATAAAAAAGATAATCCTAATCCTGGTACTTTGAGACAATATGCTTTGCCTATGCCTTCTATGAACAACAATGGCCCTGATATTGGAAACACCATTTTGAAGAGGGGCTCAACAAGACAATTTTCAAGACTACCTATCTCATTTATGGCTTTGTCTGATATTCTTTTGAATTCAACCAGAGGAATTCCGATGGATTACATAAAGGATTCAGATAGTTTTGTTGATTTATATTTTGTAGTTAATTCCGTTGATGGGCTTGAAAAGGGTGGGTATTTTTTTAATCCGGGGAATAATTCTATAGACTTGATAAAACATCTACCGGGTCATAATATTTCGGGTCATCTTTGCTTGGATCAATCTCTTTTTGCAGATGCAAGCGCTGTAATATTCATAATGACTGATCTAAAACATGTACTTGATATTTTGGGCAATAGGGGTTACAGAGCCGTACAGATGGAAGCAGGGATTACTGCAGGAAAAATTTATCTTTTGTCTTATGCCAATGGTTTGGGAGCGTCAGGTTCTACCTTTTATGATAATGAAGTGATTGAATTCTTCTCTCCTCATGCTAAACAAAAGGAAACATTGATTGCTATCGGAGTCGGAATTCCGTCATACCGATCGAAACCGGGTAGAGTACTACCAGTAAGATTGACACGCGAGCAGATGATATAGGTGCGTCTAATAGGGCCAGTTGATTTAACTGACCCTTCAAGTCCAGTCTTCCGACTCCACATTTTTGTTACGGCCCTGTGATGAGATTGTTGATTTGAACTCCAAATTATGACTACTATCTTCAAACGTGAATAAAGACTACCTTTCCCCTTAATTTTAAACGACAAAAAAGAGACTCTCAGACGAGAACCTTCGTATTGTGGTGATATCTATTTAAAGCTTAATAATTATGAATAGTTATGAGCGAACTTTCTAATAATAATGAAGACAAGAATATAAATAATAATTCTGACCAATCAAAGGACTCATCTAAAGAGCACATTTCAGAATGGTCTGAATTAATTTCAAGAATCATAGACAAATTGACCGGCAAGGATCTGCAAGTTACTTACTCATTTGATAATTTAGAAATCGAGATCCCAAAGGCTTATGGTCCTGATGGTCGACAACTAGGAGGAGCAAAGTGGAAAGTAGATGGTAAAATAACTATCTCAACAGAACTAATCAACGACGCGAAAAATAGAATCTGATACAATTACATAATCTAACATGAAATTAGTGTTACCCATGGTCGGTAACTAGATATTTTTTTTAATATTATGTCCGGAAAATTTTGTGTTCCAATAATTGATCCAGATTTAATAGGCGTATAGTTGCCTGCCGCCGGGAATGTTTTTGATTATGCAATTATGGAAATTTCAATCTCAGCAACAAATTTAAGCAATAAGGAAAAATATTTGCTATAATAATGACTTTGCATTCCAATGAAATACCTGTCAATAAATCAAAATTGTATCCATATCCTAGAAATTTAAACCATATTGCTGTAAGTGTGACCAATATTGAAGAAGTAATAGAGTGGTACACTAAAGTTTTGGGTTTTAATGTTGTAAAACCACCTTTCGAAGCCGTTGCAGATGACACTCACATAGGCAAGATCTTTCAAGATGTTTTTGGCAAGAACTTTAAGAAATTGAAGATTGCTCATTTAAGCTTTGGTAATCAAATTGGGTTCGAAGTGTTCGAATTCGTTGAACCTAAAGAAGAGAGAAGGGAGAACAATTTTGAATATTGGAAGACTGGATTCTTTCATATTTGCATAACTGATCCAAATATTGAGGAAACCACCGAAAGGATTGTTAACAGTGGTGGTAAACAGAGAACTCAAATATGGGAATTAACGAATGGAAAACCTTTCAAGGTAGTATCGTGTGAAGATCCATTTGGAAACACTATCGATATTTATACTCATGGCTACGAGTATCTTTGGAGATCTGAAAATTATCAAAAATAGTATTCAAAAATACTTTACTTTAAACATATCAAAAGAATAAATACATGTTTAAGTTTGTCTTAACATTTTAAGTCTATCGCTAATCATTTCTTTAAGATCAAAGTTATTGCATGAATTGTTGTTATCCTCTCCCGCCTCGCAGTTTGAGTCTTGTTTTGATACTTGAACCTGATTCCCGCCGTCATTACCACCATTATGTTTGGTTATGCTTATGTTATTGCATGAATTGTTGTTATCCTCTCCCGCCTCGCAGTTTGAGTCTTGTTTTGATACTTGAACCTGATTCCCGCCGTCATTACCACCATTATGTTTGGTTATGCTTATGTTATTGCATGAATTGTTGTTATCCTCTCCCGCCTCGCAGTTTGAGTCTTGTTTATTATTTTGAGACTGATCAGTATCCTTTTTTCCATATACACTATATTCCATAGATCCTACGAAAGAAGGTGAGGTTACAAGTAATAGTATAACGGTTGATATCATTATAGATGTTTTTAAACGATATTTAATCTGCAACCTTTTGCCCGTATATTTTTAAACAATAATATATAATATTACTATTTTTAAAGATTTATATATAACTTATTTATATATCATAATAATACTAAATAATTCTATTAATTTTTATTATAATAATTTGGATTGAGTTTTACACGGATAGAGAGAATACTTTTTTAGATTCTTATTCATCAGGATTAGCTACATATTTTCCAATTGCCATGTCACGTCAGATTTTTTTGTCTGATGACTGTAAAAAGTTCAGACTTTTTTCAAAAATTATTTTACCTTGACAATATTCTGGTCCCGCTGTGTTTTATCTGATTATTCCTCCTCTCCTCCTCTCCTCCTCTCCTCCTCTCCTCCTCTCCTCCTCTCCTCCTCTCCTCCTCTCCTCCTCTCCTCCTCTCCTCCTCTCCTCCTCTCCTCCTCTCCTCCTCTCCTCCTCTCCTCCTCTCCTCCTCTCCTCCTCTCCTCCTCTCCTCCTCTCCTCCTCTCCTCCTCTCCTCCTCTCCTCCTCTCCTCCTCTCCTCCTCTCCTCCTCTCCTCCTCTCCTCCTCTCCTCCTCTCCTCCTCTCCGGCCCGCGGACAAATACTGATTCTTTCATTTCCTATTCTTGACTCCTCCGAGAAGCATGCATTTACCCCAACGCTTTCTCGAGATTTCGAATATAGAAATCCTGGTGAAAGAAAGTAAGATTAATCTTGGTAGATCAGAAAAGAAAAAGAGAAAGGTAAAATTGAAATACTATATAGGTTGTTGCGGATGGAAAAGCCCAGAATGGGCCAAGAATTTTTATCCTGATGGATTGGATTCTACGCATTATCTTTCGTATTATTCTAAACTGTTTAATCTTGTACATCTTGACCTCAGCAAGAGCATGTTTCCTCCAGGCTCCATTGCTCTAAAAAAATGGGCGAATGAGACTTCAGATGATTTTCGTTTTACTATAAAAATTCCTCAAAATCTTGTTAACAAAACTACTTCATCAGACCAATTTGAATCACTTGGAAGGTTTTTGGAAGATTTGCATGCGTTAGAAAAAAAAATTCTTGTAATTTTATTGTCCCCGCCTCCCAAAGTATCGTTACAAAATACCGGACGTACATGGTTAGAGGGGATACTGCATAACGCTACTTACCACGGTTTTTCTGTGGCAGTTGATTTTGGGACCAATAATACGTGGTACCAAGAATTAACGTACAATATTTTAAGAAGGTATAATTCATCTTTTGCTTGGTCAAATTCAGGCCGTCAATATTATTATCCAGCAGTTACATCTAATTTCATTTTCCTTAATCTTGATAATGCCTCTCTCAACAATGACCGAGCCATGAGATGGATCAATTTGATATATCAAAAGGAAAAGGAAACCGGTAGTCCAAAATATGTCAATAATATTATTGATTATTCAATTATTGTACTCCGTAATCCTTCCATGGCTCATCTGATTCAAGATTTGATATTTCCTAAACCTAAAAATGCTAATTCATCAGAAGAATCACAAAAACCTTCTCCGCCTACTCAAATCTGGTCGGGAAAAATCATCATGCACATTGACATGAATGCTTTTTTTCCAGCCTGTGAAGAACTGCGGGAACCTTCTCTTAAAGGTAAGGCCCATGCAGTAATAATGACTCCAGAAAGAGAAGGCAACTTAATAACCAGAGGAGCTGTCGCTTCTTGTTCATACGAGGCTCGAAAATTTGGTGTTAGATCTGCAATGTCTTTATCAAAAGCCAAGGAGTTGTGTCCTGACCTCATACTAAAACCTGTAGATAAAGAATATTACAATTTGGTCTCTCAACAGGTAATGAGACTATTGGAGGAATATGCTGATGTATTGGAACAAACTAGTATAGATGAGGCATATATCGATTGCACTAAAAAAATTATACAGTATCAAAAACAGAATATTTCAAAAAATGATCAAGCCGATCAGAAAGAGTTGAAAAATACATGTAATGATGCCCCAAGAAAAAATGATGTCCAGAAAGAGTTTTCAATCCAGGAATTTGCATTAAATATTAAAGATTCTATAAGGACACAGTGTAATGGACTAATTTGCTCAATTGGTGTTGCATCAAATAAGTCAGTTGCCAAAATTGCATCCGATTTTCAGAAACCCGATGGTCTTACTATTGTCTATCCGCAACATACTACCACATTTTTATCTAAGCTGGCAGTAGATAGAATATCTGGAATTGGAATAAAAACTACACGAACACTTAAAGACATGAAAATTGAAACTATAGGACAATTATCCGATTCGAATATCCAAAAACTTTCTGATAAATTTGGGAAAAAACAAGGATTGTGGATGTGGCAGATAGCAAATGGTAAAGAAAATGAACCCGTTATACCTCGAGAAAACAACCTGTCCTTAAGTACGGAAGAGACGTTATTAACACCCCTAAATAATAAAAAAGATATTCTGAATATTCTTGTTAATAATATGTCTGATGATATTTATGAACGAGTTAAAAGAAAAGGATACGAGTTTAAAACTGTTGGAATCAAGTTAGTTAGAACTGATTTTTCTATTGAAACGAGAGAAATTACCTTTTCATCCTATCAGAAGAATAAAGAAAGTATAATCTCTGTTATGGAAACATTATTGAACCGATTCAGTCTTAATGATGATGATGACAACAACACCACCCAAAAGAATAGCGAGGGAAGTATGCATAATACCAAAAACTATGATGTAAATTCCATGTACATAAGAAAGCTTGGAATTAAAGTGTCTAATCTGTCAAAAATAGATAGAGACGGAAGAAACCCTCAAAAATCCATAATGGAATTCATTTAATATTCTTTTTAATATTCTATCAGATTTTGGCTATACGAGTGGTATTAAGACAATTAAATAGATAAAAAGTAAAGAAGGACATATTTTCTTGCCTTACAAACCCGATTGACATCGACACTTTCTATACCCTTAAATTTATAAAAACAATATTCTAACTATTCTTAGCCAATATTTATGAGCATGCCTTCTTCTTTCAACAACAAACACAAAATTATTTATGACAACAATGTTTTAGAATTTGAAATAATTCGGACACAAAGAAGAAGAAAAACTAACGAAATCTTGATCGAATACGGTAGTGTATCTGTACGGACTTCAACATCGTCATCCCTGAAAGAAATCGAGTCGCTCGTAAGTAAAAAGGCAAAGTGGATATTTCAAAAAATCAAAGAACAAGATAATCCGGATGCAGTAATTAAAGTACCCCTATATCAAAATAATTCTACTTTACCTTATCTTGGAAAGAACTATGGATTAAGGATTATTGGTCATAATTCAAATCTTTTGAGTTTTTCTAATGATGAATTTATTATTTACACCAATAGAAGGAACGTGAAGCGGATTTATGAACAATGGTTATTTGACATGGCCCATGCAATTATTACTCCATATATAATAAGGTATTCTAAACTTCTAAATGTATCACCTAAGAAAATATTGCTAAAGAAATTGAAAAGTCGGTGGGGCAGTGCAACTTATGGTAATATCATAAATCTTAATATTCATCTTTTAAAGGCTCCACTCGATGTGATTGAGTATGTGGTATTGCATGAATTAAGTCATCTTATTGAAAGAAATCACTCTAAGAGATTCTGGAAAATAGTATCAGATAATATGCCCGATTATAAAATCAAAATAAGGTGGCTCAAAGTCAACGGCCCTTATATCATATAATTGTGCTCTTCTTTTAATATCAAATATTTCATGTCTGTACCTTTTAACTGGCTTCTTATTGTGATTGTAGATTAGATGATCATAACTGTCACGGTCATGTCTATACTTCATACCTAATGATTCTTTCTTTTCAATTCTGTTTGTTCAATGATGGGAGGCAGCGGGGATAGTAAATATATTAGTGAAGATATCGCGATTGGCGCCTCTAATTTGATTTATCTATCTCCTTTTCTTTTAGAAATCAGTTGGTTTCACCTAAAAGTAATGTGTGAGGTGATCTGGTACTAAACGCTAAATAAATAAAACAGACCTTTCAATTAATTGTGTTCATGTTAGGGAATTATTTTCTTGCCACTTTTGCATTAATCTTAGCACTATTTTTTGTTCTATGGTGTGCTGAACTTGAAGATGAACGTGAATTTGCCAGTGGTCAAAATGTGAACCCAAATACGAGTCTTTTTACGTGCGATTCGTATGTTAGCAAGTTTTATACACTAAATGAGTCCTTAGATTGCAATTTTGATAATGGTATAGAAATAAATACCAATAATACTGTTATTAATTTAAATAACTTTTCTATTTTAGGTTCAGGTTATTTGAACCCTTATACTGGCATTTTGATATCCAATAAAGAAAATGTTACTTTAACAGGAAATGGAATAGTTGGTCATTTTCAAATAGGAGTATATATAAATAACTCCAAAAATGTAGATATATCTGTAGTAAACTTTACTGGAAATGAAATTTCCATTTATGCTGCAAATTCTTCAGGAATTCTTGTAGACGATAATCAGTTCTATACTAATACTGCCGGAATAAAATTCTACACAATTGGTGATTCTGTGATTGCAAATAACGCGTTTGATTCTAATGATATTTCTTCCATTTCTTTATTTGGATCTCATGATAACATAATAAATAATAATCTTATATCAAGTAGCCTAAACGGAATATTTGTTGATACCAAAAGTACAAATACTTCTTTGAAATCAAATCATTTTACAAGGAGTTTTGGTGTAGACATAAACATAGGTAATGGAGGAAAATTTAACGAAATCGATAATTCAATTTTAAATAATACTTGCTCTATAAGTATACCCGAAGCATTGTGTAGATAACCTGATACAAAAATCAATAATCCATATATATGTGAAATCGATAAATTATTCAAAATTTTTATACCATTTGTGTATAGTAGGTTTCGACAATATGAGTAATCAAGATGCCGAAAGGGATGAAATCAAAGATGAGACCCATGAACTACAAGACGATGAGAGTGATGTAGAAGAAGAGCAAGAAGAGGAAGAAGAGGAAGATATCGATTTTGAAGATGAAGATGAATCTGAGGAGGAAAACAGCGATCCACAGCCCGATAACAGCTAACGGGATAATGATTTTCCTTTCTTCAGTTGCTTAAGAAGAAGGGTGACCAGTTTAATTGATGAATTCATTCCTTTTCTTGTTTCTTAAAATATGGTCAGTAATATGATATCTGTTATACCAAAATAAAGCACCAGACATGATTACAAAATCAGCAATGTAAAATAAATCCCACGGTAAGGCAGAAGCTGAACCACTGATGTAATCATTTGTATAGCCATTATCTGCTATCGCGTTTACTAATAATGATATCGAAGCGAGTACCCAAGGTACCGAGTGGTGATACTCTCTATATATATTCAATAGTATGGTTATGGAGGGAACAATTAAACATAGATCTAAAATTGGATATAGTATAGTAACTACAAGATCTGACAATCCATAACCTTTCTCCGCAACATCAATTGCCCCATTATTTAATAACGATTCTGGAATAGTTAGGAAGCTAACAAAATTGACTATCACAAACCCTATGACAACCGCAGAAATAATTGTCAGAGTTATAGACAAGTTTCTGATCCTTATTGTTCTGATAATGGAAAGCAAATGTAAAATAAGAAACAGATACCCGCCTAACCATAGCATATCTAATAGTGTTATTCGCTTAAATTCATCCACATGTAAGACAAAATAAGAGTACATTATTCCCACGTCTGCTGCAAACCACAATGCAATACCAATTGTTAAGAACAAGTAAGATTTTCCATGACTTCCAGAAATTCCGTGTCTTACAACTGCGATTATGCCTAAACCCGTGGCAATAGCGCCAGTAATATTCAGACTAATTATTGCAATCGCATGCTGAGAATGTTCATCAGGAATTAACACTATAAACAAATCGACAATTATAATACTCGAGACCATCAAAATAATTAGATACTTTAATGTTTTTTTATAATTTGATTCGTTTGCCAATTTATTTTACGTAAATGCCTTTCATAAATACCTTAATTGATGGACTATTTATCTATTAGCCGTCATTTATTTACCTAGTTGTAACCTGACTTGGTTCTTACAATCTTTTCGGGGATATTTGCTATCCATAACCCAGAATCCAGTTCATTAAATAATACCAATAATAAAATGGTCTTTAAAGAGATCTTTAATAAGTTGAAGTCACCCTCCGAAAAATAGAGCTAAAATCATTGCTAGATTCTATATGCCTGTGCTTGAACTTGAGTTGATTATTATGATTGAAGCTAACAGCGCGAATGATATCGGACAGCTCTACATCGATTCTGGCATCTCTTCCTTTAATACAGCCAAGATAGTCTGAAAAATTACCAAGATGTCGTAAGCAGACTTACTCGATATTTAATAAATTACATATTTTTTCTTTTTATTTTTTATATATTTATAGAGAGCCATCCTACTATACCTTGATATTTTTTGGCTAGTGCGAATAATTTTGGAATAGAGAAGGGAAAGGGAAATGTAGCAATAAAGTGGATAAATGAATATATCATTAAGAACGACAAATCTTTCAAAATTTCTATTACAAACAATCAATTACATACCTTAAATTTTGGAGATTTTGATTTGGTAGAATGGAGTGGTGATTGGAGTATAGCCAGAAACGTCATAAAAAAATCAAGTTCAAAATTAAATATCAAAGTAATTGAGGCTGGATATCATAAAAAACATAATATCGTTGAGGCATTTTTTGGAATGAGTCAAGAATATTGCAAAGTTTACAGTAGTGGAAAATTTGTTGGGACATTGATTCTTAAAAGGAAATCGGGTAATTGGATTGTGGATAAAGAGAAACGTGGATAGCTAATGGTCCATTCATATTTCCATTTTCATCACGATCGTAGACCTATTTATTGATATCATCAGGAAGATACTCTTATCCCCTCATTTGTAATGTTTATATCTTTATTATTTGCATCGACCTTATCATGCATTATCCACTTTTGGGTTGGAAGAATAATATAGTTTTGTGTAATTGTGAGTTTTAGATCATCAACGTAAAAAATTCCGCTAACTAGAATTGTTTTTTTATCTAGTATTCTGGATTCAAATACTATTTCACCGGTTTTATCAACAATCAAAACATGTTCAAGATCGGATTTTTTCATTATCAAATCTGGGGAACAATATTTGCATACGTTCTCTACGACTTCAATAATTGTTTTATTGTTGGGATCGACTATATTGACAGATATAGAAGGATTATTGGAGTCTGAAATTTGTTCAAGTTTGAATAAAGATTTTTCGTTATACCTTATATTCCTTGGACTATTTGATATAAAGTTATTACCAACTAACAATGTAAAAGTCATATTGTATATGTGATCCAATTTGTATCTATTTTATTCTTCTTATTTGGAATTTGCATATACATTTAAAAATGTTCTAATATGCTCAAAGATTGTGTCACTAAAGAGCGATATGGCGATTGGTGTAATTGGGGTTGGCATGTTAGGTACTGGAATTATAGAACGATTAATAGAACTAGGGACTAAAGTGAACGTATACGGCAGGAATAAAACCAAACTCACTTATTTCCAGGATAAGGGTGCAAAAATATTTAACGATGCCCGAACCTTGTCCGAACAAAGCGATCTAATAATAACCTGTGTTACCAATTTTGAATCATTAAAAGAGATTTTGTTTGGGGAAAATGGTGTAATGAAATGTAGTAACAGGAAACTAGTCATTGCGGATTGTACTACAGTTAATTCTGATCAATCTTTGTATTGTTCGAACCTTGTAAGGGAGCGAAATGGATTTACATTTCTGAGCACCCCGGTGATGGGTGGACCCAATGACGCGAAAAAAGGGGAACTTATTTCTCTTGTTTCAGGAAATGAAAACTCTTTTAAAGAGATTCATCCTGTTTTAGATAAAATTTCCAAACACGTATTTTACGTTGGCCAAACCAATGGGGTTTCTAATTCTATAAAATTAGCACTCAATCTAAATATAGCCATAATTACATTGGCTTTGTCTGAGGGATTAATTTTAGCCAAACATAGTGGAATAGATCCTAATCTTTATTTACAAATCCTAAATCTTACCAAGCTTAAAACTGGAATTAGTGAAAGGAAAGGCCACATGATGATAAGGAATGATTATTCGCCTTCTTTTTTCCTAAAAAATATGTTAAAAGATATAGATTTAATGATGGATGCATCACAAGATTTGCGGCTGTTTCTACCCATGACATCCTTGTCACAGCAGCTTTTTAGGGCAGCTAACAATAGCGAGGACCGAAAAAATAAAGACTACTCGGTAATTTACCAGTTTTTGGAGGAGCTAAACTCCAAATAAAACTATACTAAGAAAGATGGATGAATAAATGTTGAATTAAGAACTATTCTCTTTTTATTTCTCAAAATGTCGTTCAGCCGGTTATACCCTTTTAAGAGCGGTGGCATCGCATCCATTCTGGCTTTTTTCTTTGGAATAATCTATTTGGTATACTGGTTAGATAGTTCAATCCCCCGATGCAAACTTATTGACCAAAAATTTAACAGACATTTAGAGAAGGAGGGTAGTCTATATGGTAGCGAGTCCAAATACTCATTATTCATAAGATTATCAACAAATTCTTTTCTAATATTTTCTTACAGATTCCAAATATCGTCATTGAGATGAAGTAGTGAAAATGAACAAGACATGATATTAATCAAGTTATAAAACGATCAAAAACTATGGCATTTTATGGAGGGAAAACCTGAATTTCTCGCAACCAGTAGGAAAACTATATATCATTTAGTCACGCTATTATAGTATATCTTTATGCGAAATGTTGATAGTAGTGAAGATCCTTTTGTAAAAATTGCATCTCTAATAGGAGGAGAAGAATATCATCATGTTGCCAAAGCATTATTAAAAACTGAAGATTCAACTGACGAAGAAATAGCTATTGCAACAGGTCTTCGAATAAATATTATTAGAAAAGTTCTCTATGATCTTTTTGGAAAGGCTCTGATAACGGGTATACGCGTTAAAGATGAGAAAAAGGGATGGTTTGTATATAGATGGAGAGCAAAGAGGGATAATGTAGATAATTTTATTGACAATCAGAAGAAGAAAATATTAGAAAGATTACAAAATAGACTTGAATATGAAGAATCGTCCGAATTTTACCATTGTGGTAATTCTGCTTGTGATAGAATAAAATTTGATTATGCAATAGAGTTATTCTTTAAATGTCCTAATTGTAAAGAACCATTGAATATGGTAGATAACGGCAAATTGAAAGATGCTTTAAGGTATAAGATAGAACAACTTAGTTCAGATACCGTAAAATAAAATAAATAAAATAACAATTTCTTAACTTTTTTTGATATTTTTATAATATAGTATTATTTCACCATTACTGTTTTTCTGTAATCGTGACAACTTTATTTTTACACTTTCATTTATTGTCTTGTAGCCTTCTCCACCCACTAATGATATCGCCTTTTTCCCGCCAATAATGAGTGGAGATATCGTGATTATTATCTCATCAAACAAGTTATTTTTTATAATAGACCAGTTTATTTCCCCTCCCCCTTCAACTAAAACGTTTGATATGCCCTCCTTTTCCAATTGATCAAATAATTTTTTCAAATCCACCTTTTTTCCATTGTTTTCTCCTTTATCCTCGTTATCTTCTTCTGTTCCTTGGTCTAGAATCATAATTTTGAGGCCTCTTTCTTCCAATTTTTTCAAATTCTTAGATGGGGCTTTTGAGGTTACCACCAATCTTGTTTCAATTTGATTTGCTGTTTTTACAATTTTGGATCGAAGAGGAATTCTAGCTTTACTATCTATTATTATACGAATAGGATTTTTAGTGCTTTGTTTATTCATGCCGTATCGTATTGTCAATAATGGATCGTCGTTAATGACCGTCGAAATACCTACCAAAATTACATCCGATTCACTTCTTAAGCCATGAACACGTTTGAGATCCCATGTCGATGAAATTTTTGCGTCACCGCTAATAGTTGCGATTTTTCCATCGATACTAATAGCTGCATTTAGTATTATTTTCATTAGTCGCTGATACCTCTTTATCTTATTGATGTTTTTTCCAGTACAAAATTACCATCAATCATAACTGCTTTTAGTTGTCTCTCAGTGCATCTGTGTACAATTGACATGTGGGGATCATGAATCGGATACAGATCTAAATCATATTTATCAATAAAAAGCAAATCTGCTTGAAATCCCCTTTCAATACTTCCAATTTTTAAGCCAAAAATTCTACCACCGTTTACCGTAGCCATTTTTAGGACCTTCTTTGCACTTAGAAAGCTAGCATCCTTTTCAACAGCTCTTTGACTTTTTATGAGAAAATCCATCTCTCTAAATATATCTGGAGAATTAAGCATAACATTATCTGTTCCAATACCTAATTCAAAATTATATTCTAACATTTTTCTTATTGGTACAAAACCTGTTCCAAGCACCCCATTGGCTCTAGGACAAATGACTATTTTCTTTTTATTCTGATATAGTAATTGCAGGTCCGGGATGGACGGATTGGTAACATGAATGTATATGTCAGGGTTTAGCGTATTAATGGTTCTTTCAATTTCAGTCTTTTTGTATTTTTTTGTAGATTCCATTACTGCCGTTTCGGCCTCCGCAGCATGTATTGCTACCACTGGATCCTTTTTTTGGCCTTTCAATCTCGTTTGCCCTCGCCCTCTTTTATACTGCATAATTATTTCATTATAAAGTAGTAACATTTCATCGGTATTTTCGTTTGCACCACTAATGCCAAAGCCATCGCTATTCTCAATTATTTTATTACCCTGATTGATAATATCACTTTCTTCTATGCGGTCTGGGTTCCTTAAAGTTTTACCCTTTGATCCGATATCTTTACCATGTTTTAGAAATCTAGTGGTAGTTTTTGCCTCCTCATAATTAACACCAAAATCAATCCTTCCTAATATGATCGTTTTTATAGGTATATTTTCTACAGCATTTTGTATGATGTTTATTCCTTCTGGTCCTCCCTCCCTGAAATCCGCAAAGGTAGTTATTCCCTTATGTAACATTGACAATGCTGAATTTCTGATCATTTGCATTAGCTGAGCTTTTGGAGTTGTTTCAAGTATTGTCTTTTTAATACCATACTGCGGATGTATCCTTTGATTTAAATCTGAATCAGCTGAGACATCTTTTCCTATAGAGTCTCCTATGTGAACATGTGAATTTATTAATCCTGGCATGAGAATAAAACCTTCTGCATCAATAATGTCTATTTTATTTTCTTTATCCACTGAATCGGTTATTGTATTACCTCTTTTTTCTCGACTTTTGGATCGAAATACTTCTTCAATCGTTCCATGTTCATTAATTAGTATAGATCCGTTCTGAACTATCTGTAGTTCATTACCAAACAGAAAGTATGCATTTTTTATTAATATCTTTTTCAATTCGATTCAAAAACATTTATTATTTTTCCGCTTCTTCTGTAGTCTCTTATTGTATCAAGTGACTTGGTTGCTTTCTCTGCAGCTCTTCTTGCATTGATACCATTTCCTATACCGCAATTCAGCTTAATTCCAGTTGAACTTATTAAAAAATTAACTATTTCTGTTATTTTTTCGATTTGAATATCATTTTTTGCGACAATCATAAAATTATCTCCACCCAAAAAAAAGGTCAAACTTTCTTCCTTGAGGAATGAATCTGATATCGCTAAATATAGCCTCATTATTAAATTTGTAATTTCATAAGTGGAAAGATTTTTAGCTATTGAAGTAGAGCTATTAACGTCTATATGTAATATTTTTAAGTTGTTATGGCCACTATGATTTTCTAATTCATTGGTTTTTTGGACTAAATGTATCATGCAATCTTCTTGTATGCCATAAATATTTGGAAAAATCATGTTTTTTGTATCTTTCTTTATATCATGTATTTTCTTGTCAGCTTCTAGCGGAGTTTTTCCAATTCCTATCGTCATTGATATCTTTATATTTGCATTTTTTTTCGAAAGTCTGTCGTGAATTTCTTTATGATCATGTAAGCTTATTTGATTTGTCACTGCAATAAACTCATCAAATCGGTTAGAAAATACTAATCCGTTTTTAGCAGAAAAACATTCTTGTAGATCTGCATACATTTTTGACTGCAGAATTTGTAATGCGTATTCGCGATCACTACCTAGGGTTAGAGTCCATGCACCATAACCCTCTAATTTTATTACTGTTATTTGACAATCCAACCTAATCTACTATTTTTATATCATTACTTTTCATTTTATAATTTCTTATTTTTCTTAATCTCTTTGCCATCTCAATAGCGGTATAAACTGCATGATGAGATGTGGGCTTTATTCTTAATTGAGCTTGCTCAAATGTCATATCTGGTCCGGTGATCCCTAAGGATATTGGTTTATTATATTTTAAAGAAAGTTCGCAAAGTAACTTGGCTGTGCTGTTAGCTATAACTCTATCATGACTGGTATCACCTTTTATTATCGCACCCAAGGTCACTAATGCATCAACATCCTTTTTTTTAGAATCTCTTGTACAACAATAGGCATATCAAATACTCCAGGAACAATGCAAACGTAAGTTATTTTTGATGAAAATTCCTTTGCATATTTCTTTGCCTCACTTAGCATTGCAAAGGTTATCTCATTATTAAATTCTGAAACAACGATCCCAATTCTTATTTTCATCTTTGTTTTTCGAATGATTCAGCATAGGTTATCAAATCTTTTGCCTCGATGATTACTAGATTGTTGTCCTTTGCATATTTGACTGCGTCTATATATGATAATGCTTTGTAATTGTGGGGATCTAACATCTCACAAATAGTTGTGATGCTCGTCATATTGGCAATTTTTGTAAGAAAGATTGACATCTCTGTGTGTCCCTTTCTTTCATTGAGTAATCCTTTTGAAGAAATTAGGATAGGTACATGTCCCGGTGTTCTAAAGTTGCTACGAAACTTTTCAATGGTTGTTTTCTGATCTTTCTGATAATCACTCAAATCATTACAAATATTTGCTAGTGATGAAATGGTTAAAGCTCTGTCACGATCAGTTATTCCAGTGTAAGTGTCAATGTGGTTTAGTGTAACGGAAAAAGATGGTCTGTCACCATATGGTGAGCTGTTACTATTAATAGAAGAAATGGTTTGATTCGTGGGCCCAAAAATATTTAGTACATCGTAAATAAATGGCAATCCCAATTTCGCGGCTATTTCCTTTGAAATTGCGGTGCAGATCAACCCACCAGCATCCTTTCTCATTGTAGCAATGTGTTGTGGAGATATGTTATTAGAAGATACGACCATGTCAACCTCGTCTTCACGACCGTCATCATCATGAATTAAAACGAAATTTCCATTCTTAAGCGAAGTTATGGCTTCCGATATCTTTGTCAATTATATGTTTTTTATACTTTAATGTTATTATATCTTACTATTTTTCTTGTTATTACCAGAAAATTGGTAGATATTTGATATATATCTTGATAAAATGTCTACCTCTATGTTTACCGTATCCCCTGCTTTCTTGATTCCCAGTGTTGTGTTCTCCAAAGTATGAGGAATCAATGCTATTTCAACGATATTCTTTCTAACGTTTACGACCGTGAGACTTATTCCATCTATTGCGATAGAGCCCTTTTGAGCAATAAGAGGCAATAAATCTTTATTTAATATATCTATTTTAATTCTACTTCCCAAGTTTCCTCTTTCTAGTTTTTTGATTATTCCTATGCCATCGATGTGACCTAACACAAAGTGTCCTTCCAGTCTGTCCCCGATGCTTAGACTCCTTTCAACATTTACTTTGTCTCCTATCCTTAAATCAGTAAAATTTGTTCTATTGATGGTTTCATCAATGACCTGGAAAGTGGCTTTGGAATGGTTTATCTTTGAAACAGTTAAACATACTCCATTTATTGATACACTATCTCCAATTTTGAGATCTTTTGATTGTGGCAACACTATGGTAATTTCGATGTGGTGATTAGCTTCAATTTCGCTTTTTTTAGTCTTTTTACTTCTACTTTCTTTAATGTTTTCAATTTCACCTAAATATTCTGTAATTCCAGTAAACATACTTGCTAATAAACGAAAATATAATTTGAAGATTGTTGAAACCCAGCAAATGATAAGATGTTAATTAATTTATTTTTCTCTTACATCGAGTCTAAGATTCTTTTAGCCTGTTTGTAATGTACGGCATCTATCATCTTTCCTTCCAACTTTACTGCGCCTACACTACTGTTTTTCGCACTGTCTAAGGCTTGTACTACTTTTTTTGCCCATTCGATGTCCTGGTTTGAAGCGCTAAACGCGTTGTGTACATGCTCAATTTGAGATGGATGAATAATGCACTTTCCATTATAACCAAATTTTTTACCCAAGTCAAGATCTTTTATCAAACCGTCATGATCATGAATATCTTGCCAGATGGAGTCAATAGAGTCGATGCCTGCGGCTCTGGCATCTACAGGTACTTTTGCCCTCGCATACATAAAACCAGTAATGGTCTCCATATCTTGATTATCGATTTTCATGTCGTGTAAGAAATCAAAAATACCAAATACCAAAG
Source organism: uncultured Nitrososphaeraceae archaeon (assembly GCA_963759575.1). Classification (GTDB taxonomy): domain Archaea; phylum Thermoproteota; class Nitrososphaeria; order Nitrososphaerales; family Nitrososphaeraceae; genus Nitrosocosmicus. The sequence continues at coordinate 1,201,352 of CAVWZU010000002.1, read as the reverse complement.
TGGTAATTCTTTGATCTGATTTAGCTATGTTAAATGCGTTAACTACTCCCAACGCAGATTCAATAGACGGAATTATTTTAATAATTCCACTTTGGATGTTTTTTTCATTCTCTTCTTTTTCAATTATTCTTGAAATTTCTGCTATTTGTTTATCATCATCGACCTTTGGAATTACAATTGCATCAATTCCTGGGGTGATTACTTTTTTCAAGTCCGTAACAATTTGATCAGATGTAGGAGAATTGACTCTTACCGCAAGGATTCGTTCCTTATTTACATCATCAATCTTGTTAATCTCTTGAATAGCGCTTCTTATACTTTCTCTTGCTATTTCTTTTTCTTCTTGAGGCACAGAATCTTCTAAATCATAACAGATTATGTCTGAATTTATTGTTCTAGACTTTTCTAAAAATCTCTGATTATTTCCAGGAATAAAAATTAGACTTCTTGATCTTCCCACAATACCTGTATTTAGAACTGGATATAAAAAAATTAAAGTTTTTGGGGAGTAGTCAAGATTTTTCCAATTTGTTCGGCTCCAGCCATCATTACATGACCATCTACCATATTTGAGAAAGGCAATGTAGTGGCAATAAGGGGCTTTATTTTATTCTTGCTTGTCCAATAAATGACCTGCTCTAATTCTGCTTTTGTCCCTTGAGTGGACCCAAGCAAGTTGGTACCTTTGAAAAACAAATATCTCAAATCTAAGGTGGAATCATAACCTGTTGTAGCTCCAGTAGCAACGAGTGTGCCTCCCATTTTTAACAGACCAACTTCTTGCGGGAAAACATTCTTTCCAATGTGCTCAAACACCACATCTACCCCCTCCTTCTTGGTAATTTCTCTTACTTTTTTATACCAATCAGCCTCTCTATGATTTACAACGTTATCTGCGCCAAGTTCCAAACATTTATCCATTTTCTGTTGGTTTCCTGCTGTGGCAATGACATTACAATTATACAACTTTGCGATTTGAATGCCCATCATGCCTACACCACTTGTTCCACCCATTATCAAAACTGTTTGACCTGGAATTATTCTTGCCCGTCCAACAAGCATATGCCATGCTGTCATTCCTACCATTGAAATAGCAGCTGCATCCTCAAAGGATACATTTTCTGGTAGTTTTGCCACATTTACTTCCGGTAAGTGTGTATATTGAGCAAAACCTCCCCACAACGGGCCTGTTTGGAATCCCCATATAGTTCTCTCTTTGCAATCATATTCTCTTCCTGCTGTACATTGCTCACATATTCTACAACTCATATTAGAATGAGAAACGACTCTGTCGCCAACCTTAAACTTTGATACATCTTCACCTATCTCAACTACTGTTCCTGCTACATCACTTCCAGATATATGAGGAAGTGGTGTTTTGACCGGGTCTCCCCATATTGCCCATAAATCATTATAATTATATGATGCCGACTCAACTTTTATCAAAACTTCATTTGCTTTTATTTTTGGTACGTCGATGTCTTCAATTTTTACTACTTTAGTAGGATCCTTGTTGTATTCTCTAAAAACAGCTGCCTTCATGGGGAAAAGATATTCTAAAACCTTAATATAGTTAACTCAAAAACAGAGGTTACTAAATAATAACCTTTAAAACCTAAACAAAAAATTAAAAATTTATTTCAAATCTTATCTTCGATTGATTTTAAAATCCCTTTTTGGTTGTTGAATTGTAGAAAGTATTTGTTTTAATTCATCGTCTGTTATTGCTCTATTTAGTCTTCCAGTAGTAGCTGCGTTTAACAGATAATTTTCAACAGCTGAAGCAAGATCTGGTTTTACCATCTTTACATTCATGAGTCTTTGTCTTGCCTCGACATCTAATAACATACCTAGGGCTTTTTGCTTCATCGCCTCACCTTCAGCTTGTTGCCTTCTAATTTCATCGTCAGAAGGCTGATGAGATTGTGGGGGGCCAGACATACTAGATCCTCTACCTCTATGCGTATCTTTCTAAATCTTTATTAAGTTTAGATATTTCTTTAAAAATTTCTGTAGCTAGTCGATCAACTCTTTTCATACCTTCGCTTGATATTGATCTGCCTTTGCTCTTTTTTTCTACATATCCTGATGCTTCTAATTGCTGTAAGGCATTTCTAATGATTGCACCACCAGCATCTTTATGATGATCTAAGTTATATCCAATCCTTTTTCTTCCTCCGTAATAGCTTTTTAAATCAGAAATTCCTATTGGGCCATGTAGGTACACCTTTCTTACTAAAGATGCACATCTGGTATACCACCAGTCTCTGTTTTGAGGAATTTTTTCTGCATGTGTGCCGGTTTTTACATAACTAGCCCATTCTGGAGGGTTTATTTTCTTATCTTTTTTAAGTTGATCTGATAATTTTGATATCAAGTCATCTGCTGGAACATCAAAAACCTTTGCCATTTAATATTACAAATTCCTTTCATTAATTTTCCCTTATAATCCTTATTCTTTATCTTGTCATCTGTGTGCCCCAAAAAGATAAAATATCAGGTTTGGTTTGGTTTTTCAATAATTTTTCTATAAATGTGGCCACATAATTTACAGGTTATCCTTAATGCCTTTGTATTCGACCTACCTACTCTAATGATTGAATCCCTACCTGGGATGATAAAGTTCTTACATTGCTTACAAAAAAGAAGCTTGTATTCAAAAGGAATTTTTAATTTATACTTTAAGATAATTTTTTTAGCAATTACAATATGGTGGTCAGAGAATTCATCTTTTGAATACAGAGCTCTATCAATCAAGACCTTTACTCTATGCATTGCTATTTGCTTTATAACGCTCTTCTTCATGGCAGACCTTTTTGTAATTGATTCGCTTCTTGCATCATATATCTTTAAATAATAACTATTTCCCTTTAAATCAGTATCATTTGTTAAATTTGATCATAGCGGATACTTCTCTTGAAACTATACCTGTCAATGTTTTCAAACATCAATCTCTTAAAAAAATTCGTAATAGCGGGAAAAAGCCCAAAGAAATCTTGTTAGATAGATCTCTTCACCATTTTGCTATGATGTCTGCTAAACTCGACGAGGATTACAAGAGAGGTAGACCTGATATCCTTCACATCGCGTTGCTTAATGCATTAGCTACGCCTCTTTACAAAAGAAACCATCTTAAGGTGTTTATTCATACAATAGATAATAACGTTATTTTAGTAGGGAATAATGTTAGGTTTCCCAAGTCTTATTCTCGATTCGAAGGGTTGATGTTAAATCTTATTAGAGATAAGAAAATAATTTCAGAAGACGGACAGTTGTTATTGGATCTTCAACCTAATACTAATTTTGGAGATCTATTAGAAATGTTTGTTAAACCTGAAATAGTGATGGGTCTTTCAACAACAGGTACTTTTAAAAGCCTTGAATCAATAGGCGCCGATTTAGCTTCCTATACTAATGGATGTGTTGTTATAGGAGGCTTCCCAAAGGGTCATTTCTCAAAAAATATTGAATCTTATTTTGACAAAAAGTTCTCCGTATCAGACATGGGATTAGAATCCCAAATAATTATCTCTCGATTGTTGTACGAGTTTGAAAAAAATATTCTGGTCTAAAAAAATTTTATGGGCTTATCTTGCCCTTCTGGCCATTGATGCTAATGCATAAATTAGACCAACCCCTAAACCGACTGCTAAAGGTACCCAAACTCCAAAAGCTTCAGGATTGATCACAATTTGTAAGACTGACAACATTGAGGGTAATAGATCATGGATGTATATAAGGTTTGTATTGCCTTGTTTTTACCTTTATTACAAAATGATTCGGTGAAAAACAATCGAGTACTATAAAATTTATTTTTGTAAATAATTGTGAAAATTTCTTATATTCTTACGAAATTATGTTTTCTTATGGATTATGTATATTTACTTTAAATTACCCTATCGAACTGATTTTATATATGAAGATGCAGAAAGAGCTGCGCAAATTTTGTCCTAAATGTAAAACTCATACTACTCAAGCTGTTTCTACTTATAAAAAGGGTAAAGATAGAAAGGGTGCTCAAGGTGCCAGGCGCCACGCAGAAGATAAAAAAGGCTATGGTGGTCAAAAATTCCCTGAATTAAAAAGGACTGCTAAAACTACCAAAAAAGTAACCTTGAAATATACTTGCAAAACTTGTCAACGAAAGACGATGAAACAAGGAATGCGAATTAGGAAATTGGAGATCCAAGCTTAGTTGGAGTGAATGATTGTGAAAAAACATAACATTATGATCCCAAAGCCTCGTAGTCACTTTGTAAAAGTTGAATGTGATTCATGCAAGAATATCAAAGTCTTGTATACTTATAGCACAAAACCTGTATCATGTCCATCTTGTAACGCAGAACTTTTGGTAAATACTGGTGGACAGGCTAAAATACTGGGCAATATTATGGAAACCTTGGATTAATCATTACTTGATGATGATTTCAAATTCTACAACAATCCAATAAATTTTTCTGCTTTTTTCAAGTCATCAATCGTATTTATGTTATAAACTAATTCCATATTATTCATTATCATTGGTACTTCTCTGATTTGGTTTATCTGCTTAAATCTGCCAACAGAATGAAAATCTAATATCGAAATCCCAGTATAACAGTAATCAACTTTACATATTTCTACTACGAAAGTTGAGGGTACGAAATCATTCTGAATAAACATTTTCTTGTCTACAACTATTGCGATACTGGGGCTGCTCTGATACAAATCTGTGATTTCATCTAAGGTTTTAGATGAAATCAAGGGAAGATCAGTAGGCAAAAACAAAATTTTATTATCCACAAAATCTTGAATTCCATTTTTTCTTTTGTTTTCTCTATCTTTGAAGAATTGAAGTACAATTAGGTAATCATTTGAAAATCCGCTACCAGTTGTCTCTATCAGTGTTATATCATTACAGTATCTGCTTTTTAGAAACTCTTTGGTTTTTACTGTATTCTTACTTACTGCAGCATATATGTTAAAGTTCTTTTTTGAATTCTGTACTGCTTCTACCATATATTCTATTAGTGATTTATTCATCAATTCTAAGAGGGGTTTTTCTACTTTACCTGTGGAATTTGTATTCAGTCTACTTCCTTTTCCTCCACACATTATAACACAATTAATCATTTCTCTCTTTTTGTCAATTTGATTTTGTTAATTTAACAACTAATTAAATTTGCTCTTCAAATACCAAATTCTTTAATTGATTTCCGAGTTAATTTTATTATACTTACTATATCTTACTAATTGTTCAAATCATTAATCAACCATTCAATCAATTTCTTCCATTTTTTACATGTAATGTGCTCTTTATGAAAAAATGATTAAAATTTTTATGACAGAGATAAGACTGAACACAGTCTTACTATTTCGTTTGTTGCCCCAATTACGTCTCCTGTAATTCCTCCAAAGTTCTTCTTTGAAATATATATGACTATAAAACAACAAATAATTCCTACAATAAATATCTGTAATCCAATCACACTCATATTCGAAATCAGGACTATCAATACTATAGTAATGATTGTTGCGATTGCCATTTTCTTTTTTGATTTCATGTTTTTTGTGAACAATGAACTATGTCCCTCCCAAGCCGACTCACAATAATGCGATTGTAATACCATTGAATATTTCGACATTATTTCGGAGAGAATTATTACAATCATTAATCTATCTAAACTTGTAATTGAAGAAATTGCGATTACCATTCCAATAAAGTATCCTGAAACAGCCACAGCTCCAGCGGCTCCAATTCTTGGGTCATGCATCACCTTGTATTTCTTATCTTTGTTTCCTCTTACCATAATACCGTCGGCAAAATCTGCAAGGGCATCAGTATGATGTATGCCTGTTAGGATAATCAGAAAAATTGTTACTATGAATGCGGATACAAACTGATTAAAGAAATAAAAGGATATTAATATTACAGGTATGGTCAAGAGGCCTATTAATAGTCCAATAAAAGGGAACAAATACATTTGTTTTGAAATGTTCTCTAAACCATCATTTTTACTTAATTTTCCAATCGGTATAATTGTTAAAAATGATATAATTTCTATGATGCTCTTAAATGCCAAATAATATTGTCCACCAATTAAAATAGTCTAAAATCATAATGACAGGAATTAGAAAACTGATTATAAATATCAGTGTCGCTACCTTGATTATTTTTAAGGACGTTTTGCATTTTTGGATAGTTAGTTGTTCTTTCATGTCTCCTAATTTATAATGATCAATTTTTTCTAACTGAGCATTCAAACCTCCGGCCATTATTGACATTGGTATACCTGCATTGAAACTTTCCGTGCTTTTGTGGTCTCTTTTAAATATTTTTATTGCATTTTTCCAATCTTGTCCACAAACCATTATGGAAGCAATCAAAAAAACTGATGATAATCGCGCAGGTATGGCATTTACTATTGTATCCACTTTAGCTGACATCCATCCCACTTTATTATGGTAGTCATCCTTGTATGCAATCATGGAATCTAATGTGTTAATCGTTCTATACATCATAGAACCAGGAATAGATAAAAGGGCATAATAGAATAGAGGCGAGAGTATACCGTCGACAAAGCTTTCGGCCACACATTCGATACAACCTGATAGAATTCTGGACTCTGATAGGTTTCGTGTGTCTCTACTGACAATTTTTGATAAATTTTTCCGGGCTTTATCTAAATCATTCTTGTCCAATTCCACCAAGATCTCTTTGATATGGTTTTCCATAGCTTTAATCGAAAATGTTGTTTTTAAAATTGCTGCAGATACTATGACAAAAAAAATGGTGCCCAACAAAACCAATGACTGCATAATAATATAATAAACTACTACACTAACCATGACTGTTAATCCTAATGCTAATATCGATCCCATCACCTTTTCAAAATTTTCTTTCTCTTTCCTATATCTGGAAGCATTCTTTATCATTTTAGTAAAGAAGTTTATACTTCTGCCAATCAGTACAACTGGGTGAATCCTATTTGGTGGTTCGCCTATGGTGATATCTATTAGAGTCGCGATAAATAAGATTGATATGATTTCTATTACGATTTCAAGTGGCATGGTTTATTTTTTTATCCAATTATCTTTTTTAGGATGTAATCCATATTGATTGATGATTCTACTTTTTCTGCAAACTTACTTATCTCTGCATCTAAATCTAGATTACCTGTCGCTTTCTGATTATTATCTGTCTCGTTATTTTTCTTGATTGATCGGGTATAAGTTCTCTTGCTATTGTTATCTCGTTGACTTTGCTTTATTTCATTGTCATTATTTTCTCTGTCCAGGGAGTCCTCTTTTGGTATATTGTGGTATATTTTAGGAATGATACCTAAAAATGGTTTTTTTATTTTTAGTTCAATTTTTTTTATTGCGGGGAATAGTATTGTATTATCTCCACGGAATTTGTTAATTAAAATTCCTTTTACTAATCGTTGATGTGATGGTTTTAACAACATCATTGTTCCTAAAATGCTAGCGAAACACCCTCCACGTTCAATATCTGAAACCAGGATTACTGGTGCATTTACTTTGTTTGCAAAAATCATATTGGCGATATCGTATTTTTGTATATTTATTTCAGCAGGTGAACCTGCCCCTTCCAATATTATTATTTCGTAATTCCTTCTTAATTCGCTGAACGCGTCCAAAGTTATTCTCAAACCTTTACCGAGAACAAAATTTGAATAGTAATCCTTAGCTTCCATTACGGATGAGAATTCACCGTTTGTATATATCCTGCTCTTGCTGTTACCTATGGGTTTTAATAATATTGGATTCATGTTGGAGTCAGGAATCGTTCTACTTGCGAGTGCCTGAATTGCTTGAGCATTTGCTATCACTTTATCTGTGTTTTCTATTTTATACGTAAATGAGGACATGTTCTGGGACTTGAAGGGGGCTACTTTGAATCCTTTGTTGGTCAAAATTCTGCATAGTGCAGTTACAAGCATGCTTTTGCCAGCTCCCGAAGACGTCCCCTGAATCATTAACAGTTTTGATTTCAAAGTGCTCCTTCCAATGATTCTAAGAGAACATTATTCTCTTTTGGGGTCTTGATGGCTACTCTAATGAATTTGTTATTCATACCTATGAAACTCTTGCAATCTCTCACGAGAATTCCGTTCTTTATTAATAATTTGCTAGCTAGTTCTGTGGATGTTTTCTCGTTTAGTATCTCGATCAGGTAAAAATTGACATCACTTGAGATTGCCCTTATTTTTCTGTTTTTTTCAAGCAACTTGAATATTCTTTTCTTTTCAGAAATGTTGTTTTTCCTTGCGGCTTTAATGTGAGATTTATCTTTTAGTGCTTCTATGGCAGCAATCTGGGCTAACCCGTTCACGTTCCAGCTAATCAAATTGTTGCTTAATTTTTGAATATTCTTTTTGGCTGATAGCGCATAACCTATTCTCAAACCTGCTAGGCCGAATGTTTTTGTAAGTGATCTTAATATCACCAAATTATTGGAATCCTTTAATAAATTAATAAAATAGTTATTATCGCGTTCCTTTCTAGTATCGGTAAATTCGATGTAGGATTCATCAAGCAGAATTGGAATCTTTCTGTCTATTTTTTCTAGTATTTCTAGTATTTCTTTTCTGAAAAACTTTCCTGTAGGGTTATTTGGATTGCATAAGAATACGGATCCTACCTCATTGTCTGGATTATTGGTTATCTTTGTAATGGAATCCGAATCAATTTGAAAATTATTATCAAGAGGGGGGACATACACCAATTTTGACTTATTCCGTTTTGCAGCAAGCTCATATTCACAAAAGGTGGGTATTGGAATCAGTGTTTTTTTTCGCACAAAGGCAGCGGCGAAATAATGTATTAATTCGGTGGCACCATTTCCTGTAATTAGATTCGCATCTCCGTCCAAGTCAAATCCACAATCTATATACTCTATTATCTTTTTTTTCAATTCGGTGCATTTTGGATCAGGATAAATATAGGCTAGCTTAATGTTTCTTGTCAATTTTTCAAAAACTTTCTTGGAGATTCCAAGAGGGTTTATGTTTGAGCTAAAGTCTATCGTTATATTCTTTTGACTATTTACAGAATAGATTCCACCATGATGACAATCTTGCAAAGTTTTTTCAATCGGATGATTTCTTATCTTCTTTTTTAGTATGACGAGATCTTTCCACCTATTGTATAATAGTTTTAGTTTTTTTTGCTTTAAAAAGGATTATTAATTGTTTTATATCTACCCTTTCAATATGTTAAAAGTAGCGTTAATCGGTTCAACTGGCGCTGTTGGTCAAGAATTTGTAGTTGCACTTGACAAACATCCTTGGTTTAATTTAACTCATATTGTCTCTTCTGAAAGATCTGCTGGTAAAAAATATGTTGATGCAATTAGAGATCCTCAATCGGGTATACTAAAGTGGCATAATCGAGAACAAGTCCCAGAATACGTTAGAGATAAGATCATATCTAAATTTGACGACATAAATCCAAAGGAGTTTGACTTGATTTTTACTGCATTGGAATCTGATGACGCACAAATAATCGAACCAAAGTTAGCGGCTTATGTTCCTGTTATTAGTACAGCTGCTGCTTTCAGATATGAAAATGATGTTCCAATTTTGATACCTGGAATAAATGATGAGCACACTGATCTTTTAAAAAAGCAGCAGAAGGAACGTCAATGGAACGGCTTTATTGCCCCATTGCCTAATTGTACTACTACTGGGCTCGCTATAACTCTAAAACCTTTGATTGACAACTTTGGAGTGAAAAGTGTCTTTATGACCTCAATGCAAGCATTATCTGGAGCAGGTAGGTCTCCTGGTGTTATTGCTTTGGATATATTAGATAATGTCATTCCATACATTCCTAAAGAGGAAGAAAAAGTTCAAATAGAAACCAAAAAGATTTTGGGTAAATATGATAAAGAGTCTAAAGAAATTTCTGTTAATGATGTAAAGGTCAGTTGCACCTGTACCTAGGGTACCGGTGTCTGATGGTCATACTGAAGTAGTTTTTGTAGAGACAATCGAGAATGCCGACCCCTCGTCAGTTAAAAAGAAAATGATGGAGTTTTCTGACAATGTATCTATAAAGAATCTTCCTACTGCTCCACAAGATTATATTGTTGTCAATGATGATCCGACAAGACCTCAACCACGAGTAGACAGAGAAATCAACGATGGTATGACCACGGTGGTTGGTAGGCTAAGAAAGGATTCCGTTTTTGACAATGGTATAAAATATGTTCTACTGACTCACAATGAAAAAATGGGTTCTGCTAAAGGTGCAGTCTTACTAGCTGAGTTGCTCAAAACAAAAAAAATTATATAATTCTTTTTAAAAATAAACAAACTTTATAACAAAAATAAAAATTATACATTTATTAACCACGAAAAAATAGTATATTTTGAAAATTATGGGAAGAATTGACAATCTTGATCTCAAAATATTAAGTGAGTTGTCAAAAGATGCAAGTATATCGGTTCCCAGGCTTTCAAAAAAAATCAACATCAATTCCTCTGTAGTTTATAGCCGAATCAAGCGACTTGTGAAAAGAGGTCTTATCAAGAAATTTACTATTGTAATAAATGATGAAGCCTTAGGTTTTAATGTTAAAGCATTAACTGGAATTACCATGGATTCTAAATTAAGGGATAATGTGCTTGGAGAGCTTTTTAAAATTCCCGAGGTTAGAGAAGTAGCTGAAGTTACTGGAAGATTTGATGTGCTGGTAACCATGACTGCTCGTTCTCTAGATGAAATGCATCAAATCATATCTGAAAAAGTGGGAAGGATAGAAGGGGTACAGAAAACTGAAACATTTATTGAGATGAGGAAGACCTCACGAGAGATAATATCAAATTCTGTGTCAAAGTAAAAAAACCTCTCTCAAGATATAAATAACTATTTTATTTATTATATGGTGGTAGGTTAATAGACTATTTGGTTTTAGAGATGAAGACAGTTGGTAACCAAGTTAAAAATTATTATGAGCTCACAAAACCAAAAATTTGGTATCTACTTGTTTTCACAGCTATAGGTGCTGCGGTTTCAGCATCCTGGTTATTTGATGTTCAGGTCAGTTGGATGACTTGGGCCTTATTGTTCTTTGCAATCGCTGCAGGCTCTGCAGCTGCGGATACCCTTACAGGATATAACGATAGAGATATTGACGCGATAATGGAAAGAACTAAAGGTCGTCCGATTCCCTCGGGAAGAATTTCGCCCCGTAACGCTTTAATTTTTGGGCTCATTTTAGCGGGAATTTCTCTGGTTTGTTCTTGGTTCATAAACATATGGGCATTTGGGTTAATGGCATTTGGCTTGTTTGATAACATCATAGTATACAGCAAATGGCTAAAACGAACCAGCCAATCTAATATTATATTAGGTGGATTTTCTGGTGGCGCTCCAGCATTAATTGGCTACATAGCAATAACATTTCAACATGTGGAAATAGGCATTGCAATGGCTGGACTGGTCTTTTTCTGGATTCCTACGCACATCTGGAGTTTAGCCTTACACGTGAAAGAGGATTACAAAAAGGCCAATGTTCCAATGCTTCCTGTTGTATCAAGCGAATCTAAATCTGTGAGAATAATAGCACTAACAACTTTGATGATGGTTGTATTTTCTATACTACCATTTTTCTTTAATCAATTTGGTTTGATATATCTTTTGACTGCTACCGTATTTGGTATTGTGATGATAATTTTGTCTGTGTGGTTATTGCTAAAACCAAGTGAAAAAACTTCATGGTTAGTATTCAAATTTAGCAGTCCATATTTGGCAGCTTTATTTATTGCTTTTATGGTAGATGCGTTCTTTCACTAGACCGCTTTCTTGATTTTTTTACTAGTCATGACAAAAATCAACTCTAGAACTTCCTCTTTCATCCTTTTTGAAATTCATCTAGTTTTTTCACCTTCAAATCGAACTTTTCTTTGAATTTTGGAATATTTATAATAAACCTTTCATGCTTTCCCTCCCCTACCTGTTCTAAATTGTCTTCTGTGGATACTTTGAATTGAACTCTTCTTCCATCAACTCCTATAATTTCGGCTTTCAGAACTATCTCCGCCCCTACAGGGGTTGTAGCAGTGTGATTAATGTCCACAACGGTACCTACCGAATCCCATTCTGAATCGACCTTTAGAAATTGCTCTTTTAATAACAGTCTACAGGTTTCTTCCATTTCTGATATCATTGAAGGTGTCGAGAATACATTTTCACCTTCCCAAAGAAAACTAGTAGTCTGATTGTGGCTAACTTTTGTTCTTCTCTCATTTTTGCTCCCTAATTTAATGTCAAAATCCATAAGAATTATTCTGTTTGCTTTGATAAATTATTTTTTCGTCTTGATCTCCATCATTTTTGGTATTTTACTTGTGAAACCTATAAAAGGGGCTTACCGAAGAGTTGTAATATTCTATTAAGGTGATATGAGAATATGGCTTCAATTCAACAAACAGCTGGCGGTATGCCAGTATTAATATTAAAAGAAGGAACTAAAGAAAATAAAGGCAGAGAGGCACAAAAAAATAATATTTCTGCAGCAAAATTAGTAGCGGAAATTGTAAGGTCTAGTTTAGGACCACGCGGCATGGATAAAATGCTGGTGGATTCTTTGGGTGATGTAACTATTACCAACGACGGTGCAACTATTTTGAAAGAGATAGATGTTCAACATCCTGCAGCTAAAATAATGGTAGAGGTTGCAAAGTCTGTCGACAACGAAGTTGGAGATGGGACTACCTCATCGGTAATTTTTACGGGCGCGCTTTTAGAAAAAGCAGAACAACTGATAAGCAAAGATGTTCATCCATCTGCAATTGTAGATGGATATACTGCAGCTTCTGAGCAAGCATTAGTTATCTTAAATAAAATTGGAATAAAAGTTAATGTCAATGATAAGGATCTTCTTATCAAAATTGCAAAAACCAGTATGGAATCTAAATTGGTATCTGATGATAGCCCCATATTGAGTGAAATTGTTGTAAGTGCTGCAAAACAAGTTGCCGAAAAAAATACCTCAGGTGATGGGTTACGAGTGGATTTAGATAACATTAAAGTTGAGAAGAAAGCAGGAGGTTCTATTCGTGATACAACATTCATCCAAGGAATCGTTTTAGATAAGGAAATAGTTCATGCTGGAATGCCAAAGAGAGTTGACAACGCAAAGATTGCTCTCATAAATTCTGCTCTTGAAATCGAAAAAACAGAAATGAGTGCAGAAATTAGAATCAGTGAGCCCCAACAAATGCAAATGTTCTTAGAAGAAGAAAATAGGATGCTCAAGGATATGGTAGACAAGATAATATCAGTTGGAGCTAACGTCGTATTATGTCAGAAGGGAATTGATGATATTGCACAACATTATTTGGCTAAAGCAAATGTACTTGCAGTAAGGCGAGTAAAAGAAAGCGATATGTTCAAACTTTCAAAGGCTACAGGCGCAAGACTGGTAAATAATTTAGATGACTTGAGTGAAAGTGATTTAGGTATCGCTAGTTTGGTTGAAGAAAGAAAAGTTGAAACTGATAAGTGGGTGTTCATAGAAGGATGCAAGAATCCAAAAGCAGTAACTATTCTTGTACGTGGTGGATCACAAAGAGTAGTTGATGAAGCTGATAGATCTTTACATGATGCCTTGATGGTTATGAAGGATGTGTTAGAAAAACCATCTATTGTTGCTGGCGGTGGTTCACCTGAAGCATACATAGCCAATGAATTAAGACAATGGTCTAGCAGTCTTGAAGGACGATCACAATTGGCCGCACAAAAGTTTGCTGAAGCATTAGAAGTAATACCTTTAACTCTTGCAGAGAATGCTGGTATGGATCCTATTGATACCATGGCTGATTTGAAGGCAAAACAATCAAAGGGTTCTAAATGGATTGGTATTAATGTAAAAACAACTTCTGTTTCAGATATTTATAAAAATAATATACTCGAACCAACCGTAATTAAAGAACAAATCATAAAGTCAGCTACAGAAACCGCTTGTATGCTGTTGAGAATTGATGACGTCATTGCAGCCACAAAGTCTCGAATGCCCGCTGGTCCACCTGGCGGCATGGGCGGCATGGGCGGCATGGGCGGCATGGGCGGCATGGGCGGCATGGGCGGCATGGATATGGATTAATCCATTCGCTGATTCTGCAAAAAAAGATTATTTTTTTATACAAATATACATGCCAAACTGCTTTATTCCATTTATTTTTAAAGCCTTTCTGATACCATTATATTAATCAAAATTCAAATCTTTACCGTGAATCCTTGGACAATTAATCCATCTTCTGTTACCCCTTCTTCTACTATCGTTAATTCTCCTATTCCCTCTCCTCCTCCTTCATCTTCATCTTCATCTTCATCTTCATCTTCATCAGCGTATCACCATTTGTCTTGTTCATCAGAGCCTTTAGAAAGAATTCTTTATTCAGCTGATAACGATCCGTTTACGCGTCCCGATCATGAGCAAAATCTTCATAAGGATAAGGATAACACAAACCAGTTTGACGAAATAGTTAAAACAGAAAATAAGAAGAGTTCGATAAATCAGATATTAGGAAAGTCCCATACTCATAATATTCTCAGAAACCTGCTGATCAAACTTTTAGATATAAGTGAAGCTAGGCATCATCATCATCAACCACGGGTTACCATTTTGCCCGATTTTTTTGTGGACAGAATTATTGAAGTATTGGACTATCCCATTTTTATGAATGATATCCAAAAAAAGATTATTGCAGGAGGTGGAAGCATGCGAGGGTATTCTAGTGTAGATATCAAAGGCGGTAACGCAGTAAATGTGGCATATAGTCTAGCAAAACTCGACGTTCGCGTAGAGTTGTTTACCATAGCAGATGAAATTGGTTCTGCTATTTTACATTCTGTATTTTTACCCTTCAGAACCAACGTAAATCTTCATATTATACAAGGAAAACATGGATTATCGACAGTATTTGAATTTTCAAATTCTTCAATCTCTTCCTTCTCCTCCTCAAATGTGATGATAAGTGATGTAGGAGACAACGATAATTTTGGTCCAGAACTAATTGAATCACATGAAGTAAGGATGATCTTGCGATCATCAGATGCTGTAATAATGACAAATTGGGCATCAAATCTAAGAGGAACTGAATTATTGGATTATGTCTTTACGAATTCCCCTAAATCGGTTCATTTTCTGGATCCCGCTGATATTGAGAGGAGATGTTTTGAATTCATTAATGTGCTAAAAAGTCGTTCCAATTTAGTAGACTTTCTAAGTATCAATGAAAATGAATATAATCTGATAATTAAAGCATTACAGAGTGTAACTGGTAATACCAATAGTACTCTTTTGGCCTTTGATTGCAATTTACATCCAGATAATATTAACGACCTCTGCGAATCAGCAAAGCTGCTTTCTAATTTTATTAATTTAACCGTATGTATACATACAATTAAGGGATCCGCAATATCTGATGGTCATGAATCGTTATTTGTAGATTCTATTGTTCCATCCAAAATTGATATTGTAAGCGGAGCAGGAGATTCTTGGGATGCTGGGTTCATTTTTGGACATATAAATGGATTCACAACTATAGAGAAAATTTGCTTTGCAAATTTATTATCCTCTCTGCATGTAGGAAATCCGTTTGGTGATAACCCCTCCTTATCAGAGATTATTGATTATATCAAATCTAGTTATTTCTAAATACATTATCATTGCGGAGGGTAAAATAGTAGAGAAATATTGCTGTAACGGTTTTGCAGTCTATTATTGTACCATCATAACAATATTTGATAGCATCCTTTAGTTCAACAACAAAATTAGTAATATTTTCGTCCTCATCCATTTTTTTTGGGTTCTCCAGTTTAGACATATCTTCTGCAACGAAAAAATGCATTAATTCGGTGTCATAGCTTGGTGCCAAAAAACATCGAGTAAGCGGTTTTAGTATCCCTGTATATCCTGTTTCTTCGGCTAATTCTCTTTTTGCTGCTTCATGAGGTACTTCATCATTTTCTATCTTGCCTGCAGGTATTTCAATTAAATATTTGTTTACGGCATGTCTGAACTGTTTGATTAACAAAATCTCATTTTTATTTATGATGGGTATTATACCGACAGAAGGGCTATGCTCAACTACCTCCTTTTGAAAGACTTTTCCATTGTAGTTGAATGTATCTATTCTTAACCTTACCGGACCCTCATGGACCACCTTTTTGCTTATGAGATTATACCCTTCTTTAGACATTAACTCATTAAAAGTAATTTTTGACTAATATTTACCAATAGTGTACCGATCTTGTCATTGGGCATCATACGGAGTTTTATCCGTCTATCTCCCTCTTTTTTTATGGATAATTATCAAGCAATTTCATTATGTGATTTGATAAGAATCAAAAAAAATTAATCTCTGATATAATTCCAATTAATAAACAGGTTATGAATTATGAATGACCAAAAAGCTGAAAGAAATCTCGATCTAGATGTTGATAAGCAAACTGTAATGACTTTGGGCTCACATTGCTCGTTACAGGTATTAAAAGGAGCCAAAGATGAAGGTTTCAATACCTTGCTGATATGTGAAGAAAAACGATTTGACATGTACAAGCGGTTTAAATTTATTGACAATATTGTATCGATCAAAAATTTTAAAGAAATTGTAAATAAGAATTTTCAAGATGAATTAATTGAAAAGTATAGTCCAATATTGATCCCTCACGGAACCTTGATTTCTACATTAAACATGGATGAACTGGAGAGTATTAAAATACCGGTATTTGGTAATAAATGGATCCTAAGGTGGGAATCAGATAGAATACTAAAACAACAATTAATGGACGAATCAAAATTACCTTCGCCGACTCAAATATCCTCTAAAAATGAAATCAATGGTTTGTGTATAGTAAAATTGCATGGAGCGGCCGGAGGAAAAGGATATTTCTTGGTTACTGATAAAAAGGGATTCGAAGAACAAGCACAAAAACTCATAAAATCACATGTAATAGAGTCCGAGAAAAATTTGTTTATACAAAAATATGCTAACGGAGTCCCAGTTTATTTACATTATTTTTATTCACCCATAACCAATGAACTCGAATTATTAGGGATAGACAGACGTTATGAAACTGATATAGATGCGATAGGGCGAATTCCAGCAAAGTATCAAATATCTTCTAACATTGAGCCGTCTTATACTGTTGTAGGAAATATACCTATTGTACTAAGAGAATCTTTGCTTCCTGAGGTTTACTCTATGGGTGAACGATTTGTGGAAACATCAAAAAAATTAGTCCCTCCGGGAATGCCTGGACCATTTTGTATTGAAGGTGTTTATGATAATAATGCTAATTTTATAGCATTTGAATTTTCAGCGCGCATTGTAGCTGGAACTAATTTGTACGTGTCGGGTTCACCTTATTCAGATTTATTGTTTGATACTCCAATGAGTATGGGCAGGAGAATCTCCTTAGAAATAAAAAGGGCTATTGAATCATCCAAAATGGGTTTAATTACGACTTGATCTTTACAATAATGGTCCCGATGGATGAAAAAAAGAAAATTTGATCAAATCAAGTCAGATTAAATCAAATTAATTTTGTCGATAGTGTGAAATCTTTTCTCTCATCTATTTCAACCAACAAATCCATTCCTTCTTTAGTAATGACATAATACTTTGAATTCTTTAATACATAATTTTTCATCCTTTCTAGGTGATAATAGATAGATCCTGTAGATAGCCCTGTGATGGTTCTGATTTCAGAAAAACATGCGGATCCATTCTTCTTTACAATAGCTCTCAGTATTTTGATCCTGGTTCTTTTTGCCCTAAGCTGTGTATCACCCATTGACTCTATCATATAATCCTGTTTTTTTTTATTTCTTGTGGTGTTGTTTATTATAACTTAATTATATAAGAATCGATTGAACATTCTCTTTTATGAATACCAACTAATATCCCTGTGGTTCAGCGATTACAATCTATCCCATGTTAGCGATAGCAGCGTACATCATTAACTATCTTTTAATTTTGATTCTTCTTTTTAGGGTTTGAGCCATTGTTATTGTTATTGTTATTGTTATGATAGGGGCTGTTTGAGGGACCCTGGTTCCTCTTTATCACATTTTTGCCCTTATCTGAAGGTATAATTTTCATTTTTTCATCCAAAAAACTCTTATTAAACTGGTTGCCTTCAAATAATCTGTCTAGAAAAATTGCTAATGCTGCAATTTCTGAGTGAGGCTGACTGCCAATTGCAATATTATAATCAGCAAGAAAATAAACCTCTTTTGGAACCTTTTCTGCACCTATTACGACTAATATTTTTTGTCTTAATTCTTTGATCTCATTTATTTTTTGATTGATTGGTGCTCCATACATTGTAAGATGAACAACTATACCGTCATTTTCTTTCCATGTTTTCAGTATATTTTTCCAATTGTCAATGATTTCAAGTCTAAATTCATTTTCTCCTCCCCATCTTTTATTGACTTTGTCTAGGGTTTTTTTAATTTCATCATCTACTTCAGTCATGTAGATTACTTCGCTTCCCATAGCCCTTGATACCAAAACAGCATGAGTAGTAGTTCTGTCATCTCTTACCAGTCTATGTCCAATTCTAAGTACTGCTACAGATGGTGGCATGGTCATTAGATATATCTCCATTTCGACCCTGCTATCATCTTTTCAGTCTCCAATGAGAAATTTGCGAATTAGAAAATGAGATTACTTTTCTATTCTTTCTTCTTCTTCTTCTACTATTGTAATCTATTCTTCTACGTTCTCTTCATTGGGGTTTATAAAAAGAGTTATACCCAAAAACCGTTCAAGTTTCTTTGCCATCATTTCATCAGGTCTTATTGAACCTGTTTCAATTTTCTTTATCAGCGTCACTTTTTCGTTAATTTTTTGTCCAAGTTGCTCGTGTGTTAACCCCTTTTTACTCCTGGCATTTCTTATTAAGGATGGAAATTCCTGATCAAGAATCATTTCATCAAGCCAGTTGATTTTCTTTAATGGTGGTGGTTTAATCCTTGGTGCTGCTCTTATTTTTCTTGGATAAAGATTCCTTGAACCTTGCTGGGGGCCAGATGCTGGTCTGGGGGATAAATACCCTACAGGGTTTGTCACTTTTGGTGAACCTATGTTCTTTGAAGCATTATTGGATTCTATTGGTTTGCCTCTTTTTGAACAAGACAAACAGACACTCATAATTGATTTCTCAATTATTACTTTCTTGCTTACCTCGGTATGTTTTCCGCATAATTCACAAAAAGAAACCATGTATGTACTTATCGGTTCTAATTTATTAGGATTTGTTGTCCGTGTGTTGTCCGTGTGTTGTCCGTGTGTTGTCCGTGTATACGCCGTCCTACTTTTCTCTATTATTCTTCCCACCATATGCAATTAACCAGAATTGTTGGCAAATGTGATTTCTAGCGTATTTCGGCTTTGATTTTTATGTTTCATTTAATAGGTTGCCTGTTCACAGTTTATCAAAAATAGGATAAATTAGCCACTGCATGAATTCTTCTAACGTTTGGTTTGTCCCAACACTGTTGTTGATTTGGTTATGATTTACCAAACGAGGACACAGCCTACATATTTTGTGATAATTGAAGAGGGAATTGGTCTCAATTATATCTCTCATATTGGAGACCGTAACAATAACGTTAAATATTTTTGCGCCTGACTTAAAAGAATTCGGGTATGGGTTTACTATCGAACCTATCTTTCCGATGACCGTCAAGTTCTCTAATTGTATATTGGATATGATAAATTATAGAAGCAAGATGAACAGAGTCGAAACCGTCACTCTTATGGGCATTTATAAATAGGTTAATATATTAACTATATGGACCTATGTCCACATTCTTTGCTACATTTAATGAAAAGCGACACAAAGGGTTACAGTCAGTGTCATAATTAACCAATATATACTGTACACATACTGGATTCTCTTTATATAACAATAGTATCCATAGCCTGAAAAATGATATACAATGAGCAAGCAAATTGGATTTTATTATTTGTACTAATTTCTTAACAAATTGGAATTAGTAATGAAATTATAAAAACACTCATTAATGACCGGTATTTACATACTATGATTCAAATATTGTAAAATTTATAATTAATGACTAACAAAATGTTAATACTTTCAAACTAAAGGAGTGATTAGTTGACGGGCAAAATTTATCCCTCGCTCCGAAGTTATTTACTGGTTAGCCTTCCAGATAGTTTTTATTGTGGACATCTCTAGATAGGTTGTTTAGTTGCAAAAGCTATTTCTAGATCCATATCAGAAAATATGCTCTCACGTGGATTTTCTCTTTGGAAGGGATATCAGCTCAGTACTTCCAAAGGATTTGGAGCTTGAATATTCTAGAAAAACTGGGAAAATCAAGAGTTTTAGTATAGATGGAAGATTAATAGGAACCTTTCGAACTGATGGGGGAATTGCATTAACTATTGACGGTGCCAAACTTTTTCTAAAACAAAAGGGGTATCAATCCAATTGTGTTGTACCTATTGAGGATGCCATACCTTTCGTATCAGAAGGTAGATCTCTCTTTGTGAAGCATGTGTTAAAATGTGGAGAGAACGTTAAAAGTGGGTCAGATGTTGCAGTAGTAGACAAAAATGAATCTGTTCTAGCTGTGGGTAGATCTTTATTACCTTTTTCATACTTTTTACAGTCATTAGATGATATTGCTGTTCATCAGAGGGCCTCGCTGATCCGTGGCATCGGTGTAAAAATTAGAGAAGGAATAAAAAGCAGAAGTACCTAGGGATTTCTATGATGCGATCGGGCAATAGAGATATGCGCAGAATGCTTGACCGAATGGGTTTAGACATGAAAGATTTAGGTTCAGTAGAGGAAGTCATCATAAGAACCGATATGAAAGAAATATTTCTTAAAAAACCCCAAGTTGTTGAAATGAAAGGCAAGGATAGTACTATTTTTCAGGTTATTGCTACCGATATCGAAGAAACCGACAGGGATGTTCCTACTTTTAAGGAAGAGGATATTGTTTTAGTTATGCAACAGGCAAATGTCTCAAAGGAAAAAGCGATCGTTGCATTGACAGATACAAAGGGCGATATCGCACAAGCAATACTAAACTTGACAGTTTAACACGCACTCTTCATTTATCAACTAGTTAGGGATACCAGAATAATAGAAAAATTTGATCATGCTATAATTTTAAAAAATTAATGACAATTATTTGAAAATTATAGGTGGTTATTACGATTTTAGATGATTTTTATGCTTTCGTATGTAAAAATAAAATTTTATTATCTTATTCTCATCATTCAATAATCAATGCTCTCATATTAGGAAAGTCGCGATGTGATTACAGGTGGGTTTGGATCATTTGAAATCTGCACAATTCTTGCATTTTGACAACTAGAAAATTATACGTAATCTTTAATAGGCTTATGGCAGCACGCTAGAGTAGCAATAGAAATGTTCAACTTAACAAGTTGTCCACCAGTTATTGTTGCGACAGTATCAGGCCGTTCCTATTATAAAATAACAAATGTTTTAAAGTCGCTTGGATTGCGTTATTTGTCATTATCACCTGAAGAAGCGGCCCTATCAACTGGAAAAGTTATAATTACAACTATCGATGAATCTAAAATCGTAAATAGAGACAACATGTATTTAGATACCCAATTAGAAGAATTTCCTCTGTCCATAAAAGCAAAAATTCTGCAAAACTGTATGGGTTACTTTGGTCCCTCTAAAGAACAGTTGATTATCGGAATAGATCCTGGAAAAAGGATTGGCATTTCTATACTGTACTGCTATTTTGAACTAGATAAAATAATTTTGTCTTCGGTTAATTCCACAGTTGAAAAAATCAGTTCTATTTTGTCCTCAATCGAGTCTCCAACCAAAATAGTTAGAATTGGCGATGGAAGCTTGGCTTTATCCCATCAAATAGCTGAAATTCTAAAATCGTATTTCAAAGATGAGGTAATTATTGAAATTGTAGACGAATATGGCACCTCTATAAGACAAGGTACGGAAAAAAACCGAGGTGGTATCCGTGATATTAGCTCGGCTAGAAAAATTGCTTTTAGAAAGGGAAAAATATGGAATAGTTGTAAGTAGCAGCAGCATTAAGTTATTAATACCGCTTGGTTAATTTTATTTCAGGCGAGGTTGGCCCAGCCTGGTTAAGGTACAAGCTTCCCAAGCTCGGGATCGCGGGTTCAAATCCCGCACTTCGCACTTTTTTGAGATTGATTTAAGGAACTCATTTCTTCACTGCGGGATTTGAACATTATATTGGGCAAAATAATATCCCCATTCAAATTACTAGCCAAAATCTTGAATGAATCTAATTATTCCACCATTGACAAGGCGCACTATATTTTTATTACTTTTATATTCTTTTTATGTTCCGCAATTGCTAAATTTAGTCCAAAACATCGAAAAAAGGTACTATAACAATAGTCTATTAATTATGATTGAAACAAATATGCAAAATAATCTAACCGTTTAATTTAACCAATTTCAAATATACAGTCTCTTGTTCTATAATTGTGAAACATATGAATACAAGTATAAAATTTATAGGAACAATGTTAGTTACTGTCGCAATGTTAACTGGATTGACCACATTTGTAACCAATATGCAATCATATCAATCTGCTAATGCTTTAGATGTAGATGAAATTCACATCGCCTGCATCCTAAACAGTTGTAATGAAGATAATAGCGTAAGTACCACCAATATAGACGATGATAGTATAACTTGTACTGCAGAACAGGAATCTGGAGGCGGAGATGATTCAACCAATGTAGTAGCAAACATTTGTGGTGTAAATACCTCAGCCGATCCAAGTAGTGCAGAAACTATTAGCCCGCCGATATCACTTCCGGTATAAGCACTTAGTATGTGTGCAGAAGTTTCTTAACTACCACATACTTGTCAAGTCTTTCTTTAACCCCTTTATTTCTATCTAAAAGAAACTTTATTCTCCAATGATTTAATACCTAGTAGTTCAGTTTTGGGTTCGTTACCTGATTTAGGCCAAACCATTTTTCAATGTTGATCTTTAATGTCCTATTTTGGAAGTAACAGTTAAGGATCGCGGGTTCTCTTTCACTAATCAAAGGGATTTGAACTTTACAAAACAAAGAGCGGGTTCAAATCCCGCACTTCGCACTTTTTAGCTAATAAATCCAAAGAGAGAAACATGTTTGTTGCTGAAAGGTTTTTGTCAGCTATAGTAAAGATTCATGGAGAGCATCCTCTATCAACCGATGGTGGAACCTGGTACCCAATGACTTGCAGGTTTCTTAGATTAAAACATCATCTTCATTTTCCTTTAGAGAAAAGCCTGATTTAAAGGAAGATACAGTATACAAAGGATAGGACCGAAGGCTTTGAGGACTACTTTCCATATAAGAAAGGTAAACTGTAAACTAAAACACATAATAAATTAAACGAGTCTATTTGTCTGTCACTATAACGTGGTGAAGATTTTACAATTCTACAACTTGTAATAGCACTAAATGATATGTTTAAATATATATAAAATTATTAGTCGTTGTTGAGTTATTATTTACTTAAAAAAATGAATATAAAAATTATATCTATGTTTATTTGCTTGGTCGGTATAGCATCTTTGATATACAGCTTGCCGGGTTATGCTAGCGCCATCAATAGCGAAAACAGTAACAACAATGCAACAAATCCTTATGCTACCCTTAACCAAACTCCGAATATGATTGCTGCAGGAGGACCAATACCTCCAAACTATACACTGGCACAACAAGAGGCTGCATGTGCTGCAGCACAAGACAATTCTGGTTGGTACCAGACACTGATGCCCGCAGAGCATCATGACTCTGAGCGGACGGAGCTCTATCCATGCGCCCAGTTCCCAGGATCCTATACTGGCCCTAACGATGTCTTTGCTTACCCTTCTTCGGATTTGTACTATAATCCTTTCAGTATGGCTACACGTGATATTACCGAAATGTATCTTTATGGTGGAGGAAACGGCGAAGCAGTACCATGGTCACCGGCTTATGTATCTAAGATCGAACTTGGGTCCCTTGACGAGCAGTGGCGAACATATCTTGGCAATTTCAATATAACAAATGACTTTTCCCTCTCAGGTGCGGTTTATGTACTTCCTGATGGTAGCTTAGCTGCTACCTCAGGTCACAAATTATATAAACTCAATGCTACTAATGGAGGCGTAATAGACGTGGTCACTATACCAGTCGGCGATAACCCTGCACGTGACAGCGGATTCAATGGTTTCTCTTTATTTCCAGGCGATGGATTTATCATATTAAAGTCATTTAACAGGCCAGTCGGATGCGAACTTCAAGGATACAGTGCTGCCGCTTACAAATGTCCAGGTGCTCCCGAATCTGGTGGTGCATCAGTATTGTCAGTAGTTAATCCAAATACGTTCCAAGTTCTTGACTGGGTTCAGGGGACCGAGAACTCTGCGGGCCGCATTACAGCAACCGAGTTTGATGGCAATAACTATGCATACTTTGCCGGAACTTCCAATGTCTATAGATATGTATGGGATGGCAATAACATATCCCTAGATGAAACCTGGGGGCCAGTTCCTTACTTGAAACCAGGTCAGACCCTTGCAGGTGCTGTAATGGTCCTAAATGATTGGGTAATTTTGACCACCAATGGCAATCCAGCTGATGTACCAATGAGTGTAGTAGCTATTTCCCAAGCAAATGCCAGTAAGATCGCAAAAATCGATCCCATCCCTCTTGAACCAGGTGAACAGAGTACATACTACGCTCATGGTGCAGTAGACCCGGATAATAATCGGATATATGCCATGGATGCTGGTGTACACAAGGCTTTTGCAGTTGATATTGATCCAAGCACTGGCAATATGTCAGTGGCTTGGGTTGAGCCTCAATGGAGCCAGAGCTATATCACTTTGATAGGTTCATCCCATGATAGAGTCTTTGTCAATACTAACATGTCATCACCAGTGACACAGAATGTCAGTGAGATGATTCCTTGGTCTGATGGGGCAAACTATGTTGAACAGATACAGTGGCGAGACGCAGCCACAGGGAAATTGCTTGCGGCATCCGACTTCTTTCCACCAGCAGCAGCCTACGCTACAGTACCTGTTGGCTATGGCGGTCTCATATACGACATCCTGAACGTAGGGAACATCATTACCCTACAAGTATTGCCATCGCAGACTAATATGGCTCCAAACTCCACCTCCAATATTACTACCACAACTAGTCAAAATTCTACTGGGACTATACCCCAAAGCAGTTGATTAATTGAGGAGTCAGCATATCCCCCCACTCTGGCTGTAAATGAACAGCCTATTCTATAATAGATAATCTTGTTCTCTTAAACTGCAGTGCTTTTTCTAACACGTCTTACCATTACAAAGCGGCAAGCGGGTTCAAATCCCGCACTTCGCACTTTTTTATGATTGAAATTGTGCAAATGTTGACCAATTTGTTGACGACCTGGTTTCAGGTGAGGGGTATTGTTGACAATCGGTCTGAATTGTTGACATGTGCTCGTAAATTGTTGACGAAAAAGCTAAAGCTTAGCATATCTTTAACCAACTATGAATAAACAAATACAAACCCATAAAAAAATACAGGATTGGAAGAGTGTTACTGTCAGATTAAAGGAAAATGACGTGGCGATTCTAAATAGTAAAATAAAAATGAACGAATTTAAAACGTTCAGTGAATTCGTTCACGCATGGATTGACGGCAAATATCCTGCTCATCAAAAAGATGAGCAAATAGAGAAATTAATCAATAGAATGCGAGAGAAGGATATCAAAGACCCTCTCACAGGGGAATTTAGTCCTACATTTTACAAAAACATCGATCGTGAAGAAATGTTTCAAGAGCTATCAAAGAAGTATGTCTATAAGAAACACGCTAAAGATTTAGTACGATACTATGAAAGGTATGTGGACATCTTCTTTAAGAACCCTCAGTTAATTCAATCGGAGTCAGGACACAAGCGAGCTTGGATTTGCGATGCAATGAGAAAGGTTGGAATATTCTACGATAGAAAAATGCATAATCCCGAACTTAAAATCCTGATAGAAGAAATAATCCAAAGATACGAGCTAAATAAGAAAATGCGGATTCACGATCGTGTATGGTTAGCGGATGAAGGATTTATTGAAGCAAAGGTCCGCGAGGTTTTAGAGATTGATGGCGATATTGGAGTAATCATAAAATTTGCATTCTTTTCTGGATTGAGGGGAGAAGGGATTACATATGCACATGAAACATCTATCTGCGATTCTTTCACGGGATGTAACTGTAATAAATTACGTGTTTCCTAAAAAAAGAAAGTTTCTATTATTGTCTTAAATCGAATTGTGGGCCAAAAGCATTCTTACTTTACAATTGTCCCAACCACACTTTGGAATATGTTTAGAAGTCTCGGCAAGGTAACAAAAGAAGAAAGAATCATTGCCCATAGAATGATAAAGAGTCACACGGAAAGTAAATCAACGTTAATGGATCTTAGAAAGTTTCATTACAATATCTTATGCCGCTCCGAAATGGGTGAAGTCGGATCGGAAGTGTTAGCCGGTCGCGCAAAGTCCATTTCAGAAAAACATTACCTTATTCATGAACTGGATAAAATGAGCGAACATTATACTAGATGCATGATAGAAACATACTTTAAGTAACTTTCAACCATTATTATATGCCCGACATTTACGAAATATTTACAAAAAGGATAAGGCCGGTGTTGGATGGGTTGAGGAGAGAACTTACCGATTGGGAATAATTCTGACCTAAAGTTATGTTGAAGTGAGATTCTTTGTTGTCAAAGCAGATGTCCCATTTGAATTTGTGGTTTGAGGTAACACCTTCAATGCCATTAAATGCCCATCGTTTAATCCCTCGTATATAAAACCACCATATCCAGCCCATACTTGCATACCCACTATCATTGGACTAAAAAAGTCCGAGGCTGCAAGTAATTTTCCTGTAGAAGCTTCTCGCCATTGAATTTGTTCCACATAGTTAGCACCGATTGGTCCTACCTCTAGAGCTGCAGGATCGGGTTCGTTAGTTGAGATATTTGTTCCCACAAGCACTCGCTGGTCAGAAGGACCTATGAGTATAAACCAACTCAAAGTCTTTTGATCTTCAGTCCAGGCAGTTGTCATATTACCAGTTTTCTGGTCAAGGTCGATACCCACGGTCTTTCCGGGACCTGCATCCATGGCATAAATTCGACTATTTACGGGATCTATAGCTGGCATAGATGGAATATAGTTTATCTGTCCTGGGTTTAGTGGTATTGGTTCAATTCTGTGTATATTACTTGCATTAGCCTGTGAAATAGCAACTATGCTTAATGGAGTCTCAGTTGGTGCCCCCCCATTGGTCATACAAATGACCCATTCTTTAGCAATTCCACATGCTGATGCAGCACTTTGACCTGGTAACAGAAGTGAGACTGGACCCCAACTCTTATCCTCAGTGAGGTTCTTCCCGTCCCATTCATATCGGTATAGATTTGTCTGTCCGGTTAGATATGCATAGTCTTTACTATTATATTCTGTGGCAGTTATTCGGCCACCTATCATCTCTTCTAGTTGCACCCAATCTAATACCTTGAAAGTTTCAGAATCAACTGCTACCATAGCGGATGGAGGGGTTGCATTTACGTTAGGGCATTTAAAGAGTGCGAAAAATCCTTGGACGTCACATCCTGGACCTCGGGCCAAATTCTTCATTACCAAAGTACCATCTGACCAGCCACTCATACCATTAAAGTAACTATCACGTGGAGCGCTTAATCCCGTCGGTAATGATAATACTCCATCTACTTTTCCAGTAGTGCCATTTAATTTGTATAAATAAGTGTTGGTAATAACAAATAGGTCTCCTCCAATCGACTCGATGGAACCAGCCCCAGTCCAAATACCACTAATGTTGGTGTTAACTAGATTTGTGCGCCAGAGTTCTTTTAATGTGCCTGGTTCAACTTTAGATACAAATGAACCGGATGGGGTTGGAACCGCATTATATGATGCTCCCCCGTATACATACATTTCATTAATTCCACCCGTTACCATCATAGAAGGTGTATAGTAAATTTCAGGGGACTTGTATGCATATACTTGATTGGATTCTGTTAAAGAACCGGTGAATGTTGCACATTGATAGAGATGGGTACGATTAATATCGTGATGTTCATAGCTTAGGAGCGTTGGGCTCCATGGTGGGTTAACTTCTCCTTGAACACATTTTTCTTCATTAAATGCCAGTGTGTAGTTAGGTGGAATTGGTCCTCCGGCTGCTATCTCATTTTGGGTTAGATTGGAGGAGATGCTGTTATCATTGTTAATGTTGTAATTATTACTTTCATTGCTAGTAGCATTAGCGAATCCAGATAATGGGATTATCATGCTTGTCACACTTGCAAGAGCTAATACAAAACAAAGAAAAATTTTCACTTTCTTTATAGTATAATTTTGTTCTCTAAACACGAGACTGTTTTCAGAATGTAGCATATAAATGTATAACAATGTCCAAAATTTCTATAAATTTTGAATACTTAAATTAAATAATTTAGAAAAAATATATTTTGAAATCATTCTTTATATAGATTTCAATCGAAAAGTTATAAATAAACTATGAAGAAAATAGTTAACGATATTTTGAAGGGATAGTAGAATCATGGCGTATAACACAATTGGTAATAAAGGCTACAAAATAAATTTATTCAATAATAGATATTGTGGTTCACCATCAGCCTTAATTACTTTTGATATACAGCAAATAAACTCATCAATAATTAAATAGGGAATACAAGCCCAAATAACAAATTGGTGATTACAGACAATCTTAGGGCCTCTGCTCTTGTTGTTATCGACAACACCAAGACTAATGTAACGTATCTCCAGTCCAACTCAAAATATTCCTTTGTAGGCGATGAAAGTTATGTCAATTCCGGCTGGATGTTTCCAATGAGACAAATCCCACCAGGAGCTCCATCAATCACCTCCTTCACAGTGACTTTTGAAAACCCCGGCACTTACTACTATATTTATATACTGCACCCGTGGATGACAGGCAGCGTCACGGTAAACTAGTGTTATGGTTACCTAGAACTCGATCCTTTATCGCATATCGAGTAAGGCCATCAACTCATTATCTTAACAGATTTTCAATTGGATAGCAGCGTTGTATCACTTTATCTAACTATTTTTAGAATTTAAATTTAGTTTTAATCTAATTTAGATTATCTCATAATGTAGGATTTACGCTTACAAGGATGCCGTTATCAAAAAGAGGGATCGCGGGTTCAAATCCCGCACTTCGCACTTTTTTATGATTGATTTGAACCCGCTTGTCAAGATGGTGTACAAAAATTAATATCGGATTCTTCTTTCCGCTTGGTCTCCCATTATTTTACGGTCGACAGGAATGTTTCTATTATGTTGCCGACTTCATCCGGATATTGAGCTGGAACGGCATGACCCGCGTCTTTTATCTGTACAAGCCATGCTCCTGGAACTTTACTGGCAATGACTAAAGCGTTCTGATGAGGATTGTACTGGTTATCATCTGTACCTGTTATGACCAACAAAGGCTTGTCTATCTTTGCGAGGTCGTCACAGACACCGCTCCAGTTTTTTGCTTCCCAACCCCATCCAGCATCTGCCTGATTGTTCAATGCTTCAGCGGAAAGACCGGGCTTTGACCCTAATAGGGAACTGTTCTCTGGAATAACAGCAGATTCAGGATGAAGCTTTACCCATCCTGATCCTAATGATGCGGTTACAAGAGCTTTGAAATCTTCTTGAGAAACGGTTATATTATTTTGAGTTTTGTTTACCATATCAGCCTGCAATTTTAAAAACTCAGCCGGTTTAGGTATCCCATCTTTACCACCACATGATCCAGCAATTAGCGTAATACTGCTAACCTTATCAGGATGTGTGATTGCAAATTGTTGAGTTGTAAATGTACCTAAAGAATATCCTAAAACATTTGCTTGTTGTATCTTCAAAGCATCCATTAAACCTGCTGTATCATTACCAAGTAACTTTATAGAATAAGGTTCGGTACCAGCAGTTGTATTTCCAATTCCACGACTATCAAAAATAATTACTGTATGATTTGACGCTAGTCTAGTTAAAAGGGCTGGATCCCATGCATCCATATGATCAGAAGCACCATTATGAAGTATCAAAGGATCGCCTTTGCCAAACATCTTGTACGCCAATTCAATGTCTCCAACACGGACTTTTTCTAATGGGATGTCTTGTGTATTTACCAAGTTTGTAGTAGTATTGCTTGAATTTGTTTGAGTAGCATTTGTTTGACCATTGACTATATTAGTAAAGCCATTGACCATAGTCATACTTGAGAAAATTAGAGTAGATATTATTGCAATCATGAAAAGATAATCTCTTCTTACCTGTCTATTACTATGCACAACCCTATTCACTCGACGGAGTATATAAAGTGGGTGAACTCTTGTGTGAACACTATCGATCAAATTATCCATCTCTACGACCATAACTAAAGATAGAGGGATTGCGAGTTCTCTTTCTCTTTCCTTAAGCAAAGGGATTTGAATTCTCAAGCAAAGGCGGGTTCAAATCCCGCACTTCGCACTTTTTTATGGTTGATTTGAACCCGCTTGTCAAGATGGTGTACAAAAATTAATGTCGGATTCTTCTTTCCTGCTTGGTCACCTTTACTTTACAGTCGACAAGAATGTTTCTATTATGTTACCGACTTCCTCTGGATATTGAGCTGGAACGGCATGACCAGCGTCTTTTATCTGTACAAGCCATGCTCCTGGAACTTTATTTGCAATGACCAAAGAGTTTTCATACGGGACGTAGAGCTTATCGTCTGTTCCTGCTATAACTAACAGAGGCTTGTTTATCTTTGCAAGGTCGTCACAAGCACCATTCCAGTCGGAAGCCACCCAAGCAAATCCAGTGTTCTTCTGATTATTCAATGTTTCAGGTGAAACACTAGGTTTCATTTGCTGGAATGTAATGTTTTCTGGAATCGCTGCAGATTCTGGGTGTAGTTTTATCCAACCCAGTCCTAATGAGGCCGTTACAAGCGACTTCATTTCATCCTGAGAGACAGGTATATTATTTTGGGTTTTGTTTACAATATCTGCTTGTAATTTGTCAAACTCAGCAGGTCGAGGTATACCATCTTTCCCACCACAGGAACCAGCAATAAGTATAATACTACTAACCTTATCAGGATGCGTAATTGCAAATTGTTGCGTTATGTATGTACCTAAAGAATATCCTAAAACATTTGCTTGTTGTATTTTCAAAGCATCCATTAAACCAGCAGTATCATTACCAAGTAACTGAATAGAATACGGTTCGGTACCAGCAGTTGTATTTCCAATTCCACGACTATCAAACACAATTACAGTGTTATTTGACGCTAGTCTAGTTAAAAGGGCTGGATCCCATGCATCCATATTATCAGAAGCGCCATTATGAAGTATCAAAGGATCGCCTTTGCCAAACATTTTGTACGCCATTTCAATGTCTCCAACACGGACTTTTTCTAATGGAATGTCTTGTGTATTTACCAAGTTTGTAGTAACATTGCTTGTTGAATTGGTCTGGGTAGCATTTGTTTGACCATACACAACATTAGTAAAGCCATTGACCATAGTCATACTTGAGAAAATTAGAGTAGAAATGAATACTATAATGAAAAGATGATCTTTTCTTACCTGTCTATTATTATTCATAACCAAATTCACTCGACGGAGTATATAAAGAGGGTTAAGTCTTGTGTGAAAATTATCTTGATCAAATTCTCACTCTCTATAACCAATTGCTAAAGATAGAGGGATCGCGGGTTCTCTCTCTCTCCTTAAGCAAAGGGATTTGAACTTCCAAGCAAGAGGCGGGTTCAAATCCCGCACTTCGCACTTTTTTATGCTGTTAGCCAGTCTTGCAAAGTCCATTTCTGCGAAACATTACCTTATACATGAGCTAGATAAATTGAGTGATCAATATTCTACCTCTATGCTAGGCAAGTTTGTACCTCTGTAGTTTTATTCATCTCTCTATTTTTTGCCATTTCTATACTCCATTGTTTTGGTTAATTACCATCCTGGACAAATTGTTGCCCGATAAGACCATGGGTATTGATGTATTGCGACGTGAACAAAGACTTTGAAGTGGAGAGGGTTGCCCAGATAACCTTACCGGAGTTGCACATTCCTTTTGTTGACAAAGCACAGGGATGACATCAAACCCCTTGGGGAAAAGTCTTTTACTCAAAAAATCAATCTTATTAATAATTAAATGATTATATTATCTATGTCAACTTTGTGTCATGTATTGAATCGTCTATAATTATTCTAAAAGTCAAATTTATTCTTGGATGATTTATTTTGCTCGAGAGAGGTAAGCAATGTAGCCAATTTGATTGTGTGTTACCTTTCATCACAAGCAAGCTTCCATTCTCTAATAGTAGTGAGATTGTTTGTCTTGTACGCCTATGCTTAAATGAAAACTTTCTCTCCGCCCCAAAACTTAAAGAGGCTATGACGGTATTTTTTCCCAGGGATTTTTCATCATCGCTATGCCAGGTCATTCCCTCGTTACCATCATGATATAAATTAAGTAAACAGGAGTTAAACTGCGAATTTGTGATTAACTCTGTTTTTCTTTTGAGATCTATTAACTCGTTGGTCCAAGGTATTGCTTGCTTTGTAGTATTAGAATAAGTGTAAAGAAAACCTTGATCACCATACCAAGCAACTTTTCTCTTTGTAACTATGTGTTTTCCGTGATATAATGCCTCATCGTTCTTCCAATTTATATTTTTTAGTAACAAATTATAGTATGTGTTTGCTTCTGATGTTGTCATTACCTTTCCATAATAGTTTGCTTCACCATCTTTGTTTAATACATTAACAAATTTGTCATTAAAAAGATTCATTTAATACATTTTCCAAACGACATACCTTTTAATCATATAATGTCAACAAGGTCTTTTATCGTGTTGAGTGGTCGGTTGTACCAACCCAGCCCGTTAGAAAAGCTCTGGAGACCATTAGGAAAGAAGTAAAGTTTGATAAAGAATCATTAATCGTATGTTTCTATTGAATGTAGACGTTGAATGGGGTTGCCCGATCTTTTGGAAATGTCCTTTGTAGTTGTTAATATGGCAAACGTTACTAGATTTATATGAAATATCTCACGCCGGCGCCTGAGGCGCCGGTTATTGTATAGTGTTCTTATTTAGAGTGTATTATCGCGTCACCTATGCTGTGGCGGTACTCTGTAAACTTCATAATTGGGAAGGATCCTGTTACATGAATCAGATATTTTGATGATATTGAGCTCTTGGTTACTTGATTGTAGTCGCCAAAAGATAAGGATTTAACAATTCGAACCGAGGGCAACCTCATTCCTCCAGTAAACAAATGGCTATTGAAAGGCTGTAATGTAAACAAGACATTCTGTAGCTCAACTATCATCCTAACCGATATGCAGATGCCTCTAGTTGAGAAAGCACCTATCCTATGTGATGGTCATTGGCGGTAAGGCATATTTGAGAATAGAAACCAAACAAACCAGTAGAAGAGGCTTTAGAGAACATGCGAACCACTGTAGACTTGGACAAGGATTTAGAACAATGGTAATTGAAGGTTGCCCAATCTCTTCAGGAGATGTCGTTAATAGTTATTACCCAAGAAAGTATCTGTTGTATTTATTATAATATTACACGCCGGCGCCTTAGGCGCCGGCTAAGTCTTCAAAAATCTTGACCTCATGCATGTTCTTACTAGAAATATGATATTATCTGCTTGATACAGTAGCTACGCTTACCGCAAAATAGATCTATCGATTTACAATAATACTAGCTATCTAACTTCCACCTACAACTGCACTTGGTTGTGACGCTAATGTCGGTGATTGTGCTGCTGTTCCCGTTGTAGCAGCCTTTGTGAGAGCAGCGTCCATTTTTACATTGTTCTCTGCACCAAGTTGAACATTCTCTCCGCCTAGATTCATTAAAAGTAATGCATTAACATTGCCAGCCAGATTTACTGGATTCCCACTCGTCAGATCTAAGCCTGTAGATTGTTCGGACAGGTCTATAAAGTATTGTGCTTGACCTGGAGCAGTAGGAGCTATTCTCTGTATTGGCACTATTGCGGATTGTGTTGTTTGTCCATCTTGTATTTTGGCTCCTACAAGTTGAATTCCTTTTTCGTCTGGTAAATGGAGTAAGACTTTCCCACTAGTAAGAGTACATGGATCAAATGCTGCAAGTATTCGTGCTTTCCCATTTTCCATTGGGGATGGACCCAAAACAACAGTGGCGGACTGTGGGGGACAATCTGCAGTGGGTGTTACTGCTCCCTCAAGTGTTTTTACCGTCAATCCTCCATCATTTCTCACAGTGACTTGATCATTGTTAATATTTGTTTTAGTAACGATAACCGTCTTTGTAGTCGTTGTAGTAGTGCCAGGTGTTGTAGTAGTGCCAGGTGTTGTAGTAGTGCCAGGTGTTGTAGTAGTGCCAGGTGTTGTAGTAGTGCCAGGTGTTGTAGTAGTGCCAGGTGTTGTAGTAGTGCCAGGTGTTGTAGTAGTGCCAGGTGTTGTAGTAGTGCCAGGTGTTGTAGTTGTTTTCGCTGATGGGTTATCTGAAATGCATCTGGCACCGGTAGGTACTACGCTCCCCGTCTTACCACCGGTCGCTGTGATATGAGATCCTGGTGGACATTCTCCATTTGGACCTGGTTTAGCTACTTCTCCTTCTAATGGTGCGTTTCGTAGTTTAGCTACTTCGTTGTTAAGTGCTTTACAGCTTGGCGTTGGGACGTTTTCACAAACGGCCTCAACCTGATCCTGTTGCCAAGAAGAGAGTTGACATCTTGTTGTATCCTTATTCTTCTCTATACCACAATACTCTTTTTTAACATTCTCTGTCAGAGTCTGAAGTAATGGTGTAGTTGTACCTGTAGCTGGTGGTGGTGTTGTAGTTGTACCTGTAGCTGGTGGTGGTGTTGTAGTTGGTGTGTTATTTGAAACACAAAGAGAAGATCCCGTCCCTGGTTGACCGGCGTTACCAGCGCTCCCTACGCCAACGGATCCTGGCGGACATGTTCCATCTGGATTTTTAGGTACTTCTAATTCTTTTGGCGCTGGTGTTGGGTTAGGTGCGTTATCAGATATGCACTTTGAACCACTAGGAGCCCCTGTCTTTCCACCAAATCCTACGATATGAGATCCTGGTGGACATGTTTCATCTAGATTTTTAGGTACTTCTACTTCTGTTGGGGTTGTTGATGTTGTTGGTGTTGTTGGTGTTTTATTGCAATCGGGACTGACAGAAAAAATTGTACAAAGACTAATCGGACCCGAATCAGGGGGGTTTGTAGTTGAACCTGGCGTTGTTGATGATTTACAAGCAGGATCGGTGGGATTATTAGATTGGAGACAAACAGCATCAAAACCAACACTGAAACGTGATTCAGTTTCCTTTTGAGTTTCCGCAAAGGTAGTTGTACCAGTAGTTGTTGATGATTTACAAAATGGAACTTCGGGAGATTTCGCACAAATATCATTCTTCTCGGCTCCGGAATTTGCAGGAAGGGAACCAGATGGTGCTCCTGTAGTTGTACCAGATGGTGCTCCTGTAGTTGTACCAGATGGTGCTCCTGTAGTTGTACCAGATGGTGCTCCTGTAGTTGTACCAGATGGTGCTCCTGTAGTTGTACCAGATGGTGCTCCTGTAGTTGTACCAGATGGTGCTCCTGTAGTTGTACCAGATGGTGCTCCTGTAGTTGTACCAGATGGTGCTCCTGTAGTTGTACCAGTAGTTGTTGATGATTTACAAAATGGAACTTCGGGAGATTTCGCACAAATATCATTCTTCTCGGCTCCGGAATTTGCAGGAAGGGAACCAGATGGTGCTCCTGTTGTTGTACCAGTAGTTGTTGATGATTTACAAGCAGGACCGGCCGGATTAGATTGGCAAGCAGGATCAGTATAGAAATAATCTCCCCACAGAACATTAGGTAATTCTGATTGAGATGGTGTTGATGCAGTACTTGTACCATTTCCTGTACATTCTTCCGTCGTAGCTGCCTGACTACCGTCGGGACAATTGACAGGTTCTGTTGGTGCTGCTGCTGTTGCTGCTGCTCCTGTTGTTGGACAATCTTCCGCTGTAGCTGCTTGACTACCGTCGGGACAACTTACAAGTACTGGCTCAGTTTCTTCTTCTTCTGTTACTTCAGTTTCTGACTCTTCTTCTGGCTGTTCATTTTCTGATGAACCATCATCTGATGAACCACCTTCTCCTCCATCATCTGATGAACCACCTTCTCCTCCATCATCTGATGAACCACCTTCTCCTCCATCATCTGATGATGGAGTAGCAGAGATATTAGATGATAAGATCATGGCTGGGCTAGTAAATAGCATCATAGATAATGCCAAAAAATATAGTGAAATTAACCGAAATTTTTGAATTCATCTCTATTTTTCCTCACTGTTGTAATCACATATTAAAATCGACTTAAAGTCACATACTAATTTTAAATAATCAGATGAAATCAGTGTATTATTATTCATATCTCTATTATCTCTTGTTTTTCTAATCCTCCCACTTGTCTCTATAATTAGGTACGACTTGTATGCATTCTTGATGTCAAGACACATTATCATAATTCTATACTGAATCAATATGGTGAGGACTATATAACCATGTTATCACCTGAATTATCGATGCTCTCAAAAATGTAAAAACCTATACATTTGACAAATTTTTGAATATTTTTTAGTTATACATATGGCATCTTAGTTTATAGAATAGGATAGGTTTGCTACAAAATAATATAATCTGATTCTTGTATTCTTTTGCTAGTCTATTGTAGCCAAGTTTAAGTTTAAGTAACGTTAATACAGTTCACAATAGCAACCAAAGTATATCGTAATCTATCCTATAGTAACTATTTATTTTCTAGCCAAAGTTAAACAAAGAAGACCTCGAATCTAATGGCAAGTAATTTTATTTTTCTAACAAAACGATATATCTAGTAGGGCAATTTTGATTATTGTAGTTACTACAACAAATAAAGAATGCTTACATCAGTATAATTGATGGGATGCATGAGAGCTTAGATAGTTGGCAACATTTTTGGTTGCCATGTATTTTTGAATTAGGGTTATGATTGTCCGCCGCCCTTGAAGGGCGGCGGCTAGTCATGGATATTTTACTGACATGTAGAGGAAGCATTATCGAGATAATTTTTTTCGATAAATGTTATTTTAGTTATTGTGACTGCAAAAACTTTACATACTATAACCATTCAAGATAGAGAATTCGTGAAACTGACCAAAGAGAATCTAGAGCGTAGAGATCATAGAGGGAAACTCATAGATTTTGTATTTTGTCATAATTGTGTTACCTTCATAACTATAGCAGGAAAGAAAGAAGGCTATGAAATAATTTGTATCAAATGTAGAACTGATAAATACATTCTAAAGTAACTATAGCAGTAACTGAATAATTAATAAATTCTAATGTCTTAAATGCTATATTACTACATGCGTAAACTATTCATTAATTCTAAGTAGTCAAAGTGAAGGGTAGCCGCCCTTAACTGTCAGTGCAATAAATTTATCCAATTCCTTTAGCGCTTCCTCTATATCTTTTTCTAACTCAAACTTTTTGAAATTTAGTTTACCAATCTGTCCCACTGAATAAGGTACCTATTTTACCAATATTGTGATAAAAATGGTTAAAATTGTCTCACATACCACCGAACCAGATACCTGTTACAATAACGATATAGGAAGGTATAAGATGTAGGGTAATTCTTAATTTTCATCTTTTTAAAACAATCTTTTTCTGTTTTCATCTTGACAATTGAAATCCCAGGAACAATGACCTTTGCCTACTTTGAAACTAAAGGTCAGATAAACGATCTTTTGGGATCTGTTATGGTATATTCTTTTTTGCGCAGGAATCACAGTATTTTTCTAAAATGGTAGCTCCATCTACAGTGAATATTACTTCCTGAGTAGCTGTGTTACTGCAACTTACACAGTATTTTGTCTTTCCGCTAGCATCAATGTATGCCCTTATCGACGAAAATTTCTTATAGGGAGGGTGCGAAGACGTCATAAGATTAGATTTATTTTCACTTGTCATATACTATATATACATTTCGCTGCTATTAAGTATGTCACGGTGCATATCGTCGATAAAGTACTCTAATCGTTACTACGAACGGGAAATATAGAGATTTCAACTACTTCTATGGAGGCATAACAAAATCCTTTAGATGTAGCCAACTCCAGACTCTGCAAATGAGATGAGACATTCTTACAGACAACAACCCTGATAATAACCCGATATCTCGCGATATAATAGATTCGGCGGATGAAGTAACATTTAACATCCGAGATATTCTGAATTGTTAGGTGAGATTAGATTAGTAAAACATCTGGTCTTGCATCAGGAGCGTGGAAAACTAGAGTTACAAGACCCGACTGAAACATTCTTGGGAGCTAATGTTAACCTTGACTATCTTGATGAGTTTAAAAACATCATATGTAGATAGACACGTTTAACTACGGTTACAGCCGTCGATTGAACATAAGTTGATTGATATAGCAAGGTACGGAAAAAAACTGAGGTGGTATCCGTGATATTAGCTCGGCTAGAAAAATTGCTTTTAGAAAGGGAAAAATATGGAATAGTTGTAAGTAGCAGCAGCATTAAGTTATTAATACCGCTTGGTTAATTTTATTTCAGGCGAGGTTGGCCCAGCCTGGTTAAGGTACGCACTTTTTTATGATTGATTTGAACCCGCTTGTCTGCAAATTTGTCTACCTGGCTTTTGTTTTATAATGATTCGATCTCTGCATCAATGAAAATGGTAAAATTATTTTTGAAATTGGAAACTTTCCATTCCAATATCTGGATGAAATATTCTTGATAACTTGCCCAAACTTGTACCTATTATATAATATGATGAACATCACAATTAGAAAAGATGAAGAAAATTTTAGTAATCGCGAGTTTTGTTCTGTCATTTGTATTGACAGCATCGCTAGTTAGCAATTCATTAGTCCAGACGGCATTAGCACAGGACTTGTCCACTCTTAAAGATGAGGCAACAAAATTACTGACAGGAAATGATAATAGTCAAAGAACAAATAATAGTTCAGTATCAACAACAAATAATTCTACCTCATCTGACTCATCTCTAACAGAAAAAGCAACCGGCTTATTAGGTGGTTTATTAAAATAGAACCCCATTAAAATCTATAATGAATTTAATTTTCCTTTAAATTATTATTATACTGTTGTTCAAAGGTTTCTGTGTAAATCTACATGTTATCTGGTCGGGTGACCTTATTATTATATTAGAGGGTTAGTCTTGAGCGACGAGATTTAGTCATTTAATAATGGTTAGTGGGTTCAAATCCCGCACTTCGCACTTTTTTATGCTGTTAGCCAGTCTTGCAAAGTCCATTTCTGCGAAACATTACCTTACACATGAACTGGATAAAATAAGTTCTCTATACTTTATGTGTATGCTAGAGAAGTTTGTATCTCCGTGGTTTTGTTCATCTCTATTTTTTGCCATTTCTACACTTCACAATTCTGGTCAATTACCATCATGGATAATTTGTCGCACCTATAAGACAATGGGTATTGAAGTGTTGCGACGTAAACAAAGACGTTACGGTGTCAAAGCTCTTAGG
This sequence comes from uncultured Nitrososphaeraceae archaeon, assembly GCA_963759575.1. Taxonomy (GTDB): domain Archaea; phylum Thermoproteota; class Nitrososphaeria; order Nitrososphaerales; family Nitrososphaeraceae; genus Nitrosocosmicus. The sequence goes on along the minus strand of CAVWZU010000002.1, from coordinate 1,161,621 downwards.
GCTTATGTTAAGCCCATTAGAGAGCAGTACTTTTATCGTGTTGAGTGGTAGTTTGTACCAAACAAACGTGTGAAGCAATCTCTCGAGAGTATAAAAAAGAAGTATAGATAGAGAATCCTTGATAGAGTGTTTTTCTATTTAGTATTTAGTTATTTTTATGTGTAAGAAATTGGTGTTGCCTTTTGTATACATCGACTAATTGTTCCGCGCCGCCTTTAGGGCGGCTCTTAATCGTTTACCAAAGGATAGACCAAGAAAGTAAAGATGGGGTGGGAATTCTTTGCGGAGTTTGTCTACTCGGTGTTAGTGTTATTCTGCCACTTTTTACCAATCGCATTCGGTAGAGGCTGCCCATTTTCTCTTTTGAATTACTGATGTTCAGCGCCGCCCTATAGGGGGCGCTATGATCTGACTTTCATAAACCGCGCGAATAGCAAATGTCCATAATCATTATGAGATCGGAAATTATATCTTATGAAGTTAAAATATAATGATGATGGCATACTAACAAGGAGAAGATAAAATTATAATGAAACCATCTTTTGATTTTCGACTTGTATTATTTGAAAAAATAAAAGTCAAGGGGACCGATGTCATTTCTTTTAGGTTTAATCAGGAGCTTGATAAATTAGAGGTAAACAAAACGCCTTCCTTGTTTGAATATACCGCAGGTCAATATGCCTATTTTAACTTAGATGATATACATGGTGACCCAAATGACTCAACCAGACATTTTACTATCTCTTCATCACCTGCAGAGAACTTTATAATGTTAAGCACCAAAATAAGAGATTCTCCATACAAACAGAGACTTTCAAACTTAGAAGAGGGAGATAAGATTAAAGTCAGTGCTCCAGAGGGCAAGTTTATTTTACCAGAGGATTATTCAAAACCCTTAATATTTCTGTCTGGAGGTATAGGAGTGACTCCGTTTAGAAGTATGATAAACTACGCGACAGACAAACAAATACCATTAAAAATAATAATGTTTGATTCAAACAAGAATCAACAAAACATACTCTTTAAGAAAGAGTTTGATAATTGGACATCTTTAAATGAAAATATGAAGATAGTCTATACTCTTAGTGATGATGATTCCGATGGGAATAACGATCCTGGAATAGAGGAATGGAATGGAGAGAAAGGCAGGATAGATAAAAAAATGATTTCAAAATATGTTGACGCTAATACTTTAAACGATGCAATATTCTATATTTGCGGCCCTCCGGATATGTTAAAATCGATGCAATTATTACTAGAGAAAGAATTGGAAATCCCAAAAGATAGAATAAAGGTTGAAGAGTTTACAGGGTATTGATTAGATAATATCCTATGATTTGAATTTGATTATGGGACCAAATTTTCGGACAGGTAATGAAACTAATCATGGTTAATTCTGTATATTGGGCTAACGGATAATTTGGGTGGTAGGCATATCTTCTTTCGCTTCATTTTTTTGCATCTAGATAAATTTTCACGTAATTTGGATAGGTTGTTCACGATGGAAAATATGGGATGCTGAGTATCATTATGTTACAATCATGACGAAAAAGAGTAACTGGTGTTATATTTTTAATGTCGTTACAAGTAAGTTTATGCATGCAATAAAAACCATGAAACATTTACGTTAAACGATAATGTCCGAAGAACCAATCAACAAAAAGATGACACAACAGTCGGTAGGCGACGCGGCCGATAATAGTGAAATTATTTTGGATGAGTCAGGCCACACCGTGAAGCCTGGGACTAGAGGAATGCTAAATAAAACGAGACACAGAAACATCGACACAGAGTTAGACAATGAAAACTTCGAATCTACTGACAAGTAGTTCTTCCTTACATTTTCTTCTAACTAACCATATTTCAAGCAAGGTAACACTTGATAAGCATAGTTATTGCTGCAAACAAAGAATGCTTACATCCGTATAATTGATGAGGACAAACTAGAGCTTTGTGGTTGGCGACTTGTTGGTTGCCTTGTGTTCTTGAATGAGGATTCTAGTACTCGCCGCCTCTCAAAGGCGGCGCTACAACCAATTATCCGCTATTTATTTTGTCTTCTTCTGGAGTTATTATAGTATGGTGCCCATGAGTCATTGTTTTAACAATGGGTGAAATAATCGATAAAGTCAAAGAAAAAGCAAAGGACTTGAAGGATATAGTCGTGGACACCACAAAAGATGTTGTCGACAAGGCAAAGGATACGGTGGACCAAACCGAAAGTGCATCGGTAAATTCGCCTGATAAAGAATATCAAGAAGGCGTTGCTGGAACAAAAAGGATTAGCCAAAGTGATCCATTAGAAGAATACTTAGATAAAGAGGCTATGACACCCGCCAAGATAAATGCTGGAGAACCGACAGCAGTAAAAAGAGACCCAAATGATCAGAAAATTACTTCCGAAGGTCAAACTGGAACAGATACACAAGAAGCACTAGAGGAATACCGTAAGAGAGGAATGACAAAGGTCGATTCAGATAATCACACACACGAAGGTTCATCAGCCAATCAAGGCAGAAAGAGTAGTTTCGAAGTAGATAGTGGAAGAAATTCAAACGAAAATTCAACAAATGTAAAGGCAACCTTTTCCTGCGAAACATGCGGACAAACTTTTGACTCAAGACAAGTTTTAAAGGAACACACTAGCATCAATCACTATAAGTGATTACTAAAAATCCCTCTAATATCAATAATGGTTCTACCAAAGTCTTGTTGTATTGTTTTTAGTAGTCTCATTGATCAGAATAATTCGTTAAATCTATCTTTACACAGTTATAATAAAATTTTTTAATGGATTTTACAGCCACATGTCAAGTTTTTGCCAGACTGGGATTTGAGAGCCATAGATGAAAACAGGGAATAAAGATAAATTCTAAATTTTATATTTTGATTTTAAATTATTAAATTCATTTTGAAATGCTTTCATTGTATCATCTCCACGGATGCAAAATTCAACCATCAGAATGTTTCCAGATAAGTTATCTATTTTTTCCAAAAAGACAATTGTTTCATTTACCAATATTTTCGCACACCTATCTTTTGGAAAACCAAATATTCCTGAACTGATTGCAGGAATGGATATGCTTTTGAACCCTTTTTGTAAGCCAAGTTCAAGACAGCTATTGATTGCTTTAGTTAATTTTTCGTCCTCATTTCCCTCACCCATTTTTGGACCAACTGTATGTATTATAGCCTTACACGCTAAATTTCCACTAGAGGTTACAACTGATGATCCTACCGGAACAAAACCAATTTCGTTACTTTCTTTCTGAATGATGTTACCTCCCTTCCTTACTATCGCACCAGCTACACCGCCGCCATGTTGTAAGTAAGAATTTGCAGGATTGACTATTGCATCGACTTTTCTTTCAGTAATATCCCCCTCTACCAATGTCAAAAGTCTATTATCTGTAATTTTTATTTCAGCTAACATCATAGGACTGAATTAGATCATTATCCCGAATAAAGATTTTTTTGTCTAAGGTAAAGTAAAATTAATTTTCCAGAAAGGTCATTTAAAATGAGATTTAACTCTAATGCGCCGCGTTTAGTGCGGCGCTAACTCATCTCTTTTTTTACGAATATTTCAGGACTGCAAGCCTATTGCTATCCTATTATGTTTGCACGGTATCTATGTAGATATTGTTAAAGAATTAACTGAATTGATGGATTCACTTTTGGTCCAAACATAGTATGAGTCACTTGTTCTAGACTTCTTCACAACTAAATTATTCTAATGGTAGTAAAATGAATATTATCGAGAAGTTGAAATCATTTACCATGCTGTTAAGGAAAAAGACGGTTAATAATGATATTTATTTAAGGATAAAGAAATTAGTAGTATGTAGAAAAATTACTAGGGTATGACAGACACCTTGCTCATAGTAGCATTATACAATAGGTGTTCTGGACGCATATACCATTTCGCCAACTATCTAGTTGCCAGTAACTATTGATAACGCTGTGTCGATGGGTGTGCCTGTTTTAACGAATTCCATCCCTATAGGAGCTATAACTAATATTCCAAAAAGAAATCGTAGTAAAAATACTATTACAATAATTGCTATTATAACCAAAATAATTGTCCAAAGTGTTCCAAGCATATCTTAAGAAGTTTTATCAATAATGGTTTATATACATGTACTATCAGGTATCTTGGATGATGTACCTGTTGGTAATATCAGCAGAATTGGAATGAATACTATAAAATATCGTTAATCGCTTTTGAAATTACAAATTGCCACGTAGTTTATTGAGGAGGGTTCATAATTGGTTTTGATTTATCATTTGACAATCATAGACTTAGAAATGCCTCGCCTAATTCAACCTATTTGGTTTATTTGACTCGCATGTTACTACTTTAAAAACATTGTTAGAACTTATTTCAATGAAGACTTTCATTAACATCAGTGTTCCAGTAACACTAACCATTAGCTGAGTATTATTACTAAATACCGAAACGCCAATATCTATGGACAATAATAGCCAATATCTATGGACAATAATAGCCAATATCTATGGACAATAATAGGTGATACAAATCAAACCAACCAAACTAGTGGACAGAACACCATATAACAAGCTCAGCAACAACTAGAGCAAGCCAATCAAATACAGCAATAATCTAACCCGTCAAAGCAACAAGATCCTAAAATGAATGAAAAATTGCTTAATTTTACTAATGCTGCTATTCTCGCTTTAAATGATGACAATACCAGTGCCGCTGAAGATAATCTGGTTCAAATTCAAAATGCATTGATCGACGCCCGTGGAAAACAAGTAGTAGTTCCAGCTCCAGCTCCAACAGTAGCACCTTCATCATCTGAGGATGATGGAGACTCGGACTAATTTTTTTATTTTTTATTATTGATATTACTCTAACCAGTCAAAAAGATTTCAGATTAGAAATTTCACCTTTGCAAAATATTTTTCTAACGGAATCCAATAATTGCATTCTATTATATAAATACCCAAAATCGATTTGAAGATTTTTTAGAATTATTAGGTGTTTTTGTATAGGTCAATAGTGCTATTTTTTTGATACATTATTAAGAAAATTCATTATTGTAAATACTTCAAATTATATACAGATCCTACAGATTTGCATAATCAATACGTTCATCCATAATTGTAGAACCTTTTATCTGCGTACGTGTAACATAGGTCCCTCCACTCGCAAAATTGATATCTAACACCATGAACCTACTGTACCCTGTCTTTGATTATACTACACTGCGTAAAATATATTAACATGTTTTAACATACAACTGCATGAACAAATCTAAAAAATTAATAAAATTGCCAATAATCATCTCAATAAAACCAATCAGGAGATTCCCTAATATCTGTCAAACCGGGTGAGTTAACTGACCCAATTATTAGGAGAGAACATGATCCATGCGAGCAGTTGATAACTCATGTAATCAGCACCTTGTAGATAATGCTTTTTTCAATGCCTTTGATGAATTCAACCAAGTAAACAGAAAGTTGTTTGAAATTCCAGAGATTGATAATTTGCTATCTTTTTCGAATAAGAAAAATATTTGTATCCAAAATCAAACCTATGATCATAGCAAATTTTTGCATTATATCATAACTAAAATTTGTATTAATCGTTATGCCCATGATTCAAGGACTAATAGCAATAAATTCAAAGAGGTAAAGACAATTCTGATAGATGCGGGAAACGGCAACAATTTAGGATACATTTACCTTGATTTGACTAAACTTGCAATACAAAAAGAGATAGACATTAACAGCTTACTTGATAGTATCATGATAGTAAGAGCCTTTACATTTTATCAATTATCTAATATATTAATTAATGAACTTCCCACGTTACTTACTCAAACAAGAAACAAATTGCAGATTATTGTATTAGACTTATTTGATACATTGGTTTCAAATTCCAGGATCAAGACAAAAGGTTTTGAGAACAATGGCTATTCCAGATCAAGAGATGACCTAAAAGATAACATTGGAATAGTCAATGAGTTAATAGACGTGTTGATCAGCCTCTCGGAAAAAAATTTTATGATTCTAGCATACAAGGAAGGCGAAAACATAACATGTGCTAATTCGATAGTTTCCAAATTTGATAATGCTATCAAGATCAAGCAAGTTTGTAATGGGAACAAGGAAACTTTTGAAATAAAATCGTTAAACTATTCTAAAAACCAATCAAGCATCGCTTTTGAGGGCGACGCTCAAGTTATTGGCACCATATATCGATAGTCGTGTTTCATTACAGTTACAAACAAAATTGATTAATTTAGCAAGTTCGGGGATATTTTGAAAGCAAGGTGTGAGTGAACTAGTACAATGAGGGATCGCGGATTCTCATCTATTATTTTCGAGATTTGAACTTTACAATAAAGCAAAGAGCGGGTTCAAATCCCGCACATCGCCTTTATTACGAAGGATATTATTTAATTACCTGGCCGGATAACTTTTGATGTGTCTCCTAATCCTTGTCCACTCTTGTCTTGTCGCATAATCCAGAGGTCGGGTATTGATATCTATTTATCCCCTCTGGATTCTATATATAATTTATTGAGAAGTCGGTCAATCCAAGACTTGACATCATTGTTTGAAAAATTAAATTCGTTCATATTTTAAATGACCCATATAAAATAAAAAAGATAATCTACTAAATATGTGATGTTTATCTGAATAGTATCTTATCTTCTTCAACCTGCTATTTTTGTGGTTTATGAAAGGACCGGTTTTTGCTCCTTGGAATATTAGCCCAATGAAATCACAGTCGCCTTGCATTTGATTGAGGTTATCCTTTTCTATTTTTGAAATACTGCTGTTCTGCGCTCGTTCATCAGAGGGTGGCGCTATAACGATTTATCAGCGATTTATTTTATCTTCCTCTCCGGTTCATAAGCCTGGCAATTAACATCCGAGCCTCATTAGTAACTAAATATGATGTTATCCATCTTTTTATGTGCATGGTACCCTCTTCTCCACACAGAGAATATGCAAGTACATTTGCTTACTCATTTCTTCTTTGTCTCAATAATCTATTCATCATTAATTGAACTCCTTTTGTAGCAAGAGTAGTTAAAATCCATTTTCTTTTTGACATTTTTTGATATCCCCTTACCTAATAAAATACAAGTTTAGTAAAAGAAGTAAAGACTCCTTACACTTTATACAATACTGTTAGCCACATTAACCTTTTCAGAGGTAACTTCTTCTGTAAATTGCCTGGTTTCTGTTACGGGCTTTTTCTTTACTACTACTTCCTCTTTAACGTAAGGCGTCTTTGAGACCTCTACTACTTCGCTCTTTAATGGTATTTCAATATCTTCTTTTGAGGTGACTGGTTGTTGATCAGTATATGTTTGATCTCCGGTAGGTTTTCTTATTTCAATCGAAACTTCTTCGTGAACTACGGGTACCTCTACTGTTTTTGTTTCTGTTATGGGTTCTTTTGTAATAGTCCTTTGACTTTCTTCAACTCTTTTGGTTACGTCTAATTTTTCCTCGGTCAACGGTACAGTCGTCTCTTCACTTTCTAAAGTATTTGATAGTTGATCAGACTCGGTTTGAGATGATGAAGAACTTGGATAAGAGTCTCCTTGATACGTGCTTAAAGCTTCATCATATGAAATACCAAATCGAAGAACATCACCATCATAACTATCAACCTTATCTTGAGGGATAAAAAATTTTTCTTTGTTAATTATACCCTTTTGTACAAAAACAAAACCGTTTAAAACTTCCTGAACTTCGCCAAAATCTTCATCGTTTAATCCTCTGGCTTCTTTTTTTACAGCGTCATTCCAGTCAATATCTGAACTCATATGATCCTTTGTAAAACATTGTTTAAATAGATATGTATAATATTACTATCTATGGTAATAGTTAATGCCGACATCTTTGTATTATCAAATTGTTTAACACTCTAGATAAACTACAAGATCCATAAATGTAATAATGCCAATCGTATTTATTAACAATCATAGAAATTATAAACCAAATAATACTAGTTACTACGAAGGCAAATAGAAAACTATAATATGTCATTATAATCCCAATTATTGTACCTCAAATTAGAAATGGAATTTCACATTTTAGCGTTTCTTAATATAGAGTCTTTTATATTTGTGAATACTAAAACAAATTTTTTTAGCATCCCTAAATCTACTATAAACTATAAACCTCCGCCAGATAAATTTATTCATTATAAACTTTACTAAATCGATCACATATGAAATTAAATCTAAAATATAATGCATCAAGGTTACCAAGCAATCGAACTAGATTGCAAGGTATAATATATTATTGCTAAAAGTCCAAGAGGTATGGTGCTTTGTATTTCTAACTATCTCGGAACTTTTACCTTGAACTGGCTCAATCTATCGTAGGTTGTATTTAGTACTACCTCTTGTCCATTATAGGATTGAATTTCGTTTTTTGGTAAGCTAAATTCATCTTTAGCACCATCAGACGTTATTATTACATTTTCATCGTTTACTCCTGTGACTATGCCTACCGCTATAGAATCCACCGTTCTTGCCCCCTTTTTGAGAATAGAGTCCCAGTCTTGAATGCCCGCATGAGACCTGGTATGCGATGCATCGGTCCCAACACGATCTATTTGTCTTTTCTCAATAAGGGGGATATAATTTTGAAGATCTCGTGAAGATTTGGGCTGATCGGAAGTTTGTGTATCTGGCTGTTCTGTTACGGATGCTGACTTGTACCTTGAATACTCGCCCATCTGTGGTGGTTCATCTTTCTTGAAATTATCTTCTGCTTCTTGTTCTGTTATATTAAACCAAAGAACTTCTCCATCAAAACCTGCAACTAATAGTTTGGGTAAATAAAATTTGTTTTTATTGACTCGACCTCTTTCTGTTACAACAAATTCCTGTCCAATTTCTTGCACCTCACCCAAGTCATCTCCTTTCTCATATCCTCTGGCTTCTTTTTTAATAATGTCTTTCCATTCTATACTGTTATCTTTCCAGTTAAAATTACTTGAACTAGTATTATCATTCATAATCTAAAATGTATAATAAAGTATTTAACATTCCATAAGATAGCAAATCATATAAAGAGGCATTCTTGTACCTTTTATAAATACTGATAGGACGATATTTAAAGGCGAAACCTTTTTTTAAAATTAATCTCTGGTTGTAGTGATGGATCAATTTTTTGCTCGTCCGAGTATACATCATCCGGATTGTTAGGTCCTCCCCGTCCATGGACTGGTGAGGTGTGTTCATTTAGTTCAACGTTTTTGCGCTCGGGTAAGATTATTTTTTCTTATTTATTATAAAAATATGCACAACTAATATCTTGTTGAGGGTTATATAACATATTAAACATATCATGATATAGAGAGTGAAGGCAATATCGCAAAAAATAAATGAATTTCTTTTACAGTCTTATCAAAAGTATTACAACACGATATCCTTAAACAAGAATCTATTGATTTCAGGTACGGTTGGCTTTCTATCCAGTATAATTATTGCACATTTTTCTGTTCAATATTCCTTAAATTACGTCCTTAACTCTGCATTAACAGTCATAACAGGATTTTTAACGTATAAGATAATTTTTGCGATACTTTTTCATCTAGACAACAAGCAAAAATACACAAAAAGATATAGTGGAAAAATCAACTTTCATGTCTTTAGAAAAATTCTGATTAAAATGATATTTGCTAGTTCCATATTTGATGCAGTTAATAATATAACAAGGTTTTTGCTTATAATACAATTATTGAAATTAGATTTTTCGGCTATTGAGGCGGCTACAATTTCATCACTCATTGCATCGCTGCTTTCATATGGAACAATAAATTTAGTAGTAAAATATATTCATTTATTTAGTCAGAAAAAATAAGATAAAATCTATTGATTCCAAATTAAAGTATAAATTACAAAATGATTTCAGTAAAGTAATTAGATTTTAACCGAGTAATTTAGATTGAGATTAATTATCAATAATATGTGAGCTCCTCAATAAATGGTTCTAAGGATTCGGTCAACTAAATGCATCCACGCCCTATCCATTGATTTTATGATAGATATATTTCAATGCAATCAAATCCGTAACTTGACTTTTGTTATTACGCCTATTATATTACTGTTTGATATCAAGGTAATTATATATTAGTAATCTCAAATAAACTGAGTAACTCAAAAACCCAATTAGAATCATTTTTCAGATAATTTACTGGATTTTGAAACACTAACGAATTCTAGTAGTTTAGGTTCAACCAGATTCAAAGCCTCAAACCCATTTATGAAAATTATTGCTTGTTTTTCTTCTAATTTCTTTAATGTCTTTTTCAGCTTTTCAACTATTTCTGTGTCATGTAGTTTAGACTTAGGGTATAGGTGTTCATATATTTCATCTATAGACCAAGTGTTTTTTTCTGGAAATACAGAAGAACTCAATTTATATAAGTCAAAAATAGTATCATGGTCATCATCGTTCATGTTTGTATTTGATTAACATACTTAATATCGCTAATGTAATATACACAATTTTTTAAATAATAAATGAAAAGACTCCGTGTAGTATACATATTGATTAGAATATTAAGTGATCTAACTATCACCATAAAAAACCAGATCACAAGATGCTTTGACTTAGGTAACAATGATTACCAATTGTCTTCATCTATCGCCTCATATTGATCAATTGCTTTTTTCGTTGCGAATACATCACATGGATCATCGGGATTAACAAAAATATGTTCGCTTCAAAGTAAAATATCTCTTCGTGTTGGCGGGTTTCTAAGTTTGAATTGTCATATTTATTACTGGTGTCACTTATACAAGCATCCTCGTAGGCGTGTCTAAACGCAATGAGTCTTTGGATTACTTTTAGTCTTCTCAATTATACATTTTACAATAAGTTAGATTGACCGGGCATACCTCCTGGAGACACATTTTCAGATATTATAATTACTTACCATGGTATGAGATTTTAGTTGATTACTAGACTAATTTCATCTACTGCCTGATCCACGAGGATGAGGTAGATGCATTGTGAAAGTAGATGTAAAATGGACTTTTGCGAAGGTTGCCGCAATATGTTGCATCCATAGATGTTAGGAAATCCTGTAATTCAGAATCGAAGAAAATTAGTATATATTATATTATTCATTCTTTTGACCGTTTGATAATTCTTTGGTGGTATCTACAACAGTATCTTTAACTTCTAAGGCCTTCTGTTTTGCCTTGTCTAGTATCCCAATTTTTTCATCACCATTATTTTTAAGATCATTTTGCTTCTTTTGTATTTCATAATGGATGTATTTCAGATCTTTTGAATTGACAACAACCGGATATTTGTCAAATATGGCCACCTCATTATTTTCTGACCTGACCTCGATCTTACCTGTTCCTTTTTTTACTCGGTCCGTATCTTCTTCTTTAATTTTAATCAATAAACTAAGTGGTCATCACCGTTAATAAGCATAATAAAAACCAAAGTAACATGTCTATCTAATCGATGAGCATTATTATTTGTAAAATTATAATAGATGCTTATCCATATTAATTGAGCATTATGATGTGGGAGTATTTCAATTAAAAGAGTACAAAAATCAAATGGAAATACTCCAGGAATTTACTTACTATTATAAATATTAATAATATACAGTATTTATGAATAACGATTCTATAGTCCCGCATGACAATAAAATTACACCGGCTAAAGATAGTCTTCCCTCCCGAGACAAGAATTCACAACTAAAAGAAGTAATAATAGAACGGATTCCTATCTATGAGGAAGAATTTGATGTAACTAAAGAGGTTACAAAGACACAATTGTATTTAGAAAAAAGATGGATAAATTCGACAAGAAAAATTGAAGTTCCTGTAAATTATGAGGAGATGTTTATCAACGGAAAAGAATTTGACTCCTATAGTCACAATGAATTAGTTGAGATTTTTTCTAAAGTAAAGGAAAAAATTTCAGAAGTATTTCATCCTAGCCAAACCGAAGGAGCGGAGAATCAACCCGATAAGAGAGAGAATAGAAATAATCGCCATTATCCAAATGATCTTGATATAAAGATACAAAAGGATGAGGAAACGAAAAAAACAAAAATGAGCCAGACTGAGTCCGAGTCTAGTCAGAGTGAAAAAAAGCCATTACTACCCAGTTTTGAAGCTAGTACAAATAATAATCAGATTCAAGTTTCTGACAATCGCAATAACATTAACGATTCTGAAGAACAAATTATTCCTATTTGGGGAGAACAGATAATAATAGATAAAAAAATGGTAAAGCTCGGTGAAATAGTTATTAAAAAATCTCGAATCTCTGAAAAGCGCCAGGTGGGTGTAGAAATCAAAAAAGAAAAAATTACTGTCAAATATCCTGATGGCAGGAAGCAAGAAATTACCTAATATATAGAACATGAATATATAATATGTTATATAGAAAAATTTGTGTCTGATAAGGATGGATTAATAAAATCTAAAAATATTAACCTTGATGATGTTCTAAAGAAAGAAGTTATAGGAATTAACGGACTAGATCTAGGAAAAGTAATAGAGATTGGGGAGACATTTGTTGTCACCCAGAGAGGATTAATAGATAAGAAAAAGTATCATCTCCCAATTTCCTCAATAGAAAGTTTTGACGGAGAATTTTTAAATTTGAAGATTAATGAAACTGATTTAAAAAGCTATGAACAAAAAACAGAGGACAATTTATTCGAAGGATATTCTTCATTCAAATCTTCAGATATGTCACATGAAGTACAGACAACTATTCCATTAATAGACGAGAAATTAGAAGTAACTAAAAAGACTATAGAAGAGAACATGCAAATAATAAAAGAACCTATAAAGGAAACGAAAAATGTAGAGATTGAGTTAGTGCATGATAAAATAACAATAATAAAAAGAGCATTTAAAGAAATTACCGATATAAAGAATGATGGACTCCATCCTTATCAATCGGATGGTAAGCCTACAATTAGTCAATTAGATAATAAAGAGGAGAAAGTGGACTTTGGAAACCATGATGATAATGACACTACGGAAATAATCATGACAGTAGAAAGAGAAGAACCTGTTATAGCGAAAAGATCCTATGTCAGGGAGGAAGTAATAGTAAAGAAAGAAACCATATTTGAAACAAAGACAATAACCGAAGAATTGATTCATGAACAAATGAAATCCAGTGATATCGAACCTACAAGAATAAAAGAGGAAAATACGTCAAATTAGACAACAATAGGGTGCTACTGGCTTTGAACGATAGGATGATATTCTAGGGTGAGAATAAAGACATTGTAGTCTGATTTGTTTTAGACCCTATTTCAACTGGTAAAATTAGTCCGTATTTTTTTTGTCGGACATTATTTCATTCAACGAGAAACCATGCATGAATTACATGATTTCAGATTTCTTTGATATAGTAGCATAGCATTGTCATCTTCAAATATCCTTAGATTTCTTCAAATAATATTCTGTTCACAGTTTAAAATAATTTTTTGTCTATTTGCTTGTTGTTACCAAACCAAATAAAATCTAATATCATAAACTTTAAAAAATCAAGATAAATAATTTATCCATAGTTTTAGAAAATAAATTCCAACAAAGTATGAAATGGTTATGCAATACATGAGAAATAGATATGTGAAATTATAATCCTATCAACCATATATAATTTGTTAAATAAATACATTATACATGCCACCTGAAAATGTCAATGAAATCAATTGGAATGAAGTAATAGGAAAAGAAGCACTCGGAGAGAATGGCTTGGACTTTGGTACGATCAAAGAAGTATCTGGTGACTATATCGTTACTGAGGTTGGTATGTTTAATAAGAAAATATATCATCTACCAAAGACTTCTGTAAAATACTTTAATGGAGTTTTCTTAAACTTCTCACTAAATGAGTCAGATCTTCTAACTTATGAACAAAAAATTAAGGGCAGTGCCTTTGATAGCGATACTCTCTCCGGATCAGCGGATATGGCAGCAAAAGAAGAAATATTAATTCCTTTAGTCAGTCAGGATCTACAAGTAACCAAGAACATTACTGAAGATAATATAAAATTTGTAAAAGAACCTATAAAGGAAACTAAGCATGTAGAGATTGAGTTAATGCATGAAAAAGTGACAATTGAAAAAAAAGATGTCAGCACGATTGACAAAACCTCTGACAAGGGAACGAATATTAATTTAAGTATTAGTGAGACATCTAATCAACGACCTCACATGCAATCGGAAAGCAAAGCTTCAATGTATTCAAAGACAGAATTTTCGATTCCAATTAAAAAAGAAGAGGCAGTAATCACAAAAAAATCATTTGTTAGAGAGGAAGTAGTAGTAAAGAAAAAACCAATAACTCAAACTAAAACAATAACTGAACAAATAACAAAAGAAGAAGTTAAGTATGACAATGAAGAGATGGGGAAAACTAAAGATAGAATGTCTCTGTAGTATTAATTATTATTTTGTAGTCTCTACCTCTATTCCTGTAATTTCGAATAAGTAGCGATACCCATTCCTTGTTTCAAGATATTTATAATCCTCTGGATCTCTATTTCGCCATCCCCAATCCATCTCATTATAACTTTCCAAGGCTTTTGCTATTAAACGATGTATTTATAGTTCCTACAATTTGAAATACTAGACCAAGGTGTTTCAAAAAGCGATAAACTTTGTAGCTTTTCGAGACAATCTTTAGTTAAAAAATAAAAAATATTTAGAATGACTTAGTCAGAATCTTCATCGTCGTCAGTTTGTAATGCTGGAGCTGGAATTACCACCACTTGTTTACCACTTGCATTGACTAATGCATTTTGAATTTGAACCAGATTATCTTCAGCGGCACTGGTATTGTCATCATTTAAAGCGAGAATAGCAGCATTAGTAAAATTAAGCAATTTTTCATTCATTTTAGGATTCTTGTTGTTGTGTTTGATTATTTTGTGATTGTGTTTGATTGGCTTGCTCTAGTTGTTGTTGTGTTTGATTAGATACTTGTTGTTGTGTTTGATTGGCTTGCTCTAGTTGTTGTTGTGTTTGATTAGATACTTGTTGTTGTGTTTGATTGGCTTGTGCAAGTTGTTGATTGGCTTGCTCTAGTTGTTGTTGTGTTTGATTAGATACTTGTTGTTGTGTTTGATTGGCTTGCTCTAGTTGTTGTTGTGTTTGATTAGATACTTGTTGTTGTGTTTGATTGGCTTGTGCAAGTTGTTGATTGGCTTGCTCTAGTTGTTGCATTGTTTCCTCAGGTACCATTTTGACCACTCGTCTGATTAGTCTGGTTGGTGTCCTCAACTATCTGTCCATAACTGTGAGATGAACCAATATGACTTAGTAACAAGACTAAACTGATAGATACTACCACCGGTATGCTAAAGTTAATGAATCTATTCATTAAGGGTATAATTAGAACATACCTTTTATAGCATATAGTATCATCTATTTTTCCATATAATTACATTTGATGGACTATTAGAAATACTAAAAGCCTCTATTCTGAATTCATTTGTGAATCATCTGAAGCAATGAAATTTTTTATAGACATTTCTTGTTTCTCTGCGTCGTTCTTATCTGAAGAACGAAAAAGAGTATATGAGTGCATGGGCATCGGGTTTTGTGAATGTCTTTATGGTGATGGTGATGGTGATTGCGTTAATCCCCGTTGCTTTAGTTTTAACTGCATCGATAGGGTACATTCATCAGTCGGTAGGAGCGGAGGCGGCTTTCCCTGAGTCTAGCGTTATCAGCAGCAAAGATGGAGTCCTAGAAGCAACTATTATCGCTGCAAAACGTGAAACCAATCTGTCAGGCCAATTAATCTCAACTACGCTATACAATGGATTCCTTGTGGGTCCAACACTACACTTAAACCCTGGTGACAGGATGGAACTGAGTTTAGTAAATTCACTCGCTGAACCGACAAACCTCCACTTTCATCGCTTACATGTTTCCCCATCAGGAGATTCGGATAATGTATTCCGCCAAGTGAATCCAGGCGAAACTGCAAAATATACTATTGAAATTTCTGTCAATCATCCACCAGGAACATTCTGGTATCACTCACATTAGCATGGTCTTGCATATAAACATGTGTCCCAGGGATTATCGGGATTGATAGTAATTAATGGGCTTGCAGATTTGCTTCCAAAATCGTTACATGAAATCAAACAGCGAACATTTGCAATAAAGGACTTTCTGGTTGAAAATGGTTTAGATATGACATCCATACGAACTGTAAATGACCAAATCAATCCAGAATTGGGCATTGGCCAGGGAGAGACACAACTTTGGCGACTGTCAAATGTAGGATCTGAAACTTTTTACGATATTGTTTTGCCTGGTCACACATTCTATATAATCGCGCAGGATGGTATGCCAGTCTGGCGCGTTTGGAAGGCTGAACAACTCCTCCTTCCCTCTGGCAAAAGATATGATGGATTGGTTACAGGTGGCAAGCACGGTGCAACTGGAACATATCCTCTTACTGCACTATCATATCAGCAAACAAAGCAGACAAAATTAGTGGATCGTGAGTTCTCTTCCTCCCTCACTAAATAAAGGGATTTGAACTTTAAAATAAAGCAAAGAGGGGTTCAAATCCCGCACTTCATATTATTCTGTTTGAAATTATCTATTTATTGACAATATAATTTTCCTCATCAAATTGTTTTTATGCGATTCAAATCTTCCTAATAAATATTGTTAAAAAACTAAGGTATATGACTATACATCGCCCTGTCTGATAAAAATTGAAATAAAACTACATTTACTATCTTGAATGGGACTCCAACCATGAATATAAATCTGCCAAAACATTAGGTTGGATGGGTCCGATCCCTGTTTGCCATTTTGATGATGGATAAAAAACGTGTCCAAGTTCGGGGTATGTTATTAATGTATGGTCAGTATGATTTACTTCATTAAGCTTCTGATGCAATAAAAATGCTTGTTGAACTGGTGTTTGAGCATCATTTTCCCCATTAAGTATTAGAATGCCAGTAGAATTAGATACGTTACCAATAAAGCTCAAATTTGTTGGCATATCAGATAAAGATTTCCATAATATGGGGCATACTCCAAGAGTATTGCATTTTAGCAAATTGAATGCTGTGATATTTTCATAGCTTTTTGTCAGAAAAGGTTTAAGTTGTTTATCAATATTTATGTTACCATCTATACCAAATTCCTTCATTAACGCATTAGTTATATCTTTGGTATCATTAGTATGCAAAACTGAAGCAGGCACCAAAAAGTTCTTTAGTAAAGGATCTGTTACTATTTGTTGTATAGATATTAGTCCAGAGTGATTTTTATCTAATACTTGCATAGCGTATTCTAATGGTAAGGAAACGTCTTGATAGTACTCTACATCTTTTAAAGGGTTCTGAGCTAGGACACCCATAAGTATAATGTTGCTTACTTTTGTCGAATTATCAACTGCTACTCTTGGAGCATACAGCGTACCTTCGCTATGGCTTATTATGCTTATCCTATTTCGATCTACTTCAGGCTGTTGTACAAGAACATTCAAGGCTTTCTTGCTATCTTGAACTTGATCATTTACAGTATTATTTCCCCATACACTCGAGTTCAAAATAGTAAAACTTTCTCCAACACCTCTTTTATCGAGCTTTAGTACTGCAAACCCCCTTTCGGAAAGATATTGAGATATCTGCCAAAATGGTTTAGTATTTTTAGCCAAGGTTTCGTTCATGTCTACTGCACCAGAGCCAGGAATTAGCAGCACAGCCGGAAATGGTCCTTTGCCTATTGCGGGGTAAGACAACTGAGCATTAGTCTTTACTCCATCACCTAAATCTATGATTAGACCTCTGTATTTGACAATCTGAAGATCCGACTGGGCCAAAGTTTCAGAAATTAAAGGTATATTGAATAACGTAGAATATGATGATAAAATCATGAATGCACCAAAAAATATCGTTAAAACTATAATTGGTGTCGATTTTGATTTGATTAGAAACACTAACAATAACAATGAGCGCAAGTATATAAAGTGACAAATGATGACCGAAACAATGACCAATTGGTACGTGATTTAATAGATCTGGAGGATGGATATACTGCATCTAGCATTCGAGAAATCTTGAATTGCTAGAGGAGAATCGCTGGAAACCCCGGTCTTACATAAGAGGCGTGGACAGACAATAATCAAAGACAAAATATTGGTGATGTCTTATTCGTTTCTCCTACTGAATCCAGTATACAAATTAAATATCTGTGAATTGAAACTTGTCAACAACTTTTTCAATTCATTACTAGGATTACCATAAACGTCAAGTCTATTTAATTTGGCTATACTAAATATTCTAGGAAGAATTGTTTTTGAAGCAGTGCCATCATTGTGAGACAGAACAGCCTCGGAATCTACATATGTTTCATGGACTATGCATTTAGTTCCATCTTCATTAAGATAGAATCGATACTCTAACGTATCTGGTTCGTTGGTCTCAACAACTTCACTCATTTCTCTTATCAGTTTTTTAAATCGTTCCACATTTTCTTTTTCTATAATAAAATAAGCTCTAATGTGTATATTTTCGGACATGATTGTTTAATTTTAAAACAAGTATACTTTATTTATTTTATTTTTATATTTTGTATTTCGGTTTTCAATACCTTAGTTGTCATAGTCTAAATCCTAGGTTCTCTGAGTACAAAATAGTATGTGTAATACACAAACTCACAATTTATCTTCTGTTATTTGACAAGTTATTTATTCCAGTACCTTATCATTTTTCTAGTTCTAATCGGTATGAGTTGCAGTGAAGTATTAACAATAGCAATAAACCTGTAAAACATGGAGATGCGATAATTCTTTGAATTGAAGATATATATTTCTTAACACGTATTATTGATTGTCTCCGATAAGGTTTGAGACAAACATAATTATGAATTCAACTTTGATAAGAAAAGAACTTGCCGGTCTTTGAATACCAGTTACCGATCAATATCCTCCATATTTCAATCCAAATGTAACCAAAAAAGTAATCTGTAAAATGAGAGGACTGCAGATTCTCTTTCTGAAAAGGGATTTGAACCTTAAAGTAAAGCGATTCATCCTTGAACCCCCGGAAAGATCAATCAGTCGAATTAATGCCTTGAGCGGTGAAACCTAATACAATGGAGTATATACACAAGGACAAAATCACATTTTCAAAACATATTTTAATTTTACCATTTAATTATTAGCATGACAGATATCGAGTCAATTATTCTTGAGAATAGGAAATACGCTGAAAATTTCACAGGAGGAAATTTACCGCCTCATCCTTCAAAGAAAATTGCGGTACTGACTTGTATGGACGCAAGAATATCGATCAATGAAGTATTGGGATTAAAAGTTGGTGAAGCACATATCATAAGAAATGCTGGAGGAATAGTGACAGATGACGCATTGCGATCTTTAATTGTCTCCCACGAATTGTTGGGAACCGAAAGAATTATTATAATAAACCATACAGAGTGTGGAATGGCTACTTTCAAAGATGAGGATTTACAAAAGAGACTTTCAGAAAAGTACAAATCTAACGCTTCAGATATCATATTTCATTCTTTTGGTGATATAGAAGAAAATGTTAGAAATCAAATTAAGATAATCCGATCCTCTCCATTTCTTTCCAATATTTCTTCGGTTCATGGATTCATTTATGAAATAAGAACTGGCAAGATTAGAGAAGTCAAATAATAATTAGTATTTACAAAGTAACACCTTAGACTGATAATCTAATCAGAGTAAGGTGATAATAGATAAAGAATCAATAAGTACATATGTCTACCGATCACGGGTTCAAATCCCGCAATAATTGGGTAGATATTAAATTTACTAAAAGTGCGAAGTGCCGGATTTGAAAGAAATAGTGCCTATGATGCCCTCATACTTTGAATTACTCGTTCAAGTCGTTTCTAAGTCTAATTATTAGTAGATTCTAAAACTGATCGACCGACCTTTAGAATTTATAATAAGCAATTCATCCTTGATACTGCGGAAAGATGAAAGATTGAAATCCAAAATACTTTTCTATTTGCCTATTGATCTTTATGCCAATCGACTAGTAACTCGTTTAGGGGATGTAGAGGTCCTTTTGAAAAATCTATTCCAAATGCTTCTTTTGCAAAGTTGCGAAACTTTATGGCCCATGGAAGAGTTGATGTAGCAAATTCTTTTAGAGTCCTGGCAGGATCTTCTGTTTCTAAACTAACTATTTCAAGATCAGGGGCACCACTACCTGGTGGACTGCGTTGAATCCAAACCTGTTCACGAGTAACACCTGCAATTTCATAAAATTCATCATGTTCTTTGCCATGACCACCATTTTCTTCTTCAAACTTCTTTGATAGTTCTATTTTTCCTGGCAGTAACGGCACAACCAAACAATAATTTACCACTTTATCGATTATTGCAAGTATTTATATAAATATAATTCATGGTATATTAGAAAATTTTAACGTCTACATCGGGTTCAAATCCTACACTTCGCACTTTAGTACGCTAGAACTAAATTAATTGTCGAGTAATTTGTTGAGACAAGCTCGCAGGAGAGATTATTTAATGCGAGTCATGCTGTGTCAATATTTGGTATTAAAAACCATTGTATACCCATATTTATATAGTACAGTAACTAATAGATCCTATGTCAAAGAAAACAGAAACTAACCAAAATTATTCAAATAATACCAATGAACAAAATAACAAAAATAACACTGATGATTTCAATGAATCCGTTAACAGATCATTTGATGAAACTAAAGATAATATCAAAAAATCAATAGATGAATCAAGAAAACAAATTCCACGAATTAATGACAGTGTAAATAGTTATCAAGAGCAATCATTACAAACTGCAAAAGAGATTTCAGAAAACTATATTGATTCTCAAAAAGAAGTTGTCAATTCTCTTCAATCAGCATGGAGACCATACAATGAAGCCTTTAATGGATTAGTTACCAACTTCTGTACTCCGGATGCAGCAGTAAAAGCATACACCACGTATGTTAGTAATGTTGCAGACAACACGGTATCAGCCATTAGACTTTCAAACAACGTAATTTTCTCAACCCTTGATGCATGGAAGCCAGGTACTACAACAAGCAAAAGATATTTCAAGACACATGTCAAACACAGGAGTAAATGCAGCAAGAACGTTTGAACAAAATTCAAGACAAATCGCAACAGGAGTTAATGATGTAGCCAATTCGAACATAAACACTTCTACTACGTCCAGTACTACAAACTCCGCCGGTCATTAACAAAACTAAAAAAGAAATATTTCGCAGCCGTAATGTGCTTATTAATCCGATCAATTTAAGTTCGGATTTTTCATTATTTTTCCTCTCGATAAATTGATAGACATTGATTATATCTTTAGAATATAAATGAAGACATTGGGTGGGATTAATCCAATTATAGCCTTATTATAGTTTATTAAATCATAATCGGTGTAAAGTGAGTATTTATTTTATATGAATGCAAAAAACGTTTACATGATGCCCATCCCTAGAGAATTGTTGCAAAGAATAGATAGATCATCTCCTGCTCATGTTGGTAAGCTTCAGAATGCGGTGGATTTTATTGCTCCTAAAGGTACACCCGTTCTTGCTGCAGCAGACGGTGTTGTAACTCACATCAAGGATGACTCTAATGTTGGAGGTCCTGATGCATCATACTGGTTTTATACTAATTTCATTACAATCAAACATTCAAATGGAGAATATTCTCGTTATGACCACCTTGATTACAAGAGTTCCAAGGTCAAATTAAATCAAAAGGTTCATGCCGGCGAAGAGATATCTAAAATTGGAATGACCGGTTATACCTATATTCCGCATTTACACTTTCAAGTATATGTTTACACAGGATATAATATTTGGACCGATTTTGAAACAATAGAGATCAAGGATTTTAGAAATATTATGTAACCAGTCCTTGATAAAGATGTCTCATCCATCAATCAATCTAATGGTAACTCCTTTTGTAGCTAGAGTAGTTAAAATCTAATTTCTTTTTGACATTTTTTGATATACCATTACCCTAATAAAATGCAAGTTTAGTAAATGAAGTGAACACTCCTTTACACTTTATACATTACTGTTAGCCCCATTATCCTTTCAGAAGTAACTTCTTCTGTAAGTTGTCTGGTTTCTGTTACGGGCTTTTTCTTTACTACTACTTCCTCTTTAACATTCTATTCGTCTATCTGATAAAGAAATTAGAATGAAGAATTAGCAACTCGGTCTTTGTCAATCATTATTACTACCGGTCTAATATCAATGAAACTATTACCAAGCGGATAATTCCGGTCTTAGAGAGTGTCGAATTACTTAGAACAACGTAACAAATAGAGGTCGACATAGTATGTCAAAATTAACTCTTAAAGCCAGGTTGGACTAGTCCAGTTGAATAGTAATAGCCATTTCAATTTACTTAATCACGTATTTGTCAAAAGTAAGGTTGCTATTTTAAATATTTTCCTAGGAATTCTAGTATTTTTATAAAAGTGAGTTAACGGTCTTAATTAATTTGATCAACGAAAATGGTTTATGCATAACCTCATCGATTTTGACACCGTCATTTAAGTTATCTGATATCTCGAGTTCAGAAACATCATAAGCAGACATCAAAATTGTCTTGATTGATGGATCAATGCATTTGATTTCATTTATTATTTGATAGCCATTCACCTTGGGCATGCGGATATCTACGAGGACCATACAATGTTTATCGTAATGCTCTTTCAATTCATTTAAACCTATTACAGAATCATCAAATGTAACTACTTTAAGTCCTTGTAACTCTAATGCTTTTTTATATACAAAAAGCAAATCTTTTTCGTCGTCAATAATCGCAATGCTACGATCACCTACTCGATTATCTGACGTTCCGGGAGTATAATGGGACAATACATATTTTATAAGTAAACAAACTATTAATGTTTTTGCAAAATAATGGAAATATTTAACAATTAGCTTTCCTAGCGGTCGAACCCATCCACATAGCATTCAGGTCTATAATTGACAGTTTTATTTCTTTATCGCGTTCAGATATAGTTGATCGACTTTATTGGTATTTTCGATTCACTCCAGATTCTTACAAAACTCCACCATAATAACCGATATTCCCCTTATTATTGATTCTGACTTTTGGGTATACCGATCGAAAAAATATATGATCCTTTAGTAATGAAGCCATCATCTTTAGACAAGACTAACCATTTTATGGTATAATCACCAGATATCAGTTTCGATTTATCTAAAGAGACGGAAAGCGATTTGTCAGACCCTGCCAATTTGAGGTCATGGTTGTCTATCCTCTCATCATTTAAATTAATAACACGTATGGTGCTAGCCTTTAATTCAGGCCTGTCTGTAAAAGTAATAGCTACTTTGTCGGGCAGAGTTTGTATCGAATCAAGAATTTGATTGGGTTGAGGTTGATAGGATAAAGGATTCGGATGACAATAGATGGGTATAAAGACTAAGCCATTAACTATTAAGAAAGAAATGACAAACACAACAACAACTAGTAACGGTATATTGATCTTATACAATACTTGGTATAACATTAAAGCTTTCTTATTATTTGACAAAGCCTTATTGTCACTAACCATACACTATAATCGTTATCCATATTTATAAATATTGTTATAAATTGGAATTAATAACCAATATCATACATTTACATCGTAGTTGAAAAGAAATAAGGCAGTTGTAGATCCCTTGAGAAAAAAGCTTTGGAGCTCATGGGGGCATGTAATGATAAAAGAAGAATCTATACACAGAGTTTGACTACTTGGCGACGGAGCGGAGCGGTCGGGCTTGAAGTATCTTTTTGAATGATCAAGGCTACAACAATAATATAAAGTGACCGAGGGTCAAAAGATCTTCAAATATTAAGTCAGCCTTTATGGAATTAAATTAGTGATCATTAAAAGTGGTTCAGTCGTATGGAAAAAGATATTTAATAATTTTACTTGTTTTATCCTTATTAGAAAAGTATTCATTCAAAGAGGAAAATAGATTAGCGGTCATAATTTGATGACATTTGGTTTGTTCATCATATGAAAGTTCCTTATAGCCGTCACGGTCAACTATTGCAACCTGTGTCTTTCCCCCTGTTTCTAGGTCTAGTTGCTTCACTTCATTAATAATATATGCAGCTATTCCGACAGTGTTTTCTGTTGATAAATCAGACAATTTCCTGTTTATTGTGGAATAAAGTCTGTCTTGTTGAGTGAGAACTAATAGTGCATAAGTGGAACCAGAACCAATTGATACATAATCATTATTTACCTTGTATAGATAGGGAGATACTTCATTATTCTTCCCAGTTGTTCCAAAACCCATACGGTAGAGATAGGAATCTTCGTTTTTTGGTTTTACAGCTAATAGAGAGACAGGAGTAAAAAACAATCGTGCTCCACTATATCCACACAGGAATGAATGGTTGTAGTTGTATATTCTATGCAAATTCGCCAAAATACCATACATTTGGGTTCTAAATCCTGATTCTGATTCAATTTCGCTTTGTAAATTTTGTTTAAGTTCATCAACAAATAATTCAATTTGTGAACTATCTCCCGAGGCACCTATACCTGCATGACTATTTATTTTGAAAACTTTTTTTATGGTGGTTTTGACTTTTGATGATGTGCCTTGGCTGTCACTTGCTAAAATAATTCCATCTTTACACTTTATGGATATGACGGTAGTCATAGATTTTATTACATAACATGAATTGCGTTATATGGATTCCTTTGACCTCCTAAATGTTGAATCATCTATCGAAAGTGATTCCCTTCAACTTGGGCTAAACTTCTTGTTTAAGTTAATTGGAACCTCGAATAATTCAAATATTATCGATAGTCAATATGTTAACTTAATTATTTTCCTCTAGTAATTTTCTTGTATGTTACATTGATGCCTCTGATGATTTCTGTATGAGTTCAAAGAGAGTGGTTTATCCCTGATCCCCCAGAAAGATCCAACTATTAAGTATTATTGGGCAAGTCAACTTTATTTTTTTTGTTTCTTAACTTGGAGCTATTGCTCATTCTTTATAAATAATCTAATTGTTCTTAACAACATTGAGGCTCTTAACTTCATTCCAATGTTTCTCAAACAATATCTCCTGGAGAAGGATATTATATTCCTCGCTTGAGAAGAACGCAAGTAACTGATTATTCACGTCATACTTTGTTTGCAACATATATTTGTCATCGCTTATAATTACAGCTTCGCTAAACTCATTCATCTTGTTTGAATGCATTAATTGAATTGTATTAAACCGATTAGTATCGTTTATTGCATTAATTTGTTTTAACAGAAGGTTGTCCTCATTATCAATCAGAATTTTAATTTTTACGCCGCTTTTTAATAGCGACGGAAAATAATTTACAAAGTCATTCTTACCTAGAATATTACATAGGATCTTGGTGGAAGAAAATATGATCAATTCCTTTTTGCATGTGATAATTAAAGAATCAATTTCATTTTGTAGTAAATCGAAATCTCTTATTGTTTGCTTTTGACCTATCCTTTTTTCGTACTCTAATTCCTTTCTTCTTGTAGATAGAGGAATAGCTATGTTCCACATTTTATCAAAGAGTATTCGTTGTTTATCTACCAAATCTTTTGAATTGCTCCACAGGGTTTGGTCGGGCTTATCGCTATCCCTATGAAATATGTATACCATATATGCCCTATTGTCAAATATTCCAAAGTTCCCCTTTATGTCATCAAGACAGCGTATCTCGTAATATTTTAGTGAATCTATGGCTTCAATATTTTCTAATGTTGCTTCAACTATCAATCTTATTGTGATTCCATTTTGCTTGATTAGTTTTTCGACATATTCCATTCCTTCCTGAAAATATTTTCTGGTAAAATTGAACATATTCTCATCCCACACGGTATCATAGCCTTTTTCAATTATAGTCATAGAATGAAAGACCATTTCAAGCATCATATCATAGTCAAACATAACCTCGGTAAGTATAGGATCATGATACTTTGACTCCCTAAGTTGTATAAAGGTCGACTCATCCACTATATTGTATTAACAGTCCATTTTATTAAAAAGTTGTCTTAAACGCGTCTATTATCCTTGGTCGATTTAATCAGGTCGGGGTACAAAGAGAATGATTTATCCATGATCCCGAAGAAAGATCAATACAGTCAATGTATTCTTGCTAAGCCAAGCGAATCATCAAAACAAGATGGATTTAGACACAAGATTATCTACCTCGCAGAACTATATTAATTAGGAGACGGATTTCAGAATTCGTGGTTGATGAGAAATGGTCAAATGTTGGTTCCACAGAATCCGTATGATTAAGTTGGGTTGCAATCAAGAGTAAAAGTCAAGAGATCCTGTGCAATATCTATTTCCAAAGAGGGAAGTATGCTCATCGAAGATAGGTTTCTATCAGGTTTAGTCTGGGTTAATAGGGGCATCCCGTCACACAAACTTGTAGATCAGAAAATAACATATCATGTTCATTTCCCCTTTCGAAAAGCATTAGCAAGAGAAACCATTCAATACATTAGATCTATACATTAAAGACAGACCGAAAGTTTTGATGATTACTTACCTAACAAGTTGAAAAATTATAGATTAGGGTATATGCGCATAACTGGTTGAATCTGATTTTAGATGATCATAGCAATGTATTAACAATGCCTAAATGAATAACCAATTATTCTAACTACCCATAAAAATGTTAAAAGAATTGCTCACCAAAGAAAGGGTTTATTTTAGTCAAATTCTTGTGTTTCTAAATTTCGAATATCAACAATAAAGATATTTGGGACATCCTATTCATAGCAATTTATGAAGAGATATAAAGAAAACGCGTCATTAACGCTAGTAGCAATTACCTTAGCATTATTAACAATATCTGGATATTCAGATCAATCTGTAGCAGGACAAATAGAGGGTGAAGCTACCGGCTTAACTGGACCAAATCAAGTACAGACATTTGCATCAGCATATGATACCTTTGTAACGGCACAACCCCTAGGTTATGGAGTTTACGAAGAGAAAGATTCAGATACATTTGAACCTGGTGAAGAAATAATACTCTACATAGAACCAGTAGGTTTTGAATACGGTATTTCAGAAGAAGAAGAAGAGGATAAACCGCTCTATACTATAGATTTTACAGCAGACTTTGTAATTTCTGATAGTGAAGGGAATGTTCTAACCGGACAACAAGGTCTACCAGCCATCGATATCGCTTCTTATCACCAAAATAAAGAGGTATTTATTCCATTCACAATTACACAAACAAGCCCATTTCCATCAGGAGATTATGTTGTTACCTATACTATCCATGATGGCAAATCAGGGAATAGTTTTGATATAGTAAAAGACATAACCATATCGTAGGATTAATTATGGGATTAACCTATCGGTTGCGTGTGGGTTTAATTTCCCCTCGCCTTGCATTTTTTCTATGAGGACTTTGAACCTTATCTAGCGGTCAGTGGGTTTAGTATACTCTTTAAGCGAGTCTGATTTATGCTTATTATAAACTATATTTGACATGACATTGGCGGATTAAGGTGTTTGTACACAAGAACATTAAACAGGTATGCCCTTTTAAGATACAAGACATGCCCAGATAATCCCTTGATTACCCTTGATCTTGGTAATGATGTGTACCTACAATTACTCGATTAACGATTATGTTTTTATTCTATTGGTGATAATTAACAATATCAAAAAAGTATGACAACGATAAAGGTGGATAAGGAAATTATTACATTGATTAATGTATTTACCGTTGATCCTTCGAGACAGCAACAACTAGTAGATGCTCTTATCGAAACCACTAAGCAAGTATGGTGTCTACAGGATGGATTCATTTCAGCAAGTATTCATAAGAGTAAGGATAGAAAGAAGGTAGTAAATTACGTTCAGTATAAGGGTAAAGAAGCATTTGATAAAAGACTTGATAATCCGGAGGCCATAATCCGCATGAATGAAGTACTGTCTATGGCAAAAGCAGATGGTAATTTGTACGATGTAGTTTTTACGAATACTAAAGAATAGGCATAAATTTCTCATATTTTTTATAAATACGAAAAGTGCCTACTATATACAGCATAATTTAACTGATGTTTAACCCCATGCGGCTCCTACTATTGAGAGGAATAGCGGGTTTAATCTGGTTCTCCCTCGCCTTGCACTTTTCCGATATGAATGTTTTAACTATTTGTTGAAATATCCCCTTTACTGCAATTACAGATTATAGATTGATTTTATTAAAATAATTAAATGATTTAAGTTATACCGTTAAATAATATATGGGTATTATTTCTTCTTCAATCTGAGCTAGTTTACAAATAAAAATTAATAAAAAATAAAGAAATTAATTCTTTATGATTTTATCTGCTGGGTGAATGTCGGTAACACATACAGCTTGTAGTTGGTTGTTAGTACCAAATATCGGGTCAAGTACAAACGAAACTACATCCTGCACATTAGTTCCAGGGTTGAGTGTAAGTGGGTTTCCATTCAGTGCATTTGTTCCTGTAAACTTAGATGGAAGGTTAGACATTACCGCTCTATCCTTGCTTACAATAACCTCGCCTGGTGATTGGAATGTTATTGAGGTTACTGCTGGATTGGTGCCACATGGTCCTACTGGATTAACTGCAAGAGATACATAGTGATTGTGCCACCTTGGGTCATTCTTATTCCTTTGATCTTCGCTATCTAGCACACCTTTGTGAGTAGTACTTACCATGATGGCATTCAACCCTTGAGTGGTCAATATACCATACCCGAAGGCACCTCCGTCACCATTAGTTGGGATGTGACCATGTGATTGTAAAACGGCCTGTACTTTATTTGCAGCTTTTGCGACTACAGCTTTATCAATATCAAGATAATCTTCACTAGCTTGTGGTACTGCATTTGAACTACCGCTAGTACTACTGCCCACCATTCCTTCAAATAGGTTGTATCCTGGGATATTTTCTAAACCTGGTAATCCTGTAGATTGTGCGTTTGAGGATTGAACTTGCACATACGATATCAATCCGACAAACAGACTGCCCATAACTATAGCCATTATGAGGATCTTTGAATTTAAATTCATTTTATTCACCATATAAACTAGTTTTGTATATATTTGGAATTCTTCTTAAAAATCTAAAAAAGTAGAATATATCAACTAGACATAGAAAACGAACAGATAATTCAAAGGAAAGTAATTCTATAACACAATTAGATAAGATAAAAAATAGATATACATGTACATTGCTTGAGAATCATAAATGGATGAGAATGTGCTTCATTTAAAAAAAAATAAAACAGATGGGTGATAGAATGATCTATGTAGTTATCCCATGTACACTTGATTGAACTTCAACGCTTTATTGATTGGTTGATTGTGACTGGCCAATCCCTTGGGTTGCGCCGTTATCTTCATCATTTGAACTTACGCTGTTGTTACTTCCGTCACTATTGTTATTGCTATTGCCATTTGTGTTTCCATTATTATTACCATTGTCAAATACTATATTTTCTGCAGATTGAATATCTGTTACACATACAGCTTCTAACTCATCATTACCGTTAAATTGAGGCGAAAGTTTGAAGGAAACGACATCATCAACATCAGTTCCAGGATTTATTGCTAAATCATCTCCACTCAAAGCATCAGTACCGGAGAATGATGCTGGAATCTCTGTCAAATCAGCATTGTTATCATTGGTGTCTACTTGTCCTGGGGATTGAAATGTTATGGCTTCTACCTTTAAATCATTTCCACAGTTATCAGAATCTTGCCCCAATGTAACAAAATGATTATGCCATACTGGGTCATTAGCATCTGTTTGCTCTTCGCTATCTTGAACACCTGCATGAGTTGTGCTAACTACTACAGCGTCTAATCCTTCGCTAGTAATTACACCATATCCGAAGGCACCTCCGTCACCATTCGTTGGGATGTGACCATGAGTCTCAAGAAATGCATTCATTTCTTCAGAGTTTGCGTCTATGGTGGCCTCTCTTATGTTTAAAAAGTCGTCATCGGATGATGATGTGGATGCAAAAGCCATAGTTAGTGGCGATATCATCAATATTAGGAGCATAGAAATAGAAATAATGATTTGATTCTTCATAGATATTCTTACTAATTACGTTATTTATGTTTATTGCAAAGTAATAGCAATTGTTATAAATATTGAAATACTATGGCAAAATCGATTATAGTTAATAATTTAAGTCAAGATTAAATATTATTCTCCTACTATGGAGTATTTATTTTATTTTTATTGTGAGGTATCCTTACAATATTTTGGCCAGTGAATATAGTTGTGAATCAAGCGCTGCTTAGTATCAGTTCTAATCTTGAATACCCGCGCGCGAAGTGCAGGTATTCATCATACTATGCAAAAGCGAAGGGATCGCATGTTCAAATAAAGATATTCATACCATATCCTTTTGAAATATCAAATGTTTTGTCCATTTCGCTTTAAAGTATGTGAAAATAAGATATTGTTCCATATTTTCCTTTCACTGATTCCAATTTTCTAAATGGCCTGAATGTAATCAAGATTCAACTCCCCGTCCTACATTTTTACGATTTATTTGAGATATCTGTTGTCTTTATTGCGTTAAGGAACTGATATCTCCATCTATTGTGTATGTTATGACAAAGGGTTTTCCTTCTAAATTGTGGAATGCTAAAGCGTTACCAGCAAATACAAATGAGCCTGCGTTAAATGGGGATTCAGTAAATTGTTTCATCACTGATGCTGCAAATTTGCCATCATCAACTGATGCATTCAATGGTTCGCCTGTTTCGGTTGAATTTGCTCCTGATTTATACATATGCAACATAACGACTTCAACCGGTTGACTAGACGTAAATGAAGCTATTCCAGAATAAATCTTTCCGTCATCTCTGAGAGGAGCTGCAATAACAACTTGATGTGATTCATGACCCGGTAGAGGATCTCGTATAGACTGCGTTGTGTTTTGTACCACAAAGGGGGTGGATTGTTCTGATTCTTGTTGTGCCGATACTGGTTCTGAAAGTTGTGCAACCAAAACGATTACGCTAAGCAAAGCAATTGTAGTTAATGATATGACGATTTTATTCATAGAAGTGTGATTAAAAACCAATATATATAAACTATTAGCAAAAGCGTATTGCAAAGTGAAGATAGGTTGACGAGACGAATTGAGTAATACCTAGGACGCTAAAGTTTAAAAGGCATATATTTTCTCCTGGCCATTTCGTATGATGCGTTGATTATTCCTAAATCTTTTTTGATTGGTTGATTGTGACTTGCCTAATCCTTAAGTTGCGCCGTTATCTTCATCATCTGAACTTTCGCTGTTGTTACTATCACCCTACTACTAACGCTGTTTCCATTATTATTATTACCATTGTCAAATGTAATATTTTCTGAGGTCATTTGATCTTAATTTATTATTTCACATATATTAATAGTCTATATATCATGCCTCCCAACCGATTAGAGTCCTAAAGCAACAATCTATAGTTCAAATCCCGCACTTTTCACTTCTATAGATATACCAGAAACAAAAAAATTTGAAATTATCTTCATCCTGACAGTAGGAATTATTTCGTCCTTTTTGAATTCTTGAAAAGTAGGATCGAACCATTTTTCTAATTCTATGTTATTCTTCCCAATATCGTATATATCACCGTGTTGAAATGCTGACATTATTTGTCTAGACCATCCGGACCATCCGTTATCTCTTACTACTCCACGTTGTCGCATATGAAAAGCAGGTCAAATGTACATAGTCCGTGGTAACTAAATGCCAAATCATGAGTAAAATGTGATTCTGATTTACCTACCACTTTGATTAATTTAGGATTATTTGCCATAATCCGTGTTAGTCCCTTTATCTTATCATCTAAATCATTTAGGATCTTTGTTTCCAAACCTACTGTTAGACTTTGCATTTGTTTTCGTGAAAAAAAATAGAATGACAAATAATGTATAGATATTTCCTATGGCTTCCCCAATCCCAAAATAACCTTCTCTGCTAACTTCCTCAATCAATGATAGTTACAACAAAATCATTTGAATATCTGAATTGTTAGTAAATTGAATAATGGGGAGATATTTACAAAGACCTCCTATCAAATCAAACCAGCCTTTTTGGTTTATTTACTAATATCTATGAATGCTTGACTGCTGTGGTATCCTGTTCTATCTACACCCGTCGTCATCAATAAATCTAGAATGTTCATTTTGTGCTCATGAGCGTAGCCCTAATCATATGCCTGCTCCTGTGATCCTGAATCCTGTATTTGGCTTCATGTATTCTTATGGGTTATTGTTTTGTATACTATCTTTTAGTATATGAGATAGAATTGATTCCTACATAGATTTTCCAAAATCCCAAGCCGAGAAAAACTTGGGTGTAATTTCAATTACAATCTGTGTTCCTTTTCTAGTATTTTCCATAATCATATTGGCAAGAGGATGGTTCGTAGTACCTAAATATTTTACATTTATTTTCTCTACAATTGGTATGTTCCAATCTATATCTTCAGATATCTTTGCTACCCCTCTTCCTTTCACTCCCTTATACGGAAAGTTCAGATCATTAATAGAGAAGTAAATTTTATCCGGATTTTTATATATATTAAGGGCCTTCTTGGTCTTTTTTTGAGTTGCTACATAAATCTTGGTTGATTCTTTGTCATACAGAAACCAGATTGGTTGAATAATAGGATAACCTTTTTCGTCGATTGTAGCCAACTGTAAGTTGAGTTTACTTTCAAGAAAATTATTAACCTCCGCCTCTGTGACTTTATTTGGAATGTCGGGAAAAGCCTGAATTAATTTCAATGTAAATAGGTGTCCACTATTTGATATAACCTTTCCTTAAATTGTAGAGTATCAGAGTGTTGCAATCAGTTAGCAATTTCAATATAATTATTTGCGCAGAGAACTTGTATGAGACTAACAATTCTCAAAAATACGAAAAAGTATAGAAAATCGATATTGACCTCGACGGCATTTACGGTCTCATTAGCCTTTATGATGAGCCTAATAACTGTCGATAGTACAGAAGCAACCGGAATCGAAACCTGTCCGGATAATTGGACATTTCTGCTTGATGGCTTACATCCTGATTACTTTGATTGTAGAAATGATACTGAAAATTCAAACGGTAATGTTGGTGATCCCATACCTCCGTCTAAAAAGGTTCAGTCAAAATATAAATTGCAATAAATATATTCGTACTTGCTTTGTATCGGGTTCAAATCCCGCACTTATTAGCATTTATTTTAGCCTATGATTACTATCTTTATGTTTCTAGTTTATTTTTTTTGCTGTTATATAAAAAAAGAGATTCTTAATCTTGTTTATATATCAATAAAGTTTGTCCATTCTGTGGAGTGCGTAAGTTAGAATGATCACAGAATTTTGTTGCGATAAATTTAAGGAAGAATATGAAAGTGAATGTATCAGGCATGATACAGAGATTTTTAAGTATTCGGGGGATCATAAAGGGGTCTACTATCTAATGTATGAAGGCAATATTGCCAGTGCGCCTTTAATATTTTGTCCTTATTGTGGTAAGCGATTGGTTGGCATTCAAAATACATAGAACTTTATCATTTTAACGCTCATCTCTAGCATCAAGAAACTACTTTGAGCGTAATGGATGAGCCCAAAAACCAAGATAATCACTCTATTGACTCCTAACAAAAGGATGATGAATCAACATAGACAATTTTGGATTTTGAATAATATTTAATTACGTTATTCCTGTCACTTTCATCTCTTGACTACAGATTTGATGATTGTTTCATACTTTTACACTTTGATTAGTCAGTCACATTATCATTAAAGATTCATATTGTTGTTAATTGTTTGTAATTGGCAATATAATTGATTTGTGACAAATGCAACACCGAATATGATTGGGAAGAATCTCTCTACAGTACAAAACTACATTGTTTTGTATGCCCCAAGTGTAAGACTTAGTGGGGTTGTAACTCCGGGGAGGTTCATTAAGACTTGAATTAAAAAATGTTTTTTAAAACACATCTGTTTAGCGATTTTGAATTCGAATAAATATTATTATTACATTGAATTGATGTTAATTAGGTTAATATAGTAAAGGTAAGTAGTAAGCTCAGCTGCATTTCCCTCATAAAATACACGATGATATTTCACGGTATTTAAGTTTCATTAATTGTCTTATTGTCTTTGGTTCGATCTTTTGAGACTCCATATTTCTTAAAACTATTAATGATTTGAAATCTACCTCTAGAACGTTATCTATCTAAGGGTCGTTCTAGATACAGATCGCGGGTTCGGAATAAAACAATTCGTCATAGATTGGTCACAAATAAAGATCAATCTATCCAGGGTTATTACTCTATAGTCTTTATTAATACCGCTTCTTGGTTTACTTTCCTAGTACTCTCTCCTCCTCCCGATTGAATGGAATCGACAAGTTATGGACGTGCTTCTAGGACCAAGTTAAATGGAGTTTGAGTAGCACAACGGACCTTTGAGAATCCCGCTGTTTTCATTATATCCATTGTTCTCTGTTCACCAGCTTGAGCTCCCAATGCCGGTCCATCCTCATTTAAAGATGCTGGCACGCAAATCAGAGAGGATGCCGAATAAAACACCCTTCCAAGGGGATTTAAATTGTCTTCTAACCGATTATTGGCGAATGGTTCTACTAGCATCCATGTACCTGTTTTTTTCTTTAAGGTTTGAAGTACATGTTTGGCTGCACCTACTGGATCACCCATGTCATGGAAACAGTCAAAGAAAGTTACTAAATCATAGTCATCTCCTGGATAATCTGATGATTTTGCCACTTCGAATTTAAGGTTCACCAAACCTTCTTCTGATGCCCGCTTTTTGGCCCATTCAATCGATGGCTTATGTGAATCAAATCCTATAACACTTGAATTTGGATAAGCTTTTGCCATCATAATTGTTGATGCCCCATGACCACATCCTACATCTGCTATTTTACACTCCCTATTTTTTAGCTTGATTTCGACATTCTCAAGGGCTGGTATCCAACTTTGTGTTAGATTCGCTACGTAATTAGGTTTGAAGAATCTTTCAGTTCCTTCAAACAAGTAATGATGATGATCCCCCCATCCTAGGCCTTTTCCTGTCTTGAATGCTTCTATGATTTTTTCCTCATCTTTGAAAAGGCTTACTATTGATTGGTAAAATCCAGAGACATATGCAGAACTGTTTTCATCAGTCAGTGCCAGTGCATGTTCTTCGGGCAATAAGAATTTCCTGGTGGCACTATTGTAAATGATGTATCCTCCAGCAGCTTGACTGGCTAACCATTCCTGGATCATTCGTGGATGTGTATCCGTCTTCTTTGCTAGTTCTTCAGGTGTCAGTTCACCTTCTCCCACCATCGCTCTAAACAATCCAAGCTTGTCGCCAACAAAAGTGATCAAAGCACCTTCTGCTGCTCCCCAGTCATTTATGATCTTTCCAATAAATTCCTGCAACTTTATTTTATCTACTACCATTTGCTTCCAATTCTCCTATAGAATTAACAGAACCTTTTGTGCTTACGTGCCATTTTAGGCGTGTGGTCCTTTCCCTTTGAAAGGCTACTACTGATATTATTTCTTGTATCATACTATAGATTCATGCTGCAAGAATGATAAATAAATGCCGGGAGCTCGATACCCGTATTTTACATATGAAATGATGGACATTACATCCATCTCTATTGTATCAATCGTGGATAACAATCTTTATTTAAATTTTTTAGCCATGTAGTTCAAAGAAAATCGATGGATGGCAAAGATGTATGGATCTTCTGCGAAATAGCATTCAAGGGCATTGATTATGACTCATTTACGGATAGGAGGGTTAGTCCTTCAGAGATTGGTAGGAAGCTTGGCATAGATGAGAAAACAGTTCGATCAAGAGTAAAGAAAATGGAAAATGACGGATTTATAAAGTACTATCAGGCCATGCCTCGGTTGAGCTTCTTTAAATTCAAAAGCATTAACACCTATCGATTCGAAGCGTTAAATATTGCCACCAAACACGGAGTCATAAAATATGCCCTTGGACTTCCATTTATTGTTGATATAGTTGACTATTTAGGGAATATAGTGTGTATTAGTATCACAGGCGGTTCCTCTGAGGAGATAGATAAAGTAGCAACTGAAATAGCCAATAGATTTGAATTGTTTAAGTGGAGACTTGGAAGTTGTGCCATAAAAAAACCCCTATTAATTCCGGATACATTAGATTGGAAACTTATTCAAAAACTTCGGTATAATGCACTATCTGGCATCAACGAGATCTCTGACTCATTATCAATTACTCCGAGGATGGCTCGGTATAGGGTTACAAAACTCTTGGATTCAGATATGTTAATGGTACGTGCAATTATAAATAGCCAGAATCAACAAGGTTTAATATTTTATGAACTGGAGTTGTCAGTTGATACGACAAGCCGATACAAAATTATCAAGCATTTAAGGGAAATTTATGCAGATAAACT
This sequence comes from uncultured Nitrososphaeraceae archaeon, assembly GCA_963759575.1. Lineage (GTDB taxonomy): Archaea > Thermoproteota > Nitrososphaeria > Nitrososphaerales > Nitrososphaeraceae > Nitrosocosmicus. Next base: position 1,125,099 of record CAVWZU010000002.1, on the reverse strand, counting down.
ATGGTCTATACGAACCACCGCAGAAAAGATCGTGCTAGCCAATCTTTTTGCTTTTACTCTTGCAGAGCCCGAGGAAGCCTATGTAAACGTATTGAAATTTGAAGGTGTCAGATCGTGCTCTCTTTTTATGTTCAAAGAAATTGTCGAACCGAAAAGGCAAAATTGGATGGACGACTTGATAGATCAGAAAATCCTGACCGAGTCAAAACCTAGATAAATTTCGCAGCATACTAATGCCCGTTGATGTCATAATAATGTCACGGTCCATCACTGACATTGACTAAACATCAAACTGTTTTGATCATCTTTTCAACTTCATCCTCTGTCTCGGTTAAGCCAGGATGATGATCCTTAGCATGTATTTGTATGTGCTTTTTTATATCTTCATTTCCTTGGGGAGATATAAGTGTCCAACCACATGGGCAAGTGATCATTTTTGCCATGCATAGCATTAACAAATTAGTTTCGTATATACTTTTTACTTTATTCTGTTCATCTTGTTTGCCGCGTATAAATAAGGATAACTAGATGTTTCATACTTTTAGACGCTTTTGATAGTAACTTATTCTTTATAATGTCTCAATCATTGGCACTCATAAAAGAAGACTTGAAATGCGAGGTGGGAGATCGTCTTCAAATTCATTTTCTTTACTTTGTTATTGAGTGACCGTAAAAGATGAAAATCCTAGGAATAGTTTCGGTCTTACCCGATTTATCTCAAACAATTCTATTAGTCTGTATTCATCTACCTTCTACTTACTACTTATTGGTAATACATATCATGATTATTTAAATACGACGCGCTGGTCGATTATTCTTCGTCAAGAGTGTAAAGGGACCATGCTTACATCCGTGCTCCGCACTTTGCACCCTGTCAGGAAATGACTTGTTTTATCCTTATTATGTGGGATTTAGTGTGGAAATTTTGATATTACTATGATCAATAAAGTGTGATTGATTCGAAATAAAAAATAAAGTAATAACGCATTGTTGATCATGTTGGTATTTTTGCAAATATTTTTGTGAAATTTCCAAAAAATACTAATACTATGCAATATTAATTAAAAATATATATCGTTTAGGGAATATTTATAAAAAAGTATGATACAAGGTTGTAATATTGGAATACGATGAACTAGGAAAAAGGATATTGGGTATGGATTCTGCAGTAAGGTTTGTAACAATATTTGATACTAAAGATGAAAAGATCCTGTATTCGGAGCATAATCCAGGAACTACAAATTTATTATCAAAAGAAGAAAGTCAGGAATCCTTGCAATTGGCGATTAATGCATGGAAAACAAGAAGTAAATTGGCTTCAAAGATAGGAAAAGGAAAATATGTTTTAGCGGAGTACGAAAAAATTAAGCGCATAACCATGCCATTTGACGAGAGTCACTTGCTCTATATCACAACTGACGTTGGGTCCAATTCTCTTGATCTAATTGACAAGATAAGGAAATTATGAAATTAAAGGGTTCACATCCCGCACTACATTTTTAGATAATTAAAATAAGAAATTTTGAGATAATTGCTATTGATATGGGAGTTAGAATGCTACCAAAATTTGTCTTGTAGGTTGTATTTTACCTCCAGCAGGTGACCTATTTAGTAATTGTCAATTAATTCCAAAATTAAGGCGTTAGCCTTCGTGAAATATTTAAGGCAATATTCATTGTTTAATTGGTATGAAAGAAAAAAGAATCGGGTTCAAATAAATCGATTCGTCCTTGTTGATCCGAGGAAAAATCAATACCGAAATTTTCCTTGTTAATTGGACTTTTTCTATTTTTACCCAAGGTTGGATCCCAACGATATATGATAATCTAAATGACATTCATAACCTTGGGATTCCAATATCCCTATCATATCTATAACATCTTTAAGAATTGGGGTAACATCAGAATAGCATTATTGATTCAACAGGACTTAAAATGCTTTTATATGTCCAAATTATATGAACCATTTAATGGATACTAATATAAAGATACTCGCAATAGCACTTGTTGCAATATCAATCGCCGTAGCCCCATCATTGGTCTTCAATAAATCCGTAGATGCTGCTACACATTATTGTGCAGATGAAATAGGAAAGTCAAACGCATGGATAGCAGGATGTAAACAAGGTTGGTATGATCATGACCATTGCAAAAGTTACAACCCGGGAACTGGTGAGGTAGCCAAGGGATATAAAGTTGGATGGAATAAAGGAGAATGCAAAAGCTCACCACATTATTGTACAGAGTACTCTGGAAAGTCTCAGAATTGGATAAAAGGATGCCAACAAGGATGGTGGGATCATGACCACTGTTGGGGATATTCTCCGGGATCAGGGGATTATGCTAAAGGATATAGTGTGGGCTGGACAAAAGGTCACTGCAAGTAAATAATTTATTCCATCTTTTTTTTCTTACTATAATCAACAATCTAGATGGTTCTAGATCTAGATGGTTCTAGGCCAATTGGATACACCTACATGGTTTCAGATCTTTTTATTTAATACTCAGAATCAGACCTGACCAATCAAGAATTTACACCACCTTAAAACAATACTTAACGTGATAACAAATATCTGCAGGAAGGATCGGGTTCAAATCCCATATTTTGCATCTTTGGATTAGATAAATAGATGATTAAATAGGACATAAAATTGAGCAAAATTGGTTTATTCTGATAATGATCGTAGAGATCATTATGCGGATACAAATAAATGAAGTTTTGTCATATTTTGATATCATTGGTATTCTCCCCAGAAAATACAACAGGAGACAAAAATAAAATCCGTCGGATTATCGAAGTTAATGATCTTAATAAACAACACAAAGGAGACGACAGGTATGAGAATCAGTATTCAATAGTTTGTAAAGTTTATGAGGGTGAAAACTTGATCGAATCTCATAGTATTACCGTCAATAAAAAAAACCTTTTTCAAATAAAAGAGAAAATAGATATGGTTTTAAATGAATGCATGTAGCGAACAAATTCTTGAACTATATAGGCAACTAATATAATGTGTTTATTATTTTAGTAAATGTAGTTATCGCATATTGTATTCTAGAATAGATTAGATTAGAATTCTGTCCTCTCCTGATCAATGCTCCTCTAAATGATAAATATTAACAGGTCAAATCCAGTCGATCTCAAATCTCATACTTCAAATTTCTTTACATAATATATTTTTGTGAGATCTAATGATTTTAGCGAGCCCTGGATTTACTGGATCGCAAATATCAATTCTGGATATTGTTAAGGAAAATAACAAAATAGTATGTCGATTTTCCGTTACTGGAAACCATAGGGGAACATTGATGGGGAACCATGCTACCAATAAAGATGTAAAGTTTGATAGGATTAAATTATTACAATAGAATGACGACAATAAATGTATTAAAAGATGGAATCAGGCAGATTTCTTAGGTTTGATGTATCAGATAGGTGCTATAAATAAATAATTTATTATGCTATTGGAATAAGGTGAATTTTAGACCAGGTACAAATGACAACCAGATTATTCCAATTCAGCATGTTGCTGTTATTATTTGATGTTGGTTGTGCGCACAGTAGGGGCCTGTAATAAATAGGAACAAATCCTGCACTTAAAACTTGTAGATATTTTTCTGGTACCGAAATTTCATTCTGGGCATCTCTGTGTAAGTATAGGGTCTTATCGTTTGTCTAATGGGATTATTATGTTGCTGGTATTTTGAATGAGAATGTGGCCCCTTTGTCATCTTGATTATTTTTACCCCAAATAATACCCTCATGCCTTTGAATAATTTCTTTAGAAATGTATAATCCTAATCCTACCCCATGCGATGATTTGGAGGCAAACTTGGTAAATAGTCTTGAGTTTATGTCTGGATGTATGCCTTCCCCGTTGTCTTTTATACATACCACAGCAATATCTTTACCCTTCTCATCTGTTTTCTGCTCTACCGATATGAATATCGAACCTTCATTTATAATGAAATTTATGGCATTGTCTATTAAATTGAAAACTACTTGGGAAATTAGCTGCCTGTCGGCGTTTACCATGTTCTTCTTATCAAAACCTTTCAATTGAAAATCTATTTTTTTCTTGAAATGACTATTGAATTTTGGCAATTTCTCTAACTTACTCGTGCAGTCTTTGATAATGTCCAAAATTACAAGATTAAGATCAAATGTCTCTTTTGAAATATTAAACAAATTGCCCTCCATCTTTGTTAGAGCCAAGATATTTTCACTCAAGGAATGTAGTTTTTTACCATTATCTATAACGACATCAAGTAGTCTTATTTGATTCTCATCTTTTAATTTGTCCTTGACGATTGTTGTCAAGCCAATGATAGGGGTAATTGGGGTCCTAAGGTCATGTGCAACTGCATTAATGAATTCCTATTGCATCCTGTCATGGACTTTTAATTGTTCATACAACTCTATTTGTTTCCAGATCGTATCAAATATTGCGGTATATGTCAATACAGTGGGGACACTGTTAGAATAAGTGGTCAGTCCTATTGCTTCTGAAATTGTATGCTTGGCATCATCCCTCAGCTCTGCCACTATCGAAAATCTTTTATCAATTACCAAAATTGATACTTGAGATATTGGATCCATAAACCTAAAATGAAAATTTGGATTGTGGGCCAGGTCTTTACATATTTCTTCTATTCTCTGATCCTTAGGTGTCAAGACTTTTATTTTTACTTCGGGTCTGGTCTCTCCTATTTCTTTTAGAGTTTGTATAGATCCGATGCGTTCTTGTCTATGAAAAGCATTTGATGTGGAAAAAATAACCAATATCTCTTCTCTGGCAATCCTTAAAAGTTCAACTACTTTGGTCTGCAGTTCCATTGAGTCGTTAATAGATTCTATGACTTCAGGAATTATGCCTTCCTCGATTTCCTTAATTTTCTTACCTGCCGGGATGGCATTTCTCCATAACGTGTCAAAGATATATTGACCTTGTTCAATAACATTGACTGCATTACTCCAATAGACCTCAGTTAATGGTTGCATATTTTCGATGAGTGTTGCTGCCATGTACTCAGTTTCATTGATTGCTAAACCTCCTTTGAGGCCGTCAAGATGACGCAATTCGGTCACCAAATTAATCATTTCTTTGCAGAATTCAACATTTTCGGGTGTAACCTCAGTTAATCCTCTAATTTTACAACCTGTCTTTAAGATATCTTTAAAACTATCACGATATGAAGGGGTTGAGATTAATATTGATGGGCCTTGGTAATCAAAAGTTAAATCCATCTTTGTCTGGGTACTTTGAATGAATGCATTAATTTTTTCCATTATTGGCTCTTTCCCATGTAAAATTTCTGTTTTACTGTTCTTAACATTACTAAGGGTTATGACTGATCGACTGTATTTTGAACATCTTTCTATTTATACTTATTCTAGATCGAGTCTTAACTTCTTACACTAAAATAGAAAATGATTTCTTGTTTCAGCTATCAGTATTTTGGGAATCAAATTATGTTACCCGAAATTGATTTAAGATTGGTCCTTAATTAGGGAATTCTGGATATGTCTTATGTGAATTCTGACCGTTTACTTGTCTAACATAATGTGAATTTCATTTCACACATCATGTCTCTGCACTATTAAAATCACAATTGATGTTAATTTATGCATTTTTTGTCATTGCACCTATCTCAAAGTCGTTTCAATCTTTGATTGAGTGGAATACAAAAGGATCTATAGAAATACAGAAAATCAGGGTTAATTGAAGCTAATAATTACTATGCAATCATATTAAATTTCTACACATAATTATTGTTAAGAAAATTCACCAAGATTCATTTTAAAACCTCTACTTTGTCGGTTATTTGTCCTCGAATCTCTCCTAGAGGATAAGACTTTGTCTCTACATTTATGAAAATTAGTCCAGATTTAAATAAACCTGTCAAGTTATTCGATATTTTGTTAGAAATCAAGGCTTTGATAATTGAGGGATTGTTATCAAAAGGAGCCCTAGAGTCATTATCGTTCCCTTGCAACGAAATGCCATTTTTGATCAAATCTAATGGTGTTATCTTGATATCGTCTTCTATTATTCCATTCAAATAATAGTTTTTAGGTTCAGATGATTCTAATGATAGACAACAGATATCAGGAATTATTGAATTACTATAAATATCTTTTAGTGGAATAGTATCATTATATTTGATATGAATGCCTGTAATGTCTCCTATATCATTTAAAACCAATTCATATTCGAGAGTGCCGTTTTTTAACGTACTTGGTTTAAATAATGCAGTGCCACTTGCCTCGGTATTTACAAATGGTGTCTCTTGGCTCCCTGTTAGTTTTGCAATGAATACTCGCTGAATTTGATACTCGTCATCGTTTTTAGTGTTCTCAATTCCATTTGTTGTTGCATTTGATAAATTTATGGAAATAGTAGAAAAAATTAGAATTACAACTGTAAATCCAAGCAACCCCAGCCATACATAGGATGTTTTTCTTGTACACATGGTTGTTAAATCTCAATGTCTTGAAATAAACATTTTCTGATAACGGTAAAATGTCTACTCAAATAGACAAGCCGGCAGCAAATCGGTATTTTACAAGAAAGTAAGCCCACTCAATAAATCGAGGATGTCGTTTGAAACAATACAAAGCAAGGGTCCATCTTAATATGAGTGAGATCTAAATATCGTTACAATAACATACTTTTATCTAGAATTGTGTCTGATTTACTGAGACTGTCTGTTATAGTAGAAATGCAGTCATTCTATGAATTTTAATAAGCATAAACTTGAATTGGTAATAAAAAAATATAAAAAGAATATGTTGGAGTTGATTCATCGAGTTACGACGAATTTGTTATAGTTCGAACCTTTTATATCATCATCCAGTTGCATTAGCTATTAATCTATCTAACTCATTGTCAGCATTTTGACAATCATTTAAGGCTTCATCGGTGTTATCATTTTCTATTTGTTGAATACAATTTTCCAAATGAGTATCTACAGTTTCTAAAGTTGGTTGTTCATTAACTGTTTGACTTGAACTAGATTGATCATTGTTAGATTGATCATTGTTAGATTGATCATTGTTAGATTGATCATTGTTAGATTGATCATTGTTAGATTGATCATTGTTAGAATCATCGTCGGATTGTTCTGTGCTAGCAAATACTGGACTAATTGAACCGAAAGTGGATGCTGCTGATGCACCTATCATCATTACAGAGAATGCTACAATAAAGATGCTTAAATTTTTAATATTGTTCATCAAGGGTACTCCAAGCCCTAGGTAAATAAGTATTTTCATTTCCGAGAATTTCGTTGAAGCCGTTTTATACAAGAATTACGAAGTATTCGAAAAATCAAACTAAATATCATTAATTAAATTATAAATGGTTAATTTACTGGATCTCTATGTATTAAAATCTACCATTGCGATGAAAAATGAACTATTTCAAAAAAAGAGATCCAAATTTGGTCTTTTATGTGCTATTTATGGTGTTGTCAGAGTAATCATTTACATGTCCATCAAATAGTGACGATGTTTTGAAATGATTTTAAACACGTAGAGTGAAGTTTTAACTTGCGAATGCAAATAGAACATTCTAGATCTATAAATAAATTTCTGTATCTCATTGATAACAGACTTTATCTTGGGTATTAGAAGATTAATTTTTCATATTTCAAGAATTTTTATTTAGATAACTTTTATGATGAAACCAACAAAAAAAATTTTACTAAAAAAGAAAAGATTATGGGGATGGATTATTATAGCATAAAATCTTTGTAGTAACGGTGATCTCTCCGTTATCCTGAGCTGTACCTTGAACATTCCAAGAAAAACCAAGGTGTCTTAGAAAATGATTTAAAGATGCCAATGTTGATCCATTCGAGAGTTCATAGTAGAGGTTCCACTTATCAAAGCATCTCCGACATCACACGCTACGGTTGAGAGGGCTGTGTCTGGACCAGTAGCAGTAGCTCGATTCCCATCCCGCACATAAATATTCTCATTACTGATAGTTACAGGGAGTTCTATCCCCGGTATACCTTGTTCATTTTTACCGATATTGTTTGAACCCCCATTATTACAACTAAAGAAATTACTGTCTCCGGAAACACATTGACTATTTTGATCTGTTTCTTGGAAACCTTCTTCACTTAGATGCGTCATTTCCTTCCCCTTCTTGTCCAATCACATTGTTATCTTCATTCTGGGCAAAAATCTGTTCAACTAGACTTAACTCCATCGAAATCACAAAAACGGAAGTGATCAAGATGTATAATACGATAAATCCTTCTTGTATTTCATAAGTTTTTGGATACAATGATTCTAATATCGATTTTGAATAAAAGGTAGTATTGATTGAGACCATTAATTTATCGCTGTGAATATCATAGATAACTAGATCGCAAATAGCATACGATTGATAAACTAATCCTGATTTTTGACTGTTTGATAATTTTGATATAAATCCTGTACATAATTCTTTACGTTGAAATTTCTACTTTGATTATGACACATAAATAAAAAAGACCAGTCTTATTTTTTAAGGATCTAATTTTTAAGAATGAAACGAGGGGGGGAGAGGCGAATAATTCTAAAAACAGAAAAGGTCTTATGAAATCAATCAAATCTCATTTGTTTATATATTTCAAATATACCATTGATCTAATGAGAAATAATACAAACAAGGATATTTCTACAAGAGTAACAATCGTGACCTTGTTGATAGTAATGGGGATAATTGCCTTTGTTGGTCATCAAGACCAGCTGGCAATAGGTACAGAAACAAATGAGACGCAAGCATCAAAACAATGGCCTAACATAATGCCTAATGTAAAAACATTTGTAGTTACAAATGTTACCTCTCCTAAAATAGATGATTCAGCTTTTATACATCCTTTTGCAGTTGTCATAGGTGATTGCTTTATAGGGAAAGATGTACTAATGGCTCCTACAGCTGTTTGCAGAGCAGATGAAGGTGTTCCAATTCATATCGGAGATTATTCTAACATGCAAGATGGAGTCATACTGCATGCTATTGATGCTGTTAAAGATGGCGTAAATAATGATAACAAAAGGTTCTCTCAGAATGGAGAACGATTGCTGGGAAATGATACGAGGTTTGATCAGGGGTATACTATTTACATCAGTGGCAATGTGAGTCTAGCACATGATTCAATAGTCCACGGACCTGTTTGGATTGGAAATAATACCATAGTAGGAGTAAAAAGTGCAGTACTTGATTCAAAAATAGGTAATAATGTTGTCATAAGACTTGGCAGCATTGTGATGGGAGTTGAAATACCTGATAATACACTTGTTCCTGTGGGTAGCATAATAACTAATCAAACACAGGTTGCTGATCTACCTTCAGCTATTGGAAATCCCAGTCAAAATCTAAATCAAGGAGATCTATTGAATAGTCAAGCTCTGGCGAAGGCATATGATAAATCAGGTGTTGAAAAGTAATCTTACTTAAAAGGTGAGCTTGCTCACTTTACGGTTTCCCTACAATTTTGAACCTAATTTTATTTAATCTTAAGAATGCACATATACTTCCTATGTACAATAGAATAGTGTAAAGTCTTGACAATTAATGTATATAAACCCAAAAAGAGCGATGGTGTATCACATACATTTTCCATTTATTCTAATAGTCAAGAGAAGTTAGATGCTGGTTTTCAATTTTTGATTGAGGGGTTGGAAAATGATGAATCTATTTTGTTTGTAACAGATGATCTTTCTAAAGAAGAAGTGATAGAAAGGTTAAAAAACATTTGTCATTATCGATTCGATATCTCTACATTAGTAAATGATGGAATAATTACTATCTTGTCGAGTACCCAGTGGTATTTTTCTGGCAACATGTTAGAAAAGGGTAAGCTGTCCTCCTCCGCTGGAATGACAGTGAGCAGAAGGCTTTCTCCGATTCACAAAGATACCAAAATTAATAATGAATATAATAGTAAGAGTAGTAACTTTATTTTACCAATCAAAGGCAAAAGAAGATTTCGAGCTTTTTATGATATGAAACCTTTTTTTCAGAAGAAACATTATGAAGCGTTACTCAATTACGAGTCAACACAAAAAGATGCATCCAGTCCAACATCTACCTTGTATGCTTATGAAATAGGATTAATGCAAGAGATAAGTCCCGAAGCATTTAGAACATTAGTAAAGAATCATACATTGATAAATGAAATGAACTATGATGCATTGATTACTCCTAGTACTAATATGCATCTTATTCTTTTGTATGATGAGCAAGATGATTTAGATAAGGCGATTTCGGCTTATATTAATGAAGGCTTAAAGAGAGGTCAGATATGTATTCATGCCTCTGTTAGTTTAGCAAACGAAGGCTATTTAGAAAACTTTTCATCACAGATTACAAATTATCAAGAAAACCTCAAAAATGGGAATCTGATTGTAGTTGACTTGGTACCTTATTATGTTAATGCGATGGTAGGAAATTTGGAATCTTTTAATAAATTAAAGGAAGAAATGATTTTTAATGTCCATAAAGACAAGAACAGAAAAGATAAACACGTACGTCTAACTGCAGATTGTGCTACCCTGCTGCTAAAGAATAAGCATTTTGAGGAATGCATCAATCTGGAGAACTGGTGGCACCAAAAACCTTTTGATGGTTCATTTGTTTGCCCATATCCAAAGTCATTACTAAATCATTATCCATTTAATGCATTTCTTTCAAGAATCATTCATAATCATGATGTAATTGTAGATAGCCATGGGAAATTAATTCAAGAATATATGGTATAGATTCTCTTACTATATATCATCGTCTTAAATACAATATTAAAGTTTATCAGACTAAACTGAGGTATAGTTTTAGGTTGAATAATTCAAACCAGAGCATCAGAGAAAGGTGGGCCTTGGGTGATTATAGAAGTATTGGCAAAGTGATTTCTCCAGTCTCTGCTAAGCTAGTAAGACTTGTTAATGTTAAACCTGTAGATTCTGTTTTAGATGTAGCATGCGGATTTGGTAACACTGCAATAACTGCACGCAGAACCGGTGCAAAGGTGACGGGAATAGACATTACACCTGAACTTTTAGCACAAGCAAAAGAGGAGGAGTCCGTTTCAAAAGTCGGGGGGATAGACTGGAGAGAGGGTAACGTTGAAAGCCTTCCATTTGAAAATGAATCATTTGATATAGTATTATCAACATTTGGTCACATGTTTGCCTCAAACCAGAAGGCAACAGCAAACGAGATGCAAAGAGTTCTGAAGAAAGATGGACGTATCGGATTTGCTACATGGCCACCAGAGCTTGCTTGGGGAAGAATTTATGCAACGATCTCAAAGTATGTACCCGCTGCTCAAAACAATCAATCATCGCTGCCGCCGTCGGCAACTCCTCTGTCTCCTGGACAGTGGGGAATCCCAAGCATCGTTCAGGAATTATTGCACGACGTTAAGGATATATTTTTTGAAAGAGATACCATTGAATATCCTATTCTTAGTCCAAACCACTATTGGCAGGAGATGGCAACAAAATCCGGATCGATGATTCAATTAATCCGGGCGCTTGATAACGGGAATAAAGAAGAAAAAATAGAATCGATCAGACAAGACTCTTAAAACCATAGAACCATACATACATGATAATATGGTGCGATTAGGCTATTTGCTAACAATAGCAACAAAAGCATAATAACCATATCTTTTCTTGTGAAAGTTGGAAAGAAAAGAAAAGTAAAGTAAAGAAAAAATACTGGAACTAAAGCATATGCTCTAATCTTATTAGATTGTCATATCTAATTCTGTTTTAAGGTTGCATCAAAGCGCAATCCTGTCTCAATCTTTATTTTCTTGTTTTCGCCCAACAATTTGCTCTTCTTCCTCTTCCTATCTAAAACCAGGTAGATATTGTAGGCAAGAGATGAAAAGCCAGCTAATTCTAACAATTCTGATGCGGTAATGGTATTCTTATCCAGGACAATTGCTTTATCATTTACATATACCTTATTTTCTCTCTCGACTTTCGTTAATTCCATTATATAATGTTATATTGTTATCATAATTTATAAAACTAGCATAAGCGGTCAAATAAGAATTGGAGTTCTATATTTTACTTTTTCTTAGATAGGGTGTGGTGTGGCTAATAGACATGTTCGTTATATAGTCATCTGAATATTTTCACAAAATCATATATCAGAATATTTTACTGGTTAAGTATTTTATAGAAATATGACAGGAATGTGTATCCAAACTATGATATAATAAATTTCATCTATACATTATGATTATAATGAGTAACATAACAAAAACTAGTAAGATTGGCGTATTTGCAATAATGTTTATTGCAGCAGCTCTCGTTGGTTCAGTCGTAGCATTTGGTGATAACATGGCATTTGCAACAGGTAAGCATAATGAAGCAGAACAGGGAATCGAACAAGGTCAAGCAAGCGAACAAAATGCACAATGTGTATCTGGAGAATTCACCTTAGCATCATGTAACAATGTAAACCTACAATTGCAAGAACAATTAGGCGATTTGGCATTAGGCCAATCAAACAACTAATTTTTTTTCCTATCCATTAAAAAATATTGAATTTTATCTTGGTATTTGTCTTCAACAGACCAGCAACTATGGTTGATTACATCTAAAAAAGTGAATATAAAATACTTGAACTGATATGATATTTTTTTAATAGTGTATATATATTTATTATTTCATAATTAATTTCTGCACTGTCTTCTTGTTCTTTTATGTCCACTTGTCAATAATTATCTTTATTAATTCTTATTCATACAAGTACATTTTACTAGCTCAAGAAAAGTTTATGCATATTTTCTTTGGTCAGATGCAATTTGTAAATCTGATCATTATTGAGGATAAATACCTGATCATGTAACTCGAACATTTCTATCGTTTCTGTTGTAGAAGCTTTAAATAGATTATTCAATTCATACGCACAAAATACCAGGCCCTCTAATCTGTTCTTGTCATATTCTCTTTCGAGATAACATGCTTCCTTGACTGATGAATCTGCAATGTCATTGATGAGAAAATCAAGCAAACATATTTCTTTATTATGGGAATTCTGAGAAATGTTTTGTAATATGTCATTAAGATGTTTCAGGGGATCTTTTTGAGATGATTTGTATGGTGTTATTGTCCCGTCAAACCAGTCTAGTTTTTCTAGTATCTCGGTAATAGAAGAATTAGATGAACGGACGAAACATCTAAACCATTCACCTTCCTTGGCCAATTTATCTAATGACTTTATCATTCGAATAACGGACTCTACATTATCATATAGTAGTAGATGGTGCCGTTTTGGGATTTCGTCTTGTTTTTTTAGCCATTGATCTACGGCGTCCTTCACAATTGAATTTATAGACACTCCCTTCTTTTTTGATTGATCACCTAGTTGAGAGTGGATCTCGTCGTCGAAACCTCGGATTATCATGTTACGAGCCATATACCTATATGAAGCCTTCAGGCCAATATAAGTGGTGATATCTAGATATCATTAATAGATAATTATTTATACAGTGATATCGTGATATCACTTTATGAGTCAACTAAATTTATCGGATAAAACGGATGAAACCCGCAACATAGCAAGTGGCATAGGAGGAGTAAAAAATACAAAAACTGGGAATGTGTGGAAACTTGGTGATTATCGTAGTATCTCTACAATGCTTCCTTCAATATCCTCTCACTTGGTGAGAACACTAAATGTTCACTCTGGAGAGGAAGTTCTTGATATCGCTTGCGGAAATGGCAACACTGCAATTACGGCCGGGAGAATGGGTGCAAATGTAACTGGAATTGATATCACGACTGAACTTTTAGATCTTGCTGTAGAAGAAGCAGAAATTGCCCAGGTCGATGGGATAACCTGGAAGGAAGGTGATGCCCAGAATTTACCCTTTGAGGACGAATCTTTTGATGTTGTTGTTTCAACGTTTGGACACATGTTTGCTCCTCAAGCAGACCTAGTTGTCAAAGAAATGGTTCGTGTAACAAAGAAAGGCGGTAGGATAGGATTCGCAACTTGGCCACCTGAACTTGCGATTGGGTCAATATTTAAAGTAAATGGTAAATATTTGCCTAGACCAGTTGACAGTCCGCCCTCCCCCATACTATGGGGTGTTCCTGAAGTAATAGAAAAGCGATTAAATGATTTAACAAAAGTGCATTTTGAACGTGGTACAGCACTCTTTCCAATTCTTAGTCCCAATCACTTTTGGGAATTGATGAGTACAAAATATGGACCGTTAATCAATACTATCCAAATATTAAAGAATCGCAATGATTCTATTGAAATCAATTCACTTAGAGATGATTTCTTGAAAGTAATAGATCCATATGTCTTTGACAATCGTATAGGATTGGGTTACCTATTGACTATTGCAAAAAGGTAGTATATTTTGTAGTGTTAAGGATGAATTATTTCATAATTTTGAAATAGAAAATGATTATGCCATATTTTATCCCTAGTCATCTTCATTTGTTTCTATCAAAGGTATCTCAGGATCTACAATGTATTTTACCAACTTTTCTTTATCTATTTTAATGCCTAAAGTGCCACTTTTCTTATCATGATCAGAAATGATTATTTTTCTAACTTTCATCCATTCAACGTTTTTGTCAAATGTGGATAGTAGTTCCTTTCTATGATAACTGACTTCTTCGGTGGTACCATAGGGTTCGAGTCTTGCATCTATTTTATCATATAACTCCTGTATGGAATTAAAAGTATGATTTTTCTCAGGCTCGTTTCCCAATATCAGATGTATATGAGTCATTATACTTTTTGTTATTTCTAAATCTTTATTCACAGATCTAATGTATTATGGCGGTCTACACTTAATTATTTATCTTATTCTACGGATATTTCTTCATCCAACTGGGAATTATCTGTCTAGAATGGGAAAAGTATTAGTATGTTGATTCAATCATATACATCGATCAATTTTATCATGAAAGTTGAGGTTTGGAGCAACAATGTTGGTTTGTTTGTGTAGAATAAAAATGAAATTAAATTCATAATGTATTTGAACTATGGTCGCTTGTATGGATACCGTCTTAAATCAAATCATAATTGTTTTGATTACAAGGCCATTAAGTTGGAGTAAACTTTTGTCATTCTATATATTTGGGATGGGGATTAAATATATCATAAAAGCGATCACAATCTTTAGCAGTATGTTACTAGAATAAATTTGATAATTTGGCTTCAAGCCATGTATTTAAGCTATGCTGATTATATATCTATAGAATAAGGTGAATGAAATGGTTGTGAACTTTGTAGAGTATGAAATACAATGGGATCACCCATTTGAAGAACCTGTGGAAAAACCATACAAAGACTACGATGGTTTTGTTGGGTTTGAAGAAAAAACCTCTAGTTCAGCTACAATGGTTACAGATTCCCCTTTATCAGATGATTACAAAAGAACATCAAACAAATTTGAATATAGTAAGTCCACTGTATCATTATCAAAAGAATCAGAATCCGACCAAATCTTAATAGCAGAACCCGAACCTGATATACTATCCCTGTTTAAGGCATTTCTAGAAACTCTGGGAGTAAGGTCGGCTACCGTTGCTGATGGCCAGGCGGCCCTTAAAGTTTTTCTTGAGAAAGAAAACAAGGGAAGACCGTACGACGTGGTAGTTTTGGATACTCATCTAAAGGGTTTAGGTGGTCTTGACCTAGCAAAAATGATACACGATATTAACCCTACTCAACGAATAATTATGATTACAACAACTCCGATGGAACACTTACCTCAGAATGTCTTAAAGTCAGCGATGATTGATGAGGAGGATATTCTAACCATGCCCTTTAGACTGTCTGATTTCATTTCCAAATTGAGACAGTAAGAATAAACTGGATTGTATATTTTTATGTCATAATTTATAACAATATTGTTTAGGTGAGGAAACTCAAAGTGAATCATAATGTCTCATATCATTTATCAGAGAATAATCATATGGAATTCTATAGCAGTCACGTATAATGAAAACACGTCGATACGATTGATTTCAGACTTTATAAAAGAACACTAGTTTGGTTAATTTATTTAATTTATCTATTATTAGGAACAAACATTTACCTTTGACCTTAACCAAAATAACGATAATTTCTGATATGGATTTGAACTAGTAACAATATCCTTTGGGTCTACATACATAAGCATAAAATTTCATTTTTTGGATGTTTTATGCCGTTATCGACGAAAAAGATCCCTTGTTAGTTGCCATCAATTTTAAATATTGGCATAGATTTTATTTATATAATGAGTAGTCCAAAAATTTTGGCGTTTGGTCTTCTGGCGGTTGTGACATTGTTCGCACTAGCTGCAATAACGCCTGGAGCAATCAGTGTTTCGTCTACAATTCAGCAAGTCAACGCAGTAGAAAGTGGTGATGGTGCTGAGAGAGAATGTTTATCTTCTTCGTCGGCTCTCTTTTTTGATAGTCAGCTTGCAGTTACTACTGCATCCGCATAATTATTAGATCAGAAAAAAGCTTAAAGATCTAAATCCTTTTTTTAACTTTTTCCATACTAACAATTCATTATTTACGTCTCCATTGTGCTTGCGTAAATTATTGTTATATCTTTTTGAGGGCGGGGATGTCCTCTCAATGTATGTCCCAAGCATTTCCTTCGTGTAGTATTATGTTTGTCCAAATCTTGTGAGAAGAAAGAGGTCTGGTTTGAAATTATCAACTGTTTGATTCTGATGGATGGATGGACGGATTATTGCTATCGTAGTTATTATATCTGAGGTAAGACGTAAGTTCCTCAGCTCGTGTTCCCCATTTTTTCAAAGAATTCTTTTGCAGCAATTTCTAATTCTTCGTTTGTCATGTCTTTCTTGTGAGTGGCAACTTCCCAAACGTGTCCAAATGGATCTTTAAATTGACCATATCTATCTCCCCAGAATGCGTCCATTAAAGGCATAATCACAGTTGCTCCCTCCATTTTAGCTCTTTCAAATACATCATCAACATTCTCAAAATACATGTTAAGAAATACCGAGTTTCCTCCTATAGTGCTAGGTGCCCCTATTTTCTCACCGGCCTTGACATGTCCATCACACATTTCTGGAAATTCATCGGCCAGCATGATTTTTGATTTTCCTATGTTTATTACAGCATGAACAATTTTTTCTCTAAGACCTTTATTCTTATTTCCTGGAATCGAGTGACGGTACTCTTCAACTGCGCCAAATACTTTAGTATAAAATTCGATGGCAACTGCGGAATCATTCACAAAAATATGGGGGATTATTCTGTCGTATCCCGTTGGAATGGGGTTTACATTATCCATTAAACACATTATACTTTACATCTTAAAATTTTGTTTGTTATATTATTTTCACAATGTATACTCTACTCAATAAAAAATTGTTGAGATTTTTTCTCCTTTAGAATCATTAACGCTAGATCCTATTGATGGTGTTTGAATAGTTCTGCTATGACCTAAGGTTCATTTTTGGAATAAAACAAAATAACGGAATCTAACAAGAATGAGGAGGGAATATAGTCGGATCGATATTTATCCACATTGAGATACTCATGAGTAACTCATTTAAATCCCCGAATAGCAAATAGACATGTGAAAGGAGACTATTATGAATGTTCAACATGCCCTTACAAAACGTCGAGAAGTGCTAATGCCAACCGCCATATCAAAACTGTTCATGCAGAAAATGCATTAGCTTATGCTTATAACAAGAGGAGAAATAAGTTTTCTAAAATAGTGAAAATATCAATAGCCGATATATCAGAATTACAGGAGGAGGAAATTTACATTCAAAAGATTATAAAAAAAATAAACAAGCCTCTAGATGACCTTGAACGGTTATACCAAGAGTTCCCTACTGAACTGAAAGCATTTCCTCTTCTTAACATCATCATGAAATCACTTGAATCCTCAAATCCCGATAAGGCCATTTATAATGCAATTGAGAATGCGCGGGCAGATATCGTGATAAGCAGAATTGCAAGATACATGTCTTATACTACGAAGAGACCAGTGAATGAGTCTGAGAATATATTAAAAGAAAAAATAAAACTATGTCCCGCCAGGTTTTCAACGATTTCCTAGAGTTTATAAATGATGACAGGAGTAATTAGATGATATCTAAAATTTTATGAAATAATAATAACCTGCATTTTTATATCATCGATATTTGCACGATATATTGAACCAACAGTTTTTTAAAGAAATTCTATGGTCTATTTCCTTTTAGTATTCTCTAAAAAACTGGGGTAGATGAGGAAGATCAATTGGTTGGTTCCAACATGAACCATCTAGAACTAAAAACTATTTACAAGATCTTTGAGTAGGTGTTGGAGTGTCATGATATAAATGGAAATTTGTATGGCGGTGCTTAATTATTATACCTTATCCACTACTAATTTTTATACTCTTTACTTTGTAAACATCACATGAACAATTCTTTAGTATCTATAAAGACAATTACAATGTCGATGGTAAAGGAGACGGGACTATAGATGCCAACTATTCAACACTTTGAATTTCCTGCTGATGATGTAGAAAGGGCAAGGAATTTCTATAAAGCGGTATTTGGATGGGAAATGGAGAAGTGGGGAAATCCTGAAGACCCCTCTAAAGATTACTGGTTGGTTGAGACGAAAGATGACAATGGGAACAAAGGATTGAGTGGAGGAATGATGAAAAGACAATCCCAAGAACATAAAGTTACTAATTACATTACTGTTAATTCAATAGAGGAATATACTCAAAAAATTGAACAGGCAGGAGGTAAGATTATTGTACCAAAATCAGAAATCCCCAATATGGGGTATTATGAGATATTTTTAGATACTGAGGGTAACATGTTCGGACTGTATCAGGCAAACAAGTAGCAGAACACAATATCAACGTTATTTTCTTGTAGTTTTTAATCTGCACTATAATTTATGATTAATAGAAAATAATTTCAAAGTAGATCATACCTGAAATAGTATATGCTTTTTATAAAATACCAACTAATCAATATGTATGAGCATTAGTAAACCCGAAGATTTTGTAAATTGTAAAGCATGCAACCATCCGAAATCCGTTCATGTTGCGATGGGTATGGGGAACGCTCCTCCTTTTTGCAAGGTTGAGGGGTGTAATTGTCCTAGTTTTACATTGTGATGATTCAAATCGGACTAGATTAATTATATTATGATCGGTTTTTAATATCGAGATTGCAAAGACGTAGGAGTTGGGACAAATAATTCAAAAAAAAAAACGTTCTTTGTTTGCCAACAAATTTGTCACTCCTGCTTAGCTTGAGATTATTCATGAATTTATATAATAATGGAGAAAAGCTGCTGTAGCCGTCAGACGGTTGAATCTGCAACTCAAATGTGTTTTTAAATTAATCTATATCCACTACAACTATATGATTTATTTTTGGAGTCAAATACTCCATCTAAAAAACAGACCATGCCGTCAAGATCTTTTAACTCCTTATTGTGAGTAAAATATGTTCTTAAAACATAGTATTTTCCATTCTTGCTCGTATCTTTTCCAACAAACAAAATTTCTTGCCCGTTTTCTGTAGTTAAAATACCTTGCCAGTTGGAAATGGAGATGCCATTTTCAAAAATAACAGAATTTCCATGACCCTCTATTGTACCGTTTGGAAACGAGTCTATTCCTTTGATCTTGCCTGTCCAATTGCTTTCTCTCTTGGTAGTTAATTTTTCTTTATCCTCTGAAATTATTCTGCTATTGGTTGGAATATCTATTTCATCAAATATTTTTTTGCCCATATTGATCATTGCTCAAATATCTTTTTTGCGCCTTTTAAAAGATATCTTGTACTTTCATTGAAGCTTTTAGACCAATTCTAGACCTGTTAGTCAGTTAAAGATATACAACAATATTTCTTAGAATTGACTTAATAATTGGTACCAAAAAAAGAATAAAGAAAAAAAAAAGATGATTAGACTCATTTATTAAATGAGTCGTTCTGTTCTTGTGTCTTGCCCTAGCTCTCTAATCTCGTGGAATTGGTACTGTTGAATCCATGGGTGGTTGTTCAAAAGTTGGTATACAATCACCATTTTGTTGTGCTTCAACGCCTAGATTATTTCCCGTCAATGCGTTTAATTCTGGTGAAACAGATTGTGCTCCTGTGTCGCCGGCCTGTCCTTGTTCTGTTTCCTGTTCAGCAGCACTATTAGCTGCTTGACCTGCTGCACTATTTCCGCTACAAATTTCCAATGGTGTACCTATTGTTGCCAAAGCATTTGGGATGTAAACACCCAATATACCTGCTACAATAAAAACTGAAAG
Organism: uncultured Nitrososphaeraceae archaeon; assembly: GCA_963759575.1. Classification (GTDB taxonomy): domain Archaea; phylum Thermoproteota; class Nitrososphaeria; order Nitrososphaerales; family Nitrososphaeraceae; genus Nitrosocosmicus. The sequence goes on along the minus strand of CAVWZU010000002.1, from coordinate 1,104,812 downwards.
AATTCCAGTAATTAATTTACCCATGTTTTTCATTGAAAATATATGGTATTTACCAGATGTTTCGAATAGTTATCTATCTTTCTTATTGCACAAAGATGCTCTATTTTTTATTTTTTCTGGATTGTTTTAGTAATATTTTAGTAATGATTAATATTTCTGCAAAACTTCTCCTCATAATTTTAATAAGTTAAACCTGTGAACGAATATTATTTTATGTTAATTTATACTATTACTGTACATTGTAAAAGTTTAAGGAAATTGTGCGACCTATTCTAAATATATATCAAATTTATTATGAATTCATTATGTATAAAGTAAGTAGAGATACATTAAGAAAATCAACAAAACATCTGATGGTGATATCTACCATTGCAACGCTCTTAATAGGTGCTATGAGTTTAACAACTACTACAAATGCTAATGCATTCAATTTTGGTTTATTATCCGAAGATGAAAACTTTGGAAGTATTGACACAAATAGTCTTTTTAGTTGTGTTGGTGCAGCAATAAACTGTGTAAATGAAAATGAAGAAAATAATAATGTAATCGCTAACAACACCGAAGAAACACCAATTCCACCACCTCCGGAGGAACCAGGTACACTTACAGTTTCTAAAGAGGTTGCATGTGATTCAAATGATGGCGATCCAAGTGATACAGCCGTATGTACAGCTGCCTTAGCTTCCGTTAACTTCCCTGAACCATCTGAATATCCAATAACAGTAACTGGCAATAGTCCTGACCCATCTAACTTTCCAGGAAGCGCTACAGGGACTCCAGTTGAAATCGGTCCTGGTGGTTATGATATAACTGAAAATTTAGCAAGTACAGCAGCTCTTCAAGCTGAATTCGGTGCTACTTCTGTTATCACTACTACAACAGCTACTGGAGATTGTACACCTAACTTAGGTCCAAATCAAAACTTCTTGTCTGCCTCAGGCACCATGACTTCTGGCGGTGATCAAGAATGCACCCTCATTAATACTGTTACCATCAATGGAGGAGAAGTACCAGATACACCAACAGGCTAAAAACCATTTTTTTACATAACCACTTTTTTTTATTTGATTATTATTTTTTGAATCATGGTTTACCGCATTGAATTGACTTGTAATCTAAATATTTGGTTTAATCACTTTCCTGATATTTGGATTATTGAATTGTTACTGGTGCTGGTGTTAGTTCAATATTTAGGGCGTCAGTTTTTTAAGATAAATTTCAAGCTAAAAAAAATATTAAATATTAAAAACGCATACATGTCTATTCCAATTTTTATGATGGTTTGATACTCTGTTTCTGTTTTAAGTATATTTGCAGTAACAAAAATGATGATTTTAGTGATGTACTATACCAGATTGTACTAACAAAAAAGCTAGCCAACCACTACGACTTCGCATTTTGGTTTATTATCTATAGTAAAAAATTGTAATGGTTGCCTTTTAGTGATGATCCTTTCTCTAAATTCCAAATAAGTTGTCAGTAATTTTGTCTATTCCCACAACCATGTTTTTGTCCAATCAGTACCGTTTGTGTCTTTCCAGTAAACATAAAGTCCTATCTTTCCATCAATGTTTTCCATTTTCTTATCATCCGATTGGAAGAACATAGTGCCTTTTAATAGTAAATTCCCAGCACTGTCATATTTGCCGGTATCCTCAGCTGTAAATGTTGCGACATTATCATTTTGAACTATCATTCCTTTGCCCATACTGCTAATTTCAGGCGATGAATAAGTTGATATATATGTACCATATTCAGTAACGTTACCTATACCTTTCATATTGCCTTGAGCTATGTAAGAATCCTTGGTTTGTTGTGGATCAATATTTAGTACTTCTTTGCCTGTATCTTTCGCATCCGTTAGTTCATAAAATGGTGATCCAAATGCCGATGTTAGTTTATTAATTTCACTGACAGAATCATGATAGAATGTACTATTCAAATTAGATGTAGTGCCCGCCGCTGCTGCTGGTGTGTTAGGAGTAGGAATGGAAGTAGAAGTAGAAGTGGTGATGTTTGAATTATCTTGTGGTAAGGTTGTCGCACCTACTTCTAATATTATTGAATTTTGAAACATCAGCATTATTCCTGTTATTATAATTATTGTGACTATGGGTAAGGGATATTGAATAAAACTATCCTTGCAATTCATTACACATAGCAGATTCAATTCTATATTTAAGATTTTACCATCTAATATTTCAAAACTCGATTCAGTTGAAATCAATATCTTTTGTTATTTCGCGCCCGTTTGCTAGTTTCAATCACGATGTCTTTTCATTTATTATTGGGGATCATAAAAAAAAATTAGACGAACCTGATTCGGAAAGAATTTCCAAAATTTTTAGTCCCTATTCTTTTGGGCTCAATTGTATTTTATTTTCCGATTCATACTGTTGACAATCATCCAGATTCTTATTTGTAAATTTGCATATATAGATAAATATCGAGAGCTAATAACTACAATGAAATCTACTTGGTTGGCTGGAGCTATATTGTTATTTGTGAAAAATGTGGTTATATTTCAACAGAAAAATTACCTGAGGAAAAGGCAAAAAAGCTTTTGCATGAACATGAAGAAGGTTCAGAAGCCTGTACTACTGGTCATATAAAACTAATGAAAGTTAGAACCTAAATTGCGTTTACGACGCCTGCACTCTTGTAGAGCATTTTAACCACCTCAGAATAAGTTCTATATTTGAATTTAATTTCATTAATCGGAATATCCTCATCAAGCTGTTCTTTGGATGTATCTATTTTATACTTTTTAGATATGTCATCTAAAATTGTGTTTATTGTAGAGTTGGTGTAGGATTCGACTATCAGGCGGTTCATACTAAACTATTAATTTCCTAGTATTTATTCTTCTATATTACTCTCATATTTAATCACCCGTGTTTCTATGATTTGCTTCTACTTTTGCTTTTGATTTTACTTTATACTGTTTTTGATTGTAATAGAAACTTGATTTTGTTAAGGTTATTTATTTTCAATCCTATTCAATCCTACCAAAAGCCCTCTAGAAGCGAATAGATTGCATTTTTTTAAAGCCCCTAGGAGTAATAAACGTATTAAAACTGATTCTGGTTATTTCTGTTGCAAATGCTTACTTTGACTGGTCAGGATGTGTAGCGATTCGTTATCAAACAAAGGTTGTATTTTGGTGGGGTGTGTGATTCGAATGGAAAGCCAAACATTTCTTCATGGTTGGTTGTAGAAGGTGAGATGAAATGAGGTGGGGCGAGGTGAACTATAGCGGATCTACTGATTGATAGAGACAGGTTTCTATTTGCCGATGCATATTATGATAAAACCACAAGATACTACGGTTGGATTCAATATATTATTCAGGTCCTTCGTACTATGATCCTCGAATATAACAATTGCCCGAGTCTAATTGTTTTTTTCCTTGTTTTCTATCTAATGCTAACCAATTTGTAATCCAGATAATACATTATATTCCATAAAACCTGGGTATAATTGCATGGTGGTGGATTATTATTCCGTGTTTTTAAGTTTGTTGGCAGGATTATTTTCTACACTAATGATGTCCATATTCGAATTTCCTTTTTGGAGAAGATGGGGACTCGAAGGAGTTCTTGAATGGCATGAAAACCAGGTATTATTTAGCAAATTTTTTAAGACTAGTAGAATGCAGATTAATTTTCCTGGACTTTTTTTTCTTCATTTCATAAATGGCGGATTGGGTGGAATCGGTTTTTATTTCTTATTGATTTTGGTTCCATTCTTAAGCACTATGGTGTTTTCCATAGGTATACTATATGGTCTAGTTTTATGGGTTCTAACACTGCTACCAATTCACAAACCCATAACCGGAATTGATCCATTTAAACATCCATTGGGATTTGGTCCTGTGATTACAAGTCTAATCGGCCATTTACTGTATGGTTCTATTTTAGCTGTTCTTATGATGCTGATTTTCTAAATTTCTTTTTTCAGTCATGTTAGTTTTAGATCTTTTCCAATCATTTCGGATCAATCTCTGCCACAAGATTCCTGTACGAATATACATATTTAGAACATTCTGATCTTATGTTACTTTCTTTTTCTTTTTATACATACCTTTTGATATCGATATTATCTGCACCAGGTATTTTAGCAATCTCAAATCGCTCTTTATCTTTGAGAAGAGAAATCGTAGCGTCTATTCCTAATTTTGTAGTTAATAGATTGGTTTGATCACTAGATGGATCTAAACTTGAGCCCTTTGCATTTGTTATTATTAGAAAGTCTTTATCAGCCTGGGTCCTAGTTGATACAGCATAATCTACTTCTACAGGATTCCAGGGATTTATATCTTCATCAACTATAATTGCTGTCTTAAGAGACGGATGTGCTGCAAATGCGGTTAGAATTGCATTTTTTGGTTCACCCTCTAGTCTCTTCTTAATTTGTACGACTGCGGTTAACCAGTTGCTCCCGCCATCGGACAAATGTACCGTTCTCGTAGAGGGAACAGTATTCTTAACGTAACTAAAAATTTTGGCTTCGATGGGTAATCCCATTAATAACCTGTGTTCTGTGTATCCGGGCAAAATATCATAATATATGGGATTATCCCTATACCAAATTTTATTAATTTCAAAAACTGGTTGTTTTCGTTTAAAGTCATATGTCCTCAACATCTCGACCATCCATTCTTCTGATACTTCATCATGAAGTATTTTACCCTCTATTACTATTTCGCTGTGCTTTGGTATCATTAAATCAGAATAATTATTCTTTGCAAGCTTTAGATTACCGTTTAAGAGATAGTTCGCAATTGCAATTTCATCAATTCCATATGCTGCTTGATATGCTGCCGCGATATTCAGGGCTGGATGCACTCCAACTACAACATTTATTTTCAAATCTTCTTTATGTTCTTTAGCGTAAACGAAGCATTTATGGAGGTGCCTGCCCTCTACCATTCTTATTGCCATTTGGCTATTGTTAAGTAGCAACATTCTATGAACTGAAGAATTTTGATTGCCACTCTCCTGGTCCTTTACATATACGGTGGATGAAGTTATAAATGGACCTGCATCTTTTTCAAAATGACTTACGATTGGAAGATCATAAAGATTTCTAGTACTGTTATTATGAAATAGTGCATCATTAGAAAATTCTTTTGGATAATATTCTGATCCGATGTTTCCCAAGTTAGATAAGTCAATTTTGCTAGTTGGGGTTGAAGACTCGATCCCATAAAAAAAGCGTTCCCTAGTTCCCAAAATGTTTGAAACAACCTTGAATTTGGATTCGTCAACGTTGGTAAACATTACAGCCTCTTTCTTATCAAATTTACTTATTATTGCGGCAAGTTCAAACTTCTTTTTTACTTTCTTGTGAATAGTTATTAATTCTCCTCTTCTCTCGAGGTTTGATAAAAAGCTTCTCAAGTCATATTCATGCCTTAATCCTGAGTCTTCTTTTCTAATGCTATTTTCAACATTCTTTTGTTTTGACTTTGAATCTGAATTTCTAGTATAGTTGTTTTTCAAAATGACTTTTCGATCCTTGTTGTTGGTTCCTTTTTTTACCATTTATTTCTCCTCTATTGCTGAGAGGATCTTTTCATTAATTATTTTCATGTCATCTAAATGTAATTTATTTTTTGTGAACATTGATATAATGCAGATACCATTTTTCATCAAAGAAATTCTGGTAGAGAGGGTGTCAATGAATAATTGATCATTTTTGTCTTGAATCACTCTAGCCGTGTTGGATTTGTTTGTCACAGCTAAAGATACCGAGATCGATCCAAGCTTTGATTCATTCTCTGATATTGAAATAAAATAACCGTTATCAAATCTTAGTATATTTAAGAGAAATTTTCTACCAAGCGTGTTCGAAAAGATCTCTGTAGGATAATTAATCGACATTATTTATGATTTTAAAGTAAATCATATTACTGTTAAATCTTTCTTTGATCACATGTGCAAATCTATATCTATAATTAAATTGTCAAGATAATCTGGATAGATATGAGAAATCTCCAAGTAGATGACATTACTTATAAAAGACTCCAATCATTGCTAAGCGAGTATATTTCCTCAAAACAGCAAGATAAGGATATCAATGATTTGTTAAATGAGTTAATTGATAATTATCAAGAAGTTCAATGGGGTACGCTGGGAGGTGGAGCAGGTGGCGGTTAGGTTAAAATAGATTTTTAGAATGATTTCAAATTAATAAATAAAATATGGCATTGATCTTTTGAACCATAGTTGCTTATATCTCATATTTCAGATATTCATTTAGGATATGCTCAATTCAATCTCCAAGAGCGAGAAGAAGACCTATACGAAGTGTTTGAAGAGGCTGTTGAAAAATCCATTAGTGAGCATGTAAAAGCTATCATTTTAGCTGGTGATATATTTCATAATCCTAAACCAAATGGTGCAGCCATTATTAGGCTTGCCCGAGAACTAAAAAAACTAAAAGAAAAATCAATACCAGTGTTTTTTGTACTAGGTGAGCACGATATAAGTAGATCCAATGATGTACCTCTGCCATACCTATTTCATAATTTGGGATTAGCAAGAAGACTCAAACCTGATTCACCCGTTCAAATTGACAATCTATTAATCTATGGGTTCAATAAGGAACGTCGTTCAAATATTGATAACGGTTTGATCAGACCCTTCAGAAAACTAGAGTCTATCGTGAAAAATGATATCCAAAAACAGTCAGGTCAAAATCATTGGTTAAAAAAGATACTAGTTCTTCATCAAGGCCTCTATGATTTTAACAAATTTGCAGGCGAAATTTTTTCCAATGATTTACCAGTCGGATTTGATTACTATGCTATGGGTCACTATCATGACCACATTGAAAAGAGATTTCCTGCTCTACACGAAGGTTTGGTGGCATACCCCGGTTCTATTGATCTAGGGCATAACGAAGCCATTTCAGATGTGGAGAAGGGATTTCTGTTAGTAGATCTTTCAGAAGTCTCTGCAAACGTCAATACTCATTGGATAAAGCTAGAAAAGAGACGACATCAGTTTGAATACCCCATAGAATATCCCGATTTGACTGACAAACTGGGTAGTATCGTACAAGAATCTACTCAGTATTCCAAAAAACCTGTTATTAATCTAAAAATAAGTGGAGCAGATATAGATCCCAAAATATTATCTAGACAATTATTACAATTAGAGGCTTCCTTTTTATATTATAACTGGAGAATTCTAGACGAAGAATCCGCTACTGGATTTTCTTATGATAATGCCCGAGATTTTGATATGGATAAAGAGATGTCTTCGTTAATTCTAAAAACTCTCAATTCTGAACCTTTGACTCATCTATCACTGGATCTAATCAATATGTTTCATGATGAGAATGACATCACCGATACTAAGAATATAGATAAAGATAAAAATAATCAAATTACCAATTATGTTTGGAAGTTTTTTGAAAATAATAAATCAACCTATCAAACTTTGGACAAATCAAAAATAGATGGGAACCGTGCTTAGAATTGATAAAAAGGATAATTTTAAACAACTTTTTATCACACACTGATACTTCCCTTGAGTTTCATCCTGGCATCACAGTTTTCGTAGGGCATAATGGTTCTGGTAAATCTAGTATTATTGATTCTATAACTTTTGCACTATTCGATGAACATACTCGCAAATCTCACAAGAATTTGCTAACAAGGGGTATGGGTGGATATGTCAGCAATGAAACGGGATCGTTTGTAATTTTAGAATTCTCTATAGGATCCACAAATTATAGGATCAGAAGACAAATAGATAGCCAGGGCAGACTGACTTCGGTTAAATTAGAACAGATAGTTAATAATAGTAACAACAATAATTTAAAAAGGGATCAAAATGACAAATCCATCTACAGGCCAATGATCTCTGGTGAACGCAAGCAACTTGGTGAATCAGTAATTCGTGAAACGGAGTCTATAATGGGGATTAACTATACTAAATTGCAAATAGCCGGTATTATTCAACAAGGTGAAATTAGTAAAATAATAGATTCACAACCTAAGGAATTCAAAGAATTACTAAATAACATGATTGGATTAGATAGATTAGATAAATCCTTCAATAACATGCATACTGTTATTGAGGAATTTAGAAAAATACTAAGAGAAAAAACCCAAGGTTATGACGATAATCAAATAAACATTCTCATTAAGAAAACTAAAGATAATGAATCTAGACTTTTACAATCAAAACAAACATTAGATACGGTCGTTGTACAATTATCTCAAAAAACAGAAACAGTACATGAATTGGAAAAACAAATTGAAATTCTTGAGCCAAAAATAGCAAAACTTTCTGAGATCAGATCTTTGGAAAATACTTTATTAAAATATTTAAGAGAACGATCGAACTCTTTGAAAATTGAAATTGATAAATCACAAAGAATGATTGTGGATATAAAAAATGCTGTTAGATTTTTGAGAGACAAAGATGAAGTATTTATCACTATTCAGATGGTCAGTTCCGAATTAGACGAATTAAACGGTAAAATTATCAAAGTAGAGGGGGAGATAGGAAAGTTAGAAGGATTTACGGAATGTGCACAAAAGATCCAAATTAAAGATGGCAAGTGTCCTGTTTGTAACTCTGAAATCATTTCACTTAACCAAATGTTTGATATATCTCATATTAATTTTGAACTCAAAAAAAAGATTAAAGAGAAACAGTTTCTACTCTCTGATATTTCCAAACTAAACAAAGAGGAAATGGAATTCAAGATGAAGGAGAAAAATATAATAGCTGCAGAGCGTACCCTGTTAAATTATGATTTTGATATTAATGGCAGTACCGATACCTTAGAGCATAAACTGGACAATCTAAAAAAAGATCATCAGAACTTATCAAAACTAAAATTTGATACTTTAATAAATATCAATCTATCCGCGTACAAGTTAGATCAATATTCTGCTAACTTGATCGATATTATTCAAAATATGAGAAATGATGTAATCGAGGTCGATTTAAACTCTTATCAACAAAAAAAATTAACCAAAAATAAACTTTCGGCAGAAATGGTTAATATTCACAATCAAAAAGCGATATTGGAAAAAACAATTGTAGACATTCAAAGAGAAAATTCCGAATTTCAAACATTGATTATAGAGTTATCGTCCGCCGCAAAATTTATTTCTGATCTTGAAAATATTCGCTCCACAGTCTTTAACAGAGATGGTATCGTAAGTTCAAGTCTAAGAACACGTGCACTAAACCTGATTTCTACTAAAGCCTCAGAATACATCAACATTTTCAACGTTGGACTGTCAAAAATTACATTAATCGAAAAACCCAGAGAAATAAAGGTACTTTGCTATGGGAAGCGAGGGGAGATTGATACTGTATCATTGAGCGGAGGTGAGAAAGTCGCTGTATCATTGGCTATTAGGATGGGGATTGCATTCTTGATGGGATCATCAAAAATTGATTTCATAGTTTTAGATGAACCTACAACCAATTTAGATGAGGAAAGACGTCGATCGTTTGTTAAAATTATTTCCGATGTCTTTAGCAAAGGAATGAGTCCATTGTCTCAAATGATAATTATTACTCATGATGAAGAGATATTTGAAAATTCTGAGGTTGAACAAGTGTATAAATTCAAGATGACTGAGAAGGGTTCTAGTGTGAGTGTTGTCTAAAAATTTGCTAGCGAATTTATGTGCTCATTCGCAAAATTGAAATTCAGTAAGATTACATATATAGAAAAGATTAATAGATCATAGACAAATATAGTAGGTGTCGTAAACACCATGAAATTATCTCGTTTGCCAAGAGAGGCACGAAGAACTCGTAAACCAATGCAAGAAAACTGGTTGAAGGGTCCAAAAAAGACATTTTGGATTCAATGTATGTACCAAAAGTGTAATTATTATTGGCGGTACTCTGGAGGAAAAAATTGGGCTGAATGTCCAATATGTCACTCTATAAGCAAAGTATCAATAGCAAGAAAATGCTTTAAATACAGTAATCCTGAAACTTAAAAAAATAGATATCTCTTGCCTTCTCTTGTTCTTTCTGATCCTTTGTCAAGTAAAAAGTTCTATTCTTGTATGAAATAGGAATTCTCATCTTTAGCCAGTAAAAGCCTTACATTATGGTCATTGCCTTCTAGATTTGCATCTTTATCGGATAGGTCGACAATGTTGTTTATTTTTTCCAAATTATTAAAAATCAAAAGCGTCTTTTCTTGACCAAAAGTTTTTGGTATAGTTTGTAAGAAGAAATTCAATGTATATATATCCTCAAAAATCTCATTAGCCAAACTTTTTAGATTTTCATCATACAGCTTTAGATTTATCCTTTCCCTAGTTTTGGTAATCATGGCAATGTTCATTATTATAGATAGGGGATAAGATCTAACAAATTTATGTATTTAACTTTAGAGTCTTATTCTATGTATTCTTCTTCTATGTAATCTTCTCTGATATACATCCGACTGTCTTCGATTGACATATCTTTTTTCTCTTTGATGTTTTTCCACTCGTTTACTGGTTCTGGATCCTTTCCCATTGTTCTTTCTACTATTTCGTCTATTCTTACAAATGAGGGTAAATTTACCCATTGTCCTACCAACAACGCTTCTCCGGGGTTGAGAGATGGTAATTGTTCAATAATCTTGCCGTTTATTGATTCACTAGATGATTCAATTTGTGATTGATCTTCTTGTTGAACCAACTTCATTATTGCTAGGGAACCCATTTGGCTTAATACATTTGGATCCAAGGTTCGTGGACGTTGGGACACGATTATTAGTCCTACCCCAAATTTTCTTCCTTCTCTTGCGACCTTTGAAGCAATATACTTTGTATCCGTATTCTCATTTTTCGGCATGAATACATGGGCCTCTTCAATTACCACAATAACTGGACTATGAAATAATATTTGGTCTGTGCTTACATGATTTGATTTAAAGCTCTGGCTCTTTGAGAGCTTTCTTTGATGCAAGATTGATTCGAGGTAAAACGATATCGCTACATTAGCTTGTTTCTCAGTAAATTCTATCAGATTTATTATATTTATACAACCTTCTTGGATTTGGGAAACTGGATCTGATGCATTTGGAATCAAAATGTTATCAAATCTTCTCCTGGCTTCTTTAATCTTGTCTAATACTCTATCTGCAGAACTTGCGAATCTCTTCTCCCTAATACCAATGTCTTTCACATTTTTCTCTAATTCCTCCCAAAAGTCATCTCCTATCTTCTTCTTCAGGTCATCGTTATCGTAGGCCTTTAGTAATATTGTGTTTTGAATGTCTGCGTTTTCTCTAATTTCTATGACTTCTCCAAACTTGTCGGATGTTAATAATCTTGGGTTTATCTGAGCTTGAACAAAATTAATGTTCTCTCCCTGTAGAAAGCGATATTCATCGTGATAGTCAAAGATCACCATCGTGCCTGGAATTTTTGCTATCGATTTTGCAATAACACTGACCAAATTACTTTTTCCCATACCTGTCATTGCCAGAATTCCTAAGTGTCTAGTTGTAAGTCTATTGGTGTTGACTCTGACATTCACATTTGCATTTCTTAAAAGTGTACCTATCTTTAGCCAAGATTCTTCCTCGGAATCAAAAATGTCCTTTAGATCGTCTTTTTTTGCCCTACATACTTCGGTTCCTGGTAGCGGTGGTATTTCAGGTAAGATGGCTTTTGATTTTTTTAACATTTCTAGCATACCAAGAATTTTCACATTAACTTTAAAGCTCTTGTCTCTCTTGTTTATTTCAGCTACGACTTTACTTTCTAGAGCTTCTTCAAAGTTAGAGATCTCATCCAGTGCATCGCTCTTAATGGAACATGATTCCACCACACCAAGAATCCTCTTTTGAAAACCATCAGTTATTGTGATGTATTCTCCTAATCCTACAGGTTCTTTACCTTCAAAAGTAATGTATCCAGGTTTAGTTACGCCTATGACGACTCCTAAAAGCTCCTCATTTGTAATAGTCGCAGTCCTAGTCGTCGAATCATTCTGTAATTCATCCCGCTCTCTGTGCATTTATACAATAGCTAGGAGATTGGAGTTTTTATTATTTGTCATCAGGTTATAATTGAGATGATTTTCATACAAAACTGATGACTTGATGCTCAGCCTGTCAAGGACGCTAATCATTTGATAGAGTTTAGACTCAAATATAATTTGAGAGATGAAATTTACAATTTAAATCTTATTTGATGTTAATAGTATAAAATTAGTTAATTTGTATCAAGAATATTTCATAATTATGGAATTAAATATTATACCGTTATAAGTCTTGATTTACCTTATACTCTTGCATATAACCTTCTAGAAACTTTGTAAACTCAATCTTGATTTCATAGTTTTTATTTGCTTGTTAAAATATCATTATTGTGATTGAATATGCCGATCTTAGATATATTAAAAGAATGTGCTGTTAATGTTTATAAGAATACTCATGATTTGATTGGAACCAGTGAGGGACAAGAAAAGTTTGGAATCGGTGCAGGCGGTGATGTATCTACCAAAATTGATTTACTTGCCGAAAAATCTGTTTTTGAGATTCTCAAGAAGAATTCTTTTAATCCCGACATCGTGGGAGAGGAATGCGGTTTCATAGAAGGCAAAGATAATGGACTAGTTGTTATGGATGGAGTTGACGGTACAACCAATGCTAATTGTGGATTGCCATTTTACTGCTGTTCGCTTGCTTATTCTCCAGATACCAATCTAAAATCCGTTACTGATGCTGTGGTTTTTAACCTAGTATCTGGGGATTTATATCATGCTTCCATGTCTACAGGTTCATTCATGAACGAAAAGAAGATCCAAGTTGCGAAGGAACCAGCACTTTCTATTAAAGAAATGGTAATTGGATTAAATATTTCTGGACTATCGGAAGACCATTTCTTATCAATATCAAAATTGGTATCGTCAATTAGTCACGTTAGGCACCTGGGTGCAAATGCATTAGAATTATGCTATTTTGCACGTGGTTCTATAGATGCATACATTGATATCCGAGACAAGATAAGGGCAATAGATATGGCCGCCTGTTACTTGATAGTGAAAGAAGCGGGAGGTTTAATTTTTGATACTTCTGGAAAGGAATTAAATACTAATCTTTCTGTGAACTCTAGGATGTCTTTCATAGCTGTTGGTAATATATCTATGTACGATTGGATAATTAATCTGATAAGCTAATCCTTTGTCTATTCATGTAATATTCCAGAATATTATGAATCCTTAATCTGATAGATAGTTGTCTTATACAATTTTTTTATTCTCATTTCATGGATTTGACAAATCCATTATACAAAAACGAATCATTATCTTAAATTTAAATATAATTAATAATGATTTTTTCTCATTGTGACTATGCTGTTACAAGTGCACAATAAAAGAATTTAATAATATCTAGTGACTAAAAGATGTGTGGATTTCTTTCATAAAAAATATTCTTGCGAAGTTGATGGAGAAAAGTTTAGCTCTGATGAAGATTTGATGAATCATTATAGAACAGTTCATCATAAGTTGATCTTAAAATGCCATAAATGCGGGAAAGAATTCATTCACGAAAAGGATAGATTACATCATGTACGTGAAGAGCATGAAAAAGAAATGGATGCTAGGGTTCATAAAAGTGAGCATAAACATAAACATGAAGGGACTGGAAATCCTCAAGACCGGGTAGATTCTAATATGAAAAATTTTGGTGACAATTTCTAATACTTTATTAGTTTTTCGTTACAAAAATCGATATTTGTAGTACTAATCTGTGTATGATTTAAAGATATATATAAATTATTTACAGATTTTCATTCATCTATTAATAAAGATATGTTAAAAATTTAATTTTTTAATCCATTCGACTTACTTTTCATTATATTGTCCAATCATGATCTTACCGAAGGAAGGATTTTACAGTTAAACTACCAACTCTTGCTCAAAGTTCTTAACATTTCTTGTATCATTACCCTTGACTATAGTTTTAATAGTTTTAACGATTGCACTTAATGGGGCGTTTACAATTATTCTAACGGAAGGACTAATAGCTTCCATATTTTTTCTTTCAATATCGCTACAATAATTTATGGCTAGTCCTCCCACTAGAATAGGAATACTAAATATTGTACTGATCTTTTTTACTAGCCTTATTGCTGAACCTAAGTTATCTTTAAGAGTAACTGAAATAAGTATCATGCATGGTTTAGTTTCTTCTATATAATTAATCATTGAATCAGTGGGAATTGATGGTGATACATTATTAACTTGAAACCCTTTTTCGAGTAGTACGGACTCGATGATATTGCATGCTATATTATGGAGTTCTCCATCAGGAGTACATATTATGATATTATCCATCCTGTCGTTTGGCTTGATTGAATCCGTGATCTTGTGAATTGTTTTGTTTGCCATGTTGCTGCAAACATGTTCCATCCCGATATCTAATTTATTATCTTGCCAGAGATATCCAACATCGTATAGAACGGGTCTTAGAATATCATCATAAAATTCAGCTAAGCTTGACTGTTCTTTATATTTTTCTGCAACACCTACTATCTTTTCAATTTCCCCATTCTTTAATGCATCAAAAACCCTTTTTTTCAATTCTGCTGTTACGACTACTTTGTTTTCATGTTCTTGTGTTACTGATGCTAATAAGGATAAGATTCTTGGATTATTTTTATATTCGAGAGGGATGTTGTCAATAGTTACATCAGCAGCCTTTCCCAAATATTTTATTGTGTGTTGCAGAGAAATCTTCCTTTTCGAGTCCCATTGGCTCTTCACCAAATAATAATAATCAAAACCTTTTACCTTTTTTACCCGTATGAAAACCATGCTCTTATGTCCTAATACATGATATTAAAATAGTGCTAAATATTGCGACTAGTGCTAACTTTGTAGCCTCGAGGATAATTATTATCCAGATTACCTTTCAAAATAAACCCGCAGATCCTATTCATTCTATACCTCGGTTCAGATCCCAGTTTCGGAAAAATGAAATTAGCTGTGCAGTCTAATCTTGTGAAAGATATTGTGGGATGACAAGATAGTACATGTTGCAATAACTATTCCAATCATGTCTCTCCAAGTTTCATCCACTCCTGGTTCTTGTGCTATTATTGGAAATCCAAATACAAGATATGCATTATCTAAGATCCAGAATAATAATGATCCCCAAGCGAGTATTCCAGCAATCAATGCACCTAGTCTAGCTCCAAAACGTACAAAGTAGATGGCTGTTATGATTAGAATATACCATACTATTGCAATAGCTAACCAGAAGGGTTCCAAGAAAGTCTTTCTATCATCCAGAAAATAATAGGTAGTTCCTATAACTAGTAGCAATAATAAGGAAATTAGTAGAATCTTATAGTTTATTGACAGAGATGTTCTTTCTTTCTTTAAATTTCTTGTACTCTTTTTCTTGTACTCTTTTTCTTCCTTTATACAGAATTCTAACGATTCTTTAAACGGCCTTAATTCAGTGGGGATAATTTTGAGAATCGAATCATCTCTTACTGTTGATTCATGCTTTAGACTGTCAATCAATGGTCTAGCTAAGGATGCTTTTATGGGTGTTACTAAATCGACCCAGTAGGAAGACAATCTTGGAGTCAAAAAAGGAATTATTAGTATCTTGATAGACTTGTCAAGAATTTTACCGTAGACTTTCATCATGTCTAAATACGAAAGTATATCGGGACCTCCTATATCGAAGGTCCTACCTTCTGTTTCCTTTATTTCTTTAGATTTAGAAAGATATGTTATTACATCGCCTATAAATATGGGTTGACACTTTGTCAATACCCACTTAGGACATATCATTAATGGTAATCTTTCCACCAAATATCTTAACATCTCAAATGATCCTCCACCACTACCTAAAATTACTGCTGCACGGAAAATTGTTACCTGTGATTTAGATGACTTTAAAATATCTCCTACTTGTTTCCTACTTAGCATATGTTGGGATAGTTCGTCATCTTTACCATAAGTTAATCCGCCCAGGTAAATGATCCTTTTTATATTACACTGATTTGCAGCGTTCTTAAAATTTTCGGCGGTAATTTTTTCTCTTTCAGAGAATTCTTTCCAATTTCTGGAAGACCCTTCCATTGAATGAACCAGATAGTAAGCTATATCCACACCCGATAATGCTTTTATACAATCCTCATAATTACTTAGATCACCTTCTAAAATTTCAACTGAAACCTGAGAATTCCTTAATTTTTCAATATCAAATTGATTTTTGTGTCTAGATAAACCTCGTATGGAATATTTAACATCTTTCTGTTCTTTATTTTCAGTCAACTCGTTTAACAGTCTGCTTCCAATAAACCCGCTCACACCGGTAATCAGTATAACTGGTTTATCTATATTGTAACTCAAACCATTAGGTTTTCTATTTTTATGATCTATATTTTCGTTTTGGGAGTTTTCAATATCATCTCTTTTCATAATCCTTTTCACTACTATGATTAGGGGTGATAAGCTAAACTCTTAATAAGATTACCACATCTTTGTTTTTGTTACCACTAGTAACAAAGTTTAGATACACCTTGGAATTATGCTTATCGTCTGTTCTATATGATCAGTATATCATTTCTCCCTTTTCCCCTCTTCGCATGTCCCATTAAAAGGTCTAATGCATCCATTTAGACCGTGAAACTATCATTCTTGGATGTTCCTTTTTTATTGCGATTTGAAATTATTAGATATATGACTGCTCACAGCTAAGTATCGATTTGGTAGGCTTGACTTTTTTAGATGGACCTAAATACACCATTTCATGATATATCATGATCTTATTTATGGGTCATATTCTAATCATATTGGATTTTGATTCAAGATATACTCCTTTAAGGAATTTGTAACTACCGGTAGTATCCTCGGATCGTTAATTTTAGGAATAATGAATTCTTCGTCTAAATGCTTAATGTCAACAAGGTCTGCTATGGATTTAGAGACAGATATCAATATGTCTTCATCTAAATTTCTTATTCTTAAATCTAATAGTGCTCTAAATATTGAGGGGAAAACTACTGCGTTGTTAATTTGATTTGGAAAATCCGATCTACCTGTAGCCATGATTCTAGCCCCTGCACTTTTTGCTTCATCGGGCAAGATTTCTGGTGTAGGGTTGCTCAGTGCAAAAATAATTGGATCTTTTTTCATCGATTCTACCATATGCGAATTTATGAGATTTCCGATTCCAGATGTTCCAATAAAGATGTCTGATTCTTTGATAGCTGTTTCTAAATTGCCCGATACCTTGTTTGGATTGGAGTTTAAAGCTATTTCTCTCTTAAATGAATTCAAGATAACACTGTCTTGCTTTGGATCTTTTTGTTTATTTGATTCGGGGTTGCTTAATTTTCCGTTATTAACTTTGTTATCTCTTCCATCGTAAATGGCTCCTCTCTTATCTATCACTATTATCTCCTTGAAGCCTGCCCTTGATAGGATCTTAAAGATGCCATACCCTGCAGACCCTGCACCTGCAATCACGACTTTAACACTCTTTGAGTTCTTTTTGTACTATTCGTAATGCGTTTATTAAGGCTGCAAGTGCGATGACTGCGGTGCCATGTCTATCGTCATGAAAAACTGGGATTGACATTTCGTTTTGAAGTCTTTCTACTATTTCTAGAACCTTGGGAGATTCGATGTCCTCTATATTTATGGCACCAAAGGAAGGTTCAATAGCTTTGACGAATTTTATAATTTCTTCTTTATCCTTTATAGATATGCAAAGAGGAAATGCATTTACATTGCCAAGGGTCTTAAACAAGACTGCTTTTCCTTCCATTACTGGTAGTGCTCCTTCTGGACCAATATCGCCGAGTCCTAGGACTCTTGTTCCATCACATACTATTGCTATGTTATTCCATTTTGAGGTGTAGTCATATGCCAATTCTTTATTCTTTTGGATTTCATTTGAAACATATGCTACACCCGGCGTATAGATTGAGCTTAAAGTTCCTCTGCCTTTTTCTGAATTTTCAAAAATATTGTCCGAAGAAATCCTGCTTGAGATCTCTATTTTTCCTCTAAGTAATCGGTGTAAACTTATTGCGTCTTCCTTTAATGTCAATCTTTCTTATGGATATCTTGAAAATTATTTAAACGAATCATTTTATTATTCTTAGTATTAATAATAAATCATTATTATGAATCATATTGGTGGGGTTCGAATCAATTTTTAGTAAAGACAAATTAAAACAAAGATAAATTAATTAAAAGCCCAAACTATTTATTAATTTATTTGTTGCAATTATTAAAAAAATATGGTCAAGTCTTAACTAGAGATGTTAATTAAGAAATGATGCATTCACAATTATATTCCGAACTTCTGAAAGTCTTTTTCTTAAAGTCATTATATTAATATTAGCTGCCGAAGCAATTTTTGCCTGCGATATTTTTTGCTTATGTTTCCTGCAAGTTATGTAAAGAATGGCTGCTGCGATTGACAGGGAATTCTTGCCTGAAAACACATTCTCATTTTGTATAGCTAAAAGCATATCTATAGATTCTCTTGCAGTTCTCTCACTAATTTCTGCCTCATCTGCTATCTTTCTTATAAAAATAGCTGGTTTGAATTGTACGTGGGTAATTCTTAACTCTCTCATTAAAAGTCTATAGCATCTAGCTGCAAATATTTCATCAGCTTCTACTATCTGTGCGATTTCTGACAATGTTCTTGGGATATTGGTTTTCTTACATACTAAATATACACATGAGACGATCATTTCCTTTATTGACCTTCCTTTAATCAATCCCTTTTCTAGTGCCTTCTTGTAGTATGATAGTGCTTCTTCGATACAGAACGATGTCAAGGACAATTTGTCTTTTATACGATTCAAAAGGTCTATTACTATTTTTAAATTTCTTTTTTTGTTTGAGCAGCTGACGATTTTATTTAAAAACTCCATCTTGTTATGTTCTTTTCTATTGGAAAATCTTTTGGAGGTGCTGGTATCATAATCCGCAATTGCTGTTGACATTCCTTTATCATTAAGAATAATGGAATGAGGCAAAACGGTGTTAGTATCGCTTCTACCTCTATAAAAATCAGTATCTAATTCTGCATCATATATCTTGTCTTGAACAATCATCCCGCATGACTTGCAAAGCTTTTCACCCTTCTCGTAGTCGTAAATAACTGCATGCTGGTGCACCGGAGAAAATTTTTCTATATTATTAACTATTAAACTATTATACATCGAAGGATGATATGTTGCAAGATATAAGGCGTCTATGTATACTATGTCGCATTTAGCTTACTTCGGTTACATATGGTTACATACAGTTACAGTTTTAAGACATGTGCCCTAAGTATGGTCATGGGCGTCTCGTCGTCGACAGTCAGATCCTTTCGTATTGACAAGTCCCTTTCTGAAACTCTTAATTCAGAGGCAGAGCGAATGGGTATATCTGTAAATGCTATGATTAACTCAGTTCTTAAACAATATGCTGAATTTACGAGATTTCAATCAAAATTAGACATGCTTATTGTAAATCGTGAAGTCTTCAAGTCTTTATTATGTCGTCTAAATGACAATGAGGCATATAACTTTGGTCTCGAAATGGGAAAAGACATCCCAAATGATACTATACTATTCTGGAAAAAGGATATTACATTTAATGGTGTTTTGGAATATATTGAAAAAATAGTTTGCACTTATGGATATATTGGAACTTACGATGAATTAAATACCAATGAGTGTAAAATAATTGTCATTCGGCATAGACTAGAAGGGAAGGGTTCAAAATTCCTGTCAGGATTTTTTAAATCATTGCTCAAACAAACTTTGGGGATGGATGCCGAAATTAATATTACCGATTACTCTGTAAAAATAAAGATAAGTTTACCGGAATAAATATTTCTGCACTTCTGGTATTCTTGTATGAGTATGGCTAATTAATCAATTTTTATGGATAATTAAAAACTTTGTTACATAGTATGATATAATGTCAGAAGAACCTCTTAACAGAAAAGATGATGTAGAACAAGATGTGCGGGATACAGCAGATAATGTCGAAGAAGGATTTGATGAAACAGGGGATAAAATAAAGGCTGGTGCCAAAGCCATCGGAAACAAAATAAAAGATCCAAACACTGACCTTGATACCAAATACAAGGAAGAAAAATTAAAGGAAGAAGTTAAAGACATTTAGATAATTATATACCATAATTTCTCATTTTCCCTACTACCCTGTTGCGAGTGCTTTACATGGCAACTTCTGTTGACCGATGTATCGTGTTTCCCATGTGAGGTATTTTTATTATCTCCTATAGATTACTATGCTTATGCTCTTTCCATATATGAACTATTTATAGTTTGAACAATAAATCTTTACAATGTCCAAAATAAATATATCATTATTTGGAATTGTGATTGCGACTATATTGTCAATGACCATTAATTTTCACGCAGTAAATGCTGAACCTGTTACCATGGATATAAATAAAGCAAAGGATCCTGGACCTGGGTTTGGCACAGAAAAGATAGGAACACTCTCTATTGAGGCTAAAAATAAGACCTTGGATATATCGGTTAATATGACTGCAGTACCAAAACAAGATAAAGTCTTTGAAGCATGGCTTGTAGATGCAGATGGATCCAACTATAAATTAAGTCTGGGTGCAATTGATGGAAATAGCTTGAAAGTTTCAGATAATCTGGTAAACCCGTATACCTTTACAGAGTTTATAATAACTGAAGAACCAATCGATGATGCCGATCCAAATGCCGCAGGAACGTACGGGGGAGCTGAATTACAGCCTCCTTTCGGACAATAATTTTTCTTTTTTTTAAAGATTTCATAATTTTCAAAAACTGTGTATTTTCTTAGTCGGATAAAATATCTTCGAATAAAATAACTGTGATCAGTAATCCTCTAGACAATAATATAAATATTTAATACGTATTATAGCCATAGATGCAATATTTTAAGCATATATTGATTATAGTGAGTTTACTTTAATGTCTCAAAATGTACTCTCATAGGAAAATTGACGGATTCATGGAAGTGAAGTTTTTTGAGGCCTCTTTCATTTGATAGGAAATCTTCGATCTTGCCAGAATATTTTATTACATTTCCAGCCAATTCTGCTTTTATTATCTCTGTGACATTTAATGCAATTCCATTTTCATAGTCCACTTCCCATAATTCATTTATAAACCCATCTAAAAGAACATATTCCACAGATTTCGCGGCTGTAGGTGCAGGAACATTAGTTTCTTTTTCTGTGTTCAACCAATCTATTATCGTATCTGAAGTTATTATATTTATTGCTGAATATCCAAGTATGGTCTATGTGAATCGATAATTCTTTATAAAAATTAGAATATCAATCATTTTCGATCTTGAAATCCTAATTATTAAGTTATTTAGGTTGAGAATCATGCTTTGAAATGCTGTTTGGTTCAGTGTGGGAACTATCCTATTATTATTGCAGAAATTCTTTTTCTGAATTATCGGGAATCTGTAATGATTTTCGACTGTGCCGATCTCGATGAGTTAATGAAATTCTTGATTCCAGTGCCTCATTATCTTTCAATCTCTGGACTGATAATTAATTTAGGAAATTCGGTCTGGATACAATGTCGTCATAGTCTGTAATGAGTGTCGATTATCTTGTTGCGAATTAAATAGGAAAACATTCATCCAATTATATGATCTATTTAAAACATGTTTTATATCACACTGTGTGTCAGGTAATCTAAATATAAACTGGTCAGATGCAATTAAAAAGGAAGCAAGAGGCAGTAATGATTATGATTTAGGAGAGGTTCAAGAAATTAGTGAAGACTATGTTATTACAGAAAGGGGTGTAGTTGACAAAACAAGATTTATGATGCCTAAAACATTAGTTTCCAATTTCGATGGACATAATTTGCATTTTAACGTCTCTGAACAAGACTCCTCTAAATATAAACAATAGGCAGAATCTAAAAAAAAGCAAAACCTTCTACGCGGTTTATTCTGGATGCGCCTTTTAGAACGAATGCTCATTTTATAGTGGTAGCATATTTATTTATAATTTTCTGAAATATGATTTCCAACGGAAATGTTAGGCAGAAATGAATAGTAACCATAGTGTTATTAATATCTGACAAAATTATGGAGGCATTTGGGTATGAGCATGGGATGAATATTTTCAATCTTAAACATGCTAACCGAATCTGCGATTCACATATCTGTTAATCACAAACATTAGGATTATTAATGTATGTTATACTGTAATATTTTACAGAAGTGATAAAGATAATGATCATTGAAGATGAGCAGGATTTGTTGAATCTTTATAAAGATTTTCTGATTAACAAAGGATATCACATTTCTGTTACAAATACCACTGCTTCAAATGTTCTGAGTGACTATGAAGAGTTTAAACCCGATCTTGTTATCCTGGATTACAAACTTCCAGATGGCAAAAACGGGCTTGAAGCAGCAAATGAGATTTTTGGAAATTATCCATTTGCCTCCATTCTAATCATCTCTGCGTATGATTCAGTTAAACAAGCTTTTAATAGTGAGAAAAAATTCGTAACTAAAAATATTAAATTGTTGATTAAACCATTTAAGTTATCAAAGTTAAATGAATTAGCAATCGATTTAGTGAACAAACAACCAAATAAACAAATCAGAAACTGATGTTGTTGCTACCATAAATAGGATTTTGTATAAGATAATTTATTAAGCTGATCAAGAAAAACATTGCCCGAGACCCGGTGAATTTTAAGGGTGATTATTATTATTTGGTCGTAAATTCCAAGGGTGATTATTATTATTTGGTCGTAAATTCCAAGGTAGAAATAAACCTGATTGTGTATTTCCTCTCTACTTCGTTGAATCAGGCCCGCAATTAGCGGGACTCGCTGGAGAAGAGGGTGATGGATTAATAGCCAAAGAGACAAACCTTCCTAACATAAAGGATCTTTTAATAGTCGCGTTTGAGCGGGGGATCAAAAAGGGGAAATAAAGGCCACTAGATAAATGAGAAATAAAAAGAAAAAGAAAAAGTGTTATCTAATTCCGCATCGTATGACGAAGATGAAGAAAAAGCCCTATCTCGATTAGATTTTGGCGAGATTCAACGGGTTAAGGCATTTTATGAGACGGAGACACATGCTCCCAGAAAAATTGAAGAGAATGGCATAGTCATAGACTATGATTGGTAGAAAAAAATACGTTTTTGATCACTTACGAAAAAGAGGGAATCAAAAAGTTGTACAATTTTGATAATGCAGGAATTATGGAAATAGTGTTTGCAAACTCGAGGCCAAAAAACAAAGAACTAGTAGGTTTGAAAGCGGAATAAATGAAACCGGGTATCCAATAATAATTATTTCACACATCTTCTCATTTTACTAGCAAGATTGATTTTCCTAGCCTCCTCCGCCGTCTTTTCCGCCACCCGAATTTTCAACCTCTAACTCTTCTAATTCCTCGTCCAGTTCGGATTTTGGGTTGCTTATAGGTTTGAGCATGTCTCTCTTTAATTTGTCACTATCCGATGTTTCTTCATTTTGCTTATCATTTTTATCCATATATACAATATTAAAAGAACAATAAATAAACCTTGAAATTGTTGATAAATGTGTTCCTTGGGATAAACCAAACCAAAAATGGGGCGGAAATTGTACAAATGTCTAAACAGCCGGCTCTAGTCAACCATTCAATACAATAATTTCAGAAGAAAAAAATATAATATCAAAAAATTTTACTATGTGAAATTATTCTTTGACCAAAAATCTCGTGCAGTGTTATTTGTTAATTTTGATGTTTCCGTCAATCCCCCTATTACGATTACTATGTCCGCAAACAATAGGAGATGCTATAAGAGAATAACTTTGTAGATTTTTAGTATTTGATTATGTTAGAAGAGAATAGATTATACTTAGAAAACAATGGAGTTCAAAGTATGAAATTAACAGTTATTGGTTTGATAAAAAACTTGAATTAATGTAGACGCTTGCTGGTTTAGTGATGTTAGGACTCCGAATATGATATAGTTTGGCTATTTTATGTCACATGTTGATACTATTTTTTTGTCAACCGCACATGCGCTTGATATCGGGAATCTAAAAAGATTCTTATTCAAACTGTAGAGATCCAAACCTAATGAATCTGCTAAACAAAATATGTTAGATATAAGATAATCAGGTTAACTTTCCTAATATTGCAAAATATTTTAGTATTTATTTTGCTAGACAAGAAGTTCCATTAATTATATATTGCAATTTCGTTATAATATCGTTGTTAGGTCACTGCGGAGTTGAATATAAAGTAATTTGTCATTGTTTGGAAGACTTTTTTGACTCGTTCCTTTAATGACCGAGTTATTTTTATATGGGAAATAATGTAGTTCTTTGCATGGTCAGTTATAAACCAATATTAATAGCTGGTTTAGTCATGGTAGTGATTGGAGTTATAGGAATATCAATTACAGCTCCAATTGTAATTAGAGAGGCAATACCTGATACGGAATTTAATATCCAATCTCCACCTAATGTTACAGAATTCCGAAATCCGATGGTGGATACAGAAATTGTATCTATAATGTTAGTTATTGTGGGATGGGCTGTATCGCTGTATGGGTGGTATGGTAAAAAGAACAAAAAGAATCCCTCAATTCCTTCTTGAAACCCTACCCAGAATCTAAGAATTGACTAGAATTAATTTTGGTCAATAGTCGGTTATTTGTAAATAACCTGTCTGTCTGACTATGTTCTGCATTCTCTAGATCTCATTTTCCATAGAATGATATTTTTAGTAATTAGTGAACAAGTTTGATATCTGCAACAAAAGTTCCTATAGTGTAACCCTTTGATACTATTGTTAAATATTATTTAATGATTGATAGTACTTGACATCAATAAGAATAGCCTGAGCAGAAGATGATATTCATTGTGATTACCCCGAAGGAACACCAACCCGCAGATTGTTAAGAACTGCTGGTACAAATGACCACTATATTCTCACTATGGCTTTTAAACTATCGAAGATCAGGTCAGTAGAAAAACCCAATTTTCTACCTTCTTGCCAATTGGGTTATTACCCGGTTAGTAAGATTGTCAGCACTCGTCGGCTTTATCAAAAAATCATCGGCGCCATAACCAAGCACGCGTGTCTTCGTACTGTCATTATTTGCTACCACAATAATCTTTACAATGGGCTTTCTTATTTTTGACTTTACAATTATCATAGCTCCTCTATCTGCTGCTATTTTCCCATCAATGAGCATCGAATCTACTTTTTCTACCTGCTCATCAAGAACCTTGAGAGCCTCTTCGGCTGAAGTACATTTGAAACATTTAAAACCATTTAATGCAAACACGCCACTAAGTACAATATTCTCGTCCATATCGTCTGTGACTATTAGTATAGTACCGTTGATGTAATTTAATTCGTCATAGTTATCCTCAATTGCCAATGTGCTTCATAATCCTACCATTTTACTCGTAATAACCTTATCTTTAGCTACCACTATCTCGTCAACCATCTTTTTCAGAATTAATTTCAATTACGGAATTATCAAGATTTAATCATTGGAAAGAAACTTGTTTTCGCAGTTAGTTCTAATTCGATATTTGTGGTCATATTGGGATGACTTTCACCCGACTCCCTTCTAGAGGGCGGCGCTATTATAACAAATGAGTAACTAGAAGCGTTGTTTATGAGAACTAAAATTAATTTGGTAATACATTGTGGCTGTCTTATGTGGTTTTTAGCGTTTTGAATAATATTGGTCTCTAAAGGAGCGTAACAGGTCTAAAAAACTAAGATATAGAGTATATAACCTTTATGCAACTTATGTTAATATGCTAACAGACAACAAGAAAATAAAGAACGCCGAATTTACGTCCATTATTATTCTTACGATTGTGATAATGGCAGGTACGGTTCTCTTTTTTTACCCGGCTTATGGCCAAATTTCTAACGCATCTAATAGTACTACTACGAGGACGAGTACAAATGGATCAGAACCACTACCCGTTCTACTGATACACGGCTATATGTCTGACGCCTCTGTATGGAAAAAGTGGGAGGATTTGTTAAAGAAGGATAATATTCCAGTTTTTCCCATCACATTCAGTCAATCAGATGACAAATGTGGGTCTGCTGCAGAGCATGCAAAGGATCTATCCGACCAAATTGGAGATATAAAGGACAAAACTGGTCAAAACAAAGTAAACTTAGTTGGTCACAGTAAGGGCGGTTTGGATGCAAGGATGTATTTGGCCAATAACACTCAGGATGTGGCCAACTTAATAATGATTGGAACTCCTAATGCTGGTTCTCCATTAGCAGAAAATAATGAAGTATGTGCACCTGCGGTATACGATCTGAAACCAGGAGCTCCTGATACAAAAGTAAAGGAGAATCAAAATACTCAATATTATACCATTGCAGGTGATTGGAATCCTGATGCAGGAAACTGCGACCTCTCAATGTTTTCTTCTCCACAACAGGGAGGATATGACATGCTTCAAAAGCCTAATGATGGCATGGTTCCAGTATCAAGCGTAGAGTCACTCAATTATACGAAAAGTCTTGGTCACAGCAGCAGCTGTCATTCCAACCTATTAAGCGAGTATGAATACGGGTTAGCCAAAGAAATACTCCTAGGTGGAATATGACTTCCTTTTTTTTGATTCATCTCGTGTTTTATTACTCAAATAGTGTTATTTCTCCTGGAACAGATATTACATTTAGTAATTTACATAAAATATGCCCATAACCATATCTAGATTGCTAGATGATATTTATCGGTCACAGCTCTGTTACTTTGTTGTCATCATCTTAATAGGTATGTTTGGTTATAGAATAGAACCCTTTGTAGGCTAGCTTGCCTGGATGCTTTTTCTCCAGGTACGTAACAGTTACTACCGTCTCATCCACCATGTGAATTTTAAATTAAATGTCCATTACGTAATTATAAGATTTCAAAATTAAGAAAAACATCACCGTTCACCGAAACAATCTAATCTGAACCTGTAAATAAAAAAAGATTAAACTTTCACCCGACTCCCTTCTAGAGGGCGGCGCTACAACCTTCAACAGTCTACACTAGATGAAAACCGAGTAATGGTAGTCTATTATTCGAGCCTGTAGACACACGAGAGTAACATTATATCGACTTTAATTAGTTGGTATTTGAATAACGGGATCATTTGTATAATGGTATACTAAACACGAAGGTTGCCCCTTTTCCATCCTTGTTATTTTGAGCCCAGATCTGTCCACCGTGAGCTTCGATGATTTTTTGGCAAACAAGTATTATGTGTCTGGCTCAGACACTAAAATCAATATGTTTAAAAACAATCTGTTTATATTAATTTCAATTTGCAAGAAATACTGGATAACATATACAAATGGGTTGATGTATCCAAACTAAAGGTAGAGTCAGATCATGATCTGATAAAATCTCAGAAAATTGATTTTATTGGAAAGGTAACTATCAACGATAGATATGGATACAATATAGTAATCCTCAATGAAGCTGAGATTGTCAAAATTTCAACGTCTTATAGATTCGATCAACAACTAAATAGTCAAAATGCAAATCTTAAGAACATTGGTTTTGAATTCCTAAACAATGTGCAATTATCATTATTACAAATGAATTTACAGTATGTTTTTATACATAAAAACCATAATCCAGTAAGTTTAGATAAAAAAGCGCCAATCGATATTGATGATTTAGAATCTATCAACATAAGTAAGAATCTTTATTTTGACGGATTTAATCAGAATTTTTTCTTCGAAGCAGTTACTAACATAATAAATGCGATAAAAGTCATTGACATTCTGTATCAGAAGATGGATTTGAAAAACCCTCCATGATATTTGTTTCAATATTAAAGACCTCCACCTTCTATTTAGATTAAGTGACCGTCCCATATACCACATATACCTAACGTATTCGATGCCCACCGATTCAGTCATTAATTACAATAATGTTAGTATATTGAATCTAGTCAGTAATTCTCAAAATTGGATCCGCATACACACACAGATAGGCAATAATGTTTTGATTCGTTATTACTGATTGGTTTGTTAATCTAATTCTTCAGAGAAAATTTATTGTTAGAAAAGTTTCTTGCTTTTTCTAGGATATCATGATAAGTTACTATTTGTTGAATAGCCATGCAAATTATAAAAAAAACTGTGAAAATCATAGCTAGGAAAAAAGTTAGATATCCAAGGAAATTCATGAACACTGTGAAAATCATAGCTAGGAAAAAAGTTAGATATCCAAGGAAATTCATAAAACTTCATCTACGATATTTTATTTATCCTTTTAGATCTTGCTTTTTTCGATTGTCCAAAACGTATAGCCTATTAAGCCAACAATTGTACTCTGCCTATTTAAGATTTATAATCTGATTCGTCACATTTGGATACATATCCACAGCTAGGACAACTTTCAAGATTTGAAAAATTTCTATGAAAATTATGTTCCTCCAATCGGTATATGTTTGAAATATGATCAAAACCACATTGTTTACATTTTATCCTAAGAGTCATAATATGGTATAAGATTGCAGGAAATATTTATTTTTTTTCTCATAAGGAGGTCTATAGCAATTATCTTACAAGGTTTGCCTATGGTCATTAGATGGATACTCTGAATTTCCTTTTATCAAGGATTCTCTGATCCTTGACTGATGGATGATTACAGTCCCCGGAACTTACTCAAACCTACCATAATAATATCGACCCAACAGTTGACTTTGTTATGTATTAGAAAATAAAACGCGTTATATTTGCACCCTCCCTGAGTGGTTAAAATAAAATAATTCATTATCTTTAATCAGTTATTCTTCCCAAGGCCGGAATTGACAAATATTACATCTAGAAAAGTATTTTTCAACTCTTCCAGATGTAAACATCAAGCCTAAATGATGCATTCTATATTTAGATTTGTTCGCTAAAAAACATTATTATCAATAGGTAAAAATATTTTGAATTTGTTATGTTTAACTACTTTGATCAAATATTATCAATATGTCAGAATCCAATAGCGACATAAATTATACTGATCCAACCAAAACGGGCGAGTTTTCTAAATATTTGAGACAAGGTGATAAAACAAATACCCCATCTGATAACGAAGCCACAGATAGAGAAATCGTATCCAAAATGGCAAATTTGTTAGAGGGACTCCAATTTCCAGCTACGACGGAGGAAATAAAAAATCATGTGAATAAAAAATCACCGGCGATGGGAAATAGAATCAATGATGTCTTGGAGGCTATACAAAATAATTTGAACCAAAAATCAGAATATCAGGACGTTTATGATATAGCTCTGGCTACAGGATTAGTGAAAAAGAAAAATTAGTTTCTAATAAGATATACAAATAAAAAGTGTCAATATACTAATTTTTGAATAGCTTGTTATATTATGTTTGATCCCAAAAGAGTGCTGCTACAGCAGATTCCTGTTACCCCTTATATCCCTTCTATCAATTCTCTACTTACCCATGTAATTTCTATGAGGCTGTTGGCTATTATCCACATAATAGCGGTAGCGCCTTTTGCGAGAGTTAAGAGCCTTCTAATACTGCACACTACAAGTAATCAATAAATCAGCTATTGTTAAAGTCGGTAAGTATACTCGTAATTTTTTTTCAATCTTTTCGTAATCAAATAGTGTTCTAACGCTAATTGAATCATTCACCATGATGTGAAAGAAAAAAATTAATTTAATGATATTTATTTAAGGATAAAGAAATTAGTAGCAAGTAAAAAAATTAATAAGATATTACGCAAACTTTGATTATAGTAACATTCTACCATAAGTTTTCCTGACGCATTATACTATTTCGCCAGCTAATTAGATGCCCCTAACTATTGATAACGCTGTATCGATAGGTGTGCCAGATTTTACGAATTCGAGCCCTACAGGAGCTATAGCAAATATTCCCACAAGAAACTGTAGTAATAGTACTATGACGATAATTGCTACTATAATCAAAATAATTGTCCAAAGTGTTCCAAGCATATCTACAAGAAATTTATCAATAATGGTTTATATACATGTACTATCAGTTATCTTGGATGGGACATCCATTGGTAATAACAGACAGAAAAATTTGACTCGCATGTTACTACTTTAAAAACATTGTTAGAAATTATATTTCAATGAAGACATTCATCAACATTAGTATTCCGGTAATACTAACCATTAGCTTGGTATTATTACTAAATACTGGAAGCGCCAGTATCTATGGACAAATAATAGATCAGACAAATCAAACCAACCAAACCGGCGGTCAAAACACTACAGAACAAGCTCAACAGCAATTAGAACAGGCCGACCAACAAATGCAACAGGCACAACAAGAAAAAGAACAAGCTCAACAGCAATTAGAACAAACTAATCAAACACAATCACAAAATAATCAATCTAAGCAACTAGACCCAGAAATGAATGAAAAACTACTTAATTATACAAATGCAGCAATCCTCGCTTTAAACGATGACAATAACACTGCAGCTCAAGATAACCTAGTTCAAATTCAAAATGCATTAATCAACGCCAGCGGTCAACAAGTAGTAGTGGTTCCAGCTCCAGCCGTATCTTCTGATGAAGAAGACTCGGATTAATTTTTTTATTTTTATTATATAAGACCCTTTTGAAACTATGGTGAGAGCTAGTCATAACTTTCTTAATGAGTTTAAAAACACCATATATCAATTGACATATTTAACTACAGTTATAGACGCCATTTGAACATGAGTTGGTTACGGATTCTGAAAACAAAACGTGGGTTATTCTAAGAAGGTCCAGTTACCAAATAGAGCGTTCGAAACACAAAAACTATGAGCAGATTCAAAATCCCATACTTCGCATCAATATGTGTTCTTATTGAAAGTATATAGAACTGTATTGTCACGAACATTATGAGTTAGTATACAAGTGAGTCGCATGGACACTGAGAGAAATAATCGAAAGATCTTTTAGCATCCTATTGTTAAATGTTTTATGTCACTCCTTTCAAAAGCCGAAGTACAATTCCTTCAAGGTCGAAAACAAGTATCAAAGTCTTATGAATACAATTTAAAATCAAAAATAAAGAAAAAACTATCCTTACTGGTTGATAAGGAACTGCCTTTGTTGGCTAAGCTGTTTACTGAATTCGGTTTCTCTGTTACATCAAAGTATAACGATAATCATGATAGTTCTGTTCTATCTTGCGATCTTACTAAAATCAGTAAGATATCTAGACCTGAATCTGTCAAATAAATAATAGTCTTACTATATTTAGTAAGAAATCCATCACACAGACATCACAAAATAATATAAAAGCGCCCGGGCCGGGATTCGAACCCGGGTCAAGGGAGTGACAGTCCCCCATACTGGACCGGACTTTACAATACAATTAATGTATTTCTATACTACCCGGGCACTTCAAATTTTATCATTACCAAAACCAATTAAAACGTTTTGTTTTCTGCTCTGTGTAAGTTTATTTGATCTAAATTATCAAGTTTAAATTCCAGTTCTCTCAATTTAACGTATGCTCAGCCAGGCCGACGATGATTTTCAATCAGTTTTCTTTGAACTTGCAGGGGACCTGCGAATATACATGCTCATGAAATTATCTATAAAACCCTATCGCTTATCTCAGCTGGCTACGGATTTAAACGCCACTATGCAGGAATCGCATCGTAATGTTAACCGATTAATTGATTCAAAACTTGTGAAAAAAACAGGAGAAGGCGAATTATTATTAACTCCTTACGGCGAGATTATTGTTTCTCTTATTCCAAATTTCAACTTCCCATTTAAACACAAAGACTATTTCCAAGAACATACCCTTAGTAACTTACCATTAAAATTCATTCAAAGAATTGGTTCTTTGAACAATTGTGAAGTGGTAGTGGGTGTAATGGCTGTTCTTCAACGTTGGAAGGCTGTTTATCATAACTCTCAAGACTATATTAAAGAAGTTATTTCTCAAGTTCCAATCGATTTAATAGAAACTATTGCTGAAAGAGTGAATAATAATGTCAAATTCTGTTATATCTTCCCTGCCGATATTGTGATTCCAAAAGGAAGAAATGAACTACTAAAAAAACTTGGATGGAAAAATCTTGTATCCAAAGGAATAGTGGAACGTCGAATGATGGATAAAACAAACATGGTGACAATATTTAATGAAAAAGAATCTTGCATATCCTTTCCGACGTTAAAGGGGGAACCTGATCTTAATATCATGTTTTATAGCAAAGATGCCTCATTCCATGAATGGTGTGAAGATTTTTTCGATTATGAGTGGAGCAGGGCTAAATTGTTTGATGAATCAAAATTAAGTCCAGAAATTTAGTATTAACATACAATTGAACTAATAAATTTGAACCTAAATCACGTTTTTATATTTGTTATAGGTACTAATCTGGTATATGCCAGAAGCTTTTGTGCTTATGAATGCAGAATTGGGAAGTGAGGAATCGATTGTTAATGAATTAAAAAAAATAGATTTAGTAAAACATGTTTACCAGGTTTACGGTGTCTATGATATAGTAGCCTTGGTAGAAGGCGAAAGCATGGATAAAGTTAAAGAAACTATAACATGGAAGCTAAGAAAGCTTAACGGGGTAAAGTCTACTTTAACTATGATAGTAATGGAGTAATCAAATTCCATTCATTCATTCATTCATGTTAGTTTGGGCGATTTCTGGTTAAATGTTAATAGCAACTTTAATTTATATCCTCATTTTGTAAATAATTGTGAAATTATTTTCTAAAAAAAATACAAAGGATAACAATAAAAAAAATGAGAAAGATGGTAATAAAAAGAAATGCAAATATTGTGATATGATCTTCGAAGAAGATGATCGGCTAAGACGACATATTAGAAAAGCTCATAATGAAACGAACAGTGATATGCCTAATTTCAATCCTTTTGGTACATGAAAAACACACATATTTTTCTGTTTTATGATTGACAATCTGCTTTAATTATGTTTCCAATTCACGATGATACGCCTCGATTAAACGGACGCCCATATGTAAACTATGGTCTAATTGGCATTAATATTGTAATTTTCATTTGCGAGGTCATTGTTACTTCTAATTTTTCAAACAGATCAGCAGTGATTGCATTATTTTACAATTATGGTTCTATTCCAGAATTGGTTCTTTCAGGTCAAAACCTGGGATCACTTTTCAGTTCGATGTTCATGCATGGAAGTATAGCACATCTTTTGGGTAACATGTTCTTTCTTTATGTTTTTGGTGACAATTTAGAAGATCGTTTTGGGCATTTCAAGTATTTGATGTTGTATCTTTTTTGGGGGATTATGGCTGCTTTTGCACACAGTATTTATGCTGTAACCACGGGTGAGGGAAATATACCCGCAATAGGTGCATCCGGAGCTATATCGGGTGTTTTAGGCGCTTACCTAATTTTCTTTCCTCATGCCAAGATTCATACCATCATATTTGCATTTTTTATAACTACCGTCCGAATTCCTGCAGTAGCGTACATTCCATTCTGGTTTATTATGCAGCTGGTATTTGCATTAATCGGTCAATCAGGCGGGGTTGCATATCTAGCTCACATAGGCGGATTCATTATCGGCTTAGGAACAGCTTTTGGATGGAAGTTCTTTTCGAATATGTTTTTTAAACAAAAACAATACCCTTCACAAAACTATCAGCGAGGGTCTTCTATATCCTCACCCTCTTTTTCAAACAACTCAATAAATAGAAATGATCGTTCAAATTCTACGAATACAAATAAAGTGGAAAAATCCATTGACCCCGAAATCATAATCGGAGAAAAATTCATCGATTTAATTATAGAAGATCGGAATGCTGTGAGTGACTCTCAAATTCAAGCAAATTTTGATGAATCCACAAATACGTTATCTGTGCTTATTATTGATACTAACGAGAGATATGATATAGCTGTTCCGCATCCCACGAATACAATTCTCCGAGTCTCAAATATTACTGTTAGAAATGGAATTGTTAGAATCAGACTCGATGTGATTTGAAATATACGAAATTGTAATTGAGAATTATCCACAATTTTTTATCCTTTTTATACGATTGCTTTGTTTTAATAATATTACAGATTGCTAATACAAGACATTAGTTTTGTTATTTCCAAAAATGAAACTAACTAAAAAGTTATTTATGATTCAAAATCATAATACTGGATACACAAAACTAAATAAAGATTTATAAGATATCTTTTCACATTTTTGAATATAATGTCTCAACGACAACCTCCAAAAGTTGACGGAGGAAAGATTTCACGTAGAGATTTTTTAAAATTGCTTGCAGCTGCAGGTACAGTTATGACCTTTACTCCTTTCGTAGATTGGGGAAAATTTTTACCTAATCCAAAAGAAACCTCGGAAGAGCGATCAAAGGTGGTTCTGCCTGACGGAAGTCAAGCAAATGTCAATACATTCAAAATAAATCATGCTGAAGCTGTTATTTATCCCATGTCTGAGGATCCTGTATTAAATGAAGAAGCATTCAGAACCTGGCAATTTATAAGGCTACCACCAGAACTTGGAGGAGAAAAAAATGATGCTTCTGCCTTCAGAATGTATAGCATGGTTTGCTTGCATTTATGGTGCTTATGGAAATACTGGCCTGAAGATGGCAGGAAACGTGGGGAATGTCCATGCCACGGGACAATGTACAATCCTTTGACCGGAATTGCTTTTGCCGGTCCTGCTGCACTTCAGGCTCCTCCTTCTAATGTCTTACCAATGTTAGATTTAGAGGTAGATGATGAAGGCAATATTTGGATTAAACCTCCTAATTGGACTCCATCTGGAAATGGGGTAGTTGGATATGGGCGTTTCCTTACATAATCAAGATAATAGCCTGGTAAGGCTATTCAAGTGGATTTACACCGGTTTCGATAGAACTATTTTCATGGGGCTAAAATTCACATTACCTACCAAGTTTGTTAGCCCCCTGGGATTCCTTGGTATGTTGACTTTTGTTGTCTTTATCATATTAGGCATCACAGGAGCCTTCTTAATGTTATGGTATGAACCTATACTCGATAGAGCGTGGGATAGTGTTAGTAAAATTAACGATACTATACCGTACGGTTTCCACATGAGAAATATACATTATCATGCCTCTAATGCGATGGTTATGCTCGCAATACTGCACATGTATTACCAGTTTTTCAGCGGTAGATATAAAATCCGAAATGAAATGCTGTGGGTAACAGGAATCCTGTTAGGTGTATTAACTATTCTTGAAGCTTTTACTGGCTATGATATTATTTTTAGCGAAAGAGCTGAATTAGCTATTTCTATAGCGGCGTCGCTGACTAATTCTATTCCTATTCTGGGGCCCGACATGATGAACGCGTTCTTCGGATCTGGGTTTCATGACTTTGTACTCAGATTCTACGCGTTCCATGTATTCTTCTTGCCTATTGTACTGCTGGGATTAATGGTTGTACATTTTCCTCGATTCTTGGTATTTGATGTTCCTATGGTGATGGCTGTTACGGGAGCGATAATGTTGACCGGAGGTGTATTTCCAATAGATATGGGACTTAAATTTGATCCCAATGTACCTCCTGGAATCACCGTTCCAGAATGGTATCTAACGGGGTTGTATGTTTTCTTACGAAGTGCCTTCGATAAGTTTACTACAGGTGTACTTTGGCCCGGACTATTCATATTCACGTTGCTAATAATTCCATTCATAGATAGGTACAAAAAATTCTCCTGGAAGGACAGGCCGATTATAACCGCGTTGGGTATAACTAGTATAGCACAGATTATAATTACTACATATTGGGGATTTTATATCGATCCAGATAGAACCAAATCTCTGTTGGAGCGACTAGTAGTTGACCCAATATTCCTATACAGCGTAATGGTCTTGCTAGTCCCCTTGTCCTTTGGCTTTACATACCTGATGATAAAGCTGGCGAAGAATGCAGAGGCCAACGCAAAAAAACAAAAACCTGCCGAGAAGAATCCGATACAGCTTCCCGCTAAGTGGTTGTATATTCTATTTATAGTGTTAATAGGATTTCAAGTATACTTGAACATAGCTGCATATTACGCTGTATTGAATGGTATGAAGAACTACTCCCTCTTCTTGATTGGAATATTAATGCTAGTATTTGCAGGAATGTTCCATCTTTATAGATATGGACGGGGACTTACCAAGTCTAATGTGGAAGTTGTGACTACCAACAAGCGCAAATTCGTTTTCCCATCATTTGGTGCAGGTTCACGAAAGTCATTACCTTCTAAAAGTGCCAAGGTTGGTGAATTATCTGATTCATCGGATCGGATCTTTAATTCCCCATCGGATAAACTATTAGAAGACAAAAAACCTGTCCCAGTTCCTGAAATATCTACATCAAAAGGAGGCTCTTTGTCTCCATCATCAAACAATTCCGCAACAGGTGTTGATGCTAGTATTGGGTCTACATCGGCTAATGACTATAATTCAAATTTACAAACCAAGCCTGGTTCATCACACTCCATAAAGAATGATCAAAATGATGGAAAATTACGCCAACCTGCTAATTCCCCTGAATCAACCCGTGCTAAATCAATTTCTGATATGGATGGTTCAAAAGCTACTAATTCTGACAAGAATCGGACCTAATTTTTTTGTAGCCATCACATCTCTTAGTTTCTTTTATTTATCAAAGTACTGTCCTATTTTGTAATTTCATAAAAAAAAATATTTATTATCGTATTTAGGAATAAAACTTAATTGGAAAAAGTAAAAAAACAGTCCCAAATTGGCGGGATTAGTATTATTTCCTTTGTAATAATAGTCACTATTAGTTTAGCATACTATCAATTTGTTTATACTCCAGCAATAAATGCAAAACCTGAGGTATCAGAGGAAATCATGAATCCATCTGGAATTACTGAAATTTCAATAGTAGAAGGTTCCTCGCTTCCTGCAAACCCAAATTTCTATACTCCCAAAGAAGTAAGAGCATCACTGGGTGTCTCAAATAAGGTGGTTTGGACAAATAATGATGTTACTGCACATACAGTAACGACTGATAATGACTATGAAGACCCTATAAATGGGCGATTTGATTCTCTGGCTTCAATAGGCCTGATTCCTCCTCAAGGTACTTTTGAATTCACTTTTACCCAACGGGGTGATTACTTGTATCATTGTGAACCTCATCCTTGGATGACAGGACAGGTAGAAGTTGAACCTAGCTTTGGATAAATTTATTTCATTTTTTTATTTTTATGAATCTAACATCTGATGCTATTTCTTTATGTTCTTGAATTAGTGTAGCTCTAAGCTTGACAACTGATTCGGTATTTTTGGGAACATGTTTTGTACTAGCTTTCAATCTTATACTACTTGGGTTTTGAAGCTCTTTTTTCATTATAGAAAGCCTTGCATAGGGGTGGTTAATTTTTTTACCATTAATCTCTGTGTATGTAAAAACATCCGACGAATCTTCGATCTGGGAATTGATGCTTATGCTGTCGAATCTACCAGTATAATTAATTGTTATTATGCACTCTAACTCTTCACCAAGACTGATTTCTTTGTTTTTGAAATCTAGAAAAATGTTCATATTTTTTTCGACACCGCCACTTGTGTCATCCTTTCTCCCCATACTTTATCTTCCTAAAGATGGTCTTTTTTAATTCTATGGATCGAGCAATCGCTCCCCTATATCTATTTATTTTTTCTAAAGACCGCTCTAAAGATTTTTCCAAATCCTCTTTTTGTCATCAAATAAAAAGATCTGCAATCGGATCTCATTTTCACTATCGCGTGTAGTCCAGTCACAGTCTACACGATGACCCTGATTATACTCGGCTTTGCTTTCTTCGTATTTATCCTTTTCAATTTGATCTTCTGAATTCGAGGATTGGGATAATTTCTTAAATAATTCTGTCAAGTTTTCAATTGCTATCTCGATTCTCTCAAGCCCCTTTATAAATTCCGAGTCGATCTTATGTACTAGTAAAAAAATAGTTCTCTTAAAAAATAATAACTCAACTTCCCTTTGAGCATCTAAATCATCACTATTTTTGAGGTGCACATTGGTATCAATGGTATCTCCAGATTCAAAATAATCTGCTATGGTTATTTTTAGTTTCAACCCTTTTCTTCCCCTTCTTTTCTTTATATTTTTGATAACATCTACCAGATCTGTCCATTTTTCGATTGTTATGCAATCAAAGAAGTCCGTATCTTTGTTTTTTACGAATTCAATTTCTAAAGTGCTTGCGTAGCCTGCATTTTGATTGATAGGATTTTCTGAAATGTCATAGTCTTTGAAAAGATTCTTGATGGTCTCAATTTCACCAAGCGATAAACCCCATTGGTTAACTATAACTTGATACAAGAAAAACAAACAATAATTAAAAATTTATTATATAAATAAAAAGGATTAATCCTTCTTATTTATTACCAGTGGTGTTTTTCGTCTGGCATTAGTCCTATCTGTTCTTTTTGGAAGTATTTCTCTAATTCTTGAGTCCATTTCTCTTTAGCAGATGCACCCCCAAGACCCTTCCTTCTCAACCAGAATGAAATTGCACCCAGTAGGAATACTCCAAATAACATGGTTCCAAATATGTATATCATTACATCGTAGAACAATGGGTCATATTGAGGCCCGATTTGTAAGCCGAAGTTTTGGAACATACTACTTGTTTGAGACAGTAACGTTTAACAAGCTCATTATAATATGAGCCTGACAACTAAGATATATACATTTTGGTTGCTTTATTTCGTAAAACAATATCTCATTAGTTATTAATATTTCTCCGTTTATATGAAAACCAAATTAAATGAGCATTTTGATAAGCGTGTGTAAATTTCTACAGAACAAGAATAAGTGATATTTTTACTTATTTGCCTATTTCATCTATATCCCCCATATATTTTTTCAAAGCCTCCGGAACTATGATTGTCCCATTACTAGTCTGATAATTTTCTAGGATAGCGACCAGAGTTCTCTGATTTGCTACAAGAGTACTATTCAATGTATGAACTAAGGTTGTTTCATCGTTTGGATTGTCTCTATACCTTATCCTTAAACTTCTTGCTTGATAATCGGTGCAATTTGAACATGAACATATCTCTCTATAGGTATTTTGAGCAGGAAACCACCCTTCTATATCATAAGTCTTCGCAGAGACCTTTCCAAGATCTCCAGAGCACAAAATTATTGTCCTAAAAGGAATCTCTAGAATTTCATAAAATTTTTCAGTAATTTGTAAGAGTCTTTCATGTTCCTTCCAAGAGTCTTCGGGTTTGCAAAAGACGAATTGTTCTACCTTTTCAAACTGATGTACCCTAAAAAGCCCTTTCATATCTTTACCGTGTGCACCTGCCTCTTTTCTAAAGCATGTACTAATCCCTCCATATCGGACAGGGAGATTTTTCCCATTCAGAATTTCATTCATGTGCATTGATGCTAAGGGGTGTTCTGAGGTACCAATCATATACAAGTCTTCATTTTCTATCTTGTAAATGGTTTCCTCAAAATCGTTTAATATGACAGCTCCTTCCATTGCATCTCGTCTAATCATGAATGGCGGTTGCACTACTGTGTATCCTTCTTTAATCAAATAGTCTATTGCAAAATTGGATAGTGCCATGCTTAGTTTGACCATTTCATTTTTTAAGAAATAGAAACGGGCTCCCGAAATTTTTCCCGCCCGTTCTAAATCGATTAGACCAAGTCCATTCGCAAGGTCGATATGATTTTTCATTTCTAGAGTCCCTGACTTTTCAATTCCTTCGGTAGGTTTTTTTAAGAAATTTGACTTACCATTATATTCCCTTGTTATTTTATTATCATTTTCATCTTTGCCTAATGGTACAGTTTCATGAAAGAAATTTGGCAAGCTGCGGATATATTTCGCGAATAATTCTTCATTTCTTTTGCTTTCTTCTTCCAATCTTTTTATTTCTGTACCAATCTTACCCATTTCATGGATAATCA
This sequence comes from uncultured Nitrososphaeraceae archaeon, assembly GCA_963759575.1. Taxonomy (GTDB): domain Archaea; phylum Thermoproteota; class Nitrososphaeria; order Nitrososphaerales; family Nitrososphaeraceae; genus Nitrosocosmicus. The sequence continues at coordinate 1,064,864 of CAVWZU010000002.1, read as the reverse complement.
TCGAAGCGTCCTCATTTTTCTTCTTTCTTGTTGATATCTCCTTAGACAGTGTGTTTTTCTGATGCTTTACACTTTGTAATTCAATTATCAAATCCCGTCTTTGTTTGTCTGCATTGAACAATACGTCCAGGGGGAAATCCATGTTTCTATTCAGCTAGCATTTCTTTTACTATCCCCTGATTTTCTTTTATGATCTTTGGATCAATCAATTTTAGTCACTTCTTTGATAATTGCAATATGTTCCATGATCTCTTCAATTGTGTTTATTAGCGTGTTAATATTATTTTCCCTTCCATTGATGCCCCTGAATTTGACTTTCAACAAAAACTGTGTTCTGTTTGTTTGTACTTCCATTTCTAGTCCCTCGGGAAATTCTTTATTATCAGAATTTAGAGTTTCAAAAATGGTATGAACCTCTTTTTCTTCTTTGCATTCTATGACTATTTTCGTATCAATACAAATATCAGGATCTTTTTGCATCCAAAACTATTTTTTTAATATTCGATAAAAAGACTTCTAAATTATTTATGGGAACCCTGACCTCTATCTTATCGGTAATATCTACTATAACACTATGTGAACTGGATCTCGTACTATTATTCAAATCGTCATGGATATCGGCAAGCTCATAAATCTTTTTCTTTATTTTATCAAAGTCTACCTTTGCTAACTTTGGCCTTAATAAGGTATATTTGTATTCTTCATCACTCTCTGCTGACAGGATTCTAAGGCAAATCAATCTATCTGCAAATGAAACCGATTTTTCGAGGATCGAGGTGAAAAGTTCAATATTTTTTTCATCTAGTATTCCCTCCCCGTTAACGTAAATGGTTTCGGTGTCATCATAGAATCTCCATTTTTCATCAAAAATCTTGTTACTTACACTTTTTATTAGATTATCATAATCTGTAATTTGGTTCTTTACTTGCATCACTGTATCATTTCTATCACCGAGGCAAATTGATAATCCGAGTCCAAACGTTTGATTTCTTATGCACAAATCTAGAGCTTTAGAAAATGAACTAATATTTTTTAAGATACTGCCTGCTTCTTCATTAGTCAAGATGTAGTTATACCCAAATAATAAGTCTCGATTTCTTTTTTTCATCTCTTTGACATTGTCATCGCTTTTGTTTTTATGACCATAATTTTCTTCTATGTACTTTTCAATGGCATTGAATATCTTGTTAAAGTCTTCATCCTCAAGCTCATTCCATGTTCTAATCCTTTGATTATCCGTAATCTGAATGCCTGATTTCTCTATTATTTTAATTGAATTTTCTTTATTCCATGTAACCCCTTTGATAAAATGGACTGTATTATTCTCTATGACGTCTACGATAGACGTAGTTTCAATTACTCCAAAGTTTAGTCCCTTTTTTCTCTCGAGTAAGTTGAGGTCTAGTGCAGTTTGTAAAATTTCTTTGAGTTCCGTCTGATCATTATTGTTAAAATCAATGTTCTTTGAAAATGCAGCAACGAGAGGTAGAAAAGAACTATTAATTATCTTTCTATCAAAGTTCTTGGCTATTAGATATGTCAAAGAGGACGAAGTATGTGTATTTTCTTTGTCACTATCACTTTGCCATATTCCAGGATTCACAAGGGTAACGGTTTTGTCTTTTTCTATTATTTGATCTAAATTGCGTGAATCTGAATTAACACATAAGAAAGAGCTTTCTTGGATGAGGCTGGTTATAAGATCAAAGAAGTGTGGATCAAAATCTACAAAAACATAAAAATCGTGCTTCTCATCAACCACCTTCATCAATTCTGTTTTAAAGTCTTCAATTTTTAATGAATTAAAACATCTAATTGTGGCATTTCCGTTTGAATTATGAATGGAACTTAGTAAGATGGCGCTGCCCACTAAGCCATCTACGGTTGAATTAGAAAGAATAAAAATATCTTTTTGGTGTTCTATTTGATTTAATAATTTCTGACTTGCGTTATTTAGTATATGATCACGTTCAGTATATCGCATTCTCTAATCTAGTTTAGCGATTACTGCTGCATATTTCCAAGATTGAGTTACTTTACCTGTTTTTTTATAATATCTAGATAACCTATGTATTTTAGATTCTATCAACTCTAATGACCTAACATTTCTTTTATCACTATTGTGGATATTCAAGTGTTTTTGTAATCCCAAGGCCTTGCGAAGAAGCCTTTCTAGATCTTCAGGCATTGATCTCTGGATATCATTTTCTTCCATAATCTGAGTAATGGTCTTTCCAATAATTGGTTTAACTAACGGGACTCCAAATTCATCTCTTAATCTTAAACCAATTTCACTAGCGGTCATTCCATCCTGTCCAAACTCTACGATTTTTTTAATAATTTCTTGACTATCAATGGCCCAAGAGGGTGCATTCTTGGAGGTTGGTCTAATTGAATGTGATTTTCCATGTGTGTGGGCATGAGTTCGCGCCATTTTTCTCTGTCTTAATATGAAAATTTACATATCTTAAATGTTATCATTATTCTTTAACATAAAAGTTATATAATTCCTATCTGAGTAATTTTTAATATGAACAAGGCATACTCAATGGTAGCGGCTTTTTCATTGGTAATGGGTTCTATACTATTATTACCAGTATTAAATATTGCATATGCTCAATATAGCGGTCAACCCGGTGCTGCAACTTTGGAAGAACAACTTACCTTGGCTAAAGAGAAAATTAGTAATGCTCAACAACAAGGTGCATATGGTTCTGGTACTGCAATGTTTGGAACTAATTTGGATAACACAGTGTTGATGATAATTATGATAACTGTAATTATTGGTGGAGTTGCTGCTGCATTCTTTATTGCAGGTGGAAGTACTAAGAAAAAGAAAACATTAGCTGTAGGAGCTGATGGTACTACTACCAGTGGCAAATTCTGCACAAACTGTGGTACACAAATGGGCGACGGACAAAAGTTCTGTGGAAACTGCGGAACCAAAGCCTAATTTTTTTGTTTTATTGTTTTAACCATTTAACGGTTTTTATTGGAATTAAATGGGTAATTCTGGTAAAGTTTATAAGTCTCCTTGTTTAGTTATAATATATGAGTAAAGAAGTTAATACGACAAATACAAATGTCTCTAACAACGCGGAGAAAAATGTTAATTCTTATATCAACCTCACAGAACAATCAGCAGAAAAAACACTTGATACTATGAAAGATAATATGATAAAATCATTTGATGAATATGTTAAGATTCAACCACGATTTCTACAATCTGTTTCTGATTTCCAACTTGAAGTTATTCAATCTTCAAAAGATGTAATTACTAAGACAGTTGTCCATCAAAAGGAATTGATAAGGGAATTTGTAAAAGTGTCTCAATCACAACCTAATGAAACATATCAACAGCTCTTCAACAAAACCAATGAAAATGTAGATAACTTTGTTAAAGCAATCACCGCCGGTAATCAATTTAATTTTGATGCAATTGATACTTCTCGTGAAAATGTAAAGTTATATAACAAAGCATTAGATGCATATACCGAATATCTCACAAATACCTTTAATGCTTGGAATGCGTTTATTAGGTCTTTTTACCAAAATAAATAAAAACCTTTTTTTACTACCTTTTCTTTTAATGCCTGTTTTTTTTTAATTGGTTTTTGCAATCTTGAATAAATATATTACACGTTACTAGGTTTTCAGTAGACTGTCTTTTGCATAACATTTTCTCGAGAGATTAATTCAAAATTCTTCGTAATTTTAGACTAGACTCAAAAATATGTGATATACTTCATGATAATCGTCACGCAGGGATTCATATTAGAATTAAAATATTCCTTTAAACCGGATACGAACAATAGCCTGATTCAAACGATGGATTTTACAATTTATGAGAGAATAAGCCGCAGTTTTTTTAGAACAATCACACGCATTAGAGAGATCATGATTTTGCATCCTCGTAGCGACTGATAATCCTAATGATCCGCTGAGTCGATCAACGCAAGGGTAATGATAAGAAATCTAATCATGAGACATTCACTTTGAAATATTCTATCTCAGCTTGAGATGGGATTACGTTAACCCTAGATGTTTTTTGTTGAATATAATAAAGGTTTCATGGATAAATATGATTACCATGTTAAAGTAAACATAAAAAATTAATTTTAAACGTATTTGAAAACGGATGATTATTGTTTGACTAACACTTTTAACCTGTTTGTTAGTATGCTGTACATAGCGCTTTGGTGCCTACATGCAATAAATGTAATAAGAGACCAGTGGTGTTTAACCGGTTGTACTCAGGTGAAGTTCTTTGTAAAGATTGTTTCATATATTCAATTGAAAAGAAAACTTTGCACACCATTTCAAGGTATTCCATGATTAATTATGGTCAGCGGATCGCTGTAGGAGTATCAGGCGGAAAAGATAGTCTTGTTCTTCTTTATATCTTAAAGAAAATTTCAAAAAATAACAAGAATGATATTATTGCAATCACAATCGACGAAGGGATTGAGGGCTACCGTGATGAATCTCTTACCATCGTGGAAGATTTTTGCAATAAATTAGGGGTGCCTTTTAAGATTTTCAGTTATAAAGAATTATTTGGTTCGAGTATGGATGAAGCGATTGTAAAAAGGCCATCAAAAAAGGTTAGCTCCTGTTCTATGTGTGGAACATTTAGGAGACGGGCATTAGATGTTGCAGCTCTTTCAATGCAATCAGACGTACTTGCAACTGCGCATAATTTAGATGATCACCTTCAAACATTTATGATAAATTTGTTTTCGGGTGATGTTGGAAGGATTGGTTGGATGTACCCTCAACCCATAACATATCAAAATGGATTAAAGAAAATTAAGCCACTTGTAGAGTTATATGAAAATGAAATAGTATTTTACGCCTTCCACATGGGTATTGAATTTCAGGCAGATGAATGTCCTTATATGAACGAAAGCATACGTAGTGACTTTCGAGTATTTTTCAATGAATTAGAAAAAATCCACCCAGGCATAAAATACAATTGTTTTAACTCTATGAATAAACTGTCTAAAATAATAAAAGATTCTGATAATGATAAACAAATAAAAAATGCCTGTCTAAATTGTGGTGGAATTTCAACCGACGAAATTTGTTCCGTCTGTAAAACTGTACTAATGTTGGATCTGAATAAAAAAAACTAAAGAACTAGTGATCGTTCTTCTTATCCTTCTTAGAAGATTGCCACCAATCTAGATAGTCGTCGCTTTTATTTTTCCGATCTACCGTATTTATTTTCTCATGCAATTCTTCGAATTTTTCTCTGGGAGCATAAAGACCACAACCCCTACAAATAAAGTTCTTTGTAATTGTATCAAAATTCAAGCTACCTCCACATTCAGGACAAAATTTGACCAATACTATAACTTGTAATGATTTATACTAAAATGTTTTGGATTAATAATCAATCCATATTATGGTAACTGATTACGTTAATGTTTTTCACTGAATTTGATTCAATGACGGCGACACAACGTATCTTGAATTTCATGCTTTGACCTGCCAGACCAGACCAGTATTCATCATATCTGACATTCCACGTCGTCTTCTTTTTCGGACTAAAAGACATTTATCTCTCGTCTCGGCATATGGACTTTTATCTTCATTCCATTCTAAAATGGTCCGTTCGCCCATCGAAAGCCATATGCCGAGACACATTAGTTGAAAAGTATAGATTATATAGATTTTCTTTAATCGATAATAATCTTCCCTTCTTCTGTATCTAGTGTGATTTCCATTTCCTTGGTTTTACCTAAAATTTTTATACAATTGACTAAATCGTCATACCTCTGGCTGTCGATAAAAGCTAAGGGTATATTTGAAATCGCACAACCTGACGCAGTAGTTATATCCACTTTGTTAGTACAAATCATGCCATTGGGCGCTACACTGTTACTCTTTAGAGAATAAATTGTATATGCTCCTACGCTACTACCAATTGAATTGGGGAAAATGAGGATTTTTCCCTTTAAATTTTGTCTTTCAAAACCGCTACTAGTAGTTGATATTTCCCCTGATCGGATGTTAACCATTCCAAGAAAATTTATGGGTTTTTTTGACAGCAATAATTTGCCTGAAGCCCTGCCTCCAACTATCTTTTTGCATTTTATTTCCAGATCAAATCTCAACTCTATTGCATTAAAAGTAATTTCAAACTAGTTTATACCCTTATACCCTTTTACTCATACTGTATACCCTTTAATTATTGATTTGAGACTCTTTAAAGCTACTGAAACCTTATTTGAGGTTTTCATATAATAAGACGCCTTGACACTGTTAGTGATTATGCTATCATAATTTTTCCTATCTATGAGAGGTGTTAAGCAAGTGCACGCGTCAGAAATAAATTCCACTCCTGATCTCTGTAATGAGTCGATGATTCCATATTGTTTAGCCTTACAAAATACTGATTTGGGACAAAAGATCTTACATGGTTTAGTGAATTTCTTTCCCTCCGTTAACGTGTGAATTTTACTCATCTCTTCAATCCCAAGCTGAGGACTCCCGAATGTAATTAATTGACCATCCTCCGAGGTATTCAATTCATCTCTAGTCTCATTCATTTCTCTCTTTCCATAATTTATTTTTTCAATGAATTTAGATGGTTTTTTGTGCTGAAACATTCCGCAGGAACCTGAGGTTCCTATTCCCGCGGCAAGTGACTTCAAACTCCACATATCGGTATTTTCAGATATATTGCAAATACCGGTACAACTCTTTTGAATAGTCTTTCCTGTAAAGTATCCTAATAGTCCATAATCAAGTTCATTTTCTAGGTCTGTCTCGTTAACTATTTCAACCATGGGTGATCTGTTTTCATCAATCCTTAAATCCGAATAGGGTGATTTTCCGGTTAATGCGCTGGCTAATGCACTTAAAGCGCTCTCTTTATTTGTAATAATATTCAAGTATGAATTAGCTAATACAGCCGCACTGCTTTCAGCAAAGCTTACCTGGGTACCTTCTTTTGGTATAGGTAAAATTTCGTACGGAATACATGAAAAGGTTGGTGTAACTCCAATCTTTTCATAAGCCCTTGCTATTTCAAACTGTTTTTCGATAAATTCAGGCGATAGTTCAGGTAGATTTTCTCTATCAAAGCCCATTGGGTTAAGTGAGGTATTCACCTTTACCCTCCCATCTTTGCTAATTTCTCTCAAAAACTCTAATCCACTATCTCCGATAGTATTGTAGTTTACTCCTGAAACATGTGCCCATTTGATGGGTATCAGTTTTTCTGCATCCGTTGCTTCTCCGATTGCTACTAATATCCTGTAAGCAGCCGAGGTGGCCTCGCCATATTCTCCGGATAATCCTTTTTCCTCATCACGTGTAAGATGCATCTTGTTTTATTATCATGACGATATATTATTATTTTATCCCAATAGCTGATATCGTATTGTTACGCCGATAATTGTATCAAGTAGCTAGATTACTCTGTTGGTAAATTATAGCAGTATTGTTAGACGATAGCAATGGTTTTCCAAGAGCGTCAGATGGGTAAATTGGTGACCTAATCGCATTCAGGACTTTTTTGAAATGTTATTAGTAGTAATAAAATGTGCTAGATATGACCGCTATAGATCCCACGGAAGCCAAAAAACAGTTACTGATATACTAAATGACGATCGAAATAGCATTGCTCTCCTTTCCTCTGTTATTCAAATATTGACCAAAATAAAAATAACATGAACGATAAGTGGGGCGAATATCTATGATTTGTCCTCCAAATATAGCATGATACTGTGTTCACTATAGCATGCCAAAACATGTTGATTGGTCGAACATACGTAAAATAGATGATAAACCCATGCACTATCGTATTACAATGAATTCTTTTCTTTTCAAAGGTGTTTGTCATCTACTGTTAGAACAGAGCAGTAGGGGTAATAGTAGAGTTACTTTTTGGGACAAAATCTTTGGAAAGGTACTGTCAAGTATTCTTTTGCTTACAGAGGAGAAGATGGTATCACCTATTTTGTTGATAGCAAAAGTTATAATGACTAGCAAATTCTAACAATCTTCAATTGAGGGCGATGACATTTCCATAATCGAAAGGATCCTAGTCATCAAAAAATTGTCTGACTATAACTCCAATATTTACTCTATAATGGGAAAAAAGGAGAATTTGTGATCGTAAACTCGACTACGGCAAGATCCTAGTCATTGTTCTAGGGAACAATGTTACGTTTTTAATGTCATCAAAGTCCAAAATCCATCTCAGCAGTCTCTCTAAGCCTAGACCAAATCCGCCATGTGGTACCGACCCGTATTTTCTAAGATCCAAATACCATGAATAATCATTTGGATTTAGGTTTGTCTCTCTCATTCTTTTTATTAATTTTTCAAGATTGTCTTCTCTAATTCCACCACCTGAAATTTCACCATATCCTTGAGGCGCCAAAAGGTCTACCGCCAATCCTGTTTCCTCATTCAGCGGATCTTGTTTAACGTAGAAGGGTTTTATGCTCAGAGGATAATTAGTTACAAATATTGGATTAGATCTATCCTTTGTTAGTTCTCTTTCTGATTCAAGATTTAAGTCGTCACCCCATTCAATCAGCCTTTCTTTCCCATCATGATCTCGGATTCTACATTCTATGGATCTCAAAACATCAATTGCCCTATCATAAGTTATTTTTTCAAATGGAATTGAAATTTCATCTAATTTTTTTATTGCAGTAGTATTCAAAAATTCTAGTTCCTTCTTATTATGTTCCCTGATCTGATTTATGATGCTGAAGATTAGTTTCTCTTGAATGGTAATGAGATCGGTCATATCTATCCATGGTGCTTCTGCTTCTAAATGGGTGAATTCTGCCAAGTGTCTTATGGTTCTTGACTTTTCTGCTCTAAAAGATGGACTAATGGTCCATACAGGTCCTAAGCAGTAAATCATTGATTCTAGGTACAGTTGAGAACTTTGGGACAAGTATGCTTTTTCATTGAAATACTTCACCTCAAATAGCGTGGATCCTCCCTCCACAGAGCTCTGCACTAGTATTGGTGGAGTTACTTCCATCCAATCGTCTTTAGCAAACCACTCCCTGGAGTATTTTAATACCGAATTTCTTACTTTTCCAACATTTATCATTTTTCTTGTCCTTAGAGATAAATGTCTAAAATCAAGTAGGATTTCATCACTCTGATATTCTCCTATGGGATAATCCACATCCGCTACATTAAAAATAGATATTTTTTCCACTTTTACCTCGTACCCTCCTTCAACTGCTCGTAGATCTTTTTCCAATTTTCCTCGTATCTCTATGGAAGATTCGATGGTCAAATCCTCGCATAATTTAGAAGGGCATATACCTTGAATAATGTCTCCTCTATCATCCCTTAATATTATGAAGGTTTTTTCTTTCTGCTTTCGTAGTCTATGGATCCAGCCTTTTAATAAAATGGTCTTTCCTATATTATCTTCTGTTCTTAAATCTGCGATCCGCTTCAACAATACATGCTTTGTTATTGAAATATTTTATTTATCTTTGCTATGTGACATTGAGATTGTATTGAGGGTCTTCAAAAAGTAGCAGGTTCTAGGTCAATTCAAAATATCATATTAAACTAGTTCCCTGCCTCAATTACAAATGTGTGATACATGTGTGTTTTTTATGCAAATGTCTACTCTTTATTCTACACTTACTAACCGATGCACGTTTCATACCGGGCATAATAAGTTATTCTCTCTGTTTGATATAGAGGAAAGATTAGGTTTCATGAAGGAATTGTTAATTTTTCCCCAGGAAATTTATGTTAATTCAACTAGTTAAATTGCTCATCGCCATCTTTTTAATATTAAACTGCTTGTTTGAATGATTAGTATCATCTATATTATATTTTCAATACCATCAAAGCTAAAAAATCACTAAAAGATATCTATTGGTCTTAGTATTGCTCCGTTTTTATTTTTTAAATTTCTTAATAATTTGGATAAAATGAAAAATAGAAGCCGCCTAGAAATTATAGCAATGATCCTTGAAACAGTAGGAGATAATGGTGCGATACAGGCTAAAATCATGTACAAAGTATATCTTTCGTTTCTCCAAATGAAAGAATACTTATCTAACCTTATGAAAAACGACTTAATCATTTATGATGATGGGGCTCAAATTTATAAGATGACTGAAAAAGGAAGACGCTTTCTGATACTGTATAAACAAATGACCGAATCAATAACCATGACGAAACCAATACTTTAATTTTTTTATTTTATCAGAATAAAGCTTTGATCAATTTATAAAGAGGATTTTTTCAATTGTATTCGTGATTTTTGATACCGGTTTGAAATTGAACGAATTAAAAGAAAATTCCTTTGAGAAAATCACCATAGAAAAAGAAGAAATTTTGGTTGGAAAAAGAAACAGTCGAGTATATGCTATTAACAATAGGTGCCCACATAAGGGTGCGTCTCTATCCAAGGGAAGCTTTCATGGAGATAATGTAGTTTGTTATATGCACGGATATGAATATGATATTTTTACAGGAAAATTAGAAAACATGAAGTCATGGAAAAAAGATGAAACTTGGATTGAACAAAATGAACAATGGAGACATTCTGACGATCTTAAAATTTACAAAATCCATATGAGCGATGAGAATATCTTAATTGAAATAAATTAATTTTTTATTACAATTCAAACCACGCGGTTTAAGATGAGTTAACTCGTCTTTCATTCTGGTACTGAATCAATAATCAATTTTCCGTTTTCTGTTTTTACAAATAAGAACCTATTGTCTTTGAAAATTAATGTTAGTTCGTTGTCCTTTTCTTCAACATCTAGGAGTTCTTGTCCTTTGATACCATCAAATTTGGCCATAGTAGATGGCAACTGTACGTTATATTTAAATTAAATTATTTTGCTTAGTAAATCTAGACACTGTCTATTTGTTGACTGTTCGATTCTTTTTTTAAACTGTTCTTTTCAATGAATTCATGTTTGCCCCATGACAACTCCACCAATACTGTAATGTCGTTCTTACCTTTTCTTAGGACATCCGGTTTTATTTCTATATCCTTGTTAAAATCAAACAACAATTGTCTAGCTTCTTCCTCCTCCAATGGATAAAATGGAGTGTCGTCTTTAACGATCATAATCCAAATCCTATGATCAATTTTTGGATTTCTGGTCCAGAAAAAAATAGCTTTTCTTATTAATTTTATTGATTCAATAATTTTTCCGTTATTTTTGATGTCGAGTTTGATAGTGAGTCTCAGTGAATTATCATGTTTATTATAAGCTTTCTCCCAATTCTTTTGTGTTAATACTTGTCGGATAAATCCATCAATGGAAAAACTTAAGGTCAATGTAGACAACTTCTCATTCATTGGCTCTTCTTGTGCTCCTCTCAACGTCAAAGCACTGATTCGACTTTCATTTTCTTCCAATTTAGATACTGAGAAGGTATCATTTATATCCTCAATATGTAGTTGTCTTTTATATATGCATGCTGAGGTTACACATGCTAGGGACAAAGAATTAGAATTTAAAATACACGACATAGATATATCTGTATTATATATAATTCAACATGAACTACAAAAGAATGCTGATAATAGATTTGCAGGTGTAGTGTTAAAGCACCCTCTAGTCAAAGAATATATGTTAAAGATACTAACCACTAAGAACGAACCATACAAGGCATTAGATGAATCCGTAGAGTCCGCGATTAAATTTACAAATGATCTTGCAGGCATGCTGAAGCTCACGATAGGAAATTGAATGCGGTGATAATTAGTAAATGAAGTTTTGTCCAAAATGCGATGCACGGTTGAGGAATAGACAAGAGGAAAAAGTCCTAACATGCCTAAAGTGTGGACATATAGTGGCAAGCGAGGCAAATAGTGCGACTAACCCTGCAAGTGTGATCCAAACTGTTTCTAACTATGAATATTCTGATGATCCTTTAAAGATAATGGACTCTGAAAAGCCTATTGAGGCACTGCCTACAACCAATATGGAATGCCCAAAGTGCCTTAATAATACGGCTTTTTGGTGGATGTTGCAAACTAGGTCTGCTGATGAGGCCACCACTCAATTCTATCGATGTACAAAATGCAGTCATACTTGGAGAAATTATTCTTAAGAATGATTTTTTGATATGCTATTGGAATTTATAGATGATCGTTGTTCTAGTTGATTAATTTGATGTTTGTAGCGAAAACAAAGTCCCCCGACGAATGGAAGGTTGTTAATTCAGCCATATCCACTCTTGTAGATGAAGCCACATTTGAAGCCACGTCGGAGGGAATTTCATTCAGGGGGATGGATCCATCTCATGTAGCATTAATAGATATTTTTTGGCCCAATACCGCATTTGAAAGCTACAAATGCGATTCAGAGTTAAAATTCGGTGTTCGGATTTCTGAATTTTCAAAATTAATAAAGCGAACAGACAAGAAAGATGAATTAGAGGTATCTATCATAGATGAAGATGTCCTGAGGATTAAAACAATGGGTAGTTACAAAAGGGAATACAAAATGCGTCTTATAGAAAGTACGGCTGTCTCTACACCCTTACCAAAACTATCCTTTAATTCCAAACTCTTACTTTCTTTGTCTTCTTTTGATAAGATCCTGTCTGATATAGAGGTAGTATCAGAATACGTTGAAATTGAATCCTATCCTGATAGGATCGAGTTTGTAGGCAAAAGTGATACGGGGGAAGCTGTCGTTACGATGGAACCAAACAGCGAAGGATTAGAAGAGATCAATGTGAAAGAAGAATCAAAGGCAACTTATAGTCTTGACTATCTTTTGAAAATTGTAAAATCGGTGAGCACCGTTGGTGTGTCAGCTGCGATTGAATATTCTACAAAGATGCCAATACGTCTTGAATTTAGGATCGCTAACATAGGTCGAATTCATTTTTATTTAGCACCGCGAGTCCAGGATTAGGCCGGAACGAGTTATCTCGACTGTAACTATATTTCAAATTTCAAATTTCAAATGTTCTCTGATTATGAGCCGGGACAAATTTGTTCGAATTTTGGATTCAGAATACTCTATTAATCCCGTTAGTTAATAGACAATGTAATTCGTTGATATGAGAATAATAATGAAGTTTGGAGGGTCGGTCTTAGACTCATCGTCAAAAATGAAGACTCTTGTGAATATTGTACATTCTTTTAAAAACTTGGAAGGAAAAGATAATCAAATAGTTTGTGTAATATCAGCCATCTCTGGGGTAACAGATAAAATTATCATGCTTTCTGAACTGATAACAAAGGGAAAAAGGACTGCTATAAAGACATTCATAGATGAAATGACTAGTCTCCATGTTGATTTACTTGAAAATACCATAACCGATCAGAAATTACAAGCAGAGGCTAGAACCGTAATTTTGGATATTCTAAAAGAGTTTCAAGCCATTTTAGAGGGATTAGTTTTAATTTCTGAAATTACCCCAAGATCCTTGGACCATATGTTATCGTTTGGAGAACGATTGGCAGCTCCGATTGTGAGTTATTCTCTACGAAATAACAACTTGGATTCTGATTTTCTTACTGGAAAAGAGATTGGTATTGTCACGGATTCTAATTTTGGGGAAGCAAGACCTTTGATGAATACTACGAGGTTCAGAGTAAATGCTAAACTAATCCCATTGATTGTGGAAGGAAAAATTCCTGTAATTACTGGGTATATAGCGGCAGACCAGCATGGATATATTACAACCTTGGGTCGAAGTGGTTCTGATTATACTGCCACGATAATAGCTTCCTGTATTAATGCAGACGAGGTTTATTTATGGAGTGATGTGGATGGATTGTTGACTGCAGAGCCTTTGATAGTAAAAGATGCACAGGTACTTGATGAAATATCCTATAGCGAAGCAGCTGAGATGGTCCTATTTGGAGCAAAATATATTCATCCAAGAGCTTTGGAGCCGGTAATGGATTCAAATATCCCCTTGAAATTAAGAAATGCATTTAATTTATCTCACCCTGGGACCACAATAACCCAAAATTTGAAAATATCTAATAATATCATAAAATCTATAATCGCGATAAGAAACACGGCATTAATAGACGTTAGTGGTGGTGGAATGGTGGGATCACCTGGAACGGCTGCAAACATTTTTGATACCTTGGCAAAGAATAAAGTAAATATAATGATGATATCTCAAGGCCCCTCTGAATCAAGTATTTCTATGGTATTGAGAAAAGATGATTTGGGCAAGGCTATAACATCCTTGGAGTTAAAATTATTGGGAAAAGTAATCAAACATCTAAATGTATTAGAGGAGGTTTCGATCGTTACTGTAGTAGGTTCAGGTATGCGTGGAATCAAAGGAATAGCAGGCAGGGTTTTTTCCTCTATAGCAAAAGAAGATGTCAATGTAATAATGATAGCTCAGGGTTCTTCGGAATTGAATCTGGCATTCGTTGTAAGGGATGATGATTGTGAAAAAGCAGTTAAATCTCTATATAAAGAGTTTAATTTAGGCAAGGTTGTTTGATTTAATCTATGATCATGGCAGCTCATTCGACATATTTGATTACTCAAATTTAATTATTTCATTCTTTCGAATAGATATCAGCTAAATATCGCATGAATCTTAAAGTGATTCAGCAATATGGACAATTAACTTGAAGAAAAGAAAGTAAATAAATGAATACAGATGAATAGTATTTTGTAATGAGTTCAGGAAAATTATACGTTGTAGGAGTTGGGCCAGGTCATCATGATCATATGACCTTTCGCGCTAAACAGGTAATTGAAGAAAGCCAAATCATCGTAGGTTATGAAACCTATGTATCATTGGTAGAGGATCTCATTAACGGTAAAGAAGTTTACAGATATCCAATGACTCAGGAAGTAGATCGTGCTAATCAAGCCATAGATTTCGCTGAAAAAGGAGGCATCGTATCGCTAGTTTCATCAGGCGATCCTGGAATATACGGAATGGTGGGTTTGATATATGAAATCCTCGCTGAAAAAGGATGGAAAAAAGGCAAAGGAATTGACGTTGAATGCGTACCTGGAGTCTCGTCTTTGAATTCTTGTAGTGCACTTATTGGATCCCCTTTGATGACCGATTTTGCTGTAGTGAGCATGAGTGACCTCTTAGTGCCGTGGGAGATTATCGTTAAACGAGTTGAGGCCGCTGCTCTTGGAGATTTTGTTACTGTTGTGTATAATCCATCGAGTAAAAAACGAATTCACCAGCTTAAGGATGCCCGAGATATTTTTCTAAAATACAGGAATCCCGAAACTCCAGTTGCAATAGTAAAAGGTGCGTTTAGAGAGAGTCAATCAATTGTTATAACTAACCTAGAAAAAATGTTAGAGTATCCTGACATGATGGGCATGATAACTACGATTATTATAGGAAATTCATCTTCCTTTAATTATGATGATATGATGATAAATCCAAGGGGGTATCGATCTAAATACCAATTAGTAAAATAAAGATCAACTTAATCTCAATTTTTGATTTTCGTTATCTATAAATTTGTTAAGCGCATACCATATTATCAAATTGTCTGATAATGCTTTTACCTATGGTAATCTGATACTATTATATTGTAATTTTAATAGGGATGGGCCCTCAAATAGTGAAATAGATGATAAGGTTGTTGTCAATAGTACGGCCCATGAAACACTTCCTGATTTTGTCATTGGAAGAATTGCATTATGCATTCAAACATTCAATATCATAATGAAATCCAAACCTGACAAGTTTAATACCTCTGTAATTTTGATATCAAAAAATGAATATACCCAAGTTATTACCGATCGCTTGATAGCTGGCGGCATATCTGAACAATATATAGAAAGTGATAACAATTCTAAAAGTGTTGAAGCTGTTATCAATAACGTTCTCTTCAAAATAACTGAGCTTACAAACCCACCAACCATTTATTTTATTGGGTCAGTTTGGCAAAAAGAAGTTTTTGATTCAGTTGTGGTATCAAAACTCAAGAAATTCAAAATTCATTTTGAGGGTGCGCTTGATCATAGACCGTATGACCTTATACAAAAAGATAAACTAACTGAGGAACCAAAAAAAGGATCCAATTATTATAAGCATAAATTAACCAACAAAGCAATAGACACGCTCTTAAACTATATTTTTTCTAATAAGAGAAAGTAAGAAATAATCCATATTAACTTTTCTTTAGCCGGACGGAACCGTATTGGAAAAGTTTAATATCAGAATAAAATAAAGAATTTGTGTTGCGGTCATCGTCTAGTTTGGTTAGGACACTGGCCTTCCATATATAATTTCATATGGAGAAAGCCCGTAACCCGGGACTTTGTCTTTTAGTAAAGGCATGGCGGGAATTCAAATCCCGGTGACCGCATAAATAAAGTAATTCACATACTTGTCATTGTAAATATAAAGTGAAGGAGCAAAGAGCATTGTATTCTAATATGACTATTCTAAATACAAGAATTACTTGTGTTTTGTCTGTTAGTCGTACTATGACTGCACGTTGGAGGTATTAAGAGTCATGTCTATTAAGATTACAACTCTTTTAAAAAAAATTGATCTATTACACAATCAAGACAATGCTTCCGTTATTATGTATTTTTATGATTATATGAGAGAAAAAGGATCGTCCGAAAATCATATAATGAATAATTTGAAGGTTATAATCGAATATGTTAATTACTTGAATGAAACGAAATTATATGAAGTAGACAAGAGGGAACATATTGTTCCATTTCTAAATATCAAAATTAAGGACGGATCGACAGACCCTGACAAAAGATGGATTACAACTTGGAATCACTATCTTAATAGATTGAAACTCTTTTTTAGATGGTTGCATAGCTACCATAAAACTCGTAACACAAATTCTCACTCCAGTTATGATGGGACAACGTATGAAGACTGGTTTACGCCTAATTTTATCAAAATAAAACAAAAACAAACGAAACGACTTAGCCCTTATTCAGAAACTGAAATCTGGGAACGTGATGAATTGCTGACTATTATAGGCGATGAATTGCTGACTATTATAGGATATGAACCGGTCCAAAGAAATAAAGCTGTCATTTCTTTGATGTGGGATATTGATGCTCGTCCCCATGAAATTACTCTTTTAAAAATCAAACACATTAGACTTAAAAAAGAATATGCTGAGGGTGAAATCCCACATCAAGCTAAAACAGGATCGGGTCCTATGTTGTTAACCTTTTCTTTTCCTTATGTAAGGGACTGGCTGAATGTACACCCTTTTAAAAATGAACCCGAGGCCCGATTAATATGCAATTTACACAATGGATCTCCAATAAGTCCAAATACTCTGTGGAATCTAATGGAACAGCTTAAAAGAAGAATAGAGCGGCTTGTCAAATCAGGTGAAATTACAAATAAGGAGGAAGCAGAAAGAATACGTTACTTATTATTAGTAAAGAAATGGAATCCTTACTGTATTAGGCATTCAGCTATCACAGCCGATTCAGATTTTTTGCCCGATTACGCCTTAAAGAAAAAGGTAAGATGGTCGATGAATTCAAAACAAGGGTCTCGGTACATAAAACAAAGAAGGGGTAATGAACTCAAAAATAAAATATTAGAATATAATGGGATTAATGCACCTGCCATAAGTAATAAAAAACGCGTAGTCTTGATTTGTTCTAGGTGTGAACTAACAAATGCTATGGACAACAAATATTGTTCTCAATGTAGTTATCCTCTGTTACTAGGAGCATATGAAGAGATCAAGGAGAGAGAAGAATCTAAATTTAAAGAACTAGAAATGAAACATAATCAAGATATGATGGACCTTAAGCACCATATAGAGGAACAATTAGAAAAGGTGTGGTCGTTTATTGACCTTCAAAAACTTACATAGCAATGATGGTTAGTTGGCAGGTTTTTGTAAATCTGCACAACCATTTATGGCTATATCACGTGCTTTTACACTATTCCAGAACGATTTTAAATTTGTGTAAGTAGGAATATAAAAAGATTTTTTTCAGAGAGTACTCTACTTCTGAATGCAGAAATGGAAACAAATATATATAGTTACTAATTAATAGTAAACGATAAATTAGGAGATAATTGTTATATCCTAATGATGGATTATAAGAAACTCTATCGAAAGCTTATGTATGATAATACATTACTAATAACAAGAACTACGAGAATAAGTACTAAGAATTTGAGACTTGGCAATATCCCTTGTAGTCAGCCCTTCTTCGGCCAGCCTGATTACAAGTTCCCTCTTCTCCTCTTTAGTTAGTAACAATAACTACTACAACTATCATAACAAAATAGGAAATTTAAACAAAAAGGGGGCCGATTTTATTGTCGCGTTTCATTTTAGCCCCTTCCAAATAAAAGAACGTTTTAAAGCATTGAATACAATGGTATTAAAAAAAAGAAAAATGGTCTATCCCACTTTTATGCGGCAGCAGAAGTCCACATGTCATTTATCCCCTTCCCTTTAGATCGATTGACCGAGTAGTAGGTAGTATACGTCAATACGCCGCCAATAGCTGCAACTCCAAAAACAAACAATAACTCCTGAGGTGTCAAGTTTTGAAGTTCGGGTACACCATTACCAAATGCACCAGGCGATGTAGCGACTTCCACTTTTGCTTGGGCTGTCCTCAAGGCTTCAGACCATGAGTCGAGCGCATGTGATTGTTGTTGCGCGTAGACTGTGATGCTGCTGGTAAGTGAGGCCAGAGATAGCGTGCCAAGTAGTGACAATAGGCCAACAAAAAATAGCTTGGGTATGGACCTGCCAGCCAGTCTAATTGGACTGTCGATTTTTTTGCTAAAGATTTCTTTTGCCCTCATGACTTAATCACCTGACCCAATAAATACAAATTCCAAAATATATTTTTTACGTTCTGTTAATTTATGAGTATACTGTTAGAAAAAAATAAATAATGTAATAAATATTACATATTTAGGTGATAAAAACATGAGTACCAAACCCATAGACAACAAAAATAATGATTGGTACAATAGATTTTTTGATTTTAGTGGTCCTATGAGAAGAAGAAATAGAATGCTAGATTGGCAACGTAGTTTGTTTGGTATGGATCCATTCAAAGAATTTGATTATATGGAAAGGGAAATGGATAATATGTTTGGACATCTCAAGGATATACAAATTAATGCTCCAAAAGAGTTGGTAAGGAAATACCAAACACCCGATGGCGCAACAATAAGAGAAGTTGGGCCTCTGGTGTATGGCTATTCAATGACCATTGGACCTGATGGTAAACCACAGGTGAGGGAGTTTGGAAACGTCAAGTCACCTAGCCAATTGGGAATTACCGACAGTAGTACAACATCGACAAAATCCTCACCACAACAGATAACAACTGAAAGAGAACCATTGGTTGACTTAAACACGACCGACAAAGAGATCAAGGTTGTGCTGGAAATACCCGGTGTGAAAAAAGAGGACATCAAGTTAAGCGTCTTTGATAAGGCCGTAGAAGCATCGGCTAATAATCCCCAAAGAAAATATCATAAAATATTAGATCTGCCAAAGGAAGCTAATACTGAAACCGCCAAGTCAACCTACCACAATGGAATATTGGAGATAACTTTCAACAAGAACGAGAACACAAAGTCAAAGGGAAAAGAGATAAAGATAGAGTAACCCTAGAAAGGAACAACACCCTTTGTTTTTAAAACCCAAAAGTTAAACAAATTCTGTTCTAATACCAAAGCTTTAGCGTAATTGTTGATAGTAAAAATCATTTTATCCATAGACACTATGTCCGGATAGATAACTTGAATAAGAAGGGGTCCGATTTCCTTGATATCTTTGATTTTGGGCCCATTCCAAGGACGATTAAAGTTATTAAAATGAAAGAGCAAGACTGTTGAACGTTTACTATGCCATGATTCTTGAGTCGTCATCTACTACAATGATGGAACGAGAGACTGACATTTCGTATTAAATTTTTTAAAATAGTATTATTTAAGTTTAATGTCTTATTTTCAATAGAAATACCACTGTGATTTAAATATAAACATCAAAATCTACCATGGACTCCTTCCTGCATTCTGGACACAAACAAACAGTACGGTCTTTTTCGTATCATAAGAAGGCCATCTAGTAAATGGAAGTTTCATGGAATCGTTTTCCTTATCCCTGTATGATGATTATTGCTTGATGGCCCTAACAGATAGACTGGTTATCTGTCCTTTTCCTGGCCTTTGTCTTGTTCTAACTCCATATATGGTTTCTCATCTAATATTTTGATGTTAGTGAACCCTGCTCTTCTAATACTATCAATATGGTTCTCTTTTGTTAACGCACCATCAATACAACTGCACCAGTTTTGTTCATCTACAGAGTCTTCATCTATTTCCTTAGACGTTACCAAATCCGATATGACCATCCTTCCACTCCCATCTGGTTTTAGAATCCTGTAAATCTCTAAACGTGTCTAGTTTGTTAGACGTCAGGTTGATAACACAATTACTTATAACCACATCAGCAGAGTTGTCCTCGACAGGTATTTTATCTTCAATATCCGCTTGTCTAAATTCAACATTTTTGTATCCGTGTTCTTGAGCGTTTTGTTTTGCTTTGTCAAGCATGTTTCTGTCATGTCCATTCAAATGACTTTACCGCTTTCTTTGGCGATATTGGCGGGCCAAAAATACATCAATACCTGCTCCAGGACCCAAATCAACAACGATATCTCCTTCTTTTATTTCAGCAAACCTTGTGGGATTACCACATCCTACACCTAACACCGATGATTCGGGTATAGACTTTAGCATGTCAGTATCATATCCGATTTCTTTTGATGAAGTAAAAGGAGAAATAATCGCATCAACTGGCCCACAACAATCGGAAGAAGGCATACAACAAGATTCGGTATTACCATTTAGCGCAATCTTTCCATATTGTTCTATAATCTTTTACTTAAATTGTAGGTCTTTATCCACAGACATAGGTTTACAAAAGAAACTAATTGAATTGGTAAGAGTAAATGGTAAAGTAAGTGAAGTCAAGTAAACTAAAGGGAAACAGACATGCTGTGGCCGCTTTGAAATCCGGTAAGATACCCATACTCCAGGAAAATAATTCTTGCAATTTTTATGGTTATGATGTGGAAAATCTAATGACAGAAACATCTGAATTAAGAAAGATAATTACTAAGAGTGGAACGCTTGAAATACTTATACCCCTATGCTGTTCTACTTACCCTGTCAGATACCTAACATTTAGAAAGTCAATGAAGGGATTCAGCAGTAAGACTCTCACAATCCGATTAAAGGAGTTGGAAAAGAACGGCATCTTGAACAGGCAATCGTTTAATGAGATTCCGCCTCGAGTAGAATACAGACTAACTCCTAAAGGTCAAGAACTTACGGAATCAATTATTAACCTATTACAATGGATGAGGAAATGGTCTAATAAGTGACTATTTCGCATATCACTGCTAGGCGACATCCTTATCTATGTATGATTTTATTTGGTGTATAAAGGGTTACTCACTACGGATTTGCAATCAAAAAAATACTCATTCATAGCATATGCTTCATTTTGTATTATTTTTGTGTTGTTATTGGTATTAAACCCCTATTCGTCCTTTCATCAGGCTCTTGCTGCACCGCCTGCGTTTGATCAAGTCTTGATTTATGATAAAAAAATCAACAACCAGAAAAGCGACTGGGTTCAAACCTATGGTAATGATAGTGTTAATTTGGGGTCCGACTATGCAGACCTACTGGCAGTGGATTATTTTAGTGATGGGAAAACCCTAGATATTACATTTTGGGTGAAATCAAATTCGGAAAATGCTTCAGTATACAATCAACCTTTCAAAAATATTAGGTATGGTGTGCTTATTGCCATTGTTTCTTTACCTCAAAATTCAGGATATAACGGAGCCAATTTCAACTATTATGTTGAAGCAGTTGATGGAAAATGGAATGAATATCTTTACCAGTTATCATCAACAGGTACTTCTGCGCTTATAGAATCCAAGACAAACTATACCGAACCTTTCGGTAATCCCACAATAGGGCCAGGATATATCAAACTGCGATTGAACCTAACTTCCATAAATTCCCCAAGCAATTACGGCTTATCTTTTTATACAGCAGAGTCCTTCAAGTCAAGCGAAGTCAGGGATTTCACAAGCTGGGTTGCTGTTCCTCCACCTGTTATAAACATACTAACACATCCCGAGAGTATAGTCATAAGACAAGGAGAAAAGAAAACAATACCGACTGAGATAGAGACACCCCTCTCTAGTAATGTTACTAGAATAGCTTTTGAATATGGCACTAATTTCAGCTCTAACGGCTTAAGTGTATCGGCCCAAAGAATCCAGCCTCCATTATTTGAGGTGGACGTATCTCCACAATCACCAGTAGGTGTATATACTGTACCGTTTGAGGCTTCAATGTTAGTACAAACAACATCTTCGACATCGCCTATGTTGAATGACACAGTAACTGAAATTGTGGACCCAGAGTTTCAAGTGTCCAAAAAATATCCAACTACTGGCGATATAATAGGTAAAGGTAATTTAACAATAGAGGTATTACCTCCACTAACTGTTAATGAGGAATTTATGGCCTTTTGGACTACATACGGGACTGCAATAGTGATTCTCAGCAGTGGGGCAGCGGGAGTCTTTGCGACATTTTTTATTGATTATATAAAAAGTGTGAAAAGCAGAAGGAAACACAAATAGACACAAATCCATTAGTAACCTGTCTCCAGGGGACCATAATATCTGGATGATTTGCTGAACGCAACCGTAAGTTTAAGGTCAAATGGAATAACCCTCTTTTCTTCCTCGCACAAAAATCTGAAGAGCCAAGTGCATTATGTTGGATTTGATTTGTTTTCTGTTTTCTTTCGTGCTCATGATGGTCATCTTATACAAATAAAGGATGGAGATTTCAAGATTAGTAGTTAAAAACCACCTTATTTCCATAATAGCCAAAATTTGACTACCTAATTGACCGTTTTGACCACCTAATTGACCACTTTTATAAATGACGGAATAATATATTAAATGTGGAGTAAAATCACCCCCTTTCTTAAATCACAGGCCATAGAAAAATACCTCCATGCGCTCTCAATGAATGAAATAGTCCGAGAATTACCATTATCCAAAGGAACCGTCCATAGCATAATACATGAATGGAGGTCTAAGTTAGGCGGGACAAACGTAGAAGAAATTAGAGCATTCACCTCTGAAGTAAGAAAATCTAGTATAACAATTGAAGAGTGTGCTCAAGGCCATAGGATTATTCAACTATTAAAAAAATTCGTCATCAATGACGAATTTGATGTCAATGTTTATGAAGATGAGCATGAGGATTTGGATCCCGGTGTAGAGAAGTCAAATTTCCTAACAAATCGTGATCCTTCCACTCAAAATACTAATGAGATTACCAATCCCAGTGAGAATCGATACAAAAAAAGCACGAAGATAGAAAATAACAAAATAATCTATTTTCTAGATCATATTTACAAGAATTGCAACAAGCTCGGTATAACGCCAAGTATTCTGACAGAATGGATAGAGGATTTACTATCATCCTTCCATGATTTTGCTACAGAAAGCGATAAAGACAATGATTATAGTGATACGACTAGTTCAGTCATAAATAACGCCGTTGAAAAAAAAGAAAATGACCCAAACATAAGAAAGGAAATACCATTTGTTTCAAGTGTTACTTTTTATATAAAACAAGAGGAGAAAAGAATACGACATCTAAAAAATATTAAGATTTCAGTTTCTAAAGAAATAGATATCCTAACTAAAAAAAGACAGGATATCGCTTCTAAATTAAACAAAACCATGGAAGTAGAGAAAAAAGTCTTTTCGTATTTTAAATGGTATGAAGGTCTAAAGCAAGAGTTATTTTATGGACACACATTGCAAATCGATCAGGAATTTGGAGCATTCGCAAACGCAATTAGTGATTTTGAACATTATAGTTTTGACGTTACAAAAATATTGGCTGAATACAGGCATATCGATTCATTAAGAAACGAATTAGTACTAGTCCAAAACCAACTGAATAATAGTAAGGCCACAAGAGACACATTGTTAAAAGAAATCTCTTCGTTAGAAGAACGGGGAAACTATTACCGGCAAACAATCAATACTTATAATGAGTTGCATAAAGATGGATTCGGACTAAAAGAACTGAAACAATTAAGCAATACAGTCATGGAATCGGCCTTAGCAAACGAGTTGAGCGTCAAAGATTCAGTAAAAAAATTTTTCATAGACCTAGACAACCAGTATGATAATAAACTCGGGTTTAAAAAAAAAGTACAAGAATTGAAAGATCAGATGGATGATTTAGAAAATCAAATACCGGGGTACAAACAATTTCTCCAGTTACAGTTAGGGGCAGTGTCTAGTTTAAACAATCTTAATGCAAATGGTGTAACCAATACAGATATTATCAACATGAATCAGCTAGTGTTGATTTTTAGAAATAGTGACTTCCTATCAGATCCATTTGATCCAAATACTGAAAAAGGTATCAAAAACAACAATCATAATGCCAAACCAAATGAAACTATGTATTGGAAACAATTTATAGCAAAATTACAACATATAAAAAATATTAATCTAGAAATAAATAAACAGTTTTCAAACCTAAATGTCCTCAAAAAACAGATTGAGATTCTAAATACAGAAAAGAGACAGCTTGAAAAAGGCTACACGGATGTAGTTTCTAATCTAGAAAATGTATTATCAATAATATACCAATCCCTCTATGCAGCAAGGCAGTTCAACAAAGATATAGACCAGAAAAAAGTAATGCCTGTCCCAATAGTTTTTCCAGTCCTTGTAGATTTTGACTCCTCTTCAAATAACAAAGCTGATGAAAAGAAAGGAAAAAACAACACAGACAAGTAAAGTGAAAATACCTTGGTGATTGTGATAGAGAATTGCTAGTCGATCTGATAAAGAACAAAATTTCTCACTACAGGAACCAAGTTATCAATTAACTCAGGGCGGGTCATAATTCATTTTATCAATTTTGCATAATCTTACGCCTTCCCTGAGAATCTATCATATACATATACTCAAGTGCACTTCGTAGTCGTTGTGTATCGCTTTTAATTTGTCCCTTGTAAAAGTAATAAACAATTAATTGAAAGAGTGGTAGGGCTAATGGAAGTGATATGCATATCGATGAGAATGTGCAACTAAGTGTACTTTGTAGCTCAATCAATTTTCAATGTTTTATTGGATACTATTATACCTATTAGTAACATGGTAGTAGCAAAAATTAAGAGATAAAAAAAATACGACCAGTCAGCATTACCAATATTACCAGAAATTATAATTTCTCTCCCAAACGTTGACGAAAATGAAACGGGATTTAGGTCTGAAATTGTTTGCATCCAAGGTGGAAAGTTTTCGTTTGGAAACAGTGCGGTGCTAGCAAACATCAGAGGAAGGTTTATGAAGTTGGCTATTACGGTGGGGATTTGCCAGTCTGAACTTTTCATAGTTAAGAATAGATATATCGAAGAAAGACCTAAACTTAGAAGGAATAATGATACTATAAAAGCTGTTATTCCCATCATATCTGGAACCTGTACGCCAAATAACATTACTCCAGCAAAGACGATTGGAACTTGCAGCATCCCACGGGTTGATGCCCCTAATACTTTTGATAGGAATATAGTATGATTTCTAGTAGGTGTGACCATTATTCTTCTAAGATATCCGGATTTCTTATCTTGAATAAGACTTAGTGAACTAAACATTCCGACAAATAGCATCGAAGTAGAAAGCTGTCCGGCCAATAGAAATGCTATATAATTATCCGTATGAAAAAAATCTTCAAGAAACAATCTTGGTGCGGATGCAAAACTGCTCCCAAAAAAAATTATCCATAATAAAGGTTGGACGATGCTTAACACGATAATGGCTGGACTTCTAAATGTGGTTTTTATTTCCCTTATATACAGTCCATTAAGTTGACTTAATATTTTTAGCATTTTTTTCTTTCTTGGTTTCTCATACCTGATTATGACCGACCCTATTTTTGATCATAGGCTGCTTCTTCTATTTCTTCAAATCGTTTTCCGGTAAGTTCTAGGAAAACTGATTCCAAATTTGGTTTTTCTATCTTGATTGATTTAATGAGGGCTGGCCCAAAGCCTGATATTTTAGAAATTAACTCCGGCAAAAGAGTCTCTGCATTTCCTACTTTAATACGTAACCTCAAAGGGCGACCCGATTGTATCCTTTTTTCCCTGTCACTGTTTTCTAAACCTACTTCAATTATTTCTAGTATTCCACTAACCGTTTCCAAATCCTTGTAGTCGAAAAATGAGAAGAAATCAATTTCCACAATGTCGACGTTGGCTTTAGACTTTAGCTGTTGTGGTGAGCCGCTAGCTACAATTTTACCATTATTAATTATCGCAATATCATCACACAATACATCAGCTTCTTCGATATAATGAGTAGTTAATAGTATTGTGACTCCGTATTGCGTATTTATTTTCTTTATTAGTCTCCAAAGCAATCTTCTAGAATTTGCGTCTAGTCCAATTGTTGGTTCATCCATAAATATCACCTTGGGATCATGCAATAGTGCCATAATGATTTCCAACTTCTTTTTCATCCCCGTCGAAAATTTTCCAACCTTTTTATTTTCTTTTTCATCCAATTCCAAGTATTTCAATAAACCTATTGCTTTTTTCTTCCAAGTATTGTTCAAACTATGTAACCTAGATTGAATCCAAATATTCTCCATTATTGTAAGAGAGTCATCTAAAATGACCTCAGATGAAATCCAGCCTATATTTTCCTTCACTTTTAAAGAATGAGCAGTAACATCATATCCAGCAACCATTGCTTTTCCTTGGCTTGGTTTAGATAAGCCAGTTAACATCTTAATCACTGTAGTCTTACCTGCTCCATTTGGGCCCAATAGGCCAAATATACTTCCGCTTTTTATTTGTAAATTTATTTGATCAACGGCAGTTTGTGACCCATACACTTTAGAGAGTCCAATACATAATACTGCGTTTTCTTGACTACTAGAGGTAGAATTAACCAGAGGTCAAAATCACACCTTATGTTCAATCTGAGGGGATAAATATGTTAATACTCATATGCCTGGAATTATTCCCTAAATTGATCTTTTCACGATTTATCTCAACATTAATTCTTGAGAAAAATCAAGATGTGTCTGGTATCATGTCAGCTTCCCGAGGCATCCAATAAACTATTTTGTGGTCGAACAAAAATCTAAAGTCATAAATTTTTCAACTTAAAGCATTAAACAATAAATTGTCGCCTTGTATAGATTACTTGACGGAAAGAGTAAACGTTAGCCATTTTGATATGTCTCGCTAAATGCTAAAAGGATGGACAATGGAAATCGAGGTCTTCACCTCTATCAAGAAATACTTATTGTTCTTAGACAAATATCTTTACTATTTATCAGATTACGATAATTCCAAAATCGAGGAGTGGATATTATGAAGCCTGTACTTACATACTTTCGATGCATTATACCATTCCTTTCCTGTTAAACCATTACTGACTTGGTTACTGTGTTCAAACACTAAATAATACTAACCATTCTTCTTTCAAGAACCATATTCTTCATTTTTGAATCACCATGCAAGACATATCTTAAAGGCTGGTGGTCTATTGTTTTCCTAAAGCAGCTGGAAACACAGGAGAAATAGTCGACATACTAAGGCAATATTATGGATGTATTACGGATGTATTAATCTTCTAATTCTATCTCTAAGAGCCTATTCCTCCTACAAATTTTTGTTACTTTCGTTCTTAATACATTAATTCATCTCAATTTCATGAAATTATAAACGGATTTCTTGTCTTCATACTCTAACAGTTATAAATTGGAACCATTCAACAAATTAACTATAATTGGAAATATGAATGGAAATGACATTAAAAAGAGCATAGATGATGGATGGTATTTTTTTATTGATATCGTTGGTTCTTCTGATCCTAATTTATCAATATCTAACCAATTAGAAAAGATAAACCGAATTAAAGATTTGATTTCAAGATTTCTGGAAGATCACAAGCATCCTGAAATATACAAGTCATTTACAGGAGATGGAATGCTAATCGTTTTCTTAAAGTATGATCATCCCTTGGAGCTTTCAATTTATATCCACAAAAATATAAAAGAGTTCAACATTTCTGTAGAAAACAGGGAGCAAATCTATGTCCGGATTGGAATAGGGTTTGGATCTTTTCTTTCCTTTCAAGACGGTGTCCATACTGAATTTGCACCCTGGGGCCATGAATTAGTTTTGGCTAGAAGAATAATGGATATAGCACGGCCCAATCAAATATTACTAACTGATTATGCCTATCAAAAAATAAAAAACGATTATTTGTTTGACAAGAATAAATTTGGTTTTACTTTATACGATAAGGGTAAAATCATGCTAAAACATCACAATGAACTAGAAAATGTATATTCGTTTTTTAAGAGCGATGAATATGGGAATAATTCTGATATCGAATTTAGTTTGGATCTAAAACCCTTGATTCAGTCTGAAAAATTTGCTGATAACTTTGTAGCCCCTATACAGAATTTCTGTGAAGCAAGGTTTGTAACCATTCTAAATAAATTCAAAGAATTAACCAATCCTTCAAAGGGGTTAGAAATTGGATTACTTTCTACAGGTGTGATATATAGGGTCTTGTTTGAAAATGGTCAGGATTACGTTTCTGCAACGTACCTACCTCCAGGAGAGTACTGGGAATTACAAAATAATGATCCTCTAAATCTCCTAAGTCACCAGGAAAAATCATTAGGACGAATAAAGCATCATACTTCGAGTAAAAAAAATTATAGGTTTCTTATCATGGAGAAAGAAAAGCTAGACAACGATATTCTAGCGAATCAAAACAGTTCGTTACTTTTCATAAAATGGCATTCCGAAAATAATGTAAATTTGTTCTATGTCAATCTTTCTGATATAGATAATATCTTAGTAAAGTATCCCAAAATAGTACATAATGTGGGACTTGGATTTTGGTTTGGAAAATACGTACTTCAATTTGGCCCAATCATGGAATATATTAATCCCAAGGATCAGAATCATCCATTAATGAGGCGAAGGTTCTGGTTACATCCTTTTGGCAGTGAAACCTTTAATCAAAGTAGTCAATTTTTTGATGAACTAATCGAGTTAACCGCGACTGAAAAAATGATAAAGGTCGACCATAATTATTACAACAAAATTATAAATGGCAAATAGAAATAGATGATCTATATTTTTGTTATCTAGTTTTTGAATTTCAGGATTTATTGCCATCTATCCTTTATATCATTAATTAATTGGCTATTAGGCATTACTCTTGTTGTCCTTTTAAAGGATAAGATTTAGTAACTTCTTTAATAATAGTGATCATAATTAGATGAGTTTCTATGAGTTGATGATTAATAGAGCGACTTTTTTCCCTTTAATTTTTCGATATTAACCGACAATTGATGACCAAAAACTCTTTCTTGCTTTGCTATCTTTTCAACCATTACCACTAATGACATTCAGGACTTTGCTCAGGGTGGTATACTGGGTTCAAAGTTATATCGTGTATTACTTGATAAATAAAAAAAAATACTTTTATTGGATGTTATTTTTACTTACTATGTGGATTTTGTAAAAAATAATATTCAGAGACTTGGTCCAAAATATTCTCCTGCTCCCCATGACATATATCAATTACCAAAGAAAAATCCTTCCGAGCTTCAACAGATACACGACCAGATAATTTCATCAATAAAGTTTCGTATGCAAAATCTACCCAACGAGCAAAGTAATCAAAATTTTGAGAAAATGGTAAACCAGATGAGAGGACAAGATGTTTCTGCAATTTCAAATTTGACTAAAGATTTCCTAAAAACAACAAGAAAAAATCTAAATGAATGAAGTGCAGGTAGATACTCCACGATGCGGCCCAGTATCAAATTTCCATAACTCTTTTGACTTAATTTTGCTCTTATAAAATATTATAAAATATTATAAAATACACTTTCTGTGTTACATCGAATGTATTTCGTATGAGCTATTGCTTTTCCGTATTTTTTATTCTTTCTTTTTCAAATCTTTCTTCTATTTTTAGAATAGATCTCAAGGTCTTGTCATGTTGTTTATCTAATCTTTCTATCCTTTTGAGCAGAGTGTAGTGCAATTCTTCCAAATCCGCAATTTTTTTTATTACCTCATCTTGTTTTTCAGTAGTCTTTTTTTGTCTATAATAAATCCACCAGGATATTATTATACCAATGATAGCACCAAAAAGCACACCTAAATACGTACTTGCTGAGTTTGTCATATCAATACATCCGGAAGAAAGTTCAGGTACGCATCCATAAATTGATAGAGCAAATAGTTGGATCAATAGATCAGTTAAAAAATAAACAAGTCCCTTTATTTTAAGTTCCTTTTTCTACACAACTAAGACTTGAATTTGAATCTATTCTCTTATTTCTAAAAGATAAGTTGGTTCAATTAATTTGATTGAATTCATATATACTCAGTCTTTTGTATTTTCCTAAAAAATCCATTCCACAAGGAAAATGTTGGATTTTAGATACTTTATTCAATGGAAAAACGTTTTTTACAAGGTAAAAACCAGATCTTATCCAAAGATTCACTGATGTGCTCTTTAAATTGTCCAATTTTTATATGGTGCATTTTGTAATAAAGATATTTATATCATTTTGTTGTTTATAATATGTTTTGTCATCTGAAATTATTGGTTCAAAATTATCTGTTCGTTCTAAAAGTGATCTCATTGATAAAGTGTTCGACGCTATCACCGTAAGCGGTGAAGAAGGTGTTTTTCAAACCGAATTATGCAAACTTTTCTCGCTAGATAGTAGAGATGGTTCAAGACTAGTAGGAAATTTGGAAAAACAGTCATTAATAACACGAGAAAAGGCACTTTATCGGGGCAGATGGACGTATAAACTGGTCGTGAAAAAAACCATTTCTATTGATGCTGAAGAACAAAAACCTATTGATGTAAGTATGGTCGAAGGTGCACCTTGCCTTTGTTGTTCTTATCAACATCTTTGTTCAAATGAGGACGAATCAAATCAATATAGTCCTGCTAAATGTCAGATCATAGAAGAATGGATTGTAACTTCTTTTGATAAATTCATATCAACTCAGGAAGAGCAACCATCCGGACAGGATCTACTTTAGAATAGTCATATCTTATTTTTATTCAATTCAAACTTAAAAAAATAGTATTTTGAAATGGAAATTTACCATGTTGTATTAAATATTTTAGGAGCTGAGCTAAATCCTGACTCTATTATTGCATTTCCATCAACTTTCCATTCAATATTTTGTAGTGATTGATTATTATTCCTTAAATCCGACCTAATTTTTTCATCAAGAACAGGCGTTTCTATCACCGAACTAATGTTAGTATCTGTATTTGACAAGAGTTGAGGTCTACCATTAACTGGTATGTCAATATATGATTTTGTATATTCTCCAATAGGTTCTCCGTCAGCATATAATTCATAATCAATTTTTGAGGTAGTTAATGCTTGACCTGTTGGATTCTTTATATTGAATACTACGTTCAGGGTAGCAATATTGTCTTCAGAAATACCTTCTAATTCTATGTTTTTTATTATTATGTCAACGGCGCTTAAATCAGGTAAGGTTATTGTTAAAATTAAAGGTAATAATACAATGACTCCTACGATAACCGTAGCTGTACCTATTAATACTAATCTGCGTCTACTTAAAAACAATACTCTATCGACTTTATCTGTAAAGTATTGGTATTAAAAAACTTTGTTTATATTAATATATTATAGGATATGGATATGACACTATCCAATGTTTATTATTGATCCATTAGTTACATGGATTCATCTAGTTTTTTCTTCAATATGGGTAGGTGGAGCTATTTTCCTAGGGATTGTTTTGGCACCTCTTCTGAAGAAGACAATGCCTGATGTCAACAAGAGAATTTCATTCATGGTGGTAATTGGACGCCGATTCAACTACCTGGGTGGGGCCTCCTTAATTATACTAGTCATTACGGGAGTGTATAACGCCCGATCGTTTTTGGGGCAACCCTACTTTTTATTTGAATCTACTTATGGATATTTTCTTTTAGCTAAAATCATATTAGTATTTATAATGATAATTGTGTACGTTGTTCATATTTTACTTCTAAACAAGAATGTTGAATCTCGTATTCTGCAAAGAGAAGTTCCGGATGAATATTTTTCATATTTAAGAAATAAGATAATCTTATTGGGTAGATTAACTGTAGGGCTATCAATAGGTATACTGTTTCTTGCTGCATTATTAGATAGGGGTGGATTAGGAATCTTCTAAATATGTACCAAAACATTTGAAACTTCAGTTTAATTTATTTTGTAACATCACAGTCCTGATAGTTTCTCCAATATTTTCATCATTGTCTATTGAAACCACTACACCGTTTTTAGATTTTGGTATGAAATCCAAAATCACTGTTTTTTCATCCACGAGCATTTCAATATTAAGAATTTTTCTAGAGACCGAAATATCTTTGATTTCGATATTTTGACCACTTAGACTATTACTATTGGCACTTGTTTGGGTCATCAAAAGATATAATGTTTGGATAAACGAATCCAACAAATAGAAAGTTAATCTAGCTTCCTTCTCAATCGATTGAAGGTTTATCTCATCTGGAGATTTTTTCTCTTGATCTCCAACTTTAGTCCCACTTGTTGAATGTTTATTTGTATTCCAGTTGATTTCATTCGTGTCTGCACTTAGTTTGTCGAATTTTTTCACAAAATCTGGGATAATTGACTCTATGGATATGTCAATTGCATACTTGTCAATAATCTTTATCTTGACTCTTACTGTATGATAATTGAATTCATAACCAAAGAATTTAGTAAATATCATGGGCTTGCCATACTTTATCTTGTGAATATCACACCCTTCAATCCTACTTATAATCTCATTAAAGTAGTTCAAGGATGTGAGATTCTTTTCGAGACAATTTAGTTTGGATATTATTATCAACTTCATGATCTTTGCAAAGTAGCTGCGAAATTGCTCCGGATGTTCTCTAAAGTCATATCTTATTTCTTCAATTGGCAACTAGCTAATTCAACTTGTTAGAATTTTTCTTTTTAACTGTTTGGTTTATGTCTCAATTTGAATACAACCATCATTTATTAAACAATCCTGTACATACTTTACGAGCTAATAGCAGCCATAGTATACATTTTGCTTTATGGTTTGTACCATTTTGAAAACCGATCCTGATCTGTCAATCTATTTTTAAATCGTCTGAGTATGAATCCGATTACTACATGATGTTTATAGACAAAAGCTATTGCTATCGTTACTATACCTACTATTACGAATCTATTTCCTATTTCTCTCAAACCTTCGGTAAATTCGTTTACAACTATATCAATAATAATAAATGCTAAACCGAATAATATAACTAATATTCCTATCGTTATGAATGCTTTGAATAGTGGTAAATCATTCTTGGTCGAAATCCTATCCCACTCTCTCTAGTTTATGTATTTATACATCGTCATAATTATGTCTATTTATTGACTTGCTTTTTTTGCAAAATCGTCCGAAACTCCATTTTCATAATGCTTTAAAAACCTGATTCAATAGGATTAGCGGGTTTAATTAGTTCCCTTAACAAAACAGTTGCATATGATCCCTTAGGTACCGAGAAACCTACCAATAATGAGTTTTCTTCTCGTTTGTATTTGAAGTTTTTACATACATAACAAGCTTGTCTGAACCCCCCTGATTCACTTAATTCTTGCATTTCCTTGATAAAAAAATCTTTGGCGGCTATATTTTCGTATGTCATTAATTCCTTTATTATCTTGTCAAATCTATTTTTTCCAGGTTGGAAAGAATATCCTGGTAACCTAATTATCGGCAATCTCTGAATCCTACCGTCCGTAGGTTTTTCTTTTTCATATTTACGAATTTTTCCAAAGATCAAATCATCTGCAAATACATCAAAACAGAGGTCATTCTCTTCAGGTACGTTGAGGGAAAAGTCATTTTTAATAGCGATACTTAAGGTCTTGTTAAAAAGAAAAGCCTGAAAAGCTTGAACAAATAGTCTTCTTATATTAATGGGGATCGTTCTCAAGGCCGAAATGGAGTCTTTTCCCTTTATTATTGCCGCAGCTATATTTTTCTCTATGTCCATCCCAGGAGGGATTTCGTGTATTAGGTTTGGATTATTTTTAATGTCTTTCAATTTTTCCCTAATTTCACGACTAAATTTTGAATCATATTTTGTGGTGTACGTCAATAAGATCTCTATTGCCTTATCAAATTTTCTTTCGAGAATAGCTTTTCCAACCAAATGAGTTACCAACCTTTCACTTCCAAATCTTTGTAATCCGTAATAGTTGCCCAAGCTATTAATATCGTGCAAAAATTGTGAAATGTTATCTAATTTTTGCCTCTTTGGTTCGACAATTCTTATATCAAACGTGTTCCCAACCAAATTGTTCTTTTCAATTGGTTTTCTTGAGAAACCAATCAGTGTTAATTTTATTTTTCCGAGATCGATATTTTTTATGACCTTTTTAGTTTTGCTGCTGCTGCTGCTAGCATATTGAATTGTAGTAGCCTTTGCATCTTTTATGCCCACTATTTTAAGATCAAGACCGGTTTTTTTTCTCAAAGTCAAAATTGCATGACTAGAATCCATCCCCTTTTTTCTTATTTCATAAACTGGGAAAATATTGCTAGTTGTCTTATCAGGAGAGATCTGGTTTAAGAAAATACTACTTATTATCTCTTGCACATGAAAATCCTCGGTATTTTTTTTAATGGTTCCGCCTATCCCATCGAACTCTGTCGTATAATATTCAATTCCTGCGAGTTTATCAATATCTGGTGACGATTGCTTCATTAAACGCTCATTCATTCATATTTGCAAGGAAAATACTTGATCTCAAATACCCCTAAAATCATTTATAATTATTTTATATAAGAAAATAAACTAATATAAATCCCTATCTTTTCTTCAGTAAAGCATAAATCATATTTTGCATATATGAAATATGAATTATTAATGTCTAGTGAAAAAATCTATAATTTTAATATATTACAAAATCATAGTAATATTGACATCCATGTGAATAAATATAAGTTCATTATCCTTTTACTACCCATCTTAATGGTTTCGAGCTCTCTTGCTTTTAACATTGGTACTGTAAATGCGCAATTAAATTTAGATGATTTCATGAAACAGACTCAAGACAATATTCAATCCACCATTGAATCTAGCAATAATGAGAATAATAACAATAACAACAACTGCAATAACAACATCTCAATTCAGTCTCAAACTAATGAGAATGGTAAAACAACAAGTACTACAAAAAATACATGCGATGATGGGACAACTACAACTACATCTACTAATAACATTAACTCCGGATCAGCCCAGGCCAATCTAAATGGAACAATTGTGGGTTCAGAGTATAATCAGGATAGTGGTGTGATTATAAACAGTTTGTTTGGCAATTGGTCCCTGTTTACTAAGGACAATGGTTCAAAGGACTTTAACGCTAGCTTTATAAAACAACCTGTTTATTACAACTTGTCTGGATCTATTAGCTCTGGAAATGATACTACATCAACAACTAATAATGGCAGCGACAACTTGAATACCCAAATAACTAATAGTAATAGTAATAGTAATAGTAATAGTAATATATATATATATATATATAATAATAATAATAATAATGACAGCTTAGACAATACAACATCATATAATTTGTCAAATTTTGTGGTGAATTCCGTACAACAACAGAATGAAGATGCAACTTATTCAGGCAAGATAGATGTTATTCAAGAAATAAAGTCAAATAATGCAACTATTTCCGATGAGACAAATAACTTTAAGGGCGTAGGTGTGTCGATCTCTGTTATCGATAATAGAGTGTTGTTTATTAATTTCGACAGTCAAACACCATTGTACCAAGAGTTTGTAAATATACCTATTGTTGGTCTCGTAAAACAATAGATTTTAAGATCGGGTATAACCGATCTCAACCCTTTCATGAAATCAGGATCATAATTTTTTCGGTTCTGCATCTAGGTTTGTATCGCCTTGTTGATGTGTCGTAAAATGGTTCATAAAATACCTGTTTTTGATCTGGTTCGCTTTACAAAAGTGTATAAGTAGTATGTTATTAAATATTAAGTAGTAATCATGTCTCAGAGTAATACTCTTTCTTTAAAGGTGCTTGAAGCTTATACCCGAGATGTTGGCCGTGGTGTTGCTAGAATTGATTATGATTCTATGGATGCTTTGAGCGCATCTACAGGTGATGTCGTGGAAATTAGAGGTAAACGTAAAACAGTTGCAAAATGCTTACCTCTTTATCCTTCGGACGAAGGTAAGGGTATAATCCGAGTTGATGGCCTGGTTAGAAATAATGCGGGCGTAGCTATAGGAGACACTGTAATTGTTAGAAAGATTAAAGCAGTTCCTGCAGAAAAAGTCATTGTTGCACCATTAGAAGCTATTCCTCCAATTGATGAACGATATTTAGCTGATGCTCTTGAAAGTGTACCATTAATCAAAGGCGACAATGTGATGGTGCCATATTTTGGTGGTAGACTTACATTTCAAGTCATAGGTGTCACCCCAGGTCCTGGTGTTGATGCCGTTTTAGTTACTCAAAAAACTGTATTTCATATAGCTGAACGGGGAGAAACTCTCCGTGGAGTACCCCAAGTAACATACGAAGATATTGGTGGCTTAAAAGAGGAAATTCAAAAAGTTCGTGAAATGATAGAACTTCCATTACGACATCCTGAAATATTTGAAAAACTGGGTATAGAGGCCCCAAAAGGAGTGTTGTTGTATGGGCCTCCAGGTACCGGTAAAACCTTGTTGGCAAAAGCAGTGGCCAATGAAAGTAATGCACACTTTATCAGTATTTCTGGCCCAGAAATAATGAGCAAATTCTACGGTGAATCTGAAGCAAGATTGCGTGAAATATTTAAAGAAACTAAGGAAAAGGCTCCTTCTATAATATTTATCGACGAAATAGACTCTATAACTCCAAAGCGAGAAGAAGTAACAGGAGAAGTTGAACGAAGAGTTGTATCTCAGTTATTATCTTTGATGGATGGATTAGAAGCAAGAGGTAAAGTTATAGTTATTGCTGCCACAAATAGACCAAATGCTATTGATCCAGCTTTAAGAAGACCTGGTCGATTTGATCGAGAAATTGAAATTAAAGTTCCTGATAAGCGTGGCAGATTAGAAATCCTACTAATTCATACAAGAAATATGCCTTTAGAATCCGATGTAAATCAAGAAAAAATAGCATCCGTAAGCCATGGTTTTGTTGGTGCAGATTTGGAATATCTCTGTAAGGAAGCTGCAATGAAATGTCTTCGACGATTGTTGCCTGAACTTAACTTGGAGGATGAGAAAATCCCGCCCGAGACACTTGAAAAATTGATTATATCCATGTCTGACTTTGAAAATGCTCTTAAAGAAGTAATGCCCTCTGCCATGAGAGAAGTTTATTTAGAATCTCCTGATGTTGAATGGAATGATATAGGTGGATTAGATGAAGTTAAACGAGAGTTACAGGAAGCAGTGGAATGGCCATTAAGATACCCGGATCTTTATACAAAACTAGGTCACTCTGTACCCAAAGGGATTCTGATGCACGGTCCATCTGGTACTGGAAAGACAATGCTTGCAAAGGCTGTTGCTACAGAATCTGAAGCCAATTTCATCAGCGTGAAAGGACCAGAATTATTATCAAAATGGATAGGTGAGTCTGAAAGAGGGATCAGAGAAATTTTCCGACGTGCAAGACAAGCCGCACCCTGCGTTGTTTTCTTTGATGAAATAGATTCCATTGCTCCTATCAGAGGAATGGAAGGCGTTAATGCAGGCACTGAACGAATGGTCTCTCAACTACTAACGGAAATGGATGGCATTCAAGAATTAAATGGCGTAGTTATAATAGCCGCAACAAACCGATTAGATATGATTGACAGTGCACTACTAAGGCCCGGTAGGTTTGACAAGATAGTTTTCGTTCCAAAACCCGATATAAGTACAAGGTTAAAAATCTTGGAAATATATGCAAAGGAAAAGCCGTTAACAAGTGATGTCAATTTACAGAGAATTGCCGAGCTAACTGATGGATTTAGTGGCGCAGATATGTCTGCTGTTGCAAATACGGCGATTTCACTTGTATTGCATGAGTATCTTCAAAAATATAGCAGTCCTGAAGAGGCTACAAAACACGCAACAGAGGCACATGTCACAATGAAACACTTTGAAGATGCTGTCAAGAAGATAAAAACTCAAAGAGATATGAAACCCGGAGAAAAGGTTACACTTTCTCAATACCGATGACAACCTACCTTTCCCTCAATATTTTCCTCTCGGGATTGAATGTCTAACTTTTGTACATGACCTATAAACAAAAAATTAAATAAACATCTTTTTTGTAGTTTTTATTATAGTTGTATGCAGAGTCAACAGAGTCTAGAAAAAAGGAAAGTCTTGCTATAATAGATCTTGGTTATAATTCCATCAAAATTTCTACATATGATATTTATAAAAACGGGCATTACAAAAAACAGTATCAAAAACAGGATTACGTTCAAATTGGTTCAGAACTAAATAGTAATGACAACATCATATCTGATAGAAATATTGATCGAACAATCAAAGCACTAGATAATTTTAAAAAAGATTTGAAAGAAAAGCACATAGATGTAGTTATTCCAATAGCTACTAGTGCAATAAGAGATGCAGCTAACCAGAATTTCGTAGTGGGTACCTTAAAGGATACCACTGGGTTTTTATTTAATATTTTATCAGGACCAGAAGAAGGATTTTTTTCATATTTGGGTGCCCAATCCTATATGCACATTCCTAATGGCTTATTCTTTGATCTTGGTGGTGGTAGCCTTGAATTGATGTATGTTCAAGATTTTAGGATACTAAAAACGGTTTGTTTGGATATGGGTGTTTTGAGACTAGCTGAAAAATTCGTAAATTATAATATCGGTGTAGAGGCGAGGAAACCGAGACCGGACATTAGCTATAAAAGATTAGAAAAGTTATTAGTTGAAAATATCCCATCAAATGAGCAGTTGAGTTTGGAAAGAGCGTCTGATACAAAAATGGTAGCAATAGGAGGAACAATTAGAGCTATTTACAAGTTTATGTCAAAAATAATTGATTTAACCCCATCTGTTTATCATAGTCACGCAGTTCTTGATAAAAGAATGATTACCCTTGCAAATACTATTTTTAGAGGACTATCTATTGAAGAATTGTCAAATCTGAAATTCATTGACCATGAAAGAGCTAGAACAATTACCACCGGTAGCTTTATCGTAAAAATATTGATAAATAAACAAAATTTTAACAATTTATTGGTATGTCCCACCGGAGTTCGTGAAGGAGTGCTGGAATATTATCTTTATTTTAAAATGGATAAGAAATATCGCAACAGGAAGAAATTCATTAAGGTAAATTGCGAGCCATTGTTTGCCATTGAAAGTAGTAGAAAAAGTCCTTTATCTGCAGTCTCTGATTCAACTTTATCGATGCCCGAACCTGATTCTTATACTTTTCCAAGAAAGCTCAGCAGCATAAAAGTTAACAAATTAAAAGATTAGTATAATTGTATTACTCGTATTCTTAGTCTGTCTTGTTCAATAGGTCATATTGAATTAAACAGTTTATAATAATCTCTACCCTAAAATTTTATAATGGACGTTGACGAAAAGATCCGATTAATTGAGAGGCCCCCAACAGAAGAAATAATAGCATCAAATGAACTTGCTACATTATTTGAAACTAAAACAACGCCTAGACATTATATAGGATTAGAAATTTCCGGAAGATTACACCTAGGTAGCCTCATAGTTACGGGTTTTAAAATCAATGATTTTCTGAAGGCCGGCGTCCAAGCTAATGTATTTCTAGCTGATTGGCATACTTATATTAATAACAAACTAAATAGTGATTGGGAATTAATTTCAAAAATTTCAGATTATTACGAAAAAGCATTCAAATTTTTTTGCCCTGGCGTTAATATTATTCATGGTACAAAGCTTTATGAGGAAACTGATGATTATTGGAAAAATTTTGTACTTTTTTCAAAGCAAATTACACTTGCTAGAACATTAAGATCTTTAACAATTATGGGAAGAACAGAGAAAGATTCACTTGATTTTTCCCAACTTCTCTATCCTTCCATGCAATCTGTGGATATCAAAGCCTTAGATTTAGATATTGTTCATGCGGGAACCGATCAACGCAAGATCCATATGTTGGTAAGAGAAGTTTTTCCAAAGTTAGGTTGGAAAGTCCCAACTTCTGTTCATCATCATTTGTTACCTGGTTTATCTGAGCCTGTCTCTACTAGTGCTACTACTAATGCTACTTCTAATGAATCTGAGGATGGAATACTTGATGATGATCATAAAATCTTTAGTAAAATGAGCAAGAGTAATCCGTCTAGTAGTATACTAATTCATGATAATAGCGATGAGATTTTTAAAAAAATAAAAAAAGCATATTGTCCTGCGAAGATCTCAACAAGCAACCCAGTCTTAGAAATCATTAATTATGTAATATTCCATCAGTTTGATGAATTTGTATTGGAGCGCCCCCAAAAATATGGAGGTAACATGTCATACTTCTCGTACGATGAAGTTAAAAATGATTACGAACAAGACAAGATTCATCCAATGGATTTAAAGGCAGCAACTTCCAGGTACCTCGACAAAATTATTTCACCTATTAGAAACCATTTACAAAATGACAACCCAGTTATCATTTGATTATTTCTCATTTACCTCCCTATTTCGGAATCTAACTCAATAATTAGATTTTGTTTGATTTTTGCTTTTCTGCTTCCAAAGAGTCTATATTCTTCTTATTCTCTGATGCCCGGGTTTATACATTTCACCAATCGGTTAGGTTTCTATGCATCAGTTCACTTGATGGCGCGAATGTTTAGTCTGGTGTAATCTATCCTATATTCGTTAATAACGTCGGAAAGTCCTTTAATGCTCTTCTTTTGATGTCTGAAGAAACAATCCATAAAAGCATCTGTGATTTGATCATTGTTATACGAAGACAAATACGACAGATATGGTTTCATTATCACTGTTTTCATAAATAGTCTATATTCTTCTAAACTCGAAAATTCTGCTATTTTTTTTGTTAGACTTGTTTCAATCTTCTTAAACCCCACCCTTTCCATTATTGAAAACGTCTCTTCGGCTGAAGCAAAATTCCAGGGATCTTCCCAATCGAGAAAATAGCCAATGAATTCACCACTTTCTCTTGTCAAATCTAAAATGGGTTTGATCGTACCTAAATTTCCTTTACCACCACATTGAATTAAGACTTCTCCGGATTGCTTTAATAGTTTCCAAAAGTTACAGAATAGTTTGTAATGATCTTTGATCCAATGTATTACGGCATTAGAAAAGATGACGTCTACTGGTTCTGGTAGTTCGACAGTAGCTATATCTGAATTGATAAAAATTACATTTTTTTGATCCTTTAGATTTATCTTTGCGTTTTCGATCATGTTTTTATCCAGATCGATGGCGTATATTTTGCCCTCTTTCAAAATGTTTGCTATGATTTTTGTAACCCTGCCACTTCCACAGCCTGCATCTACTAATACCTCATTTCCCTTCCACTTTCTACTAGATAATAGTTCTATTGCCCAGGTTTCTTGTATGGAAGAAACTTTGTGATAATTTTTCGCATCCCATGTCCCTTTTTCATGTGTTATCGATTTCATTTGGTATAGTTTATAACATTACGGGGTTTCATTCTTAAAATTTTTTCTAAACCATTTTATAGGCTCAAATAGTAAATCCTTATATTTATGAATACGAGGGTTATATATGCAGTTGGAATAGGTATAATTATTGTTGGAATAGTTTTTTACTTGTTCAATATAGGGTTTTTATCTCAAAATTCAGAATCAAACAATAGTTCTGAATTAGTAGTCA
Organism: uncultured Nitrososphaeraceae archaeon; assembly: GCA_963759575.1. Taxonomy (GTDB): domain Archaea; phylum Thermoproteota; class Nitrososphaeria; order Nitrososphaerales; family Nitrososphaeraceae; genus Nitrosocosmicus. The sequence goes on along the minus strand of CAVWZU010000002.1, from coordinate 1,022,866 downwards.
ATGGTACGAATACTGTGTCAACCCAGTCGAATCAGCCATCATCACCTGGTTCACCAGGAACGACAGAACTAACCCCTCAGCAACTCAACAGCCAAAATTTATCTTTATCAGTCAATTCGGTGAAAGTAGTACCAGTAAACAACGAATCTAGATTGGAAACGGTATTCAATGTATATAACCCAAATAGGGGATCAGCAATTCTTGAAACTGTTACTTATAATGTTTATCTTGATAATGTAAGAGTAGGTTCTGGAGACGTAGGGTCTAGGACAGAGGGATTTGTAGATTCTCTCGAGTCAGTGTATACAATAATAGGAAATCAAAGCATCGTTCTGCGTGATAGAGAACCATTGACCGAAGAGGCAACTTCACTTTTTGATTCTCAAGGAAACGTAGTGACTGCATTGGTAGATAATTCAAATTCTTCTACATCAAAAGCATACGACGTAAATGGAACCTATTTTTATACACTGAATAGGGGTAGCGATGCACAAGTGAGGGAACATGAGTTCAACTTTCAATACCCCATCAGTTAATTTTATTACATACATCAAAGGCAGTTAAATTTACAATAAAAATTAAACTAATATATCTGAAAAGCATTCTAAACGATTAAAACATAGATGGTCAAAAAACTTAAGGTACCTTACTTCTCAATTAATTCATCTAAATCGGAATTGGTAAAGGATAATAATTTAATTCGATTTATGAAGAAAAATAAAATTGATACATTGGAGGATTTGTTGCTGAAATCTATAGAAAATGTTGACTGGTATTGGAAGGCCGTAAATGAGGATCTTGGAATTAAATGGAAGGAGCCGTTCTATAAAGTAGTTGATATACAAAAGGGAATACCTTGGTGCGAATGGTTTGTTGGGGGAAAATGTAACATTATCGATAATGTTATTCAAAATAATATCAATAAACACCCAAATAAGACCGCGTTTATCTTTGTAAACCAGAATGGGATAAAGAAGGAGCTCAGTTTTAGAGAGCTGGAACTAAGGGTAAATGTATTTGCAAGTGCCTTAAGAGATATTGGAGTTAAAAAGGGCGATGTAGTGGGAGTTTATCTTCCTATGAAAATGGAGTCATTTGTAACGCTATATGCGATATCAAAATTAGGAGCGGTTCATGTGCCGATTTTTTCTGGTTTTGGTAAGACAGCACTTGAGCAGAGACTTGTTGATTCAAATTCTTCATATTTAGTTACTAGCGATTCTTTTCAAAGGAGGGGCAAAATAATTAATTTAAGATCACACTGGGAAGATGTGTTATCCAATACTTTTGTAAAAAAAATAATTGTGTCGGAAACTGAGAAGTCTATTTCTGATCATTCTCCTAATGATAGGTTGCTTTCGTTTAAACGAATTTATGATAAGGCATTAAGCACTTATGATTCAAACAGAAAATTTGAAGCAGAGCTTATGGAATCTGGTGATCCTTTGTTCATTTTATACACTTCAGGAACAACTGGAAAACCAAAGGGTACCATTCAGACACATGGTGGATTTTCAGTTTTTTCTGCTCATCAATCATCATACTTGATAGATCTCAAATCTACTGATACTATTTTTTGGTATGCTGATATCGGTTGGATTACGGGTCAAACATGGATAGTTTATGGATCTCCCATAATAGGATCAACTGCTGTCATTTTTGAAGATACTTTGGACTTTCCGTCCATGGATTATTGGGCAAGGCAAGTTGATGATCTGCATGTTACAATATTCGGAGCTGCCCCCACAGCAATAAGACAATTCATGAGAAATCGGATTGAATTTTCAAAGTTTCACTTTTCTTCTCTTAGGCTACTGGTTTCCACAGGTGAGCGATTGAACAAGGAAGCGTGGGATTGGTATTTTTCAAAAGTAGGGAGATATCGCTGTCCTATCATAAATTTGTCGGGTGGTACTGAGATAGGGGGAGCTATTCTAAGCATGCTTCCATTCTTGGACAATGTACCTACATCTGTAGGTGTACCCGTACCGGGATTGGATGTTGATATCTTAAATGACCACGGTAAATCAGTTGATGATGGATATCTTGTAATTAGGAATCCGTGGCCAGGGATGACTAAAGGCATACTAAATGATGAGGAAAGATACATGCAAACATATTGGTCGAAATTTCCTAATATTTGGAATCATGGTGATAAGGTTCGGACTGATTCACAAAACATGTGGTATATATCTGGTAGAATCGATGACGTCATGAAAATTTCTGGACATAGGATTGATCCTAGTGAAATTGAAGAAGTGTTAACAAGCTACTCGGGAATCATTGAGTCAGCTGCTGTTGGCATTCCAGACGAGTTAAGTGGTGAATCTGTATTTATTTTCTGTGTTATGAATAATGCTGATATGACAAACGAGACGCGCTCTTTAATAAAAAAGGATGTTGAAAAACTACTGATAGACAGGATTGGTAGATTTCTACTCCCTAAAGCCATTTATTTTGTGAATGAACTACCCAAGAATCGATCAGGAAAAATATTAAGAAGATTGATGCGTAAAAAACTCCTAAATATTGACATTTCGAAAGATGACCTTTTGTTAGTCGAAAACCCGGAATCCCTTAAATCCTTCTTCGTAACTACAATATGACTTGCCTTACCCTAAAAAGCTAAATTTTTCCACCCTTTTGTTTTTAGGTCTTTTTCGAAATGAACAATAAATAAATTTAGTGCCTGAATTGAGTATGATGTTGCTGGCCGATCTTTATCTGGATGCTATCAAAAATAAGGAAAAAAAGCTTTCATCCATACACGGAGACGAATTTAACGACCTTCTAAAGATTGCATCTACTAAGTGGGTGGAATATGAACCTACAAAAAAACCGTCCTTTAGTGTGGGTGTTGATAGTAGCTGGAATAAAAAATCCTTTCAGGGAATCGATCTGTTTGTTATTGATAGCGCCGCAGTTAGCTCCCATAATCAAATATTGGGATCAAAATGGGATTATGGGATTTCTAACATTACCGGCGATTCTCTGAGTGCTAAAGCTATGAAAATGGAAATCGATCTAACTCAATCTGTATTGGATCAAAAACCAGATTATATTTGTGTCGATGGATCCATAATATCTAATTTAGTTCATAACAAGAATGTATCTTATAGAGAAAACGTTCGGGGCCTCTTTGACAATGATCAAGAAAGTGATGTTTTGTTTATTTCAAAAAATTCTACATCAAGAAATCAGTTCAAGGAATACGGATCACGAGCAGCGGATATTTATTATTATAATAAATTGGGCCACAAGACCGGATTTAGTCTTGCAAACAAAAATGACTTTATCTCTGATACTTTAGATGTAGTAGAGATATATGCAAGGCTGACTGCATATGTTCCCCTTATAAAGATTGAAATCATAAACAGAACAAATATTACCCAAAATGAAGTTCAAAATCTGGTGGATGGCTTGTGCTATCACAGTATCAAAGGATATCCTTATTGTCTAAAGCTTGCCCACCAGTCTTGTAAAATAACCAACAATGATGTGAAAAGACTGGCCAGTCTGTATGGATTTAAGAATGAGTTTGGAGCAAGAGATTCTTTAAACGAATAAAGTCAGTATGCGAATACTTTACATATAGGTATTGCAAAGGGGCCAACTGTTTAGCTAATTAGAAATTAGCTTTTACCGCTTTGATTCAATTCGCATGATTCACAATTGGTTGGATTGTTTTCCAGTGGGAAAGGTATAATTCTATTGCCAAATCAAAAGATTGTTTGTTGGAATCTAGACCAATTTAGTATGGAACACTTATTTGCATGAATAATATCTATCAATAAGGTATGGGGCGTTGGGATGATGGAAGATCTCCGGATAACAGAGGATCGCCAGATAGTAGTAGATCAGGCAAAAAGCGAAATTTCTATAGATTAATACGCAGAATAATCTTTGTTGGTTTTATAGTAGTAGCAGCAGTTGTCTTATTCGTGTATTTTTCAACAGCAGGATTGAATATCGAAATAATCCAACGGGGAGGTCCTGTCGAGACAATTAGCGTAAAACTAAGTAACAATAATTTCAATTCTATCCATAACGTTACTGTCCAATTTGATAATGATCAGATTCAAACTTTAGGAGATATGGGACCATTTGCATCAATCTTTGTGACTCCTGATGGGGGGGATTCTGATTTCAAAAAAGTAGTTGTAAAAGCAAATAATGGGCAGATAGAAGCAGTAAAAAATAAGTAGTAATCATACATTCAAATTTCTGCTTGTATCTAATAATTTTGTAATTAGCTGTTCTAACACATTTTTAATGTCTAAACCTTATTTTGATCTAATTGAAGCATATGTAGGATTGCTAGTACGCATGCCATCATGATCGGCACATTGAGTACTAGTCTAAAAGTAATCCGTCGGTTCTCTAACAACAAGCCATTTCTGAAATTCCTGCAAATAAAAACAAAAGAACATAATAATTTAATTAGTAACTAAAAGTCTTAATTTTGATTGTTATATTAGACATATGCTTCTTGGATCAGATGACACTCCGTTTATAATTCGATGATGCTCTATATTCTTACCATCTCCAGAGGATCCTCCAATGATATTGCAATTAACTAGATGAATTTGTAAATGCAAGTTGCAGTAAAGAGACAGACATTTTGAGCATAAACATCTAGACTCGTTTCTGCAATCAGGGAAATTACATACCGACATAGAATTGATTTGATTTGTCCAGTCGTGATCTACAACTTCCAATCTAATATACACCTATAATGGGTAAAGTAATATAAAAAATCATGATTTTTATACCATTTATCAATCATGAAAGTAAATTATTCAGTAAAATACAAATAATATAAGATTTTTTTGATATTTATACAAACAAAAGATGATATTCCTTAATAGCTGAGGTTTCACATGATTGAACAAAAACGGCATTTTCATAATAAAAAATATCATTTTCGTTAAATGGATCTGTATTATTCCATTTTTAATGAGTAAATGCCGAAATCCGCAAGTAATATATACCTGTTGCTGATCATATATCTATATGGAATTTAATGAAACATGCGAAAATTACGGAGAACAACTTTGTGACTGCGGATATTGCTGCCAAGATGGTTAGATGGACAATTAGTTCAATGTTGTCAAAGAAGCGTAAGCTTCTGCCCTGGTCCTAATCGGCGAACTCGATGAATATCTATATAAGAAATTAGACCTAGTGGAACAAGAGTAACTCTTTTACGATCCTTAGATGGATAGTCCAGAATAATTGGATTTTTTCCTGATGCTGATTATGCTCGATTTATTGTAAAATAATTGACATCAGCATTCAATCATTCAAACAAGATTACAATTGAGTTAACTGAATAGAGATTTTCTTGATACTCACTCGAGTGCTATAAAAATTGTAATATTTATTTTCAAAGATTCCGGTTCAAAAAAAGGTATGTTTTTTGACAGATCTTTACATATTATCTCTCTATTTTTATGCAGTCATTTTGTATGTTCTAACTACATGTGGGTAATATTTCCATACTAGCTCCTGGGGTGTCTGAGCATGGAGTCAGTGAGGTAACTGTTCCGACAATTGGTTGTCCTGCAAAATGGTGATCGGTATCTTCATGATCAACTGATATTGTTATAGTTTTACCTCCACCCCCAATATTGATCGTTGATTCGACACCATCCCACGAGATGACCCCATTAGATGCTACATCCATTTCTCCATCTATTGTTACCATGTTATCAGGGGGTAGTTCTATATCTCCACGTGACTCAAAATTCAAAAAATCATGTGTATGACCACTAGTCCCATTAAACCATGCCATGTTTGTAACAAAATTCGTCATTTCACCATTCTCAACTACCATACTCCAATCTCCGGTTGCATTCCAAGGGCTTAATGCCGTTACAATGAAAGAATTGACTTTTCCATTAGCTATAAAACTATCAATATTACCATGTTGTGGAATTTGGAATTGCTCTTGAATAACTTGTTGAACTGGTTGCTGCTGAACTGGTTGCTGCTGAACTGGTTGCTGCTGAACTGGTTGCTGCTGAACTGGTTGCTGCTGAACTGGTTGCTGCTGAACTGGTTGCTGCTGATCCTCTGTAAACAACTGGGTATTTTCTCCTATTACTCCTGTTTGAGGTTGAATTGAATTCCCTACATCGGGTGTGTTGGAATTATTTGATTGAAATGTTTCGCTCGTCGAAGATTGCAAAGGCTGTTGCTGTTGCTGATCCTCTGTAAACAACTGGGTATTACCTAAACCTGACTCTGTATTGTTCTCACTTACAGTTGTAATCTGGCCCCTAATATTTGTCCATATGGGATCATAATAATCAATCACACCAGCTGAGTCAAAAGTCCTATTATATGCCTCATTCGTGCCAAAGAAATCTCCATAAAAGACATTTGTTGGACCATCCTCAGGGGTTCCGGATACTATCTGATGATAAGCGGAATCCTTGTTAAGCCAAACAACAGTGGTCCCGATTGGTATTGTAATGTTTGCTGGTTCTATTGGGTTTAGACTATCGCTATTAGTCGCACCTGGGTTAATTGTAAGTGTGAATTCCCCTTCTTGGGCGTTTGCTTCCGACTGAGCAAAACCTGTAGTGCCAATCAGAATGAAGATTATAGCCAAAGTTATTAATTTCATATATGTTCATTTTCTAGATAAAAGGACAGATATATATCTATGATCCTAATTGCCATAGCTAATTAACAAAGGACACCAATTTCTAAAATAGTTCCAACTTGAATCTCAACCTAGTACATTTAGGATAGGGCCTCATTTTTTTACAATTAAAGTTTTTTTAACATGAGGACAACTGCAAGATCTTAGGTAGTCTCTAAGTTGATTTCTATTAACAATATGATGCTATTGATAGGATTGCTTACCAAATAATCAAGATTACTTGTTACTCGTTTCTATGTTTTAGTTCTTATTGTATAGTGAGAATACTTTTTAAGATTTCGAATATATTGATTCATCGTTTGATTGTATTTGTATTTGGGTTTAAAAATCGAATTCTATTCTTAAAGTGATTATTTTAAAACCTTGGATAGGAAAGCTAAGAGTGTTTTTGCTTGGACCAGAAATCGTAATCGCTGCGTCATCATGTGTCTTCTCCTTATTATTTTCAATCAGATCCACATATAATGCAGACTTTATGGGATAATGGAATTTTAGTTCTGCATTGATTGTTTTGCCTTCTGTTTCATATAACCGTAATATTACTACTTTAGAGTCGCTATTGGGACCAGGATCTTGTGGAAGTTTGAGCGTACTTAAGATTACATTCTTTGGCGATATGGATAAAAATGAGAAACCGTTATATTGCATTGGATCAACCAGCGAGCCTGCAGGATCACTTACACCTGCATTGTCATTCCATTTATGGTGTTCTTTGTTTGAGATATGAATGGCTATTGGTTTCATGTTAAACGAGATCCCTTCTTTATAGCTAGATGCATCGCGCCAATCTCCGTCATGCGGGAGTAATGAATATTTGAATGTATATGGTCTCTTTTCTGCTGCATCAGGGGTAGCAATACATGGACCCTTGGTACCATCTCCAGAGAGTGTCTCTACTCCCCTTAATAATGTGAGGTATATGCTATTGTCTCTAATTTCATGAGAAGGTATTCCAAAATGAGCTAATGTAACGCCCATATCTTGTTCTTTGTTGGAAAAGTCTATCCATTCTACTGATGGAAATGTACCACTGGGCAATTCTTTCCATTTCTTAAGTACATCGGGATCTTTGTTCAAGTAAAATAGGTTAGTTGGTCTTTGGATGGCCCCGAACTGAGTACCTGTCCAATAAGTATATCCTTTAAAGGGTACATCAAACTTGACCCTAATTCGCACATGAGGATGATTATTCTCTATGTATGTCGTGCAATCGATTCTAGACAGTCCCTTGTAGATAGATATCTCTTTCCTCACTGTCAAGAAACTATGTTGGTAAATAATAGTCGGTAATTTTTCATTAAGTCGATATGGCCAACGAATAGCATAGTATTTATTCTGAAACACTATCTTAGTTCGGATCTTCCCATTCAAAACACTGTATTTTTCTTTTTTGAATACCCCAAATGGTATCCCTTCACCACTTTCTGATTTTATTATCCCAGTTACATCTTTATGATAGTACAAGTCCCCTAGTTCTTCTTCTATACGAACTTCATTGCCAATGAAATATAGGCGATCGGCCTTCATTAGCGTAAATATGCCAGTTTCAGCATCAATTTCTAATGTGAAATCGTCGAACGTGAATTTTGTCTCGTAGGATCTTGGGTATGCGAGTAAGGGTGATTGATCCATGTTGTTATTCTTACCTTTTTCTTTCTTTCTAAATATTATTTCATACGCAGAAAAACCAAGAGATGGAATTCTAGCTATGAAGCCTAATTGGACACTTTTTATTCCTCGATCTTTTTCATGTAATTCTAAATCTAATATTTCTACATCCACTATTTCGTTACTATTTACGGTCCTAAGTTCCATTATTTCGATTGCCTCGTCAATGTCAAAATTGATTTTTGCTTCTACCCATTCCTTTGTGTCCCATGACACAGAATTGAACACTAAAATGTGATGTGCTTTATTGTCCTGTCTAAATAGTGTTTTAGATATTTTATCAATACATTCAAAGTGTGATTTTTTTAATGTATTCTCTAACTTATCAAATGCCGATCTCATCTCATCATATACTGCATCAATACCTGTACCGGGTAAAGAGTCATGCATTGCAAAAAATAGTGCCTGCTTCCAGTACTTTTTAAGGTCATCTGTATGATCATTTTCTTTTGATATCAAATGAAGTATAGTATTCCATCTTTCAAGCATGAGTAGGTATGTTTCAAATTCTTTAAATCCCTGTTTGATCCATGACCTTGTCGAAGTACTATCTGGGAATACAAATGATGCTTTTCCAGAATACATCTCCCCTTTTTTGATGGACATGTGGATATTTTTCTCATTGATTTCTTGCTCCAACGCTTCAAAAAATTCTGAAGGGGTCGAAACCTTCATTAATGGATTTTCGATGATACTTTTAGCGGATTCATTATACTTTTTGATAGTGTCGCATAACTCTGGTTGTGGAGGCGTAGAACCACTGCCCGACGGCATAAGGACATGCCTTGTAGATGATTGTCTTCTAAGTTGTTCGAAAGTTTCATGTAAAAGTGACAGATCTAATCCCGCTCGATAACCCAGGGGCATCCAGTGAGATAGTATGGATGTACCGTCAATGCCTTTCCAATAGAATTCAGATACCAGTGGCTCTGTTACGCCCCTCCTAAAAGCGAAGTATTTATAACCACTTTCTTTTAGAATTTGTGGCCATTGTGCATTGTAACCGAATTCATCTGCACCCCAGGCAACTGTAATGTTTTTTCCAAATTTCTCCTTTACATAATTTTTACCTTCTAGAATTTCTCTGATCAATACCTCACCTGATGGTAGCATTACATCTGACATCAGATATTCTCCTCCCGCAATTTCTATTCGCCCATCTTTGATGAATTGTTTAATTTCTGAAAATAATTCTGGATAACTTGTCTCAATATTTTCGAGCAGGTAAGTCTGTTCAATAATAAATTTAAAATCTTTTTCATTTTTCAAAATTTCAATGGCTTTTTTTATAATAAAGTTACAATTAATATCAAAATTTTCTTCCTTACTGAAAATCCAAATAGCATCATAATGACTGTGAGGAACGACATGTACTATAGATTTATTCAATTCTATGATGTGTTACTTGGAGATATGTAAGTTTTACCTACCATTGATGAATTCTATTGAAATAGAAGATTGTGTAATACGAAAAGGGCCTATATACAAATCATGTACTGCTTTGAAAGAAAGATCGGAGGTATGCTATAAAAATACATAATGAATGGAATTCATATTCATAATGAAAAAAATTCAATAATTTATTTACTTACTTTTGGTCCTTTTTTCCTCAATTTAATGGCACTATACATATTTAATCCTTCATGTGAGCGAAGATTTACCATAAACAGTTTTGATTTTCATGCTCAATTATCGGTAGAACTTTGTGATCCAACCTGGATGGTCTTGATTAATTGGAGGGTTATTGATGGTCAAATTATTTATCTGCAATAATACTTCGACGTATGAGACAATTACCTCAAGAGAGGGGATTGAGTTCAACGCTCTATTCCTCATGAATAAAAATAAGTTTGGCTCAAATGGAGCGAATGATGAGAGGGGGTACAATTGGTAATTTAAATACTATACTCAAAATCTAAATGGTCATACATCGATTCACATTCTAGGATTAGTATTGAACCTTAGCGCCAATCATCAATTATGTAAGGGAAAGAGTGTTGTATCCTTGTTTGTTACCTTTGTGCATGGATACTCCTTGGAATTCGGATTTGAAACCGTGGTTGATCATTGCTTTGTAGACTAGGTATCGTTCCATGTTACTACCTGCAGTGATTTGAAATATGCCTTTTTCAAGGCCATTAATTCTAGAGTTCAACAGTCGAATAAAATTTGAATGAGACTTACTATTTGTTGATATTGCTGCAAATTTAATATAACAAGAATTGCTGCCTGTCTCCGTCCCCTTACCGTAATGACATATCGCAAGTCCAACTAGCTTGCTCCCGGAAGAATCATAAAGCAATATTGTGTCACCTAATTTTTGACTGTCTACAGCACATATTTCCTTTTGCAGATCTAGTCCTGGAAAAATACCGTTAGTAAGGTATTTGCAGTCATCTAAAATTAATAACTTTACATCATCTTGTTTTTCAGAAAATCTGACTTCATGCTGATTCATGTTTCTGAGACAATTCCAATCTTTTCCCGTTGTTTTCGTTAGTAATTATTTTAGTCATTATAGATGTGAGAAACCTTGACCAAAAAATCATATTTTTCATACAAATAGATGTGTTTTGGGCTCTGAGCAAAGGTAAACAATCCAGCGTACTGGATTTCTAATTTTAATAAACGTTCCAATACAGGGATAATCAAATGTTTAGATATCCCCTTGGTCCAGTAGTTTGGAAGGATTGATGGAGGACCAAAGAGCCCTACACTACCCCAGTTAGTAACAAAATTTGAGCCGGCAAGATTCCCATCAACTTCTATTACAAATGCAGAGTTCGGGTCTGTAGTATATCTGGATCTAATATAATCTGCGTCGCCAAAAAAGGACCTGGGATCATCAAGACCAATGAAGGTACCAAATGAGAGTCTGAGTATGGCATCCGCTTCTTCAAGGTCATCTTCTTTCAAATTCCTCACATTGACATCCATCAAATAATCTCTAATACAATCGTACTGATAATATTAATATTATATCATTGTTAGAAACCTACTTGGGAATTGGTTACTATATTTTATTTTACAATTGATTCAGGGAATGAGCAGGTCGGTCGGCGATCTTTTGTCTTTATGCTCTATCATTGTAAGAAAACTCCTTAGCCAAGGTTCCTAATGATCCTCCTAGGCATGATGTTATCAGACAATCTATTTTTTTGCAATATTTTATCATGAGATCTGGTGTTTTTGTCTAGTCATGTTACTTCTTTATGCTAGGAATTGAGGAATCATGCTTTAAGCGGTAGTCGTGTTTTTGCCTCGTTCATATTGCTTTTCACCTACTTTGTCGTTGAAATTTCTAATCAATCCATATTAGGTGAGAGATGTTCTAATGCAATATGATTAATGATATGAGCAGAGCAAAGTGGGGCAATCGCTTTATCCTCTCAGCCATCATTCAGGGTGGTCTACTTACTTCAATAGCCCTATTGATGGTAGGATCTCAATTCATCTATTCAAATAAAATAGACATGATCCAATTTCTATCGTTGTCTTTTGATGGTCCTGCTAAATGGTTCTTCCTTGGGATTATATTTTATCTCATATTCATTGTAGCTATCGCAGTTACCGCGGTGTTTTATATTCAATTGGAGATTAATCTTACAAAAAAGATCTCAGGTTTTGTGAGTATTTTGGCTTGGATCCATCTGTTTGGAATGAATGTTGGAGGTCCTCTAGCAACCATCCTTATGATTTTTGCTGGATTGGCTGGTTCCGGAATCTTGGCTGTATTTACCGAAGGAAATATCGGCCAACAGAATATCGAAATAATGAATTCTTTCATAACGCCCATCGCAATTTCAATTGGAATCTTAAGTGTGGGAGTTATATCTGGCGGAATAACTTACATAAAGACATATCTTTATGGTAGCAAGTTGTAAAAAACCAGGAAAGAAATTTAGTTCCGATCATTTATTCTCGTTGAATAAAATATTTGAGTTGTACATGACCAAACTCTTATGTGGTAATTTTAAGCATCAGCTTCAAATCTATTGGTGACGTATCAAAAGGTGGTTTATTTTTAATACCCTTATACCTAAATTTACTAGCCACTGTATGATAAAACATTTAGAACTTCAAACATAGAAATGAGATGCAATGGTAGCATAACGCAGAGCACTCCATCTATTACATCTCATTTCTACGAAAATCTTATCCGTATCAAAGTTTATGTTAATTTAATATACCTGAAATAGTATTTATACCATATTCTTGTTTTAGACAGAATAATAGCATATGATAATATTTAGATATTTTAATAACTGTTCTCCTGAAAATAATTTTTAGATTTTTGATCGATAACAGACGTTAAATCTAGGCGAGGCGGCATCTCATTTGGATATGTTTGTCCGGTCTTAAAGGAATCTGCATTTCATGAGCGATCAATATATTATGTTCCTTTGCCTTCTACCAGTTGCCAAATGGATCAAATCAATTTTTGATATAATAGAAGGTTAAATATTTTTTAGTGGCAAGTAGATACAAAAATAGAAAATGGATTCTATTCGTTGACCTGAACCTTCATTATTCTCTTCGTTTGACTAGGGTTAAAAACTATGATTTAGTCTTGGGCATAAAACTTGCTTCAGAATCTATTTACATTCAATCCTAATTCTGAAATTAACTAAAATTTGTTACCTAAGTTGTTCCTAGTGGGACAAGAACGAGATTCAGTCAATTTATTGGCCTGAGTTATCACTGTACTTTTATTAATAATAAACATCTAAAATATAAAGTTGGAGAGGACAAACCATAAAGATAGATTCCGTTGATTTTATTTTGTCTCATTTTAGTAGTCCCGCTGGGATATTTCCACGCAAAATGATGACTATGACTTCGAATGGCCTCATCTCAATAAATTCAAAAGAGGAGATATTACAAAGATGTAAAGAAGCGGATCATAAAGAATGTCTTATAAATGCCTATCCTGAAATTTTAGAAATTAACGGAATACTAATCCAATCACCCAATTTTATTCTCATAGAATTGGACCTTTCGCTCTGCAGAACCTGCGTTTACCCTGTAAGGAAACTCGATTATCTCTTAAAACAAACATTAAAGCGAATAAAAGAGGAGATCCACGGCCAGCCTACTGTATTGTGGACCGGTAATGGGTATCATATTTATTTACCGGTACAGATCTCGATCCTGGATAACGAATTTGAATTTTCTAAAGATAAATTTCCAAATCTATTTTCATTGAACAATCGATATTATGATTACTATGTGTCAGAAGTCTTTATGCAATTTGCAGAGAGTTATTTTACAGGCGGAAAGTCTGATCTTTCAAATAGGCCCAGATATTCAAACCGTTTGGTCCGAATTCCTGATACTTACAATATGGATAGCTTAAATAAAGGAACAACGAGTTTGGAAAAATCACGGGTTAAAATCCTCCAAGAATGGGATGGGAACATGATTGATATTGACCCATTAATACCAGAGTTTAAAGAATGGTTGACCCACAAATAAGATCTGTGGATTCCTTGTTACCTTGCTCCTCTGAGCAGATGACTGATCTTGTTGTCTGCCTATAGTCTTTTCAAGCCTTTCTTAGATAATTTATTGCAACTCCTCAACATGCTTTGACCTTAGATACCATGTTTGATGACTGGTGACATACCTTTATTTTAAGCCTATATTATTTCCATAAAATAGTATAACGTTTGATCTATTGCCCCGATCATTAAATTCTGCCTTTTTGATGTGTCAAGGTGAAAAATCATACATGCGTTATAAGGCGATGTCTCACTCTGCTCTACTCGATTTACCAATAATAGACCCATTACATAGGGTCTGTTAATTACCAATAAGACCACGACAAAGCCAGAAGGTAATCACAATAGTTGTTACCGATGTGGTCTATGTTGGACAGAAATAATCCTATTCTGTTTTTTTGCTTTTTCAAACAGCCCAAACAAATTATTTTCACTATCTAAAAACATTGCAAAAAACCCTATTGTAGGTATTTCTGTCTTTTGCATGATAACTTTACCTCCTGAGTTGTTTATTTTTGAAATATGTTCATCTATGGAGTTGACCAAAATATAATTTGTAACTGTAGGTAGTAAATCGCGTTTCATCATTCCTCCGGTAACACCTTTCATGCCGCTTTCATCCTCTGTTTCACACATCCATAAATCGACTTTTGAATCTATTTTACTATCTAATTTCTTCATATCCCATCCAAAGACATCCATGTAGAATTGTTGAGCTCTACCTGCATTATCAACTGGAATATCAAAATGATACAATGTGGGCATAGGTTGTGAATATGCTCCTTCATATTTAAATTTGACCGATACATCCCTTTGAACCTTTTTTGTTCTCGCTCAAAAGAATCGTTCTTGATAATATCATGATAACTTGAGGAATTGACTTTTAACTAATTCGATCCAAATGTACATTCTATTAAGTATTTTTAAATAATGTTGTTTGAAAATTCTTAAACGCCCATGTAAAACGAGAATGGGAAAGATTTGATATTAAAGATCAAAAATTGAATGAAATGAATAAAATTGGGATTATATATTTTTGTTGATAATACTCCGCAGAGTATTCATTTGCTGTCACCAAAATAAAGGAGTACCTTGTTACAAAATTTTTGGACAAATTCTAATTCATCTAGACTGGTACTCTGCAAATAAATTTGTGTAAAACCTGCATCAAAATATTCATTAAACTTCACTATGATCCAAAGTTAATAAATCTGAGCCAGATTTGGAGACCATACAAATTATATCTACTCTAATCATATTAAATATGGGTATATAGTAAATGATTTTTTACATAACCAGGAGATTTATTTTAATGCGTAGTATAACCACTCAGAAAAATTGGTTACCATCGAATCACTCTATAAATATTGAGAAAATTAGGTATTAGATCTCATAAATATAGTGGTAAATCATCGTCAATCCTTTCATCCATGATCCATTATTTGTAATGGATTCGAACTAATCCCTACTCACATTTTTTGATCAGGAATAAGATATTCCTGTTATAAAAGTATATTAATTAATTTATCACTATAATACATAACGACATATTATGGTGATCTATTCTGTGAATCGTGTACAATATGTTTTACGCTTTATGAGCCATGATTCATAGATTTAATCCTATTTACAGAGATATAGAAATTGTTGGAAGAGAGTCCAAAGCCGATGCAGGGGTCTTTTCGTCTGACCGATCATTTTTCCCATCTATAATCTCCCTAAATTTTCCTTTTGATTTAAAGGATGACCAATTAGCAGCAGTAGATGCATGGATGGCAAATAATAACAGGGGAACTATTCTCTACAGGTACTGGAACCGGAAAAACTGAGATAGCATTTGAATGCGCAAAAAGATTAGCGAGTCAGCATTTATTACCCAAAAACACAGCTCCAGTTGCAAAAATACCTAGCTCTGGTAACAATGATATGATCTTGAAAAAAAAGGAAAAGGATAATTCTATAATCAAACATATTGAATTTTCCATGGATATCGGTGGGGAAAAAGATATTTCTCCCTATCCATACTTCAATATTCTATTTCTAGTACCACGGATATCATTAATAGATCAAACCGTAAAGAGACTACTCTCGTATGGGATCTCAAAGGAGAAAGTTGGAGTATATTTTGGGGAACGCAAAGAAAAAAAGGAGATAATGATATGCACATACCATAGTGTAATAAGAAATCCCGCATTGATTAGGCGGTCTAATATGGTAATTTTTGATGAAGTGCATCTGATTAGAGACACTTCAAAATCTTTCATCAATATCTTTGACATTGTAGTTGAAGACCCAAAAAAGGCAATGCTGGGTCTTACTGCGACCTTGGACGAGAGGGATTTCAAAAACAGTACAATCCTAGCAGTTTTACCCCCTGTAATTAAATACACTATAAAAAAAGCCGTTAAAGATAAAAGGCTAGCAAAACCGGTAATAATTCCAATCAAAGTTTCTCTGACAGAGAATGAACAGAAAGACTACGATGCTTATTCTACGAAGATAAAAAATATTTCAAATAGATTCAAAAGATATGATGTCAGTTCCATGACCAATCTTTTGAAAAAAGGTGGATTTGCAAGTGGAATGGCTAAAGCTTGGTTTGCAAATATCCTCAAGAGAAAGCTGTTGTTAAGCTATGCTGAAAATAAATTATCTGAAGCAGCAAATGTCATTCAACATAAATTTCCCGATGAAAAAATTATGGTATTTAGTGAAACGTTAGAATCAATTGAAAAGCTGAGGGATATCTTGAAGTTAAGAGGAGTGGAGTCTAAAATAATCGATGCCAATGTAAAGGTAGTAGAACGACAAATGATTCTGAAGAATTGGGGTACCACATTTAATGTCTTGCTTTCTGTACATACTTTGGAAATAGGTTATGATGTCCCTCAAGTTAGGATAGAACTCATCCTGGCTACATCATCTAACATAAACCAAATAGTTCAAAGAATAGGCAGAGTACTTCGAAAATATGAGGGCAAAAATATAGCTTTAATTTATGTAATCTATGTTCCTGACACAAAGGATGATAACGTAATCGAAGTAGTTAGAAAAGCTTTGGTAGCCGAGAATGAAAAAATAAATGTTATTCAGAAACAAAGTTCTAAGAAAAAACAATCTAAAAGTATGGTGGATGAAAAATCAATGTCTTTACCATTGTCAACAGAGTCTCAACAGGGCCAACGTCATAAGCCACAGGAGCAAACTTCCATTATACCAGTGTCAGATAAATCTAAAAAAAGACTAAAGAAAACGACTAATAAATTAGTTACCAAAAAAGAAAATATTGATAAAAGAATCCTTAAAGCATATGATATTGTGGAGTCATCTCTCAATAAAGAATCTCTAATAGTGAACGAGAGTTTCAAAACGATTACTACCAAAGATGAAACTTTGCCAGATCTTGTTAAGGAGAGTATAGTGACTGATCCTGGTATATACAAGGTAAAGAGCTCCAGGGATAAAGGAAAAATTTACCTTGTGAACTTAGATGAACAAAGTTGTACTTGTAACGATTTTATTTATAGACATTTAAAATGTAAACATATTCTAGCAACCGAAATCATTTCACCTAAACATGACATAAAAAATTAATAGCCCACCATATTTGCAAATGATATTATAGACTATTTTGATATTTTATAGCTAAATTGTATTGTAATTTTGAAGAAGGCACGATATATTAAAAACTGGGAAAAGAAATAAAGGAAACAGTAAGCAGTTATTGCTATTACCTTTACCTTTCCAGTATTTCTGACTAGGAATTAGATTAGTAAGTATTCACGCAAAAATGAGTTGCTAATAAAGTATAAAAAGAGATGTCAATTGTAAATTATGAATTATCTGTAATATCTGGATTTGCTAAAAAACATTATGCCAACTTATGGAGCAATTTAGTTAAGCATGAGGATGTTTCAAGGTGGTTACCTACCTATTCCTATTTTGAGATCTATGTCTTTGAAGACTTGGCGTATTTTGAGTGGTCCATTTATAATTCTTATTAGATAAAACAGTTAGACAACTCGCAAATAAGTCTTGTCAACATTATGAAATACATCAATCAAAAATCGTAATAACCATAACAATAACTCTTGTCAGGAACTCACCAGTAGCCATTGTTAGAGGACAGTATAAGAAGGGGAAGTATTGTATATTTCTTACCTGCTTGTTCCCGATACATTCAAAAATGTTTCTACGACTTCAGTAAAGGTTTCAGGATACTGATACATCAATCCATGTCCAGCATCTTTGATTTGTACAAGCCATGATCCGGAGATTCTATCCGCGAGAATTAGTGAGTTTTCAGACGGAATCGCTTCATCTTCGGTACCAGTTAGGATTAAGCTGGGTTTAGTTACTTCTTGAAGTAAATCGCAGACTCCAGACCAATTAGTAGAAAGCCAATCTTCATTTATCTCAAATTGTTTTTTTACGGTAGTGGAAAGGATTGTTTCAGATGTCATTGGGATCAATTCTAAAAAGTTTGGATTTTCTTTGATCCATTCAAGTGGAAATGTGACTTCTAGGAATGCATAGGCATCTATCGTGCGATTATTTACAAAATCTGATAATGCAGTAATTACTTTGGGATTTTGAGGAATACCTTCTTGCCCTCCGCATGATGCTCCATATAATATTAGTCTATTTACCTTTTCTGGATACGTAACAACCAATTGTTGAGCAACAAAGGAACCCATGGAGAATCCAAGCACATCAGCTTTTTGTATCGCTAAAGCATTCATTAGACCTAGTGTATCATTTGCAAACTGTTTTACTGAAAAAGGTTTTGTTCCTTCCGTAGTATTCCCAACTCCACGATTATCAAAAATAGTTATCTCATGACCTTTCGCTAATTCATTCAAGAAATAGGAGGGCCAGACGTCCATTACATTTCCACTGCCACTAATTAGTAGAATAGGTTCTCCCCTTCCAAAAGTCTTGTACGCAATTTCTATATCTCCCACAGTGACCTTTTTCATGTGGGCTTTATCAATAGAAACGAACTCAGAATTACTGTGAGGCAGCGTAAATTCATTATTAGTATCAGTTTCTAACTGGCCATTATTTGATGTCGAATTTGATAATTGTAAGTTTTGCTCAAAAGCAAAGTCGCTCAATCCAATCACCATTATTACTATGACCACAAGCAACATTTGGCCAAAGAGGGATGACTTCCTTTTCACTAGCCATATTTGTTTTATTCTGCATATAATAAGATTAATCGTCCACCTTCTTACGACAGTTTGAATGGAAGTATTTTTGAACAAAAACTAATCGTTAAAATCATAAACTTGTAAATTTGTTGTATGTTTTCATGGCATGCTGAATAATCACTGAATAATCACAAAGCAAGACATGGTCAGCTGTAGCTTGACAATTACTACTGATTTACGAAAATGGTATCAAGTTTGAGAAATTGAGAAAAAGTAGAAACTCATGATATCCTAATATTACTGCAATACACAAATTTTACCAAGTATTATCAATATCTGATGGATGCAAGGGAATAACAATAGCGTCAAAGTTGTAGTACATGTGGTAAATCCATTCTACGAAAGATCATCCTAGGTATAGTTTACTGGTCGTTCTGGTACTCAATCGATTCACAAATCTATTAATAATTTCAAAGAGGTGGGGCCAAGAAATGGATACCTTACTTGCGGTATTTTATAGTCCGAGACTCTCATTAGTGATATACAAAATTTAATTCATCTTTCTGAAGGTTAAGATGTTCATACGAATACTCATTATCATGAATATTGTATTAATACCAACTAGTTTTAAAGAAGCATACACGTCCAAATAAGATTGAGTAGGAAATAATTCAATCTAAAATATCTCTTTTTATCTAATAATATTAATCTAAAGTATTCAACTTCTGCTTTACAGTCTACGCAGAGAATATCCTCATCCTGTAAGTCTCCCACATAAATAGCAGTCGAACAAATATTACAATATACAAAATCAATAGGACACCTATCTCTTTCAGATTTTGCAGCGATGGGAGAGTCAATAGGATTATCGATGTCCACTTCAATACTTTGATCTCGTTTCTGTATAATCTGTTATTTTCCTATACTTGTCAATAATCACAAATAAATTGAATTTCTCAATATTTTCTGCATGATCTAAATTCGTACTGTAAATTAAAGCCTGCAACCTATAATGTCAGTATTTAAGAATTCATGTTCAAATTCAAATATTTGAATCAAGGCTAGCCAAGTCCTCTGAAATGCTACCGAATTGGTTGATGTCGTACATTAATACATGGTTTTTCATTATGCAGGTCCTTGTAGGTGGCATGACATTGTCATGATCAGCAATTGAATTCAAAATAACGCTAAACAGATATAAATTATTCAAATAATTCTACCATAATTAATAAAAACATACAAGACCAATAGGGGTAAAGTTGGATGTTCCTTAGACACAGATTAATTCCTTATTCTAGGATGGTTCAACTAGAATACATGCTAAACTTACAAATAGGATACAAATATGTTTTTTATTTTTTGTATAGTCTGTTAGGTCGATTAATTTTTTTATAAATTATATATTCAATCTATTATAAAAATAGACTATGCTCGCAATTCTGATCAAAATGTGAAATAATTTTGTTTATAGAAAAAATAGATTTATTCTTAATCGAGTGTCCTATCATGAGAAAACGTGATCATAGCATGATTAAACCATAATTGAACTATATGTTACTAACAGATCTCTACTGACGATAATACTTGAAGGTTTTTGTTTAGCCTTTATAATTCAGCCCGAATGGATACAGGATGTATATAGGATGAATATATCGTCCATAATATAAGATCATCATCTAAAGTATCATCATCATGTAAACTAAAAACCATCATTCCAACGGAACAGATAATCTATCTATTGTTAGTATACTTTTGATCCCTTAATAATTTTTATAATATCGCTTTGTACTCTTCTTATGAATAATTCGGATAGTTCTACAAACCAAAAAGATTCTAATGGTCAGGTAGCCATTTTCTTGTATCGCGCCCCAAAAAAAAACCATGATGCTTTAGTAAAGATTAACAAGCACTCCCATGATTTTTTTAAAAAACACGGGGTATCAAAATTTGAAGTGTTTAACCTCAATTCCAGGGAGAACATGATGGAATTTGTAAATTTATCCAAGACTATTTCTGCTAGCGACGATGAGGAGGTATGGCTAGAAATCCAGTCTTATAGAGATGCCAAGCATGTACAGGAGTTTATGAAGGCAATGGAAGGTGATAAAAGTGGGGATCAAATGTATAAGGAATTTATGGAACTTATTACTCCGGATTCAATAGTTACTTTTGGGGATTTTAGTAAGCTGGAACAAATATCTTAGATATCTTACCAATCGAATTTTTTGTCCTATCATTACTTTTACTTTTTTTGCAATAAACCCGTCCTAATTAATTGTTACAAGATGGATAGCTTGAAAACATTAATTTACCGCATGACGAAAAGTATTGGATATACTTTTTATTCTATTTTTATTTCCCTCATCGTTTATTACACACAAATCTAATGACTTAATCCATAGCTGATCGCTGACCAATTATATAAATCGCCAAAGATAGCTAAAGTTCATATGAAAAATGGTAATTGATATGAAAATTCAAATCTGTTAATTGAGGTTATCTGTGGGAAATAATAACGTGGAGTGTATCAAATTAACAATCGGGATATATATGCACTGATTGTTGTTACCAATTGCTTCTGTAAATTTAAAGTCAGCCGACATTTTGTTTAATTCTACAAATTTTGAGGACGGTTTTTCTTTTAATATATGATAGTGCGCAACAACACCCCCAACCATGTCAGTATGTACAAATAGGATTTCTCTATCTTTAGAAGTGATATGATAAAGCATGGGTGTAATGGCCATAAATGATTGCGACATATACAAGATGACATTTAGCAAGTCCTTCATATTTTCATACTGTAAGTAAGTAGTAAACCATTCCCCTTGCGACATATATTATCATACAAATCATATTATTATATAAGTTACCTATCGTCATAATAATTTCCTCTAATGTTATATCCCTTCATACTAATATCATGGGTATATCGTTTCGGATTTACCTCCAGTTTTTGCATTCTGTCTGTCTTAAGAACTGATTTACAATATATTTTTAAAACTCTTGATCTCTATTGTATCAAAATCGGTCCAAATGTTATATCCTGTGAATACAAATACTTGAAAGTGTAAATGCGGAATATAGGTGTAACCGGTCATTCCAACTTTAGATATCTCTTCACCGGCATGAACCTTTTGATTTATTTTGACGTTGGAACTCTTATAATCAAGGTGGTCGTATCGAGAATACTCTCCATATGAATGTCTGATTGTAATAAAATTGGTATAAAACCAGTATGATGGATCAGGTCCTCCAACACTAAATTCATCGGTGATTTGAGATACTACACCCTCTGCTGCAGCAAGAACGGGTGTACCTATAGGAGCAATAAAATCCACTGCGTTTCGAAGGCTACCTATATGAGCAGGAGAAGATGATCTGTCTATCCTTTCTAACATTTCTCTAGGTACGGGGATGGTGTATGTATTTCTCGCCATCATCTAAAAAACCATTCACTTTACTTCTATTATGATTCAATATACTATAATAAGACCATCTGTTCCTAACGTCGTTATATAGGCTTTAGACCTCATCACAGCATGTCTCTTGTCCACGGATAATAAACAATGCAAAACCCGACCTCAATTTAATAGGATCAATAGACGCATTCCTGCTACGTATTATTTATTTTATAAATTTGTTAATGATTTGTGGACTTTGTGGTAGTAGTGGTAGATGCGTTTATGTTTGAATTGGCTGCTGCATCTTTAACTTCTGCTGCTATTTGTCTTGAATTTTGTTCAAACACTCTTGCGGTGTTTACTCCTGTGTTTGATATGTGTCTTGAAACGTCTTTTGCTTGTTGTAGTACTGGCTTCCATGCATCAAGGGTTGAGAAAACAACGTTGTTTGAAAATCTAATGGCTGATACTGTGTTGTCTGCAACGTTACTTACAAATCTTGTATATGTATTGATTGCTGCCTCAGGAGAATAAAAGTTGGTAACTAATCCAGTGTATATCTGATTATATGGTCTCCATGCTGATTGGAGTGAATTAACAACTTCCTTTTGAGAATCAAGATATTCTTCTGAAATCTCTTTTGCAGTTTGTAGTGATTGCTCTTGATAACTATTTACACTGTCATTAATTCGTGGAATTTGTTTTCTTGATTCATCTATTGATTTTTTGATATTGTCTTTAGTTTCATCAAATGATTGGTTAACGGATTCTTGGAAATCATTGTAATTATTATTATTATTGTTTTGTTCATTGGTATTATTTGAATAATTTTGGTTAGTTTCTGTTTTCTTTGACATAGTATCTATTGGTTACCGTACTATATAATCATGGGTATTAAACGGTTTTCAATGCCTAAAATTGACAAATCATGTCTAATAGTGGTATACCATTTTAGAATATCCTTCAAATATTATCTGGGAAGGCCTTCATAGAATGAATATCCTACTAGGAGGTAATGATATTAAACTAACCTGTCAGATGTTATTCGAGGCAAATAAGTACCTGATTACCTGTTATACTACTATTATGCTGGGATTTTTCCTAGACTCAAATTGTTTGCAGGATAATCATGATTTAGTTCAACAATTTCAATCCAATTGGGGTCTTTGCCGGTCTCATATCTATTTAAGAGTTTTAGTTCACCTGTTTCATCGTTAATTGCATGTACAGATACGTGACCTGATTCCTGCCCTGCTGCAATCACAAAATTACCTCGGGGATCTATGTTAAATCCGCGTGGGATCTTTTCAGTATCATAATTTTCAATGTATGTTAAATTCCCTGAATGGGGGTCAACGCTAAATGCAGTAATTGTACTAGTTGCTCTTTCACTCACATATAGCCATTTGCCATCAGGTGTAATGTGAATATCTGCAACTCCAAAAGTGACCACTTCCTCACCTTCCATTCCTGGTGCACCCTCTCCATTTCCATCTGCAGTAGTTGATGGTTCAAGGCTTTTGTTGGGAGGCATTACTGAAATTCTCTGTATTTCAGTCAAATTCCCTGTCTTGTTGTCTATCTTATAGGCATAAACCATTCCATCGATTTCATTAGATACGTACACAAATCTATTGTTTGGTGAGAAATCAAAATGTCTTGGGCCCGAACCATCCTTAGTATATACAACCTCTGGATCATTTGATGTAAGAATTCCTGTGGTTTCATTAAACAAGAATTGCTTTATCTGAGAATTTCCTAAATGAGGTACGTACACAAATTGATTGGACCGATCAACTAGAATTGAATGGGGGTTAGGACCTGTGGAAATTACCTGAACTGGTTCTGTTTTAACCAACCCATTTAGCCCAATTGGATTTACCGCAATTTTTGCATCAGTATATGATACTGATAAAAGAAAACGCCCTGTTTGATCTACTGAGATGTATACCATGTTATGGGGTAATAATTCTTTAGAAATCTGAGTCAGGTTACCGTTTTCTGAACTGATCAAGTAAGTAATTACTGAAAAAGGTTCTGAACGAACAGAAGCGTAAAGGAATCGATGATCTGGACTCAATGCCATATGCTTTACATTTGGCCCAGCAGGCACCTTTTCCTCCATTTTTAAGTCACCGGTTTTTGGATCTAACTTCATTACTGCAATATCTCCATCTTCGCCATTAGAAACATACACAAATGTTCCTTCTGAGTAGGATTGATTTATTCCTAGAGATAAAAATGAAAACATTAGCCCCGCCATAAAGATGGTAATCCTAAAATCAAAAGTAGATTTGTTTTCTATCATTAATAGATCGTATTGATGTCTATAACGAGTATAAATAATTTTTCTGCACAAGCCAACACCAAATATCAAGAAATAGATAGTTTATATATTTTGTATTTATATAATCGTTGTATTGTTGGCTGGTTCTCTTTGCAGATTAACTGACTCTTACTGATAAGATTAAAACGTCTAGATGACGGGCCTTCTACACTACTCTATATTTTCTGATTTTTCTTTTTCCAATCCGTTCTCTTTCCACTTAGATTCTCAAAATTTTCATATATCTGGGGCCTTGTTTCTCTCATTCCTTCTACTATAGGTTTTGCCTTGAGCCAAAATGGGGTAGGATTAAAAATATCAAAATATATGTCTGTATCTATTAGACCGTGACTAATTAATGTACCAGATAACTCGAAGAATCCACATACCGCAATAAAATGCGATCTTTCTTTTGAAGTTCCAGAATATTTTTTATGATAGTCTTTGTAGCTAATAGCATCCAATTCATCTAAAAACCATAGCCTGGAATCCCTATGACTATCATAAATTTTGTACAAATCTAGAATCAGATTTGTTTGATTATCCGACGACATGTTATAATACATATCATCATACTTGATAAAGATATG
This sequence comes from uncultured Nitrososphaeraceae archaeon, assembly GCA_963759575.1. Classification (GTDB taxonomy): domain Archaea; phylum Thermoproteota; class Nitrososphaeria; order Nitrososphaerales; family Nitrososphaeraceae; genus Nitrosocosmicus. The sequence goes on along the minus strand of CAVWZU010000002.1, from coordinate 997,554 downwards.
AATTTGTTATTGCTATTTTCATAATATTTTTTTACTAATGAATTGCCATGATTTGACATGGTGCTGAGATTACTAGTTATTCTTGCAAATTTATTCGAGTTTCTTAGAATAAAATTATTAATCTCCTCATACATTATTGTGATTTGAAATAAGAAAAAATTAATATCAAGAGCATAGAAACCATATATCATATCATAATTTTTATTTCATTAATACTAAGATGGTTTAGGTAATCGATCTTTGAATTCTACTAATCATAATTTTGATCCCATTCAATATAAGAATAATACAAGGCTAAATTGGAATACCGTCGCTCCTAAATACCATGAGGATTGGGCAAGCACTTACATGGGACCCTTCAAATCAACAATTGAATTAGTTGAATTAGCTGAAATAAATCAAAATGATATGGTTTTGGATCTAGCTTGCGGAACAGGCGCAGTTTCAAATGAAGTAATTAAACATCTGTACAAGAATCACAGCGATGATCCTATTAACAATAGAGCTGTCCTGGTGGGAATTGATATATCTAGAGTAGCTCTTTCAATAGCTAAATCATCAATAAACCATAGATACCCAAAGTCATTTTTTATCGAAATGGATTCGGAGAATTTAGGGTTTTGTAACTCTTCTTTTAATAAGATCTTATGTCAGTTTGGCTTGATGTTTTTTCCAAATACACTACATGTTCTTAAACAGTTAAACGATATTTTGATCAAAGGAGGAAAATTGGTCTTATCTGTACATGGAACTTCTGAAGGTGTTCCCTATTTTAGTTGTATAATGAATTCTATCTTAAAACATATTCCTGATATAAGACCAAAAGGAACCCCGTCAGTCCATGCATTTGGTAATCCGGATGATTTATACAATGCATTAGAAAATGCAGGCTTTCATAATATATCTGTTAAGAGATACACCTTTCATTATCAGGCAGGTACTTTTGATGATTACTGGTCCGACTATATGTCATCAACTGCAAATTCAATACGCCCAATAATTGAGTCAAAGGGTAATCATATACTTTCAACTATAAAAGAGGACTCAAAAGTAAGCGCTGATAGATATACCAGTAATACTGGGATACTTAGTTTCCCATGGGATGTACTAATTGCAATGGCTCACAATTATTGATTTATTTGCATTCCATGGATTGATAGATTGATAGATTGTTGATTGTTGATTGTTGATTGTTTGATGTGGGGACTCTTCCACTTTTCTATAATTAATTATCGTTCAGATTGAATCTTTTAGATGATCCTTTATCCCATTATTCATTCTATTAGTCTTAATAATGGTTAACAAGAATGGATTTTTTGTAGGGTGCTGGTCGAGTTTTATATATTAATAACAAGATTTTTCAGCCCCAAAGTCCTCAATGGCATAGCAGCCAATTGCAATAATCCGATCAACTCAAATAAGGTAATACGAGTAAGTATCTGAAAAGGAATGCTCAACTACTCCTTCTCCTAATAAAAGAGGTGTAAGTAGCTGTTTCATATAGGGTTAATTTCTTCCTAAACTGCAATCTTTTGTGATCTTAGAGCGTTCGGGGATGTACCACAAACTTCATGACGGTTACTGTATTTTTTTTACGCTAACCTTCTCTTTTTTGGGATAAATCTATAATTATCAATGACCTTGTCCTACAGTTGTCATAACTATATAGAATATTTAATTGTAGTATAGATTTGACTTTCGACCTATTCGTAATAATAATTTTTATATTTGGACGTATTCTTTTTTAAATGTGGATTCAAAGACTCCTGAGAATAGTGTATCTCATAATGATAATATTATATCTCAATTTACAAAACAGGCCATTCCTTTTTCACAAATGTCTCAACATTCGAATCATTATGGATTAGATTTGATGTTTGAATTAAGTAATCCACAAATCGACGATAAAGTATTGGACGTGGCATGCGGCCCAGGAATTATTGCATGCGAGTTTGCTAACAAAGTTTACCATGTTACAGGAATTGACATAACCCCTGCTATGATCGAGGAAGCAAAAAATCTTCAGAGAGAAAGAAAAATTGATAATGTGGATTGGAAGTTAGGAGATGTAACAAAACTCCCTTTTGAGGATGATTCCTTTTCATTGGTGGTAACAAGATATAGTTTTCATCATTTAATTGAACCAAGGCAAGTACTTGAAGAGATGAAACGTGTGTGTAAACCACATGGAAAAATACTTATTATTGATGTTACTCCAGATAAATACAAGGTTAATGCGTATAATCACGTAGAAAAATTGCGTGATAGTTCACACACTGGGGCATTGACGTTTGATGAGCTAAAAGAACTGATGGATGAAGCCGGACTAACTAGTTTAAAATCCAAACACCATGAGTTGGAAATGGGGCTCGAGAGTATCTTAAAATCATCTTTTCCAAATCCTGAGGATGTACCTAAAATTCGACAGTTATTTCATAATGATATTTCGATGGATAATCTGGGCATGAAAAGTCACATGAAGAATGAAGAAATTTTCTTCTATTTTCCAATATCTATGATCCTTGGCACTAAAAGTTAAATTTTTCTTAAAATCTTAATCTTTAAAATCAAAGTCTCTACGGGATATTGAATATCTTAGATTTAGGATTCGCTAAATTTCACAATATTCCTTAAACTATAGTAGTAAATAATTCATGACTCGTAGTCTTTTTCGCCGCATGATAGTTCCTATACGGTAAAAAAGAACTTGGCTACGTCTGGATTGTAATCTTACCATTGGAGTATACCATTTATATTGGTGCATCATATGGACGATTTTTCTGATCTGGTGTATCCAAACCGATATTAAGTAACGAATTGGCAGCTACATTAAATAAATTGGTAGTTAGACGACAATGTATATGTTTTAGAAGCTCGGCTGGTGCTATCAAATATATTACAGAAATCAAATAATTTCCCATTCATGTTTTGCTTTATGATATACCTGGTTAAAGTATTCATCATCTTTTTACCATTTTACTTAATAGTGGTAAATATTTATCCACCTTGATATGAAGTATTAACGACAACTTTTAATTTGCAACAGTTCAAAATTGCTTCTAATCACTGGTTTACTTCTGAGGGACAATCCTGTTTAATATCAAAACATTAGCGATTTAGTCTTACGCATACTATTCGATCCAAACCTGCGTGACACCAGAAATCATGATTTTCTCATATGTGATTATACGTGTCAAAATATGATTATACGTGTCAAAATATGATTATACGTGTCGAAATAATGATTCTAAAACTCATACGATTATAAAGACCGATTGATTAGGATGGGGTGTGTCTTTGGCTGTTTCCATAATGATAGTGGATGACGATTGGGAAACTGCCCATCTCTTTAGCTTATATTTAACAAGACTCGGTTATGATTCCATCACTTTCACAAATCCCCTTCTCGCCTAGAATCATTATGAACGAAACATAGGAAGATATTCATTAATCCTTTTAGATTGGCATATGCCCCTCTCAACGGCTTGGAGCTTGCAGAAAGGATGAGAAAGCACAATTCTCAATTAAGAATTCTCTTTATTACCGCATTTTTTATTCAAGACTTTATGGAATGACTTGATTTCATAAAAACCCCTATCACTGACATAATGATAAAGCAGATAAGATCAGAGGATTTAGGGATCCGAATCGTTCAACTCTGCTCAGGAAACGACAATATCAATAGTTAGCAACTTCCAGTTCTTACTAACTTAGATAATTCCATAAATTAGGATTAGGTGTCACTCAAGATGCCTAGGTCAATAGTTGGATACCTAGTATTAAAACATAAGCTATTAACTAATGATTGATATTTTTTATATGTCATTTCTTAGTTGAATAGATTCACTAAATTGTACTGCTTCACACAAATGACTTAACTGTTTATTCAAAAACCATTAGGCGAATTCAATTACACTGGTCAAATTGAAAATAGAAAGTTCCGGTAATAAAAAATTATTTGCTGCGAGATAACTCAATAATACTATTTATTGCGGTATCAAAACACTTGTATGTATATTACTGATTATTTTCCTTGTGTTACTAAATATCAATTCTACCCAGGAATTCAAATGCGATGATGTCAATACAACCAAGTCATAATTCATTTCATTAATTTCACTTACTATTTCATCTATTGTGTTACCTGTCCTAAATTTATAAGAAACCTTATTCTTGCAACCAGTAAGTTCGATCTTCTTTATTTTCTCTTCCATTGAATCTGTTAGGTCTCGTTGAATATTTTCCACATCATCTTGTTTATTTCTAGCAATTGATGAGGAGCTTGATATTTTTGGAGAGGATGGGGATAGCGATGGCGAGGCTGGCCCATTACTAGAAATATTTGTTGAAGTGTCGCTTAATTGTTTTGCATCATTTACTATTTGCAGAATTGTTATCTCTGCACCAGACAATTTTGATAAATAAATAGCATAATTAATTGCCTTATTAGATTTATCTTTTCCATCATGGGTTACTAGAATTTTTCTAAAGCATGGAAGAATAAATTCAGAAATAGATTCTGTCGGATCTGGAAACACTGTCGGATCTGGAAACATAAGTATATTATCAAAACGAATTATTTAATAATATCTATAAATTATTTCGTCAGAATGAAAACAATACTTTTCGGTTGAGAATTTGAAGAAATGTTAATAGGTAATTAGAGATTCACTCTATATTGTTACCTAAATTAAATACTAAGGTCTAAACTATGAATTTTTTTAAGAAGTGCATGCTGCTTTTCTCAGGTCAAATTTTATTGATATGAATTGTTCCACTATATTTTTTGTGATATAACCATAGATATCTTTTGGTTAAACAATATAGTCATGTAGATTGATAGTTAGATTATGAGGCACAATATTTTGAACGTTGGATTGCCCACAATCCAGTTTGGTTAAATGAGATCAATGATTTACGTATAATGGTGTTAGAGTGTTTTTCTTCCAGCTATATCGTTTACAAAGATCTTGATGCTGTAAGAAATTTACCCTCTAGTTACTATATAATTAGTTACAAAGTCATTGAAATCATAATATCTTCAACCTAGTTCATCCTTTTTAAAATTCATAACTAGTTAACTATTTTAGATCAACATTTACACAAAATGTTAAAATGTAATGGCTTCATATAGTTGAAGGAAACTTAATGACAAGACCAGATGTCAAAACGGCTACGGAATCAGAGGAAAATGCTGTTATTGATGCGCTAAAATTGGCCTTTGTATCTGATCCTGCCACACGTTGGGTATGGCCAGATTCACAGAAATACCTTTTACATTTTTCCACATTTGCCAAAGCCTTTGGAGGAAAAGCCTTTGAACACAAGACTGCCCACTACATTGGAAATTATTCTGGTGCAGCTCTTTGGTTGCCCCCAAACGTTGATCCCGATGTCGATACAATACTTACACTATTGCGAGAAACTACATCCGAGGAAGCTCAGAACCTTGTTCCGAAAGTGTTTGAGAAAATGGGTGGATATCATCCACACGAACCTCACTGGTACTTGCCACTTCTAGGCGTGGATCCTCATCACCATGGAAAAGGTCTAGGTTCCGTGCTAATGAAACATGCACTAATAAAGTGTGATAAAGATAATGTTTTGGCTTACCTTGAATCTTCCAACCCAAGGAACATCCCTTTCTACAAGCGATGTGGCTTCGAGTTGCTTGGTACTATCCAAGTAAAAAATTTTCCCCCAATCTTTCCAATGCTTCGTAAGCCTCAATAGTTATTGTCGGATTAATTCTAACCCTTATGACAATTTGGCGTACAACGGCGAGATTTTACAATCTTTACAAAAGTGTTTAGCAGACGGCGCTGCGGATTCTCTCCCACCTAACCACTCTCATCTTTTTCTTCAATGAGATTTACATTACTGCCTTTATTGCAGCCCGAGTAAATGGTATCAAATTCTTTTAAAGCACCTGACCAATTTTTAGAAAGTTCATCAAATGACTGTGTAAACATATCTAAGGGGTCCTTTGATTCATCCGGAAGATTTCTTACCTGTTCAAGTATTTCTTCTCTTTCTTCGAGAGTCATATCCTCGAAATCTTTCATGATATCCATTCTTTTTTTCATGCTAAAAATATCATGGTTAACTTGAACATCACTTTTTGTCAATTCCAATTGGCTATTATTACTGACTGGTGCTTTTTCATATGGATTTGTCTTATCGCTTTCCTGATAGTTTTATTCTATCTTGTTCGAAGTATCTTGAGAGCTCCCGCCCAATCAATTACCTCGTCTAACATGTTATTGGCTGATTTCTCATGAATTTGATGGGGATTGAACGTTGAGAAGTTTTCAAAATCAGTAAAGAGGGAAAGCTGGACTTGACCACGAACGGTTGCCACTTTCAACTCTGCCATAACCAAACGTAATTGCTCCACGGCACGTACACCGCCAGCACTCCCATAACCAACAAATCCTGCGGCCTTATTATTCCATTCTTTGAAAAGAAAGTCGATGGCGTTCTTTAGTGCTCCTGGTATTCCATGATTATATTCCGGAGTCACGAATACATATGCATCAAATGAATCGATCTTAGCTGACCAATCTTTTGTATGTTCTTTGGAATATTGTCCCATGGAGGGAGGAATTGGTTCATCCAACAAAGGCAAGTTAAAGTCTTTGATGTCAACTAATTCAAAGTCAGCGTCATTTCGCTTCTTTGCAATCTCGTACATCCATCTAGAAACTGCTTCACCATTCCGTCCCGGTCTAGTACTGCCTAGAATAATGGCGATTCTCAGGGGTTGGTCATTCATGGGATCGGTAGGAGCATTACCACACTTATGTTTTGTCCAAGGAATACTGTTATTCTTTGACTCCATTAACATTTGAACGAGATAATTCCTTCGATTCTATCTCTATCTTTTCATTGTTGGCTGTTAAAACTACTGACCACTCTTGCTGGTACATTAAAGCCGTAGAAAATGTGTTGGTTAGTCGGGCTCACGTTTTTGCGGGTCCGTGAAAGAGATTGCCTCATCCCCATTCGCTTAAAAAAGTCTTTGAATAAAAATACAAGGACTAAATCGTCATCGATCATACTGATGAAAGAAGATGATAAACTGTATACTCATTGGTTCATGCCAAGCAAATTACCACTACTAGTAATCAAGATGTTGTACATAGTAACGAATGGATTTATGTTGGTCGAAAGTCACCCTCAGTGTCAATATATATTGGTAAACTAAAAACAAAGGTGGAACCAACTCCATCATTATTGTTATAGGCCCAAATTCTCCCACCATGAGCCTCCACCAATTTTTTGGTAATATAAAGTCCAAGGCCAGTTCCATAATCTGAGTCCGTAACAAATTTACCAAATAGTCTTGGTAATATGGTTGAAGAAATTCCTCTACCACTGTCAGAGATACCCACGTATACCTCTTTTTTATTGGTAATATCTTTTGTTACTATCTCTGAAATATTTATAGGTTGATTAATATTTTGACTGTTTATTTCAGATAAATTCATTTCGTTTGCTTTTATGAGAATGTCTATACTACCATCTTTTTTAGTAAATTTTAGAGCATTGTCGATTAGATTGACTAAAATTTGATTTAATCTAGATCTGTCTACATAAACCCAACAATTTTCGTCTATACTATTATTTATGAAATTTATATTGATATTTTTGTCATTAATTTTTTTTTTTAGTTGTAGGTTAATTATGTCATTTATCTCTTTAACCAGATCTACTTTTTCTTTGTATAGTGGTAGGGAAATATTTTTGCTATTACTACTTGATTCAAGTCTAGCAACGTCTAAAAGATTATTTACTAGATTATCTAATCTTGAAGCGTTTCTAGATATACTTTCGTGGTGTTGATAGAGCTGCTTGATAGATGTTTCTAGTTCTGGGTCTATTGGTATCTTTCCATTTTTAAATATATCATCAAATAATTCTTCATCAAGTTCTGAATAACCTGTAATGGCTTGAGTGGGGGTCCTTAGTTCATGAGCTGCAGTATTCACAAATTCTCTCTCCATCTCTTCACTCTGTACTAGTTTTTCATTTGATATTTCTAAATTTCGTACGTTTTGGAGAAGTTCACTTGTTTTATTGTTGACTTCATGCTTAAGTTTCTTATTAATTGATAGCACTATTGCAATAAAACCAAACACCATAAATAATAAACAACCTACAAAAAGGAATGTGAACGTTATTTGTTTCGATATTAAGTTAGTTGCGGTTTCACTAAGGAAAAATTTGGTATTTGTGCTCAAATAAAACATATTCTTATCGTTAAATAGGATTGGTTCAAAATTTACGATAATTTTGTTTCCTTGTTTGTTAACTAGTTCTAGGGTTCCACTGTAACTATTCTCCTTGTTGTTTGTCATATTCTGAAGCACAGTTTTCAAAAATCCTGAAGCGGGTGGATCATATCCTTTCTCTATCAAGTCTAGATTCTCTGGGGAAGTGTAGTTTGAGCCTATCTTAATTTTTTCATCATTAGAATATAGTACTACCCCATTAGTATCAGCTACTACAATATTTGGTATCAAAGCTGCTGACAATGTTTCATAGGTAGTAGAGGAGGTGAATGAAGGAGTTAAAAAAAACGAAGGTGATCGTATTGTATTAGAATATTCTAAATTTTGAGGCTGATTAGGATTTAATGTAGCGTCATATTTACTGTTATTATCAAATAGAGCATTATTGTTACTATTGTTATTGTTAAATAAGTTTCTTGTAAATAAGGCATCCTTAATATAATTGTCAAGTGCAGCGGAGTTGATAGATGCGGTGACAATCCCCTTGAATTCAAAATTATTCTTTAGAAAATTTGTATCAAGATTATGCAGTACTGGTTGAACTTTGTAATCAGTTAAATTTTCGATGTTGGTAAGATTAGTGATACTAGTAATGATATTCTTTACATTGAGAAGGTCTTGACCAATACTTTGATTGACATTAGTTAAATTTGTAATTGTAGTAAGACCTGTATCAGATTTTAAAGATAAAATGGGATAGGCTATGACAATTCGTGGAACCTGATTAAAGTTTGTGGTCATAAAAGCCTCTGATACAAACGGTTTGTAGGTTTCCTTTGGGATTTTAAAATATGGTCTTTCTGAGGCATTCAAGTTTGCATATTGTTGAAAAGTAGTTTTATTTCCAGAAAATGCTGTTGACCACATCCCGCTTCCTTTTTCATCTATCCATCCATATCCTTCTGTGAGGTCACTAGTAGTAGACTGAGCCGCTTCAAAGTTAGGAATAGCTGATAGGTCTTGTTGTTTTGTTTGGACAAGACTGCTCAATAAATCTAGATTGGAAGAAACTACTTGAATCTTATTTTGGAGTATTTCCTTTAGATATGTAATCGTGCTTATCGAATTTAATTTGACGTAGTCTATTGAAATATTTTCTATTTGCTTTGAGGACTCAATCAGATATAAATATAAAATTATTGATAATGTTAAAGATATTATACAAATTGCAATCAGAATAATTAACAGAATTGAGGAGGATTGATTTGATTTTAGCTCAAACTTTACTTGTAAGTTCTTTATCCAGTTCATCAAATTGTCAGATTACCTCCATTTATACTGTTACACTAGATCTTTTCATTTCTTCTTATAATAGTTTAAAATGGGATTGAATACTGTACTTGGTTTGTTACATCCGTTCCTAATTAACCATCCTTTAAGAAATTGGACACCTCATAATGAAACAGAACCAATGATTTAGCAATTATTGGTTGTGAGTGGAAAATGACCCATTAATCGACAAGTGATACAATGCTGAAATTGTAAATAGTTTAAATATATCTGACTATTTTATGTTTTATGTTCAGATATCTTGACCCTTCAGACGATATTTTTTCTCAAAAGGACAAGGATTATAATAGAATTGTTGAAAAGTTGAAAAATTTTACAGAGGGTTTTTCATCTACAGACAAGGAATTGTTGATAAAAATGATTAATGAAGTTTATTAGAAAAATCATGAATCCATATCAATAAAATCAGAAAGTGACATAGAACTGATGCTTTCAATGTTGATGGCATTATTAGTAGAGCAGAATAAAGAATTGACTAAATTCAACAAGCGGATCCATTTTATGGTTTGAAAACCCATAATGCAAGATTTATTAAATGGGTCGGGTCATGTGCCCCTCAAATATTGGGTATAACCTAACTATTGAAAAAAAGTTTATTATTTGAACACAATATTTTTGACATGGGTTCAGATACAGGACGGATATACCCAAAACCAAGGTTTAGGCAAGAAATTCTAGACCAGAATCAAAATAGTATAGAAAACAAAAACCAGACGGAGAAAGGTGCAGTATATGTGGTTTAGTTGCGCGCAATAACATTGAACTAGATGAACACATCAGACATGCCCCCAGAGGGGGCGGTCAAAAAGAATCCCGCTAATGTATATTCGGACGAGCAAAAAATTGATCCATTTGTAAAAACAGAAGATTAGTTTTTTTTAAAAAAATGAAAACAATTATTTACAATCTTAGACAGGAACGGATTACTTTTTATCTTAATCTGATCGAGCATATTCTGGAATATTACAACTTTTCACACAATGATATCAAGTGTTTGGCAGACTTGCTTTTCAAAGTTTGGACGAAAGGATACTAATATGGAGGTAGTTTCTACATTCTTTGCCTAGTAAAAGAATATTTTACGAGTTTTCAATTTTACAAAACATTTCATTGTCTCCATATGCTCATAGTTATTAATGGGTCGGGTCATGTGTCCCTCACATGTGAGTATAATCCAACATAAGATAATTCTTTTCGCAATTCCAATTAGCTATGAATATTTGCACGCATACCACTTAATCAAACAATTTTAAACATTGAATATCAATATAAAACTTGGATTAATTTTTAATGGCTAGCCATTGGTCAGTAGACTTGTTTGGGTGGTATGCTATAAAGGGTATTTTTGTTGCAGCTATCCGTAAGAATATTATGTACCTGTCCTTTCAGAATCGATGAAACACTAAGAGAAATTAGAGGGCAAGATCTTCAACTTTGAATCGGTGTAAAAAGAATTAGAAGCCAGTAGAAATATCAAGGATCGACTGAAAGAGCAGAGATAGATTAATTAGGATTTACTGTTTTTCGTTCTTGAGAATATCGTATTTTTTATCTTGTACAAAAATAGTTTAAGATTCGAGGTAATCTTATAGAATTCCATATTTACATATACAATGCCGGATATTTTATCCTTTTATGTCATATAACGAATCTTTAGACAGTTAGAAAGCTGTTATATGGCTTTAACTTGATAAACCTGTATCCCTTCCTTCGAAATTTTTTGACAGGTAAAGATTGTAATCCATCCTCCCAAAGGGTGGATCACAGATCTAGTAAATTGGTTCACCTATTATATGCCTGAATTTATGAATGGATGTTATGATGGATTTGATACGTACTAGGGTCAGTTCTCAATCGCAATCAAATCAAAGATTGTTAAACATCATAATGGAGGTTACAAATAAATCTGAGTGATACGCATGCTGAAGTTACTGTACGTGGAGATCACTACCATGAGAATTTGTCCGAACCAATATAGTGGATTTACTTTACTGCAGGAGAGGCGATATCCAAGACATTCCATTCAAACAATCAATGTTCCAAAATCTTCTAAATTTGAGATGAAAATGGATTACAGCAATTACTATAATTAATAGCAGTTTAGTGGAGGCGGTCCTAAAAAAGACTAGAAGTAATTCCATTCATTATACAATACAGTATTTCGTAATTACATACAAATTTTTGCTATTCTTTCATTTCCTTGCGAGATTTATCATATAAAGTTAATTGTTCACATATTCGATGGCGATTGATTCATCACAGTTGTATAAATTCAATCGCTTTAACAATCTTTCTAGGTCGTAATCACTATCTATTTGTCTTTTTTCTTTAACCGCTACATATTGATTGTTGTAATCTCTTTTCAATTCTTCATAATTAGTATAAAACCAATCAAAATTATCTTTCAATTTTTCAAATTTTACAAAATCTCTATCGGATTGTGTTATGTCAATATTCATATTACATATCCATTTATCTTATAGTATTTTGTTCCATAAAAGTATTTATATATTCTAGATATGTCGTTGGGTGCGATTAAATTTTTGCTAAATTTTTCAAATATTTGAAACTTTTATGTCAATTCTAATCATATTAGTTTTAATGTCACTTGCCTATGTGTTCTCCAAAACAAAAAAAAAACGATAAAAGAATCAAAATTTGCCGATACTTACTAAAGAATAGTGAGAAAATACCTGTGTCGTCTATTATTAAAAACAATGCGGATTTTGTTGTCTAAATCTGAAAATGGTTGTAAATGCCATTCCAAACCATTATATACTCTTAATATGTCCGGGTAGTGCAATTTAGTTTGATTAATTTACTTGTGATTTGGCGCTATTAAAGAATTATCAAAACATGAAATGGATTAAGAATATAGCGAATGGGCCCTCATTTAATTCAGGTTACCATCATGGCTGTTCCGATGCAAAAATATCAAACCCCGATAAAAGATACATAAACCAATTAGGTATGGGACCTTCCCATCATACTTCCCAATTCATGAATGGTTATTATGATGGGTATGACGATTGTTCCAAAGTCGCTTCTCAAACACCATCAAGCAACCAATTGTTTAAGGTCGTAGTTGAGGTTACAAATCATTCTTTTAGGGATACCTATGGAGGAATTACCATAAGCGTGAATCATTATCCCGACAACATCTTTAGATCAGCATATGACATATATTTCCCAGCGGGAGAGAAAATTACCAAGACCTTTACATTCAAGTCCAATGATTTTCCGGTGGATACGGAGTTTGAGGTAAATATTGATTATGGTAATGATTATAACAAGTATATATTTGGAGAGAACACCTCATCAAAGAAAACTGAGCGAGTTCATTTCACTATACCATGAGATTTTACTTGTATGAATGCGCTAGGATATATTTCCTACAGCATCTTCTGATCACTTTCGTAGGACAGATTGAGTTGAGAATTATACTTAATTATTCGTATTGTAAAATGCCTTGTTAAAGTATTTCTCATCTTTTCATAGTATTTTATGGATACAAACTAGGTAAGGTTTCTATCGTATATTCCTAAAATTTTGGCTACGGTATGACTAAGGGTCGTAATTGTTCTTTAGATTTATGGGTAGACAATGTAGTTATGGGTTTTAGAAATGACCGCAACAATACCTCATAAACTTACTTTTTTTTCAAGTCAATCGACAAAGTCCATCAGAGTAAGATCAGTTTTGACATTTTTCTCCGGACACCTTAATTCTGTTTATTAGTTTCTGATGTTGTACGACAAGACAGAAAAGGAAAAGAATAGAAATAGAGGATTCTGAATCTTTGTCGATTAGCATCTTGGTCGTCCTCTCATTCAAACTACGACAGCAATCAATTATCATCCTTAGTAATTGTTCTCTATCATCTTTATGAAGAGAATAAAGCAGACCACGCCATCTTTCACAGGTTTTGTCAAACAGCATTTTAGTCCAGGGTTTCTCTTTTTCCAATGTTACTACTTTCTGAATTATTGAATCTTCGCTTAACTTGCTTAGGTTGTTTAACTCCAAAAGTATTTTATATTTATGGAACAAAGCACCAAACATGATAGGCTCTGTTGGCACTGGTCTGTTGGCATTAGATAGATATTGTGTATACAGTGTTGCATTTTCAAATATAATGTTAAGCGCTTCTTTATCATTCTTGGTCGGCAGTTCTTTCTTAAATTCGGACCAGTTCAACCGCTCAATCTCAATAAGTTGCCTAAATGAAGGAATGCTTCGGCCCATTTGATTAGAGAAGATGATTGTATGATTTATCCTTTACGCAGTGTAATTATGCGTATATTCTTTTAAAAACTGGATGCAGTTCCAAGAAAAAGCTACTATGATTGATTTACTGTATCTAAAAAGTGAATATCTATTCTTGCAATTTTAAATCTTCTCTATCTTTTAAATTTCTAGTCTCACCATTTGATAATATATTTAGGCTTAATCTATGCTGTTATTTTGTCAAAAATAATAGATTACATATTGATTATTTATGCTATGTTATACATATCATTTTACAATGTCTGAAAATCAAAATAATGAAAAGACCGAAAACCGTGGGGAAAAACTTGTAGACGTTACCAATGAGTATAATGAAAATGAAAGACCTCAAGATGAATCTGAGAGTGTTTTAGATGAAGCAGTAGATAAGGTAAAAGCAGGAACGAAAGCAGTCGTCAATAAAGTTAAGGATACCGACAAAGACCTTGGCACTGAATATAATAAAGAAAAGACGATTTAACACTACCCTTTAAAGGAAACAATACCGATAAGGCTAATTTCCCGAAGATATCTTCTTTTCTTTACGCCGTAAGTGTTACTATATAAATGTAATATGATTATAAAACAAAAATATCTTGAATTTATGAGAATTAAAAATAGACCATATTTGTGCTCATCAAGATCCTAGATATTGATAGAAATAATATACCTTAAAATAACTTCACCTGGTTTGGTAGCAGTAAAGATTTAACCCCCGTGGTGAATGAACCTTCCGTTCTGTGGCGAATAGAACATGTTAGGAGCTTCCATTTCAATTCTTTCAAAAATTTAGGACGCATTAGATATATCTCAATAATTTCTGTTACTTTTCCCCCCGTTTCACTATTAGGAATTTTATTCTCATTTATATCAAAATATGAAACTGAAGATTATAAAAGACAGGATCTTTCTACTCGGATATAATAAAATCCATATGTACAAGGTTGAAGAATAATAGGAATTTTAATTTTAATCTATTTAATAGATGCTTATAATATATGTGATCCATATTAATCCGTGACTAGCGAAAATATTTCATCTATAGACAGAGAGTCAATTATTAATGGATTAAATGAGGATTTAGCAAGAGAATATAAAGCAATTATTCAGTATGTAGTATTTAGTTCCACTTTAAAGGGTGCAGAATATGGAAATATCGCAGAGCAGTTAGAAAAGCACGCTTCTGATGAACTACAACACGCATTAAAGGTTGCAAAACAGATTGATTATTTAGGCGGGACTCCAACAACGAAGGGTAAAGAAGCGGAATCGTCTGAGAATTCAAAAGAAATGTTGGAAATCGATCTTCGCGCGGAGCAGGATACTATAAAAAACTATAGAGAAAGAATTAGACAGGCTGAACAAGCAGGTGAATATGCCTTATCAGAAATTTTGAGAGCAATAATTGCTCAAGAACAAGATCACGAGATAGATTTGAAGGATGCATTAGGGTTAAGATAACTATTGATACTAATATACACACATTGATCACTACATTTGTTGGGGGTGTCTAGAACCCAAATTAATGCTCGATCATCTTTATTACAGATCGCACAAATCCGTCTCCAAAAAAAGGTCATTACATAGTAGAAGTTTTTTCGGGTACTCTGTGTATACGTACTAAATAGGGATTAAACTATGGGGTTTGCGCTTTCACTCCTGTACATTTTTTATAGTTTTGTTGAATGATTCGTGTTTGATGTGTTTTCCTAAATTGATCAATAATTTCCAAAGTATCTTTGATAAATACTTTGATCTTTAGTACTTTATGATATGTTTTTATCAGTAAATAGACTTCCTCATCCAATACCACCTGCAGATAAACCTGATCCAAAAGCTGCCCAAGCTTTGCAAGAAGGATTAGGAGGTCAATTTGGAGAGATGCGTACAATGATGCAGTACTTTTTTCAAAACATGAATTTTAGAGGCGATGCTAAACCTTATCAAGATTTACTAAGAAGTATGGCCACTGAAGAGATGGGACATGTTGAACAAATAACAAATACAATAAATATTCTCTTAGAAGGGGCTTCAACTAATTCAAATAATCCAAATGAGCTACCATTATCTATCGCTTTAGAATCTCCTAATATTCATCATTTTTTGGTCGCAGCTCAAAGTGCACGCCCTGTAGATGCCGCAGGAAATCCATGGACTGCTTCTTATGTGTATGATAGCGGAAATCTTGTGCTTAACATGTTGTATAACTTAATGCTCGAGGCCACGGGAAGATTACAAAAGTGTCGACTCTATGAAATGTGTGATAATAAAGCCTACAGGGCTACAGTCTCCTATTTAATAGTAAGGGATTTAGTTCATGAAAAGGTTTTTGCTAAGGCCCTGGAGACTCTTGGAGTAGATTGGGGTAAATCATTACCTGTTCCAAGACTAGATACATCTAAGATGCCAGAAGTCAGAGATTTAGAAACCAAGAATCTACATAATCAAATGTGGACATTTACAAATAAGGGAGAAACATCGCTATTAGATAAGATATTCAAGGGTGATTCACCATTTGATGATGGTGGGACCCTAGAGGTAATTGAAGGATTTCCTGAAGGTGTTGAAATACCTAGTATGCCTGAAGCTCCACAAGAATTTTCTCCTGGCTTGGACGCAGACCTAATGAAATTGGCAAAGAAATTATAAAAAAATCCGTAACTAAGAAGAAAAGCATCAGTTTCCTATATTTAGAATAGGAACTGATGTTCCTATCATCCTTGAAGTCTCATATTTTCTATCTAATAAATCACTACTTTATTCCTCAAATATTAAATATATTGTAGTTAGGCGAATAGATAAAATAATGCTTATAGTATTCACACGTCTTAATACAAAAGCGAGATTGTCTATTACTATCTAATAATAATTTTATGGACTATACATTTATTGCAATTCATAAAGTTTACATGTTGTTGCCTAGATTTGCATATTAAATACAAAATCAAGTTTAGATTAAATGACTAAATCTTCATTCGACAATATATAATTTACATAATAACTTCAATTCTCAGCATGTGAGCTCCGGGACGATATCAGTCCTTTAACAGGGGATTCTAATAACGAACTTGTGAACTTAAAAAATATTTTGGTATGTATTGAATAAATCGATAACGAAAAACTCTCTTATTCTCTCACTCCTCTGTCCATGTCTCTGACTATTTGGTTCCTTGTTACCCTGCCAATAAATCAAATATGATAGAGGATTAGAAAGATTTACTTCAGATATAATTGATGAATTGATTTTCCCAAATGTGCACCTTGTATCTAAAAAGCTTAAATGACATGCTTACTACTTATGATCAATGAATAATAACATAATGTTCACAATATTTGCTGGTCTAACACTTTTAGTTGGAACTGTAGGGATCAATGCCTTTGCTCAAAATGTCACTGAGGGGGCCAATCAAACTGGAGAATACGCACAGGGTGCCGCAAATGAAACTGGTGAAGCTGCTGGCAACGTTACTGAAGGATTAGGAACTGCAGTGAATGAAACTGGTGAAGCCCTCTCCAATGCTACTGGAAACGTAGTTGAAGGGATCCAAGACGTAGTTAATGGCTCCAGCCCTTAACTAAATTTGATATAATTCTAAAAATTAACAAAACTAACTTAAATATCACCACCTCAATTTTTATTTAATTTTATTTGTTCACTATAAGTTTCACATACCAATCAATCACATCGTTCTAGCCTATCTAATTACGTTTACCATTCAAAGAAATAGGAAAATGTGAGTAACAATGAATGAAATTTAACAAAACTGCCTGACCTTTTGCTGAGTTATTTATCTTTTTATACATATATGATCTCAAGTGCTAAATAAAAAAGAAAATCTTGAAAATCTGCAAAAGAAATTGGGTGAAGTTCTTGGTTTAGAACGAGCAGCTCAAAAAGCAGTAAACCAATTGATAGAAATGAATCTATTAAAATCTGATTCCAAAAACGAATCAAAAAAAATTCAAAGTGAAGCAAGCACTCATGAGGAGAAGATTCAAGAAGTTGCTAATATTTTTTCAGAAGATAAAGATGTAAGGCTTGATATGGCCAAAGTAGAGGAATCTGCCAAAGAAACTGAGGAGAAAGCAGCTAAAATTATGAAAACATATCTTGGAGAGAAACCGGATAAATCAGAAGCATTAGAGTTCTTATGTTTGGCAGAAGGAGGAGAGGTAGCACATTATGAGGTTCTGCAAGCCATTTGTTTAAACTTTGATAATAAAAAGGCATTAACTTCTGTAAAATCTATCCTAAAAGAAGAACAAAGGCATCTTTCTCAGTGTATTGGTATGGCAAAAGCAGCAGTATCAGCATGAATAGTTATTTCTGTTGTTTATTGTAGATAAGAACGATAGTAAATAAATATTCATGCAGGTTTTGTTAATGCGCATACCACCAATTGAGAATTGACCTATCATTTCACTATTTTACAAAATGGGTTTACAAATTTCGCGGGTTTCAGCTAGTATATTACGAGACACGATTCGAGGTTATGTCTGTATGAACATGAATCCAAAAGATTTACTAATGATTGACGCCACAATCATCGGTGGGTTTCTAATATTACTTACAATTTCATCATTTTCTCCAGCCGAATTTCCCAATCGTTCAATGTTTGTAACAATTGCAGTTGTAATTGTGATTGTATTTTCAATTGCTTGCTTCAATTATCTAAATGATAATGACAAAAGGGGAATAGTGTTCTCTAAAATAGGTTTTATATCAATAATCGTATTTATGATGTTCATAGGGATACTAAATATTATTAACATAATAGATCCTGCAATATGGTCAGAGATACCAGGTGCCGATAAAATAGCAACAAATAATGGGTCAAGTGGACATTAAGACATTCGTAGTGCCTAAATGAATTCCACGAAGCCCGTGAGATTTATGATAAACGAGTAATTACCGGTTTCTCCAGGCTCTATTTGACTAGCAATACTATCCAATGATATGAGGAAGTTGGTAACATTTGTATTGACAATTAATACAGTATTGTGCACTTAATTTTACAATGTTTTGAGAATCACAATAATAAGGACAAAGAATCATTTCTATATGTTGATACAAGTCCATATGTAAAATCATGCAACCTATATTTATTTTGGACCGGTCTCTCTAATTCGTCTCTAATGCCGGTTTGATCTGACGAGGACGTTTGAAAGAGTAGGGGGCATACCTTTTACGGGGATATTTATTTTGTCTCAAAAACCTGTGTAATACCAATATTATTTATTTACTGTTATTGATAAAATTAGCCAAATAAGCGATTTACTATAGCCCAAATTAAAAATCCACGTTAATATGTCATCATAACGTCAGTTATCGTTCCTCCCCCTTATAAGAAAGAGAGTTTGGCCTCTTTTTGTCACTTCTAATATTGATCCATATCAACCTGACTAAGAACACATATCGTGATTCTTAACCACCAAATTGTTTTACAAAGGTGGATTTCAGAACGAGAACAAATGAATAATAACTAGAAGAAATCGTGTCAACAAATTGCTTAATACATCTCTTACGATACTAAAAATTAACAAATATTTTGGAGTGAAATACCATCATGACTTTGAAATAGTTCTTGGATAGATAATACCCTTAATATTACATGGGCGCCACTTCCACTAACAGATATTTCCAAATGCTAAATGATGATAAGAATGCATTTTCAAGCTATCCCTGCTTCCTCTTTTTTTAATGGTGGTTCTTCTTCATTTTGTTCTTTCAAAAGTTTTGAAGACTTTTCGTTCTGGCTCGCAGTAGGCTTAAAAGTATTTTCAGGGGGAGTCTGGTCACCAGGTGAGGATAAGTCGACACGATCATTTTCTATACTCGTTTCTTTATTTAATACTGCGACTTCTTTTTCCACTTCCCTTTCTATTTCCAATTCTGCTTCTTCTTTCGTTGGTTGCTGGAGTGCATCTTTAACTGTATCATTAACGGCCTCATCTATTACCCCATCAATTTTAGTTGAATCAGCAGTAGAAGATAATTTATCAAGTTCATTATCGGAACTTGTGGTAACGTCTATTGGTTTTGGTTCAAAAAGTTTCTTATATTTGTCTACTGCTTCAACCTCTGATATATTAAATCTAAGAACCTTTCCATCATAACTTTCTGCTGCACTTTGCGGAATACTAAATAGTTCCTTATTTACTATTCCCCTTTGAGTTAAGACCAGGCCATTAGAAACTTCTTGAACTTCACCAAAATCAGCATCATTTAATCCTCTAGCCTCTTTCTTTATGACGTCAGTCCAGTCAATATTTGAGTTCATAATATCATTTAGTAAACATATTATAAATATAACAACAAATACAATTGTGCCAGACAAAATGACTGATGTAATAAAAAGAAACTAGGTCCCTATCACTGATTTACCAAAATGTATCTTGTCATTTCTTGCGAAGAAACCAGATTCGTTGTTATTATTCTTCCTCTTCCAATTTGTCTCTTATTTCTTCCTCCTCTTGTTCGTGTTCTTCTTTTAATTCCTCTATATCTTGATCCATTTCCATACTTATTTAATGCCAACATAATCCTGTTAAGTCTTTCATTAGGTTTATCTAATTTGAGCAATATTGCAGAATGGATTCAATAAATTTCTTTTCGTAATCAGCGCAAAAATATTATTTGCAGTCGTTGTATAGACCTAAGCCTATTTTTATAATCCCGGGAGATCATATGCGCAACCAATTGCCACTGCCTATCGCGATTTTATTTATTTTCATTTGAGCGGCAGTAAAATTTTAGGAATCAATTCATAAAATTATCAAAAGAGCTGCTCTCCACCTTAAAGCAGATGAATCTATTATCGAACCTTTATTAAATTCAAGGGTTTTGAGTGTTAAGGGTGTATGTGATTTATAAATTATTATCCAGCGATAGTGATTCTTGATTTCAAATAGCAAACTGTTATACAATAATCTTATCTATGATTTTACCATAACGATTTTTGATACAAGTTATATCGTTTATTATTAGGTAATATTTACTAAATTGACTAATATCAACAAAAAACAAATTTCTATTTTAGCCGTAATAACAACGCTGGCAATTGTGATGACTGTGTCTCCTGTTGGATTAAACTATCATACAAATATAGCATTTGGAGGAGGGAACCATCACGATAACGACGATAACGACGATAACGACGGAAACAGTGCATCGCAAATTATCGCACAAGTTCAGCACTCTATTCAAAACAGTCAAGTAGTTTCTGGTGGCGATACAGAAGATTCAGGAAATAATTTCAACTTCCAAAATCAGGAAAATTCAGGTAGCAATGCCTTAGCACAAAGTAACGATGATGATGATGATGATGATGGAGATGGTGGAAACAGTGCATCGCAAGCAATTGTTCAATCTCAGTCATCAAGACAAAATAGCCAAGTGGTTTCTGGTGGCGATACAATAGGCTCAGGAAATAACTTCAACTTCCAAAATCAAGAGAACTCTGGTAATAACGCACTAGCCCAACAGTAGAAGTAAAATCCACATTTCTTTTTTTTATACAATTAGTTATTTTTAAAATATTCTGAAAAACGGTTAACAACAGTAAACACGAGTATAATTACAAATAGTCGTAATAGGGATCATCAGTAATCATCCAATTTTCAATGGACCGGGTCGGATACAAGTCATATTTGCCTGTAATCTACAGGTCAAATTCTTGTAAACAAGTATTTTAATCTAAATACCCTCTGGTTCCAACTCGGGAGTTTATACCGATATCGGTCCTTTAATAGATGATTTGCATCGCTATTCTTTGATAATTCATTTATTTTTTTGAACTTATTTCCCTTAGAACTATTCCATAATCCAATGGAATTTTTTTTCTCATATAAGGGATTAATTTGTAATGAATTGAATAATATTTCTTATCTTGAGTGAGAATTCCTTTTACCAGAAGAGATACTATACCTCCAGACATCTTTGAAATAGGAATATTCTTTTCTATTGAAACTCTGTCTCTCATTTTATGATATTCCATTGGTGTAAAATAGTTCTTGTTAAGATCAAGGATTAATGGCCAGACAATATATTCCCACACTAATCTCCGATTTTCAGTGGAAGATGCATATTTTCCCTTTGTATTTGATTGAGTATCAGCACTATTCCTGTGTTTTTCTATGGTCATTTTCTTGGCCTAGAATGATAAACAACTCGATAGATCCTCACAATTCATATTGTTTAACAAGTTTTATAATGCGGTATATATTTGCAAGAGTTTGATATCGTATATTGCGATCCCAACTTTTAGAGCGGGATTTAATACAAATTTTAACCACTTTCAAGGTAACCGGCCAAGTCAGATATTTTCATATAATCCTATTTTTTTAATCTGGAAATATTTTCTAAAAAGTGATATAATTTCAATTTTTAGTAGCCTGATTAGTATTTGTATATCATAATTTAGACCTAGTTGAAATCTCTATATTTTGATCTACAGTAACGATTAGAGCAATCTATCGACGATATGCAACATGAAATACTTAATAGATACTAAATGTATATATATATGATATGACAAACGAGAAAAATTCTAATCGCATAATGATGTCTTTACATTCTCTCCATAAGGCTATTGCAGCCAAGAACAATGAAAAATAAACAAGTGGATATTTCATTAGGCATTAAAATGTCAGACGTCATATTTCAAAAATTTAGACAGGTAGTTGAAAACTAGATAATGCAGATAACCGGCAATGACGAATTAAAAAGATACTTGTTAGATAGAAATGATATTTTAGTATCTACAAATTTAAGTAATGAAGAGGAGAATTTCAACAATGAAACAGGCGAATCTGCGATAGATAGATTTCCTAGCTCTCTGTTTAACAAAAAAGTAAGTTTATTGAATGAAGACTTTGTAGGCTTTATGATGGGCATAACAGATACCGAGATAACGATATTTGGGGATTATGATCAAAGATTTGACGTTCCAATATCAAAAGCCAAGGAAGTTAATAATAATATAGTCCTTGATATGGAATGGACCGAGTTTAAAGCATATAGATCAGATGACTTTTACTTCAAGTCACATTAATGGATATATAAAATCTCATTCAATCCTAATTGAAATGAAAATTATTACCGAATGTTGTATCAGATAAGGATATTCATGACTAGATTAAAGAAATCCAGTGGATTAACTATATCATGATATTTAATTCGGATTAATTTAAATTTACCATCTGTTTTTTTCTATATCATGTCATTGTACTTATTTGATTGGTGTGTGAATATTTTACAGTATTTTAACTCAGTTTAGTGCTATTTTAAGAGGGAAGGTCACCTTGTTGATTTGAAAATATACCATTTGGTTGCTGTGCTATCAAAGTAAGATTTTGGTTTAATTCTAACTAAAAAGGAAAATATGATAATAGAAATAAAACCAATCAATAGAAACGTTATCGTAGCTCCATGAATTAAAAAATAAGATTCGGATTTATCTCTTCCTACCATCACAGACGCGGGCGCATTGGGCTTCTGTGATAGCATGATAGGTGCATTGCCTTGCATCGTACCAAAAAAATCCTTATAAATCACAGTCCATTTTGACCTAAAGAAATTCATAATATATTATTACAAAAAGAGCGAATTATTCCAAGATAATTACACACCATAGTAGAGATAAAATGGGCAGAACATGATGCCCCATCCAGAAGATGAACTCTACCCACAATATTTCTACAATATGGAGGGAATATGTGGGAATATGTGATGGATGTAATATCTAGATAATTTCTATACAGAATGCAATATATTTAGAATTTGTCAAATATGCAAAATGTTAATTGATGTGGTAATTTCATCACATATGGCATGTAAATCTCCTAACTTTAAAGATCAAATCCTAGCCGAATTTTACTGGGATAAAGGGCGCTAAGATTGCTTGTTGACCAGCCGAAAATTATGTAGGATTTGAATTACATCATAGTGTTACTTATTCTCTGAATGAGAATAATGAAAGACCTTTTTGATACTAAGGTTTGATTCAACTCACTAAAAAAGTGAAAAATTTGACTCCCGTTGGTGATGAAACAGCATACTTTTAAGGAATTAAGTCATGATTTGTGCCTTCTGTGCTTCTGGGTTGAAATGTTTATATGCTATGGTATCTATCATAAGAGATGTCCACACGACCATCTGTGATGGTGGTGGACGATGAAGAGGAGCTAGCAAATCTTTATAGAATGTTTCTTGAGAGATCTGGTTTTAATTCTGTTTCTTTCACCGATCCGCTTTCAGCCCTTGACCATTATCGCCAAAACCATGAAAAATATTCTGTAGTAATTACGGATTGGAAAATGCCTAAACTTGATGGAATACAGTTTGCTAAAAAGATAAGAGAATACAACACTACTGTAAAAATTCTTCTAATAACTGCATTTTGTACTAACGAGTCGTTTAAGAAAGAGGTTTACCGAGAAGCCCATATTTCGGATGTAATTGAAAAGCCATTTAAATTCAAAGAGCTAGGGCCGCTGATAACTGAACTCTGTGTTAGTAAGGTTCAATAATTGTCAAAGAATAATTCATTTGTTGATATTGACGAGACCGATCTGAAACTCATTGAATTGATGATTTCAAGTCACACTGACAAAAACAACAAGCAATTGTCAACAATGCTAGGGATATCTGTTTCAACCGTTCAAAGACGGCTAAGAAATTTGTTAGAAAAAGGAGTAATAGTATCCAAGTTTCATGTCGAGTATGAAAAATTAGGATATAGAACAGGACTCATTCATCTAAATCTAATGAATGGTAACTCAAATGAGATAGTTAAGACGATATCTAAACTTAAGGGAATCATCTCAATTGAAAATCATATAGGCGATTCAGATATTCTAGTGAGCGTGGTATATAAGCTAAGTAGCGATCTATTTGACATTATAAATGGTGTCAAACAAATACAAGGTGTATTGGGACTAACGTGGTCAGAGCGAATACCCAGATGGCCATCAAAAATGAACATACTTATCCCGCAATTATGATATATAGTTGCACATTGGCATTTAGGTCCTTCCGACAATATGTATGTCACTAAATCTTTAGGATTCATCAAATGTATACAAGATCAATTGCTATGGACTTATCATAGTTTTTGTCGCAAGTCTTTCCCAATCGTTTGAGATTATTGTCATTATCTAATAGTTTTCTATCTTTGATTTTAACAAATTGACATTCATATTCTTCTTTCAGGATTTCCTGATTGGACTGAAACCCTTTAAAGGTTATTACCAATCATTCTAACTTTCCAGATCTGACTTGGTAAAGTCGTCTAGATTTTCTATTTTATATATCGTAAATTTAGTGACTTAATATATTCTGGTATAATTCTCGAATTCTGTACAATATTTTATGCCATATGCCATTGAACAATCTATACGATTTTAGTTTTGGTAATCAAGTTAAAGAATCATCATTAAATCTGTCGAGTACAGCGATACTCGTCCTAAATTCAAAACAAGTGTTGCAAACTAATATCTTATCAAATCCAAAGCCAATCTCAGTTTGGTCATTTCATCCTTTAATACTTGGGCTTCGGTGTCATCCTTAGAATATTTCAATAACCTTTCACAGGCTTGAATCTGACCCAGCATCAATTCACCTTTATTTAGACAAAGATTGTGAGAAGACTCGATGAAATGATACGAAACACTTTTCCCCTTTTCAGGACAGCCGCATGTTCTTGCCTCTACTAGATATGGTATTTCATTTTCAATAATATTCATCAATTATAATACCACCGCGGGCATTAATAAGGTATGATTATGTGAATACACTAGACGCATTACTATTGAAGTAGACTATCGTAGATCGTGCAAATCACGGTATTTAATATTGAAGTAACTGTTTTCAACAGGTGTGGCAGCATTTAATTTAATATGGGACTAGGGGTTATCCTTCTTTCTTATAGTATCGTAAATGAGGCGCCTAATAGTTTTCCTTATCCCTTCAAACATAAAATACAATCATCATGCCATCGAGGTTAAAAGACTTCCGCTCAATCTTTGGGACTTGAATACTCATTCACTTATTATCTATATGCTACCTTGGTATCGGTCTAGGATCGTATATTATTGAAACCCCCTGGGATAATATTTGGATCAAATTCGCACTAGTACAAATGAAAGTGAATCAACTTTCTCCTTTATCCTACAGTTAAACAATGATAATTGATTATATGAATACCAATTTGATAAACCCCGTTCTTTCAATGAAGTAATTTTACAGACTCTAAAGCATACACATGATAAACCGTCGTTTATATAGTGTAAATATGAAAAACATTATGCAAACACAAGAATGGATTATCATCTGATTTATTTTATTTACTATAATAAGGAAATGGATTCTCAAAAATTAGATTAATACTCAAGACAGAAATATTACTACACCAACACCAACTAATGTCATCACAAATGCAGTGCGATTCAATACTTTGTTTAATAGTTTACAGTTAGGTGGAAATCAAGTTCCCATCAGCTTAGCCAAACTATTAACCGTAATGGGGGAATAAGATAACACAATTAGAATTTTATTTGATATTGTAGGGCAACGCCACAGGGATAAACAACTACATGATCTGCAAAACAAATTATTTGGAGGTTCTTACATACCCAATGAAAACATGGATCTCGAAAATCTGTTTATATTAATAGCAAATTTTATAATTAACAAAATCAACGGATTCAGGAACTTGTAATCAAAATTAAACTAAATGTGTATCATATTAATAATCAAGTGGCCCTGTTCGATTAACAAAACTTCCACATGAAAAAGTATTATATTTGGGAACGGATCGAATTCAAAATCGAAGTCATATGACTCTAGGCATAAAATCTTCAAATAAGAATAACAAATCCAATAAACCCATACGAAATCATAAATTGGCCGTCTCAGTTTTATTCATATTTTCTTGTAATCTGCATCTTTACTCAAAGCTATGATGATACAGATAAAGGCATCACATTCGAAATTATTTGAGTTAACCAGAAGGAGATTTTATTTTCTTAACAATTTCTAGATATGTTGATATAGTATAGTCGTAATTTGAACACAAATTTTAAGAATTCTAAATAAACAGATTGGGTTTTGCAAATAATAAATTACAGGATAGAGTTAATTTAACCATGAAATACAACTCCGTCTTGAAAAATAAGCTTGAGGTAGACCAAGCAATAAATTATCTAGATTCATTACACCTATTTCCCCATCCAGACAGATCAAAATCATGGGATATTAGTAAAATTATCCACATCCTAAATAAAGCAGATAAAGGATCATTTATTCTAGATGTAGGTTGTAATACGTGTCCCATCTTGTCAATGCTTAGTAGGATTGGTTTTAAAGAATTATACGGGTGTGACCTTTTCCTCTCGTCATCATCTGAATCACCATCTAAAATACATGAATTCCAACAATATAACCTGTCGATTCAAAACCTGGAAAACACAAATTATAGAAATAATATGTTTGATTATATCACATCGCTATCCGTTATAGAACATAGTATCAATATTGAAAAATATTTTAAAGAAATGAATCGAATCTTAAAGAAAGGAGGAATGCTCCTTACATCTACAGACTACTGGGAAAATAAAATCAGTACCAAGAATTCTTGTTTTTTCGGAATGCCTGATATTATTTTTAGTAGGGACGAAATAAATAACATTATTAATAGTGCTGAAAAAAATGGTTTTGAAC
This sequence comes from uncultured Nitrososphaeraceae archaeon, assembly GCA_963759575.1. GTDB lineage: Archaea > Thermoproteota > Nitrososphaeria > Nitrososphaerales > Nitrososphaeraceae > Nitrosocosmicus. The sequence continues at coordinate 969,984 of CAVWZU010000002.1, read as the reverse complement.
TCATTGAACCCATAGATTTTACATGTAAAGATAAGGTTATTCGATGGGAACATAATGGAGTTGAATTAACTTTCCTCTTTTTTGCGCTCAGAAAAATAAGATCTATCTGCTGAATTAAAGCTACAATAATACGATAAATACAATAGATTACACAAGAATATAATTTTCAATGAACGGGGTCGCATCGCGTACAAATCTACCTGGAATTTAGAGTTCAAATTCAGATAATAGTTATAAAATGATAGGTGCTGCAATTTTCTAACATATATTAAAGTCTATGCAGCTTTTTAGAAAATTTTCTTATCGGAATTTCAAAAATTTCTTCATCTTTTTAGGAAATTCTTGTGAAAATTTTCAATATTTAAATACCTTAACCTCAAAAGTCTCTAGGTCTACACCGTTTGAACCCTAAAATAGTTCGATTAAAACATAGACGAGAGCAACAAAATAATAACAAGATACAAAAATTTTGATCCTAAAATGTTTCACTAAAACTCGATGGCCAGGACAATGCAGTACATCAAATACAGGACCAAATTAGATTTTGACGATTACATTCCATATAGAACACTAAACGGTAAATTAAAGTATGTGCGAAATTGAATGAATCGATTTGTTGAATGTTATACCTAGGAATATGCCATCAAATTAGCAAGGCCATTATAATAATTTGAATAAGATGGATATGCGATATCTTTCTCATCGCTCATTCTATCTGAAATTCAAAAAATTTAAAAAGTGAAATTTTGAACCATTCTTTCTCGTAGCTTATTTTTCCTTTGAGGGTTTTTGACTGCAATGTATCGAACAGTTGATGAGGAATACCAAAGGATGGTATGCCGATTTAGAGGTTTTGGGTAATGGATCAACTAAACTAAACTACTCCCATATATTGATAATAATTTACTCAATTATGAACTCAGGATTAGCTATGTTACTGTAAATTTGATTACATAACTCAATTGAATGTATTACGATCTGATGATGAGGACAAAACTTTTCATAAACTCACTTACATAAGACCACATGTAGACACAGTGATATTGATGCTGCCGTGGGTCTTGATGGTAAAGCATATTTTGCATGGGGAGGTAGTGATAAATCTGTAATAGGTCCAGTAGATCCTAACTAGGATACGATTATAATAATACCAAGGAAGACTATGATCCTAAAACAGTTAAAGCAGGAGTTACCGATGAAATCATACACTCAACTGCAAGAGAAGTCTTAATTCCCAGATCAGTATTTGATTCTTAAGAGCAAATCAGATTTAAGATATATATTATTAACCTTGGCGATTGTTAATGTGAATTCAAACCCCTTTTCACTTTGCTAAAAGATTGGATGCAAATAGGATAAGAACGCCTATTCACAGTAAATTGTTTTAATCTAATATTTGTCCCCTAATTTCTCCATTAGGATATTCTGTAGTCTGAACCTCCACATATGTATTATTATTTTCAATAAGTTCGGTCAGATCAGATATCTGTTTTCCACTTAATGGTCCTAAAAGTTCATCGGCTGTAATAACGCCTTGCGTTAACAATCCATTCACTGGACCAGTGGGTGTTAGTTCTTTGAAGCGTATGAGTGTCGTTACAGCAGGACCATTTTCACCCTCCTGACCTTGATATATTTGAGCCAGGATAATATCTTCTATATTGGTAACGTATATATCGTAATTCAAGCTCTTTCCATCGCTGCCAAGTGTAAACTCAGAGGTACCAGTAGCTTCAGTATTTACTGGTGGAACCACATCCTGTCCATCAAGATTCGTTAAAAAGTTTTGTTGCACTTGTGCCAATACAAAAGATGGAAATTGGATAGCTGTTGACGACATCATATTTGTTACAGATATCATACCTACAAGGCTAAAACACAATGTAGCTATTACTACAAACTTTGTGCTCCTTATATTCACAAATTTATTGTGATCTATCTTCAATGTAACGTATCTAAAGTATTGTGATTTATAAGGTACCTGCAAATGTATTTTAGGCATGCTTAAGACCTGTTCCTCCTCCTAACTTCTTTTTCTCTTTGATTTAGTTTCTAAAAAGACGGGCTTTCCGATATCTTTTGTTCATGTTTGATTAAATTTGAGTTTATCTCCCTACCTGTATTGAATAAGATCTATAAATTGATTTTTCTGTATGTAATCTATCTCACTTGGAAATTTCTCGCTCTCTTTGAGAAGGTATATTGCATGTTTACCTATATGAACATTAGTCAAATCTTTGTTTCTTATGATTTATGATTTATCGAATGATATTACTGCGTTTACGATACCTCATATTCTCATATTAAAACATTTGAACATTCAACAACAATCGTTTCTACGGTTTTAATAAGTGTATTTCTTTTCAAGATCATATATGGTCAAACGAAAAATCTTAATTCTAGATCTTCCATAACCCAATAATTTTACCATGTTACCAAAAGCTGTTCTCGGATATCTTCAAGTTCAAAAAGATTTCAAAATCATATGAAAGAAAGTTATAATGCTTAATCAGAAAGAAATTAGGGCGTTGCAAAACGAAATTCCTACGCTGTCAAAACCAATTACAAATAATATTTTTTTTATAGAGATTTGCCTAGATTTTCAATAGTTTTTACTATCAGGCTGTCCTTGTCACCATACATGAACTCAACCCTTTGTCCTCCATTGATACCGTGAAATGATATATAATCAGACACAAATTGTTCACAACCCTGTCTAATTTCTTGATATGAGGACCCGGCCCCAACAAACTCTAAATAAATATCACTTCTCCTCGCTATTGCTACTTTAACTTTTACAGTTAGAGTTATCTCAAATGCCATATTTTTTGTCCTGAGAAGAGAGATTAGAGAACTAAGTATTTGTTTGTTTGTTTACATGAGAAACTGTTAACGATAGATGCGCCGTGATTTTTTTCAGTATAATATTTCATCTGAGCCATTAGCCTTGCAGTCTTGTTAGGATTACAGCAAGTTGAAAACCTACCAACAATGCAATCCCTTTCCAAAATTCACATCGCTCAGATATCAACTAAAATTATAAGATTTTGAATTCCCAGATGTTGGCGAAAGGTATGTAATACAAAAGACCGGAGAATTCGATTTATTATTATTGATTATTCGATTCTTATATAAGTTTAGTATATAACAAATTTATTTAACGGATTTATTTAGAGGATACTTAACCTTTGTAACCCACGAATGTCTAATGGTAATGTAATTCAAAAATTCTCTGTAAGATCATTAGTGTTACTATCGTTAATACTTATAATATCTGTTTCAATGTTTGGTGCTCCAATGATGTCTAGTATGATGTATTCATTCTCAAATTCACCGACCCAGGCGTCCTTCCAATTGGCATATGGTCAAAATGGAGATGACAGTAGTGATAGCAGTAGTGAAAGTGATAGCAGTAGTGAAAGTGATAGCAGTAGTGAAAGTGATAGTGATAGCAGTAGTGAAAGTGATAGTGATAGCAGTAGTGATGATCCTGATTTTTCATCCATACCACCGCCACCTACCGATTCTACATCCTCAACAACTGCAGACCCATCCTTAGAATCATCTCCAACATCTACAGGCCAGTCAACCATCCAAAATCCTGTTACTTTAACTGATACTGATGAGAATTCGTCCTCTTCTTCAGATGATGATAATGGAGAGCAAGATCTAGATTGCGATGATATTTCTGATCGTAATTTAATAATATCTACCAACGATCCAAATGGATTTGATGGAGACAACGATGGTATAGGATGTGAAAGTAACGGAGACAGTAGTAACGGGAATACGACCTCACCTCCGCAGAATGATGAGGGCCCTGATGGGGATTGCTTATTTAATCCTGATTTACCAAAATGTGCTTCCGTTGATGGGGAATGTCCCGATGGCTTCTTTCAAAATGAGGATGAACAATGCGTTCCTGAAGGTGGATGTCCCAATGGATATCATACTGTTGATGACGATGAAACTGGAAGATGTGTTCCGAATTCAGATGGCTGTCCTGACGGTATGATATTTAGGCCCGATGGGAAGACTTGCGGCTATAAAGAAGATCTATGTCAAGGTACTCCTGGTCTTGAGGGATGTGTAGAAACTCCACAAGAATGCGATAACGATAGAGATGATGATGGTGATGGTTTGACTGACTCTGACGACCCTGATTGCAATTTACAAGAATGTGATCCTTCATATCCAGATAATTGTATTCCGTCTCCTCCACCCGATCTAGATTGCGACCAAGATGGAGACCTGCGAGGTAATGAGATCCCTTCTCATAACTTCAAGGTAAATCAACCCGACCCACATGATTTTGATAAAAATGACAATGACGGCATAGGTTGTGAAACAAATGATAATGGAGATGATGACGACCGAAATGGAAATAACGGTGACTCAGATGTCATCAGGGCTTCACAGGATTCTTGCGATGATATCTCTGATACTATAGACCTATACCCTGGCCAACTAGATTCTGAACGTGTGCAGATTATTGCATACTTTGAGGAGTGTGAATTAGACTTGGCCTCTTTGACGTTAAACATTGTTGAAGATGATGATCTGAAACTAGTAGCTGCAAACTTTGAGGAAGGTGTATCTGACGCAGTAGAAGTTGAACTAGAATCTATAGATAATCAAGATTCTAATTCAGACAATTCACTTTATGAAGCAACTATTTCGGGAAATCAAGAAGGGCTAGATTTAGAAACAGGTGATTCTAAGACGATTAGCAATGTGAATGGAATCGTGCTATGGAATAATGGTGACAACCCAATTCAATTTGCTGAAAACAATTCAGTAGAATTTGACATCGAATTTGACTAGGAAGGGAACCAGTATAGGGATCACGGCCTCATTATTTATGATATTTTTGTTTTCCTCTTCTTCTGACTTTAGATATTCTATTCTGTTCTTTCGATCCAAATCTCTTATCTTGATTGATAAATTTTCATTTTCTTGATTAATCGTTAGTAGTTCTACAAACTTCTATATTAATAAAATCCATAAAAGCCTTTAATCCGCGTGGATATTGCCCACCGTCTTTGGTGCTCTAAGAGCATAGATAAATGGTCGCAACGGATCATCATCATAATCATTCTCATTAATAGAAATAACTTGAATAAGTGGTACAACAATGTCGTCCTTTACTTTTATTATTTCATTATTGGTTTGGGCCAAATTTATGAACTATTAAAAATATGGGCCGGGTCGCATGGCGGACAGATTTACATGGGAATCTAAAGGTCAAATTACTATAATAGTATAAAATAATACGGTATTGAAATTTTAGAACTTATACAAAAGTCTATGTAACTATTTTGAAAAGCTTTCTTAGTGAAATTTAAATTATTCTTTATCTTTTTAGGAAATTTTTGTGAAAATTCCAATACTTAAATATCGTATCCCCTCGAAAAGCTCTAAGTCTACGCTATTGGAACCATAAAATAGTTCGTTTAGAACTCGATGGTAACGACAACAGAGTATACAAAATAAAAAGCACCAAATATGGATTTGAAGACTACTATCCATGTAGTCCACTAAAGTGTAAACTAATGTATGTATGAAAATGGGTGAATCTATTTGTTGAATATCATAAAAAGGAGTTAAGAAAAGATTAGGTATGTATCTTTCTGATGATCAAAGTCCATTTATATGAATATTAATTAGTTATGTTATTAGATTATCTAGAAAAATGGTTTTCACAATTGACCCCATCTTTCAATATCGTTATGGCCTTTTTGTGGTAGGTTATAAAGTAGTAATTACTTGACGCACAAAGCTAAAGTGAATACTAATAAGCAAACCTTTGGTAAAGTTAGTGTACGTAGTTGAATAATCAGGAACTACGTTTAATCATGGATCAGTATTGGCAGGCAACATTAGATCATAATCTAGTGAAAATACATGAGTTTTATCATGATGATGTAATAGTGGAATTTCCACAGTCTGGCGAACTAATTCGTGGCAAACACAACATTTACCAACTCAGGGCACATTATCCTGCTAAACTCACTTTTGAGAATTTGCGAGTTCAGGGAGAAGGAAATCTTTGGATAACTGAATTAGTAATCACCTATGATGGCCGACCCGTTAATGTTGTTTGTATCATGCAGTTCAGAGACGGCAAAATTGCACATGAGAGACACTATTACGCTGATCCATTTGATCCACCAGAGTGGAGATCTGATTGGGTCGAGCGGATCAAATGACTCATAAATGGACAACAAACGGGTAATTATATATATTTACTAAGACTTTGATACTAAACGACGATGACATCTTGATAATACAAGCAATATTGTGTCAAAGCTTCCAAATCCTTCAAATATTAAGCCAATTAGTCATGAAAATTACAATAATTCCACTAAAAATGATTTAATTTCGCAATAGGCGGGGTCGGTTGTATGTCATATTTGCCTCTAACCGACAGTTCTAATCATAAATGAATCGTCTCAATTTTATGAACTGACTGTTTCAAATTAGAAGTATGCGAAAAAATGGTAGAGTCTATTTTCGGAATTGGAGGTATCATTTTCCCAATTCACAATGATTCTAATTTCTTGATAGAGACTGGCGGTTCTGGATTCGTTGGGTAAATTGGATTTGCTACCATATTCGGTCTTATGCTTCATTTCATAGCTCCCAAAACTTGAGAGATGTTATTAGGATCCGGCTTTTAGTACCTAATTTGCGTCAATAATTAGTTAATTCAAGATCATTTTTATGTTAAAATACGTTCAAAAATGAGTCAAAAATGGGAAAAGACTAATGTGCAGTAAAGAAAACTACTAACCCGATTTAAGTTTTAAATACAAATAATTGCATAAATAAAGTGACAATACCGGAGACTACAAAAAAATGTAATCCTCGAATGGTTAGAGGGTATTCCCAGAGATGAGGTTGGGACAAATAATGGAATTAGTGTAGGAATGATTTCTGCGATCATCACTGAAGCCAGAAGTCAGATAGTGGATATCGATTTATTGAGAGAATTGGCGCTTAATTTGAGAAAAGCAGGACTTGATTTGAATAGCTTTGCTTTTGCTGTTAGATTGCAAAATAAGCTTAACAGATTAGGAATTAGTGAGGATATGGCTGAATCAGCCGTAGAGATATTGCATATCCATTGCTTTACTAAAAACCTTGAAATTTCAAAATTTTTGTCCAGATTAGATTATCCAATGGCCCTTGTTAATAGTATAGGTGTTCCAATAACGGATCTTGAAAAATATATTTTTGATAAGGTATATATATTGAAACGCCTTGACAAGGATATTCAAGATAAGGCCAATGCAAGAAATGGAATGGCCTCACTCTATAAAACTACAATTCCGGATTTGGACGAATTTCAACAGCTTAGACCAATTCACGAAAAGCTCATTCAGGCTGAAAATGAGAATTCGAAAAAAGATATTCAAATAAAAGAAAAGGACACTGAAATAAGGAAACTTAGAACAATTAAAGAATTTTAAATAATGATTTTCATGATGTTATACTGAATCCATTATTAATCATGAATAATCTTAAAAATGCCTCCAGAACTGTAATGGCACAAAGCGGATTCTTATTTAAAATATATATGGACAGAAAAGAAAAACTTCTGATAACGAATTCATAATATAAATATTATATTGCAAAATTAAGAAACATAAAAAATCTATATGGGCCGGGTCGGATTTATATTGTTAACGGTACAATTTTGAGGTTTTGAACCCTTTTGCCAATGAAGAAATCATAACCACCGATTTTAATATTTTGCAAAAAAATGAGACATTTCATTAAATGGCTAGATGACTGCAATAGATTGAACAAGGTCAGGTGGAATTACCTACAGAGGATTAGAGAACAATTAAGATATGTAAGGATTATTCACCAATTGGTCTAGAAAATCTAGAAAAAGAGAATCTAGAACTCTAATTATTGCAAAATTAGCCACCGCGTGTTCTAGAGCCTTCAATTAAAAACATAAAGGGGAATTATTGTATAAATTGCATAATATGATTTATCACTTTTTTATTAACATCTATAAAAAATAATAGTAAGATTGGGAGATATTCTCATTACAAATATGAATTTGTGGTCGTCTTTTATAGGATTACAAGAGACGTATGGGGTTGGTTATAGTACAGGTTCTAGTTTCACCGGCTTCAATGGTTCCAGAACAATCTTCTGACAATATTATTTGGCCGTCAAGGACATTGACAAAAATGCCTGATATCGTGTTCCCATTATCATCCTCTGTGTATATTTTACCATCAACCCCAGTGATATCTTCTGTTACCTCGTAAGAACCAGGTTCCAATGTAACCTCGGTTCCAGAAGAAGATCCACCAAATTGTGATGGATTTGGATTTTGACCTGTGACTGTAATTATGAAGTCCTGTGGTTCAAAGTTGCTGTCTATTTCTTCACAACTTACAGGTGGAGTGGTTGATTCACATTGAACCTCTTTAATAACGATGAGTGTACCTAGTTGACCCGAGGGTGGTAGGACTGATGTTTCTTCGGTATTGTTAGCAACTACATTGTTATTATCTTGATTTGTATTAATACATTGTATTGCTGCTCCAACGCAACTAAATAGACTGTCTGTATCAATGCTTCCGTCGTTAACATCATTGGATTTTAATCCAAAATTGAATGCATTGGCATTCATGGTAGTAGTCATACTTATATTGGCCATTAATAACGTTGCAATGGTAGATATCACCATTAGATGTTTAATCGATATTTTTAATATATCCCTACTTAATTTATACATAACAAATCCATAATAAATTTGATATATATTTAGAATAGGGCGCATAACTTCCTATTTTTTTTACAAGGTAAAGTAGTAGAATTTATTTATGTGGAATAATCAAGGCTTATGCTATCTCTTTCTTTTTCATTTCTTAAAACATAGCCGCAATTACTGAAGGGCCGAAGGAAGTCATCTTTCTTGTTGTCGTCATAAGATCTAATTATTATATGGTTGCGGGATAAACCATGTCCATATTACTAGTAATTTCGTTCATTAACGAATCCAAAACCGGATTTACCTTTTTGTTCAATATTGATGTCATAGTACCTGGTCTAAGAAGGCTTTAAAAAATCACCTCCTGAAACTGCTATCATGTTAAAGATGTGATAATAATTGCATTATTTTGTATCTTATTGCCAATTAAAAGCAATGAGCCGGGTCGGATTTAAACTGTTAACGGTACAATTCTTGGGTTAGGATTACATTATTACTATTGTTATAGTCCTCTTTGTCATGTATCTTTGATATGGGTAGCATTTTTAAACTCCGTCACCTTCGTCACCTTCGTCACCTTTTCGTGCTCGTTTCCATCCTCGTAAATCATAATATCTTCGATTACTTGATATTGTTTTGAAATTTTTTCCACATCTTCTCGATTGAGATGTTTTATTACCACCTTGATCAAAAGAGTTACCAGATTGCGACAATACAGATTCAATACTTGACAAACTAACTGAGATCAAAATCAACAATGGAGTTAAAATGCTACTAATATAGCCTATAATTGGTTCATACTACAGGGAAATCTGTTATAATATTATTCTTCATTAGATGTTTCCGATATGAACTAGTCAAGATAATGTGCCAAAATCGACAATTATAATTGATATAATTCATTATATGGTCGTTGACAAACACCAATTTATGAAAAATCTAAAAGTCATTTCACTTAGTCTTATTATGATATTTCTAGGTGTTTTAGCAACATCTAATATATCATTATCATCATCTGACAATCAAGCATATTCAACATTAGAGAATACTGATCAGAAGGTAATTGATTCGATTAAAGAGTCATGTCCTAATTATGAAGGTAATGGGGATATCAAAGGTTTAGTAACTGACATACTAAAGGCCTGTTTAGGACATAGTGGCCAGCCCCCTACTACCCAAGCCCAGATACAACAAAGTTTCCGGAAAATATCATGACTATTTCAGCAATATTTTTCAAACAAGTTGATTTAGTAAATATTAAAATTGAAGATCCGACAGGCCATTTTTCAAATTCATACTCCTTTAGTAGTAGTAATGGTAATCACTTAGAGAGATTTGTAATTCCGATTGGTGATACTTATACCGTTACTGTTACCACTCCTGATAGAACAGACATTCCTATAATCTTTGTGACAAATAGTTGTCAAATAACAAAAAATGAATGCCAAGGAACAATGGGGACTACTCAACAATCTGTCGATCTGATTATAGGAAGACCACCAGTGTAGAGATACCAATAATTTAGTTAACCAATAATCTGTAACAAGGGAAAATCTAATCGTTAATGCGGCAGAACCCCAAAATCATCAAAATTTGCCTCGGTTGGAATCCTGATTATTCTCATATGAATGTCTGGTCTGGATATTAGGCGAGTTTTTTTAATTCCTCAATAGTAGGTGCTCTATCATTGGCTGCTTTTCTCCCAGATGGGATACCTTTCGATATCCTCTCCCGCTTGACGACAGGCGTGTCAAAGTTCATTTCTATAAAAAGTTTTATCGCTTTAAAGTAATTCGAAATGGTCGCATATGCAATATCGTTTCTTCTTGCCCTTTCTTTCTGAAATTCAAAAAACCTGATTAAAGAGACTCTAAACCAATCTTTATTATTTTGAATTTTTTCTTTTAACATTCTTACCTGTTGTCTTATATCACCTTCCAATTCAACAAAATCCATGAAAACCTTTAGCCTGCGTGGATACTGTCTTTTTGTTTCAGGTGCTCTTAAATCAAAAGTAAATTGTTGAAGCGGATCATCATATTCTTCAAAGTCTTGATTAGCATCAATTGGTAGACAGGTTTGGGTTTTCACACTTTTTACTATTTCTATATTGTTTTGGGCTAAATTTAAGAACTACTAACAATATGGGCCGGGTCGGATGCAGGTCATATTTGCCTGTAACCTATTTACAATATTACATTTAGGGCTCATCGTTCATGGCAGAAATAAAGGTTTTTCAATTCATGACTTGATTATTTGGTCACTTTTCTATACTTCACAAAGTTTTGAATCAATGGGCCGAGCCCGGTGGGCTTCGAATCCATGAAATACATGGGAATTGTTAATTTATTAGATTTTTATTTTAAAGAAACCATTTTCATTGATTTATAATAGAACTTTAAGGTTACAACGGGCCCGGTGGGCTCCAGGGCGATATCAGTCCTATGACATGGGTTCCGTCATAACAGGATTACATAACTCTTTGATTGACATTTAGTATGAACTTGATTAAATATAATCAAAACACCTCTCTATTAATTTTTATAGAAAAAATGTCAATTCTAAGTATTCAAAATATACTCTACAATTCGTAAATAGTTCTAATTCACCCATGAAGTTTAAGCTTAATGTTTAATTCGGACTGGCAATATATGTCAATAAGTGAAAGAACTGTATAAATATTTTAGTTTGTCTATGATGATTTTGTTATCTTCTTTTGTTTTTTTTGGAGTTTTAGAGTTAAAACCTGCGTTGGCTCAATCTGTAATAAAAACCATCGATGTGGGCGATAAACCAGCTAGTTTAGAATACAATCCTATCAACAAAGACATCTATGTAGCTAATCGTGATTCAGATACCGTATCTGTAATTGACGGTGCTACCAATACAGTGATTAAAACCATAGATGTGGGTGACGGGCCATGGAAACTTGTTTACTTTAACGATAAAATTTATGTTACTAATTATTATTCAGACACCGTATCTGTAATTGACGGTGCTACCAATACAGTGATTAAAACCATAAGTGTGGGTGATGAACCAGTTAATATAGTTTATAACCCTACAGTAAAAGACATTTACGTTACCAATTCTGGTTCAGACACCGTATCTGTAATTGACGGTGCTACCAATACAGTGATTAAAACCATAAGTGTGGGTGATGAACCAGAGGCTTTAGTATATAATCCTAGTAACAAGGCAATATATGTAGGAAATTATTTTGGGCACGATGTATCTGTCATAAATAGTTTTAGTAATACAGTAATTAAAACTATAGATGTGGGTGATGCTCCAGTGGATTTAGAATACAATCCCAGTAACGGATACATCTATGTAGCCGACTACTCTTCAGGAGGAATAACTGTGATAAGTGGTTCTACAATAATAACTACCATAGTTGCCGATCCTGTTTCATTTAAATTAGAATACAATCCAGGTAACAAGAACATATATGTAGCTAATTACGTGAATCCTGCTTATGTTTATGTGATAAATAGTGCTACCAACAAGATTATTAAGACCATAGATGTGGGTGACTTTCCAGCTGACTTGGAATACAATCCCAACAATAAGAGAATGTATGTGTCAAACGCTCTTTCGGGCGATGTATCTGTTATAAGTAGTTCTACCAATACAGTGATTAAAACCATAGATGTAGGTACTAATCCACAAGATATTGAGTACAATCCCAACAATAAGAATATGTATGTAGCTAATGCAGATTCAGATACGGTATCTGTAATAGGTCTGATACTTATTCCGTTTCCAGTTAATGCAGGCCCTGATCTGGTAGCAGAGAGCGGTACCTTGGTTCACTTGGAAGGTAGTAGTGGTAGAAGTAATACTGACTCAACAGAAGATGATCTAACATACAAGTGGACTCAAACTAATGGTCCCGGAGTTACTTTGAATGATCCAACCTCTCCAAATCCAACATTTATTGCTCCTAATACAAGTGAGCGAGCAGAAATTACTTTTAGATTGATAGTTACCAATGGAGAAGGTACAGCTAGTGAACCTGATGAAGTGAAAATCACTGTAAATCCTACTCGAACCACTACATCCGAAGAAGCAGATGATTCAAAAACTATCAATGACGTAATTAGAGACATAATCAAAAACCCGCTAAATATAACCGACTCTATTGATTCTGCTGATAGGTTAAGAGATGTTCTGACACACAATAGCTGAAACAATTAGAGAGAATGCGCACGGTGGGCTCCAGGACGATATCAGTCCTTTTGGCCATCACCACAAAATTATGATTCATTGATTTTATCTACACAAATAAATTAACATGGTTGATTATGATAGTCAAATTAATGTCATACTACCTGGTCTGAGAAGGCTTTAAGAGGTCTCCTCCTGAAACTGCTATTCTGTTAAAGATGTGATGAACATTGCATTACTTTGTATCTTATTGCAAATTAAAAACAATGGGCCGGGTCGGTTGCTCCTCAAATGTGAGTATTATCTGCATGAATAGGATTTAAAAGTAAAAAGAATTCAGGGATCTTTCATTGATTTACCAATATCCGAATTAGGCCAGGCGGTTTCCGCTGTATTTTCATCACTAAAAAAGGACTCAATTATTATACTTAAATGACCAATTAAACATTATTATTTTTACATAGATGAAATAAACAGATAATTAGGTCTCTGCTGATTATGATTTATTAAATTTGTTTTGTAATATCATTTTATGGATTTACCTTGGGGTGACCCACGTTCAAATAAATTCGCTACATCAATAGGCTTGATAACATCGAATGGTCCTCATGGTCATGATATCATGGCTTGTGAATGGACACATCATCTTTCTTATAGGCCAGGGCTCATTGCAGTTTCTTTAGGACCTACCAAGGCCACAGTCGAAAATATCAGAACATCAAAGGAATTTGGAATTAACCTATGTGCAACTGATCAGACAATACTTGCTAGTGTGGCTGGAGGATATAGTGGAAGAGACTATGACAAAATTAATGCTTTGAAAGATTTGGGGTTTCAGTTCCATCAAGCAGACAGGATAGATGTATTGATGGTAAAAGGGGCTTCATTAAGTGCTGAATGCAAGTTATTCAAAGAGGTCAAATTTGGGGATCATGTAATGCTAATTGGAGAGGTATCAGACGCAATACATAATTCTGAAAAAGAATCGTTAATATACAATAATGGAAAATATTGGTCCCTACAAGAAATCGAAAAACCTCATAAAGACACACGTCAAAGTATAAAAGATATTTTAAAGAAACATAGTAAGCACTCCCAACAATAATCACGAAATTTGGTCAACATTCAATTCAAGACTCTAACTCTTGGAAATGATATAAAATGATTTCATCTTAACTTTTAAAAGACATTTTATGAATTTCATCATTAATCCAGTTTTGGCATATCTCAATATCCTTGTCTATTAATAACCATGATTTTTTCAATTATTTGTCTCTGATCACTTGTTTAGTAAACGGGTTTGAATCTACATCGTTAGGAGGGCACGGGACGACATATTTTTTGTAAATTTCTATATGATTACTTTGAAATGACTATAAAAAGTGCTTTGGGTAGCGGATCTAAGGTGCCTTGATAAACAGTTTCCCAAATGCTTTGTATCTTGAATCCACTATTTTCAAATATTTTTCTTATCATATCATGTGAAAATCTGTAAGGTCCGGTATCTCTTGCTGGTTCTTTTTCGCTAAAGCACTTCAAGAACAATAACCCTTCTTGTTTTAAAATTCGGTTTACTTCCTCTGTATATTTTGACCGTTTTTCCGGCGAAATTACATGAAAGCAGCCTCTATCAAAAATAAAATCGAATTCGTTACTACTTAAATTAGAATTTGTGATATCATCAACTATAAACTTGATCTTATTGTTCATTTTGTCATTATAACGAACTGATGCCTTATAGATTGAAGTAGGGGACAGATCAGATGCAGTAACATCAAAACCTCTTTCAAAAAGTTTTATTGCTTGTGTCCCAGGTCCAGTCCCAAGATCAAGGAAGGATCCTTTTTTGATTTTCATTCTATCTAATTCCAATATTAAATCAGGATCAAGAGATTCATTATACCACGGCATGGATTCTACTTCTTGGTTCTTGTATAGCGTTTCCCAGTCAGGAAATGACCTAGTATTTTCTGTCATGAACAATTTCTATATAACAAAGAATAATATTAAGAAAGTCTTTACACGTCAAATCTTTAGCAGTGATAGTCGAGGAATGGCCGAAGAGTAAATAAGAATACGAGAGAATATGATTATCGAGTAAATTTCATACATGTTAACTTTAAGTCCGCGAGTTTCCATACTAGACTTACGGTATTTTCAATGGGCCGGGTCGGATGCAGGTCATATTTGCCTGTAACCTGTATTGCAAAATTAGTTAGTCTAATCGTAGACCAATGCAATTTCCTTAGGCTCTATTAAATATCGTTCAAACCAGGGAATACGATCCAAGGTTGAATAGAATCTATAACTTAGGGATCAGATTTTCAATTCATGATTTTAATTGTTGAGTTATTACAGATTATTCGTATATATTTATTATTGATTTATTTATTCTTGTGCTAATCGTATGAATCTACTAAAAAAATTAATGACTCACTTGGATTGCCAAATTCCAATTGTATTTTGTTGTGGATCCTTTATTATTACAAAAGTTCCCTCAGATATTTCCTGTTTGTCTACAACTACTTTAGCACCCTCAGTTTTTGCCTTTGATAAACAATCATCAATAGAATCTACTTGAATAAATAACGTGGGTGCGCTTTGTTCTACTGATCTTCTCTTTAATAATGCCCCCTTTATTCCTGCACTTTCGGTATACAAGTAATCTGGAGTGTCTTTACCTTCTTTGAATTTCCAGTTAAATACGCTATTATAGAAATTCTTTAATTGTTCATTGTTATCAGATGGTAACTCAAAGTAGTTTATTGTGTTTAAATTATTTTCAGACATTTATCTACATCCCGACAAATAAACGGAGTGTATTATTAACTCCTCTCTAGTCTTTGCTTTACTGTTTGTGCAGCTTGTTGAATACCTTGTCTTATTTTATCTTCTGCTTGGCTTCCAGACAGAAAATCGGCTATTTTTCCACCAGTCGGTAATTCATAGTTTATTGTGTGAGTAACTCTTGTAGAGTTGTCTCCATTGCTTTGAAATTCCTGTATGCTTTCCCAACTCTGAAATGGACCTTCTGTTTGTCTTGTAACTAATCTTTTATTTTGTTCTTTTTGAGCCACTTCCAGGATCATTTCGTCTCTTTTACCCATATATTCACCTTCTACTTTCATTTGAGAACCCTCTTCACTTTTTTGTCCCGATACGTTTTCTGATTCCTTTACTATATCACGAGGCCATGATTCTTTTATGTTATCTGGATTTGTATAGTACTCAAAAACCCTGTCTACAGGTACATTAATTTCAACTTCAGTTCTAATTGATGTCATATAAAATGTTGTATAGAATATGTTAAATAGCTAATTATTTCCAATTAATTACAAGATCTAAAGCAATGGTTCAAAACAATGAAATGAAACATTTAGTAGATATCGAACTAAAGAATAAAGTTATGAGGATTATTAAGATTGTCATGTTACCATTGATTTGAATTATCCGATCCGATCAACATTTAAATAATTTAATAACTATCTGTGGTCGGAAATGACCGAAGATGTCAAGAGGATATTTCAACCCTCTTTGAGAAATAAGTTTCTGGTTGAAATTGTTGGAACATTCATCTTAGTATATGCAATTGCATCTGCAGCGACCGTGTATTCAGATAGTGGACAATTGGGAGTGATTGGAATTGGTTTAGTTCATGCTTTGGTATTAACAGCCATAGTTTATGCTATAGGATATCGTTCTGGAGCACAGGTTAATCCTGCAGTTACAATTGGATTATTGGTAGCAAGAAAAATAACTGGTAAGGAAGCCGCTGTATATATAATAGCTCAGATTATCGGTGCAGTAATTGCTGCAGCCGTTGTATATTCAATTTTTGGTTCTGCGATGTCTGCTAGCGTAACCTTGCCATCGGAGGATAATGTTGTTAGGGCTCTCATATTAGAAACGGTAATGACATTTACCCTGGTGTACGTTGTATTAGCCACAACCACTACCAAGAACTTTAAGATAGTACCTTTAGCTGGGGTAGCTATAGGTTTTACATTAGGTCTAAATGTCATTTTTGGAGGTTCAATAACAGGTGGATCGTTGAATCCAGCCCGTTCTTTTGGCCCTGCTTTAATAAATTGGGACTTTGTATATCACTGGATTTATTGGGTAGCACCAATTGCTGGAGGATTAATAGCAGCTGGAGTATATAAAATACTAAACACCAAAGAAGAAGAAAAAAATGAACAACTTCCCCAAAAATAATTTTTTCAGTCTTATTAATAAGATTCCCTAAATTATAGCTTCGAATTTAGTAAAAAAAAGCCGTAACTTTTTAGGGTGTAATACTCTATAAGTATGATGTATTAGTAACCGCTCTTATCTATAGGGCTTCGGTTTAGGATTGAATATAATCTAGAAAAGTTTGACATCTGTGTCTCATAAAGTCAAAATTACTCACGTTAAAGAACATTTTTCTCACTGAAATAAATCTGAGTTGTCTCTATGTATATATGGATAATGTAAGAGGATAATGAATCCAGATAAGGATTTGATGCTAAAGAGGAGGACTCATAGTTAATATGCTCTGCTGAGGTCTGGTTTGAGTCAATACTCGTTATTATTAAACTCAACCTAAATCCTTCTATCTTTTAAAAGTATTGGATATCATTGTATGCCAATTTTGCGTAATTATTTGAAGTGCAGTCTCCATTTGTTTCCTTTCTAATTATACAATCTTTTCTTTGTTAAATATATTGTGTGAGGAAATTATGGTAAACGCCGCAATTACTATTCCTATTATATTTCTCCATGTTTCGTTTGTGTTGGGGTTGCTAAATAATATTGAATGGCCGCCTACAATATAATAATTATCCATTAAATAAAATACTAATGTAACCCAACCAATAACCCCAGCAAGAAGCGCTCCCAATTTCGCTCCATATCTTATGAAATAAATGGAAATAATTATTGACAAATACCAAAATACTGCGACAACTATCCATATCGGATTTAGAAACTCTTGCCTAGTATCAAGTAAGTAATAAGTACTACCTATAAATAGTAATAACACAAGTGAAGCTAAAAGAACTTTATAATTAAAAGAAAATGATGTTCTTTCTTTTATCATTTGCTTTATGCTTGTTTTTTTATACTTGTTCTCTTCTTTTAAACAATATTCTATTGATTCTTTAAATGACTTTAACTTTAACGGGATGATTTCACCGATAGACTGATCTTCAACTATAGAGTCATGTTCAAGACTCTCAACGAGGGGTCTTGCAAGCGATGCCTTTACAGGCGTAATTAATTCTATCCAATAGGAAGATAATTTGGTCGATAAAGACGGTATCGTTATAATCATGATGGATTTTCCAACAGTTTTGGCATATATCTTCATCATCTCTAAATAAGATAGAATATCTGGGCCTCCAATTTCAATTTCTTTTCCCTTGGTTTCATCTATTTCAATTGATTGTGCAAGGTAAGTTATAACATCACCAATAAAAATCGGTTGACACTTTGTCGTCACCCATTTAGGACAAATCATTACAGGCAGTCTATCAACCAAGTATCTTAACATTTCAAAAGAGCTCCCACCACTGCCTAGGATAACTGCAGCGCGAAAAATTGTTACAGGAGCCTTGGATTTTGAAAGGATTTCTCCCACAATCTTTCTACTTAGCATATGTTGAGATTTTTTGTCATCCTTTACATGGATTAAACCTCCTAAATAGATAATTCTTTTAACATTGCATTGGGTGGTTGCACGCATAAAGTTCTCCGCAATTGTCTTTTCTTTTTCAGAAAATTCTTTCCAATTTTTTGCAGATCCTTCCATGGAGTGGACCAGATAATATGCAATGTCTACGCCGTCTAACGCCTTCAAGGAGTCATCATAATTTGATAAATCTCCTTCGACAATTTCAATGTCTTTTTTATCGATTTTTAGATTATCTATTGATTTTTTATTTCGGGTTATACACCGAATTTGATATGGATAACCCAATGTATTTTTTTTATTTATCAAAGTCCTGAGAAGATTGCTTCCGATGAAGCCACTTACGCCAGTAACTAAAATTTTCTTTGGGATTATATCGCCTATTACTACCTTTTCCACATCTTATTGGCCTTAACCTATATTATCAGCAAACTTTTTAACGATCTTCCACTGATACTAGCAAATTTGGATTCGGGTCGGATGGAGGTCATATTTGCCTGTAACCTGCAGTGCAAAAGTTAACGGGTTCCAATATGGTCCCACACTCTAATTACAAAATTTTTATATCTGGTTTGAATCCGTGAGGATACGATTTAAAGTTGAATATAATCTAAATATTTAGGTTGACATGCACCGGGAGTTGGACTCGAATCTACGTCTTTCGGACGTGGGTTCCAACTACAATTAGGTTGAATAGGATAAGTTGGATTGACTTTAGAAAGGGAATGGGATTTGACCCTGACTGTTGCATTTAGGGTACTCAAGGTTATTGCCTGTTAGCGTGACAATGTTGAAGTGAGGCCAGAATTTGTTTCACAAATTTTACATAGAAATGGATTCATTTTCTCAACGTTGCCAAAATCTTTTTAAATATCTTGTTTAAAGTGATTGTTATAAAATGAAATTTATGATACGTGCTTCATTTCCTACAGCCCAAGGAAATGAAATGGTTAAGAATCCCAATTTTATTAAGGACATGGAAGAATATGTAAAGAATACAAATGCCGAATCTACATATTTTACTCCATATGAAGGAGAAAGAACTGCAATTTTTATAATAGATGTTACCTCTCCAGATCAGATTCCCAAAATTGCTGAACCACTCTTTAGGATGGGTGGAAAAGTATACTGGAATATTTTAATGACTATTGACGACTTAAAGAAAGGTTTATCTTAATCTTTTTAATCAATCCCAAAAAAAATTTCCAACCACTAATATTTGTAATTGGATGAAGAATAGGGGAATAGATCTTTTAAAGTTAAGACGGTTATATACTGTTAGCAATGAATTAACAATGTCTAATAAGATGTCTGAACATTTTTTTTTAAAAGAAATAAAGTATGTGTCTCATGAGACACAAAACTATCCATAATTATCCAAATATATTCTATGTATGTACAAATATTTTTATATAGATTTTATGAATTTGTACTGAAAAACTTGTTTTCATTAGAAGACCATCGACTGAACATGAGCATATAGCTACCAAAAATGCGATTTCGAGATTTACAACAATGGCTGGTAGATTAACAAGACTTGATGAAGAGGCGTTAAAGATCTGTGAACAGATAGGAAAGCTAAATTCTAAAAAGTTTGAGTTGGAAAAGGAAATAGACGAAGCAATCAAAGAATTAGACCAATTTGATGTCAGCCTAATAGGAAAAAGTCAAAATACCTGACCTGTCATTTTTTAATCGTGGTCCATATTGTTATAATGAAATTATTCAATCCGTAGGAATAGAAACTCCATCTCAAGCGGAGTATATACAGAATTGGTCAACTATTTCATCAACAAAGCATTCAATTTAAGATAAACGAGTTCGAAGTGCGGGATTGGAAGCTGTTATTCCTACAGTCGCCGGTCAAATCTGAAGAGGGTCCCGTAATTAAAAGAGATTAGTTGAGGAGCCACTGCAAGAGACTCTTCAGAAAGAGGAAATGAATCTAGGCAGGTATCTATCTCAAGTAATACATTATCGCACATAGCGGATTCTGACATGATCTTTTAATCACAAAACAATGACGTTTAAAACAGCAAGGCTAATAATAATAATCCTCTAACACAGAGTAGGGTGATATGTCACTACATGATTAAGGAATACAAAATTTCAATCGCAATAATTGCAATAATTATTACATCCGTAATTTTGGCCCCGTCTTTCTCCTTAGCACTACCGAATAGAGAAGGTAAGCCTGGAGCGTGCAATGATACTGGTAGACACAGTGGACCAAACGGACTAATGGTGGTTAAGTGCTGTTGGTCTGAAACAGTTAAACCTGGTACGGGCGCTGGGGGCACTAATAAAGAATTTTACTGCCAGGAATGCGAGGATGGTGGTACAAGAGGTTACATTAACTGCGGCGATCCCGAACTTCAGTATCGTTATGGAGGTAAACCACTTCCTCCAATGTCAGGCACCATTAACAATGGCCAAATATCTGATGATCCCATTACTAGTAATAACTATAACCCAAATTCTGGCATCGGACCTAAAGGTGGATTAGCAGGAGGATTTGATGATATCCAAAGCAACAATGACAACATAATTCAATCCACACCAGATTCTGATGCAGATGAATCTACTACAGTCACGACGAACACACCACAAGATAGAACATCAAACGTTCAAACAGAAAATGTGTCGGAAAGTTCGCTAAATTGAGAATAAGAAAACACAGAAAAGGAGCATCGTCAGCTCGATAGATACGTCTTTTATTTTTTTAATGTTAACCCAAACGCCATTTCTAGGATTTGTTGTTGCTTTTCGCCTTTTTGATTCGTATGAGTAGTAGCGCCGCGCTTTAGGCGCGGCGCATATTAACAGATAAAAATACCATAGTGATACTGTAATAACTAAATTGTACGGAAACTATTGCTACAAAAAAAGAAATAGTTTAGTCTTGGGCCAGTGCTAAATTGCCTTCATTGTTTTGGAACATGAATCCTAGGTTGTTACATGATGCGAATGTGATTTCACCAGATACACATTGTGCATTCTGTTCACTGTCTTGTTCTTGTTCAATTCCTTGCTCTGCTTCGTTATGTTTACCTGTTGCAAATGCCATGTTGTCGCCAAATGTAACTACTGAACCGATTAAGGCTGCTGCAATAAACATCACTGCAAATATTCCGATCTTACTAGTTTTTGTTATGTTACTCATTATTATCATAATGTATAAGTGAAATTAATCATATCATAGTTTGGATACTTGATACTGTGAGATTTTAATGAAATTTATTCTTAGAATATCAAACTGCAAGAGAATACTGTGAAAGTATTAATTTCAAAGATTCAACCTAGAGCCGTCCCTTGAAGGGGCGGACCGAAAGAATATTCTCCAAATGTCTTGACCGATTTAGTGAATATAACAATTCTAATAGATTAAGAATCTAAGAATATTACATATAATTAGTAATGCTTTAATATTTTTTATATAACGTAGAACTATGGACAAATTTAACAAAATAAATCCAAAAAACATATTTCTGACAACAGGTATTATAGCTATCCTGACCCTATTTTTGACAAATACTTCGGCCTTAAACGGAGTAATGGCAGCAGATAATAGCGGATATGGTTTTTTTGATTGCTCATTTGAAAGTACTACAAATAAAGAGACATGTTGTGATGGGCCCGATGATAATATTAAATGCATTGAGTGTGACGTAAATCTTCAAACAGGTCAAAAAACCAACTGTAAGGAAGTACCTAACGCACTAGAAGGTAAAAATGGCCAAAATCTAGGTTCACTAAATGATAATGATATGGTATTAGAAAATGAACCAGTAAAAAATCCTAAGCCTCAATTACAGGGCAAAATTCCTTCATCTCTAGCCACCACCAAATAACCTTCACTTTTTTTATTTTTTTATAATTGATTGAAAAGAATTACCTGAATTATTATCTATACAATTACAATCGTTACTAAAATAGGTAGATAGACATCCATCAGGGTGCCGCCTTGACAGATAATAAATTCATGACCTCAATAATGTTTTTTCCTAATTTTTTTATTTGTTTCTTAACCTTCATCTATGATAGACTACAAAGCTTTTTTTGGTTTTAATTCCTTTGTTCACGATTATAATATGTTTTAATAATATTCAATTTTTTTCCACCCGCCTGTATGATATTAACTTGGTCATTAACTCGTCCAACACTGGCCTAATCTTTTTAGTAATTATTTCGTAATGTGAGGTCTATAGTAGTGGTGGACAAACCGACAGAACTGACTATAAATCAAAGTATCGTTTCTGTATAGTTTACTCTTTGTTAGGTGTTCATTTCAGGGAAAGTTAATCCCGCCGCGCTCTAAAGCGCGACGCTGACTTGGTTGGTGGATTCAAAGAAAATGATTACACCATTTTCAAGAAACAACATAACAACTTCTGTTGGGCAACCAACCTACCAAACAAAAATATCTCTTATTGACTAACTATTTGTAGAAGGATTTTTGCTAAATCTTCTGGATTAGTAATCATAACATCATGGCCAGCTGAGATGGTATGTATATTCCATTCGAGTTTACGAGCTCTGATTACAAAGGGCTCCATCCATGACGAGAGTGGCCCGTTAGTGCAGTGAATAAATATTCGAGGAATAGTGTTACTTTCTGTAGTAGCATCGCCTGACGCAATGGGCACTCCTTCATAAGTGCTATAAGGATGAGGAGTTAATCTTTTCTGAACCCAATCAGACATTTTTGCATCCGTTATTCCAAGCATTGAAGAAGGCATTGGAGCGCGAGAACTTATTCCAGACGCTAAATCTGCATAATATCTTTGCTTTTGTTCAGCCGGCCAAAGATCAATTTCATTTTCTCCTTCGAAAGGGAGCCCATGAACTGAGAACTCCTATACAACCAATACTTGGTTTATCTGAAATTCTTCTTTCTAGTAAAGAAAACATCGGACAAGATAAAGAGTTTCTAAACGTTATAGTCAGAAATGCGAAAAGACTACAAAAACTTACAGAAAACATACTTGATGCCACAAAAATTGAGAATCTGTCGTTAAAAGTTGAAAAACAATACGTTAGGTTAAATGATATTATAACGAATATTATTGCAGATCACAAAAAGGAAGAAGAAAATAACAAACAAAGAAAAATAAAGTTAGCATGCTCTAGTAATAATGATAACATTATTGTAAATGTAGATGTAGCGAGAATAACTCAGGTCGTTTCGAATCTTTTAAGCAATGCTATTAAATTCACTCAGAAAGGCGAGATATCTGTTAATATTACAAGAGATGACACCGACCAACAAATTATCGTCAGTGTGACCGATACTGGACAAGGTATCGATCCTGAAATAATGCCAAGACTATTTACAAAATTTGCCACAAAATCTATTGTAGGGACGGGACTAGGTCTCTATATATCCAAAAGAATCATTGAAGCCCATGGAGGTAAAATGTGGGCTGAGAATAAATTAGATGGAATAGGTGCTACATTCTCATTTACGCTCCCACTGGAAACTCAACGAGATCCCAAAGAAAGTATAGTTATTGATACTGTCCACAGTATGAATAATGGCATTGAAGAAATTAGAAAGAAAAGAAGTATCTGTAATACCTCTCATAAACCAAAAATGAAAAGGATATTTTTAGTAGACGATGACTATGATCATACTATTACTTTCAAGATGGGATTGGAGTATGCAGGATTTGAAGTTGATGTGTATAATGATTCAACAATCGCATTATCAAAATTCAAGCCGGATTACTATGATCTATTGCTAATTGATATTAAAATGCCCAAGATTGATGGATTTGAACTTTATGAAAAGATAATGGAAATAGATGATAAAGTTATTGTATGGTTTATTACCGCATATGAAACATATTATAAAGCATTAAAAAAAGTTTCATCAACATCAAAAGGAGAAAAGAATTCAGGTCTTATTATTGAAAAACCTATTGAAATAGATAAATTAGTGAAACAAATAAAAACAGAGTTTGGTCAAGACTTTTAAAAAATTGGTTATTTCTGCATTATCTACAATATTCACTTTAACCTTGATAAAAAACTGTCTATAGTAAATGAGAAACTGTATACAGTTTCTAATCCAGTCCCGTTAGACCACAATACCTTAATTAATCAAAAATATATATACAATTAATTTGATAATGATGATAATTTCAACAAATCTCAAGATAACTTGCAATTTTTATATGGGCCGGGTCGGATTCGAACCAACGACCCCCGCCATGTCAAGGCGGTATCTTAACCAGGCTAGACCACCGGCCCTTGTATTACAATTATTGATTTTCTCTCTACTCTTTATATATAATTGTTCATTATTTTCTTCGCCCGTGGATTTTGATGGCTTATAGTGGTTCTTAGTGACATTCTTAGGCTTATTATTTTCGAATTGATCACTAATTCAGAGAACCTCCATCTTACTTTTTTAGTAAGATCTGATGTGACCAGAGATGTTCTCAATCTTACTGAATATAGTAAGGTCTAATGTGGGGATTAAGTGTTCTAACAAGGGTAGTTCTTGATCTATGAGGGTATTGAGCTTCTTCTTGATAATAGACTTGGGTTTATACTCGTATGATTTTGATATTTGCTTTTGACTTTGTAAGAATTGGACCTCAGCTTTTGATAGAAGTGACATACGGAATCCAAAGAAAGGAAGCTAAAAGATCTTTTGGTCATGACATTCATTTAATCATCCTACTATCGCTTTATCGTAAGTGTTTATAATACAAATCTAGTAGTTTTTCAATAAGAACATTTAGTAATATCGATTCTAAAAAACGCTTAACTATCTTTTATGTGGTGCTCTTTTGTGAAAACTAAATTCTATGCGATTATTCTACCAATTTTATTATTAGCATTGACATATGTTCCCATGAACTTTTCAAACATTGATTCTGTCTTTGCTCAAGGTAACTCTTTGGGTCAGGAAGGAGATGGAAATGAAGCATCTCAAGATGATTCAACTTCTCAATCTACCCATCAAAATAGCATGTGTGTTTCAGGTGAAAGTACATCCCTAAGTTGTAACAATCTATCATCTGAAATAGCTGGTACCTCTGTTCCGGGTGAGCGAGGACCAGCAAGACCCCAAGGTGAACCAGGTCCACAAGGACCTCCTGGTGCAACCGGAGACATAGGACCCGAAGGACCCCCGGGAGTAAAAGGTGAGACTGGTTCAGCTGGACCAGTGGGTAATCCTGGTCCACAGGGGCCTCAAGGAGCTGTAGGTCCAATCGGTCCACAAGGACTCAAAGGTGATACTGGTTCTACAGGTGCAACAGGAGCAACCGGTTCTCAAGGACCACAAGGGACAACAGGTCCACAAGGTCCAGCAGGGCCTCAATCTGTTGGTGGTAAAATCTATACGGTAGGGGGAAATGTTGTTACTGCAGTTACACCAAGTGCTTCTGTGTCTGATGCTAAATGTAATACCGGTGATAGTCTAATTTCTGGATTCCATACTGTATCTAATAACAATAATCCTGGATCCATTAAACAAATCCGTGAACAAATTGTCGGCGGAGATACATTTAGAGTGGATGCACTAGGCAACAATGGCGATACAATGTCTTATCAAGCCTTTGCGTTTTGTTTTGACAATCCCTAACTCCTTTTTGTTATTATTTCGTTAATGTCTGGTCTAGAGTAATGATTGACAAATACAGAACTGCTAATTCTACCTTGTAGTAAATCAAGAATTTCAAGTGCTGTCCCTTTATTGCGAAGGTAGCTGGCAAAGACTCTACGACAATAGTACATATTCATTTTCATTCCAACCTTGTCAAAACATCTTCTAACTATATCAGTAAAATGTCAAAAGTCGAGACAGCCATAGTGATAAATGACTGGTTGGAAAAGTGCCATAAAGTTAGACAATTATATCTTAATCCTCAGAGACGTTAACAGCAGGTTAAGGTGTGTAGAACCTTAAAGACCATTCCGTAGGGAAAAACTGAATAAAAGGTAAATGAACGAACTAATTAATCAATGTGAAAATACATAGAAATAAAAAAGTTAGGGAGGGCCAGCAGTTTTTTCATTACATGCAAAATAACTACCTCCACCTGATGATATGCATCCTTGAATAAAGCCCTGGTAGTATGCATGAGCGTAATGTTCTCCGAGATTACCGCAATCTGTTAGTTGAGTTTGATTGTACGAGCCACTGTTTCCAGATTCAAAACCAGCATGATAACATTTCTGATTGTCGCTATCATTGCTGTCATCATCATCATCACTACTACTGTATGCAGAATAGGTGCCGATTGACATAGGTACCATGAAAGCACTTAAAAGGACCATCGCTAATATGTACGATTCTAATTTCATTTTATTGTAGTGGTAACTTATCTAGTATTTAAATTAGTAGCTGTTCCGTTGGAACTCCTA
Organism: uncultured Nitrososphaeraceae archaeon; assembly: GCA_963759575.1. GTDB lineage: Archaea > Thermoproteota > Nitrososphaeria > Nitrososphaerales > Nitrososphaeraceae > Nitrosocosmicus. The sequence continues at coordinate 943,027 of CAVWZU010000002.1, read as the reverse complement.
CTTTGAGGGTTTTAGTTTCTTGGTACGATTTCTTAAAAGTTTAGTAATTGAGCTTTGAATTAGAACATCCTTGTCGATATGATGGAAGTAACAGTTGCAATTTCAAAAGAAGTGTGATGCTAAGTGTGGATACGAAGCCATGTATTCTATTGCTAAGCACGTCTATATGGATAATGGAGAGGTATACAGAATTAGGTTTGCAATCGATAAGGGAAATCTTAATTTTGAGATCCAATATTGATGCAGTATTAATAGATGATGGTAAACCAGATAAAAAGAAAAAATTGGACAAATAAAACTATGATAATTTTTATTACATAATCAAAAAGTCATGATTAGTAATAGTCGTTAAATTGATAATTCAAATCTAATAGTTATGAAAAATAAAGTCATGACCGTTTTCTTTATGCTTGACATTATCAATTGGATTAATTTCTGGAAACTCGCCTTTATTATCCTCCTACTCGCAGAACAACGCTTTATCTCAAAGCGGAATTAGCGGTTCGGAGCAAGAAGCTAATCAAGGACAATCTTCAGACCAGAAAAGTCAGGTTGTTTCCGGAGATAGTAGCATTTTGTTTGGAAATTATCTTTGTCAAGACTACGAAAACAATGATTTGACTGTTTTGAAAGAAGTATCTGGTGATGGTGGAGTAGTAAATGTGCCCACCTATAAAGGACCCGCTGTTCTCAAAGTTACTACCATTGTGAGAGGAAATTGTAGTGGCTCTAATTGTCCTCCAGCGGATGGTCCACTAAGAATAATATCCTACGGTGGGTTAGTCCAATTGGGAGAGTATCCTCATACACGCACAACAGCAGGCGGTGTCTCTCACTATGGAATTCCCTCCCGATAGGGATGGGTTATACAATAGAAGGATTTATTTATCATCCCAATCAAAGATTTTGGGAGTTCGAGGGTGCAAATATTCAAAACGAAAAGAATTCTTGTAGTGGATGGCCCAGGAACTGTTCGACGTATATGCATCCCGATGGTGCTTCCCATCTGAATTAACCAATTATATGTCTATTGGGTGGATAATCCAAAAAAGAAATTATGCGGTCGAGTACGGAATACGATGAAACATAATTACACACGTCATTATCCTTTATGTATTCTTTATGTATTTTCAAAAGTTTTCAAATTCCCTAATACTAAATCTTAATTCATGAACTCGTGTAAATGCATTTATGATTACACATTGTTTTACAATATTTTTTCAGAACGAACATGCTTTCCAAAAGATTCGAGCAATAGAATGAGTGAGTTAAAAAGTTTGAGTTTCATAAGCTTTTCAGTATGCCCTATCCTGATCATGTTTTTTTGGATCATGGGAATCTCAATCACTTCCTCTGTTAAACGCCATTGGGAGTGCAGCTACACATGAAATATCATTAACTAAAAAGGGCATATGATGAGAAGCTGAAATACCGTCAAGTGCTGGATCTGATCTTGCATCTTGTACTGTAAAAAAACAACAAGCCTTTTTCGTGATAGTTTACTAATTCTCTGTAGTATAGAGCAGCATTAGTAAATCGCTGATGAGATCAATAAACTTTGCTAGATTGTTATCATTTCTAGTGTCTCCATGGCTGATGGGATGTTCTTTTTAATGTCCTTTGTGACGGTAGGCTGATAAATAGCAAATTTCAGGTTTGTGTGTTGTACTCTATACTTAGTATTGTCAAGTGCAATATTATTTTGGTTGGATTTGTATTAATTTAATGGCATGAAGGTTTATTATCGACGAAGAATCTATATTAAATTAACCTAGAAAATAATAATAATATAAATTCAGTTTTAAGTAAAACAATCTCGATATAGCATAACGTTATTGTAATATTAATGCATAAAAAGTCGTTTAAGAATACAATAGTGCTAGGTTCTATTGCTCTCTTGCTGGTAGTTTCTGTTTCACTTTCAACCAATAATCTATCATTCGCCTTCTTGGGTTTTTTTGATCTGGGTGGTAGCAGTAGCAGTAGTACAGATCAATCCTTAGGAAGTTCACAAAGGTCCATTCAAGGTGCACAATGCTATTCCCCAAATGCCAGTATCATTGATTCATGTAATTCTGGAGATGCATCAGCCAATGAAAATCTTGGTCATAATATTTATGGACCATAAATAACTCTATTTTTTCTTGTTATTACAACATTATCAGTATTTATTACAACCAAATTTTAGGGCTTTTCGTAATCTGAAAACTCTGAATTGTTATTCTTGTTTAAAAGTTTCACACATTGGACAAAAGTTTCTTTTTACCATTGTCTTTTTAAAGAGTATGAAGTATTAAGGACAATGAGTGAAACAATAGTTTCGAAAAATGGAGTTGCTTGAAATGCCTACTGTACAGCATTTCGAAATCCCTGCAGATGATGTCGAAAGGGCGATAAAATTTTACAAAGGGGTATTCGAATGGACGATGCAAAAATTGGGTAATCCTGAAGACCCCTCTAAAGATTATTGGTTTTTTGACACGAAAGACGAAAATGGGAATAAAGGTATCGGGGGCGGACTAATGAAGCGTCAAGCTCCCGAACACTCTGTTACAAATTACATCACTGTGCCATCTGTTGATGACTATGCGTCCAAAATTGAAGAAGCAGGTGGCAAAGTAGTAATGCCAAAAACAGAAATTCCAGACATGGGATTCATAATAGTATTTCTTGATACCGAGAATAACATGTTTGGGTTATACGAGGCCATGAAAAAATAGGCCACTATACTTTTGTTCCCTTATCAATTTTTATACACATTATAATTATTCTTTCACATGATTGTGAGCGAAATTATTATTCAGACAGTAGTCAATACATTCCATGAATTTGACCATTTAATATCCTACTCTCAGAACAACGTGTATTTGTCTGATTTTTTTTTGATAGTATGAAGCGAATCATCTATAGTAGGAAGTGTAAGTATGAGTAATAGCCTTGTTTTGATGACTTTTGGGCCACCAATATTAAGAGTTGTACTCGGAACTTTATTTATTACGAACGGTTGCCCAAAGATTATCAATCTTTCCCAAACCCAGAGTTATTTCAATATGATCGGTCTGCCTGCAGAGTTGGCTCTATTAATAGGTCTTCTTGAGATCGTAGGTGGCCTGTTGTTAATTCTTGGACTATTGACTAGAATAGTCGCACTATTATTTGCGCTAGAAATGATTTCTGCCTTTATAATAGTCAATACCTCTAATGTAGTAATTCTTCCAGAGGGCTATGAATTAGGTTTGCTATCTATACCAATACTATTTATGGCTATTTCTTTTTCGTTATTTTTGACAGGACCGGGTAGATTCTCAGTTGAATGGAACATTATAAAGCGTGAACTTATTCCAGGAGGAATGAAGGTGGTACAAGCCCTAAAATGAGGTCACGGTCAAATTACCCAAAATGACAAATCAACATGTAAGAGAACTTGATCATGATCTTTCTGAATTGCGTTAGATTATTTCTCCAAATACAAAATATCAAAAAGGTGTTTCTCATTGAACTTTTCTTGAGTTTTGTCATATCGTCTGTCAAACAATTGATTGAATTCCGAATCAGAGTGCAATACCAAGAATACTAAAAATTAAATGACAAGTGTTTTAGTATTTTTTTGATTAGCTTGAGGGGTCTATATTTTAAATTAGCAAGTTGGAGATAGGTTAATTGGTAAAATAAGAATTCGATAATCTTTATTTCTTTGATTTGATACTAGCAAATATGCCTGAAGTAAGTAAGAATATTAATCCAACTAATATTGATGTATCCATTTCTGAGATAGATGACGGAATATACCGGATTTGTGGATTTGACGATGCCTATGGAATTACTTTTAATCAACTCTTGATCGACGATGAAAAACCTATCTTAATTCACACCGGTCCGGTAGGCATGTATGAGAAAATTGAGGCGAAAGTTAAGGAAGTAATTAAATTGGAAAAATTGACTTATGTAGCCTTCCTGCACTTTGAGAGTGATGAATGGGGCGGTATGGAGTTCTTAAACAGCCCAGGGGCAAGATTGGTTTGTAGTGATCTTAGTTCCAAATTAAACTTAACTGGATGGAATAACGTTCCTTTAGATCACATTTCTTTCTGGGATAATGAAAAATTGAATATCGGAAAGGCAACGCTTAGGTTTATCATGACTCCTCATGTACATCATTGGGACAGTATGATGATATTTGAAGAGAATTCAAAATCACTTTTTACTTCGGATTTATTTATTCAACCTGGATTCAATAAACCTGTGGTCTCAGAGGATCTGTCCGATTCCATGATTGCTCTTTATAAAGCGGTTGGAATCTTTGCCAGTGAAAAGCCTGTAAGAATAACCAGCAAAAGACTGGAGAAATTAAAACCTAAGATGATTTATCCAATGCATGGTTCATGCATCGATGGTTCTGTATTTTCTAATTACATTGATTCGATCATGAGTAACGATTTTGCCTACTCTGGAAAGCTATTGGGTCAGAACATGGAATATGAGGTTACATAAAAGATCCTCTTTATAGGATTTAGGAGACAATATGCATCTGTCTATCAATGTTCTTGAATTGAGAATTATTTTGAATATTATTTTTTGAGCACCACTCATTTGTTTAGATCCAAAAGCAAGATTAAATTGATTTTTAAAAACCCATTGGGGGTTTGTTGAAAGGTTTTGAAATTTAGCCGTTCATGGATAAACATTATAATAAGAGAAAATAATTGAGTAATTTTATTAATGTGCTTTTACCAGTCATCGTTATTAAAAGTAAATACTGAAATTAATTAGTTCTTAAAGTGGTATATCTAAAATCAATTATCAGTTAGGTGGTATTAGAAATCGAAAGTGTACAAAAAAAAGATTATTGTTGGCCTAGTGCCAAATTGCCTAATTGGTCTTGTAATTGCAAGTTTACGTTATTTCCACAGATTAATGAAAAGTCTCCAGAAACACATTGTGCGTTTTGTTCGCTTGCTTGTCCTTGTTCGATTTCTTGTTCTGCATCATTAGATTTCTTGTTCTTGCCACCTGCATATGCCATGTTATCGCCAAGGGCTACAACAGAACCGATGAGAGCTGCTGCAATGAACATTGCAAATATTCCTACTTTATAGTTTTTTGTTATGTTACTCATTGTAATCATAATGTATAACTGAAATTCATTATATCATAGTTTGGATACTTGTTACTAGTTTTTTTTATTAGAATATCATGACGGTATTAAGTTACTATATTAGTTTATGTTAACTTTTGCATTATTTCATAACATGAGTATGTTGATTTGTTTTTTGTAGCTTTCTTTCTTTCTTATCTTAGTCTGAACCTTTTGTTATATTCGAGTATCCTCTGCCTTGTTTCAGGCAGAGAAAAGACCTCATCTAATCTCCTTGGCTTTTTGTCCTCAAAGACAAATTCAGCATACCATTTCGAACCAAAAGCCGTTAACATGAGTAAAATGGGTAGGATATCTTCTCCCTTTTCTGTCAAACTCCATAATATCATTACTTGATCTTTTCTCACTTCTTGGCATTTTATGATACCTTCTCTTTCTAACTCCTTTAGGCGCATGGATAATACTCTTGGTGTTAATCCTGGGATTGATTCTAATATTCTATTAAATCTCCTAATCTTTAGAAAACCAATGTCTCTTATTATTAGCATAGTCCACTTCTTGCCTAAGACCCCGAGGCTTGTTTTGATGGGGCAGTTGACTATTTTGACTTGAGGTCTTATAATACAATCCTCCCTCTCGTCGACATTTTTTTCGAATTCGTTTGAGTATCCCACCTATCCTTTCACTCCACTATTAGATCTTATACTATATTTTGTATATCTTAAAGTATATGAACAGCAGACTGCGCTAAATGATTGATGTTTGAAGGATCGGTTGGTTGACAATGTCATTTTATGTAGTTATGATAAAATATGAACCGCGATATTTATAGAAATATTGTCCAATTCTTATCCTGAAATTACATGTCAAAATTCCATATTTGAGGTAAATTTTATTAACTTTCTAAATATTAAGGTGAGTTGAATTGGGTTCTCAATCCAAATCATGAGTAATTCGCCATATATATGAGCAAATGACATAATCGCTCATAAAGTCATATGCGATATTGGCTCTAATTTGTAGACGGTTATATACTAGTGATGATATATATAATAATATGAAATACAGAAGCCGCACTGAAATTGTAGCTATGATCCTTGAGGCAGCCAATGGTGGCGCTACTAAAACTAAAATCATGTACAAAGCTTTTCTAAGCTATGCACAACTTAAAGAATATCTGTCTGTTCTTATAGAAAATAATTTGATTGAATATATAGAAGGATCTGAATATAAAACCACCCAAAAAGGACTAATTTTCTTAAAGATGAACAGCCAAATCGAAGAATTACTTGCTACACCAACTAGAAATTATAAAACAATAGTTAATTAGAAAAAGTTTTTTTAATATTTTTTTCTTAAATAATTTTAGCAAGTGTGGTCAAATTTGTTACTCTTTTACGGTTTGTACCATGAATAGTCCCTAAACGTCTTTTAATATCAAAAGTTCTCAAAATCCTGTTTTTAACTACATTAAAAGCTTAATGAGATTTCATGTATGGCACTGGACCGATGACTTGCTCTAATCCAAAGCTCACATAAATAGAAGTAAAAATTTTGGCTGGTTTTAGCGATAATATCATTTAATTTTTTTTAAGGCGATGTTATTTACGTCGTTCTTAATTCTGTCAATACGTCTACTTAGCATCTTAAAAGAATCTAGTGTATCCATTTCTATCATTCCTGGCAAATGTGTAATCTCTGCGCTGTAATTGTTCATGACAAAAAACTCGCTGATCCTGGTTTCAATGATTATGTTATCTCCTTTCATGTCATCTGAAGATGATCTGTTTATTACCTTAACAAGATTTGACATTCGCTTTTCTGTTTCTTGTGTTAAAGGGTATTTTCCCGAACGGAATGATTCTTCAATCATTTCACATAATTCTGATATCTTCAAACTATATTCTAATGATAACTATTATATTTTAACATGTTTGAAGGCAATGTCCTAAATGCTATATTTGATTGCTATGGTTAACTTCTACAATACAGCCGTCTACAATAAACGAGAATTATTGTTGTGCTAATGCGTTATTTCCAGAATTTTCCTGGTTTTGGAAGTTAAAGTTGTTTACTGAGCCTATTGAATCTCCGCCAGACACTACTTGGTTGTTTTGACTTGATGATTGGCTTTGACCAATACCTTTTGGTGCTCTATTTCCATCATTATCATCACTGTCATGATCCTTGAAATAATTCTTGCACCCGTTCTTACTATGATCGTCTCTACAGTCGTCCCAATTGTTGTATTTTTGTTTTGCAAGTACATCACCCACGTTTTACATTTAGGGACCAATTATCATTACTGTTGCTAACGCTACTGCAACCAATACCGTAGTAGTTTTTGTATTATTCGACCTAAATATTATAGTATTAATTTCTATAGCTAAATTATTTGAAATTTAGAATAATTTTGCAGAAACCTTATTTATTACAGTTCTGGAACTCTGGGTTCATGATTTCTAAATGGGCGGCTAGTCAGACCATCAAACGTTTCCATAGGCGCTATGAAGATCTCCATTAAACATAGTAAGTTTAATCATTATCGGTAATAGGAAAGTAACGCGTACTTTATTTTTAAATTGGATTCAAACCAATTATTCCAATTATTCATATGTTGATTAAATAACCGCAAAGTTGGTTTAGACCAGAGCAGATTGTTACTATTGCATTTTCTTACATGTATCTGGTGTAATCCTAAAATGCTGATAATTATTTAATCTGATAAATTGACACAATTGTATTTAGAGCAGTATGTATAATCTAAAATTATATTTCAAGAATAACAAATCGCTGAATTAGAAAAAAATGGGTTATTGTTGACCTAAGGCGTTTTGGCCGTCATTTAGGTTGAATGATAAATCCACATTATTACCTGAAGCAGTACTGGTTCCATTCTCTGAAAATACTTCACTGGATTGTTCAGATAATTCACCTTGTAAAAGACCTTGTGATGCAGTGTCTGATTTCTTGTTTGCATAAACATTTATTTCATCCATGCTCATTGATACAGGGCCAGCAACAAATAATGATGCTATGGCAAGTACTGCAATAATTATTGGTGTTCTAGTATTCGTAGACATTTGAACCACTATAATTGCGATGACCTTTAGATATTTGACTTTTCAAGCTAAAGACTATAAAATTCTAGTGTACTTTAAGGTTAAAAACTTTATATTTTAAATCCAAATCTTAGTTCGGTGGTTTAGTTACTTTGATTACTATCGTATCTGTTATTCTATTCTAGAATAATATTACGAATTCGAATAATGTGATTATTCTCTTAACCACTAATTGCAAAAATGTTATATTTAGGATATAGTAACTAAGTTGACCAAAAAAATAATAAAAACCTTTAACTCAACTCAGAGTCCAAAGTTGTACTTATTTAGAGGCTATTTCTGTTATCTCTTTCAAAAGACTCGTAAACTCTTGCGTTTCTCTTTCCTATTTCTGCGAATTGCTTTGATTGTTCCTTTGTGTTGTTGATTACGGTTTTTACTATTTCAACATTTGAAAAAGCGATATTGTTCATAACTCTGGTTATAGCTACTGTATTTTCTGCATAGTTATTGGCTATTTTTGAATATACTTCTGGATATCTTCTCAATATATCTTGGTTGTTCCATAGCTGGTTATTTGCATTTTCAAAATATGGTGTTACAATAGATTGATAGGATTCCATAATTTGTTTTTGATATTCAAGGTAGTTTTGTGCTATATCTCTTGTGGCTTGAACTGCTTGCTCTTGAACTTCGTTTATCGTCTTTGTATATACGGGGATCTGATTTTTTGCCTCGTCGATGTTTCTTTCAATACTTTTTTTAGATTCATCAAATACCTGATTCAGAGATTGTGTAGTCTCTTCAACTGCTCGGTTGAAAATTTCATTATTGTTTTGAACGACTTGATCTAAATTATCTTTTGTAGTTGAACCGGTTGTAGAAAAAGAGGTTTCTTTTTTATCTTGTTTTGACATTACACATGTTTATCCATCGTCTTATATAAATTTTGGTATAAAATGGTCTTTATTACCATAAGTTTCACATACGAAATGTTAATTAACCATTATTTGGATTGATTAACCTTCAGAACCCGGGACTATTAAACCTCGCGCTTACCCAAAGGATTGTAAATGTTGTCAAACTCAAACCGAGAAGGTGATGCAAATATGACTTGCACCCATAGAAAATCGTGTTTCCGCTCTCCTCTCCTGCTCTGTTCTTTATGTTCAAAGTTTCAATGATTCAAATATTGATGCCCTAATGCCTGTAAAGCTCTTAATGCCTGGATATTTTTGCATAGAAATGGAAGATGTTTCCAATCAAAGTTTATCATGGTATTTTACACACAAAACTTAAAACATATAATATAATAACATTCGTTGAATAAGTTTTTTATCTTTTGACTATATTATACAATGTGTTTCAAGATAATATGACCTGCAAGACCCATTTTAGGCAAGTACCGGGGTTGGGACTCACTGCCGTGGTACCTAAAGAGTGGTTAAATAAAAAGGTCAAGTTTGAATATGGGGAAAAGGAGTTTGAAACTTATGTCATGTATCGTGGAAAGCGATCAATTATCCGTTTGGAACAAAAAACTCTGAGCGGAGGACCTGTTACGATTAAATTATTAGATTAAATATCAATGTGGATTTGATTATAATTACAAAAAAGTACACAGTTAGAAATATGATCATCCATTCATCTTATTGTTGAAATTCTTATGAAATTGTCTTAGAATAACCAAAAATTTTATAAGGTTTTGGATTGTTATTTTTGCATTCCCAAGATAACAAAAATCCGGCTCAAATTGACTGCATAAATTCTATTATTCCGACTGATTAATCAATGGATTTAGGATTATTATGGTCTATAATTTATCCATCAGTTAAATTATCATATCTGAATTTATAGTCTTTTTCTATTATAATACTATAGAAAACAATTATATTAAAAAGATAAAAATATTCAGTATGGTTCAATGGACCGTTGAATCACTATTACAGCACATAACCGATTCAGATTATACGATTCAAGGACAAAAATCTAACTCAAAATCAATAAGAAATGTGTCATCATTACATACTGGAACAAGAGATGATGTTTCATTTTGTTCATCTGAGGAATACAAAGGCATGCTCTCTATTTCACAATCAAATGCTGGTGTAATACTTTGTAAAAAAAGTATGGAGGGGTTGGTATATCCAAATCACAAGGAAGGACAACTATTGATATTTGTTGATAATCCTAGACTTGAATTTACAAGACTTGCAAAGCGAATTACCCTTGCTCTGCCTAAGGTTGGTATATCCAAAAGTTCTGTTATAGCGAATTCAGCTAAGATAGGAAGAGATTGTTATATTGGCGATTACGTAGTCATAGGTGATGACTGTACTGTTGGCAATAATACTATTATAGAATCAAAAGCAAATTTGCAAAATTGTAAAGTAGGCGATAATTGCTCCATTCAACCAAATACAACCATTGGTTCTGATGGATTTGCATTTGAAAGAGCAGATGATACTTTAGATCTAGAAAAATTTCCTCACTATGGTAAAGTGGTGATAGAAAACGATGTAGAAATATTTGCAAATTGCTCTATCGCACGAGGATCGCTCTCTGACACAATTATAGGACAAGGAACCAAGATTGATGCTTTATGTCATATAGCCCATAATGTTAACATTGGAAAAAATACCGAATTAACAGCAGGAACAATAGTAGGAGGGAGTACAACCATTGGTAATAATTGTTGGTTAGGACTAAATAGTACCATAAAAAATAAGATAAAAATAGGTGATAAAGTTATTGTGGGTTCAGGCAGTTCTGTTATCTATGACGTTGTAGATGAAGACATTGTTGCAGGTGTACCAGCAAAATCTATCAAAAAGAAGGTAACTGCTAATAAAGAGAAGCTCTTTTTAATGGCTGGACAATCAAAATCTGACTGGATGCAATAAACACATATAGATCTCTACTAATTTCATATTTACTTATCGCACCCTAGTTCTAATTATTCATCAGATTCCTCGTTTCTTATTACTACTTTTGGAATTCGAGGTCATATTACATCAAAAGCTGTTGAAACTATTGCTATGAACTACAAGTTAAAACCTCTTGCGATTCCGATTCCTCCAAAAAACCATATACTTGCTGCTGTTGTCAATTTGACTACTTTCTTATATCAGATATCGTCTGAATTCTTTTTGTCAAATAACTCACCTTTTAATATTATTCCAGCCCCGTACTAGGGAGTCCTATTTCAGTCATGATCCGGGTGGGGATCCTCGATGTGGAATTGGGGGAGACTAGTGCAGAAATGGATGTAATATTATTGAACCTTCTATCACAAAGCAATGAGTTCCTATCCGTGCTGCCTTCCCTTTTGACTATCTCCGTTCCAATTGAAAAAAGGGGCCATTAAGATAGACCCGTATTAAATGCATAATCAATCTCTTTTATGCCAAATTTCCTGGAACCAGGGACTCAGATTTCGTAATACCGTATCGTATTTTATTTCATAATTGCCCTCATGAAAAAGATATTTTTTTGGTCCTGGTACAAACAGATGGTTCATATTTGATTCGTTAAAACTCGAAACAAAATACCCGTCGTAAATTGGAAACATATTGATTTCTAGTAATGTATGGGGTGATTGGTGTTGAGGTTATTTTTTTTGATTGTTTGATTATTCAATATTCAATATTCAATATACATACACTCTGCTGTTTTTACTGTAAGACCTCGCAATTAGTAAAGGACTTTGATACACATCTAATGGTGACGATAACTACTGAGATGTGCAAATCAATCAATTCAGGCTGATCTCCCATTCTTAGGCAACTCAAATATATTATCCTGCATATCAAATATCTTGATTCGTATTTCCGAAGATGTCTTTGTCTATATAACGCAATATTTCATTAATGTACTTTTTAATAGATTCTCATATCAAGAAAAACATTATATGATTTATTTGTATATGGAAGAACTGTGGTTTTTGACACCCCAAAGAACAATTATTTGCGATATACCGATATAATTCATTGCTCCTTTGAATACTATAGAGAAAGATTAAAGAGAGAAATCCGGAATGAACATGAAAACAATAATAATTTTGCTCTCGTTGATTTCTTTGATCGACTAGAAAAGACTTTAAATAAGACTAAAGACTACTATTTACAAAATGTTGGTAACATTATTGGATCTTCGGAGAATCCTAACAAACATCCGAATATAGGTATCCTTAGAAGCGTACTATTTGTTTATAGTAAGGATCTGGACCGCTGTAATGATTTACTTAATCAGCAGTACAACTTATACCCTATTGGGGAAGGCTCAATAAAAGAGAAATCAACAGTAGTAAAAGAAATATTGGACAAAATTGTCCAAAGACCTGAATCGTCTGAAACTAATTAATTTTCCTTTAGAAAACTTAAGTCTGGGTTGATCTGTCCTTATCGCGAATGAGGATCATAAGGCGTAATCTGAACCAATGTCCTTCTAGCCGCATTCGATATGAACTTTATTGTAGTATTGTATTTTTCCTCTTCACTGTTATGATAGCGACCATTTAGCCCATATAAGCTGTAGTCGAACTTGGGGACAACTGCAGCATCGATTGAATAAAGCTTAAGTCAATTCTTGACTAATCTGTTTCTAGTTTTTAAGGCATGACAATTAGGACAAAGTGCTTGACAGTTATTTTCTCTATTATCGGATCTATTACCATTCTTGTGATGGTAGTCTATGACCGTTAAGACCTTTCTACAGTAAACACACCTATAGTTTTGCTTTCTAAGAATTCTTTCCCTTGTCCCTTGAGAAAACCCTTTTCTAGCTATGTTCGTTCTTTTCTTTAACTTTTTAAGAGAATTCAAAACTATTCCAGTAACCACAATTGAAAATAATAGTACAATAGATGAAGGTCGCACTAATAAGTCAAAAATCTTTGAAAAAGATGCCACTAAAGAATCATTTAATTCCACATTACCAAAAAGGACATTAGCAAATACATCTAAATTGGTATTTGACTCTATCATCTGGTTTGGACATTCGTCTTCCATATCTTCGCCTATGTCTTTAGTGAATGGCCCCGATGAATAGTTGTTCAATTCTATTCCTAGATGCTTCATATATTGGTCAACTGCGCCAGCTAAATCATTTCTTGAACAGTGGGTATCATATGAGTACACGGATTTGTCTTGGAAAAATGTTGGGTCTGAGGCAAGCATAGTATTTGAAGTGGCGGATAGGGCAAGGATGAAAATGATCCTAATCAAATTGGAACGACGATTACAATGGTATATATAAAAAAATATTGAATAGGATTAATAATGATTATTGAAATCATGTATTGTCTTTAATTATATGTAAAAGTTATAGAATTATAGCTAGTATGAAATATATTTAATCCTAGCAACAACAACAATAATTACAATTAGAACCAATTAAGATCTATATTACTCTAATTGTTATTTTACTGTTCTTTATGATCTTCATATACTAAACAATCTTTCTCAGGGTATTTGTCTAGAATTTTATTCTTACCAGAATACTGGGATAAATCTCTAGCTGAACTACTAGCAATAAGTCCAAAAATCTTAGGAGCCGACACTAAAAACTTGTCAGCTAAATGGTCTTACTACTCTGCTAATATAATTTATTTTTGTTACTGATGTTTCTTTATTATCAAAACCAAATCCGTCAATCTTGTATACTATTGAAGTCTTCGATGCAGATTCGTCCCAAGTTCTTTCAAGAGCATGGGCAATAGCATATTTCGCACCGGATATAGCCTTAGCTTGTATTTTTAATTAAGATAGCTTTGGAGCATAACTTTCTAATTTCAATCCTGTTTATCCTGTTTGTAATGGTTTCTTTTTTTCTATTTTAACAAATATTTTATCAATTGCTATGATAATTGATTTTTTGCCGAATCTCTTAACGCATCTCTTACGTTGTGATCTGATTCCTTCTTCTCTTACTGTTTATCTTCTTTGTGAGTGATAGTATTTTTAGATGCTCACTCAAGCACAATCTTGAGGGTTAATGATAATTATTTAAACCCGTCAGATATTCCTGCGGTGCTAATTAGGATTGATCAAGCAAAGTAGTTGTTTTAATCGGGATAGTTAGGGCTTAAATTCTTTCACTGGTGATTACAACCAACCAAACACCGTGGAAGACTCTTCTTTTCGGTAGGTGGAGCAAGTATCTAGGCTTTATTTTTGAAGGTTGATTGTATCAAGAATACGATTGCCAAAAAAATGTACTTTTTATTTTAGTTCTCTGGCTATCAAGTAACCTTCTATTCTTTTACATGAATCAATTTTATCCCAATTCTTCTCACAAGTACTGTCCCATAAATTATTAAAATCTGTAATACAAATATCTTGAATACTTGGGTTATTGTTACAAATATTTACAAAAGAGCTCAGAATTGTATCGATTTCTAATAGCCTGTCATCTAGTATGTCATTCCAGTATTGCTCTCTCTGTGATACGTTTGACAGACTGGCCGCAGTCATGCTAATTCCAACTGCTCCAAACATCACGCTCAGTAGTATAATAACTCCAACTCTAAATCTTGCCATAAGTCTTCAATTTATAGAAATAACTATCTAGCTATATATCATCATTCTTATTCTTGAAATTGATAATGATAGTTATCATTATCCTGTTATTGTCCTCTTTTTGGGGGTTTGAATGACATGTTAATAAATGCGTATGAATGTTTTGACTTTATTCCGAATAGGAATATACGTTTGATACTTTTTCTCATTTAACAAAACCGGTTAACGCATATCCTTATCCAATTCTGAATCTCGATTGTAAATCCAAAAGGATAATGGTAGTGGTAATGGTAAGATTATTGAGAATAAAATATAATATTGCTCTAGTAAAATAATGTGAAGGAGATGTAAGAAAACAAATCGGATATTGAAAACATGGTGGAAGAATATCTACAATCTTAGATATAGAAAAATATAAAGGATTGAATTTATTTTTAGCAGTCTTGCATTTAATGGTCTTTCTTAGGAATTATGTATTTCTCTTCTAATTCCGAACCTACGGTGCTTCTGGTGAAGCTCCTTGACTCACGTCGATCGTATTAATAATTTCGCAACTTTGTAGTTCATTGGTAGATATCGTTCCTTTTGATTCTTGAAATGTGTCTACTTGGTTAAATTGAGATGCACAATCACCATTAGAATCGGTGGAAATAGTTACTACAGCCGTTTCTCCTAGTTGATTTTCAATATCCATGGTATTAAACGGTGATTCTGAAACGGTATAATTCCCCGTGCCTATAGATATATTTGTTCCATTAGCAGATCCTTGAAAACTAGTTATATTTGGATTATTGCCTGTTACTATCAAATCAAACTGATTTGGATCAACATTTTCCAGCACAAATTGACAAACAGAATCATCACTTGGAATACCTAATGAGGAATCACAACGAACAATTTTAGTTACTGTGACAGTAGCTTGTTGTTCTTGGCTCGTATTTGCTACACCTGGTTGCTTCTTAGTCTCAACCGTTGAGTTACTTTGAGCATATGTCTCCAAACTGACCTGTGGATACCCTCCTATTGAGGCCGCATTCAAAATGAAAATGATCGCAGCTGATATACCTAATAATTTAATCAATTATCTAGTATGCACAAAGGGGATTAATTAATATTTAAAAAAACATTGTATCAATTCGTCTGTCCAGGTCCTCATAATATCCCCATCGTGAAAATAATTGAAATATGATGATATTAGATATCATATGACATGACCAGAAAATTAGTCAGATGCTTTAAAGTTAAGCCTAAAGATGGGTATTATTTTTTTAGTTAAAATGAGAATTCTATCCATTTTGTTATAATGAGGAGTGCATGGATGTTGAGGAAAATTTTTAATAGAACTATAAAAATCTATTAACGTGATACCGATAATCCTTCAGCCAACCCTCAGAAAAAATACCAATTCATTTCTTAGATTGCAATCATTTTCCTTGAGTTAAGTAAAATAATAGATAAATTTTACCTAGCCGGTGAAAACTATATAGACCATCTAAGCAAGAGGTCGTTCTAATCTCCAATTAGAGTGCAATTTTTCGCTTAGACGATGAGTAAGAAAATTTTTTTATGAAATCTATGTCTGAATGATGCTATATCTGGTCCCACATTCTGTTGATAACCCGTAAATACAGAATGATCAGGGTCACCTTAGAAATGTTTCAATGAACCATCTAATTGTTTGTTCATTTTTTAGTTAAGTATCTATTTTGTTTTACCAATTGTAACAATTTTGTGACTCTCTGTATTTATATATCGATACAGCAAACTGAACGAAGATGCAAGAATTAAGATTTTCTTTAATTATGTTTTGTGCCCTTGGGATTTTAGGCTTATTGATTGGTTCTCCGGCTATTTCAATTGTAAATGCAACCACATCCTCATCATCACAGTCACCGCAGCAAGATTCAACTAAACTATCTGATAGTATCAAAGATTCCGCACTCGCTAACCTTTCTCAAGCATTACAAGAAGACAAAGAAGATGGTGATCAAAATGGTGGAGAAAATTGGGATAGGGCCATAAATGACTTAGAAGATGAAATGGGATTCCCGGTTGATGAGGATGTCGAAGAAGCCCTGATGAATATTACAGAAGTACATTTGAGCAACATGCCAATCCAGTGAGCACTCAATACACTCCCATTACTTAACAGTAAAAATTTATTGTTATGATGCCATTTCTCCACTAAAGACATCCATAATATTTTGTTCCAAATCTGGATACTTTTCGTAACAGTCAGTTGATTCTTCAAGAACTGTGAAATAAACCTTATCGGATTTATTCGTCCTTTAAGAATCCCATTGTTGTGGTTTATCATTTTCTGAATTCGGAGATCCAATTATAATGCAATCTTTTGGACAAATGTTCTCTCAAGTGGTATAAAATCGATTTTCTGATCTCGTTATGACTAAATACAAAGACAAAACTGTCAACTTCTCTAGAAGTATATTATATACTATCTAAATAGATATGTTACTCTATGGAATTTACGAGACTAGACTAGTAACAGCAAATTGTAATTCTGCTACTTTAAATAAAATCCAGATGATAAAGATCTTTCGTATCTCGAGCAAGATTTAAAAAAACAGTGTCCCCAGATGATACTTCACCAATTATTACTAAAATACAGGACTCCAATCTTTCATTTGATGCGCTACTTTATCATTTTAAATTTAGGAGAATAATGTCATGGAGACTATGACTAAAAATATTATGTACGATTGAATCATGGTTAGTATATTGAATTTTTGATCCTTATTATTTGAAATCAGATTGTCTACGCTGAACTAAAAAAACTATAACTGCTTTTTGCCTTAGGATTTGAATGTTTTTACCCCGGGGCCTCGTTTTACTTTGAATAACTTTTTATTTTCAAAGTAAATGGAAAGAAAGGAATGTAATTCCATTATTGGAAAAGATGTCCAATATTAAAAAAATATTCGAAAGAGTTATATACATTCATTGTGTAGTATTGGCAATGTCAAGCAATATCAATATATTGGATGATACAAAACATGTCATTATAGCGGATAAACCCTCATTTGAAGTAGTAAGAGGATTGTTTTCACGTTCTCTGAAGATTCCGTTAACGACATTCTCAAAATTATTATTTTTATTTGGGGTTGATACTTAATGAACTGTACCGGTTTTGATTCTCCAATTTATTATCGAAGTATGAGTCAACCAAATCAAAACACGTTAGATAAATCCAATAATTCTAATTCTAATACTGAGCAAGTTACTTTTATTAATTGTGCTCATAAGTATTGTGTATGTTTTGTTGATATTGTTGATTCCACAAAAAATACTTGTGACATCAATGGTTCCGAGATGATACAAGGTTATTATTCCATTTTTCTCAATACAATGTCATCAATAATTAAGAAGCACAATGGAAGAGTGATTAAGAATTCTGGAGACGGTTTGTTGTATTATTTTCCTAAAACTGTGGACTCTAAGAACGAGTTGGCTTTTCAGGATGTTTTAGATTGCGGTTTAGCAATGATCGAGGCAAACAACTCTATTAACCGGAACCTTACCCAAAAAGGACTGTCGCCCGTATGTTATAGGATAAGTGCAAATTATGGGAAGGTCGAATTAGCTATCTCAGTAAATTCTTACAATGTAGATCTTTTTGGATCGCCTGTCAATATATGTTCCAAGATAAACCATTTGGCATCATCAAACGAAATGGTTGTAAATAGTGATTTGTTTGAAGTTTTAAAAAGTACTTCATTTTACCAAGAATATTCTTTCAAAGTTTTAGATAAGGATTTTGATGAAAATGTAAACTCAAACTATGTTGCGTATTCAGTTCATTCGATCGATGATGCCCGTAAGAGAAAAGAGATCGAAGATAAAAGGAAAAGAATATTTATTGAACTTCACCAAAATCACAGAAATCTGGACAATTCGTCATTTAATATCCTCTTAATTGATGATGACGAAGATATCTTATTTGCATTTAATTCAATAATTTCTAGTGAAGGATATAACGTCACTACTTTCTCAAGTTCATCAAATGCCTTGAGTCATTTTTCAGCTAAAAATCCCTACTTTTATCATCTAGTGATCATGGACATACGTATGCCTGAGATAAATGGCATCAAGCTATATTCTCATCTTAAGGTTTTGAATCCTGATGTTAAAGTGCTTTTTCTGTCTGCCCTGAATGCACTTGACGAGGTGCTTAGTATATTTCCAGAAATCAAGTATGGTGAAATTATTCGTAAGCCTATCGAACCCGATGCTCTACTTTCTATAATTAAATCCATCCTGCGTCGGTGACTAATGTATGGAACTATATGGTACAAATGCTGAGGAATAGAATTGATCAATATGGTTTGTCTAATACATTCTTCTCATTGAGATCAGTCAATTTCGAACAAATTTCAGTGGTAGACTTGGCAAGGCCTTTGCAATTTATTATAGGGTCATTTCAATTATTAAAAATTGATTATACCACAAGAGTAGCTGCGGTTTCTGATGTTTAATCAATATTCTAATAACTCTGTTCAAAAGTCTTTGAGGGTCTTGGATATATTTTCTAATAAGATATTTGTAAAATATACTCTTCTCCCTGCCATACCACTATTATTATTTGCAGTTATTGCGGTCGATCCCTACCTTTGGGTTGGTTCGGAAATTCATCACTTTTACATAGAGATGTTTGCTGTAATTTTCTCTGGAGTCATTGCATTCTACTACATCTTACACGCTAGAAACTTGAATGATAAGTTTAGTCTGTTTATTGGTATTGGTTTTTCCGTAAGCGCCTCAATCGATTTACTTCACGTGGCGGTTTCTTATAGCTTAATGGAGGACGCTGATTTTCTGAAATACTTTATTCCCCAAACATGGTTTGCAGGTAGAATTTTTCTTAGTAGTATGCTTTTAGTAGCAATTGCAAAATATTCTTCTCTATATCCTGAAGAATTGGAGGTATCCAAAATAGATCAATCTGATAACCAAAAGAACCGAATTATGCCCAAATCGTCTCCATTAATTCTTGATCAAAAGAAATTGGATGAAAAGCTTCAAAAAAACCTCATAATATATCTCATTTTCCTAGGTATCGTTGCAGGAATTATCGCAATAGTCTCTTTTTTCATGGTCTTTCCAGCAAGTGTATTGGACGATTATTCTTTACATCGACCATACGAAATTCCTCCTTTGATTTTATTTACCATCGCCTTAATTTTCTTTTATAAGAAACGACTTTACTTGAAAAAAGATGTTATTTATAAGGGGATACTAATTTACTTATTAGTAGATATTTTTTCACAAATTATTATGTCTTACTCTACACAATCATTTGATACAGCTCACAATCTAGCACATGTCCTTAAGGATGTAGGATACTTTGTTAATATTATTGCCCTAGCTATATCTGGAATAAGATATACAATTAATCTCAAGGAGAGGAATGAACTGATACAAAATCAGTATGAAAAGATCAAAGAATCAGAAAAAATAAAGGATGAATTCATTAATATCGCAGCTCATGAATTAAGAACACCAATCCAGCCCATACTTGCACTTTCTATCTTCTTAGGTAATAAAAAGGGAGCAATAGAAGAATACAAGGATCACATTGAAATAATCATAAAGAATTCGAAAAGACTTCAGAAACTTTCTGAAGAAATTCTGGATGCCGCAAGAATTGAAAGCCGTTCATTAGACCTGAATTTGGAAAGATTTGATTTGTTAGGTTTGATGACGACCATGATAAGTGATTATTCTAATCAAACTGATAGAAATAACATCTGCATAAAATTCGTTAATGAAATTAACGATATCGATTTGGATATGCAGTTTGAGAAACAAGAAATTGTAAAGCTATTTGTCTATGCTGATAAGGATCGAATAATTCAAGTATTATCAAATATCTTAATTAACTCTATAAAGTTTACTAAGAAAGGAACTATTACTATAGTTGTTAGACGGACTTCCAATAAAGTGTTTGTCAAAATTAGTGATTCTGGTCCAGGAATCGACAAGGAGATACTGCCCAGATTATTTGATAAATTTATTACCGGTTCTCCATCAGGGACTGGCCTTGGACTCTATATTTGTAAGAATATTATAGAAGCTCATGGAGGAAATATTTGGGCCAAAAACAATGATGAGAACAAGGGTGCTACATTCACATTTACTTTACCAATTGTTACTCAAAAATTAGTGCAATTGGAAAACAGATAATTATTGAATTTCTAATAAGTTTCATTTTTAAACAAATATTTCAGATGAATATAAAAAGGAGTGATTTCTCGAGCAAAATATCTAGTGTATTTATATGGTTACCTGCGCAGTGAACCAATAACCTTTGAATAAATAAAAGCTATTGAATTGATTTCCAATAAATCGTATTTAAATTTCCGCACATTTTACATTCAACACTTGTCGGAATTGTATCTCTGTCAGGGTATTTTGTTGACTTCTTATGATCCGGGTCGGGGGGTGTAACTTTGTATGACTCTCCACATTTTGGACACGCAAATACTGTCATGGTATTAGTTATCATCTATCATATGTAAACATTAAGTCAGGATGACTTTTCATTGAATCTAATGCTATATATTGATTAACTATGATGGATTTTTCTTTAGAATACCTGCATCATCCTCAAATTTGCTGGCCAGGAAATACTTATTCCTGTCAGCCAAAATATCTTGTATAGATAGATAGGAAGAAAATATCCTCTAAGATTCTATCTTAGGTCGTTGATGAGGTCATGTTTTACATTCGCGAGGATTTTAGCTGTTTTTACATAGACATTATGTCCATGATCCAGTTTACTAGTCTCAAATAACAGTTTATCCTTCACTTGACGTGGATGTCTACGTTTAATAGGCAAAACTTTAAGCAATGAAATTCACTAACTATAATGATCGAGGAGCCTGATAAACTAGGCAAAATATTTGATAAACATTTGGAATATGAATTTGATAAAGAGGATGTCAAAGCAACTATGACCCCTATGACTGATGAACCCTATGACTGATGAACCCTATGACTGATGAACCCTATGTTCATCTTGTGCCGACTTTAACAGGTGGCTTTGGATACAACGATGTATATAACTTTTACAAAAATAGCTTTATTGGAAAAATGCCAAAAGACATACAAATAAAGCCTATTTCACATACGGTAGGAAAAGATCAGGTAGTAGATGAAATCATAATTAGTTTTACTCATGATAGAGAGATTGAATATATGTTACTTGGGGTGGAACCTACCGGTAAATATGTGGAGATAGCTCATGTAGTTATTATGAAATTTAAGGGGCGTAAAATTGCTCATGAACACATTTACTGGGACCAAGCTTCAGTTTTGGTTCAAATAGGGCTGATCGGGGGAAAAAATATACCTGTTACAGGAATTCAACAAGCCGAACAATTGATCAAATTATCCAACAATTAGTTTTTTATGCAGTTGCCTATCCATTGATCTCATAATTCATAGAACCTTGACATTAGAAGGTGATGACTATGTCCTTCAATTATCAAACATGATGCATCTATTTTTCTCTATAATGGATGAAGTACGCTCCTAATTAAAATATCTATTTATGACCCAAGGGACGTTCCTTTATGCAAGATAGGTAATTGAATGATAAGATGGATGCTTTGATATCAAGTATATTAAAATTCCTATTGGCACCGATGTATGAAATTGTTACTATTCTATTCCTTCTTGTTTTAGTTCATAGGATCTTTTGAATAATCGTCTGTTGCCTCCTAATTATCCTCTAAACCTTTAGTTAGGTTATCCAGAAAGGATAACACCCATTTCATCTCTTCATATTTATTAAGAATATTTATACTATATTACTACTAAATGGTAGTATATTAAATATTTAATTATTTGATTTTTCTACCTGGGTATGCAACCAAAACAGCTTGCTAATTCTAATTCAAAAGAGAAAATTGTTAAGTATGAATTAATACACGTAAAATCTGGTATTTATTTAACTAAAAAAAATTTGATTGCGGTCCTTGAATTATTTAGTTTCCTTCATTCGACAGGTCCCATATCAAATTGTTAGCATTATTTGATATTTGAATTGATTCATTGTATGTTTGGTTTAATAAATTCTGTGCTTCTGTATTATTGTTATTGCTAATCGCTGTCTGGGTTTTATTGATCAAGAATTGGATTGTCTCTATTGAATCGTCTAACTGAAAAAAGGTATCACTTGACACGCTTGTTGTATTTCCAATGTTTATCTCTGAAATTGATTGAGATATTGCTTCGTTATGATTGTAACCCAAAAAAAATGATGCTCCAATTGCTACCACTATTAAAAAAACAAGAGGCAATTTTGAATTGATGATGTATTTCATTTAATTTTATTAACTTGGTTAAATGATCTTTTAAATTTTTTCATAATTTTTTGACATGGTTAAGCTTCATACCTGTTTATCAACTGAAGTTTAAGGGCATCCCAAGAATATAGTATAAGTTCTATTACCTTGCAAGATTTTCTAATAATATACTTTTTAGATTATTCTGCCTACCAGGAGATGTTTGTGGACACCAAGCCATTGTCCGGTTCGATGATGTATCAAATCCAATAATTGAATCCGGATTCTTCCATTTAACAGTGTCTTCTCCATGTGATCCATTCGGTGTATTAACTGTATAGATGTTACCATTAACGAATGCGTTTTACAGAAGCCTTCAAAGGATATTTCAAGAATTGAAGATAAAATAATGGGCCGCGCATTTTACCTACGGTTATGGTGTCTTCTGCAACTCCTGCAAGAAAACAATAACAATTACAATAACAATTACAATAACAATTACAATTACTAATTCGAGGAAATACCTATCTTAATTAGTACATATGTTAGCTAACATAATTTTAGAAAAATTTTATCAATGATTGTTATTGAACATAATTGCGGTTAATTCGAATAAAGTTTAAATATTGAAAATAATCATAGAAAACCACTATAATGAAATACTTACTAACTATATTACCAATATTCATTATGTTAACTTTGGCTCCGGCTATAACAGCTGTTCCAAGTAATGTATATGCGCAAAATCAAGGGATACAGTCCATAGAACAAATTCAAGGAGCCACTCAGCTCGGAATTTGTTTGTCTGGAATTGATACTTTTATATCATGTAACAATTTGAACATACAAGACCAATTCAATGATGGCAACAATGTAGCCGGTCAAAGCGGTGGCAATGGTCAAGGTAGCGGTAATTCAGCCGAACAAGCCATTGGTCAATCACAAGAATCAGGACAAGTGGCTGTATGTGTTAGCAGTGAAGGTACATTTTTGTCATGTAATAATTTGAACTTACAAAACCAAGTAAATGAGGGGAATAATGTATTAGGTCAAATTGGTGGCAATGGTAAATACAGTGGCAACACTGCATTTCAAGCAATCGGACAAGAACAATCATCCAGTCAAGGTGCTCTCGTTGTTTCAGGAGGCGACACTATTTTGTCTGGTAACAATTTGAACATACAAGACCAATTCAATGATGGCAACAACGTAGCAGGCCAGATTGGCGGCAACGGAAAAGGTAGCGGCAACTCTGCAGCTCAAGGAATAGGTCAATCACAATCCTCTAACCAAAACGCATTATGTGTAGCTGGTGATGATATAGATACATCATGCAACAACCTCAATGTTCAAAGCCAATTTAATACTGGAAATAATGCCCTTGGTCAAATCGGTGGCAACGGAAAAGGTAGCGGCAACTCTGCAGCTCAAGGAATAGGTCAATCACAATCCTCTAACCAAAACGCATTATGTGTAGCTGGTGATGATATAGATACATCATGCAACAACCTCAGTTTCCAAAACCAAGTAAATGAAGGAAATAACGTATTAGGTCAAAGTGGTGGCAACGGAAAAGGTAGCGGCAACTCTGCAGCTCAAGGAATAGGTCAATCACAATCCTCTAACCAAAACGCATTATGTGTAGCTGGTGATGATATAGATACATCATGCAACAACCTCAGTTTCCAAAACCAAGTAAATGAAGGAAATAACGTATTAGGTCAAAGTGGTGGCAACGGAAAAGGTAGCGGCAACTCTGCAGCTCAAGGAATAGGTCAATCACAATCCTCTAACCAAAACGCATTATGTGTAGCTGGTGGCAGTATAGGAAGTTCATGCAACAACCTCAGTGTCCAAGACCAATTCAATGATGGCAACAACGTAGCAGGTCAAAGTGGTGGCAACGGAAAAGGTAGCGGCAACTCTGCAGCTCAAGGAATAGGTCAATCACAATCCTCTAACCAAAACGCATTGTGTGTTTCTGGCGAGGATGCAACAGTATCTTGCAATAATGTTAGCTTCCAAAACCAAGTAAATGAAGGAAATAACGTATTAGGTCAATTAGGCTTAGAAGATAACGGAAACGACGCAAGAAGTAGTGGCAGTGGCAGCGGTGGCTATAACGGCAAATATAGTGGCAACTCTGCAGAACAAGCCATTGAACAAATACAACAATCAAGTCAAAGAAGCGGTGTAATTTCAGGTGGAAATAGTTTCTTATCTGGAAATAACCTTAACATCCAAGACCAATTCAATGAAGGAAATAACCTAGCAGGTCAAAGCGGCGGTAGCGGAGGAAACGGTGGTAACTCTGCAGAACAAGAAATTAGCCAATCACAATCCTCTGACCAAAGAAGCGGTGTAATTTCAGGTGAAGATTCAATAGCATCTGGTAACAACATTAATGTCCAAAACCAAGAAAATGAAGGAAATAACTTAGCAGGTCAAAGTGGCGGCGATGATGACGGCGGAAACTCTGCAGAACAGGCAACAACTCAATCTGAAGAATCCGATAGTGAGGAAGGAAGCGACGACAGTGGCGACAACAATAGTGATAACAGCGAAACACAATCAGCAAGATCTAATGACAGTGATGACAGTGATGACAACAATAGTGATAACAGCGAAACACAATCAGCAAGATCTAATGACAGTGATGACAGTGATGACAGTGATGACAGTGATGACAGTGATGACAGTGATGACAGTGATGACAGTGATGGTGAAGCCAACAACTAATCCAACCTCATTTTCTTTTAATTTCTTAAATTATCACTAGAAATTTTATAATAGAACTAACTTTTTAAATTCTTAGTTAATTACGAGTCACAATTAATTACAATAGATAGACCTCGAAGAAATATTTTGATTCCAGTCTGTTCTGAGTTAGATATTAAATTATATAATCAAAAATACTATAAGCATTAGCAACTATTAGTAACCTTATTCGTTTACAAATAATTAGATGAAGTAGGAAACTGCCTGGTTTTATTATTTATTTTTACATGGTTCTCTTCCGTGATGCAGTCTTTCTTTTTCACTTACAAACTGTTTACCACATTTATTACATTTTAAAACTACTTTGTGATGTACTTTTCTACTGTGGTCAATAAATTTCTCATAAGTATCAAATTTTTCTCCATCTTTTTCACATTTGTATTTTTTTTGAAGAATGTTCACAAATACTTTGGGTTCGAGATGTTATTAAATACATTGATTGTGGAGAAAAAAGTTGTTTCTTTTTGATAAATTTTCAAACTTGTTTGAATTATTATTAAGATAATTGAATGATAATTACAATAACTGTATTTGTATTGGATAACTTTGTACGATAACCAATAAACAAAAACTACACTCGCTGTTTGAGGTCTTCAGCTGCATCAAACAATTGATCGATTGTTTAATTGATCACGACCAAAAATTATACTGATTATAACAAACAACTAGATTCCTCTGTTTTCTAACATTCCTTATAGTTTTCTCTTGGTAAATACATTGTGTCTCCACCGTTTACCCTCCAGGCATTAGCTATTTGTACTGCTTCTATTTCACAGGATGAGATAGAAGGATTTCCAATATCAACTCGTTCTGTCATTAGATTTCCTCTAAAGTTGGCGTGATCAAGGCCAAGTACATGACCCAGCTCATGCAATGTGATTTGCTCGATTTGTGAGGAACTAAAATCACGATCGTAAGATTCTTCTGATACTGTTATATGAGATTGTCTGATAAATCCAAATTGGTCAAAATAGTTCACAGTTTTTCCAGCTACTCTTTTTCCATCATTTTTAAAAGAAATTTTAATGTCTTCATTGTCATCTGTTTCAATCAATGTAATTCCTGTCAGACCTTCATTCCAAGAGTCAACTGCATTTCTTACTGCATCCTTAAGATCATCGTCATCGTCATCGTTGTCTATCGAGTATGTTAAGAGCCCATCTGCTAGTTCGTAGCCCCATGCACAGCAAATTTGAATTACATCCTTATCAGAGAAATCGTTATCGTCATCATCGTCATCATCGTCATCATCGTCACCCCTCACAAGCGATGAATGATTAATACTAATGGTAGTAAACAAAGCTATCATCATGAAAGATAAAAGTAATAGTCTGATTGAACTGATCATAATATCATATAACTTTGTTTTCGTAGTATTTAACATATGTTTTAGTAAAATTCCAGTAACAGTTTTATCTTCTATTACATTTTAGCATAAAAAAGTACTGTATATTTTTTCTGAAATATTTTTCCCCGCTATAATTGATTGTTTACCAAATTTGTAATGTCTATTACTATTGTTCAGTAACAAGAAAATCTAATAATACTTGATATATGATCGCTGGCTTTTCGATAAATGGTGAATGTCCAGCGTCCTTAATTATCAGTATTGTAGCATTGTCAAAAATTTCCTTAAATCTTTGCGCAAATGTTACTGGTATGAGTTTGTCTTTTTCTCCCCAAATAATAAGACAAGGAATTTCTTTTACCTTCTTAATCATGTTCAAATCCAAAGTGGTAGTAGTACTGTTTTCGAATGCGGACTCAAAGGCATGCTTTGCACCAGGCATATTGATTATTGAAATAAAGATGTCTACAACGACCGGAAGAAGTCTGATTCGATCTGCTAGCAAATTTTCAAACACATTTTTAAGTTTGTTGTATCTCAATACAGGATCGCTGGTCAATACAGCATCCAAATACTCCGAAAGTAAAGGTGTAGGTTTGCCTAAAAATCCAGATGAATTAAATAATATCAATTTATTGATTCTAGTTTTGTTCCTCATTGCGTATTCTAAAGCAATGTATCCGCCCAATGAATGTGCTATAACGCTTATTTTCTTTTTACCGTCTATCCCTATTTTACTCAGAAACTTATCTAGGAATTTGCAGAAATAACTTAGTGTATAATTTTCATGAGGTTTATCGGTCCCTCCAAACCCAACTAGGTCCAATGCTATAGTATGAAAATACTTTGATAGTGCTTCAGGAATATCCCGCCAGGTGAGAGAGGAAGATCCCAAACCATGTAAAAATAAAACAATTTTCTCATTGCTTTTTCCAAATTCGTCATATTTTACATTAATTCCTTCAATATTGATGTACAATTATAAAAAATAGTTGTACTCAACCATACATAAGAATATCCACACGGATAAAATTTATCTAAAATCTACATTAATGTTCTCAATTTCATTTTGATGTTGTTTTTTCTATATGTTTAAGATAATAATTCACGCTGGAAATGGATTCTCCATTAAATTGCCTTCTGCTCCTATTTTTTTGCAATGAAATCTTCTTTTCTTAAAAGCTGAAATAATGTTATATATTTGCAAATTTATTAAATTATCATTATTGAATAATCATGCGAATTGTGATCCAAGAAATAGAGCTTATAAGAATGGAAAGACGTTTGAGGACTGTAAAACGGAAGCTCGGGGTCTCGTCACAAAGCTGTCTGGCGAAAACCATGATAATGAAGAGATTTCATGGAAACACATACTAGAAATTGCAGATCATGATGAGATAGTTTATAAGCTAACCCTAAAATATTTTAGAGAAATGGGATACGATATCGGCAATTATACAAAACCCAGAGTAGTAAAGCACACCAGTTAACCTATTTTAGAAACAAAGATTTTAAAACATGAAGATTTGATATTCATTACTTAATGCTCAATGAAGTTTTCAATTATTAATCTGATTCGTAATTATTTTCACAGTGGGGAGAATTGGCACATCACTTAAGTATAACAATAAATTGATTACTATGAATGTCAAAACCAATTTCAAAATGTTTACTTTTAGTTTTATCCCTTGTTGCAGGAGTATTTATGGCACCTAGTTTAATATTTTTTGATTCTGTACAAGCCACTGAATCGATAGCTGACTTTAGTGATGATCCTGATGCTAATACGGTATCTGACACTTCGTCTTCTATGATGCAGTCCTCATCTAGTAACAAAGGATCAATAACTCATGTACAAGCAAAAAACACTCAACAATCCATTTATAACTGTGCAACCGGACAAAAGGGAGTCATAATTTCTCCTGGCTACTTCAAAGTTAATGCTGACAAAAAGAATGGTAAATGGACCGGAACTATTTTTATTAAAGGATCCACTGGCGAAAAAAGTGGTCATATTGTAAGCGGGAAAGTAAATGGTATTTCATATACATTTAAGGGAAATTTGAATACTAAAAATACCTTATGTCATTTTCCAGGTTTGCAATTAAGTGGTACCTCGTTTGATTTGGGTTCTTTAACTTGTGGCACACTTAAGACAGTCAAATATACTGAATTATCTACTGGCAATACTAATCACTTCAAAGTTCTTATAACCTGTAGGTAACTATACCCATCTTTTTCATTTCTTTTCAGCAAAAATTTGGCCGAGTTTACATTTATCCGAGAAACATATTAAAGATAAATAAAAACATGGAAAATAGATAATGATGTACCTTGAAAATTAAAGCAATGATCCAAAACCGGGAGTTTAAACAGCAATTAGCAAGAAAGGCAGAAAAATCCAACATCAGTGTAGAATTTATAAATTATGATGAATCACTCATACCGCAAGTTCAAGATGCTTATATACTAATCAACAGTTTTGATAAAATAGACAAATCCTTCATTGATTCGTGTCCGAACCTAAAATTAGTACAACAATCAGGTATCGGAGTGGACGGTATTGATATCGACTATTGTTCAAAGAAGGGTATTTATGTTGCAAATGTTCCTATGGCTAATGCAATTTCTGTTGCTGAACATACCTTTTTGCTAATGCTCTATTTAGTCAAAAACATAAAAATAAACTTGTTCAACTCTCATGCAAATACAGGCTCGTTCGTTAGAAGACAACCAGATACAATGGGATCAGAATTACTAGGAAAGACATTATTAATAATAGGATTGGGGGTTACGGGAATAGAAGTAGCTAAACGGGCTAAAGCATTTGGGATGAAGGTCATTGCTGTTACGAAACATCCTTTCACAAAGACTGAAGGTGGAGATAAGAAATATTTTGTAGATAATTTGTATGGGGTAGATAAGCTCTCTGAAGTCATTCAGCGAGCAGACATAATATCAATTCATGCTCCACTAAATAGAGAAACTGAAAACATGATTGGAAGTAACGAATTGAATTTGATGAAACAGTCTGCTTATTTAATTAATGTGGCCAGAGCTCAAGTGGTCAACAAAGATGCGTTGTCAAAATCTTTGAAGGAGGGGAAAATTGCAGGAGCCGCTTTTGATGTATTTTGGAAGGAACCAGTAGACTCAAAGGATGAATTACTTGAGCTAGATAATTTCCTCTTAACACCACATATTGCTGGATGGACACATGAGGCAATTGATTCTATATCCGATATCATATTTCTTAATATTGAAAGAATAATGCGAGGACAAATCCCATTGACATTGGTCAACAAAGTGGATGAAAACCTCTAGTAGATGCCATGCCTTGATTCAAAAGTAAAATGACTACCCCATTTCGACCTAATTACAGAGTTGAGTTGTAGGAATCTTGTGTCCGAAATAACTTCAACGATATTGAGA
The DNA here is from genome assembly GCA_963759575.1 of uncultured Nitrososphaeraceae archaeon. Taxonomy (GTDB): domain Archaea; phylum Thermoproteota; class Nitrososphaeria; order Nitrososphaerales; family Nitrososphaeraceae; genus Nitrosocosmicus. Next base: position 912,488 of record CAVWZU010000002.1, on the reverse strand, counting down.
ATTTAACCACAAATAACTCACATTTTTATCATCCACATGTTCATCAATCATCATCCTTTAGGTTTAAAATTCAGAAAAATTGCATTCGTAATTTACAAGTAACTCAAATTATTCATATCCATTATATACCTCACTATTTCATTCATTTGTATTTGTGGTAGATAGCAAGGAAGGAGATAGTGAGGATTCATTCCATAAAAAATTCAAAAGGTTTAAGATTAATAATGTACCTGAAAAAAAATCATCCGAAACCACAGATAAAGCGTTACTCAATCAATTAGCATATAACGAAAAAATTCGAATTGCTATAACGTCTATTATTGCGTCGGCCTCACTTACCATCTCTAAATTCGTAATTGCAATTTATACCAATAGTCTTGGACTGCTCTCTGAAGGAATGCATTCAGGTTTGGATGTTTTGGCTGCTTTGATGACCTTATATGCAATTAGGATATCAAGGAAACCGCCTGATCCCGAACATAATTATGGATATGCAAAATTCGAAAGCCTTACTAGTTTGGGGGCTGTTTTGCTACTTTTCATCGTAGCGGGCTGGATTTTTTACGAAGGGTTGGAACGGATCTTCTCCAAACATGTAGTGCCTGAAATTACTGTTTTTTCATTTGGTGTCCTGATTGCATCGATAATAGTTGACTATGGCCGATCCAGGGCTCTTTACAGGGTTGCTGATAAATATGGTAGTCAGGCTATAGAGGCAGACGCATTACACTTCCGAGTTGATATGCTCACTTCTTCTGTTGTACTTGTCGGTCTAGCAATTGTATATTTTCTTGGAATTCCTAACGCTGATGCATATTCCGCAATCACCGTTGCTGGTCTTATCGTGTATACTTCATTGGGACTTGGCAGACGAACACTAGATGTGCTATTGGATAAGGCGCCAAAAGGCATTCAAGGACAAATACACGAATCTATAACGGGTTTTGAAGGAATAAAAAAGGCTCATAGCATCAGGGTAAGGAAAGTGGGAAAAGATACTTTTGTAGATCTACACATTGAAGTTCCAAGAATATTCACCCATGACAAAGCACATAGAATAGCTACTAACGTTGAGAACAAAATTAAGAATGAAATCCTACCAAATTCTGATGTTGTTGTTCATGTAGATGCGGTAGTAGATTTTTTGACGGAAACTATTAAAGATAAAATAAGACTTATTTCAGAAGATTTTCCTTCGATAAAAAATGTTCATTCAATTTATCTTTCAAAGATTGTAGGTGCTGAGCCGATTGATAGATCAAAGAAAGATGAATTTGGCGAAAATTCTTTACAGCTTTTGCATCTTTATCTAGATGTTCAGATGGATGATAAATTAAGTTTCAAGATAGCTCATGGAGTTGTGGATGATTTTGAAAAGAAAATAAAAGAAGAGGTTCAAAATATAAAACGGATTACCACTCATATTGAAACAGATTTGGATATAGAATCATCGGTGGGACGCGAGGAGTTTGCTGATCAGACTTTCTTGGAACGAATAAAGAAAATGGCCCTCTCCATAGAGGGAGTTTCTGATTGTGATGACATTTCGCTTGTTTATGTAAAAAATGAACTTCACATCACTCTGACGATTAAAATAAATCCTTCATCAATCAAACCTGATAGTAGATCTTCTGATTCGGTACCATCCTCTCCCTCTTCCTCGAACCCCGATGATAGTCTTTCGGTGGAAAAAGCCCATGATATTTCTACCCAGGTTCAAAATCTACTTTTGGAGAATACCAATGCCGCACGAGTAATTGTCCATGCAGAGCCTGTTTAGAAATAAAAACCTTATACAAAATATTTGAAAGTCTGCAATGCTGTGATCCTCTATCTTAGTCCCTGGCTTTTTACTTTTTAAGCAATTTAGAAAAGTTTCAAGTTAGAAATACAGCTCGAAAGTTATTGTTGTTTAATATATTCTGAAATGTCCTTCAAATAGCGATAACTGTGTTTAACTTCAGGCACAGATAATCATCCTTGTTTATTATCACAATAATTTACATTGATCAGTATAGCAATTAGAATTTTATTAATTTGGAAAAATGATACAGTGTTTCCTTCCATTGTTTTTAAAGTCACTCTGATTTATTTTATCTTTTCTAAAAAAGTGATTACTATGCGTAAGGTAGGTTGATTAATTCATAAGAATGAAAAAACTATTAACTCCTATAATTTGATCAGCCTAATATGAATGAATTTTACGTGAGTTTTTGGAATGTTAACAACTTATTTGATACCCTTCCCACATCAATAGGATCTACTGTTGAATTTACCCCAGATAGGGGCTGGAATAATGTGGTGAGGAACAAAAAAATTGAAAATTTGGCTCATGTAATAAATTCTCTGCATGATAACCAGGGACCAGACATAATCGGTCTATGTGAAATTGAGAGTGAAAAATTAGCTCTTAATTTGATAGATAAACTCCGTGCAGAAAAAGAATATGCAATAGCGCAATATGTTAATAGTCCAGACATTCGTGGAATTGACACCTGCTTGGTATATTCAAAAAAACTATTTAGGCTTAATACCGTTAAGGGCTATAGCACACAACTAAGATATCCAACAAGAGATATTTTAGTAGTAAATTTAACTGTTTTATCAAATAATGCAAATTTAAATATAATTGTTAATCATTGGCCTTCACGGGCTGGAGGGAGATTCGAAACTGAGCCCCTTAGAATTGCTGTGGCTGAAAATTGTGCACGTGCTGTTGAAGACATTTTGAAAATAAGCCAGAGCGAATTGCAGAACCTTCCTGGGGATTTAAGATATGATGAAAAATCGCTCTCATTGTTAAATGGAAGATGGAATAAGAACATTTTACTTATGGGTGATTTTAATGACAATCCGTACGATAGAAGTATTTTAAGCTATTTACATGCTACACCTGATAAACGGAAGTTAATGAGTTGGGATGAAATATTCGAACATCCGATTCAAAAAAGATGGCCCTCTAATAAACAGACTGATAAACACAATTATCTATTTTATCAAGGATATCTTTTTAATTGCATGTGGTCACTCATACCAGATGGAACTATTTTCTATGACGGTGGATACGATTTATTTGATCAATTTATTGTCTCCCGTGGATTGCTGAATGGCGAACAGGATCTGAAAATAGATCTAAATAAAATTCATATAAATAAAAAAATTCAATTAGATCGCAATCTTTCTTACGAATTTTTCGATACTCGAGACCGAAACAAAATACATCCTTCATATGGACAGAGTCCTATGAGATTTGAGTATCAGCGAATTAAGCCAAACGGAGATCTTGAAGAGTTATCTCCCGGTAGAACAATTCTGACAGGGTATAGCGACCACTTTCCAATAGAGTCAACTATCAATTTGGTTTAGTACAATATTGCATATGGCGCAGCAATCAATTTTGATAGATAAAGATATTAAACTAAATCTTTGATGAATACGTTGAAGTTAAAATAAAGTCTCTATTGTATTTCTTTTTAACTACAATTGGTTGATTCAAAAAGATAAAATCTGGAATGAAAATGAGTATATCAACACCAAAACAAAAACAAAATCAAATAATTAATGAACCTTTATTATTATGACTCTCCCAAAATAAACTAAAATATGAAAAATTGGGACGAGGATCTTGCGAAGATAATGGAGAAAAAGATGAAAAAGTACAAGGAACAAATTGACAATGATCTTCCAACAAAAGATAACCACGACAAGGATGTCAGTGGCCCAATTACATTAACTGATTATAATTTTGACGAAACTACTAGAAAATATTCACTTTTAGTAGTGGATTTCTGGGCTCCGTGGTGTGGTCCGTGTAAATTGGTATCGCCTATAATTGACCAATTAGCCATCGAATTAAGAGGAAAAGCGGTGTTTGGTAAACTAAACGTTGATGAAAATCCTACTGTCGCAAACATTTTCGGGATTCAAAGTATCCCCACTTTGATCATATTTAAGAATGGAGAAGCAATAGATGGCCTGATGGGAGCCGTGCCAAAACAGCAACTGATATCTACAATATCTCGGTATTTTTAGAAGCAATTTGGAGCGTAGTTACCTTCATTTGATCTTTCTACCGGTTTTGTTGATTTACCACTATTACTTTTGGTTCCTTGTATGGGTATATGACTATTTTTTAACCTCTAGTCCATAATGGTTCGTAATATATGAGGTCAATAGGTTTTACCTTGTACCATGTTCATTAAGATTGGTTGAGAATATATGATTGATTAATTTCCTATATACGAATAGGGTAAGCAATTTATATTTTCTATCATCAAAAATGTTTATATTTGCTAATTTCATGAGGGTAATTGTTTTTTTAATATTATCTGGGGATACAGATTCTAACCTCTGTAGGTGTTCTCATGGGAGAAATTTCTCCTATGATAATACTGTAGCTCCTTATTCCTTTGGCGAGTATCTTACTGACTCTTTATGCTTTTCTCCGGATTTCTGGCGAGAAATCTGGTTCTTAAAGCTATCGCTCATTTCATCAAAAATTTTAGCAATATCATATTCGTTTGTAGACGTATATGTATATCTCCTATGAGGGTAAATGATGTGTGCAGATATTTCATATCTCTTTCGTTCCCCTGTTACGTCCTTAATCTTAATCTTACATCTGGCTTCAATAGTCTCTGGAGATATTTTATGCATTAATTTTAGTATATTAATGAATTTTGATTTTACCAACTCTGATTCAAACGGATCCTCTGGTAGACCTATTATATAGGCAGGAATTTCGCTCTCCACTTGTTCTCCTAATAGTGAAATAATATCTCTGAAAGTAATTATGCCTAACACTGTATCAAGCGATTTCACTAATGCATAGGATGAATTGGAATTTAGCAATAAATTTATTACCGAATTAATAGTTTCATTTGGACCAATCGTTACTATGTTTTTATCTGCAATACCAATTACTTCAAGTTCTAGTCTGTGTTTGTCGTGTTCCGATACAATTGCATCCCTTGCAATCCTTTCTGATGGAATCAGTGTGTGCATGATGTCACTTGAGGTAACAATACCTTTGACCAAATTCTTCCCGTCATGGATCTCTTCTACAACTGGCAAATGATCTATCATATCTTTTATCATTATGTTCCTTGCGGTTGCTACTTTATCTTTTGGCTCAATAGTGATAAGCTCGGGAGTCATCAAATCAGAAGCGATAATTCGTTTGTCAAAGTTTATTTTCTTCTTATCAAAAGTTTCGAGGATGTATTGTAGTATTCTTTTTGATGATACCTGTCCTATAATTTCATGCCTGGTTTCATCAATAATGGGTAACGCTCGCAATCTATGAAGGCTCATTATCCTTGCAGCATTTCCAACAGAATCAATTTGTGTGAGACTTGGAATTCTCTTCCCTAATGTAGAAGATTTCATTGTGTTAATGTCCCTTGCAACTAGAATGTCTCTAGTATTCAGGCAGAACAGTGATTTATCTGATAATTGAACAAATACCTCGTGGGATTTTTCTTTAGTCATTATACCAATGATTTTAGATACAGGGACATCTTCCTTAACTAAAACTGGCTTCTCAATAAGATCTCTTAATTCCTTACTTCGAATGTCTTTTAAATGACTGTATAATTGTCTACTGACCTCTTGTGAAATCATGTTATCATATATATCCTATATTATTTTATATTTGCGTAATCAAAATGGTTATGGTAGATGCCAATTGCAATTTGTACTCTACGCCTCGTACCGCTGCTCTGAATAATTGCATAACTGCTTTAGAGATTCATTTCAAATTCGATTAGTTGCACAAGTCACTATGATACTTACAAATATCATAAGCTAAGATTTTGACGAAATTGTTTATTTCGCAGTCTTTATCGTTGTCTAAAAATTAATTCAGATTTTATATTGTAAATACTAAATAAAAGAAAGAAAAGACGATTTATTCAATTAATACTTTGTTCTTTATATCTTCTCGTGAACTCTTTTTCAATTTCTTCTTTCTTAATTACTTCCCCTCGTCTACCTGGGGTTCTGATCGCTTGCTGGTTCACTTGTCGCCTTTCTTCTTCTAATTCATTAAATCCTCTTTGGTAATCATTTATTTGTTGCTTTTTCTTCTGAAGCTCCAAAGCGTAGGATTTTCTAAAGAATTCTTCTTCGGAATCAATAATAATATTGTTATTCCCTAGTTCCACATACTTATATAGTCGGTCTTGATATATCAACATTTAATTTTTCTGGGGCATCATCATATCAGAATGTTATAAGTCTTGGATTCTATCAATAACTTTAATGATTTGTATGATTATAAATAATTACAATTGAATCAGAGGATTTTTGTCAAAATATCGACTAGTAATTTACTCTTGGCTGCAATTTTAGTGCCCTTGTTGGCCTTGGCCCCAGTTGCCTACGCTCAAAACAATGAAACTAGTTTTATAAATAAAGAGACTTTAAACCAAGCTCCTGATGCATTAAAAAGTGCTTATAATGAAGCCAAAAATACTTCCATGGGACTTGTAAACCAAGCTCCTGATGCATTAAAAAGTGCTTATAATGAAGCCAAAAATACTTCCATGGGACTTGTAAACCAAGCTCCTGATGCATTAAAAAGTGCTTATAATGAAGCCAAAAATACTTCCATGGGACTTGTAAACCAAGCTCCTGATGCATTAAAAAGTGCTTATAATGAAGCCAAAAATACTTCCATGGGACTTGTAAACCAAGCTCCTGATGCATTAAAAAGTGCTTATAATGAAGCCAAAAATACTTCCATGGGACTTGTAAACCAAGCATCTAATCTTATCAAAAACGATACTAATTCAAGCAGGCTGCTGAATCAATTAGACGAAGATGTGGGGAATTTAATAACCGAGTTCTCTAATTTCTTGTCAAGGTAGTCTAAAATAAATTCTCCTCCCTTTTTTTGCTATATCACACAATTATCACATAGGTGTGTAAAAATATATTTATATCTACCCCTTTTGACCTGATAAATATTGCTTAAAATTAAATTACAAACACAATTGTTTACATAAGTACTAAATATTATTTACCAGGTCCTAAATCATGCAAATAATCCTGATTAGTTTAGCTATATTCACTGTTTTAACACAAATTTATATAAATATGAAAAAATCTATTTCTTGGCTATCTTTACTTATATTATTTAAGGTATAAAACTAGAAATGAAAATCCAATCTCAACAAGAATCCAATTGAACTCCCTACGCCAATAGCGAAAAAAACAGTGAGCAATATATCGAAAACATCCGCATATATAGAAATTTCATTCCTTCTCTAATATCCGGCAACTAAAAAAGGCTATTATTTTGCTTCTATTCATTAACAATTTCTTCTAACCCGCGATTATTTTACGAGCCATAAAGGATGTAAGTTGAAATATGGTTACTCTCCAGCCACCTTAAACCTATGTCCAAAAGTCTTTCCCTTGCTAGTCATAGCAGTGGGTCCAGTTAATCTTGAATCAAATACTTTTCCAACATCACCTGACCCAACGATGCCAGATGTTACTGTGTGAAAAGCTGTATCATCATTTGTCCATTTTATCGTTTGACCAACATCAATGTTAAAGGGATTAGGACCGTAAGCTGTATCACCTAAGTAGGGAGCGCCAGAAACGATTGAAGATCACGAATCAAAGTAATACTCTGAGGTTCTAGATAAGTAGCGTATTGATCCTTGAGGGATTACAGCAGTTTGACAAGTATTCGTGCCCATACCACCAGGTATTCTATCAAAAAATCGTACTTATGTCAAGGAATTTATTCTTGCAAGAAAGCTGAACCATCTTACACTACAACGATTTCGTTTGCGTATGTACAACGGTTTGCTAGACCTTAACTTTATGGACAAAGAAAATAGAATTTTTTTATTAGCTAGTTAAGCAGGTAGGTCACTTGCACAGTCACAGAAACCTCTTGTTCTCCTGGGAGTATTGGAGTTGATGAAGCTCCAGAAGCAAATGATCTTTGCATCATTTGATCGCTAAAAGGTATGGGGTTGGATTCACCTGTATTGACGGATATTGATTTGATACCCACGATTGTAGACCCTATTGCCGATGAGGCTATATCTGCATTTTGTTTGGCGTTAATAATGGCTTGTCCTATTAGTGTATTTTTAACGCTCTCTAGTGACTTGTCAGAAACTTTAAAATCCACCCCATTGATGGTATTAGCTCCTGCAGTAACCGAAGAATCAATCCAAGATGAAATATTATCAAAGTTCGGACTTTGAACTGTCAGTATGTTAGATACAGTAAACCCCGTTTTTACACTATTTCCTGATTCTGTAAAATTGTAATTGGGTTGAATTGTATATTGAGACGTTCTGATCTCATTTTCTTTGACGCCATTATCTCTTAAACTAGTGATTATTTTATTTGCTATTTTCGAGTTTGAAATTAAAGCATCAGTGGCCGATATATTTGTTGATTGTACTCCAATCGAGATAATTACCAAATCGGTATTTACTTTTTCCGTTGCAGAGCCTGTCACAAACAACGTATTATTGAGAGATGCTAATTGAGTTTTATTGTGTTGGTCAGAAACAGTGGCTTGGGCAAATACATCCATAGGTGCCCCGTTCATGACCATAAGAAATACAAATCCCAATCCCAGTCCCAAAAATAACAAGATGGTAGTATTGCTAATATTTGGTTTCAATTGTTTTTTATGATAATTTGACATCGATTTATTAAAACCATCCCGAATATATAAGAAGACCTTTGCTTTAGGGTTATATGAAGTTGTTTTTTTTACGATGGATTGCCATATTCTGTAGCATACTTTTCAGCAACTTCCATGAATTTATCGATCAGAGTATAAGTTTGATTCTGACATGATCTCATATTATTGCATTTTGTATTAGATTTTTTCAATGTAATGTATTATTGGTATTGAATGCCAAGAACATATAATTGATTTACTAGCTTAGGAACTGAATATCTAGTTATATCCCTGCTCAAATAAGTAGAATTAGTTTTTGATAGGATAAGCAAAAGTAATTAGTAGAATGTTTCCCTTATCGATTAAATTACTATTAATAAAAACGATTTCTAATCGCAGATAACAGACGGCTCTTCTTCATTGAAATAAATTTAAACACATCAAAATAATCTAAAAACCTAAAAACTATTAAGAAAGCTAAAAATTCATTTGATACATTCAAATAAGTTTAAACAATAGAAAATATACAACACACTTGATTATTGTAAAAGGGTACAATGTATTTTGGCAATGGACGTAATTCCAAACTACGATAATGAATCAAATAGATACCATACTAGCGGATCTGATATTATGATATTATTCTTATCTAACATAAAATGTTAATATAAGAGTACGGTATTGTTAATTCATTGAAACTAAATACAATATTTTTGCTGATTACAATTGCTGTGTTTTTAATACCGATATCACAATCTGTACATGCTCAAACCACAGTTGGAGAAATTGATCAAGCGGTAAATGGTAATGTAGAAAATGCGACTGCAAGTGGACAAGGTGTAAGCAATGCAACTATATCTGGAGTTTATTCAGTTAAAGGACCCTAAGAATCAAATCTAGATAATTTGCAAGCTGCAGTTTCTGCTGCAAAATGTGATCCTGGCGATTTAGCGACAGGAGGGGGATTCTTTGTGAGGGGAGGTAATGAAAATATAGCTGCAATTGCTTCAGAGGCAGTTGGTACCGACGAATGGAAAATAACAGGGTACGCCACTCTTCCTCCAGAAGCAAATTCGGTAACTGTTCAAGCTGAGGTAAGATGCTTGGATATAACCCCATAACATTTTTTTAGACGTAACACTTTCGTTTGCTAAAATTAATTTTTTATCCGACTGTAAATTCAAAAAGTATAATAAATTCATATCTGTAAGTAGCGTTTTGAGTCAAATCATTTTAATAGAGCCTAGGCGCCATTTTTTCAGCATACTATTAGTAATTATGGGATTTTCTTACGCCTGTTCAGGAGTTTCAGGATTAGAATTGACCTGGGCAGACTCTGTTGTGGCAACTGTGAATGTTGGAATCCGTCCAATGGCGCTAGAGTTTAATCCAAGCAACAATAACATTTACGTTGCTAACCAAGGCTCAAACAGCATCTCTGTTATAGACAGTTTAACCAATACTGTAAATACAACTGTGAATGTTGGAAATAGTCCACGGGCTCTAGAGTTTAATCCAAGCAACAATAACATGTATGTGATCAACTTTGGTTTAATTGATATCTCTGTTATAGACAGCTCGACCAACTCTGTTGTAGAAACCGTGGGTGTTGGATTTGGTTCTATAGATCTAGAGTTTAATCCAAGCAACAATAACATTTACGTTGCTAACCAAGGCTCAAACAGCATCTCTGTTATCAAGACTGTCGATTTAGAATCCATTGGTAAGGAGTGATCAAATGAATATGTAGAGGATTATAGTCCTTATTACTCTCCTTCAAAGGCCTTGTTCAGTTAAGCATCTTTATTTCACAGTTATGGTAATCAAAAACAGATTCAAGCATTTGATTACATTTCTTAATTTACAATGCGTTAACTTGCCAGGGAGGTAAATGCCGAAAATTACTGTCCTACCCTGTCTGTCCTACATCGCTCTTTCTATAAGATTCTTGTCATCAGAGGATAAATGTAATGATCAAGGTGTCAAAATTTACAGGCTTTTGGTACCAACTACCACCCGCTCTTGAAATATTATACTTTCAATGAACCTCTCTCCTACTAGAATATCTCTCCTTGAATATTGATAGTATTAGAATTTGCCTATTTTCAGGCTCAATTGATACCAATAACAAGATTAGTTGTGCTATTCTTGACGAGTTTCATAGACAATGCATTCTGAAATCCTTCTTTTTATTGATCATTTCTATTGTGAATTCTACTTTTGAATCTACTTCCAACTCTCAATGTGACTTCTCTTGACTTTGTTTGAGTATGACAATGCTTTGGCATCGATTCTAATCGACAACCCAAGAAGGTACAAAAAAAGACTAAATTCCATATTCAGTACAAGCGTTCTGTTCCTTTTGACAATCATTCTAGCACATGAGCAACCTCAAACTAAAGGTTAGTCGTTCAGTTAATAGGGCCTATAAACACATCATATTGGACTAATTGTTTTCAAAAAGTGGACTAGGCTTGGCCATAGTCTAAAAATTTCTTTTAAATCAGATGCTTTCTAGATACATATTATTAGTAAAGAAGATCTGAAATATTGCTAGTTTCCTTAAGTAAATCATCATGGTCTTGATTGGTAAAGTCATTAGATCCTAAATTATTAGGAGTAAGGTTCTCAAACAAGTTGTATATCTCCTCAGAAGTTATCATGTAATATTCTTTTGAGCTGTTTATGTTCACATCTACCACATCTACTAGATAGGCAATAGTCATAGAAAAAATGATTAACGATTTTAGGAAATTTGTTGTGATCAACTGGAGTCTAAACTATATATGTCATAGGATAAAAGGTTAGTCTTGCGTTTTTGCACTATCATTAATACTTTTGTCTCTAGAAGCCATAATTCCTACAATAACATACTAGACTAAATTCGGGAATGAGAAGAACTGATTATCAGCGAATATATAGATCATACTAAGACCACCAAGAAAAGTCTACCAATACTGTTTAAGGATAAGTATCGGTATCATTTCTCAACTCGTGCCGTCTACGATAACGGCGGATCCAGGTTAGGACACATTTTCGACGGAGGGTCATTCAAATATCTAGAAAAGATATGAAAGTTTTAAAAGGAGCCATTTTCCATTTGCAATGTTAAAAGATTGAATACAACAAGTCACTTTCAAAGGGCATTGATATTCCAGGGAGGGGGATCTTTAGGAGCTTATGAGGCTGGCGTTTACAAAGCCACTTACGAGTTGCTATCCGAAAGGGATGTAAAATTGGGTAGGAAAGGAAAACCGATATTCCATATTGTAGCCGGTACCTCTATAGGCGCAATGAATGCAGCCGTACTAGTCAGTTACGTAAAAGAAAACAAGAGCTGGCAAGGGTCGGCGGATCGGCTGATTGAATTCTGGGAATATATGGCGACGGAATCCATAATGGATACAATTCCAAGTTTTAATGAATGGTGGAATTATTGGCAATATTTTAATAAAGATTTGGCATCGAGTGAATCGGCCAGAAGATATTATGACACTAAGCAGTTCATGTTTAGAGGAGTACCAAATGTATTTACCCTTTCTACAATGTTGGAAGATAAGCGGTTTTTGGATCCTGTGAATTCACAGTATCTTTATAGCAACGAACCGTTAAAAAAGAGTCTTGAGAAATTTGCAAAGTTTCCGATAGCAACCAGTTACCAAAATAACGAACCGAGGCTACTTTTGGTGAGCGTCGACGTACAGGAAGGAAGCACTGTTGTATTTGATAGTTACGAAAAGGAGGACGGTAGTCGGAAAACTGAATATGGTCGTTACGGTCCTGAATATGCAAGGGGACCTAATGAAGAGGGAGGATACGAGTATGTAATAAGTCATAATGATGGGATAGAAGTTGACTTTGTTCTTGCGAGTGGTTCAGTACCTGTTAATTACGAGTATACTAAATTACAGGTAGAAGATACCTATGGCAGTCATCGAACTAAAAGCGGAATCGAAAAGCAGAGTGATGAGTTAAATAACCCGGCAACAAAGAAAGTTCGTTATTTTTGGGACGGTGGCATTATTGCAAATACTCCGCTTAGGGAGGCCGCAATTGAACACCGCAGGTATTGGGCTTCCGTTAGAAAATCTGAAGTACCTCCTCTACGCGCTTTCATTGTTAATGTACATCCAATTAAGCAAGACACCTTACCTGCTGATCATGACGCTCTTGTGGACAGAAAAAATGACTTAACGTATCATGATAGAACCCTCTTTGATGAAAGGATGGCATTAATGCTCAACGATTATGTTAACATTGCTAATAGCCTCATTCAACTAGCCGAAGAAAACAATGTTAAACGGTCTTTAATAGATAACATCCTAAAGCGGCAAGCCGATACGAGAAACTTTAGCACTGGGAAGAATTTAAAATACGCTGATCTGATTGAACATATGGTTTCGGTTGAACAAGTAATTAGAATAGAACGCAAAAACGACACTCATACGATATCGAATAAAACTTTTGATTTCTCAAGAACCACGGTTAGAAATCTAATAAGAGACGGTTATAAAGAAACACTAGAGCAAGAAACTAAAATACTACAAGTGTGGGATTCGGAACATCCAAGATAATATAATAATAGAATATCCGCAGTCATGTGGGTATCGTAATCATACTGCTATATTTTTTTACTTATTCTCTTATTTTTAATTGCTTTTTCCTTTTGTTAAATTCATTATGACGTCTCTGGCAAGAGCAAAGGGTATAGGAAGATTGTAAATACCGAAATCATAATAATTCCAAAAATGGTGAGTACAATTCCATTCTTGATCATATCTTTGACTTGTATTTTGCCTTGTTCATAAACTAGTGCATTAGGAGGAGTACCCATTGGTAGTAGGAATGCGAGGGAACTAGATAACGTAATCGCAGCAAGAAATGGTAATGGAGGCCAATGATTCAATGCTGCCATGCTTGCGACTACGGGTATGAATATAGCTGCCGTTGCTGTATTTGACATAGTATTGCCTATAATCATTGTAATCGAAACAATAAGAACTACTATTACAGGGAAGGGCAGAATACTTAATACTGATAATTTGGTCCCCAGATAGTCAGCAAGGCCCGATGTTGTAAACGCCAATGACAGGGAAATTCCTGCACCCAGAATAAATAAAACACCTAGCGGGACTTTTTGCACATCTGACCAGTTCAAAAACCTTTCAGTTCTATTTTTTGGTATCACAAATAATGATACACCGCCAAAAATTGCAATAACTGCAGTTTCAACATATGAATCATCACCAGCCCAATACGGAGCTGCGAACATTAAGATTAAAACTAATAGCAAAATGATTAATGAAGCCTTCTGTTCGCTTGTCATTTTCCCTAACTTTTCTTTTTCAGCGACAATTATCTTCTTGACGAGCGTTTCATCCATTTGCTCCTTTCTAACTTGACTTGTGAAGTATAGTATAGATATCATTAACATTGTAAATGCTAGAGGGGCAGCTACTGCAGACCAGGTACCGAATGTAATAGTTTTGTCAAATAGCTCGTTTACAATTTCCGCATACATCAGATTAGGAGGAGATGCAATGAGGGTTGTAATACTCCCAATTGAAGAGGAGAATGCAACCCCTAGTAAAAGCGTGACTTTAAACTTTGTACTAAATTTAATACCGTTTTCAGAAAGCAATGTTAAAGTGGCGAAAACCATCGGAATAATCAAATAGCTACCGTAGTGCTCATAATAACCGTGGAAATTAAAGCGGTACAGATCATAAAACCAAGCATTATTCTCTTGGGTGAATATCCGAAAATGCTGATAATCGCAAATGCAATTTTTCGCTGTAAACCGGATTTTTCTACTGCAAGAACGACCAGAAACATCCCCAATAGAAGAATAATTATTGGGCTCATGTATTCTGCTCCTACGACTCGTAGTGATAAGACTCCTGTTATAGGAAACAGGGCCAGAGGTAATAGAGCAGTTGCATAAATACTAACAGCTTCAGTGACCCACCAAATAACGAGCCAAAGTGTTATACCAGCCATTAGTTTACCTTGATATGGTAAACCTTCTGGGGCAGGAATAACAAGAAGAATGAAGAACAAAGCTGGACCTAAAATGAGTCCAATTAACTTGGTTTTGTTTACTTTTGCAGATTGGGAGGAATGGCTGTTCTGCATCCATGCTAGCATTATTTGACTGTAATATAAGTCAATAATGTATTTCATAAACAAAGAATGGCAAAGACCAAACCGATCTATTGAGTTCCTTAACTATAGTGCCTTGATTAAATTAGACTCGACTAATTAGAGGCTTAACACGATCATGTTAATTGTGAGCGGAGTTTGGAAACCGAACAAAATGTAGAGGTATTAAAAGGAGAAGATGAATAAGAGGAGAAACGATTAAGGGACAAATTGGAAGAGCAAGACCAATGACAATACGATAGAGTTTCTTATCAAAAATTGACAAAAATTCATTTGTCAACAATGACCAAATGATGATAGTACAATTAACTCAAAATACATATTTTGAATTATACCCTTTTCAAAAGATATTATTAGTTACAGTTCTTTACTAGATGGGTCATTTAAAGGGGCTTTAAAAACGGATATTATCTTGGCGCGTAACGCGAGATTGATAATATCAAAATTGTGCTTGATCGTGCCTTAAACATAATAGGAAATTAAACACATAGATACCAACACTTCAAAAGTTCTATTGTGACTTATTTGTTATAAAATAAACCCGTGTATGAATAATTAATAAAAGGATTTCCAACGCTTATATTTATATAAATCAGACTCAAAACATAATCATGAAAGGGTTGATCATTTACATTAAGGAGAATAGTTTTAATGCAGTTAAACAGATCCTAGTCGACAACCAAGTAGATGGTATTACATACTTTGATATCATGGGGCAGGGTCATCTTGATAGGGAGTCTACCGAAAGAATTGTACAAGGTTATAAAACTGGAGAAAAATATACCCCTGAATTTGCTCGTCGCACCAGAATCGAGACCGTCGTATCTGATTCAAAAGTAAACACAATTATCGAAGCATTAAAGAGCGATGCAAATGTACATGGTAGAATCTTTATTTTTGATATACCTGAATCACAAGACTTGTAGTTTAAAATCCTGACATATCTAATCATTTTTAATTTATTGTTTAATAGCATCAAATGATGTTTCATGGTGAATGAGATCTTGGTAGTTAGTCGATGTCGACACATTGAATCCTCACAGGATTTATTTTGTGGTTTTCAGCACGCGAATTCATTAATGATAACTACTAGTTCGTTTATTTGAAATAGTAGGGTAATATTGTTATTCAATTATACTATCATTTGGATACAATAATGTGGTAGTGGTGGTAAATTCAACCAATTCTAACTTTATGGTGCTTAAAAATCGGGACTGCCTCGAGGTCAATTCAAATATATAACTTTTTATAATTTACTTTTAGTTCTTCATGTGTATGAGTGATAACAAGGACAGAGATTCTAACTCAAATAAATCTGAAAAGAAATATTCGAGGGAAATCGTTTTGGCAAAATGGGAAGATAGGTTCGTAGCTTGGCTCATTGACTTTGTTATAGTATCAATAATAATAAACATCCTATTTTTCATCTTTTCAGCAGAATACTCTTTTCCATTTTGGGGAATTTACATTGATGGTGAGAATGGGGTAGGTATCAAACAGCCATATGAGTATATTGCTGCTAGCTCAGTATTCTTTCTTTATTGGATAATCCTAGAATTTTTAGGTGGACAAACGATTGGAAAAAGGGTCGTTCACATTAAGACTACAAATTTGTATGGCGAAAGACCAAATATTGTAAACGTTGCTATCGAGGTGTTCGGAAAATCTTTCCTATTGCCAATTGATATTATACTAGGACTTATTTTTTCAAGTAAGAGGAGACAGAGGATTTTCAATAAAGCCAGTGGAACTATTGTGGTCAAGCTGAAAAAAACAGGAGACGATGAGATTGACAGCATCAAATATACCAAAGACTATTGAAAACTTTTCTTCTTAACTAGATAAATGTGGTGACCAATTCCTATTTCTAGGAATCAATCATTTGATTTGTTAGCAATGTCTATGGTAATGATAGCATTATCTTCCAAAACTATATCCTTGTAATTATCTAACCTACTTTGGGAGCTGTTTTCTGAAATCATTGAAACGTTTGCTCCGATATCATTTTTTGAAATATTTTCAATGAAAGACGAGTTATCAAAGCTATCCCACACTTTCAAAAACTGATCAAGAGTGAATGAAGTTTTAACTGGTGATTCGATGTGAATAATGCCTGAATCATCATGGGTATGCAGCCAAAATATGCAATCATTTGGGATAATGCCAATTCCAGCAGGGATATTGTGAGTTTCGTTTTGTATATTTATAACTAATTTCGTATGGTTGTGATAAACTAGATGTTCAACCTTATCGCATGTAATTCCAGAAATATTGGTAGGGATTGTTCTGAAATTATTACTATTACTATTACTATTATTATTACTATTCGATTGGTCTTCTTGAGCCGAAACTCCGCCATTCTGACTAGTAATCATAAAGATTATTAAGAAGAAGAGCAAGTTTAAAGGAATTATCTTCCAATTGGTTTTGTTCAATGAAATAAATTTGATCTTCTAATATTTAAATTACTAAAAGCTTCAGGGAATTACCAATCAAAGCAGAATTATGTCACTTCAGGTTCATCTTTCTCTATTGTTCTAACTAAAAGGGAATAAATAAAAGAGTGAGATTTCAAATAATACAATCTGAACAAAAATTATCCGATCTGGCCTTTCTGGAGTGGAATTGGCTTTGCGCTATTTGGGATATTGCTAGTGGCACTGAGGGCAAATGTGAGAGTCTCATTTGTTTTCTTTGCTGTTGCATTGTTCCTATTCATAATTTGGGTATACTTGATTTTGAAAACTGATAGGAAAAGGAAATTGGGCGCAATCGAGCTTCAAAAATGCTTGTGTCCTATATGCAAACATGAAGTAACAAATGTCTGTGTTAAACAAAAATGCCCTTGTTGCGTAGATATGAAAGATAATTCCGTTGTCGGACATTCTGTAGAATAGCACTAATAATAATCACAGACATTTTGCCCAATCAACTTTAACCCTTGTTTTATAATCAGACATGTGATTATCCACTCATGATTATTTACCTGAATATCATCCTTATTTTCCAAAAGTATGAACTTTAAATCCCTTACCTGGTAGGATTTTGTTTATATTCGGATATAGATGTGAGTGAGTAGATGGATATGTAGACCCACGAGAAGTTAGGTTTGCATAACTTCTCGAAGGGCATGAAATACCTACTAATCATATTTGAAAGTGTTCAAATATGATTGTATATAATAATACAATTCGAATATTTAAATTTTATTTGAATAGTAATAATCCAAATCTCGTAGGCAAACTTGATGAGTTTTACTATAACCCAATTAATTGATTCATTCAGGTTTGGGATGCTTTAATAGTAAAGAATCGTCCATCTATTTATCCCTCGAATTCGAATTTTGTGCAGAATGGCGGGACAATGCAAATCTCCGACAGACTTTATTAAAAAAATATTTCCAATAATTGAACTGAAAAGAGAAATTAAACAACGATGTTTGAGCAAAAATCTCACCCTAGCTATAATTATTTAGAAGAAGGTTTTCAAATGCAATACAGATATAGATACTATCGTAATTATAAGAACGCAATGTTAAGGTGGGTGTGTGGAATTCTCTTAATCATAATTCTACTCGATCTTAATGTTTTTAACATTTCTTACTCTCAATGGATATCAGTTCCGTTGCCCTCCTCGATTTCGTCAGGGGCTGAACAATGTTGCAACACTAGCATTTATAGCGCTACAAATAACAACAACTCAAATATCTCAATTCTTACAAATTCCTTATCGGAAGGCAAAAATTTAGTAAAGATTAGAATAGAAAATGATCAGCCCATTATTTATAAACAATTGTTGTATACTTTTGGCAATCATACAAAGAGTACATACTTAGCAAAGCAAATGAATAATGAATATAAAGCATTGATTAATGTTCTCCCACCAAAAACAAACCTTTCTGTTGTTGCAACTGATACCGATTTACATTCTACCATTGTAAATAAAACCATGGTAGTCAGCAAAGATGAATCTTTGTTCAAAGTAACTAAAATGATTCAAGATTTATTTAAACGGTGAAATGCAATTTGAAATTCACAAGTATGGAAACTAAATGGAAGGTATTTTTTGGTGTTATCTTATTTTTATGGATTATTTCTATTTGTACGATATTCTATTACTTCATAACAGGACAAGAACTGTTAGTGGACTATGAAGTTAATATTTATTTTATTACACTTCCGGCGTTGATAATCGTACTATTGTATACCTTCTTGGCTATACTGATCACCTCCATACACGTTCTAAAATATGAGAAAATCAAGAAATGGCAAAATGATAATTATTTACAAAGTGATAAATTGAAACAGGGAAACAAATTGTGCAGTATCATAATTGCCGCAAGAAATGAGGACAGTGTTATAAGGAAAACAGTAACGGCTTGCCTAAAACAAACTCATAAAAATATTGAAGTCATTGTTATTTGTCACAATTGTAATGACCGGACTGTTGAAGAAGCTAAAGTGTCAGATCCTCGTGTAACAGCTATTGATTACAAAACGGAGGCAGCAGGGAAAGGGATAGCTTTGAATTATGGAGTTGAAAAGGCTAATGGTGATTTTATTCTGGTTTTAGACGCAGATGGAATTCTATCTGATACCTTTGTGGAATTAGCTATCCCATTGTTGGACAATTATGCAGCAGTTCAGGGTAGATATGTACCTAGCAACAGAAATTACAGCTTTATAACGCGGTTGCTCTCACTCGAAGGAGATTTGTGGTCTACGCCGTATATGACTGCGAGAACTGTGATTGATCAACGAGGGGGCCTAGGTGGTACAGGGTATATTATCCGAAAAGATACTTTATCAAAGGTTGGCGGGTTTTCAAACCATTTGGTGGATGATTATGAACTTACATCTAGACTTTTAAAAAAGAAGGAGAGAATAGTTTTTGCTCCAAATAGCATAAATTATGACGAAAAGCCTCCCAGTCTAGAAATTATGTTTAGACAGAGGGCGAGGTGGGCAAAGGGCTTCTTGAACCTCTTAAGGGTAAGAGTAACTGAACCATTTGATATTATCGGATTGTTATATTGGGCTAGTCCAATAGTGATATTTCTGAGTCTAGTATTGATTGTTATAGTTGGATTTGGGTGCATCTACAATATTATTTTTGGTTATTTCCCATACTATTATGCTTCAATCACTGTTGAACAGTGGATAATTATTACTGTAGGGCTTTATGCTATTCAATCTTTGGCTATATTAAGACAATATGGGAAGGGGGGAATAAAATATCTGATATTCTTGCCAATATATAACGTGTTTGTGTTATATGTATTTGTTATATTTATCAAAGCATTTGGGGTAAAATCATGGGGGAACACTAAAACACAACATGGGTTTACCACAAAAAAATGACAAACCCTATTTTCTAATAAAGATAAATTTTTATAAAACTTTTAACCTACAACTAAAGTGAAATTAGTTACTATTGCAGGGACTAGACCTGAAATAATAAAGTTGGCATACTTGGTTCCACTATTAAATAATAACTTTGACCATAAATTTATTTACACCGGACAACACTTTTCACCAAATATGAGTGACATTTTCATTGATGAATTGAGAGTTAAACCTGACTATGATCTTCAGTCAAATTCATCTGATATCACCACCATTAAGACGAAAATGTTACCTGTATTGAAAAACATTAATCCGGACTATGTAGTGGTGTATGGGGATACAAACTCAAGTATGGCTGCGGCATTAGCAGGTAGGGAGCTTGGTAGTAAGATTATCCATGTTGAAGCTGGAGTTAGAGATTTTGACATGCATGTTCCAGAGGAACCACTAAGGATTCAAATAGATGAAATGTCTGGATATCTTTTTTCTCCCTCTAGCTTTTGCACCACTGTTTTGTCGTATGAAAACATAAGTGGTAAGATATTCACCACCGGGAATCTGATAGTAGATGTTTGCAAGGATTTGTCAAAAATTGCAATATCAAGGGAACTTCCTGAGTCTATCCCACAAGAATTTCTATTATTGACGTTACATAGGCCGGAAAATGTGGATAACCCTCAAAATCTTAAATTATTAATGAACCATATTGCGTCCACTGATTATCCTGTTATATTCCCAGTTCATCCGAGAACAAAGAAAAATTTACAAAATTTCAATATTGGTGTTCCATCAAATGTAACATTGATAGATCCTCTTGGATACATGGATTTCCTTTCCTTGATGTTGAAATCCAAATTGATACTAACCGATTCAGGGGGTATTCAAGAGGAAGCAATTACAATAAAAAAGCCTTGTATTACCTTGAGACATACATCTGCAAGATGGGAAACTATTTTACTTAGGTCGAATATTTTGTTTCCTCCTGATAGGGAAGATAATTTAAATGAGGTAGTAAAAATGATGATTGGTGCAAAAATATTCAAGAATCCGTATGGTGAAAACGTTGCTGAAAAGATCCTCGAGATCATGAAGAATGAATTAATCAAATAGGTTGATGAAATACTTTTCTAATTACTGGATGGTTCTAAAACTGTAGTACTGATCTTAGTCATATCGCCTTCTCCTTCTAATATATCCGAAGTAATGGTTATAGTACTGTTTGAAATGGCAAACGGTACTAAATTACTTGACCCTTCGGATTGATTATATGATATGGGTTGAGTAAAATGACTGTCGGATTCAGTTTGAAAAGTCTTTGTTATCTTAAAATTAAAGTCAGGGCTTACAACCATACTTGAATTTTTTACGGTATATGACTCTGGTGTAATCTTATCTATTGTTTGACCTGATGTTTCATTATTAGAATATAATATTAGTATTATCGAAATTACTAATAAACAAAATGTGCTTGATTTGTGCTTGTTGACTGGGAAAATGGATCTTACCATTTTTAACTCATTCTGCCTAGTATTTCCAATGTTTCATCTAGGTAATGAATATTTCCTGATGAATCTACATCGATAATAGCAGGATGTTTATCTAGGGTCCAATTTGTGTAATCTGTATTTAATGGTACCAATCTACCAATCTTATTCGAGTTACTTTCTATGAAATATACATTTCCTGTAGACGGGTCAAATTCAATAGATGTGGGCAAGCTTGCATTGGTAGGAATGGTCCATTCAGTAATTGTATTTGTAGTAGGTACCAATCTACCAATCTTATTCGAGTTACTTTCTATGAAATATACTTCATTTGCTCCAAATCCTAGAGCCAATTCTATCAACTTGCTCTCATTTGCATTGGTAGGAATGGTCCATTCAGTAATTGTATTTGTAGTAGGTACCAATCTACCAATCTTATTCGAGTTACTTTCTATGAAATATACATTTCCTGTAGACGGGTCAAATTCAATAGATGTGGGCAAGCTTGCATTGGTAGGAATGGTCCATTCAGTAATTGTATTTGTAGTAGGTACCAATCTACCAATCTTATTCGAGTTACTTTCTATGAAATATACATTTCCTGTAGATACATCGACGGTGATAGATGTGGGCAAGCTTGCATTGGTAGGAATGGTCCATTCAGTAATTGTATTTGTAGTAGGTACCAATCTACCAATCTTATTCGAGTTACTTTCTATGAAATATACATTTCCTGTAGATACATCGACGGTGATAGATGTGGGCAAGCTTGCATTGGTAGGAATGGTCCATTCAGTAATTGTATTTGTAGTAGGTACCAATCTACCAATCTTATTCGAGTTACTTTCTATGAAATATACTTCACTACCACTAAATGAAGACGAAATCCCAAAAAGACTATTATTTTCGTATGCAGGTATTGGCAGGACCCATGTTTTCAAAATAACTGTATCTTCATCCGAAGGAACGGCCAATGCTATAATCGTATTTGATAATATGGATATTGATAAGACGAAAGATAGAAAATACAAAGCTAAAACTATCATTGATATTGGTTTCATTATTAGTATTACCTTTCTATTATTTCCATTAAAACCTTTATCAATTGTTTTGCACAATGTCCCTTATTTTGTATTTATTTTTCTATGTACACCATGTCGGTTTCTAAAATGGTGTCTGGTCATTTCATACTTTAGGTTTGGGATGGATCACCTTGATGATGACTGGCATTCTTAGTTTCCGGCACTAGCCAATTGCATTCTACAGTCTAATCAAGAAGATTCAAGTGTCTATTTTTTTTTCATTAGTTTTTTGAAATGCCGTAAAATAATATTCATACCAATTTGAACGAATGGGGTCATAACAATTACCTTTTATTGAAGATTAATACTCATCACGACTACTAAACCTTGATTTATTTCTTGCTTATTTGGTTTACAACCTGTGACATAATATTTTTTTGAAGAATAACAACCATTTGTTGAATTGTAATTTGATTTGCGGTAAATAATGTGAACACTTTTATAAATAAATTCAAAAACATATTCCAGGTATTTTTCCTATTAAGGTTGATCCAGTAGCGGTAGACGATTCCGGTATCCTTTAACTATAGGATCTTTCAAACGATTTCCGAGGAAAATATGAGAGTTGCTTGTTTGTACTTGAATATCGCAGATATCTTTTGAGCTTTGATGTCCGGTCTTTATTCTCAGTTTCAATTAACGGAACTATGTCAAATTTCTTCAATAACTTTAATAGTGCCTCCTGATAGGTAAAGAAAGTAATGGGAAAAGTCTACGTTTTTTTCTGTTGTTTTGGATAATTTATCAATTTCAAGAATTCTTTCAATATTATGATATGATTCATTGTTTAATGTAACAAAATTAGGCTTAATTCATCTGAGTACGCGAAAATTGATTATTTTCTACAAGAATAAAAATAATAATCTTTAATAAACAAGAGATATGAAAAAGAGCATTTGATATCTAATTCATTAAAAAAATCTTTTTCTCCATCTAAATTAAAGTATTTCAACAATGCAAATCATAAACCTTTGATTCATATTTCATCTGATGATTTAATTTCTGCAACCTTCAAACCCGTTAGTCTACTACTCTTGATATCTGTATCCATTGTAATGGCCATTGCTGTAATGGTGGTAGATGCCAGTCCTATATACGCGACTGTAAATAGTACCATTTCCAATATCTCCACTACTGAACAAATCAGTGTAAATAACGATACTCAACGAATTGCACTGATTGAAAATAAGTTTACATATGCTGCATATCAAAATGGATCATTCTACAATTTTTACGCTTTGCATAGTCCCGGGATGTTTGATAGGGCTGATGATGGACTCAATACCACTGTGACAGAAAACCTTGATATGTTAAAGGACAGACCGATCCCTGATGGCCCATTTCCATTCTATTTACATCCCGAATATAATGATATACCATATATCGAATATTTTTATTTGATTCATGACCTGGCAAAAAGGAACAATACCATTGTTACAAATCTTACAGATATGGATGTAGATCAAGGAAAAATATTCCAGGAAGATGGCAAAAATGCATATGATGTTTTGATCTTATTCCATAATGAGTACATCAGTCAACCTGAGTATGACAATTTGAAGAAATTTGTTGAAAATGGGGGTACTATATTGTTTACTGAAGGGAATATTTTATACGCACAGGTGGATTATGATAAAACCAATAATACAATAACTCTGGTTAAAGGTCATAATTGGGAATATGATGGGAAGTCTGCTAATAACAGTGTTCCAGAAAGATGGTTAGTAGAGAACAGCGAATGGATGGGTAGTAACTTTCTAATCGTTCCATCATTCGACCCTCTCTATTTCAAATTCAACCCCTTTAATTACACTCATACCGAGGAACAATATGTCACCAATCCAAATGCTACAATATTAATTGATTACCAAGCTTACGGTTTACCGGAAAAATATGCTAATGCGACAATAGCAACTTATGAAATGGAATATGGAAAAGGCAAAGTAATCCATCTAGGTCTTTGGGGTCACATTGTCAGGGAAAATCCTGTATTTGTTGATTATATGGACAGGGTTTTAATCCCGCTGGCTTTGGGGGAGAACGTAACTGCTATTAACAATAGTTTCTTAAACAACGCCAGTTACTACTCAAATAATTCTTCAGAAATTTCCACACAAAGTGATTCTGAGTCAGACAATGCCACTGTATATTCCGAAAGTCGTGGAACCCAGGGAGAAATTGGACCTCAGGGACCTCCAGGACCTCAGGGAACCCAGGGAGAAATTGGACCTCCAGGACCTCAGGGACCTCCAGGACTTAACACCACTGCATTGACATCAGACATGTACGTCAAAACAGGGCTCCAGGGAACTACTTCGGGAGACTCCGTTATTCAAACTGTTGCGCAATGTAATGATAACGGTATTCCATTGAGTGGAGGATATAGTATTGTTAAAGAAGACGAAGGTGGTAGTGGTGAGATCGAAGAAATAGAGAGTATCCCCAATTTACAGAATAAAAGTTGGATGGTAAATGTGGAGGGGGAAGATATTGAGGTCACACCATATGTAGTGTGCCTCAACACCGCCCAGTAGCTCAATTTGTTGGATTCATTTCATGAATGTTAAACAACTTCGTGAGAGTAATAAAAATATGAATTAGAAAACATTAATCCCTTCCTTGTGTTCTGACCGGGTACTGTTCTTACTTAGTGTTGTGGTTCTAACATTGCTAAAGAACTAGAATGAACCTACAAGATCATTGATTGCTTAGTGATGATTTTATGTAATGAAATCATTAAATGAGATAGCGAAAATAATTTTGTGATCAATACTTAGACACCAAACTAAGGTATTTGTTTTTGAGTGGCTTATGGATCGGATAGATGTGCATTCGGCTTACATCAATATCGTGGTTTGAAATTTGTAAATAAAGATTTGTTACCAAATTTTAATGTATAAATTATCTATTTATTACGTATGCATAATATCTATCTTTAAGATGCATTGCAACTGTGTTCCGAGGTATTTACCCATTTGCCTATTATTTTTCGTTTTGGTCTCTTCACAAGTTATTGGTTTTCGAAATGCTCAGGGCACTGAAGAATGTATCGATTATGATTCGAAATCAAATTTAGTAACAGTTTTCTGTGATACGACTATTTCCTCTCTGTATGATCAATTAGGAAATGACGATCTGTTGAGACCAGAGTTTCCAGGAATATGGATTTTGAATGTTAGCTTAAGAATTGAATCTGAAACTAATTTTGTTGTAAACAACCTAGATACTAGCTGGTTAAAATTAGTTGGTGGGAATGACCAACTCAGTTCCATTACCGTATTTGGAAGCATGGACATTGAGAATGTAAAAATTACATCTTGGAATCCGGGCACTGCTGATGTAGTCAAACAAAACGTGGATGGAACAAATCCTAGACCATACATTCTTGTTGACAGATCCTCAGGGACCTTAAACATTTCAAACTCTGAAATTGCGTTCTTGGGATTTAACCAATTTCCATACAATGGGGTTGTCTACTCCAGGGGAGGAGATGGCAGTAAATTAATAAATAATTCTTTTCATGATATGTGGGATGGATTTTATTCAGAATCTGTGGGGTTCATGACTCTGAAGGATAATGAATTTTTCTCTAACATGCGATATGGAATTAATATACACACTTCGAGTCACGACATAGAAGTATTGGGAAATCTAGCATTTAATAATACACGAGTAGGAATCAGTTCCTCAGAAGATTGCTATGCCATTTTTTTTAGAGACAATATCGTTCATGAGAATGGTGATGCAGGGTTGATGTTCTCACTCAACACAACTAAATCGTTAATGTCTAACAACGTTGTATCAGATGAACTAGTGGGTATTTCCATATTCTCATCTTCAAATAACAACATCATCAATAATGAAGTTAGGTCAAGCGTTCATCCAATTTTCATCCCTGCAACCTCTTTGAACAACCACCTTTCAAATAATACTATAATTAGAGATTGAATTTGTACTAAGATACTATCGTGGGTTTCCTGGCCAAAAAATCATTTTGTTCAATTTTATTGCATCTTGATCATCTGTATTGAATCGTTAGCTAGATCAAGCCAGAATGATCATAAAAGTGAAAGAGATGAATCCGATTCATCTAGTAATAAGAATTACGTAGGAATTTCTAGTTCAAATACAAGAATTCTTGCATAATGGGCAAACAAGATGAAATAATTTAAGAGCAATTTATATAGGACCCAAAGAAAAAAAAAGAATTTTTCGCCATTAGGTGGTATTGTAGAGCCTACTTTTTATCCAGTGCTGGTAATGTACTAAATTGGGTAGTTAATAGTGCATTTTCCGCTCAAAACAATAATGTTGCCTTTATCTTTGCAAACATCATCTTGGATTTCTTTACTTATTATTAAATAATTTTCCTCATTTAGGACCTACTTAATGACATATCCTTTCTTAACAAAGTATTTGATTCATCCATTGAATTAAAACTCCTTTGCCATGATCCATTTACCTCACAGTAATCATTATGATTGCTATATAGGGTATCAAATTCTAAATTTAAGTCTTTAAAAAAATGAATACCATCATTACACGATACAATCAAACTAGGCCTCAATCCCTGGTTTCCATATCCGATTCCATGAATATGACTATCAGACGCAACAACTGGAAAATATGTATACCGTGATATTAAATTAATATAAAAAATAAATATAAACAGCGTCATAAATGAATTTCCTTTTCCTCTTAAATTCATACCAAATTGGATAAATATTTACAATTTTCATGATAGTAACAATTTTATGAAGTTTTCATATTTTTTGACAGATTCAAACAATAGGGATTTATTATATTACCGTTTTTTGTGTTTAGAATGTAAATTATTAAGTTTAGAAAAATGAACTAATTATCATTACCTGTTTCTCAGATTTTATGGCCCGAAATTGTTGTCATTTGATAGGATCGACGTAAAAAGCTGTTATTCCCAAGTGGTATATTTAGCTTTATGAATAAGATATTTACTTTATAGAAATGTTATTTCACATCTCACGGATCATGGTTGTTAATTAGATCTGATGAATTTATAGATCTATATGGATACTACATTTCTAAGTTGATAATTATATAAAATAATACTGTCTCATAGTTACCTTGGACTTTGATATTAAGGATTATTAAACGAAATATACAGATAATAAATACTTCCTAATCGGCAGTTTCATATAAATAGTATGTTATAACAAATTGTGGTTGTTTGACAAAATACTATTGAATTCAGGAAAACTTGTCCTGTATTGCTCCTCCCTTTTAATAATTTTTGGGCTAATAACTATGGTGATCTCACCTCCTTTAAGCTTCGCTCAATTTAACTCACCGATTATATTACCCTTTGGCAGTTCCCAACCTTTTATTACTAATGCTGGTAATAATCCAGCTGATAATCCTAGAAACCCATCCATGTCAGCATCAGCATCCTCCTCTACGTGCAGTAATACTAATCTTAGTGATAGATTTGATTCCAGATATTATTTAGGAGAAGGGAAAACTTCTCCTAATGGAAAGTGGAAAAATGTCTACTCTGGATATGGATCAACAGGGGTTGAGAAAAGCGGACTGAAGAGTGTGTTTTATTTATATCCAAAAGCAGTAACAACGGCAGCACAGACAGAAGCTGCGCTAGTAAAATCTACAGGTTCCTTTTGTAATTATGTAGTGGAGTTCGATATGAAAACTGTTAAACAATTAAGACAAAATTCACCACCAAATTCATGGGAGGCAGGTTGGTTTATTTTCCGATATACCGATACTTTCCATTACTATTGGTTCTTGATTAGATCTGATGGATTTGAATTAGGGAAAAAAGATTGTGATACTTGCACTGATCCGGTTGACGGCCAAAAATTTTTAGTAACCGAAGATGTACCGACATTGAAATTGAATAAATGGCAACACTGGAAAATCGAGGCTGTTAACAATCACATAAAGGTTTGGGTAGATAATAAGTTGATAGTAGATTTCATAGATAAATCCATGTCATCTAAATTATTTGCAGGTAACATTGCTATGTATGCTGAAGATGCATACGTTCAATATGATAACATGGTTTTAACTCGTAAATAATATTTGTTCAATCTATTTCTGTTTTTGTTTTCTGATAAATTGATCTATTATCACTCTTAGGGTTTAAGGCCCACCAAGCAGCAGCATTAGTTATTGAATAACTTTTTTTATATATTATGAAAATTTCGAAAGTCGTAATCAACACTTCGGGTACTCGAATGTATTTTCATATTGTTATTTATCGATGAAACTTTAGTTGTTGCAATAGCCCAATATTTGAGACACAAAAGATGTCCAATTAACTCAGGATGCAGTGAGACTTCAGATGAAAATCGTTAAAGAATAGAAAAAATTAAATTTTACCTATTCTCACCACCATGAATTGAAATCCTTATGCTTCCACTGACTGTTGAAGGAAAATCTAAACTAACAATGTTAGATATAGGAGTCGTTTCAGTAGAGTATGAGATCTTCTTTTTCAATGATAAATCATCCCCAGGTGACAAGGTAATATCTATTTTACCAATCGTGGATAACAATGATTTTGGTAGGTGCATGGTAACATTGTGGAAATTTGCAATATCACTGCCGGTATCGTTTTTCATCTGTAAATCTACTAGTAAAGATGTATTGACACCTATCTGTACTTTATCAATTGTAATACTACTGGGGGATTCAAATCTAATAGGAAATAATACTTGATTTTCATCATTACCCAATATCGATTCCAGTTTGTAAATGTGATAGGAACCATAATAAATACCACCGAAGTCATCTTGAGTGATACCTATAACAGGTTCAAATGGGTAATGATTTATTTGATTATGCTGTTCAGAAACTATGTCCTCTGTATCTTTATCAATTTGGATACTATATATATCACCAGTAAACGTGCCAAAGAGAAACTTGTTTTTCATCGATGGAAATTGATCGCCTTGATAAAATATTGCCTGAGTGGGACCTATTGTTTTCCAGAAACTGCGTACTGGTTTGATATCAAATGTGGAATTTGCTACAAGCGGAGCCATATTTGGAACTTGTAAAGTTGGGAATCCATAATTTCCACCGGGCTTTATGATATTTACTTCATCATACACTGCATCCCCATTTTCGGTAACAATGCCTAGGTTATCTTTGTTATCAAACGCAAGACCATACATATTTCGATGTCCCAGGGTATATATGGGTGAATTAGGAAACGGATTGTCATTTGGAATAGTGCCATCAGGATTAATGCGCAGTATTTTACCGAGCGGCACAGCTAACGACTGCGCATAAATGTGTTCTGTAGCATCACCGACAGCGATATATAATTTCTCGTCGGGGCCAAAACTCATTGCCCCACCTGAATGAAAACCCTGAGATGCTGGGATATTGTCTAGGATGGTAGTGGCGTTAGTTCCTGTATTGTTCAAATCTGTGAATCTAACAACTTTGTTATAAGGACTTCCATCCTCATGTTTGGCGGTATAATAGAGGTATATTAAATGATTTTCCTCGAAATTCGGATCTGCTACTAATCCCAAAAGACCTTGTTCCCAGTCGACATAAGAATCATTAATTTGTACGAATGGTTTATCTAGAACTGAATCTCCCCGGAAAATCTTGATTTTCCCTGTATTTTTTTCTGAAATAAATATTCTTCCATCATGTACTTGTGCTAAACTAGTCAGAGGGGTAAACATTAAGCCTGGATTTTCATACTTTGAGGTATCATTCAGGGTATTATCAAAAGTCCAATGTCCAATTAAGTTACTGATATCGTGGATTTCCGTCTTTGAATTTCCAGAGTTTATAGCATGTAAGAGCTTGACCTCATCGGAAGATAGAGACTTATTAAACATCATTAGGTCATCGATTGTACCGGAAGATTGTTCACACGAATTACAATATGAGGCTGATCCGATATGAACGGGAATCCCGGTCGATGGTTCATAAGTTCCAGAATAATTGATTACTTCAACTGGATTACCATTCTTAAAAATGGAGATGGATGAACCATTAAAGGTAGCAGCAATTTGAGTGTAGGTTGAATTTGAAACGAAGATATTTTTTGAAGAAGTCAACCTACCTGAATTATCGGTCAAAACAAATCTAACGGATTGGTTAGGAGATTTGTCTATATCAAAGAACCAGCCGCTCTTTTTGTCAAAACTAGACTGGGAAAGAAGCTGACCCTGAGCTGCAAATTGATTACTTCCATTGATACCTTTCATCCAGAAAGATATTGTAAAATTAGTCAAATCATATCGCGCATTTTTAGGAATCTCTATGTACTCACTGTATCTGTCAATAAAAGTAATCGCATTCCCCGATATACCCTGAATGTACGTAGGTTCTCGGGTAATATTTGCAACTTCTTTGCTGGTACTAGATATATCAAAAGCATCATATTCGTTCTTAATAGGATCACAGTGAAAAGATTCTCCATATTTATCACATCCAAATATGGTGGTGGTGTTGAATTTCGGGTCTCCAAGTTGCGCACTTGAAGCGTTTGAAGTTGAAAATTGGTATGAACTAGCAATGACCAAAATAGAAAATAATAATAACGCGTTTAACATCAACGATGTAATCATTAGTCATTTTTAATGTATCTATGATATTCTTAAACATACCGTAGAAACATATCTTTTTCTTGATAATTAGTAGACCTGATTTTTTATTTCCTAATAGTTGAATCCAATTTGAATCAAACGATTATGGTAGAGTAGTAATTGGAGCCATCAATCCGTGTTGTATCATCAAGCACAAATGGTCTGACTCAATCAAATAATATTTATTGGACAAAATTTCAAATGTGCTATGAGAAAATTTTTGGAGCCTATTAACAATAGGAATTCAGAAGGCAACCCTGAAAACGGAACCACTCGAATTCAAAAGAATACCGATAGTTCTTTGCATTTGCAAATTTTCTATAATGGAAGCTGGAGACATGATAAGAATTGCAAGTTGAAAACCAATAAAGAATGCAGCGTTAATGGATAGGTCAAGTAAACTAGTTAAAGCCCAATGCCAATCAAGTTTTAAATTCAATTGATAATGGCTCAAACAAACAGTGATGTGGATACACAACTGTTGTTGTTGAGTTAACAACATTCGTCTGTTAAGCGTAATTATTTCATTTTTGTTTTATGGTATCGTCTTGCTTAAATGAAAATATACAACCCGGTATTCTAGAGTAAAATCTTGCTAAAAATTCGATTAGGTTACGTCAGATCTAGGGGTAGAATTCGATATACTCTATAAATAAGTTTCGTAAAGTTAGAGATGTTAATGTTAATTAATAGTAACATAAAACGTCGAACGAAAATGCACATTTTTTGGATACGTGCTTACCCTCCGAGTCGAATTTTTGGATGTTTACTTTGCACCTGGTGACCTAATTCTTGAGATTGATATTTTTGACTTGCGAGATAGATAATAATTAAAAAAGTTATTAGAATCGGACACGACTGGATTGTTTTCTTTTATTCCATTTTTGAATTACTGGTTTCTTCATTTTTCTGACCCGCCATTAAGAATTTCATATTTGTTTTTACTTTATGCTTAATTGATTTCGCCGGGACTCCCGCTACGATATCGTCGTCAGGAACGTTTGATATGACAAGTGCGCCTGCACCTACAATTACATGATCCCCAATTTTGGTATTGTCTTTTAATGTAGAATTCAAGCCTAGCCATGAATAATCACCAACTGAAGAACTTCCACCGATTATAGTTCCTGCAGTTAGTTCACAATTACTTCCAATCGAGACATTATGTGCAACATGAACTAAAGCGTCTAATTTTGACCCACCACCAATAATTGTATTTGACATAGAACCTCTTGCAATCGAACAGTTTGCTCCTATGTCTACATCATTTCCTATAATTACTTTTCCTAAATGAGGGAAATGTATTAGTTTTCCAGAATCTGTTCTCTCGTATGCAAATCCATCCTCGCCTATTGTGGTACCCGACTGTATCACACAATTGTCGCCTATAACAGAATGCTCCAGGCTGACCTTTTTTCCAATAATACAATTGTTTCCAATAATACAATTGTTTCCAATAACTGAATATTCTCCAATAATGCAGTCCTGTCCTACCACTGAAGAAGAGTTAATAAATGACAGAGGGGAAATCGTGTTCTTGACTTTCTTATCTTTTATCATTTCACCCAATATTTGAACAAATTCTAGTCTTGGATTTGAAACAAATACAAGCTGCTGACCGGATTTTGGATTAACTGAGTCTCGAATAGTGTTGTTACATAATATGACTCCTGCATCTGATTTTAAAATATGTTCCACGGCAATATCGTCGGGATAATAACAAAAAGTCAGATCATCTTTTTTTGCCTGAGTAATGGATGCACAACTATGTATCATTATTTTTTGCCCTTTCAACGAATGGTCCACTGATTTTTTCTGTAAGAATTCTTCTACATCAAAAGACATACTTAATGAAAATCATGCTGCGGTATAAAATAATTTGGTAATCGTTCTGCATCCTTTTTCGTTCATAGGGCAATAAGGTACTACTAATATACCGAAAATTTAAAAACCAATTCAGCCCTTAAGACGTTTGTATTAAACGTCTCGGGCGTTGTGGACAAGAAGGAAATATATCAATTGCCTGTTATCGGCAAATATGATATATCACTCAAATTTCATCCTACAGATCGGTATCGCCGGAAACAGTATACAGAAATGATAATGATGCCTAGACCAATTCCTTTTTATGCCTATTTTAGAAATGATCCTTTTGCAGGACCTATAAATAGTATTTTGTCAAATTTTTGATTTACTTACATGTAATTTGATGAATTACTCGGGTCACTTCAGATAAATATTTCTGGTAATATTTATTAGCAAGATATTTGATACAACCCAGAGTTAATGCATTGAATAAAAAGAGATTGAATATTTTGGCTATTGGTGCACATCCTGATGACATTGAGCTCGGGTGTGGCGGATCGTTACTTAAGGCTGCCAGAATGGGAGTGAACGTTTTTATGTATATAGTAACCCGAGGATCAAGTGCTGGCTCAGTAGTTAAACGCTCGAATGAAATAATAAATTCTGCCAAATATATAGGTGCAAAAGCGCTGTGGATAGATAACTACGAAGATTCTGCAGTGTATTTGACCAAAGAGTTGATTAATTCAGTTGAATTTTTTATCAGAAAGACACAGGCCGATGTTGTATATACACATCCATTAAAGGATAATCATCACGACCATAGGGCAGTATCGGAAGCTACGGTTGAAGCAGCACGATTTACACCCAATATACTTGCCTATGAAAATCCATCCACAAAGAATTTTTTACCCGTTATGTTCAGTGATATCTCTGATGTTATTTTCGAAAAAATTAGATTGATTGAACTTTATGGTTCCCAAAAATCAAAGCTTTTTCTGAGCTCTAATTCAGTGAAAGGCTTGGCAGAATATAGGGCATTTCAAACTAGACTTGATCCTATTTTAACACATATGGAAGCGTTTGAAGTCTTGAAAATGATGGTGGATACTGATTATGCCTTGTTACCAACACGAAGACTTAGAGAGGATCTCAAGCCATCTCAAGGTATTATTGAATTTATTTTATGAATTAGTTATCACTTCCTCATTTTTAAAAATCAAACTAAACTTGTTGAAATAGATAATACCAATGGACTATGGATTTTACTCATTAACACTGAACTTTGTTTTCCGTAACTAGGAAAGTTTTGGATGACTGTATTTTGAATCAGTGCTTGAAGCATCTTGTTCCAACTAAAAAAATAATTTGGAAATAACCTAAGCCTGCTTTTCCCATTGAGCATCACCTGGATTCCAAACAAGTTATTCAGGGTCTAGGTGGAAAAAAATTATCCCTTAAAATAATCTCTCACAAGTGGCCCGAGGAGATAGAATATGATGATTCCAGTTATATGAGTCGCGAGCCCAGAAGCAAGCGACGAGGTGAATAATCCTGTGCTTACGGCAGAGATAATCCGAATTACTATTCCAATGATTGTGATTATGATTGTAATTGTCCATACTCATCCCTTGACTTTCAGCAATCCATATGAAACTATCAGGTGTGTTATTCCGATTATGATTCCGATTATGATCATGAAAATTCCAAATATTAATGGTATCATGCCCAGAGAGCAATGTCTGCAGCTTCGGATGAATTTGCCTCAGACGAAACTACAGATTAGGTGCTTCCAAAACCTACGAACCCTAGCCCGCCAACTAAAAGTGCAATCCTTCAATGGTGGTTAATATGGCTATAATCGTAACACCTATTGATCTTATTGCATTTGAATTCAAATAAGTATCAAAAAATTTATTGATACTTCGATATAAACAATGAGCTTCGTATACATCTGGAGAATTAAAAAAACTTAATATTGGATTTTACAGTTCTCTATATTACGAAAAAAACGATTTATGGGAAATGCCCAAACTGTAGAACAAAAGGTCAATTAGATGTAGTTTCGAGTAGTCCTGGAAAGGAAAAATTCAAATGTAATTCTTGTTACTTCAAATTTGGAATTAATGATTTATAACCAG
The DNA here is from genome assembly GCA_963759575.1 of uncultured Nitrososphaeraceae archaeon. GTDB lineage: Archaea > Thermoproteota > Nitrososphaeria > Nitrososphaerales > Nitrososphaeraceae > Nitrosocosmicus. The sequence continues at coordinate 877,200 of CAVWZU010000002.1, read as the reverse complement.
ACATTTATCCTTCTATTTCGTTATGACAAATCCATTCAATAACCCATTCTTCTGATGAATCATTACCGCACAATTGATAGATCTTTGTAAATATTAAAATGTATATTGATAGCCCGAAGTCCTCGCGAAGATCAAATTTTGTTCGTTATCCTTATTACGAGATAAGTAATGGTCATAAATGTTTGTTCGGTTTTAAAATTGGATCCCGGTGAATCTAATCTAATATATCGAGAAATCAGGAGGCGGAACAACGGACATAATTTTCATCAAAAAATTAAATCTGGATTAGTAAAACTTAAAATCTAATACTATAACTAAAAAATATGAGTGCTACCTTTCTAGTTTTCTATAGATTCAAGACTATGACTCCTGAAGAAGCAAAAAAAGCTAATGAACAATGGAGAGAGATGAAAAAGAGTTTGCCACAAGGAATTGAATTAATGGGTGAATATAGCCATGCATGGGGTACTGAATATAATGGATTTCTGCTCTTCGAATCTGAAAGTAGTGACGGTTTTATGGATTGGTGGTCAAGTTTTAAGGATAGTATTAGGTGGTATGTTGATCATACTCATACTATAACTGCACGGAGAAAATAAATTATTTTGTCAAAAGGACAACAGTTTTATTTAATAACTAAGGTGAATACCCTATGAAACATAACGCCTTTGTTTTGATCAAATTGTACTCTTGGAAGTGAGGCAAAGGTAATGGAACAAATTAAAGATCTCGAATATGTGGATAAGGCATATCGTGTTTATGGCGTTTATGATATCATAGTTAAGGTTAACGCAAATGATAAAGAGGATTTACAAAGAAAAGTCCTCCTGATAAGACGACTTGATGACATTAAGTCTACATTAACTCTTCTTGAAATTAATAGCTTAAATTAGTCACACATCCTCATTAATTTATTTACATCTATGTTGACCAAAACAAAATTTTTGACCAATAGTTGTTAGATGCATAGATAAAAATTTTCAAAGGTAGGGTAGCAATTTCTTCGAAGGAAGGATCCGATAGTCTTGTCCTTCACTTAAATGTCATTAAATATTCATCAACTTAGTATTCGTTTGAGGTAAAGTTTACGAGGATTATTTTATCATCGACTCTATTTTTTCGTAGGAGTGCTGAGTCACCATGTTTTGAACCTTGAGAAAATCCATGAAATGTTTGCTCTGTTCAAATTCATCAATCAGGTTCAAAAATATGGCTCGAAAAAAATCACGTGCTTCGTGGTTTAATCCACATTGTGTACAACAGTAATTTCCCTCATTGCTTGGAGCCCATTTCTCTTTAATCTCCTCGTTATTGTATGCTCTGGATAATACCTTTCTTGCATAATCTAAAAGAGTAATAAATAATTCATTCTTCTCCTCCTTCAATGTCAGCTTGCTTAAAGTTTCTGCAAATCCATCAGAATAAATGGTGTGTCCTGGGGGTAGTGGGACTGGTTTATTGCCTTCATAGATATCATGAACCCCAAATAGTTCCTCAATAACAAGTCTTGCCCTCTTTCGAAAAATGAATGGATCTTGCCTCTTGGATGGTCTACCTCTTTGATTTTTCTTTTCTTCCTCGACGTGATTTATGTAATATTCTCTATAAAGTTCAGCTTTCTGAGCATACACGGTCTTAATTGGTAATTTAGTAACTTCGCTTAATTCCTCGACAGAAAGACCTATTGGATATGCTTCCCTTAGGGCATTTAGAATTTTCCGATTACTATCCTTATTAATTACTTGTAAATGAAGGTCATCTCTGCAATAATATCCTTCAAAATAATTTTTCATAATCTCTTAAATAATTTCTATGATTCTTATACTTTTAGAATTTTAGACTCCGAGAGTATTAAACTATCAAGACAAAATTTATCTATTTATGATATGAATGGATATTATGAAAAAAAAAGACTACATCAAACTGAATATATTTAATAACTTAACCCTCCTTTCGATCGGTATTTTCTTAGTTATATCTCTATTTTCACAAAGCCTTTCAAATATTAATGCTAATTTGGATTCTAACTCCACCCTGGCAAATTCTAACTCCACCCTGGCAAATTCTAACTCCACCCTGGCAAATTCTAACTCCACCCTGGCAAATTCTAACTCCACCCTGGCAAATTCTAACTCCACCGAGAATAACCAAAATGGCACTTACTTCTTTTCCCGGGTCGATAGATGGGGATAGGCGTCATATGCCTGTCTTGTGAATAGATCGGGAATGAATATTTTTAGATTCAAAATATGATCAATCGTGAAAACTAAATGGTCAATAGAAAATTAATTCTTATTTCATTTTTCATTTTCTTATTTTCTGTAACCAATATCTTTCATTTTTATTATTTTATTCCGTTTAAAGCAATAGTAGATTTGGATGTTTCAAAAGCATTTGGTACGACGAGGAATTCTGAACCAGAAGTTGACAAGAACGATAACCCCAATTCTTCCATAGACTCCAACCCTGAAATTATACGGGGAACAGAAGTTGACAAGAACGATAACCCCAATTCTTCCATAGACTCCAACCCTGAAATTATACGGGGAACAGAAGTTGACAAGAACGATAACCCCAATTCTTCCATAGACTCCAACCCTGAAAATAAATCTCCGGTTGCTGATGCTGGTACCGATATAACTGTACAAAGCAATGTGTTGACCCAGTTGGATGGTAGCAAAAGCTATGATCCTAATAATTCTGGTGATGATGTTCGGCCATCACTAAGCTTCGATTGGACCCAGACTGGTGGTCCAGAGGTGATCCTGAATAATCCAGCATCTGCAAATCCCACATTTACATCTCCGCAATTAGAGGAAGAGACTATACTTACATTCCAATTAGTGGTAAGTAGCGACTCTGCAACCAGTGATCCTGATTCTGTAACTGTGTCTGATACCCCTGATACCCCTGATACCCCTGATACCCCTGATACCCCTGATACCCCTGATACCCCTGATACCCCTGATACCCCTGATACCCCTGATACCCCTGATACCCCTGATACCCCTGATACCCCTGATACCCCTGATACCCCTGATACCCCTGATACCCCTGATACCCCTGATACCCCTGATACCCCTGATACCCCTGATACCCCTGATACCCCTGATACCCCTGATACCCCTGATACCCCTGATACCCCTGATACCCCTGTTTCACAGGTATTTCAAACAGGTGTGAATAATTGTGAAACTGATCCAACAGAAACTTTTACAGGAGGATCATTAACAATTATTACCGATCAAGATTTTTCTCAAGTATATAAGATATCTCCTAATCCTTACACGGCTGAGGATTCTCTACATTTTGTAAATAATGATTTTTTCGATTGTGATTCTAATAATTCGGCGATATCACTACATGAACTAGATTATTCTTGGTATACCGTGGAAATCCTTGATCAATTTAATGTTAACAATACCAAGACATTTGATATTTCAATAAATGAAAACTTTTCCTTTCCTACGATATATGTGTTTGACAGGGCATTTGTGCCAAATCTGATATATGAACCCATACGTTCTCAATTTATTATTTGGTTAAATGAAAGTGTTACTAAGAATGCTGCTCTAGTTTCGCAAGATTACATCCAAAATGGTGAAATAAAATTTGTTTTTGATAATCCACCTGGTTTTGTAATCAATATGAATAATAGTGGACAGCTTAATGAGAGGGATTTTATGAATAAACTTAGTGAAGACCAAAGGATTTTTGCAATTAATCAAGATATAAATGGAAAGATCGCCTCCATTAAGTACAACTATCAAACCGTTCCTAATAGTCTTGAAAGAATTAATGCAAATGTACTCAATATCACAAGTGAAATATTGCCAGGTACTTTTCCCAATCAATCCGGAGAACTGGATTTTTCAAATGTTGATATCGCAATTTTGGATACTGGAATAAGCCTTGACCATCCCGACCTGAATGTCTACAAGAATGTTTCTTTTGTAGAAGGATCTCTTACCGGTGATGATGACCTAGGCCATGGATCGCATATTGCAGGAATAGCTGCTGCGAAAGATAATTCAATAGGTATAATGGGTGTTGCACCAGGGGCTAAACTTTGGGCTATCAAAGTATGTGATGTTAATGGTAACTGTCCTCTATCTTCTCAAATAAAGGGGATTCAGTACGTTAATGAACATGCTGACGAGATAGACATAGTTAATTTGAGCATTGAAAATCCGCCTTCAGAAAAATTGGATAAAACCATTAATGAATCCATATCAAAAGGGTTGATATTTGTGGTCGCCGCAGGAAACAGCAATATTAACACGTCATTAACTTCTCCTGCAAGGAATCCCGGAGTAATAGCAGTTTCTGCAATATCTGATAGTGACGGAGAATGTGGCGGTAGGGGCAACGGTACTATTGGAGGTCCTGATGATTATGTGGCTAGTTTCAGTAACTATGGAAATAGTATTGATTTTGCAGCACCAGGAGTGAATGTGTTCTCTACTTACAAGGGCCAAGGATATGCATTTGATAGTGGTACAAGTATGGCAGCCCCTGTCGTTGCGGGACAAGCCGCTTTGTTTAAAAGCATTAAACCTAATACTACTTCTGAAGAAGTAATTTCTACTTTGATTAATTCTAGTATTCCATATACAACTCCTTGTGCAGGAGTTAACCATGGTCATTTTCAAGACGCTCAAAACTATCACAAAGAACCGCTGATCTATACACTTAGAATCCCGAAGTAGGCACTATAACTACTAAACGCTAGTAATAATCGATTGTCTGGTTACATTCTAAGTTGGTTTCCGATATTAAGTAAATCTATGCTCCTATTACATGGAGTCTATTATTCTTATTCTCTTTATCCTACTGCATTTTGAGCTAATCTATTACCAAAATCTCAGTTTCGTATTAGATAACGATGTAATAAAATAAATATGATGTCTGTCCAAAATTAGGATATGGAATGCGCAGTATATGATACATATGTTACAAAAAAAGATGGAAGAATAATGCATTTTGACGTGATTGTTGAAGCAAATACTCCTCACGAAAAAGCAATAGAATACGGAAAGGAGTATCTTGATAGTGTTGAACAAGGAGGACAGAAAATGACTCAAGAGGAGTGTCAGTTCTGTCATATTCAAGAGGCACCACCAGTTGTAGCAAAAGACATTCAAGATTCTGGTTATTACATTCAAAAAATGGAAGGTTGTCCTTAGAATCACAAATTCTATTATTTGGCTTGACTTTAAACAACTTTTTTATGAAATCCATGTCAGATGGTAAATATTACTAAATACCATTTGTTTAATAAAAATTCATTCATAATTCCTTAGTTTTGACTAGTGCCGATATGTTACTTAAATTATGTTAAATGGAAAACTCATCGCACAATGGTAAAATAGATTTACTTTGATTAGGTCCTAAATATTTTTATTATTTAAGCACTATATAGCAATGGATGTTCCGAAATGACATTATTTTTTTCAAACCCGATTGGACTTGGACACATAACACGAGATATTGCGATTGCAAAGGAAATTGCCAAGTCATATAATTATTACGATTTCGATTTCATTACAGGTTCGAAAGCTTTTGATTTTATATGTAAAGAGAATGATTCTTCTGAAGAATCAAAGTATAACGCCCATAATCTATATCTTCCACCAGAGTTTTCTATAAACGAGGGAAAGTTAAAAAACAATTTTGTATGGTTACTAAAATATGTATCCTACTTTCGAAAATCAAAAGTAAAAGTAAAGAAACTATTATCTACCATGGATAAAAATTGGGAAGCTGCTCCTTTAATCATAACAGACGAAGATTTTGCCTCTCTATCTGTTGGGAAGGATCTGAATATTCCAAGAATCCTTATTACAGATATACTTAGAACTCACTTTATAAGAACTCGGATGTTGTCTAATATTGAAAAATATCTCAACAATTCGATGTGCAACTTGATAAAGTCTAGCGATTGTGTTATTATCCCAGAATTTGGAGACAATAGAGATAATCTATTTTATGTTGGCCCAATAGTTAGAGAGATAAAAACAACCAGAGATGAATTGCGAAAAAAGTTTTCGTTTAATAAAATTACAATTTTGATAACCACCGGAGGCACTTTGGCTGGGCACTATTTAACAAAAAGAGCTGTAGAAGCTTTTACTAGACTAAAGAAACGGTTTGATTGCGATTTAATAATTTCTTTTTCATCTGATAATTCACTTATTGATCAAGGAGATAAATCTTGTAGGAATATTGGCTTTGTAAACAATATCCATGAATATGTATACGCAGCCGACTTGATTATATCATTGGCAGGAAAATCTACAATAGATGAATGCTTGGTTTACGGTACTCCTGGTATTTTTATTCCAATTAAGAATCATTTTGAGCAAGTGGATAGGGCCCGAGAAATAGGGTTTTCATACGATGACGTTAATAAGTTAGATGCAATTATGGAAGAAAATCTTTCAGGCATACGTCTAAAAAAAGAAAAGATGCCAAATGGGGTTTCGATGGCTGCCAAACTGATTAACGAATATCTGAATGAATAATAACGGGATATTGTATTAATTTGTGTATTGGAGCCATTAGTTATTGCAAAATTCGGCGGATCAGCTTTAGGGGTTGACGGTGCTAAGATCCCCGTTATAATAGATAGAATAAGAGAATTAAAGAAAAAATCAAAGATCATTTGCGTGTTTTCTGCTCCTCTTACAAATTATGAAGGAAGGAATATGTCCATGACTGATGTTGCTATCCGGATCTCAAAAAATTACGCTTCATCTAATCCGGTAGACATAGATGTACTTAAAAACGTTTATTTGGACATCTCCAATAAATATTTATCAAATACTGATAGACTAAATTTTGAATCCGAGTTAGAGAGGTTTAACAAAACTGTTTTAATTTCTCTCAAGCAAGTAGCAGAAAATCGCCGATTTGTTGATGTGAGTCGCTCACGAATCCTTGCTTATTCTGGCGAAATAGTGATCTCGCTTCTAATGGATTATATTCTAAAAAGTAACGGCATTAAATCCTCTAGTGTGAATGTGAATGAATGGCCAATAATTACAGATGATAATTTCGAAGCAGCTAGTTTCTTACTAGACGAATCTAAAAATCAGATGGATCCACTAATTAGGTTAGTCAAAGAGAATGATGTTCTATGCATAGGTGGTTTTATTGGAAAAACAGTAGACGGCCTGGAAACCACTTATGAAAGAGGAGGATCTGATAGATCAGCTGCGGATTTGGGGATTTTATTATCATCGCAGTTTGACGTTATTCTTGATTTTGAAAAGGACAATTCCGTATTAAGTGCAGACCCTAAAATAGTTTCAAAAAATCTTCATAACGTAAAGACTCTATCTTATAACGAAGCCAAACTTGCAGGCATGTTTGGTATGAAAATTTTGGATCCAATTGCCATTAAAGATATAGATGACCATGACTTGAATTTAATCATTTTAGTTACTAATATTTTGAACCCTTCTAACTATACGCAAATACTAAAACGCTTGTCAGATGATGAACTAGAATCGGAAGCCAAAATTAAGATTGTGACTGGTAAAAAAAACTGTGCTATCGTTAGAATGGAATCCATAGCTGCATCTCACATTGCCGCATTATTTGAAAAGCAAAGACAATATCACGATTTTATTAAGTTATCTCCGTATAAAAAAGATAATTTGGAAATGACAAGGTTCCTATTTTTGGATGGCGACTATGTAAAAAGACATGAAAAGGTATTTCGGTCATTTTATACTAAGGTTGAAATGGTGTATGGAAGAGGGGTGGTTACTCTTATCGGCGATTCCATGTGGAAAATTCCTAAAATAGTTTCTGACACCAGTAGTATAGTTAGTCAGCAAGATATTAACATACTAAACATAGATGCACAAGAAGAAACTTCTAGAATTCTCATCCTGGTAGAAGATCAAAATGTTGAAGAAGTCATTAGATCAATACACTCAAAAGGCTCGATCATAAATTAGTTACTCTATTCTGGTGTACTATTTATGATAGAAAGTGATAAAATTTGGATTGATGGTAATTTAGTTGATTATAATGAAGCAAGGGTACATGTATTAACTCACGGATTGCACTACGGGACCGGCGTATTTGAGGGAATTCGTTCATATACAACTGTAGAAGGTATTGCAATATTTCGATTAGACGATCACATAAGAAGATTGTTTAATAGCGGAAAGGCTTACTTTATGAAGTTTGAATATTCATTTGATGAACTCAAAAGGGCTACGGTAAAAGTAGTTGAGGCGAATAGATTGGACGAATGCTATGTTAGGATCATTGCGTTTTATGGTTATGGTAAATTGGGGGTTAACCCTTTGCCCAATAAAGTATCTATAGCAATATCTGCGTGGAAATGGACTGAACATATTAAAAAAGAAGACATGGAGCAAGGGATTCACATTATGGTATCTTCTTGGGAAAAGGTGGGAATAAAATCAATGCCTACACATGCCAAAGGAGTGGCAAATTATGCCAATTCTGCATTAGCAAGAATGGAAGCTTTGAAATCAGGTTTCGATGAAGCGGTAATGCTGAATTCTAACGGTTTTGTTGTGGAAGCAAGCGCGGAAAATATATTCTTTGTAAAGGGTGGAATATTGTACACTCCGCCAATTTCTACGGGAGCGCTTGAAGGAATAACCCGAGATACCGTTATTGAAATTGCTAAGGAGAATGGTATCAACCTTTATTATGATAACATTTCTAGAGACGAACTTTATTACTTTGATGAAATATTTTTGACCGGAACCGCATCAGAAATTGTTCCGGTAGGATTCATTGATCACAGGGTAATAGGTGACGGGGGTATTGGGCCAATTACAAAAAAAATTCAACAACATTTTGAAAACATAGTGAGAGGTAACAATCAAGATAAACGTAATTGGCTTACAATTATACGGTAAAGTAGACCTTCCTTGTTGAAATCTGGCTCTTTCTTACATCAAAAAAAAGTTTATTAATTGTCGGTTAATGAGACTGTAAAAACATGATTTCATAACTTTGTCATTTGTAAAAGTATGGAGACTATGATATCGTAATCAGAGCTGTGTTATGATGCGACTTTTGCGTTTTCATCATTGTCTGTCGTATACAGTATTACTACTTTTAGTAGAGTCTTCTAGTATTCTGGTCGAATCCAATGTCCACATAACGTATGTGACCTCCTGACTATGTCGATCCCATATTTATCCAATAGCATTCCATATTCTTTGCAATGACGTCTCATATCTATGACCTGTATTAAAATGACCTCCTTCAAATTCTATATATTCGTGATTTATATCCAGATTTCTACATCTTTTACTGAATATTCTTGATCCTATAGTCAGGTTAAATTCATCGTTCCTTCCACAGTCAAAATACAAAAGTTTCATTTTTTTCAAATTGTCTGAAAAATCACTTACTTTGTGGATGGGGTCGAATTCTTTCCATAATTTCCATATGTTCTCTTTGAATTCTCCTGATTCTATATCAAAAGGTAAATCCGTGAATAATTCGGGATTATTCAAGTTCGGCGAATAATGTGCAGCCATTGATATAATACTTAGCGTCGTAAAGTCCTTTTTCTCGTGTTTATTTGCCTTATTCCAAAATTCAGCAAGCCATCTTTTAGGACTCTTGTATTTTTTTAACACATCAATTGCGATCGGAAAATCTGGTAGATAACAATATTCAAACGCCGAATCAAACGAATGTGCTGCTACAGCACTAAAAATTCTTGGATTTCGCATCGCTAAGGAAAGAGCGCCAAAACCGCCCGATGATTTTCCCAGAACAGCTCTTTTTGAAACGTTATAATTTGAATCTATGAAAGGAATAATTTCATCTATAATGTAATCTTCATACCTACCCACAGCCACGGAATTGATATATTGGCTACCTCCTAATCTGTTGAAACAATTTATGATCACAATGATCATTTTCCCACATTTTTGATCCAAGTTTAATTTCTCCAATCTCTCATGGATGGGCATTGAAAAAGGATTCCAATTAATGGTAGAATAATTATCATTTCCAAAAGAAGGTAACAAAAAAATAGTTGGATACCCTGCTGATGAACTCGTCGAGTAATTATCTGGAGTGTAAATTATTAAGTCCCTTTCATATGGATCCTCTAAAGGATTATTTCTTAAAAATTTACTTTCAAATTTAAAGATATTTGTCTTCCCTTTCAATTTTTTTATCCATATCCTGGATATCTCTCTTTTATTTTCCTTTTTATATTTGAAGCCAATTTTTCTGATACGATATCCTGATATGAGCTCTTTCCAATTAGGTTTTTACTAGTGTATAGGAAAGGTCCATAAAGATAATCAGTACCTCGCGTAGGCACCGTTGGTTCCAAGGAATTCAACATCAAATTTAATTCCCGGTTAATATGATCTGTATTTTTCTTGGATAACATTTCATGTTCTTCAGAAATTTTTCTAAACATATTCATAAAGACTGGGGGATCTATTTTCCTATATCCAAACGGGATTATTTCTTCATCAAAGGTTTTCTTCATCTTGATGGGGTCCATATCCAATCTTGCCCCAGTTATAATTGGAGATGGTTTATAGATGGAATCAATTTTCAATTGCCAAGATTCCTCAGAGTTTGTCACTGTCGCATCAAAAAAACCATCGCGGATCGAATTAGTGGATATGACGAAATTCCAATTTCTAGGGTTTGCTGAATACTTTTTGAATATCTGCTTGGCCAGTATGTTTTCCTCCAGAATTTCCATAGGTAAAAATAGTTTGATATTTAATAATAGGTTTACGCTTCTATTAGGGCCCTTTAGGCTTACTAAATTATTTAGTATCTCAAGTTGTTATCATATTGTCCAGTGTTGAAAAAGGAGGCTGTCTTCCTGTGATCTTAAATATGGTGGAATTACCTTTTTTGCCATGCTCTTCCACATATTCTAATTTTTTGAATATGACTAAGGCTATTTTTCCACGTTGTCTATTATTACCGCAAGCTTTTCTCTCCTTATCTTGTAAGTCCTGTAAAATGAATTCTCCATCGCCTCTTATCTTTTCATCTGACAAATCAAGACATGCCTTCCAAAGCCTTGATATAATGGACCGACTCTTACGAAGTGATCCTAAATATAATATTTTGGAGTATTTTTGGGTGATTATTTGAGCTGCAAATTCAAGATCATCTGTTTTTCGATGATAAATATTATATACACTTCGTCTTTTTCGAGGATATTCTTCTAAATTGAACCAGAAACTATATCCTTCTGGCTCGGCATAAAATTGATTTATGTTATTTGAGTTGTATTGCCGTTTTTCGTCCTCATTTCCAGAAATTTTACTTAATTTCCAATTTCGATTATCGTTTAAAATCTTCTGTGCGTCAATCAGTTTTTCATAATTAACTACGAATTTTCTTTTTTTATTTGTTTCCAACTTAAGAAGCAAGCCATTATCCACAAGATTATTTAGTGCGATAATCAAATTCTCCTCAAAATGTCTACCAGAAAGCTTTCTAATCTGATCTTCAAAGAGAACGTTGTGTACTCCCTCACCAATTAGATTGTATATTATCCATTTTTTCCAATCTGAGATAGAGACCACTTTGTACTCCTTATCCTTACCTGTACTATTGTTTCTTCACAAACATTTAATCTTTCCTAATTATAGTAATACTGGTTTTGCCATATTAATATCATTGGCTGTTAGTTCTATACCTAAAATCTTAGATGTGAATGATAGATGTAATTATTCTTGCAAATTAAATTTCTTTGTTGATATTTTTTTCGATCTTATTTGCTCAATTAAATGCCTTAGATGTGAGGCTTTAATGCACATTAATAAAAGAAATTAAGAAATATTAGATCGAGTTGAATGTTAAATGGAATTTATTGTTAGTATAACAATCAAGAGCAGGTTCTGATGAGTCTAACGAATCCGAATCATGTGCATTTGGCTAATAATAATGGTCAATCTAAAAAAAAATATTTAACCGACCAATGAAATATAGATAAAAATGATCTTCACTGATGTCACGTACTTTTCCCCCCGTTAAATTCATAATGACACAATTTTCAATATTTATGCTCCTAATCATATCAAATCCGTGTAAATGAAATCAAGTTCTTTTCTACGGATAGAAATATCCTGATAATAGTTTACTTCATATTACTTTGTTAATTTGCATATCATTTTTTCTAGTATATCAATTAGAATCAAAATAACTGCACTATAAGAAGAAATGCAATTATAATTTATTTCAAAATAAATTATAAGTTAAGATGATCTTATTTAAGAAAGTTACTCTTTTTGCAATATGCGCATCATCTTTACTTTTAGTCTTAAACTTAAATGGCTCCTTCTCTAACTTCACATACTCCGAATCTCCGGTGGTATCAGATTATTACACTAAAAAGTATGATATTAACCAAACTTTTCATAATGACTGCGATTTCTTAAACCTGTGCAATGGTGACGGTGCAAAAAAATTGAATGGAATTTCATCCCCTATTAATAAGGGGATTGTGGATATTTCTTACTTAAAAATTGATATAGATCTTCCTTTTCCATAATAAATCTTCATTAATATCTGTTTAAACGGAAATTATTTGAGTTCATTAATGAAGTTCGGGTTGATTTTCTTGAGAATCGGGATTAGTTTCTCTAGTCTTTTTATCGTTTGTGGATGCAAATGATGCTCTATCCCCTCCGCATCTAAATGAGCAACTTCATCCTCTACTCCTATCATCTTTAAGAATTCTGCGAATAAGCTATGCTTTTCTCGTATATTTTGTGCTATGTTTATTCCTACCTCCGTAAGCCTAAGACCTCTGTATTTTTCATAAATAAGATAATGATTTTCATCTAATTTCTTAATCATCTTCGTCACGCTCGGTGAACTTACATTTAGATACTTTGAAATATCTGCTGTAGTTGCATATCCCTTATGTTGGATTAATTCGTAAATCACTTCTAGGTAGTCTTCCATTCTATCTGTTCTTATTTCATCCTCCTTCTTTTCATTATGTGCTTTACGGATAAGGTCGAGCCTATTCTCTCTATCCTTTTTGGGACTGTAATTACCAGCCGGCAAATATCTTGAATTGATGTACGTATAAAATAATTCTTTCTTTAATTCAAATTCAGCTGGTCCCTGTTAATCAATCAAATTATCCTGTCTCATATTCATTTCCAATATTCCTTTTCAAGAAGATCAAACAAAAAAAAGTTTTATAAACTGTAAGTCTAAATTCAAATATTAAGAAGAAAAAAGTCAACAAGAAAAGGAGATTGGATGCTCTAAATGTGTACACTGATGCGGAAGTTGATTATTTTATCGATATGATAAAAGATGTAAAACCCTTTCCCAAGCTAAGAGATTTGAGGAAGCTATTGTCACCTACTCTATCATTAGACAAGATTAATGCCATTTTAAAATACCTTGAAAGATCTAAACAGATCTTAGTGGATTTGGATGGCAATATAGTTTGGATCAAAAATAACAACGTGAAAGAGGCTTCAAATCTGTCTGAAACTGCTAATTTTTCCAAAGAATTCCTTGAACATTTTGGTAAATTATAGGGCATGGAATTAATATTTATAAATATTTAAATCACGTATATTCGTAAATTAATACAAACATGGTAGATTTTTTTAAATCTAAACGAAATAGGCGAATTACACCAGATGGGGAACCACTGGAAGATGTAGGCGGTGGAGGTGGATTTGGTTTTTCTAGTCCATTAAAAATAGCTATACCTGCAATAATTGCTGTTATTATTATTTTTGTTGTTCTGACCTCTAGTTTGAAGATTGTTGAGGCCGGTAATCGTGGTGTATTACTAAAATTCGGGGCAGTTGATACCTCAGTTTCTTTAAGCGAAGGATTGCATTTTGTTTTACCGTTTAGGGATTCAATTGTGCCAATGGAAGTTCGAACCCAAAAGATTGTTGAGAGCACCACTTCGGCTTCAAAAGATCTTCAAAACGTGGCGACTGAAGTCGCGTTGAATTATCGGATCAATCCCGACACTGTACCCATTTTGTACAAGGAGATAGGTCTTGATTATTCTAATAGGGTCATAGTGCCAACAATTCAGGAGTCCGTTAAGCAAGTAACTGCTAGATATAATGCAGAAGAATTGATTACTAAGAGAGATCAGGTAAAATCTGAAATAGAGGAACAAATAGAGGCTAGATTGACCCCTTACAATATTATTATGGACACAATATCTATCACTGACTTCCAATTTTCAGACCAATTCGTTCAAGCAGTGGAGGCTAAAGTTCAAGCCGAGCAGCGTGCACTTCAGGCTCAAAATGAACTACGAAGGATTCAAATCGAAGCCCAACAAACTGAAGCCAGAGCATTAGGTGAACAGAAAGCAAACATTGCCTCAGCTGAAGGTCAACGCCAAGCTAATATACTTAAAGCTCAGGGAGAATCTGAAGCCATAAAAATAATTGATGTTCAACTTCAAAACAGTACATCATACCTGAATTGGCTTCAATCTCAGCGATGGGATGGAAAACTTCCCTTAGTTACTGGAAGCGGTGGAAGTGGAGCCGGAAGTGGTAATAATTTAGGCGCAATTCCGTTCATAGAGATTCCTTTAGGGGCCTCAGAATCTGAACCGACTTCAAACCCGGCAGCAAACAATACTGATTTCCCACTAACATCCACCCCTCCATTGCCCTCATCTTCTGCGCCGACTACACCCTAGAGGACTACTGGCTAACCATTCACTTTTTCAAATGGGCGATCTGTTGGTTAGATCAGAGGTTATAATTCTGACCGTACCATTCCTTTATATTTTTGGTAATAGGCATATTAGCATCTATTAGAAAACAGTAGGAGATATTAATCTCGAGTGTATTCTTTTATTTTTGATTATCTGAATAAATGGCAAATGAAAACGCTTATAATCCTAGGACATGATATGGATTAAGGTAATATTGTACTTCAAAGAAGGCCTCACCTTTGATGACGTTCTCTTGGTGCCTAAGAAATCACCTATTGTATCTCGATCACAAACCAGTTTGAAAACTAGACTTTCATTAAATGTTAGTCTTAATATCCCGATTATAAGTGCCAACATGGATTCGGTAACCGAATCGAGAATGGCGATCGCACTCGCAAGAGAGGGGGGAATTGGAATAATACATAGATTCATGACTATTCAAGACCAGGTAGAACAAGTTTTAAAGGTTAAACGGAGCGAGTCTGTCGTTATTGAACAACCCTATACCATTGATCCTAATAGTACTATAAAGGATGCTAACTCGGTAATGTCAGAAAATGGAATATCCGGATTGTTAGTAAAAGATTCCAATAATAAACTGTGTGGAATACTGACTCGCCGGGATACCGTTTTTGAAAGAAACTTAAATGTATTGGTCTCCGATTTAATGACTAGAGATGTTGTTTCTGCCAAAATTGGTACCACTATTGAACAAGCAAAAGAAATTCTTCATAGGAATAAAATTGAGAAATTGCCCGTAATAAATGAAAACGGTGAGATTAGTGGACTTATTACTGGTAAAGATATCTTGAAAATGGATGAATATCCAAATGCTTCAAAAGATAAAAAAGGAAGATTGCTTGTTGGGGCCGCGGTAGGAGTAAAGGGTGATTATCTTGAAAGAACTGAGTCATTGTTAAACAATGGAGCGGATGTTATTGTTGTAGATATAGCACATGGGCATAGTGACAACGCGATAAATACTGTGAGATTAATTAAAAAAACATTTCCTTCTTGTGAACTTATCGCTGGAAATATTGCAACAGGAAGGGGAACTGAAGATTTAATAAAGGCCGGAGTTGATGCAGTTAAGGTAGGTGTTGGATCAGGTTCAATTTGCATCACCAGAATTGTCACTGGTTCTGGGGTTCCTCAACTAACAGCAATTATTGATAGTGTTAAAATGGGAAAGAAATATGATATCCCGATTATTTCCGATGGTGGAACTAGAACCTCCGGTGATATGACCAAGGCTTTAGCTGCTGGTTCGTCGTCTGTCATGATAGGGAGTATGTTTGGAGGAACTGATGAAAGTCCAGGTAAAACTCTAGTAAAAAATGGCAAAAAATATAAAATGTATCGAGGTATGGCATCTTTTTATGCCGCTTTAGGTCGAAGATATCGAGAAAACCCTGACTCAAGTTCTGATAATGAGGATTTAAATGATTATGTTCCAGAGGGAGTAGAAGCGATGGTCCCTTATAAGGGCAGCGTAATTGAGATTATAAGACAACTTGTTGGAGGGGTGAAGTCGGGACTAAGTTATTGTGGTGCCAATACAATCGGTGAAATGCAGGTTAATGCAGAATTCATTAAAATCACTCTCGCCGGTTACAAGGAGAGCCATCCTCATGATGTAGACGTAATTTAGAAATTTCAATCTCTTTTTTAGTACCTGTTCTAAATAGCACTTGTAATATTTGAGTAAATTGAATAACAAATTAGTGTTAAAGCATTTTCCTTCTCCGCTCTTGTGTTACGCATAATCATGCTTGGTGTAGCCCTGATCTGTTAGGGACCTTGGTAATACCTTAGGAGGCCCCATATAGTAGCATTATCAATAAGCTCCTAGAACTGATTTGGGATTTATTCGAGACGTGGTTATGACTATGCTTATTACTTTGAAATTGTTTTATTATCGAAATGATGGGTTAAGACATAGGAAGGTTTTATTGACGCATTTGAAATTGGACTCAAATTTTTAATTTTAATGACATCATCCAACCTATTCTCGTCTGCTCAAGGACCGCCCCTCTATCGAAGGGAATGTTCTCAAAAAGAAGGTCATTTCCAACAAGATGACGTAATATGGTATCTCTTCGTAACTACCAACTGGCGAACACTATAATCATGCACAGGCCAAGAACCAAAACATTTTCTTATTCGTGCTTTTTGAAGTTTATAACAAGAAGTTAATATCTTCGGTTCTTATTGATTATTTGCTATTTCTTCTATCTATTGTATCCATTATCTCTGCTCCTGTCCCAATAATGGTCACTGGTATCCCTGTCTCTGATTCAATATTATTCACAAATTCTTTAGCTTTTGATGGTAATTTTGAAAAATCTGTAATACCTTTGGACTCAGGGAAAACAATGTCCAATTTCGTTAACGCCACTTGTGTTGCACTATTAATTCGAATGGCTTTCTTTGCCAAGTCGTAATCAAAGGGAGCTGATCTTCTTTGTCTTCCCGTTACGCTTCCGAATTCTAACCAATTCCTCTCCTTAGCTTGCTCACCACTGATTTCAGAATTTAATGGTCCTTCTCCTACTCTGGTTACATAGGATTTAAAAACAATTAAAACTTCATCTACTTTTTTTGGGCCCACGCCGACATCAGAACAAATGGCCGAAGCTGATACATCTTTTGATGTTACAAAAGGATACGTCCCATGAAAGAGTGACAAAAAAGTACCTTGAGTCCCTTCAATTAGTACCTTTTCTTTGTTGTCTATTGAATGGTTGATGGAATTACTGACATCTTCTAAAAATAAAGCAATTTCTGGAAAATCCTTTGCAAGTTTTAGACTTCTCAATGCTCGGTCTGCATTAGCGGGGCCAGTGCCTGTCCCCGTAGTACCGATCAAATTCTTTAAATGATTGCTATTCTTATCCCTATCTTGATGAATCTTTTCTATGACACCACATTGAAAGTCTACAAAAGTCCTGTCGGTAGTACCAAATGTCTTTATTTCTTTCAATAATATATTTGGTTCTATGAGGACACCAGCACCAATTAATAGTCTAGTATCTTTGTTTAATACTGCACTAGGTAACATTCGAACTTTGAACTCTTTGTTGTTTTGAACAAAAGTATGACCTGCATTAGGGCCCGCACCCCCTCTGGCTGCTAAGTCATAGTTATCCCTTATAGAAAGATAAGCAACTATCTTTCCCTTCCCTTCATCTCCATAAAATCCACCTACAGTGACGATACAAGGCATACACTAATTTATTAAGAAACATAGAATATTTAATCCTAGTAGTTCCAATATTTTCCTCCTGCATGAAATGAAAGACAATATGCTGGTGTGAAGACCTCTACTTAAATTTGATGATATCTGTGAGGCTTCAGTTTTTTAATGAGGGTCGCACGAATTGGAAAGAAAAAAATATTGTTGATTTTTTCAGACTCTTGTGGACAAGGATAATCCTGCATCGTCATTTGTAGAAAACATTTTGATAATTTTATCAAATTTACCACCTGGTCTTCGATCCCCTATTATTAAAAGTCGACTGAATGAATTCTTATCATTCGATACTGCAGAAAAAAGAGAAATTATTCAGGATGTTTTTGCTAATTATGGGAAAATTGAAAATCAGGCTTTGTTGAATGTGTTTGATTCTTGGTTGAATTCGTTGGCTGACATGAAAAGCAGTGAAATTAATACTATATTCTATTCCTATTTGATCGAACTTTCATTAAATCCATCTCTAATCAGTTCTTTTAAGCAGGACCTTGTGACTTGCATGATAAACATCTTAGATGGATTTCCATCCCATAAAAAAATAAAATTACTTGACTGCTTTTTTGAATCAATATTTAACACTCCTAATCCCATATCGATTATAAGTGTAGTCCCTCCTACTTTGATAGGAATGATTATTGAATAATCTGATTATGATAAATTATTTATTTTCTGGTTTTTTTTCTATTTCCCCTAATGTTTTATCAAAGAAACCTTTCTCATATTTTCTTAAAGCTTTTCTATGCTCGGGTAGGGACATATCTAGTCTCATTTCATTCATAACCATGACTGCATATGTTGTCCATTCTTTCCAACAATCAGGGCAAGATGGGTATTTTTGTGATATTTCATCTTCAACATCACTTTCATTAAATGATTTATTACATCTTAGACATGTTTTTGACATTACTTCAATAAATTGACGCATAGGATACTTATTATATTTTGTTCTTTGTCGTTAGCTGTCTTATACATCAATTCTAATCCATCTATATAGAGGACATATTTAGGGCGATTGGAAAATCTATTTTGATTTATGTGTCCTATCTAAATCCATTAAATTGATCGTCATCCTTACCGAACGAAATTCGCTAGATACCGACAATAAATTTAGATTTTTTGGGTCCTTAGCTAAATTCTTTTTCATGAGATTCTATTTGGTGGAGAGCAAAAATAACATTGTCATTATTTGTCCCAATACCTGAAGATATAATGTTATATTCTCTAGATAGAATTGTTATCTTATTTCCTAATTCCCGAGAAATTATCTTTTTTGTGAACTATTTCCTCTCTCATCTCTGTGGGCAAGGGTTTGTCCGACCCCCATGCCAAATAAATAATATAATCCGATGAGGTTGTAAATAATCTGTAAATATATTAAAAAAACTTGGCTGCAGCCATCTTTATCGTGCTGGACTGGATGTGCTTGAACAACAATTAGTGCAAGACTATGTCATCGTTATATTTGATGAAAGTCTGGGGATAAAGTATATCTATCGCTGAAAATATGGATAAGGTCCGGGCTAGTTAATTTGAATTTTTCATTAGTTCGCTGTTGATTTGAAACACCTCTCGGGTTCGAACCTATGAAGGTGTTACTTGGTTCCTAGATGCCTTTTTCTATCAGGCTGTTTGCTTCAACAGATGTTATTGAATGGCTCTCAACTTTAATAATATTTTTGAAACCAAAGGAATTCTTTAATTTCCTTATTTTTTCGTTCGAATCTCTGTCTATTATTAATTATATTATATAATACCGACTTTTCGGAATCGAAAATAGGAAAATGCTTGATTCCCTGCAGCAGGGTGATGAACTCGTTCACTTTAAATCGGCGAATTATCCTTGCTGTTTATAGGTTAAATATATTATTGTGCATGATAATACATTAATTTCTACAGGTTTAATCTTATAATATTTATTACAGTGGATTTAATTTAAGATTGATAAAAATGGTAAATAAACCAATTTATCTTGCAGCAAGTTTACTTGCAATCCTTAGTGTAATAGTTATTGGAGCAAGCGGAAACGTTAATGTTTTTGCTCAGTCCGATAAAGTACAGGCATCCATAGTTCCAGGGGCATCTACATTGACTGATACAGCTGTAAGTCCTAATCCTATTCAAGCAAAGGTGGGCCAAACCGTAGTTTGGACAAACGATGATTCCGCATTCCATACTGTAACATCTGGGCTAATTGGTGCAGCCGATGCTGGAAAACTATTTGATTCGGGTTTAGCTGGTCCAACAGCACTTACTGCCAAGGGAAAAACCTTTGAGCATACATTCGACGCTGCAGGCGAATTTGATTACCACTGTACATTGCATCCTGCAATGACAGGTAAAGTAATTGTAACGTAATTACGTACAATCCACTCTCTTTTTTTCAAAACTATGAATTTTTAATAGTTTACTAATCTTGATACATTTTTAATAATTTCGGTCATGAGCGGAATTTACCTCAGTTGCTTTTTTTTCACAATACTTGCAATAATGTTACAAAAATTATATAGACGCTAACTGACCTATTTTTTAAACACTTCTATGAATGTATTTTAGAGATTTGGATCTTTTATTATAATATTTATTACAGTGGATTTAATTTAAGATCGAAAAACATGGTTAATAAACGGATTTATCTTGCAGCAAGTTTACTTGCAATCCTTAGTGTAATAGTTATTGGAGCAAGCGGAAACGTTAATGTTTTTGCTCAGTCCGATAAAGTACAGGCATCCATAGTTCCAGGGGCATCTACATTGACTGATACAGCATACAGCCCAAATCCTATTGAAGCCGTTGTTGGTCAAACAGTAGTTTGGACAAACGATGATTCCGCATTCCATACTGTAACATCGGGAACCGTCGGTGCAACAGACGTCGGGAAGGATTTTGATTCAGGTCTAGCGGGTCCAACAGCACTAACTGCCAAGGGAAAAATCTTTGAACACACATTTGATGCAGCAGGTGAACATCCGTATTTTTGTACCCTACATCCAGCGATGGTTGGTACAATAATAGTAAAATAAGATTTCATAATTTTTTTTTACCTAATTATTTTGAAAATCAATCCTAATTCGCTCATCAAACTACTAAAAGAATTTAACTCAAACATAGACAAAATTACAGTCAATAATAGTTTTTCGACCACAGAATTTATAGATTTCCTGTATGCAAGAGGTGTAGCAATAAAAAACAACCAATTAACCGCCTCTTCATGTAATAAGATCATAATTGCATTAGCTGCAGTCGAATGTGGCGCAGATATTTTGACTGTATGTAAGTTAATAGACTGGAGGGATTTTGAACTATTTACTTCTGCAATAATGAAATTTCATAACTATGTGGTATACAAAAATTACCGCATTAAAAATCCCACCCGGCAAATTGATATAATAGGTGTAAGATCACATAATGCTTTAGTAATAGACTGTAAGCATTGGAAGAGAAATTCCTACTCCAAAATGGCACGCGTTGCAAATAAACAAGTAGAACGAGGCATCCTCTTTATGGAAAAAAGTAAATCATTTGGAATTGAATTTTCTTTTCCAGTCGTTATTACTTTTTTGTCTAATGAGTTTCGATATGTAAACCGAGTACCTATAGTTCCAATAAGTTCTTTTAACTCATTCCTAATTGACTTTGATAACTATAAGCAAAATATTTTTAGGATTTAACCGAACTTTTCTTTATGTTTTCTGTTGTCAGCAGAAATTCATTGGCCATTCTTAAGACTCGTTTACTGTTTTCAAATGAAAGTTTTTGCAATGCCTGCTCAAAAGTTTGCCATTCAAAATTTATGTGCTCAAATGATAAAACAACTTTTTTTGTATTAGTTTCTGCCAAATAGTAAATTACAGCTTTATTTATTAATTTTGATTTTTTTCTATATTTATATGAAATTTGTTGTCTGAATCCGTCGATTATGTGGAGGTCTTTAATTCCAGTTTCTTCTGAAACTTCTCTAAATACGGTGTCTATCTCTGTCTCCCCTATTTCCATATTACCTTTGGGAAAATCCCAATGTCCATAGTTGTAATTGAGGATCAAATACATAATTTCGGAATTTTCGTCAACCAAATATAATACAGCCCCAGCCGAAATTTCATCATACATTGCCTTGAATGAATTTAACAATTATAAAAGCGTGTTCATATCAAATCGCTTCTCATACCTCAAATAAAAGAACCATTTATTGAATGTCTTCAACCGTCTCTTTTACATCATAGCTTGAACCATTTACATTGTGGCCATACTTGTGAATATCTTCCCAATCATCAAATGTCATCCAATACCCACAATAGATCAAGTTTTTTTCATTATCAATTTCTCCGTGCTGAGGCATTGATGATAAATAAGGGAGATAGTCTAATTTAAATCCTGAATTTATTTACCATATCTTCTAGCTCTCTTCTGAAAAGTTCGAATCGCACGCATCAAATCAATTTTTCTAAATTCGGGCCAAAAAATATCAACAAATATGAGTTCGCTATATGCACTCTGCCAGAGCAAAAATCCGCTTAACCGCTTTTCCCCTGATGTTCTTAAAATCAGGTCCGGCTCTGCTTGGGGAAGATGGGCAGTATATAAATTCGCTTCAATAATCTTTTCATCAATATCATTTATTTCAATTCTATTTTCTTTTATTGAAGTCGCTATTTTTCTAATCGCGTCTATTAGTTCTTGCTGTCCACCGTAGGCAATTGCGATGTTTAAATACATGTTTTCATAATTTTCTGTTCTAGTTTCCAACTTTCTCAAAATATCTTGCAATCTTTCTGGAAGTTTATTGAATTCTCCGATCGATTTCACTCGTATCTGCTTATCATGTATTCTCCTATCATTATACAAACCGATCAATTTATCCTCTAGCAAGGAATAAATATTTTCAAGTTCATTTGTGTCTCTATTAAGATTTTCATTGGATAACACATATACTGTAGTTATTTTTATGCCTAGATCGTAAATCCAATTCAATAAATCTTCAGCAATGTCTGCACCCATTTGATGACCCTTCGCTCTGTCGAATTCCATAATTTTTGACCATCTCCTATTTCCATCCAAAATAATTCCAATGTGCTGAGGAAAAGGAAATTGATTTATTTGGCTTGTCAAGTGTTTTTCATATACTTTATAAATAAGATTTTGTCTGGACGTTGAATACACAAGTTTTAGAATCTTGTCTAATATAGACATTAGGAGAGATGTTTTATACCTTCATCTGTGCTCTAATATATCTTACTGGTCGTCATGTTTGAGAGCTTCACCGCCCTTTCGGTTTCTAAAGTATTGGAATAGAAAAGTTGCCACTATTAGAGTAACCGCTAAACCAATTAGCAATGAAGAGATTAGATTGAATGGATTTCCACGCTCAGTAATCAGTGAAGTTAATTGCAACATTGGTATGTATAATAGGGCCAAAACGACCAACCGCAGAATATCATATATTATATTGATACTTCCTTTGAACCAGTTACTCAACAATATCCCTGCAAAGATCGTAGAAATTCCTATCCAGAGTAGTGTAATAGTTCCTGTCGCAAAACTACTTAAGACAACTTTGTTGGTTATGATTGACGTTAAACCTTGACTTGAATCCAATAATTCCTGAGGAATATGAGAAATCCCGTTTAAAATTGATGCTATGATTATCATCGTGCCGGCAAAATAAGAAAATACCCGGATGAATCCAGAAGGAGTAGGCTTTGACAAAGTTGCTATTGATTTATCTATATCAAACGCCCTGAGAATAAAAGCAGTACCCAAAATACTAATACCTAATGCGAATGCTTCACGGGAAAATCCAAAAATTATTGACAGACCACTAGTGACTAAAAGTGCACCAGGAAGACCTAGGAAAAATTTTGAATATCGTGGATCGTAAAATAGAATTTTTATATAGCGAGCTAGAATAGCATAAGAATATTCTACACTTCTACTTTGTCTTACTATAATTCTCTGGATAGATATAATTGGGATCCGACCTTGAATCAAAGGTATTGCAGTTTCATCGTCTTCTCCATCCGATATCACTACCGCCCCATCAGCTTCATATATACTTAAAACCCTTTCGATTTCTTGAGTGATTTTTAAATCTCCCTCAATCCCTCTATTATATTTGCCTGCAACCAAGGCTATTTCGACATCATATCCCTTCATTTTGAATTCTTCGTATGATTTTACGGCTCCAAAAATCGCATTACAATCCGAATCTTCAGGATCTTCAATCGCTAATCTCGTCCCGGCATTGATACATAATTCCTTTCCTATAATTGGAGTTTCAAGTCCTCCCTTAATGCCTATATCGTCATCTCTGTCGATACAAAATACGATAACCTTAGTAAAATTTTGCAAAGAACCTATTTTATTGTAATTTTCATTTTTTTTTAAATGTACTTTATTGTCAAGTTGGCCCCATTTAGGCATTAATGATACAATAGATAAAATGATCTACTATTTAATTAAGTTACTCGATCATTTCATAATTTGACGTATTAATATTCACATTATAGAGATATGATCAAAACAATCGTTGATGTTCTTTTAGGATGCACCTATTATAAACAACGTCAATATCTTTCTTTCCTGCAATCTCTCTTGCTTCACTATTGTAAATTCCCAATTGCATCCATATCACTTTGATTCCATCCTTTAGTATTGCATCTTGAACTACTGGCAATACATCATCAGATTTTCGAAATATGTCTACTATATCTACTTGATGGGGGATGTCAGATACCTTTGGATATGATTTATTTCCTAGGATCTCCTCATAAACAGGGTTTACAGGAATAACGTTGTATCCTTTACCCATCAGGTATTTTGGAACATAGTTAGATGGTTTTCCTTCAGTTGGGGACATGCCAACTACCGCAATATTCTTAAATCCATATATCCTTTTTAGGTCAGCATCTGAATTTTTATCTATATCGTTCATGTCCATATCTCTTTTGTCATATCTTATTATTTAATGGTTGAATGTTCATATACGTGTAGAACATGTAATAAACTTGACACAATTTTCCAAATATTGTAGTTTAATGAAATCAAGATATATTACTAAATGGTTAGTGTATACTTGAATGCATTTCAATATCTGGTATCCTTATTATCTAATAATTGCTAGAATATTGAACATTCAGATTCAAAGGGATTTTCTGAATTCTTTGAACTTATCGACTCTGAAACCAAATGACTTTGCGGATCCAAAATGTTTCAGAAAAATACAAAACAGCAAAGTATTGGTTATAGGAGCAGGGCCTAGTATTGAAGAAAGCACGGTGCAAGATTATATACTTGAAATCTGCAGCCGCAGCAAAGGCAAATTTGATCCCGCCATGTCAGAGAATCCGGTCGTTATAGCCGCTGATGGAGCTGCCGAAATGTGTCTGGATTTAGGAATTATACCAGATTTTGTTGTAACGGATCTTGATGGTGATTATGAATCCCTAGTAAGAGCTGATTCAGGTGGATCAGTCATGGTAGTACATGGACATGGTGATAACTTTGATAAGATCACTTCACAGGTTCCATATTTTAGTAATGTTGTGGGAACAACTCAAAATTTTCCATTGAAGAATGTCTATAATTTTGGCGGATTTACAGATGGTGATAGGAGTGTATCTCTTGCTATTGAGTTTTTAGCAAGAGAGATCTTGCTTGTAGGTATGGATTTTGACTCTGAAATAGGTTTTTTTTCAAAAAGAAAGGTATCAAACCTTGAATTAAAGAAACAAAAGTTACAAATTGGAAAATATTTGGTTGGAGTGCTATTAGAGAATTACAGTGCCTTGGTAACCCACATTACGACTTCGAATCACAATTCATCTTTTTATGGGGTGAATAAATATAAGATAATATGAATAATAATAATATTCTTACTTTTACAGGGTTTGGGCTCGCATTGCTCGGAGGTTATTTGTGGATGATCGGTCAAATTTCTATTGCTTTGATCCTTTGGGGATTGACTTTCTTGATTATATTTCGAATTAATCGTATAAACAAGAATAAATTAAAAAACAAAAACAAATTTAAGAACAAACATAAACAAATCAATTCTAAAGATGAGGAGGATGTCTGATATTATAACATTGAGAATCGACCACCTCATTATAGTTGACTAATATACGAATCCCTATTTCTTTAGGAAATACTTGGCTCTTAGTACCTTCCGATTTCCCATAACCGATATGTCAAATTTCTTGCAATCATTCTAGTTATTGAGGTTCGATAGTGGAAGGTGGCTTGCTTGATATTGCATATGTTACCCAAGTTACATTTTCAATCTCATTGGTTATCTTGGAACTAATTTTTTCTAAAGTAGAGTACGGTAATCTTGCCCAATCGGCTGTCATCGCATCAACTGATTCAACAACTCTTATGGAAACAATATGACCAAAGATCCTTTCATCCCCCAAAATTCCTACTGCCTTATCATCTCCTACTACAGCGAATGCTTGCCATACTTTGTTGTATAAATTATCTTCAATTAATACGTCCTCTACTATCTTGCTAGCCTTTCTCACTACATTTATCTTCTCTCGACTAGTTTCACCGACAATTCTAACTGCTAACCCCGGTCCAGGAAATGGGTGTCTGGTGAGCAAGTCCTGAGGTACACCCATTAATTTTGCCACATTTCGTACTTCGTCCTTATACAAATATCTCAAGGGTTCTAAAATTTTTAAATGGAGCCACTCGGGGAGTCCACCTACATTATGATGAGTTTTTATTACTGTAGCAGGACCGCTTGATACTCCGCTCTCTATAACATCCGGGTATAACGTTCCTTGGGCTAACCATTGAAATGGTCCTTCATTTTCGGCAAATTCTGTAAACACTCTTGCAAATTCCTCACCTACCTTTTTTCTTTTTTGTTCTGGATCTGTTAATCCTTCAAGACTTTTCAAAAATCTCTCTTTTGCGTCTATAATTCTTACAGGTATTCTTAATTTTTCTTGGAAAATTTCCGCAACAATTTCCCTTTCATTTTCTCTCAATAATCCATTATCTACAAAAACACAAGTCAAATTGTCTTTAATTGCCCTGTGTATGAGAAGCGCACAGGTGGTAGAATCAATACCTCCGCTCACAGCGCAAAGGACTTTGTCATTTTTAACCTTAATTTGTATATCATTAATGCTAGTTTCGATGAAGTTCGACATACTCCATTCAGGGTTCGCTTTACTTATCACATTAGCGAAATTAAATAATACTTTATTACCATTCTCAGTATGAGCTACCTCCGGATGAAACTGTAACCCAAAAATCTTTTTGTCATTGTTACCTATAGCTGCTGAAAAAGAATTGCTAGTCTTGCCTATAACCTCAAAACCTTTAGGGATTATTTCTGCGGCATCACTGTGACTCATCCAACATTTCAGACCATCTGAACCTATGTTTTTGAATAAATTAGTCTTGTTCGTAATTGTTAACAACGCATTTCCGTATTCTCTGTTAGAGACTCTCTTTATCTTGCCGTTAAAGTGATCAACAATGACCTGGTGTCCATAACAAATACCCAAGATTGGAACACCTAATGCAAAGATTTCATCGTCGGGTTTAGGGGAATTCTTACTGTAAACACTGGCAGGGCCGCCTGAAAAAATTATTCCCTTTGGTTTGAGATCTTTGATTTTCTCTGCTGGAGTATTGTAAGGAACTAATTCGCAATATACGTTCAATTCTCGGATTCTTCTACAAATTAGGTGGCTGTACTGAGACCCAAAATCCATGACAACTATTTTGTCCATCATCTGTCCACTTTATCTAACATTCTTGTCAATACCCATGCGGCGGTATTGAAAATTTCATTGATCCTTTCCTTATCTCTATAATTCTTGATCTGTATTTTCTTAAGGATATCTTTATTCTCATTTTCGGTTATGATATCGTAGCTGATTATTTCCGATTCCGACAATTGTCCCTGATTGATTTTATCAAAGTCCTTGTTTCTCATCCCGAGTAATATTCTATTTAAGAAAAATGACCTAAATGGTGGAGTTTCGATGCTAATCCTAATTGGATCTTCGGGAATGATTATTATTTCTTCAGATGTTACATGAAATCGGGCAACGGGTGTATTATCCTTTAATCTTTTTATTACCCTGGTCTCTTCGACTGCCTGTTCTCTTGACTGAGTTTGCTCGTTGTCATCTGAGTGTTTTTCATAATACTGATTAGGAATTTTCTTTAGCGAATTCATCTCACTTTTTTGTTCATTGGGTGAGAATTTTTTTGAGAAATTAAGGTTAGCTGCAGTCTTAAAACTCCCTTGTTTTAATACAGAATCAATTAATGAGAGGGTTATCTTTATTTTCTCTATTTCATCTTGTTTTTCTAAAATTTGTTTAGTTAACCATTCTCTTATCTCTGCTGCATTTTTGATATCATCATCAGAGTAACCTAGCATAACTTGATTTGATATTTTTCGATATTAAATGTTATTTATTGTCATTTCCGCCTGAAATATTCGTTTATCATGTAGCTAATCTATTTTGTAAATCATGCAAATACAAATCGTACCAATCAAGTTAACTTTATTAGATTCACTACTCTTTGGAACAAACATTAACTATAGTTGTTAGGAAATTTATCTCAGGGTATACTTGCCACATACTAGAAGGTTAATTGCAAAGGTATACTCTTAAAATATTTTGCCTAGTTTTCTATCTAATATACGTTATTGTATTAAAATTATATATGGATAATTTTTACCTTGTTGTTAAGTTCGTTTCAAATTGCTAAAATCACCAATTTATATAAAATTAAAATCCCTAAATGATTTTGCTAGATTAGTTTGCTCGTTAGAGAGAATTCCAATTCCTATTTATGAATATAGTTATCAAAATACAGATATCTTCGCCGCTCTGTTAGATACTCTAAATGGGCACTCGATTATCTATTATGTAGATAACATAAAGTCAGGAGAAAATCAATATCTTTCGTACAAGATCAACAATAATAATGAGGAAGCTGTGTTGGTTAGTTCTATAAAGGATACGTCAGCATTGTACTCACCTATCATCAAGTTATCTGTCCCACCTCAGTCGTTCCTCAAACCCGCGAAAATAGGGACAACAACCAAATACACTGGCATTGGATTACGGGATCTATTTAGTTTGTCCAAATTAGTTGCATTTCATACCATCTATGAGGAATCAACCTTGCCATTGTTTCTTTTCCCAAAAACAGATTCAAGTGAACCGGATGTTCCGGACAAAGAACCTGGTACGAAATACGTTCTAGGATCACATTTAAACTTAACCGATTCTTCAGATACGAGTTACTTTTATTATGTCTTACTGGAGCAAGAAATCGAAAAGTATTTCATGAAATTTAGTATGCAGAAATCAAATGCTCCTTCTTTCTCAAATCATATCGATGAACACGGTTTTATTTATTTGAAGATCATAAAATTGCAAGATGTGCATCCTTTAATCAAATTTTGAAAATGCAAGAAACCGATTCATTCGCAAATAGAATTAGTGCAGTTAAAAAAGAGAAAAAAAGCAATATCGTTTTGGCGATAGACCCAACATACGAGGTAGAAAACTTATTCGACTACGTATGCCATATTATTAGTCAACTACATGATTACATGTGTGCTATCAAGCTAAATTTCCATGTAATATTGCCTCTGTCCAGAATTGAGCTAAAGAAAATTACACAGGTTGCTCATGACTCTAACCTGCAAATTATAGCAGACCTTAAAATAAATGATATTTTTGATACCAATCAAGTTACCATAAAACATCTTTCGTCTTTGGCATTCGATTCTGTGATCGTAAATCCTTTTATAGGTAAAATGAGTCTTAAATCTACGGTAGATTTTGCCCATTCATTGAATTTTGGGGTAATATCTCTTGTATACATGAGTCATGTTGATGCAATAGAAGGCTATGGAGCCTCTTTAGCGATTCCAAACGGCGCTGACAAATCGGAGAATTCAAGGCCCGCTTATCGCATATTCTACGATAATTCTAAGACTGTGGGTGTAGACGGAGTAGTTATAGGAGGAAATAGATTAGATATTTTAAGAGAATTAAAATCCAAAGGTGATGAAGGCGTCCCTATTTACTCTCCAGGTATTATCACACAGGGAGGAGACATCAAAAAGGCCGTTGATGCTGGTTCTACCTATTTAATTATAGGTAGAGCGATAGTCAATTCTGTTTCACCGTTAAATACGATTAAGGACATTCATCATCTAGTAAGGGATCTCGAATACTAGGATCACTGATTTACGATCGTTTGTAAATTAATAATTTCCTAAAAAACTAAATACCATCAAGAAGGGAACATCTTCTATTACCTTTACACTATTCTCTTTTGCCAGCTTTAGTCCTAGGGCCAAGGTGACAACATTCTTCCCGACTAGATTTAACATTGACGAGGATTTTAGTAAACCTGCAGCTTCTACTTCATTAATCTCTTCATCTTGAAAATATTCACTTGATATATTTATAGTAAAATCGCCCCTATTAATCACTCTACCCACCAAATCCAGATCACAAATATTGACCATATACGTTCCTTGATACTTTATCCTTCTTAGCGCATACTTATTGTCTTGATTCATGATGAATCTACCTCTTCTATTGAGATAATACATCAATGATTATATTTCTATCCAAAGATATGACTAAGCATAAAGTAATAATTATGGTATTATCAAAAAAAAATTAATGACTACCGACAAGAAGGAAAATGATAATACTAATAGTCTTAAAAAAATTAATAAGAAAGGGATCATCTTAACCAGTATTCTTGTAATAGCTATTATAGGTGCTAGCTTCATTGTATGGTTTCTACCCTCCGAAAATGTACAAAATAGTGGAATGAGTAACATGACTATTTCATTCTTGGATCCAAATGATACATTAACCTCGATCAATAGTCAATTTTTGGTACTACAAAATGAAGTTCAAAATCAAATTAAAGATGCTAAAACAAACACTGTCAATAAGACATACATTAATGATGTCATTGGTGTCTCGATCATTCAAAATAATGAATTAATGCAGAATTTACTCAACGGACAACCAAATCAGTCCATAATGCCAAACTATGTTGAATTAATGAATAATCTAAAAGACTACTCTGTGTATTTACTAAAGGTCAAAAATATTACATCAAACTCCGCTAATATTAGCCAAGACTTGAACAATTTAGGGAATTTTTCATTAATCCATAAATAAAAATAAAAAAGGATTGTTTATAAAGAGTATTTTCAAACCTTTACAAAGATGCGACTTCTCGAGTATCAAGGAAAAGAGCTATTTAATCAATTTGGTATAAAAACACCAGAGTCTATTCTAGCTGAAAGTGTGAAAGATGCCCGAATTGGATCTCAGAAACTGGGGTTCCCGTTTGTCTTGAAATCTCAATTAACAGTTGGTGGTCGAGGCAAAGCCGGGGCAATTCAGAAATGCAAAGATTCCTCTGAATTAGAAACAAAGTTTGATGAATTATTGAAGAAAGAAGTAAAAGGTGAATTGCCAAGGGGTATCCTCTTGGAGAAAATGGTGGATATTGTGAAAGAAATCTACTTATCTATCTTCTTAAATCGGAGCAAGCGCTGTTTCTCGATAATTGCTTCGTCAGAAGGGGGGATCGATATTGAACAAACTGATAAAAAAATAATTCAAGATATCTCTATTGACGGCATTTCGAATGGGTTGGCCAATAGTATCGCATCGAATTTGAATATCTCAGATAAATCCAAACAAAGTTTTGTCAGTTTGTTGCTGAATCTCTTTAAGGTAGTTGTAGAAAAGGAGGCCGAACTTGCCGAAATAAATCCTCTTGCTATAGTATCTGATGACTCTTTACTTGCGTTGGACGCTAAAGTGATCATAGATGATAATGCTCTCTTCAGGCACGAGGATTTGCAAAAATATCTATATCTAAGCGATTTGGAAAAACAAGCCACTAAAAATGGGTTCTCATTTGTTGAATTGGAAGGGGACATTGCGATCATAGGCAATGGTGCTGGTCTAGTAATGTCCACACTAGATATGGTTACTGATGCAAATGGTAAAGCCGGAGCTTTCCTTGATTTTGGGGGAAGAGCCACAAGCGAAACTATTTACGAAGCTCTTAAAGTCATAAGCAGACTTCCGAAAGTAAAGGCAATCCTCGTGAATCTATATGGAGGAATTGTGCGAACAGATCTTGTTGCACTGGGCATTTTAGAGGCTTATAAGAATGATATATTAACAGTGCCGGTATACGCTAGAATCTCTGGAGCGCAATCCGAAAAGGCAAAGGAATTGCTTAATGGAAGTAAAGCACATTTATTTGATACAGTAGAGGAAGCAATAAATGCTGTAGTCCTAAAGATAAACAACAACTAACGGTGAAACGATTTGAGCACACAATTTGATATTTTTCGAATTTTATCAGGAGATGAATTTGATGCTGACTATGAAAAGAAACCTGTAATTATTCAGGGAATTACAGGCAGCTTTGGGTCAACACACACAAAATTAATGCGATCTTATGGAACAAACATTGCTGCAGGTGTCACACCAGGCAAAGGAGGTTCCAAATTCGAGGATGTTCCTGTTTATAATACTGTGGAGGAGGCCGTGAAATCATCAGGATCAGTAATATCTGGAATATTCGTACCTGCTCCGTTCTTTTATAAAGCAGCTAAAGAAGCTCTAGATAATGGGATTAAACTAATAGTAGCAATACCAGAACATGTACCAATTATTGATTCAATAAAAGTATACGAGTACGCTCAGAAGAAAGGAGCAAGAATGATTGGGCCAAATACTCCAGGAGTGATTATTCCAGAGGTAATGAAAGTTGGAATAATGCCTGCTCAACCTTTTACTAAGGGGAATACGGTTGTATTTTCACGAAGTGGGACCTTGATGTATGAAGTTTCATTTCATCTATCCAACGCTGGTTTTGGTCAACGTATAGGACTGGGAATAGGAGGCGATCCAATTAATGGAACTAATCTGATTGATTCTTTTGAGTTAATCAGGAACAGAGGGGACGTTGATTCTGTAGTTGTGGTTGGTGAAATAGGTGGTGATGCGGAAGAACAACTTGCCGCCTATATAATAAAGACTAATTTCTCAAAACCTGTTGTTGCCTACATAGCAGGAAGATCTGCTCCCAAAGAAAAACGAATGGGTCATGCTGGAGCTATAGTTTATGGAAACTATGGATCTGCAGATTCAAAAATAGAAAACTATGCTAAGGCGGATGTGCCAGTTGCAAAAAGCCCAAGAGAAGTTCCGTTGTTGTTGAGGACAAAATTAAGAAAATAATCAATTAGCCAAGAAAATCTATTTTTATTTGTCCAACATCATATTTACTGGGAATCCAATTGGAAAAAAGATTTTGCACAAACTGTATGTTAAAAACTACACATGATTGGATAGAAGAAAAAGATGTTATTTACACTTATAAAAGAAAAAGGGTGTATAAATGCGGCAATTGTGGTTTCATTTCAAAAAAAAGGGGTTTGAGACCCTCGTCTGAATCGGTTTATTAATAGCGGGATCAATTTTGACACCATCTAGCTGTAAAATCAGAACGCTCATCATCATAATTGGATTATAATGGTCTATTTACATGAAAAAAAGATATCTTGTTTATCTCGACAACACTAATAATTCTTTGCCCACAAACACCAGTAGTGTTTTGCGTTCAGTGCGTCTACTACTACAAGACTACAACCGTATAGTAGTCAGAGATATCCGAATTTCAAGTTATTTTATCGAGATGGACGTAAGTACCCTGGACAATACCTCACTGAGCGCAGATGACCAGAATTTTTTTGGACCAATCAATATTGTAGGGTCCCTGATCCGCTTAGAAGAATTGAATGAAGTGACAGGACTAATCTCCGTAAAAGATGGTGTGATGTCATCAGTTTTCTTATTTAATATGGAAAGATATTGGAAATCTCATGAAGTTCTTGAAGGTGTTTGGAAAAATTCAAAAGGACAAACAAAAAATCTTTTAAATGGGTTGATATTAATAGATGCGGCATACGTACACTTCCAAAAAGGAGAGAATAATATTTTTTTCTCCATCCTAAATCGCTCTTTGGAAAAGTTCAAAGACTGTCCAGAATATTTTTACGACATTAATATGAAGTTTTTACTAATGGACCTTTACAAAATAATCCATACCAAAAGCGTAACTATTATCAAAATGTATCTGAAATAATTTTGCTTAAAGGTGGGGAAGGGATTCGAACCCTTATATATTCGCTATCTGTATCTTTGAGTCTGCAGGCGAACGCATGGCCGCTCTGCCACCCCACCAGGTGTTTGTTTTATCATTGATTGAAAACTTATATTTCTTTGGTAATAGTTTTCTATATTTCTAGATAGTAGTTTGAACATTCAATAACATCAAAAATGAATACGATTCTGACACTAAATTGTTATTTGATAAAATTTTTTGAGGCGAGAGTTATGTCTTCAGATTTGATGGTTTTCCTGTGTGCATGACTGGCTAACAATACAGCCTGTTTAGCAATATTTTCACCCAAGGCTTCTAATATACTTCTCAATTCATCTGCTGCACTATCACTCACCCTTTCGGCACCATATTTTTTTATGATTCTGTGAATGGAAGCTAGAGCTATTTCCGATTCTGAGTTTATTGCCATTTATTCTATTAGACTTGTTCCTCTGTTTATTAAACTCCTATGTAAAATTGATTCAATTAAAGAGTTCATTCTTACAACTGCATATACATCCTTTCACAGTTGGGCATCATAATTTCTAACTCAGAATGCATTTTAGCTTGACTCAGATTGAAGACAACATTGGTGTCAAGATAACTAGTAGAATGATTAAGCGCTTGTTAACAATATTATAAACGGGACTATTAATTAATTAGTTGAATCAAATAATGATCAAGCAATTTGCATTACGTTGATTCGCACATTCATTTGTCAGATAAATATTATCAGAAATATCGTAGGGTAATTTTCGATTACATGCGTCAAGCTAATGTCCAATCAATTTGTGTGTCCGAAGATTTCAATTCCTCTCTCGAGGCCTTATCATTAAAAGAAAAATTTTTTAAGGACTCTGATCTTTTGAAGGTTTTTGTGGGTGTACACCCACAGTTTGCAGCGGTTTCTGCTGACCTGCGATTGTTTGAAGGTCTTTTCCAATCTAAACTTGATTTTATTGCTGGAATAGGTGAAATCGGACTTGATCCTACATACGCCAATTTGGATTCCGACACTACACTAGAGAGACAAAAAATTGTCTTCGAAAAAATGCTCCATCTAGCAGAAACGTATGACAAGCCGATATCTCTTCATTCTAGAAGATCTGTCCATGATATTCTGGAGATATTGCCCTCATATAAAATTAGGAATGCGGTATTCCATTGGTATGATGGGAATAAAAGCAATCTAAAAAGAATAAACGATAAGGGGTATTTCGTTTCTTTCGGCCCATATCTCCTGTACTCGAATGATAAACATAGGTTGTTAAAAGAATCAGATATTGGCCTGATTTTGATAGAAACTGACGGGCCGGTTACTTACAAGAAGTGTTTTGACGGTGCACTTACTTCTCCTTCTTTGGTAGTGACTATCGTTTATTTTGCTTCTGTTTTATTAAAAAAATCATTTGATGAATTGTCTGAAATTCTTTATGATAATTCTACACGATTTCTAAGTTAGATCCTCTGTCTATACATGATTCTCCATTTGGTAGAATCAAATTAAGATAAAAGATAAAATACCCTTGTTTTTTTTCTAATTATGTGGATAGAGTCAAAAAAATGGCCAACGAATTGTTGGAACGTTATCCTGATAAATTTACTAGTGATTTTAACGAAAATAAAGAAACTATAAAAAATTTTGCTATTGTTCGTTCAAAAGAATTACGAAACAAAATAGCAGGCTACATTACCAAGAATATAAATAGAAATCTTGCTCAACAGAATGCTTCACTCTCATATTCTGAAGAAAATCCTGAAACCCGTGAAGAAACTGCGGAATAAGATTGATAACCGTTGATTTACTTGGCGGTATAAGGAGGACAGCAGGGTTTTCAACAGTGAGTATCAATGTAACTAATTCGAGCATTAAGGAAATACTTGCACTACTGGAGAAGGAATATGATTTGAAAAATAAGATAAAAGAGGATGAAATAATGATTGCCATTAATGGCGTCGAGTCCTCTGTCCTAGGTGGTAGGGGAGCTAAAATTTCATCCGGAGATACCATTACTATTTTGTCAGTAGTTCATGGCGGATGAGTATCTCTTTTTTAAATTATATTAAAGCTCAGTGTTTACTATCATATATTGACTTTTGACAATATCTTTAAAGTAATCAAAGTACCCAAAGATCGTATAGGGGTAATAGTTGGGAAGAAAGGTTCTGTCAAATCTGAAATAGAATCTAAATGTAATATTGGCCTAGATGTAGACGGAGATAATGGAGATGTGACTATCCGATCAAAAAACGAAACATCATTAACAAATAGTGGAATATTCAAAGCATCCGAAATAATATTGGCCATTTCAAAAGGCTTTTCTCCTGAAAGGGCCTACAGGTTACTATCTGATGATTCTTTGCTACAGCTTGTAGATCTACGAGAATATTCTGGGAAATCTATGAATTCTTTAGACCGGATCAAATCTAGACTTATAGGGCAAAGCGGTAAATTTAGAAAGAATTTGGAGGATTTCTCTGGTGCGGATATATCAATCTACGGACATTTTGTAGGATTCATTGGTACTTATGACGAAACGTCTCTAGCTTTAAATGCAATCCTAATGATTTGTAAAGGAAGCTCACATAAATCAGTGTACCATATGCTTGAGGAACATAACAGGAAGAAAAAATTAGCCAAAATGGATCTGTGGGAAAAAGTTAAATGAATTCACACTACCTAGCCGAAAACATTCAGATAAATAGCGGATTTTTACTCGGTCCATAAATCCCAGGCTAACAATTTCTATACTAATAGATATATCTCATAAAGATACTTCTCGTGAATCACTGTTGAGGCTGTCCAGTTCTATCTCTTGTCCCATCTAGTGAACATATCGTTGTTTATTCCAAATTGATCCAGTGTTTTTCCAACTATATGTGAAATCAGATCTTCAATTGTTGTTGGTTTATGGTAAAACCCTGGCATTGCCGGTAATATCACTACTCCGATCTCTGCTAACTTTAACATATTTGATATATGTATTTTTGAAAGTGGGGTCTCTCGGGGTACTAACACAAGCCTCCGATTTTCCTTGATTGTAACTGACGCTGCTCGAGAAATGAGGTTATCGTCGTAGCCATTGGCAATACTAGAAAGGGTTTTCATACTACAGGGAATAATTGCCATCCCGTCAGTTCTAAACGATCCGCTTGATATAGAAGCCGCCATATTACTTTCGTCATAGACAAAATTCGCGATCTTTTTGATGTCGTTGACATTTTCTTCCGTCTCTATCTCGATATTTTTCTCTGCCCATTTGCTAAGTACTAGATGGGTCTCTATATCGAATTTCTCTAAGGCCTTCAAAAGCATAATGCCATAAATTACACCGGAACTTCCTGTAATCCCTACAACTATCCTTGGATTTTCTCCCATGTTCTTTATTTATTGTGTTTCCAATGTTTTATATTTAATACCCTGATACTCTTCATAATGCTTACCGTTTTTGGTTCGATTGCTTTAGACACTACGAGAACTCCTTTTGAAACCAAAGAGCGTATCTTGGGAGGAGCTGCAACTTATGCATCCATGGCTGCATCCTTTTTCGTACCTGTTTCATTAATAGGTGCGGTTGGTAATGATTTTCCAAATAATTTTTACACTCAGTTGGGCAACAAAATGGATATAAAAGGATTAAAACGATTCAATGATAAAAAATCATTCTTTTATGATTCTACATTTGATTTCGACCTTTCTCATAGGACGACAAACATAACTGAACTGAATGTTATTGAAAATTTTGAACCCATTGTTCCAGTAGAATATAAAAACTCAAAATTTATTTATCTCGCAAATAATGATCCTGAACAAAATATAAAAATAATTGATAGTTTTAGCAGCCCTGAATTAATTATTTGCGATACCATAGAATATTGGATTCAGAATAAAAAGAACTCTGTTATATCTATGATTGAAAAAACTAACGGAGTAGTAATAAATGACCAAGAGGCAAGATTGCTTTGTAATGATTCTAACCTTGTTAAATGTGGAAAACAACTTTTATCCTATGGTCCAAATTTTGCAATTATCAAAAAGGGAGAACATGGTGTATTACTCTTTATTGGTGACGAGGTTGTACCAATACCGGGATACCCATTAGAAAGCGTTACTGATCCTACAGGAGCTGGAGATTCATTTGCCGGTGGATTTATGGGATATTTAATCTCAAAATCTAAAAATCATATAGGTAATGATTTGGCACTAATTAAAGAATCAATCCTTATTGGAAGTATTATGGGTACTTTTGCGATAGAAGAGTTTGGAATAGATGGATTAATGCGAATAACTGTTGAAAATATATTGGACAGGTATGATAAATACAAAAAAATGTTACATATTTAGCCTTTTTAGAAAGTATTATTACCAACTTTTGGATAATAGATTGTGACCTCTAGTTAAATGAAAGTCCTTATCATTGATAATTACGATTCTTTTGTTTATAATATTGCGCAGATCATGGGTTTATTAAGTACTGATCCTGTAGTGAAACGGAATAATCAGATTACTGTTAGGGGCGTATCTAAAATGAATCCTGATGCAATTATTATCTCGCCAGGTCCAGGACATCCAAAGTACAAAAAGGATTTTGGAATTTGTACTGATGTAATAACCAAACTGGGACCATCTGTTCCGATTTTGGGTATTTGTTTGGGGCATCAAGGCATTGTGAATGCCTTTGGAGGTACGGTAAAAAGGGCAAAAGAGATAAAGCATGGTAAGACCAGTGATATCCAATTCAACGACGATACTGAGCTATTTGATGGTGTTAACAACCCATTTGTGGCAACACGTTATCATTCATTAATTGCTAATAAAGATGATTTCCCGAAATGCTTGAAAATTACTTCAGTTTCCTTAGACGACCATGAAATAATGAGTGCCCGTCATGAAAGATACCTGATCGAGGGGATACAGTTTCATCCTGAATCTGTGCTGACTGTTGAAGGTAAGAAAATTCTCTCTAATTTTATTCGAATGGTACGGAAATGAGTTCAAATAATAAAAAAATTGATAAAGATTTGGAAACAACCAAATGTGATCACAATAGATATGACACAGATGATCTATACTCACAAAACCAAGTTTATCTAAAGAAACTCTCGACTGGACAGAAGTTAAATAACACTGAAATGAGATCAGTAATGACTAATATCATTAATGGGCGTTGTTCTGATGTATTTATTTCTGCTTTCTTGATGGCTTTACTTTTGAATGGAGAAGATCTTGAAGAATTAAAGGCCGTAATTGAAATTATCAGGGGATACTCTATCCCTATCAACCCCGTCTCTGATCTCCCGATAATAGATAATTGCGGAACTGGTGGCGATTTTTTGAACACCTTTAACATAAGCACCACTTCGGCATTGATTGCTAGCTCTTGTAAAAAAATAGCTATAGCAAAACATGGTAACAAATCGTCTTCAAGTTTAAGTGGTAGCGCAGATTTGTTCGAATATGTTGGCTATCAATTGGATAACGATGATATCTTGCCTACTGTAAAATCAATTGAAAATTACGGCCTTGGTTTCCTTTATGCCCCAAAATTTAATCCAGGATTGCGATATGTTTCTAGGGTGAGGAAGGAGTTAGGAATTCGTACAATATTTAACAAAGTTGGACCCTTATGTAACCCGTGCAGAAATCTATATGGTCAGGTAATAGGGGTTGCCGATCCGACTTTGTTATCCTTTATTCCTGGAATAATACCTATTCTTAGTTTACAGCGTGCGATGATTGTTCGATCTCATGATGGAATGGATGAACTGTCTACCACGAGCAGAAACACTATCATACATATCGCCTTTCAGGATGGAACGTATATTGTCCGAAATGAATTATTAGATCCTGTTTCATTGGGCTTGCCTCGGTCCTCAATCCGAGAAATAACTGTAAGGGATAGAATGGAATCTATAAATGAAAGTTTACGCATAATATATGGAATACAATCCAATAAGTCAAAGGTAAACATCGTTTTACTCAATAGTGCCGCTGCTTTAATGGTTGGAGGAGAAATAGAATCATTCACTGATGCAGTTTCAATTGCAAGGGATTCTTTAAATGAAGGACGTCCACAAAAATTATTAAAGACTATCATAAAAAATAGTGGAGATGTTTCGAGGTTGGAACAAGCTGAAAAAATGCTAAATATTAGATGTAAGAATTAACTATATTGTATCTCACCCGAATGTTGGGTTAAATTTTTTACACAATAAATATATCTCACTACTCTGCTTCCTACTTGCATCAGGCTTTGTTATGTGGACTGCAGAAAATATACTTTTTACATACGTGATAAATTCCGGTGTTGCCTCTCCTTGAAATACTTTGTACAACGCGTTTCCATTTGCTTTTAGGATTTTTTTAGTTATTTCCACGGCCTTCATTGTCAAGTCGATTTGTTTTAAATGATCCATCTCCCACAACCCCGATACATTAGGTGCTAGGTCTGATAAGACAATGTCAGCCTTGCCTTCCAGATACTTTGATAATAACGTAACCATTTGTTCATCTTCTACATTTCCATTGATTATAATGACATTTGAAATTGGTTCGATCTCTTTCACATCGATCCCAATGACCTTTCCCTTGTTTCCAACTATTTTAGATGCAAATTGTAACCAACCTCCGGGAGCTGCCCCTATGTCCACTATTTTCATCCCTTGTCTCAAAATGTGATGTGTTTTATTTAGTTGTGAAAGTTTGTAAACGGCACGGCTTCTATAGCTATTTTCTTTTGCAAGCTTCCGATAGGGATCTCTCCTTGCATCGGCAAGTTTCAATTATATCATACTCATAAATAAACTGGCAACCATTCATAATATTTGTTTCTTGAATAATTCTAGTAATGTTTTTTATAGGCATAAATCTAAAAAAATTTTGTGCATTCGGATATTAACCACGTTCAAAACCTAATAAGAAACTATCCTGATTTCCCTAAACAAGGAATATTATTCAAGGATATCAATCCCGTCTTTAGAGATGGTAGATCTTTAGAGATCCTCGGGAATCATTTTTATGACCAGTTTCACAAAGTTGATGTTGATTATATTGCGGGGATAGAAGCACGAGGATTTATTCTATCAACGTTGTTAGGTTTGAAATTTAATAAAGGGGTAATCATGATAAGAAAAGCTGGAAAACTCCCTGGCACAACGATAAAACAAACTTACGATATTGAATATGGCACAGCCATAATGGAATTGCAGTCTGATTCATTAAGAAAAGGTGACAGAATTTTGATCGCAGATGACTTACTTGCGACTGGAGGTACTGCATTAGCCGCTGCCAGTTTAATTGAAGACCTGGGAGGCAGCGTAGCGGGATTTGCGTTCATAATGGAGTTATCGTCTTTGGATGGGGGGAAATTATTAAGAGAAAAAGGTTATCGTATTCATTCAATGGTGGTTTATTAATATGCTTGGGATTGATAAATCTGTAGGATTAGCGATAATAGGCGGTACCGGAATTTATGACCCTAATTTATTTACGATAGAACAATCAATTAATCCCCATACTCCATATGGCCCTACTTCAGACGCCATTATTATTGGTAAATTTGAGAGTCAGAGAATAGCTTTTCTTCCTAGGCATGGAAAAGGTCATAGAATTCCTCCTCACATGATAAATTACCAGGCTAACATTTGGGCACTAAAAGAATTGGGAGTGAAGAGAATTATCGCACCTTCGGCAGTAGGTAGTTTGGATTATGATATAAAACCAGGGGATGTTATGCTTCCTGATCAGTTCTTTGATTTAACAAAAAAACGGGCTTATACATTTTATGATGGACCAAAAGTATGCCATATATCTGTAGCAGATCCTTTCTGTGAGGATATGAGACAAATTGTTACCAATTGTACTAAAGAATTAGGCATCCGTGTTCATGACAAGGGAACATATGTGTGTATAGAAGGTCCAAGATTTTCTACACGTGCTGAATCTAAGATATATCGGGATGTCTTTCAGGCTGATGTAATAGGCATGACCCTAGTTCCTGAATGCATTTTGGCCAGAGAAAGTGAGATTTGTTATCTTTCTGTTTCTACCATTACAGATTATGATGTCTGGGCCGATCAGCCTGTTTCATCACGAGAAATAATGGAAACCTTAAACAAGAACGTAGAAACCACTAGGAAGATTCTGGAGAAGGTGATACCGATGATCCCAGAAGAACAAGACAATTGTACTTGTGGAATTGCCTTAAAGGATGCAGTATTATAAAATCTCAACACTGCGAAAATATTACTGTTTTTTCATCTGAATGGTAATATCTCCCTCAATTATTTTTCTCTGAATTATCAGTATCACTATTTCCGGATCCAAATTTAATTTTCTAATCTTGTCACTGGTAGTTCTCGAAATCTTGACGTTTATGTTATGTCCACCTATGCGACCAAAAGCTACTGCACTAAAACTGAACTTGTTGTCATAAATCCGAAAATAACCAGATAGTTTACTAGCCAAAGCCCCTTCTACTACATGCTTTATACTAATGTCAACGTCTAGATTGTCATATTCTTCTGGAAACTCATTTATCATGCTATATCAATTCTTCAGTTATTTCTATACTCTTGTTTACATTTTCTGAAACCAGAAAACTCCACCATTCTTTATCAATGATCTTAAAATTTGACGTATCTACAATTATTTTAGTTTCATCATCGGTATCCAAAAATTCTGTTTTACCATCTTTAGCAATACTTATCAATTTCCATCTATCTTTTCCTTTTCTTAGTTTATTTATGGCCACGGCCCAAATTTCGTCGTTCTTAATTTCGGGCATTCCTATCTTATCCGTGATATCAAGAATTCCTAATCTTTTTTCTTCACAAAATAGGTTCTTTGTGATTAAGCTTCTCCAGATATCAACCGCTCCGATATTTCTCCCATTTTCATTTATATTTATTACACCAAAATAGGCAATTTTATCCTTATTGTTTGAAGAAGTTGAAGATTGCATTCTAAATTATTAAGTTAACCGGTTTCCCATATTTAGGCCTTCCATAATATTCCTCCCTCTATATCTGATTTTGATAGTTTTCAAGCATTATTCCAAGGTTATCGATTTTTGTGTTCTTTTTGAAAAGTATGTTATTTATTTGACAAATTCTCCGATATCTGTTTACTATTGCAAACCTTGGATGCAAAGCTCGAAATTCGTTTTTATTGATTTCGATAACCATTCCTTTCTTTTCTAAACCTTTAGAGATTTCAATAATCTTATCAGGTTCTAGGTTGGTGTTTTCTTGGAATCCAAGAGAAGTTGTTTTTTCTAACTTCATCAATGCCATAAAGATTTCGGTCTCCAACTCATTTATTTGGAGATGTTCCATTAGGAGCGTCTTGATGTGGTTTACTTGATTCATAGGTATATTGTTAGTCGATAATAAAAATAAGTTGCCCTTAGACGGGTATTTATTAATGGATCCATTAATGCCCTGGTCTATTAATGCTAGGAATGTCTTTCAGGTGACATATCCAAATATTCAAATAATATCTCGTTCAATTTAATACATGCCTATTAAAAATGGGTCTGAGTATATCGAAAGTTTGAGAAATAGAAATTTGCAGGTTTATCTTTTTGGAGAACTAGTAAAGGAACCGGTTGATCACCCTATGATCAGACCTTCCATTAATGCTGTAGCAGCTACGTATGATATAGCCGAAGAAGATCCTGAAATAGGTTCTGCAACTTCATCATTGACAGGTTTAAAAGTTAATAGATTCTTGCATATCGCAGAAAGTTCACAAGACTTGGTGAATCAAAACCGTATGCAAAGAAAGCTAGGGCAACAAACTGGAACTTGTTTTCAACGGTGTGTGGGAATGGATGCCTTAAACTCTTTGTATTCTACTACCTATGAAATTGACAAGAAATATCAAACACCCTATCATGCAAGACTAATTGATTTTATCAAAAAAATTCAATTTGAAAACTATGTCATTGGGGGGACGATGACAGATGCAAAGGGGGACAGGAGTTTGTCTCCATCTCAACAAGAAGACCCAGATATGTTTGTCCACGTTGTTAAAAAGGATGACAAGGGTGTTTATATCAAAGGAGCTAAAGCTCATCAAACCGGCTGTATTAATTCACACTGGTTAGTAGTGATGCCGACCATGCGTATGAGACCTGAAGACAAGGACTATGCAATCGTCGGGGCCATACCGGTAGATGCAAAAGGTATTACATATATCTATGGAAGACAGTCCTGCGATACCCGAAGTATGGAAGAGGGGGATTTGGATTCAGGTAATTCTCAGTTTTCCGGACAAGAGGCACTAATAATATTTGATAACGTGTTTATTCCAAATGAATTGATCTTTATGGAAGGCGAAGTGGAGTTCGCTTCAATGTTAGTTGAAAGATTTACGTGCTATCATAGAAGAAGTTATGTTTGTAAAACCGGATTAGGAGATGTATTGATAGGAGCTTCTGCAGCAATTGCTGAATATAACGGAGTTTCAAACGCTTCCCATATTAAGGACAAATTAATTGAGATGACTCATTTGAATGAAACAATTTTTGCAGCCGGCATAGCTTCTTCACATCAAGCATACAGGACTCAATCTGGGAATTTCATTAATGATGATATGCTAGCAAATGTGTGTAAACACAATGTTACTCGTTTTCCATATGAAATAGGAAGACTGGCTCAGGACATTGCTGGAGGCCTTATGGTCACTATGCCCTCAGAAAAGGACTTTAGAGGCCCTGTTACCGGT
Organism: uncultured Nitrososphaeraceae archaeon; assembly: GCA_963759575.1. GTDB lineage: Archaea > Thermoproteota > Nitrososphaeria > Nitrososphaerales > Nitrososphaeraceae > Nitrosocosmicus. Next base: position 832,302 of record CAVWZU010000002.1, on the reverse strand, counting down.
CCATTGCTTGATAAATACTTGAAAGGACGAAAAGGTGTATCGACAGAAGACAGAGTTCGCATACTTCGGTTAATAGAAAATATGACCCTTGGCAGGAATGCCGTTGGGTACTTGACCGAATCCATGCATGGTGCAGGGTCGCCACAGGCTCAACGTATCCAAATAGCCCGACAGATGCAGCTTGAATACAAAAAGAAATTGGCAAGAAAATTAGCAAAAGTACCAGAAGGTGAGGACACCATATCTAACCCCTCGCTAGCAGAATCATCTGATTACTTTGATAGAATATTTGGAATAAAAAAATAGAAAGTGGTAGATCTATCCTCTTTATTTGCTATATATAGCTATTTGAAAGATTTTTTTCCGAATAAATGTTGTGATTCTTATTGGCTATTCAGGTTTTAATTGTACATATTGGTTAGGCTTGGAATGCCGATTCCAATAATTTCTTTTTCTTTTTCATACTAAAGATCTGGTCAGTTTGTCTTACTGCTTCTGCACGAGGACGTTTCAACAACATTGATTGTATTAACATATAGTTTTCAGGTATTACCATTCCGGTTTGATCGTCTGAATATGAAATCTTCAGAGTGTCCTCCTGAATTTTTAACAATTCACTATGGATGTGGACCATAGATGTATCTCCATGGTCGAATTTGAGTTCTACAGCCTTCTTTCTTATATCTCCGGTGCCCTTTGCATTATTTAAAATAGCGACCCCAAATTCATTTTTGAAAGTATCTAAGATATTATCCTTGGACGGTGGTCTCCCATCAAACCTAATTGTCATTTGATGAAGATGCATCATTCTTGATGGCACCTTTAAGGCATCGACATACAAATTGGCGGATGGTATGAAATCTTTCAAGTCATCTTGGTGATGTGGATTCTTGTCCCATTCTATAGAATCCCTTACTTCTTTCTTATCTTCGAGATCTGCCCATCTCCTGACTAATACTACATCAAATCTTTTAATCAAATCGCTATAACTTTCAATCAAGGGTTGAATTATTTTACCCATTCCAGTAACATTACAGCTACCTTGGATTACAAAATCTTTTTCAAGAGTTTTATCATAATTAACTCTTGAATTGTGGATAATGTCTGCCACGGAATTTCTACCATACCTATCCTCGCCTCCTTGAAAAATTGCCTTCTTCTTAAGGGGTTGATAATGTTTCCTCCTATTTTTAATTCCATTTCCTTCTGAAGAAGCATCGATAACCAAATCGGATTGGGTTACTGCATCCTCTATACTACCTGAAATTTCGTAATTTTTGTTTCTAAATTCCTTAATTAATTTACGAGGGACAAAAACATTGTATCCCTTGTTTATTGCTTCTTGTGTTTTTTCATCGACTGAATATTTTGCTACACCTATAAGGTTTATAGATTTATCCTTTGTCAGGGCAGTTGCCAATCGGCTTCCAATTATGCCATAACCATTAATAAAAACTTGATACACTCTTGGTTTGTAATTTTCACAATATTTAATATATTTTTAATGGTCTTGACCATAATCTAAATTTCAGGTCAAATCTAACTATCTTGTTACAATTTATGTAATCTATTGTGTCCTAATTGGAGACAGAAATTCTCAAAATACTATTAATATATATTCAGTTATGCCTATTTGGTTCCTGGTCATGGGATGCAGGATCTCCGGGTGAGACAGAGTTTTGTCCTGAAATACTATAAGGCGTGTCCAATCAACTAAAATACCATCTAATGCTACCAGTTCATAACCGCCAAATCGATGCCCTGTGCTCTAAGCAAGATTATAGAAGGGAAAATTCAGCAAATGTATCTTCAATTTTGGAAAAACTGGACCTAAATTTATTTCTCATCATTCGTTTATTTGGTAATGAGAAATATCATTCAAAAGCAAATAAAATGATGGTCGACAAAGAGCTAGAACTAAGACAGCTGAATAATACCAAAGTTATAATAAAGTCATATGTAAAACAGCATATTATGACCATGGATGGCGGTAATAGAAGAGATGTAAATATGGAACAAACTGTAAATGATTTAGTACAGGAATCAAAGTTACTTGAAGCTTATTATAATGATATTGTAGCAAAAGAGTCTGTATTACACCGACTATATGAAGAGTCTCACAACTCCTTTGAGGCATTAAGATCCTTGTCTATAGAATCTGAAACACTATCATTAATTCCGCTAGGAATAGGTGTTTATGTGAAGAGTCTTATTTATCCTATTGAAAAAGTTCTAGTAAACATTGGCGCTGGGGTGGTAGTTGAAAAGGCGAAGGATGATGCAGTCAATTTCATAGAACAACGCATAAAGGAATTTGAATTGGCTACAAAGCAACTATCAACTCAAAAACAACAAATTTCGCATCGCATGATGGAAATACAAAATACAGTAAATTCTTATGTTGGGCAAATGCGAAGCCACGATGAATCAGCACATTCACATCAACAATCACATTCACATTCACACTAGCAGCTGTCAAAACCCAGCGAAGCTAGATTTTTAGATTACGTATTTGGGATGCCTGTATGTTCGATAAATTAAAACGAGCATTCTCTAATGCTGCGAAAAGCATTAGTCAAAGGGAACTGTCTGAAAAGGATTTGGATGAAAGTCTTTTTGATCTAAATATCGCCCTTTTGGAGAGCGACGTTTCTCAAGAAGTCATAGATGATTTATCCCAGCAAATAAAAGGCAATTTAGTGGGTATGAAATTACAAAAGGATGAAACAACGGAACAAATTATTGCATCTACTCTAAAAGATAATTTTTCGCAGATTCTTGCCAAGGCAGGATCAATTGATTTGATTTCTGCAATTAATACAAAGAAGGAACGCAAAGGTGGACCATTTAAAATTGTATTTTTAGGAATAAATGGAACAGGAAAGACTACTACTGTAGCCAAGGTAGCTAATCTGCTAAAAAAATCTGGGTTCTCAATAGTGATAGCTGCCGCTGATACTCACAGGGCTGGGGCAATAGAGCAAATTTCTTCACACGCAGAAAGGCTATCCATAAAGGTGATATCTCAGAGATATGGTGCCGATCCATCTGCTGTTTCTAGGGACGCGCTAGAGTACGCTAGCAAACACTACATTGACGTTGTATTAATTGATACTGCGGGCAGGATGCAAACTGCAAAGAATCTAATGGATGAAATTGGAAAAATTGTAAAGGTTATCAAACCTGATATTAAACTATTCGTTGGTGATTCGTTATCAGGTAATGATACTATTAATCAAGCCCGAGAGTTCTTTTCATATACAGAATTTGATGGTGCAATCCTAACAAAGACTGATGCAGATGCAAAAGGCGGATCAGCAATATCAATATCTTACATTACCTCTAAACCGATTATTTATCTAGGTGTCGGTCAAGGATATGATGATATAATCAGGTTTAATAGAGAAAAATTTGTTGAAACTATTTTCAATAATGAATCTCTCCTTGATTCTCATCGTGGTACTCAAACATCACTATCCAATGAAAATTACGGGGTACCTGATATTGAAGATGCTGATGATGGTAAGGAGACGGTTGATCAATTAAAGACTGATGATTTAGAAGGTAAGGGCATAGTTCATAATCCGGATTTGGTTTCAGAAAGTCATCCGAGTTCAGATGTACTTTTAACCAAAGAAAGCTCTGAAGTGTTACCAGATTCTTCTAGAAAATCGATGAATGACGATTTGACAATAGATTCATCATCTTCCTCCAATACTCTTGTTGAACAACAGGAATCGGTACTCTAAAGTAAACTCCACAAGGAAAATCGAAAAAATTTCTGAGGCTAAAGAAGAAGATAAAAAAGGAGGAGAAGAAGAAGAAAGGAAAGAACCAGATGAGAAAAAAAGCCGATTCGGGTGGTTTAAGAAAAAGAAATAGATATTTGAAAGCATTAAATTAAAGATTTTTTTCAAAACTAATATTGAAAGAAGATATCTTGAGTCTTCAAGATTTGAGGTCTGATCAAATTTTAGCCTTACTGGATCACGCATCATCCTTGAAAAACCAGTTTAAATCAGAAGGTTCTAATTCTAAATACCTAGATGGAAAAATCCTGGGAATGATTTTTCAAAAACCCTCAACAAGAACGAGGATCAGTTTTGAAACGGCCATGCTTCAATTAGGTGGACATGCCATAAATCTGTCTTTTAGCGATTTACAGTTATCTCGCGGTGAATCGGTAGAAGACACCGCTAGGACTATTTCATTGTATGTTGATATTATGATGGCTAGAGTTTATGATCATAAAGATATCGAACAATTATCAGAACATTCTACCATTCCAATAATTAACGGTCTATCAGATTTATTTCATCCCTGTCAAATTCTGGCGGATTTACTCACTGTTAGAGAATATAAGAAAAAATTAAGAGGGATCAATCTGGCGTTTATTGGAGATGGCAATAACATTTGTAATGACCTACTTTTAGGGTGTTCGAAATTGGGGATTAATATTCATATCTCTACTCCTATAGGGTTTGAACCATTGGATTGGGTGGTAGAAATAGCGAGAACATCCTCTAAAAAAAATGAATCGACTCTATTGATAACATCGGATCCTACTGAAGCAGTTATAGATGCTGATGTAATAATTACCGATACACACATTTCGATCGGGAAAGAAAATGAGATTGACAGCCGAGAAAAAATATTTTTCCCCAAATATCAGGTTAATGATGAACTGACTAAATATGCAAAAAAAGATTTCATCTTCATGCATTGCTTGCCTGCAAAGAGAGGGAAGGAGGTTACATCTCAGATCATCGATGGGCCTCATTCTGCCGTTTGGAGAGAAGCCGAAAATCGTTTACATGTGCAAAAAGCCTTACTGATCAAAATCTTGTGCGATTCATCCGCTTAGGATAAAAAACCATTCCTAAATAATAAAGCATCAAATACTTTAAAATATTCTAAATTTTGAAATAATTGCATATGACAAAGTTTTTGGTAGATAAGACTGTAAACATTCCTGAAGGCAAATTAAAAAATATTACTGCCGGAGGTAAAGAAATCGTAATAGCTAATGTTAAAGGCGAATACTATGCAATCAATAACATATGCACTCACGCAGGAGCTCAATTGCATGAGGGGATGTTAGAAGGCAATGAGATTGTCTGTCCATGGCATGGTGCTAAATGGAATGTTCAAACTGGTGAACTTATCTGGTTTCCCCAAAAACTAAAAAACCAGCAACCATACAATGTGGTAATTGAGGGTGATAACGTATTTGTTGAATTTTAATGTTATTATGAAGATAACTGCCACAAACCAAGGTAAATATATGTGAAAATTAATGAGTTTATTTCGACACTGCCTAACACGGTATTAACCGGGGACAGTGCTGTTATTCCTAATGATTTTATAAGGAAGATGTTCTCAGTTTCAAACTTAAGTAAAGATGATGTATTTTATCATCTTGGTATTGGTAACAATCCCTCGACATTACAGATTGCTATAGAAGAGTTCAAAGCTAAGAAGGCAGTGGGAATAGATATTAACGCCACAGTTATTGATGAAATCAAATCAAAAACTAAAATCATCAAAAATGTTTATGCCGTTCATGAAAACGTTTCTAGTTGTTCCTTATCTGAGGCGACCGTGATTTTTTCTTGGTTTACAGATGAAAAAATAAACAAATTATTGTCGGAAAAATTTGAATCAGAGTTAGATGATGGTGCTAGAATTATTTCGATATGGTCTCCGCCAGCTCTTTATATACCCGACAAAATTGATTTTCCAATATTAGTGAGTGAAAAACCATTCAAAATTGGAGTTGACATTAAAGATCAACTTAGAGCAATATACAAAAGCGATTGTATTGATTTTACGGCCTCATGGAATCTGGCTGACCGGTACATTAAATCTTTTGGAACGGTTGATGCTAGCCATCATCGGTTCTTAAATATCTTACAAAGTTTAATAATATGGTTTAATGCAAGAGATTTAGGAATAGCATGTGAAAATGAAATTCCGCCCCCAGTGAAAAGCTATGTAGAAATATTGAGATATTTTTTTAATATAGATCTAACTGATTTTTATAAAGGGGAAAAGTGAATTTATTAAATAAATTTTGAAGTAATTTTGTTGGATTGGAATGATGTTATTTTTTTAATTTTCATAACAATGTAATAAAATAAATTATTAAAATTTTTCTAACAAAAAAATTTTTTATAATTTATTGTCCATATCTTTAATAACAATCTACCCCAAAGATTATAACTATTGGTATTATGAAGCAGAATTAGAAGATGGACTTTACAATTAATGAGGGGCGAAGAAATTTAACAGTTCCCCTATTAGTTGAATCAGCTATTCTAAACGATGAGGGTAAGCTATCATCGACTGGTTCGTTATCGGTCAAAACCGGAAAATTTACCGGTCGCTCACCTGAGGATAAATTTATTGTCAAGGATGAAATTACTGCCGACTCGGTAGATTGGGGTAAAGTTAATCATCCTATTTCTGAAGAAAATTTTGAAAAAATATTGGATCGTATGTCAAAGTATATGCACAATCATAATTTAGGGGAGAAGCTCTACACCTTCGATGGATTTGTAGGAGCTGATATCTCTTCTAGGCTATCGATAAGAGTCATTACGGACAGAGCATGGCATAGTCTATTTGCAACTCAAATTTTTATAAATGCATCACAAGAAGAATTATCTCATTTTAAACCTGATTTTACTTTGTTGTCGATTAATGATTTTGCATCTATTCCGGAGTTGGAAGGAACAAAATCTGAAACTTTCATTATCATTAGTTTCAAGAGAAATTTGATTCTGATGGGGTCAACTTCCTATGCTGGTGAGATAAAGAAATCCATGTTCTCAGTCATGAATTTTCTTTTGCCAACAAAGGGGATATTTCCTATGCATTGTTCCACAAATCTGGGCAAAGATGATAAGTCCGCCCTATTTTTTGGTTTATCGGGAACAGGAAAAACAACTCTTTCAGCCGATGAAAATCGACGATTAGTGGGAGACGATGAACATGGTTGGTCTGAGAATGGTATATTTAATTTTGAAGGAGGTTGTTATGCTAAATGCATCAATCTTAACAAAGACAAGGAACCACAAATATGGAATGCAATTAAGTTTGGTTCCGTAATGGAGAATGTTGTTATTGACCCCTTTTCGAGGGAACCTGATTTTACAGATGGTAGTTTGACCGAAAATACCCGTGTCGTATATCCTTTAAATTTTATACCTGGGGCGGTTATCCCAAGTATAAGCGGTCATCCATCCGTCATAATTTTTCTTACTGCGGATGCCTTTGGGGTCCTTCCTCCAATATCTAAATTAGCAAAAGAGGGTGCTATGTATCATTTCATGTCGGGATACACCAGCAAATTGGCAGGCACTGAACGAGGAATTACTGAACCAAAAGAGACATTTTCTCAGTGTTTTGGAGCCCCTTTCATGCCATTAAGAGCCGCAGAATACGCAAAGTTACTTGGAGAGAAAATAACTAAATATAATTCAAAAGTCTATTTGATCAATACCGGCTGGTCGGGTGGCCCTTATGGAATAGGGAAAAGAATAGAACTAAAATATACTAGGCGGATGGTTTCTGCAGCAATCAAAGGCATACTAGATGAAGTTCCATATGAGACACACGAAACATTTAATCTCGATTACCCCACGTCATGTTATGACATTCCTACTTCTATATTAAATCCTCGAAATACTTGGCATGACAAGAATCAATATGACTTTTCTGCCAAAAGACTGGCTAAATTATTCGTAAACAATTTCAAAAAATTTGAACCCATCTCTGAAGAAATTATAAAGGCGGGCCCTAATTTGAAATAAAATCATTTTTCTAGTAATAGATCCAAAGGAACTTTATTACATCAATCTAAATGTAGCCCGGAGCAGATTCGAACTGCTGTCTCCAGGTTTCTTTTCTATAAGATTCAGAGCCTGGAATCCTTAGTCCTATTGAGTTTGACCGCTAGATTCAGCACCATTTTTTCTATGGTTCCACCGGGCTTCCCGAGCTACACTTTGGGATATTTGTTCCCATTATTTTATTTTATCTCTAACCAAATGGAAATACTTGTCAACTAAAGAATAGTGTTTTCTATTTTTTAGTATTTATCTCTCTAATTACCGTTCCATAATCGAGATGAACTTTTTTTCTCATGTATGGGATCAATTTGTAATGAATTGAATAAATGTTCTTTTCCCGCGCTAGGATGCCTTTAACCAATAGTGACACAAATCCTCCAGCAACCTTGGAAGGCAAAATTTCTTTGTTTTCGCATACGCAATCTCTCATGACGTGATATTCTTGTAAAGTAAAATAGTTTCTGTTAACTTCGAGGATTAGTGGCCAGATTACATATTCCCATACCAACCGGCGATTTTCAGTCGAGGATGCGTGTTTTCCTTTTTTCCTTTCCTTTTGTTTGTAATTTTCTAATGTCATTTTTCCTATGTTTTGATCTTTACTAATGGACTTGATATCATAGTCACATTTAAACATCCGGTTTTATAATTCTACATACATGTCGTTTTCTCACGGGGAAGAGGAAAGAGTTAATGGTGTCTCCTCTGCACTAGATGAGCTCTCAAAAAAATGGAAGATAGATCCAATTGTTAGAGATGTACATCTTGGAAAACGTACGGACGTTCAGAGATCATACAATCAAGATAAACCAGGTCACTTATCATATCCCTTTCTTATCCAAATCATCTCTTTTTTTATTATGGGATTGTCTGTGGCCCGATTGTCATAACTGCTGTGAGAAGCAAGGGCGGTTACCATTAACATCGGGAGATATAACCAATATCTCGAAACATTTGGGATATGATTCACAATCGTCCTTTATACGGAATGAAACTTATGTAGCAACGTGGGATAATGATTCTACTTCAGGTTCAAATTCTCAGATAATAACTACTTTAACCATGCTTAATTTGAAGAGAAAGCAATCAGAAAATGAAACTGACAATGGTCACCCCATTACGTGCCGATTTCTAGACGAATGTGGAGCATGTCAACTCCATCCGGATAAGCCTGGAGTTTGTTGGCTGTACCCTTTTTTTTCGTGGAGTCAAAATGAAAAGAATCTAGTATCTGTACATACATCATTTCAACTTACAGGCGATTGTCCCGGTTTCTACTTGAGTAAGAACTTGGACGACATGATGCCAATTCTAATAAAGTATTCCGGAATAATCTATAATTATACCATGAATGTTAACACAACAATTAGAGAAGGGTTTGGAAAAATCGACGTTATTAACTAACAACGACGTTATTTTTTCTGAACAAAAAATAGGTTATTTCGATTTTGCGTACCTATTGTTTACATCTTCCCAATTTATCAGATTCCACCAAGCATTGACATAGTCAGGTCTTTTATTCTGATAGTTTAGATAATAAGCATGTTCCCAAACATCACACCCTAACAATGGTACAAGATTTTCTGTCCTGGGACTGGTTTGATTAGGCATGGATTTATAGTCTACTTTGTTGTTCTTTGGGTCAAATACTAGCCATCCCCAACCGCTTCCTTGAATACCTACGGTACTTGTAGTAAACTTTTCCTTAAAAGATGAAAAACTTCCAAATGAATTATTTATTGCCTCTGCAATAGATCCTTGTGGTTCACCTCCTCCATTTGGAGTTAAATTGTTCCAAAAAATTCGATGATTATCAAACCCACCGCCATTAAAGTTTATTGCTGATTTTATATCACTGGGTACACTCCCTAAGTCACTAAGGATTTCTAATATATCCTTATTCTGAACATCTTGAGGACATTTTTCAAGAGCCGCGTTAAGATTGTTGGTATATGTTTGATGATGTTTTGTATAATGGATTTCCATAGTTTTTGCATCTATATGTGGTTCTAATGCATCATAGCTGTATGGAAGAGGGGGTAATTCGTACTTATTCATTAAACAATTGTGTATACGAAACCTTTTATCCTTTTCCTTTTTCTTAATCCCGCGCTATGGCCTGGCTTATGCATAATAATTTTTAGGGACTAACCAACGCAATTACGATCCCGACTTCTTTGTCATCAATCGGAAACATATTTATTTATTCTAAGTAGAATAAAACGGTATTATGGTAATCAATAGTGATCTCCTTGAACAACGTAAAAAGATTTCAGAGCATCGTCCCAAATTTAAGAGACAAGAAAGCTGGAGGTATAAAAGATTAGCTGTCAACTGGAGAAAACCCAAGGGCGTTGACAACAAGATGAGAAAGCAAGTCTCAGGGGTGCCACCATTAGTAAAAATTGGTTACCGTGGCCCTAAAATATCCCGTGGATTACATCCTTCTGGTTATGTTGATAATCTGGTTCATAACATAAAAGATTTGATGCTTTTAGATAATACTAAGGATGCAGCTCGCATAGCTCATACTGTTGGAAACAAGAAAAGACTAGAGATTATTTCAAAAGCAGAGTCAATGGGAATCAAACTAATAAATGGAAAAAAATCTGAATCCGACTCATCCAAATCCACAACCGTGAAGAAAAAATCATCCAAATCCACAACCGTGAAGAAAAAATCATCCAAATCCACAACCGTGAAGAAAAATCAAAAGTAGTGTTATAAATGGTAGTAAATATACATAAAAAAAGAGAACTAGCATCCCGAATTCTTGGAGTTGGAGTTAATAGAGTAAGATTTGAGCCTGACAAATTAGATGACGTGGCCGACTCAATTACACGAGAAAATATAAGATCTTTGATAAGTAATGGGGCCATTTGGACCGCAAAAGTTAAAGGTACTTCAAGGGGTCGAACAAGAACTAAACTCGCAACTAAGAAAAAACATGGAACTGGTCCAGGATCCAAAAAAGGGAAAAAGACAGCTAGAGTTGGTAAAAAGGAAGTTTATGTTATCAAGGTAAGGTCAATGAGAAGACATTTGAAGATATTAAAAGAGAGAAAGGATATAACGAATGTACAGTTTTGGGCACTTTATAAAAAGGTAAATGGTGCTCAAGTACGTTCCTTGTCTCATCTCAGAGAACTGGTTAAGATAACAAAAACCCACTAAATAGCATTTCATTCCCTTGTTTTTTCAATCACGACAATCCTAACTTTTAGACAATTTATATTATCATATTTCTTTAAGACACCTGGTAATTAATTCTTTAAATCTGGGAACGTAATCAAAATTGTCCAATTCCTTATGATTAATCCAGGCGTAGTCTGAATGTTCCCAATCCAATACTACTTTCCTGGTGTTCGAAACAAAACCGAAAGGTTGGATGATTATGAGCAATTCATTGTGAATTTGGACATTAAGTTGATTGAATATTTTTCTTAAGATTAATTCATCTTTGTTTATTCTTGTTTCTTCATAGATTTCTATCAATGCTCTGGAAAGTAAATCTTCATTTTTTTCAAGATATCCACTAATCCCCGCCCATTTTTCTTGCATGGTTTTAACTTTAATACTTCTACGTAAAACTAATACTTCCTTTTGGTTTATTAAAACTGAGGTTACAACCATGGAAGGTTTTTTATGACTTGAATCAAAGATAATCTCGTCCCTCTTCATTTTGCTTCATGATTTATCATTTGCAGGGTGATTTATTCTACGTTTATGATAAGGAGGCGACCTCATGATTAATTTTAATAACTTACCTTGAGATTACAACTTTTAGGGCGTTTGGTGATCTATTTTTGATTTATTTAAACCATGTCAATTCTTTGAACAAAGAATGAAAAAACCATGCAAGTGGTCAAATGTACTTTGTCTCTAATTCTTGCATTCTCAGGAGGGATAATACTCTATCCTTTTCACTACCCATTCCTTTTTTGTCAACATATATACTGGTTACCTTTTCAATGCTTTTTTTCCACATTTGTTCTAGCATTTCATTATTGATGAATCTCAAATTATGTTTACTGGCAATAGAGGCGAAGGCAACATTCGAAGTTAGAATTAGATTGTTAAATTTTTTCGGATAATGGTTACCACCCAACCCTATTGCGATTTCTGATTCTTCAATATTCGTTTTCTTATTTGCATTTTGTATCGTCTGCATTAAACATTCACAAACCACCTTAGCTGTTTTCTTGTTGCTCCATTCTTCCTCAGTAGACCCTATCTCGATGAACAAGATAGGATTTGAAGATGATGTTGGTCCGTGATGAGAAGATTCAATCGTGAGATCATATTTGGGCAGGATGTTTCTCATCAAATATAGATTTTTCATATACTCCTTTTGAAAACTAGGAAAGGCAATACCTATCTCATGCGCTGCCCCACCTAGTGAATTATCAGTTGAAAAATTTCCTGTAAAGTGGGATGTCAATGCGGGTATTTTACTCTTTGATGCATGTTTAGACAAGAAAATTAGTACACTGTTAGGAAATTCAAATTTGTCAATATTTCTTAAGTGAATTAATTCATCGTCGGTTAAAACTAAATCCAAGTTGTGATATTTTTTAGATCTAAGAAACTTGATTTTGGGATCAGGAGTTTTTAAGTCTTGGTTTTTGTCAAAGTCAACTTTGATGTGATCATCGGGATTTAAAGAGCTCTCAAACCCTATCTCATTTTTCAAATAGCTTAGCATGGTAAAACTGGCAACATCTTTGGAAGAAGTTATAATTGTAAACTTGCTTATCAAGAAGGACCAGAGATCATGATTTGGATTTATTTCTTATTCTTATACTATAGATATTAAAAATTGATATTTGAAACAAATGTTATAAACTTATAAATTCCAAAGCAAATACGTTTAATGATTCTATAAGTATGCCAAAAAACCTCCGTAAAGCCGATGATGATTTGGATTTGATTGACTTGAATGACGATAAGAATAATAATGATAGTGAAAAATCCGATAATATTGACGCTGTCAATGATCTTGATAAGGGTGAGGAAGAAAAAAAATCAGTCAAGACTAAGTCTACTAATAAGAACAATACAACGAGGGCAAAAGATGATAATTTAAGTACTAAGGATCCTAAAACCAGCATGAAGGGATCAAAAGCTTCTGACAGTCAAACTCAGGATACTACTCTGTTGTCAGACGAAGAGGACGGTGATTCAAAATTCTTTGTTGTTAGGGTGGCTGGTGGTCAAGAAAGCATGATAGCCTCGATGCTTCAGAGTAGGCTACATTCAAAGAAAATAGAGGGTATATATTCAGTTTTATTTTTGGAAAATTTTAAGGGTTATGTAATCGTCGAAGCAGTAGATTCGAATATCGCATATGAAGCTCTGCACGGAATCCGTCATATACGGGGACAAATAAGAGGTGAGCTTCCCTTTAAGGATCTGGAGGGTTATCTCATTAAGAAACCAGTAGTTACGGAACTAATTATCGATGACACAGTGGAGATTATTGCCGGACCGTTCAAATCCATGAAAGCCAAAATAATGAGAGTTGATTATGAAAAGCAAGAAGCAACTGTAGTTTTACTTGACTCGCCATATCAAATACCTGTAACTGTTGACGCCAATTATTTAAAAAAGTCTTTATAGAATTATAAGTGGTTTTCACATTAGTCTGTTGGTAATAACTTATGAGTGAAAAAAAAGTTGTGAATGCATTAGTAAGTGGAGGCGAGGCTAGCGCGGGGCCACCTTTGGGACCTGCTCTCGGACCACTTGGAATTAACATTTTGCAGGTTGTTAATACTATAAACGATAAAACCAAAGATTTTCCGGGAATGAAGGTCCCAGTCAAAGTGGAAGTCGACACAGAGACGAAACAATTCACAGTTGAAGTAGGTATACCTCCTACGGCTGCCCTTATTTTTAAGGAATCTGGAGTCACCAAAGGTTCTGGAACGGCCGGTACTAATTTTGTGGGGAATATCTCGATGGAAGGCATAGTCAAAATTTCAAAAATGAAACTAGATGTTTCGTATGCACAAACGGTGAAATCATCTTCCAAGGAAATCATTGGCACCTGTCTGAGCTTGGGCATAAAAGTGGAAGATAAGGTGGCAAATGAGATCTATCAAGATATTTCGGCTGGCAAATACGATTCTTTACTAACCTAGGTTTTTTATTTTTTTTCAAATAAATTAATTTTATTTAAGTAAGTTTAAAATATACCAATGACTGCAGTGTAAACTATAATTTTAAGGTGAATGATGGAAATATGTCAATTCAAACAGGATCAGCAGGCGGAATGCCCGTTTTAATATTAAAAGAAGGCGCAAGTGAGACTAAAGGAAGAGAAGCACAGAAAAATAACATAAATGCAGCAAAAACAGTCGCAGAAATAGTGCGAACTAGTTTAGGTCCTAGAGGTATGGATAAAATGCTTGTAGATTCATTAGGTGATGTCACCATTACTAATGATGGTGCTACTATATTGAAGGAAATTGATGTTCAACATCCAGCTGCCAAGATGATGGTGGAAATAAGCAAGGCAACAGATAATGAGGTGGGGGATGGGACCACCTCCGTAGTTGTTTTAGCCGGTTCTCTAATTGAAAAAGCAGAAGAGTTGATTACGAAGAATGTTCACCCGACGGTGATTGTAGATGGGTATAGAAAATGTGCTGTCAAATCAATAGAACTTTTAAACAATATCGCTATCAAGGTAACAAATAACGAGAAAGAGCAATTAATAAGAATAGCAAAGACATCAATGCAAACTAAACTAGTTTCAAAGGAATCCGATGACCTGGCTAATATTGTTGTCACAGCTGCTCAACAAGTATCTGAGTCTCGAAACGGATCTACGAAGGTCGATTTGGATGACATCAAGGTTGAAAAGAAATCTGGTGGTTCTATTAAAGATACAAAATTGATAAAAGGAATTGTTCTGGATAAGGAGGTAGTTCATGGAGGAATGCCCAAGAGAGTGGAGAAAGCTAAGATCGCATTGATTAACTCTGCACTAGAAATAGAAAAGACTGAATTTGACGCAAAATTAAACATTACTTCCCCAGAACAAATGAAGAGGTTCCTTGATGAAGAAAATACCATGTTAAAGACTATGGTTGAAAAAGTAACTGGCTCTGGCGCTAATGTGGTAATATGTCAAAAAGGATTGGATGACATCGCACAACACTATCTCGCAAAAGCTAATGTTTTGACGGTTAGACGTGTGAAAGAGAGTGACATGACTAAACTATCCCGAGCTACAGGTGCAAGGGTTATCAACAACCTCGATGACCTGACCAGCAAGGATTTGGGAGCTGCAGATCTCGTAGAAGAAAGGAAAGTTGAAACTGACAAGTGGGTATTCATAGAAGGATGCAAGAATCCAAAAGCTGTAACCATCTTGATACGCGGCGGATCCCAAAGAGTAGTTGATGAGGCAGATCGTTCTGTCCATGATGCACTCATGGTGACCAAAGATGTCTTGGAAAAACCTTTGATAGTAGCTGGAGGTGGATCACCTGAGGCATACGTTTCTGGTAAATTAAGAGAATGGACTAATACATTGACTGGTAGAGAACAATTGGCAGCTGAAAAATTCGCTGAAGCATTGGAAATTATCCCATTAACCCTTGCTGAAAATGCGGGCATGAACCAAATTGATACATTGGCTGAATTGCGATCTAAGCAAAATAAGGGATCAAAATGGGCTGGAATTGATGCACGTAATTCACGAATTGCAGATATGGCTAAACTTGAAATATTTGAACCATTGGCAGTGAAAGAACAGATTATCAAATCTGCTACTGAAGTAGCATCCATGTTATTGAGAATTGATGATGTAATTGCTTCAAGTAAATCGGCCGGTGGAGGAGGAATGCCACCAGGTGGAATGGGTGGTATGCCGCCAGGAATGGACGGAATGATGTAGAGAATTCAAATATCTTATTTTTCTAGAATTTTTTTTAGCTTTTTTTATGATTGGATCCGATCCCAAAAATATTATTTTGGTTTTAGAATAACGTCATCCAATAAAATTATATTTGAATTGGAGGTATTAATTGTCGGGGTAGGTAGGATCGGGGTGCTAGCCGTACCCCGTACCGAAAATCGGCTTTATGTCGGGATCAGTAACCGTTAGGTAAATTCGTGAATGGGAGGATACCCGCTCATTCGACTAGGATGAAATCATGCCGTATCGGATGGCTATGAGCAGCAACTTACATGAAGGTGTAAAATTGACTGTGGATTGTTGAAATGGGTGAGGTCCGGGAGGGAGCAACCCTAAGGCATCGCAGCCGTGCTGTTACGTCTACGTGGTGGATTTGGGAGAATTTGAAATGGGACCTTTTGTTCATGTTGGTACTAACGGGCTACCCTACTCACTCTAAATTGTATTCTATAAAGCTTTATTATTTAACTAAGTTGAAAACATGTTAAATATTTTGTTCTAAATTTAAAGAATATGGTTCAAGGAATTTTCGACAGCCATGAGGATGAAAATAATACCGATGGAATTAATAAGAATATTGAAGTTAGAGACATAACCAGATCTAATAGCAACAATTTAGACGAATCCGAGAGTGAGGTCACAAGAGCGATAAGGGATTCAATTGAAAGGAACTCCCGTGGTAACGTAATAGATTCTGAAACATCATTCAAACAAGTCCTTGATTTGGCAAGGACCGTCGTTAATGAGTTACCAACTATGGTAAATACGACCGGTAAAACTATTAACAAAATGATCGTGAAAGGCAAAGAGGGTATCGAATCCATAAATAATTATAGAAATAGTATGAGTTTCTCTTGGAAAGATAAGTCTGAATAAAAATTTCATTAATAGTGGGACCGTTATTTGTAAATATGGCAGTAAGATCCGGTTATTTTGATCATTAGGTTTGGCTTGTTTTGTTGTATCAATATACTTATACCTTTGGATCAATTTCTCCGTAAATCACAAGAATTTTAACGTCAATTCTCAGAACATTTTTGAAAGCTCGTAAATTTGTTAATTTAGTTTAAAATCGAAATATATTATAATTCTCCCCGGATTTACCTTATTCAACAGTTCCTGATAATCATTAAAATATTTTGCAATGAATTATGCTTCGTTGTGAAATATTTATTTTTCATCAGTTTTTCTTGACTGGGAACGTAGTCATTTTTTAAAGATAATTCTTAATAGGAAATCTATGATACTTTTAGGGGAAATTGTTATAAATATTATCCATCTATTTTTCTTGATTTTTATGACTCTTCCAGGCGGTGAAATTTCAAAAAGAGAACTACATTTTATATGGGTTGTAGATTGCTCGGGATCTATGAGAGACAATGGAAAGATCCAAGCCTTGAACTATGCCATCAAAGAGGCAATTCCTCATATGCAAAGAGAATCTGAAAATAATATCCAAGCGAATTTGTTAATAAGTGCATTAAAGTTTTCCACAGGTGCACAATGGATTATTGCTCCTACAAAAGTAAATGAATTCAAATGGACTGATATTGAAGCAAAAGGTGAAACTGATTTGGGACAAGCCTTCCTTTTACTTTCTGAAATCTTGCGTATACCTCCTATGACTGAAAGAGGATTACCGCCAGTATTGGTTTTGCTCTCTGATGGACAACCTACTGATAATTTTAAAGATGGTCTGGAAAAATTATTGTCAGAGCCATGGGGTCGAAAGGCCATTCGAGTATCTATCGCAATAGGTGAGGACGCAAACATGGATATTCTCCAAAGATTTATTGGAGACAATGAAAGACAACCGCTGTTGGTACGGAACCCGGAATCACTTACGAAATATATAAAATGGGTATCCACAGTGGTACAGACAGCTTCAGCTAGACCCAAAAGCCAACAAAAAAACTATGATGGCTCTATTTCTAACGTCGATATACCTAAACCTCCTGAAATATTATCGGGAGCTACTGATGTGTGGTAAATAATTTTGATTTCAAAAACCAAGCAAGTAAACACTACACACGAGTTTCACGCAGGCGAGTCTGTCCACATAAACGGGTTAAACATAGTTTGCAATGTAGAAAAAGAATTGGGTTCAGGTACTCAGGGTAGGGTATATTCATTAATCAGTCCAGATAATTCCCCACTTGCATTAAAATGGTATTTTCCTTCCATGGCTACTACTGAGCAATATGATATACTCGAATCTCTAATTCGAAAAGAGTCGCCAAGTAATAGGTTCCTTTGGCCATTGGGACTAGTCAATGCTTCAAAGAAAGACGGATTTGGATATGTAATGTCCATGAAGGATTTCAGATTTAAGAGTTTTAGTTTATGGTTGTCTAGGAAAATCGACCCCTCCTTTAAGGTGCTGCTGACGGCCTGTTTTGAATTGGTACAAAGTTTTCATCTATTACATTCAAAGGGACTTTGCTATCAGGATTTGTCCCTAAATAATATTTATTTTGATCCTGAAAATGGAGAAATTCGCATAGGGGATACAGACAACATTGTAATAAATGGAGAAGATAAGGGTAACGTAATAGGTACCCCTAAATTCATGGCTCCAGAAATAATAGTTGGAAAAGCGTTACCAAATACCCAAACCGATTTATATTCATTAGCAATAATCCTATTTTATATTTTGTTCCTAAACCACCCATTAGAAGGTAAAATTGAAAGTTCCATCAAAAGTCTTGACCTACCTTCAATGTCTAAACTGTACGGATTCGAACCGCTTTTCATATTTGATCCAATCAATGATTCCAATTATCCTGATCCTGCTTTTCATGCTAATGCCTTGATATTTTGGAGTATTTATCCCGATTTTATCAAGAGAATTTTCGTAAGAGCCTTTACCAATGGTATTAAGGATCCCACTCATGGAAGGGTCAGAGAAACTGAATGGCAAATTGCTTTACTCGCATTACGAGATTCTATATATTATTGTAGACATTGTGGATCTGAGAATTTTCTAGTTACTGATTCTTCGGTTTTTGAAAAATTAAAGCTATCCGTAGAACTCGGGGGCATGAATCATGACATGAATGTTCCGAAGCGAAACAACATTGTTGAAAGGATACAGAACAATTCAGTTTGTTGGAATCCAAAATGTAAAACTATGAATACTCACATATTAAATATTCGAATTGACGACCGATTGTGTATTGCCTTAAATCATGATACTAAATTATATCCCCATCATATAGATCCCGACCGCAAATATGATTTCTCAAGTCCTGTAGCAGAAGTCTCTAGACATCCAACTGAACCTCGGGTTTGGGGATTGAGGAATCTTTCCAAGAATATTTGGAAAGTTGGAAAAGTAAATGGTGACATTATTGAAATTTATTCAAAACAAAGTTTCTCGTTAGTACCAGGCACTCAAATATACTTTGGCAGCTCTAAGGGTATTGTTTGCTACTAAGGATATTATGGATTTATGACTGAAATAAATGGTGCACAAGTATTTGATGAAAGTATAGCATCAAACTCGAAAAGGTGGTTGGTGCATAGCAAAAGTGTAAAGGGAGAACTACATACACGAACTGGTTATTCGAATCAGGATTCAATTCGATGGAAACAATCTTACATCTCTAACACTATAGTCATGTCGGTTGCCGACGGACATGGGAGTGATATACATTTTAGGAGCAAAGTCGGTTCGCAAATTGCCGTCAAAACTACGGTAGAAACTTTATTTGAACTATTTCATAATCAACCAATTGAAATCAGTAATGTTTCCCAGGTAAAGGATATTATAAGATACTCTATACCACGTCTATTGGTTCATAACTGGATGGATAGAGTGCGATATCATGTGCATAAACATCCTTTTTCAAACAACGAGATTGACCTCATACTCAAAAAGAAAGGCCCACTCATGTTAGAAAAAATAATTGACAATCCAAAGATCGCCTATGGATCCACACTATTGACCACTGTAATTACGAAGAACTATTTCATATTTTTTCAACTTGGCGATGGTAACATATTGATAGTTGACAATGACAAGAACGTACGGAATATGTTTTCCAGTAACAACGGTGATTCAAATGACAAAGACAAATCATCAATAGATTCTATTATTCATACCGAATCGCTTTGCATGGATGATAGTTGGTTAGAATTCAAGACTGGCATATTTGACTTTCATGCTCTAAAACCGAAGTTGATATTGTTATCTACAGACGGATATTGCAATTCCTTTACCGATGAATCTGGCTTTCTTAAAATCGGACAAGATTATTTATCCCTCTTGGAGGAATTCGGTTATTCATACTTGAACGAGAATCTTTATGAAATATTAAGACAAACCTCTCGAGAAGGGAGTGGCGATGACATCACTCTCGGCTTCATATATCAGGCATAGACTGCTAGCCGCATAATGTTGTGAGAAAAAACCAATAATGATCGAATTCTTTTACAGGTTGTTACTTTATTAACTAAAGTTACTGTTCATCGCTTTACCGAGCTCTGTTTTAAAATTATCGACCTTTTGATTCACTCCATTTAGACTATCAAACTCTATGCCATTACTCTGTGAATTGCCAGAATTGGAGGATAACCCAGATTCATTTACACTTTGTACAAGGGACTGGTTTTCACTACTTATATGGAGATTCAATTCTTTTTCTATATTATTTGTGAAGTCTGAAATTGATTCCTTATGCGAGGTAATACCAGGTGATTCTGATCCATCATATGTAAGACCGCTATTGTTCATGGATACATCACTAATCAACTGGGAACTGTTCCATAGAGGATTTCCTTCAAGGTTGCTACCTGTTCCAAATATTATATATGCCGTAATACCTATAATTAGGAACACTCCCGCTATTACTATTCCTAGAAAATACAAATTTATAGACTTTTTTTGACCATTATTCAAGTTTGATACTTGACCGATAACATGACCAGAACTCGTATTGCTACCTGTATTAAGTAATATTTCTCTGGTATTATTCCTCCTTTTGATTATGAATTCATCTTGGGGATCTATCGCTAGTGCTTTGTCATAACTTTCTATTGCTTCTGCAAATTTTCCCTGATTGTGAAGGGACAACCCCTTATTTGATAAAACGTTTGAATTCTGAGGATCTATCGCTAGTGCTTTGTCATAACTTTCTATTGCTTCTGCAAATTTTCCCTGATTATGTAACATCATTCCGTTTTCATAACACTGTTTTAGATCGGGTGCATTCATCTTTATCAAACTTGAGATTAGATTGCACTTGGGTATTTCCATTTGTTGGATCTCCTCATCCATATTCGCAACATAATTACCGAGCCTCACATATTTTTCTGCTCTAATACCATTAGCTAAATTATCATACTCCACTTCTGTCATTACGTCAAATCCGATAGACCAAACAATAGTTACCCATGCAGCAGATTTTTCATCCAATCCGTAATCTGAGGATAATCTCGAGATCATCTTGTAAATCTTGCTTTCAGTATCATTAGCAACGATATTGCACTCTCGAATATCGGTTATCCTAGCCTTAAGGGCGGTAGTGAGCAAAAATATTTCCCGCTTGTTTTCAGAGCCGTAAATATCTTTGAGTAGGCCTTCAAACCTGCTAGGGTCGCTTAACACATGTGAGTAATTCCCGACGATCTTTTTTAGCAATATGCCTGTAACTGCGACAGATGCATAGCCATCAAATATGTTCTTCAGTTCTAACCACTGCTCCCACATGATTGTTAAGTACTCTTATAACATATGTGAAATAATCTGCTAAAACCCTTTTGTAAGATATTAATGAGATTTGTTAATTTCTTTGAATTTATGAAAGCAAAATTCGACATAAGTAAAATTCTACCTATTTACTAATATCGATTTAAATCAATTTCTAAAAAAATTAATCAGTGGTTATTGTCATGATTGAATTGTAAAGAAAATAGTACAGTAAGTATTTCTTGAATTAATTCTGTCATATATTATTATCAATCAATATCTTTCATGATCGGGCAAGTCGTAAATAAGTATGCAATGCTATAAAGGTTTTTAAGTCCACGATTGGATCACTCTTTTGGATAGTATAAATTAAAACAGTCATTACACACTATCTCTCGGTATTTAGAGTATTTTTGATTCTTGTTTACCTTAGTGTTAACCACTGTAAGGGCCATTTTACAAACAATGCATAACTTAGATGTTCTGCTCTGTGATACCACGAGAAAATTCATTATGTGATATTAAAATGGCCGTATTTAAATTAGTCGGACCTTGTTAGCAACATGTGGCCAAAGTTGACAGTTTTATATCATATCTATTTTAATGTCACTTATGAAGATTGTATCAAATTCTTTGACATTTGACTTAACCCTTAGAACTCCATCAGCAAAATCCTCGATCACTCCGAAGGCACAAATCAGACCTTTATCAATCTTCTTTCCAAATCCCACAAAGCGGCTTTTTAGAAACTTGTCATCGGCGACATATAATATTTTTTCATCATTTACCTTTGAAGGCTCGTATTCATTTAAACATCTTATTTTTGTATAAAATTTATTTCTATAGTAAATATAATTAATTCTAGGAAAATCTAATTTCATGATTACGATTTTATCCTTTGTCAAAAATTTACAAAAGGTTTTCATTCTCTTGGCATATCTTTCTGAGAGGGACCTGTTGTTTACAGCTACTTGGTTTTCTCCATACATGAAATTCAATTTCAGGTTTCTTGGAAGATGACTAAATAATTCTATTAAGTTTCGGTCCATATTTGCACCTCCTAGATAAATTATGCAATCAGGCTGTATTTTTTTCAAAAGATCGATCTTGTGTTCCAGTCCGTTCCCTTTTATATAGCCATCAGTATTTATGATCGACAAATCATGTTTTAATGAAATGTCTAAATGCTGACAAATGTTTGAAATAATTTTCTTTTCATACCCGACGGGTTGAATGTCGCCGATAAAATTGATCCAATTTGTTTTTACTTTCCATAGGTCTACCTCGGGATAATTCATTACTCCAGCTCCCAGGCAAGTGGGTGGTGCCAAATCGCCTTGACCCATGTCTGCATCGATTAACAATGGCCTTAAACCATGGCTAATAAACACGTTTGCCATATATAACGAAAGGGTGGATTTACCCGAATTGGAGGGTCCAATTATTATGATTCTCTTTTTTTCTTGTTTCACTACGTTTTTCACAAGATCTTTCCAAATTGAGATTCCAAATTTCTTATTATGCCCGATGGGCTCATGGTAACAATGATTCCAGCTCTTCCCCCTAAGTATGGATAATGTAGAGTTGTTATTTTTTTCAACTGGAATTGTTTTACTACTTTCCCATCCGATACGCTCATTGCTGCATATGACACCTAATATGTTACATTCTCCTTTTATCTCAAGTAGGTACTGGACCCTTTATCAGGTACTGTTTTCAATATTCCCTTTTGTTATTTACATGCTATTCCATTTATAAAGAATTTTTTCATTCACGTTTTCTTAATTAATCTATATCTCTTTATTTTTGCATGTTAGAGGAATTTTCTTGATCAAGAATCAAAAAAAGAGGCAAAATTAACTGAAATGATATCCAATCTAACAAGTTTTGGTAAAGGCAGATAAGATAGATTTTAAGATTAGGCATCTGTGATGTGGGGTATCATGCATCATATCTCTGATCATGATCATATAGTTAATCCACAACCAAAATCCAATACTATGTTTACCTTTGATCAATTTATTAGTAGGATTTGGCCGGCACTAGAATATTTGTTAACCGTCATCACTCTTAATCAACTGATTTCCCTTGTTTGGCCGACTACAGATAAAAGTATACTGTTGAAAACTGGTATTTACTTTTTAATAATTAAATAACCAATGTGAAAATAAATAACATGCAAGGAACAAGAAAAATAACATCCGAGATCCTGGTATCTATAGCACTTGCGCTATTGATAATATATATTCTTGATGTCGGTGTTTCGATGTTAAGTGATTCAGAAGGCTTTTTGCCCCTCTCAGCCAAAGATAGGGGTATGATTTTTGGCGGTGGATCAATTTTATTATTCGTAATTTCGTTTGGGATTGGCATAAACGTGGCATCTAGAATTCTAACTGTGTTATTAATCATAGGTGGCGCTATCATGGGTACTACTGTGCTGATATCATCATATATTGCTCCAACACAAGATAGCGTTGACATGAATTCATCGCCCGATAGCGGACAGTCGCAAATTTTGGCACCTCAATTCATTGGAATCATAGTAATAGGGTATATTATTATGGGGATGGGAATCCTTAGGGCCTTGAGAAAAAAATAGGGCTTTGGAGTATACTATCCTTCCTCTTGTTTTCCTATTCTTGAATTAGAAGAAAAACCCTCAATCTTTTTCCGGCATTTGAAACAGAATAATAAAGTTGTTCTGCCAAAAGGTTCTATATTACCTCCTTATGAAATTATTCCATTTAACATCGGATAGCATGTGCATTTACGGTATTCCATCTAGATTCCCTTGGGCCTATATCCTCCTCCCGTCCTGGCCTTTTACTACTCATTTTGTAAAAGGCACAATGTTGTATATGCCATGGTTGTTTCAATCAAAAATCTCCAGTGTTTAGTTGAGGATACAGATTGGCTACTTTGATTTCGAGAGGTTTTTTTTCTTCTGTAAGATCATGTTATTAGCTATGCCAATATAGTTTTTATCAATTTCAGTACCCACGTAGTTGATCCCAAGTTCTATACATGCCAATGCAGTATTGCCAATACCCATAAAAGGATCATATACTATGAATTCTTTATCAGAATATCCATGAAGTTTAATACAAAGACTAGCTAGTTTTTCAGGAAAAATAGCTGGATGTGATCTTCTAGATTGAATGGTAGGGTAAGATATGAACCATACGTTCCCTCTATCTCTCTTATCCTGCTCTACTGATTTCCATCTTTTGATGTTTGATTTATCTTGATAAGGAACACCTACTGATAGCTTTTCTAAGCTTCGGTTTCCTGTCTTAGTAAAGTGAAAAATGTATTCATGCGTATTAGTTAAATATCTGTTACTTCTGATCGGTTTGAAATGACCTATAGAAAAACCAGTTTTGCAAATCTGGTTATTATTTCCTATGTCTTCCTTTTCAATGGATATGGATTTAATCCAGTGAATGGTGTTTTGCAATTTATAGCCTGCAGAGATAAACTTGTTTAAAACAAGGTAGGGAATTAGAGGTTCAGCAGAGGTTCCCCCGATATTGAGAAAAAAGGATCCATTAGGTTTTAGGATAAAGAAACTCTTTAGAGCCACCTCATGAAGCCAATTTAAGTAATCATCAGTCTTTTTGCTATCGTGATAAGAACTATAATTTTTTCCAATATTATAGGGAGGTGAAGTAATAATTATGTCTATCTTGAATCTGCCTTCTTTTCTAATTTTTTCCATAAACAAATTACAATCTTCGCAATAGATCTGATTAATCGTAATCAATCAGCTCTAGTATGTTAAAGCGCTTTTAAAATTTTTTTACTAATGATAGATATTTTTGTTATACAAAAGTGATACTAATTTCGCAGTTGCTATAGGACGATAAGAACAGGGATCAAGTGGAATGTCCTCTAGAAAAACACTATACCTTTGTACTCGTAGCAGAAATTTATTTTTAGTAGGTTTCGATGAATAATTCCATTTCCGATAGCTACTTTAGAACAATTAACTCAACTTCTACAAGGATTACTACTACTACTTTAGTTGACCCTTGTATATAGCAAAGATTTCTTTGGCGGTTGTAGCATCCTCCGCAGATTTATCTTCTCTAATTTTTCCAGTAAATTTTGGGAATCTAAGTGCTAAACCATATCCGGGCTTCATTTTATTAATTGCGGTTGTATAAACAGGACTCAAGGTTATTTCAGAGGAAATGATTTCTAGAACTATTTTGGGTTCAAACCATGTATCCATTTTTGTATTTCCAGATTCTACTCTAGGATGTTTATGTTTGATGATGTGCTTGTTAAGCTTGTCTGTTATGTCTAGGAGAACATTATCAGTAAATCCGGTTCCTACTTTACATATAGTGCAGTAGACATCCTTCTCTGTGTCATATGAAGCTAACAACAACGCTCCGTATTTTCCAACCCTTCTTCCCTTCCCATGCAAAGCCCCTACTATTACAAGATCAACCGAATCCGTAACCTCTCCAGAATACTCTTTCTTTAATTTCATCCACGCCCATTCTCTGGCTCCAGCCCTGTACTGGCTACTGGGGTTCTTTATCATAATTCCTTCGCAACCATTCCTGAGCGCCATCTCCGTGTAGTTTTCTATTTCATCAATTCTTGAAACTTTGATTTGATCTATCAGTTTAATTTTATCACTAATTTTGCACGCACCAAATATTTTCTCAAGTAACTTTCTGCGCTCGAGTAGGGGTATGTGAGTCTTGTCCATGCCATTATAGTACAGCAAATCAAATAAGTTCAACATTACAGGATAAGCCGCAGTAATTTCTTGAATATCGTACTTCCTTCTTCTTCTCATTAAAGTTTGGAATGGAAGATACTTATTATTCGCAGGATTAATGGCAACAACTTCTCCCTCCACTATTAAATCCTTGGTCTCAATTTTGTCAAATGCAGTCAAAATATCGGGAAAATTTGAAGTTACATTTTCCAGACTTCTAGTAAATAGCTGTATCTTTTTTTCCTTTCTATGAATTTGAATTCTTTCGCCATCGATCTTGAATTCTGCCAAGGCATCACCATTGATTTTTTCCAGGGCATCTGATGGGTTTGACACTCTTTCTGCGAGCATTGGTCGAATGGGGATGAATAAAGAAATGGAAATCGACTGAATATCTTCGATTGAACCTTTGGATAGTATTAATGCTATCTTTCCTAAATCACTAGAAACGTTATAGGCTCTTTCTAATATTCGTCTGTTTTTTTTATCTCCGGTGAAGGTTAAAGCTATAGCATCAAGTAGAGAGAAGTTCGCTATGCCCAACCTTAAGTTTCCTAGAATCAGTTTGACCATGAATTTAGCTTCTAGATTGGAGGAGTTGTTCAATAAACTCACAATGTATCTGAGTTTAACATCTAATGATCCTGTCCCGGATACATTGGCAATCTTTAATAATGTCTCAAATACGTTCTCGATAGTTAGTAGTTGATGAATTAATGTGGTTTGTATCTTGTTTGACAAGATATTGTAAGCGACTTCTCCCAAATCTCCTATATCAGAATATCTATTTTGGATTTCGGTAAGTGAACGACCACTTACAAGTGAAAGAGATTTAATTATAAGTTTATCAGCGATTCCTAATTCACTCGATTCATAATCGGGTCCTAGTTTCCCTTGAATTAGATAAACTATTTTATCAATTATGTCAATAGGTGTTTTTTTTAATATTGATACTAGATGCTCCGTAAGTTCTAACCTACTAGTAGTTTTCTCCATTATCGCGAAGGTTTCAGCTAGTTCTAAAAAATTCACTAAAGGATCCTTATAAAATTAGATTATTAATTTTTGTGACGGTATTATTGTTGAAATGACCATGTTTGAAGTTAGCCTTACATTTAACTGAGATACCTCACCAAAAAAATAATCAATTGGCAACTAGATAGTTTTTATACGAAGTTAATACATGCTATTGTATTAATATGAGTAGCGTAAGTGAAATAATGTCCTTCAGAGAACCGTGGACAATTACTGCATATTCCAATAAAACTGCTCGTGATGTAGCTACTATTCTAACCAAAAATCGGATTGGATCCTTAATTGTGATAGACAAGGACAATACGCCTATCGGAATCATTACTGAAAGCGACTTAGTCAAACGAGTTTGTTTGGAGAATTATAATGCAGATAAAGTTCTAGTTGAAGAGATCATGTCATCTCCATTAATTACTGTCATGACTTATGATTCAGTTGATACCGCTTCGAGAATCATGCTTTCAAATAAGATCAAGCGATTAGCTGTTTTAGAGGCTGATAACCGCATAGTAGGGATAATTAGTGTTACTGATATTGCACACCACCTTGCCAAAATACTGCTTGATGATTATAATAGATATAGATCGTTGAAGAAAATCCTGGAAATGAATGATGTATCAAATTAGAAATAAATGTATTTAACTTTTTCTCTATCTTAAGTACAAAATTTGTACATCGCTCATAATGTCTCACTGAATTCTATAAATAATGAGGTAAATATTTTTATTGCAAATTTCAATTACCCCGGTTTAATGTTGACGCGCTAACGGTGTTTTTGAAGACTTGATGCCCTTGGAGCGTAATGATGAGATTTATTGCCACTTTTGTTAGTGATTTGTTATTTCACAATTATATTGCATTTAAAATAGGATCTGGGGGAGGGGCAGAGTGGTGTTCAATACACAGATTGCTAAAACATACTTCATCCATGTGGATACAATATTGGATAATCAACATAGAGACAATAATAACAACCCAGTTGTGAAAAAATAATGTTGAATGGAAATGGTTAAATTATGTTTATATTTTTTATTAATAAAATGCCTTGGTAGCTCAGCCTGGCCAGAGCGTTGCCTTGGTAAGGCAAAGGTCGCGGGTTCAATTCCCGCCCAAGGCTTTCTTTGTAAAAAGAAAGTCAATTTGTGGTTATAGAGAAACATCTCATGGTCTCGTAGTCTTATCAAAATCGGTAGGGGACTCTCTCTCTTTAAAAAAGGCTTAAATGACACTTTGATACATCGGCTTGATAGCTCAACAACTGGCGCATGAAAATATTCCACTAACATACCACCCCATTGCACATATCCCCGCGTACATAGTCAACGGGGTTCTGAAATTAACAATCTTGTTCCATTTGGAATCCTGATTGATCACACGCGTAAATCTTATTGATACTGTATCTGAAGTCAAAAGTACGAATTGACAAGTACTACCAATCATTTCTCTTCAAAATCTCGGGAATATTCTTATTCTAGACCATTTTATCCCGAAGACCTGTTTGAATTTCTGCAGAGTATAACTCCGAACAAGCATACTGCCTGGGATTGCGCTACAGGGAATGGACAAGCCGCAATAGGTCTTTGCAAATAGTTTAGCAATGTGATAGCAAGTGATGCAAGTAAAAATCAAATAGCCAATTGGTTCCATAGGAACAACATTACGTATGAGGTTTTTTCCGCAGAGAACCCGTGCATACAAGATAACTCTGTTGACCCTTATTACAGTGGCCGACGGGATTCACTGGTTTGACTTCGAAAAGTTTTATAGGGGAGTCAAGAGGGTAAGCAGGAGAAATGCAATAATAGCAGTATGGTCTATGGCATGCACAAGATTGACCCTGAAATTGACAAAATTAGTGAAGCTCTGGATATAGATGGAAAAATCCTTGGAATTTATTGGCCAAAAGAAGTCCAATATGTCAAATATGAATACAAAACAATACCTTCTCCATTCATAGAGATTTCAACACCAAGATTTGCGATGAGTGTGAAATGGAGTCTAGATGACCTCATTAACTATATGCAAACATGGTCTGTAGTAAAGAAATTCCAGGTAGAGAAAAAATACGACCCCATGAACTTGGTCAGGCAAGACTTTATAAATTGTGGGGAAAGATAGACGAACAAAAACTAGTAAAATGGAGGCCTAAATCTCAGGGTAGGTATCATCAAGAGTTGACCTTAGGTTCTTGGTCACAAATTATGCATCATCAATTTGATGATCAAATTGATACATTTTACTTGGAAGGACTGTACCCGCATTGGGCAAAAAAAAGCTTAATGACATTGTGGACGCTTTACCATGTGAGGGCGGGAATTTGTTCTCCAAAATAATATCAAAATGTTCCCCTAATATTTCAATGTGATATAGTCAAAGTAACAAGGATACACAGAATTAATTTACACGTTGACTATGGCTTTACTTAATGACCAGGTCTCTAGTATGAATCAATCAAAAAATCCTTTCAAGAAAGGATAAGATCCAACATCCCTCATTATATCTAAATTTTTTTTAGCATATCCTAAATTATTTTGAATACTAATTTGATTCATATCTGCTTCGTTGTCTTTCTCTTAAAAGATATTATATCCAATTTGTGAACTTCGATATTGGGGATTTCTTCTATTACTTGTCTAAAAACTATTGTATTTATGATGTGGTCATGAAAGGACAAAAGGAAAAGCTAATCTTTGTATCCTGGTTCCATTTTTATTAGATGAATTCTCTGGTAGTCTTTTTGATTCCATCTATTGAGACATCCTTCTTATGAGTAGCAATAACCTTGTTGCAGACAAAATCTAAAATCCTTCCACCATACATAACCCATATTATGATAAAATGTCTCATTCATTTCTCTTCTTGACATATCTCCCATCCTTGGTCCCTTTTAGTAGGTTAAATCAACGCTGTTTCCATTACAGGTTCAGAAAATCGCCAGAGTTTTCATTTTTTGATAGGAATCAAATATGTCGGTTCTAAATTTACCAATTTAATTAACTATGTACTGATCATCTCTAATCTGTCTGTTTGCTTTGTGTCAATGGCCGTATAAGAAAACCTATCAACTTTGACCCACTTTTTACTATTCGATGTGGAGTTATTGAACGGCCTACAGAACCAAATTTACAATTTCCATGTTATCCAATGAGGGATATACGATAAATTCTATCTTTCCAAATTGCACTTGCTATCAATTTAATCCTCTTATTGACCACATTATAACCGTCTCTCTAAAATCAATAAAGTTAGAGAGAGTGGTATTTTTAAAAGTTAGTAATTAATTACGATCTGATTAAAGATACCATGTTGATACCTTCAGGAGTATATTCAAGAATTTGTTTATGTTTTTTGATGCAGGGTCAAGATCATAGAACCTGTTTTACTATTCTTAATTACTTACATTCATGAATAGATTCCAAATAAGTATTAGAAAAATTATACCTTGTCCTCTACCGGTCTGAAACCTGAATCAATCATGATATAAGTTTTCTGTAAATTAACTAATCAAGCGACAAAGTCTATCCAAATTTTTAACGAACCTTGAGAATTGTTGATATTCTTGAAGAGGGAATTCTGTAATTTGATATCCATACTACCTATTCCTTGTAGGAGTAATTAATCAATCAAAACACCCGAAAATGTTTATATTGCCACATAAATATTTATTGATAATTTGAATAAGATAGACTCTTTTCCAAAACAAAGTCTGACGTTTGCTCATTGTTTGTGTGGTGCGTTGGTATTTCTTTTAATTAGTATGGGTGTACCTACCTCAAATGCCCAAAACTCTGGGGAAAATCTCCAATCCTCTGTACAGATATCGAAATCATCTACGAATTCTTATCAAATCGTAAATGAAACCGCGTATATAAAACCATTTTTTGATACCTCGTATATAATTAGTGGAAGTAGTATATTGTTGAATAACTCGCAGAACATTATTAACTCGACAATTATTAACGACTTTCTTTCTTCACCTACTGCAGGGTACATAATGCAACAAAATAATTCTTCTAATTCAACCACCAATGCAACAAATGTATTGCCTGCACTACCAAACCCTTTTGTTGATCAAGAAACGATCAGCACTACGATCCAAGAACAACTCTCTGAGGCAATTAATTCTGCAATAGATATTGATTATTTTGAAGTAGATATAGAATGCACCTTTGGAAACAAGATCCAAGATTGGAACTGTAATGTGTATAGCCTACCAACTTAATTTTTTAATTCACCATACAACTTAATAATCCAAAATCTAGTTCCCTTCTTTTTAATTCATAACTATTCAGTTATTCTAAAATATACTTGATCTAAAATTAGTTCGAGCAATGTATCTCCATCTGGCGAGTATTTGCCGGTACACCAATTTTTAAAGGTCTGATCTTATACGCTCGGGTTAGGTTTTTAGAAATATTTTTATTATTTTCAGAACCAATCAAAAATGATGGATGTTTGAAACATGCTAAAGGCAGCTGAAACCGGATTTGTTTTAGTCCAGTATTAAGGAAATTTGATTTATCATATTTCAGTGGTATTATCTTCACCTTGGGGTAGTTAAGTTTGCGAATGAATACTTTTAGATTAATTTCGCTTTAGTTTGATTTGGAAGTGTACTATGGTAAACATTTTGCTTGTGATGAGTCGAACCTTATCAAATTAAATTTCAACGATATTCTGAGTAAGTAAAGTCTACAATTCATGATATATATATTAGTGTTCTAAAATTAACATTAGTTGGGCGGGGGTTGTAGAGCCTGGCCAAATAAATAATAATATTTTGGAGACGCGGGACTTAAGATTCTATATAAGGGATCCCGTCTCTTAGGGGTCCGTGGGTTCAAATCCCACCCCCCGCACCTTTCTAAAACGCTTTCAAAATTCAGGGCTCGGTTCTGTCTACTAAATTTATTTTGACTTTTTGAAGTTATGTGATTGCCTACATTTATTACTCAATTTACAAAGACTACTACAAGTTTAAGAAATTTTTTTTTACTTGTAATATCATTATATTTGAAAAAAACCTTTGAAATGAATACTTTCATATCATTAGTGGTGAGATTCCGAAATAAATTAATGGTATAGATTGTAATGTTTGTCCATAAAAGCTATCTAGAAATCTGATGATTATTTTAGGGCTTAGTTTAGGGTCCAGCCCATTTATGTATAAGTTAAATTAATCATGTACTTTTTTTGGATCTATTATAATTCACCATTAACTTTACTAAATGGGTATGGAACCTGTTGTCGTTGGCAAGTTCAGGATGAAACGACGTTCCTAACATGTTATTTTGCCTGACCGCCACTATCTTTTTAGCATATTCTGCAATAATTTCTACGTTACTACCAATCTCAGTTATTGCAGGGCCTCTTATAAAAACCCCATTGAATCTTCTTTCACCTAAATATGGTATATCTAATTCCGACTCAAAGGATTCATGCTGACGTCCAAAGGCGTTGCGTTCTATCGTAACGTCTAGAACTTTTAACAATGCTTGTTTTGTTTCGCCAATGGTTTTATCGTATGCCTTATTTGATAGCATTATGAGTCCAGCACAAGTCCCCAATATTGGCAGGCCCTCTTGGATCTTTTTCCTGAGTAAATCTGTTTGGACCCCTTGCAAGAATAAAAGCATACCTATGACTGTGCTTTCACCTCCTGGAATAATTAGCCCATCAATTTCGTTTAAATCATGGAAATCTTTCAAATAGACTATCTTTCCTTCAATCTCAAGTTCTTGAAATGATTCTTTAATTGCATTCGAATTTTCTTCAATATCTCCTTGAATACTTAAAATACCTACTTTTAGGATAGGGGTCAAACCGGAGGCCCTCTCTCTTGCATTCGCAGATCTAAATTTTTCGTATCTAATCCGATGAGGGATTTTTTTTCATCTACCATCTTTTGAGCCTCCAAAACCTCTTTTTCATTATCATAAAATGTAGTAGCCAATACCACTGCTTTTGCCCTTGACGATGGGTCTTCTGATTTAAATATCCCTGATCCGACAAAAACACCATCACAACCTAATTTCATAAGGAAAGATGCATCTGCGGGAGTAGTAATGCCGCCAGCTGCAAAGTTTACTATGGGAAGCCTCCCTAATCTGCCTACTTCCAATGCTACCTCCATCGACACCCTGTATTCCCTAGCGAGTTTTATTATTTCTTGATAATCGTTATCTAAATAGGCTGCTTTTAGTAACCTTATCTCCTTGTTCATTTTTCTTATATGGTTTACCGCTTCTGCAACATTTCCGGTTCCCGGTTCCCCTTTAGTTCTTATCATTGAAGCCCCTTCTTCTATTCTTCTTAATGCCTCGCCCAAATTCTTTGCTCCATTTACAAAAGGTGTGGTAAATTCCCACTTCCAAATATGATTTTCTTCGTCAGCCGGAGTTAATACTTCACTCTCATCAATCATGTCTACCCTACAAGTTTCGAGCATTTTGGCTTCCGAGTAATGACCTATTCTACACTTTGCCATGATAGGAATTGAAACCGAATGCATTATCTCTTCAATTGTTTTTACTCCAGCTGTTCTAGCTACTCCTCCTGCTTTTCTAACATCATAGGGCAATTTGTCTAAAACCATCACGGCTACAGCTCCCGCTTCTTCTGCTATTTGAGCTTGTTCAACATTTGTTACATCCATGATTACACCATGTTTTTGCATGTGGGCAAAGCCCCTTTTTACTAAAATACTTCCTCTTACTACCTTGCTGTCCCCTTCTGTCGAGACCTTTTGACCCTTCATTTTTCTGTTGGCGGGTATTAATGAAATAGCCATATTTTTTAATTAATTAAAACGATATATAGGTATATTTTTTCTGTACCGATTAAGTGTGCTGAAATTTTTTTGGGATCTTGACTGTCTACTTATCAAATAACAATCTTACGACTATCGTATAGAAAATAATCGTGAAATCATAATTGGAGTTTACTAGTCTTATTTGGTCAAATTTCAATAGCAAAATTTAAAAAGGAACCGTCTTTATTACAAATAATGACTTTACCAAAAGGGTATAAACCTAGTGGACAAACTGGATCGGGTAGTAGTAATAGTGGTAGTAGTAATAGTGGTGGTAGTAGTGGTTCCTCAGGAGCAAGCAGAGACGAAATCGAGCGTATGATTGGCCGTAGAGTCGAAAATATGAGAGGTATTATTGTTTTAGGCTTTATATTATGTTGGGTAGCTACAGCCGGAGGTGTGTATGTTGGTGTTACTGTGTATCCATGGGCATATCCGTTACCAAGTGGATTATATGCTCTGTCTGTTCTGACCGTTATTGAAGTTTTGGGAATGATTTGGATGTTGAAAATAGCTGGTGAAAAACCAGTAAGAATGTAATATCCTCCATTTTATCTTTTTAAGTTCAAAAAATTCTGGACCTTTTTAATAGTTTTGAAATAGTCGTATTCAAAATACTTTGGTAAAGTAATTGTAGATTTTTGAAAAAATACACACAAAATCTTATATACTACCTATAAGAACAGCATAATAATGGTCTGGTTAAGACGTACAACTCACTATTTGTTCATAGTTGTTGTTGCAGTAAATAGTACGTTGCTTACAATCAACGCAGGAGATTATATCTTCTATACTGACTGGGCATGGACATCATTCGTTGTATTCTCGATTTCTCAATCCACAATGCTTGTGGTAGGAGCTATATACTATATGTTGTTTACAGGTGTCCCTGGCACGGCTACGTATTATGCAACTATTATGACGATTTATACATGGGTTGCCAAAGGAGCATGGTTCGCATTGGGATACCCGTACGATTTTGTCGTGGTTCCCGTTTGGATACCCTCTGCTATGTTATTGGATTTGGCGTACTGGGCAACAAGAAGAAACAAACACGCGGCAATATTAATTGGTGGTGTATTGGTAGGAATGTCACTTCCACTGTTTAATATGATTAACTTGTTGCTGGTTGCTGACCCATTAGAAATGGCATTCAAATACCCTAGACCCACGTTACCACCATACATGACTCCAATTGAACCACAGGTAGGAAAGTTCTATAACAGTCCTGTTGCCTTGGGAGCAGGAGCTGGAGCGGTGCTTTGTGTACCTATAGCGGCCTTGGGTGCAAAACTCAACACTTGGACTTATAGATGGATGGCTGCATGGAGTAAGTGGGACTAGATCCCTTTTTTTATTTTAGAAATTATTGAATTTATTTAAGAAATTGAACATATTTATACAAAATTAAATTTTCACCACTTTTCTTTATACCAAATCTGTAAAAATAATTCATCTAGTAGTTTATTTTCGCATTAAATAGTGCATGCTGAGATAGTATCATTTGGCTATTCGCTGGAATTCTCCGAAAAGATCGTCGATTACAACAATAATCTTGCCTTTGAGCATCGAAAGGGAAAAATAATGGATTAATTATGCCCAGTATTCTGGTAACATGCACTATTCACAATGCGATATCATTAAAGGAACAAGACATCCGGAATTAAATCCCCCAAATTTGGGATTCATCAATGTCGGATAGATACAAAGTTATCGTCGAATCCACCGATTTGCATACTTCATCCAGGTTTCTGATAGGTAAAAAATAAACTACTTTTAATGATTCACGGGAAATATTAAATCGATAGTCTTGATATTTCCTTTTTCTCCTTGCAATTTAATTAAAACCGACACCATGGTTTACCTTTATTGTAATATTAACAGAAAATATCTATACATATGTATCAAGGATCTGCTTATATACACAAGTTAGTCCATGCGCCCCTAAATATGATATGAAAAGAGCTAGTTAACTGACCTGTTAGTTAGTTTGTAATATGGGTTTAGCATAGTGGATTTAGTATAAAAAATTGTAAAAGGATTTCATAAATGACAGGAATTTATTAAAGGTAATCCATTATTTTAAAGAAAAATTAATAGAATATATAAGTATGGTCAAGTTTCATACTAAAAGCCACATTTAATTCGGTAGCAAACATCAACCCGTATTCTCAGACTAATGATACTATGTTCCGTCTAGACGAAGATTATGGTATCAAATGACCAAAGATGGAACCTCAAATGCGGCTGGTGGAATTAATCTACAAGAGATTAACAGCGGATTACCACTGATCTTTGTGAAATAAATTTTTCTGTCGTGTACCAAAAGCAGTTGTTTTTTAGAGTATGACGGTGGACGCAGAATGTTGATTTCATAATGCACAAACCTTAATTTGAAAATAATAAAATATGAATTTTTGAAGATGAACTCGAATTCAGTAACAAAGTTATTTTGTTCTAAGCTCATCGATCAGTTTATCTATATTTATATTTGGATTTCCGTTTTCATCTTTTATTACCTGCAGTGCTGGTGGGTATTCCTTATAATTGTCAATTCTGCTCTGTAATCTTTCTTCATAAGTAGGTGTATTCTTATTTTCATAAAATACCCCGACGGGAATTCTATCTTCCCATTCTTTTGATTTTTCAATTGCTTTGATTATCTTGTCAGACGACTCATCTTCATTATCCACAACCCCGTTGTAACCTTCTTCCTCCAACTTGTATATCTT
Organism: uncultured Nitrososphaeraceae archaeon; assembly: GCA_963759575.1. GTDB lineage: Archaea > Thermoproteota > Nitrososphaeria > Nitrososphaerales > Nitrososphaeraceae > Nitrosocosmicus. The sequence continues at coordinate 795,520 of CAVWZU010000002.1, read as the reverse complement.
GGGAATTCTTATCGAAGGATTATTCTCATCTAGAGTAAAACTTTGATACCATTCCTTTGTGTTTATATCATTATATGTAGGACAAGGTTGTAATACGTCAACAAAGGATAAACCAGCATGGTTGATCCCCTTCTTAATTACCTCCTTTAGATGCTTTATGTCGTATGAATATCCTCTGGCTATGTATGTGAAACCACTGATACAAGCAAGTGCAATAGGATTAATACTATCATTTACATTAGGCTGAGGTAAAGATTTTGTCTTCATTCCTAATTTTAAAGTCGGAGATGCTTGTCCCTTGGTTAATCCATAAACTCCGTTATTGTAAATAATATATGTGATATCAATATTTCTTCTTCCTGAATTTACAAAATGACCCGAACCTATTCCTAATCCATCTCCATCACCACCAACAGCCAAAATTTTCAAATTCGGATTGGCCAGTTTGGCTCCTTGAGCAAAGGGCAATACTCTTCCATGTAACGTGTGTATTCCAAATGTATTAATAAAATGAGGGGTTTTACCCGAACATCCAATACCAGAAAAAATTGCAGCTTGATGCGGTTGTATTTCTAATTCATAAAGAGACATTTGGATTGCGTTAAGTATGCCAAAGTCCCCACAACCAGCACACCAGTCATTATGAACCTGTGTCTTAAAATCGGCTAATTTATACTCCATTTCTTAATATCACTCTCCGTACAGATTTGTTATTTATTATGTTTATTAAAGAATTGTAAATTTCAGTATGAGACATTGGTCTGCCATTATATTTTAGTATATTGTGGTCTGATCGCAAGGTTGTATTTTGTTTTATTAGAATGTCCAATTGGGACAAATAGTTCATCTCAATAATTGTTACTATTGTCTCGAGGCTGGATGGTGCTTTATCCGTAGAGTTCAATTTTTGTATCTTATGGCTGATAATATCTTCCAAGAGACCTGCGGGAAAAGGGTTTAGTAATTTGATTTGAAGGTACAAGAATTGAATCGTATCATCTGCTTCAGTAATTTTTTCTAATGAATCTAGTATTGCTCCTTTCGTTGACCCCCAACTAACTATTACCATTAATTTTTTCACTTTTCCACTTGTATCATTTTCAAATTCGATCGTAATCTGCTCTTCTCTAGGTATTCCACTCTGTATCAATTCTAATTTAGACATTCTCTTTTCCATCATGCTGATCCTTGTTTCTGGATCTTCGGTTATGTGACCCATTTCATCATGTTCATCACCAGTATTCCAGAATATTCCATTTTCTGTTCCCAATGGAACACGCAGGGAAATCGGATCCTCGCTCAATTTGAATCTTTTAAAGTGATCCGAAAAGCCTTGTTGTTTGATATCTATAGATTTTCCCTCAAATAGCCTCCCCCTTTCAATTTTTAGATTTTTATAATCAAATGGACTGCAAGTAATGATGCTATTCGAAAGATACTTGTCTAACATATGGATAACTGGCGTCTGGAAAATATCTGCATAATTGAATACTCTAATAGTATCATAGAAGCTTTCTTCGATATCTCCAGAGGAATATACTATCCTCGGAAATTCGCCATGTCCTGCATTAATTGCGAATAAGAGATCCCCTTGTTCCTGTCTTGTGGGCAGTCCAGTTGATGGTCCTGCCCGTTGATACAAACTAACCAGCAAAGGAACTTCATTTATTCCCGCCCAACCTAATGCTTCTGCCATTAGTGAAAATCCTGGACCTGAGGTAGTAGTGCAGGCTCGTACGCCGGTTAAGGCCGCTCCAATCGCCATGGTTATAGCGGCAATCTCATCCTCTGTTTGAATTACTGCCACTGATCCATTATTCTTATCCTTTTGTTCCAGAATCTGGTTTGATTCTAGATACTCACTATCATCGGTAGCTGGCGTAATAGGATAGTAAGTTTGAAATCTACAACCGGCCACTATTTTTCCTAATGGTGACGTCTGATTCCCTTGTGCAATGATGGAATTACCATTCACTTCATTCTGGATCTTTGTTACCGATGTAAATTTTTCTGGGATCGCTCCAAATTTCTCTTTAACATAAGAATAAGTGTAATTTGCCGCTTTCACATTGAGTTCGGCTATCTTTGGTTTGTTAGCAAATGTGTCTAGTATCCCTCGCTCCATCAGGGGAATATCAAAATCTAAAACTGCCAATGAAGCTGCAAGTGACATTACATTGGTAATCCTTGCTAGTTTACTTAGAGAATGATCTTGAATCTGCTCAGAAAATTTGTTTATTAATTTAGTATATGGTAATTCTACGAGAATAACCTTCCTCTCTTTAAGCTCCTCTATTATTCCTGCAAGACTAAACTCTTTGCCCTTACTCTTTAAGATATGTAATATTCTGTTTTCGGATGATTTATCTAAGGTATGTGTATCCTCAATTTTCTTTCCTATAACATCCGGATCATAAATCAGTATTCCGCCTTCTAACAAGAATGGGGAATGCCTTACTATTGTTTCAGCATCAAAAGTTACAAGAATGTCAATATCATCAACAGGAGACCTCACAATCTGATTTGAAAATCTCACAGAAAAGTAGCTATGTTCTCCTTTTATGTTCGAGTGGTATTCTCTCTTCCCAAATACATTCAAACCCGACATCGCTATAGATTTTAGAAATATGTGGGACGCTGAATCTACTCCACTTCCTTGAGGCCCACCAATAACCCAAGAAATGGACTCTCTAGAAATAACCATTAATAATACTAATATCCGCACTTGTTCTTATTATAGTTTCAACCCATCATAATTGGCAGGTTTGCTCAACCACCGGTCATCGAATCATGAAGACAACACTCACATTTATCTCCTCTTCCACAATAAGGACATACACACATGCAAGCTTCAAGAACATTTCCACAAAGATCACACAAAACTGTACCTTCGTTATCATTTAACTGGAAATCAGTTCCTTGATTCAATAACCTATTTTAATTGGATCATCATATTAATACTTATACCTCTGTTTGAATGAGATATTTTGGGAACTTGCGGTTAAATTCTACCAAAGGAATATGATCTATGTTAGATTATTAATACTAGTTAGTTCGAGTATAGCGATTCATGTCTAGGATAAAAGGCATTGCTCCCTTACGTTGTTACCCTTTATCCTTAGCAAAACGCAAATTCGATTCGATGAATCGATTACGAAATAGCAGATTCAAATATAAAATTTGCACGGTTTCAGGTGGTAACAGTCATGTAAAGAAAATGGCATACTTTTATGGAAACTAATCATGTTCGCTTAGATACCCTGATCTTTTGTTAATTATTTTGAATCATGGTGATGAGAGGTATCTACCTCCATGACAATATTGCATGTAGCAGGTTCCGTGCTCTACTATAATGAAATAGGAGCCAAAAGAGAGGTCCTAATACATATCCTCCAAACTCCCAAAAGTATTCAATAGTCATCGAAACTGTGGGTATCCTAGCCGCGTGTGTTTGTCATAGTACGTAAAGACCAGCGGGTGTGTTAGAGAGGGTCTACCCATGGGCCGTTAAAAAGTAGATACGATATAGTTTCGAGGGCTACAGGTTAAGCCAGTAAGATAATATGGAGATTAAAAAGTAGATGATTAAGGCAAACTAAAATTTACCATCGGTCAAAAAGGTAGATATAGTATGCCTATCATATTAAAAAACTATTACAAATTTATTTCTTCCGCATAATTTTGGACCCAAACACGATAGAAAAGTATAGGGGTTCCACCAGATACAATACCGCATACATCGACAGGCCGTCATAGATAAAGCCGCCTTTGACAAGAGACACGACATCGACAAAAGTGGTTAGAAATTAGATTTGGTGGTATAAGAATTATGTTAGTAATTGAAGCATGATCATTGGCCATAGAGTAACCAAGTTATTTGCATAACTTAACCATGGCACCTAAATAGGCATACACCAGTCTTCCTCTTAAATAGGTTGATTAATATATTAAATATAGAAATTTCTAGATTCTTTTATCCGGTATTTGATGAAAAACGACACCAAGAGATACAAAATTATAATGAATTTTCCATTTATATATGTGTATACCGTGTAACTATTTATATAACATTAGTTAGCTACTTGGCCAAAAAAAGATATGAAAGGAGTAAGCAAACATTGAGCTTTCGTTAAGTCTAGTATTCGTCGTTTATTCGCAAAAGTGTAGATATTTCTAAAAAGGAATTGCTAATACAAGAATTTACGTCTTTATATCAAAATATCACTAAAAAATTGTAAAAAACACTTTAATATCACTAGTCTTCCCTGATCAGATTCTTTAGCGACCAGCAAAATATCCTTTCTTTTTATTTAGTGGCAGAAATTGTATCGTGAAAGATGTAAAATGTACTTTATTATGATGATTCAAAATAATTAACAAAAGATCAGGGTATCTAAGCGAACATGATTAGTTTCCATAAAAGTATGCCATTTTCTTTACATGACTGTTAATGGACAGTATATCCAATAAACCTGAATCATGGTTGACAATATTCGTAAATAATATTAGAATTTACTCAAACAGACATGACACAATCTGGTCTGGATCGCAACCATTTATTCCTACTAAATCGCATACTAAAAGCCAACAAGCGAATTCAATCTGTGACCACCAAAGCTTAGATTCACGATATTTGATATTTGTATTTGGAAACCAATTTTTTAGTGTTTATGGGATATCCATTTAAGAAGATGGGATCTTTTTCACATAATGAACCTTCATTTTCTAGTACGAATTAGGTAATATTTCTTTGTAAGTTATACAAATTCTACAATGTTTGATAATTGTCTTAATAAATAGATGTTTAGCCAATAGGGGATACAGCAAACTTTTTATCTATGTAAGAAGTGGAATCCCTAGATGAATAAAAAGAGCGGCAACAAACCCGCTATGGTGTTTCTAATTGTAATCTTTATCGCAGGAGCATCCATATTGACTAGTATTATTGCACTACTTCCAATGGCTGATGGTCACGGAGTTCAAGCTCAGCTTCAAAGTAGATTCGTTAGGATCAACAATGAAGCTTTTTCAGCTCAATCCCTAAACACTGGTGACACATTGGTAGTTACAGGCGAGCTTCAAAGTTTGGTAAACAGAGAAATGAGAGGTTGGATATCACTTTTCAGTGAATCTACTAATGCTGGTAACAGATGGGAATTCGTTAGTCGAGACCCGCCAGGAAACATTCTTGAAATTCAACCACAAGAAACCATTCCATACCGGATTGAAGCAAAGGCCCTAGAACCTGGGATTTATCACGTTCACACACAACTCAATCTTGCAAATGTAGGTCCAGGTTTGGGTCCAGGTCAAACTATTCAGGTAGTTGGCGAACCAATACTTAAACCAATTCCGTGGAACAACATAATATACCAGAGCATAATTATTGTTGCTGGACTTGGAGTAACATTTGCTACAAGACCGTGGCAGGTAATTTAATCTATTTTTTTTATTTTATAATTCAATTATACACAATAATACACATAATAATCCTGGTTGAATACTGATGGTAAACATCTGGGGCTTTGAAACTTTTTTAATCAATATCTTAATAATCAGAAAAAATTTATAATACTATTTAGTCAAAATATTAGATTCTGCATAAAGTTATGCGGTTACCTTATGCTTCCTTGATGCTCTAATGAGACGGATTTTATTCAAAATTGTAGCAAAAAAGTTCTTATTTTCCATTTCTATGTATTTAATTAACATAATTATTTTTAAATCTTTTGTGAAAGCTGATCATCAGTCACTAGTAATTTTTTTGGTAAATATAAATACAAATGGGATAGAATTTGGACACTAAGAGAAATCTTTTTTTATTTAATGGGTAAGAAACTGTTATGCAAGAAGTGGTAAGTGAAATCATGTCTAGTCATGTTGTTACAATTAATTCTGATAAATCTGCATTAGATGCTGCTTTACTTATGAAGGAAAAAAGGATTAGCTCTTTGATAGTTCAGGATAATGATGAATTGCTTGGAATCATTACGGAGCGAGACTTTGTTAAAAGGGTTTGTGCTAACAATAGGGTATCATCAGAAGTGAAGATATCTGAACTAATGTCTAAAATCCAGACTTATGCGGCACCAGATACTCCTGTGGATGTTGCCGTTCAACGAATGATCAATAATCGAATAAGGCGATTGCCTGTTATATCGAATGGAAAGGTGATAGGAATAATCACTGTCACTGATTTAGCTAAAGAATTACGTAGAATCATGCTAACTCAAGGGATAGTCGAACTGATAGATTAGGATTAATTATTTATGAAATGTCAAATTGTCAATTGCCCTTTCCTCTTGTTCCCGTAACCCTTAATTTGTCATGACACTCTTGTATGCTGTATGATTAATTTTGATAAAAAGGTAATAATTAAAAAATGGGTACCGATCATTGTGATCATTTGTGCAGTGTCTTTAGCATTGGGGTTATTATTCGGGATCCCTGGATCTCAGATCCTCTCAGCCATTGTTATATCTTTAATATTGATATCTTCTGCCTTATTATTCCAAATGGTGGGCCGAAACCGCTCCGACAATCAGAATGACAAAATGGGATTGTCAAAATGTTTGTAGGGGTGTCTCTAATATGGACTGGTTGTAAAGGGCCGTGGGGTAAACAGTAGGACACCTATTGCCAAATATTTGAAATGCTCCTTATCGTTGTAATGTCTAACACCATAATGATTCTCATTTTTCTAGCCTACATTACTAACCTTCCAGAAGTCTCCTCTCTTCATGAATCCTATGATTTGAAAACATTACAGAACCATGCATTATCTAGGATAAATGAAGATCGATTGAGTGTTGGACTCCATCCTGTTTCGCTAAGTGACAACAAGGCTGCTCAAAATCATGCAGCTGAAATACTAAAATCAGAGCTTTTATCTCATTGGAGCAAGGATGGGTTTAAACCCTATATGTTATACTCTTTACATAACGGTACTGGTTACATGCAGCAAAACGTAGGTCAAATCAGCTATGTAAAGAATGATGATGTCATAAAAGGAATAACATCTCATTCATTTTGTACAAACAATTCCAAAGTATACTGTGCGCCGCTAGATCCCTTGGATGCAATTGACAAACTAGAAAGTTCTATGATCCACGATGATTTCTTGTGCTGTCAAGATGGTCATAAGAACAATATATTGGACAGACATCATACAAATGTAAGTATAGGGATAGCATTCAATGAATACTATTTTGTTCTGGTTCAGAATTTTGAAAATAATTATCTGAGATACAATCTCTCAAATGAAAACGATCAAGAGTTTTTGTTGGAAGCAAAAATGCTTGATCCAATATCAAATCTGCAGCTAAGTCATGTTTCGATCTATTTTGACAATTTACCTAGTCAGGGGGAGTATGAAGAGAACAAAAATAAATTAAATTATAGCCTGGGTCGTCTAGGGCTAATCGTAAGTAAGCCATTAGAATTTTATGAACAGTACGTTCAACCGGAATCTTATCGTATAGTTGAAGCGGAAAATTGGGATGATTACAATGACAGCATAAATATTTTTTTTAAACTTCCTAATGATTTGGAAATAGATGACAGGATGATCACCATGGTAATTTATGGCGAAAACAAGACAAAAGATCCTTCCGTTTTTGAGACTGATGGTGTGACTCCTCCAAGGGAAATGATCCCCCTAGCTTCTTACACCATCCTAAACAAAGATGCTCCTTGATTTGATTAAGTGTATATTTATGACTAAATGCCTGACTTTTTTTACAAGTTTATAGATTTTAGCACTATGGCCGAGATACTCTCAAGTGATGATAACCTACTGGCAAGTCGACTCATGTTATTCTGCATTCAATTTTGAAAAATAATTGAGAATAATGGTTTGCGAAGGAAGATTTTGACTCCAAAATACACAAGTCTTTCAGAAATAGTATCCTTTATTTATCTCTCATGACGACCACAAAATTTCCACCTAGCCATGGATATTTTGTTGATCTTCTTTGGACACTTTCATCTTAAGGCAAAATGGTGTTCTTCTGTTTGGGAATGCGGGTTTATGCCTTAGCGAGTAAATCCAACTAATTATAGGTGATATTCAAGATAAAATTAGGCGTTTGATTAGGTGATCTTGCTGCAGGATCGGATGAAATGAACGAACATACAAGAATGCTATTTAATCTTGTTAAGCTCATTTATCTTATCATTAACGAGATCAAACCCTCTCTGCCAAAAATCTTCTTTAGATATGTCAATACCCTCGCTCAATAGTAAATCTTCTGATTTCTTCGACCCCCCAGATGACAGGATGCTAATGTATTTGGGTATGAAATCCTTACCTTCGTTCTTGAATTGTTGATATAATGACATTACCAGCAAATTTCCAAATGAATACGCGTAGCAATAGAAAGGTGAGTGATAAAAATGAGGTATGTACAACCATTCGTATTTAAAATCATCAGATACTTTTATTGAATTTCCAAATTGTTCTCTTAAATTATCCATGTAGATAGTCGATAATTCGTCTATACTGGTAGCACTATTATTCCCTATCATTTCATGAGCTGAAATCTCAAAAATTGTGAAATAAGCTTGCCTCATAATCGTCGCATAAAAGTCATCTATTTGTTCTGCTAACATGATTTTCTTATCTTTTTCCTTGACCTGATCCAATAGCCGATCATTAAGTATCATCTCTCCAAATACTGATGCGGTTTCTGCGAGTGGTAATGAAGGATGCTGTACACTAATCGGTTTATCCGCTGCAAGAACACTATGAATTGCATGTCCAAACTCATGTGCCATGGTTGAAATATCTCTTAAAGTACCGTCAAAATTCAAAAGTACAAAAGGATCGACTGTGGGACTGATTGTTGAACAGAAAGCTCCTCCTTGTTTATTGTCTTGAAGTTTAGAATGGATATGTTGTTTAGTAACCAAAGATTGTACTATTGTTTTAAACTGTGGATGAAAATCATCAAAAGCTTCCAAAATCATCTTTAGTGCTTCGCCATAAGTAATTTTCTTTTGATTTTGTGATTTCAATGGAGCATAGAGATGATATCTCTCTAGTTTCTTGACCTTCAATATCTTTGCCTTTTCTCTAAAATACTTGTGAAATACTTTAGAGTTAGATCTGCATACATTCATGAGTGCCATGATTGTCTCATCGCTAATGTTGTTTGATAGGTTTCTTACCGAAATTGGTGTTGGAAACCCTCGAAGTAGTACGTATTCATTATTCCAATTTAAAATTCGATTAATGTAGATCTCACCTAAAACTCCGCTATTTTTCTTATACGTTGACAACAACGATTTATATGCAGCTACTCTTTCAGAAGATTTAGAACTTCTCACCAAAGAAATCAGCTTTTCCTTATTAGTAATAGTCTTTCTTATCTTTCTGGTTCCTCTTTCTTCAACATACTCAAACTCAAACCCATTGGTCATCCTATCATAAATCTTGATTAACGCACTCATTCCTGTAACATCTAATATGTTTATTATCTTCTCCTCTGATTCATTCAAAGTATATTTTGACATGGAACGTTCATGTAGTAAATAATCTTTGTAAACATCTGGTGCTCCTTTTATCAAACGGTCGGCATTCTCCTTGTCTAGCACCTTCTTGAACCATAAATCAAAGAACAACAGTTTGTTTGATATTTCTGTAGAAAAAATATTTACTTTTGTAACTAATGCACCTATGTCATTAGAGGAGGTATCTTCAGCATACCTCAAATGAGCATACCCTGCAACATAACTTAAAGATTCTGCAATTGCTTCAGAATCTTTGATTAATTTCATAAAATCAGTTGTAGAAATATCGTGACCCAAAGATGATTTTCTCTCCTCAAAGTTTGCTACTTTAGCATTGATATCATCCAGTGATTTGCTGAACTCAATCTTGATAGGATCCTTCAAGAGCTCGGACAAATCCCATACACCCGTTTTCATTTTCAAACCCTTTGACATGCCTTTACATTGTATTTGTCGGGTTTATTTGTCTTTAAGAACATGCATAAAAAATCAGGGATATCTGATCATGCTTGCAAGATATAAGATATTTATTAATTATCTAATTTCGAAAAATTTTCTTTTGTAGTAAATCGTAAGTGCGTATTGCTTGATCCCTTTCTAATATCAGAACTATTTCATTACTGCTAAAAAAAACGTTATTTAGGGTAATTTTATAATTGTTCAAAACATCAAATATGTTAAACAATAGCTGCCTTATTCCCACTATGTTATGGGAAAATAGATTTATTGTAATTCTTGATAATCCTTCAGTTATTTTGCCATTACACTTTTCTGTTAAGGAGGCAATAATTTTCCTTGAATTAAACATATCCTCAGTTACTATCCTTATTTTTTCGGTGGTTCGTATTAAATTGTAATCCATCAGGGTTTCCTGTGTAAACTCGTCCAACAGGTCATTAATATTCTTGAACGAATTTTGATTACCCAGGTCAATGTCTATGATGCTTCCAGTCAGTTTCATCCTTGCGTCTTGTGAGGCTACGGATGATGTTACCTCTTGAAATACGTTTCCACTTAAATGATTCCAATTTGTCTCATCTTTTGTTCGTAGGTTTTCTAAATCTCTTGATTTATTTATCATATCTGAGAATCTCTTAATAGCTACTACTATTGTGCCAATATTAACTCGCGTTCCAGTAACTGATTCTACATCGGCTTGTATCTTGTTTGCTATTGCAGTGAAATTTGCAATTCCATATTTTACTGCTTTTAGGTACAAATCATTTGACAAGATTATCTCTTTTACAGCCTGTGGGACCGAGATGTCTCGGACGTACATTATATGTAATAAATAGTGCGTGAATAAAATAAACTTTACTATGTATTCAAATAATTTATATAATGTACAAGTTGTTTCATAATGTAATGGGTATGTAATATGATTATTTTAATTATTTATCTTGCAGAAAATTCTTACTTTTCGTATTCGGGGTAGATTACTACGAAGAATACTAACGAGATTGTCTTAAAAATAGCAGAAACTGATATCAAATTTGTGGGCAAAGGCTTGGCTCTATTGGACCCGAACATTATTGGTGAACTTCAACTAAATGTTGGTGATGTATTAAAATTAAGGGGAAAGAAAAAAGTAACTTATGTCTCACTGTCAGAGGGCTTAACTTCGGATTATGGCCGAAAGATAATTCGAATTGATGGCTATACCCGAGGTATTCTGGAATCTGGGATTGATGATCATGTTACAGTCAGTGCAGTTGGGATTGTTAGTGTGGCTAAGGAAGTTCAGTTGCTCCCATTGGAAGAGATAGAATATTCGGGGTTTAAGGATTCCCTAGGGAACCTATTAGATGGGCGAGTGATCTCGAAATCGGATACCATCCCAATTAATTTGGTAGGCAAGAAGATCCTCTTTTTGGTGAATCTTATCAATCCTAATTCCAGTCCTTTACTAGTAAAGAATACTACAAAATTCTCCATCGATGCTTTTAAGAAAAGTAAATCTTATGGCCTTGAGAGGATTAATTATGAGGATATCGGCGGAATTAAGGATTCGATTCTAAAAATAAGAGAAATGATTGAATTGCCAATTAGACATCCGGAATTATTCGAAAAATTAGGAATTGATGCACCCAAAGGAGTTTTGTTATACGGTCCCCCGGGGACCGGTAAAACGCTGCTTGCGAAGGCAGTTGCAAATGAAACAAACGCTAGCTTTTTTTCCATAAGTGGACCCGAGATTATGAGCAAGTTTTATGGTGAAAGTGAGAAAAGGCTGCGGGAAACCTTTGAGCAAGCGCTGGAGAAAGCTCCATCAATACTTTTCATTGACGAATTAGACTCTATCGCTCCCAAACGCGAGGACGTATCAGGGGAGGTTGAAAGGCGTATAGTAGCTCAGCTATTGACGTTGATGGATGGAATAAATTCTAGAGGCAAAATCATAATAATTGGTGCATCCAATAGACCAAATTCTATCGATCCAGCCCTTAGAAGACCCGGCAGATTTGATCGAGAAATTGAAATAGGTATCCCTGATGATGATGGGAGATTCGATATACTAAATATTCATACAAAGGGAATGCCCCTTGATCGAGATGTGGACCTAAAACGGCTATCTAGACTAACTCACGGATTTGTAGGGGCCGATCTAGAAGTTTTAACAAAAGAGGCCGCAATGCGTTCGCTGAGGAGGTTGATCCCTCAAGTTAATATCGATCAGTCACCTGTTTCACAAGATTTACTAGATAAAATAACAATTCTTGATTCCGATTTTAATAATGCTCTGAAAGATGTTACTCCGTCCGCAATTAGGGAGTTCTCTATCCAAAGGCCAACTGTCAAGTGGAGCGAAATAGGGGGATTAGATTCGTTAAAAGAAGAGTTAGCTGATTTGATCGATTGGTTTCTAAATCACTCTGAAATATATGAAATGGCAGATATTCGACCTCCAAAAGGATTACTCTTGTACGGGTTGCCCGGAACTGGAAAGACTTTGCTTGCAAAAGCTGTTGCTTCAAATTCAAACGCAAACTTTATCAGCATAAAGGGTGCCGAATTGCTATCTAAATGGGCAGGGGAATCCGAGAAAGCAATCCAGGAGGTTTTCAGAAAGGCGAGACAGATGGCTCCATGTATCATTTTCTTTGATGAATTTGATGCAATTGCCCTTCAAAGGAAAGATGAGAGGAAAGGAACGGATTCGAGTGCTAAAATAATGAGTCAGATTCTAACGGAGATGGATGGAATGGAAAGTTTAGAGGGTGTAATAGTCATTGGGGCAACCAATAGGATAGATTTGATAGATGATGCTCTTCTAAGACCTGGACGCTTTGATAGGATTATAGAGATTCCAGTTCCAACAGTCGAATCTAGACGGCAAATAGTTAAAATACATCTTAAAAAAAAACCTTTGGATGAAAAGACCGTGAGTATTGATAGGATATTGAAATTAACTGATGGTTTCACTGGAGCACAAATTGAAGGCATGATTAATCATGCATCTATCTTGGCTCTAAGGGACTTCTTAAATAAACATAGAAAGTTTGAAACAATTGATGTTAATACTACAAATAGTAAACTAAAAAAACAGGATTTAAAGAACTTTAAGATTACATTTGAATATTTTAAATTAGCAAAAGAAAAGGTCATGACAAATACTAAAAGCCACCACATCATTCGCTAAACTTTTGTTCTATATCATATATTGAAATTTCTCAAAAATTATCCATGAATTGATAACGCAAAGGATTCTAATTCAATAACTATTGCATTGATGATGTGATTGTTCCGCATTGACAAGATAACTCCTCCAATTAAAAGATGCAATGTTCTGTTTTTTTTTACAATGGAAAAATATTAGCCTTCGACCTTTTTGGCAATTCTTTCTAGAGCATCATCTGTTCCCTTTAAAATATGCTTTTTGATCAAGAATGTGAACAAACTCATCAATCCTTTCATATGAATATCCCAACTCACTATGATTTCGCTTTTTTCTGTGTCTATTTTTGTTAGATTTATTTTCTTTGTTCCAATAATCGGTCCTTCTTTGATTACTATTGTTATTTGATTTCGAGGTGTTAACGTTACTAATTCTAAACATTTTGAATGCCTAAAGGCAATAATAGTTTCCCTCTCAGTCGTATTTCCTTCCCTTTTTATATTTTTCACAGCTTTTATGCCGTACCAAAAATCTGGATCATTATCGATATTAGAGATAATGGTCCATATCGATTCATCTGATGAATTGATTTCTCTAACAGTTGATATTATTGTCATTATTATCAATCACATATTCTTGGTATTTTAGTTTGTAATAAAATTAGTGCAATTAAATTTTATTTTGGGATTCCGAAAATAGTGAACCTGGTGTTTGGACCCGAAAACTAAATTATTTTTAAAAGAATATATATTTTACTGGTGAAAGGATAGTATTTCATTTTTTATACAAATAACTATTTTTGTTAAATTTGTGTTTATCGTTTGAATAGAATCTTGAATTTCTGTAAGGATCTAATTTGCGAGTTAGGTGTTTGATTTAAACGCAGTTTCTATCGAATACTTCAGATCAAAGAAATATAAATTTCTTGAATAGCATGTTTTTTCCTACTTGAGGTTTAGATTATTTTTTTCCTGCAATGAATTAATATCTATTTGTAATCTTTTAAGATTTTTCTCTGTTTCTGAAAATAACGTAATGAGGTTTAACCTATGCCCGGTCCTGACTTTTTTGATGTTTCACTATAGGTATCATTTCTCTTGTTCTTATCGAGCATTTGATTCTCATATTCCAAATCAAAACCATCGGTATCAATTGAAATATCCTCTAGATTGGAAAAAACTTTTAGAACCGCTTTTGCAGCCAAAGGTTGTTTTTCATTAGTTTCGGCTATCTCACCAAAAAGACCTATCGCTTTGAACTTCATTTCGCTTGCAACTCCAAGGACTACTCCATTAAACCAGGTAATAACTTCAATTTCTTTATCAAAGACATTAATTCCCAGGGTTTTTAACTTAGTAAGTGTCTCGTTATCTGTTGAGACTGCGTATACCTTTGGGGCTTGAGCTAATTGAGGCTGGTGATATCCTCCAGCAGTATAAATAACTTTAGGAACGCCAATATTTTTTATGATATTAAAAGCGGTTAGGCACAAATTAAATAGGTTATTAGGATCCTGGGGCTGTTCTTTACCTGTCATGATAACAAATTTATGTTCATAGCTAACAAAAAGGTCATAGGTATCTATTACAGGTTTGACCAATCCCTTGTCATTTTTTACCCAAGGCTTTTCATAGATTCTAATTTCTGCAAATTTTTCAACTTTTAGTTCCTTAATCAAATGTTCTGATACAAGTCCGCCAACTTTACCCATATCTGGCAGGGCGGCGAAAACAATAAAATTGTCTAACTTTATTTCTTTGAGCATTTTAATCGAAATATTCATCATTTTTGTCGATTATACTCTTTCCTTTTATATTAAAATTTTTGATAATCTTTCCAAAAATTATGGGTTCTCCCAAGGATTCTTCAGAGTAAGTTATAAGTAATCAATCTAGGTAATTTTCAAAATTTTATCTATATTAATTCCGTTAGGGCAAGATCTAGATACTGCTAGTCATTCTATAGGAATCGAACTTGTGAGGATCCATCGTTGTTATAGCGGATCCAAATGACATAACCTTTTACATATAAAACTCTATCTTTTTGGTCTTTATGCCAGGCAGAGGTTAAACCTAAAGCTGTTTGATCCGTTTAATCATTTCAATAGTTTTCAAACTATTTTGAACATTTTCCAAATATCTCTTGTATTTTTTCAGACTGATTGCGGAATTTTGTTCCTTGGTGAGTTCTACTAGAGTGAGAAGAACCTGACGTTCTATTTGATTTAGTGTTTCGTGTATATCATTAAAAGTGTCCAGAGTCCTATTGTCCTTCTGCACGGCCTCGTCTTCGCTGGCTTCTTTTTTAATTTCAACGCCATTAACAATAGTCTCTTGTGGTTCCGATTTATCTTGTTCAACGTGTTGGCAATTCATACAAATAACTTCCTGCTTATACTTTATCTGGAGATTTCCACACTTTTTACAAGGCTCAGAAAGGAGAGTACCTCCTCTCAATAGATAATAAGCCCCTTGTTTGATCAAATCATTATTCATTTTAGTCAGGTTATAGTTCTATCATCGACTTTTCTATCATCGACTTGAATTTTTTCCTGATTATTTAGCTTTTGTAATTCATTTACTAAAAAGTCTTTATACTTATTTTTTTCTTCTTCTGTCATTCGATCCAGATTTGAACTTAGTGTGGATCCTATTGCAGAGATTCTGTCAATCAAATCCATCGTCATGAATCTTCCCATATTGCCAATTCTGAACATAACTTCCAAATGTTTTTGCATTATATTATGTGCGGATTTAATATCTGAGGCTATTGAAATACCTTTCTTTGTTATCCGATACCTGCCGTTTTCGTGCTCTTCAATTAGCCCTTCCTCAAGTAATCTTCCAAGTAATGGGTATATAAGGCCCGGAGACGGCTTCCATTTTCCACCAGTCTGAACTATTGCTTTGTCGATGATCTCCTTACCCGTCATTGGTTGTTCAGCTAATAGCTCCAAGATATAATGGCGAGAGAACCCTCTAGGAATGGCACTTCCTACCCGGGACAACCAGTCAGATATCATTTTATAATAGATATATCACTAGCGACTTATTAAAATTTTCCTTTCGAATAATTTAGACAAAAATGTTAATAACTTAAAACACAAACTTATTTTACTTATTTTAAGGTCCGCTAATTTAATTATCAATGATTTAGTGGTTCTCGATGGCTAGTTCTACATCTATTTGATAATTTTCCCATTCTATTTCATCCACGTGCTCCATAACCTTTCTCTTCTGGATGATGTTTTCATTCATTTTACCTTTATAATGGTGGAAGATGGATATAAGACTTATTTCTGCCGTTTTCGTTTCAATCTGTCTTATTATTATACTTATAAGATCTTTTTTATAAAAATTTTACAATTTAAGGAGCCTATTAAGACTACTCCATGTAATTATTACCAGATAAAACAGACTTTAGAGTTGACCTTGCTAGCATAGTTTTTATTTAGGAAAATGGAATGCTCATTTATAATCAAGTTGTCAGTCGAAGAGTTTAAACATATTCTAAGAATTGCCGGGAAAGATATCGAAGGCAGCAAAAAGTCAGTGGTTGCACTAAGTGAAGTTAAAGGTGTTGGTTATAATTTGTCTCAAGTAATATTACAGTCTTTGAACATTAATCCATACCTAAGGGTAGGTTTTTTGACTGATAAAGAACTTTCTGATATTGAAAATTCCATCAGAAATATAGGAACCATCGGAGTACCGAATTGGTATCTCAATAGAAGAAAAGATATGGATTCGGGAGCCGATATTCATTTAATTACATCTGATTTAGATTTTACCAAATCGAACGATATTGAGAGAGAGAAGTCTGTGATGAGTTGGAGAGGGTACAGACATATGTTTGGGTTAAGAGTTAGAGGTCAGTGCACCAGAACCACAGGCAGGAAAGCCAGTGCCGTGGGAGTCAAGAAGGCGTCAGGAAAGGCACCAGCTGGAGCAGCAGGGTCTAAATAGATAGTGGTGATTTGAGTGGGAGATCCTAGAAAGTCAAAGAAAAATTATAATCGACCTCGTAGCATTTGGACTAGTGATCAAATAAGTTCAGAGTTATATGTAGTCGGTTCTTATGGTTTAAGGAATAAGCGCGAGCTCTGGAAAGCTCAAACAGAAATTGCGAGAATAAGAAATCAAGCTCGTGCCCTTTTATCTTTATCGATTGATGTCAGACACGAAAAGGAAACACAGCTATTAAACTATCTTTCTAGGCTTGGTCTTGTTTCTAGTGGTTCATCTCTGGATGATGTTTTGAACTTAAAAATAGAAGATATTTTGGAGAGGCGATTACAAACAATTATTATGAAAAAATCTAATCTAAAATCCCCATATCAAGCTCGCCAGCTCGTTGTCCATGGTCACGTCAGCCTTGGAAATAGGAAGATAAACCTACCTGGCTATTTGGTAAGGAAAGAGGAAGAATCCCAGATACTTGTGCATTTTACTCCTACGATTGAAACACCCGAGTCTATAAAAAACGTTTGACATTTTAGACTCAGGTTCTTACAACCTTTTCTATATCGACATAGTCTATTTTACCATCACTATCCATATCATATCCTTGAACCAAAGCTTCCCATTCTTGCTCATCTCCTGAATAATCTGAAAATGTTTTTTTACTAAAGTTAGTAAATGCAATTACAGCAGATTTAGTTCCAATTGATCTCACTCCCGCGATCAAGATTATTGATTTTCTTTCATTGAATGGGTTTTTAAATTTTGCAATAATCCCCAGGTTGTCTAGATGGTAAATTCTCCCTGCGTTGTCCACGAGCCCTGACCAAAAGTTTTCTTCATTAAACTTGATTGGTAAATACCTATTAAATTCAGAGGAAACTATGTTTGTTCCTGGACCACCAATTATGATTAAGTTATTATCTTCCAGCTCCTTTTCCGCTTTAGCATCTTCATCTAACTTTACAACAAACCCTTGAGGCAAATTGCATATATTTCCTAAAAAAAAAGCCAATTGAATTGCATAATGTCCGTCTCTAGCAGATGTTTTAAATATTCCATGAGGATTAGGCGAGCCTACTATAACTAACCCATCAAATTTATTATTTTCGTCAATGAATTCCTTCAAAAACATTCTTGCAGTCATAAATTCTGTAGTTTTTTTCCAATCATTCAGGCTGTAATCAATTGATAATTTTTCGCCCCATTCCATTTCGATACCAAACGCAGGACTAGTGGCTGAATATAATTTTGCTGTACCGCCCTTGACAAAATAAGTTCCTGATTCTCCAATTGCTCCGATTGAAACCAATTTTCTGATATAGTAGTAAGCACTTTGTTCGTAGATCTCTAGTTCTTTAGCTATCTGAGCTGTATACCTGGGTCTATCAGAAATTAGCTTTAGTATCTTCCAGGCGATCGGATTTGATAAAACTTGGATTTCTTTTTGTTTTTCAAATACTGTAATTTTTTTCTCATAAAGCCTTCCCTCTTTTTCATAGATTATTTTTTTTTCAATCCCCATACTATACGATGTTATAATTTTTTTTTTGCTGGTATATATTTTTTTTTATAATAAAAAAATAATTAAGAGCAACGACGAACAAATTGTTAGTCCTGATTATATATTTTTTTATAACGGAAAGATCTTATTTTTGATAAAGGTTTTAAATAAATTTTTCTCTAGAATAATTGTGTGTTCGATTATTGGTTACAGTGGGAAGTTAGTTTCCGCCGCTCCATTATTGGTTGAGAGCTTGAAAAAGATGGAATATAGAGGTTATGACAGTGTAGGAATTGCAACCTTGAATGAAGGAAATATTTTGGTGAGTAAGGGCGTTGGAAAAGTTGCAGAAGTTGATAAAGAAATGAAACTCAATAAACTTCCTGGACTAATGGGAATAGGACATACACGCTGGGCAACGCATGGTAGCGTAAACGATAAAAATGCTCATCCACATTATTCGTGTTCATCCAATATCGCTGTGGTTCATAATGGAATAATAGAAAATTACGAAGAATTGAAAACAGAGCTAACAAAGGATGGTCATATTTTCAAAAGCCAGACTGACAGTGAGGTTATTGCTCACGTGTTGGAAAAATGCTACAAAGAGTCTAATTCTAACGTAAAAGAAACCATGATGAAAACTTGTCGTACTCTTAGAGGTTCTTTTGCCTTTGTAGCTATCTTCGATAACGGCATTATTGCTGGTGCAAGATTCGATGAACCCTTGATAATAGGGATATCAGAAAGTGCTTTGTTTTTGTCTAGCGATGTATTAGGTTTCCTGAAATACACCGATAAGTCTGTTTTCTTAGATAATGGCGATATTGCAGTCATTAATAATAATACTTACCGTATTTTTGATGTGAATCAACAAATCGTAACCCGACCAATAACTCAGGTTGCATGGGAACTAGGGTCTACTGAAAAAGGGAAGTATGCACATCACACTTTAAAAGAAATTCATGAACAATCATTGACTTTATTGAAACCATTTCAAGAATTCAATAATTTTCAAAATTTTTGTGAATTCTTGAGAAATGCTTCCAACGTCTATATCACTGGTAGCGGAACTAGTTACAACTCTGGTTTGCTGGGAAAGCAACTCCTTTCAAAATTTGCCAAGATGAGAACTGAGGTAATTATGTCAAGCGAATTTCAATATTCTTCGGACTCATTGGAGCCTAATTCAGCCGTCATAGCTATTTCCCAAAGTGGTGAGACTGCAGATGTATTGTATTCCGTGAAAAAAGCTAAAGAAAATGGTGCAAAAATTCTTTCAATCGTGAACGTACCTACTTCATCTCTCGCAAGAATGAGTGATTCGATTCTTACCTTGAATTGTGGCCCCGAAATAGGAGTTGCTGCAACCAAGAGTTTCATGGGCCAGTTGATGATAATTTATAAAATCGTAAATATCTTATCGCGGGGCC
The DNA here is from genome assembly GCA_963759575.1 of uncultured Nitrososphaeraceae archaeon. Lineage (GTDB taxonomy): Archaea > Thermoproteota > Nitrososphaeria > Nitrososphaerales > Nitrososphaeraceae > Nitrosocosmicus. The sequence goes on along the minus strand of CAVWZU010000002.1, from coordinate 775,498 downwards.
AATTGCCTTTTGATGAAATTAATCAAGAGGGCTTACTACTGATGGTAAAAAAGGTATTGAACTTGGATAATACTATTCAAAATCTAGTTTCGTCATTGGACAAGAATATTAAAGATATATACATATTGGGCAGGTCTATTCATTATCCCATTGCCTTGGAGGGGTCACTAAAAATTAAAGAATTGGCCTATATACATGCAGAAGGTATTGCTGCAGGTGAATTAAAGCATGGTCCACTAGCGTTGATTGATAAAGAGTCCGTTGTTGTTGTCTTAAACCCTACCGATGAAACCTATCAGGACGTTATTTCTAGTTCTAATGAAATAAAATCACGCGGGGCATATATAATCGGAATTTCAAACAAGAGGAATGATGTTTATGATCGGTTTGTAGAAATGCCTGATGTTGATAATTATCTTTATCCAATTCTGGAAATTATACCATTACAACTAATGTCATATTATTTGGCTTTAGAGAAACAAGTTGATCCAGATTATCCCAGAAATTTGGCCAAATCCGTAACTGTAAGATAAAATGGTTACTATTATATTGGAATAATTTCATCTAATTTAGTTGAATGAATGCCTATGCTTGACAATAGAATTGAAAATTGTGTATTTCCAGGCAGCTACTTTTACGATGTTGATAATTTTACTTGGACAAAATCAATAGATATGTCGGATGATAAAAAGAACGATGTAAAGCAGGTTCTTGTAGGTATAACTCCAGTATATTCCTATATAGCCGGCAGGATACTCAAATTTAAAACAAAACCTGTTGGCACGGAAATAATTAGAAATAGGAGCTTAGGCACCGTAGAGAGTTTAAACCACTTTGGAATAATTCGTTCTCCCGTATCTGGAAATGTTGTGGAAATAAATCAAGAAATTATTAATAACCCTAAAATTGTTAATGACTGCCCATTTGAACGTGGATGGATTGCAAAGATCAAAACCAGAGACAACATAGAAACTCTTGATTCGATAAGAACTATCGAGGAGTGTAAGGATGAGATGGCGTCTCAAATCAAGAAATTCAATGTGAAATGTTTTAAATCATTTCCCGATTTTCAGATGTTTGAATTAGGCACTGAATGTTCTGCTACTTTAGCAAAATTGGATGAATTCATGCTAAAAAATATGCGAATTGGACATGTCATAAGACTTGTCTCCGATGATCCTACTGCTGATCTAGAATTGTTACGTTGGGCCGACCAAAACAAACAAGAAATCGTTGAAATTGTGCAAGAGAAAAACCCAGTACAGTCTTCATTACAAAACTCTGGTAATAATTATCTATTCAATATTATTATTAAAAAAATAAAAGTTTGAGAATCTAGAAGAATCTATTTTTCAATCGGGTTTCCTATCATATTTCCCCATTCTGTCCACGATCCATCATAGTTCTTAACATCGGGGTAGCCCAAAAGATATTTTAGCACAAACCATGTATGTGATGATCTTTCTCCAATTCTGCAGTATGAAATTACTTCCTTTTCTGGCAAGATGCCATTTTCCTTATAAAGATTCATCAAATCCTCTACCGATTTGAACGTTCCATCTTCATTAACCGCTTTCCCCCATGGTATATTAATGGCCGCAGGGATATGGCCTCCCCTTTGGGCATGTTCCGTAGGATATTCGGCAGGGGCAGTCACCTCTCCAGTAAATTCTGCTGGGGACCTTACATCGACTAATATACTTTGTTTATTTTTGAGTGATTCTGACACATGATTGAGATATGTTCTGATTTTCTCATCAGGACTAGATGCTTTGAAATTGCCTGTCGAATATGTTGGGATTGTTTTATCGATAGATCTATCCTCTTCAAGCCATTTCTTTCTACCTCCATTCATTATCCTTACATCCTTATACCCATAATACTTGAATACCCAAAAGGCAAAAGCCGCGAACCAATTATTGAAATCGCCATAAAGCACTAGAGTTGTATCTTGATTTATTCCTGATTTTTTGAGCAATTCTTCACACGACTCTTTTGAAATGATGTTCCTGCTCAAGGGGTCATTAATATCTCTCTTCCAATCAAATAACACTGACCCGGGAATATGTCCTAAATGGTAGTTTGCTTTAGGATCATAGTCTACTTCTGCGATTCTTACATTAGGATCTTTTAAGTGATCTTCAGTCCAATTTGTGTCAACTAAGACCTCAGGGTGAGCATATCTATTCGACATTTATCAAATAAACTTAAACGATAATCAGGTATTTAAATAATAAAAAATTCTAATTTCTTACCGGCCATTAATATTTTTTTAAACATCAAAAATGATTTTAATGATGCCGCAATTATTAGTTTTGTGACCATATACACAGATTCATTAATCAACCTTTCAAGATATAAAAACGATTTCTACAAAATTGCTGTTTCGTCTACACTGCCCTTTGAACTACAACATAAAATGGATGCTTGGTTTTATGATTTATCCCCTTCTAAGAGTTTGACTGATAGGTTTGAACGTGAGGAGCTGGGTATTAATGAGTACTCGGTTTTGTATCAAGAAGAAATGAATGCCCTTCCAGCTATCTCTAACATAAAATGGATAAAAGATTATTCAAGAAGGAACGATGTTGTGTTACTTTGCTATGAACCAGAAAATATAAACAAATGTCACCGTCATATTTTGAAACAGATCATTGAACAATCTTAGTTAGATGCAACCTATTTAATCGATTAATGGCAGATTGACTTTTGTTATTCAATAATCATAATTGTTGAAATTTTTTCAACAATGTCTATCATGAACCTGATATCTGTAGACTTTTAATCATATTTTTATGTAACGAAAATTAAAATCAATAATGGTTTACAAATATATTGAAATCGTGGGTACATCACCAAATGGAATAAATGAAGCAGTCAACAACGCTTTTAAGGAAGCATCTAAAACTGTGAAGAATATACAATGGGGTGAGATGGGTAGGGTTACTTTTAGGTTGGATGAAAATCAACAAATTGAATATCAGGTAGAAGTTAGAATTGGATTTAAAATAGAAAGGGTGGATTAGTATATTTTAAAAATTTTCTTGCTAGAAGTCAGGCCGGTATGAATCACTGAACCTACCTAGGTTCACTTAACCTGCTTTCAACGATCTCCAAAAAATTATCCTTATTAATGGGTTTTCTGATTATGCAGTTAAAACTTAAATCTGAATACGACTTTATAATAGATTGATAATATTCCTCAAATGCAGTAGCTAAGCAAATCCTAATCTTATTATCCATTAATCTAATCCTACTAGCCAATTCAAAACCGTTTATTCTAGGCATCCGTATGTCAGTTATAAGGAGATCATAAATTCCAGGCTCAAATTCCTCTAATAGGGAGTTCGGATCATTGTAAATACTAACTTGGTGTCCTTCGTCTTCTAAACAAATTTTAAAGAATAATGCTGTTCCTACATCATCATCTATTACTATGATATTATTTCCCATTATAGAATATCTATTGATTGTTATACCAATTAAAATATTTTTACATTTCTGCATCTCAATGCTATCAAATGCTTTTGGTTATATTCTCATTTTCTAAATTGAATAACGGATATTTGCCTAGGGTATATAAAACAATACCTTTTTGAATCACGTTCTTCCACTTTTGCTCAACAGCTCATTAACAAAATCAAACATTGATTTTGTTATTGGTAAATTAGTGTGCTTTTCAATCCAATTCCAGTCACCTATTGGATTAATTTCGAGAAAATATAATTCTCCATTTTGGGCTTGAACAAAATCTATGCTTGAAACTAATAATCCTAATTTTTTATTTAGTTTGATGCATAACTTTTCCATTTTTTTGCCGAGATTGATCTCAGAAAATATTAACTCCTTTTCCTTAATTTTATGCAAATCAGAAAAATTGCATTTTTCTTTAATCGTTGAAATTTTACATGAAAATGTCTTATCATTTACTACAGTTACCCGGATTTCTGAGTCATTCTCTATTTTCTTTTGAAAAATTACTGGTGCGTAGGTTAACGTGTTGAATTTTGATAAATGACGGGCTTCAATGTTATTGGTTAGGAATCTGTACGATCTTTGGTTTAGATAGATCTCGTGATGATGAAGTACTTTGACGACAGTTGATCTACGAAACCTCTTAAAAAACTTGTTAGCCGCTTCCATCTCATTGGTTATTAATGTCTCTGGAATACTAAAACCGAGCCGTTGTGCTGCCAGTAGCTGATTCAATCTATTTTCAGAGTCAAAAGTTCTTTGTGGATCATTTATCCATAAAGCGTTTATAGCTATTGGTAGACAATTAAAGGCTTGATGCCATTGTTGGGCGAAATACATTTGAGATACCACTCCTGGATAATAATTCAAAAATTTTGGATCAAAATATCTAAATAATACAATCTTAATTTCATTAGGATTGAATTTTCTATTTCCCAACCGGAGTAAGGAGTTATTAAATTTACCGATTTTGAATTCTAAATGAAAATTTAAAGGTATATCCTCTTCTGTTATTTTTATATAATCGATCCCATTTTTGAGGAATTGAATACCTAGCAGATCCGATTCTATGTCTATTTTCTTAGTTAAAATCAATACTTTTGGACTAATGTGTGAGTTTCCCTTTTTAGAAATGTTTAGACGTTCAATTAGCTCTAAGGGATTAGTGTTATTTGTGAGGATTCTTTCATAGTTTATTTTCTCCAGAAAATTAAAAACAAAAGGCTGACTGGACACACTTTGGTTAATACCTACAATATAAAAATTTTATCTTCTTTTTTCTGGCAATAAAGGCAACGAGATAAGTTTATTTAATTATTGGACGTATAAATTATATACCAATCATCAATGATTCTAATCCACAATCAGAAAAACCTGAAACAGTAGCCGTTTGTTACCTGTGTGGAAAACATATTAAAAATAATAATGAACTGTTCAAAGAGGAAATTGGTAAAAGGGATGAAAGGATTCATCACAAACATTGTTATACCTTTTATAATAGACTCGTCTCTGTTTACGGAAAAGATTTTTCAGAGATGGGTTTGGGTGAAATTAATTGGGGAGCTAGGTCGGGCAACCTTGTTCAATTGTCCTTGTTTGATATCAAAAGAACAAAATTCAGCAGTTCGGAGGTTGTTTCTGACTTTTCTCTATTTAAGCGAAGGCTAGTAGATGAAATTTATGAAACTAAAGAAGAATTGCAGATAGTATGTTCTAGTACTGGTATATTTGACCAGTTTTATGGGATATTGGAAGGGTTGTTCTTACACACGAGACAAAATCAAACACATACCCCAAAGATCAGGTTGTTATTTCCAAAAACCAGAAAGGTACAATCATTTCTGCAAAAATCAAACATTTCTGAGCTTCCTACGGTTGAGATACAGCATATACATGAAGATGAGTATCAATACTTTATTGCTGGAGTAGACAAATCTGTATCACTGTTTTCTGAACTGACTAGTAACTTTGAAAGAGGACTCCATGATTCGTTTTTCAATGTGATTTCAATAAAGGATTCAGTAATTTGGCATAATTCGGCTATTTTTGAAAGCCTTTGGAAGCAGTCTATACTAGAAAATCGAATAAAGGACCTGTCTAGTGAAATGACTAGAAATAATGTTTTAAATCATAACTTTGTTCGGATCCTTGCGCACGAATTAAAAAACCCTATTCAACCGATTCTTGGTTTTTCAGATATGATTCAAAATAATAAGAGACTAGATTCTGATCAAAAAAATGAACTGTTAAAAATTATTTCTCGAAATGCAAGAAAATTGGATATCATGACAAATAATATTCTTGATTATGCCCGAATGGAAAATAATATTTTTAATTTAAACCTTGAACCTTTTGATATCGTCCAGGTCTTAGAGGAATTATTAGGTGATTACTCTATTCAAGTAAACAAAAAGAACATCAAGTTAGACTTGGATACAATATCCAAAAAAATTATGATACACGCTGACAGGATACGAATTATTGAAGTACTAGACAATTTGTTAAGTAACGCAATAAAATTTACTGAGAGAGGGCAAATCGTCATCTCTCTCCAGGAAAAATCCAACCAATTATTAATCGCGATTTCAGATACTGGATCTGGAATAGATAAAGAAGATCACAAGAAGATATTTTCGAAATTCTACACCACTGATAAACTCGGGACGGGGCTGGGACTATACATCTCACGAATAATAGTTGAAAAGCATTTGGGCAGAATTGAAGGAAGAAATAACAAGAATGGGATCGGGAGGTACTTTTACAATTGAGTTACCCGTAAAATAATTTGTTTCCTTACTGTAAGTTTATTTCTTAGTCAAAACTACAATTATGTTTCAAAAAGTTTTTTAAATGAACTTTTAAAGTACATTGATTGGGTAAATGTATATCCTTTCACTCTTACAAAGGCGGTACTGGCAAAACCACATTAGCTGCCAATTTTTCTTATCTCTTGGCTTCAAAGGGTTACAAAGTTTATTTGCTTGATCTTGATTTTTACGCTCCCAGTCTTTATTCTTATTTTAATTTCGAACCTGAGTTTTGGATTAATGATTATTTAAGAAATAAAGCAGATTTGGATGATATCATGATCGACTCCAGTTCTCTAATTGATTTCAAATTCGAAGGAGAGTTGTCAGTAGGGTTTTCTAAAGGTGGAAAAGAGGACATATATCAGCTCGAAGGCAGTCTGCTCAATGATAAGGAACAACAAGTACGACAGTTCAGAAATTTTATTGCTATGCGAGAAGATCTATTAGTCAATAAGGAAGCCGATTTTATAATAATGGATACGAGTCCTGGCATTAGATATTGGTCAATCAATTCCATAGTGATTTCAGATATAGTTTTGCTAACGTTAAAAATGGGTGATTTAGACTTGAGAGGAACTATTAAAATGATTAAAGAAATTTACTCCTCTCTAATCGAACATGGTTCGGTTTGCAAATTGTTATTGAATAGGGTTGCTGGATACTGTGTGCCTCATTCAGACCTTGACTCCGCCAATAAAAATATCATGAGTGGTGATTCAGCGTACAAGAATAAGATTGACAGCGAATTAGAAAAGATCGTAAACGGATTAGTTAAAGTAGATACAATGCTAGAGATTCCATGTTACTGTGACATCCAATTTAAGGAAAAGGAATTTTTGACCATAAGTGAATTTCCAGAGCATCCGTTTACAACTAAGATAAAAGATCTGGTCAATCAAGTTGAAAATTTAGACTAGATTTATTTTTTGTTACCTTTGTTGAAAATACTAATTGCTTCGTCCAAGTAGCTCTTCAGATCTTCCTCTGTTTCCATGGTTTCTGATTCACTGCTCTGATGAATTTCTTCAGAGTATTTCTTAGTCATTGCTAAAACCTTTTCCTTCATATTATCGATCATTTGGGATTGAGCTAGATTTCCCATGATTTCTAATTCTTTATATGCTGAATTCTTGATGTATTTTCTAACACGAATGTCGTTTGATATGGCAATTATTGAATAGTATACCCCTACATAGAATAAGAGAGAGGCAAATGGGAGAAATATTATACTTGGAATACCAAAGGGGGGAAAACTTGCCCCCACTATAGTTGCATTGGCTGTGATAAAAAATAATATGATACCGTAGGATGCCATGACTAAATATCTTTCAATATGTGGAGACATTTTTAGCAAATTAGCCACAGACTTGAATCCTATACCGTAAAGGATTCCACAAAATGCGATGGAGAGTACTACGATGAAGATTTGAAGCATAAATACAACACTCTCATCAAATTTCATGTTCTCTGTTAGAGAATAAAGTTCGTCATAGTGGTAAATGAATACAAAGAAGAATAATACTAAGGGAAGAGTGATTAGTGTGAAGAATCTAATTTTTCCAATCTTCTTGATTTGATAATGTAATAAAAAGTAATTACAAAGCCAAAATAATGCGAAATATATCATCAGTGTATAGGATTGAATGCTTATTATATTTTCTTTAAAAATACAATAGAGAGAATCATCTGCGCATTCAAAATTAAAAACTGAAGGGGTTGTAATATCTATTTGAAAGGGTTTTTCAGAAAGCAAAGTTGCAAATAGAAAAATGGAAACCAAATTGTTCACAAATAGAAAAAAGATGGTTAAACCAAATAAAAATGAGAACTTGTTCTTATTTTCCCTATACCATGAGAACAATTTGAAACTAATAAAAAGGCTCATTACTATACTTGAGCCATAACTCACGATCATTATTGATGTTAAATTTATTGCATAGTATTTGTGGGCAAGAATGATGTCAAGTACTAAGAATAATGATAAAGAGTATAAAACCACTTGCATTGTTCGAAACAGTATTTTGTAATGACCAAAAACTGATCTCCTTTTATCTACTATTTTCCAAATAGCGTTCATTACTACCATACTAGCTACTAGACTCAAAATAACAAGTATTACAAATAAAGCACCGCCGGTAAACGATTGAATAAAATTAGTCGCTACATCTGTTATTGAGCTCACATACAAGTCCACAAATAACAGTAGAACAAAAACCCAGATCGACAACACTGCTACTTTTGAATTCTTATTTAAAGAACCAAATATAGCAAGAAACTTCAATAAATAGAATATTTCAAATCTCCTATTTGAATATTTAATTAAAATCTCGCAATTTGAGTATGTAAGGTAGCAATTCTTGTCATGATAATATGGTTAGCATCATTTACTATCAATCTCATTTCCTCAGGTTCTCAATAAAAGTCATCTTTCTTCTAATTGGCAATTAGGTATTTTATTAGAAGAGTAATTTTGACACTCACGTTAATAACGTAAATTAACCCGTGAAAACTCTATGATATGTCGGTTTTAAGATCCGGGTTAATTGGACTCGATAGGAAACATAGATGGTTATCTTGAATGATTCATTCAAATTATTTTTTAAGATTGAAAAGAAGTTAAACTATGTATGTAACAATCTGGGATCCTTATAGATCCTCTTATTAATAATCTCCGCAATCAATAGGAATTCAGAACAGAGATATAGGAAGTGCCAAATATCCCCAATAACCTTTTGTAGATTAAGTAACAGTCGTCATTTGGTAAGTTTGGTTTCGTGGACATTAATGAATTAGTAATTACGCCTGTATTATGAACCTTACCACATATCATACATCTTGTATCTTTTGATACAGGTGAATCTGTGAAGTGCCTATTCATAGATATAACCAGATGGTTTATTATTTCGTCCCAAAATTATCATATTCATTGATAGTATTTAATTAGAAATCTTATCGTGCTTTTAATGGGAATGGAATGAAGCCTGATCTGCTGTATCCGCCGGCAAACTTGGTAATTTCTTCAACTTGCTCCAGCGTGAGTCCACTTTGCTGACTATCATAGGGTTGATTATCTATTTGAGCTTGTAAAATATTAGCAATTTCTTTGGTAAATTTATTCATACACTATATAAGCACCTATAAAACTTATGAGTTGTCATACAAGTAACGACGTTCAACGTTATTTCAATGATCCTAATAAGGCTTGATCATTCAACATTAATTTAAATGATTCAAAATAGTTTGTATAAACTATTTTGGCGTTCATTCACAAACTATTATATTAACGATCATTATTTATTTAAACTTTTAATTTGTACGAAACTATACTCGAGGAAAAAGCCTTACTTTGTTTCTCAAATGTGATCAATATTTATATTCTGATTAGTTAGTAATCAAATTCAAGATCAAAGGGTTTACTTTGGAAGCAACCTTAATGAACCGCTGACAATTGGTTATCATTTACATAAGGAAGAGGCAGACATTTAGGTCCTATTATTGGCATAACGGAATACGTTATTATCCATATGATCCAACCGTTCTTTATTTTACTATATTTAATAAAAGAACGATGTTCGTTCAAGTTTTAATAACACTTTTAACTTTAATAGAAATTTCTTTTTTGCATTTAATATGTTTGAATAACTTTGTACTATTAGATTTGTATTGGTATTTTTAAGTGTATTTCCATATATTATAGGTGTTTTAATTTCTGTAGACCCGATATTCCTGGTCAAATCAAAATCCCGCGTATGATAGGTTCATGTATACTGTCAATTCGTGTGCGTTATTACTAACTAGAATGGCGGTTTATGGTTGTATGAATTCTAAACTTTAATGTAAATTAATATGAGTTTTATATTATACCCGTGAATTCTTTTAATTGTCATAGTGATTTACTATAATGGTTAAATAAATGATAGAGGTAATATGAATTGACATTATTTGGATGGAAATTATAAAATTAACAATATCCCTAGAGATATAAATAGGGATAATAATACTGCTAATTCGAAAACTGGTGATAATGAGGCGGATGTCGATAATGCTGCTGATGTGAAAGGCGAAAGCTCTACAAAGAATGAATCTCTTGAAAATTTAGATCCCTCTTTACAAAATTCAATCGATGACATTACAGCAATCATAAACTCTAAGCTTAGAAACTCTGATATCTCTACAAAACACAAGGCGTCGATTGAAACTCAAATAGAAATATTGGCAAATTTAATTAAATCAATACCATCCAATACTAGCAATAGTCCTTCCGAAGACGCTTCTACTCTTTCGATAGATGAGGGCCAAAATACTGTCACTTCTCTTGAGCAGAACGCCGAGATAAACCCGCAATACGCAGACGCTTCTACTCTTTCGATCGATGAGGGCCAAAATACTGTCACTTCTCTTGAGCAGAACGCCGAGATAAACCCACAATACGCAGACGCCTACAACAACAAAGGCTTGTCCTTGTATTACTTAGGAGATAACCAGGAAGCCATAGCCTGCTACGACAAAGCCATCGAGATAAACCCAGAGTATGATCTTGCGTTTTACAACAAGGGTATAGCCTTGTCCGTTACTGGAAATAACCAGGAAGCCATAGCCTGCTACGACAAAGCCATCGAGATAAACCCACAATACGCAGACGCCTACAACAACAAAGGCTTGTCCTTGTATTACTTAGGAGATAACCAGGAAGCCATAGCCTGCTACGACAAAGCCATCGAGATAAACCCAGAGTATGATCTTGCGTTTTACAACAAGGGTATAGCCTTGTCCGTTACCGGAAATAACCAGGAAGCCATAGCCTGCTACGACAAAGCCATCGAGATAAACCCACAATACGCAGACGCCTACAACAACAAAGGCTTGTCCTTGTATTACTTAGGAGATAACCAGGAAGCCATAGCCTGCTACGACAAAGCCATCGAGATAAACCCACAATACGCAGACGCTTACAACAACAAAGGCTTGTCCTTGTATTACATTGGAAGCCAGGAAGCCATAGCCTGCTACGACAAAGCCATCGAGATAAACCCAAAGTATGATCTTGCATTTTGCAACAAAGGTTTAGTATTGGCTGTTACTGGAAATAACCAGGAAGCCATAGCCTGCTACGACAAAGCCATCGAGATAAACCCACAATACGCAGACGCTTACAACAACAAAGGCTTGTCCTTGTATTACTTAGGAGATAACCAGGAAGCCATAGCCTGCTACGACAAAGCCATCGAGATAAATCCCTACTATGCAGATGCATTCTATAATAAAGGAATGGCTCTCTCAGCCACATCCAAATTTGCAGAAGCCATCACATCTTTTGACAAAGCCATCGAGATAAATCCCTACTATGCAGATGCATTCTATAATAAAGGAATGGCTCTCTCAGCCACATCCAAATTTGCAGAAGCCATCACATCTTTTGACAAAGCCATCGAGATAAATCCCTACTATGCAGATGCATTCTATAATAAAGGAATGGCTCTCTCAGCCACATCCAAATTTGCAGAAGCCATCACATCTTTTGACAAAGCCATCGAGATAAATCCCTACTATGCAGATGCATTCTATAATAAAGGAATGGCTCTCTCAGCCACATCCAAATTTGCAGAAGCCATATTCTCGTACGAAAAAACCCTGGAAATTGATTCTGATAACGTCAAAGCACTAAATGGAAAATCATGGATCCTCGCAAACCAATTCCCTACGCGCATCAATGAGGCATTGGAAACAATAAAGCGAGCTTTGGGGATTGATCCCACAGATATAGATATTCTATACACATATGGATTCATAATGGAGCACATGGGATCTTATAAAGAATCAGTCTCAATTTACAACCATATATTAAAACAAGACCCATTGATACCCGAAGTTTGGTATAGATGCTTTGTGTCTAAAACAAAATCAAATGATACCGAGCTACCCGACTCTGTATTTTACTTGAATCAAGCAATTGATCTAAACCCAGAATATGCAGGAATGTCAAAGACGGAAGGACAAAAAAAAATACCCGGTAATGAAGTAAACTACTCTATTCCCATAATGTAACCATATTGCGGTGAATCGCCCTCAGCACGGTGATTTTCACTAAGGATTTATTGCATTCATGACTTTAAATAAAAACAAGAATCATGTTTAGTTTTACAGCCAAGAAATGAATCATATTCCTAATCATAAATCAGAAAAGTTAAATTCTTTCCTGCCATGAATGTGTTTTATTAAAATAAGGTAAATCTTTTCCCTGAAAAATATTTACTATTGTATTTTACTACTGGGTCTGATTTTTAACAGTGGGTAAGTATATTATGAGATTCTGGCCAGATATTCAGATTATGAGTTTCAGATGAAAGTGCAGAGAATAAAAATTAATAACATGAAACGTATTTGATATTAATTGAGTATTATTGGATTTTGCTAATGAAGATTTCGCTAATAGTCACTGCAAACGCATAAGGGAGTTGGATCCATTAATTAGGTTTGTGGGCATAGCAAATGGAATGGGTACTTTAGTGGGAACTTCCTACCGAGTACAATTGAAAGCCCTGATGAATGATGACGAGACGAAGCACTATGCCATGCAAGCAGTATTTCGAGCAGAACTTCGAGAAGATTTTCAGAAGAATCTGGGTGCCCTAAATTATTCTGTGGGCAAATATGACAAACTGATACGTGCTACGATTCCGTTAAAGAGTGTTAATGAGAGTAAATACTATCTTTTAATCTCATTTGATATCGAGGCAAATTCAGTATTCATTATTGAAGATAAGGTACTCCAGTATATCAAACTAATAGGACAGGAGTAATTTAGTATATAATAATTCGGCCTCGAACTCGAATAATTTGATAGGCGGTTTATCCCCTAATAATCAAATAAATCTAATCTAAGTTGTAATTATTCGATTTTTATATATCTAAAATTACCAATTGTTATAAGGGTTGGTGTAGTTATTATATGCATGAGACAAAAATTTTCAGCGGGAAGTAAATGTGAGTGTATGTGCCATGGGAAAGCGGGCATTACAGAATATTGTGGTTATTGCTCTTCTTCACATCGTAGAATGAATACGAATCAAAGACCAAGGAAGTAGCTGTATCCTTTTTGAGAATATGACTTATTAAAAAGTTGCGAACCTGTTTGACGCTTTTGAAATCAGTCTGATTAAATTTAGTGTCTTTTATAAGATATCAAATACCTTAATTTTCTGATCGAGGAACTAGCTAAGAAACTTTTATATCTTTTATTTTTTTATTGAGCTCAAAATATAGTCTTCTGAACCAATTGATCAACTAACCCTTGAACTGTTAGCCTATAACCCTATAATGTTTAGATTCTTAATTTGCTACTTTTTGTCGAGGAGGTTCTTTTTGAAAGAGTTTGGTTAGGCAGGCATTAAGTTGATGCCATTTGACAATTCATATTTCTTTCCAATGCTTTTCTAAATCTCCGAGTCTGTTCATTGCATCAAGATTATTCTGTAAATCACAGAATAAGGGCTCATTTCGGATTTTTATGAACACTTCGATAACTTGATCATTAGTAACGCCATGTTTGATGTCATAATGGATATTTCTTATTATATTTGATAATTTGCCATATTTCTTGTGTTTCCTTATCTCCCATTTTGACGCATCCTCGGGGAGTCCTTTAACATATTTTATAACGGTCTTTTCCATATTTTCAATATGCCAACTTTTTAAGGGAAAATTATTTTGGGTCAAAAAATCATCCATTGTACTATATAGAAAGAGGTATATAATGTTGACAAATTATTTTTGATCCTTGTTAATAAATTAAGTCGGAGCTTACTGGTTTATGTGAATCTTTGCCATATTTCATCTTCAACATGCTCACTATCTATCTCTATTAAACATAAGAAGATCATAATAAGGACCAGATACAGAATCACTAAATTCCATTTATCATATAAGTTTACGTCACGTCAATGGTGCTTCTAATACACATTTTTACATCCTCATCTAGTCAATTTAGCGGTTTACAAACAATGTCAAAGGAAAAAGTATTAACACATAGCTGCAATGATCCCTATAAACACGGTCTAATTCAAGATACCAAACGTCAATTTAACTGTAATAACTAGTTACCAGTTACTCGCCAATAATTTTAACTAGAACTCTTTTGTTTCTATTTCCATCAAATTCTCCATAAAAGATTTGTTCCCAAGGGCCAAAGTCTAATTTGCCTTTGGTAATCGCTACAACGACTTCCCTTCCCATGATTTGCCTCTTTAGATGGGCATCAGCGTTTTCTTCTCCCGTATCGTTATGTCTATACTGATTAATAGGCTCATGTGGTGCTAATTTTTCCAACCATTCATTAAAATCACGATGTAATCCTTTTTCATCGTCGTTGATAAATATACTAGATGATATATGCATTGAATTAATTAAACACAAACCTTCTATGATTCCGCTTTGATTTAAGATCTTTTCCACATCAAAGGTTATATTGATTAGCTGGAACTTTGATTTGGTATTAAACGTTAGATATTCAGTAATTGATTTCATTTGTTTAGTAACAATTTATCTATATAATAACCTAGTCATCTTGAATGCTGTTACTAAAATTACAAGGAGATATCATGTTCTGAAATTCAAAAAAGACGAAAAACATTGAAAAAAAAGTAAAACCCCAGAGGGGTCTGTATTATATTAATTGGTGCTGTTTTGTAGAGATGTTGTAGATGCTAATGGATTTTCGTTTTCACCTGCACCTAATGGAGCTTCGTTAGGGGCACCCAGTGGTGATAAACAATCGCCATTTTGTTGGTCATTCAAATTAAGACTGTTACCAGTTAAAGCATTAAATTCTGGTGCTACAGATTGTGCGTCAGAACCACTTGCTTGGTCTTGTGATGGGCCCTGTTCTGCTGAACTACTTGCTTCTTGTCCTAGTGCACTATTACCAGAACAGAATTCATCTTGCATGAGAGTTGCTGATGCATTTGGAATATACATTCCAACAATTCCTGCTACGAGTAAGGCTGAAACTATTCCTGTTAATATTTTGTTCATCAGGTTGAAAACTCCTCTATCATATTTACCCATTTTTTAACAATGTTTGGATGAATCAACCTTACCAATCATAA
Organism: uncultured Nitrososphaeraceae archaeon; assembly: GCA_963759575.1. Taxonomy (GTDB): domain Archaea; phylum Thermoproteota; class Nitrososphaeria; order Nitrososphaerales; family Nitrososphaeraceae; genus Nitrosocosmicus. The sequence continues at coordinate 760,110 of CAVWZU010000002.1, read as the reverse complement.
ATAGCAATATCAGTGTGACAATCTATTCTAATTTGTTCTTTAACAATTCATTCTAGTGCATTTAATCAATAATTTGCCTTGGGTTTTTGCTTTACCTTAATTTTTTATCCATATACTATAGGGTTAGGTAATTTCTTATAGCATATATAAAAAGGGTACCGTTTTTCGTACAGCTTCTTCCAATTGTATCTCCTCAAAAACAAAATTACTGCTTCTAATAATTAATGTCTGAGCGAAATTATTAAATCAAAATATGATTAAATTTATGGGTTCGTTTGTACCCATATATTTAGAATACAATTGACTTCCTATTTGAGAAATCTCCTGATCAAATTAAAGGCACTCCTCGATACTGTTCCTAAAACAGTAATTGTAAGGAAGAACTATCCTTCTACTACTTATTACCTTGACCTGACACCAACTTTCATTAATAGCATTACTACCTGAGGGTTAGGTTGTTAGGGTAATCATGGTTTCAGTGACTCCAATCAATTATGCTTAGATCATCATCATGAAAATACTCTAAATATGGTTTTTAGAGAAAACCAGATGTAATTAAAGAATTATTTTATGGTTTCCTATATCGAGTAAATAATATTACTACTGTTAATATCTCTTTATATCGTAGTTATCTTTACTAAGTGTGTTATAGGAATGTCTTCATTTATTTTGGTAGGAATAAGTACTTGTGATAGGAAAATGAAAGGGATTTAAAATCATAAAAGTAACCCCAGCTAACAAGTAAGGTCAAATAATTTATACCTAAAAAGTATTTAGTAGCATTGGGATTATGATTGATCTGAAACCTCAAATTTCTCCCTTTACCATAGAACATCTTTCTAAATCCATCAGAACCGGAGAATTGTTGCCTTCAGAATTGACACGATTGTGCTTGGACCGAATTAAAAAACTCAATAATGTACTAAATTCTTTCATAACCGTTCGAGATGAGGATGAAATTTTCGAATTTGCGGAACGATGTGATAAACGAGTAAATCAAAATGACCTTTTGCACCCTTTGCACGGAATTCCATACTCTATTAAAGATATGATTCATGCAAAGCATCTTAAATTTACTGCAGGTTCGAGATTTTATTCCAATTACGTTTCTAATACTACAGCTTTAATTGTAAAAATTTTGAATAAAAAAGGGGCGATTCTTATAGGTACGAATAATCTAAACGAATTTGCATCGGGAATTACAGGAAAAAATTCTATTTACGGAGACTCAAAAAATCCATGGGATTTATCAAGAATATCGGGAGGTTCTAGTGGCGGTTCTGCTGTTGCCGTTGTTTCTGGTATGGTTGTATTTTCTTTAGGAACAGATACAGGCGGTTCTGTCAGAGTTCCAGCGTCTCTTTGTGGTTTAGTGGGTATGAAACCTACTTTTGGTTTGATAAGTACTATTGGCGTTTTTCCCCTCTCACCATCTTTAGATCATATTGGGTGGTTGACAAGGAGTGTGTGGGATGCGAATTTAATTTTTAAAAGTCTATGTGAGGAAAAAAACTGCATAAAGGTAAAAAAAAATAGAATAATTACCAACAAACCTTTGAGCGGATTAAAACTAGTAATAGGAATTCCGAACGGATACTTTCTAAATGTCATTGATTCTCGTATTAAGAAAATGTTTATTGATTTCTTAAGGATTGTTTCAGAATCTACAATATTGGTGAAAAATTTTGAGATAGAGCATACAAATAACTTTTACTCTAGTTGGAAGAAGGTGAGATTGTATGAAGCTTCGATTATTCATGCAGATAGACTTGAATCAAATAAGGGCCAATTTGCGTCTGACCTGATGAAAATGCTCTTAGAAGGAAATCATATTACCGTTGATGAATACATCCAGGCCAAAAAACAGATAAAAAAAATTAGGCATGAATTTAAAAAACTTTTTAATAGTGGATTTAGCGCTATTCTGGTTCCAACTACTGTTATTTTAGCACCAAAGCTGCGAAAAGTAGACATAAATATCGATGGTCTACAATTGAATGTCAGAAAGGCTTTACTAAGGAATACAGTATTATTTAATAGTATAGGGCTTCCTGCAATTACGATTCCATTAGGGATTGTTACTGAAAAAGGAATTATGCTTCCAGTGGGGTTGCAAATAATTGGTCCTCAGTATGGAGATCGGTGGGTACTAGCTTTGGCACAAAAGATAGAAGAACTTGTTGGATCAGATAGTATTTTGAATCCAGTAATTAGAAAAGATGTCCAACTTTAATTCTCTATTGTTTATCAAGAAAAAGTACAAATTCTGGTTTGTTCGCTTTTACGTGCAATGATAATCTGCGGTGAAAATTTAAAGTATGACAGATTCAATTAGAATATGATTGATCCAATGGATGAAAAACTACTACTTTTAGAAGAAATGAATGCAAATCAGGTAAAAAAAGTGGCCAACAACGATCCAATTGCTTTCATTGTTGTTGGGTCGTGTGAAAATCACGGGGACCATTTACCTTTTGGTTCTGACTCTATATTTCCAATGAATATTGCAAGAATCATAGTTCAAAAAATTGGTAACAATGATCCTTCTTCAGATCGTAACTGTTTTATCTTACCTGTCGTGCCTTACGGAGTTAGCATACATCACAATGATTTTCAAATGACCGTGAGTCTAAAATTCTCCACAATGATTTCTGTAATTGAAGATGTGCTAGATAGTTTGGCAAAAAATGAAATTAAAAAAGTGCTTGTAATAAATGGCCATGACGGTAATATTGCGCCAATTGAAGTAGCTTCTCGAAATATAAAAGACAGGCATCCTGATATGATTATTGCTTGTCTTGAATCATGGTGGGTACTAGTTGGACAAAAAAACGCAGATATCTTTAATGTGTGGAAAGGGTTAGGGCACGGTGGAGAAGCCGAAACTTCTGTTATGATGGCTATAAGACCAGATCTAGTTGACCTAACATCCGCGCCAGAAAAGATCATTCCAAACTTACCTGGTGATGATATCCGACTATACTGGAAATTTAGTGAATTGACCAAGACTGGAGCAACTGGTGCTCCCAAGGAGGCATCCGTCCAAAAGGGACAGGAAATCATCGATATCCTCCAAAGGGTTATTTTAGATTTCATAAACAAGATGAACGCCAGTAATTGGAGATATGGGGTATCAACAAATAATTTTGAATAGATTTCTTGTCAGGGCCTAAGAAAACCCATTTTCTTATGATTTCGATATTTTCTTGACTCGTCTCATCGTTAATTGATTGATTGTCATTCGGATGTCTGACTATCGACCATCCATCGTTTTAGAAGAAAGATGAATTATCCAATCAACAGAGTAACTAGTTTGTATTTTGATCAGATAGTGATAATTGATAATGATGAGATTACCTTCACAATGTATAATTTTTCTAGGATATTTTCTGTGCCAATTCGGAGACCCTTTTTCCTAGTGCTCGGGCTACCTTGGTATCTGCCTCAGTAATTTCTTTATTTGACATTGGTCCTACAATTCTACTAGGGCCATATGGACTACCGCTCTGAGTTAATTCTGGAACCGCGTAAGGAACTCCTACAATAATCATTCCATGGTGAAGCATAGGAAACATCATTGAAATAGCGGTTGTTTCTTGACCACCATGAACCGAAGCCGCTCCAGTAAATACCGCACCCAGCTTGTCTATTAGTGACCCTTTCAACCATAAATCGCTGGTCCGATCCCAGAGAGCCTTCATAGGTGCTGCCATATTTCCAAACCTGGTGGGTGATCCAAAAATAATAGCATCAAAATTGGGCATTTCCTTTATCAGATCTTCAACATCGCTGGTTGGGTATCTATTAGTCAAGTCTTCAACAGTTTTTGACCACTCGGGGTTTTGTGAAATTACTTGGGCTGGAACGTCGTCTGCAATTCTTCGCAGTGTCACACTTGTATTTGAAATTTCTTTTGCTCCATATGCAATTTCCTCGGCCATCTTAGCAGTGTTTCCATATCTTGAATAAAAAAGAATTAGAATCTTTGACATTTTTTCAGACATGATTACTTACTTTTTATTAAAATATATAAATTACATATGTGACAACAAAAATTACAATCTCATTTTCTCATCTTCGATGATTACTAAAAAGGACCCTGATTAGAATCAACTCATAATTAGATGGATTAAAGAAAGTTGTTTTTAGGAGAGTGGACTTTCAAAGGTTGATAAAACTTAATATTTGTAATTCATAATATCGAGTCTTATAATTGGGGATTTTAAGTTTCTTAATAGGTTTAGTGATATCCACTTTTCTAATTTATGTAGTTACGAAGCTTTTGGGCGAAAAAGAGGGATTTAAAATTGCATTCTTTGCTGCCCTTTTAGGTTCAATTACATTTGGTATTGTTTCTTATATATTTGGAAATGGCGTTTTTGCAGCCGCGATAGGAGGTATAATCTGGTTGATATCACTCAAGTGGCTTTATAGCACTGGATGGCTTAAGGCTATTTTGATTGCTGTTGTTATCTGGATAGTAGTATCAATAGTTGGTATCTATTTACCAACATTTCCAAATCCATTTTGACATTTCCACCTTCAAATTTTAAAACATTGACATAACTGTTTTAGTATCTCCTTACAATGTCAATGGAATCATAGAATTTCTGTTGGTAATGCTAATAGCAAGGCGATTAGTCTCTGCACTTTATCTTGACATATTTATTAATATTTTTTTCTATCTCTGAGCGTGTCTTTTTGGTGTAGTAGACGGTTCAGGCGATTTTTTTAAACGACAATGTCCAAAAGCTCGTTTTGAGAACGGCCTATTTGTAAATATCAACAATTGCTAGACAAATCTAATGTACCTCAACGGATGGATACAATGCAATCTCAAATATATCTTGTTTTAGTTACTAGATGTGGATGATTGACCTGCAGTACATCTTTATTTATTATCCACAAATAATACTTTTTCTTGATTATTTTGGCACTGTAGCTTTTGCAATTACAGGCGCATTCAAAGCTATAGAACAAAAGGCTGACATCGTAGGGGTAGTTATTCTTTCTGGTGTTACGGGGCTTGCAGGGGGATTGATACGAGATGTCATTTTTGGAAAATATCCTCCAACTGCCATATCTGATCCGATGTATTTTATCCTGTCCATCATTACCGGGTTTTCTATTTTTTTCCTATATCCTAGATTAAAAAAACATTGGAATATTTTTCTAAAATGTGATGCAATAGGATTGGGGGTCTTCACGGTAATTGGAGCAAGCATTGCTTATTCTTTCTTTGGTCCAAATTTGCTACTCGTTTCTATAGGAGGGTTGATAACAGCTACAGGAGGAGGAATCTTGAGAGATGTCCTAGTAAATGAAGTACCATTAGTATTTGTTAGGGAACTTTATGCAACTGCTAGTTTCGTAGGGGTAGTTGTCTTTTTTATCTTGATGATTTTGTCCGATCCTGTTATGGCGGCTATCAGTGGAATTATTTCAGCTACATGTATAAGATTATTGGCCATAAAATATGGGTGGAACTTGCCAAAGGTCAAAACTTGATATTCAAAGACGACTATTGCTTTCAATCTATTAAATTAAAATTGCGATAAGTTGGTCTTCTAAGCGTTAGAGCAACCGATTTCATCTTAAGCCTAACTTCAGACAATTAGCCATTATTTTACCCCCGCCTACCAAAACGAGTTGAACGGAAGGCCAAATTTGCTTTAGTCAAGACATTAGCAAAGTTTAATTCCAATAAAAGTTAAAAGTACCTATATAAATTGCAGTACATGAATAGGAGATGCTTGGATATCAATTGATTTCTAATAATGTTCCTTTAAAAAAAAACAATACCACACAAAGTAATGAAAAAAACCACAATACTATAGTCACTGTTAATCCAGCTACTGAAGAAATTATCAAAGAATATAGGTTAATTTCAAAGGATGAAATTACAACTTTAGCTAATAAATCTAAAAAAGCTTTTAAAGAATGGAAAAAGGATTACCGAAAGAGAACAGGATTTCTATATGCCTTTGCGAATGAATTTAAGAAGGAAAAGGAAACACTAGCTCGAATAGCTACTTCAGAGATGGGAAAAACGGTTAAAGAAGCCAGATCTGAAATAGACAAGTGTATTTGGGCTGTAGAATATTTTGCTGACAATGGTGGTGTATTTTTGCATGATGAAGTTATCAATACAGACGCTAGGAAATCTATCGTCACATTTGAACCGCTAGGGGTAATCGCCAGTCTGATGCCCTGGAATTTCCCCTACTGGCAGGCCCTACGATTCGCTGCACCGTCACTGATAGCAGGTAATACCATTATCTTGAAACCCTCAAGTGTTACTATGCAATGTGGATTAGAAATCGAAAGGATTTTCGAAAAGATTGGTTTACCCGATAATGTATTTAAAACAGTAATTGCATCGTCTGTTGAAGCGGAATATTTAATCAACTCTGATGATGTTAGTGCGGTTACTTTTACTGGTAGTGTGCCAGTCGGTGCAAAGGTGGCCAAACATGCAACAGCTCAACTAAAAAAAATAGTTTTGGAGTTAGGTGGTAGCGATCCATTTATTGTTTGTGAAGATGCAGATATAGATAAAGCGTCAAGTGGAGCCGTAAAAGGACGTTTTATAAATTGTGGACAAAGTTGTATAGCATCTAAACGCTTTATTGTTGTCAAGAACGTAGCTTCCCAATTTATTGAAAAATTTGTTGAAAAGACAGAAAAGTTAAAAATTGGAGATCCACTGTCAGAAGAAACTGATATCGGACCACTGGTGAATTCTTCTGCACTAGAAAATATCGATGAAATGGTAAAGAGATCTTTGAAAGAGGGTGCAGAATTGGTAACGGGCGGACAGCGATTAGGTAAAAAAAATGAGGGTAATGGAAAAGGTTATTTCTATAAACCCACTATTCTAAAAAATGTTACTCCTGATATGGAGGTGGCCAGAGAAGAAACATTCGGTCCAATTGCCCCAGTATTGGTGGTAGAAGATGAACAAGAAGCATTGGAAATAGCAAATGATACTAAATTTGGCCTGGGGGCAAGCGTTTGGACCCAAAATTTGGGTAAAGCGGAAAAATACTCAAAATTATTACAGGCAGGAATTGTTACAGTCAATAATGTTGTTGTCTCAGACCCTAGAGTTCCATTTGGAGGAATCAAACACAGTGGATTTGGGAGGGAATTATCAAAGCATGGAATGTTTGAATTTGTTAACATCAAATCTATAAGGTTCTATGATCAGCTGATACATCACCACTATGTTGAATAAATAAAGAAAAAAAATCCCTCTTTAAGCAAGCAATTCTATTCTTTTTTTAGATTGATGTTGCTCTTATAGGCATTTTCCATTTAGTTGAAAAAAAATATTTTATAAATAATCTATGTTGTAGTCGGCAAATAGATATCTATCTGTCACGTCATTAATCTTTCCAACCTAAAGAATTCTTTAAGTAGATTACCGTCTGAAATCCTAATATTTGTACGCAAAGTCTCTTGACTGGCTATGGAAATTCACTTGGCTACCCACATTCTCTAGTTCTAACATCGGTCTTAGGGAGATGTTTTAATATATTGAATCGAATTTTGTTTTATTGAATGACGTTCGTTATTGCCTGGAAATCTGGGGAACGGATTATAAAAAAATTAAGCAAACATGTACTTTAGCAGAAGAGCTTGGTTATTACGGATTTTATTATGGAGAATCGTTAGCCGAAATTGATCTAGACTGTTGGACAGTTCTCTCTACCTTGATTCCAATTACTAATAAAATTAAACTCGGACCTGTTATCACCTATATACTTCCAGATTATAGAAGCTTGGCTTTGCTTGTAAAACAATCAATTACGTTTCAAGACATTTCAAAAGGACGACTTGAATTTAGAACAGGAGCAGGTGCAATTAATGAATATTCACTTCAGTGGTGGTATCCTTTTGGAATCAACTATTATAATGCAACTGACCGTGTGATTTTATTCAACGAAGGCATTCAATTACTGTCAAAAATGCTGGGAAACAATAATACGAACTATAACCAATCCGAAAGGACTCTGGTAGAAAATTTTGATGGACGATTTTATAAAATTCAGGGAGCTTCTTTTGTCAAACCTAAAATTAGAATTCCTATAACGATAGCAGCCAAACAAGATAAAATGATGAGAATTGCTGCAAATTATGCAGATACTTGGGAATGTTCCTATTTGACTCCTATCGAATATTTTTCTTTGTACCAAAGGTTTGAAAGCTTATCAAAAAAAGCACAAAATAACAATGGTTCTACAGAGCCTCAGAATCGAGTGATAAAGAAATCAATTGAACTGGATGTTCTTATTGCTAGTACCGAACAGGACCTCGATTACAAGAAAAAATTGTTTGCTATGGAGAGGGGACCAGGTGTTTACACTCAAATACTAAAAAAAGGTCTTGTGGGAAATTCTGCTCAGGTGCGCGCTAGGATACAAGAATACGTGGACTTGGGGATTAACCAGTTTTTTCTTGCGTTCCAGGATCCATTTGACCTTAAATCCATAGAACTATTTATGGAGGCCGTCAAAAGTTGATAATCCCAACGTTTCTACCATTTTAAGGATCCAACGAAAATGAAATGTTATTTTTGATTTTTCTCCCCTTTTTTTGACTCTCTGTACTTTCTCTTAAAAAACATACTCCTTTGACATTTCTTAGTAATTTTATGGTCCAAAGATCATGAATAATGCAAATTGGCAACGTATGGACCTTGAATGTTGTTATTCAAAAATTAGCAAAGATTTTTTACTTCTTGTACATCGTTTATGAGGTAGACAATGAACACAGAAATTACAAATAAAGAGAAAAGACTTTTTTTGTTTAAGAAAATAGGTATTACTTCGGTTATTTTTATCGCTACATTGATATTTTTTTCATATCAAGTTTCATACGCGCAGCTGGATTCATCTAATAACTTTGGCAGCATCAATAGCGGTGGTGATAGTGTTAGTAGTAGCAATAGTAGTAGTAGTAACGAAACGAGTTTAGCTTCTTTAATCGAAGCTGGGAACGTATCAACTGGATCCTTTTCGAGTTTTGTTAATGACTTTAATACCCTTTTGGCATCTAATTCTTCAGAATCTAATTCAAATATTACCACAAATTCCCAAACTGTTATACCCTCGTTAAACTTGCTATCATTGGATGAAATAACAATTCAAAACACTTCAATTTCGGTACCTGCACCGGTAAGACATCCGGGCCAACCATCACACGAAGTAGTCTTTGCCCTTCCACTAAGAGATGACGGCAATATTTGGTCAGGCACAGTAACATTTACAGCAAGTAAACCGATAGAAGTTGAGGTCCTACACACTTACGCACCAACGGAGAACCCCGATTCAACTCATGGCGAGCCATATCATGCAGTCTTGCCAGGAAATAAAAGTATTGCAATAACACATCTACGACATTTGGTAGACGTGCCGATTGAAATCAATGGTACTGGAATAAGTTCAGGAACCCTGAATTTCGCAGGTAACGCACTAGTGTTTCACAAGACAAGTGGAGAGCCCTTCACCGTAACCTATACTATTGATGCTATTGCAAAGGAGTTAATTAAACTTGGAAATTAGATCCTAGTGGCAGTGGATCCTGTCAATTAGAAAATCGATCATTTATTCCTCTTTTAATCAGATCAGAAAAAAATATCAACCAACTTTATTAGCTAAGAATGAATGATTGTAAAGAAGCAAGACGCGTATCTATATTGTCAGTTCGGACATATGTGAATCCTGAACCTTGATACACGGTTTCTATAAATCCTAATCTATCCCTAATTTCCTCATGATATTGCAGCTTAGAAGTGTCTTTTAAGGTCCAATACAATATCTCTTTTCCTGTACCGGGATCGATATATGCTTCTATTACACGCTTATTATCACCTGTCAAGAAAGTTTTTACTTTAAATATAACGTTAGTTGTATTTGTGAGATCGTTTAAGAAATAGTCTTTGCTTTTATTGTCGGCCGAGTGAAAAATAAAATCATCTCCTGCCAGATTTTTTACATCGTTCATTGTAAGTTTTAAGTATCTGCCATCATCACGATAATCCATAATATATGGATTACTGCTATTAGAAACGTCAAAAACCACTCCTATTCCTCTACGTTGATTATCGGGGGCATCTGATGCATGAAAACCCGTGTTAAACATAATCTCAATATATGTTTCATTATCAAATTTATCTTCTGGTTCCTCAAAATATTCAAGTACATTACCCTTCCAAACTATCATTTGGTTTTTTGCAGCCTGCATATCTAAACTTCCATTAATGTTTTCTCTTTGAATTTCAATCCTGGGTGAATTTATGTGATTGTTGCTACCTTGAGAGTGCTTCCCAAGGTCTAGGTTAACTCTAATTTTTTTGTCCGAGTTAAGGGGATCAATTAGTTCGTATGAATATTGTTTGTTGAATTCTGTGTCCGCAATCAACAAACCTTTTTCATCAAAAATTTCATTATCTAGAGCTTCTTCTTCTGTCAGGCTATTATCCTCCTCCTCTTCAGCCTCCTCCTCCTCAACGTCAGTAGCTTTCAAAACTTCATTTGAGTTACACATTATTTCCGATGACTTGTTTATTTCTGAGGAACAATCGTATGGATACATTATTTTTAAAAATGGACAAATATCGGTAATGGTTTTATTGCCTTCGAATGGTTCGGTAATATTTCCTAGTCCACTATGAATATGAGGTATGGATATTGTTTCATTTATTGAAGATTCAGAGGTATTATTACTTTGCACGGGATTATTGTAAAATTCTGGACAATTCCTGGTATCTGTTGTATTTAATAAAACATAGTTCTTACCTTGAACATGACTTACTGTTTGAGCCATAACCATATTTTCTACATTTGAATTTGGCGTTATAAACAAAATATTGATGTTAGTATAAAAGATCATAAATGAAAAGACAATAATAGTGAAAAACAGAATAAAAAAACTGTTGGAATAAGCATGACTAGTTACCAATTTTTTAAATTATATAAACCCTACATTATATAAACTAATAAAATCCGGTTGAGATAACCTTTATATTCAATAACATTTACAATAATAGCAAATAAATTAAAATGATCTATTTCTGTTTAACAGAATGTTTTATCCATAAATAATTTGATTATTTTTACTAATTGACTATAGTATAAATTTTAGAAATTCTAACAAAACTAGTAATTTAGATACGTTCTGATTTACCTTACTTACTGTGGCAGATTAAGAACCCTTGTCTTCATACTTGTTAAATATTGATATCCTAATTTGATCGTTCTTAAAATATTCTTGATGATTTTGTATCTTGATACCCGACTAGATCAATGATACTCTTAGACGAGTTAACCTCTGAGTGAACATTAAAAGCGTACTAGTTCATAGTCTTTTGAATCTTTTTAGAGTCTTTGAGACCCAATTGCTAGAGGTCTAGCTAGACCTAAAGATAAACCTGAAGCTAAGCTTACAATTAAATGTCATATTTTGTCTTTTTTTATATAGAATAAAAGCCCTATCCATGGAATTTGATTAATTCGAACACCGTATTGTTATTACGTTTCTTTGGGGTTACTCTAGGAGACCCGCCCAGGGAGTGAATGAATCTAATAGGGTGACCATGTACTTTATCTATATGAACGATCAATCTGAAAATTCAAACACCTCTAGTAGTTTTGAAGAGATAACTCTGGCAAACGGTTGCTTTTGGTGCACTGAGGCAATTTTTAAGAGAGTTCGAGGAATCCTTTCTGTCGTACCTGGCTATTCAGGGGGATTTGTAAATGATCCGTCTTATGACCAAGTTTGTACGGGTGAAACTGGTCACGCTGAGGCTACCCAAATCCGATTTGATCCGAAAATCGTTCCATTAGAAAAACTACTTGAAATATTTTGGTATACCCATGATCCAACGACACTTAATAGACAGGGAAATGATGTAGGAACACAATATCGATCTGCCATTTTTTATCAAACACCGGAACAAAAGGAAAAAGCAACAGCCATAAAAGAAGATATTGAGAAAAATAAAGTATACTCTAATCCTATAGTCACTGAAATCACTCCATTTAAGAATTTTTATCCTGCTGAGAAATATCACACAAATTACTATGATAATAACAAGAATGTACCCTATTGTAGTTATGTGATTGACCCAAAAGTAGAAAAATTATTATCAAAATTTCAGGATAATGTAAAGGGTGAATATTTGTAGGGCTTAGAGGTTACTCCTTTGTAATAATATTCATTATTTAGCGTTTTGAGTTGTGCTAGCATTTTAAGAATATAACATTAATGTCAATAACATCCGCTAGTTCTCTCAAGATGAATTAGGTCAAGGCTCTTTTTGTTCAGTAAAGAAATATGATTCTCTAATTTCTCTTTAGCTTTTGTAGTACTTTAATCGGAGTCTCAAGTGCTTTATGACCTTGTTCATAAACCAAATACATACATTTATGAATTCAAATTCTTTCGTATTAAATATCAAGTATGGAGGGCATTCATAGCAAAGATCATCCTTATGATGTGACTCAAATTCAAAAAATTATTGAAAAATCAGATAATTTCGTATTTTTTACAGGAGCTGGTATTTCAAGGGAAAGTGGAATTCCTACATTTAGGGATAAGGATGGCTTGTGGAAAAAATACGACCCATCAAAACTTGCTTCACACTCTGCCTTTATTAATAATCCAAAATTGGTTTGGGATTTCTTTTACTCGCGACAAAGACTTGTATGCCAAGCTGAGTGTAATGATGCTCATGCAGCCATTGGGAGATTTGAAAATACTAGGCCCAAAAGGAGTAGCGTTATAACTCAAAATATTGATAGATTGCATCAACGTGGCGGGTCCCAAAATGTTATAGAGTTGCATGGAAACATTTTTGGAATAGTTTGTATCGAGTGTGGAAAAAGGGAACAGTATGATTATTCGAATTTTTTCAATAACTTTAATGAAGAAAAAATTCCCACTTGTCCAGTTTGCAATAATATATTAAAGCCTGATGTGGTACTTTTTGAGGAACAATTGCCTCTAGACGCTTGGAATCAAGCATTTCGATTATCATCTGAGTGTGAGGTAATGTTTGTTATTGGAACATCATTAAACGTCTCTCCTGCTAATACTTTACCATATTATGCTGTTAAAAACCATGCAGTGCTAATAGAGATAAATCCCAATGTTACCGAGATGACTTCTCTCATGGATTTCTCAATAAGAGAAAGTGCGTCAAAGATTTTACCGAAAATACTCGATGTCTATTAATATTTATTCGTAAGCAAGAGGAAAACAAATTAAGTTTGATGATTTGATATAACTCTTGACAAGTGAGTGACCTAGCAAAGTGACAGCCTTTTCCTTGGAAGGAAACTAAAATGTCAATTCCTAACAATAAACTCCGAAAATATTTGAAACATACATTTGGTATGAGCCTTTTAGAGATATTATTATGATTTAAATAGCATTGATTTTAGAATTTACAATATTTGAAATGCCTTTCTTTAAAGCAGCCTTATGCTGATTTGCTTGCAACCGGAAAAAAGACAATCGAAATCAGGAAATGGAATAGCCATTTTCGAGGTCCATTCTTGATACACGCCTCAAAAAATGTCAATAACGATGCTTGCATCAAGTTAGGTTTTGATGAAAGCAACTTAGCTAAGGGAGCAATTATAGGAAAGGCGCTTATGTTCGACGTCATAAAGTATACCACTTTTGATTCCTTTTTAGGTGATCGTCAAAAGCATTTCTCAATTGAGGATATAAAATCAAATCAATCATTTAAGAGGTATGGTTTTTTAGTAAAAGACGCTTTAAAATTTAAAGAAGAAATTCCGTATTTGGGGAAATTAGGTTTTTTTGAAGTCTCTGATTTGAGATTTTGAGATTAAAAAAGTGTTTTTTAGATCGAAATTTGAATTGCATTGTTTACCTCTGGGAGCTTAATTGTCATGTTCCCTCATTTGTATATGTATAATAAAAGAGAAAAAAGAACAAGAAAAATCCAAGTAAAATAAAATGGAAAAGTGTTTTTTTATTTTTCTTAAGGGAGGGGGGGCTTTGCCATCCGCAAAATAAAATTGGGATTGAGATGACGATGTAGAAGGAGAGAACGAGTGATCAATTAATTAAACTCTCACTTGATCTGAGGATATTCAGAGCAGAACCAGCACGAAACCACTTTAGCTGAGCATCATTATAGGAATGTATCAAAGGTATTTGTTCTACAGCACCATCACTATGGTATAAGATAGCGGTTACTACTCCTTTTGGTCTAAGATCTTGCAAATTAATTATGCTTATTCTGTCGTCCTCTTTTATTTTGTCATAATCCGATATTTCAACAAATGTTAAAGCAAGAATACCTTGTTTCTTTAGGTTTGTTTCATGAATTCTTGCAAAACTTTTGGCAATTACCGCAGCACATCCTAAATACCTTGGAGTCATTGCGGCGTGTTCACGGCTGCTGCCTTCTCCATAATTTTTATCTCCAATGATTATCCATCTTAATCCATTCTGCTTGTACTCCCTAGCAATATGGGAAAAAGTTTCAATGTTCTTATTTAAGAGATTCAATCCTTTGCCTACTTCTCCATCTCTAAACGCGTTAACTGCGCCTAGTAACAAATTATCGCTTAGCCTATCTAGGTGACCCCTATACATTAACCAAGGACCTGCAGGGGAAATATGATCTGTTGTACATTTTCCCTTTACCTTAGTCAATACCGGTAATTTACTAAAGTCGTTTCCATCCCATTCTAAAAAGGGCTCTAATGCTTGGAGTCTTTGACTATTTTTGTCTATCACAACTGCCACGCTTTCTGGGTCTACAGCAGGAGGAACATAGATATCCACGTTGTCTTTGAAACCTTCTTTTGGGACTTCGGGGGCAACTTTAGGAGGATTTAGTTTGAATTTAGTCCCATCACTTGCTACAAGCTCGTCTTTTAGTGGGTTAAATGAGAGTCGACCACCTAAGGCAAGGGCGATCACAAGTTCTGGGCTACCAATAAAGTTCATGGTTTCGCGTCTTCCATCGTTTCTTCCCGGAAAGTTTCTGTTATAGGAGGTGACTATTGTATTTGGTTCTCCTTTTTTTATTTCAGGTCTGTTCCATTGCCCTATGCAGGGCCCACATGCATTAGCTAATACGTTTGCTCCAATGTCTCTTAATAATTGGATCTGACCGTCTCTTTCTATTGTTTCTCTTATCATTTCTGAGCCCGGTGTAACTTGAAGAGGAGTTTTTGTCTTGATTCCTTTTTCTATTGCCTGCTTTGCAATATCAGCTGCACGGGACATGTCTTCGTAGGATGAATTCGTACAGCTCCCTATTAACGAGACAGAAATGGTGTCTAGGTAGTTGTTTTTTTGAATGTCTTCAGCCATTTTAGAAATGGGTCTAGCGAGATCAGGAGTGTGTGGGCCAACTATGTAGGGCTCTAGGTTGTCTAGGTTTATTTCAATAAGCTGATCGAAATATTTGATAGCGTTTTCGCTATTCTGGCTGATTTCTTTTTCAATTACTGGGTCTAGTGTGAGCAATTCTTTGTTTTTATTTGCAATATCTGCCAAATCTTTTCGTCCAGTAGAAATCAAATAGGATTCCATTTTGGTGTCGTATGAAAAAACAGAGCAGGTAGCACCTATTTCTGCTCCCATGTTTGTAATGGTGGCTTTTCCTGTACAACTTACATTTCTTGCCCCTGGGCCAAAGTATTCTATTATTGCGTTAGTTCCACCAGATACGGTTAGCTTTGAGGCAACATATAGGATGATATCTTTAGGAGATGTCCAACCATTTAGTTTTCCTGTTAAATACACCCCGATTCTTTTTGGATACAAAACTTCCCAGGGCAATCCTGCCATTACTTCGGCGGCGTCAAGTCCGCCTACTCCTATTGCAAGCATTCCAAGTCCTCCGGCATTTGGAGTGTGAGAATCTGTCCCGATCATTAAACCGCCTGGAAATGCATAGTTTTCTAGGACAACTTGGTGTATAATTCCAGCGCCAGGCTTCCAAAATCCTATCCCATATTTTCTAGAGGCAGATTCTAAAAATTGATAAACTTCATTATTTTCATAAATTGCGTCCTTGGTGTCAGAATCACTGCCCACTCTTGCTTGGATTAAATGGTCGCAATGAACTGTGGTGGGAGCTAGGACCTGTTTTATACCTGCCTGCATAAATTGAAGAATGGTTGTTTGTCCTGTAACGTCTTGAAGGGCAACTCTGTCTGGGTTTAACAAGATATACCCATTTCCTGGGGTTAAGCCGTTAAAATTAATAAAATCAGTCGATTCACTAAGATGACCTATCAAAATTTTTTCTCCAAGTGTAACAGGTTTCTCTGAAACCAGTTTAAATTTTAAAATATTTTTTTGTAATTTTTCGTATACTTTGGAAACCAAGTCTGTCTTGGTTGTTTTTCCTTTCAATTTCATAGAATTTTGATCTGTTGACATACAGAAGACACGTACATTAAAATGAACTTGCCAATATTTATCACTAATGCATTAGTCTGCCATTTTAAGAATGGTAAAATTGAATACTCGAACTCGGAGCATCCGTATTATTGAGGCCGAAATGGCTCGACATCTCTCTGTCTTTTTCTCTCCCGCTGACCGTTTACTATTGTGCTCATAACTATGATTAGATGTTTAATGATTATTTCCTAATCATGTCTCTATATAGTTTCAAAATAAAACCGAAGCGAAATCAATCAAATAATTAAAATAAGTTATAGTTTAAACAAAAAGTCTAATGTTTTCAAAGATCTTGGTTGCATTTGATGGTTCAAAACCTTCGTTGGATGCCGTTGAATTTGCTATGGAAATTGGCAAAAAATATAATTCTTCATTGATCATCTTGCACATTTTAGACGGTTACAAATATCCTTATTTGCTCTCAAGTGTTGTTTTAGCGCCGACATTTGGATCTGACAAGTTAGAGAAAGAACGACAGAAATTTGAGGAATTGATGAATTCTCTTAGAGAAAAATACAGTGAAGGCAAAAAGAAGAACAAGATATTATCTTCAGAAAACGATAAAGTGATTCTGGATGAAAACAGCGCCACTACTAGTACCCGCACTGCTGATCCTACTGATGCTATCGATTCAACTGGTTCGGACTTTGAAACTGCAATTATTGAAGCTGAAACTTCAGCTGCATCGACCATAGTTGACTATGCCGAATCTAAAAATGTCGACTTGTTAGTCATTGGAAGTAAGGGCCGAACTGGTTTGAAAAAAATGTTAGTTGGAAGTACTGCTTCAGAAGTGGTGAAATATTCACACTGTCCTGTCCTTGTAGTAAGATAGATTTGATGATGGGGAAAAATGTTATACAGATATTACTAGCTCGCTTTTTTTGCTAGTGATTCACTACCATTATTCATATCCTTAGTCGACATCGACAAAACTACTTTGCTTCTAAATTGGAAGGTTATCCGATGTTTTGCCCGGGCCTTTCAGGTTTATTTTGAAGAAGTAATTTTTTTATTACCATTACTAGATATTTTCAAAGGACATGATGAATTAATACAAAACTCCCATTGGTATTTTTTTCCTTGATTAAAACCATTAGCCGAGATAATGGGCCAACTGCATTTTTCACACTTTTTGCCAGTATTTTTTATTGTACCTTTTTGAGGTAATGGGGACGTAGCCAAGCATTTTGCTGACGAATAGTTTGAACACCCTGCGAATCTTTTTTTCGATTTTACCGCCTTTTTGATGATCAGATTTCCACTCTTGCAAACAGGGCAAGACCCTAATGAAGATATAGTAGCGGGTTTTCGCCATAGGCTTGTTGTTCTGTTAACTTCAAAGGCCGAAGATATTTCTTGGCCAATTTTAGCTTCATTGTGATTAAAAGACTCTATTGCTTCTTTAATTTGATTGCGTGCTTTATCTACCACTAGCACGCTTGTAGTATTACCTGATTCAATTTGTTCTAACTGTGTTTCCATATCTCGTGTTAGACTCGTCGAAACAATATTTGGTATGAATTTCTTCATAGAATTTACAATTGCTATTCCTATTTCTGTAGGTCTTAATCCTGATTTTTGCATGCCCATAAACTCGTCTTTGGTTGTTTGTTGCTTTTGACTATTGGAAATAGGAGCACTTTTTGATACTTTTGAATCATTTCTAACAAATTGATTAGTTGCAGAGGGTGTAAAATTAGTTATATAATTTCTCTTAAAAAGAGTACTAATTATTTCAGACCTCGTGGCTTTGGTACCTATTTTTTCCCTTTCCATTTTTTGTAACAATGTCGATTGATTGTATCTAGGAGGTGGCTGGGTAAATTTTTCTAACAGTTCTATTTTTACATTTTTTAAAACATCGTCTCTTTTTAGAAATGATAGCGAATCTAAGACCACAAAGCCTGATACATCAAAATGAGGTCTATAATATATTATCCATCCTTCATATACAATTTTTTTCTCCTCGGCCTTAAAAGTAAATTTGTCTTTAACTGTTAGGGTGACAGAAATTTGACTAGAAGAGGCCTCCTCTCCAAAAGAAGAAAAGAATCTCCTGATTATGAGATCTAGTAGTTTTAGTTCTGAATCTTCAAGATTTTGTTTTGGCTTTTGGCCAGTTGGATAAATAGCTGGGTGCGCAGGATCAGTCTCTTTGCCTTCGTTTGGTTTGAGGACTTTGTTGGTTAACAATTTTAGAGAGATCTCAGAATAAGAAAGGATTGAACTAGTTTTGTTACCATATGCATTGTTCTGATGTAGATTATTGTACAGGTTTGAAACTGCTTTAATGATTTTTTCATAATTAATCGAGGAAGGCAACTTTTGGCTTGATGTCCTTGGATATGAAATTAGAGCAGCTAAATACAGTTTTTCAGCGATTGAAAGTGTGTAACTTGGGGTAAACCTAAAAAGCCTATAGGCTTCTTTTTGAAGGTCTCCAAGGTTAAAAGGATGTGGAGGTTTTATTGGTATTTTTTGAATATTGATGTCTGTTACTTTACCTAGTTGATTTTTACAAGAGGTGATTATATTTTCGGCAGTTGACTTTGTATCTATGCGGTGAGGATAATAATGGGTTTTGATGATTTGATTATTTTTTTCAAAATCTGCTATGACATTCCAATAGGGTTCAAATATATGACTTTCAATTTCTTTTTCTCTTTCTACAACAAATGCTAGAGTGGGGCCTTGAACTCTGCCTATTGATAGTTGGTGGTAACCTTTCTTATCTGCTCCTGATGAATCTTTCTTATTGATAGAATTCGTAAGTGCTCTTGAAAGATTAATTCCATATATGAAATCTATCATATGTCGGGATGTCCCTGCATCTTTTAACTTTTCATTGGGAGGTAACAAATTGTTAAATGATTGTATTATTTCTTCATCCGTAAGTGATGAAAATTTGGCTCTTTTAGATATAGAATATTTGTTGTGACACGCGTGCTCTAGTATATTATATCCAATGACTTCACCTTCTTGATCATAGTCGCAGGCGTGAATGAATCCAGAGGCACTTTTAGATATTACAGAAATTTCCCTTAATATTTTTTCAATCTTAAAAGCCAGAAACTTTGAGCTAGGTCCTTTACTTTTTAGTACGGATAATGGGAACCAGGTTGGATCAAGGATTGGAAATACTTTTTTATTTCCTTTACCAGAATCTGAGAGTCCATATAAATGCCCTAAAGCATGACAGATGACGTAATCTTGGCCATCTGCTCCTCTAACGGTGGGAAATGATGTGGAAGGAGATTTTGTTGTTGACCTGTCTTTTTTTTCTTGGTCTAAAGGTTTGTCTGAAAATCTATTGCTATTGTGACGTTGTTGTGCACTTAATGCCTGGGCCAATCTGTTTGCAACAGAAGGTTTCTCACATATTACGACTATTGATTTATTTGTGATAGAAAAAGCACCAACCTGGGTAAATTACTAGGTTTCATTTCTTTTATAAATACCGGTTATTACTATGTTGGTAGAAAAAAAAACACCCAATTATTTAAGAGGCAGGTAGAGACCTGCCTACCATACACCATATAGTTTCAGATATCTATCTCCATTTCCAGACTTTGGTAAGGCCATCTCCCTCAGGGTCTACTGTTTTCTTGTAGATGCCAAATAAATTATCAAATTGTGTATAAATGGTGTCTGTCGAATTTGAGTATAACCCTGTAGAACTAGTTGCATTCGCATTGAAAGGCAAGTGGAAGACCATTACTCCGCTATCTGAGAAACTTCCATCAGGATTGTATGTACCTATTGAGTCAGACCTGTAAGTTATGACTTTACCAGATGCTGTCAATATTATTGCTTGACCTTTAGAAGAAACTGTTCCGTCAGTATTCATCTTATCTACTATTGTACCTATAGTTTGGGTTGGCGCTCCACCAATAGTACTGTTACCATCATATGTTACTTCAACGGTTGGAATGGGATCAATACTTAATACTTTAATGTTTGTTGATTTTGTATTTTCTGTATAAAATGGATCACCTATTATATTATCATTATTCATGGTTAATAGACTAGAGCTAGAACTGTTTGCCTGCAAGGAACCAGTCTGACCAAAAGTGGGAGACACCGTCGAAGCTGACTCTATCATCATAAAGGAAACTAATGAAAAACTAGTAATGGCAAGAAATAAAGCGATTTTTCTTAGTGAAGTACTTTTAATTTCTGGTCGGATCATCATAGAAAAATTCTACTGGGAAAATATAAAGTTTTAAGAAACATCAATTTACACTATAACAATGTAGCCAATATTGTTCTCACTAATGATTAACCAAGGTCCTATTTTAGGTAAGTACGAGATGCTTAGTGGAAGCAGGTATCTTATAAATTGGATGTGGAATCAGAATTAATTAGCAAGGGTTTACTTGCCCAATCATTGATCCATCCTCGCACTATGTTTGCACTATGTTCAGCTTTTCTTCTGACAAATCCATCTAAATCATTTTTTGTGACATCTATAAGTACTTCGATTGTCTCGTACGTTCTCTTATCTGGTATATTACGAAATTTGCCGTCTTCATCTGCAAGTGCTGAACACGCATTTATCTTTATCTTTCGTCTATCATCTCTTAAGAGTTCCTTGAGTCTCTTAAACACCGTTTGGTTCATATCATTAATGTCTGTACTTGGTTTGTCATTCTTGTTAACCAAAAACTTGGCTAAAGTAGAGGTAGCTTTTGCTCTCACAAAGTAATCCATTGATTCAAGTGTATTTTTCAGAAAAAAATGAGCGACCTCAATGAGTATCTCGCTATCTGTATCTGTTGTTAACTCTTTTAGTCCCTCCAAAGCCCCAGTGGCTACAACACTTTGAAAGGTGTTTGTTCCTTCAACAAGGTTTTTTAAAAGAGAAATTATTTGGACCTTATTTTCTATTTTTTCAATCTGCTTACTACTCTTTCCTAAAGCTGTGGCGGCAGATGATCTTACAAAATTACTTTCGACATTGGATTTGTCAATCCAACCTTCAAGCAAACTAATTGAATCAACTCTTTCAAATACTCCAATGTTTCTTATAATTGCTCTTTTAGTCTCTGATCGTAAAGCATCAAAGGTTGATTTACTTTTTAGTATTGAAATTAAAGACTGATATGAATTATCGGATTTTTCATAATCATTTTTATCATGAAAAGAACCAATTGTATTAGCGGCTTCAATGGCTACTCCATAAAATTTCTCTTGAACAATTGCATCGGATATTAGTCTAATTCCCTCTGCTGAATATAGATTCTTGAGTAATCTTAAAGCGGTAATTCTTTCTACGATGGTGTCTCCATTTTTCATCTGATTATACAGCAATATCTTTGATTGAAAGTCCTTGGATTCATTTACTACTTTAACGGAACATACTTCTTTTAGAATCTTAAACTCTGGATCAATGGATATGGCTTCAATATTGGAATCACTGTTTATATCAACAAAAGACTCTGAATCTACGTTATCTACATCCATTAAATGAGCGAGGTGGCTTTTTTGCCCAGATTTATCAACAACATATATCTTAAACTCCAATTGAAATTGGTAATACTTGGAGAGATCTTCAATGCTTTCATCACTGTTTTTTTGTTGGATTTTGATTTTTAGCTTTTGGGTGCTCTTGTTTGTATCCTTGTTTAAATAATTACGTGTTAATGTGTACTCAAATTCTAATTTAGGGTGACCCCCTCTGTAAATCCATTGATCAAAAAATGATGTCATTTCTCTACCTGAGACTTCTTCGAGTACTTTTAGTAGGTCTAGTGATTCTGCCGATCTATTCTGATATTTTTCCAAATAGACTTTAAGTGATTTTCTAAAATCATGCTCTCCTATAAGATTTCGAATCATATGGAGGATAAATCCAGATTTTTCATATGAATGAGCATCAAACAAATCATCTGCATGCTTATATACATTAGTAACAATTGGTCTGTTATAGAGTTTTGTTGATTCTTCAAAATAAATATCTGTAGCTTCTATCAGGGTATAGTGAAATTCATCTTTTCCCCGAGAATTTTCCCAATACAAAGATTCACAATACGTAGCAAATCCTTCATTTAACCAGATATGAGGCCAGTCCTTGCATGTAACCATATCTCCAAACCATTGATGGGCAAGCTCATGAACCACCAAAAAAATGTCATTTCTGTAGTCTTTAGAAACTTGCTTGTCATGCAAAACTCTTCTAGTTAGAGTTGTGCATGTGGTATTTTCCATACCTCCAAACTCAAAATTATCGACTGCTGTTTGAGAGTATTTTTGAAATGGATAATTAGTTTGGAAATATTCTTCAAAGAATTTCAGCATTTGCGGAGTCTCAGAAAAAGTTAACATGGCATCTTCTTCCTTAATTTCTTCTGGCCAGTAATAGTTGAGCAAAACGTTTCTATATTTTGATTCATATTGTGAAAGGGCGCCTATAACTACCGACACCAGATACGAAGGAAGGGGTTTCTTTTCAACGTATTTCCAACTCATGAATTCATCTTTCTTAACTTTAGATTCTAAAATTCCATTTGAAATTACCATATATCCTTGTGGTGCAGAAATTTCGATATCCAAAGTAAATTTAACCTGAGGTGTATCCATAGATGGAAACCAGTAGCGTGAATCTGTTGCTTCACCTTGTGTCCATGCTTGGTATGATGGAGATTGTTTACCTTGATCACCCTTTGTAATAAAGTGAAAGCCGGTTTTTGGAGAACCGAATTTTTCTTTGCCGTCAATAATTGTAAAACCAGCAGAATATGAAATATCAATAACTGTGGTGCTTCCAGCTCTTAGTAGCTCTGAAAATTCAATAACAACTTGCTTGTTATCAACGCATCTAAATTTTGAAATACTTATAGACTGTGAGTCTACCTTTGTAACTTTTAAATCAGAGATATCTAACACGATTTCTGATAAATCTTTAAAAGCTCTTACCGTTATTTGCTGCTCGCAATCAACAAGGAGCTTGTTCACAAGATCTGGCTTTATCTTTAATGACATATGTTCAATCGTATAGGATAAGAAGGGAATGGTGTGGATTTTACTTCCAGGAAAAACAAACCTTTTTTTTTCTGTTCTTGTTTTTTCCCTTTCAATAGAATTTTCGTTAAATTGTATCATGTCGTATTACTTTTGTCATTTACCCATATGCGCTTATTCAAACATAAGTCTATTGAAAATAGAACAGGAATAGGGTCATGAAAATATAGTCCTTTAGTGCTTACATGCCTTGCCTTGACTTGCCGTGACTTTTCTGCTTTGAGCTTTCAGCCCTTCCCTACTCAAGAGACCTCTTTCTACTGAATTGTTATACATACATATTTCAATACTTTAGATGAAATTCAGAATGTGAGAGTCAGCACCTGCGCCTACCACCTACCCTCTTAGCACTTGATTTTTAAATGATTATTTGGTGATTAAATAGTGCTAAACTTTTTTGATTTAGCAAATAATGGGCTTCCTTATCCAATTACAAAGGACATTCTTATTCTGTACAAGCAAGTTGCCAAGCAATATCTGGATAAGGGTCTACTAGAATCTATACGGATGTTGGTGCCTGTCAATATCAAACATGAATTTGATAAAAGGATATCTGGAAATTCAGACTTGATGATGCCTATGACCTTGCTGCTTAATTGGTATAAACATGAATTTATGAAATGGATGGACAAGAGCCCAGTATGTCAGTTGTGCAACTTATCACTGAATCTTAGATATGTTAAAGGCAATTCTTGGATAGTAAGAGGTATCGAATATCATACATGCCCCAAGTGTTCTTTTACAGTGGTGTTTCCTCGATATGGCGAGATAGAAAATATAGCATTTAATCGAATTGGCAGGTGTAGTGAATGGTCGTTTCTATTTGGGGCCATACTAAATTCTTTATCGATACAGTCAAGAATAGTTCATGATTTTCTTGATCACTGTTGGAACGAAGCTCTTATTGAGGGAAAATGGATTCACGTAGATTCAACTCTTGAATATCCTATTTCAATCAATAATCCTCATTATTATGAAAAAAATTGGAATAAAAAGTATCAATATGTGCTTGCATTTTCAAATGCCGACATAACTGACGTAACAGAAAATTATTCTTTTAATTGGAAAACAATACTAGAACAAAGAAAGAAGCGAAAGAATAGCAATATGTCTAGAATAGTAGATCATTATGAAAAAATATAATTTTTAATTGATTATCCATTCTTTTACACCGGCACTAATTCTATTTCAGAGGTTTAATAGATATGGTGATCCTAAAGATAGTATTACATTTTTAGATTTAAATGTCTGAAGTCAAGGCCCAAATCCTCTTTCTACTGCTACATAACTTGCTAAATGCGTTTATGCTTGGACCATTTAGATGTTCATTCTTGATTAAAAGATTTTTTTGATCCTGCTCTTATAGTTCACTTACTCATTGATGGGTTCAAGGCTTTGGATAGAAGAAATCAAAGAGTAAAAATTGCGTACGGACTTTCTGTCGTCTCGTCTTCGATTCATCTAGGCGTACTGGCTTGATACTCACCATTCCAAAGTTACTTTTTTCTTAAGTTGTAAAATATGTTTTAAATTGTAGTGACTACATATGTGACATGATTATTATCAAATTTTGTATTTGCACAAATTCCTGCACTATATCCACATATGATCAATCAAACATTGAACCAATAGACCTGTTGATTATTATTTCAATTATCCCATATTACATTAATCTGTTAGTATATGTAATATACAAAATTCTAAGATCATCGTGTTTTATAAAATATATGTTGGTTGCTTTTTACGATTTTTGCTTGCTTCTATTTATGTTAAGAAACTCTTCTAGTCTTTCGAGTGTTTCAGAATGTAGGTGATGCTCTATGCCCTCGGCATCTGAGTTTGCAATATCCTCTCTCACACCTATAAAAGTGAAGAACTCTGTCAATAGTTCATGCTTTCTCCTAATATTTTGGGCAACACTTGTCCCTTGTTGGGTTAATCTTATACCCCTGTATTTTTCATATTCTAAATATCCTGTTGTATTTAACCTTCTCATCATCTTGGTAACACTAGGAGCCGAGACATTCAAACATTCGGTAATATCTACACTTGTGGCATATCCTTTTTGTTGTACTAGTTCATAAATAATCTCAAGATAGTCTTCCATCCTATCTGTGCGTTCCTTTCTCTGTGAACTATTGACTTTTTTAATAGAGTCAATTATTGTGTTCTCTCCAAGGGGTGAAGTATTATTTGACAACTGTCTTGCTCACCGAGTTAGTTATACAGAAATCAAGGTTTGATAAAAAACTTTGCAAGAATAACACCTTACACCAGCAATCCCGTTATATACATTATTAGCAATCCCATGATAAAACCTGCTATTATTGCCGCACTAGGACTTTTCTCCTGGATAGATACTGATCTTATTTTGGATTTAACTGATTTTTCTCCAAAATCTTTACTTTCGCCGCCGTTGTTAGTTTTGCTACTTTGCTTCATTGATTTACTCATCCATAGTGCGAGGGCGTAAACAACCTGAAATATTGCACCTGCTCCTACCGACAAGAATATGATTGAGGCCAATGGCGAATATACGAATCCGCCGATCCAGGTACCTAAAATAGTAGGAACTCCTGCAATCAGGCCCATTGCAATTAACCGTCTTATCATTAACCTTCCTGTTTTTGCAAGTGGTGCAACGATAGCTAGTCCTTCTGTTGTATTGTGTATTGTAAAGCCTATGATCAAAAACGTGCTTAGTGCAATTTCCCCGAGTAACACTGCTGCTCCAATGGCCAGACCCTCTCCGAAATTATGTAGTCCGATTCCTATTGCAACCATTAGGGATAGAGTAAGCGGCTTGATGATTTCGCGCTTATCCATGAATCGAGTCAGTTGTTCCTCTTTTTTCTTCTCCTTCTCTTCCTGCTCTCGTGTTGCTAAATCTATCCTATCATTCGAAGGCAGACCTGTCAGTGATATTGATGAAAGCCTCGTTTCCGATATGGGTTTGACGGAGGACTCTAAAGAATTATTTTGAGTATCATTATGTCTTGTCTCAATCTCGCTGCCCTCTTCCTCTTTTTCATATTCATGCGATAACTTTGACTCTGCTCTCTTGCCGAAATATTCAGTGAGATAAAAGAGTCCAAGGAACGTGGCTATGATTATGACGGGTATTAAAAGTTGACCATTAAATGTCGCCGCTAAATTATTCGCAGCAATTTCATTACTTTCTAAAAATGCATCAATGCCTAAGAATACCAACAAACCTGCTGTTAAACTCAAAAAGAAATTATACTGATTTCTTGTTATTTTCCTCATAAACGGATACCATGCTAGTCCAATTAGGACTGGTATCACACCTACAAATATTCCCAACATGGCAAATACTGAGAACTGGTTGACGTTTGGAATTGGAGCAGGAGCAGCAGCTTCAATGAGCTTGCTAAATCTTGTTCCATCAGAAGTGGTTATGCCTACTTCATAAGGTTCTGCTGTATTCCAAAAAAAGGGTATTATGACTTTAGCTTCTGAAAGTCTTGATAATACTTGAGAAGGTTCGATTGCCGCAGAATGTATCCTATCATTAATGTCTGCTTGGGAAATCGTAACTTGCTCAGGACCAGTATTACGGATAAAAGCCACCACTTGATTCTCATGAAATTCTACTTTTTCTATAGTTACTTCTGGTAGGGGAACACCAGTGTTAATCAAACTTTGACCGTAAGGACTTGAAAGAAAATAAATCATACCCGCCAGAATGATTAAGGGTGTAATGGCTAATACCAGTGATGCAATTTTTTTTCTTTTTCCTTTTGTCGGTTTTATGTTTGCATTATCTGGGTTGATACCAATGGTGGTTATCTCTTCTGTAACTCCAATTTCAGGTTTCTTTTCGCCTTGTCCACTAATATTGTCAAAAGTGTTGCTGGATATTTTATTTTCCTTATTCACATCAATTTGTTGATCCTTTTCTGCTTTTTCCAATTTCTTATCTTTCATTATCTAGTCGTTCCTTGGCTTGTTGAGTTTTCACCGTATTGATAGGAGGAATTTGCAGCGTTTGGATTGTTTGTGTGTTGTTGGCTGCTGTCATGAAGTGAGTTGTTACTAACCCTATAGGAGGAATAATTATATGGTATTTTATCATTTTCTAAATCAATATTCATTCCGCCAGTCTGACTAGAATCTGCTACAAAATAAGATTGATTCTTGGAAACTGATACGTTATTTGGGTTTGTTGTACTATTGCTACTCAGATCTGCCTCATTTTTATTATCTTGACCGTTCTCCATCACTTTGAATAAACCCATCCAGCCCTTTTCTGCAAATTCTGTTTTATGAGCATGGAACATGTAATTTCCTGGATATTTATACTTGAATTCTAAGATACCCCTTTCACCTTGACTCATAGTTACGATGTCATTCAGCTCAACAGGAGTTTGACTAGTTCCACTAGGATAAAAGTTAAACATGTTAGCGTGTAAGTGGAAGTTGTTTATCGGATCAAACTCTAACATATTGACAAGATAAATTCTTGTTAGCTCATTCTTATTGATCTCTATTGGATCATGCATATAGAAATATGGGATCCCATTTACAGTGTAAAAGTTATTTTCCGTGTCAAAGTCGGTGTCATATCCATTCATGACCATTACCATTTCATCTGCTTGTGGTCTTGGAGTCTTTGGATCAATAATCATCACACCATAGAGTCCATGTGTTATGTGTTCTTCTAGGGGTGTCATGTGACAATGGTAAGGATAAACACCAAATGGTTCAGCTGTAAATTCATAGGTGAACTTGCCCTTTGGACCAATCATATCAAAAACCCCGTCCATCTCTGCTGGGTGGATCCCGTGTGTGTGTATTGAATGTGGTTTTGAACCGTTATTTATGAAATTGATCTTTATTTTGTCACCTTCAGTAGCTCGAATTGTCGGGCCCGGTATTGTGCCGTTGTACGTCCATACGTTATAAAAAACCCCTGGCGAAACTTCCTTTATTTCTGTATCCGAAGCAACTAGTGTAAATTCTCTTAGAGTAGTTCCATTTGGCTGCTCTGAAACGTGCCCATAATTGAATTCACGCAAATACTGATTCGGATCTACTACCGCATTTTTTGAGTCGCTAGGAATAGAAATAGGATCTAGTATATCTCCAGTTGATCGGAACACTGGATATCCTGGTGTATGGCTGCCAATCATTTTTCTGTTGTCAGTGGAGTTTTGAGCATGAGTATCAAAAGATGGATTTAATGGGTTAAGTAGGTAGGTAGACATTATCAAAGCTACCGCAACAACCAACACAATTGAAAAAAGGGGCAGCACTACCCGCCTAAATTTTTGCATAATCTATATTACTTAGCCAAGGTTAATAAATGTTAACCTTGGCTAAGTTTGCAGTATTTAGGTCCTGTGATCAACGAATCAGTTTCAACCGACCTTAATACAGTCGCTGAGTATTCAAAAGGAAATATTAGTCGTCACAATGCTTTATTGCGATGTCTTTACTTAGAAACAAGAATTGCTATCTTGTAGATCGGATTGTTGCAGTAGGTTCTAGGATCTAAAGAATAACCAAAACCAGAGGCAACATTTCGCATCCTCAATTAATTGTTATTTATTAAGATAACAATTGCTAAACGTTAATTTCTTACTAGCCTATGGGACGAAAAAAATATTGTATTTCGATTATTTTAGACCCCTTGAATTTCTCTAATACTAAGATTCTTAAAATCGAATGCTATGTTGTCTGCTCTAAAACTTGCTATTGGTCCTGAATTAGTTATTATATAATCTTTGGCCTTATTACAATTTGCACTGTTGAATTCTTCATCAGAACTATTAGCAAACCAGCCACCTTCATCAGTGATTTCGTTAACCTTTTTCCATACATTATCATTATTATCATCAATAAATGATTCCATTTTGACACTGGATTCATTATCCTGGTTAAATATTATTATCTTCCATCCTATCCATCTATCTAATAATGGATTCTCAGATATCTTAGCGGAACCTCTGGAATCGGTGTATCCACCCGTATGCCAAATTTCCTTCTTCCAAGCTGCTTCCATGTTTAACACGTTAATTCCTCCATTTAATGCGGTTCCCTCGCAAGGATTTTGACTGTTATGTGAGCCTCCTCTTGCTCGCCATGTCAAATCAGGGGTGAGGGATTCAGAATCACCATTGTCGGTTCCTCCCTCACCTTCTTGATTGGTATCATAAACTGACTTTAGCTTGACATATCCAGTCATCTCAATATTTTTCCATGGTTGGACATTCGCTGGGGTATCTACATTCATTCTTATCTGAGTATCATTGATTGACCAAGCCAAACCATCCTCAGTATTCCTGACTATTGGAACCTTTGATGTAATTGAGAATGAGTCGTCAGTAAGGGGATCTTCCATATTGATAAACCACTCTCTCCCATCTTTTGCCGTGGGATAGATCTCATTAACTCCAAAAATGTCTTTGCCCTCCGGTTTTATTATTTCTTGGGGCTCTGGTTGTTTTTCTTGCAATACAACTATCTCATAGTAATAGTAATATATTAGAATAATAGTTATGATTGTCAAACCTGCTATTGCCAGATGAGGTTTTGTTATAATCAACCTATAATTTGTTATTTTGAACCATTTTTAAACTTTGGTACTTTACATGTATTTAGAAGGCGCAATTTTGCGCCGAAGTATGATTTGGTCACTTCTCTTATTCTTTTGTTCTGGGTCAAAAAAAGACGTAATTGTATATAATCTGCTACCATTAATTAATTAATAAACCAAATTGTATATTAATTAGAAGTCCTTTATTTAAGTATCCTAAATGATTCTTAATGAGGGGTATAATAGAATGAAATCTGAAGCCTTTATACAATCTGATCCAAAAAGAAAAATATTGTATTTTCTCAAAGTCATGAGGCAGGCAGGATTAAAAGACTTATCAAAAGTTATGAAGATTTCTAGAATGGCTGTGCACAAGCATTTGAGTGAATTACAAGATAGAGGTTTGGTTGAAAGTATTGAAATTCCAAAAGGCGTGGGAAGACCTACCATGCAGTACTCGTTAACGAGTACCTGGTAAAACTGCATTTCCGAAATCATATGGTGAAATAGCAACACATGCTTTGGACTATCTGGAAAAAAAAATGGGTAAGGATGCGGTCGAGTCGGTATTGCGGGAACGTCAAAAGGAACTGTTTGAAAAATACAGTATTCGTATGAAGGATATGAAATTTAAAGAAAAGGTAAAAGAGTTAGCAAGAATTAGAGATGAAGAAGGATATATCGCTGAATCTAAAAAGGATAGAAAAGGCAACTCTCATACTCTTTTGGAGTATAATTGTCCAATCATAATGATAGCAGAAAAACATTGGGAGGCCTGCTCTATTGAAACCGAATTATTTGAACACGTTTTGGACGCTGACGTAGAAGTCACTCATAGAGCAGCCAAAGGAGATTCAATTTGTAAGTTTTTAATTAAAGAAAAGAATGAATTCCTTTAATGTTTTGTTATAACCACCTTTAACCTCCATATTTAATTTATATAATTTGTAAACTATTATATTTATAAATTACCTTAACTAATATTATATGTGAATAGAATAAATTATACTTTTCCGATCGCTATAGGTGGTAGTTACTAGCGATGTCCTTAAAGGTTCTCGGTGTTGGATCTAGCATGAGGAGAGATTCCTTTAGGTACAGAAACTTTGAAGATCATATTAAACAGAGTTAACAAGAATGGCGGAGACACTAGATTATTGAATCTATATTCAAATCCATTACCAATGTATACTGCCGAATACAATGAAAAACTAGGTGGTATAAAACATGCCGTTGAATTGGTTAACTGGGCTGATGCTATAATCCTTGCAACACCAGACTACCATGGCTCAATGGCAGGATCATTGAAAAACTTTTTAGATTACTTTTGGTCGGAGTTTGCCGGAAAGACATTTGGGTACCTTTGCTCTTCGCATGAAAAGGGCTTGACTGTCATGGATCAGATGCGAACTGCTATAAGACAATGTTATGGTTGGAGTCTACCATATGGTATATCCATAAACTCAGGTCAAGATTTCGATTCAGACCGTGAGATCGTAAATGTCCAATTGTTAGGTAGGCTTGAAAGCTTTGCAAGAGATTTAGTAGTATATGGCGGTTTAATTAGCAACCAATTTAAAAGGGATTTGAATTCGACAATACAAAATTCATATGCAGTACACTACAGAAAGTAATGGTGGAGTATTGGGCAGGCAGCACAATTATTATAATAAGATAAGTCCATCCTATTTCATAGTAAATTATTAAGACTTAAACAATAATTCTTGATGTCTATTTAACGAAAAAACCAAGCGGTAGGGTGGAGTGTTGGACAGTAGGGTTCAATTCAGGCTAAAATATGATCCACTCTGTAATCTGTTTCCTCTATGAACCAAAGAAATTAGCAAGTACAAGACAAGAATCTATTTTGACCTCAAAGTTTTTTTTAATAGTAATATTCCCAAGTAGTAGGGGATATTAAAAAATGCAGCTAATGCAGCGATTTCAGTACCAAAAAATTGTTGGGCAAACACTACTATCAAAATATTGTTAACATATATCATTGAAATCATAGTCGAAATTCTATCATCCTTTGATAGTCCTATCAGCCTGGAGATGCCATATCCTGTCAGTCCATAATAACCAAACAACACAAAGACTAAAATGATATTTTCTACAGTTGCAAGGGGATTAGAAAAAAAGAAATATGAATATTTCGCAAAAACCCCTAGATTAATTAGGAAAATGAAAACAAGTGAGAGGTTTAGAGATTGTTTATTGATTTGCTGCGTAAGTTTAGGAGAAATTTTCTTCAAAATTTGACTGGCCATCAAAGGCAGAATTAATGCTACCAAAAGAAGTACTATCATGTCAAAAATAGGAATTGCAAAGTTGCTA
Source organism: uncultured Nitrososphaeraceae archaeon (assembly GCA_963759575.1). Classification (GTDB taxonomy): domain Archaea; phylum Thermoproteota; class Nitrososphaeria; order Nitrososphaerales; family Nitrososphaeraceae; genus Nitrosocosmicus. The sequence continues at coordinate 727,727 of CAVWZU010000002.1, read as the reverse complement.
CTAAAAAAAAGAAATATCAAAATAGGTAATATAAATGGGGCTGATAATGATGTGGTTATTATTAATCCGACTACTGTTGGTAATCTGCCCCCAACAAAGTTTACAACGAATGGTGATCCAAGTCCAGTTGATATGCCAGATAATAGGAATACTGATAGCATTAAATTTGTACTAATGGGGATAATAGTTAACGAAACTATGTTCATTATTGTATAAATCCCCACCGGAATTAAGACCAGTTTCACTAGTGTAAGTATAATCAGCTTCCTCGGATGAGAAAAAACTGTATAAAGCTCTGACAGATTCATATTAATTAGATTAAACAAAAGTAAAAGTCCTAGCCATAATAACAAATACGGTTCTACTAGAATTCCTATATTTGGTAATAGTAGTCCTATTGCTGTCGAAAATAGGACTGATAAACATAAGTAATAAAAAGTGTGATTAGAATTCGTCAAGCCCATATTTCATATCTCCATTTATTATAATCAATATTTTGTTAATGACCAGAAAAAAAGATAGACTCTAAAGCATTCTAAAGGAACTCCGTTTCCTTTCAAGATTCTTGTCAGTGAATTCGTTTTCTTTCCTCTCTCTGAGTTATCAATTTTTAATATAATAAAAATTCTCAAATCTTGATGATGAATATTTTTTTTGTATGCTCATAGAATTTAAACCAAAAGATTGTTTTTAAGTGGAAAACCAAATTTATTTTCTGATCAATAACTATATCACCATTATAGTAACTTTAAATGCCCTGTCAATTTATCTAGTTTTGTTGAATAATCCGGGCCAAATCCGCAGCATGTCATGGTATTAGGTTCTATCTGGGTTTTTCCAGCATCTCTGATGACTGTAGTTACAATACCATATGCTTGAGCCTTTTTAATTATTTCAATTAATTCTTGTTCGGATTGAATCTTTAATACTGCTTTTTTTTGACCGCCGTAATTAAACCAATTAGCAACATGGTCTGGATTTTGCCACACCACTGAACTGCATGCATGTCCTACTTGGCCAGCAATTTTTCCGACACCCATTCCAAGATCTTTTCTTACTACTACTACGTATTTTATGTCGTCACTGCTGTTCAATACTCTAAAAATGAGAATGAATTATATAAATTAAACAACAATAACCCCTCGACATATATTTATTCTTGGAATACCAATAAGCCTATTAAACTAACTCAAATACTGTACCTTCTCTGAGATGTTTATATTAGATCAACTTATTATTAGTCGTTCTCTTATTTAGCTATTATTATAGATATAAAATATTCCATCAGTTTGCAATAGAGAACTTCGTTCGTAAGAGCATCAACTGCGTGGAAAATTACAATGTAAAAGTTGGACACCCTCTAGTTAAGGATGTTACTACTACTAAGATTTAATATACTTGATCTAGTTTTTCATATCCATAATCCTTGTAATCAATTATGATGTTTTCATATCTAATTAATCTCCAATCAGTTCCTCGGATGCCATTTTCTTTCTCATTATGAAACTTATCCTGCCGTTAAATTCTAAATGGGCGTATTTAATTTCCCTTACATCTTCTATTCCCTTTAGTCGCATTTCAGCTTCAAATTCTGAAATATCCATTTTAGCTTTTTTTAGACCATCCTTGACAATCGATCCATAGTCTACTAGCAGGATTGGTTTAGGCTCTAAGGAATCTCTAAATCTCCGGCTTTTTAAGGTCAAATAGTCTATTATTTTGAAGAATATTACTGCAATTATGACGGCAGCCATCGCCTGGGGAATTGATATTTCTTTATACAGCATAGGATCTCCAATTGCTGAACCTAATCCCACTACGATTAGTAATCCAAATGGTGATAACTGACCAATTCCCTTTCCACCGAGCCATTTCACAATTACGAAAACTAAAGTCGCGATTATAGCAGTCCTAACAGCTACAGATAAAATAGAAGATGGGTCTGCAGCTATAGCGTTATTTAATAAATCGTACGGAAAAGGTCTGGTTTCTGCCCCCTGCCCACCACTGCTTGATTCCGAATTTTGCGATTCAGATGTTGTTGTTGCGGATGATATATTACTAAACATCATTAGTTCCGAAATATCACTATTATTTTTCGCGTTGTTATTGCTGGTTTGTTCCAATATTGCGTTTAGTGTAAGTGAAATACTATGCGTCTGATAAACAAGGTATCCAAAAATTACTATCAGTATTGCTAAAGGAATGACTATTATTATCCATGATCTTTTATTATTTATCAATCAATAAAATTGATACGCTTGGACATATGTTAATGTTAATGTTAATGTTAATATCAGTAGTCAAATCTCAAAATTTCTAAAATGTTAAAAAAATGATTAATTAGTATTCTCACTATAAGAATATTTTACTGATATTTCAACAATGGTCCCTTTAGGAATATTCGAACAATTTAACTGATATGCTTGAATTAGTCATTAGCTGTACGCATGTGTTATTCACTATCTATTAATTTTAATGGCATATCTTTTGATATATTTTTTATTACTATAGTACACTTTTGCTAAATTCTCAATCGGTCTTATGAAGATACAAAAAACAATGCGAAAGCATAAGATTCATTATATGAAAGTATACTTTTTAGTATTTTGCCACTCAATAAAAGAAAATCAACATGATAGCGGTAATGTATAATTAATCGGATTAATACTTGATTGTTACTTGGTTTCTTATAACCTTTGTAGATTAAGAATTTACAGATGCAAGATACTAAACCCGTCGGTATTACATTCGTATCTGAAAATTTTTCAAATTCTATCGATTCTTTTTGGATCATAATTAAACCTGAAATCCTGATAAATCCTTTTGACTTCGTTAGCGTAGAAAATATCCAAAACACTAAAACTATTGGTATTGTTAAAGAATTAAAAAGGATTTATCTTGACTTAGATACATTTTCTAAAAATCAATATTCTTCTCAGCTGAATCTTGTCGGAAGTATGGGTGAAAAGATAGGACATGGGCTGACTGTGGCAAAGATTGAAGTAATTGCTAACCGTCAATTCCAAAGGTTTCAAAAGGAAAATTCATCAAACGATGTAAAACTTAGCACAGTCCCTGTCAAATTAAAATCAAAATATTCAAGCATTAATATGCCAGTTCAGGAAGGAAAACTCGTAAATTTTGCTACTATCGAGGAGGTCATTTCATCTCTTGGAATTCCAGAAATGGAACATCCCCTTCCTGCGGGTGTGATTTCGATGACTAACGAAACTCAAATCCCAATAGATCTAGATGTAACGTACATTTTTGGTCCCGATACCACTCACGTTAACGCCACCGGAATTTCAGGTAACATGAAGACTAGTTATCTTTTATTTTTGCTACAGGTTCTTCATCAAAAACTATCGGAAGAAGGCATTTCTATTATCTTATTTAATACTAAAGAAAAGGATCTTCTCTATATAGATAAAGAAAGAGATGAAGACTATACTAGTGAGGATAAACAAGTACAGGACCTACTTGGTTTGAATATGAATCCATTTAGTAATGTAAGGTATTTTCTCCCAAGAGGAAAGGATGGAAAACCAAATTCGGCACATATTCCTGAGAAAAACTATATCACATATTCTTTTGAATTATCCGATGTTTATGATCGATTGGAATTATTATTTTCCTCTGAAACAACACTAGATCCTCAACATAATATTTCATCAATCTTAAATTATATTTATGAACTTTGGCCTAACTTGCGCCAAGGTGACAATGGCAATGGAAATTCTGACAAAATCGAGACTTGGACGGATCTGATTAATTTTAATGATTATCCTGAAGAAATTGTTACACATAAAACAACTCTGTTAAAGTTTCAGGGGATGATCCAAAGGTATAGGAAACCATCCACTCTATTTGTAGACAAAAAAATAACAAGTACGTATCTTGGCGAGGAAATTAAAAAAATGAAAAAGAATGAAGTATTTGTGGTAGATATAGCCAGACTATCAACATTAGACGAACAAGCGTTTGTGGTTGGAGATGTAATGAAAACGATAAACGAAATGTACTCTGTTGGCCATGTGAATAATCCTAACGACGTATTTAGCGGTGGGGGAGATATTGATTTTGATGATGGAAAAGAGATAGAAAATACTGGTATGACAAAAAAACCAAAATATATCGTAATCTTTATCGATGAGATTAATAGATTTCTGCCTCGTGCGGAATCTGGTAATACTGGTCTGGGGATGTCGATGTCTAACCGTTCGGCTGTAGCAGAAGAACTGTTAAAGACCTTGATTACAGGCAAGTCCAGGCACTGTATCCTTTTCTCCGCACAACAATTCAAAAGTCAAATTGATCCAAGCATTAATGAAAATACCGGTTTACATGTTATTACCAAATTGGGTTTGTCCGAACTTTCTTCCAATTCGTATTTAATGATAGATGACACTACCAAATCCGTCATTAGTAAACTACACAAAGGTGAGTTCATTCTTGTTCATCCTGCCTTTAGACATCCAATCAAAATTACTATCCCAAAACCTACATTCAAAAGATCATGATCTTGACTCGCTAGTATAATGCATAGCTACTGATGGTAATGATATATGGGTGATGAGAATCGGTCTATCTGAATAATATGAAGTTCATCCTTTTTTGTGAAAGTATTTAACGTTAGTTTTCAAAGTATTTAATAAGATAATATTATATGAGATTTGTTCAAATATCTGACTTACATATTGGTGGTTTATTTAAAAACCATACTTTTGATACTCTGGTCGATGAGATTAATAATGATTTAAGACCCGATGTTATTATTATATCAGGAGATTTAACTGATGATGGACTATTCTTTCAGTTCGAACAGGCCCAGCAAGAAATAAAAAAATTCTCATGCAAGAATTTAATCATTTTTCCAGGAAACCATGATTATAGACATACTGGCTATCTATTGTTTAGACAGTTCTTTCCTGTTTCGGCACCAAGCGGTTCAAGGGTTTACAAGTATAATAATCCAAAGAACAAGAACCAAACTGTAATAGTTACTACTGTTGGAACTGCAAGAGCAGATAGAGATGAAGGTGAAGTTGGATTCAGACAAAATCTATGGTTAAATAAAATTCTAAAAAAATATCATATTCCTAGATCTGATACTAATCTGAAAAAGCAACAGCATCAACTTCAAAATAGGAATAAAAGCATAATAAAGATTGTTGCGATGCATCACCATTTGATCGCTATACCTGACACAGGTTATACAAATGTGGTAGGGATATCCGATGCAGGTGATGTCTTAAGGACATGTCTTGCTAATGATGTTGATGTCGTCATTTGCGGTCACAAACACAGGCCCTGGATCTGGGATCTAGGTACAATGACAATAGCTTATGCCGGCACAGCTTGCTCTTGGAGATATAGAGGAGTTTTTGAAGATACCTACAATATTATAGATATAAGTGAGGATGGCAAAATTGATATTGATATCAAAATAGTTGGGGGGAAAAGAATGCCTTTGTTGGAGGTAGTCAATCAATATAATCCGGAAGATAGGGTAACGCGAATTGCCGATATGATGTCGCCAGATTAAATAACAATTGTATTATTTTCGAGATTTACTGCTCATCATATAGAATTAACATTTCTGTATACTAAATTATACGATCCTAAAATAAAGTATACCTGTCTTGAAAATTCAAAACTTATGATAGCTACAGTTGGCTTTTAGTTCAAAAAGAGTTATTCAAATATTTGTTTAATTGATAACGAATTACCCCAATTTTTATGCTATAATTTGTTTGAATTATCCTTTTGAAACATTAAATACGTACAAGACTACTAGTCGTTCCTTGTTTCCATGGAAGTAATGCTTTGTTTGTGAAGGAACAAAAATGCAAGAACCTTTTCTTATTTCCTGATTCTTATCTAGCATGTTGATGTATCCTTTACCTTCCATAACAAAATAGAGTTCGTCTTCTAAATGAGGGCCTTGTGTGTCCCTTTGACCTGGATTGAGCCTTAGCACCCCAACTTCAAAACTATTGTTATGTAAAAAATCTATGAAATAAGTTGAATTGCCTTTTTTATCTAGCTTTAGCAGTATTGAATCAAGGTCAAAAATATTATCCATATCTTAATCCCGTATATGCTAAATTAGTTTGTTCCCTTGCTCCAGTGTTGGATGCCTAGATGATAATCTGAAAGGCGGACTAGTAGGTTTTAATTAAATCCTGGTATACACAATCTGACTTTGTTTCTACATGAATTACAAATGTATCAAATTAGTGATTTAAGCTATATTTTAGTGAAGTAGATTTTGATATGAACCAGCTCAAGTATTAAGAAAAAAATGCATCAGAAAACAGTCAGCAAAATGTTCCCATTGTTTTTGTTTCAGTTTAATAGTGGATTTGGATAGGTAATAATATGAGTGTCTTGTTTCTGGACCGCGAGCAAGCCGGACACGAGCTAGCTAAAGGGTTAGAAAATATACTGAAAAAAAATCAGATAAATCTATCAAATGCTGCAAACGAGTTAATAGTCCTTGCGATACCACGAGGTGGTATTATACTGGGTGACATCATAGCAAACTGTTTCCACTGTAATCTGGATGTTGTCATTTCTAGAAAAATAAGGGCCGAATTTAACGAAGAGTTCGCAATAGGTGCAATGATGCCAGACGGAAGTTACTTTTTGAACGAAGGAATTACACATCTTTTCAATATTTCCCAAGATTATTTAAAAAAGGAGATAGATTTTCAAAAAAAGGAAATCAATAGACGCCTGATTGAATTTAGAGGTGATATTTCCTATCACGATAAATTTGATGGAAAGGTTGTTGTCTTGGTGGATGACGGCATAGCTACAGGGTCTACCATAATCGCCTCTGCTGAATGGGTAAAGACCAATTGTAATTGCAAGCAAGTTATTGTTGCTGTACCTGTAGCTCCTGCTAGAGATGAAACTGTGAATAAACTTGCGAAGATAGCGGACAACGTTGTAATTTTGCATATGGAAGAGGCTTTTTCTGCTGTCGGTCAATTTTACAAGTACTTTGATCAAGTAAGTGACGAGACAGTTAAGAAAATCATGATGAGGCATCGTTTTGACAATTGAGATTGATTAGATTCTAAAAGGCATCAAAAAAGATTTTACATTACATCAATATTTAGCTCATACGACTAGTGCTTTTAATAATAGGAGCTGATTTGTTTGTTTGTTTGTTTACATGGGCTTTATGACATTAAGAAATGTATGGATGGATACTAGTTTTTCTTTACTGGCTGATGGACAAGAGTTAGTTTCATTATTGAAAATCTATGAATGAAAAAAATTATAACCAGTTTTGAAAACATTATCGTATAAAATAGTTTTGCATTTGCAGGGATTAAGATGGGTAGACATTTCTAAATAAAAAATTTTTATAAAGAATTACAAGGTACTATTGTAAAATGAATATATCTTCATTGTTAATCTGGGTAAATAATATAGAGACGGTAATTTGGTTTTTAAAAAATAGATAAAAGGTTCGAATTTGCATGCCTGAATTCACTATGCCTTTACTACTGGCTGGACCCATAATTCGTCGGGTTGACAAAACACAGGTGTGTATATGGATAGCAACAAGCAAACCTGTATATACAAAATTAGAAATATTCAATTCTAACAGGTCAAATGGTGGCTTTGTCTCAAGCAAAGATGTTAATGAAAAATTATATGAAGAATCTGGCCCACACTCCTCTCAACTTGAAATGAATGTTGTAGGCAGTGGTAATAACACATGTTTAAAACTGGGCGATAATCTTTATGTGAGCCTTTTAATTGCAAGGCCATTTCCTTCAAATAAACCTAATGAATCTGATAAAACAAATTTAATATCAACTTTTCCCACAGATGAAATCCTTGCTTATGATATGGAGCTTTTTCTAACTAACGAAAGCAAAGGGAAAGGACTGCGTCTGAAAGATCTGGGTTTGTTATCTGGAGAAGATAGTATAATTTATGATAATTCTAATTTTGATGAACAACACGATCACAATGAGACTGAAGTCAAATCTTTATCTAGTTTGTTTTCATTGCCTACATTCTATATCCCTGTTGGGAAAAATGGATCTCAACTAAATATTCTCTACGGCTCTTGTAGAAAACTACATGGTGATGATGAAGATAGTTTGCTCATAGGAGATAAACTTCTTGCATCTACCATTTCTGATCTAAAAAAAAGAGCAAGCTCACTATTTCTAATAGGTGATCAAATTTATGCTGATGACGTAGCTGGACCTCTAATAGGATATCTAGGAAGATTGTCAAACGAGCTACTTGGATGGCGAGAAGTTGTTGATGGAATTGATAAAAATATAGAAGATTTCCCGATTGGGGGTCGAAAGCAGATAGTGATTTCCAATGCTCACTTTACTTCAGAAGTGTCTGACAATCATTTATTAGGATTTGGCGAATTCGCTGCAATGTATTTGGTTGCATGGAATCATTTGATGTGGCCCAAAGAATTTGCTCCCTATCTAACAAAACTTCATAGGAGTTCTGCTTCAACAAAACTATATGATAAAGAATTAAAGGAACTCGAACAGAGTCGCAAAAGTATTCAAAAAATCAGAAGACTCTTTGCTAATGTGCCTACTTATATGATCTGTGATGATCATGAAATCACTGACGATTGGAACATAGACCGGAAATGGCGAGATTCTGTGAAAAATAGTAAGATCGGATCTCAAATAATTGTTAATGGACTTGTAGCGTATTGGGCTTTTCAGGCTTGGGGGAACGCTCCGGATTCGTTTGATGATGCCTTTATCGAAACTATTAAGGCATACGTTAATCTAAGAAAACAAAAAAGTTTGTTCCGCTTTGACGACTCTGCCAAAATTTCAAAATTGAATAACGAAAGTAGAGACATTGAAATTGATAAAATGCAAATAATGGAGGATAGGATTTGGGATTATAAAAAGTGGACATATGTTGCTCCTACATATCCACTTGCCATATTTTTAGATTGTAGAACACAGAGAGAATTTGTAAATCCTGATGGACCACCAGTATTATTAGACGACGAGGCTTTGGATTACATTAAATGTGAAGTTTTTGCCTCCGGATATAAACAAGGTGACCCACTTGTAATTATATCACCGACACCAGTTTTTGGTTTTGAACATGCAGAAAGTGTACAACGATTTCTAACCTCCATTTCAGGAACTTATGAGTGGGACCTTGAGACATGGAGAGCTAACGAAGGGGGGTTTATAAAATTCTTGGCTTTTGTGACTAATGCGTTTAGCCCTAAATATTGCATTTTTTTATCAGGAGATGTTCACTACGCCTTTACAATGAAGGCAAAATTTGATTTAATCAGCCCTGGGTATCACACAAAGCTAACTGCTTCTGATTTGGAAAATAATATCCAGACACCGTCCTCTTTATCCATGGCCCAGTTGACGGCTAGCCCTTTTCGAAGCAACAGCCTATTAAAGAGAAAATTAGCAATAATGATCTTAAATATTGTACATAAAATCATCATCGCCAAGAAAATGGTATCCCGTACAGGCTTTCTGGATGCTAACTATGACATTCACCACTATGATCATGGACCTGAAAATAATTTAGAGGAAGAGATGGGACAAACTAAGAAAAATAATTTGACATCCAAATTGCTTTCGAAAGAAAATACAAATTATTCAAAACATGGAAAAGAAGGATCGTTTCTCATTAAAATAAAGACTATCTTTATCAGTTTGGTTAATCGGTATTTTATTAAAAGGCAAAGAGGGTCTGTCGAGGGCTTCCCAGATTGGAGAGAGTTTCGATTGCTCGTTACTCCAGAGGGTCATGGTACAACTCCAGTGTTGGCGAATAATAATATAGGTTCATGTTCGTTGAATCTAAGATCACGTACCGTAGAACACACTCTATTTTTTCTTGAAGGTAATATAATACGATCTAGCACCGCCAGGATAGAATTTGATGGCACAAGTAAAGAATTTAGATGAAATTTTTTTATTTTCTATTTGATATCTACAAATTGAGAGAGAAGGAAGATGGTGAAATTAAACTATTTATTAATAGGTTGAAAATTGTGATGCTGTCATCACATCATACTTACAATTCCAATATTTTTAAAAAAATTTCCTTGAAGCTTATCGTAATGACTTTTCATGTTAGTAAAACGTAGGGAATCTTCTGGTTCTACTTTTATGAACCTAGTTAACATATTAAATAAGTATTTGTAACCAGAGATTTTTGTTAGTATTTACTTTTTTTTTCTAACTTTTCCTCAGTCTTACTTTCACCTTGATCTATTAACTCCCTAATCGTTCTTCTAGAAAAATCACTATTTTTTAAGATCGAGGGTGACTCAATTTCGCTTCTAATTATTCTAGTAACAGATTTAATTTCTGCCCCATAATTATCAACCAAGTTTTTATACTCACTTTTGATATCATTTCTTTCCTGCTTGCTTATGCTAGAATGGTCCACTTGTTTCTCAAATATATCATATAGTTTTTCTATTAGTTTTATATGCCTAGTAACTAATCTTGCATTTTTAATGCTTTCAATATCTTTGTCACAAAATAAAATGTCCTTATATCTATTGGCCACTTCTATGAAGTTGGAAGGAAGCCTATCGATTCTTTGTGGATAGTTTTCAACTATGAAAATATTTTTATCATTTCGTGGTGACACATAAAGTACTTCTCTTATTGGAGTATTACTTAGTAAGCTTCCATCCCATGCTTTAATGTTATCTCCTAAATCAATCCAAGGAAATCCGTATATTGGATATCCCGAACTTGCTAAAATATGCTCTGGTTTTATTTTTATCAATGTATTATCAAAAATAAGCGGCTTGGCTGTCATAACATCCACTGCTGTCATTATTAACCTTAAAACGGAAGGCAACTCTTCCTTGCTTGCTGCAAGATTTAGTTTCCCATAGTCTATGTATTTTTCTAGAGTTTTTACTAAAGGGGAGTGGTCATACATAAATGTCCAATTTCTCGGATCAAAATACTGTTCTTCGAGTCCACCCATGATACTATGAAAGTTTTTGCTGGTGTTCCACCATTGCCATCTGGGAACAAACATTTTGGGAACCCCGAAAAAGGCTGCATTTGCAGAAGCTGATGAAATGGTCTTTGGCATGTACCTTCTGGCTCTACTGTCCCAGCCGTAAACCCACAAATCTGGTATAATTTCAAGACTGCTATCGCCAATTTCTATCCAAAAGTCTTCTAGGTCTTTTTCTGGATGCCCGGATTTACTTCCAACTATTATCGCTGCATTGACTGCGCCTATTGAAGTGCCTGCAACAATATCTATTTGCACTTTATGTTTAACTAATGCCTTAAATACACCGCATGCAAAAGCCCCTAGAGAACCTCCACCTTGCATGACGAGGACATTTTCTATATTTCTAGATTCCTCGTGTCTTGTAGTGCTGGCTTCCTTTATGGTATAACTCATCTATGTAATATAATTTACAAGATAGCTTATTTAGATAAGTCGTTTTTATATCTGAATATATTAGGAAAATGGAGCAAAGTTCTCTTTTGCCATACTATTTCATTTCTTCCACTCAATTGATCTTATTTATGCCGACAATGAGGAAAAGACCGGTCATTAGATTTTTCTTTCTTTCATTGACCCACTACGAATTCATCAGTTTTTGTAATTTTTTCTATCTGAGATACCAGAGATTCAAGACTATGAGGAGCTTTACCTTTTTTGGAATATTCGATTCTTTTAAATTTGTCTCCTACTCGAGCAGAAACTACAGTCTTAGTTTCCTCAGATCCCGGATTAGCCGTTGCTAAATACTTGTCCTTTAGGGAAAAAAAATAAATCATATTGAGTTTGTCAACTATTTCGGTTATCGAATCTCGAGAAATTTTGAGACTATGCTTCCCTACCTTTTTCACATTGGCCTTTCCGTTGAATTCAATTGTACCGTCGTTGCTAATTTTAAGAGAATAACTAGGATCAATGTTATCATGCGATTCTTTCTCTATTGCTATTTCAACATTGTCCAATCTGTTAGACTAGTCTTTGGTTTGCTACTTATTTAACTTTGAGTAATTTTCATAGCAACTAATCCTTATTTTATCTATGTACACCATATCTTTGGCGTTACTCATTCTAGCGCTTCTAGCAGTAATTGGAACGATGCTAATCACTATCTCCTTTGTTGTTTTTAATATTTTTTTTATAGACTCCGTTGCAATCATTGATTTGTAAGCGGGGGTTAAGTCATGTTCAGTTCTGGAGTCAAAGGTTCTTCGCGGCTTTATGTCACAATGCCCTACATCACCATAGCATCCGCCATGTCCAAAAATATAGTAGGATCCAGCATAGCCGTTTTCAAGGGACAGCACAGTGTTCTCGTCTGCTTTAGGATTATTGAGAAAAACCCTTCCCTCATATGATGGCCCAGAGATATCCACCCCGAAAAACTCAATATCTGCTCTATAAAATTCCGTCTCTTCTTTGATCCAATTCAGTTTGATCGGTGGACTAGAAAAAATATTGCCTACTTTTCTACCGCTTAAACTATCTCCTTTTTTATTATTCTTCTTCCTGTTACTCTTACTCATTTTATTCACCCTGTTACCACCTCGGCACTTGCAGTGGCGTAGTCATAACCTAAATTATAAATATTGAGAACATCTTTAACCGTATAGTTAAAAGGCGGAAGTGGCAAATCTAATATGTTACTGGGCATTGAGGAGTTTCCATGCCGTAATTGCCAAATCCACCATATCCTATCTATATTGCAGTGGTGAGCATGAAAAATTGGATCAAACCCTGCAGTTATGACATCAGCCATTGACCCTCCACACCAAACGTGGATTCTATCATGATAATCCTCCAGTTTATCGCTGAATATTCCAAAATCTTCTTCCTAGTATAATGAGTCTCCGAGTTCAGGTTCAGGTAATTCCGAGGAAGGACTAGGATCTCGGAAAGTATCTTCGTCTAATGTTATGTTGGGTAAACCCTCAACAGGAGACCTAGGGACAAAAATACGAAAATTAAACAATGGATTTTTTTTACCACCTATTGTTCTTGCAGTATATGACTTTGGGCGCTATGAGAGAGTGGAGAACTAGGATCCCACCAGGGTTGAGAAACTTGAGTATTAGAATCTCTTAGATGATCTTCTAAATATTTTAAATATGCTCGATGCCATGGCAAAAAAAGCCTGGCCCTTAAAACCGTTCTATCATTTCGTTGGTGGTGCCAACAATAGAAATCAGGGGCACCATGAAATCCTGCGATATGGTTATAACCTCTGTTGTCTCTAATTGCCATAAATTTTTCCATAGCAATCCTAAAATCTAGTAATTCATTAGGAAGATAATTGCTGATATTCTTTCTTATGATTGCTACGCTATTGTTGCTTGACAATGAACTGTTATTTATTAAATAATATAAAAGATTTTGCAATACAGAGGACAATGTTTGTAAATTATTTCAAAAATCTATCAACATCTTGTTGAGAGAGGATGTTGAGTCTTTGAAATATTCACCATTGCAATTGAATTCAAAATTTTTAATCAATTATGAAAATAAAAAAAATAATTAAGATATTATAATTTGATATTAAGTAAATCGTTGAAAGTTATCGTGGCCATCTCAATATAGTTCTGTGTATTACAAAAAACAGCATTGCATTGTACTTGTAGCATGTTTCACTAAAATTGGACTGGGTATACTAAAATCTAGATTTTAATTCACTCTATCAAAAATGTTAGTATACACAACAAACAAATCAGAACAATCTTAAAACTTTACTCGAGACTATTTGCTTTCAACATTTCTAGTTGTCCGACTACAAATTCATTAACCAATAGAGTAGGTATTGGTAGTTTTGACCATGAGATAAATTGCCAATGCAACGCTGTTCTCTATATGCATTGTATAGATATCCTAAAAAAAGGATCATATGCCTGTAGATATCTTAATTAATTAACGAATTAATAAAATATTGTACTTGGCCAAGCCAGAAGATATAGCTAAGCTTAGAGACGAATACGTAAAAAAATCAGTTTTGACAAATAGGATTTTTATGTTATTGCTTGGACTATCTATATTATTGCTTTTGTTTGTAATTTTGCCTTATTATCTTTCTTTAGAACATTTGAATGAACTAGAAGATGAAAAAGAGCAATTCCAAAAGGATCTTACTCGGTTCAGCAGTTTTAATAGCAGTCTCATAAATTACTATCAAAATTATGCAAGAATTGCCGAACCATTGATAGACAACGATTTTAAAAACATTTCTTCTAGAATAAATGAATTGGTACTGAGTGGCCAAAGTATTTACCCGGAATGTGACAAGATAGAAATTACAGGTGAATTTTTCAAATGCAATATTCGACTTATGGCAGAGAATGAATACAATTATTTAATTAATAACCAGAGTAAGTCGATTTTATCTTCGAGTTTTAAATCCGTACTGAGTAATTGGGATATCAACTATGCCCCTAAAATTACCCTGATTAAACAGAAGTTGCTTGATGATTATAATTTAATAATAAATAATTCTAATACAATTCAATCAACTCTGCTCGTTACACCGCAATTAAATGATGTCACAAAAACCTTTTTCGAAAAGGATGTACCTCGAGAGACCATTTCTATTTTTTTGGGAACCCCTGATACTCAATCCAATGATTCTCTAGAGTCAAATCAAGCATCCCTTAAGGATTTGTTACTATCATTCAAATCTAACTTGACAAAAGTCGAAGGCGATATATCAAACACAGAAGGTTTGATATCCTCAATTACTAAGAGAATTGGTGATGTAGGGACTCCAATCGGCAGTATTGCATTGGGATTTGAAGAAATACTTGTCTTCTCTCCGATTATTCTTGTCTTCTTTTATCTTATTTTTCTATCTATCTTGAAAGATACAATAAGACTGAAAAAGGACCATATACCTCCTGGTGATGTTGTAGATACGATAAAACCATTACTGTTGTTTTCTTCTCAATCAAAGTTTCTAAAATTGATACTTTTGATTTCGCCGTTTTTTATTTTTATAATTTATAGCACCTTGATGTTATCTTTATGGGCTAGATTTGACCCGTTTTTTATTTTTGATGCGTTCTTTTGGGTTTTTGCAGTTCTGTATGCAATTAGTGGAGTTGTACTCGCTGTTATTATATTCAAAGTGCAAAAAGAAGTTGTATAGAATTGCAGTAGCAATAGTAATAGAGAAGGTGAAAAAAATTTACTTTAATAAGGAAAGTATATCGCTTATATTCTGTTTGGTTTTTTCTGATCCCTCTGCCATGGTTTGAATTGAATTATTATAGAGTTGATTGATTGTTTCATTGTTAGATTTAATCTGTTGCATTGTTGAATTTCTAGGCTTATCGAGTAAGGATGCATCATTTGCAAAATTTGAAGTATTTGAATTATTAGCGATCTGTTCACTCAATCTTTCTTCAAAAGGTACGATTTTTTCCTGAGCGAAAGTCTGGGGTAAGAGAAATAATCCTAACGATAATACCACAAGTAAAAATATTATTGAGGAGCCCATAGTTTATATTTTGAGCTAAAATATATAAACATGATTTCTTCATATTTCTTTATTTGATATTTTGAAACTTTTGTAGATCTCACCATTTAATAAATACGCAGGGTATCCGAAGGCCCAAGAGTTTCGATGATCATGTATTTATCTTTCGGCTGTGCCTTACGTATTATTTATTTTATTTAGGTAAATTTGACGATTGAGTGTCCCGTGCAAGAAGATATTGAAAGTAAAGTATGGAATTAATCAATCGAGTATGAAATCTGAAGGATTAATCACTACTCTTGGAAATTCAGGTTTCAAAGTTTCCAATTTTTTTAAAATAATGTATGATATTGCCCAATTTCGAAAGTGTTTCACATTTGCAGGTATGATAAACCAAGGTGCCCATTTCCTACTACAAGAACTCAATATCTTCTCGTACGCACCCATGTATTTATCCCAATTTCGATGACTGACCAGATCACTTTCATTAATTTTCCACTGTTTTGCAGGGTCTTGTATTCGTTCTTGCAGCCTCCTTTTCTGTTCATCTTTACTTATGTGCAAGAAGAACTTTATTATGGTGGTACCGTTTTCTGACAAGTATCTTTCAAAATCATTGATCTGATTACATCTTAGAATCATCTGCTCCTTAGAAATTAAATTATTGACACTGGGTTCAAGAATATCCTCGTAATGAGAACGATTGAAGATTGCAATTTGCCCTTTCGAAGGAACTTCGATATGAATTCGCCAAAGATAGTCATGAGCCAGTTCAGCTTCGTTAGGAACCTTAAATGACTTTACATAACAGTTTTGGGGATTTAATGCTCCCATCACCTGACGTATTGTTCCATCCTTTCCTGAGGCATCAGCTCCTTGTAAGATAATTAACAACGAATTAGTATTGGCTGCGAATAGCTTGTATTGTAATTCGGATATCTTTTTAGTAAATTGTTCCATTTCTGTTACAGTATCAATTTTATTTTTATTCCAACTAAATTGCGGATCCCAATTTTTTAACTTTATTTGATTTGCAGAGGATTTGGTAGGACTAACCAAAAATTTTTTGAGAGGGTCCATGGGTGATTCAGATAAAAAGATGGTAGATTTAAATCTGTATCTATTACATATTCTTGAAATTCACCCAAATGGCTTGGTTACTTGGATGGTATCTTATAAACGCGCAAAGAGGGGTAGGCAGGGAAAATATACTTCATCATTTAGAAATCTTGTTCATATATTGGGTTTTATTAAAAAATATGAAATTCATTATTAAAGAATATTGCAAATCTAAAAAATTATTCAGAGGAAGAATAATTTTGTTGTTTGTTATCCTACGAGAAACATAAATTGATTTAAGTAATTCTAGATGGTCCTATCGTAAAAGCAATATTCCACATTTTCTACCGTAGAACGGTCGTAATCTTTCACCAAGATTAATACAATACCGAATTACTTGGGTATCAAAATACAATTAAGAAAGAATAGAGGAGGGGCCGGAATCTGTCCTAATGGATTATCGTAAAACCTACCGAGGAACCAATTTTTAATTGAGATAACGACCAAGATAGTGGGACATATCAGAGTTTCATTTCAGAACCGTTTTGGAGTAATGTAATCGAAAGCAAAAATTTAGATATTGTAAAACATTGATTGTTATGTATGCGAATTTCACCAGAAATGACTCAAGCAATTAATGAACAAATATCTTATGAAGCTTCATCAGCGAATGCATATATTGCAATCGGATCATGGTGTGAGCGAACCGGTTATGACGGTAGCGCCGCCTTCTTCTTCGAACAAGCTAGCGAAGAAAACCAACATATGCTAAGGTTCATTCATTATCTCAATGGAGCTGGTGCAGAAGCAATAGTTCCTGCAATAGACAAACCTCAAAATAGCTTTGAATCTCTTCAATCTGCTTTTCACTTTGGCCTACAAGGCGAACAAACAGTATCAAAATCTATTTATGAGTTGGTCGATATGGCCGGGAAAGAAAAAGATTACTCTACGTATTCCTTTTTGCAGTGGTTTGTAACTGAACAAATAGAAGAAGAGACATTATTTCAAACAATTCTCCAAAAATTTGATATTCTCGGTGGTGACAAACTAGCGATATATCAAATTGACCAATCCTTGTCTTCTATCAGATCCCAGATCATGAGTAAACAATCAAAGCAAGGATAATCCTCTCGACAGAGGGATATCCTCACTTTTCTAAATTTTCCGTTTAGTGCCTTGTTTGATTTTCATATCTTATCCATCTTGCTTGATTGATTATTTGATTATGCTTCCTACGATAGGTTTTCGAATTTTGATCCATGACCTAGTATCGTAATAGAGTCGCTCTGCGTCACTCAAATTTTGTCATATCCCATTAAGTGAGATGTAATGATCTAAGAAATTGAAATCTATTCATTTGTCGAGTGACCCTGAGTCACTCTTATAACACAGTAGATCAAAGAAAACTCATGTCCAAAGGTGCTTATATGTGTAAATCTTGCATGTTCAAAACTAGCAGACGATGGAATGCTGCTAGACATATTAAGACTGTTCATAAGGGGAATGCATTAGCCTTTAATAGCAAGTCAGGAGAACTGTCTGATCTATCAACTCCAAGTTTAGAACCAGGGCAAAAATACTTGATCCCATTCGTAATCGATTCTTATAACTATCAGGATGTGCTAGGATTCACAACAATTGAATCGGATTTGAAATCGAGCATGAGCAAGGAAGAGAATACCATGTTACTTATTTACGAAGAATTATGTAAGCAGATAAACACTTTGGAAGAATTAGTTTTATTAAAAGCAATTACAGAGTTCCAAATTCCCGGTTTTCTTATTTATGCATTGAGCACCGAAAATCCGATTTATACACTGGGTGAAATTATCCAAATTATACGGTATAGGCACGCAAAAAATAAAGTCATTTTATATGCCTCAAAAGTAACCAGGGCAGATTATGCGGCTACTGCTGCTATTATATTATCTTTGGTCAAAAATACTCCATATTATAAGACAAAGAACCGTTTCCAGTCCAAGGTAAATAATATCCGGTAAGATCGGTTCTGTTAAAATGAGTAGTTATTCCTGGACAGATTCTTCGTATTTATGACTAAAATATTACAGTTAAAAATTTTAAGGAGACCTGTATACATTTTCTTTGGAGTCTATTATGTGCAAATGGCTAGCATTGCGGATGAGTTGAATGTATTCTTATTATTTGTCAATATCTTGAGAAAAATTTAAAGTTCAATAGTTAAAAATATGGAACATACACTAGAAGCTCTTAAACCAGATGCGGCTGTGGATATTTTATGAGTCTCAACATTGCGGTAATTATTAAATTAGAACCGGATTTTTCAGATGGAAATGTAAGTTATAATCCGGATGGGACACTAAACAGAGCTGAAACTAAAACTATTTTGGGACATCATAGTGCAGTCGCATCACAGGCTGCCTTTTATGCTAAAGTAAAATATGGTGCGCGTATTTGTATTGGGACTATGGGTCCACCAATGGCAGAATTGGCTCTTAATCAATCATTATTAATATCTGACGCTGAAGAATTACATCTGTACAGCGACAGATCTTTTGCAGGTGCGGATACATTATCTACTGCAGAGGTTCTTAAAACTGGAATATCTAAAATGAATGATGGAAAACCAATGGATATTGTATTTTCAGGTTTTAGAGCTTCAGATGGTGAAACGGGTCAGACTGGTCCTCAAACGGCATGGAAATTGGGTTTTACTTTCTTAGGTAATGTTATTAGCTATGAAATAGATATTGAAAAGCGAGTAATTACTGCTTTACGCCTTGTTTCCTATGGAAATTATAATTTGATAGAACAGGTGCAGGCACCTTTGCCCGTTTTTATTGCTGTAGATCCATCTTACAAGTCTCCTTTTGTTACAGTTTCTCAGAGGTTAAGCGCCTCAAGATATCAGAAAGAGGCCATGATAAGATCGAGTAATTATAAATCTATTTTGAAAGTATTTAATGCGAAAGAACTGGGAGTTGATCCAAAATTAGTTGGGTTACCTGGTTCACCTACAATTGTATATAAAGTAGAAAAAATTCCAAAAATAAAATCAAGTAGGAGCTCACAGACCGTTGAGAATATTGAACCAGGTGAAATCTCTCATATTCTTGAGAAAATTCATGAAACAATTACATGAACAGTATTTATGGTGAATAAGTGAATGAGCCTGAACGAAATGAATGAAAACATGAACAATACTATAAATCGAACTACTGCTTTGACGGGGGTAATAGAGAAGGAAGTTGATGAGGTTGATAGCATCAATAAGAAGAATGAAACCAGCAAATACAGAAATCTGTATGTTATTATCGAACAGGTAGATGGAACAATTACTCCAGTTGGCCTTGAAATGTTATCTGAAGCAAGGAGGCTTATCGACGATTTTAACAAAAAATATTTCCTTAATGAAAAGGTAATTGCCATAATTCTGGGTAACGATATTAAACATTTATGCAAGGATTTGATTTATTATGGTGCAGACGCTGTCATTTATGCAGATGACCCAAAACTAAATTATCACATAAATAAAGTATATACTAAAGTAATTGTTCAAATAGCAACCGACGCAAAATGTATCGAAAAAATATCACCAGAATATTATAAAGAGTTTAAACGACCTAGATACATGTTCTTTGCCGCCGATAGCACAGGAAGACACTTGTCATCCACAGTTCTAGCAGAACTGGAATCTGGATTGGCTTCTGATATTAATAAACTGGTAATAGAGGACATCGACTTTAGGCATGAACATAAGACAAAGGGACAAATGTTAACTTTTGAAAAAACACTAATGATGTATAGACCGGATTTCTCCGGATTTCTTT
This sequence comes from uncultured Nitrososphaeraceae archaeon, assembly GCA_963759575.1. Taxonomy (GTDB): domain Archaea; phylum Thermoproteota; class Nitrososphaeria; order Nitrososphaerales; family Nitrososphaeraceae; genus Nitrosocosmicus. The sequence continues at coordinate 707,363 of CAVWZU010000002.1, read as the reverse complement.
GGACCACTATTCTTTGCCTAGATAACAAAAATCCCGAAATTAAGAGGGATTATCATCCTCAAGCATGCAGTATTATTCCAGGTGTATTTGAACCCTTAGAAAAAGATATGTCTAGGACTGGGATAATTGAAGAATATAATCCAGATTTTGATCCAAAAAATCTTGAAATTAAAATTTTAAATAGAAGTATTCTCAAAGACACGATTGATTTTGGAGGCTATAAAACAATAATAAGTTTTGGGAGGGGTATAAAAGAATCTCCAGAAGAGAACATAAAGTTAATAGAAAGACTTGCAAAATTATTAAACGCTGAAATAGGTATTTCGTTGCCCATTTCGAAAAAACCTTTTAAATTAAATGACAAGATGAATTCGATGTATATTACTCCAGAAAGAGTAATAGGAACAAGCGGTCAAAAAGTCGAACCCACTATTTATATCGCATTAGGTATTAGCGGGGCCTCCCAACATCTAGCAGGTATGAAAAACTCTGGATTTATCATTGCCGTAAATCCTGATGAAAACGCTCCCATCAGAAATGAATGCGATGTTTTCATCAAGGGAAGAATAGAGGATGTTTTGCCAATCATGATAGAGGAGCTTGAGAGAGAAAAAATGACACAAACAAAAGAAGAAGGAGGTAGTACCGTAGTTGGAACAGTTTGATGTTGTAATAATTGGCGGAGGTTCTGCAGGTTTAGCAGCACTAAAGCAACTATCCTCTATGGGAATTCAAACAGTATTGATGGAAGCTGGATTTACTATTGGCACAAAGAACGTTTCAGGTGGCATACTATATTCAAAAAATCCTCAAACTGGTAAAGTTTATAATGTTGATGAAATATTTGAAAATTTCCTTGAAGAAAAACCATGGGAAAGAAAAATTACAAAATATATTCTAAATTGTGTATCTAAAGACAAAGTCCTATCTATCGATTTGACAGATTCCCACGACTATCAATCTAATTTTGGTTGTTCTGTTTTATTAAATAAATTAAACTCTTGGTTTGCCAATCAATCCTTGGAGGCTGCAGAAAGAAATGGTGGAGGCATCATAAGTGGAGTTCATGTTAGAGATATTAGCTGGGACGATGAAAAAGGAAAAACAATAGTCCAAACAGACGAGTTAGATGATTTTGAAGCTAAAGCTGTTATTGCTGCCGACGGAGTAAATTCCGAGATGGCAGAAATAACAGGAGCACGAGAAAAATTCTCACCCTCAGGATTATATCAAGGGGTAAAGGTTGTTATCAAATTACCAGAAGAAATAATAGAAGAAAGATTTAATCTCAGTCCTGGGGAAGGAACAGCCCATATTTTTGCTGGTGACGTAACTCTCGATCATATAGGGGGAGGTTTTTTATACACCAATATTGATTCTTTATCTGCAGGAGCTGTATATCATTATGACTCTTTAATTTCAAATCCAGCAGGACCAAACAATCTTGTAAACGCATTGCTAAACAATCCATTTGTCAAAGAATATATCAAAGACGAAGTAGCTTTAGAACCCTACCCCGACAAAAATTTGACAAAGATGGAACAACTGCGCATTAAATTTGCAGTCAGCAAACAGATAAAAAAATGGGAAAAATTGAGATTTGATTATTATTCCCATGAGGGGAAAAAGAGATTTCTTGAAGATAAGGAATTTAATTCGATAGAAGAAGCAAAGTCAAAAATAGATGCTATACACAGGGAATTGCTTGAAAAATATAATACAAGATTTCAAACAGATTATGTAGAATTAGAATATAGTACTAAATTAATTCCAGATGGAAAACGCTGTAGAATGAAAAAACCATATATCAAAAACATATTATTCGTAGGTGATGCTGCAGGTAGAGGTCTTTTCATCGGCCCACGAATCGAAGGACTAAATGTGGGCATCGATGATGCAGCACGAGCATCTTATGCGATAAAACAAGCATTAGAGAAAAATAATCTTGATATTGGGTCAAATTATTTGGGTGAGCTTTATTCAGAGTCTGTCCAACAAAGTCCCTATACAATGGATATGGAGAGAATAGACAAGTATTATATCAAAACAATAATCGATGCTGCCGGCAAGCAAATTCCCTCCCAAAAAATAGGCAAGTATGGATTACTTTTTAAATTGTTTCTAAATGATAAATTAAGAAATATTTCTATCGACATTGTTAATAAAATAGGATACAATAATATGTTATCATTAATCGAATCCGAAGAGACCTACATACGTACTCCAATAAACATCGCCGAAAAACTTGGTACCAAAACTATCTCTGAATATCAAATATCTATTCCAGAATTATCTCAAAGGATATCAAGTTTAAGCTATAATGATGATGCACAAAGTCATATTAAGGTAACAAACCCAAAGAGCGAATTTATGAAAAAAATGGTTACACTTTGTCCAACCAAATGCTATAGCCTTGAAGGAGAAGACGTAGTCTTACAACATGAAGGATGCATAGAATGCGGTACATGTTCTCAAGAAACAGAATGGAGACATCCCAGGGGTGAAAAAGGGATACAATTCAGGTATGGATAGTTGGACCCTTTGTCTCCATTGTATTTTGCAATGACTTTTGTTACATGATCCGAATATTTTACTTAGAATATTCTTATTCCCATGTTTCTAACGACGGATATGTCATTTTTTGACATTTCATTTTTATCAATACCTTTTTAGTTATACAAATAAAATCATTATAATAACTTTGAAATGGCCTGAAACGAAAAGGAAATAAATTCACAAAAACAAGTCTATAGCTAATACAAAGAAAATAAGCTATTATCTACATCAAAATATGCTATCTAGCAAGTGTAATATTTTAAGACAATATTTGACTTATTATTTAACAATTGACAAGTATATCTGTCAATTATATTTCAAATGTAAAGAAAAATTAAAGACAAGTTTATCTTTTTTTATGTTGTCATATATCAATGCAAGTAGAAAAAAGTTTTAGAAATTCTGAAATGAGTGTGGTAAACGAATTAAAAAGATCTGGGATAAAATGGGTACGCCTAAATTTCTGCGATCCTTTTGGATTTCTTCATCAAATATCTGTAAACAGTACCTGAAATTACAGAGGATGCGTTTAAGCAGGGATTGCCTAGACTGGATGGAAGCTCCATAAAAGGATTTAAAGAGATATACGAATCAGACATGTTACTCAAACCCGATCCTTCCACTTTTGCAATTTTGCCAGATTATTTTGACAAGAATTATCATAACAAAAAAAATTACGCATATCCTTCTATGGCTGCGCGTATGTTTGTTGATATTTATGATGGATACGGAGGTAAAAGATATTCCAGAGATAGCAGATATATAGCGCAAAGAGCAGAAGACTTCTTAAAGAACAAAGGTTTTGAGAAAAGCTATTGGGGACCAGAATTAGAATTTTTTATATTTAATAAAATATCTCTCCTTCCAAGCCCCATGTCTTCAGTAAATTGTTCTGGTGGATCAGGATACTCAATTGAATCTGGAGAAGCACCGTGGAATTCTTCTGGTGGTAACGAATATACAATTCCATTTAAAGGGGGATATTTTCCTGCACCTCCTGCTGACAGTTTAACTGATTTAAGAGACGAAGTATCTGAAACACTCCAGGAATTTTTTGGAATACGAGTCGATGCTCATCATCACGAGGTTGCGACAGCTGGACAATGTGAAATTCAAATGGTATATGACGATCTTACTAGAATGGCTGATAATGTAGTTACCTACAAAAAGACCGTAAAGGAAGTCGCTGCCAAACGTGAAATGATAGCAAACTTTATGCCAAAACCAGTAGCACTTGACAATGGTTCAGGTATGCACGTGAGCCAAAGTTTGTGGACAAAAAAGAAATACGGGCATGATGTAAACATGTTTTTTGATCCCTCTGATGATTACGCAGAACTGAGTCAAACAGCACACTACTATATTGGGGGCTTGATAGATCATGCTAGGTCACTTTGTGCTTTAACAAACACAACTACTAATTCATACCGAAGATTAGTTCCTGGCTATGAGGCTCCAATTAATGTAGCATGGAGTAAAATGAATAGATCAGCTAGTATCAGAATTCCAGCTCATTATAAAAACATGGAGAAACAAAAAAGAATAGAGTATAGAACGCCTGATCCTAGTTCAAATATTTACCTCGTAGAGTCCGCGTTGTTATTAGCAGGACTTGATGGAGTCAACAAAAAAATATCTCCTCCAGACCACATAGATAAAGATATCTACAAACTATCAGAACAAGAGAAGAGAGAAAAAGGGATCAGAAAATTGCCTACCTCTTTATTAGACGCCATAGAGTCCTTAGAATCTGATGCTGATTTTTTGAATCCTGTATTTGGAAACGACTTTATCGAAATGTATTGTCAGATTAAAAAAGATGAACATACAACGGTAGCCGCAATACCATCGCCAAGAGAATTCTATATGTATGGGAATGTTTAGGTAACACATGTCGTATTCTAAGGATGTATTAGAAATCAAAAGAAATCTTCTAAAAGAGGTTTCTTCTACTTCGATTGTTCCTCCGATAGACAATTTCAACTCTTTATATTTTGATCAGTCGAAAATTATTTTAGAAGCACGGAAAGCGTTTGACGGTCTTATTCCGTATTCAGGACTAGGTGCTAATTGCACAAATGATTATTTCTCGTCTATCGATCTTATAGGTGGGAATATTAAATCAGAGGTTGATTATAGTAAAGTCGATCTATCTTTAACTATTGGAGGCCGTTATTCAAATAGCAAAATAACCACCGACGTTCCGTTTTTTGTTTCTGGTATGAGCTATGGTTCACTGAAGCTACCTGCAAAAATAGCATTGCATTTAGCATTAAATCAACTTGCTGAAGATGGAATAAGAGTAATAATGAATACTGGTGAAGGAGGGGCTCTACCCTGGGAAATTCATGATTTGGATAATGGTGATAGCAATGTAACGGAATACGTATCGAGGCTCCTTAGAGAACACAATTTAGACAGTATCGATAGGGAACAGCTATTTCGCAGAAATTATCCATTAGTTGTTCAATATGCTTCAGGAAGATTTTGGAAAGATCCCGACTACCTGCTCAATGCCGATGCAATAGAAATCAAGATAGGACAAGGTGCAAAAATAGGACATGGCGGATTGTTACCCGGATCAAAAGTGACAGAATTAGTAGCAGAAAACCGTGGTATACCTCCGTATAAATCAGCTCACTCGCCTTCAAGGCATTTAGATATCTTGGGACCAGAAGATTTAGTTGCAAAGATTCTTGAATTAAGAGAGCTCACTAACTGGAATGTCCCTATAATTGTAAAGGTGGGAGCATCAAGAGTTCATGACGATATTGCTATAATACTCAAATCTTATGCAGATGCTGCGGCCATAGATGGTTACGTAGGAGGCACTGGTGCTGCTCCTTGGGAGATTCGAGATTGCATTGGCATAAATACAGTCCCTGCGATAAAAGTAGCTAAAGATGCAATAGATAATTACTTCTCAAAGAAAGATATGGATGAGTTTAAACTCATTGCACACGGTGGTATTTGGGATTCAAAACGAATTGCAAAATGTATTGCCCTTGGATCAAATGGAGTAGGTATAGGGACAGGGTTTCTCATATCGATGGGATGTACCCTAGTACAAGATTGTTATACCAATACTTGCCCCGCAGGATTAACTGGCTCTTATGAAAAATTGAATATACATTCTAGTGTAAAGAGAATAGTCAATTATGTCAAGGGAACAAGGATTGAACTGCAAAATATCGTAGGTTCATTGGGAAAGAAAAGAATACAGGATTTAAACAAAGAGAATCTTTATGCAACTGATGAAATATCAAATATGGTATCAGGTTTGTCTACAAACGATAAGGATTACTATAGAAAGTTACAGAGCAAAATTAGAAAGTACACCGAGATAGAGGTAGGTAGATAAAAAAAATGAACGTCAAAGAAAAATATATAATACGATCTTCTATATTGGAATTAGCAGAAACAGGTCTTCCTCGTGATATTTCTATAGATGAAAAAATAAACCTCGAACAAAAAAATGGTGATAGGACAAAAACTGCCAATTTGTGGGATTATATCACTGCCTTGGGTGCGCAATTATCGCGGCCGCCTTACGATCCTTATAGGGAAATAATTGACCTTGATATATCCATTGGTCGAAGACAATGCCTAAATAAGGTTATTTTGTCTATGCCGTTGATAATTTATGATAATGACACGGAAATAGACGAAACAACGTTAGAATCTCTTCATATTGCTTTGAATGGGATAAAGAGCATTGATAACACGAATTTAGGGCTTATTTCCAAAAACCGAATAGAAAATAGAAATTATCCACATTTTAGAAGAATAAATGAAAGAACAGCAGTAATAGAAGAAGAAGAAGGCGATTATGGTGCTGAAGGGCTGGTATTTCAGTGCGAAAATGATAAGTCCTTGCAATTTCTAAACTTTCTAAGAAAAGAATTTGATGGTCCCATCCTTGTAGAAGTAGATAATTCATTTCAAAGATATATTGAACCACTGTTAAATGCAGGAGCTGACGGGATTATTGCAAATACTATCAAAATAATAAGTAAATCAAAAGACAACGAAATACATGCAATAAAAGTCATCCACGATATAAGATGCGCTATAAACGAGTACTATGCCGGAAAAGAAAATGATGGTGCTGTGCTAGTGGTTGCAGGAGACGTTAATAATACTGGAAAAATAGTAAAAGCTGCTGCATTGGGTGCAGATATTATAGGATACTCTACAAGCTTATTGATTGCAAATGCTGCTCATCACCATGAGATTCAACCTAACTTGAATACAGTATCCGATAGGATATACAAACATTTGATGGCTACCAAGGGAGAACTTAAAGGAGTACCTGCTGCATTAGGATATAGTAATTTCTATAATCTTTCACCTGTAGATTTGCGTACATCAAGTATTGAGGCAAGTGTACAGGCCGAAATTGCTATAGAAGGAACAAACAAAACTTATCGTCAAACAATCGAAGAATTTATTCATAAATATACTACAGAAGAAGAATTAGATCTGAATATATCTCAAAAACAAGAACTAGTTGAATATCTATTGATAAATAGGTAAGGAAAGGATGGAGGGAACATGTGCGGAATTTGTGGGATTATATTAAAAGAACATACTGATTCAAACTTCTTAGTTGGTGAATTGCTTTATAAGATGATGGAAAGCCAGCAAGTAAGGGCTCAAGATAGCGCCGGAATAGCCATTTATAATAACGACGATGATTGTCAAAATAGGTCGTTTTCTAACCTTGCTTATTTCATAAAGTCTGAAACCGAATACGAGCTGAGGACAGAAAAAACTACTTCATCAACTAAATATTCAAAAGAGTCCGATCAACTCGTTTCCAGGTTAAAGAAAGATGAGAACGTTTCAATAGTGGGTTATACAAAAGAAATGAAGCTGATTAAGAATGTAGGTTTAGTGAGAGACCTTGATAAAAAATATAATATAAGAAAAATGAAAGGTACTCATGGTATTGGACATTTGAGAATAGCAACAAGCAGTTACGTCGATCCTAGCAATGCCCATCCCTTTAGCACCACTGTTATGCCAGACATTGCAGTCGTGCATAACGGAGAAATAACAAATTATTCCAAATTAAGAAATTTGCTAGAAATTAAAGGATACCCCTTCTATTCTAGTTGCGATTCAGAAGTAATAGCAATATTTCTTGTTGACCAATTATTAGAGCATGGAGACCTAGAAAGGGCCCATGGTGAATTTATTCAAAAAGCAGATGGACCTTTTACATACATAGCATCTACAAATCGTACATTGTCATTGGTAAGGGATAAATTTGGAACAAGAAAGGGCATTGTGGGGTACAATCCTGGGTCAGATGAATGCCCCCCATTTTGGGCCATGGCAACGGACTTATCTGCGCTAGATATCATCGGAGCTAACAAAGATGTGAAAGCAGCATCACCAGGTAAGTCACTGGTTTTTACGATGGAATAAATAAATTAATAAGGCTATAATCCACGACCAAAGATTAATGTGCTACATATTAGATATTGATGAACTTGGAATAATAGTCAATGAAATGGGTTCAAAGATATCTAATCCGGATACACAATTTGATAGGATTAATGCTATATTTGAGGAACGCTATGGAATAAAACTCCCAGAGGGTATAAAACGTGCATCTATGGAAAAATTTGGAGATATTGTAAGCTCTCCATTAATAATGGAAAGAGCAATAAATCTAATCATAGGTAAAAAGGTGATCGATGGTGTAACTAAGATCTCAATAAAAAACCCCCGATCCCTCTATAGAATTGGGATCCTTAGTTTTGACGAAACAATAAAACTCGATCTAGTGGTAAATGGTAACGTAGGTAATTTTTTTGGAGCATTTTGCAATTTTGATGGCACATGGACAGTAAAAGGGAACACCGAAAATGGATTGGCTGATAAAGGATATAAGGGAAAAATAGTCGTCGAGGGCTTTGCTACAGAACTGGCATGTCAAAATAATCAAGCAACTGAATTTAGTACCGGTGTAGATGTCTTGATCAAAAAAGGATGTATGGAAAGAGCAATGGGTCAGGCAAGAGGCGGAAGGCTCGTCACGTTTGGTGCAGGATATAATTCGGGTTTATACATGTCAGGTGGCGTATTACTTAATTTGGGATTGCCAGGTGATTTATTTGGTCCAGGAATGGTTGGGGGTGTAATTTATTCTCCCAAAGGAACTTCTGCCGCCGAGGGTGCAAAAATTGATATATTGTCAATAGAAGATTACTCTATAATAAGGCAAACACTAGGTGTATTTGAAAAAGAACTAAGTATCGAACAATTAGAAGATTTTTCTATAGAAAAACCGGTAATATCTTTAACCAATCAATCTTTGGAAAATACTCGAAAATACGATATGCGTGATTTTATCAAAATAGTCCCTGATATAGTATCATAGTAGTCTAAAATCTTCTTTCGCAGTAATTAAGACTATGTGGGTATTAGTTCTATCGATATAGGGCAATGATAAATCATTCTTGACAAAATCACTTAGCTCTGAACGATTCTTAAACTTTGCAATGATTATCAAATCAGTCAAGCCTGTAATATCATAAACTGCACAAACGTTTGAAAATTTTGAAATATGTCTTTGTACTTCAATTATTTTGTTCTTAATTGCAGTAACTTCAATTACCGCAGTCAAATCAAATCCTATTTTTGCATAGTCTATCATTGCCGAATAGGATTTTATTACTTCATTCCTTTCGAGTTTGGAAATTCGATTGAGTACGGTTGGCGGAGAAATTCCTAATTCAAATGCTATTTTTCTATATGAACTCCTAGCATCTGTTAGTAGTCTTTTTAATATTTTTGAGTCTATTTCATCCATTGATAGGTTTTCTGTTGTTTGGTTTATAAATATAAATTGAATGTATGTTTTTTTTAATAAATATAAAATATTATTGTCATAATATTATCGTTGTAAAACATTTACTGGCAGAAGTTTTCAGATTCTAAAAGGGTGGATGCTGACGTCCTGTTCAAATAATTTTATTTTTCGTATCTAGAAATTGAATTACTGCTTGCTTTTTTATCACATCAAAGGTTAAAGGTTGGTTTGAAAATTTTGCAAAATTTATGAATAACAGAGGATCGGCCGTGATGATAAATTGTTAGTAGGATCAAGATAGTTATGGAAGAAATCTTTGTAACCAAATTACTTTGAAATTTAGAGAAATTTTCACTCAATAATAGTATCTGTAGATTATTTCTGCAGTTATAAATAGAATCATTGGATGATTATGATGACCATTATTGGGAATAATTCTAGCATTAATTTATTTGATTGTTGTTTCTTTCGCTATTTGTACAATTACAAGCAATGACGCTTATGCCTTTTCCATTCCTGAGGAGATGGATTACTCTGTACCATTTGATTTTCTTTCTACTTCAGAGGATGATACCATGGATTTTGATAAATCTTTTAATGAAAGTAAAAGGAATGCCCCCGAAATAGACGATATGTATTTTGCAGGCAAAGTCGATTCTGATATATTTATCGAACGAGAGAATGCATTAGTCAATAACAATGATGAGGACCACTATATCGATGGAAAAGATTTGAATGAGGAAAATAGCTTAAACAAGATGTCTGATTCTGAAACAAGGGATACTACAAATAAATCTAATTCAAACCTAGATGCCTACAAAGATAAGTATGCTGAAAAAATTGATGAATTAAAAAGCGAAAACATGGAAAAAAGTCCAAAAATAACAAGTAATGACGGAAAAATAGTATTAATTAATTTTGATGATAATTGGAAAACTCAATATGAAAATGCTAAACCTATTCTTGATGAGTATCAGTTCAAGTCAACCTTGTATGTTGTATGTGATTATGTAGGGGGAAAAAATCGACTGACCTGGCAACAAATACAGAGCTTTTATGATGAGGGACATGAAATAGGTTCTCATACCATGAATCATGAAAATTTGGACCAAATTCCTCAAGATGCTAAATATAATGAAATCGTTGACTCAAAGAAATGTATTCAGGAAAAAGGCTTTAAGGTAAACAGTTTTTCCTATCCGTTTAACTCAGGTGATGAGAGCCCGGACACGCTAGAATTAGTATCTAATACTTATGATTTTGCTAGGACTGCAGGCGGCAATGGTCATGCGAGTAGCGACCAGAATGGAAGTCATGAAGACTATGAACGATATACTATCGTAGGATGGAGTCATGATGCCGAAAGAAAAGAGAACAATTATTCTGATCTACAAATGCTAGATGCGTTTAAAGACTATATAAATCAGTATGATGAAAAAGGTTCGAATGTCGGTAACATACCAATAATAATTTATCATAACATTAGTAATGATAAAGGGACATATAGCACGAGCATCGACTTGTTTAGATCTGAAATGCAATATCTTTCCGAAAGTGGTTTCAAAACAGTTACAATGAATGAAGTATTTGGAGGTAACAATTAGGAAAAGGTTGAATAAAATTAATCATATCTGTTATATTCCTTATGTATGAGAAAGTAAACTAAGGGTTTCAACGAAGATACTTTGGAACTGCTATTTGGAAGGAAAAGATAGACTATTTTATTATCAAACTATCGTACAAGCCATGAATTCAACCTGTATTCGAATTGACGGTATACTGCGCGGAATTTAAATTCTGTGTTTAAGAAGAGTCATTTATTTTGATCTAAATGCAAGTCACTAACTTGCTGACTTCTTGGAAATCAAGTAAATCTTGACAACGATAACAACTATATAATTATAACAACGCTACAGAAATGTTTTTCCCAAAGGATTCTAATCGCATATGTTTTCTTATCTATAACAATTTGTCTCGATTTATTTTCTGGCTATTCATCTTGGACTTCTATAACATCAAGTAATGTACAATAACATGATATCACCTATTGGTTGTTACCTAGAATACTGAATAAAATACAACGATCGGTACAAGTAATACTCTCCATATAAAGACCTAGTTTGGTAGCTGGAATTAGAACTATGAATTAGAGTGACTGATTACCATGGCATTAAGAAGGAGATTTGAATTAGACACAAAATGTATCATTAAATACAAGATAATAGTGAAAAATAAAAATGATTTGCCCACAAAATTTACTTAGTAGACTATTTTCAATAGTGTTACATAATCTTCACATTTATAAAAATGTAAATTTGAGGGTAAATCTGGGATAAGAGGATGCAACCTGTTTATAAGTCTTTATACTTTTGTTTTTCTTTTGTTCATTATCTCTATAACTTCAGAATCTTCAACCGGTTTAAAGTTCTGGTAAAATTGTCCCACTGTATAAAAATAGTCTTTGGGGGAAGTGACTGCAATTACCATCTCACATTCATTTATTAAAAGATTTTGGGTATCCTTTGAGGCTACTGGCGTTGCTATGATTAATTTTCTAGGATTATAGTTTTTCTTTATCCATCTGGCAGAGACCAGGAGTGTCGCCCCAGTAGCAGCCCCGTCATCAATCAAAATAACTGTTTTGCCATTCATTACATCATAATTTAATCCCAAATCGTCTTTGCGATAGAGACGTCTTCTCCTTTTTATCTCCTCAATTTGAATCTGTTTTTCATTCTCTATTTGTGAAGAGTTTATTTGTAATTCCCATGTTAACTTATCATCTATATATAAAGTCCCATCTTCCATGATGGCGCCTATTGCTTGTTCTTTATTGTCGATATCTGTTAATTTTCGAGGGATTATTATATCAAAATATTTAATACCGAGCTTAGCGGCAACTGAATCAGCCACTAATACACCTCCCCTTGGGATCCCTAAAACCATGAAATTATTACTCTCTGGCCCTAATTCCTTACCTATTTTATCCTTCACGGTAGCTGATAATATGCTAGCTGCAAGAATGCGGTCGTTGAATTTTATTTGAAAAGTAGGCTGAAGCTTCCTTAATGATGAGAACATTGAGAAGAATTTCTCTTGTATTGGGATAATATTTTCATGTTCACTTTTTGAGGTATTATTCAACAGCATTAATTTTGACTTGTAGTTTTTAAGTGATTCTGCTAAATCCAATATCATATTTTAAATAAATTCACTCACAAATTGATTGTTATTAGGTCAAATTCAACATACATAGTTACGTGACATTGATGCCTTGTAACCACTTAGCGATTTTAGTCGGATGTACATTCTATGCCAAAGTGGTATTTGGAATGCTGCATATTGCAAAAATCACGACTCTCTTTTACACCATTTTTAAGTATAAAAAATTATTTAGATATAAATGAAAAAAAATACTAGATTGAGTTTCTGGTCAATTGGTTTTTAGTCATTCGTACATTATTTGGTCACAAAATGAGTTAAGGAATTCAGCTATAAAAAATAAATATCAAAAAAATGTAAACGCGATGAATCTTTTTGTAAGCCAATATTGAATAACAGTAAATAGATCCGCAGGGATCTTAAGGCAAATTAGCTTATGGAATGATGACTGATTTTTTTTTCTATTCTATTGTAATGTCATATGTCACATCCGAAGCAAAATTTTGAGTTCCTTGGACTGTTACCTCTGTTAGCGATCCTGAAGATCTTATTGTGTGATTCCCTTCAGGTAGTGGTTTCAGGATGACGAAATACCCCTCGGACAAACCACTGATTTCGCCCGATGGAATTCCCATAACATTATTTTCAGGTAACGTCAGGTTAAATAAAGGTGTTTGAAACCTATACTTTGATATATCTGAAATATCCATACCATCGACCGTCACCTTGACGAAATGCACCTTGTCTTGATCTTCTCTGGCACAATTTTGCATATCCTCTTTTGTTTTTAATGTGGGAGTCTCAGCTGGTGTGCATAAAACTTCTATAGGACTCAACAATATGCTCTTTCCAGATGGTATGGTACAACTTCGCACCTCCTTTGATCCCCATGTTCCGGCTAGATGCCAGACTGGACTGCTGGCATTCTGGTTCTCAGCACAAAAAACTCCAGTAGAGTCGGCGGCTGGATTCCGGTCGGCGGGAATACCATTAAGCCACTTCCACCATTCAGCGCCCCACTCACCATAGGTTAAACCAAAAGGGTTCGAATCGGGTGGATAGGTATCTGGTTGAGCGGACACATAAAGGGGAGATGATGAACCCAAAATTGTTACTGTAGAAATCACGAGTAAGGAATTTATTACAAGCCATCTATTGCGCATATATCTAGTTATGCTAATAACTGCGTAAGTATATATATTTTGTATTTTATTCCCATTTTCTTATAGGTTTATTATCAACTTCATCAATAGAAGCAATGCAATATGAAAATACACTTGGTCTCAAGTGGAAAAAACATGAGCAAGTCTCGAATCGGATATTCTATCCTTGCTTTCAAGAAATGGGGTATGGACCATTGACAAACAAACAAGACAAGATACTCGAAATGACATCGATTGTAAAGAATAAGGGGGTCACCAAGCATCTGATAAAGGTGGTGATGATAATGGCGATCATATCCATAGTCGTTGACCTTTCGGTTCTTAAGGTCTATGATCTCATACCCAAAAACCCACATTTAGATGACCGGAAGTTGGTATTTAGTGGTATTGCCTTTACATTAATTATCAGCCAAATTTTCATATTAATCTTCATAAAACAGCAAAAAATTCAATTTATCCAAACTAAGCAATTTCAAACAATTCACACAATAGTATCCTTTCTGCAGTTGGTTTTGGTATCGGTCATCCTCTTTGTAACCTATCAGATATGGTTTGAACCAACATATAATATCGCCCCAGTGATGTTAGCTATCGTAATAAGCTATAGTTTAGGAATCATCCTAATGGGTTACCTTTCTTATAGGTTCTTTGTATGGCTAAGACACAATTACGGAATGACAGTCTTTTTATATTTTTTAGCATCCGCACTGATTACATCTAGTGCTTTCTTTACATTGTTATTCCTCTACTCCATTTCATCAATGTACACAATCGTCGCCCCAAAGGTTTGGGGGAGTCAAGTATATTTAACCTCCTTCCAAGAGATATCTCTTTTTGTAACTAATATTCTTGCCATTTTATCTTTCATTACTACATGGCTTTCTACTGCAATATTACTGAGTTATCGAGCTTCGCGCATTGGTAAAACAAAATATTGGATCATTGTTTGCCTTCCACTATTATATTTTCTGAGTCAGTTCATTTCACTTTTTGCTAGTGGATTTGCATCCTCTTTTTTTAGTGATCCGGTCGCTTATGGTATAGTCCTAACATTGATATTTACCTTTAGTAAGCTGGTAGGAGGAATCATGTTCGGATTCGCATTTTGGACCATGTCAAAGACTATATCCGCGGAATTTGTTGTCCCCAGAAATTTAATTATGATAGCTGGCTACGGTTATGTTATATTGTTCATGTCAACGCAAACAGTTGCCTTTTCAATTATTCCATATCCCCCATTTGGTTTTAGTACCATTCTTTTTTATGGAATCGCCTCTTACATGATATTTATAGGAATATATTTTTCTGTAGCTTTAATTTCACAGGATTCTAAACTAAGGAGTACTATTAGGAAAGTAGCCGAAAGAGAACCAAAACTTCTAGCAGATATATCCTATTCTCAGCTTGAAAGTATGATAGAAAAGAGAACAATGAGGATTGTGCAAGATTTGGCCCGGGAGCCTTTATCAATGCTTGCAGAAGAGCAGTCTTCTAATGAGGATTTCAAGAGTTATGCATTTTCCATAATTGCTGAATTGCAAACTTTTGATCCTATGTATCCCCGAATTGTAGAAAAGGAAAAGGAGATACTTGTTAGTTCTCAGGTATTCTTGGCATGTGTCAATGGAAAGTTACTTGAATGCATGATGGATGACCACTCGAATCTCATCATGGAATTGATGGATAATTACCGGTCTGGGAGATACGAGGGAATTAAGGTGATAACTTCAATAGACAAATCAATAATTAGTGTAATAGAGAGACTACTTGCAATAGATATAGAAGTCAAACACGCTTCTAATAATGCTTCCAAACAGTTTATTGTCTCAGATAAAGTTGTTCTGAATATTCCGGATTCTGGGGGAGACACCAAGTATGAATTACTTCTTGAAAATGATCCACAAAAAGTAAAGAGCTACTGTGACATGTTTGAAGATTTGTGGCGGACTTCCGTGGACGCGTCAGAAAAAATAAAAGAATTGAATTCCGATGCTATCTCAAGATAGCTATGTATTTAGCGTGGATATTCAGTTGTGACCATGGGATTGCTTTAGTTCTTCAATATTGATCAAATTGGCTATTGATATTGTTACTGTTCCTGATAAAATTGCCGATAAGATTGCAAATGTTTTATTCATATTACATTACCTACTATTCTTGCTATTATACTTTTCAAAACCGCCTACTCATATGAGACCAATGTTTGAAATTCACTATTGTCTGTTAGGGTGACTGTTCCTCCCGTTCCCCCAAACTGAAGGTTTAGTAAACCCGTAGGTGATACCTTGGCCCAATGCCCTACTGAATAAATTGCTCTCTCTCCAGGTTCTTCCTCAAAGGTGTTATTGGGAGTAAAATTTATAGAGCTTACAAAGGTCTCTTTGTAAAATGACTCCTGTGGATTACCATTGACATAAAATTGTACTTCAGGATTTCCAAGGTGGGTTCTAGCATTGCTAAGAGTGTCTGCACAAGCAACGATCACTGGTACCAAGATGTCTTTTCCGCTTTCTCTTGCAGCATCAAGGGGACGTATTTCATCATCTGGCCCCACTTTACCCGCGGTACATGAAAGACAGAAAATATTAAAGATTTGACCTTGGTTGTTTCTGTCTGCCAATCCAGTCCATCCTATTTCAAAAGGACTGTTTTCCCTCACAAATTTAGATGCCCAGCTCCACCATGAAATAACTTCGCCATCATTTGGCTCGGTTACTGTCACGTTATTCATGGCGGTCATATCATGCAGCCTCCTGATGCTGATATCGATTTTCTTTAATTGTTCTATTTGTTCCGAACATGTTCACTATTTTCTTTACTTGCTTATAAACATCACTTATTTCAAAAAAACTTCAATATATTCCAATAATGTTTGAAGTAATATGTGGGATTGAAATGCGTTTGACTCAAAATGCTAAAATCATGATGAAGCTGAGCTACAAGATCATCTTCTCAGAGTCCATGGGACTAATTCAAGATCATATAGGTGAAAGTTTAATTAAAGAGAACCTTGTCGTGAACATTTGAACCCTTTTCGATTTTCAACCTTTACGAACAATAGTTTTCACTTAGAAAAACCTCTAATACAGAATAATGTTCCTTGAAATTGTAGAGATATGAATTCAGTAGTTTTAAAAGAACTGTCGCATTTTATCATTTGGTTGAGCGTAAATTTCAGGTAAAACCGGGTATTTTTGTGACCATGGTCCCAATCCCTTAACGCATTGCTACTTGGATAGTAAAGAAGATATTCTTCCTGCAGGGCAGAAATATTATATGATGGCAATTAATTTGAAGTATCAGCGATTTTCTAAATGGGTTATGAACCAGCTGGATGCCAACCTTGCTACTTGTTCTAACTTACCTGGTTCATCGAAAAGGTGAGAAGCTCCGGGAATTAACATGATTCTTTTCTTATTATTATCAATATTTCTCAACTTTCCAAATACACTCTTGTTTACCCTAACGGTTTTTTGATCCTTGTCTCCTACTAAGAACAAAGATGGTGTTCTGATATTTTCCAACTTACAATATCTTGATGCCATATCCACCCTTCCTCCTCGAGAAACAAGGGCCTTGATAAATTCCCATCTTTTCTCTGCGACAATGAGGCCTGCAGCAGCCCCCGTGCTTGAACCAAATATTCCAATACGAAAATCCTTAGTATTATTCATATTCATTAAATAATCAACTGAAGAATTAAGACGATCAGATAGCAATGGAATGTTGAATCGGTATTCTCTGCTTCGGTTGTCCTTTTTTATCTCATCACAGGTTAGCAGATCTAGCATGAGGGTTGCAATATTTGCTTTGTTTAATGATTCAGAAACGATCAGATTCCGTTGACTATATTTTCCACTTCCACTACCATGAGCAAACAATACTATACTACTTGTCCTAGTGGATGGTATTATCAAATTACCTGTCATAGAAATATTTGTGTTTGAAGCACTAATCGAGATTTGCAGTTTCACTACCTTGAACTCAAATTACATCCCACTAAATATAATAAAATCGTTCTGGCAAAGAAATGCATTGAGGATTGAGGATTTAGATCTTGCAGTTTTACATAACCATCTAATTCAGGTAACGATGATAAAAAAATCTTGAGTGAAGTATCTAGGTATCATGGCCATTCTATGACCTAGCGGTCACTCGGGGTTTACGACTTTGGATTGTATGAATGTATGAGATAATGAAATAAATAAAACCCTTAAGATGATTTACACATTCCAGATATTTTTATGAATCCATTCATTGATGGAAGAGCAATCCTTAATTGCAAATACTCTACGAAATCGGCTACCCCATGGGAAGAAAGGAAATCCAAAAATTGATTGTTCATATGTTTCTTTAATATAATAATTCATGTAAATCTAAAGACTTCTCTGACAAAATGATTGATAATTGGATCAAGATATATCCGAAGTAGTATTCTTGATAGTCATAAATCTGAATAGAGTATTTATCTTACTATATACATAGGGAAAAGTCAAAACAAAAGTTCGTCAAAAGAAATCAAACTATACAATTATCCTCAGGAATCTCATGTCGGTGAGAAATTATAGTTTTTCTTGTAACATAGTTTAATATAATATTTCTCAAATGAGAACTAATATACTCCCTTACATTTTGAACAGCGCCTGGATTGAATAATTCTTCCTTATGTCAGTAAATAGTGTAGCAGATAATGATATCAAGCTGGTGCCACAATCTGATATTAGTAATATTTTGAATAAAAGGTTATATGATAATCATTTGCGTTTAAATTATGTCCAAAAGTAATTCTATTCTAGTACTGTCCGTAATTGCTTCCTTTGTGTTCCTTGTGTCAATGATTCTTCATTTTGCCTTAGTTGTATTAGATGTCTTTATAGTTGGGATACTTATTAGCCTTGTAGTAATAGTTAGTATGTATTTGGTTCATAGTCAGTTGCGGAAAACGGGCGTCAAAGGATCTAACATTATTCTTTAAATTTGAATTGTAAAAAAAGAAAGTATAAAAATGCTACCATGCCCTTCCGTGCCCATATTCCAAAGTGATGGGCCCGTTCTCAGTCATGTTGGTCTGTAGCCATGTCAATAGTGGCCATCCACTCTGTGTTACAACGGTCTCATTACCATTTAGTGGTTGAACAATTGTAGGTGGGGATATTAAATCGGGACTAATAGCCGCCATTATGGAACCAACATCAGTGGAACCAGTCGCATTAGTTTGAAAATATACGATAAAATGTTGGCCATTGTCCATACTTGAACTACTCATCACGTTCGGGACTCCATTTGCATGATTCTCCCAAGCTGCCCAAAATGTATTGTTAACTATCGCAACAGTCGGGTTTACAGAATCTCCTATACTATTGACGCTTAACTTAAATGGTAGTGTAAAACTTCGCGCATTATCAAAACTAATGGCTGAATAAATATTTTTACTACCATTGACATCCCCCACCCACGCCTGAAATATAAGATCTCCACTTCTAGCAGTAACAGAATCACTTGCATTACCAGTTTGAATATTGCTTATCGAAAGTGGTTCTGTAAATTCCGACCCCGAAGCTATAAGCTGTTCTTTATAGTCAAGAAATTGCTCTGCATCTCTGAATTCGACCACTGGTTGAGTATTGTTTGTTAAAGCACTACTTGAAAAACCGATCGTACTCGAATAGTTTGCCCCTAAAATTGTATCATAAGGCAGAATTAACGGTATTGCTAAAATTAGGCTTACACTTCCAATTATCATGAAAATGTTTGTAATCATTAAATGCTATTTATAACGGTTATATATAAAATTTCAAGCTTGCGAAACTATGGAAATTAATTCACTGTATTTCAATAATATGTGGTTAATTATATAACATAGACCTTTTTTAAATTTGGGACATACGATTTCACTATTTTGGTCTCATTGAAATCATCATCTGTTGAAATTAGAATACATCTATAACAATGCTGGATATCAAAATACTCATATTTGTTTGGATTAAAACACTGGTAAAATATTAAATTCAAACTGTAACAAGATGTAATTTACTAATTTTTACACCGTATATGGTCTTCAATTTTAACTTATTTCAGATTCAAAGAATGATAGGACTAGTTTAATCCAATTAATCAATTTGCTTGTTCTGTTATCATCATATTGACTGGGTTGCTCATTGTCTCATTCAATGAAGCTAATATGAAACTACTTTTTTTCTGTTTCTTGGATTTGTGTCAACTAAAAATAGATTAAGTAGTTTTCTCATTTAAATAATTAGTTGACAACAAGGTCATTACATGAAGGTGTATTTTCTCTAAAAATATTCATAATTTTGTCCTTTGTTCTTTGCAGTCTGGTTTTGGCTGATTTATGTTTTAACTTAGTATCAGATATAGTAAAAATGTCTGATCCGACCGGTATCCTGATTTTCGTCATTATGAGTAGTATTGTCTCATGGATTTCACTTCTTGTTTTGAAGTTTATTGACAAGAAAAGTAGAAGAATTTCACATTTATCAAAAAGTCAACACCTTTTAGGAAAAGTGTTTCTTTATAATCAAATTTTCATTATTCTACTGTTAACATTTCTTATAATTCAAATTGTTGTTTATTCTTCATACAATTCAAACATAATTAGGGTTGTGGTTGCTGATAGCATGGGCATAGGTTGCTTGATAATGGGTTACCTTGCCATAAAGTTCTTTCTTTGGTACAACTCAAATCGAAAATTCCTCCTCATGTCGTATGCAGTAGGATTCTGGAGCCTGGAGTTTAGGCATCTTTATCTCCATTCTTTTTTTCCAGAGTGTCCTCTTCACCATGCCAATTGATAGAAACGCCATGTCTGATGCATCATATCCCGAAATTCCTGATGACAGTTTGCCAAAAAAATTTAACAATGGTTATACAATTTCTAATATTTCGATATTTATCCTATATTGGATTAGTTCAGCGATATTACTGTTCCATCATGCGAAGCGAATTGGATATGCTAGGTTTTGGTTCATAATTAGCTTGCCATTGATTTCATTTCTCAGTATATTCCTGATTTCCGATAAATTGGTTGACGGCGCTGCAAATTATAAAATTGACTTAGTTTATGTCTATATTTTGGGATATGGATTACCAAATCTAATAACCAGCATATTACTTTTCATGCCATTCTGGATTATATCCAGAAACATTAAGAATGATTCTGTGAAAAGTTTCATGCTAATTGCGGCATTTGGTTTTATGATTTCAAACCTTGCATTGACTGTGATTATATATAATGAGCCGTATCCTCCTGTTGGCCTCCCAGCGATTTCGGTAATCGGACTCTCACTTTTTATGATTTTTGTTGGCATTTATTATTCTGTTATTTCTGTAACAGGAGATACACTTCTAAGAACAACGATCCAAAAATCCATTATGGACGAATCTAAATTGTTGGGCGAATTGGGTATTGCAAATACATTAAATGAATTAACTAATCGAGTTATGAAAGTATCCAAAAAATTCCAGGAAAGTATTGAACGAGATACGGGAGTGGAGACTTCTCTATCGGATAATGACATAAGAAATTATGTAAGCGAAATTGTAAATGAATTTGCGACTCAAAATAGCAAGAAATAGTATACTTATTTAGTTTAGACTTGTGAGGAATACAGGTGGAATAATCTGGATTTCTGATCACTTGGTCATGATTTAATATTTACTAGTACAACAAGAAAATATATTATTGAAAGACTCCGTATTCGAATATTGACTGCGCAGATATTCTATTAAATTATACAAACCGAGGTATATAATGGATCGTGATTGGAAAAATAGTAACTAAACAATATATTGGTATTGCGAAAGGTTCCTCTAGTTCATATGATTGTGAATAATTGCAAAAATAATACAATTTAAATATTTGTATTCACAATTGAAGAATAACGGAATTGCCATGCATACTCGTCATCATTATTTTGATTATTTCGGGATTATTTTTGCTATTAAATAGTTATAATTTTGAGAGCCCTATTTTGTCTGCTTTAATTTTGCTAGGTGACAAAGATGATGATGGACTGCTAAACATCTGGGAATCTAGAGGAATTGATTATAATGGGGATGGTGAAATCGACTTAGATTTGCCTTCACTAGGGGCCAACCCTAATCATAGGGATATCTTTTTAGAAATAGACTACATGGAGAATCACAAACCGTATCCGGCTGCGATAGACGTTATTAAACGGGCATTTAGTGAAGCTCCTCTTTCAAATCCTGATGGATACATGGGTATCAATCTGCACGTGTTTGTGGATGAAAAAATTCCTGAAAGGGAGGGCTTGACTGTTGATGAATTTTACAGGATTAAACACAATTATTCCGGATATTCACTGGAAAGGAACGATACAAACTACCATAACATAAATAATGCGAAGCTGGACGTATTTCATTATGGTTTGTTTGCGCACACCCAAATCCCAAATGCAACTAGTTCGGGTTATTCTCCTCGCACCCCTGGTATGGAATTCATAATTACGTTAGGATATCCAGGTTGGGAGGTAGATTATCAAACTAATCATACAGTTGGATCTGTCGATCAACAAGCTGGAACATTAATGCATGAACTCGGTCATAATTTAGGCTTACATCATGGCGGGGCAGATAATACCGATAAAAAACCCAATTATCTAAGCGTAATGAATAAAAATTTTCAATTTGCAGATAACGTCGCAGATAGACCTTATGATTATTCAAGACTGCCGCAAAGATCTATAAATGAAAATTCTCTATATGAGCCATTTGGTATTGGTTTAACTTCACCTCCGGGTCTAATGACTTTCATTAGTTGTCCTCCTCATGAAGCTTCTACATATGAGGTTTTGACTGGAATTGCAGTTGACTACAATGGTAACAATAATTTTACAGATGGAGATTTATCCGGACATTCTCCTTTTTATTTGGATCTAAATTGCGATGACGAATATGAAACCTTAGTTGGTCAAAACGATTGGGCTAGTTTGATATACATTTCACCAAGTAACTATCCTGGGCGTGTTCCCTTATCAAATGATAACAGTAATATGTCTATCATGCGAAGTGTTGTTCCCTATAACGTTACAATAAATTATCCAGCAGATGAAAGGAGTATAATCGATGTTCATAATGACAAGATTGCGAAGTCCATAGGAACTCTAAATGGAATTGAAAATGTAATAAGATTCCTATCGACTACAAACATAACAAGTTATGGGTCAGAAAATAGATCATTAGTAAACGTGCCGGAATTAAATAGCTTGAATAGAACTATTACAACTATATTGGATAAAGGTCCTATGAACGGTACAGATAGTGTTGTGAACAACCTTACAATGATAAAATCTCAATTACAATCTACAATACTTGACTTACCAACTTCTACTCAGCAACTTGCTATCCTAAACACTATTCCAAGAATAGACAACCTTATCCAAGTATTAGAATACGATGGATAGATCTCAAAGCTAATACATTTATAATGTAAATTATAGACTAGGGAAACGATTATCTAATTCTATAAAGGACTATCACCTAGAAATTGGACTAAAGTTTTTGATCTAATACAATGGACTGGGCGGGATTTGAACCCGCGATCTCTCGATTGCGAATCGAACGTTCGTACCAAGCTGAACCACCAGCCCTTTAATACCTTCTATGGGTTACCAGTGGTTATAATACTTCCGCACCTATTACAGTAGATTGCCGTTTCAGGATTTATATTATTGCATTTAGAACAGGGGAACCCTATCTCTTGACTCATATTGCTATTCTTGAGTTCCCCATGAAGATTGGAAATCAGGTTTAAAAGTGTTACAATTTCCTCACTTTGTAGCCCTTCCAATCTGTCTATTTTGTCCTTTATCATTATTTTGATATTGTTTTCCTCCTTTTTGCGCTGATTTCTCAATTTTGACTCTAAAAATTGTGCTCCTATAGTCGAAATTAATATACCTAAAATTGCAATGCCAATAATCATTATAACTGTACCAATTATCCTCCCTTCAAATGTAACCGGATATATATCACCATACCCAACCGTAGTAACTGTAACCACCGCCCACCAAAAAGAATCTCCAAGATTTGTAATTCTTGAATCTGGTGCATTATGTTCTACAACATACATGGTAAATGCCCCGCCTGTAACTGTAATCACAGAGAGTAAAATAACATATAGAAGCCTATTTTTGACTTCATCCATCATTATTAAGGTTCTGGATAATATATGCATGAACCTGAAAATCTGAATAAGTCTTACACTCTTCAAACCCGCCCCATAAACCGTGTCTGTTTGAAGCAATGTTAAGGCGTACAAGGGGATTAAGGCGGGAATTTCGTACAAATGAGTTAGGAAATATTTGAATCCTTGTTTTGACTTTTTTATTCTTATGGCAAAGTCAATTGCCAAAATGATGGATACAATAAAATCAAATACAAATAGTGCAATCAAAGCTTGACCTAGAGGATCATAATAGTATTGAAGCAATATCAAAAACACGGAAAATCCAGTCAAAGAAATAATAAAAAACTCATAACCAGTATTTCTTTTCATCTTTTAGAATATGGAATACAAATCCATTTCAGTTTTTAGATACTTTGGTATGAAGAATTTGTGGTAATAAATTTTATATATTTTTGACATTCGTTTATTTTAAAAACTTTCTTGTTTTTTGATATCGCTATTGAAGTCATCTTCTGGCTGAGTTTGTGAATAAGCAGGGGTAGTTGATTTATGGATGCTTAAGTTGACTTGTTCGACCTTTTCTTTCTTTTGATTTTCAAATCAAGGCTAGATATGGGGCCGTTTCTAGTTGGATTGATTAAAATATGCTTTGATGAGATTTAATCTAGATGAGTGATTTTGTTACACTGGATTTTAAGTTAATAAAGGAATATTGGGATTCATACTTACTAAGCGATGATACAAAACTCAAAAGTAGAGTAGTGTTGACTGGCGTGAAAAAATCAAAGATGGACCAATCAAAAGAATATGAATTTAATTTTCAGTCTATCCAGTCTTTCATTTTTTCAGATAAAGCAACTGGGCCGGCACATAAGAAATTCCATACAAAAGAAGAGATGGAATCTTCATACAAAAAAGAGATAACCTTCTCCACGACCTCTGAAAAGTGGAATGAATATTTGCTAAATGATAACACACGGGTAAGATTGAAAAATACAATCGCCGGCATTACAAAATCAGACATCTATTTACAAAACGGCGATCCAATTTACAACGTAAAGATTAGGGTATTGTCAAAAGTTAAGAGACCTACTCAGTAACTAAATGCAATAATTTATTTCTCAAATGGAATTCTGTTACTTAACAACCATGCCATCACGATTTAGCAGATTAATTTTCCCTATTTCCTATTAGTGGAAACATTATAGACACTTTGACAATAAATTTGTTTTTGACATATCCATGATATAATAATCTGTTTGATTGTAGTGGAGTAGGAATTGTGGTGATTACAGTATTCGATCGATACTTGCCATATGATTTTTCCACTAGATGTCGATGTAAAAATCTATTGACTGGTACAGTTTGAATAAAGTAAAAGCATCGCGATATCCTTAATTATATGTTTACTATTTTGAATATCTGATCAATGACTGTAGTTTTTAACATGATGCTGCATCCGACAATAATTACCATTTCTAAATCATAATTTAAACAACCTTTGCGAATTTTTAAACATGATCAAATCACGTTCCTGTTGATTAAGGTCCAATTTTGATACAAAATTCAAATAAGATTTCATACTTGATATCGGCCAATCAGTCCCGTATAACAGATATTTTGGTTCTCCAGCATAGTTGAGAAAATCTGTAATCTTGCCTACCAAGTATTTCTCATAAAATTCCGTAAAGTCTCCCAAAACTAATCCAGATATATCCGCATAAACATTTTTGTTTTTATAAATTATCTCCTGACAATCTAAAAACCAAGGATTTCCCAAGTGACAAATAATGATCTTTAATTCCGGGTTATCAACTGCGACATCATCAACATTGATGGGATGAGCAAATCTAATTTTCCCTTTGGGTGTGTATGTATCTCCAGTATGTATCATTAGAGGTACATCATATTCTATGCATAAATCAATTATTTTCTGATATTTTGGATCATACGGATAGTAATGCTCGTATCCGGGATAAATTTTCAAACCTTTTATTTTACCATTCTTAAGATATTCTTCATATTCTTTAATGCTATTTTCATCATGATTGCTAATCGAGTATCCTGCCACTACCTTTATCCTATCATTTTTCTCAGTGGCGGATAATATTTCTCCCGTGGAGGGTCTTTCTTCATTGATTTTATACGATGAAATAATTATAGCCTGGTCTACGTTGTTTGACTGCATTGTGTTTGAAAGCGAATCTATTCTGTCTTTGAGAGGTAAATTTTTCAAACTCTCGTAGCCATTAACGTGCACATGGCAATCTATGATGGTTTGAGTCACTTTTTATAATATGGATTTAACCATTCAATAAATGTTGCATAGTTTAGAGATCTTGAATCCTTGATATAATTTGAAAGAATCTTTATGAATTTAAAATCATTTCTTAATTGAAAGGTTAACACCTGGTCGGAAATCTGTTCATCTATAACATATTGAACATATTCTTCTGGAGATAATTTCTCGGTATATTTACAGTAGTTTATCAACCTACCGCCTGCAATTATTCGCCTTAGATTACGCTTTATTGCAAGATCCTTTCTTGCGTTGTACAGCAAAGTCGCTATTCCTAACCGACGAAAATCCGGATGAACTGAAACGTCAGCACCATACAATGAATCGCCATTAGGGTCATGAGTCGTAAATAGACTATTGCCGGTCACCTGACTAAACGTATGAACTTCGTATTCTGACGGTAACTTTACTATTAAACTACTTGACGAGCCTATAATCTTGTTTTTAAATTCAACACAAAATTGTCCTTCTGGAAATATTTCAACGTGACTTTGGAGGTGCCTCTTTCCCCACACACTTCCTTCTTCTAGCATGGATGGAAATGATTCCTTTTGTAATTCAATTATTTTGGGAATATCTTGAAAAGTTACATTCTTTATAACGATATCTTCGTCAGGTATATTGGAATATTGCATGCCCTCTATATACAGTATATACTCGTATCTCATCTCATATTAAGATTGGCAAGAGCGACGAGAAATTGTAATCGAGATAAAAATGAAAGTAATAAAAGAGTATCTACCCAGAATTGAGAATTAAGGCAGTCGCAATAATAATATTTATAGCAACTAACTAATACAAAATATAAAAATCTCTAAATCCTAGTAACTTATGAAAAGTTTTAATAAATAACAATCTCTGATTATCAAATATTGAGTGATGCCCTGTATTTTGATGAAGAATCTAAACTCATGCAAAATGAAATTCCACAAAGTAGTTCATGCGTAATCAAAATATCGTTTAGTTTAGATTTTGAAATCGGCCAAAGTTATGTAACTTCAAAAATAGAAGATAAGGATGGCAACATTAGAAAAATAAACATCCAACCCGGAACTAGAGGTATTAAGCTGCAAAGCGACCTTATTAGAGTCAAAAACAAGGATGCAGAGCTACCTCCTCATGCTTATGTCCGGACCACGCTAAAGGATGGAAAAACTTTGGTAAGGAAATTACCCGTTATAGGAACAAGCGATTGGCTTCTAATATTTGAGGAAGATCTATTTGTTTTGGCAGTTAGGGACCAATACGACGAAATAGAAATTTTAGGGTAATCCACAAGGTAATCCACAGGAAAGATTGGCCCTCTTTATTTTAGCCGTAATTATTGTTATTAATAGCCTCTGAGCTGTCTCCCCGTATTCTCTTTATTTTTTTCCATGTATTTTGATATTAGTGTTTGGGGCTCAAAGCCGGCTTCAATTGACAACTGTATTAAAAAATGCCACAAGTCTACAATTTCCTCTTGAAGTTTTTCATTATCTATGGTTTTATCCTTCTTCCACCATTTCCAATTTGTTTCTCTCTGAAGTTCTACGGCTTCGTGCATTAAAGCCGACGAAATCATAAATATCTTATAACCTGAAAATGGTTCTTTCATTTCATACAGTTTCTTCATTTTATTTTCAGGGTTATTATCTTCAGAAATCTTTTCAGAACTTTGCGTTTTTGTACTGTTGTAATCCTGAGTTATCAAAGCCTTTTGTAGCTCAAAAAGATATTCTAATTTATCTTTGGATTCATAGACCTTCTCTGGGTCACCGGCTGAGGTTGGGTGAGTCATATTGAATTAAGTAAAAGGTAAAGTATTGTAAAGATATTACTGTTGTCTTTTTAGTTTGAAGTCTTCCAGTTTCAGTTATAGTTTATGAGCTGTAGATAGTAAGGTACCGTACTCTTCTGGGGAGGGAACGGCAGGATAAAGTCAGTTTGGCCTAAGCACGAAATTATTCTATAATTATCTTCTTAAAGCTCGTCTATAATTGATATATAATTATCAATACTTCTATCAAGTAAGGTTTTATTATTTTGGCCCACAAGCTTCATAACCAATTCTTTATTATGAAGAAAAAATAATGAAACGTCTTCGCCTCTTTTTCTCTCGACTATATTAGAATCGACTAATCTTTTTAAATTCCATGAGGCAGTAGAAGGTGCTTTGTTAATATGATTTACAATCTCATTAAAGGTAACGCCATCGGTTTCAGTTAGCATCAAAATTATATTTTTGGTGGTTTTTATTTTCAGGTAATTTAGAATCAGGGTTTCATCAGACGGTGTCGATGCTGGAAAATATCTAGTAATGTTACTATTTTCTGTTCGACCAATCTTTATTATTGATCTTTTTTCAAGAATTGACAAATGATGAGATAAAGTGCCGTTATTAAGATTTGTTACTCTTAAAATATCTCTATACCTAATCCCTGGAAAGGAGTTGATAATCTTTAGTATTGTGCTTCTGTTGTCTCCATTTGATTCTACTTCGTTTTCATCAAAAACAGTGCTTGGATTCATTTTTTTTCCAACCTCAATACCCCTGCAGCAAACAATATCAACATCAACAATAACAATACATGTTGAAATTCTACCTCTATTAAAGGTATGTAGAATGTTCCCAAAAGGCTACTTGACTGTAACAAATACAAAAATTCCACAAATAACAAAAATCCAAAACTTATACCTGTCAAGAGTATTTTTTTACTCTTTGTCTTCTTGAACGCTACAAACGTAATTGTTGTTAGAAAAAGGGCCACGTCAAAACTAATAATGTGAATTATGATATGATAAATCATGGAAGGGTGAGAAAGGTGAGGTATAACAAAAGGATATATGGCTATACTTGCGACCGATATCGATAAAAACAAAAACAAACTGGTTTTTTTGCTTAAAAAATGTGCGAGAGTTTCTCTAAAATCTCTATCTCTCTTGAGCAATTTAAAGGATAATACTCAAATGTACTTTAAAAGGCCATTGGTACAAAGATAAAACAACAACACCACAAAACGTTCTTTCCTATTTGCTATAAAATATTCCATATGTGCGAAAAAAAAACTTGCCTGGTTTTATCGTGTCATTTCGATTTGTAACATTCTATAGTCTAAGCAATTTAAGTAAATAAACACATGGTAAAAAGAAAAGTTCTTTGTGTATGGCCTTTTCAGACCTAACCAACAAATTGTGTTTTATTTTAGTTGAATAATCTACTCCTTTCCTATAATTTTTTCCTTCATCCTTTTGAATTCTTCCTCTGAAATTACACCCTTTTCCCTCAAATCAGCAAGTTTCTTTAGCTCATCGGCGTGGGAAACATGGCCCTGGTGCTGAGGAATATGGCTTACATTATTATGTCCAGCTGAAGGGTAACCGGGAGATCTTATCTGGGTAATGCCGTTACGGATAACCTCTATCAAATCTTCTGCCTTTTGCTTGGGAATAGCATCGATAACCCCATTTTCTCCATGTTCATCTGTTTCTAGCCTCTTTATCCAAGGCATCCTACCGGGAATATTTGGGTTAAACAATCCTGGAGCATTAAAGATTACTGATGCCGACAGTAAGCCTTTTTCTATTTTGGCGTTTGTAATAACGTTGTACGGAATATCAATTATATCTTGCTTTAGGCCAAGCATACTAGGGTCTCTTAGAATGATTCTCCTATCAGTTGCATAAACTACATTGGGTGAAAGTTGAGATCCACCAGGTTTAAATCTTGACTGTTTGGCAACTACCAATATTCTTTCATCCGGATTTAACATCTCTGCAATTTTTTTTATTTCATCTAGCTCATCTTCATCGGTTATATCTGTATTAAAATTATTTTTCTTATCTGACATTCTTTGTATTCATCCTCCTTCTCCTTCTCATACTTCTCATCCTTATTATTTATCTGCATATTTTAAATAGTTATGATTTCTAAACGGGATTTGTGATTTTGTGCAGAAAAATATTTTATATGTGTGTTAACTCAATACCCATTGATGAGCAAGAGTAAAAATGTGATTATTTTTTCATCATCTCTTTTTGTTTTGACATTTGTGGTTTCATTATTTGGGGCTATGTTCAATACAAATATGCTGAATGGTAATAATAATAACTCAATTTTGGTATTTGCACAAGAATCTGTAGCAACATTGGCAAATTCTGTTTCAAATAGCAATAATAGTATAATTTTTAATAATTATGAAAATGATGAGGTAGGAGTTTCATTAAAATATCCTTCTACCTTCTTAATTGACGAAAGCAATTCTAATGATACAGTTAAACAGGTAAGCTTTTTCCCAGCTTATGATGATGATTCAGGATTGTCTCCCGAGACATTTATTTCATTGTTTGAAGTTTACGTTCAAACCTTCTATCCCCCAGTTTTCTATTCTCCTGATAATATAAGTTCATATTTAGAAGACCGTACAAATGCTGTTCAAGAAGATGACCAAGATGTTACTATAGTCGAAGCTTCAACTGATTCATTACTGGCAGGCCATCCAGCTTATAAATTGGTAACAAGAAGTTATTCTGGTAATGAGACACTTGACACTACTGAATATGGGATTATAGTAAATGATAAACTATATTCAGTAAGCTACGAGGTAAATACTTCTGACTATCAGAATTCTCTCCCAATCGCTAACAAGATGATTTATTCCTTTAATATTGATTCAAACAAATTAGCAGACTCTATAAAACTACTGACTAATTCAACAGGACTAGCCTTGCTCAAAGAAAAAGTACCAATGCTACAAGGTATTTTGTCTTCTTTAAATTTAAGCGACTTTGATGATAATTCTTCTTCAGGAATATTTAATAAATCAGCGATAAACGACTCGCCTCAAAATATACTAGAAAATCTCCTAAGCAATTCCGCTTCCGGAAATACTCTAAACCTGTCTTCCATAATGAATTCTATCCCTCCTATTAATTTGCAAAGCATCTGTAGCATACAACTTCTAGCAGATCTTTGCAGTGGAGGATCCTTTTCTCATCCATCTTTTGACATGGGTAATTCTCTGTTAAATAATGAGAGTTCAATTTCCGACCTTGCAAAGATTCTTGATTTCTCAAAGAATTCAACTAGTGACTTTAACCTCTCAGAATTTAGGCAGTTATTGGGTCCATTTGCAATGCTTGCTTCTCCTTCTTCAAATTCTCCATTTTCTTCCCTAGAGTCGCCTTCCCCCTCCTCCTCTTCATTTAGCGACTTGCCATTTTCTTCTTTTTTTCCACCTAATGAATCTGATACCTCATTTCTAAACCAAATGTTTTTAAACCAACCCAATAATAGCACTGCACCTAATGATACCACAATGTTTAACCCTTTTGAAGCCTTATTTGGTGGTGGTGGTATTGGTAGCAGCGGTGGAGTCATTGGTAATGGTAGTGGTAGTGACGAAGGAAATGATACCGGTCTTGGTTTCTTTAACAATGGTTCGTTTGGAAATAACTCTTCACACTCTTTTATGATGCCAAATTTACAAAGTAACGATACAGGGTTAGTCGATATATTAAAAATGCTGGAACTCTTGCAGGGTGGCAGTAACTAGTACAAAATATGGTCTAGTGGATAAGACCTTATATTTTGCTCTGATACAACAGTAGAGAGAAAGAAAGAAAGAGAGAGTAAGAATAAAGTTAGCAATCCTTTCCTACTTTATTATCATTTTCTTTTTGTTTGATAAATAATCATTAATCAGAACCCTGTCGATATCTCTAGGGCTAATATATATAGATTTTCCATCAACTGATTTAGCCAGTTCGTTAACAAAGTCCAGTAAAGTATCCTCCTCGCTTACCATTATTGTATCGAGATCTATACCATCTTTTTTCAATTTCTTTGCTTCTTTAATTGTTTGTTCTCCAATGTACTGGTCAATCTGCCTGTACCTGTAGCACAAATATACGGTTGGTTTATCGTGAATATCGAATTTTATCCTATTATTCTCTGAATTCTGCGATCCTATTCTTTCTTTATCAGGCATATAAAAATGGGAATATGGCCTTTGTTTCATTATCTTATCTTTCTCGTTTTTGCTATCTATAAAACATGCACTGGGATGGCCGTCTGTTATCATTACGATCCTCTTGTTTTTGGCTCCATCCTTTTTCAAAATGCGTTTTGCGAATCTGTATGCCGATTGGTAGTTTGTGTAGTGTAGAAAATCTGCATTGGGTTCAAATGTTCTTAAAAAAGGTATATCCATAGGGTCAATCCGTGATGCTATGGATCCAAATCCAATAGTATGAATTGAGTCTAGTGGAAAAAACTTCTTGTTTAATATAAACAAGCTCCATAACGCACGCTTTGAAGCCTCTATCCTGCTAAGGTCATTGTACATCGATGAATATTTCATTGTTGAGCTCAAGTCGATACAATAAACAGTGGCAACCTGAATTTCTTCTAGAGTATCATATATCTCTATATCTTCATACGAAATGTCTAGTGGAAACTCAATTCTGTTATGAAGGATATCATCGCCTTGGCTATGATGATGATCACGGAGATGATGATGATCCTCATCAAAGTATCTTTCCACAAAATTCCTTATAGTTGCGTTGATGTTGATGTTGGAAATCTCATTTCCGTACCTGGTACTTTTTGGAAGTCTCTTGGACCATACTTCCGTATCCAGCAAACTTTGTTTCATGCATGCCTATTTTATCCGTCTTTAAAGACTTTATGATCTCTGTAAGTATCTGCTGTCCTATTTTTAGAAATCCTTTTTTGTTTAACCATTTATCTGAATCAACTAGATATCCTTTCCTAATCAATTCAGTAACAATTGGAAGATTATTACCCGAAAATGTATCCTCATTAAAATTAAAATTTAGTCTGTAGTTTTTCTGATTAACTGTGGTGACTGAACCAGCCGGTTCATCTTGCCCCTTTAAATAATGTGCTTTATCGCGTCCTTTGATGTTATTTTCTTGGCTTGATGAATTAGGGTTATTGGATTTTGATATATCGTCTTGATCCTTTGCGTTTTCGCCACTAACATTTCTCTTTTGTAGTTCATTAAAGTAATTTTGAAGATATGATTCTAGTTCTTTAAGAGTGGGAGGACTATCTTTAATGGCTTTGTTGCCTATTGCCTTTAATATATCTGGAAAAAACTGCCTTAACAGGTTGTTTCTTGCTCGAACTTTATCCTGGTCAAGAGAGGGTTGCTGTTGTCCTTGTAGGGAAATATTACTTTGGTTATTTCCTAAATTTTTCTCAGAGCTGTTACTGTTCTCCTCGTTGCCATCATTTACAAAGGGCTTTGAAAAATAGGTGATTCGTTTCTCATGCATTATTTTCTTGTTTTGAACTGATTGGTCCTTGTCATTATTGCTTTGGACGTTAATGATAGTATTGATGTTACTATCATCAGTACTAATCCTGTTGTTATTGAGCTTATCTTCTGACCCTATCAACTTGTTTATTCTCTAATTTCGAACCTGTCTTCTCTTTTATCCAGAATTGGTGGGGAACTAAATCTTAAATATTCAAAGAGTAGCTCAGATGAGGTTGCTAAAAGTTCTTCATTAATATTTTCCTTATCGTTCCATACGCTTTCAAACTGAATATATTGGAGATTCTTGTCAATCTGATTTTGACGAGCCTTTTGAACAAAGTAATTTTGTTCTTGTTTTATTTTAGCGATTACGCCTCTTATTGTCTTGGATATCACCGGAAGGTGTTTCAGCTGATCTGCATACAAGTACGAACTAGTCCTAGAATCTTTTGCCAAGTCCGCTCCTCCTACATAATCTACTGATTGCGCAGATGAAGCGTTTTGATATTGATTTTGAACTACTACGAATGATTTGTTTCTAAATTCATTTTTAATGGATATTAGTTCTTGGGGTTTGAAGAATTCGTTAAAAAAATGTAAGCAAGTCTCTTGTATAACTTCATTGATTACATTATTTAGAAATAGCGTCTTATTTTCTGTTGTATCTTCTATTTCATCTAGTTCAAACTTTGAAGATTGGAATATGCATTGCAGATCGGAAAATCTTGGAATTGTTTTGACATTATTTATCAATGAACGAACCCTCTCTACTTCACCTATGATTGCTTCTAGGGAGTGAATGGTGGACCGTACACTTACTCCTCTGTCACTATTGATATCTGGATGGCTTCTAATCTTTTGGAAGATTCTGGTAATTGTCTTTAACATAAAAATTGGCAAAAAAGTTTGATCTCTACTTAGCATGTCCATTTCCTGTAATAAAATTAAAGTTTCATCATCAATCGTATTGGGGTAATGTGTCTCAATATGGCTTTTTAAACGATCGGCTAATGGTTCTATTATCTTTCCAGAATGAGTGTAATCTATAGGATTTGCCGTTGCAATGATTTTTACATCCGGCTTGAAAAATACTGGGTACGCACCCGTGGTAAATCTTCCTTCTTGTAGTACGCTAAGCAGCGTTACTTGTTTTCGGGGATCTAGAACTGGTAACTCATCAAGACATAAAATTCCATATCTGGCCTGAAGTAAATATCCAGGCGAATAAGAATCTATATCAAAAACTTCAATACCCTTTTTTATAATCTTAACAACATCAATCTGGCCCACCAGATCTTTAACAGAAATATCGGGAGTTGCCAGTATGTATCTGTATCTTTGTTTGCCGTCTAGCCATTTTATTTTGGTGTCCAAGCCATTATTCTTGATTATTTCCTCACAGTCCTTTGAAACATAAAATTCTGGAAGCATTTTGTCAATTGCCTTCCCATTTAACAAATCGACAAGATGGGTATAAGGCATTTCGGTAGGAATATCATTAGTCAAAGTTCCTTCCACTATGGGGATGGGTGATAAGAGATTCTCTGAAATTAATTCAGCGAGTTTGGTTTTTCCTTGACCAATGTGTCCTACAAACAATATATCATGTCCTGCCAAGAGTGCTCTCTTTATGGCTGGGATAACTGTATCATTAAACCCAATAATCCCTACGAATGGATTTTCATTATTCTTGATTTTAGCAATAAGGTTTTGTCTTAATTGATTCTTTACCGGCTGATACTTGTAATTGATTTCTAAAAGGTCTCTTAGCGTCTTTATATCCTTGTAGTTATGTGGCACTCCGAAAAAAGTGGCCTGCTTATACGTGGGCGATGTAGTATATGAGCTCTTAACCAATTTTAGAATAGAATCTGCGCGAGACAATCTTTGTGTGAAATTAGTTTTTATTTATTTAAAAATCTATGCAAATAACTCGACATTCTTTGTTTTCAAATCGGTCAATTGGTTGGGCCATTTTTCTTCCCAGACCAAATTTTTTTGTATCTCACATACCAGAGCACTAGTATTATGAAACCTATTACCACGCCAAACAGGGAGTATACATACAGATTTGTCACCAAGAAGCAATATTTTCGGAGTTCATAGGACTGCTGCTCTATCAAAGCCTCCTGAGATTGTGTATCCGTCGCCGCATCCTGTTGCTGCTCTCCTTGCTGCTGTTGTTGTTGTCTTAATTGCTGGTTTTCCTCTGCTTGTTGACTCTTAAAATCGCTATTATTATCCACTTCAACTCCACTGGAACTATTGCTGATTAGGGGTGAAGAATTGATTTTCATAATACAGTTGCTCCCTTCAATGTTTAATATTATTGCGAAAACTGAAAATATACAGATTAATAATATAGAAATTTTCAGATAATTGTCTTTCTTGATAAGGTAGTACGCCCTCCAAACCAATGATTTTTTTTAAAATCTTATCCTATAAAAATCAAAATGTCATTACTAGCAAATGTCTTGCTTATCTCAAGATTTTCACATCGTATATCTTTGATAAATGATTTGCAAAGGTCAGGTTCGGACTGTTTCAATCGACCGGGCTGTTGTGTGATATGATCTGAACATTATTACTTGACATTTGTAAAATGTTCAGGTGTGCTGGAGAGAGAATACGGCAACAGCATGAGCAAGTGCAAGAGCAAGTGCAAGAGCGGAAACAAGAGCCTGCAAATCGAGGTATAATAGATTTTTTTACTTAAAGATCATAACTACTCTAATGGTGAGGATAGATGGTACGAAAAATCTTTATTTCTATTTCTAAAGTTTCAGGAATTAAGGAAAACCTTTGCAACGGTTGTGTTAGGTGTACTTGATATGTCTACCTTAACTTTTCCTAAATTTTCAAATACAAGGATTAGGAATTCCTTGATGAACAAGGACCACACTTCTCCTAATTTATGTTGTATAACGTAAACGTGTTTTCCATCTTCTTCGATTCTGTGATCGGAATTTATTCCTATTACCTTCATATACTGTTCAAGTACTTCTAAGACTGAAAATAAGTTATAATTTTTCTTTATAAGAAGCACAGAGTCCTTTAAGAAGTTGAAGGCTATTTGTGAAAGCTCTTTTACTAAAGATTCCTTGAATTTTGAAATATCGTCGATTCCATTTTCAGAACCTGTTCTAATTACTTGGTCCATCACACTAGATAATATTATCTTGGGAATTGGGATCATTCCAATTTTATTCTCATATCTTTCCCAGTTGGAGTATCTCCGTAAAATCTGATTAATTAGTACATTCAATGATGTTTCTCTGTAATCAGCTTCAAACTGTAATTCTTCTATAACTGAGCTTTCGAGTCTAAAGGTTATGCTTCTCGTTTTACTCGGTTTGTTTTCAAAAGCTTCATTTTCTTTCAATTCTATTGTAAATCCCTATATCATAAATGTAAATTTGTTATTATGTCTTTTATCTTGGTTCGTTGCCAGAATTTGCCAGCAAGATTATCATCATCGGCCGGGTCGCCAAATTCTGCTTCATGGGCTTGCTTTAAAAAATCATTATAATTTATTTTTTTATGAACTCGCTAAATTTCTGCCTATCGATTAGAGGGCTGGTTCAACTAATCTAAAGAATTTTCGTATATCCATAGTATAACTTTGATATCCATAGGGATGTTTTAACTTGATATCTTTAATGTCTACTCACAAATATTAGCTGAACACTTTTTTTGTTACATATGTTACAATATGAGTAAATTCTGTATTTCTATATCAAAAAGACAAATAAAAAGTAGAAATACTTGCAAATATCAAGCCATTTTGCAGGCCTCGTTCTGTCTTGTCTTATGTTATCATAATGCAATTCCAAAGAAAGCCAAACGTAAAAACAAGAATTAGAAAGATTAATGCGAATGGCTTTTTATGTGGATATGCATAGATGATTCTGCAAATGTCTTGAGATTACTCTCATTACTAAAAAAATCTTCTGAAGTTCCATGAAAAAAAAGTTTCCGGTAAAGACAGGCCACTTTATTTGAAAGCAAACTCACCGCATCTAGATCATGTGAAGACCAAATGATAGTAATTTTTCTTTCCTTGTTCAGTTTTGTCAAAAGTTTGTAGAATAACTTCAATACGGCTGCATCTATGGCCGTATCCGGCTCGTCCAGAATCAGCAATTCTGGATCATGAATAAGTGCTTTAGTTATCATGACTCTTTGTTGTTGCCCTCCTGACAGGTCACCTATTCTTTTATTAAGATATTCAGTTATACCTGTCAATTCTATCAATTCTTTAACCTTTTTTTCATCAAAGGCCTTCCCACCAACAGAACCTAATTGGATTATTTCCCTTACTGTAGCAGGAAACCTGGGATCAAAACTGTTTGATTGAGGGATGTATCCTATCTTTTTGTAAATCTCTTTTGAATGATTTCTGATATCTTTATCAAACAATCTTATGCTGCCAGTATACTCTTTGTTTAAACCTAGCAGACACTTAAAAAGTGTAGTCTTACCTGCGCCATTTGGTCCAATAATTCCTAAGAAATCTCCCCTGTCTATTTCAAAGGATATATTATCCAAAATAACTTCCGAGTCATTTCTGAAGCTTACATTGTTTATATTAACAAGCGGAATCGAAGCGTTTTCCTGCACAGACATTTATTCATTGTAAATTAAAGAAATGAAAGTTTATAAATCTAAATCAAATTATCCTTCCTTACTTTTGATTACTGGGCCTCATGCAAAGCAATTCTCCTTGAAGTAGTTAATCAATGATTGCTTTGTTCCACAACAAAATAATTATTACAAAAGAACAGAGTGGAAATGATTTTACCTCCTATCTCACAAACCAGGGATGTTAAAGTTGGGCAAATCTGGAAGTTTAAACTCTGGGAGTGGGGGTAGTTTAAAATTTGGGAACGGGGTATAAGGCTGGGAGTCGTCATAATTGGGATCAGATTGTGATTGAATTTCCTGCAAAGGTAAATTCGGTCTAGCTTCTAAAGTTGCAACAAGATTTATAATCTGACCATTACGGTTAACGGTCAAATTCACTTTGTCTCCTACTTTCTTGTTAATGTCTAAATAGGAAATTATATCATCAATTCTTGAAACAGCATGACTGTCTATAGCAATTATGATGTCTTTATCTAGTATTTGTTGTTCTCCAAATCTGTTTCCTTGAATCAACATTCCTTTCAATCCTGCTTTGTCTGCCGGTCCGTCAGGAACCACATCCTCAATTAATACACCTTTGTAATTAAGAGGTAAACCAAACACTTCAGCTAAAGTGGGTGATAACTTTGATCCTGATATGCCTAACCAAGGATGCTCGTATGTACCTGTTTTTATCAAGGAAGGGATTATTCTAATGATATCATTGGAAGGAATTGAAAATCCAACTCCTGTGTAAGCCCCTGTATTTGAAAATATCGCGGTGTTCATTCCTACGACTTTACCATCAAGATCTATTAGGGGTCCCCCTGAATTTCCTGGATTAATAGCAGCATCAGTCTGAATAACATTGGGAATTGAGTAACCCAAGTCTGAGTTTGGCAACAATCTACCAATTTGACTAACAATACCAAATGTTAGAGTATTATCAAGACCATATGGGTTACCAATGGCTAGGACCGGATCGCCAACCTTTAAGGATGAAGAGTTTGATAACGTTACTGGAATCAATTTTTCACCCACCGGATTATCTAGTTTCAGGATCGATATATCGCCATAAGGATCTACTCCAACCACCTTAGCGGTATAACTGTTACCATCGTTGAATGTAACAATTATGTTGGTTGCAGAACTGACAACATGGTAATTCGTTATTATGATGCCTGATTTGTCAAAAATAAACCCCGACCCAAACTTCACTGTGTATGGATTATTGGCTGTCGAGTCATATGGCCGATTTGAAGGGTCTAGAGGTTGATATTCAGTACTTATTTGAACGACAGAATCTTTTACTTTATTAAAAATATCATTTAACAATGAGTTATTCCCATTACCAAACAAGCCTAAATGCTGTTCTAAGCTTTGATTTTGGCCATAGGCTTGTGGGAAATGGATGATCACTAAACTTGTAAAAAACACAAGAATTAACAATATACATTTCGTTTTGGACAAAAAAATCAATATGACAATATTGTCTTGATTATACTTATATTCTATACTTTATTACGATTTATTTTTCTAAAAGATTATCCTTATAATTGATTAAGCGAGTCATAATATAAATATAAATATAAATTCTAATTATCTATTTAATCTTAAAAGATTGTATTAGTGGAAAAACCTACAGAGTAAGAGAGTTTTTTTATCCTGCCCAAACCAATCAGCGCCTATTGGCAACATGTTCAAAACTGCATTCATCCTTCGAAAATTAGCATTGAAGGATTGTTATCTAACCAAAAGTAAATTTCTAGAAGGTTTGCGACCTATTAAAAATTCTTTAATTTAAAAAACATTTTGCTTTGTATTATTGTAGTCAAATATTTCCAATCCTCAATTTGCGAAGGTAGATTTGATTAGCATTTGAAATACCATACACACTTTGTTCTTGAGAAATCCATTGGAGTATTTTGTAGAATGGGTTAAATAACTTATTTTGAACTTTTTGTAGGATGAAATATCTCTTGATAAATTCATTATTATTTTCAGCTTTTATGATTACAGGTTCAAGTATCGCAGGAACCCCGTTGCAAATGGACAAGGTGTACTCTCAGGCCGTAGATCTGATAGAAATTAACAGTGGAAACCAAACCTTAGACAGCGGGTTACCACAATTTTATGACTGCATTGATGAGAAAATAGATTTAAGCAAGGGGGTTGAGGAGGATTCATACTTTGAAAAAGAACCAACCAAACACGAAGTGAAAAGCTGCTATGATGAAATTCTTCTAGGAAGTGCTCCATATAATGATGGGGACGATTCTGATAGTGATAGAGTTGGCGACGGCGATGCATCTAACGAAGATTTCGATTTCGGAGACGAATAATCGGAAATGTTCATTAATCAAAACCTAAAAATTGCTTTAAAAGTATCCTGCATTGCTTTTTCACTATTGATATTAGCACAATTGATGGTCATAGAACCAGCAAATGCATTGACTAGGTATTTTAATTGCGTTACACGGGCAGCAAACCATAATGGTACTTTCTCAATAGACAACGCAGAAGCATGCTATGATAAGGTATTCAAAGGCGCACTAGATAATGATGAGTTTGGTAAACCATTAAGATAACAAACAAAAAGAAATACACTTGGTTTTGGATAACAAGTTGCATTTTTAAGAAAAAACTGCCCAGGCAGTTTTCCATCTTTTTACTTAATTGATTAACATTGGATAAAGAACATAGACCTACGCTGATGACATAGCACGTATCTGACTACATTTATGAGATCAAACTTTGATCATTTTTTGTTATATTCTTTTTTTCTCTTAGCATATGAATATAGTTTTTTGATGTTGGGTTTTTTATCTAAATAAAATAATCTACAACCAAGAATAAACCTACCAAACAAAAACCAACAAACAAACGGAAAACAACAAACAACGAAACAGTAGCAATTCGAAAAGGACCGGGCCCTGTTTTTTTGTAAACCCTTTTTACCATTATTCTATGATATTATAGTATGAAAGACTTTGGTCTGGAAGAACTTGACTTTGCCACAAGCAGTGTAAATTCCTTAATTTTGTTTTACGCTGATTGGTGCCTTTATTGTAAAAGGTTTATACCTATATTCGAGAATTCAGTTAAAACCTTGAGCGATAAGAAAATACTTGTTGGCGGTGTAAAACTAAATGAGGATGAAAACCCATTGTGGGATAAATATGGCATCAACGCAGTCCCGACTTTAATCGCCTTCTCTAAAAATAGAATCAAGGATCGTAAAGATGCCAAAATGGGAGTAGGTCTTACAATGAGCGATATGGAATCGATTTTGTCTAGTATTGGAACAAAATTGTAAAATCGTTTTGAAAATGAAGCTACCTTTTTATCTATTTGATATTTGAAAACAATTATACAGAGATGTTTGAAATGGAGTGGTGGGCAAGACAAAAATGAAGGGTCTGATGATAATATGTACAACATAAATAGATATTTGAAATTAAAGGAAAAACTTAAAGAATTACGTACTCTAGCCTTGACAGGCATTGCAGAAGCAGGATCTGGACATCCTGGGGCATCCTTTTCAGCTGCAGAGATTATGGGATGTCTTTATTTTCAGATAATGAAAAATGATATAATACATCCTTCTAATCCTAATCGAGATTATTTCATTAATTCAAAGGCACATTCGGCACCGGGATATTATGCTACTTTATCCCTTGTCGGATCTTTCCCCAAGGAAGAAATTAAGACCTTGCGAAAACTAAATTCGCGTTTGCAGGGTCATCCTGTAAGATATAGCGAAATGCAAAAGCACCACAGTGTACCTGGAATTGAATACTCTGGGGGGTCTGAAGGTATAGGTCTGTCTGTATCAATTGGAATATGCCTTGCTAATAAGCTTGACAAGCGAGATAATATGGTGTATTGTCTCCTAGGTGATGGTGAAACCAATGAAGGTCAAGTCTGGGAAGCATCAATGGCTGCTGCAAAATTCAAACTTAATAACCTTATTGCAATCTTAGATAGGAACAAGATTCAGCAAGATGGATTTACCGAGGAGATTATGCCCATTGACCCTATCAAAGAAAAATGGCTTTCTTTTAATTGGGAAGTGGTTGAGATCAATGGTCATAAGATTGAACAGTTGATTCCAGAACTTTTAAAAAGACCTACCGATAAGCCCAAGATCATAATAGCAAACACTGTGAAAGGCAACGGGATAAAGCACATGGCTAACAATCCTCAATGGCACGGGAAAGCCCCTTCAAAAAAACACTTACCGTTGTTAGTAAGGGAACTGGAAGGTGAGTATTTGATTTCCCCCTCAATTATAGCAGGAGCGGATGGAATCAGTGAGGAGAGCTTGAAACAAAAAATAGCAACAGCGGAGCGATACGGTGCAGATATGATACATCTAGACGTGATGGATGGGAAATTTGTTCCAAACTCCACCTTTTTCTTTGACGCTATCAAAAAATTACGCGGTACGACGAAATTGCCATTTGATGCTCATCTAATGATCCAAAATCCTGTCTCCGTCTTGGATCAGTATATCGATGCCGGCTGTGATATTATAACTGTTCATGCAGAGACTTGTGGTAACGAACAAGAATTTGAAAGGATCAATTCTAAACTACTATCAAGTGGTGTTAGCCCGGGATTAGCTGTAAATCCTGGCACCCAATTGCCCCAATGGATTTTCTCCCATCTTGATAATCTTGATGTAATAATAATTATGTCTGTAAATCCAGGTTTTGCAGGTCAAAAATTCATTCCAGAAGTTTTACCTAAAATGAAAAAGATTATCCCTCTCCTAAGAGAGCAGGGATTTAAGGGCTATTTCGAG
The DNA here is from genome assembly GCA_963759575.1 of uncultured Nitrososphaeraceae archaeon. Classification (GTDB taxonomy): domain Archaea; phylum Thermoproteota; class Nitrososphaeria; order Nitrososphaerales; family Nitrososphaeraceae; genus Nitrosocosmicus. Next base: position 664,494 of record CAVWZU010000002.1, on the reverse strand, counting down.
GCTGATGGTGGGATAGATCAGTCAACGATAACTCAGTGCTTTGATGCGGGTTGTAGAATATTTGTAATGGGAAATGCAATATTTGGTCATAACGATGTTGACAAGCGAATTAGGGAAACCAAGTTCTTACTCGATTCTTATTTAGAGAAGAGTTTGCTCGATGAATCCCAGTTTCTAAATCTTGAAGAAGATTGGATTAAGGGTCGTCGGAACATAATAGAACAATTTAATTTATCGAGATAATTGAACACTAATGAAGAGGGTGCAAAAATGTTTGGTATAGAAAAAAAAGATATAATGTATAATGGTGAAATATGAATTGAACCCTTTGACTACTAGCGAATTTAAATTTTCTGATATGCGTTCTGCATACGGGGATAGCCTTGTAAATTTAGGGAAAGAGTATCCTAATTTAGTATGCGTAGGGGGAGACACCACGGATTCGCTCAAAACTAAAAAATTCGGCGAAAAATATCCTGATAGACTCTTTAATGTTGGAATTGCCGAAGCTAATTTAGTTTCAATCGCAGCTGGGCTTGCTATCGCAGGTAAAATATCTTTTGCGAGTACCTATGCTGCTTTTATTCCGGGTAGATGTCTAGATCAGATTAGGAATGCGATTTGCTATCCCAACCTAAACGTGAAAATTGTGGTATCTCACGCAGGCTTATCTGTGGGACCCGATGGAGCATCTCATCAACAAATCGAGGATATCTCTATTATGAGATCTTTACCAAATATGAGAGTCTTGGTACCTGCCGATGCAATTTCAGTCAAAAAACTGTTAGAAAAAATAGTGCATATTCCCGGTCCCTTCTATGTAAGGTTGGCCCGTCCATCAACTGAGGAAATCTATTCCGAGGGATCTGACCTTGAAATTGGAAAAGGAACAATAATAAAAGATGGTAACGATATTAGTTTATTTTCATGTGGAACGATGGTTTCAGCCTCGCTGAAGGCAAGCGACATTTTGAAAAAGGATCATAACATTTCTTGTAGGATTATAGATATGTACTCTATTAAACCAATAGACTCAGAATTGATTTACAAATGTACCAAGGAAACAGGCTCATTGGCTTCCGTAGAAGAGCATAACATAGTGGGGGGACTAGGGTCTGCAATTTCAGAAGTGACCTCTGAAATATGCCCTACTTTTGTAAGAAAGATAGGTATTAAAGACAGATACGGTGAGTCTGCAAGAGACGAAGAAATCGATTCACTCTTGGATAAATATGGCTTGTCCCCAGGGGAAATAGTAAAGAATGTGGTTGCCCTAAAAAGGAGTGAAAAAAAATGAAAATCTTCCTAGATACTGCTAATGTTGAATCTATAGAAAAATACAATGAATTAGGAGTAGTGGACGGTATAACTACTAATCCAACTTTACTTTCAAAAGAAAAGGGTAATCCCATAATGACCATGAAGAAAATCGTAGAAATTATGAAGGGGCCGGTTAGTCTTGAGGTAGTTGCTATTGACTTTGATAAGATGATGGAAGAGTCGCTGAAATTAGCAAAGTATGGGGAAAACGTGGTTGTAAAGATTCCTATGACCATGGATGGTCTAAAAGTTGTGCATGCACTAACTAAACAGGGCATAAAAACTAATGTGACCCTGATTTTTTCTGCAAATCAAGCGTTATTAGCAGCAAAAGCCGGCGCTACCTATGTAAGTCCGTTTATCGGTAGGTTAGATGACATTGGATCTGAGGGCCTGAATCTGATAAGCGAAATTGTTCAAATATTTGCTAGCTATGATATCCCAACTCAGTTATTGGTGGCTAGTGTTCGTCATCCATTGCATGTGATTGAAGTCGCAAAAATGGGGGCAGACGTCGTTACACTGCCGCCAGACATTCTAGATAAGATGATACGCCATCCTTTGACAGACAAGGGCCTAGACTTATTCCTGTCTGATTGGAAAAAACTAGAAAAAGATAACCCCGATCTAGCGTTTTAATTTATTTTTTGTAATTTTGGTGCGCTATTATAGGCTATATCAATTTGTAGTTAAAAGTCCCAATACTTTTTTGGGTAAATCCTGCAACCTCTTTTTTGATAAAGTCAGAATCCTTTGATAGTTAAGGTATTTTAAATTATGACCAATTGCTATCGCATCTCCCAAGTCCGAGCCCAACCCGATGGCAATCATTTCTACACCACTTCTTTTATATGACAATACGACCGAACGCACCGCATCCATATCCGACGGTTCGCCGTCTGTAAGTGTAACGAAAATATCTGGTTTGAAGGCACTAATACTTGGCTGAAGTATCTTATAAATTTCTGCCAGAGGAGTTCCTCCTACTGGTTTTACTTGCATTAGTCTTCTTGCATAAATGGATCCCCATCTTGCCGTGGGGGGTTTAATAACCCAGCATTTAACCATTCTAGATTCAGTATTAAAAGCATAAATAGAAAACTTTATTCCTAAATATTCTAAACCCTCACATAGCGCTACTGTGGCTTTTTTATATTCTATTTCATTGTCCTCGATACTACTTGATAAATCCAAAAGCACTGATATCTTTACATTTATAGCAATTTTCTTATCACTGATAAAAATTTTTGACTGCTTTTCAATGTAATTTTCAATTTCTATTTCGTCTCCGCTAAAATCATATTTTTCTTTCCATCCGCTTCTCCATTCCTTGAGGGCTGTTTTAACCTTATTAATTAAATCAAAATCGTAAATGTCAGTTTCGTCAACACCCATATTATCTGGAATTGCAATAGAAAGGTTTTCAGTTGTTTCAAAACCTTTGTTATCATTTTTTTTACTCTCGTTAACTATTATTCTAAACTCTTCGTTGATATCATCACCTTGAACAATTTCTTTTTTTAATTTCTCTATCTCTATCTCTTTCGTTTTTATTCTCACTAGTTTTTCAATTTGTGATAGAATTTCCTCCTGCTTCATAGAAAGCCCAACTTTGCTCTTTGGCATGAGAATTGGGATGGGTGGGACTGACATCAATGAATCAACTTGAAGTATTTTGATTATCTGTCTTGTTTCATATTCTAACCACTTTTGGTCCTTTATTGGGTCAAAAGTATTATTATTAAGTTTGAAATTTTTAATATAGTCTCTCAAAACGCTGTGTGCATAGTCTGATGCATTTATTACCCTTTCATTTTCGCCACCATAAAGTTCGCCTTTTATATATCCTGTTAAAAAGAACTGAGAAAATGCTTCTAAAACTTTGTTCTTGCCATGAAGTGAATTTAATAGGGGTTTGTTATGCCAAGATAAACCTTCGAAATAAATAATTTCTTTTATCATGCCTTTCCATTCTTCCAATCCCAATATTTCTATCCTTTTGGTCTCCAGTATGTTGAATATGAATCCAAAGACGACGTCGGTATCAAAAATCTTAAATGAATACCTTAATCTGACTGATTCATACCATAGTAATGTTCGCCATTGTCTGTACTTTTGAAAAATGTTACCATAGAAATAATCTAATCCAGGAAGGATTATTCTTTTTTTGTCTAAATTGGTTGAGATTTTTCCTTCTCTTGAAATATGTATGGTTGAATCAGTGTTATCAGACCATCGTCTGGACAAAAATGTAGCAATCTCAAGCAATACATCATTTCTAATGTGGATATTATCCAGATCGAGGTCGTCAAATCTCAAAAAGGATTCGGACCTTTTATTGTATTGCTTGTTCTTTATTTTATCTTTAAAAGTTTCATCAGGCTTTGAATCATTGTTGTTGTCCTGGCCATTGTCTTTTCTGTTCCAAAAAATAGACATAGTTTGCCAACATTCATTAAATGAATATAGATGCGATTATATCCATTACCTTTCGGTACTCAATTTCGCCCCATTGATGGTAAACGTTTGCAAATACAAATTCAGCTGCTTCTTTTGCATTCGTGTTGTTCGTTACCAATTTTGAATATGCGATCGTTTCTCTCAGACTAGGACTATAAAAAATTTCTTCAAGAGAAGCTGCCTTCCGCAAATTATGAGCCAATTTTATTGCACTCTTAATATTATCTTCATCGTTTTGATTATTTACCTTCACGTGTTTTTTGATAATATCCATTTCAGTCTCTTCAGGAGGATAATCCAGCATAATTCTAATTGGGAATCTGCTTAAGATTTGTGGTGGAAGCTCCTTTGTTCCAACGTGTGACAAGGGGTTGATGGTCCCAATTACAAACCAGTTATCCGTTGCCTTTATGGTCTGTCCGTGGAATTCTTTTAAAACAATTTGTCTTCTATCGTCTAATGCCTCGTCTAGTCTAAGAAGTACATCTGGTTCTGCCGCATTTAGCTCATCTAAGTATAATAAATCTCCTTGTGTCATTGAGTGAACCAGAACCCCATTTACAAAATTTATTTGACCATTATCAATAGTGTTAGTTCCTATTAGATGCGATTCTCTGGTCCTGAGGCTGAAATTTACCGATGATAGTTCTTTATTCACTTGATTAGCGAACTTTCTGACCAGCGTGGTTTTTCCGGTTCCCTTTGGACCAATGATTAAGACAAAAATACCAAGTTTAAAAGCCTTATCTAATATTTCAAAGGCATTATTCCAATCAATATATTCTATATTCTCATCCTTGGCCGCCGCAGACATCAATTTAGGTTTTCTCGCTCTCCTATCTAATTAAAATATATCGTAAAGACCAATATAGTGACCAAAATAACAGATTCTCTCAGAAACTACTCAAATTAATGATTATTCAGAAGCATGTTTATCTTTGAACTGGTTACTAGGTTAATAACTCGGCGTTCACAAAAAAAAGAATTGATCAATATGCCCTAGTTGTTAATTTGAATATTATGGTCTAGAGTCTGAGTCTTCCATCTGAATTTATAATAGAAAAGAACTCTTGCTTAGTGTTGTTGTTTTCCTTAAAAATCCCGTCAACAGCTGAGGTTGTAAATTCTGCTGAACTCGACTGAGTGCCCCTTGCAAAAACGCAAGTGTGAATAGCCTTTATGACTACGCCTACACCTTTAGGTTCCAGCCTATTTTTGATTTCCTCTAGAATTTGGTAAGTGAGTCTCTCTTGAAGTTGAGGTCTAGACGATACCTTGTCCACGAGTCGCTGGAATTTTGAGAGACCGAAAATCTTGTTATTTGGTATATATCCTATGGCAACCTCTCCAAAAAAAGGAAGCAAATGATGTTCACAAAACGAGAATAATCTTAAATGATTTCCTATTATCATATCATCATGATCTGCCTTAAAGGCCGTAAATTTTTCATATGATCTCTTTTTGAATAATTCTTCCCCAAATGCTCGTAGCCTCCTACTAGTTTCTTTATTGTAACTGCCATTCTCACCACCAATCAGCCTATAATAACCATTAACGGTGCTATCGAATTCATCTCTGTTTTCGCTAAGATAAACCTCGTTTATACCCTTTCCTTTTAAACCTAAACTTTCTTTTTCTATCATTTTAATCTGTATTTTAGTTGATGATATAGTGCACTTGCAAATAAAAATACTTTTGTTATTCTACGATTAAGAAAGTTGATATGATATTATGATAAACAGTAGAACAGAACAATTAATCCCTATTTCTATTTTAAAATAAAACATCATAACAACAATCAATATCTTCAAATGATTTAATAGGATTGTTCGAATCAACGGAAATTCTTCTAAAATCATATCCTTTTGAATAAATCTTTTTCATGGTAGTATTTGAAATGATTATCTGACTACCTCGGGAATATTCCTAGAGCCTGCTAGCAATATTTACATTAATTCCATGGCCGTAAATTGATGCATTATTATAATGTTATTTGATACTTGAGAACAATCGATTTTACAATTTTTACTTTAGAATAGATCAAATAGGTTAGGTTAAAATTTAATTTGCGACTTCCACAAATTATTGGTGTATCGTATAGATTGTGGTAATCTTGACGACTTGGAAAAATGCTCTGAATTAATTGACAAAGGAGGCGTGGTCATTTATCCCACTGACACTGTATTTGGTATAGGGTGCGATCCCACAATTGAAAAGTCGGTTTTACGATTATTTGCTATTAAGGAAAGACCATTGGAAAAGTCTCTGCCAGTATTGACAAGTGACTGGAGCATAGTCTCAAGAATTGCACATATTACTCCACAAGCAACAGTTCTGCGAGATTTATTTTGGCCCGGAAAGTTGACTCTAATTCTAAAATTGAAACCAAACCATGGGCTGTCTAAATACGTGTTTAACAATGATAATAACACTATTGGATTACGTATTCCTAACAGTCCATGGATTCTAAATTTAATAAACATGACTAGGTCTAAATTGTTAGTAGGAACAAGTGCCAACCTATCAAAACAAAATCCCTCGACGAGATTAGCAGACATCGATGAGACTATCATAAACAAATGCGACGCTGCAATAGTTAACGAAATATTATCTGGCAGCTATAGAGGATCAACGATAGTGGATGTTTCAGGGCCCGGATCTCCTAGTATAGTTAGAGAAGGTGCTATTCCAAAGGAAAAAATCCTAGCGGCTCTTAGTAATCCATAGCGGAGCAAAACTATGATATTTAATTTTCTTGCTACAACACATAGATACAAGGAGGAAGACCTAATGGACGAGCTAGAAGGGCTGTTTTATGACTTTGGCGAGACTACGGTGGAAGTACATGAGACCAATATTTCTGGACTGATTGTGGGGGAATCTTCAACAGATTCAGAGCTTTTTGTGACCTATTTGAGGGAAAAGCTAAAGGATTCACCATGGGAGATTAGGAATCTGCTTAGATTTGTTCCAATTCAGAGGGTTGTATTAAGCGAGGTCGACGAAATCAGAAATTGTTTGCTAGATTTGGCCAAGGAGAAAATTACTGACAAGGGGCCTGTAAAAATTCTGGTTGAAAAAAGACATACCAAGTTAAGTAAAAAAGACATTATAGATTCAGTTGGCCCTCATTTGAATTATCCAGTCAACTTAACCAATCCTACTTGGATCCTTCTAGTAGAAATTATTGGAAAATATTCAGGAATATCTGTTATCCGTTCCAACGTGGTGTTTAGTTCAATGACGGAAAAAAGGGTTTCAGAATAGATTTAAATTATGGTAACAAAAATGCGGCCCGGCACGAACTCTACTTAGTATAGTGCAATCGCTGCTTTCTCAATAAGGAATTTCAAATACTTTTCTTCATTATTTGATAGTACATGAGAATTACTCTTGAATTTGTCTTTGAAAAAGTAATCGAGGATGTAATCCTTCTTGGCGGTATTGGGGCCAATCAAGCTACTATCTTCAAGGCCATAAGACTTTAGCGCATCTAGAGTGTTACTCAATTTGTTTGCAAGTTTAGAAATTAACACCACAACAAATGCTTTATTTTTGCTATCTCCAAAGTTAGCTAATAGGGCATTCTTTATTTGATTTGTGTAGCATATTCTGAGTAAAAATTCAATTTCGATGTTTTTTATGTTTAATTTAATATTTCTTTTTTCCTCCTCGTTTATTATTTTTAGGATTCCCAATACGTGCTCTAAACCATAGACCAATTTTGAATTAACAAATATTATGTTGATAGTTTTATCCTTTGACTTTATTTCGTCATATGTCTTTCTTACTTCCGTGTCGGAGAAAGAAAATCCAATGATAATTGCTTTTAGTGAGTCCATGCTAATGATCCTTTCGTTGTCCAAACCTCTACCCATCGACTAATGATGACATCTTGACTAATATCTTTATGATCGTAGCCGATACAAAAATTCAATATCTGGTTTTCTTATACTTTTTACATTGAAAAATATTGGATTGGGGAATTCATATTGGAAGGAAGTGATTAAAGTACTTCGCAATATTATTCCTGTTTATGATAAGGTAAATAGTGCCATTTCATTGGGGAAGGATAATGAGTTTCGAAAAGAAGGTATAAAAAAAAGTGTTTTTCCCGGGAATCATATTCTCGACGCAGGGTCTGGTTATGGTAATATGTCTAAACTAGTTCTTGATTTTGTTTCTGAAGATGTTACTATAAATTTTTATGATCCTATCCCCGAAATGTTGGCTGAAATCAAAAACAAGTTTAAAAAGTACAATAGTAGCTATTTTTTATGTAGTGGTATTTTTGAAAATATTCCATACAAGTCTAATTCATTTGACGCAGTCCTATGTGGTTATTCGATAAGAGATTCAATCGCTTTAAATGAGTCATTTGTAGAAATTCACAGGGTCTTAAAAAAAAATGGAAGGTTATTAATTGTTGATCTGGGAAAACCTGATAATTTTTTTGCCCGCATTCTCGTATCATTTTATCTAAAATATTTCCTTGTTATCATGGCATTTCTAGCTGCTGGGAGAGAAGGATTACCATTTCGTACATTATATGGCACTTTTCTTAGGTGGCCAAGAAACAAAGATCTAAATAATTTGTTATTAAATACATTTTCTAAGGTTGAGTTTAACAAAAAGCTAATGGGTGGCGCCATTATTGTTATTGCTTATAAATAATCAATAAATAATATCCAGTACTTTCTCACTATTCTATGCTTAAACATAATACATGATCTTTGTCTTAGTGATAGGACGAATTCCTTTCTAAAGATTTTCAATTCAAAAATTAAAGTAAGAAAAATTATAAACCGAATCGAATAATTAACTTTCATTGACAGATCAAAACAAAATCAAATCGATATTTGAGGATTCTTTTAAAAATAAAACCAAAGTCATCACCGAAGAAATTGCTAAAAGCATACTTTCTGAATATAATATTAGCGTTCCTGGATTTGCTCTGGTTAAGAATGTTGACTCTGCAGTCACAGAAGCAAGAAAATTGGGATTTCCATTAGTGGCAAAAATAGTTTCTCCCCAGATTTTGCACAAAACTGATGTGGGAGGTGTAAAAATTGATCTTAAAGATGAAGAATCTGTTAAATCCGCATTTAATGATATGTATGAGAGACTATCGAAAGATTATGATGTAAAGGGCGTCCTCCTTGAGAAGATGGTCCCCAAAGGCGTTGAGATGATAGTTGGTTTGCAAAATGATCCTCAGTTTGGCCCGGTTATGATGGTGGGACTTGGAGGAATTTTCACAGAATTATTCAAAGATGTTTCGTTTCGGGTTCTTCCTCTTACCAAAGATGATGCAATGGAGATGATAGAAGAACTCCAGGGCAAAATGTTGTTAAAAGGATATCGTGGTTCAGAACCAGTAAATCTGGAAATGTTGACTGATGCTATGCTCAATATAGGAAAATTAGGATATGATATTTCACCGTATTACGAAAGTATAGATTTTAATCCTGTAATTGTATATCCTGACAGTTATTATGTGGCTGATGCAAAAATCCTTTTATCCGAACAACCCAGATACGACATAGTTTCTAACATTGAACCAAATTCTACGAACATGGATCTGTTTTTTAATGCGAAATCTATCGCATTAATAGGAGCCTCTCCTGAAATAGGAAAGATAGGGAACTCTGTACTTGAAACATTGGTAAAGCATGATTATAAAGGAAAGGTGTATCCTGTAAATGCAAAAGGCTACCCTGAAATAATGGGGATACCCGCCTATAAGAGCCTAGGCGATATTAAAGATCCTATTGACGTTGTAGTTGTTACGGTAGACTTGAAATTTGTTCCTGATTTATTAAAGGTTTGTGGCGAGAAATCAATCCACAATGTTGTAATCATTTCCGGAGGCGGAAAAGAGTTAGGAGGCGAAAGAGCAGATATTGAACAGAAAGTTAAGGAATTGTCAGCTCAGTTAAACATTAGGATTATTGGACCTAACTGCATTGGTATGTTTAACGGCGAGAATAGACTAGACTGCGCCTTCCAAGGACATGACCGTATGCTCAGGCCCAAAAATGGCAATGTATCCTTCTTGTCACAAAGTGGAACTATAGGCATCGCATTTATGGAGCATTCATTTCCGTTTGGGATGAGCAAAATGGTTTCTTATGGAAACCGATCTGACGTAGACGAAGCTGATATGATCTGGTATCTAGCAGAGGATCCCCAAACCAAAGTCATAGGATTATACGTTGAAGGCTTGGGAGATGGTAGAAAGTTCGTTAACACTGCTAAGAAGGTAATTTCTGAGCGAAAAAAACCAATAGTAGTATTCAAAAATGGGCGAACTACAAGAGGCGCTAAACAAGCAGCTTCTCACACTGGTTCACTAGGAGGTACTTATAGCGTTGTCAAGGGTGCATTTTCACAAAATGGAATAATTTCGGTGGACAGCTACGATGAACTGACTGCTTCTCTTAAAGCGCTATCATGGCAACCAGTACCAGAGGGAAACAGGGTTGCAATGGTTACAAATGGTGCCGGGCCGATAATTGCAGCCATTGACCAATTTGAGAGACTTGGGTTGCAGGTAGCAAACCTAAGCGAGGAGAGCATGAAATCATTCAAATCTCATTATCCCGCTACATACGTAATCGGTAATCCATGTGATGTCACTGGTTCAGCAAATGCTGACGATTATAAATTTGCGATCCAGACATTTATGGATGATCCAAACGTCGATATTGTAATGCCGTGGTTCGTCTTTCAAGATGACCCTCTTGAGGAAAAAATAGTTGATATTCTAGCCGAATTCAATAAACAGGGGAAAAAACCCATCCTCGTTGGTGCCTTGGGAGGTCCATTTACTCAGAAAATGGCTAACAAGTTAGAGGAAAATAATGTGCCGGTGTATCAATCGGTAAATACCTGGAGCATAGCGGCTAGTTCATTAGCCAAATGGTCCGCTCTATCCAAATCGCAAAAGTAGACTCTTTATTTGGATCACAACTCTTTTTTTGGTTTATTTATAGGAAAACATTCTTAAATTTGTAATACCTATTGTATTATATCATGGCAAGTGTACAACAACCTAAAATTATTGATGTTACAGCAAAGGCTGCAGAAAAGGTTACAGAATTTATGAAACAGGAAGGAAAAGATAATCTCTATTTAAGAGTATATGTCACTGGCGGTGGATGTTCTGGATTATCATATGGCATGGGATTCGAAGAAAATCCAGACGAAGATGATGTAATATTGGAACAAAACAAAGTTAAAGTTTTAGTAGATAATTACAGTCAAAAATATTTGAAGGGCGCCATAGTCGATTACATTGAAAGTTTGATGGGATCAGGATTTAAGATAACTAATCCTAATGTTACAAAGAGCTGTTCATGTGGTCACTCATTTTCGACTGAGTAAATTTTTTATCATCAAAATCCAATTTTATTTAAAAATTTTATATTATTTCCTTTTATTATGTAAATATCTAGGCTAACCTCTCTAAATGTATAATATACGAAAATTAATAAAATGTATCGCTGTTTATTTCTGAACTAATTTAAAGATGGTACAAGCAACTCAAATTGTAATTACCTAGGGCCATATCCCTCTTAACTTTATAGCTTCAGCGACTCTATTGACTGCCAAAGCAATACTTGCTGTACGCATGTTGGTATTATATTTCTGATGTGCGTCATATACCTCTGCGAAAGCCCTAGTCATAATTACATCTAACCTCTCGTTTACTTCAGCTTCAGACCAATATTCCCTCTGTAGATTTTGGAGCCATTCAAAATATGATACTGTTACTCCCCCGCTATTAGCCAATACATCTGGGATAACCAAAATATTGTTTTCATAGAAAATTTGGTCAGCTTCCGGGGACGTGGGACCATTTGCCGCCTCAGCTACGATTTTGGTTTTAATTCTAGAGGCATTGTCCTTAGTAATCTGATTCTCTAATGCAGCTGGGATCAGAATCGTACATTCCGTAGTTAATAATTCATCATTATTTATTTCAGTTGCACCAGGGAAGCCACGGATTGATTTATTTTCTAACTTAAATTTGATTAATTCATTTACTTTAAATCCATTCTTGTTGATTATTGCTCCTTGAGTGTCTGAAACAGCAATAACTTTCGCACCCTGTTCCTCAACTAATTGAGCTGCAAACTGTCCAGCATTACCAAATCCTTGAACGACTACTGTTGCCTCATTCATATTGATATTTTGTCTTTTGGCTGCCTCTCTTACTGTAAAAGATAGCCCTCTTCCTGTAGCCTCCGTTCTACCCAATGATCCGCCTATAGGTAGGGGTTTTCCCGTAATTACACCCGGTTCACCACGATTCCCTTTGAGAGTAGAATAAGTGTCCATTATCCATGCCATTTCTTGCCCACCCGTGTATACATCTGGTGCAGGAATGTCAGTGTATGGTCCAATAATGTCGGAAATAGCATATGCATATCTTCTTGTCATTCTTTCTAACTCTGAGATCGACATTTTCTTGGGATTACAAATTATGCCTCCCTTGCCGCCACCAAGTGGTATCCCTACTATGGCACATTTCCAAGTCATCCACATAGAGAGTGCCATTACTTCTTCGATAGTTACTTGAGGGTGGTATCTAATTCCGCCTTTAAACGGACCCCTTGCATCATTGTGTTGAGAACGGAACCCTGTAAAGACCTCTATCCTTCCGTCATCCATTTTGACAGGTAGGGATACTGTTAAAACTCTCTTTGGTTTCGCAAGTATTTTGTGGATACCTTCATCTAAATTGATAATTTTTGCAGTCTCTTGAAGCTGCTTCAAAGCCATTTGATAGGGATTATTAGTCAACGTTGACTCGTTAGCATTACTTGTCATTATAATAGAGGGAAAAATTTTGATATATTTAAATTTAATCAAATAGTCACTACCGTAATTTGATATTTTAGAGATGGATGGATTTAATCGGACATTATCAGAAATTGATTGAATTTTTTATAACTTTTATACAGATATTTATTGCTCTTTGACCAAAACACATAAAGGAAAATGAATCCAGGTTCTCGTATTAGCGTCAATTTTCATGGTTAAATAATTCTGGTTAGCCATTACTCGGGTATAAATTCAAAGTTATAAACTCAACCGAACTTTATGAAATTAACTGAAAAACGGACCCATCAGGTTTTAAAATAACTGGGGTATATCTGATAGATAAGTTAAGCGACTTGGTCACCATTTCGCACCTTTTCATTTGTACGTTGCAATTCGACTAGACACAAAAATAGAGTCAAAGTTGCCAGGTTACTAATATCATATATTATATAAAATCTGGCTCTCTTTTGTATCATACTCCTTTTATTGACCTAAAGAACAATATTCCAATCTTCAAATCTCAACTTGGATAGTCATTTTCGGACTTGATAAACATTGATTGATAATTTTACACATGGATGTGCTCATACATTATCTTTTAAGGGATTGATTGATCATTGTTATAACGATATACCTAGAAAAACTAGATGAATCACTTATCGATCTATTTACGAATGTCGTTTAGAATATTTTCGACTAAAATAAAACGTACAATAATTAACATTTGGTTTTTGGGTTATCTATGAGACAGAAAAAAAATCAGGAAAAAGTAGGGAAAAAAAGGTACGGGCCGCTCATAGAGCAGCAAAAGAAAAAAATCTCAGTCAGACCAAGCCGATCCAAATCACTATCTTTTAATTATTTAATTTACTTCGGTTTAGTAACATCAATTCTAGATCTTCATTTTGGTCAGAATGTATATAAATAGTATTATTAATACTCTACTATTTGTTTGGTAAATATTGAATTTCTAAAACGCTTTCCTGCGGATTTTATAGAGAATTTAGATAGTTATGAATATGTTCCAGTTGTAGCTAAGAGGCTGTTAAATCATTATGCCAAATGTTATTATGCTCATAATTTTAGTTATAGAATTTTGTTACCAAGGTCAGTTGAGTCTCCAAAAGAAAATGATAATTCAAGGAAATTGGGGTTGCAACTTCAAAATGAATTGTTATCAGGAATCAGGTCTTTAAAATTAAGGCCAAACATCAAGGATTACCGATATGTTCACGATGATTCACACTTTGGTTGGCTATTACTAGATCCTATGATCACAAATAAGTTCAACTGAAATTATACCTTAGTTTTATTTTCTTAGATTACAGAATTTGACACTAATGACCGAAAGTTCTGTTGTTACCACTAATATTAATCCCTTTGGCTCGAATCCACAATATTAATCCTTGGTTGCTCGTTGGGTTTTAGGATCTTTACTAATATTGCAACTATTACCAAACCAAAAAAGTATCCCCCTATCAAATCTATGAAGTGGTGTTGAAAAAGGTACAGTTTGGTGAAACTTATTAACACCGGAAAAAATATCAAAAATGATATTGCGAACCTGGACGAATATTTATAAGACAATCCACCCACGATAAAACTGAAAGCGGCTGCAGAGGCGATATGATTAGAGGGATATGAAAAATCTTGAGCAAAAGGCATAAAACTATCCCGTTCCAGTGTAAATTTATCTGGTAATATTATTAATGGTTTAAAATCGAGACCTGGGTGCTCAATCGCAAACAATGGTTTGGAATAGGTTACTAAAATAGTAACGGCTACTAATGTAATCAACAAAACCATACCGATTTTTCTAGTTCTCTTAATTACTGTAAGAATAAAACCAACAATTATTAAATTAATTGTGTCCGACATGGTAGTAATGATAATAAATATTGTGTCCAATGTTTGGCTTCTTATTTGATTGATGAATTTTGTGACTCTTTCGTCTAGATTCCCTAATACTCCTGTGACTGCAATAATGCTTGCAATAGCAAAAATAAGAAAAAATAAAAAAATAAAAGATACTTTGATATTCCAATAAGGGTTTATCGGTTTTATTTGGATCTTTTTATTCACCATAAATTAGCAGAAATTTGTTCATCTATATTTTCTGAGAATCAAATCAGAAATCATTTACTGTATGTCAAAAGACTTTGGAATCGTCTTTCATTTGAGCAGCTGAAGCTGGATCCTTATCAACATAATATTTTACCATTCCCAGTTTTAGTACTTTTAATGAAAGTAAAGCACACTTTATCCTAGCAGGGCCCAAATTTGTCAGACCAATATTTTCGAGCACATCGTCTTTTGTTATATCCTTAATGGTTGTCAGTGGTTTATTTGAAACCATTTCAGTCAACATTGAGGCGCTAGCCTGGCTAATGGCGCATCCCCTCCCATCAAACTTAATATCTTTAATTATCTCTCCTTCAACTTTCAAGTCAATCGAAATTTCATCACCACAGAGCGGATTGCTATCATTGATTCTTATATCCGGATCTTCGATCTTTCCTTTATTTCGTGGATTTCTATAGTGGTCAAGTATCATTTCCCTGTAAATATCTTCACTCATATATTGAATATCCTCCTAGCATGATTTAAAGCATCTATTAATATATCAATTTCCTCTTTAGTATTATAAATATATAGGCTAGCCCTAGACGAAGCAACGATATCAAGCTTTTCCATTAACACCTGGGCACAATGATGTCCTGATCTAATTGCAACTCCAAAATCATTTAATATAGTGGCGCAATCATGTGGGTGGATTCCCTCGATATTAAAAGAAACCAGGCCCCCTCTATCTTTTGCAATTTTGGGACCGTACACTTTTATATTTTTTATTTCTTGGACCCGGCCCAAAAGATAGGAGGTCATTTCTAATTCATGTTCACGAACATTATTCATCCCTATCCTGTTAAGATACTTTATAGCAGAGCTAAAGCCGATAACATCAGCAATATTGGGGGTTCCGCCTTCAAATTTGTAAGGTAGATCGTTATATATCGTGTTTTCTTTATGAACCTCTTTGATCATATCGCCCCCAGAAATAAATGGCTTCATCTGTTCTAAAATCGCTTTTTTGACGTACAATACTCCTACGCCTGTAGGGCCGAGCATTTTATGAGCTGAAAATGCTAAAAAATCACACCCTGTTTCCTGAACGTCCGTTTTCATATGTGGAACTGATTGGGCACCATCCAAAACTACAGGGATGTTTTTTTCATGTGCAATTTTGATAATTTCCTTGGCTGGAAAAATGGTTCCTAATACATTTGACATTTCACTAAGGGATACCAACTTAATTTTTCCATCCCCTTTCCTAGACAAGACTTCTTCCAACGCCTCTAGGTCCAGATATCCATCCTCATCTACCTCTAGGTATTGGATTTTTGCTCCTTTATTCTTACATAGAATCTGCCAAGGAACGATATTACTATGGTGTTCATATTCAGTCAATAGTATTGTATTTCCCTTTTTAATATTGGCACTTCCCCATGAATAAGCCACTAGATTGATAGACTCTGTAGTGTTTCGCGTAAAGATGATTTCTTCTTCGTATTTAGCGTTTATGAATTTTCTAACGTTCTCCCTTGTTCTTTCGTATTCCTCTGTAGCTTCTTCTGCAATTTGATAAACTGCCCTATGAATATTGGAATTATACTCTGAATAATACCTACAAATTGCATCTATTACTTCGTTGGGCTTTTGAGTGGTTGCAGCATTATCAAGATATACCAATTTTTTTCCATCGTTTAGTCGTCTACTTAGGATGGGAAAATCCTCTCTAATCTTATGAACGTCTAGAAGAGCTTGCATTAATGTTTATTATTCTTTATTTTAAGATATAAACTTAATATCTACAAAAAAAACTCATTGAGCCTTTAGAGTCAAAATGCCTGGGTTACCCAAAATCAGCAGGTATTTTTATATAACCAACACTTTACCAAATTATTACCAACCTGAATATCAGGGGGATCGTTTTTGCAATCTTCAAATGCATGAGGACATCTATCTATAAACCGACAGCCTTCTCCTATTTCCGTCAGATTTGGGGGGTCTCCTTTAATGAATTTGATGGATTTCTCTGAGGATCTTATATGCGGTATTGATTGGATGAGGGCTTGAGTATATGGATGCAACGGTTTTTCAAAAACGGTTTTTACATCCGATATTTCAATAGCTTGTCCTGCGTACATGATGATTACGCTATCTACCAGATTTGGAATCAGTGACATGTCATGAGTTATGATTATTATTTTCATATTTTTTTCCTGTTTTAATTTTTTTAATAACTGTAATACTTGTGACTGAATTACTACATCTAATGCGGTAGTTGGTTCGTCTGCAATTAGAATCCTAGGCCCAAGTAATAGTGCATTGGCTATTACTATTCGTTGCTTCATTCCACCACTCAATTCATGGGGGTATTTTTTACAAACAAGGTCTGGATTCAATCCTACATCTGTAAGAGCAGACCTGATAATTGAAATACAATCTTTATTAGGTATTTTTTTTCTATGAGCTGACAAAATTTCTTTCATCTGATCTTGTATGGTGAACACAGGATCAAGACTATTCATTGATCCTTGAAATACCATTGATATTTTCTTCCATCTGTATTTCTCATTGAATTCCTTCTCTGAGATATCCAAAACATCCTGATCTTCAAAGATGAAACTTCCTGATACTATGGAGCCGTTTTCTGCCAATGATCTCATGAGCCCATATGCAAGAGAACTCTTCCCTGATCCGGATTCACCTATTATACCAATACCTTGGGTATCTTTCATCTTGAACGAGACATTATCAACGGCATTTAAGATTCCTGATTTTGTTTTGTAAGCTATAGAAAGATCATTAACTTCAAACGTACCGTTTGTGCTTTTGTCTGGCCTGTTTTTATAGAATCTATTACTCTCATTCATTTCAAATTACTTCTTATCTGATTAGACATCTTTGCAATTTTGTTTAATCATCATACGTTCCCTTACTCTTTTGCTTTATATTGTTTCTTGTATAATTTATGTCTTAAATTTGAGGTGTTAAACGATTTTATTGGCGACAGGTCCACTCTATTTTGATTTCCGTATTCATGACTGAATTACTTATAACCTGTGTAAAAAAAAACACGCAAGGAATCATAGTCCAAGTAGGAATTAATGGAAATATTTTTGATGTTAAAACCATAGCCCAAAAAATATGGTCTAGGGAGAACATGTATTTTACGATAGCAAATGGGATTAGGGTGCGGGTATTTGCACTTAGGCATCCTTCAAATGATGAACCCTACCTTACTACAACCACTAACTTGAAATTGCCCAATAATCTTAAATATTTGCCAAAATGCCAGTGACTCTATCTCTCCTTCTGGTTTGACCTCCTGGTCCGTGTTAAAATTTAGATCGTGTTTAAACGGATATCAGCTAAATTTCCTCCATACAAGGACATTGATTGTTCATAAGCCTTTGCGAATTGACAGCTTCGTCAAAAAAATCAAAGATATTTAAGTGTATTCTTTTATAAGGTTTAAAGTGGTACTGAAAACCCCTATTTGTACTTTTGATGCTAAAACAGGTATTTTATGTAACTTATGTGAAAGCAAACTCGAATCAGGCCAGATCACTCAATCAGATGTTGATAGCTCTATAGTTCTTACTAGACTAGCACAAAAAAATTCTAACATAAATAAAATGACGCTAATTTCGGCAAAAGAAATTCAGAATGAGCATATACTAATGCTCAAGAGTTCTGATTTAAGGGTAATCCGTTCAAACATCGAGCTTAGTGATATCATAAATAAAGCATTTCAGAAAGACATTTGGATAATTGAATCCGATTCTAATGATCGAAGATTTCTAGATAATCTATTTCATCCCATAAAGCTAGAAAGTGTAAATTTCGTCTGGTTACCCGATGGGAGTAAGATGACAAGGGTTGTGCTTGCAAAGAATTCTAAAGGAATCGATGAAAAGAGGTTAGAAACTGTAAAAATGATTTCTATGGCCATTAGGCAAATCGATCTCATAATTGAGTATGATTGAAAACATTATTCGAATTTCAATGTCGAACATGTAGTTTATTAAAAGGAGTTGATTGATTTCATTAGATATGGCACACTCAGCTCAGGATGAATCAAAAAACAGCAACACAAGAACTCACTTCACTTCTGAATTACTAGGGTTACAAACAGGTTCGGAAGTTAAAGTTGCAGGGTGGATTGAGGATTTCAGGGATATAGGTAAACTTGGATTCATATTACTCAGAGATGTGACCGGTGTAGTCCAAACTGTTTTGGTCGGAGAGAATTTGCAAAAAGCTAAATCTATTCCTAGACAGAGTAATATTTTGATAACAGGTGTAATACAGAGCACCAAAGCTAAGAATTTTCCATACGAGATCAAAGTCAAAGAAATTTTTGTTTATTCGTCCGCTTCTCTGTCTCTCCCAGTAGATCCAACAGGCAGGGTTGAATCAAATTTGGATACCCGGCTTGACAGTAGAGCTTTAGATCTTCGAAACCCGAAAATTTCTAATATCTTTATCATTCGTTCAAATACTTTGAGAATAATTCGAGATTTTTTCTCTGAAAACAAGTTCATAGAGGTCAACACTCCAAAAATAATAGGAAGTGCAAGCGAAGGGGGATCAAACCTTTTTTCATTTGATTATTTCAAACGAAAAGGGTTCTTAGCACAAAGCCCCCAGTTATATAAGGAGCAACTAGTCTTGGCTTTGGATCGTGTGTTTGAAATCGCACCATTTTTTAGAGCTGAAAATTCTCATACTCTAAGGCATCTAAATGAATTTCTGAGTGTTGATCTAGAAGCGGCCTACCTTGACTATTATGATATAATGAATCTAGTGGAAGAACTAATCAAGAAAATACTCAAACATATGAGAGATTCTAATTACACCAATAATGAGAATTCGCTATTTAAAGAAAACACATTAAACAATTTAATTTCAATTCCATTTCCAAAAATAAGTTATGATAAATGTTTGGACGAATTAACTAGTCTTGGAGAGAAAGTTACCTTTGGGGATGATTTGTCTGATTCCTCCTTAAGAAAGTTAGGTGAAAAATTTGACAAGTTTTACTTCATTGTAGATTGGCCACTTAACCTAAAGCCTTTTTACATACACGAGAAGGAATCTCGTCCTAACCTGTCAAAGTCATTTGATTTGCAGTTTGGCCATCTTGAGCTAGTATCTGGAGGGACTAGGCAGCACGATGTGTCAAAACTGAAAAGTCGACTGATAGAACAAGGATTATCCCCTGAAAGTTTTAAGGATCATTTGAGAGTTTTTGAGTGGGGGATGCCGCCTCACTCCGGCTGTGGACTGGGATTTGATAGATTAATGATGGTATTATTAGGTCTTAGTAATATTAGAGAGGCCGTTTTATACCCTCGAGATACTTCAAGAATTAGCCCTTGACAAAGATCATCTTGATTTCTTCAATACCATCAATTTTACCTTTTGAGGAATCATTGAAAATAAAACATCTCATCTCATTAGTTATTGTGGATTTGATTATCCATGGTACTGGATTTATTTCCATGAATATCTTGTCGGTTTCGGATGGAAAGGGCTTGGAAGGATGTGAATGAAATATGCCAACGACGGAAGTGTTTGATAATTCTGCATATTTATAAATTTTCAATAAATCATTTTCATCCATGGTAAAGCTGACCTCCGTTGAATCCTTGTTACTCATAGGGATTACCTCTTTAATCTCATAACTGTTCTCCTTCTTCTTCCCAAGTAATATCGCACACGACTCCTTTGGACTACTCATTGTTGCCGTCTGATCTAATGTTAACAGTTGACTAGCCCTTAGCTCTATTGTTAGTTGGTTCATTACATTTACCTTGCCATTAAAATAGAATCGTGCTTTTAAGAATCAAAATAAAGAAACTATTAATTATACCATAATCACCCTTTAATATATTCATGACAGACTGGGACTTGCTCATGCCAGGCGCTGGTTTAACAGCTGTTGGTGCTATTGGAGTAGCCGTAGCTCTATCTGGAATCGCTAAAACCTTTATGGATGGAATGCATGCCGTTTCAATCTTACTAATGTTTTTTGGATTAATTTTCTTAACTGCTGGGCTCTTTAAAGATGGTTTTCCTACATCGAAAAAATCAAAAACTGCGGTGGCCATAATATTGATTCTATTCGTAACTGCCGGAATTATCGGGGCTGTGCAAGCAAGCACCAAAGTACCTTCAATATTTGCATATATCGCCATCATTGTTACTATAAGTATCCCTTCACTAATAATTATAATTACTTCATATCGGAAGAATGCTCATTTATTGAAAATTGCAGCGGCATGTGTAGTTGTTATGATAATAGGATCTGGAATTATAATATCTACTGCCTGGATGGCTGCCACTGCCACTGCGACCTCAGAGGATGAAAAAACGGAAGGTGATTCTCAAAACTCAACAATACCCAAGGTTGTTAATACTACTATTGTTGCAGCTACCATCCCTGCCGGTGCCTCTGGCCAGGGAAATCCCGCTTATGACCCAGCAATAATCGAAGCCAAAAAGGGCGAAGCTATAGAATGGACTAATTTAGACAATGTACCGCATACGGTAACTAGCTTCGCTGATGATGGCAAATCCTTTGATTCATCCTTGATAATGACAGATAAGAAATACGTCCTCGATACCACCAGTCTTTCCGAATCAGAGTATGAATACTTTTTGTACTTTGCATCCTTTCATGAAAGCCTCATTTACTTTGAGCTAACCAAAATAACCTCTCAAAGGCGAGAAAATTTCTAAAAAAAAAGGTTGTGAGAGCGGGACTATGGTTTTGAAAATATTTTTTTGATCGAGGAGAACATATTTCCGTTATTATTTGGAGCATTACCCTCATAACATTCAGGACAAACAGGTCGTAAGTTTTCTGGTCTGTTGTCCTTTTTTGACCCATTTATATAAATAAAATGTGGTTGTTTTGTTCCAGATAATTTTTTTGAACATTCCTGACACCTATATTTTGACCTTTCAAGTACTATTTGTTTTATGGCAAGCGTTAATTCTTTATACTTGTCCCTTTTCTTACTGTTATTACCTGATGCGTTTCCAAAGAAAGACAATATGTCTATCTTCTCAGATGATCTTACATAAATTCTTTCTTTAGTAATCTAGATTATATAAGGTCCAGTTCAAATGGATTAGTCCGTGAATAATCTTAAAGGTAATGAGGATATTGATGAAAGGATAATTCATTGTGCTTTATGTGGCCGAGAAATAAAACACAGTCAGGCATGGCCCCATGTGGATGGTGACTCAAATCTGGGAGTAAAAAAAATTGATTATTTTTGTAGTGAGGAGCATAAAACAGAGTTCTTTGGATCATAGATTCCGTACTGTATTTATTTTACTAACTTTTAGAAATTGACCAATCATATTTGGCTGCCAAATATATTTGGCTCCGAGGGATAACATTTTTTAATCATCCATATCATTAAAATTTTTCTTCATTGCCAATTACTTTTCTGTATATTTCTAATTAAAGTTATTTGTTTATGTTGGGTGATTCTATGCAAATTTTTCAACCAATTCAATATGGCACTCGTGACCCCTGTGATCCTTGTCAATCATTTTAGCTTCCTCCTCGGTTATAGGAAATCGTTCATCATTCAAATGCTTTGAATCCTTCTCTAGTAATACAATCTTGCATTGGTCACAAATTAGTTGTTGAACCATCATAATATTATTGGATTCCAATAATTTTTTAAACCTTTGGATGAATAGCAAATAATATTTGGTTTTTTGGCTGTAATTTTGTCTAATAATACTAGGTAAAAATTGTAACAATCTCCTATGACACGGAACCCTAATCTGCAATCTGCGTTTGAAAATGATGCTGATTCTTCCAATCATTAACGAATGTTTGACCAAAAATATGCACTTTTGGTCTAATTAAAAATATTTGATCTTATTGTAGATTGGTCAGGAGAATACGTTTGAGTTGACTGTTATGAAGTTTGAATCCATAAAAATGGTCCATAGGAATTTTGTTAAAGCCTGGAGGATGACAATACTGTAACCACGGTTGTAAATGCTGTATACGAAACCCATTTAAATATTGAGAGATCTGCCTTAAAAAAGAGGGATGGATTTTAATTCATCCTAATAGAAATATCACTATCTATGTTCCTAAAAATAATAATTCTTTATAGAAAAAGGAGAAACACTAATTCGATGGAAATTTAATAGGGATTTAGCAATTCGAAAGGTCCTTCATATTGTATGAGGCACAATGATCTCTCCTCGCAAACGAATATGTTGGATACTGATTCATTTACACAATTTGCACCATCCCTACACTGATTAACTTGATTATTCAACTGTTCGAGTGATTGATTGTCGCACTTTGCATCATCTCTACATTGATTATTTTGATAATTATCCTGAACTAGATCCCTAGTTTGTTCATTTGTGCCCTCATCAGTTTGAGCCAGTGTATCTTTATTATCTGCAAAAACATAATTGGTATTTATAATCGAAAATAACGTGATCATAGAAATCACAGAAACTATCATAATATTCTTCATTATCAATGTTTAATGGGTTTTTGAATTTATTTAAAATTCTTAAGATCAGGCTGTACAATTAAACCAAAATTCTTATCAGAAATTTATTTCTACCATAAAGATTGAATAGAAATGTCGATTAGATTCTAATGAATGCTTAATCTATACGATTATGAATTGGTGTATGACCCTGTTCTGATAATTGCCTAATTGTAAGAATGACTAGGTCGTCTATCGCCTTTGGTTATGCTATGAAATATTAGTCGTTGTTCCAAAGCTGACCTTGAACCATTGGCAATGACAGTTAAGATTACAAAATCTCTAGATACTGTTTTTTTAATTGCTATTTTGATTAACAGTCAAGTCAGTAAATTCGTGTATTTTCGCTACTTGAGTAATTCTTATAGTTCAAGTTGTATTTTGACCTGATTTGTCTCCATTTATATCTTGTATAAACAAACTAAATTAACTGTCTATTTACTATATTTAATACAATGCAAGAAAGGGATCTGATAAAAAGTGCCTCCGGCTAAGAAGGTCTGTATAGTATGTGAAAAGAACATCGATGTAGCCAGGGGTCAGGAAATAAAAAGATGCTATTACTGTAATAATGCAATTTGCAATAAACACTTTAGTTTTTGTAGATTATGTACAAAATTGATTTGCGATAATGAACTTAGAAAATGTGATTATTGTCCATTTGATCAATGTAAGAACTGTACCATTAAGTACAAGAACAACAAGTCAAATTCTATATCGTTATGTTGTTTAGAGTGTTCCACAGATGAAAAAAATAAGGGTTGAATCAACTAACCTTCTATTGGCATGAATGCGACTATCGAGCCACCTACCTCATCGTCGTCATCTTCATTTGGATACAAATTGACTTTATCAGTAGGTACAAAAAGCATTCCATTTCCAATGGATGCTCCCACAGGAGAGATTGAACCTCGGACATCATATTCCCACAGTTTTCCCCCAGTGTTATCGTCTAGAGCCAAGATTATTCCGGTCCTTTGATTATCACCAAACTGGATGTAACCGGTGTAAACAACTCCATTTGATACCAAAGGGGAAACTCTGGGTGGGTACTCCGTATCAATCTTCCATTTAACAACACCTGATTTTTTATCAAGGGCATATATAGTGCCATTGACCAATCCCTGTTCGATCGAATCCTCGGGATCCTCTTTATGTCCGCTCAATCCGTCGGTGAAAAAATTTAGTCCTCTGTTTGTTGCGGATATATAAATGGTATCCTCATCTACAGCATGATAATTATATACTCCGTAGGACCAAACCATTCCGCTGCCCGACGGCGATGGTAAGTTGTCAATGTTAACTTGTCTACCCAGTGTTGTCCACCATATTTCTTCCCCTGTTAATGCATCCATGGCAATTACATTGCCCATTTTGTCATGTCCTATCACTATTTTTTTTGACGACCCATTTTCAAATTTTGCATTACTTACACTACTTCCCCAAGAAGTATCCCAATC
Organism: uncultured Nitrososphaeraceae archaeon; assembly: GCA_963759575.1. GTDB lineage: Archaea > Thermoproteota > Nitrososphaeria > Nitrososphaerales > Nitrososphaeraceae > Nitrosocosmicus. Next base: position 639,818 of record CAVWZU010000002.1, on the reverse strand, counting down.
ATGTGTGTCTGGAACTTTTACGTTCAAGACCGTCCCATGAGCAATAAAAGGAGTTGCCCATATGATTTTGCCTTCCCTAATATCTACTGCTACCATGTGATTAGAATAGAGATTAACCGATTCCCTTGTTGATGCATTGAAATTCGGGGAAGCACTACCCAAGGGGATATATGCAATTCCTGTTTCCACGTCAATTGAACCGCCTGACCATGCTGTCGCCCCACCGTTAGGTGGATTTTTACCATTTTCAACCCATGTTCCACTCGTTGTATCAATATTCCATAAAATGCTTCCATCTGTTTTGTTTAGAGCCGTTATGTTACCCTTTACAAATCCTTTTCCAGGGGGGAGCCCGCTACCACCAGATCCTGCAATCACATAGTCCTTCCAAATCAGAGGAGGTGAATTTATGGCATATCCTAAACCGGTATCTCCTAATTTCGGAGACTCCCACAATATTTCTCCATTCGTAGAGTTGACAGAAATAATTTTAGCCTGAGTTCCGAGAGTGGCATAAACTATTCCATCTGAATAATACAGTCCCATGGTAGGGCCCCCCTCTAAATCAAGCCTCCATATTATGTTTCCAGTAAAAGTATCAAAAGAAACGATGTTTCCTATGTAGTCCTGAAAATAACCGCTACCGTTTACTATTATGGGTGGGTCTTGTATTTCATACGTGTTATTCAACCGCCACTTAACTTTTAGATCTCCTACGTTAGATTTGTCGATCTGAGTTTGATTACTGTTCCTTGTCCCATAAATATCGTGGTTGACAAATATCCAGTTATCTTTATTTCTTTCTTCCATGCCTGTTTCAAAATCTTTTTTCGGATCCTCTGCCTCTTGGCCGTGCATTGGATTAGATATATTTAATTTGTCTGTTGTAATTCTGTTAGGATCGTCTGCGCTACTGGCTAAGACATTCATAATGGAGTTTGAAGTTTCAAACATAATGAGAAATGAAATTATAACAATACTATTGAACGCAATAGTTTTTACGAAATCTAAAATTGACATTATTGTTATTTGAATTACTCCAAACTAAAGTCTTTTTATAGAATATCGTGAGTAAGCCTTGTATTAAGCTCAGGAAATATGATCAATAAGATTGAGTCCGATAATTTGACATGATGATCTCGAAGCTTTTTTGATTCATTCACGATTAAGTATACACTGATTTACATCTAGTAATAGCTTTTCGTCTCGGGAAAGGGAAGGAGGATCCCAAAAACTTTCACTAATTTTAACAAATTCATTAAATGACTTTAGGGCTTTTGTGATTAAAAATTCGATCTCTATCTTACAATAGCTTTAATATATTTTGATAAGGAATTCAATTTATGGATGATTCCTTTTCAGATTATTTGATTGATACCATAAATAAAGGGTCTTTGTCATTGATGCTATCAATTGGTCACAGGACTAGGCTCTTTGATATCCTGTCTAAATTGCCTCCATCCACAGTTGAACAGGTTGCCAGGGAGGCCAATCTTAATCAAAGATATGTTAAAGAATGGCTGGGAGCTATGGTAACCGGAAAAATTATGGATTATGATTCATCAAACAGTACCTTTAATCTGCCAAAAGAAAAGGCACAATTTTTGACTCGAGAAGATAATCAATATAACTTTTCAGCTTCAATGCAGTGGATACCAATATTAGCACAAGTAGAAGACAAGATCGTTGAATGTTTCCAACATGGCGGTGGAGTCCCATATTCATCTTATAAAAGATTTCACGAAGTTATGGCTGAAGAAAGCTATCAAACAGTGGTTGTAGGTCTGACGGATCATATACTGCCATTGATACCTGGATTAATTCGCCGACTAGAAGATGGCATATGTGTTCTTGACATAGGTTGTGGTAGAGGCAAGGCCGTAAATATACTTGCAAAAAAATTTCCGAACAGTACGTTTGTTGGATATGATGTAGCAGAAGAGGCGATTAAAGGAGCATCTGCAGATTCTAAAGCCTCAAACAATCTCAACACCCTGTTTGAGGTCCAAAACCTCCTAACCGTTAAACCTACTAAAAAATTTGATCTAATTACAGCATTTGATGTTATACATGACCAAATAGATCCTTCAAGGACACTGAAGTTTATCTTTGATTCCTTAGACCGCGGAGGGTTATTCTTAATGCAAGATATCTTGTCCTCTACCGAGCTTGCCGAAAATATCAATCACCCATTAGGTCCTTTTTTGTATACTATTTCTTGTTTGCACTGTATGTCTGTTTCCCTTTCGCAGGATGGTGCTGGCTTGGGTGCTATGTGGGGAAAGGAAAAAGCGTTAGATATGTTAAAAGATGCAGGCTTCATAGAAGTTGAAGTTAAAACCCTTTCACATGATTTTCAAAACTATTATTATACTGCTACCAAACCATAAAAACGGTTTGCCAATTCTTCTCAAAATCTTTACAAATAACTGTTAGGATAAGTATTGCTGTCCTATCAATTAAAAAAAGTTCCCTGTTTGGTTTTTTATCCTTGATGGTGCTCAACGAATTCATGATACAGATAATTAGTATTCAAAGAATTTTTTAAATGATAAAGACTTTTCACTGTTGTCGGCTGACCAATATATTATAGCCATCGTAAATTTGGACCTGGAGGGATTAGTATTGATATCGCTTCTTTAACTTGTTTCAATGGCTTTTATTTTTAAAAAGAAGTTTTGATGAGATGCTTTAAGCATTGGTTTCCTTAGCTTGTATTTGTGGAGCCTACGTCATTTCATGCTTACGTACAACATCTTTAAAGAAGTGCGTCTGTCAAAACAAGTCATCATGCCAAGTATCCCTGTAGTACATTTCATCATTAAAGAGATGGTAAAGCATCTTGTTAACTTACTATTTGTCAATGGTGTATTCCTATTCCTTGTTCACAAAAGAACAAAATCAGTAGCAGAATATAGCATCAAGTTAATCGGACAGCCAACTAAAAACTTTGAATTTTGTGCCGCCGTCATCGGCATAGCGTCTGCGGTTATTGGGATTTTCATTGTGATTGTATTCGATCAAAACGTAATGGTGGTGATTGCTGCTGTATTCATTATTCTTGGGACGGCGCGACAGATCTTTGCTTCGGCACTGGATGTCGTAACAACGAACCTAAACGCCTTCTTGTCATCTTGGGGATCAACTCTTCTATTACTTGCAAAGAATAGGCTGACTGTGATGCCGACGACAGATTGGGGTTCCATAGAAAGTAAAGTCGAGTTGGTACTCATTAGCACTGGTCGGTATAATTTGCCTGTGAAACTTGAAGGGGTAAAACCAGAATCTCTGCAAATATTAATAGAGTATCTTGATGAGCACAAATGGGAATTAGGGTATCAACAGGCCATTACATATGATGATTCCAGCTGTCTTGCATTTGCCCAATACGCAATTAAACAGATGAGAGAGAAGTTGCTGATTTATAATGACCTGGAAGAACTACAGGAAAGAAGCGGAGGTGTTAACGCAGTAATCCTGATAGCGTTGGGTACGTTGATTTGGTTAATTTCATAGTTTTGAACTCCTACCGGTCTTTTGAAAGCATAGGTGTTCCTGCTCCAGGCTAACAAGGTCCACCAGGACCTGAAGGGCGACCAGGTGCTCACGGTGCTGTAGTGGAAATAAACTTCTATGATGCGCGTTAACTTCGCTTGCGGTTAGAGATTCAATCGGCTTTGAAAGGTCGCCAAAATCAGTAGTCTCGTTTTATATTAAAAGAATTAGGTCAAATCCCGCGATTCATATCTAAGAAAATCAATAAGATTTTAATTCTTTGGCCGTCACATTCTGGAATCAAGTTTAGCCCCCTTGCCATTCATTTAATAATATTCTATACCATGAATTGCTAATCAAAATTAACTTTAAAAAGTCTATAGAATCTATAAGAGTAAATAAGTCTCTTAGTTCTTGTGAAAAAGGTTCTATATCTTACAATCTTGTCCATTATAGGAATAATAGTAACACAAACTTCAATGGATTTATCAAAAGTTGATTTTGTATTTGCTGAAATTGGTGCGAACACTTTGGACAAAGATAGAGACGACAATAATACTTCCCAAAGTGAATCGAGTTCTCAATCTACTAATCAAAATAGTCAGTGTGTGTCCAGTGAAAGCACATTACAAAGTTGCAATAATTTGTCAAGTGAAAGTATTGGGTCTTCGTTTGCTACAGGTGAACAAGGACCACCAGGTCCTGAGGGACCACCAGGTCCTCCAGGCGAACCCGGGGCTGACGGTACGACTGGTCCAACTGGAGAAATAGGTCCCGCCGGTCCACAGGGTGAAAAAGGTGATACCGGTGCCGCTGGTCCGATGGGGGCTGAAGGTCCAGTAGGACCACCAGGTGTAATAGGTCCAGATGGCCCAGAGGGTCCCCCAGGTGAAACTGGAGCTACCGGTCCGCCTGGCCCTCAAGGACTGCGGGGTGAGCAGGGCGTACAAGGAGAACCCGGGATGAATGGAACGGATGAAGAACAAGGACCATCAGGTCCTCCAGGACCGATGGGCGCGACAGGCCCAATGGGCTCACAAGGCCCTCAAGGTCCACCAGGAGAAGACGGAGCAATTGGTCCGATGGGACCTGTTGGTCCTCCAGGCGAACAAGGTGAGCCAGGCATTAATGGGACTGATGGCGAGGATGGTCCTCCAGGTCCACAAGGATTACCCGGTCCACAGGGGACCAAGGTCTTCAAGGAGATCCTGGTGTACAGGGGCAGCCAGGTGAACTAGGGCCCATTGGTCCACCCGGTGAAACTGGAGCTACCGGTCCGCCTGGCCCTCAAGGACTGCGGGGTGAGCAGGGCGTACAAGGAGAACCCGGAATGAATGGAACGGATGGATCTCAAGGACCATCAGGTCCTCCAGGTCCGCAAGGTGCTATGGGTCTACAAGGTCCACAGGGAAATACCGGCTCTACAGGTGCTACGGGAGCTACCGGTGCACAAGGGCCAGAAGGTCCACAATCTTTAGATGGTAAGATTTATAGAAATACCGGACCTTTAGTCTCTGCTACCTCCCCAGCTGTAGCTATCTCTACTGTTCTTTGCAACCCTGGTGATACTCGGGTATCAGGAGGCTTTATTGCAAATAATAACAACCTTCCGGGAGATCTGCAATACATTGACAATAGTGGAGCTTTATTTGATGGGTGGCAGATATTGGCAAGAGGTGACCCAGGCGAGACCGTTACAGTAGAGGCTACAGTGTATTGCTTCGACAACCCATAACTCCTTTTTGTTAATGTTATTGGTTAATAATGAGATCGATTGTACTATCTGATATTGGAAACAGTTGTACTGTCTGTTACTTCCATAGATATTAATCGTCGAAGCTAGTCAGGTAGCTACCTTTTTTTAATTGTCATAATAGTTTTGCACTAGATTAAGATTAATGATATAAAGTTCGTATTATCCTTAACCTCAACCTACGATTTGGCTCTAGTTCGGGGATGGATTAACCGGATCCAAATTCAATAAATAATCGGTATTCACCATTGATATGCTTTCATTACTCCCAGGACCGCATTTTAACACCATTATAAATGTGGACCGGGTGGGATTTGAACCCACGACCACCTACGTATCCTCTGCTTATTGCATGCAAGGCAGGTATTCTACCAGACTAAACTACCGGCCCATTTAGCCTGTTTTACTCAAACATATTTTCTCGTACTATTTTATTGTTTTTAATAACCTCTTAGCAACCCTCATTCTCCAAGACAAATATATTAAATAGTTTAACTTCGTAATTTGTTCATGACCAAACAATACGCCAATCAAGATGTGCTTTGTGAAACAGATTGGGTTAACGATAATCTCAATAATGATAAAATTAAAATCTTGGAAGTCGATTATGATGTAGAAAATGCCTACAAGGAGGGCCACTTACCAAATTCTCACATGGTTTGGTGGAGAAGGGATATTAACGATTCATCAACTCGAGACATTATTAATAAACACCAATTTGAAGAGTTAATGTCCCGTCTAGGCGTAAGACCTGATGATGAATTAATCCTATACGGTGATTTCAATAACTGGTTTGCAGCTTTCGCATTCTGGGTCTTCAAGTATTTTGGTCATAAGAAAATTAGAATAATGAATGGTGCAAGAAAAAAATGGGAAAATGAAAAGCGGCCATATACCAAGGATGAACCTGCTCCAGATCCTTCAAGATATGTTGCAACGGCTCCAGATGAAGGTGTACGAGCTTATCTTGATGATGTCAAACGGTCATTTAGGAAGCAGGAGGTCGGATTAGTTGACGTTAGATCTACAAAAGAATTCAACGGGGAAATAACTGCACCCCCAGAATATCCGATGGAACATGCTCAGAGAGGAGGGCATATTCCAGGAGCAAAAAATATACCGTGGCTTCAAGCAATTAACGATGATGGGACATTTAAATCGGCTGAAGATTTGGAGACTTTATACGGAAAGCAGGGCATTACACCTGATAAACATATAATTTGCTACTGCAGAATTGGGGAACGTTCATCACATACTTGGTTTGTATTGAAATATTTGTTGGGATATCCTTCAGTCAAAAACTATGACGGCTCTTGGACAGAATGGGGAAATATGATCGGAAATCCAATTGAAAAATAAATAAGGAGTCAAAGGTTTGATGTCTGGTAAAACTACTATATCGAATCCTGAACCTGAATTGATCAAGAAAGGGAAATTTTATTTTATTTATGAAGATTCTCAATTTCTGATACTAGTCGACAAAACTAAGCGTGGGTTAGAAGTTAAAGATACATTAACTGATGAAAATAGTAAAGTGATTTCTGAAAGAGGTACAATTTATGATATGGAAGGAACGGGCCATAAGGTTGTAAAGCGGTGGTTCTATCCTAAATCTAAATTCGAGTTGGATTTCGTTACTACTGTTGCAGAAAAAATGGAAAAAAAATATAAAGAAATAAGGGAGATGACTTGTCCAGACGATCTATAGATTAGACCACCCAAGTATGCATAAGTTTTAATAACCTAAATAAAAAGTATTTATATTCAATGTCCCTCTTGCTATCAGATAAAGTTTGGGTAATGCTTTCTGAGGTTGCAAAACGAGGTATTTATCCAACTCATAGTGCTAAGCTAGGAATATATAGATTGCCTGTAGACATCGTCGGGCATTCGGAGGTTAGTGGAATTATGAGCGAACTTAAGCCACAAGGATATGTCCTAGACACCTATGCCGACAGAATTTTTGTCACCTCTAAATGGATTGAAAAAGGTTTTGATATATACACAAATACAGAACAATCTGCAGAGCTTTACGTAACAGTCGAAATAGTAATCGGTGAGGTATTAGACATAATTTATCAGATCAAGCCTCTAGAGACATTTGGTGACCTATATTGGATAAGAAATTATAGACAAAAGGCTGATCATAAAGCCAAAATAATTATAGATGATATAATTCGGAATACCAAGATAGGACAAAAACTAATTACATACTACCAAAAAATCCAGAAATTGAGTCAGGCCGAATCAATAAAAAAATTAGAATCTATCACTCCTTTGGCAAATGTTCAAAAGAATCTTAAAGAAGAGAAGAAGTCCTTAGTAAACCCATCTGTAACGACAGCGGGAGGGAAAGTAACAGGCGAGAATCTAAATGAGAATCAAGCAGTTGTTGTACCTGCTATTTCTGCGTCCAAGACAACGAAATTATCTGAGAATACAACAATTCAACTGACAGGCAGTGGAACTGACTACCAAGCTGCAGAAGGACCTATAGATACAGGGTTTAAGTCAAAGAGACAACCTGCAGGGAAGTTTCAAGGAATTCAGGTATGGGGTCCATATGATGCACCTGGACAACTTGGGATCTGGGGTACTGATGTATGTGTTGATTTTGATATTTGTATTTCAGATGGAGCATGTATTGATGCATGTCCTGTTAATGTTTATGAATGGCTTGATACGCCTGGACATCCAGCATCAGAAAGGAAACCATTTATGGTTAGAGAAAAAGATTGTATCTTTTGTTTAGCTTGCGAAAATGTCTGCCCTCCGCAGGCGATAAAAATATTTGTAAAATAAATCGAGATATTAGATAATTATGCCAATAATAAATTTAGTCCAAGGCAATCTTACTAGGTCAGTTAGTTGACATTATTCAAAGATAAGTTTTCGATTAGAAAACCAGTCAGACTGGGCATTGTTGGGGGGGGACAGCTTGGAAAGATGATGGCTGTTGAGGCAAAACGCATGTTTATGAAGGTGGTGATATTAGATCCCAGCAAGGATTGTCCTGCTTCAAGTTTGGCAGACAAACTAATCATAGGCGACTTCTCGGACGAGCAAAAAATTTATGATTTGTCAAAAGAGGTTGATATTATAACCTATGAAATCGAATTAGCAAATGCCGCTGCCCTCAATAATCTAGAAGAATCAGGATTCTTGGTACATCCGTCACCCAAAACACTCTCCATTATTCAAAATAAGTATCGTCAAAAGAAATTTTTGAGAGAAAATATGATTACGGTCCCCGACTTTGAACTTGTTTCTAGCGAAGAACAATTGATGCATTATTGCACAAATTCAGGTTTCCCTGTATTGTTAAAGGCATGTGAAGATTCATACGACGGTCGCGGAAATTACTTGATTCGATCAGAAGATGAAATAAGCAAAGCTCTAACCTACTTTTCAGGACGTCAATGCATGGTAGAAAAGTTTGTGAATTTTAAAAAAGAAATTTCCATTATGGTCGCCAGAAATTCATCGGGCACTATAACTTACTTTCCCATTGCTGAGAATATTCATGAGAATCATATTCTCAAAACTTCCATAATTCCTGCCAGAATCAGTAAAGAAACTGAAAGAAAAGCAATAGATCTGGCAATTATGACTATGAAGTCTCTGAAGGGATCTGGTATTTTTGGAATTGAAATGTTCGTCGATGTAGATAATAACGTATTGATAAACGAAATCGCCCCAAGACCTCATAATTCCGGCCATTATTCTAATGAAGCCTGTTCAATTTCTCAATTTGAGCAACACATTAGGGCAATCCTTGATTATCCACTTCTTCAACCAATATTACTATCAAATGCCGTAATGATTAATATTCTTGGACCGAACAATTATACTGGTCCTTATGAAATTACGGGAATTGATGAATTATTTACTATTCCTGGAGTTAAAATTTATGTATATGGTAAACTGGAAACAAAACCAGATAGAAAACTTGGTCATGTGACGATTGTATCAAATAACATGGATCCTACCTTAATTAAGTCCAACATTGAAGAAATTCTTAAAGTAAGAGAACCCTCGTCCATGATCTAAAAATTCAAATTCTACTAGTTTAAAGATCATGTATATTCTTTGTCAAAATCTAATCCAATTAATAATAGTAGCAAGAATAAGTCAGGCGATAATCCGGAACTTAATGCACCTGTTAGTCTGAAAAAAAATGTCTCACCGATTGTTGGAATAATTATGGGTAGCGATTCGGATCTGCCGATAATGAAGGAAGCCACTCGAGTTTTAAATGAGTTTGAAATCTCGTATGAAGTAAAGATAGTCTCTGCTCATAGAACGCCTGTTGAATTGGTTGAATATTCTCAAACTGCCCAATCACGAGGCATCGGGGTCATAATTAGTGGAGCAGGAGGATCTGCGCACCTACCAGGCATGGTTGCCTCAATGACCTCTATACCTGTGATCGGCGTACCTATCAACAGGTACTGCAAATCCTCTTAATGGTATCGATTCGCTTTATTCCATAATCCAAATGCCCCCAGGTGTACCCGTTGCAACAGTTGCAATTAATGGAGCAAAGAATGCTGGTATTTTAGCTTGTTCAATCCTATCTATTTCACAACCAAATTTGCAAAAGAAGTTGAATCAATTCAAAGAAAAAATGAGAGAGGAGGTAAAGCAAAAGAACACAAAATTAGAAGAAGTCGGATTAGATAAATACCTAAAGGGACTACAAAAGGCGCAGTCTCGAAGATAAATGATTATAAATGATTTTTTTTTATCATAAATGAAAGTTGGATACAAAAGTTGCAATAATAGGTTGTGGGGCCATCGGGCGTGAGATAGCCCTCAGTATTGACACCAAGAAAATATCAAACTGTAATCTGTCTATCTTGTTCGATACAGATTCAATGAAGCTAGAATCCTTGAATAAAGATTTACAATCCAAACCTTCAAGCACGTTCAATGACTTTAATGAACTTATTACTTCAAATGATTATCGCGATGTCAATCTGGTCATTGAGGCTGCGTCTGTTCAAGCAGCTCATACCTACATGGCTACGATTCTGAAACAAAGGAAGGATATTATGATAATGAGTATGGGTGCATTTTCTGATCCTGAATTTCATGAAACCATTATTAAGTTATTGACCGATGGCGATAACAATGTTTATCTTCCGTCTGGGGCTATTGGTGGGGCTGACATTATTCGTAGTGTGAAAGACTATATAGATGAGGTTACTATCGTAACTACAAAAAGCAACAAATCACTAAAGGGTGCTCCCTATTTTTACAATAATGGTATCGACATAGATATCATCAAAGAAAAGAAAGTTATTTTTGATGGCAACGCCATTTACGCAATCAAGGAATTTCCTTCAAATGTTAACATCTCCGCTTTAGTTAGTCTGGCAGGGATCGGGTTTGAAAAAACTAGGATCATAATAGTCGTAGATCCGAAAATAACAAGCAATCAACATGAGATTAAGGTCAAGTGGAAATTTGGAAGCTTCCAAATCAAGGTCGATAACATGCCCAGTCCTGACAACCCTAAAACTAGTTATTTGGCCATCTTGTCAGCAATCGAATGTTTACGCGGGATTTGTACAAAGAATTTAAAGATAGGTTCTTAATTGACAGATGCGTAAGAAATATGGTATACTCTATATTCTAATCATGTTCACTTGGGTACAATTACCCTGTTAATTTATTTTGGATCATCGCAATAAGGATGCCTACCTCGTTCTTACTATAGCTTGTAGCAGGCTCTGGTATCCACTGAGAAAATGGGATGGGACCAAGGGCAGCCAAAAAGTATGATTACATTACATAAATCCTCCAATGTACAAAGTCGAAGTGACACGTAGTTACCAAAAGTATGGGTGTCCGTGTTTTTGAATCTATATCTGATAGAGCAGCCGTGTGTCAGCCGTGTGTCAGCCGTGTGTCTGAATGCAGACCAAATGTCAAAAATGGATCCAACCTAGAGTTTCTAGCTTTAGATGTTAGCCCAGTAAGAGGGTAAACGCGGTTATCAACAAGATTATTCTGGGGCTAGCCCACATCTGCCATACATCAGACAGGGTGGATAGAGTCGACACTTTCCAAATGTCATAAAAGATTGCAAATTTATTTCTTTTATAATTGAGGAGGTAAACACGATAGAAAGTATTGAATGGATTGATAGATAATTGCCCCATAGCCTCACACGCAGCGAAAGACTGCGCCACCTTTCGCATCAGATGGGATATTGACAAAAGTGGTTCGAGAATAATTTGTGAGTATAAGAAATCTTGTTGGTCGAGAAAGGAAGATCTATATTCATATGAGCATTTGTGGATTTATATCGTTCAATCAAGCCGCTTGAATCCGTGGAACCGATTATGCTTTTTAAATAGGTTGAATAATATATCTAGTATAGAAGTTAATCAATTCTTTTTATCCTGCGTATTTGATGAACAGCGATACAAAGGGTTACAGCCAGTGTCATAATTAACCAATATATACTGTATATACATATACTGAATTCTCTTTATATAACAATAGTATCCATAGCCTGAAAAATGATATACAATGAGCATGCAATAATCCGACTTCTAATTAATTCTAGCGTCCTTAGGTTATTCTGGGGGATAAGCATATTCCTAAATATAAGAGGTTAATGTCCATAACTTACATATTTTTATTACCGAATAATAAAATTATAAAAAATATTGTAATATTGGCTATTTTTTTGTCAAAGGAGTGCAATTATTATCGAAATTCAGGACCGTTTCTAATCATCGTTTATCAGATTATTTAGTTGATAAATCATTCTCTGTCCGTTTTGCAAAATATACTCTCTTGTTGATTTTGACTTTGGAGAAAATTCTTTTCATCTTAAAAAAGTACTTGCTCGATGCTCTTGATATCTCAAATATTTACTAAGAATATATTAAGACGTATAATTTAGGTTCGATGTCAGATTCTTTACCATCGAGCCAAACAACTTATTCTAGCCTATCTAATCAGCAAAAAAGAATATTCCAAGAAATGGAAGATAACATCTCTCATTATCCCGGTCCTAAATAAATAGCAGCATCATGATCCAATCGACCCTTATTAGTATATATGAAATTATAACACTTTCTTAAACGACTGTTACCAATTGTTATTACATTGCTATTAAAAGTGTGGTATAACCACGACTTTCTTTAACAACCTCGTTCTCTAATTCCTCAACTTTGATAGTTATTGAAATTACTTCCTCATTATCGATTTGAATTGGGTTAATTACGATAAATTCATCGAGAAGATCCGAGGACTCAAAACTAGTCTTGCTGTATTTTATATCTATTTTATTACTAGATGCTAATAAGAAAATATTGTCCTTGTCATAGTTGCAAACCCTAACCCGTCTGCTTTCACGAGGATAAGACCTTAAATTCAGTTTTATAGACTTCTTGTCATGAATTATATATCTTTTTTGACTACTACTAGATACATCAATTTGAAATGGATATCCTGCAGTAGTTTCAGCCATCTTGTTGATTCCATCATTCATAATTATATCAATCTTTTTTATAGTGTTTCCAAACTGAAATATCCACTCGTTTGTTTTTTTTACTATCTCCTCAATCTCCTTATTTCTTTGATCCTCTTGGTCTTTTGAAAGTTGATATCTCTCTACCCAATCCCTGTAGTCTTTGCTTATATCTTGTATGAACTCGGTACATGTGCTCTGGTAATCTTCTATACTGGTGGCCCGTTCAGAATCTCTATCCGATGCAAACATGATAAGGTATAGTTTAGTCAATTAACTTATTTATTAAACTTTAATTTCAACATACTTATGAATGAATTTACTAGCCTGATGCTTGAATTTAAGAATAATATCGATACTAACGTGTCGTTTTTTCAGAAAACTGTAATTCAGAATCCTACGCTTGCATACTACAAGCTAAACGAATTATCAAAATTCGTAGGGTCAAGGTATGGGCTAGTCATGGAAATTCATTTTCCAGATCGTACGAAGATAGGTGACATCAAACACTATGGGACTGAAAACATGAGTTTCATTTTTGATAAGTTTAGAAAAACCTTTCCTGTTGGGCGAGACCTGATAAAACTCAAAGCCGTTGAAATCTTTTCGGAATATGTTCAAGTAAATGATGCTTATATGTATGAAGAAAAGGAAGGTGTAAGAATAATTTTGAGAAATCGGTCTAATGAACAATCCCGTATAGAAGTATTACCTGGTTCATTTCATCTATGGGTCAAAATTGACAAGAATATAGAAGAATTTTGTAATTGGCTTTTATCAAATGTCTATAAGGAGCGGGCAAGAAAAACTGATTAGCCGCTATTATCTAAAAAAAAATTAGACTATTGAACCCCAAGCATAAATGTAGCCCCTTCTACAAACATACCTAAATCTTCTCCAGATGCTGTTTCTACAGTAACTAGTAGATATTTCTGCCCTGGGGTGTCAAAGGTATACGCAAACTTCCCTGTTCCATCGTCTGCTCTTTGATTCGTAAATTCGTCAATAGCAGTCTTATTTGCATCCATTACGGTGTAACCATATGTAACTCTCTCAACAATATTGTTCCTATCATCGCTAAAAATGACCGCAAAATTGGTATTATTTCCTGCTTTGATTTCCACTGGCTCCCATAATAATTGAATGTGGTAAGTGCCTCTGGGCGTTTGCAGACTCAATGGGGGAACTGGGATTTCAACTTGGCTTTCGGGCATCGGTGGGACACCTGTTCCCGTTGCCTGTAATTCGTAGGTATATTGGATAGGAGCTACTCCCGTTGTAACGTCCGCAAAGGTTTCAGCTTTAACGGGATAAGGCATATTGCTATTAATATACAAACTACTGGTGGCTCCTTTTTTGTACGTTACTACTGTGGTATCAAATGATCCTGCTGGGGTTGTAACTTTTGCACCGCCTGATGGTCTTATCTCTGATCCGCCTATTGAAGCTATTTTACCCCAAGATGGCGAGCTTAGTGATTGTCCCGGCTTTGGTACAAATGCCGTTAGCCAGGTTAGAGTCGTTGCATATGCGCTACGATATTGGTCCATTTCTTTGGGAATGGGTGATGTCCCTAGGGCGGTAAGATCCAAATCACTGAGATATAGTGTGCCGTTAATTACTTTACCCTGATCAACTACAAAAGTAGGCGCTACCCAATATTTTCCGGTTTCATTAAATTCTTTAAAATAAATAGTCATCGTAAAAGGCTGTCCTTGGTTAGTGTCTGTGTTCTTAACTTCATAAGTGTAATACGTATCTGGCTTTACACCTTTGCCTACATACCAATTTTCTGATTGAGCAAAAGTCATGCCGATAAACTGATTAACTTGAAAGGCCGATGCCCCTAGCATAGTTATTAGAAAAAATACTGTTATTTTATTTACCGTTTTTCTTCTATTCATCTGTATCGTATAATTAAGATTAATTACTCTTTAAATGTTTACTACCCGATCGTTTCTTATTGTATATAAGTGAGAAGAGATAAATTAGCAAACAAAATGTATAAACCTATAGAATGTGTAATTGCACAAAAATTCACTTTTATGACGTGGATTTTAAATTATACGGTATGAAGGTAGTACCTTCTTGCAAAAATTGCGGAGACCCTCTCAGTGAGGACCAAGCTTCAAAGTTTGAAAAAGACTTGATGAAATATTGGGGATTTGAGGAAAAGAAGTGAGGATGGCCCATTGCACTAATTGCTTTCAATTACGTCAACTTTATTAATACGCTAAATAAAAAAAAAGCAGTGGTATAATGTGACCAAGATGTATAATGTAAATATAGAAGCCGAGGGATTTGATACAAACGAAGCACAAGAATGGGTTAATGAAATGGGGAATGTTTATGCAGATATGGAAGTTTCAGATGTAAACATTTCAGGAAATAAAATTAGTTTCAAAGCAGGCTTTTCTGGCATGGATGACACAACAGAAGATGATATAAGAATGAAACTGGACGAATACCTGACAATGCACGAGTTGTTTCAACCAAAGAATATAGCAGTGACGAGTTAAACTACATCAACTCCATTTTTTATTTAGTTATAAATATCTATTGAAGCTTATATAAGTTTATAAGTGAGATCGCCGACATTGATATGGTTTTCAAGTATGACTTGTAAAGGTATTTGTATCAGACATAAAGCTCAAAAGCCGGTGGGATCGGGCCGTTACGCAAGCGGTCAAAAGCGATGTCAAATTTGTGAAATTTTCATAAAATGGGATGGTTTATGGTGTCCATGCTGTGGATATAGACTAAGAACTAAACCAAGAAACTTAAAATATAAAGCAAAATTGAGGGCAAGAAACAAAACAGTTGAACCACTAGAACAAGCAATAGTGATTCAGTAATTACTTTAGATTAGATTTTTATTAATTTCTAAGAGTAAGTTTACTTCCTTTAACATCGTTATTTTTTCTTTAGTTTGAATATCAGTCACATGATTTAATATTTTATTATATTTCTTAATAAATTGATTATCATATACCCGATTTAGAATAAAACTATTAATCAGTAGGATGCCATCCACATACATTGATTTTCGTTTAAAAAAATCTAACTTATTAAAAAGTATACCATTCTTTGCGATATCTTCACATCTAATAAGAAACTTTAATGATTCTTCGCTTCTGGTTAAAGAAGATACGTTTGCTCGATTAGTTCCAATATATTCTAACAGGAGATCGACATATTCCCTAGTTTTTAATTTCTCGTTTTGTTTTACAAGGTTGATCTGATATTTAAGATGGGATGGTCTATCTTGAGAATTCAAATAGAATCGTATAAAAATTATTAGGGTCTTAAGTGAAATCATTTTTAATTGGAATGAAATAAATCTTTCATCTACCTTTTCCTTCGAAAGTAAACTATGCAAATTTGTGATTTCGCTAATATTTTTGATAATATTGGTCTTCAGTATGAAGTTAGACGATTTATGATATTTATCACATTTTTCAATAAAATGGTTAACAATATTGGATTTCAGACCTTTACTTGGAAACTGAACAAAATTGGTATAATTGATTCCTGGATTTTTTATGAATTCTTGTACAGATAACACCAAAACTTCGTAAACCTTGTTACTGTTACGATACACAGTAGTAACAAGGTTAGAGTTTAAATCTTGAGGCAATAGTGTGTTATTATCATACAATGAAATTAGATCATATTCGCAACATTCATGGGGGGTTATTCCATTATCGGCATGACAACCTATCAAAATAGAATTCAATTCAGGAAATTTTGATCCCTGCAAATAAAAAATATGTTCATCGTCCATAAATGTTCAAATTAAATATATTAGTCGGATATTAAAATCAATTTGCTCCAAGGAATTAATAAATCACTAACGGCTTAATCCATTCTTCCTAAGTTTAGAATGGGGTACTAATCTTGCCTAGGTTTAGAAAAAGACTATAAAAAGGTAATTACCTGCATCGGAAACCATGAGTCACACTCCTAGAGAGATAAAAGACGGTTCATAAACATATGAATTGCTCCCTCGGTTTGTCTTCCCTCTATGACAAATGATATTTTTGCCTAGATCTGAATTTGATGCATTCTAACTTTATTCCTACCTCCCTTAGTTTGTCTCTACACTCACATGATTTCATACATGGATATTTTAATTATTGAAAAATATTATTCTGTAGAATTTTTATAGATAAGATCAAGATGAATTTACGACATTCCATAGATACTTTGATATGATATTATTTTAAGAATAGTGGGTGGTATATGTTAACAGAATGCTGGATTACATAAGCCATCATCCACTTACTTAAAATCTCATTTAGTTAGTATTAAATTTCTATATGTGGTAACCTTACCCTCATTAATCATTTACCCAAGACACCTTTTGCCACCTTTTGGATATTTGGTTTTCTAAAAACAGTGAAAGCAAGTGGTCAAGAACCAGCAAAGTTCAAACACATGTCCCTTAAATGAGAACTTGCTCTCATCTGATGAATAGTGGTATTATTACTTTTTAATTGAGTCTTTACGCTAGTAATCTGGCCTGTCGTCTCTCTCAAAAACGGGACCTATGGAAGCACCTCTGCCAGCTCCAGTAAATGTCCCTCTGATCTTTTCGACATTCAAATTATTCGATATATATTCAAGCATCTGCAAATTGAATCGATGTGCTACTACTATGTGCGTTCCATGATCGTACAATGCAGGCATCACTCCCAGACCTTCAGTAATAATAGACTTTATATCATCCGTATTTGGTCTCTCTTTAAGAAATATTTCAATCGTATACATTGGTGAGGCATCCCTTTTCATCCGATGAAGCATATCAATAATTAGTCTCTGGTCCACTTTGGGTAGTCCTTCACTCATAGAGTTTTCAAATTCATCAAATTTCTTTACAATAGAGTCAATGCTGCTCATCCCTTTTTTAAATACATAATTTGTATAATAATTTATCGAATGATAGTTTTCAATCATTGTGAAAAAGTACAATATACAAATAATTAACAATCTAAACGCTTCTGTGGAGTATAAAATTATACGAAATCCGGGAAACTTAACTAGTATACCTGTCTGAATGTCGTTGGTTCTGCAGAGTAATAACTCAAAGCAGAAAATGTTGATCATTAGTTCGTTAATTTTCATTAATGTCTTTTAACAGCAAAATCATATTTATATAGAATAAATTAGCGGTATCAATATGATAATTAATTTCGCATATAAATTCAATTTGAATGGCTACCTCAATGCGAAGACAAAAACGTTGATACCTTCATTAGTGACTATATTTCTTTCTTTGAGTAAATTTCTCTCCATGGTCGCTGTCATTATGAATCCCTAAGCTGAGAGACTTTACTATGATTATCATCTCAATCAATCAAATTTCTATGTTATATATGTTAACTAAACTCAAATATTTGGAAAATCATACCGGAATGGGACTGCTAAATGGTGGAGGTATGCATATTCAATCCGTATTAATGAAAACCATGCGTTCTTTGATTACGGATTCTATAGTAACTATGGCCAATATTGCCCAGTCTGGTTCTTGTCTGGAACCTTAAACATTTAGCAAATCGAACATGCCTTATACAAGACAATGTTAGTATTCTGTTTCCCATACTCAATTCCGAATGTTCTTACAATTAATACCCTTTGTTAAAAAGCACGGAGGGTCTGATGATGTATGCTAAATCCATTCAGAATCATGTTATTTTCATGAACGCACCATTGGATGTTCAACCCCTGTTGGAATTAGATAACTACCGAATTCAATATCCTTTGGTCAACTTCCATTACCTGCAAACAATGTATTGAATTTCAAAAGAGGTAAGACAATTACTGCCATCTCTAATGGCAATTGGGTTTATCTCAAATCATAAGCATTCGGAAACACGCCTTAACACTTGAAGGTCGTTATTAAAACGGTTCTAAAGGAAATAATGGTATTATTAGTAATAATATGTCATTTGAACTTCCAGTCGGATGGGATTATGAAACTATCTAAGACTTGCTGGTCCTTCCTTCTGATTTAAATTTTCATACTAAAAATATCTCCTACCCAAATGGAGAGTCAAAGAATTCTAGTATTAATACTGGGGACATTTATGGCAAAATTTAATTCGAAGAACTGAAAATTCTGTAGATAAGTATCAACCAATTAAAGACGTTACTGTCATGGACTATTTAGAATAGTCTGATGACTGGGTAGAGTTAGGTGATACTTCAAAAGAAGACACATAATTTTTCAAGAGTATTTTTTTCATATATCTTCCGTAAATCAATTTTTTTCATATTTATTTAGTAAATTGGCTCAAATGTTAAATTATCATCCACTTATTCATACTGATTGGGACAAGGTTACCATTAGATTATGCACTTGGGCTTTAGGCAATTCAAATCTGATTTCGATCTAAGGTCATCAATACTCATAGACCAACTATACGAACTTGCGTTCAAAGATGATTTGGAGGTGATAAATGTAAATTAAAAGTTTGAAATCCATAAACAGATGTTTGTGTAGCCTAACAACTTGATAATTACTTTGATTCTATTTAAAATAAGGTCAGATAACGAACAGGAAAACTATGAATTTGATTAAGATTTAAAGAAAAAAAAGGTGGTTTTATTTGCCTAAACAGAGGCCGACTGGGATGGATGTATTGCAGTTGTTGTCGTTGAAAAGGTTGTTGTTTACATTCAATGGGAGACCGTTTGCATTATTGATGTCTACGCCTCGGTTGTCCAAGATGTTGTTTGCATTGACTGTGTTGCCGCTACTTTGACCGTCGAAGAATAATCCGCTCACTGAACCTTGGATGGTGTTAAATGATACCTCGTTTGCTGCAGAGTTTACGAATGTTACACCTGCAAGATCATTTGACTTAAACAGGTTGGTAATCAATTTTGCTCCAGTTGAGGAATGAGATGCTACACCAATGTTGTTGCTAAAGAACAGGTTGTCCTCGATTGCGGTGTTTGCAGAGCCTGTGTTAAATGACCCTATTTGGTTTTGGGTAAATGTTACAGCAGATATTTTGTTATCTTGTCCACCTGTGTTTAGTACTCCTGCCTGGAAGTTTTGGACAATACCTGGGCCTACGATATTAGCGTTATCTTGGTCGCTCAACATCAATCCAACTTTGGAGGTCGATACACCAGGGCCAGAAATCGTGTGACCGTTTAAGTCTACTGTGACACCGTCTGCTCCAATTATTATACCATCAGTCTTACAATCAAGATTGGAGGTCAATTTCACGCTTTGTTCAATTACTTCTCCGCATGATACAGATGCATTGATTGGGTCTGCAGTGGCTTGGACAGCTGCTGGTGATTCACTTTCTGGAGTTACTGTTGCTTCCTCTGTTGCTTCCTCTGTTGCTGCTGCTTCTTCCTCTTCGTCATTTCCGTTCACGTTTGCTTGTACGCTTACGTTGTTGCAACTTGCGGTTGTACTTCCTTCAGATAAACATTCAGAGCTTTGAGAGCTGGAGCTTGATTGACTTATTCCAGTTTCAGAGTCATTATTCCCATCTTGACTATTTTGAGCTGCAGCTTGGTTTCCTCCGCCACTTCCATCCCTTTGTGCAAAGGAAATAGCCGTTGAAGATGAAACGGTGAAGCTAAAAACTAGTAAAGATGCTAGTATTGCAATTGATAAGATTTTCTTGTTTTGTATTGCCATTTACATTATGTATATTTTAAAAAAATATATCGATTTTCCGTAATTTTCTAATAAGAAAGGACATTGCATTTGTAATTGATAATTGTTATGTTTATTTCGTAATAAATTACCTGCATGAACAAACAGCATATTTCATTAACATCACGGCAAACAGGTTCGCTTCTGCTATAATGAATCGATAAATTTGACGAAATCAGGCGAATGAACTGACTTGGTTTTCTCCCATACATTCAAGAATTTTGGAATAGATTTCATGGCTTTCGCAGAGGACATCCACCTCAGCCATAGTTGATCGTCAATAACATGAGTCTTGTGAAGTCTATAAATGAATTCGTACAAGTCTATGAAGGCTCTAAGCATGTAGAATTGATCAGGGCTGTCTACAAGAGCGAATCTGTCCGCATAGAATGGACTTTCTCTTGCCATTTTAATAAAAGGTTCTGAGGTTTCAAGTTTCAAACGAGCCTCAATCATTCTAGCGTATATTTGATATTCGCTCTGTAATCTCAGATTTTTTCTATTCGCAACTAATGTGAGGATGGCGAGAAACAAAAGTCCCGACGTTATTATCGGGAGGTATTCTAATAGACTTATCATCCATATACTTTTCCCAATATTATTTATTAAATTAGTTCTAAAATTGACATCTTCCTACATAGCTATCTTAATAAATTATCAAAAATTAAAGAAGTATAGAATGAATAATAAATCATCGAGAATTCTATTTTTATTTGCACTTTTGTCCTTTGCTGTCTTGGGTAGTTCAATGAATGGATTCCATTATGGACAGGCCAATGCCCAGGGAATAAGTGACAGCAATAGTACAATTGACAGCAATAGTACAATTGACAGCAATAGTACAATTGACAGCAATAATACGTCTGACTTTTACTCTAATAAGGATTTATTTGTGACATCAGAACCCAATGGCTTTGGTATATATGAAGAGAAGAATTCTACTTCTTATTCTCCTGGGGAATCAATAATTTTATATATTGAACCAGTAGGCTTTGAATATAATAATATTACTGATAAAGATGGAACACCCCTCTATTCAATCGACTTTGGTGCCAGTTTTCTTATATCAAGTTCCAATGGTACCATTTTGGGTGGTCAAGAAAACGTGCCAATCGGAAATATCATATCTCATAATCAGAATAAGGAGGTTTTCATACCATTCACCGTGACACAGTCTGTACCGTTCCCTACCGGAGATTACGTTATAATATATGAGATAACAGACGAAAATTCGGGCAAATCCTTTGAGTTGAATAAAAATATAACAATTGCATAGTGTTCTATCTTTTTTTGAACGCATTAGGAAATCACTGGTGCTTATCATTGCCGATAAGCTTGACGATACCGATAAAACATGCAGAAATCTAACAAATTTATTAAATAATAGTCTAATAATCTAATAATATCATATCAATTCCTAGGATTATTTATAAATATTTTAGTTCATATCTTATATATTTAATCGACAAAGATATAATGATAGTAAAATGGCACAAATGCCTGCATTAATTCCAAAGGAAGTAGAAATCCAGAGGCTAAAAAAGATCTATATAATGGTCATTATGCTAGGGTCTATTGCTGCATCAGTAGAAGTAGACAACTTTGTTGATGGATCATTACACCAAACAGCAATCAGAGATAGTGCATTTACACCAGCTCATTGGTGGTTATACAGTCACTTTATTGCACTCCCACTAGGTTGGGGATTTGTTGCAATGTATGACAGGAGAGTACCAGTTTTAAGAGGACCAAACAATTCGATGAATACTGGTCTAAAGATAACCATTATCGGTTATTTGGCTACCATGTTCACTATTGGTATCAATGAAATGTGGCACTTTTGGTTTGTTGAAGAAATATTTTCAGTACCTAACCACTGGATGTTTAACATGGGTGTAGTAGTAGCTTTCATGGGTGCTTTGGCCTATGTAGTTAGGGTATACGCACGTTTGGTGGAACTTGGCGCGGAAACTCCTGCAAGAAACCCCTATGTAGCAGAAATGTACAAACTAGCATTAGAAGGAAAACTCTACAGCAGATCAGTTCCTTAATCTTTTTTTTGTTTTTGTATTTAGTTTTTGTTTGATTTTAGTTAGGGTTACATTGCATTAATTTAACAGCGGCCGAATTAATCGCCGTTGTTGACTAAATGAAATGGAATACGACAAGCATAAAATTTAATGGTCAGAAATATGATCGTGGGCCAATTTTATTAACTTTGCTTGATAATTTTTCAAAGTTGAATTTAATCTTCGAGGCAGAAGAGAGGTTATGGCTTGTTCATATTCTGTAAAAGTGAACTTTCATTTTCCTTTTATATTGCTACAATTCAGTACCGATAATCGACACATGCAGTCAACTTAATTTGAAGACCAAAAAATTAAGGTATAACGGTAAAAAGGTCCAATATATCTA
The DNA here is from genome assembly GCA_963759575.1 of uncultured Nitrososphaeraceae archaeon. Taxonomy (GTDB): domain Archaea; phylum Thermoproteota; class Nitrososphaeria; order Nitrososphaerales; family Nitrososphaeraceae; genus Nitrosocosmicus. The sequence goes on along the minus strand of CAVWZU010000002.1, from coordinate 616,985 downwards.
AATCACTAGGAAAATTTTCCATTTTATACCATTATTTCCTGCTTTTCAATATTCATTCTAATAATTTAACTTTAATTGGAAGTGGATTCCAAAACAATTAACACCTGAGTGTTACTTTTTATATGGGATTCGGATGTCGTTTATCTCATTTTTTAAACCTTTACTGGTTTAGGTCATGATTTTCCATAAATTCCAGCAGAATGTTCTAGCGTTCAAAATGGAATCAATTGAGATTGATTACGTTTGATAAATAATCTAAGGAATCTTGATTTTCAAATGAAATTGAGAAAGGTTTGGATAATTGCCGTTCGTAGATAAAAGTAACAAATGAGTTGAACTATTCTTATTCATTTTAGAAACGAAAGCTTGGATACTAATTCGGTTATTTGTTCAGTTTTCCAAGATTTTATCCATGATGAATCCCTTCCAGATATTTTTATTTTTTTGGTAATGTAGGGTTTTCTTAAGTAAAAGAATTTTCCATATTCTATATCGTATTCAATTTTAATTTCTATTTTCTTCTGTACATTTGACTTTGTTGAGTATTTTGTTAAAGGTAAAATTCCATCCCACTTTATGTGGTATATTCCTCCATCTAACCTTCTGAGGAGAAGGTTACATTCGTCTATATTCTCTAAACGGAACCTCATTTCATCTTCTTCCATATGAGAATTTGTGGTTGATGTAGATGATGACAAGGTAATGGCCATAACTCATTAAGTGAAAATATGTGTATAATTAGGTTTAATACAATGTTATACTATGATTGATAGTTAATTTTTTTCTAGAATAATTCTCTGGTATCTAATCAGTTGAATATTGATGTTAAGTAATGGGAATATCTGATCGATCTGCTCAAACAATCTGGTCGTTTGGTTTAGTTTTTTTTATGATTACAATTAAGATATTTTTTGTGATGGGCCATATTAAATAGATTACTGTAAGATGGACGACAAAAATTTATGCGTATGGACCATCTCCGGGGTGGGGGAGGCAAGAATAGCTGCAAAGTCTTTTACACGTACAGCAATTCTGTTATCATAAAGTTATTTCGGTTAAATTAAGACAAGTGTTTGGGAGGAGCAAATTCACATGCTCTGTTTATTCTAATATTAATCCTACCCATGGTTGTACCCCATTTATCATTTTGGAATTTTAGTCGGACACTATCGCTCTATCTGCTCCTGCCTAAAAGTCGCCGCATGTACCTGAACGACCATTCCTCTACATTACGGCCCTCTAACAAGTCCCACCATTTGCATATTTGATCAGAAGGTAAATTCAGGGATGATCGAGCGGTATTATCCTATGACTAGAAATAGTAATAGTAAGTGTTTGACTCTGATTACCAGAAACATTAACGTCCAGCCGGCACAGTCATAAAAAGGTTTAAGACAAACATCCATCCTATATATACCAGTAGTAAATGACAAAAACTAATAACTCAATAAAAGAAAAGATAATGAATATATTTAATAGATCCAAAAAGAAGCAAACAACAACCAGGACCAGCTAATTTTCTATTCGTATGAATTAATTTTACTGCGTACTCATAATACGCCAACTCCAAATTGAAGAATTTGTGTATTTGCACTCATTAGCAATTCATATCACGGCGCTACCTTACCGACTTATTTGATAATATTATGAGACCACTAACCTAATTTTCAGTGCAAGTACAAAACGTAATTTATACCCACGAGACCGCTTTTTTGTTTGTATTTTATCCCTGCAACGATGGCAGCCCCTGGAATTAACCGGTCATGTCCAAATCTATTCATTGTTCTTCTATCATAATAATATTTATGTAACCTTGATGACTGAGCCCATTCAAAAACATTTGCAAGAGTAATTTAACATTCTTAATTAAAAATATTATTCAGAAATTTAACCGATAGAGTTGAACTACATGCATCGTAAAAAAACAACATCTGCCTCTGATGGTAAAATAGATATTAATTATATGATACACTATTTCCCCTTGTCTTAATTAGGGTAAATTTAGTCCCCAGGTAATGTTGATGCATCCATACAAAAATCGAAAATCATCATATTTAAAATATGTATAGAAATTAATACGCTATCATATCCTTGATACGTATGATAAATGAAGATTATCTTAATGGTTTTTTACGCTATTCGAGAGTGATCGAAAATGCATTTAATTTTTACAAAAATAAACTCCTTAGCCAAATAAAACTAGAGCAACAAAATAATAATAACTCGGTTGTGATAGCCCAAACAAATCTGATATTGCATTCATTGGACACGAACAGGAAGAATGTCTCAAATAATATTGGAGTTCTTTTTGAGAACTCTGAAACTCACAGAAATTCTCAATATTTGAATACTGCTTTATTGAGGAGTGTACTTAATATATATGAGAAAGATTTAGATCGTGGGATTGTTCTATTGGAGAATGAATATGAATACTATCTCAAGGAACATGATATTCTTAAAGAAGAGGCAGAACTAGTACATGAACTTGTTGAAATCATTAAAGGGATGAAACGATGATTTTAACTAAATTATCCCAGATTTTAACTTGATCAATTATATTTCACTATACTTAAACGGAAATAATTTTGAACAGTCATGGCGTATCATTTACTAGGATAGGGATTTCTCATTGATGGTTCTGTATTATTGTAAATAACAAGATAAATGAGAACATCGAAGTGTACCGAAGAAAGTTAGTTAATCGTAAAATAATTCTGGCCATTATTAAATGATATTAACTGACATAAACCATCGAGTATGTAACAACTTACATAGATTGTTGTGCCTGGCAAAGATTGATTGCCCTAGAGCGTTTCATGACCTGATTCCTTGGAATTTATGTTTCAAATAGCAACAAGGTAAAGCAATATTTTGGATAAAATAAATGGTATCCTGATTAAAGAACGATTCAGTTAAATCATTGATTAATTTTCTCAGATACTACCTATAACTAGATAGTTCTTTGGAAAAATCAAAAGAAATATCGGCATACCTACTACCTTCAAACCAATCAAAAACAAAGGTGAAATGATTCTTAACTCATATTAATATTTACAGATGGCTTAATTACTGAGAGAATTTGATCGAGTCAATAAGGTTGTCATCCAGATACTTGTAGTTGTTGTAAAATCCACTAATACCTTCATCCCCAGCATAATTTAGCTTAATGATATAGGTCTGGTCGGTATGATTGGTTTCAATTATCTTGTCAATCTCTTTGAGGTCTGTTAACCCGATAGACTTGCTTATTGCTACTGACCCGGCTGTTTGGCCATCAATGGTCGTCCTATTAAATGAGACGTCTTCGAGTACTGTAGCGTTGGAATCCTCAAACAAACTTGATTTTGCTAATTCCATGGCCTCATAGGTTATCGGGATTGCTTTATCTATACAAGAAACCATTAAAGTCATGTTCAATGAATCAGGATCTGCGAAGTCCTCAAAACTATGGATTTGGAAATCATAATTAGAACTATCGTTATCTAGAATTATGTCTGAAATATATGGGTGTTTTAGTGATATCCCACAGCTATTGTTTTCATATAACTCCCATGTTGGTTGAGCCGTAGAGGTGGGTACAACAATCATCATAGCGATAACCATCAAAAGTGTTACTAATGTATAAATTTTAATCAATATTCCAACTATCTGTTCAAATATGTAGATCTATTATATATTTTTATCAAGAATCATTTGTATTGTTTTTATGAATTATTTGAATCACTCAAGATTAGACTTATTTATCCTCATTGACGCAGAACTATCCGCCTAACATTCCAGTATTCATCTAGTTCACCACCCTGTTACCCGAAGTTTCTTGCATCGTGGCGTATTAGGAACAACCAAATTTGGGTTCGCTAAGGATAGATATCAATCATTGCTTATAGTTGATATTTTTTATTTATTTTTTCTTTTTTTTATTTAGTTTTAAGTCAAATTATTACTCATTTCTGAATTCAAATACACTCATTACAAATTCTAGTCCATAATGAAATTGTATGTGATTTAAAATCGCATATTGTGAGAAGGTGGACATGCGATATGATAGAGGGCTTTGGCTATAATATTTTTTATACTTTAGCTAGCCATAGAAAATTCCAAATCTCATGAATATTCTGCTTGTTTGGATGTTTATTATTTCAATCATTCCAGCAATATGATATCAAAATTCTATAATAACTCTTTTAAATTCGGTTTTGAGACCACGGCCACAACAAGTTCTTTCATCGGTCATGATTTTTACATTGTATAATTGTAATAGAAGATTTCTGCATAAGTATCGTAAATCAGGATAAGAACAGTGGATCACGATCCATATATCAGATTAATCTTCTTTATATCTGAATACTAAATTATGCCGAAATTAAATTACTAATCATTTAATGCGAGCATAATACTGGAATCTAATTTCATAGAAATTAAACAGTAATTAGCATCTAAGCTATGATATAATTAATTTTAATTATGAATTATGACTATAATGAGCAACATAACAAAAACTCACAAAGTTGGACTCTTTGCAATATTTATTGCAGCTGCCCTAATTGGTTCAGCAGTATCCTTTGGTGATAATATGGCATATGCCGGTGGAAAGAAGAAACACAATGATTCAGAACAAGAAATCGAGCAGGGACAAGCAAATGAACAAAATGCACAGTGTGTTACTGGTACTATTTCATTGTTAGACTGTAACAACGTAGGATTAGGCCTTCAATTCCAAGACGGTAACATAGCCGCAGGACAGCAATAAACTTTACTTTTTTTTAGGTTCTATAAAAAAATTTACTCGGCTTTCGAGTTAGTATTTGTCTAGAGACCTTTTGATGACTGAAATTTTTTAGACATAAATTATGGATCTGTATAAGTCAAGATCTATTACATTATTGTTGCTATTCGAAAAGTATTAATTCCGCATAAAACAAGAGAAAAAAATTCTGATATTGAGTACAGGAATGATAATTATTATTTTTATGATCAGTCTTGATAGCTAGACCATCGATTTTACTAATCCTGGTAATTGAGTGACATAGTTGAATTAGAATTCTATTCTAAAGATGAAGGTTTAGTTCTTTTTGAAATTATTTTAGCTATTCTTAAATTTTGAAGTCGGTTTTAAATCAAACATGAATTGTCTTTTAGCCGAAGGGGTTACTCCTATCTCGATGTAATTCTTATTCTTAAGGGATCTTGGGTTCTACCTATCTAAATAAAGGGATTTGAACATTACGAACCGAAAGGATCGCGGGTTCAAATCCCGTACCTTATTCTTTTAATAACATTCTGTGCAATACCCTCTCTTAACAAAAGGTATGTACTTAAAGATCAAATACAAGTCCAACGGATCACCAATAAATGTCCAAATGCTCTGTTTGTCATAGAGGCTTAAACTCTAATTATATCAGGGTAGGTACAAAAGTGTCTTTCAAGAAAATAGGTATGTACTGTATCACTTGCGATATTTATTATTCATCAGATTTATCCAACCAGTATACTGCAGTGTAACAACAGTATACCATACAAAATTCAGAAATAACTCCATCACCGGTTCAAAAGAACAAACAGAGGATGCTCCGGCCGGGATTTGAACCCGGGATCGTCGCCTTGAGAGGACAAAGTAACGATAATAGTCTAGTTAATGACGAAAAACAGATCGACTATGATAGATTCACACAATATTTGGTCTCAATTGGTATTAATCAACTTACAATGAAGACCCGGATGGCTTACGCAAGAAAGTATTATCATTTGTTAGTAACAGGAGATTTCTCGGAGATTATGGAATTTTCGAATGATAAAAAGAAGCACATAATGAAATCATTGGCTCTGTTGTCTAAGTATTTAGGATGCTATGATAAGTGGCAAGATTACAAGAATAGATACCAATTAAAGTGGACTGTAAGCAGAGACTCGCTCACTAGTTTTCAGAGCATTACAACTCAGGACAAGGAATTTAGTAGCATGATTGAGTGGGTCAAAGAGGCTATAGAGAAATATCCACGGTTTACAAATATTCTAACATTTAATGTGTTAACTGGTTTGAGGCCGGCCGAGTGCATAGAATCATTCAATCTACTTTCTTCTTCTGAACATAGGGATGAATATCTATCTAAGGATGGGAAAATGTTGGAGCATTTCAAATTCCCTTCTGTTTTTTTGAGGAGAACCAAGAAGGTCTTTATCTCCATTATGAATGAGAATATTTTGAACTTAACAACCAGTCGTCAAGTTGAAGTTCTTAATTATGACAAGATTAGACTGACATTCGAAAGGAACAACGAAAAATTCTATATGTCATACTGTAGAAAGATCTTTGCTACTTACTTAAGGAACGAAGGCGTAGAACCGGAGTTAATAGATCTGTTACAAGGAAGAATACCTAATTCAATATTTGTCAGACATTATTACCGGCCCGACATGACTAAGTTTGATGAGATAAGAGACAAGTTAACTAGGCTACAGGATTTACTAATTAGTTGATCTGTAGTGACTTTAGTGACCCTAATGACGCTATTTTTTAATCTCTATACATTGACCATCGAGGGTTGGAAGAACACCTGGCTATACGCTAATGTCAATCATGGACTATTAGGTTTGTTTTCATTCCGTCTGATTTACGTAAAGTAGATCTAGTTTTGTTGTATTTGTATTAGAGGAAGGGGGTGCTTTGCTATTAGTGTCATTTTCGTCACTACTGTCACCAGTTGAACGGAAGTCATGCACGTGCCTTCGCCCCAACGCTTGTGAAGATCTTATGGTAGAATCTTTTAATTAAAAGAAAACTCATAATCCACTTTATGAATTCTCTGAATGTCATTTATAATCAATCTATTGTGATAATTCTGTGCAATTTATTACAAAATTGTTGATACTAGTGATATCTGTATTTTCCATGATTACGATTTCTATTGATACTAAATCTTTTGAGACGATATTCGCTCAAAATGGTAACAATGCTATTGGACAGGATGGCGAGGGTAACAATGCTTCTCAAAGTGAAGAGAACTCTCTATCTTCTAATCAAGATAGCATGTGTGTTTCAGGTGAGACCACATCTTTAAGTTGTAATAATCTATCAAGTGAAAATATAGGTACTTCTAATCCAGGTGATCAAGGTCCTCAGGGTCCAGCAGGGCCGCCCGGTCCTCAAGGAGAACCTGGTGCTGACGGTGCGACAGGCCCTACTGGAGCAACAGGTCCTCAGGGAGAAAAAGGTGATACTGGCGCTACTGGTCCAACGGGCTTGCCTGGAGCAACTGGTCCTCAAGGGCCACCTGGTGAAATAGGGCCACAGGGTCCAAAGGGTGAAACTGGTTCAACCGGGCCCGTCGGGCCGAAAGGCGAAACTGGTGAGCAGGGGCCACAAGGTGAACCGGGGGTTAATGGAATGGATGGCGCACCCGGTCCTAAAGGTGAAACAGGTGCGCAAGGGCCAATTGGGATGACCGGTTCACAGGGACCACCTGGTCCTACTGGCGCAATAGGTCCCCAAGGACCTGAGGGGCCTCAATCCATTTTTGGAAAAACCTACATTGTCAGTGGTCCATCAGATATTGGTTTAGGTTTTGTATCATCGAGTGCGACGTGCACGGCGGGTGACACTGTCATATCCGGCAGTTATGTTCTACTCGTTCCCCCTTCAGAGAATCTTAGCAGTGTGAGAATTGTGGGTGATGGACCATTTGGTGGTATAGGTTGGAATGCGCAAGCAAGCGGAAATCCTTCGAAAGTTTTAAGTATTCAAGCGAATGCATATTGCTTCGACAACCCTTAACTCCTTTTGTCAAAGTAAAAAAATATTGCAATAACATTCTAACCTGTTTAGGTTGAAAAAAGGGCGTTTAACTAGGAATATAATTTTCGAACATTCTGGCGACGGCTTATCTTTCTTACCAGAATTCAACATATAGACGCTCTCGAATTGTTAATATTAACATCGATCTTGAGAGTGGGGGGCGCCATCACTTTGACCAATGGCTTTGAACAAGGACTCTATGTTTTCGTCATTTGTGTCATTTGAGTCACTGATTTAATGTGTTAACAAAAGGCTATACTCTTCAAACTAGATTGTCCCAACTGAATGTACATCTATTTAGTGCGACTAAGAATTATGAAGTCACCTGGAAAGGATGTTAGAAAAAGCTGTCCTATCTCTGTTTCCCATTCTAGGAGTTATCTGAGGCTTGTCTTTGATGGATGAAATTGCAAGATTGTCTGTATAAGATAGTGTTTAATGATAACAGATTTGATTTGGTAACATTAGACAAAAACGATTGTAGTAGTTCAGTAGATGTAAGAAAAGTACGTTAGAATAACAATAGGGCATTATAGTGTCTTCAGTTAAAGCCGTACTATTCAATGTGAGCAGTGAGCATTCAAAAAAGTTTCTTTCTAATCTTTGCAGTCCACTTAGATTCATATTTTTCGAGGGGATTAGTATCCTTATCTTTAAGATAGTTTGGGTAAAGAGTATCAAACTCTTTTAAAGAATTTGACCAATCCTTTGATATTTCATCAAATGACTGATTGAAGAGATCGAAAGAGTCACGGCCGTCCTCTTTGTTATGCTCGGGAAGATTTCTTATCTGTTCGAGTATTTCCTCCTTTTCTTCGAGAGTCATATCCTCGAAATCTTTCATGATATGGTGATTCTTTTGAATGCTAAAAATATCATTGTTAACTTGACTATCACTTTTTGTCAATTCCGGTGAGCTATAACGATGATCAACGACTATCCCTTATTCCTATAATGTCACTACTGAATATCAAGACAGATTTCAACTAATCTTTGATGGCCGACCATAGTTGAGCCCTTGTATTTTTTGTAGAATGAATAGAACGTCTGATCGTGCTAGGGAGTGTTTTTTCTTCCAGCTATTCTATATTCATGTAATAAGGGCGCTGTAAGAAAACTTACCCCTTCATTCTTGTTAGAACATCTAAATATTGAGACCAATTTCGTTTCACTTATTGAAATGTGATGAATAATTTATCTGCTGGAAGAGGAGCATCTTAAATGACCATTAGTTCTAGGAATCTGGTGCCCCAACTAACCTTTTACCACAATATGGACAAAATACCAAAGGCTCTTGCAAAGTTGCGTTCAAACATTAGATAGTATACTCCCTTACGTTCTCCTGAATACTTGAAAACCTCTGTATCGTGTCTAATGCATTCACTTTGATATTCTTCCCTGAACCTCTCGCAACAATACTGTCTAGTCAATCTAAATGGATCAATCCCGATTGCCGAATAAACTTTATAAGCATAATACCAAATTAAGGAATCTCATTTTTGAGAAACGATTGGGAAATCAGCTAGAAATACGCAGTGATTGAATGTATGATGATGATCTGACTGCTCTTTTGGGAATTGCATCTCATATCCAAGTTTCAGTAGGTTTACTACGGTGTCTATTTGATGGTTGAAATACATGTATTCAAATACGGCTCCTGATTGGATAACTATAAGAATTTTAAATCATGATGTTGTCAAATGTCTAGTAATATACAATATCAGTGTGCACAACTTAATCTATTAGCAGAAAGTGGATATCTTTACGGCTACGATAGATCTGGAGAACTTCGCCCATTCAGAAGTATAAATGGACTAAATATAGCTACCAGTATTTTCTTAACTATACCCATGTTAACGAAAGATGGTGGGAAGCAAATCGTTCAATAGCTATGAAATGAAAAATTGTATTGATTGTGGTGAGGAACTGATTACCGCGGTGCATAATTAGCTCATACAAGCTAATCTAAAGAAGTATAATGTCAACGAACAGATTCTATGAGTTGTCTTAATAACGGTCTGTCATATAGGGGTAAAAAGTCTAGGCCCTTGGTACCTAATCCTTTAGGATCGGTTGTAAGTAATATTCTTCCATCTGGGTAAGTTGTTGTATAAACATTTAGCTTGTTATCTCTATCGAAGGTGAAAAAGGAACAGGCTTCTTCTCTAATCAATTTATCTATTATTGCAACACTCTGGACGCCATACCCTTTAACTCCATAATGTGATATTGTGCCGCTTGAATCTTTTATAATGCATGTAATTTCAAATTCATCCAATACTTAACAAAACCATTCTAAATATTTAAGATATTACTAAATTATACATTTTGATAACGTTTTATGATGGAATTAAGCCAAGAACCCAGAGTGCGAATTGCTTAACAAACTATTACAATCAATATATAATGGAGGTCGCGCTCCAAGGAACTTTCACCATTATCTAGTCTCTACAAAATAGCATTTATTACAAAGATAACAATGACAATTCTTTAATACTGCTTTCAAAGATCTTTGCTCATGCTAGAGAATACCGGTTTCGATAATACTAAATCTGAGGCCTTTGCTGGAAAACTTTTGGAGATCATAAATGGGGGCTGCCTTTCGCTTATGGTTAGTGTAGGCCATAAGACTGGACTATTTGATACAATGTCTGAATTGCAGATGCCAAGTACTTCTGAGGAGATAGCAAACAGGGCCAATCTCAATGAACGATACGTACGAGAATGGTTGGGGGCGATGGTTGTAGGAGGTATAGTTGAATACTCCACCGCGAAAAAAAGATACTCTTTGCCGCCCGAACACGCCGCTTTTACCACCAGAGCCGCAGGAATTGACAACTTGGCTCTTTTTTCTCAATATATTTCTCTAATGGGACTAGTTGAAGACAAAGTGGTAGACTGCTTTAGAAAAGGTGGAGGAGTGCCATATTCAGAGTATCCAGGTTTCCAGTCACTTCAAGCAGAAGAAACCTCTAGAGTATTTGATTCAAGATTAATCGATCAGATAATCCCATTAACAGGAAAAGACGTAGTTACCAAACTGTATGACGGGGCGCTGGTTCTTGACGTTGGATGTGGACGTGGCCATGCACTAAATCTCATGGCAAAAGCGTTTCCAAAAAGCAAGTTTGTTGGATACGATTTATCAGAAGAAGGAATAGAGTCTGGTAGAAAAGAGTCTAAAGAAATGAAACTCAACAATGTAGAATTTGAGGTTAAAGATGTCGATATGATAGATGATATTAATAAATTTGATATGATTACGGCATTTGATACTATTCACGACCAGGCTCATCCAACTAATGTTTTATCAAAGATACACGGTGCATTAAAACAGAATGGAACTTTTCTCATGCAAGACATTGCTGCTTCCAGTAACACCGAAGAAAACATTCAAAATCCATTGGCTCCTACTCTCTACACATTCTCAACAATGCATTGTATGACTGTCTCTTTGGCGCAAGAGGGAGAGGGTTTGGGCACAGTTTGGGGGCGTCAGTTGGCAGAACAAAAGCTCAGGGAGGCTGGCTTTTCAGGACCAATTGAAGTCAAGGAAATTGAAGGAGATATACTGAATTATTACTATGTAGCCAAAAAGAGGGAACTCTAGTAACGATCAATTAGGAAATTTATTCTGTATACTTCCTAACTTACAAACCCTGTTAATGGTATAAAATACCATTAACAACCATGTGGTTAATCTAGAACAGTCATGCAATCTAGTTTATTATCCGATTCAATAATCTACAGTTTTGTAGTTGGCTAAAGTTCGTCTAAAGTTAAACTCCATGAATTTCATAAGTGGATTGGTTCTCCGTTTAGTAACTATTTCTGAAACCTTCCGAATCTTCATACTCTTACAACTGCTCCTACCAGACCAACAATTCAACGAAAGAATATATGCTTATATATTCAGAGAACGAAAAAACTGGAGACTATTGATTGCAATTTGGCAAATATTATAGGTTGACTTTGTGTCCTAAAGCCAGTGGAGGTGTACCGAGTTGACTTTAGGTTGTGGATTGTTTGGTCCTGCTTTAAAGATAGAGCCGAGAGGTGAAAAACACTGGCCCACTCCAAGTAATCAAACAAGAACTCAATACGTTATTGGACTGATTAAAGATAAAGATATCCAAGAATATATTTTTAAAACTTGGTTAGAAATGTGGAAGCACTATGATGCTGACTATTATGAAGAAGATTGAATACGATTCAGTTTTCGAAGTAGCCAAAGCTCACAGAATGCTAGAGAAACTAGATGGGATAAAGAGGGAAAGAGATCATGTGTATGGACGGCTGAAGTTTGAAATTACTCAAGAACAATGTGATTTTTTAAAAAGAAATGGGATTGGGTTTGTGCTTTTGGATAAATGATCGAATATTTCCTAAATGACTTTGCTTAAACAAAATGTAATCCCTTTCCTTTATAGGCCATTTAGGTTCTTAATATACTTCTCAAATTTAGGAATTTTTTTGTTGAAAAGGGAGGTACTAATGCTTGTTACTTAATTTCAAAAGTTTTGGCGACGGTTTTAAATCTGATATGTACTGTTCCATCCAACGAATATATCCATGGAGAAAGGCAACAAAATATTTATTTCCAATCCAGATTAATTCTCCCGAAATATAGTAATTGAGTTGCAATGGAATATGTGAAAGATATAGAGCTAAAAGGAATCCTAATATCCCATCTAGATACACTGAAGGACAGAAAAGATGTAGCGTATGTGAGATATTCATACAATGGGATGGAAATCCGTATTGTCCTTGTTGTAACTACAAATTGAGAACAAGGTCATTTCGTGGGTGGGGAATGAGAAAGAAGTACAGGGAAGAGACCATCAAGCGATATTGAATCGATCACACTATGGGTAAGACATTAACGAGATTATTGCAAAGAGTATCAGACCAGTGATGAACTGATTATTACATGGACAGATTTGATAAAGTTGGGCCGCGTGTTTCTAAATTCGATTAGATAAGTCAAAAGTTAACTAGACTGCATGAATTGCTGTTGAAATGAAATGCGTAATATTTCAGAAGTTGGGCCGCCCACCTTCTCGATTGGTTGAATGAGTTGAATGATTTAAATCGAATGGCGCTACGGGGTGTTTTTTATTTCATCTCTATCTATAGCATTGCCTTTACTCAAATAGCTAAAAGAATTTTTACTCTATAGCCATTCATCCAACTTGAACTAAATCTGTAAATGGTTACAAATACCATAGTAAACCATTCTATGTTCTTGATGTGTCCATGTGTGACAATCTAATTTGACAATACTTAGTGGCTTCTCTAGTTGTAATGCATGGTCCCCAACCTTGTAAAACTCAAAAAAACTACATAGACTAAACGAAGAATGTTTCTGGTATGTGAGAGAGCAACTTTTTAAATCCATAGAAATGTTTGTAGATCATTTGGACTTTGGTATGAAGCCTTGGGATATAGAGGACCCAGAAACTGGAAAACGAGAAATCTATGTGGAAGACAAAAACATTTTGAGAAAAATGTACAAACTAAAGAACATTTATGAGAAACAAGTAAAACAACAACCTAATTCAAACAACTGGAACTTTGGATCGGTGCCGGCCCACTTATTAAAGAAAGATGATTCTTTCTCATCTAAAACCTAATCAAAAAACTTTATAGATTCTATCACTTTTTTAATACCTTTTGTTTGCATATCGCCATCAAGACCACTAATTATAAAATAGTAAAGATGCCCATTATGACTAAAGCAAAGTGTGGTCATCATATTTGCGGTTCCATTAACTAATACCGAATAGGCATATCCTGCAACTCCATCCTGTATTACGGGAAAAACTCCACCGTGTAATAGGATTTGATGGTCGGGTTTGTTTTGAAGATCAATTACTAATGATTCTTGAGGGTCCATTAAAGACGATTTACTAGCTAATACCACAAAACCTACATAAGAAGGAGAATAGAATGTTTTTTCAAATTCAAATCTAGGATTGTTGGTAGTATCGGTTACATTGGTATTACCTTGAAAATTGGGGTAATCTATTGAGAATTTATAATCTGGGTTATAGTATGTTTTCCAGTCTTGTTGTTGTGGAGTTTGTGCTAAAGTTTGGGGGCCCCCAACCATGAAAACTACAAAGACAAATATTGTTACCAACCCTAGAGCCTTTAATATCATAACATTATATTGTTCTAATAGATTAATCCTCTATTTAGCTTTTTGTTGTCCTTCATAACAATCAGTGAGATTCCATTCAAAACTCTATTACTACAATTACAACAAGCCTTAAACCCTGCGTCTATTCGTTCTGAGTTACAAGCTGCCGGTACAGACGCAGTTAATGAAGCACAAGGACTAGTACCTGTAGGCACTGGGGCATTAAAAAATTCCATATATACTGAAGTAAAGGGTAATGATACTGTGGCTATTGGGGCCCGAGAAGAATATGGCCCTTACGTAGAATATGGAACTAGTAAACAAAACGCTCAGCCTTTCATAGAGCCGGCCGCCCAACGAGCACTAATCACTTTAGAACAAAACTTGCAAAAAAAGATAAACAAACTTTGAATAGTGATTCATTAATGGTCAATGGTCAACCTTTTTAAGGGATAACCCCTATTCTCTCTATAAGAGAAGTTAAATATGGCCACAATGGATACCGTTGATAATTCAAATATTCTGAGACGTTTAGGTATTCAAAAAAATCGCATTATGATTACATTTGATAGTGATAATGATCGAGTAAAAGGTATTGGCACTCTGTTTAAATCCCCTTATAGTCATACTGCACTAGGAAAAAATAGGTATAGTGTAGATGTAGATGTGATAGAATCAAAGATATTTGAGAATAAAAATATAAGATATAAGATTATAAATATGCACTAATTGGCTAAATCCTCTATTAGGGTGGATATTCTCATCCCGCTGTACTATAATGATGGAACAGAGATAGAGGATGAAAAGTTTGCTACTATTAATGATATTTTAATTGATCGTTTTAAAGGTTATACTCAATATAATGGGGATATACAGGGAAGTTGGAGAAGTAATTCAGGTATCCAATACACCGATAAACATAAACAAATATCGGTAATCTGTTTTGACACTAGAGTAAATAGAATTTTTTTTAAGCAATTTAAGAAACAATTAGAAGAATTACTCAATCAGGAGTCCATTTTTATAACTGCAATTAAAAATGTAGTTCAGATGTGACTTCTTGTACAGTTACTTTCTGGTTAAGCACCTTTTTTTTAATCGAAAGAGCCCGCACATCAATTGGAATCACTACGATTTTTTTGAGAATACTGCGAGTGGTCATAAAAAAGAATTAATGAGTGTAAATCTACTGAACAAAACGGTTAACCGTATTATTAAAACCCAACTGATTTATAAATATCAGGATATTCTTTTTGTAGGTTGTCTTTACTAATGGGGAGGAAATCTTTAACATTTTTTAGATTTGATTTGATTGTATATTTGGTGTTAAAATCTATCTTCCTTTCTTTATTACAATCATCTAACCATTTTCCTAATATCTGATATACTTCAGATTCTTGGACCCTTTTGACATTTACTAAATAGGGTACTAAGATATGCCATAAACACGTCTTCCTATGGTCTCCTATGGGGGTTTCCAATAGTCTTTCAATCCAAGGAATTTCTTTAGGTTTCGAACAACGAAAAAGGTTATCATATTCCACTTTTCTTGTTTTGTCTTTTTCTCTTTCCGAAATAAGATAAGAGTAAAAAGTTCCAATTTGATATCCAACAGGGGGTCTTTTGTCATCCCATCTTTGAAGAATTTTAACCATCGAATCTCCATTACTTAATCCCTTGTCAAGACACTTTGAGTTTAAAGTACCGGGGACCCTTAACAAACATGACTTTAGAGATGGATAGTTGGCCTTGTCAGCATATCCGCTTGATAGATAATCTTTTTCAAATCTCAAAAATCTATTATCAGGATTATCAAATTCCTTAAAGTCTTCCATTTCTTCAAATCTTCGTGAATTGTCAATAGGTTGATAAATATGGTAACCATTACCAGTTTGTAATACAGTAGGTACACCACCTAATCTTTTCTTAATATTTGATAAAGTGATTTCTAATATTCTATCTAAAGAAATATTTTTATGAATATCATCTAAGTCGATAAATATAAAATTTGGAACAGGTTTTTCGATAAAAGGAAAAGCACTGATTCTACAATCTATGAATTTTGACTTTTCAAATTCATGATAGATTTCATCAACGTCATGAATCGGAATTTGGCGCCCTTTTGATATATGAGTTGATATGGTCCTTGGGAATAGTGGTACTTGAAAATGGCTTAAAGTTAATTGGATGTTTTCTTTAAAGTCTGTGCAGTAGTAGGGGGTGTTTTTTATTTCATCTCTATCTGTATCATTTCCTTCATTAAGGTAGCTGAAAGAATTTTTACCCCCTAGTCCTTTGTTTTCTTCTTTTTTTCCTATGTCTCCCAAGTCTTTCCCTTCGGTTTCAATTTGTTTTTTGTCAAGTCTGATTTCGATGGATAAGCTAGTTTACCTGGGTGTATTGAAATTACATGTCTCTGGTATCCTGTTTTATCCATAGTAGAAGGAAAGTCTTCACAGTAATAACATTCGTAGGTGCTATTGTCATTATTGATAGTGCTAGGGGGTGTTTTTTCTTTCAGCTCCCCTTCTACCAGTATTTCTGATGATTCAATTGGTATATTACTAGCATAGTGTTCTAAATTTAGCTCGTATCCCTCTCTAAGCCTTTTAAATTCTTCCGATAAAAACCAACCAAATTCAGGCTTTAATGTCATCATTTTTTCTGCGTTATCAAATAGTTGTTGATCATTTCCATCATCCTCTGACTCTCCTACCATACTTACCATACCAAGACCTTTGAATTCAGCCATGGTCCTTCTTGCAGTAGGTTTCGAAATAGAAAGTGCTTTTGTGATCTGTGATGTGGATAAGCGGCCCCATCTTTCTAACAGTAGGTCAAAAACCTTGACTCTTTCAATCGATGCAGTAGATAATACAACCTTTATCACCAAGGAAATGTCTTCTATGATTATAAAATTTCTGCCTTGAGATAAAGCGTGACCTCTTGCAAGGTTGTACAATTGAGTGGCCGCCCTACCTCTTTCTTCTATTATGGGAATGGTGTAAGCATAGTCTATACCTTGAGTATCCCGTGTTTCCCAAGTTTGGAGTGTTCCCCTAAGATGTGCGAGTAGGCCCGCCAACTTGACAATATATTCTAAAGCCTTTTTTTCATCTCTTTCCTTAGCCCATTCAATTTTTACAACTGACTTGATTTTGTTTTCTTCCTCTTGCTTTGGTTCATTTGGGGGGTCCTCCCACGGATAACGATCAAACCATTCTAGGTATTCTACCATTTTTACCTTAATCTTTTGAACCCTATCTCCAAAGTTTTCACCTTGTAATAGTCTAATATAATCATCTTCCGTTTTTGATATTTTTGAAAGTCTATAGAAGTATAGTTTAGGCCCTAGTGTTGAAAGATGCTTATGAACCCTCCTTGATATTTCGACAGCCGCGCCAAGCCAGGCAAACATATACTCCCCCGTATATCCCCTATGTCCTTGGGCTCCAGAATCACTTTCATAGCCTTTTCCATCTAAAACTCTGATAAGAATACCCAAAGTTTCAATTAACTCTTCATCCTTTTTTGAAAAGGTAGGAGAGAGTTCTGGTGATAGAAATAGATTGTTCTTTATCTTTGGAAGCAGATCTATTTCTTGTAATTTGTCTCTTGGTACACTTGTATTGTGAGATACAAAAGATTTCGCAGAAAAAGAGTCTGTATAAAATGTATTAGGTGTATCCCGAAGTAACTCTATGCCCACTGTCTTTGAGGAGGACGGCGGGCCCAAGAGAATACATGCAAATGGTAGTGAAATGTCTTTGACATTCAATATGCTTTTTACTGCCAATTCGATTTCAACCGTCTCCCATAACTCTGGAAAATGTTCTTTTATGGTTTGTTTTAAATCACTATATCTAGATACCAGACCCTCCTTCCATTCTATGTATGAATTGATTGGTCTAGGAAAGCATTCTTCGACCACGGAGGGCCATTTCTTAGAGATTTCAAATATTAATCCCTCTTTTAGTTCGATATCTTCGGTATGTTTGTCTAAATTATCTCGTAGATTAACAATTGATTTGTCAAAGTTGCTGAAATCTATAATTGATCTTATGACATGACCATGAATCTTAAATATGATATTATTATCAGATATTTGAAAACCCTCTATATTATATCTGTTAAGAAAGGATATAAAATTAGTATCTTTCATATTCATCACCGGATTTTTTAAGAAATCTCTGCATCTCCTTTCTGAGGTCATCTATCTCCTTTGTCATATCATCGAGCCTCTCTGACCACGATTCAACAACTAGCTCGGTTGAGTCTATAAGGGTATATCCCCATTCTGGATCTATATAGTAAATCACGGGAATTCCTCCATGCAAATCCGTTTGAAGGGTTGAATCGTTCTTTCGTCTTCTTTTTGGCCCTTAGTTGAAGTAAAGTTTATAGTATGAAGTTGGTCATAACATATTGTACTAACATCATACAACATTACAATGTTACCCCTCTGTAGGTCGGAAGTATTGAAGTGTTGTGGGCTATGTTTGTAAATACATTCTGGTTTTCAAGCTTGCAGGCAGAGAAACCAGAATGGATGTTTTCAAATTCTTTGTTGCTAGGAATGTTTTGTTTACTTTGACTAGGATCATTTGGCAGATCGATCCTAAAGGGTTGAATATGACCTCTATTGAAACTATTTGACATATAACATATATTCTGATGCGAGAGATTCTTAAAAAAGGTTACTACAAACGATAGGACTTTCTCATAACAATGTTTTTCAACATTACAATATTCTTCATATAAGGTGATATCTGATTCTATCATTTTCATCACTCGTTTTTCTCTAATACTATCTTTCCGTTGTCTAGATAAATCTTCATATACAGACCTTTAGTAAGATTGAGTTTTTCTACCAAGTCGTTTGGAATTGTCGCTGTTAGGGATGTTTCGCCCTGTTGTTGAATTTTTACAATCCTATATAATGTCTCCATTTCAAAGGCACTGGCAATGAATCAATATATAAGAACTATAGTGCATCAGATGAATAATTTGACTATGAAACCATTTTGTAGTAGATCGAAATATACATATTTTTCTAATGACTTTCCATTGAAAAGCTGCAGGCTACTGAGTAGAAACAGAAAGTATTTTTTATCATTTCATATCTCTATGAATTGAAAAAGAGGTAAAAAATCTGATATTCTTTTTATGAAAATTTTGGCGACGGCTCACCTTGACTATCCTTAATGATGATCTAGATCGAATCAAAAAAAAACCTGATGGGTCTAATCGGGGGCCGTAACAATATCAACGAATCTTGGACAATTTCCAACATAATCAATCGATAAAGTCTAACAAATTAACTTCAGTTTCAATATTTTTCTCAGAATTCTTAATTCTCTCGATCAGTTTTTGATTCTGCAAGACAAGACAAAAAAGGAAAAGAAAAGAAATAGAAGATTTTGTGTCGATTACACCCTTGGCCGCCCCTTCATCCAAACTATCATAACAACAATGAACAAACATCTTTAGCCACTGTTCTCTATCATTTTTATGAGGAGAGTGCAGGAGGCCTCGCCATCTTTCACATGTTTTGTCAAACAATGTTTTTGTCAGAGGTTTCTCTCTTTCCAATACAACCAGTTTCTGTTTAATAGAATTTCCAGTGATATTGTCCTCTTTACACAACTTCAAAAGCGTTTTATAATTATGGAATAAGGCGCCCGTCATAATAGGCTCTATTGGTAGTGGTCTATTGGCATTAGATAGATACTGAGTATACAGGGTGGCATGTTCAAATATAGTGTCAAACGCCTCTTTGTCATCCTTGGTCGGTACTTCTTTCTTAAATTCGGACCAGTTTAACCTCTCTATTTCAATTAACTGTCTTAACGAAGGAATGCTTCGACCCATTGGATTACAAAAGGTGACTATAAGATTTAACCGTTACGCAGTGTAACTATGCGTATTAGCCAAAAAGATCCAAAGACATCTGTTAGTGCAGAGGCCATCAACCAAAGTAGTAGCCACACAGTCCGGCTAAGCTTTTCGCCTTCTCAAATGACGACACCATTACTATCCCAATTTGGGACATCCAAAAAAGCTTTAAACCCAATTGCCTCAAGTATTCATGTTCTATGACCAAATGTACCATCTGTAATAGAGGCCTAAATTCTACATATGTCAGAACAGGAAGTCTCGGATCATTCAAAAAGATTGGTTATTCATGCTTAAACTGTGATATACACTACGACAAAAAACTGTATACAGTAAATGAAAAACTGTATACAGATTCTCAGAAAACAGAGATCATGAAAAGAAACCCAAATTGGTCCTCTTCTTCCAAACAGAGGATGCTCCGGCCGGGATTTGAACCCGGGATCGTCGCCTTGAGAGGGCTTTTTTCCTTACCAAATTTAGTAAGATCTAAATTGGGAAATAATTGAGATAACAGAGGGAATTCTTGGTCGATCAAATGGGATAGTTTCTTTTTGATGACTGATTTTAGTTTGTATTCATAGGACTTAGAAACTTGCTTATAACCCTGAAGAAATTGTATCTCTGACCTTGATAATATAGACATATGCGACATAACATATTTCGACATAAATGATTTTCTTTTGATATTGCAGCATGGTCATTATCAATTTCGAAGGAATTGAATGTAGAATCATAAATACCCGTGGCTATCCTAAAATCTATGGTTACTGGTGAGACTCTTCTTCAAGCTAATTCTACAATTATTGCTGGGTTATTGATCTTTCTTACTATTTCCTCCATAACAGATTATTCGCTTTTGACACCTTATCCGAATAAATATGAATACACCGGAAGTGGAAAGCCAAAAGAGGCAGCTGACAAATTTGACCAACTGCTCATCATGTCGAATAATCATAGCGCAGCAGTAAATAAAACACATATTCTTATGCTTTTTGCAATATTAGTTTCTCCTTTTGCAATCTCCTCGATTGCAATAGTCTGTGGTTTTACCAACGTGAGTAAACTTTTGATAACGGTAGGATTTGCCGTTGTTATAGGTTTCGGCGCCCTCACAGCTTATTTTCAATATCAAATGGCTCAAGATATATTTCATAGTATAGAAGTAAAAGACAGGGAATTGAGAGGTATTATTCAAGAATTGGAGGCTCCGCCAAAGAATAATAACACAATTTCAAATATTAACCCGTCAGGTGCCCTGCTAAGGAATGGTTCATAACATTAATACATTTACTAACATCTAGTAATATAAGACCTGGTGAATGTGTCCTGATCCAAGTGATGGTATTTCACATTTTCACATTTATATAGTCGAATGCTAACTTGCCAGTAAGATCTGGTAATCCCGATAATACTATTACATTTAAGCGAGTTTCGGTTTGTAATGTAGTTTCGTTTGTAACACGGCATCGTTCTAAATATAGTACCGGGCTTAATTCACTTTTTGTAAACTATAAACACCCCACTTAGATCTCTCTCTCCAATTTTTGTTTATTGAGCCGATAACCACATCGATTTTCTCATCTCTTGCAAGTTTTTTGATTTCGGAGGATATTTTTTCTGTATTCGTCACTAGCCAAAACTTTAAGCTCAAACCCTTTTTGTTCTCTTTTTCTCGTATTATTTTTACTTTCTCAATAAAAGGTTGTATGTCCGTCTCTGTAAGTTCCTGATCATATACCCTGAATTTGCATTCACAATATAACCTCGTAGTATTACGTGTTCCTTTCTCTGCATATACGTCGATATCACTTTCGAAATATTCAAGCAAATAACGAGGTATTACATGATGGTAATCCTCATCTCTTAATTTATCTGCTACAGCATCCTCAAAAATGCGAGAAAAAAAATTATTGATATCAAAAATTTCTTTACCCAAGTAATGCTTGTCTTTATGTCGAAATTCAATACTGTTTAAAGATTCTAAATTTTCATAGTTTAGGATCTTATAAGCTTGTTTATTGTGAAGAATATAACCTTGAAACTCCTTCTTCCAATCAATTTTATCAATTAAGGGGTCTATGGATGATGATCCTTTCATAAAATCAATTCTTGTATTTTTAATAGGTTTCCTCCTTTTGACTTGCCCGATTTTTGTCTCTTCTATTATTGGTTCTGTAAGAATTATTTCATATAATTTTGTATTCGGATCATAAGACAAGGCTATAATATCAAAGTATTTGTCCTTTAATTCATATACCACTGTATCATAACTATAGTGAATACTGAAATCAAAATGATCAATATGTCTATGGTATCCAAGATCAATTTGGTTCTTTAATTCTTTGGCTGTTTTTATAAAATTAGAGTATTGTTTCGATCCAATTAACAGATTATTCGTGTTAATAGTCCGAGGTCCGGCTATTCCCATGAGACCTTCTGGGCTTAAATATGGAGCATAAGCATAGTATTCGTAAAACGTCTCAATTCTATACAAGGTATCGTTATACTTCTCTACGTATCCTTTCTCGACGAATAATTCTAATATATCTAAATAATAAGTAGAGATTTCATTCTTAACATCATAAAACCCTTTTTCGGCTATTTCTTGTTTAATTTTTTGATCTTCTAGTTGTTCTAGAGATAGATTTTCCGGGTATAATCTAGAATGCACTTCAGTCTTCAGAAATTTTTTGCCATCATTTAACCATTCCCAGAGTTTTATTATATCAAAATTCAAATGAAGGTTTGTAATCAGTTTAAGAATTTTATTGTATCTACCACAAGTTTTCAGCTTCAGAAGTGAAATAGTAATTTGAGTCTGGTTTATTAATTTGGAAGTTATTACGAGGGTATAAAAAAGATAACCATTGATAAAAAAGCAATACAAGTCAATTTTTGGTTGTTAAGAAAATACCTGAGAATTCAATATCATAAGAACATTTGGAACAAGGCAGAACAATCGAAATGTTCCAAAAATAGACCTGATTTGGGCTTATTTTGGTGAACTGCGTCCGAATTGATATTGAATTAATATATAGAACATTAGAACATAGATCTATACATACTATAATAAATAGAGAAAAAGTCACATCCACCATATAGAACATGTTCCAATGTTCCACCATGACCATGTATCGTGAATGGTATTGGGATACAAATAATCTAGTTTTAAAGTTGGAAATGTTGTTATTTTATTATAGGATGCTTGTCAATTTGTATTACATTGATCAAATAATCTATATTCTACAACATGCACATCATATCTTGAGCGAAAATTCTTGAATGCCAAGGTATGAAGAAACAGATTTGAATGACTATAGAAACTGCATTTAGTTATGATCCTTGTTTGGTTTTGCGGGACACTGTCCCGCAAAATTATATTTGCCTATGATAATTTTATGAAATGAGTAGTGGAGAATTATTGATATATGTGTATACAGTATGGATACTTATAATTATGAAAACGAGTTGTGTAAATTACCCTAGATAACAATTGCCGGATCAGATCAATATGTTACTATATTTTTTCTAGATTTTTAGATCTAATATAAAACTCCTTATTAACGTAATAAGAATAGTTCTTAATTTCTTTGTCATTAGTCTCATTCTTTCACCTTTTATTCAAATTATGCGTCTCACATTATCATTGTGTAAATGGTCTTCAATAATGTGAACTGAGGTGTGCCAAATTTGGTAATATCGTTCCTGTTTACAGAACACTTATTAATAGATATAGTATTATAAATATTATGAATGTCTATAAGGATTGTAATTTAAGAAATCCCTTTTCAGCGGGATCGACTAAATACAAATCGTTATTATTTACTATACCATCACGTATAGTCAAACAACATAAGATCGATCCCACTACTCTTTTCCATGTATCTTGTGATAGCTCAGGAATTCACCTAGAATATGTTCAAGTAAATAAAAAGTCTATACCTGCTGACCAAACTAGTTTTGCGGCTAACGGTCAGCAGGTATCAGTTATTGGAGGAAAATAGCGACTATGTGTAACAATCTACTAGTTTCCCACAACAATACTTTTCATGCGTCTATAGAATATAAATTTACACCGATATTAAAAATAGTAATCAAACGATCGCTGAAAAGGCTTTTATCATGGATAACAGTTAAGATGTTCCCGTTTGATTGGTTCTTTTACTTTATGACCGTGATTGTATTTGGGGGGCTACCACGACGGTAGGTTCTGACCATGCTGAGTGGACTCCAAATGACTGGGCTGATTTTTGGAGAAATCAAAAGGGACTTAACGTGCTTCCAGCAAATTCGAGAGAAAAAAAGACAACCGTCACATGGTCTCAATGGCAACAAGAACCAGTAAGTGAGGAACAGCATGAGAAATGGATCAGAAATAATGCTTTTTCAAATGGAATTGCTATCATGGCTGGGAGAGTCTGGCATAGAAAGGACAACCAAGACTATTACCTTTGCTTTATTGATTTGGACAATGCAAAGGCCATTGAGGAAGTATGTCAAAACGTATTCGGTGTTAAAGATATTAATGATTTGGCAAAAGTTACTATTGTAGAACAGCATTTAGATAATAGGTCTAAAGCTCATGTTTACTTTTATACGAAGGATGTTCTTGCAAAGAAAAGTAGTGATGTTACCAAACTAAAAGGTGAAATAGACCGAAATGAAATTCCTGCAATAGAAGTAAAGTGTTTGGGTGAACATGGAATTGCAATCTGCTCCCCTTCAGTCCACCAGGATGGTTGGAACTATGAAATTATCGGCACTTTGAACCTACAAACCTTTGGAATAGAGATAGAGGATAAGCTTAACAAAATTTATAGGAAATATAACCTAATTGTCAACAAAAATGGAAAGATTCCTATTCAAAAATTATTTGAAGATGATTTTGTAGTATATGAAGGCCACAATAGACATGAAGCATTATTACGCGCAATGGAATCATATATTGTAAAAAATAAGTCAAAGAAGAAAATTGAAGAAATAAAAAAAATGGCGGCCAAATGGAATGACAAACATAATTATCCACCGTTAGACAATATACAATTTGAAAAGCAATGGGATGATGCTCAAAATTTCTTGGCTTCAAATCGCGTTTCTCAAGGGTATGAAGACATTAATATCGATAAACTATACAAAATAGTTGAGCACACACCCTTTAGGAGACTCTTTTACGTTGATAAGGAAAGGAATGAGATTGGATATGGCCAACTGTTTGAAAATCAACTTTTGCCTAAAAAATCAATTATAGATTGTTACCACATTAGGATAATTGTTTATAACAATCCTTTGTTTAGACAATCAGAATCTATCGAAATTCATTTCAATACAGGCTTGAAGGTTGGACCATGCTATAACATGAATGATGTTATTAAGGTATTGGAAAACAAAGGACACATTCTAAACAAATTCAAAGCATGCGACGCGTTAAATTCGATTGTTAGTGCCTTCAAAGACCGCGGCCAGATACAATACATTAATAGCGTTACTACTAGCGGATTCTATCTAATAAATGGAGATTTCATATCCAAAGATTGTACACAGACATCGCAAATAAAAAAGGAAGAAATTGTGAAATGCTGCGAATACTTAGACTACTTGGCTGATAGAGGTTGGAAGAACAAACGCATATTTCCTACAGTTTTAAAATGGGGGATCATGTCGCCATTTAGTTTTATAATAAAACATAATACAAACAACTGGATGCCATGGCTCCAAATGTATGGACATGGACAAACAGGAAAGACAACTCTAGGAAAACTCATATTAAATACGTGGAATTTAAATGAAAAAAATAATTCATTGAGCTTTAACCATATAGATTCTATTGCAAGATTTGGAAATGTAGTAGGGAGAGACACTTATCCTAGAATTGTAAACGAGGTAGGTGCTATGTCGACGGACTCTTATGGAAAATATAGAAATATAATAGAAATAATAAAATCCTCAGTTGAAGGAATAACTGCAAGAGGTAGATATCATGATTATAACAATTATCAGGAATCACCTGCATTAAGTCCCTTTATACTAACTTCTAATTGGCAACCTGTTACTGATTCTGGATATAATCGTCGAATGACTTCCATACATTTTTCTAAAGAAGAAAAAAAAGAAGTGCAAGAACAAGAACAATTTAACAGACGATACGAAACTGAAAAAAGATATCTAAAAGTATTGGGAGATTTCACAGCATTATATGTCTCAAAAAATCCGCAAGAACTAATAGAAAAATCGTGGAAGGAATTATCAAAAGAAATTCTAAAAGAGTTTTATTCATTTATTAATAGACAGGTTCCAGATTGGATAGAATATTTTGAAGAACAAAAGGACGCCGTAGATGAGAGCACTGAAAAGTCTCATTTTGGGCTTAGAGCATTTCTAATAAATAGAATAAATGAAGTCTATGCTAGAAATTTAAAATTGATGTCTATAAATGTAAATGAGCAAGCATCTAATGAACTGTCCCATAAACTGAATTTCTGTCTGCATAATAATCTAATCTCCTTTATTCGCCCATCAAGTCAACAACAGATTGTAATTACAGTAGATATAATGTCCGAATTAAAAAAGATAGATCTGGAAAATGTAGCATCTCTGAAGGATGTTGGGTTTTTGTTGAATTTACAATATATTAACAAGAAATTCAATGGAAAGAAGATGAGAGTTCTGGAAGGATCCCTTTCAACGTTGGTTACCTTTTTAGAATCTAAAATTAATTAACGGCAATTTGTAATCAATAATATGTTCTACAATTAAACTTTATCAATTTCGTTAAAGAAATAGGCATTGCAATATTCATTTGTGACACTGGTTCCAAAGTCACCACCCGCAATTTAAGTATAATATTTGCATGCAGAAATCATGATTTTAATAATAACTTTATGGCCCCAGCATTATTTTCATTTATTGTATTTTCGTACTTTTTAAATAAATAATCAGCCCGTCCCTTGAAGCCATTACTTATGTAGGACCTTATCATATTCTCCATGTTAGTATTATATGAGGTATTGTTCTTCAGGGCTTGAATAGAAGCCGTGAATGTTGTTTTGATGGTATCTGTTTCAGACTGCATATAACCTTTAAGAGACTCAATTTTATAGAATAATTTGGCCTCCATAAACATATTTTGTATCTCTTCGTCAATATAGCCAATTCTAGAAATTTCTTCCTCCGAAAGCTGAATAAAGTAATTTGATCTCGATGTTGCATTTGGACTTATAATTAAGATAAATAAATTCTTGTTGTTCCTAATCAAGTCGATGATGTTGTCTCTGATATCCTTATCTCGTAAGCTATATCCAATGATTATGCAAAGGTTTGATTCCTTTATGATTTTTATAAATTGGTTTGCGATCCATGAATATATTTCCGAATATTTGTCTTTCTGAAATGTGGGATATATTATCATCTCTGAAAGAATCTCATCAGAAATATACCTTTGTTTTGAGATATCTAATCCTTTGACAGGAATCTTAAGTGTCTTACCTGATGATGTCTTTAACCAATATAGCGATCCATGTAATCTATACAATTTTACTTTATATCCCTCTTCAGAAAATAATTCCGAATTCCAGTAGGGATCAAAGCCATCTGTATATCTTATGTTATATGTTTCACAGAAAACATCTATTAAGCTATCATAATTGAGGGTAAAAATATTTAAGGGGTAGTGAAAACCCCTTATATTGTCTAGATATTTAATGTCTTTTATATTTTCTAATTTTGTCCTGATATATCTCTGCGTAACCGTTTTTATGGTTTCAATATTTTCTGCGCTTATTTTCAGTAATTTCTTGTAGCTTGTAGTCAGTAGCTTAAACTCTTCTGGATCCTCTAACATTCTAAGTAAAGTCAAAAACGATTCCAAATCTCTTCTGTCGATAAAATGCGAATTAGTAACTTCCCATAGTTCTATTACGTTTTTTATTAATTTCTTGTTTGGTAATAACTCTCCATTTTTGATATCGATTAGAAAACTTTCAGTGATCTGTGTAATATCTAATAAACCTGCAGGAACAGAAAACCCTGCACCTATTATATAAGCTACTTTAAAATCATCGCCCATTCTCAGTCCCGATTGTTAATACGAAATGACCTATGTATGACTTTAACTACAAAGAAATGAACTAATTAACATAATTTGACGACTTAGAATATTTATTTCACAGCACGCAATAAACTATAATGGAATTCTCTCAGAATAACAAAGGTATCATAGTAAAGGATCTCAGAAAGAAATCCTCATTATTATAATATTTTATCTATTATGGCAAACTTGATATATAAAGAAAAAAACAAATTACAGTAACATTAGTGATTTCAATAACAGTCTCACACAATAATCTGTCATCCGAACTTTTAGTTCCTGACTATGGAAATACCGATACTCGTGCTGATAGTAGTAGTAGATAGATCGATAAATAGGTCACAAAGCTCCCATCAAGGTTCATATTGTTATGCACCCGCTAATGCTACCATTATAAATTCCTGTAATTCTGGAGATCTATCATCTCAAAAGAATACTGGCTTAAATTCCTACGAATAATAAAAGGTTTATTTTTGGACCAGAGTATTACGATACCTCATATAATAAACAAAATTATTTCAGAGATATAGACAATTTGCGACAAATATTTGCAAGTTATTCGGAGAATAAACCCATTATTCAACGCACAAGTAAATATGGACATTGTAATGACAATGAAGGCTGTGAAGGCTCTACAGAGCGTACCCATGAAAATGGAGACGATAAAAAAATAAAAACACGGAGTATAATAATAACGCCTTAATTGCTTATGATTTGTTCAAATATTTTTCTGCCAGCTCTCTCCTAAATTCTATTGCCTTTTTGCTATACAAAACCTCTCTCAACAAGTAACAAGGTGTTATCAATGCCAAACCTGCGTTAAGTTCTCTTACAAGCCCATTCTTGGTTTCAATAACATCATTGTAATGACCCTTCATTATTCCCCCCAAGTAGAATTCTGGAGTATGAAAAATGCCATCTTTGGTAATTCTGTCAGTTTCAAAGAAAACTGGTGCTCCGCTAAAACCTCTCAAAGATGCGCATTCAACTAAGAAAAGATGTGCCTCTCTTCTTGGTCCCTCTGTTCTCCCGATTTGGATTTTTTCGTCGGTTAATAGTGAAATTGTTCCAAATCTTAGTACCGGTTGAATTTTTACTTTTCCGTAAAAATGCGAAAACAAGCCAGCAAAAAAAGCTTTTGAACCTTCTCTGATATTTTTTTCAACCATTACTGCTTTGTTTAGGAAGAAATTCTCAGGAATCATTTTGTGGTCATAGTACTCTGCTGAAAGATAAAATATCATAGCGGCCAAGTCTACATTCGTATCTTCATGAAATAATGTAGTTAACAAGTTATCTATGAGTGATACATATTCCGCAGTCCCTTTTTTTGTGTTTAATTTTATATGCAAATCGGTAAGTATGTTTCCATTTATATCACAGATTACGTGTTTGGCCGTTACAAGATAAATGGCTCTTAGTTCCCCATAATTCAAAATGACAAAAAAACCAGTACCTAGAGGGCACATTTCGTTCCCTTTTTTGTGAAAAATAAACGTAACAGATTTTTTTATCTGCTCTAAATAAAACTCATTCGACATTCATATTTATTTTACAACCGCGTATTAACTAATTTTTTGGAGTGTTAATTAGAGTATGCTTAAGTCTTCAGTATATTCTTGTGTTCATTTAATGGATGCCATGGGTTTACAATGGAATGTCCAAATAACAAGGGGAATTTTTTGAGGCTTTTAGCGTACTCTATATCTTATTATGAAACTGAATATTGATTTGTAGGAGATGTTTTATTATCTGAGAAATCACTTTAGAGATATGTCAGTATAGGACCAATTTTAGTTACCTGAAACGCTAATTTTATTGGACACATTACTGCTAATCAGACTTCTCGAATAATATTGTCCTTTCACTATCTCTCTGATCCTGGTACTCTTTATATTTGATTATTAGGATACCCAGTTCTAATTAACCATGGTAGATAAGATAGAAGTAACCGTTACAGACCTGGAGAAAAAGCATCCAGGAAGATCAGGATACAAGAATATGTTTTCTGTGGCCAAGCATGTTTACATGGATAATGGAGAAATAGATACAATTGGTTTTGCAATTGATAAAGAGAATCTTCGAGTATTAAGGGCTAAAATTGATGCTTTGTTAATAGATGATGATAAACCAAATAATAAGAACGAGCCCAAGCAGTCAAAATTAATATGAAATATATTTCAAAAACTAATAATATATCAAATTAAAGCAATAAATTTATAGTAACAAGAGTTCATATTATAGTAACGTAACCTCGATATAGCTTATAGCAACTATATAAAGAATGAATAAAAATTCTTTAAAGAAACCAGTTATATTATCCTCTCTTACAATCATATTAGTAATTTCTCTTTCTATTCCAACAAACAATATATCATATGCATTTTTCCCATTTGATCTAGGCGTTAGTGCTCCCGAGGAGCAGTCGCTCACTAGTTCACACAGCTCCTATCAAGGTTCATATTGTTATGCACCCCCTAATGCTACTATAATAAATTCATGTAATTCTGGAGACCTATCGTCTCAAGAGAATACCGGCCTTAACTTATATGAATAATAATCTCCACTTAACATATGATATAACGGTTCGATAAATATTAGAATATTCTTAATTAAAGAACCGTTACATATTTCTATATCACGGTATTACAATAATATAGTTTTATGTCAAATAAGACAACAAACAACAATCAAAAAATAATATTTGTAGGAATAAGCATACTAATAATAGCTACTATAACAAACTCCAATTTAGTAAATGGAAGTTTATTCTCGCCTGATAAACCAGAAAAACCTAATCTTGGAATGTTAACAAATCCAATTTTAGTTGTAGAATTTGATAAATTGTATGATAAATATCCAGATATAAAACAACAAGATGTTAATGAATTACGTGAAACTGCAGTAACTAAATGTATTGGCGAATCATATAAAGAAACATATAAAATTAACCCCGATAGTGCAGATTCGTTAATTGGTCAAATAGTAGGTAAAACTATATGTAATGTATTAATATCTTCTACGATAGCAAGTTTCCTAGGTCAATTAGATATACAATATTATGTAGACACATCTACTGAACAATGGTTACCGATACTAACTCAATAATTTTCAACCAAAAAACAGATAGAAAAAATACATTGTAGAATATAACATTGGGGATAAAGGGGGATATAGACAATGACAAGCAAAAAGGTAGATTACATTTCTAAGTTACAAAATCCTCAAAAATATGTTTAATGACTAATAAAACTAAAGCTCTACCCCACAATTCTAACAATACTTCATATGTTTATCCACCTATTGATCTTCTACGATACATGACACAAGAGCAAATCAATTTCACAAACAATCCGATTTTATAGGAATTGAGAATTAGTACATTATTTGATAAATTTATAGTCATCAAATCTCATCCTATAATTTCGTTTCTTAAAGATTCCAATACTGGTCTAATTTTCTTGGTAATAATTTCATTAATATCGGGTCTATAATAATGCCTCAAAAAAATTGATTTTGGTATTCTTCCTTGAAGCAAGTCAACTATCTCTGGTTCTATACCTTTGTTCCTTAAGAAGGTCGCAAAGATCTTTCGACAATAGTACATGTTCATTCTGAATTCATTTTTAATTGATATCCTTTTTCGCAATGAAGGGTAGTAATGTTCCTTATTGGGGGTTTCTCTTGCAATTTTTATAATGTCTTCATTTATTATGCTAATGTAAGCATTCTTGGTTTGTCTTAAGAAATCATGTGGATATAGATAGTGCCTTGCTATTCCTCTATCTTTGTCAATATATTCATTCTCTTTGGTTTTAATTAACCAAATTGCTTTTTGTGCTTCTTCCGGTCTCAGACCTGTGAGCGTGTTAAACAAGATTATATTTTGATAATCTGTTGGTAGAATAGATATAACTTCTCTAGTCCATTTTAACATCATGTCGAGATTATTTCCTTGATTATCCACGTTAAAAATCAACTTGAATACTTCAATTGATTTGTTATTCGAAGACCATTTCAGTTGGAATTTCTTTATCATATCAACCCATACGTCATACTTTCCCAGAAATTTGGACAAGGCCGCTAGCGCCTTCATGGCATGGGATTTCTTATCAGGGGATAATACTAATAATTCAGCTGCATTTTTCGTCTCAAGTAAATGGTAGTAGCGTTTACCATAACTAATCTTATCTCTTATACTGCCATGGCTTTGATTGCACTTGGTTAGATAACACTTAAAGTCAAACCACAAATCTTGCTGTTGCTCATCTAAAAATCTTACTGATTTTAGTAAGGTTTCCTGGGATCCCTTATCGTCTGATCCCTTTGACTCAGAATCCAATACCAGTAATTCAGAAAATTTACTGTTATGAAGATTTTTTGAAGAATTTTGTAAGGTTTTATTAAAATTATTAAAATCTTTTTCCAAACTAAGAGTGCTCCGGCCGGGATTTGAACCCGGGATCGTCGCCTTGAGAGGGCGAAATGCTTAGCCGGACTGTGTGGCTACTGTGTTTATCAGACACAGTAGCCTCTACACCACCGGAGCCTACTGCGGTTTTTATTAATCTTGAGGGGTTATTAATATAATACTCTGTAATGCGTTCGCCTGCTTCACCGCAGATAGTTCGAGTAGGGTGAATTTTAACAGGATCAGTATAGGCATTTTCAAGAATATGAGATTTTGGAAGGTTATTTTGATTATTGTGGTCCATTAACATCTTACTGTTTTTAGTAAGATTCACTGAGGCAAAGTCGAGATCTTGTTTCTTACTGAATTTAGTAAGGTCAAGTAGATTAGGAAATAATAACGAAAGAAGCGGAATATCTTTATCTAGAAGGTTAGAAAGTTTCTTCTTTAATGTCGACTTAAGCTTGTATTCATATGATTTGGAAACTTGCTTTTGACCTTGAAGAAATTGTACTTCGGTTTTTGAGAGGAGTGACATAAAACATTTAACAATAGGATGTTAAAAGATCTTTTGGTTATTTCTTTAAGGGTCCATGCAACTCCACGTGGAAACCGACTCCTAAAGTTCGTGATAATACATATTTATAAACTTTCGACAAGGGCATACATTGATCCGACGTAAGGGTTTTGCATCTGCTCATAGTTTTGTATTTCGAAAACTCCACTTGGTAACTGGACTATCATAGAATAACCCACGTTTTGTTTTCAGAATCCGGGACCTACTCATGTTCAAACAGTGACTGTAACTGTAGTTAAATATGTCAACCTATATATGATGTTTTTAAAACCATTAGGAAAGTAATGACCAGCTCTCACCATAGTTTCAGATGGGTCTTTTATCGCTAGTTCCACGCTGTTTATGCAAGACCCAACGAATCTAACAATTCAAAATTTCCTGAATGTTAGAAGTATATTCATCCTCCGAATCTATCAGATCACAAACTATTTGGTCATTGTAACGGTTGTTGTCAGTCAAAATATCCCTAATTTCATTTGCGGAATCAATGGAGTTGGTAACATCCAAAGGATTCTGTAATATGCCTTGGATCAAATCAGAAATAGTTTGAGGTATTAAAGTCGACGGTATGGTTTGGATGACTGAGACAGTGTCAGAATAGGGATTCGTCACATACATGTAGTTATTTGAGAGGAACGATACTCCTTGAGTCTTGGTCCTATCCCTATGGCCAGAAATAGCCTTTGTGCTTTGAATGAGATTAGTGCAATGATAGCTGAAGATCAGAACCGCCTTCTCGATATCATGGAGGAAGGGGAACATACACCAAACAAGTATCACTTTCATACTAAAATCAAATCACCAACCGTTATTATTGCATCTACTAACCTCACAGAATATAGAGGCGAATATTTTGATTCAGGGTCGGGAAAAATCAGTATGGATCAAATTAATCTTCAAAAACAGCTTCTTGACAGATTTGATTTGATAGTTGTTCTAAAAGATAATGGTAGTATAGAGGCTGTAAAGGAATATACCAAACAAAAAATACAACTACAGTCTAAACCTATTCCTAGGTATGATACCTTCCTTCAAAAGTATTTGGAATATGCTAGGCAGATAGAACCAGAGATTAGTCCAGAGGCCGCCAACATGATTGGCAATTACTACATCGACCTCCACAAGTCCAATCCACATCTAAAGTCAAAAAGGGTCTTTGAGACACTTTTTAGGCTATCAAAGACAGTGGCCAAATTGAGGTTAAAGCTGATAGTAGATAGCGAAGACGTTATTCATGCAACAAAGTTTTACAATGTTTTGGTTAATTGCTATTTACCCTCAGTAGCCATAATACCCCAAAATCCTATGACTCAATGCATTGAAATTTGTACGAGTATCTTACAAAAGAATGGTGACCCTATGTTTTTCTCTGAGACAATAAAAGAGGCGTGTCATGAAAGCGAACATGTCAGGCTTTATCTTTTAAGTTCGCAATCTACCAAAAGTGAGGAGTTCCTATTGACTCCAGACAAGAATAAGAAGGTGCGAAAAGTCAGAGACACTCTAAAGGCAGATCAGAAAATTATCATTGTCAACCAGAATCCTCTAAAATTGCAATATAGACAGGAGAGTAACAAAGATAGAGGAACCTTGGCCTTATCTCCACCACAGTCAGATAGGTCAGATAGGTCAGATGCAATATCTGAATCTATCCTGTAATACTTCCAGATACATAATAATTGACAAGTCAATGTCCCAATTTTTCTATTCTACCATAACTGATCCAATTAAAAAAACGTGATCAATAGTGGCTATCAATGAAGCATCCATAATGAAGGATACTGATTTTATCATATCACATTTTGAGGGGCAACATGAACTTTTTCCAAGAACAATAATGACTTCAAAGAGTGGTGGTAAGGTTGTAATAGAATATGAGTCAAACGTAGAATTGTCAAAAGACAAGGTATTCAATTTTTTTAAGAAGGCCAACTTCATGGACTGCCGAATCAATGCTTTCCCCCACAACACGGAATATACAATAGTCGATTTTGAAGTAAAAAACAAAACGGCGGCTACGTTTATCATGATTGACCTTGACCTAAAGGACTTTACCAACAGTAGAGAAAAACTAGATTTACAATTGAAAAAGACGATAAATAAATTATCTACTCAATTTGAAGGAAAAGCCAAACCGACGATACTCTGGACTGGGAATGGATATCATATTTATCAGCCTCTTGATGGGATTGTGTTTGAACAGTTCGATGTCTTTTATAACTTTCTTCATTATCTTGATGGACGAGACTTGACTACCGAATTCATGAGGTTCGCCGAAAAGTACTTTACGAATAACAGAGCAGACTGGCAACACTGGCCTTCCATAAAGTCATGTCTGATTAGAATTCCGGGGACCATTAACTCAAAGAATAGCGAAGAAGTAAGGATTGTACAAATATGGAATGGTGTAAGGCCACCAATACAACTAATTACAACCGAGTTTATGAGATACCTAATTCAAAAAAGAATAGATAAAATACTGGAAATTGAAAAGGAACAGAAACTAAGAGCCAAATTTGGTGGATCCCACTTCAACAAGAATACTACCCATGCTATCACTTGGATCGAAAGGTTACTACAAATCCCTATTGAAGACTATAGGAAAACTTGCATGTGGCGAATTCTTTGTCCCTATCTTATTAATATCAGAAAAATCTCAAAAGAGGAGGCAACCATAATAATAAAGGATTGGTTGGAGAAGTGTGACAAAGTAAGAAAGTCAGACTTTAATCCTCAAAGAGAAGTTAGTGCCAAGTTAAAAAGTGTTGGTCCTTACTTCCCATCCTCTAAAGAGAAATTGAAAAAAGAACTACCCGAATTGTATAATCTATTAATAAAGTATAACGTAATCCAAAAGGCTTAATCTAATTCCTATGAATGGTAGCGCCGCCCTGTTCGGGCGGCGGCGCATGAAAGTCATAGAGCTGACACAATCAAAGTAGTTAACCCTTTCACTGCTGGAAGGAATGTAACATAAGAGAGATGTCACTTCATTAATCTTTCAATTTCTAAATTCTGTTTTGTCAATAACCCCATCAACGTTGAAAGTATTAGTTCGGTGTCACTGTCCGATTTCATTAATATGGATTTATGATATTTATAATAAACTTCGTTAATCATTTTTAATAACAATTCCTTGTCCTCAGATGATAAACATTCTGCAAAATTATGCAACTTCTCAAGTAATCTATTATAGTCATTGTCCTTTTGCAAAAAAGAGTCATCTGACGCGTCAAGGGTATCTGAACATGTGATGTAATGTTAGGGGCATATATTTATAGAATTTGCAAGAGTAGTTTTCACTAGCTACCCTTGCTACCCTAAGCTTGAATGAAGTTTTTATCAATTAAGTTCATAGTGCATTACCTTTTTATTTTAAGTTGGTCATATAAAATATGGAAGATTTCAATTTTTCAAATAATGATGTCAAGTATTTGGCTGACCGGCTTCTCAATAAATTATTTATGGAATCCAGAGGTGATGAATGGATATCCGTACCAGTTGTTCCTCTATATAATAAGATCCTTGAGCAAACAACTGAACCTCCAGATGATTTATTAAAAAAACATGTATTACAATGTCTAGTAGGAGAGGGATTCATTGAGATTGATCATGCGCTGGAGGAAATTCACATAACATATGAGGGCAAAAAATACCTGAATAAGGTACCATCGCTAGTGTAACTTTTCTGTTCATGAAGATCTTACTCAGCTTTGATAACCTAATTTTCTATTATTGATTGTGTTGAAAGGTTGAATAGGTTATCAGAATAAGGGTTTTCATTGAAGATAGAGAAGGCGTCTTTGATGCTCAAAAGATGAAGTCTGGAAATTAGTACGGCGCGTGACAGTCCTAACTGAAATGTAACTCTGCTTGGGTAAAGTATAAAATATAGGTTATATCTTTTTAATAAATTTCACTGAAAAATTAACTCAAGCATTATAATTATTGAATCATAATCAAGATATAAATTTGCTAAAGTAATACAATTTCAATGAATAAACATTCATTTGTCTTTTTAGCTATGATGTCCACAGTCATTTTATCAAGTGGTAGCCTGGTAACAAATGCTTTTTCTAGTGCATCTGCAAGTGTATCATATTGTCCTCCAGTATGCTTAGATGAGGTACAACAACATGTAAATGATGCAAGGGATGCGCTAAACGAAGGAAAACTCGTTGAAGCAACATCTGAATTGGATATAGTGAGTAGCTTGTTAGACCAATTAGACGATATGACAAGCAAATCAGACTAATTCTTTATTTATTTCAAATATTATTTTATTATACTAAATCGGATAGCAATACAATGGCCTTTTGTTACAGCAAATACAAACATTGCATTACTGAAATATAACATCCCAATACCATATGAATCAATCAATATATTTATGGATATTGAATTGTGTTTTTCGTTGAAGATATCTCCATAGTTATTTTTTGTTTTTTCATTATATTTTCATAAATCAGACAATGTTGTTTTGCTATTGCGCTCCAACTAATCTTCGGTTTAAGTTCCTTAGCAGCCGATTCGAAAATACCATAGTTTTTTTCAAGATCGATAAACGCTTTTTCAAAATAGAGAGGCTCTTGTTTGGATACTATGCCCAAGTTCAGAGCCGAAAATTCTTCGAAAAAACCGAGATCAGATGCAATAAAGGGTTTTCCATGACCCAATCCATCATACATAACTCCTGAACCTGAACAAACTTTGTAAGGTAGGAATATCGCATCGCATGAAAAAAAGAGTAGCGATAACTCTTCTTCTGAAAGATACTGTTTGTTCAAGTTGATAATCTGATAGTTAAATTTGCTATTTTTCAGATCTAAAGCAGCATTTTCTGTATTGTAAAAATTTTTAGAATAATTAACGACCAATTTCCAGTTCGGAGGCAAGGTTATCCTTTTTATGATATCCCATCCTTTGGTAGCTGTAAAAAAACCTTGAGCGAGTGCCAATCTTCCTTTTTGAGGTAACCCGAGTTTCATCCTTGCTTCGTTTTGTGTTACATTCATGGTGGTAGCCCAGGGTTCAGAGCCATGATATATTACATTAGATCCAGGAATCAAAGTTCTCATGTATTTAGATAGAACTATCCCATAGGCACTTTTAGACATTACCTGGTTGTTAATTCGATGTAATGAAGAATAGTTAATAAGTTGTTTCCAATATTTGTAAAATACCTCCAGTCTTAGTATATCTCTAATGTTCCTTTCTTTTGTATTTATTAATTTCATCCATTGCTTAAAATACATGGATGTATGAAACGTAGTAACAATCGGGATAGCACATTCATCATAAAATTTGTCCAATCCTGTTTTGGTTATAGGAGGATACAAAGGATTTAGATAAAAGCCGTAGAGTCCATGCTCATGTTGAATATGTACTAAATCGGGCTCGTACTCTTGTAATATATTTAGAAGTAACTCTGAATTTTGTTTATTATTTGGCGATAATCCGTGATAGTCTCCGGAACCGTGGGAATCGGACACAACTTTAACATCTAAACTATTAGAACGCAGAGATTTTACCAGGTTATCCGTATAGCGACCAACACCGCCATGCATGGGAGGGTACCTGTACTAACCATCAAAATTTTTAGATCTGTATGCAATATTTAACGCGATAAATATTATGTATAATAGTTAAAATATATCCATGAATATTTTTCCTTTACAATCATGGAACTACTCATTAATCTTGTTCATATTCTAGTTATTGGTTACAAACCTTACAGTTTATCGTAGCACCTTGGCCATGGTGACCTAATCATCCCTAGTTTTTATCCAATGTCTTTTATTGTCTGCCTAAATAGAATAAACATCTTGTTCATGATTATAGATCAAATCAACATAAAATTGCTTCCGATGGAATCTATGTAGACCAATTCTAATAAATAATATTTAACCATGGGAGAAGAAAAGGATTTAATTTTCAAAACAAGAATCTGTAGTATTAGCCTAAGTTATTAAACTTTCATGATATAGAAGAGTGTTACTAGATGCCTATTGAAGATGATATTATATCAATGCAGGTAGAAGATGCATCAAATATCATATCAGAATCAGATTATGGCACTCATTCATTAGTTGTTTATGAGGACTTGAAAAAACTAAGAGAGTTTTATTCTTATTATGTAAAAAAAAGGGTTGAAGAGAAAAATGAAGTTATTCAACTAGCACCCTTTTATGAAACTGAGGATTCTGTCAGAAAATCCCTGTCCGAAGGAAACATATCCATGGATATAGAAAAATGGGAAAAGGCCGAAAAATCATTAATAATTATGGATTCGTTAAAAAAATATTTTGGCAGTGAATCTCTAAGGTTTGATTATGATTCTAATAAAAAATTAGTAGACTATGCTAAGGCGAAGGGAAAATCAGGTGTGTCAGTTTTAGCAGACATTGGTGCCTTTCCTTATAGACACCGCATAGACGACCTTGTAAATTTTGAGTTATCCCTTCCTTCTAAGTATGATATTGATTTGAAGAGGCTATGCCTGTTCCATAAAAAAGATTTTAATAGATTATCTAAGGAGCAAAAGCAAAAGTTAGTAAATCATCACCCTATTGTAATAAGAATATGAAAATTTTTGAACAAGAATTTATCAGAACAAGATTGTTTATCTTATGATAAAAAATTGAATAAAAAATAAATGACGAGTATCATTTTTTTAATATATCATAAATCATTTCTCGGAGATCAGAAAAATGAACAGGTTTTTGAAGTAGCCTATCAATTCTTGCAATTTTAAAGTCTTCTCTATCTTCTAAATCTCGAATCTCAAAAGCAGTCATCAAGAAAATTTTTATTTTACTGTCAAATTTCCTTATACTCTTTGCTAGATCTATCCCACATATAACCGGCATTCTCAAGTCGGTTATTATCAATGAATGTTTATCCGCAGTTTCTTTAAAATATTCGAGAGCCAATAACGGGTCGGTGAAAGAGACTACATCAAATCCTTCATTTTTTAAAAAGGCTTTGAAAAGAGTTGCAAGTTCTAGTTCGTCATCCACTACAACGATTGAATGGGTAAATGACGTTGACACTAGATATTGCATTTTTTTGAAAATATTTAACCTTATCTAACTCAATTTGATCAAATAAACGAGGAAAAACGGGACTAAATTTATTTAGATTAGAAATAAAACGTTGATACAAATTATACTTTCCCAGGTCTACGGCCTCAATTCTTAATATGTTTTATTTATGATTAAACATGCTGTAAGTATGATATTGTATCATTAAGCCAACAAAGTAATAAAGAAACCCATCATATTGAAAGAAAAAAAATGAGTCTATACAAAAGGATAGATTAATTTTTCAAAAATACCTCAAATTGCAAGAACAGTTGCTCCTGATGACCGGGCAACCATGAATACTATCCCCTGGATAATTAATTGGCTAAAGACGATGGAATTAATGGGAAAGATGAAGTAGGTTAGTTTGTGAAATTTACTGGCTTCTCTTTATTACTAGTTTACTGATTTGTTAAAACTGAGGATAAGTATCAAGCGTGATAGCTTCATTTAGCAGGTTCCCTGGTATTGAATACTGTCGTAGGTCCAATGATATTGTAAATTTTTTTCAGAAAAGTGTTAGCGAACTTTTGCTCACCATCTATTTAATCGATCATAGTAAACCTTGTTTATGGAGTATCGAATGCTAGTTTTTGTCTTCTCATTGATCATTGCATCCGCGCTTAATCTAAACCCGGAACTATTTAGCTCAGACGAAATTGATAAGCTCTTCAATAATTTGACTCCTGATTTAATTGGTGAGAAAGAAAACTCGGACGAAAATAGGGAAGAGATAATGAACTGGAATTCTTTTAATTGATTGGAGAAATTTATTGTTAGTTAGATAAATAAACTCCTTTTCAATTAACTCATTATTTATTCTGTTCCTCTCTCGGGAAGCACAATAGAATCAAAATTGGTAGCAAGAATTCGTTAAATTGATATTCAACAGCAAGAAAATATTTAAAGTATGATCTCAAAATATTTTTGATGAGTCTTGAGGATAATACACCAACAAAAGAAATACTTGTTTTATGCGGACAGTT
Organism: uncultured Nitrososphaeraceae archaeon; assembly: GCA_963759575.1. Lineage (GTDB taxonomy): Archaea > Thermoproteota > Nitrososphaeria > Nitrososphaerales > Nitrososphaeraceae > Nitrosocosmicus. Next base: position 576,014 of record CAVWZU010000002.1, on the reverse strand, counting down.
GCGGGATATCTACGATTCTAACAAGACACTCTGGACAATGGAGCAATTATATCAGCAGATATTTGATAACTCAACGCTAAATCAAACTAGGTTAAGCTTCGAACGTTTTGTGAAGGACATGAATTGGATTATAGGTCACGGCTTAATCTCTTTTCAAGATGATAAGTTGAATATAGATGGTTTCGCCAGAAATTTGCTTGTACATTTTTTTAACGAAAATAGAGAAATCATAGAAAACGAAAATCCTACGAATTGGTGTTCCTATTTTGATTATCAAGTCCGCTACGTTCACACTAAATAATACATATTTCTACTGCAAATAAGGTTAAGCACATTGTGACTAACTCTTGGTTAGTTATCAGGCGTCGCCCTCAGGGCGGCGCGGAATATTTATGACCAACTAGCAAATTGATCGGGCAACCATTTCACATTTCTTGAATAGGCCAACATTATGACCATCACTATAATATCGTTACCAAGGGCACTATCTTTAACCAGAGATGAGGAATAGGGAAAAGAAGATCTATCTAGCGAATAACCATCTTATTCCTCATCTCTGAGTAATGTAGATGACCCTTCGAGCGTTGTAAAGGCAAATATTCAAGTTTAAGATAGTATTTAATGATAATAATAAAACAGAATAAAAGGAAAGATGTAAATAACTACAACAACCTCGTCAGGTTGGTATATGGAATAAATATTTACCTCAATCCCACAATGAAATCATGCTGCTTGTATTGTATTATAAAATGTATACGATAGTTTATGGCCATAGTAAAAACCCTCATTAGAAGATGTATAATATGCAATATTGTCTACTATACACGGATTCCTTTTATCTCTTGTACTGTGGTAACGCTAATAGATGATCTACCAGATTATCCTGATGAAATTGGTTTTTCACATTACCTATTTAATCTATTTTAATTATCATAAATTGGATGACTTATTCTAAATTGTGGTCTTTTGAATCCAAATCAAAAATTAAGATAATTTCGTTTGCATTATCAATACTTTTATTTATGGGAGTCTATGCCGTCGTATTTTCTATAGAACATTACAGTACTGTCCAGGCACAAGGACAATCTAACGATACCGCTACTACTGTTACTGCTACTCCCATGAACGCTACTCAAGTTAATGCTACTTCTGCTAATACTACAAAACCGGTTGATGGCTATGGAGGTCCACCGACAGGTCCATTAAATGCGGTTCGACACGTATTTGACGATCCTACGCTTAGGGTGTACCATTTTTGTAAACTAAATGACAAAATAATGATGGTGTGTCAACTATATGACAGCAGCTCTCCAAATGCAACATTGATAGGAGTAGAATACATGGTTGACTCTAAAACATATCAAGCATTACCCGATAGAGAAAAACCAAATTGGCATTATCATGAAGAAGAGTTTTCCCCAGACAGAGCAAATCCAAAATTCCCATTGCTAAATGATCAGCAACAAATAGAATGGTTGGTGAAATTATCAGAGTCTTATGGAAAAGTTATACTGATATGGAATCCGACGGACACACTGCCTGTATTTCCCCCTCAAATACAACAAGTACAACATCCTTTCATGGTGAATCAATCAGTCAATAATAACACTGAAAAATATGTTGGTAGCTTTAATAAAACATTAGACTACTAACCCTTTGTACAGGATTAAAGATAATAATCAGCCTGAGTCAATAAGTCTTTTAATTTTCATTCTGAAGTTGGGATGCCATACACATGAGGCTTTTAATCGAATCCCCGACCTAAGTAGAAGTACTTAGAAATAATTCAAAATCACATTCATTTGTTTACCATGAAATAAGAACTCAAAATGTGGAATTAAAATAGAAATGTTGTTAACTAACTGTAAATCCTTTAGTTGAGTTATTTAAATTTTTATATCTTATATTATTTTAGTGCCAAACAAAAAAGAAAACATAGAAAATCTACAAAAGAAATTGGGCGAAGTTCTAGGTTTAGAACGAGCAGCTCAAAAAGCAGTTGATGAATTAATATCAATGAAGTTATTAAAATCTGATTCCAAAACTGAAGCTAAAGAAATCCAAGGAGAGGCAAGTACACATGAGGAAAAGATTCAAGAAGTTGCTGGTATTTTTTCAGAAGATAAAGATGTAAGGCTGGATATAGCCAAAGTAGAGGAAAGTGCCAAAGAAACAGAGCAAAAAGTCACCCAGATTATGAAGATCTATCTTGGTGAAGAGCCCGATACATCCGAAGCAATAGAATTTCTATGTTTAGCTGAAGGTGGTGAGGTCGCTCATTATGAGGTTTTACAGGCTATTTGTGGAAACTTTGATAATAAAAAGGCGTTATCAACTGTCAAATCTATCCTAAAAGAAGAACAAAGACATCTTACTCAATGTATCGATATGGCAAAATCGGCAGTCGCATAATAAGATTATTCGATCTTATTCAAAAAAATCCGTTATAGCCTAAGATGATATGGGATGATTCGATCCAGGTACAATTTCCTTAAACTTTTACAATGTACAGTAGTAGAATTTACTTATGTAGAATAAATTACAACTAGAGGTTATTAGAACATCCTTTAATCCTCAAAACCTGTTTTATTTTTCCATACATCCTTGGGGCTTATGTTATCTCTTTCTTTTTCATTTCTTTCATATTCTCAATCACTGATAGTCCGAACGATGTCATCTTTCCTTTTTTTCGTTATATTAGTCAATCATTATACAATTCGGGCTAAACCTAACTCAGGTTAACCCGTAATTTCGTTCATCAACCTATCCAGCACCGGCCTTATCTTTTTTGTAATTATCTCATTAATATTGGGTCTATACTACTGAATGATTTAATACCGCTTTATGGTTTCTTCTCTATATTTTTTCCTCATCTCCCAGCCACGGAATGACCTTGTTCTCAGTTTATAGTTACAGCAGGGACAATACCGATTTTCATCCCATTTAATAAATATCTCACATATACTGCATCTTTTCTGTCCTTCCTTATACCTTGATGGAATCTCATGATTCCTTTTTGCTTTATATCTTATGCATATTCCATTACAACTCATACCGATTAGAACGAGAAAATTTACTCCGTGGTGATAATAAATATGTAATTAATTAATCAGCTCCTTCTTTAGCTGGTCCAACACTGGCCTTATCCTCTTTGTAATTATTTCGTTAATGTCTGGTCTGTAGTAGTGATTAACAAACACGGAACTGCTAATCCTTCCTTGAAGTAAATCAATAATTTCAGGCTCTATTCCTTTATTTCGCAAGTAGGTTGCAAAGACTTTACGACAATAATTGAGGCCCAAATTCAGATTCATTCGACGAAATGATGACTGTAAGGAAGAATAATTGCCTGAATAGGCTGACAATGCTAAATGGAGAATTTCATCATTTACTACACTAACAAATGCTTTCTTTGTTCTTCGTATAAATATATCTGAGAACTCGTAGTGTTTGATAATATTCTTGGCCGAATCATGATATCTCGCCCTTTTTTCTTTGTCTTTGAGGATTCTAATACTTTCTATTGCTTCCGTCGCTCTTAAACCAGTAAGGGCACAGAAAATAATCAAATTTCTATGTCCTGAACTGATTTCCTTATTATTGACTAAGTTTTTTATCCAATTGAGGTATTGGTCGATATTTTCCTCCGAATTGAAAATCTTTTTAAAAGTATCCAAACTATTTCTTTGGGACCATTTTAAGTCGAATTTCTTAATCAATAAATTCCACTTATCATAAATTCCAAGATATTTGGACAGGGTTGCTAAAGCCTTCATTACATGTCCAACCTTCTCACTAGAGAATTGTAATATTTCATCAAATTTTTCCGTCTCTAATAAGTGGTAATATCTTTTGGCATACGAGAGACGACTTTGAATGGTTTTTTTTGTTGAAGCTCAACAGATATTTTTCAAAATTGGTCCAGAATTCAGGGGTGTTAAATTGCTCTCCACAATGTTACTACGACTGTGTATTATTCTCTCGTCACAGAGCTTATTCTCAATCGCATTGTTACCTTGAGAGGGCGAAATGCTTAAGCGGACTGTGTGGCTACTGTGTTTATTAGACACTGTAGCCTCTACACCACCGGAGCCTACTGCGGTTTTTATTAATCTTGAGGGGTTATTAATATAATACTTTGTAATGCGTTCGCCTGCTTCACCGCAGATAGTTCGAGTGAGGAAAAAATAAACTGTATTCTTGTCAGTATTTTAACAATTTTTTGATTCGACAAACATTAGGGCTAGTTCTTAATACTAACACCGTCTAGATTACTGAATCTAATAGTGCTAGTTATACTATTTTCATCCGAGTGATATTTGGTTACCTGATTTTTTGAGTTGCTTATACTTCAACAATTAGTTAATATCGACGAAATTATCTAGTCTTTTTCATCTCATTGACGCTATCCATCGGACTAATTTCAGTAAATTCCCCTCTTTCTGCAAAGGGTCATAATAGTGTTATTTCATAGAGGAGTATTGGAGACTCAGAGCAAGGGTTGGAACGAACACAATTATTCAACCAGAATGGAATAGATGTTCCTTGATGATAGTAATATAATAGCAGGAAAATATGTCGACATCAAGAGCATGATGATCTAAAGGCATTGACATAAGCATTGAATGAAGGTCGACTAAACCTCAACTCGACTATACCTATAGAAATTCAGAAACACTAAGGGTAGTCATTATATTATTACATCATTACATCTAAAAACAAGAGGTTGTAAACCAGGTGTAATTTTGGAAATTGTTTTGATCGGGAAGATTCTTTGACGCATTTTGAATTAAATAATGTTCAGTACCAATAATTAAATGATTATATTTCAAAAAAGGTTTGTAATTCGTTGATCTTTTATCGGAATAGTTATTTCCTCTCCAAGGTATATTTCTAATTAATCATTATCTTATTTATTCTTGCCAGATCTTGATTCATGGGCTGATCCATTGAATTGGTAGTAACATTCGCTATTTTATCTACAACCTCTATTCCTTCCGTAACCTCTCCAAATACTGTGTACTGGCCGTCCAAAAATTTTGAATTATTTAATACGATAAAAAAATGAGATCCTGCACTGTTAGGATCAGGCATACGGGCCATGGATAATATCCCCCTTTCATGGGGTAAGGTATTAAACTCTTGATTTATTGTGTACCCTGGGCCTCCAGTTCCCCATGTATCTCGACTAATGCTACTATTCTTTGTGTTTGGATCACCTGCCTGTATTACAAATCCTGGTACTATTCTATGAAATACTACTCCATCGTAAAACCCGCTACTAGCGAGATCTTGAAAATTCTTAACGTGGTTAGGGGCTACATCAGGAAAAAACTCAATTCTTATTGAACCTTGGGTCGTTTCAATTATAGCTGTCTTGTTCCCTGAGGTTTGGTTGACGATCGCAGCATCAGTATTATTTTGCAAAGAGCTCTGATTCGCAAGAACATTTGATGTCGATATGGTACGATTCTGATTGATGTTCCAATTAATTGAGTTTAGTAAATTATTGAATATCGCATTTGTTTTATTATACTGATCTGTATTGGTAACAAATACGAACCTATAGATATTATCATTATGGAGTAGGAAGGTATTATTAGATACAAATAGGGACTTTTCTAAACCATTGTCGATCAATGATATTAAGTAAGACAAACCAATATCATCATGAATACTCATTGGTGTAATATCATCTACCAATATTAGATATGAATCGTTTAGATTCATACTAAGATGAGATGCCTTAGCCTGTTGGACAACATTGGTAAAATCAGTAGAATTTTGGCCATAGATACTAGGACTAATACTGAATCCATCCTTCTCTATACTACCTATCTTTAGATCTTTATCGGGATCAAATCTCGTTTCTTTCCCTTCCTTTTGCAGATGAACGTCTGTAGGATATACCAATGACATTCCTAGTTTACTACTTGTATAATTTCCCCAATCCTTGTTTTTAATATCTGATTGCTCAATTTTCTCTTGGGCCAACTTTAATTGATCTTCCAAAAGTATCAAATCATTTAAGTTAGATGAATTCATTGATGGCTGGTTACCTATTTGCATTCCACTTGATTCATTTGATATGTTTGGGTCCATCATGAATGAAAAGTTTGAAGAAGCATCTGGTAGGAAATTGGTATCATTTATGATAGTTTGGCTATTACTCTCTTGCGACAAAGAGGCGAGGCCAATGACTAATACGACTCCAATAAAAATTGGTACCAAGATTCTTAGTGACATATAATTTTCTTATTTGATGTGAAATATAAAGTGATTCCAAAGTTAGGTTAATGATGCGTAGATATACTGGATTTCTACTTCTTACCTTCTTATGAGTTTGGGTATGTTAGGATTAAAGCGGTCAAATTTAATTTCTTGTTTATCCAGATTATTATTTATTCCTGCGATATCAGCAAGCACTAGACCCGGAACTTTTTTATGACCCATTTTAACTCCGGTTGTTATAAATACAGTTAGAGGAATTTTCGCGGTCACCATATTTAGTAGTTGATTGTTCTATAGGATACCTTTGACCCCGTCCCAATATCAATTCAATTAATTAGAGGATCATCATATACTGAAAAAGTTTGTAAAGTATGAACGATATGTACCTATGCAATTGCTGTAAAATGAGGTGCCCACAACCTCGATCTCTTCTATCCAACCTAGTTTTTAATCCATGACCTCATATTGTCAGATCTATGTGGTCAGTATTTTTGTTGATATTGTATAACTAATTAGAAAGTATATTCTGGATTCGTATATGATTTCCTAGAAAACAGCTAACATTAAAGTTATAGACAAGGTGAGCAAGGACAAAGTTCATATTCTTATTTGTGTAGTTTTTGCCGATATCATTATATGTTTTTGATTGAATAGCTAATAAATGAAAAGTCGTGTTCAAAATTATTTTCGGAGTAAAGTGATAAGCCAATTTCATTCAAAAGAACTGACTGATTGAAGGTTATCTTAATCATTGTTGATTTATCTCGTTATTGAGGTAATCTGTTAATAGCCATAGATTGGTATTTTTGATACCATGAATTAGATTTTGAAAACTAAACTTACTAATATCTTTATATTATTTTATAAAATAATAGGATTATGGTGTTTTGCAGAAACTGCGGCGGAGATTTGCCCTCTGATAACTCTTCTTTTTGTCCTGTTTGTGGAAAACCACAAAATACAGCTACTGCAATAACTATGGCCGCTCAAACTAAAAATATTGGATCGGCCATTGCTCTCGCATTGATCGCTGGCATCATTGGATTCAACGGAATGGGTCACTTGTATATCGGAAAGATAAGAAGAGGTATTGTAATCCTAGTAATCGGATGGGTAATTCTAGGGATAACTTTTCTGTTTGTTCCTTTTGGGATAATTTATTTGATTTTTTGGATATGGCAAGCGTATGAGGTGAATAACAAATCAAAATATTACAACCAATTCATTATCAAAAATGGAAAAACCCCGTGGTGATTCGGACTCTAGCAACCTAACGTTAGTCATTTTACCGGCCTATATTTAATATTAAGAACAAGAAATGAGACGTGGAAACATTTCATATGGTCCTTGGTTAGGACAATTATGTTTTACTCAAATCAACATCCATCACCACATGACACCTTTGGATAATATTTTTATCATTGGTATGTTGCATTTTCTTATAGATGAAGGCTTCTGATCTATTTGTAAAGTGCCTTGAGGCTGAAAATGTCGAATATATTTTTGGAATCCCTGGCGAGGAAACAAATGATCTTATGATATCAATATCAGAATCCGAAACTATAAAATTTATTTTGGTAAGGCATGAACAGGCTGCCGCATTTATGGCAGATGTTTACGGGAGATTAACCAATAAGGTTGGTGTTTGCCTTGCAACTCTGGGTCCGGGAGCCACTAATCTTACCACTGGGGTAGCCAGTGCTAATATGGACCGATCCCCACTTCTCGCCATTACTGGTCAAACTGTAATTACTCAGATGCATAAAGAGTCTCATCAAAATATGGATCCTGTAACTATGTTTACTCCAATTACCAAATGGACGTGGTCTATTAGGGATGCTGATGGAATACCTGAAATTTTGAGAAGGGCTTTTAAGATAGCAACTGAAGAAAAAAAGGGGGCAACACACTTGGATTTACCGGTTGACGTGGCAAAAATGGAATCATTTTTGAAACCACTAAGAAGCAAAAATGGCATAACATCAGGTCCGACCTCATCAATGCTTCAAGGCGCAACAAAAATGATATTGAAGTCAAAGGCACCAGTTATTCTAATTGGAAATGGTTGCATTCGAAATAACGTGTCAAATACTATTAGAAGGTTTGCAGCTTTGACAGGAATTTATTCGATGAACACGTTCATGGGTAAAGGTGTGATCTCTGATCTTTCTCCAACTCATATGGGGACTATTGGAATAAAGGAATCCGACTATGCTTTACACGCTCTGAAATTGGCGGATGTTGTAATTTCTATCGGATATGATTTGGTTGAATACAGTCCTAAAAACTGGAATGGATCTAATCTCAAAAAAATAATTCATATTGATTCTACGCCTGCAGGAGTTGACAACTATTATAATGCTGATATAGAAATTTCTGGTGACTTAAATTTAACCATGAGTTTGCTGATAAATTCTATTAAGAAATATCAGAATGAGAATCAAACAAATTCTATCAATAGACAAAAAATAAACAATACAAAGGCTAGATTTAGGAAAATTAAGGAAGAAGTGGATTGGCGTATTGAGCAATTCGAAGGTGACAAATCTTATCCGATCAAACCTGAAAAATTAATTCATGAAGTTAGAAGTGCTCTTTCTTCAAAAGATATTTTAATATCAGATGTTGGAGCACATAAATTGTGGATAGCAAAAATCTACAAGACATTTAATCCCAATACCTGCATAATAAGCAATGGATTTTGTTCGATGGGATTTGCACTTCCTGGATCAATTGGTGCTCAACTAGCATGTCCCTCTAGTAAGGTGGTGGCAATGTGCGGGGATGGTGGCTTCCTAATGAACGTTCAAGAACTGGAAACAGCAGTACGCCTACAACTTCCAATCATCATTATAGTGTGGTGTGATTCGGATTTAGGCGTGATATCTACCAAACAAAGATTAGAATTCGGCAGGAGTGTTTTTACTAATTTTAATAATCCTGATTTTGTAAAGCTCGCAGAGAGCTTTGGGGCAAAAGGGTATAGGATAACAAGTACTGACGAATTTTCTGGTGTTTTAAGAGAGGCAATAATGTCTCTACGTACTCCTACAGTAATAGCAATTGATATCGACGCTGGTCGTAACGAGTTACTATTCAGACTTGATCGGTTTCGTGAATAGTGATTTGTTGGTTATATTTACCGCATTTTTGCAATAACATAAAATAGACGAATATAAGATACATAATAAAGTGATACTCTTTCCAATGAAAGAAATGATACTTGATTTGAATTTTCTGATTCCAATCGAGTCAATCCGATCCTATTATATCGACATAATTACTTTAGGAATTGATATACTAGCTGCTTCAGTTATCATCATTTCTGTTATTATGGCTGTATTCTCATTTCTCAAGATCCTTAAAAATCCAATTAAAGTACAAACAATGGAAAAGGAATCAATCAGATTACGATTGGCCAGAGGTATTTTGCTAGCATTAGATTTTGAAATAGGAAGCGATATAATTAAGACGATGCAGATCCCAGGAATAAAAGAATTATTGATTTTAGGAGTAATTGTTACCATCCGAATCGTTTTGAGTTGGTCACTTTCAAAGGAGATTGACAGACACAACAAAATGGCCTAGTATTTAGTAGGTTGGTAAATATTAAAATTAGCACGATGGCATTAGTCGGATGAGCCTAAAGGGATTTTCGAATGTCTACATTAGATAGCCTTGTTCTTTTTTTGACATACGTCATTGATGTAGCCGCAATTAGTATCATCTTAATTACTATGGGACAATCGCTAATGTTACTACTAAATAAATTATTAGAAAGTAGTTCAAGAAAAAGTCGACCTGGGATCGGTGTTTATTATGTTTTGAAAAAGCAATTGAGGGATAAAAAAGATGATGTTACTAATGAATCAAAAGTTTCTTCAATTTCAATATTAGCGAACGGATTATTATTCGCTTTAGAATTTGAATGTGCCAATGCAGTTTTAAAACTCATCATAGTAATTTCGAGTTTATTTAAAGATGGACCAGGCGTCGATGTCTACAGTACTGTAATATTTTTCGTAGTAATCTTGGGACTCCGTATGATTGTTTCATTTACTATAAGAAAGGTTGATCTAGAGTAAAAATTGCTTTGAACTATTGGCTTTTATGTTCAGGCATATGGTTGGTTTATAATAAGTAAACTTAGATTCTCTGATTTTTCGTTAAAACAGAGTCCAAAGCTGCGAAAGTTCTCCATTCTATCTAATTACTTAAGTTTTCCTAGTCTTTTGTAGTGTTCTTACGTCAAATTTTATAATAAAATTAGCTTTGGACCCTGATATTACCCGCTCATAACGAATAAACTAGGCAGAATAGTAATTTTTCAGATCTAGATGAAAAATTTTGAATCAGGAAATTTTGATTTTATAAAGAGTGTCCAAGACCGGGTGTCCCATAGTCTAGAAAATAAAGGATTGCTTATCGATCTGTCTACTGATTCGTGCAGGAAGTATTTAGAAAGGAAAGTCAATACCAAAACAAATGTCGTGGTAATGTATGTGGATATTGCAGGGTCTACTCAAATGTCTCATGACATACCATCATTAAATTTGGCCCTGATTATCCAAATTTTTTCCCAAGAAGTAAGTCTATCTATTGAAAAATTTGGGGGATATGTGCTAAAATTTGTGGGAGATGCTGTGATCGGTCTATTTCCATCAGACTATGATCAAAAAAAGGCAATAATAAATTCATTGGATTGCGCACGATATATCCAGAATGTAATGAGTAACGGAATTAACCCAGAATTTAGAAAAAATACCATCCCTGAGATTGCTGTGAAGATTGGTATTGAATATGGCAATGCACTTGTATTACTGTATGGAAAAAATATTGCTCACGCTCATATCGACTTGATAGGGTTTAGTATTAGTATAGCTGCCAAAATTACGTCATTATCTTTTCCTGGAGAAGTGATTGTTGGCGAAAACATTTACCACAATATTGATGTAGACGAAAAGAAATACTTTCTAGCTTTATATGCTGAACGAAACTCAAAGTGGGATTCTGTTATGAAATACAATAATAACCTCAACTACAGGATTTACAAGTATGTCAAGGGGGATGATCAAAGTTGATAGTTAGATTTGTACTCTGCTATTTTACAAATATTTTTATCGCCTGCGGAGGGCAGACATTTTCGCAAGCTAAACAAAAGATACAATCTTTTTCTCTAACCATAAATGGTTTCCTTTCTGATGCTGGATGTCCAGGCGTATCAAGCCATTCATAAACATTAACAGGACATGCATCAATACATGCTCCATCTGAAATACAAATATCAAAATCAACACATACATCAGTACCCCAGATCCCAAGTTGTCCAGGTGCATCATATGGACCCCATACCTGAATTCCTTGAAACTTCCCTGCAGGTTGTCTCTTTGACTTAAACCCTGTATCTATAGGTCCTTCTGCAGCTTGGTAGTCAGTTCCACTGCCTGTCAGTGGAAGCGATGAACCGGCGCCACTCTCGTTCATACTGGGCGCGACAGCTTGTTGAGGTATGGAAGCAGCACTTGGAGGCGCTCCACTGACTATTTGAGTAGCTTGAACTGGAATGCTTGAATTCCTCGTTACTGATGCCTTCTTTAGTTTCTCAGCTTCTGCATGCGCAAGAATTTTTTGTCTTTTTATCGGACATAATTGTGAGTGAACCTCTATTATGCTCTGCAGCGTAGTTGGATTCAAATGAATGAGTAAAGAACCACAATCTTCACAGATGTATTCTGCAACCGTAGATGACAATAATTATTTATCCTCAATTAGGTATTTATAAATTTGTCAAACTCAAAAATCCAATTTTAAATCAATAATTTTATATTATTTTTTTAGATGACATCTTTATTGAAAAAATATGATTGCGTAGCCATGGGAGGTACGTTTGATATTTTGCATGTTGGGCATGTTGAACTTTTAAAAAAGTCTTTTGAGATAGGAAAATTCGTTATAATAGGCATATCATCAGATGATTTAGTAAAAGAAAAATTGAAGAAAAGGATAAATAATTCATTTGAAGTACGAAAACACAATCTAGTCAAGATTATTGATAATGAAGTTGGGTCCACTCAGTACCGAGATTACAAAGCTTGAAGATGCGTTTGGACCGTTAATGTTCTCCGAAAAAGTTGATTGTATGGTAGCTAGCACCGAAACAAGCTACAAGGGTAAGAGACTTAATGAAATCAGAACAAGCAGGGGTCTCCCAGCGATCGACATTGTCTCGGTTGGGTTGAAATTGGCCCAAGACGGATTACCAATTTCTTCAAGTCGCATCAGAGCAAATGAGATTGATAAACTGGGTAATATATTAAAGAATAAAAAATAATCTTATTTTATCAATTAAATTTGATAGCCAATAATAAATTTTTTAGCTTGAAATTGCCTTCATAAGATGAAGAATGGAATTGACGATTTAATATTGGACTATTGTAATAACATTACAAATCTTAGCGACGGGTTGGATCCGGAGGTACTTGCATATTGGTACAGACGGGTTGAGGACAGGGCTAAGGAAGTTTGTAACATAGAGTTAGGTGAAAAAATAGTATTTACTCAGAATCGAATCCTTTGGATGAAATTTGATATTAAATTATCAAAGCGTGCAGTCCCTTTGGTTCTCGAAACTATTACAGCTTTTATACCGTTGATGCCCTACTCTACGGCATTATATTTTGAGAAAGTCTATCAATTAATCCTCGATGAATTTAATAGGGATTATGTGTAAACAGGTTTTCTATGATTTGGACTGATGATCTTCAAGTTCACTTAAATTTATGAAAGCTATGTCTCCTACATAGTTCGTCTCAGTGACCTTCCCGTTTCTTGACAAAAGTTCTTTAAAAAATCGCTCTAAATTGTATGAATTTATTTCATCTTTAAACATAACGCTGTGATGGGAACCATCTTTTAGCATAACAACAGCCTCGTTATCAATTATTCTTACGATTTTGCTGATAAAAAGAGTATTATCCTTTTGGGGCGCAAAAATACTTGTCAATTTTTCCGCTTCATAGCTATCCTGACAAATGAATTTGTATTTCATCTTGAATTCAAAAATAGCGGTCAATCAAAATCATTATTACCATCTTCAAAAAACTCTTTTCCGTCAATCATAAAATCCTTGATCAAATTTTGTGCCTTAATTCTCTTTGTTTGTATATCTTTAATAAATGGTTTTACCTTTTTTATCATGTCGTTTTTACATTCCCCACATAACAAATTGCCACTCGTACAATCGCTATACCTCTCTCTAGATTCCTTTTCGGTATCAAAGAGATAATTCAGATACCAATATACCGGACAAATATTCGCATTTCCACCTAGTTTGCGTTGGAGCGCTACTGTTGGTTGACCCCCAGTAAATGTATTTTTGATTTTTGTCTCTAGGATTTCGGGATCGTCCACGGTAAATAACGCAGTTTCGGGTTTTGATGATGACATTTTCCCTAAACTGGTAAGACCTGGAATAAATTTACTATGGATCTGGGCTGGCTTGGGGTAGCCCAATTTTTCTGCAATGTCTCTAGTTACCCTCCAATAGGGATCTTGATCAATTGCGGCTGGTATAAGCACAGGCGTTGGTTTGTTCTCGATTATTGAGGGTAAGAAGCAAGGCGCGGCCTGAACAGGAGGAAACCCTATCATTCCAATGTTAGAAGAATTAGAAAATCCAAAAACCGCCTTTGCTGTGGAGTAAGTAATTTTCTTTGCAATTTCAATAGATAAAGGATACAAATATTTAATATGCTTGGTATCGACAATTATCTTAGTTTTTTTAGGATCAAATCCTATGGAAATAATATCTAGGATGTTTTGATAAGTATATTTTTGAATAACTTCCATGTCCAAATTACTATTAAACAGAAACTTTTCATCGTCTGTCAATTGGAATATTAGGTTAACATCAAATTTTTCTTGTAAATATTTCGTGAATAACCAAGGCATCAAATGTCCGAGGTGAACCAAACCGGAAGGACCTCTTCCTGTATACAGATAAAATTTATTGCCTCTTTGATATTCATCTAGAACCACATCCAAATCCCTATGGGAAAAAAAATATTTATTTTTGAGAAATGGATGTATTTCTCCAGTAAAATACTTAATTTTTTCAAATAAAGTATCATCAATTACATGGGTACCAAACCTTTCGATCAACTTAGAGTAATCAACATCTCCCTCTACTTTCCAGGGAGTAACGACAAAATCTTCAATACCACTTGAAACTGATTCTGAGTCAGCATTAAATTTTGTATCTGTCCCATCAAACGTCATGTCGTTTTCCTCAAATGAAATACCTTCCTTTTCACTTGGCATCTTTAAATTATTCTTTATATAACCAAAGTTTAAACGTTTAAAAATACTTACACAAGTTTTCTACATATATTGGATAAGGATGAAATAGCAGCCAGGGATACACCTAAGTTTGAAAATAATTCAGCAAGGTCGATTTCATCATTGCATCCCATTGAGAGAAAGATTCTGACAGTATTGAGATTGGTAGAGGGTAATTGGATAAACGAATCTGACCTTGTTAATAGATCAGAACTGACTGTTGACCAATTGCGTAGAGGAGTTGAATGGTTGAGGTATAAGGACTTACTTCAAGTCATGGAAAGTACGGAAACCAAAATCTATTTGCACCCTGATGCGCCAGATAAAGAGCACTTTGTTCTCCCTGAAAGAAAACTTGTTAATATTGTAAATAAGGGAGTAAACAAATTGTCGGAAATCATAAGTAGTGGAGAGTTTAAAGGTAACGAGAAGGAAGTTTTTGGAGCGATTCGGTTTTGCAAAAAAAATAACTGGATTAGTATAATCGATGATAAGGTGACTATTCTATCAGGTTCACTTGAACCCTCTGATGAGGAGAAATTCATGGCCAAATTAAGTAAAACAAAGCCAGCATTGGAATCGCTCTTTAACAAAGAAGATAAAAAAGCCTTTGAATCGCTAAAAAAGCGACATAATGTCCTAATTACTGAAAAGTTGGTAGATAAAAAATACCAAATTGCACAAACTAGTATTCCTCTTGTTGATTCATTATTATTAACTGGGGATAAAGTTGTTAGAAAAATGACTCAGGATGCTTTGATATCTGGAAAATGGAGAGATTTAATTTTTGAACAGATTGATGTAGAGGCACCATTGCCGCTGTTAAATTATGGAAAAAAGAACCCATTGGTCGATTTCATAGATGAAGTCAAGGAAATATTAGTCAGTATGGGTTTTAGTGAAATTGAAGGAAACCTGACTCAGTCAAGTTTTTGGAATTTTGACGCATTATTTATTCCTCAAGATCATCCAGCTAGGGAAATGCAAGATACATTTTATCTGAAATCCGAAAATGACCTCTCCTCTCCTCTACCAAAAAATACATCTTTATTGGAACAGGTGTCCAAAATCCATAAGGAAAATTGGCAATATGATTGGAATATTGAAGATTCTAAACCGTATGTTTTGAGGACTCACACTACTCCAGTCACCCTCCAATACCTAGCTGAAAGGAAGCCGGAGAAAGATAAAGTTTTTCTCATAGGTCGGGTGTTTAGAAACGAAAAAGTGTCATTCAAGCATCTTGTTGAATTTCATCAAGTCGAAGGGATTTATGTAAATGACGATGCAAATCTGAGACAACTAATCGGAATTCAAACCGAGTTCTATTCTAAACTTGGAATTAAGAGGATCAAGTTCTGGCCCACCTTCTTCCCTTATACCGAACCTTCTCTTCAATCAATGGTATATAATGAGAAATTTAATAAATGGATAGAATTGTTTGGTATGGGCATATTTAGACCTGAGGTAACAAAACCATTGGGCATAAAAAGTCCTGTTTTGGCCTGGGGAGGAGGTTTTGAAAGATTGGCGATGTTACGCTTTAATCTTGATGACATACGTGAATTATATTCAAATAATTTAACCTGGTTAAAAAGTGTCCCTAAATGCCTGTAGTTAACATTAGACCGTCGTTACTGTCAAGAGTCTTTTCTGATAGGACCTTAGATGAAATAATTGAGAAATTACCATTTTTGGGCCTCGATATAGAGGGAATTGACAAAACTAATGATAAAATTAGAGTAGAGTTCAATCCCAATCGCCCAGATTTCTCCTCTGAAAACGGGATCGTACGCGCTCTAAAGGGAATTTTGAATGTCGAATTGGGATGTCCAAATAAACAGGACCTTCTTCCGTCTTCAAAGTCAATACGAGTAGATGAACGGTTGAAAGTTATAAGACCTTTTATTTATGGATTAATTGCTAAACGAGATATTCCGATTAATCATGAAGAATTGACACAACTGATATCTATGCAAGAGGATTTGCATAATGGGTTAGGTAGAAAAAGAAAAAAGTCTTCGATCGGTTTACATAATTATGATGCGTTGACCTTTCCTCTTTCATACAAAGGGGTTCCCAGACAAACTAAATTTGTTCCACTAGATGCACATAAAGAATATAGTCTTGAGAATATTATTACAGATCTTAAAGTCGGAAAAGAGTATGGTCACATTTTGGAAGAGTTTGACATTGTTCCTATTTTACTTGACTCAAAGGATAACGTTATCTCATTTCCACCCATTATAAATGGAAATATCACAAAAGTAGATCTGCTAACTAGTAATTTATTCGTAGAAGTCACTTCATTGAATTCTAAGTCTGCCAAGGATATACTTTCAATACTGTCCTTCGAATTGAGCGATATGGGATTTGATTTGTATTCTTTAGTTGTAGATTCTCCTTTTAGCGGTGAAATTGTTACACCAATATTAGAACCTCATCGAATACAGTTGGATTTTGACTATGTTAATCAAATATTAGGTCTCGAATTAACTCATGACGAAATCTTGAAATGTCTTCAGAGAAGTAGATGTGAAGGCATAGACAAAGGTAGTGGGAGACTAGACTGCTTAATACCTAGTTATAGAATAGATTTGTTTGACAAAGTAGACGTTTGTGAGGAGGTAGCCATAGGTTATGGTATTTTCAATTTAGGGCCATTATACCCTATCTCATATTTTCCTGGACAAAAGAACAGTCTATCTGTTATTTTCGGTAAAGTGCGGGACGTATTAATTGGACTTGAATTTATGGAAATTATAAATACTAGCATAATATCAAAAAACTTGGTCAGGGGTGTTTTTTCTGGAGATGACTACTCTAACAAAAAATTAATTTCTTTGGGTGATTCTAAAAATACCGAATTTGAGTTATTGCGGAACAGTCTAATTCCTTCCTTAATTAATACCTTTTCTAATAACATTCATGAAAAATATCCTCAAAAATTATTTGAGATAGGTAAGACGTTCTCTACTACAAACAATGAAATCAGAGAAAATTGGTCACTCTGTGTTTCAATTGCTCATAATACAACAGACTATACCGAAATTAAATCCAATTTGGAATCTTTTATGAAGTATTGTTTCAATGTGTGTGTTACTACATCAAGGTATGATACTAGTCATTTTCTTCCAGGTCATTCTGCAAGAATTTTCCTGAATGAAGAGGTAATTGGAGAAATTGGAGAAATTCATCCTCAAGTTTTGGAAAATCTTAACTTGCGTACCTTGATAACTATTTTCGAACTCAATTTATCAGCGATAGTTGGGATCTTGAAACTTGATCAAAATCGTATTGTGTAAGAATTTGTACTCCTGAAGATTCAAAACTACCTGATGTAATATTTCTAAAGAATTATGATAAATATTTTTGACTATATTTGTCTCTGCCCTGAAGCGACTCTCTGAAGGTTTATGATTTTAGGGATGATAACAGTGCGTTGGTTATAAGGAAGGTTTTTTTTATAGTTATGACTATTATAGTCAAACGATAAATACCTGTTTAATTTTATAATTATTAATCCCCGTCAGAGAGTGCGCAATGAGTTATACACGTAGTGTAAGGCTAACCATGATTTTGCTGTGGGTCAGTGGCGGGGTACAACAGCGTATTAAACTGTGATTTCTATCTGTTCAAACCTTCAAGATGCCCTTCTTGTTCGAGCTTGTCTGCGTGTGCGCTAATATATCTCCAAATAATGTCGGCCTTATCAGATTGAAAATCCCAAGGCGCAATTAATACCAAGTCATTATCACGTATCCACATTCTCCTTTTTATCTTCCCTCTAATCCTGCAAGTCCTAATTTGTCCGTCAGAACTCTTTACAATGATATTATCCCCCCCTACTAACTTAATTACTCTTCCGAATAACTCTCCTTCCTGGGGCATGACCAATTCTTTCAAGTGAGCTTCGTTTAAAACTTTACGTTTGCCTATTTCTAATCAATGGTTAGTGCCTCGAGATTAAATAAAAACTTTTATTTTGCATCCTCTCTATTGATTTAAAGAAAAAAGATGATTTCCTCCTGTTACCTGTGGAGATTTTATTAAATAGTTTTGAAATAGCTAACCAGGATTTTGAATAGAAGAATATCATTATAGTTAGATGCCAATCCAAATTATATATGTTAAGAAATGGAATTTAGAGAATAAAGGTGATTTCCTGATCGTTAAATTTTTAAATAATGTGCCCTTTAATATATTGAAAAATGTCCGAAGAATATTCTAAATCAAATTTAAAAAAAAATTATCCCCTGAGGAATACGAAGTATGTGTAAATCGTGGCACTGAACCACCATTTTCTGGTAACCTTTTGCACAATAATGAAAGTGGTGTATATTCTTGCAAGTGCTGTGGTTCGATATTATTTGATTCTAATAGTAAATTTGATTCAAAGTCGGGTTGGCCAAGTTTTTGGGCTGCATCCACTAATGAGAATATTCGAGAAAAATTGGACTATGATTATGGTATGATTAGAAAGGAAGTGGTATGCGCAAATTGTGGATGCCACTTGGGTCATCTATTTGATGATGGTCCCCGTCCAACCGGATTAAGATATTGCATTAATTCCTTGTCATTAGATTTTAAGAAGAAAATAAATCCCTCTTGAAGGGAATGATTAAAATTTTGATGAAATTTGAAACCAAAGTAAAATATATAAAATAATCCACGAAGTTAGTTTATTGACAAAAATTATGGATAGTACACTTTTTAAAAGCATATTGACAATATTTTTATTTCTCCTGATCATCCCGTTATCCAATATTATTACCTACTCGAACAACGACAAAATCAGTCTTGTTTTCTCCAAAGTAGTAAATCCAGGTGATGATTCAAAATTTTCCAAGCAATATAACCTGAGCAATAATAAGAATGATTCTGTATATGGACAGATTCAAAGCGTTGATGAAAATAACTTTTCCCTTGTTTGGCAAGATTCAAACTTTAAAACTCAAGCATCCGGTCTGATGGATAGAAATTACGATATTTTTTTTAAAAGCGTCGATTTAAACAATATCTCAATTGATGAAACCCTGAACATCAGCAATAATTCTGGGTTCTCAGAACACCCCCATATCGCTTCATCAGGAAATAAAATCTATTTGGCGTGGGTCGACAATTCTAATGGCTATAAACAAGTATTTCTACGATCAAGTGTGGACGATGGTAAGACATTTGGTGAGCGTATTTCATTAAGTAACGATATGGTCAACGCATCTAACGTTGATATTTACTCAAATGATAAACATGTCTTCACTGTATGGCAACAATCTAATTCTACTCATTCTTCGATTGCTTTACGATCTAGTAATGATATGGGTAAATCCTTTGGCAGCGAAACCATACTTTCAGAATATAGCAGCAATTCCTATCCAAAAGTATTTGCAGACGAATATAATTTGTACATATCCTGGAATGTGGACGCTGATAATCGGTTCAATCCTAGTGTCATTCAAGACCAAAAAGAGGTAATGGGTTTTGAGCCTGGAATATATTTCATAAAGAGCGAAGACCTTGGAAAAACTTTCAGCAGCCAAGTCAAATTCGATAATAACGATAGTTTTGACAGTGGTAAATCACAGGTGTCTGTTTTTGATAAATACGTATACATAACTTGGGTACAGAAGGATGCGGTAGATAAATTAGGGAATCTTTTTACTGCAAAAAGCTCAGATGGTGGTAAGAATTTTACAATGGATCAAATTCCTATATCCACAAATCAAATTCTTGATGCCGCCAATTTAGATACAATCGCTTATCAAGATAAATTGTTCACATCATTTGAGGGTAGTCTTGTTGAACCTGAAAATAATTTGGCTGAGGGTTCGGAATTGACATCTAATAAGGAGATTTTTCTTTTTATCAGAAGTTTTAACGAAACTGGCGAATATACAATCTACAATTTGAGTCAGAACTCTGGTATTTCAGAATGTCCATCTATTATGATTAATACACTGGACCATATCATTTCAGTATCTTGGGAAGATTATACCCCGGGAAATCATGAAATCTTCATGAGATCCATCAAATACTGAATGGTTTTTTCACAATCCAGATTGATAGATTTTACAGGAGTTAGGAGGTATAAATTTCGAGCTGGACTTTATTTGAAATGGCATTCGATGTTTCAAATCCGTGAAAGTGGATGCGATCTATGGAGGTATTACACCTTTTGCAGATCCAGGTAGAAGTCTCTAAACAATCATTACATCTCCACATTGCAGTCAGCCCCAGACCACACCTCCTGCAAGAATCTTCATTAAACATTAATTATCTAATTATATTGTGTTTTTAGGCTATATAAATATTACAACATACATTATAATAATTATATTAATTTGGCCTACAATTTGAATATTTTATAAGTAATATACTACAGTTCGAAACTTCTTGTACAATGTTCCTAAACAATTTTTGGCTCGTTGTGATTATTTTAGCGTATGGATTTGACAAGCTTCGTGATTTCCGATGGTGGTTATTCTACCCATAATATGCTTTTTTTCTACGGAGCAAATCATAGCAAACCATATTAATCATCAAGACGCTCATCTCGAACAATAGTATTAGACTACTGTTTAGTTGGACCGTTTAGTACCGAAACGTCACAAAACTCGGAAGTCCGGTTTATTCTCTTCATTTTAATTGAAATTAATTCAATGTAATAGGGGGACTATCTTATTCATCATCGTCTTGCAACGTCTGTCCTGAACATTCTATTAATATATTCTATTAGTCTATTTCTCTGATCTACTTTGTATATTCACTACTCGGTAATGATGGCTGCATGATAAGGTTTCTTGCATTTTGGGCACATAGCATGATCACACACACACTCTATGCAGTAATCACTACTTTTTTCAAATTCCGTTTTATTCCCTTTATAAAAACAAATTTCGCAAACTACTTTTTCCATTTAAGTCTATAAGCATATGGACATAATACTTTATTTAATAGTTTATTGGAATGCCAGTTACTTTAAGGGGAAACTATCTTGATAATTTCATCCCTAATTCTGTCAATATCGGATTGAGAAGAAGCTGATATACACAATATATCCGGTTTATAGGGGAATGTTATCATGGTAATTTTCTTTTGGCTAATCAGCAAGTAATCTACCGGTCCAAATTTTTCTGAAAATGATTGAAAAAAACTGATATTTGAGAGAGACTGCAGATACATGTCCTGTTCTTCGTTCTGGTCAAGTAATGGTTCGATTCCCTTGCGAAATCCGCCTTCTATAACTTCACCTTCTTTATTTACGATTCCGACAAACCTTATGCTTTCATCAACTGCAAATACCTCATTACAAATGTCCTTGCTGAATTGCTTTTGAGTATCGTTATTCCTGGGCAGTTCCATACCTATCATATTTGAAGAGGGAATTATATATTTGGATGATAAATTAAGTGACCAATTTTTTGGATTTCTTGTTGTCAAAAAAAGTCATCTTTGATGTCTTGTAATAAATTACTTCACCTCTCCGCTCCACAACTGCTATTACAACCGACTTGCCCATATTTTCTACTTGCTCGATAAACTCGGCAAATTGCGACGCTTGTATGTTAGTTCCTTCATTTAATCCAACAGAGACATATCTCGAAGTTTTCTTATTATATTCCCCCCTTTCATAAATTCTAAAATCCGTTCCGAACCCAAATCCTTCTTTTATAACATATCCTTTACTTCTCAAATCTCTAAAAATCAGATACTTTGTTAAAATCTTTTTATCTTTTTTTATCAATGTCTTTAAAAATGTAGAAAAATCATACTCTGTTTTGTTTCTATAAATTTTGATTTTATTGTTTTGAAGCAAAAATAAGCTTTCAAGACTGTTTAGCAAGTATTCTTTATTAAAAACCTCTCCAAACCCCTTGTTCCTCAGTTGATCTTGCTGCTTTGGGTCAGGAACAACTATTTTTCCTTCATTCTTGTAATGAACTGCCTCTATTAGAAAATTTGAATCAATACTTTCTTCGCTATTCGTTTTCTTGTCATTGAGTTGTTCGGTGGTTGGTGGTGCCAGGTCTAAATCTGTTATACCACCGGTTTGAGTGGAATCAATAGAGTCATCGCGGGGATTGATTTCTGAGGACATAACAAATAAATCACAGCCATCGGCCTCATTTATTTATTAAAGAGAGGATTAGTTATGAAAGGTGTTAATTATAGAGAAATTCGTGGTATGCCATATGTAAGGCGCGAGTATATTAAAGGTAAACCTCAAATTAAGATTGCTAGGTTTGCATCCGGGCAGGCAAAGGGTAATTATGATTACCTACTTGAACTAACTGTTACAGAACGAATTCAAATTCGTCATAACTCTCTTGAAGCTGCGAGGCTAGCAGGCAATAAGACAATGGCTCAAGCAGGTGATATGAGCTTTTTTTCAAGACTTAGGGTGTATCCGCATGTAATTCTAAGGGAAAATAAAATGATTGCTACAGCAGGTGCTGACCGTCTCCAGGAGGGAATGAGACGAGCCTTCGGTAAAGCTACAGGCTTGGCCGCCCGGGTTGAACGAGGAAGAACCATCTATGAAGCTCATGTTACGAAGGAAAACCTGGAATTAGCTAAAAGGGCATTTAAAGTAGCTTCAAGCAAAGTAGGATGTCCCACTATTACTAAAATAACTCCTATTAAAAAGGAATAAACCTAAGTCGATGGAATTCAGAGTTATCTCCTACAACTATTTATCAAGTTAGAAGAACTAACTCGATACAATCCTGCGTTATTGTGAACAACTTACATCTAGTCATTAGATGATTCCACCTCCAAAATGCATTATAACGGATAAACCGGTTTTTCTAAATCAGAAACTAATGCAGTTTCAAATAATTTCAACCGAACCGGAATTTTCACTTTCATATACGAGCAATTAGGGACCCGGAGAAGTTAAATGACACATGGTCGTTTTCACAAAAATATCTTAGATATCTAGGCCGAGTTAGACACCAAGGGGCCCTGGGTCTAGTGTTTAAGTTTACAGACGGTATTCAAAGTAAAAAATTTTTACTTTTTTTATTAAACATTCAAATTTCACAACAAATATTTTATACGAATAATTTTTCTCTATTTTATGGGACAGATAAGATTTATTACAGATTTTGATGATCAGTTTTATCTTAATAAGAGAATATTTGTTCGTGTTGATTTTAACGTAAAGGTAAAAAATGATGCAGTCAGTGAAGATTATAGAATAAGATCTGCCATTCCAACTATAGAATATCTAGTAAAAAGAGGTGCCAAAGTTATTCTTGCATCCCATTTGGATAGACCTTCTGGCAAAGATTTACGATATTCTTTACGACCTGTGTCAAAAAAACTAGGTGAGATGTTATCGTCTTTTAATGCCAAGATTATTTTTTCAAGTGATTGTATAGGTAAGGATACCATGGATACGGTAAATGATTTGAAAAATGGTGAAGTATTGTTACTTGAAAATTTGAGATTCTATTCTGAAGAGGAAAAAAATGATCCAGTATTTTCTGAAAAACTTGCCAATTACGCTGATATATATGTAAATGATGCATTCAGTACATCCCATAGGAAACACTCTTCTACTTATGGGACCGCAAAGTATTTTGACACCAAAATTGCTGGGTTCAATCTCGCCCAGGAACTGCAATACCTATCCCTCCTGAGAGAAAATCCTTCAACTCCTTTTACCCTGGTTATTGGAGGTGTAAAAATCAAGGACAAAATTGGAGCTCTCAATCATCTTTTACCTAAAGCCAATAAGGTCCTCATCGGTGGTGCTGCTTCGTACACATTCCTTAAGGCTAAGGGTTATTCTGTGGGAGATTCACTTATTGAAGAAAATTACTTACCATGGGTCACTAAAGCGCTAGCGGACCATAGTGATAAAATAATTCTTCCGATAGATCATAAAGTGGCTTCTTCTGATAATAGTAATCAATATCAGATTGTTGAAGCGGACATCCCAAAAAACATGAAAGGGTTTGACATTGGAGATAAGACAATTCAAAAATTTAGTTTTGAAATTCATAATAATGGCATGGGAACAATTTTTTGGAATGGACCAATGGGCTACTTTGAAAGAGAGATATTTTCTAACGGAACTAAGAGCGTTGCTGTTAGCATGGCATTGGCATATTGGAGGGGTGTCAAGACTCTTATTGGCGGTGGTGACACTCTTGAGGCCATGAAGGTATCTGGGGTGTCTGAGAAGGAGGTAACTCATGTATCTACCGGAGGGGGTGCTACGCTCAGATTTTTGGCTGGAGATGAAATGCCCGGAATAGATATTTTACGGAATTGATAAACTTGATGGAATGGAATACTAGGGAAATTATTACAATAAGCGTAATAATTGCAATCTAAAGAGCATAAACCTGCTTTTTATCCTCATTGTCTGCTTTGGGTGATCTTTCTACTAAAGTATGTAAACGATCTGGTAATCTGTCAGAATTGATATGTTTTTATGATGCTATCTATCTATTGACTTTTTATTTTACTTCGTATGAATCTGCTTCAATTAACATAATTGTGGTCTGATTCAAGAAAATAACTCCTCTCATCTTTTATGAGTGGTCTTATATTCTGACCCTCCTTCAACTTACAATTCAACTTGTAATTTAGAATCGCTGGATCATGAAGGTTTTCAATATTGATACTCCATAGAATAAATATTTGTCAATCTAATATTATTCATAAATTTTGACTTCATTAAAAGCAGATCTTTATGATGTTATAGTAGGGGGTGGAAGTGTATCTGGACTTTTGGCGGCTCGAGAAATGTCATCTAGAGGACTTAAAGTCCTAGTTCTAGAGGAAGATCACGAAATTGGGACCCCAGAACATTGCGGGGGAGTTGTCAGCCAAAAAGCTCTTGAAAGTCTCGGAATAATCCCTAGGTTGAAAACAGTCGATAATGAGATAAAGAACGCCGTAATTCGGAGTCCAAACAGCTCTTTTGACATAAATGCTGAGAATCAAAAGGTTATAGTTATAGACAGGAGATCTTTTGATAAGGAGATAGCACTACAAGCTCAGAAAGGTGGTGCTGAGATCAACACTAGAAGTTCTATTATTTCCGTGAATTTTGAAGAGAATCAATTCAAGATCAAGATCCAAGGGGGAAAGGTTTTTGATAGCAAATTTTTCGTTGATGCACGGGGGGTTGGAACATTAGTAAATAAGGGCAAGAGGAACATTATTCCATCTGGACAGTTTGAAGTCTATGCCCCGTGGATAATGAAAGACACTATAGAGGTTATTTTTAATTCTGAACTATACCCAGGCTTTTTTGCCTGGATAATTCCAACTGGTGAAGGAAAAGGAAAAGTTGGTATTGCAGGTAAGAACATAAATCCAAATTTAGCTATTGAACGATTCTTGGAAACCCGAGGCAAACCATATTCAATCGTAAGAAAGATTTATGCTCCCATATGGATTAGCGGGTATGTCAAGCCATTTATCAAAGGTAAAACGGTTATCGTAGGGGATGCTGCAGGGCAGACCAAGCCTACGACTGCAGGAGGGATATACACAGGAGGAATGGGAGGAATTTATGCCGGCCGCGCAATATCCAAGTCTATTTTGGAAGATAGTGATTCTCTGCCTTTAGACCAGTATGAGAATAATTGGTTGACACGATTTGGAAGTGAGTTTGATAAATTACTCTTATTTAGGCGAATTCTTGAAAGGCTAGACAACAAGGCCCTGGATAGAATATTTTCTAATATGTCAAAAAGTACTATAGAAAAAATCTCTTCGACAGGTGATTTTGATTTTCATTCTTTCGCTCTCAAACGCTTCTTGAATACTCGTATGACCATAAATTTGATGCATACTCTCATGGGAAATGAATATCGAAAAATAGTTAAGGATCTAAGCAAGATATAAATGCGGTTTGCAGGTCCTTAGATAACATGTCAAAGCAGTTACAATTACCTGTTTGTACCTCTTGTAACAGACCTATCATGCCTAACGATGCATGTGTAAGATTTTATTGTCCAAATTGTGGGTATGTCATAATCTGGAGATGCCAGAGCTGTAGAGAATTTGCCAGGCCTTATAAGTGCGTAGGGTGTGGATTCGAGGGACCGTAATTAAAATGACTAGACTTGTAGCACGGATTAAAATTTTACCAGCCGATTCAGAAACTGATATGGATTCATTAGCAAATGTTCTGAAATCAAATGTTCCTGATGGTATGGAATTGAAGGCACATGCTAAAGAGCCAATAGCATTTGGCTTGAATGCTCTTGTAGGTGATTTCTTATTAGAGGATGCTGAAGGAGAAATGGAAAAACTAGAAGAATCTATAAAAAAAATAGAAGGAGCTGGAGAAATTCAAGTCATCAATATTAGCAGGCAGTCTGTAAAGATGAAATAATATTGAATAATTAGCATCTGGATTCATTTGAAAAGAAAAGATAAATCTCCCACTGGTTCTCACAAAGCAACAACTATTAAGATGAAAGTTGCCGAGTGTCGGATCAAGGATGTAGGAAAGAAGAAAGCGATCCTAGATCGCATTTCAATGGAGAAATTGGGGGTTTCAGACGGTGATATAATAGAGATTGCCGGGAAGAAAATAACAGCAGTCTCTGCTTTTAGTTTTGAGGATAAAGCTAAGAAGAACAGTTGTATTCATATTGATGGTCAGACACGACAAAATGCAGGCATCAGCCTGAACGATTATGTGTTGGTTAAAAAGACTGATCCACTACCTGCTGAACGAATAATATTGTCGTGCAATACTTCTAAGAATTTTTCAGATGAATTTAATTTGTATCTAAATAACCGATTTGAAGGATATCCTGTGACTAAAGGTGAACAATTCACTTTAAATTTTTTGGGGACTTCTTTGGAGTTTAAAGTCCACAGCACGACCCCAAGAGAAGTGGTAAAAATTACTAAGTTTACTAAGATAGGAATCAGGACTGGCCTGGAAAAACTTTATCATGATAGTTACCACGTAACCTACGAGCAGATCGGCGGCTTGAAAAATCAAATCACACGGTTGAGAGAAATAGTGGAGCTGCCACTCAGGCATCCAGAAGTATTCTCAAAAATAGGAATCGAACCCCATAAAGGTATTCTTCTTTTTGGACCTCCCGGATGCGGAAAAACACTCATTGCCAAAGCATTGGCAGCTGAATCAAAAGCAAATTTTTATATCATTAATGGACCCGAAATTGTTAACAAGTATTACGGAGAAACAGAAAGCAAACTAAGAGAGATTTTTCAGAAAGCCAAGGAATCGGCTCCTAGTATTATTTTCATTGATGAGATTGATGCCATTGCGCCTAAAAGAGAAGATACGTTTGGCGATGTGGAAAAAAGAGTTGTTGCACAATTATTAGCTTTAATGGATGGAATGTCTGACCGAGGAAATGTGGTTGTTTTGGGTGCTACTAACAGGCCCGACAGTTTGGACCCAGCTCTGAGAAGGCCTGGCAGATTTGATCGTGAAATAGAAATAGGAATTCATAATGTGGACGGAAGATTCGAAATATTAAAAATCCATACTCATGAAATGCCGCTCGATTCAGATATTCAACTACGTGATTTGGCAAAATTACTAAACGGATATACTGGCGCGGACATTAAAGCCCTGTCCCGAGAAGCTGCGATGAAATCTATAAGAAGAACTCTGACTGATTTTGATTTAGAGAACCAAAATCAAGTGCCTTCTGAAATTTTGAACAGCATAAGGATTAATCAACAGGATTTCATCAACGCTATGAAGGAAATAATACCAACTGCACTAAGGGAATTTTATGTTGAACCAACAAATATAACATGGGATGAAGTGGGCGGTCTAGTAAAGGAAAAAAGCCTTCTTAAAGAAAACCTATTGTCTCCTATCATATCTCCTGAAAAATTTTTGAAAATGGGCATAAAGCCAGCTAAAGGTGCATTGATATTTGGTCCGTCTGGATGCGGCAAGACCCTGTTGGCTAAATCCTTTGCAAATGAAGGTTCCATGAATATTATTTTTGTTCGCGGGCCAGAAGTGTTATCAAAATGGGTAGGAGAATCGGAAAAGGCTATTAGAGAAATATTTAGAAAAGCACGATCCTCGTCTCCATGTATAGTTGTTTTCGACGAATTGGATTCCCTCGGTCGATCACGTACTTCGGATGACGTATCTGGAAATGAAAGAGTATTGTCTCAAATCTTGTCTGAAATGGATGATTCCGGTAACTTTGGTGTTATAGTAATTGGAATAACTAGTAGACCCGATCTATTGGATACTTCGCTGCTTAGGCCTGGGAGGTTTGATCTCATAATTTTTGTCAATCCACCAGATGAGATATCTCGATATGATATTTTATTAAAAATTACCACTGTCATGCCTATATCTTCTGATGTGGATTTGAACAAGATATCATCGCTAACCAAAGGATTCAGTGGAGCCGATTTAATGGCCCTTTGTAGATTTGCTGCGATTAATGCAATTCACAAAAATTCGGAAATGATTTTTAACATCGATTTCGAAGAAGCACTTAACACCGTCAAACCATCAATAACAAATGATGTGCATAACTGGTATTCATCAATAGAAAAAAAATTGACTACTGCAATTCCAAAATTCCATGATAAGATATTTTATGGATAATTATATAATAAAAAATATTTTATTTCTAAACCTATAATATGCTCTAAGCTAGAATTGATAATGTGAATTATCCCATCAGAAATATTATATTTGAAAAAATCAAACAGCTAGGTACCACTACCGATCAGGATCTGCTTAATTCAATGTCAAAAGATGGCGTTAGTGTGTTAGAAGACGAATTCAATAAAGTATTATTGGACTTGGAAATTTATGGTCTCATTAGGGTCAGTTGGTTGACAAAAGATAAAAAAAGAATCGAATTAACAGAATGAAAATTAGTTGTAAATCTCATGTAGTGTTCAAATCTGACTAAAATCTAAAGTACCATAATGAATCAAGCGCAATAGCTACAAAAATTATTACTAAGTAGGGTGCTGTTACCTTGTATGCTTTCCAAGCTAACTCTGGAGTTGGATCTTTTAAAAGTTTGTAATGGTAGAATGTCATTAATGATCCAGATACTGCCGCTACACCTAAATATAAAATTCCTAATCCAAAAAAATATAATGAAAGTGAATAGGGGATTAATATCAAAGAATTTATGAATATGTATTTGGCCGTGACTTGATTACCATATATGACTGGCAGCATGGGTACTTTAGCTTTTGAATATTCTTCCCTTGTTTTGATGGCTAAGCACCAGAAATGAGGTGGTGTCCACATAAAAACAATCCATCCTACCAAAAATCCTAAAACATCGATACTATTTGTGGTTGCCGCCCAACCTGCCATAGCAGCTGCACTCCCTGCGAATCCTCCAATTACAATATTCCAAACATTCCTTCTTTTAAGTAGTAACGTGTATATAACCACGTAGAAAAATATTCCTAATCCTATCATGAAAGTTGCCATCGGATTTAATGTGAACCATGCGAGGGTAACTGATATAACACACAAAGCCAAGCCATATATCAAAACGTTATTTGCCTTTAATCTGCCAGATGGAATCGGTCTCTTGGCTGTTCTTATCATTAAATTGTCAATGTTCTTATCATAAAATTGATTAATTGCGCTTGCTCCCATTGAGGAAAGAGATCCACTAATGATCAGAAACAATAATTTCCATCCAGAAATATCCCAAGCCGTGTTTGGTGAACCGTCAAATCTAGTCGCTGCAAGCATAGAGGTTACCGCTGTAATAACAAGTACAATTACAATTCGCGGCTTTGAAACCTCGATATAATCTTTAATTACAGAAGATTCTAGTCGACCACTCAATGACACAAGTTTTCAATATTAAAAACTCCAATCCTGAATTTAACTCCTTCGATGCAAGGAGATACTAAATAAACGCCATAATTATCGCATATCTCTTTTTTTATCGATTTCCTGAATTTTTTCCTTGAGGTCTTCTAGTTGTCCGGTAGACCATTTCACAAATCCTTCTATTAATTCTTGGGGCATATTGTTTCTTTGAGATACGATTATGAAACCTGCGAAGATTTTTTCGTAAGTCTTGCAACAAACAACCATGTTTGTAATTGCATCATTGATAAAATCATTTTTATTGTTCTTAATGTAATTTTCCTTAAATTCATCGAGTAATCTATTGGTTCTCTTGGTTATTTCATCGATACCGGCGGTATCTTCATAACTTTTATCATTGTCGAACAACTTGACCGTAAAATCACTGTCAATAGAATATTTATTAATGTTTATGCAGACATGGAAGTTTCAGACGATCTCGATATTTGTTAATAAGGTCAGATACCCTAGTGCTATCATCATTATTTTATCAGATAAATGTATCATCATTCCCATGGATCTCACTCAGACTCATTAATTCTTATATTTGTTTATTTTTTTTTACAGTATAATTATTTTTTATTCACTATCTTTTTTTTATCTTGTTTTTTTATTTTGCTAATATGTCCAACTTAGATATGATCTATAATGATATTAATTCTTTTGGATCTACCGGAGTTAAGAAATCTGAATTAAAGAAAAAATATCCTGAGGATAATTTTGAAGATACAATGAATGAATTAATGACACAGGATAAAATTTGCGTATCTAAAAAAGGAACATACGTGTATTGTTGGGGAAAGGAATATTACCTAGATCATTTACTATTATCAGATATCAAATTCAAATATTTATACGATTCTATTATAGGTATACAAAAGAAACTCAATAACTACTCTGATAGCATATTTAAATATGTAGAAAAAATTGACTGCGAACTAGTAGAAGTTAAGAATTCCTTCAATAGAATCGAAGATAAAATTAATAACATAAAAGTTGAATCCAGTAACATAGATTATGATAATACCCAAGTATCTGTTGATACATTTAAAGAACACTTTGACAAAGCAATAGTGAATCGCTCGACTTCCATTGGTTGGGTAGAACTTTCATCCGTCAAGGATGAGTTGTGTGAGGCCTGCGATCTTTCTAATAATGAATTTTATAGCCTTGTAAGTGAACTCATTGAGTTGTTTCCAGAAAAATATGAATTATCCTCGGGTGGGTACGAAGGTGTAATTCTAAGAGGAATAGTCCATGGATTTGTGAGGTGTATTTGATGTCTCCATACAATCTGACAGTCAATCCTTTTCCTAGCAGTCCTACTCCCACTTTATCTAGTGCCAGCATTCTTGGTGGGAAACGACACATTGCTGCTTTGAATTCAATTAAGGATTGCTTGAACGATTTGGACTTAAAACTAAACAGTACGGAACCTCTAAATGAAGATCTTTTTAAAATAATATCCGTAATCCAAGATGTAGGATCAGGTAAAACACATTTGACGCTGCATATGAAGACATTGTCTGAAATCAATGATATATCAATTATTTCGTATGTCGATTTAACTCAAGTTCAGCCTAGAGAGATTGATAATTTCTTTCATTCTATTGTAAGCGGTTTTGGAAAAGATTACTATGATTCTATAAAAGTAAAGCTAATTGATTACCTTAAGGACAGCTATGTTCAAAATCCAAAGTTAGTAAAGAAGATTGTCAAATACGGGTTTTTTGACTCACTCAATGGGAACTCAATTTCTGACAAAATTGAACAAATGGCCGAAAGAAAAATGAGAATATCTTACGAACACTTATTTGAATTAATGTCAAACGATTTTACTAAGATGGAGACACATTTAATCACTGAAATTATCAAGACAGGCACATTAAACTATTCAGATTTAAAAACATTTGAAAATCTTACAATGGTCCTAACCAACTTGGCCAAGATCAACTATAAATTGTTTAAAAAAATTACTATTTTTCAAATCGATGAGTTTGATACAAACTTGAATTCCTTGGATTATATGAAAGGATTGATTAATTCTCACGTACCATATGGCTTGTTCATGATAGTAACAACTCCTTCCTTCTATGCTGATATTTCCAAGATTAACCCATCACTTTTCGATCGGTTAGAAAAAGCAAATTATAAAATTGATTTGGCAGGCTCCAATTCCTTTGATGAAATTAATAGTATTGTTCTTCAATACGTATTGCATTATAACAATGAACTTTCATCATCAGAAAAGAAAGATCTGTCATCAAAAATAAAAATAATATATGATGAATTTCCAGACTTTCGGAACATAAGGTCTATCTTAAATGTTCTATACCACGCCTTCGAAATGTCTTTGAAGAAGAATTCTTCGAATATTGATGAACAATCGATAGAAGAAACGATCAAAAATGTATATCCAGGGTTGCGTTTGAGAGGCAGTATAATGGGAATACCGATATCAGATTTCATAAAAATGAGAAAAATATCTATTGATAAGGACGTTGTAGAATCGAATGTAAAAGACGCCGTCAGAAATTTGATAAGTTATTTTGATGAATTGGGAACTGTAAAAAAATATGATGAAAAGATCGATACCGATTATTTAGATGCGATATATAACGATCAAATGGGTAAAAAGGTGGGCATATCGATTGCAGTCGATTCTGATAAGACTAAGAACTTTGATAAAATTGTTAAAAGCACCAAAAAGAACTCTGTGGTTGATAAATTAGTAATACTGACCACTAATATGACTAACATAAAAAAGAATGGTACTACTCTTGTAACTATTGACAAATGGAAACTAGCTGATCTACTCTATTTTAGCAAGAAATACAACAGTGACGAGATCAAATCAGAAGATCCTCAAAAGGCAATCCTGCTGGCTAAATCAATCCAAATTTGCTAACTCGCAATCACTAAAGTCACGCTTACAACCATGATCTGATTTATATTTTATTAATTTTCAAGTTGTTGTATAAACTTGAAAAAAAACCTGAACTCCCTTGAAGATTTCCTGGCCAATGTTCATAAATTGGGTTTTTCAGTAATTGACTATAGTGGGGTTCAAGTGCCTTGCTTACTCATCGAAAATGTTCAATTCGAAAATATTATGAGTAAATCTTATGGTAAGCCTAACATGATTGATACCAACTTAAATATTTATGATGATGGACGCCACGTCTTTGTAAATTTGAATGTAAACTTTCTTCAGGCCGATCTTGAATTTGATTTCTTACTAAACGCAAATGAAAGTATCGATTTTTTTAGATTTCTTTCAACTGCCGGGATGTTAGGTATCGCACCACATGAACCACAAAGCACTAATATTTTTTTTGTTCAACTACCCAAGAAAGATCAAGCCGAAATAGCCTATGAGTTGATTAAATCCAAACTCAAATAAGGAGAAGTGTTTTCTTTTTTTGACTTTTTGAATCCTGAGGCAGTTATTTATTTTAAATAACGGATTAGTTTTTCATTTAGTGTTCTAATTTGAAGCATAGAAACAGGAAACCTCGTGGTAATAGAACTAATTATCGCAAGGTAGCAATAATGGCCGTTCTGTTTGGGGCACTTTTAATTGGAGGCTCAATCACGGCGTTTTCTAATTTTGGAGGTCAAAATCAATCGTCTTCTTCTGATCCTGCTGATATCCAGCAATTGATTTCCAATCTGACTACTCCGGTGATTCCGGGTGCTAAAGCGATTGGTGACGATAATGCCACCATAAATATTATCGAATTTGGCGACTATCAATGTCCATTTTGTGCTAGATTCAATCAAGAAACTAAGGATGAACTTGTTTCGAAATACGTTGATACAGGAATAGTGAGATTTGGATTTAAGGATCTGGTCATCAACGACTTACCTAAAGATAAACTATCTACCCTAGGCGCAGAAGCCTCTTATTGTGCAGCCGAACAGGACAAGTATTGGGAATATCATGATGAGGTTTATAGAAACTCGAGAGGAGAAAACA
Source organism: uncultured Nitrososphaeraceae archaeon (assembly GCA_963759575.1). GTDB lineage: Archaea > Thermoproteota > Nitrososphaeria > Nitrososphaerales > Nitrososphaeraceae > Nitrosocosmicus. Next base: position 541,629 of record CAVWZU010000002.1, on the reverse strand, counting down.
CCGGGTGGATTAGTAATGACAACTTAGTAGGATTTGCCACAAACATAAATATGCCAGACATCGCACAGTTCACAGATTGCTTGAGTTCACATAAATATAATCAGCTTGTGATACAAAATGATGTGTTCGCCAAAGGACTTGGATTGGGTAGCACGCCTACATTCCTAATTCTTAAGGATAACTCAACAAAAATAGCAGCTGTGGAAGGCGCTCAACCAATAAATGTCTTTGATGATGTTATTGCCCAATATTTGAATAACACCCTCTAGACCTTTTTTGATTTTTTTTATGACGGTTTTAAATGTCAGAATCTCTTATTATAACATTGTTACTAAGAATTAATATTTACTTTAAAAACTAGCTGCCATATCAGTTCTTGAACATTCCTTGCTAATAATCGATAAGGACCTATACAACAATATTGAGTCGAGAATAGCAGCCATAGATCAAAAATAGGTTCGAAAGATCAGACAGATACTATAAATAATATTGGTTTAAACGTAGTATGGGACTAGATTACTATACAATGAATATCATTGTTTCAGTAATCAGAATCATTCGTAAATGATATACATCTGGGATTAAGGACTATTTTATCATAAGTGGATATGAAATAATGTCGTTTCAATCGTTAACAGCCTTCTATAATTTGCAGTGCCGATTAGATTATTTCAAATCTTTATCAACACAGACATAAAAGGAGCTCGTATTTACAAGAAGCTTTTAATTCATTATGATCAACAATTCCTGCAAATCCGATCGGAACTAGATCAGTCACTTTGTAGCCGACTACAAGAGTAATTAGATAACCTGGGGAAAGTTTTAGATATAAACTAATCTTAAATATTAAATACTTTGATTATTGGGCCAACCAATTAGGATCTTGAATTTGATCTGTCTAATTGATTATTTTTTCAAATATTTTTGTTTAATGTATTCCAATTTGTCTAGTGAGATAGGTTTTGTCAACACTTCCTTGACTCCAATATCTAAAAATTCATTAATCTGTTCTGATTTGAATACTGAGGCTGTAAAAATAATTATATTCTGATTTTCAATTCGTTGTCTCTTGAGTTCATTAAGTATGTCTATACCTGTATAGCTTGGAATGGCTATGTCGAGCAGGATGAGGTCAAAGTTTTGATTTTCGATCTCTGAAAGACCTATCCTACCTTCATTCACGGTTTTGCACTCTATATTTTCAAACTCAAAAAAATCCTTTACAGCTTCAGTTATACTTTCATTGTCATCAATTATCAATACCTTCATAGTCAGCATGGAACACTTCATATTTTTCATATTAATACTTTTTTGGGTTTAAAACGCCTCAAGAGAAAACTTGAATGATGCACCTTTCCGATAAGAAGAATCGATCCAGATTTTACCACGGTGGGATTCTATGATACCTTTACATATCGCCAAGCCTAATCCTGTTCCGCCATACTTTCTCCTAAGGCCCGTATCTATTTGGTAAAATTTCTTAAATAGTCCTTCTATATTTTCTGGTTTTATTCCAATACCATTATCTTCAACGGTAAATATGACTGATGTGAGGTGCTTGTTATCATTGTCATCGGAGCTAATTGTTACCGGATTTACGTCTTCATCAACGCGGATAGTAATCTCTCCACCGTGTTCAGGGACGTGATCAACAGCGTTATTTACCAAATTAAACAATACTTGGCTAATTCGTACGGGGTCGCATAATACACTGCCTGTGGCATTTACTATCGATTTAAAAGTGATACTTTTATCTTTCATTAAGGGGGATAATCCTGTAATATTGTTCTCCACCAACTCAGCAATACCTGTGATTTCCTTATTGATTGGAAAACTATTCAATTCCAGCTTATACACAGTAAAGATGTCATCTATGATTGTCTCGAGCTTTAAGATGTTTTTATGCATAATTGCGAGTGCTTTCCTTTGAAATTCGTTTAGATTTTCTGATTTATTTTCCTTGAGCATCATTTCTATATACAATTTCATGGGGGTTATAGGAGTCTTGAGTTCATGACTGATCATTGAAAGAAATTCTTCCTTTGCTCTATTTGATATTCTTAATTCATTATTAATTGAGTTAACTTGAGACTCTTTGGTCCTCAACTCTTCATTTGCACGCTCAAGTTCTTTAGTCCTTTCTCTAACCTTCCTAATCAAGTTCTTCTTAGAATTCTCGATATTTCTTCTCATTACTTCAAGGCTGATAGAAAGATCTTTGACCTCATTTGATCCCTCGACCATTATTTCTTTTCCAAAATTGCCTTTACTCAATTCTAAAGCTGAGTTCTTTAAATACGTAACTGGAGAAGTAATTTTCTTGACAGCCATGATAGTAACAACAATAGCGATTAATAAGATCAATGTTGATGAAATCAAGAAATCATTTACTGTTTTGTTATAATCGCTCATAACTGGAGATAAGTCTCCCTCAAGCAGGAGCGTCCAATTTCCATTAGATCGATAGCCTTTCGCGCTTTCAGATTCAGGAACCGTAATTATGATAGAGTTCTGAGAGTTCCTTTTTTCATACTCCGTAGTTGAGGGTCCTGGGAGGGGAAAAACCGAAACGGACTGACTTGCCCTATCCTGGGAGTCGTTTTGCGGGCTTGTGGTGTATATCACTGAGCCATCATCGTGAACTATACTAGAAGTAAAGAAAAACGAGTTATTTTCGATATCATTATGAAAGAGACTATTATTGACTATTTTGTCTAGAAAACTTATAGACACTCCAACATCCATTATACTCTTTATAACTTTATTAGGAGCATAGAGAGGGACTGTAATATGAAATCCTGTTTGATTTAATGTAATTTTTTCCGGACTCTTATCAAAATAGGTTTCTCCTGCCAATGCATGTTTGAAAAAATCCTCCTGTAACACATTAATCCCAGGAGATTTATCAGAAGTATTCATAATTACAGTACCATTTTTATCATAAACTGATATAGCTAAATATTCTGAGTTACTAAAATTGATATGTCTTTGAAGCAAGCTTATTTGGTCGTCGATCGGAATTGAAGTGTTAGATAGTATAGGGTGGGTTGACAGGCGATTAAGTTCATCTACAATTTCGTTAACCTCGATGGAGATCTTATTCATTAGCTGTATACCCGACATTTCAAAAAGATCATAAAACTTTGCCCTAACCCCAGAAATATTTTGGAGTGAAAGGATAGAGATAATGATTATTGATCCTATGATTAAGGGTAAGATTAAAATCAAAATATTGGTTGCTACTTTCGTGATAACTCAAATCCAGATAACACTAGAAATATTAAATAGATTTCTATATGCACATGTTTTCCTTTAATATTATCGCATAAAAAGTAATATGTAACTTATCATTAATATAATTTCTGACTTTCCGTTTCATATTCAGTTTTTCTTTGAGATTTCTTATTTTGGTATTTGTTGCATGCGGAATTATTTCCTTTTTATTCTATTTTGCGGAATCTTATCTTGGCTATTTTAATAGTGCCAATATTATAACATCTGGAATTGTTATTTACTTGATTTTCTTTCTAATTTATCGAACAGGAAATTCAGTGCTTCATATCGAGAGGATGCAGTTATTTCTGTTACTGTCATTTGCTTGTTGGTTTGCAGCGGAAACACTATTTGGATACTATAGTGGAGTCCTAAAGATTGATCCGTATCCTTCAATAGCCGATATTTTTTATCTTGCAGGTCACATTTTTTTTATATTGTTAATTTGGAGTCTAAATAAAACATACAAAATTGAGCTAGGTATAGTCGTCAGCTTATTAATGACTTTTTCCCTTTTTGCCTTTTATGTGTTATATATTACTGTTTTCATATTCAAGATATATTCATATAGTGGAGGTATTATTGACTCATTACTTGTTTTTGCTTATCCAATCTTTGATTTGTTTATAGTCATAGCAGGTATTGTATACTATTTTAGAGAAAGGGAAATTTCATTGAATAGAGAATACCTTTCGTGGTTACTTATTTCAGTTTGTGGATTTTCCTTCTTCATAGCGGACGTAATTTTTGGAATAAATGATTTATTTGGGTTTGATGAAGATTATCATTTATATGATCTCTTTTTCAATTTTGGGTATCTAATACTAGGTATTGCCCTTATCACCCGAATTTTTTATTTGAAAATTCATACAAGAGATGATTAATTGATTCTTCTTTACCTGTTAAAATGTGTAATTTAAAATCAGTTTCCAACTGAAACTATCGGGTCGAAATTAATTGTCATAATGTAAAATTCACAAATTTGCTCCTGCCAAGGGGACCTCATATCATATCACAACATATCATATCATATCAGATTAGTAACATGAAGACTATTTTAATCAGACTGATGACCAATTCTAGAAAACTGATAACGTCCAAACTTTAACCTTATTTTTTATGAGAATGTATTAAAGTCAATCAATGGCTTCAAACCGAAATCAATTTCTAAGCTATATTGAACCTGATAAATTTCCACTAGGTGTAGATGGATAATCTTAAAACTTATTATTCTGGATTGGGCCGATAAGAGAGTTTGCCACACGCATAATAAATCATTTCTTTAAATATTCTTTGATATCCTTCTCGTAATCTACTGAAAAAGGATAAATATCTAAGAATTGCCTCCTGACAAGCGATAATTGGTTTTTTTAACATACGTCATATGACCTTTACTGAAAATATTTTTTGAATTTAGAAAGAATTTCGTTCTCGTTATTTGAAATAATCAAATTAATACTGAATTTTGACAAAAGGTTGAAAATTAATTGACTAGGCTCATCCAATGATATGACCAAGGGGACAAAATTGATCTGCTCCCTCCTTAATAGTTCAATATGGTAAAGTAGCTCTATATTGTATTCAAGATCAGAACTGAGTATAATCACAATTATCATTTGATCTTCCTTTCGTGCGGTCAAGTCGAAAATTATTTCGGAGGTAGTATTCTTGGCAGATTTTTCATTAAATGACAAACTATAACCCTCTTGGATCAAATAATCACTTAATTTCTGCAGTATTAAAAAATTTTTCTTGAATTCTTTTTGAAGGAGAGAATTAATTTCAAATTTGTGCATAGTTTTTAATATACCAGAAATATGTCGAAAAGGTCCAAAATCACAAAAATTGCATTTATATCGTAGATCTGGTTCCTCGAAATATTCTAAACAATTTTGACAATAATACGATGATCTTTTTATACAGTCATCTAGATCATCAAATCGAATTTTGCAGCCAGGGCAATAAAATTTGTCTCCAATTGTAAAAATATTCTTAAGTCCCTTATATCCGCATCCATCATGGGTAATAACTTCTTCATATTTCGTAAACAGATTGTTGTTGCATTTGTGACAACCGTAACTAATATCCAAATCCACCGACTTACAGTTAGGACAAATGATGTAGTTCTTTACTTTTTCTTTGATTAAATATTTCTCTTTTACCAACAAATCGACTAAGTCTGAATTTGATTTTACAAGTTCGTTTACCTTGATGTTATATGATTCCTTAATTACGGGGTTCACATCTATCTCATTTGTAAAATGACATCGTATTTTTTGATAAATGGGTAATTCAGTAAGTAACATATCTCTAAAGATGATTCGTGTATCTGGATTTTCTAAAACTGGTTGAAGAGAAAATTTCTTTCTTTCTTTTATCCACTCAGTATGAATTCCATGCAGTGATTTGGTTAAGTATTTTAATCCTAATTCATCTCCCATTATTATATACTTTATTCCGAATCTTGCAATATTTAGTATTAACTGCATGTCATTGGATCTACAAATTATAGCAATTGGTATCTTCTTAGAGAATGTAGAAATGAAATCATCAATGATAGGATCTATTCTCATAGCATCACATATAACAACGTCAAAATGTACAGTTCCAGCCGTCTCGAAAGATTTTTGATAGTTCTCTGAAACAATTACATTGATAGATTCGTCAACTGCTTTTAGTACAATGTCACAGAGAAACTTATCTGAGGTTATTAATAGGCAATTTAATCGCTTGGTGTAAATATAATCCCTTTCATTTCTTTTTATTTGATCATAGCTATTTTTAATATTATCAATCAAATTTAGATCTAATGAATGATCCTGTGATGTCAAATCTTGTTTTATGGTGGATAGATACTCCAAGACCAGAGAACGAATGTTTGAGTTAATCTTATGACCCGCTACTAAAGAATCCACAATATATTTTATCTTTTCCGTGAGTAAGCAGATATTTAGATGATCTTCGAGCTTCGAACAGGAAATAATTAGATCTAATTTTGAGTTAAGTTTAATGAGGTTGTCTATCGAATCACCTTTCAATAATAAATAGCATTCCTCAATGGATTCACCGATTATTTTTTTATACCTCTCTGAATACTGCATGCTACTAAAACAGCTTTGTAATAAATTATTTAAGAGTTGTACCGTCGGATTGACCATAAATCTTTCATTTCTTTTTATTTGATCATAGCTATTTTTAATATTATCAATCAAATTTAGATCTAATGAATGATCCTGTGATGTCAAATCTTGTTTTATGGTGGATAGATACTCCAAGACCAGAGAACGAATGTTTGAGATAATCTTATGGCACAGTGCGTGTTGATCTATCCATTAATTATTTTGGGCGATCTTATCTTATATTTTGGAATTCTGTCTTAAGTATATATGATTAGTTGTAGATGAAATAATTAAGGTAAGAATCCTCAAACCGATATCCAATTTCTGAAACGGCTCTTTCGGACACCTTTTTTTACAAAAAATCACTAAGTTATTATTTGGAAAGAGGATTGATTCAAGGTTAAACATTCGAAACAGTTAGGTATAAGATAAATGATGATAAAGTTAAAGGGCAAAAATTTAGCTTGCAATAAACAATGTCTACACGCTAACTACTTAACAAGCCAAAATCTAGAAATGGATTTGTGGAAGTATTTACTGAAAGTAATGAAAGGAGAAAATTGAATCCAGTCTCTAATCGCATCTTAAAAATCCGTCCAAGTTACATCCAATTATGATACTATTTTCAGAAACTTCGTTTTGAGCAGATATGAAATTGAATAATGATACTTCAACTAGACCATTTTTCGCTGAATTCCGTTAGGAATCCCCATGTCTAACTCCTTGAATCCATGTAGAGTTCACTTAAACCATGATTGTTTTATTTCTAGTCCAAAACGAGAGCTAATCCTGCTCGCCTACTACTTGTGCATCATCAGTAAACCTTCATGTAAATCAGCGAGATTTGTAGTAGAATCATGGCTTGCAATTACTCACGATGTACTTTAAATTACTGTGATTGACGATAGGATGTCTACTACTAAAACTAAGGTAACGCATACAAACGTGTAATTTTAGATTGTCATCCACTTAATGTTAATATGATCCTGCCAAATCAATTTTAGGTTTGATTAGAGTTTTGAGTATTTAAAATCTAAGAATCTTAGTTATAAGTCAGTCGGTAATACGGATCGCTGAAAAATTACTCCAGAATGAACAATAATGATGATTTTAATAATAAATGTAAAGAAGTGACATCCCTCGCGTTAATTGTAGATTTAATAATTGTCAAGTTCATATCTTAACTAGGATTTTTATTCAGAATATTGTAGAATTACACATTCTCTTCTGACACAAAAAACATAGGTAGATATTATCATACTGTGTCTGAGTAATGCAATTTATTATTGATCGAGTAACAGTTAAATAAAGTTCTTTTTGTATTTGGCGTCCTTTGGAAATAAAAGTCTATGAGTGTTCTTTTTTTGGAATATTGGATATATATTTATATAAATATGTGAGTAGAAGAGAACTGATGGATAATAAAATCAGTTCGTTAGTAATTGCATTAGCGGTCACAACAATGGCGTTAGCTCCATTGATAATGAGTCAAAATGCAGATGCTGCTTCACATTATTGTGCCGACCAGAAAGGAAAACCTCATGCATGGATTACCGGTTGTAAAGATGGATGGTATGACCATGACCATTGTCTCTCATATTCGCCAGGATCAGGTGACTATGCAAAAGGATATAAAGTAGGTTGGGCAAAGGGTAGCTGCTAGTCGTATAGCATGAATTTTTTTATAACTTTTCTTTTTTGAATAGACGAGTTTTCAATTTCGTTTTTGAACTATGCTTAAACATGGAATTACGAACAAGAATTTTCTGTAGAATAGTCATTTGATTAGAAAATGTGTATTTTATTTTGTTACCAAGACTTATACTGATTATAAATTTAAACTTGTTTGCACTTTCATTACCCTTGCTATTTGACAGGATCTGATATTTACGTCGAGCTTCAAAAATAAAAATTTGGCTTTAAAAGCCCAGGTGTTTTTTTAACAGTGAATTCTACATTCTAAGTGAAGAGATTATCAATTAATCATGTCTCTGTTGTAGTAAAATACTGGGAATATACTCTTGAATTTTATCATAATTTGAAACCATTATTTGAAAGTATGAGGCTTATTGATATTCTAATTCTTAACCTTTTGCAGTGTGGCGCGGTAATTTCCCACATCTTATTAAACGGGTTTGGTGGCCTTAACATAATATGCCAGAAAACCCCATATCGTCTGATAAGACTATCCCTATGAAAAATAAATTCCCTGAATGCCCTTTTCCCAAATACTTAGAAATTCCTTGATTCCACCAACATGATTAACGTGGTAAAACTTTTTACATTCAAGAAATGTGTATTTTCTTTAGACACATATAGTATCATCCTCAACATTATTCCACAATATCTATACGTTTATCTGTGATCAATTCTATACTTCAAATTTTTATAGGAATTAAGCAAGTCAGCCTGTTGCGGTCTCATATTCCTTCTAAGGAATATTTTTTGAGTGTGTATCATTTCAAGCGCCTTTTCAGGTAATGTATTACATCTTTAACTTCAGGAAGATATATCCAGAATCCTTTCCCTGTCTAAGGGTTGATACATCCGCTGTTCTACCAAAATAACTCATTCGATAGGGAACCTTTTCTACTCGTGATTCGATTCTTTATGACAGTACAGACCTGGTAAAAGTGTGTTTAAACGGGTTAAGTATAGGGAGTGATTGACTTAGGTATGATATTGTATAACATATTTTCATTTTTATTAAATTATTTTAACAAATTTTTAGACAAGAATAATCAAGATTTATAATATATTTATGTAATTGATCACAAATGCAAAAGCCTCTTGATAAAAGTCATTACGTTCGAAGAGAATTGTTTGTAACGACAATTACAGCGGCTTCCGTAATTCTGTCGATACTGCTTTTTGTTGTCACAGTTTCTCATATACAATTAATTATTATCTATATTATTGATCTGGGTGTAACTATTATCCTTCTTTGTGACTTTTTGGATCGGTTTAAAAGATCAAAAGATCATGGTAAATTTATTTTACTGCATTCATACGAAATACCTGCGTTGATACCTTTGCTGTTCTTTGGAATCATTGAAAATGATGCCACAATTATGGCATTGTTTAGAGCGGTTAAAATAGTCAGTGTTTTCAGACTTTTAAGACTACTAAGACTTTTCAGTTTGTTTAAGATAGCAAAATATCTCAAAGCAAGTGGATTTGCTTATCTAGTAATACTTTTAGTAGTTTCGGTAATTTTTGGTGCAATAGGTATGTTTGTGGTTGAGGAAGGTAATAGTGATAGCAACATAAACAATTTTGGAGATGCTCTGTGGTTTTCAATAACCACTATCACCATATCCGGCTTTGGCGATATGGCCCCTACTTCCCTTGAAGGAAGAATAATCGCTACAATCTTGATAGTTGTGGGGCTAACCACTATCTTGGGCTTTATTGCAAGTTTTGGGACCACTCTAATGGAGAAAGGATTAAGCAGAAGAAGAATAGCTCATAATTTAAAGGATTCACTAAAAGAAAGGATAGATATTCTTGAATCCATTCCTCATAAGGAGGTGAATAGCATGATCGAAGAAATTAGAGAATTGCACAAGAAAATTTACAATCGGGATGTGGGATGCATCAAATGCGGATTCATTTATCCTGCAAATTCAGTTTATTGCAATAAATGTGGTGAAAGGATAGAATAACGAAATAAATTTAAAATATTTTTGCATTGAATAACACATGTCTTGAGTTTAGACCTATCTAATATTGTTTGTAGGTCATATCTCTTTATCATAGCCCTAAAAAATGCATAATGGCGTTCTGATCAATCAATTTTTTCGGTTCGTTACGTTTTATAAGACAGTGAACGATATGTCAAAGTAAATTGAAATTTCAATCCTAAGACCTTCTACGTCATTTAGATTCAAATGTGAATCTCTAAATCAAATAATTTAATCATCAATAGGGTTGGCTCTTTAATTTCTAGTGCCTAAATCCTAAAAAAAGGAAAGGGCGGCCCTATTCCCATTAGAACGTTCAGGGTTCGTTAATGTTAAGCGTTCTCTATCCCAAATGTTGTTCTGATAATATGGGTTAATCCGTTTGTTGTTCCATTTTATCTTCATGGAATTAACGGTTCCTCACTCTGAGAATTTTCTCATATGATGCCTTAAATCACTGTGTGCACATACCAATCTAAAGAACTTTAAATGATTCAAGTAATGATTCTCAGCAGTAATACATTTCTTCCCACAGATAAGTTCAGATGGTTTCATATTCTGTAAAAAGCCCTATTTTTGGTTTTTTGTATTTTCATGAACTTAGAATAAGTAAGAATATATTAAAATTGAAGACTAATTTTGAATTGTCAACATATATGTTTCACTTAAATTAATTGTTTTTCATAAATAAAAAGAATAGATTTATCAAATAGGAGTTATCCTCAAATTGTAGATTTTAAATTTTGATAAAAATTTTTATGATTTAGCTGAGATACAACAACTCCTTTTTGTTATATTTATAGGGTATAGATAAGTATCAATCCATATCCTCAATGGGCCGAAAGGGATTTGAACCCTCGGCCTTTCGATTATCAGTCGAACGCTCCACCAAGCTGAGCTATCGGCCCTGTTTTTCTAATTTCTAAAGGCTTTATTTTTGTAATATAAATGTAATTTATTGTGTTCTATAGGTCAAATTTCGATATTTTCTGCTTTCAATACTTCTTACACCATATCGACAGCATAAACTAATTTCAACCTTCGTTAGATTTTTCACAGCTGAAAGTTTTGTATTTCCTCATCAATTCTAGCTTACTTCCAATATCATTATTTTAATAATTTATTATGATTTTAAGCAAAAATTCCACCAAAAATTCTCGAAATAGATTGTAGATTTCTAGAGCAGAAGGAGTAAAAAAATATACCACCACATTATATCATTAACTGTTTGAGTAATCGAATCCGGTGTATTGCCATTTTTACCAAAAGAAATAATGAAGAATCTAAAAAGGTTTCTAACCTGTTAAGAGAAAAGTTGGCTGGACAAGGGATTAGTGTCAAGGACTTTAAAAAGAACTATGATTCGCATCGGCCGGAATTGAATATTGATATTGATTTGGCAATTGCGATCGGTGGCGATGGAACTACTATCAAAACATTTAGAACGTTACCACCAGGTGTACCAGTGCTTTGCATAAATGCAGGCGGTACTCGTGGAATTTTATCAGAAGTTTCAAAGGATTCAGTCGATTCAATTATAGATCCCCTCTTGGATGGTCAGTATTTTCTTGATAAAAGGATTAGATTAGTAGCACAGTTTGGCGAAGATACTATGGTCCCTGTTTTAAATGATTACGTAATAATGCGCTCGGATCTTACAAAAACACCCTTGTTTTATCTCTCAATCAATAACGACGGTTATAGCCAAAAGATGGATGGAATGATAGTTTCGACTCCTACCGGATCAACTGGGCATTCTCTATCGAATGGTGGACCTATACTGCAAGAACATTTGGATTGCATGTTGATTACCCCAATAGGATCCGTTAATAGGCTGCCCTCCTTTGTGTTACCTTTAATGACGATTACAATAAGTGCAAATCATGCTCTAAAATTAATTATGGATGGCCAACTTGTAAAGGAAATCCATGAGAATCAGGCAATAAAGATTTCAAAATATCTTTATGACGCAGTGTTTCTTAGATTCAACAAAAATGATACCCGACAGATGAACAAACTTGGATTCTAAAAAAGAATTTGTAACAGATTCCAATATCTTTTATAGTGGAATACCATTTCAAACCACTTCAGATTTTGTTTATTATGTAACACCTGATATTCAAGACGAAATAAATCACATTAAGAAACGTATTGGTGGGTTCAATTTATTGATAACAGCAGGAAAGGTGATAATTCAAGAACCAGATATCAATATCATTTCTATGGTCCGACAAAAATGTATAGATCTAGGTCAAATGGAATTATCAAAGGCAGATTGTTCTGTAATAGCACTGAGTTTACAGCTACATATGCCAATTCTATCTACCGATTACGCTCTGGCTAATGCTGCAAAATATTTCTCTATAAACATATTAACGCCCGGGAAAAAAAATTTTGTGATAAAAAAAACAACAAAGTATTGCAGTATATGTAAGAATTTTTTTGATCTAAAATCAAGTTTTTGTAACAAATGTGGCAACAGTTTGGTCCTTAAAAAGGAAAGTATTCGTTAGCATAGGGTTAGACGTGAACCAACTTACTCATGATAGATTGGCAAAGTCAACAATTGTTATTTTGCCACGAATTTTGAAACTAGATTTCCTCTCTACAGATACCATTACGAATATTGTTGATTGAATGATATAGCAAAAATGCTATAAGAATAGATAGTTAAGTTCTTAAGTAATTAATGTAATTGTGGTATATGAAAAATAATTTAGAATTCATACAAAGCGGCATGACAGAAATGATTAATTATTTTTTAAGAGATGTATTGTAGATCAATCTGCAAAAAATATAAAGCTTATAAGACAAACGACTCTTTTAGTTATTATAGCCAGGGTTACAAATTGTGCAAGGAATGTGAATTGTTTCTTGAATGGCAGGGATTTAAATGTCCATGTTGTAATACTATTTTGAGGAGTAAACCACATAATTCGTTTTCAAAACAACGATTAAGGTTTAGTCAAGGTTAATTAATAAAAAAAGGATAAACAGACCAGTTTATAAAATTATATCTTAAAGTATTTATTTTGTTGAGGCGTTAAGCTGTCTATTTTCAAACCAAATGAATCCAAAGCAGTCAATATTATTTTTCTATCTATTTTTTTTGGTGTTTTGTAGATCTGGTTGTCTAACTTTTCGTGAAATTTTGAAAGGTAAATAATCGACAAAAATTGATTTGAGAAAGAAATGCTCATAGCCTCTGGCGAGTTCCCTTCTGCACCAACTAAGTTAATAACTCTCCCCTTTGCTAGCAGGTAAATTTTCTTTTTACTTTCTCCAACTCTGTAGCATTCGACATTCATTCTTGGAGAGAAATGATCCGGGTCTACAGAATTCAAATAATTTACGTCGATTTCCACGTCAAAATGGCCCGCATTACACAATATGGCACCTTCCTTAATTTTTTCAATTAGATCTTGGCCTATGACATTAATCTGACCGGTACATGTTATAAAAATATCTGCAACCGATATTACCTCATCTAAAGGCTCTACTTCGAAACCATCAAAATATGCTTCTAGTGCTCGCAGGGGATTAACCTCTGTGATTGTCACTTTGGCTCCCATTCCAATAGCGCACCTTGCTACTCCTTTTCCAACCCAGCCATAGCCGCAAATTACAATCCTCTTACTAGACAATAGTATCCCAGTAGTTTTTAGTATCCCTTCTATAGTACTTTGACCTGTTCCGTATTTGTTATCAAATAAGTATTTTGCCCTTGAGCGATTTACTGCGATAATTGGATACAACAACAAACCTTGTTCACCCCATGTCATAAGCCTGTTAACTCCAGAGGTAGTTTCCTCAGTTCCGCCCATTATGTTGAACCTTCGCCGTAGTGCTCTTTTGTGAAGCTCTCCACCATCGTCTGTGATAATGTGAGGTTTGGTTTCTAGCACACTCTCCATGTTACTATAAAAATCCATCAGGGTATCTTCCCTCTTCGCAAAAATCTTTATGTCATTCATAATCAAAAAGGATTTGACAGGTTCTTGAATTGAGAGTGGGTTGGCAGAGCACAAAGTAACCTCGGCACCAGCCTCTTTAAGTGCCATCAACAATACCGATGTTTCTTTTGTGATATGTAGACAAATGCCAAGTTTAAAATTTTCTAAGCGCCTTTTAGAGACAAACCTCTGGGTTAACCGATTTAATACGGGCATGCTCTTCTTCGCCCACAAGTATTCCAATTTTCCTATTTCATACTTTTCTCTGTTCTCAAGCCCTATTGCCATACACTTTACACCAATCTAAATGAAGTCTGGTGGGATTATTTCCATCTATTTATTTGTAATCACTTAGTATGTCTGAATATCTCGCATCCTTATATGCAACGTATTTAACATACTCTCCATAAGTCTTATCAAAACCGCAGTTATCACATTTGACTAAGGAAAAATCATCGCTTAGAAACGCTGCTTCTTTACAATCAGGACATCTGATTTTCACTTAGATCGCTTTCAGTTGTTTTATTATAGGTTGTCTTACCTTTCTAAATACCCTGAACCCGCATATACATTTTATTTCTGGTAAGTATGACAACTCTTCTGCTGTTACGTTAGTGCCACATGACATACATTCGTACGTTACCGCACCCATAACTTCGTTACTCATACTTAATATCTCTTTAAACAGCTATATAATTATTGTCCAATCCGTATACGTCTAGAAATATACGAATTACCTCCTTACATATCTACCCAGCAAAAATTAGGCCAATTTGGTCAAGTAAAAGAAATTGACTATTCTGCAAAACCGGTACAAGCACAATAGCCAAACTCGTCAATTCGTTTATCACACCGAGGGCATTTTTCAAAGTAATTGACGTCCCACATATGCTTACCATACAATTGATAATGTGTATCGATTTCTAAGGGAACGGTGAATTTTTGATCTGTATCCTCTTTAGGGGGATCTTTAAGTGTACCCTTTTCCTTCTTGTTCAATACTCCAATCATTATATAGGATGATCCTATATTTCTATTTAATCGTCATTAAACCTAATTATTATGATGTTTCTCTTTAATATTAATCCAAGATGAAAAACTACTCTATAGTTGATGATAGTCTTATCAGAAAAATTATTAAACCGCGAGATATCTTTTCAAGAAAAGGTGAGAACGGTATAGCCCTGATAGTTGGTGGGAGCAGAATCTATCATGGAGCTCCTCTGCTATCCTCTCTAGCAGCATTAAGAAGTGGGACTGACTTGGTCTATACTGCTATTCCAAAGATTAACTTAGTTTCATCCCGAATTTTTTCTCCAGATCTCATAATCTTGCCATTTCCAGATGATAAACTAACTACTGGATCAGTTAGAAGGCTTTTAAATACCCTGCCAAAAAAAATTAATGCATCAGCGATTGGGATGGGATTGACCGTATCTAAACCACAACCGTTGATTTTGCTTATACAAGAGCTCTTGGAGGGCGATTCTCGTCTGGTAATTGACGCTGGGGCTCTAATTCCTGAGATACTATCAAGTATATCCAAGAACGAGACTATAGTTACCCCTCATGCTGGAGAATTCAAACGGCTGTTTGGCGATAGTCCTACCACAAATTTGTCTGAGCAGATCGAATTGGTATCCCGAAAAGCAAAGGAATTTGACTTGATAATTGTACTAAAGGGATATCAGAATATAGTTTCTGACGGGGTGAGAACTTTTGTTATAGAAAGAGCAACCCCATCAATGACCGTAGGAGGTACAGGAGATATACTTTCAGGATTAATTACTGGGTTCAGGACAAAATATGGATCATTACATTCGTGTTTACTGGGTTTATTTTTCAACGGAAAAGCGGCATCACGATTATCGAATAAGATTGGATTTCACATGCTTGCTTCTGACCTTTTGACTGAATTGCCCTATGTAATGAAGGAATATGATACAATTAATTGATTAGCTGATTAATTAATTTAATGAACCAATCATAAATTGATGGGTTCTATTTTACTATTTTCTAAAGATGTTGTTTCCATCTTGACCCACGTATCGTTGAACTGGCTAATCAAGGTGGGAACAAAAATTTCATGAGAATTGAAATACGCTGATTTAGTACCTTCGTTATTAATTATTATCATACTGTTATTATCAAAGATAAACATATTTGTACTAATTTTTGCACATTTCTTATCAATAGCGTTAGGTAGAATTATTGAATCAGAGTGGCACATAAAGTCAAACAGGATTCTTACTTTTACACCTCTATATATGGCCTTCAATATTTCTTCCTTAGAGGCATTTAGAATCACACTACCCCAATGATTTAGAGAGATGTCTATTGATTCATTTGTATTTTTTATCAATTCAATAATCTTTCTGTCTGTGGAAAATTGATTTAAGACTAGGTATCTTTTCTCTTCAATTCCCTTATCCTTCAATCCATTTTCATTAATCTGCTGGAGCGTATCTATTATTTTTTTTAAACTCCTTATCCTATTTTCATACTTGCTTAATATATGGTCAAAAGAATCCTTTGGAGAAAGAGCTCTAAACATTAATGGTTTTTGGTAATTTATGAAAACCAGATTCTTTTTTTCCAGTTTTTTCAATATAAAGTAAATTTTTGTCCGTGGCAAATTTGAGGAATATGCTATTTCAGTTGCTGAAATCATACCCTTTCCAAGAAGACAATAATAAGCTGATGCCTCGTATTTCGTTAATCCCAATTCTTCTAAACCACCAAGAATTTCGTTATTTACATGACCACCAGGTGACATCATGATATTTATTGTATTATAAAGGATAGTAAGATCGTTTGTCAAAATTTTTATATTAATAATTAAAAAAAAAACAACTACAATTCATTTCTAATTATCTACAAAAAGGTTTATTTTTTTTTATTCTTTTGATTAAAACTATTTACTTCATATCCTATCAAACAAATTAGAAATATAACATGAGAACATAATACTATGACACTTGCGCCACAGGAATTAGAGAATACTGCAAGCAAATTTGCCGCCGAAGCAATCAAACTGGATTCTCAAGGATCTCATTCATCAGCGATAAACTCTTATCAAAGGGCTAGTGAAGCATTAATTAAGTTAGTACAGATCTATCCAGAGTACAAACTAAATAGGGTCTATCTTGAGCGGGCAGGTGCTTATCAGAATAGGATAAAGGCCATACAAATGGCAAATGGCATACTAGAAGATGATAGGAATTCTTCAGCTGAACCTGATTTAAACCGAAATGGTATAACGGATAACCCATCGCCGAAGATGACCTCAAGAATTAATCCAGTTATTCCTTCAAACAGAACAAATTTGCACAATGATATTCAGCATGGACGGCAGAATTCACAATCTACAGATTTAAACAAAATTCAAGAGTTAAGTTCAGAGCTACAAAACCTCATTCTAAAGGAAAAACCAATGGTGAGTTGGAAAGAAGTAGTGGGGCTTGAAGATGCAAAAAGAGCCATCCGTGAGTCCATTGTGTACCCAACAAAACGTGCTGATTTATTCCCGCTAGGTTGGCCCAGAGGTATTTTGCTTTTTGGACCGCCTGGTTGCGGAAAAACTTTACTTGCAGCTGCCGCTGCCGCTGAGATACACGGATATTTCATAAATATTGATGCGGCTTCAATGATGAGCAAATGGTTAGGAGAAGCAGAAAAAAATATTTCAAAATTATTTACCTTTGCGAGAGCATTGCATCAGAAAGAAAAAATTCCAATATTGCTATTTATTGATGAAATAGATTCTCTTCTGGGGACTAGGAACGGAGAGGTTGGAGGAGAAGTTCGTGTAAAGAATCAATTTTTGACCGAAATGGATGGAATTAATGGAAAATCTAAAGAATCGTTCCTTTATGTAATAGGGGCAACCAACAAACCTTGGAGTCTTGAATCTGGATTTTTGAGAAGGTTTCAAAAGAGGATCTATGTAACTCTTCCAGATATGGCTTCCAGGCGGAACCTTTTCAAACAGTATGTTTCAAAACTTACAAAAGATCCATTACTTAAGATAGATGAATTGGCAAGATTATCGGAAGCTTACAGTGCCAGTGACATCAAAGACATTTGTCAGTCTGCACAACTAAGGGTTGTAAATGAACTCTTTGAAAAAGGCGAACCATTGGTAGAAGATGATTTACCACGGGAATTAAATTTGGCAGACTTCAAAGAAATGTTTAAAGTTAGGAAACCCAGTGTGAGTTCAGATATGGTTAGAGCTTATATGCGTTGGAGTGAACAATTCAAGGCCCTATGATTCCATCTTGAACCTGTCAATTCCCTCCTTAATTATCCGCTCAGCCACCTTGCTATTTTCCCAGCCGGCTACTTTTACAAACTTGCCTTTTTCTAATTCCTTATAGTGCTCAAAAAAGTGCTTTATTTTATCCAAGGTTCGGCTATCCAATTGATCTATTTCGTTGAACCTGGAATAATCAAAATCGATCTTTTCATGAGGTACGGCTATTATTTTGGAATCCTTTCCTTCTTCGTCCTCCATGATCAAGACGCCAATCGGCTTTGATTTGACTACTGAAAGGGGGGAAAATTGATCGTTACTCAATATCAGGATATCTATTGGGTCTCCATCTTCTTCCTTAGTTTGGGGGACAAATCCGTAATTAAACGGGTATACCATGGAAGTATGTAGCTTTCTGTCTACAAATAAAATTCCAGTTTCTTCATCCAATTCATATTTGATGTTACTGTTTTTAGGAATTTCAACTACTACATAAATGTCACCAGGCGGATTCTTTCCTGCTCCGATTTGACTAAATTTATTCATAATAATAGATTTTTACAATTTTAATATAATTCTATTTGTAAGAGAATTTGCATCCAACCACTTCTTATCAAGAACAGGCTTCACAATTATCTTTCATTCTTGAGTTTCACATAGAGGTACAAGGATGACAAAAGCTCAATTGATTTTAATCGTCATATCAAATCGTCAAATCATCTTAACACCTCATTCCCTGGCGCTTTAATCAAGTTGGGTTTTTTGGGACATGAGAGCATGTTTGAGTATTTTCCAAAAATATAAGAATGGATGGACCTTTGATTTTTGATATAGTATGAAATTGGGGGATAAATTTGAGCTAAAGACTTTTGAAAACCAAGTTAGAGCATATTATGCTGATCCCGCGATAAGAACAAACATTAAGGAATATCTTAGAGATTCTAAAAATTTTAAAAAGACGATAGGCTACGTAGAAGGGCCTCCTACGATGAATGGAGAACCACACTTGGGCCATATTAGAGGTAGGATAATTAAAGATCTATGGTTCAGAAAATCTACTATAGAAAAAAAGAAAATGGAATTTCAACCTGGTTGGGATTCTCAAGGTTTGCCGGTGGAACTTCAAGCAGAGAAGATTCTAGGCTTAACAGGCAATAAATCTGATAATCTTCGAAAGGTTGGAATCAAGAAGATTGTCGAAACATGTAAAAAATTAATTCTTGATTATAACAAAAAATGGGTAGAAGTAGATAATTTGATTGGGATGTCTTTCGATTATGATAATGGCTACTGGACTTATACTGATGCATATATTGAAAGAGAATGGAAATACATTAGCAAGGCACTAGAGGACGGGTTACTGAAGGAATGGTTTCGAGTTGTAGCATATTGTCCTTCTTGTCAGACTTCGTTAAGCAATGCTGAAATCAATCAAAGTTATGAGCAGGTCGAAGATCCTTCATTCTATTATAAGGTAAAACTAAAAGATTCAGAAACTTTCCTTGTGGTATGGACGACGATGCCTTTTACATTAATTACCGACGAATTGGTGGGTGTAAATCCAGAGGCTCGATACCTAACTATAAAGCTGGCTTTCAAAGACAAAAATGAAAAATGGATTGTTTCTGAAAATCGGGTTAAAGAATTAATGGCCGATTTGAAGGTTGAAAATTATGAGGTAGTCGATACATTCTTGGGTATGAAATTAGAAGGCCATTACTATATTCATCCCCTACTAAATAAGATACCTGGCTTGAGTAGTCTCGCATCCCAGGGAAAAATCCATTTTGTAGTCGCAGAAAATTTTGTTGATGTTACTACAGGTAGTGGAATTGTTCATTTATCGCCGGCCAATGGAGAAGAGGACTTTGAAATAGCAAGTAAACGAAAAATACCAATCTTTGTTCCCATTGATGACAAGGTGTTCTTTACTAAAGATGCAGGCAAATACGAAAATCAATTCGTAAGAGACGTGGACTCGATTGTTGTTAGTGACATGGAAATGACAAATTCGGTAGTAAAAATCGGAAAACTAACTCATAAATATCCAACATGCTGGCGATCTCATCACAAAATAGTTTGGTTGGCAAGAAAGGAATATTTCTATATGATTGATGTTTTATTAGATCAACCCATTGTTGCTGCCTCAAAAGTAAATTATTTTTATGAGCAACCGAAAAATAGGTTTCTTGAGATTATTAGGGAAAAGGTCCCTTGGTGTATTTCGAGGGAACGAGTATGGGGTACACCACTTCCAATTTGGAAATGTACCAAATGCTCTTTTATGGAGGGATTGTTCTCCAGGGAAGCAATTATTTCAAGAGCCTCGTATTTACCGGATGGAGAAAACTTTGAATTACACAGACCATGGATAGATGAAGTCTTAATTAATTGTCCCAAATGTCAAAACAAAATGAAAAGAGAATTATTTGTTTTAGACACGTGGCATAATAGCGGAAGTGCCCCTTATTCGTCACTTTCTGATGAGGAATACGATACATTAATTCCAGCTGAATTTTTGACAGAGGGAATTGACCAGACCCGAGGATGGGCATATACCTTATTAATGTTAAATATTATCTTCAAGAAAGGTCCTCAAGCACCATTCCAGTCATTCCTGTTCACAGGTCATGTCTTAGATGATAAAGGGAATAAGATGAGCAAAAGTCTGGGTAATGTTATTGATGCGCAATCTCTCTTACTCGACAATCCTGTGGACCTAGTAAGACTTTACTTTATTTGGAAATCTTCTCCAATAGAGCCTTTGAATTTTGACACGAAGGAAATGTCTTCGAGACCTCATCAGGTATTAAGCACGCTTTTTTTCTTACACATTTATTATCAACAAAATGCGGCCTACGATCAATTCAAGTTCAGTGATTGGTACTCAAGGGCGGGTTGGAATACAAACGACCTTTCACTGAGGAGTCAAGACATATGGATCTTAACAAAGCTAAAGGACCTGATCGATAATTATGCTCGCTTGTTAAATAACTGCAGGTTTCATGAAGCTTCTCACGCGGTTGAAGACTTTGTAATAAATTCATTGAGTCAAACCTATGTCCCCTTGATAAGATATGATCTTTGGAGCGATGATCTGGATAACCAGAAAAGGAGGTTTACAGTATATAGAATCTTATCTCGATGTCTATTAACAATTGATATAATACTTCATCCTATCTGCCCCTTTCTAACCGAATACCTATATCAATCATGTTTTAAACAGTTTGATTCGATTCTAATGGAAAATCTGCCTATCGGTGACGAATTATCTTTGATATCTAGTAAAAAAGTTGAAGGTGCATTTGATAAGATTAAGGAGATATCATCGCTATCATTTTCATTAAGAAACCGACACAAGCTGAAAAGGAGGTGGCCGTTGGAGTCAGCTCAGATTTACATCGATGAAATTGAATTTCTAAAAGTGGAGGGAATAAAAGAATTGTTAAAAGAACAGATGAACGTTGAAAATGTTGAGGTTATTGAGCTCAGAACAGATAATGTCGTTGAAAAAATTTTAAGTTTATTGAATTCTGAAGCCCCAATAATCCCTACAATTACCATAAACAGAAAAAGTGTTGCCAAGATCGTTAAAGGTGATATTGGCATATTAATTGAAAAGTTTGAAAGTGCAGATAAAATCCAAATCCTCAAACAACTCAAGGAGAATGGGTTTTATCCTTTCGATTATTCTCCAAGTAAGTCAATAGATTTGAATATTACAGACATGGATTTTGCATTTGTCCCATCTAGCGGTTATGTGGTAGGAGAGAAAGAGAATGTAGTCCTCCTGCTTAATACTTCTAGAAACGAGGAATTGGTAATAAAAGGCCTGGTTAAGGACTTGGCTCGAAACATTCAGCAACTTCGAAAAGAATTAGGGTATTCGCCTACCCAGATATTGGATACTGCATATATTTCCAATTTTTCTCCAGAAGAAATTACAAGATTACGTGATTTCGAAATAGATCTGCAGAACCTGGTCCGGGTAAGCAAGATTGAATTTTCAGAGAAAACCAAGGGAGATAGGGGATCTAAAAAGATAGAGCTCGATGGTAGAGAAATAATGATTTACATACTATGATTTCTTAGATAGTATATATCGCAAGAATAGACTACTGCATTCAAAAATTCGATGTCAAAAAATTTTATATATTGCCCTTTGAGATAGAAATTATTCTCCTTTATGCTGATCTCATGGGCCTGAATCACCTTTTTGACAGAGTAAGGGTGAACTAAAAAATCATTGAAGTATTCTATCCGGATTCTGAGATTTGTGTGAAGAATCGTAGAGCAAGCCAGTAATATAGAGGAGAGAGCGAGTCAAGTCTGAAAGGCTCACGGGAAGGATAAGTCAACACCATTGAGTGAATTTCTTGTTTATGACTGCGATACCTTTTAAGAGATTGAAAAATAGATGGCTATGGTGTGTAAAAATTATTAGTTAAAAGTCAAATGTAATGATCTTTAATGTAGATAAATTCTTTTAATTGAACAAGATCGCTTGAAAAAGATGCGGAAACTGCAGGAAAGTAAACAAATGTCCTTTGAAGATTGTCTTATTGACAATTTCAGAGAGAAGTTGATGGACCTTTCTCAGACCGTTGCGGAAACAGGCAAGCCCGTGATACTTTACACTACTCTGCTTGATGAGGTAAGTGATTATGGAGAGCAAGAACTTGCAATCGTAAATGAAGATTTCGTCGTAATCCAAGTTATAACTTTTGGAGGCTATGTTCCTATTGCAATCCAGCATCAAAGAGTATTTACATTCGATGAATTCTCTACCTGGATCTATAAGAGAAGTAATAATCTATTTATCCAATGCTTTGGGACACTCGATGATTCATTGATATCAATCCGCTAGCATCATTTTGCAAATCATTTGATTCTAAATTATTGCGATGTACAAGGTCCTAATATTAGCCTCATTTCTTTAGGAATAATGTGCCGAGGTCAATGGTCTAGAATGAACACCGCTTATTTTTAAATAACATAATATCAATTACTATCTAGAAACATGATTGAGGTTTATGAGGAGAATCGGCCCTGGGGAAAATTTGAAAAATTTGTTGAAAATGAAAAATGCACCGTCAAGTTATTATACTTGAATCCACACTCTCAAACCAGCTTACAGTATCATCATATGAGAGAAGAATGGTGGAAAGTTCTCAAGGGCTCCATTTCTGTCGAACTTGATGATAATAAAAGTATTCTTAAGGAAAACGACGTGATTTTCATTAATAGAGGTTCAAAGCACAGGGTTAAGAATTTGGAATTCCCATCTACCATTTTGGAAATTTCCATGGGCGAATTTGATGAATCCGACATAGTTCGGTTAGAGGATGCTTATAACAGAAAATAGAGAGGGAAGAGGGCATAATGAATAATCCATATCCTTTCATCCTATCAACTTTGGCTGGCAGTGGTTCTTTTTCTTCATGAAAAGTTGTCGTTATAGGCGTAGATTAGTTCTCTACCAATTCGTCATTTTGGTTATGAGATGTCTTATCGATTCATACCGCAGTTCCCGGACGACACTTAAATATTTTTATTGGTCTAATGGTTTTCTGATTTGTTCAATAATCGTTTATTATGATTTCAAAACGTTATTAAAAATAAGATAGCGAAATACAAATAAACCCCTGAATGATTTTTATCTTTTATGAGCGCAAGTAAAAAACCACATATGAATTTGGTGGTTACAGGACATGTCGATAATGGTAAATCAACTACTGTTGGTCATTTAATGGTCGATTTAGGTGTCATAGATCAAAGAACGATTGATTCTTTTGCAAAAGAGTCAGAAGCAACTGGGAAGGGTGATACCTTCAAATATGCTTGGGTTTTGGACAGCATAAAAGATGAACGAGAAAGGGGTATCACCATTGATTTGGCATTTCAGAAATTTGAAACTCCCAAATTCTTCTATACGTTGATAGATGCACCAGGACACAGAGATTTTATCAAAAATATGATTACGGGAGCTTCTGAAGCTGATGCATCAATTCTAGTAGTCTCAGTAAAGCCGGGAGAAACAGAAGCAGCCACCGAACCAGGGGGTCAAGCAAGAGAACATGCCTTTTTGTCCAGGACACTAGGTGTAGGACAAATAGTAGTTGCTTTAAACAAAATGGATGATGTAAATTATGCCGAAGCCCGATTTAATGAAGTGAAGGAAATTGTTGAAAAAATGTTGAAAATGGTAGGCTATAATACGGCTAAAGTAAACTTCATTCCAGTTTCTGCCTGGAAGGGTGATAACCTTGTAAAAAAATCTGAAAATATGGCCTGGTACAAGGGTTCTACACTCGCAGAGGCATTAGATTCTTTTACACCTCCTGAAAAACCTATCAATAAGCCATTGCGTATTCCAGTTCAAGATGTTTATACGATAACGGGTGTTGGTACGGTCCCTGTTGGACGAGTCGAAACGGGTAAAATGAAAACAAACGAAAAGGTTATTGTGATGCCTTCTGGTGTACCTGGTGAGATAAAATCCATTGAAACTCATCACACGCAGATGGATTATGCCGAAGCTGGAGATAATATTGGATTTAATCTGCGAGGTGTAGATAAAAAGGCCATACATAGAGGCGATATTATAGGGAATATTGATAATCCGCCCAGTGTTGCTAAAGAGTTTGAAGCACAAATTATTGTTATTCATCACCCTACTGCAATGGCACCAGGTTATACGCCGGTGTTGCATGCTCATACGGCTCAAGTTGCAGCTACAATATCAGAATTTGTGGCTAAGATAGATCCCAAGACTGGTGGAATTGTGGAAGAAAAGCCAAAGTTTTTGAAAACAGGAGATGCTGCTATTGTAAAAATTAGGCCCGTAAGACCATTGGCAATAGAGACATTTAAGGAATTCCCTGAAATTGGGAGATTTGCATTAAGGGATATGGGAACAACTATTGCAGCAGGAATCGTAAAGAACATTACAGAAAAACACGATCCAAACAAGAAATAAGTGACGATAGATGCCTCAAGAAGCCAGAATTAAACTCACAAGCACAAACTTATTGACATTGGAAAGTGTATGTACTGAAATTAAGGATATGGGGGAGAAAAACGGAATACGTCTAAAAGGACCTCACCCATTGCCTACAAAAAAGATGAGGGTCGTTACCCGAAAGTCACCATGCGGACAAGGGACTAATACTTGGGATAAGTATGAGTTAAGGGTCCATAGACGTGTAATTGACTTGGGGGCAGATGACCGATCGATAAGACAATTAATGCGTCTTAAGATCCCCGAGGATGTTTATATTGAGGTATCTTTAACTCAATAAATTTTTATATTCTATTTTCTTTTCTTAGCCAAGTTTCAGTAGAATTTTGAAGCTCTTTTAACACTTTATCAATTTGACCCGGATCAGATCTCAATTTACAACCTGCCGCGTATTCGTGGCCACCTCCTTCCATGAGTTGATTTGCTATCATGTTGCATTTAATTATGGGATTGTTTCTTCGGATGCTAACCTTAGCTTCTTTATTAAAGAAGAATGCTACATCTACAGCTGTTTTTTGGAATATTTCTTCCGAAAACAAACTCGTTTGTATATAGGAGGATACAGGTATTACTGCCATCTTAAGTCCACCAGATAACTCTTGAATTCTAATCATTTTTAGGGAATTTGATTTTGCCTCATTGCGAAGGTTGACATAAACATTAAAATCTGACTGCATCTCGGTATCCCACAATGTCCCGTCAGAAACTCTCTTAGTCAAAGTAGTAAGCTTTGAATAGAAATTCGAAAGAGACCTATAATATACTATCAACTCGGGTAGGGGAGGTATTTCTTGATCCTTTAAAAGATAATCTGAGGTATGCGCAATACTAGCTAACTGTTTTGCTCTGTTATTACCAAACAGAAGGTGTTCGTATATCAATTCAGAAGCACACTTATTCCCACCTCTGTCAAGTACCAATTGAAGGGCAGTGTCCTTGTCAAATAAGTTCACAGCGCTCTCTGACCAATCATGGTGGTCGATCCAAAGAACGGACCATGAGTTTGATTTGAGGAAACTAAACGTGTCTGACATAGTCGAGATCGATTCTTCATTAAGGCCCAAATCAGTAAAGATGACTATGCCACTTCCCTGAGTTGCAACAACTTCTTTATAAATTAGATCTGAAACGCGCAAAAAGTTATCCCTGCCATAAGAAGAAAAAATCAATTTGGATTGAGGATATCTCATGAGTGCTATTGATGCAGAAAATATCCCGTCGACATCAGATTCATGAGAAACTATTATCGAGTTCAATCTTTCGCCAATTCTTGTACTCTTAAATAATCAATCTACAGCGGGTAAATAAGGGATTCCTATCTCAGATCCCACAAGGTTTCTTCTGTTCTATAGCTTTCAGGATTTATCCTAAACCCTTTTGATTCATTATATGGGGTTTCAACGAGTTTGAGGTGATATTCTTTTTTCATCTTTTTAAATTGCTTTTCAAGCCACAGCAAGAACTGCTGCTCTAGAATGTTCCCCTCTTCTTTAAGCATTTTAGGATGCACCTGCGATAAGGTAGTTATAAACTCCATTTCAATGTATAAATTAAAGAAATCCCAACCCATAGTCTTTCCCACAGAGGAGCATTCTACCTTAGATTGATAATGACAGCCCCACTCTAATTCGCCCACTAGTTCCATTATGTATTCTCTCTCTTTTCTGAAGTTGAGACATGATCCTGAAATTAGTACCATTGGTGGTTTTTCAGCATCTTTCTTATGCATATCTTTACAAGCAGTATTTACTATTTAAAATTTAAAAGATTTTGAAGACTTTAGATCTAGATTCGGATTAAGAGATGGTTATATACCTTATCATTTGAAACCTGATACACTAATATTAGTTAATTTTTGACTTTATTTGGGGGAAATTGGAAGTACCTATTTCTGAATATGTGACCTACTTTAATTATGAGGGGGAAAATGCCGATTTCTTGGTGAGGGAGATAAAGAAAGGCGTTTTTAAAGTCTTGATTCGAGAATATAATGACAATCATGATACCGAATTCATTGAAAAGGAATTTTTTGTAAAGAAGGATACTCTTGATGCACTTTTTGAAGAGTATAATGTTATGAAAAAACCTACTGGTACAGAAAAAATATTAGAACCTACCCATGAGATAGAATTTTAACTTCGTGCGGTTTTCCAGATCCTTACCCAGCCCTTATGAAAATGCCATAGAACAGTTTATTTGTCTTTTACAACTGATGCTTGGGATCTCAATTTTAAATACGCAATGCTGAAACTTGTGAAATAATGTATATCCGATGAGGATGCAAATATGACCTACCATATAATTAATATAACCTAGATTTTTATAAAAAGTCACGAATGCGACGGTCGTCCAGTTTGGTCTAGGACATCAGATTGCCAATCTGGTAACCCGGGTTCAAATCCCGGCCGTCGCATTGTAAGTGTTATTAGTCTGTTAAATGTTGTAAATCTTTTAGTAGCTTATAGAATTATTAATCGTTGAGAGCAATAGACTATAGGCATGCTACCTAGACTTGATTATATCAAACAAGCCAGACTAAAATTAGGAGTGACCCAGAAGAAGTTAGCAATATTATGTGGAATCAGTACATCTATGGTAAACCAAATCGAGTCTGGGAGATGTAAACCTAGCTATGATACTGCCAAAAGAATATTCGAAATATTGCTCTCTATGGAGAGCAATGCTTCTATAAAAGCCGGTGATATATGCAATAAAGATCTCATAACAATTCAAAGCGAAGAATCTTTGAGCAAAGCTATTCTAACAATGCGTGACCACAGTATCAGTCAAATGCCTGTCTTCAACGGGACGAGATTAGTTGGCATATTGACTGAAGATGATTTAGCCAAAATAATGATAGAAAATACAGATAAAGACATACACTTGGTAAAAATTGGTTCTGTCATGGAACCGCCTCCTCCTCTTGTAGATGAATCAACCCCTGCGAAAGCACTTGTCTCATTAGTAAGATTTGCCAAATGTGTATTAGTTAGTGAGAAGGGGAATGTAATTGGAATAATCACATTAACTGATACGCTAAAGATCGTAGAACTCACATAACCGCAGTCTACAACTTTTCCAGACCTACACAACAGTCAGCACACTTTAAACAATCGTTGCAGATACTTACATGCGATTCCTTGGGAAGGGTGATCGAACAAAGTGCACATTTCTTATCGCTCAATAAATTCAGGTAGTATTATTACCTTATTAATCTTATTTTCAAATTTTCAAATATACCAAAAATTAATTAAATTAACCCTGCTACTCTCTTATGAGTAAAGCTGGATATCATTAATATTATAACATCTCTAGTGTCCTCATACGGATATCTCGGAATATTCATAGCTGCTTTTGCCGAGACTATGTTTCCACCTATTCCAAGTGAATTAATATTTCCTCTCGCAGGATTCGTAGGGTTCAAATCTAATTTTACCTATATCGAGACTTTTTTTATGGCCTTATCGGGAACCATAGGTGCGACTCTAGGAGCAATCGTCATATATATAATTTCTTTCAAGATTGGAAGGATTGCCATAATCAAAATTGGAAAGTATGTTTTTGTAAGTGAGAAAAAAATCCAAATTGCTGAAAGATGGTTTGAAAAATATGGTATTTATGCCGTATTCTTAGGAAGGATGGCTCCGGGTGTTAGAGAATTGATTAGTGTCCCAGCGGGGATAGCCCGAATGCCATTCGCAAAATTTGTAACTTTTACATTTTTTGGTTCTCTTATATGGAGCTTAATTTTAGTTTATTCGGGTTACTTTTTGGGAAATTCTTGGGACAGCTTGTCAGAAACACTTTCCAAGTACATTCCTCTCATTTCTGTTATTACGTTGTTTTCTATAGGTATCATAATTTTATGTTATGTGCTCTATGGCAAGAGAAAAAACAGGATAGAAAACTAGGATCCGGACCATCTTTTTTTTCTTATCAATAATCGCTTGAATCTTTTTGAGCTAAATGAATTCCTTATTCTATCAATTAAACTGGTACCAGGTACTTACGAAACAGGAGGTTTTCACAGCTTTCAAGTTTTAGTTAGTAGATTTATGGAAAATATAGTTGTTGAAAAATGTATTAATATTACCACAATGAACTTGTCATATGGACAAGAAAATATTTGCAGATGTGAGTGAAAAGGAGATTACTCGTTCCATTGCTTCTATGTTTTTTGAAACTATTCAAGAATACAGCGATTCTGATGTTATAATCTTGGGTGCTGGACCAGCAGGGTTATCAGCTGGAAGAGAAATAGCAAAAAGCGGAGCTCGTACCTTGATAATTGAACAAAATAATTATCTTGGTGGCGGTTATTGGGTCGGTGGATACATGATGAACCCAGTCACAGTGAGAGCACCAGCCCAAAAAGTTTGGGATGAATTAGGAGTTCCATATAGGAAAATCAATGATAATTTGTATGCTGCTTGGGGCCCTGATGCCTGTTCTAAATTAATATCTGCAGCATGTGATTCCGGAGTCAGATTCCTACAATTAACCAAATTTGATGATCTTGTTTTGAAAAATAAAAAAGTATGTGGAGTAGTTATTAACTGGATGCCCGTATCCGCACTACCTAGAAATATTACTTGTGTGGACCCAGTGGCCTTTGAGAGTAAGATAGTAATTGATGCTACAGGTCACGACTCTGTGGCAGTAAAACGATTAATGCATAGAGGTCTGGTTGATTGGAAAGGAATGAATCCGATGTGGGTAGAAGGTGGCGAAGATGGAGTTGTACATTCCACCGGGGAGGTCTACCCCGGATTAATTGCAGCGGGCATGTCTGTAACTGAAACATATGGGTTACCAAGAATGGGACCAACGTTTGGATTGATGCTTTTATCTGGTCGAAAAGCAGGCGAAATAGCCGTAGCCAAATTAAAAAACATATCAGACTCTCCAAAAATCAAAGTTAAACTCAAATAAGCAAGCAAGTACTGAGTTCACTCTATCATTTTCAATCCCACCATTTAATTTTATAATTATTTTTAATCAATAAAACTAAAATTATATCAATTTTATAATAAAGTGGATATATTGACGGCTAAGATAATCGATGGATTAGCGGTATCAAATCAGATAAAAAATAGTCTAAAAAATGAAATTTCTGGGCTAGTAGCAAAAGGTGTGATTCCTTGTCTGGCTACAATCCTTGTCGGATCCGATCCGCCATCATTAGTTTATGTGAACAACAAACAAAAAGCTGCCAAATCGATAGGGATACGAACCCTCGATTATAGATTTGATGGAGATATTTCGCAGACCGATTTGATTAGATTAATTGAACAGCTTAACCAGGATTCTGCTGTTCATGGAATATTAATACAATTGCCATTACCATATCACCTGGATCAATATCATGTAATCAACATGGTGGATCCTAAGAAAGATGTGGATGGACTTACTTATACCAATTCTGGTTTGTTACTTAACAATAAAACAGATCTGATACCGTGTACTCCCCTCGGAATAATGGAACTATTCCGGTATTATGAAATTCAATTGGATGGGACCAATGCATTGATTATTAACAGAAGTAACTTGGTGGGAAAGCCTTTGGCATCATTGTTATTGAGAAAAAACTCCACTGTTACTATTTCTCACTCCCATACTAAGAATCTCAAGTTTTTCTCGCAAAATGCAGACATAATTATTACCGCTGTGGGGAATAGGGATTCATTTGTATTAACACATGATATGGTCAAGCCCGGCGTAACAATTGTAGATGTCGGAACAAATAGATTAAAGGGCAAACTTTGTGGAGACGTGGATTATGAAATGGTAAAGGAGAAAGCTGGCTTCATTACTCCCGTGCCTGGCGGAGTGGGCCCGATGACCATTTGCATGCTTCTGCGTAATACAGTCGAGGCCTCTAAGGCATATACAAAGTAAAAAATGGTACCTTCTAAAGAGGTCTTAAGAAAGAAATATCTCCTTATAAGAAAGAATTTGCCGTCTTATGATTGTTTTATTAGAAGCTGGTCCGCTCAGCAAATATTTCTTGGTTCAAGGCTCTTTAAAGAAAGCAAAGTTATTGGTTTGTATTATCCTATTCTAAGTGAAGTCCAAACCTTTCGAATCATCTCTCAAGCCATTTTGAATTTAAAAACAGTATGTCTTCCTACAATAATAAACGAGCAAATTATTTTTTTCAAATACGATCCAAGTAATAGACTTCGAATTGGAAAATATGGTATAATGGAACCTGAGGCAACTAGTGAAAATATGAACCATTGTCTTGATATTGTGATAACGCCGGGTGTTGTGTTTGACATGACCGGTAACAGGATTGGATATGGTAAAGGCTATTATGACAGGTTCTTTAATTCTAACGCTTATCAAGAGATGACTTTGGTAGGTCTCGGATATGATTTCCAGATCAGATTGGAAAAAATATCATGTAATGCTCAAGATGTCAAAATGAATACATTAATTTCAAATAAAGGATTGATAAATTTGGATTGAGTTACTTATCCGGCTTGTAAGGCCTTTCTGCCAATATCCGTTCTATAATGTTGCTGATTATCTCCCCACGATATTTCTCGCACTTTTTC
This sequence comes from uncultured Nitrososphaeraceae archaeon, assembly GCA_963759575.1. Lineage (GTDB taxonomy): Archaea > Thermoproteota > Nitrososphaeria > Nitrososphaerales > Nitrososphaeraceae > Nitrosocosmicus. Next base: position 509,765 of record CAVWZU010000002.1, on the reverse strand, counting down.
ATAAGATTTAGTCATTGCCTCATCCATTGACTTCCCTAGTGATGTTATTCCCAATACCCGCCCTCCTGAAGTCACAAGTTCATTATCTTGGTTTAATTTTGTTCCAGAATGAAAAATCATAAGTTTGTTGTCGGGCGCCTCGCTCAAACCCCTTATTGCGTATCCTGTTTGGTACTTGTCAGGATATCCCTTGGATGTCATTATAACACAAGTAGAAAACATATCCTTCCACTCAAATGGTTGCATAGAATCTAGGGAATTATTCTTAGCTGCCTTTATAAATTCAAACAAGTCAGATTGCATTCTCATCATTAGAGGTTGACACTCGGGGTCCCCCATCCTGGCATTAAATTCTAAAACAAAAGGTTTGCCGGTGTGTTTTTCAATCATGATGCCCGCATAAAGAAAACCATGAAATGGATTACCCTCGGCTTCCATTCCGTTGATCACAGGCTTAAACACTTTATCCGAAATGTCGTTCAAATCGTTTTCGCCTATGTCAGGAACAGGTGAGTAGCTGCCCATACCACCCGTATTAGGACCCAAATCATCGTCAAAAACTCTCTTATGATCTCTACAGGGGTCCATAATCATGAAAGATTCTCCGTCACAGATAGCCATAAGGGAAACCTCATCTCCAGTAATTTTCTTCTCTACAATGATTTTTTCGGAAGCCTGACCAAATATTTTCTTGTTCAACAACTGATCAATTGCATCCATGGCTTCTGTCTTGTTGTTACTCACAAAAACTCCTTTCCCTGCTGCCAGTCCATCAGCTTTTATGACCGCATTAAAGTTAACTCTCTTGATATAATCTGCCGCTTTTCCAGCATCAGTAAATACTTTGAACTCGCTAGTTGGAATGGAATGCCTGTTCATGAACTGCTTGGAATATTCCTTGCTCGTTTCTAGTCTTGCAGCGCTTTTTGTAGGACCAAAAATAGGCAAATCCTGAGAACTAAACGTATCTACTATGCCCAACGATAATGGAATTTCTGGTCCAACGATAGTAAATAATCTATTTTCTTTTGCATATTGTGCTAATTTGTCTATTTCATTAGGCAAAATCTGAATGTTCTGTCTGGTTCCACCGTTGCCATTTGCATATATTACTTTTTTTATATTTTTATTTTGAGAAATCTTCCAACCCAAAGCATGTTCTCTACCCCCCGAACCTACGATTAGTACACTCTCGTAATCATGCATGATCGATAGAATTCTTATCTAATATATAATTGAAATTAAGATATTATCTCCTGCTAGTCAGAAATAATGTCAATAACTATTCTTTTAGTAAACTGATGGTAATATCTGTCTTCATAAAGAGAGATTGTGAAATTTGAATTTTCGATGCGGTTAGATACATCTGATAAATGATAGCATTTATTTCTACTGTAGTTATAATAAAACCCCTTACAGGAGCAGAATGTTAGAGCATGGTCAACATAATAGCTAGTATTGTTTTTTCTGCTTTGTATTTCCCACATGAATTTGCCAGAGGGCAAAAACAAATGTTTTGTAAGCATTCTTCTTTCCCTTATTAATGACTTATCAGAATAATAATCATCATTATCAATGAAATCATTGTCCACTATTCATGAATGATTACTATGAATTATAATGTTATAGTATTAGAGTTTCCGATAGTTACGATTCCTCTATTACCCTTCTGTTATTCTGATTTCCAGACGATTGGCGTGTTCTTGTTTTAACTAACTCTTATTACTTTTAGCGATTTATAAATCAACGTCAACCAAATGAATATTTGTGAATATAAAGCTAATTAGCAAGGGGGGAATCACGTTTCTGAAACTAAATTTTCGGGCTTGAAAAATCAACCTAGTGAGAAAATAATTCAATTAAGGGCAGAAAAATCTGTCCGTTTGGGCTAGGTAATTTGTGACCCTGGATTCATGTCCTCTACAACTGTTAATAAAATGGGTCTTCCATTTTCGTTTGAAGCAGCCAGGATCATGCCATCTGAAACCTTATCTCCAAAATTCCTAGGCTCGAGGTTGGTACAAACTATGACATTTTTGTTTACTATATCATCTGGTTGATAATGCTTGGCCAGTCCAGACATGATTTCTCTTTTCTCTCCGCCCAAATCAACGATTAATCTTAGTATTTTCTTATATCCTGGTAAATTTTCGGCACTTAAAATTCTACCAACCTTTAGCTGAACCTTGCTGAATTCCTCAAATGTTATTTTATGCTCGACTTCGCTCATGTTGTATCAATTAGTGAAAAAGAAATGTATTGGAACACTATTTAATTCCAAAAAGTTCCTTAAATGGATTAATTATTGGATCCAAGAATGAGGCCGGAGCAGTTTGATTTTGAGGGGTTGGACTAGAAGCGGGTTGAACCACATTGACATTAGATGCATTGCCTTGTTGATCTATATTTGAAGTGGCTGGGCCTAAGGCTTCATTGGATGTTGTGCTCTGATTTTCAGTATCGGCAGGCATTACTGTGTCTATGGTCTCATTTGCACCTGTAGTGTCTATGGTCTCATTTGCACCTGTAGTGTCTATGGTCTCATTTGCACCTGTAGTGTCTATGGTCTCATTTGCACCTGTAGTGTCTATGGTCTCATTTGCACCTGTAGTGTCTATGGTCTCATTTGCACCTGTAGTGTCTATGGTCTCATTTGCACCTGTAGTGTCTATGGTCAAATCCAGTGGGGCGTTCTGAGACATATTGGTCGCGTCAATAGACATTGTTATATTGTTGGGAGGAACTGTTTCTCCAAACTCGGTTTGATTATTCAAACTACTGCCTGCAGCGATTGTTTCATTATCGTCTTGAATAGTCGTAGAAATGTTTTCACCTATGACCTCAAGTGGGACCTGAGCGTCCGGTGTAATAACCGTAGCATTTTCAGGGACTACTACTTGACTATCTTCGCTAGCATTAAGCGAGACTTGAGAAGTTTCACTAGCATTTGATAGATCCTGACCAACCGGGTTTTGAGAGTCTTCCTCTGCCAAATTACCTGGCAAATCCGGAGTCATTATCAAAGAAATATTTGATGTAACATCTGGTACGAGCTCCGATGAATCAGGGGTTGTTTGAGCTTCAGTCTCCGGTGTTGTTTGAGCTTCAGTCTCTGGTGTTGTTTGAGCTTCAGTCTCCGGTGTTGTTTGAGCTTCAGTCTCTGGTGTTGTTTGAGCTTCAGTCTCTGGTGTAACCGGGGTAATAGTGGCAGTCTCATTGTCACTCCTACTCGATTCTACCGGATTTGAACAAAATTGCACAAATTCGCAAACTAGTACTGATTCGGTTGGACTTTTTGTTACTCCAGTAGCTGATCCTGACTCCGTTTGAGCATATGTAGTTGCTGCACTGTAACTTTGAGAAAGGAAGAATGTGGTAATTACAAGTAAAAATAAACTAAATGTACGTTTATCGATCTTGATTTTTTTGAACATTATCTAAGCTTATTAAAAGTTTTACTTAAAAATGTTTACTAATTTCCTGATAGTATTGTGTTATATTTATATGCCAAAATGAAAGTTGATTCAATGGTGGAAATCTCCATGATAATTAACATATTCTTATCCATAATCATTTTAGGCTCGTTTGGGATATGGATTTATCTTTTTTCTGTATTGAGAAGATCATTTGAATTATCCCCGAAAATCTATTCGGATAATACTTTAGATGTAGGGGGGGAATTAATTAGTGTGATTGTTCCGGCTAGAAACGAAGAAAAATATATTCAAAAATGTATTCAAAGTCTTCTCGATCAGAATATCAAAAACTATGAACTATTACTTATAGACGATAACTCCACCGATTCGACATTGAGCATGATGGAAAATTTTAGCAAAGACCCAAGAGTTAGAATACTCAAAGCAGGGGAAAAGCCGGCAGGTTGGGTTGGAAAAAACTGGCCTTGTTACGTCGGATATCAAAATTCAAAAGGTAAATACCTGATGTTTACGGACGCTGATACGATCCATTCAAACAGAAGTGTTAGGGATTCGTTAAGTACACTGATAAAGGAAAAGATGGATGTTATTACGGCAGTTCCAAACTTGAAATACCCAAATTTGATTGTAAAAATGGTATTGCCAGTGCTATCAGTTTTCATGTTTTCTAGATACTCTCCTATGAGGGTAAATGATCCTAATGTCAGTATTGGATATTTGTTTGGTAGCTTTTTTGTAATTACTCGAGAGTGCTATGAAAATGTCGGCACCCATGCTATTGTCAAGTCAGAAATAGTTGAAGACGGAGCTTTAGGGAAAAAATTGAAGGAAGAAGGATATAAACTAAAAATGTTCCGTGGTGAAGATTTACTCGAAGCATATTGGGCACGTGACTTTAATACCCTTTGGAATTCATTGAAGAGATTGATTATTCCTTTATACTTTACTGACCGATTAAACTCGATACTGATGACCACTGGGATATTTTTCTTAATGTCTTTTCCTTTCCTAATTCTCATATATTGTTCTGTTGCATACTACGTCCGACTCGCGGATCAAGATCTTTCTTATAATATTTTAATGCTGTTTACAATCTTGAACATACTGAGTATATATGCAACAAATTTTTATCAATTGAAAAAAGCCAATACTCACAAAACGGTTTACTTTTTGGGCACCCCAATTGGTTGTTTTATTGTATCTTTTTCATTTGTTTGGTCTATAGTGAGCTCTGAAAAGAATGCAAAAATTAGGTGGAGAGATAGAGAATATAATTACAGTAAGGGGATTAGTTGCTGAAAAATCATTTACAAAAATTTATAAATGATTTTAATTTTTGATTTGTGAGGGACAAGAAATTCCGACTCTTTTGAACAGAATTACAGATTATAAAGCAAAACTTATTCTTGATGATGGTTCTATTTTTGAAGGCAAAGGATTTGGCTTTCCAACAAATGTTTCAGGTGAAATTGTGTTTAATACTGGTATGGTCGGATATACTGAAACACTTACTGATCCATCCTATAGGGGACAAATATTATGCTTTACATATCCTTCCATTGGTAACTACGGCGTTCCATCTCAGAAGGAGTTAGACGAATTCGGTTTACCAAAATATTTTGAATCTGAGAGAATTCAGACAAGGGGTATAATTGTTAATAATTTGTCAAATGTCTCAAGTCACTGGACTTGTGAAAAGACATTAGATCAATGGTTGTATGACGAGAAAATTCCAGGAGTTTGTGATGTCGATACCAGAGAATTGACAAAAAAGATTAGATCGAATGGTGTCATGAATGCCAAAATTGTAATGGATAATTCGGGAGACCGGGCCGATGAAAGATTTGATTATGATTCCTATAATTTTATGCCTGAGGTTTCAATTAGTAAGCCAACTTATTATGGAAAAGGTTCAGCATCTCCAAAAATCGTATTAATTGATACCGGAACTAAATATAGCATTATCAGAAATCTTTTAAGAATCGGATTCCATGTAGTGAGAATGCCTTGGGACTCTTCAATCGATCAAATAATGGTGCATAACCCAGCAGGTGTTGTTCTGAGCAATGGCCCTGGGGATCCGATAGTTTGTAAGGAGACCATAATAACTGCTTCTGAGCTAATTGAAAGATCCATTCCTACGTTAGGAATTTGTTTGGGCAACCAAATTCTAGCTTTGGCTGGGGGAGCTAAAACCCACAAGCTAAAATTTGGACACAGGGGTCAAAACAAAAGTTGTTTGGACTTGGTTTCTGATCACACGATAATAACAAGTCAAAACCATGGATATGGAATTGAGTCAGACAGTCTGGATAAGACTGATTTTAGGATATGGTTTAAGAACATAGATGATCAGACCGTTGAAGGCATAAAACACGTGGACAAGCCAGTCATAGCAGTACAGTTCCATCCTGAAGCTTCTCCAGGTCCCGACGACTGTTTGTATGTATTTGATAGGTTTAAAGATCTGGTAAAGACTTATGGAATCGTGGCATCATAGAAAAGATATAAATTTAATTCCTAATGTTCATAGTTTTAGTCAAAATGTCATTTGTGATGAAAATCAATGCCTCGAAACAGGAATATACGTAAGGTCCTGGTGCTAGGTAGCGGAGCAATAAAAATCGGAGAAGCGGGCGAAAGCTAGATCAAAAGTCTGGCCGCCAATTCGACTACTCTGGTTCTCAATGCTTAAAAGCCTTGAAAGAAGAAGGCATATCTAGTGTCTTAATTAATCCAAACATTGCAACCATTCAAACAGATAGCAAATTCGCAGACAAGGTTTATCTGTTACCAATAAACAGGAATTTCGTTGAACGGGTTATTGAATTAGAACGACCTGATTCCATTATGCTAAGTTTTGGAGGTCAAACTGCATTAAACTGTGGTGTAGAACTATATGAAAATGAGGTTCTTAGAAAATATGATGTACGGGTTCTAAATACTTCGATTGAGGGAATAAAGTTAACAGAAGACAGACAGGAATTTAAGGATGCAATGTTAAAATGCAACGTTCCTGTTCTTGACAGTGCTACTGCATATTCATATGAAGAAGCACTAAGGGTATCCAAAGAAATTGGCTTCCCTGTGATAATAAGGGTGGCATACACTTTAGGTGGAAGAGGAGGTGGTGTGGCATACAATGAATATGATTTACAAGAAATAGTTCAACGAGGATTGTCGTTGAGTATGGTTCACCAGGTCCTGATTGAAAAGTACGTAGGAGAATGGAAGCAGATCGAATATGAAGTGATGAGGGACTCTGTCGGAAACAATGTGATTATTTGCAATATGGAAAATGTCCTAGGGATGAAAGTCCACACAGGTGACAACATTGTTGTCGCCCCTTCCCAAACACTGAATAATCGCGAATATCATATGCTACGAGACGCAGCCTTACGAGCTACGACGTATTGCAAAATCAATGGAGAATGTAATATCCAATTCGGATTGAATCCTTCATCCAATGAATATTGTGCTATTGAAATTAATGCACGCTTATCTCGATCATCGGCACTAGCTAGCAAGGCTACTGGTTATCCGTTAGCATATATGGCTGCAAAAATCGGACTAGGATACACGTTACCTGAACTTGCCAACACAATCACCAAGGTAACTTCAGCATGCTTCGAACCTGCATTGGACTATATGGTTGTAAAAATGCCACGATGGGATTTCAGAAAATTTGAACTAGTAAAAAGAAGATTGGGGACTGCTATGAAATCTGTTGGTGAAGTGATGGCTATCGGTAAAAATTTTGAAGAAGTCATACAAAAGGCAATCAGGATGTGTGAAATAGGCAAGGATGGGTTGGTGGCAAATGAAGGCGATGAGGATGAATATGCCTCCATAACTACACAAATTGAAAACTCAAAAACTAATCATGACACTTCTCTTATAGAAAAAATAGAATACTCATTAATTCACCCAGACGATGAAATTATTTTTAACGTTGTAAGAGCAATAAAGGTTGGAATTAGTATTGATAGGATAAACAAACTCTCATCTATTGACCCTTGGTTTCTCATTAAAGTTAAGAATGTAATTGACAAAGAGAATGAATTGAAAAATTCGAAATTTGACTTGCATTTGATTAAAGAATCCAAAAAACTAGGATTTTCTGATAAACAAATTGGTCGTTGCATGAATCTTCAAGAAGATCAAGTTAGGGAGTTTAGAAAAAAATTTGGGATAACGCCGGTAGTGAAGCAAATTGATACATTAGCAGCTGAATGGCCCGCAAAAACAAATTATTTGTACCTTACGTACAACGGAAAGTCTGATGATTTATCATTTGGGAATGCCAAAGAAGAGCGGTCTATAATCGTACTTGGAGCTGGGCCATACAGGGTTGGAAGTAGTGTTGAATTTGACTGGGCAACTGTTAATATGGTATTTGGTTTGAGAAAGAATGGAGTAAATAATATATCGATTATAAACTGTAATCCCGAAACAGTTTCCACAGACTATGATGTTCCAGATAGGTTATACTTTGAAGAATTGACTTTGGAAAGGGTTCTAGATATTTATGAAAAAGAAAATCCGAAAGGTTTGGTTGCTTGTGTAGGCGGACAAAGTGCAAACAATCTAGTTTCTAAATTGAGCAAATACGATGTCCAAATACTTGGAACGTCTAGTAAAGACGTTGACAATGCAGAGGATCGTTCTAAATTCAGTCATTTATTGGATGTGTTAGGAATAAAACAGCCTCCTTGGAAAACGTTTACCAATTTGGAAGAATCTAAACGATTTGCGAACGCAGAAGGATATCCTGTCTTAGTAAGACCATCATATGTCTTAAGTGGTGCTGCCATGAAAGTTATTTGGAGTGAATCTCAGTTGGAGCATTTCATTTTAGAGGCATCGAGTATAAGTCCTGACTATCCAATTGTAATAAGCAAATTTCTGGAAGAGGCCTCAGAGGTTGAGGTTGATGCAATTGGTGGCACCAATGGGATTATTATCGGGTCTATCATTGAGCATATTGACAACGCGGGAATCCATTCTGGTGATGCAATGATGTGTATTCCACCATGGCGACTAAATCGAGAAACAATGGAAACTATTATTGAATACACAGTTAAGATAGGTAAAGCATTGAATGTGAAAGGTCCGCTGAATATCCAGTATTTGGTAAAGGATAATGAAGTTTATGTGATTGAAGCGAATGTTAGGGCATCTCGATCAATGCCTTTTGTATCAAAGTTTTATGACTTGAATCTAATTGAATTGGCAGCAAGATCCATTTTGGGTAATGACTTTCCAACAATAGATAATGAACATTGGCTCAAGAAATCGGGCTTTGGGATCAAGGTTCCGCAATTTTCTTTTATGCAGTTAGAAGGAGCCGATATTGTCTTGGGGGTTGAAATGCAATCAACAGGTGAGGTCGCTTGCTTTGGAAACTCGTTCTATGATGCTCTTTCAAAATCATATTTGGCTGCAGGATACTCGTTACCCATTGAAGGAGCCGCATTAATTACAATAGGAGGAACAAGAAATAAAGAAAAACTACTTCCAATTGTCTCCCTTATATCTGCTTTAGGATTCAAGATATTGGCAACCGAACATACTGCAGAATACTTTAAGAATTCTGGAATCGAAAATGTGGAATTAGTACACAAAATTAGCGAACCCGAAAGACATCCAAACATACTGTCCCTACTTACTGAAAGGAAAATCAATTTCATAATAAATATACCTTCGACATCTACTATAGAAAAGTATGTGGGAATGCTTTATGACGAATATCAAATAAGACGCAAATCAGTAGAAATGGGAATACCGGTTCTTACGACGGTGGAAAGTACAATTTCATTTGTGAAAACTCTGGAGTGGACTAAGCATAATGAGCCGACGGTTAGACCAATGAATAGCTACTGAAAAGCTATTTTATGGTTATTTAGTAAAGCAATCCTGTTAATTCTTCTTCCGAACCGACGATCGAACCATCCATAGTAATCAAAAACGCTTTTTCTATAGACCAGTTTAGTTTATTTGTCATATTATCAAGCAATGGTAACCTTGATTTTCCACGTTTGCCTGATGTGTTCTTATTTATCTTACTATAGTAGTCTAGAATGTTATTGAAATGAGGCATGACAATTAATTCTATATTTCTCGTATTTTGTTTGCGTTTGCTCCCAAAAAAATCTTTGTTGGTTAGATTGATTTTTACCCAGATTTTGTTACCATGCAGTATACTTCCTTCTTTTTGAATTATTGGATGCAAATGTCCTACTATGATTTTTTCCACATTTATCCCGATCCGAGGAAGGGTGTGACCATGTGTAAGTAGTATATTATTGATTTCCATTCCCTGTGAGCGCATTAGATTGATATTTTCTGGTAATAATTGTTGAATATTACCATCATGATTACCGGGGACAAGATAAATGTTGAATAGTTTATTTAATGATTCCAAAAAATAAGGAACGTTATCCCATTCTGTTCTCGTTATGATTCTTATAGATGATTTCAAATCACCAAGAATGATCAAATCCTTGACACCAGTTTCCAAATGAACGTTGGTTAGGAGCTTTATAGATTCGTCAATATTTGTTTTAGTGTCAATCAATATACCATTTCTTCTTATTTTATCTTCCAAACCGACATGTACGTCTGAAATGGCTAGAAAATCCTTGAATCCTGATGTCTTGATTAGTAATATGGGATGTGGATAAAGTGGAACACACCAACTTTTATTAGAATTTTTATCCTCAATCATGGGTATAATCGGCTAATATCCAAAACCTGAAAAATGCAAGTTTCACTTATATGTATGTATGATGTACTATATAATGATATTTTTTTGACCCAAAATAGTTTTCCCATGAAGCAATGGCATTTGGAGCATGTTGAAAAAACTATTAAAAAATTTATTACAGGATTATCCGAAACAGCTAGTATATGGGAAAAACGACAGCACAAAAGGTATGGAACTATAGCAAATTGTTGTAAACAAGTAGATTACGATCTTAAACATGGAGTTACAGTGGATGAGGTAATTCAAGTTTTACAAAAAATTAAAAATGATGAGACTTTTGCTCATGTGATGCAAAGTGAGAACGCGATACTACGGTTTAATGAGATAGAGAAATATGTCCTCTCATTAAAGAACCCTCGAACAGAATAGCCTACCGTTTTACTGTTACCACAATAGGTTTTCCGATCCTTTTCGGCAAAGAACCTCAGGAATTGTTTGCAAACAGTGTATAATTGTTAATATTAAACCCTGTTGAGCGATCTGTTACTGGAATCGTGAATGAAGCTGTCGAAAATGGGGGTATGTTGTATGGCTCTGACTGGGCTTTCCATATACCAATCGGGTTATTATTTTTGTCATTTAAGGCCGCAATTATGGTTGTGCTATTCGAAATGGCATCCATGTTATTGGTAATTCTGCCACTTATATAATAAAATCCAGTTGCACCTAATTTAGAATTTGTAGAATGTATTTCAAGATTCCGTTCGTTCGTTTTTGTCTCGTCGTACGTAAATTCTACCGTGTAATTCTTAATTTGATTGTTTTGATTCTTATCATAAATTAGAACATCAAAAGGAGTTTCTTCCGATGGATTAAGAGGATGAACACTAACTTGATTGCTATAATTTCTTAATATTGTATTCTTGTCGTCCAAAATAACTGCCTGCACAAAAATGTCATCTAAAGTCATATTCATATCATTTTGGGCTATACCAATTATGTGATAGAATTTGTTTTGATCTAGAGTCATGTGTGTTTGTACCAATTTTAACCCAAACGCTGAATCATCATTTGCCAGACCAACTGATATACTGCATATAACCAAGACCGAAAGGATTAGGCAGTACATATTACCTAACAAATATTTAGATTTGTCTATGACGAACACACTTTTCATCGGTTTTATTTGGAGGAGATGATTAGATTAACCTTTGTTAAGGTCTCAAAATAATATATATTTAGCCTTACATAGATAAAAGAAATCCTTGATAATATCAGAAGGCTCTTTTGTCTTATTTTTTTTTAACAGTGATAAGAAATGGCTCATCCGAATTGAAAATGAAAAGAAATTACATACTCATCTAGGGATTATTGATGCGGGTTCAACGATTGGCCTAGAATATGGTGCACATATCATGACGAATAAGGATAAAAAAATTTTCCTTTTGCCTCCTAATACATATGATTTCGTGATGAAATCCCAGAGAACAACACAAATTGTATACCCCAAGGACTATGGTTATATTGCTGCAAGGACTGGACTGAGAAATGGTTCTAAAGTATTAGAAATTGGAACCGGAAGCGCTGCTCTGTCTACCTTTCTTGCAAGTATTGTCATGCCGGTTGGTCATGTTTATACGTTTGATGTTAACGAGGATTTTATGTCTATAGCAAAGAAAAACCTGGAAAAATCTGGTATGGATGCCTATGTAACTCAGGCAATATACGAACCTGCAAAAATAAATCAAATACAGGAAGTAGATCTAGTAGTGATCGATCTTGGTGATCCTTGGAATTATTTGGATGTTGTTTATCCTTCTATGAAGAGCGGTGCATCAGTAGTTTGTATATGCCCTACAATGAATCAGCTGGAAAACTTAGCGACCCATTTTTTTCACGGCGGTTTTATCGATTCTGATTGTGTAGAGACATTTATCCGAAAAATAGAGGCCAGAGAAGGCAAAACCCGACCTTCGATGAGGATGATTGGACATACTACGTACTTAGGTTTCGCAAGAAAAGTTTTGAAATAGACCCTCTTTCATATTGGTCGATTTTTATTTTCGTAATGCTATCAAAATCTGTTCAATAATATTTATGTCTAAAGACACCTTACCTATTAACAAGTACCGCGTATTCCTGGTTGTCTGTTGGGTAGATTAGGAGACAATATTAGCGAGTTCAAGAGAATTCAGTCAAGTTGACTTACTACCCTATCTATAAATTAGCCTTCAACTTCAAACTTTGATTTCTTGATATATCCTTAGACTCTACCCTTTCTAGTTACTTTGTATAGTTTTCAATAACGAGTTGTTTAAGATACTCGATTTAAGGTGGTCGTAGTCTCCTTAAGAAAATGAGCCAAGATTAGTTAAATCTTGAAGTATTTTTTTGGAATGATGATTGCTTTCTATGCCGTCAAGCTCTTTTTTAGCAAGATGTGAATAATTAAGGTATGTGTTCTCCATTATTTCGATAAATATGTTATCCTCGTCATTTTGCTTGACCAGTATATTGAATAACCTTTCTTCATTGTTATAATCAATTAAGTCATCATGAATTTGATAAGCGATACCCAGAAGTCGTCCAAAATTTGCAAGAGCATTAACTTGATCTTCATTACCATTGGCCAATATTGCACCGATTTTAGCCGATGCCTCAAACAATGATGCTGTCTTGTTTTCAATGACAGTGATATATTCCTCTTGAGAAATATTGTGATTCTTGACTAATCGTAACTCTAACATTTCCCCTTCGCTCATTTTGATTGATGCTGTAGATAGTTCTTGGGTAACACGATTGTTATTGGTTTTAGCACTTATATTTAATATAATGCCTAAAATGAAATCGGCAGTGAGAATACTTGCGTTATAACCATATTTTACATGGAAAGAGGGTAAGCCTCTCCTGAGGTTGTCTGAGTCAATAATATCATCGTGTATAACTGATTCTGTATGTAGTAATTCGATTGCTGAAGAAACATCAAATATGTTTTCCCTCAACTTTGAGTTTAGGGAGTTAATATTGTCATTGTTAATAGTTTCGGCTGCTAGATTTAAAATCAAAGGTCTAATTCGTTTACCACCCTGACAAGCATACTTGAGTGGAAGATAAAATTCTGACCACGAATAGGACTCTATCTCTCTTGATAAGGATTCATTAATTTTATTAATATATTCATTAAACCTTTCAACAAAAGGATTTAACTGAAAGTCTCTTTCATTCAATAATAATTCCTAGCCTACATAAGTAATTTACTCTGAACTTATTAATGCTTGTTTTTATCGAAATGGTGTGATCCTTAGGATCTTTAAAGAATCTGTCGTAATTTTAGGAATAAATCAGGAATGGCAGAAATAACTAACTAATTCAAGAAGAATAAATCTGAACATAGGTAGGTTCTCTGTCGATGTATCTGGATACTTTCAATGAAATTTCTCAATCGAATATCTATCACACTTAGGCGGATAGCTCCTTTCTCGTGGTTAGAAATTAGCCTCACACTTGAAGTTGAATGGGAATCCTTCTTTAGTAACATCAGACCTTGAGACCGGTGCACTTTCTTTGAGTTATTTTTCATATGGCAATGGCTGGCACTTCGTAGATAATTGTTTTAAATTTGGACCACTTAATTGGTGCAGAATTCACAGGTGTTGGGTCGTCTATCCAAAATGTCATTACTTTTAAAAAAATTTAAATCTTTTTATAATTCTATAGTGAATAAATGAGTTCCTTCTATGTCCTTGATTCAGATTCGGTATTGATTAGGCCTACCACAGTAGAGGATATTCCCGGAATCGTAAAGTTGCAGGAAGAATCTTTTGCTGATTTAGCAAAGATTGGAAATATTTGGCATCCAGATGAATTAAAAAGCCATCTAGAAATATTTCCAGAGGGTCAGATTGTTGCTGAGCTTGAGAAAAAGATTGTAGGGTCGGCTACTAGTCTGATTGTTCAGTTAGATCCTGTCTATGCTGACCACACTTGGAAGAGCATTACAGGAGATGGAATGCTTACAACCCATTTTCCAGCTGGTGATAGTTTGTATGGTGCAGATATATCCACTCATCCTCGAGTAAGACATAGGGGCATTGGCCATAAGTTGTATCAAGGGAGAAAGGATATTGCGATGAGGATAAACTTGAAAAGAATGATTGGAGGTGGCAGGCTGTATAACTACTGTGAATATGCAGAAAAATTATCACCGTTGGAATATGCTCATAATGTTGTAAACTGCAAATTACACGACCTTGTATTGAGTTTCGATCTTATTAATGGATTTAATTTTGTCAAGATACTTTCCAATTATCTTGAGGATGATCGCTCCTTAAACTATGCCAGTTTTATAGAGTGGATAAATCCTCATTATCGGCAAGCCCAAAAAACCAACTCATGAATTAATTCAGTTTTATATTGACTGACCAGAACCTAAAGTAGATTTTTTGATGGTGGTTTTTAAAACTGATTTATTAACACTGGGCTTTAAATTGATAAAATACTCCTCAGATGGTAATGTGACTATGAATGATTATCAATGTCATATCAAATATCCATGGCAGATTATACTTTTTCCCTTATGCAGGAGTTATAACAGATGATATTTTTAAAATATTCAACGGAATACATGAATTGTTCTTAATGAATGGGGGATAATAGATAAAGTATGGTTCCGAATAGTCATATAGCCATATTTATATTAATTTACTTTCAAATTCCTAAACAATTCGAATTAGATTTTTTATCAAACCAAAAAGTAGCAAAAATCAGCCTATTGTAAGTTACATTGATTTGAAGTCCTTAGAATCATCTTAACTTTAATCGAATGTAAATGATTCATAAATTTTCATCTATAGAATTATCTGAAATGATTAATATGATTAATCATAGAGGATATGATATGGATGCTTATGATTGTATAGTAACCAAACTTGAGGTAAGAGAATTTAATGATCAAAGTAGTGTCTCTTCAGAGATAAGGCTAAAAATTTTAGAATCAGCTAGGCTTACTGGTAGTTCTCTAAATACCCAACCGTGGAGATTTATAGTCGTACAAAATAAAGACAATCTGAAGAAATTATCCGATGACAGTACTAGCGGAAAGTGGATTTCCGGGGCTAATTTCGCAATAATCGTTCTAACTAATCCTTATTTTCGGTTTCACTTAATTGATGCTGGCAAAGTAGTGCAGAATATGCAGCTTGCTGCATGGAATTACGGTGTTGGTTCTGCTCTATTTACAGGGATTGAGGAGGATCACATACGAAAAGATTTCGCTATCCCAATTGATTATAAACCTGTGATTGTAGTGGGATTTGGATATCCAAAAAAGAAAATAGATGGCAAAACAAAAAAGAAGAACAGGTTGACTATGCACGAATTGGTTTCATTCGAAGAATACGGAAAATCTTTAACTTAATTCAACAAACTAGATCATAGTCAAAACCAGGGTGAAATTGTAAAACAATTACCGGATTTTATTAAGGTTTTGATATCACGATCATAATAAAAAATACCTGGGAATGGCCATCAATTTAGTAAATTTGATTCCCAAAATTGGAAATAATGCCTCTCCTCATTCTGCTCACCAGATTTCTATTGGTTTAAGACTTTCTAAACTGAATCCAAGGGGGTATCTCCGCAATAAATTTTTAAGTGATTAAGTGGAATAAATAATATGAGAATAAAGACTTTTTGTTCTTTGACTATAATTCCAACATTGATACTTGTACTCCTGTTATTGTCATCATTAGATAATTATTCAATACAAACTGACATATACGGTCAACCTTTTAGCGACGCTCCCGTGAATCAATCCGATACAGATGCTATTTCAAGCAGTAACACATTTGTGAACTCTACTACGGCACAGAATAGCACTTCTAATTCTTAATTACAAGTATAGCTAAATTTTATCTTCTTTTGAGTCCTCTAGATTGGAAACGATGAATAAAGAGGTGAATGAATTAATTCTTTTTATTTACAATCCGTTTCATTTCTCAATATAACCGTGTTTGGCTATTTAATAGCGATAAGTAGTGCAAATACTGATTCAACACCTAAATGCAATTCATTTTAAGGCGATCAACTCATTCTCAATGTGGCCCTAGAGGTACTTTTTTAGACATAGGATTTTAATATGGTTATGAACCTAAAGTTGTAGTGGATAAACATTACATTTATTATCTACTTATTTTAAGTAACAAATTATTGTAAAATAAATTCAGTTGAATGTAAGATAATCTCGATATAGGATACAGGAATAATACATTTAATGAGTAATAGTCGCATTAAGAAACTAATTAACTTAACTTACCTTTTTATCATAGTGACAATCTCAAATTTAATCATCCCTAGTAATTTTTCGTACGCTTATGTAGAGTATGACGTGAGTGGTAGTGGTACCGAGGGCTATAGCAGTGACGGCTATACCAATGAAGATCGATCTATTTCTAGTTCACAAAGTTCTTTGCAAAGTTCCTATTGTTATGCACCACCGAATGCTACTATCATAGATTCGTGTAATTCTGGAGACATGTCTACCAGCGAGAATACTGGTCTTAATATGTATAATTAATAAGATCCGTAGTCTTTTTCCAAGGCAACAAATAGATGTTCAACTGTTGTCTAGGAAAACTCATGACAAATAATTACAACATAACGGTATGGATCAACTAAGATTTCTCTTTTCCGCTTAACAAAGGGGAAGGTATAAACCAAACTAATCCCCGGTGCACCTTGTATCCGGATTCTAATATGGCTAGAGTATTTCTTCCTGTTGTAACCACCATCGTAATAATAACGGCACAGATAAGCTAAGATGAGTTTAGCATCATCTATCACTTTTGAACAATTCGGTTCATTGGATTTTTGATGATAAGGGTACATCATCATGATAAATAGTATATTAAAATGATAACGATATACAAAATACTCAGTCAACAAAATATTTTCCATAATTTTTTATGCTATGATGCACCTGACATCTCCTTTTGAAGGTTTGCGTATTTACTATTTAGCATGATTATAGACAGTTATAAAGTAGCTAGTCCCCTGAACCAAACGGGCCAAAAATATAGCTGGAAAAACGTTCCTACACTTAACTTACTAACTATGAATATCAATTTCTATTTCTTTTCAAGTGCCAGTCAATAGACACATGGTTGATAGATGAGCAGTGATTTTATTACTTACAAAAGCTAACTATAATTACTACATAAAAAATATTTTAAACCAAATTATACCTGAGCATTCAATAACTTTTAATATGATATCTGAAAGGGAATCAAGGATCAGATTAGCTGAAGACTGTAAATACCTAATTTCAAAACTACCTTTCGGAGATTTTGATTTTGCGCATCTTGGAGTTCAATTATCCATCATAAAGAGGGAAGGATCTGGTAGATACAACAGAGTTGCAAAAGAAATTCATATTAACAAGGAACCGTTGGATAATCATGTTCTACTATCTATGTTTACTACTCCAGAATTGATTGAACTAAAAGTCAGTCTAGCTAGACATATGAGATTGGAGAAAGAAATGACTTGATTAAAGCCTGAGTTTTAATCATTTATACAGGTTCAAGGTTAGAAAGAATAGGATTTTCCCTATCTCATATCTTAAGGTGGGCGCAGGCAATAATAGAAATACCTCATACTTAATTATCCTGAGACATTTCAAGTATACTTTTGATCCCTTTATGACTTTTATATTTTCAAAATGTAGGAATCATTATGAGTAGTACAAACACATCCTCGAACCAAAAAGGTCCACGAGGTCATGTTGAAATTTTCCTTTATCGTGCTCCAATGAAAAACCATGATGAAATGGTAGAAGTTAACAAACAGTCTAGAGATTTTTTCATCAAACATGGTGCGTCCGGCTTTGAAGTGTTTTCTCTTGACGGCAGGGAGAACGTACTGGAGTTTGTAAATTTATCTAAGACAATTTCAGCTAGTGAAGAGGAAGAAGTATGGTTTGAAATACAATCCTCTAGAGATGCTGGACATGTGAAAGAATTTACTACTAGTATGCATGGAGACAAAAGTATTGAACCAATTTACAAACGTTTCATGGAACTAATTACTCCAGGCTCCATAGTCACATTTGGCGGCTTTGGTAAGATTGAGGAAATATCCTAACTCGGAGATATTGAAATGAAGAAATTAATACTAGGTACAGCATTTTGTTTGGGTTTCGCACTATTTTCTTGTGGGTACCTAAATACCAACCAACAAAATATGACTTATGGTCAGAATGAAACTAGCAGCAACAATTCAACGATAACTATACCCACAACAATATCCTCAGAGGCTCAAAATGCTTTGAAAAACATTACATCGCAAATGCCAGAGTTTGTTACTCCTGGACCAAATGATTTGAATGGTTGGAAAGAATTGAATAAACAAGTTTCTGCTATGTCGACAGCTCAATCCCAATCACTTGTAAATAGTTTTGAAACTAATATAACATCAACTAAAGTAGGTAACGTATCCGTACTTGATATCAAACCAAAAGGATGGGTGGACAATGGTAAGATTTTGGTGTATGTCCATGGAGGAGGATATACCATCCTTGGAGCAAATTCTACATTAAACAATTCCGTACCAGTAGCAAATGCCACTGGACTTAGAATCATTTCTGTAGACTACTCTCTTGCTCCTTCTTCAAAGTGGGATGAAATAACAAGTGAAGTTGTAACTGTAATTAAAACATTAAAGGATCAAGGTATCTCCATCGAGAACATTGCCATGTATGGTGATTCAGCAGGCGGCGGCTTGGTTGCAAGTTCGGTCTTAAAAATGCGTGATGAAGGTATCGGGGTTCCATCTGCTATAGCACTTTGGTCTCCTTGGACAGATGTTTCTGGAGCTGGTGACACATACTCAACACTAAAGAATGCGGACCCATTCGTTCCCGATTCTATGTTGAAAAACATGGGGGAAGCATATTCTAACATTTCAGATCATAAAAATCCCTATGTTTCTCCTGTATATGGGAACTTTAGTAAAGGATTTCCACCAACTCTAATACAAGTAGGAACAAAGGAAATTTTGCTTAGCGATTCAGTTAGACTCTATCAATCTTTGGACCAAGCAAACATTCCAGTAAAACTGGATGTTTATGAGGGCATGCCGCACGTATTTCAAACGACTCTGTATAAAACCCCTGAATCGTCTTTAGCCATCTTGAAGACTAGCGAGTTCTTAACGGAGTATCTAAACCGCTAGGAGAGACACTAATCGAATCGATTTAAGAAGGTAGATGATTTCTGTGAGGTGTTGTTATATGTGATTTTTCTTATTTCAACCAAATCCAATTGACGGATATGAGTTTAATCCAATCCCAATAGACATTCACTTGGGAATAATCAAGATTCCAACTGAAGTAATTCTTGATGATTCTGGGATAAATACTATTGAGTCTGTGATTGTTGGAACAAATTAAAGTGAGGTTCTAAATAGATTGCAAACAGCATTCGCTCAGGAATTTGAACGATATGGAAAGTTAAAGGAGTCAGACATTCGACCTATGAATTATAAGACAAAGCAAGCTTGGACATGAGTTAGAAGCCACATTAAGAGCGAACCTAATTGAGTAAAAAGGATATGAATAAAATTAAAACGATGATTATGTAGAGATCCCTAATAATTTAGGAGTTGCTATACGTTGTACGGAATTAGATGGATTTATCTCATTAATTGATAAGGCATTGGAAAAGAACAAAAACGACTAGAGCTAGTTATAAGAAATGTCCCAGTGATTTTTTTTTCAAGTAGCATTGAACTAAATTTATGTTTTTATAATATTGAAAAGGCCTTAAATAAATTACCATTTTCAATATTCATAGATCTTCTCCTTTTTGAAATGGTATCAATCGCGGGGGTTATTTGTTGAACGATAAGTTTGGGTAACGGCTTTGAAAATACTCTGAGTTGTGATCAAATGCGTCGCTTAATCTAAAGAAGGGCGTTTAATGGCTGTTCTATACTCAAATATGATCTTTCTTTGCTTGGAAAAAAAGAAAAAGAATATTTTGAAAGACTCACAGCTTTATGCTACTTGAACGATACGGTTGCTAACATTTTATTTATTATTGCCGTATTATCATCATTACTGAAATATTCTCTAGTATTCTCGTATTGCAAATTATACACAATATTCCTTCCCCCACTAATTATTGAAATCTTCGTTAGAATATTCCCATTGTCTTTTGATATTACAGCAGTCGCAGCATCCTTACCTCCAATTAAAGTAGGGCGAAATGATTCTAGTACGCCGGTATCCGGTGTTTGTTTAAAAACTTCGTTTGCAAAATTTACCAGGTCCTTACTCGAATTAGCTTGTTTAGGGATTACTTCTACCCATATTAAGATAATCTCATCTGTAGGATCACCACTGCCAAACAAGTTTGAGGGTAAAAATGAGGATCCGCTTCTCTTAGAGAAATTGACTAGCTCACAAGAAGTTTATGGTATCTTCAACATCTTAATGAAAGCTCTTAGAGCCATCATGCAAAAAAATAGGATTTACCTTAACGCCAAGACCATTAAAGAGAGAAGACTACAACATGACAGAGCTTTCAACCCAGTTAAAGCATTTGTTGATGAGGCGATTTCTGAGGAATCTGTAGAAATCGACTTTACTTTAAAAGAGGATATGTACCGAGCGTTTAGAAAATATATAAGGAAATATACATTGGCTTCCGAATCCAAAGAAGCATTCGGTAAAGACCTAATGAATCTAAAATTGGAAGAATGCAAGCGAACGATTGGTGAAAAAAGATATACATACTGGAGGGGTATAAGACTGAAACCTGAGTATATTTGTCCCAATAAACAACAGATGGTTACCAGATGGGCACTATTATCAACACAATAACTTTTTTGCTTTTTTTGTTACCCTTGGATATAGTTTACAAATATCTCATTTACGCTATCTAAAACTAGGGTGATACTATTGTTTTTTCTATCTGTCCAAATTAGATCACCCCTTGAAGCAATGCTGCCAATTGGTTGATTATAAGTTGTATTCATAGCTTGCAATCCTGTCAATCCTGTCAAGGGTGTCAAGCCTTTTCTAACTGTTGTTTTTGGGAATAATTATTATTATGAAATATAAAAGGTAACAATAGGAAATGCCCTGACAACTTTGACAGCCCTGACAGCAACCTAGTGAAGGGATTAAGTTCATTGAGCTGTCACCAGTCGGTTAGGGAGGGTTGTTCCTTCCTACCATCATCTACAGATAATTAAAAAAAGAACAACCAGGATTATATAATATAATAACAAAGTGTGACTTAATTCACAAGGTTTAATCTGATTCGTTTGAACAGAAGCGCCCCCTTTAAGGCGGCGCATGAAAGTCATAGAGCGGACACAATCAAAGTAGTTAACCCTTTTCACTGCTGGAAGGAATGTAACATAAGAGAGATGTCACTTCCTTAATCTTTCAATTTCTAAATTCTGTTTTGTGAATAACCCCATCAACATCGAAAGCATTAGTTCGGTATCACTTTCCGATTTCATTAATATGGATTTATGATATTTATAATAAACTTCATTAATCGTTTTTAACAATAATTCCTTGTCCTCAGATGATAAACATTCTGTAAAATTATGCAACTTCTCAAGTAATCTATTATAGTCATTGTCTTTTTGCAAAAAAGAGTCATCCAACGCGTCAAGGTATCTGAACATGTGATGTAATGTTAGGGGCATATATTTATAGAATTTGCAAGAGGTAGTCTTCATTGGCTACCACTGCCACTCTAAACTTGAATGAAGTTTTTATCAAATAAGTTCCTAGTGCATAAAAATGGATGAATTAACCTTCAGACAGCTGCAAGACTCAAAATACTATCAGCCAATACTCGCTGAGGTTATGTTTGATTATAATATGATGTTGGAAATGATTTATGATTCAATCAGCATTACTGAAAAAGGATACGATGTCGTAATAGATTCATCCATGTTCAATTTTACTATGAGTATCTTTAAAGAAGGAATTGACTTAATCGCTAAAAGAGCTCAAGACAAGGGAATAAGAGTCAGCACCATTTTTGATGTAAATAAAGACAATCTAAATATTATAATGAAAATAAAACATCATGAAATAAAACACATAGATGGGCTTAATGGCAATTTTGGGATCTTTGATAATCGGGCTTACATGGCCTTTATCTTTCAAGAGGGGAGTGAACGGCCTTATCAAACCTTTTGGAGTAATTCTAAAGAGTTAGTCCAAAAACAACAGGAGATATTTAACAATCTCTGGGATTTGTCGATTCCATTATCAGTCCGCAGGAAAGAGATAGAACTTGAAGATAACACTACTTTGTTTCAAAGAGCATTCATAGGTATGGACCAAATCCAAAGTGAGATAAGATCTTTAATTTTCCTCTGTAAAAAAGAAATGACAATATTTTCATCTGTTAATATACTTAATAACATCCAGAACAATAGCAACTTAATAAATCTCTTCCCAGAATTACTCGAAAAGGGAATGACAATCAAAATTCTTACAGACCATGCGGACAAATATTTTATAGATAAAATTGATTCAATCAACAGTAAAAGTCCGTCTAAACCGATTCAACTAAAATATTCAAACAACATAGAGAACCTACAAGAAATGGTTATGATATTTGATAATAAGCATCTACTTCGTATTCAATATAGTTCACAAAGTAAATTGATCGCCAGTTTCTCAAATGAAGACTACACAGTATTGATTCAAGAAATACTGTTTGAAAAATATTGGAATGAAGTTGAAAGTCTTTCATCTATGCCAGGTCTAAAGTAATGATGAATAGACTATCATACCCAGCATAACCTCATGATCATCATAGCGCCGCCCATTGATGGGGGTGCCTGGTAACCTAATCTAATACAACTACATACAGAAATAATTCAGGCTGTCTATTCATACTATAAAAGAAATTAAACATACTTAGTCAGAAATAACCGTATAACAATCCACAGAACGATGTAAATCTAAACAATTTGTTTCTTCTACAATGATTGCAATGTCTGTTATTTATGTTGAATATATCAGGGACTTTTTCTCTTCCACCTTGATGCTAAATCCTGACTCTACTAAAGAATTGGAGAAAACCATAGTGGATATCCCTTACGACGAGATTATAATCGATTTTTCTGGCGTTAAATCTATGGGTATTGAATTTGCAAAGGAATACCTGTCCATCAAGGACAGGAGCAAGAAAGTAATCCATGAAGTAAACATACCGCTTGATGTAGAGCCGATAATGAATAGCGCATCCGGATCTATCTAAAATTTTTCCTTCTTACATTTTGAGTCGTCACAACAAAGATTGCGAATTGTTCATATCAACTTATTATAACTTAAGTCTATTGAATCGGTAGATGGCGCCGCCTAACGGCGGCGCCTAATACCTAGAAGCCGAGTGAATTAAGACAATAATCGGATTAGACTATTTCAAGGGGGCTACTACTTTTTCTTATAGTCAAAGTCTTAATGATCTAGTAATTAGGAGTTAATAATAGCACAAAATAGTCGATGAGATAGAGATCACCGTTACTGATCTGGAGAAAAACATAAAAGCAAACTAGGATGCAAGAATGTGTAGTCTGTGGCTAAGCATGTTTACATGAATAATGGAGAGATATACACAATTGGTTTTGCTATAGATAAAGAGAATATTAGAATTTTGAAGGCTAGAATTGATGCAGCATTAATAGAAGATGATAAACCAAATAATAAGAAAAAATTAGACAAATAAAACTAGCATAATATTTTTCTATTTAATCATTAAACGATTGATTTATTTCGTCCGAATTACCATTAACAATTTCTATATTGTCTGGACTTATTTTGATTGATTCAATTATATCCCATAAATTTTGAAATTCTCTAATAATTTGAGGTTTGGTGTTATTGCAATTTTTACACTTAAACGAAACTAGAATGTCAATACCCTCATTCGTAATATTAGTCTCAATATTTTCTGTGGTAATATTTTTCGAACTACATTTGGGGCATTCGGCATGCTCTATGAGAGACAAACGAATTATTTTCCATTCCGTCCACCAATTCGATGAGTCTTTATCCGGGCTGAATTTATTGAATCTATTCTTCCCATTCATTGTTTTTCGACAATAACGGCATATGGCTCTGCCATACACAGTAAACATTCCAGTTCGATTGTTCCAATTTACTTGTGATGCTTCTATCCTCATTTCACTCTTAACCCAAGCCATGCACCAAGGACATGGTTTCCCAAAATCTTTATACAATACGTAGAAGAATGTGTAATGATTATTATTATTTATATGAAAATGGCTGGAATATAAGATCTTGAAAGGGCTTAGTATAGTTTGAATGCTATTATACACTATTGGCAAATGCACTAAACCTACTGTGAATATATATATCATAATATTACTTTGAGAGTGTCCTCTTTTGATTAAAGAAAAGTATAGACAAAAAGAATATTGGGCCAAAATCATAACTATATTAATTGATGAATTACCAACAAAAATTAATCTGATACTAATAATGGAATTCATAAGAAACCTGAATAGACAAAACTATTCTAATACTTTACCTACTGAATGGGTTTAATTGTTGCTAATGACCGCGAGGCTATTGACCACATTCCAATACTTTTCAAATAGAATCTCTTGAATCGTTACACTATGCTCTTCGTTTGAAAATGAGGCAACTATTTCATTCTGTTGGTTATATTTTATTCTTTACTTTATTAGGCTTTATTCAGACGTCTATCCTTGATATTCTGAGAGGAACGTTTTCTTATGACGATATGAATTATTCATTAGCCGTTGTATTAATTAACATTATACCTTTACTGTACGTTTTTCACATTTATTCAATATTTGTTATTGTTTATTCTTTCGTAAATTTATTCCCTTCATTTTTTAATAGTGAATTTGAATATGTGTTTTCAAGCAGATGTATAGAAAGAAGCCTGGAGTATCTAAATTATGGAAATATTATGAAGTCTATTTATTATGTAAAACTGTCGTCGGGGTGGTATAATAAATATTTGATTAATGTATTAAGCATGGAGATTAAAGATAAAGGAAAAATATTAAATAATATTATTTGCGATTTGAATAGGGACTATGGTACAATATTGACCGTTATTGCAATAGATATTAGAAACAAAAGACTTGGTTTTATAGAATAATTGCAACAGGATTCATTATCTACAGGTGAAGTATAGTCTTTCAAGAAGGACGCTTTTATTTCCAAGAATATATCAATTCATAAGATTAAAGAGGTATTGGGATTCATTATTCCTATCGTTATAGCCGCTATTTCATTAATCACCACTCCTAACTAGAAATTCCTGAAAAAATGCGTGAAACAAGTGGAATATTATTCGGACGGAATTAATTCTATAGTAATATATTTGAAGCTAATTACTCTTGTGAAGTGTCTTATTATTTCATATTGTTTTCTCGTTCTTAATCCCATAATCTTTTACAATTCATTTAATCTTTCTTCTAATCTTAATACAATCTTATCCCACTGATCTAAGAATACTCTAACTACTTTGATGTTAAGAGGATCACTATAATAAATGTCTGTTACTTCTACTTCTTTATCTTCTATGTATTCTCTGTCTTGTTTGTCTGTATGTTTAGCCTGTTGTATCATATCCTGTCATAGTTAGATGTATAGAATACTATAGGTAGTGTATGCTTACCGTATTCGTTGAGGTTAATGTATATGTCTTCACCTGTTGTCTTATAGAATGATACTAGTTTAGGTCTAACTATATAGCCAAATGCTTGTATCTCTGTGTGTGTTTGTATCTCTGCTATTGTCCATATGTCTGTCATTATATCCATACGTTTTGTTTCTGTTAATATAGTCGTGATATGTTGGGGGCCCTGAGGGGTGAGAGTAGGGGGCTCAACCCACTCCCCTACTACTATGCGGTGTTATATTGTTGTGTGTATCTCACTAGGGTATACTACCCCCCGTTCCCCCTTGAGCTTGTTAATCACTTGATGTTTTAATTAGTAGGTTTAATGATGGGGTGTTTAATACGGGGGTATATGTAAAGGTAGGTCTATAATGTTTAGATCTAAAAGGTTACAGGTCTATATAATGAATGGGCCTATAAGTTGGGGGCGCTGAAAGGCTAAGGGTCTATATGTTAGGGGGCTTTATGATGTGGGCTTTTCATATATCCAATAGTGGAAACCATTAACAGGATGATACGGCTCTAATGGGCTAAACTTTGACTGCTCTATCAATATGTGGAATCTATCTTTATCAAACAGTTTTTTGATTTGTTTCTTTTGAACCCTTGTTATACTACCAGTATGAAACTCCAACCCGTCGCCCTTATTCCAATCAAAGTATAAGTTATATACGTTCTTCTCACCCCCCAGTATTTTAAAGATCTTTCTAGTTAGATCTATTTGTTGGGTTTTGGTGATAGTCATTAGTCTAACATCATAGCGATCAGTCTATCTCTTAACTCTATCATCAATGATTTATCTAGATGTATTTGTTACTCATTGATTAGCTCTTTACCTTTATAGATTCTTGTTCCACCTAGATACGAGTTAGTGAATAGCCCGCTTGTATTGTGTTCTTTATAGATATCGGATAAGTCTTCTATGAATAGTTTCTCAGGTTGTGGGTTGTTTCTGCTGCTCATATAATCCCCACTACTTTAATCATGACTTCAGCTATATGTTGGACTGTCTTAATCTATAGTAAAGTCTGGACAACTACACGCGCCTATATCCTTTATCGATAAGTGTTACTTCATAGGCTTTGGTTTTGTTGCTCATGCTCTTAACCTCATATTTGTTTATGTCCATTTGTTTTATGGTTTCTGTTCTGGTTATATGTTGGGGGCCCAGAGTGTTCGACTTTAACATTCTTTTTCAAACCCACTAAACTTGTAATAGACTGCAAAGATTAATGAGGACATATTAAAGCCGTTCCAATGTAAAGAAGTGATTCAACTAGTATTGACATGTTAAGCGTCCCACTCCCTACGTTCTTCAATACCGATAAACACACTTTCGTGCTCATCTTCTCGTATACATATAGCGATCTCTGCGTTGTTTTCGTCGTTTGGGGTCATCGTTATATCTTTAATGCTTACTATCTCGTTACCTGTTACTATCTCAGTTAATACGTGATCTATTGCTTCCCTCATGCTAAACCCTTGATAGGTTTCTATGTGGTTTTGTTGTCTCTTGTCGTCATATTCACCATCTATATTATAATAGCAGTGAATTTCATATTGATATTTTTCTGCTATGGCTTTTCCATTATACCCCACCTCGTTTTAAGAGTTCAATGACGTTAAGCCAAACCGTTGAAGCGAATACATAGTTTAATGATTTGGCTATTTCTCTAATCGTTTTTGTTTCTTCTAGTGTTTCATATGTCACTGTAGAAAGATCTTTGCTACCTTCTTGAGGAATGAAGGAGTGGAATCAGAGTTGATAGACCTATTACAAGGAAGAATAGCTAATTCAATTTTTGTTCGACACTATTACCGGCCCGACTCATCTAAATTAGATGAGATAAGGGAGAAACTGTATACAGTAAATGAAAAACTGTATACAGATTATACCTCACTGAAAAACTCTCAAAACTCCTTAAAATAGCCGCAGAATTCAAAATCACCGATGCTCCGGCCGGGATTTGAACCCGGGATCTGCGACTCGAAAGGCCGCAATGCTTGACCGAATTGTGCAGCTTTTATTGCTACTACACCACCGGAGCGTCAATGTGAGTATTTTGTAGATATTATAAAATCCTTTTTATTTGTGATGCACGATATTCACTGTTTTCCTTAGAATACTTTCTAAAATGTTGTGCTTAATGTGGCGACCAATTCTTTTTCCATGTTAGTTTTTTAATTTGAGAAGGAAAATCTCAAGTATATGTACTCTCATATCTAAATATTGAGCAAGAGACTGGAGCCTCCACAAATAGATTCTGATATTGTCGTGTCAAAATATGATGAAAATAGCATACGCTTTTTGGAAGAAGCATTGAATGATGATAAAAGGTACCTGACTATAACCTCATTGAAAAAAAATAATCGGATCAAGGATAAGTTCGGTTGTAGTGTGCTGTGCCAAGATTGTGAGTTAGCTAAATGCACCGTACTGCAACCCTTCGGATATAACAAGCCCAAAAAAATTCAGTGTGTTAAATGTGAATATTTGTATTTTAATCTGTAAATCCTCCTCTATGAGGGCTGCAAGTGGTTAACACAATCAACACTGTAGCAATCATTATTTGAGTTCGAAAATTATCGCTGATGTTGTTATACGCCAAAATACAATCATTGTTCGGATCAAAAAATTGTTTTCAATATGTGAACTATGTTGAAAAGTGTGCTGATGAAATTATGATTGTTGTCCGATAAGAAAAATTCGTCGCTTGTTTTCAATAATCACGTTTGATTCAATTCCGGATATATAGGGCCAAGGAAAAATATGTTTTATTTGTAAACCCCATTCTTAATAACCAAATTTGGGCTCTAGTTGGGAATAAATCTTTCTGAAAGTCGTACGCACATACAACTAGTAATCCACAACTCCCTTTTTGTGATCACACTTCTATGTCGATCTGCGTTACTCCGAGTAACTCATATATATTTAGGCTGATGTCATTTTTTATGGAACCTAAATACACTTGTTCCTTGTGTAAACGTAAATTTAGTAGAAAATGGAATGCTTTTCGACATAATATAAGAGTCCATGCCGATTTAAGCAAGATCGTGTTGGGCTCTAATGACTCGAGTCGTTCCATTAATCATTCAAAATATATGAGTAATACACACAAGAAAAAATTCTATAAATACAAATATCTCCAATCAATTTACAAGTCCCAAGATACTGACGACTATTTGCTAGATCAATTAATTGAAGAAACATACAAGATTGATTCCAAAATTCTGAAAATTATTGGACAAATGATCAAACCGTATCTTGAACTTGAAGCGTCGCTGAATTATATGACCCCTAAGGACAAGGCGACAGTTTTATCTAGATCTTTTCTCATCACTAATTTCCTATAATCCTGTTAAATCATTGAAAGAAATATCTGAAACATATCGCTCCAGCCAAGGGTTAAAGACAATTTCTGAACGATTATCGTTGGCCGAAAATATTAGCGTTCAACAAGCCTCCGAATGGGTTGAGGAGGCAATAAGAAACTCATCATTAATCCAACGAATGAATAATTAAGAATTGGAGATGTCATAGTATTACGGTAGAATCCCTTTAAGAGCAAAGCAACAAGACAAGTAATCGCGTAAATTCTCAGCACTGCTAACAAAAGTACAATCGCAAAAAATAGCACTTTCGTTCTTCTTTGTCGATGTATGGATAACGAAGGTCCTAAAATCTAGGTAAAATAATACATACTCCAGGATACCAATCATAGAGTGATTAAATGCATGGCTACATGCCTAAGATAGACCGATACAAAATGGCAAGTGATTATTTAAATATGAATCACGGCAGTCGCATTGGTAACGATCTGCATATTACATTGAAGATATTATATGCAAAATGTTTATTATTGGAAAAAGGCCAGAAATAGGTTGTATGACTC
Source organism: uncultured Nitrososphaeraceae archaeon (assembly GCA_963759575.1). GTDB lineage: Archaea > Thermoproteota > Nitrososphaeria > Nitrososphaerales > Nitrososphaeraceae > Nitrosocosmicus. Next base: position 480,016 of record CAVWZU010000002.1, on the reverse strand, counting down.
TACTAATGGATCAAATCAATGTTGAGATTGAAAAAAATAGTTTATTGAAGCACAAGTTTTACCAATTGTGGCAAGAAGGTAAACTTTCTTTGGATCATTTAGCTGGATATTCAAAAGAATATTATCAAATGGTGAAAAATGTACCAAATCTTGTTGAGAACACACTAATTAATAATAGAAATGAAAAGTATGAAAATTTAATCAAGAGTAATTTGTCTGAGGAAAAAGACCATATTGAACCATGGATTAGATTCGCCTCATCCCTAAATGTTAGTCCGGAGGAATTGAATGAATATTCAGAGGAGCCATTAACCAGAAAAGCTATAGATGATTTATTATCTATCTCTAAATCATCTTTCGAAGAGGGGGTCGCATGTCTCTATGCATTTGAAAAAGAATTGCCAAAAATTAGTGAAACCAAAAGCAAGGGGCTTAGGCAATTTTATAATAAAACTGACTCCAATTCACAGCGTTATTTTGACATTCACAAAGAAGCAGACATTTATCATGCCAAAGTTTGGGAGAATATATTAAATGAGTGCTCAGAAGACAAACACACAAAAATATTAAATGCAGTAAAAATTTCATTGGCAGCGCAGAATAAATTGTTAGATTCAGTTCACAGCAAATATGTCGGAAAAAATTGAGACTAGTTATTATAAACAAAACCTTTATACACTCATTTCATTTTTAAACTAAAATGAATGGGCCCATAGCTTAGCCTGGTAGAGCGACCGGCTCATAACCGGTAGGTCAGGGGTTCAAACCCCCTTGGGCCCATTACGATAATGGTTCTTTTGTTTGGGTTCTACAAATAAAAGGTATAAAGAAAAGTGTTAGAATTACACCAAAATAATGAAGGAACGGACTTAGCGGAAATGTATTTTTTTGCTCTGAAATCTACAGTGACCAGGGACAAATATAAAAGAAGATTAGAGAATTTTTTTAATTTTTGTAAATTAGGAGGAGGGGAACCAGTAGAAGGGATTATAGGTTCAGGTAACAACGTAAACATCCAAGTTCAGGAAAATACAGGAAATAATGCTGTAGGACAATCATCATCAGATGGATCAAGTGGTAGTTCTTACTCTGATGAATCCTTGTTTCAAGGACAGTCAACTGATCAGAGTAGCCGAGTAGTCTCTTAACTTATTTATGAACATTCATAATTAATGCATAATACTATGACAACCCAACTGATAGAATGACGAGATCTTAAACCTAATTGTCTATATATGTTCTGTGCACATCTTATCTTGGAAATATGCTTTAATCCTATTGATTGAATTTACAGTTGCAATTTAAATTTTAGTTAATGGCCACTCATATTTACCCAAACTTGCATTACGTATCTTTCAGCCCGTTATATTCACATGTTGATATCTTTTTATTTGTCTAATTACATGATTTACTAGAACCTATTATAGAGAAACGATATCGGTATGAAGCTCCTTGGGCCAATTATCATTTATAGTAACAGATTTTAGTAAAAAACCCTTAAAAAAGAATTGAAAATTTTATAATTTATATAAAATAACTTAACTATAGGCACAAAAAATGACCGTGTTTACAAAGGATATTCAGATCAAATCAAAATCTGAAAATGAGATTATCAAAATTACAGATAAGGTAACAAAAACTATTAAGGAAAGCAAAATAGAAAATGGCGCTGTCATAATTTTGTTTTCGGGTCAACTGCAGCAATCACGACCATAGGGTATGAACCCGGATTACAAAAGGACTTTCTAGAGATGTTATCAAGACTGACACCTAAAGGTATTGAATACGCTCATGATAATACATGGCATGATGGAAATGGACACTCACATGTTAGGGCCTCATTGATTGGGCCGAGCCTAGCCATTCCAATTATAGAAGGTCTATTAACGCTTGGCACCTGGCAACAGATAGTGCTGGTAGAAATGGATACGAGACCTAGGGAACGCAAATCATAATTCAAGTGATTCGAGTGATTGGTGGATAATGTGTCATACCTTTAGAAGTTAATAATAATTATTTGATTGATTATAGTTCATATTTAATTATGACATTAGTGTCACATAGAGGAAACATGGTGGAGTTTTTAATTTCTATAAAATAACTCCGGAGATTGTATTGAAAACCTGATATGGTAATAAAAAATTTTGAATGAGTAACATCTAGTTCAAAAATTCATACAGGATTATTTTCTTACTAACAGAAGTATTAATCAAAATATTTATATGCCTACGTTTAAGAGGGCAACTATGGCAACTATGTGTAGCAAATGTAATAAACATGAGTTAACGAAAGATAATAAATGCAGCAATTGTTTGGAAGAACAGGATAAATGTTTATGTTTGGATAAGTAAGTTAACTTACGAACATTATATTCTTATAACCACGGACTGTACAAATAAAAGAGTCATTGGCTGAAAAATTCAAACCAAAAGAATTTTCTTTAAGTATTATAACAATGAATTTCTTAAATAACAAATTCATATCAATAAAAAAAGAATTAGCCGATTTATATCCAATCCTGTTTTCAATTGATAGATCCTAAAGGAAGAGATCACATAATACTAGTATTGATCTATAACGGGGGTTAATTGGATTAGGTTCATTTAATTTTACAGCATTTTTTGTAAACGAATCAAAGCTTATATCATTAAGATAACTTTTCATTTCCACAACCTCAGTTGTGGGTTTAGGTGGAATATGGGTATAAATGTATTTTGATTTAAAGAAAAATTAGATTAAGATTTAATACACATTGTAATGATATTACAGAATGCTTAAAAAACCCCATAAGAAAATGCATATAATTCTAGTTTCCAGTATTATAATATTATTTTCGGGTTCATTTAATTTAGTATCTGCTCAAATATCAAGTGAAGAACCGTTAAGAATTTCAGTAGGTGTATGGGCTCCGAATTTTTTGGCATATGTTGCTCAAGAAAAGGGATATTTTGAAAAAAATAATGTTGATGTAAACATAACATTAGTTCAAGATTATGCGGCTACGCTTAGAGATTATGTAGATGGAGAATATGATGGGATGTTTGTAGTATATTCTGACGCCTTATTACAGGACTCTGAAGGAATTGATACTAAAGTCGTATTCAATACCGATATATCAAATGGCGCGGATCCCATCATAGGCAAAGTAGACAACCTCACGGAATTAAAGGGAAAAAAAGTAGGTGTCGATGGGATCAACAGTTTTTCACATTATTATTTGTTAGAATCTCTGGAAAAAGTTGGTCTTGGTGAAGGCGATGTTGAATTTGTGAATATGCCTGCTCAAAATATATCAGATGCATTAAAGAAAAGTGAAATCGATGCAGGTCACACCTATAATCCATACATATCAGATACATTAAAGGAAGGATTTAAAATTCTCTCCACAGGTGCAATTTTACCCGGTGTTATGACCACCGTATTAGCATTTCATTCAGATACAGTGGAACAAAGACCAATCGATATTCAAAACATCATAAAATCATTGATAGAAGCAAAAGAAGATTATGATAAAAATAAAGAGCAAGATATAGAAATAATGGCCTTGAGTACGGGTATAAACAAAATGGATATCGCCGATGGATTGGATAGTGCCCAACTATTGGACTTGGATTATAACACTCAGTTTTCAATGAATAAGGAGTTAAATACAACTGCTTCGCTATACAACACGGGAAACTCAATTGCAAAATTTTATGCTGAAAGGGGAGTGATCAGCGAATATCCAAATATCCAAGATATTGTTGAACCAAGATTTATAAACCAGTTATTGAAGGAAAATATAACTAAAAATTAGATATCTGCAAGGTAAATAGTATTTGAAAATTAGAACAAAGCTAATCGTGACCATGATTCCACTACTGTCTCTTTCTATATTGATACTATCTTATGTTGCATTTCAAAATTTTGCGGCGACTATACAAACTCAATTAATCAATGAATTAAAAGCGATGGCCAGCCATACAATGGATTATCTCTCTAATCAAATGTTTGAGAGGATAGCGGATATACAATTTCTGTCTGCAAGTAATATATTGGTAAATTCAAATTTAACAAAATCTGAAAAAATGGAATATCTTCGTTCAATGGAAAGATCATTCAAAACATATTCATCCATTTCCGTGTATGATAATGATGGTATTAAAATTGGGGATACAAGGAATATTCTTTTAGGGGAAAATGAATCCAATAAGACTTTCTTTAAAGAAGCAATGAAGGGAAAAATATATTACGATACTGTACCTACTTTATCCGAATCGCTAAATCAATACGTAATGCATTTTGCTGCCCCATTGTATAATGAAAGTCAAGAGATTGAAGGAGTTGTAGTTACTAGGCAGCCAATTAATAAAATAAACGATATTTTCAAAGCAATCGGTTTACAAGATAAACAAATATCTTCTGATAATAGTAATCTTAAATTGGATTTGATATCAGTCAATGGAACTGTGATATATTCCAACCATGATAGAAAATCTATTTTGCAAGTAATACCGGGATTCCAGGAAATAATCGCCAGCTACGATCACCAAAATAATAGATCATTACTGAATCCTGATTCACCAGAAATCCGAATTAATGGCGATGAAATAATTGTGAGTGTGCCGCAGGGACCTGGCCACCTAGACTATACTGGAAGCAACTGGTTTCTTTTACTTAGAGAAAATACCGATATTGTATTTGGAAATTTAGAGAAAACAGTAAATCAATTTTTATTAGTTTCAGCCATGATAGTGATAGCCTCAATAATCCTTATTTTATTGATAGCTAGGAACATTTCTTTACCTTTGTCAAGACTTATGAAAAGGGTAATTGAAATAGGTAATGGTAATTATGAATCCAAAATTGATATCAAAAGCTCTGACGAAGTCGGGGAATTAGCGTTAAATTTTGAGTCAATGAGACAGAGTGTAAATCAAGTGAACCAGACCTTGAGTAAAAGAGTAAGGGAGAGAACCCTAGAACTAGAAAAAGCAAATGAAGAACTAAAACTAAATGATGAATATTTAGGAAAAATAAACAAGGAATTGGTATCAGCTGATAAAGCAAAAGAAGAATTTATGTCTATGGTTAGTCACGAATTAAAAACTCCACTAGTGCCTGCCAGAGGTTATGTTGAGCTTTTACTTAGACAAAAAAAAACTGGTGAACTTAATGAAAAACAAAAAAAATACGCAGATATTGTGTATAGAAATATACTAAAATTAGAAGTTCTTGTGAATGATGTTCTTGATGGCTACAAAATTGATATGGGAAAGTTTAAAATTCAAAAAAATCTAGTAAATGTAAAAGATTTAATCTCAATGGTGGTATCTGAAATGCCTTCTTTAATTGATGAAAAACAAATCACTGTTCAAGTAGTTTCAAAGTTAGACGAACAAACCACAATTCAATGTGACCAGAAAAGGATTGAGCAAGTATTTGGAAATTTGATTAAGAATTCGATAGATTTTGTACCAAAAAGCAACGGGAAAATAACTATAGTGGCGGAATTAAATCAAAAGGAGACGATGGTTCAATTTTCAGTAGAAGATAATGGTAGTGGTATTCCTGAAGATAAAATGAGTAATCTATTTCACAAATTCTATCAAATTGATACAAGTCTGATAAGAAAACATGGTGGTACTGGACTTGGCTTAGCAATCTCAAAGGGGATAGTGGAAGCACATGGTGGTAAGATCTGGATTGACAGACAATATAGACATGGTTCAGCATTTAGATTTACAATACCTTTTTAAACCGTGAAGAAATCGGAATAATAACTATACAATGAGTCGCAATTTATCATCATCGTCGGTATCACCGGTTTCCAGAGTTCTCATCATAGATGATAATGAGGACATTACTGAATTGGTTAAAGACTATCTGGAAACAGAAGATATAGAATGTAAAATAATTAATAGAGGGATAAAAGGCCTTGAGGAAATACGAAAGAATGATGGGTTTTATGATGTTATATTACTGGACCTAGCCATGCCAGATTTTAGCGGATTGCAAGTTTTTAACAAACTAAAAGAGGAGAATTTGTTAAAGTCAAATAATGTAATAATTTTTACCGCTTCGTCCACACAGAACAGTGAAATTAATGATATGATAGAAGGTGGCGCTAAATATATTTTAAGAAAACCCTCCTCGATAGATGAAATACTCGACGTAGTTACAAGATTTGCAATCAAAAAAGATGAATCTGAAAAATTAAAGAAGTAAATTTATTAAACCAATATTGTGCTGCTAACACACCTTTTAACAATCATCATCATATAGGAGTCTTGTATCAAGTTTGGATTTTCTATAATGGTAAATCTCTTTCCCTGATTGACATTATTTTGAACCGCAAGATGATCCCATCAGGTATCTTCTGAACAAGATGAGAATTTTTGAAGTTCTCAAGCCTCATAAATAATGCAATAAAAATTTTAAATGGCAAATTTATTGAAATTTCATCTAAAATATTTTAAAAAAAAATGGAGTTTATCAGTCAACAGTTGGTTCTTAGGAGTCTATAAAAAATGAGAACACTGGACCTGTACTTTCGGTTAGGTTTAATATGATTGGTTTACTAATGAGGATATGCTTGAACAACAGAAAATAGATGAGACGATAGACAGTGCAAAGATCTTAAATAAGAAGAAATTATCAAAGTTTGAACAGTCATCTACATATTGAAAAGCCAATAAAATTCTGCTTCTGATATAGGCTCGGAGGATAAGATGCCAATAGTATTTAGAAACTCAAGATGATGATTTAAAGGCCTACTCGAATTACCATTTTTGTTAGATTATAAAATCAAGGTATTAGAATGGACAACGTACAAAGCGTATGATCATTATTTGCTATTTTGTCTAAGGATTTATTAGAACTCTCCTACCATTCCTGCCACAAGGAACTTACTCCCTCTAGTCTATTGAGATAACACCAAGAACAATTACCTCGATATTGACATAGAATTGTAGAAATGAAAATATGAAAATTTATATAAAAAATCGAGTAGGCTATTTCAAAAAAAAGTATTTATGTATATTTCTTTTATTCCGATGTCAATTAGACGACATTACAGACTCATCAACACTGGACTCTGATTCTGGTGAGTCTTCATCATTTGTAGTGGATTCCCCTGCTGTTAATGTGTCAGATGAATCTTCGGCTGTCTGAGGTGAGAAATTAGTTTCTTCGTTTACTATGTCTTGTTGACCCGTTGGTTTACACATTTGGATACACATCTCTGTTCCTTGTGGACACGGGGAAAGACATGGTTCATTATTATCACGGCTTTCCAGATCTTCGCCAGGTGTTTCTATGCCGCTTTCAGGTGCTGTTATAGTATCGTCGTTGCCATCTAACTTTGGTGACGAAGATAAGGGTTGAGAAGAATGATAGTCACAAGGTGCGGTAATACATTGAACGGTACCAGAATGATTTGACGTTGTTTGGCTAGGAGGGAAATCACAAGGTGCGGTAATACATTGAACGGTACCAGAATGATTTGACGTTGTTTGGCTAGGAGGGAAATCACAAGGTGCGGTAATACATTGAACGGTACCAGAATGATTTGACGTTGTTTGGCTAGGAGGGAAATCACAAGGTGCGGTAATACATTGAACGGTACCAGAATGATTTGACGTTGCCTGGACAGAGGCTAATTGTGTCCATGCAAAGGTAGTTCCTAAAAAAGCACTAATTATGAGAACGGATAACAATACTAATTTCTGCATTGATATAAAAAAAAGTATGGCGAAACTATATAAGCATTTTACAGTATAATTTTTTGGAGGGAATTTGCCCATTTAGCCGTGTTTTCAAATTTTTGTAGACAGACATTCAATAGGACTACCTTGATTGTGAATAATGACGATCGTCATAATAAACAAAATTATAACAACAAAACTAACGAACTAAGATATTCGTATCGATTTTGTATCAGTCTATCTTAAGTTATAAACGCGTAAATAATAAAGAGTTTTTGCGAGGTTTTATAATTCGATATTCTTGTTGACAATTGGAATATTCTTTATTTTAATTCTATTCTTATCTACCTTAGATAATGTTTTAGCACAGCAGGTAAATCCATTTGATGGTGCTACAGTTGAAGATATTTACTGCCTTTGAGACGATTATTCGTTTCCATTTGAGGGATGTCAAAATAAGCCATCACTCAATCTCCAAGAAATTTGTCAATTATTCCATCATTTTCGTTAGGCTTATTTACTATGTTTCTCTACAATATCTTTTGTATTTTGACGTGTATCTTCGTTAGGCTTTTCTATGGCTTCCAGGGACCAATACTTTCCATTATTGTATATTAATGATTCTTTTTCAGAATCGTGTATTGCGTTTGATACCTCTCCGATTAGCATTACATGATCACCAAAAGTTACCTCTTTGAATAACTTGCATTCAGCATTTAATGAGGCCCCCTTCACCATCAATACATCTATACTGTCTGCTTGATAGAACTGAAAGCCCAATTCTTTCAGCGCATTAATTTTGTCATAGTCTCTTCCACTATATCCTCCAGACACACTAGCAAGTATTGTCTGATCGGTTGCACATAGGTTGATTCCAAATTCTTTTGACATTGTGATATTTTCGACTGTGGCTTTTGTAGGTCCTAAAGACACTGCAATGAGCCCCGGTCTATAAGAAAGATGATGTGTCCATTCACAAGCCATAATATCATTACCATGAGGACCGTTTGATGTTATCAAGCCTATTGAAGTAGCGAATTTATTTGATCGGGGATCGCCCCAAGGTAAATCCATAAACTAAATTACCAAGCCGATTTAATAAAGCCTAATCAGCATTGGGCTCATGGCTTCAACCCGTGGACTCGCATAACAATGATCAAATACCAATTCCAATTGTGGGCGACACAGAAAGGTCAACTTGAGGCCAAAGAGTTTCTCGAAGGCACCAATTTGTCATTAAATCAAATTATTATCGAAAAATTACAATCGACATATCAATAAAATCAAAAATTCACACCAAATTTGTATTACATCCCTTTCGGCCTTTCTCCCTCCAACAATAAACAAATGAATCACTTTTCGGTTTATAGATAAGCAGTTGAACCCATTTACCTGCGAGACTCAAACCCCCTTGCACCCAAACTGAAAAATATTAGAGGATTACACCTATCGATGCGACTACGTTGGAAGAAAGTTTCAAGTGATTGCAAAAGAAACTAGAATGATTCCTGGTGAATTCATATTATTTACCAAATTATAAATCCGTTAGCATATTAAAAATACATCATAGTATAAACTAAGATTGTATCTTGTAATTGTTATGTATGAAAAAAGTTTATGAAATTGTAGAATAAGTTAAATGGTATCTCTCCATTAAAACTGCATGAAGGATTGGTTTAAAAAATTATTATTCTTTCCAACACTTTTCGTAACTGTTATTCTGATGATCGCAACTAATTTTATCCAAGTAAACATGTCATATGGTCAGGCAGTACCTTTGATCCCGATTCAAACCGGAAACGTTACTTTAGACAAAGGTCTTCCAGTATTTTATGATTGTATCGACGAAAAGATAGATAATAGTAAAGGTGTTGAAGCAGATAATTACTTTGAAAAAGAACCTACAAAAAATGAGGTAACGACATGCTACAATGAAGTGTTCTTTGATAATTCTGATGTCCAATCTTCAAATGATAATTCTGATGTCCAATCTTCAAATGATAATTCTGATGTCCAATCTTCAAATGATAATTCTGATGTCCAATCTTCAAATGATAATTCTGATGTCCAATCTTCAAATGATAATTCTGATGTCCAATCAAGCGAAAGTATCGAGGATAATGATATTGAAAGGTTCAGTATGCTATTCGGGAATATGGAGTGAATAAGATAAGATGTCTATTAAAATTCTCAGTAAAGGGATACTGAAAATATCCTTTGTAGTATTTTCATTAACAATAATCTCTCAGATGACTATCGTTGATGCCGCTAACGCACTCACACGATACTTTAATTGTACAACAAGGGTAGCCAACAGTGAATCAACATTTTCTTTGGATGATGCAGAAACCTGTTATGATAAAGTTTTCAAAGGCGCTTTGGACAATGACCGGTATGGTAATCCGCTAAGTAAGCCTTAATAATCATATATTTCTGCAAACCTTATTCAAATCATAACAATCCAAAAAATCTTATATTTCTCTGGCTGATTAATCAGACAGAACCTCTAATAAAGAACCGATATCAGGATTAGCCCCCTTGCGCCCAAACTAATTAATCATATTGATATGGTTTAGTTAACTAGTTTTTACTTCAAAATATTGTAATTCTTATGTATACCAAAATAGACAAAGTAGATCATAGATCCCGTAGTTAAGTAGATTTGTAGGACATTTCTGCTTTATTCCTCTTTCACCTATGGTTATTCTAACAATGTGATTAATTAAGAACCTATTCCCATCATTGATCACAAATAAGAAAATATCTTTTAGATGATAACATCAAATTATGTCCTTCAATTGTCACCTTCACCTAAGGCAAAAAATAATAATTACAAACTCCCAGGTAAAAAATTCCTACATAGACAATAATTTATCATACTTTAACGTATATGTATATTCCTTCTGTAAAAGGATGTAGGCTTTGGCGTGAGCCAATAAAGGTCTTGAGATCGCATAATAGTTCTTAATACCAAGACCAGATACCTACAAAAAGTTTTGATATTTTAAATTTGCTTTAGGTGTGGTATAGCATTTGTTGAATTTGCAATTTTGATTATTCTATATCTAACACTGGTCTTAGCAAAATTGACTCACTGTTTTAACAATAACGATATGGCTTTAGATTCATATAAAAGACACTTTTTTTGAAAAAAAACGATCATTTGAATAAACCAAGGCCGTGGTCTACTATCAAATAAAATTTATTTATAGTACGGGATGTTGCAAATAACGACCGATGCCAAAGTATAAGTAGTTATTACCTTGTTAAGGGTTATTATCACCTGTTTCACAAGTGTTAATTTCTTTCGGAAATTCCTCATCGCCCTTTATACCTTGACTATCTTGGTTCCACCATCGCTTTTTGCTAATGCGTTACTTCCTGTAATGTTCTCCAATTGTGTACCTTTGATAGTATTACCTTGAGCAATATTCATGGTCCTTGAGATAGAACCTACTAATAAAATGAATGATACTGCTAGGACTGGTGACGTAACTACTGCTTTATTTACATTAGAATGCATCGTAGATGAAACATCGCTAGAGGTTGGCACGGAGTTTATCTGGATTTGGTTTTCAAACAATATTTAGACGAGGTTTTGGACTCGCAATAAATTTATTACTAAACCCACCGGTCGTGGTCATAACAATATGTTCGCTTGTGCGGCAATATTAATAAAATAAATCCTTATTACACACTCTACGAAAGGAGATTCATTATGTATAGAGCATTTCCTTCGATATTAATGATAATATTTATCACAGTTATTCTTACAAGTAGTTTAACAAATGCAAATACCAATTCTCTTTTGGTTTCTGCGACGAGTTCTCTCGGACCGTCTGTTCAACAAGGGACATTGGACCTACAATCAGCAATAAACAATAAGGTTGAACAAACTATTAACGAGACTGTTGATAGTATAACAACTACTAGTAATAATTCATCGATCAATGAAACTTCTACTATTGATAGTCAATCTCAAATACCTACTTTGTCATCACCAACATCATCATTTCAGGATAAAGCTAGAATAATAGACAATTTACCAACTGAAAAGGTAAAGGTAGGAGATATTGACATTGCTTACAAACAAACAGGTAAAGGTAACAACACAATCGTTCTTGTTACAGGATTAGGTGCCACCATGGACATGTGGAGTCCATCTCTGCTAAATAACTTGACTAATGCGCCTAACGACTACAAAGTGATTATTTTTGATAATAGAGGAGCTGGTGAATCAACGGCGGGAACTCGAGAATTTACACTAAATCAATTTACAAACGATACGCTTGGACTTCTTGATGCATTAAATATTGAAAAAACGGATGTATTAGGATGGTCTATGGGTGCTTTTATCGCACAACAAGTAGCATCATTACATCCAGACAGGGTCAACAATCTTGTTTTGTACGCTTCAAGCTGTGGTGGTCCTGATGCAGTGCCACCTAATCCTGAAGTAATAGAAACTTTTAGCAATACTTCTCTAACGCCTGAAGAAGCGGCTCAGAAATCCATCGAAGTGATGTTTCCCAATTCCTGGTTTGAAACAAATCCTAATTACCTGAATTATTTTCCAATTCCGGCTGAATCTGTATCTCCTGAAGTAGTGGAATTGCAAACAAAAGCATTGGAAAACTGGAGTGGTAATTGCCAGATTCTTGGTAACATAACCTCACCCACTTTAGCCATCGTTGGAACTGATGATTATTTTACTCCATCGGCAAATTCAATTAATATAGTCGAAAAAGTACCTGGAGCGTGGCTAATACAGATAAAAGATGCAGGTCATGGGTTAATGTATCAATATCCCGAGATATTCAATGAAGCAGTACTTTCATTCTTAAGTATCCAGGATATACAAAGAGGTAACAGTAGTAATACGACTACAAGGTAAGAGCATATAGGAAAATACTTCACACCTCTCTTTTGAGTGTATGTAAAACTAATTTAAAAGGCCAAATATATATATCGTTATTTATCTTTAAAGCATTCCTTACGTGAGATTGGAATCTGTCTTATATGACCGATATCTCCTGAAGCCCACTAGGCCCGCTGTAATTTTGCTACTTTTTTAGGATTCAAAACAATAATTGGTGAGAAAACTTTATTTTTTACTCTCTTATTTAGTCACTCTTTATCTTGTAAATATAGTTGGTCGATAGTTAATTATAACTACTTTGAAAATACTTATTATTTTAGTTATCAATATTGAGCAATTATGAGAACAAAACTCAAAGAATTCATTGATAGAACACCAAATACCTATTTTACCTTTGAAAGTGTTCACTATAATCTGTATCTAAATCCGGGTAGAGAATATCTTTCGTTATATGGTCAAAATGCGTCTAGGCTGATATAATTATATCAAAAGATAATCAAATTGATGATTTAGAGATAAAACACGAACCCCATAAAAGACAAGTTATCGTATATTCAGGGGATTGAATTTATAAATTTTGAGTATCTAAGTCATTTTACTTTTAACTTGGAATTATCCAAAATTTATAGATAAGAAATGATTTTACAGTAAAACCATTCTTAACAATATCATGTTTTCAAATGGAATGGTTATTGCTATCACTCATGGAATATTTTTAATTATCTAAAATTCGTTGTCATGCTACAAAACATCCTTTGATTGTAGAGAAGATTTATAATTTACAAAAATCCAAATTTGGACTTGTATTATATCTCTTACTAAACTCCTTGGGCCCATTAATTAAATGTGCTCATATGATTGAGCCAATTTTATTTTATTAATCAAGAAACCAATATGAGACATTGTTAGAACTCGAGATATCCAACCGTCCTTCGAGACTTATTAACAGTCGATTACTTTGCATTTTCAGAATTTCCAGACTTCATTGTAAGTCAATTCGCTTAATGGTTTACGATTTTTCCTCCTTCCTGTAATGGACTTTTTAGGAAACCCAAAACCCATCACAGCAGAGATATATAGGTTCGATGGAATTCTAAAATCGTTTCTCATTTTTTCGTCTCTTATACCAGTGTATAAACCGGAGCCGACACCATTATCCCATGCTGATAATTGCATATTTGTATCACTCTTCCTGCATCTAGTAGATGAAAGCCATAATTTGGATCTGTTAATATTATGATAGCAAAACTTGCTCCAATTATCCATTGTCCACTCGTACTATCTTCAGACAATTTTTTAAGTTATTTTCCTCCATTATTACTACGAATCTCCAATGTTGAGTGTTTAGACCACTACCACTATACCTACCCGAATTGAGGATTGTAGAAATAAAATCTGAGGGGACACTCTCTTTACTAAATTCTCTTATATCCAGTTTTGTGGCAATACAATCTAAAGTATTCATACGCTGCTAGATATTACGAATCATGCATATTTAAAAAATTTCAGTTCCGTTTGTTTATTCAGGAATCTTAGTTATTCCTCAAGAAACGGTAGCTCTGTTGAAATTTACTAGGTCATCTGATTGTGAAACAGGGTGAAAGCGTCGTTAAGAAATAATTATATTTTAACTGCTGATTAAATTCAGACCTCTTAAATCAACGAAATGGCTAGAACATACAACTTATTTTTCAAGTTTCCTTCATTGAACAACTTAATCTTGTGATTCGGACAAGAGCTGTTGTTTCATCAATTTGGTAAAGTCGGATTCTGACATTTTTCTTTTTGCTTGGATTATTCCTTGAGCATCATTACCTACCGTAATTCTTAGTTGAGGATTATCTGATGTTAAGACTTTTAGTATGGTCTTCGCAACTTCTTCTGGTGATGATGATTCTGGGCTATCCATCATAAATTTGAAATAACTTTCTATTCTTTGAGTTAATGTGTAGTATGGCGATTTTTCGTTTAAGCCCTTCTTAGCCGTAATGCTGGAATTCATAATATTGGTTTTGATAAAACCTGGCTCTATTACAATTACCCTAATTCCAAATCGTTCTAATTCATACGACAGTGATTCACTCAAACCTTCTAATGCGAACTTTGTGCTATTGTACGCAGATAGGATCGGAACACCTACTTGCCCGCCAACTGAACTTATATTCACTATTGTACCACCGTTCTGTTTTCTCATTATTGGCAAAACCGCCTGTGTTACACGAATCATACCAAAAAAGTTTGTTTCAAATTGTGATTTTATCTCGTCAATAGACAAATCCTCCAGCGCTCCAAATAATCCATATCCCGCATTGTTTACCAATACATCGATTCTTTTACCATCATCGACAATCCCGTCTATTGCATTTTTGACCATGGAATCATTATTAACATCAAGTTGAATAACTTGTAACGGCAGTTTTTCATTGCTGGCTATAGATGTTATCCTTTCTGATTTTTTAGTATCTCGCATAGAAGCATACGTGGAAAATCCATTTCTGGCCAAAAGGAGTGCAGTTTGAAATCCTATTCCGCTTGAGCTACCTGTCACAACTGCAACTTTGTTATCTTTCATATTCATACCAAAATAAGGATAATGTTATTTAAATTAGTGATTTCAATGTGAGCCTTTCTTAGAACCTATGAACTATGGCTCCTAGAATTAGTTTATCATCGTGTCAAATAAAACTACTAATCAAATAACAACTACTACGTCAATAATTCCCACTTGTGATTGATGTCATTTGGAAATAAAACTCTCTGAATGGTTTAGTTCAGGAATATTAGTATATGTTTAAATAAACACATGTACAGTAAAAAATGATGGATACTAAATTAAGTTTGTTAGTAATTGCTTTGGCAGTCGCATCCATGGCTTTGACTCCAATGATAATGAATCAAAATGTAAGTGCTGCTTCACATTATTGTGCCGACGAGAAGGGAAAGTCTAAAGCATGGATAGAAGGTTGTAAACAAGGTTGGTATGATCATGATCATTGTTTGTCATACAACCCAGGGACTGGCGAAGTAGCTAAAGGATACAAAGTCGGTTGGTCAAAGGGTAGTTGCTAATAACTAACCCCACCATATTTTTATATAGTTAAACTGTGTTACCCGATTCCAGATACGCAAGATGAGATATCTGCGATGCAACTCTACCACCAATACGATAGTATTTCTTGAAATACTTTGACACTTGATAACCTGGTAAACAAAATTCTAGACCTAGTCGGGCTTGATTCAAGTAATAGAAGTAAAGTTAGCGTGGCAACTATTTACCAAAAAAAGCAAATTTGGCTTCAGAAATAAGTGAAATTGTCAATTTACAATAAAAAAATCTAGAGACAAAAATGCTATGAAAATATTTAGCTATTTTAAAAACGATTTATAATATTTCATTATGCATTTCATCTATAATCAGAAGTAAGGGGGAGATGAATGTAAACCCAATTAGATTTCAAATCCCTTTCAGCCTTACATATTGGAGCACCAAAATGAATTAATAAGTAATCATTGAGTCGACACACTTCTAGTGGTTCCATTTACGTACTATTCATAAATGTCTTTGTACCCTAATTACAAATCTTGTTACAAATACTCTAATCCAATCCTTTAATTTTTATGATTTGATTATTAGTATACAGAGTACGGTTAACCTTCAAAAGTAAAGTTGATTTAACAACTAAACGTAGATTCGGTGCTTTTAACAAATAAATCATCCCTCATACAAATCGATGTTGATGTTTTAAATATTTCAAAATCATAAAATAATAAATGGTGTATTGCAAACATTGTGGCAAAGAATTCGCGTCTGAGGAAATCACCTATTGTCCTGCGTGTGGAAAATCCCAAACTCAGGCGACTGTACAATCCGTTGTTGTAACTCAAAATAAGAATCCTGGAACTGCAGTCTTAATAGCACTATTAGCAGGATTTTTTGGTTTCCAAGGAATTGGACATTTGTACGTAGGTAAAACTGGCAAGGGCATTAGTTTATTATTAATAGGATGGGCATTGGCCATTTCTATGGTTATTCTTATACTTTTTGGACTAATACCAATGTTTGTAATACTGGGTATTGTGATCTTTGCATATTGGATATGGCAAGCATATGACGTAAACGAATTGGCCAAACATTACAATGAATACCTCCTACAAAATGGGAAGGGCCCTTGGTAGCCACGTCTAACAATTAATAATTCAATTGGTCAGAATATTTGAGAAAATAAATTACTCTTCCGGTCTATGATTGAGTATTGATAATTTCTATCTTGTATCAGAGGAATCAAGATAACCCAATGAAAATAATTAGAGCAGCACAGATTCAGTCATCTCCACCTCTACAAGTACTTGGAGGTTTGGTTCTCATTCTATCTTCTTTCCCATCCTCTTCAACTGCTAAAGAAAATCCCGATATGTATTTGGTTAGACCAATCGATGGACATCAGGTCTATGAGAACAACGGAAGTTTGTGGTGACTGGACTATGTAGATAAAAGTGGGGAAAATACCACCATTAATTTGATTTATCTTTCAAACAATTATTTTAAAGAAAATTAATTATTATTAAAAACAATTATTTTTTGTCCAATTACTTTACATACAACACAATTTTGGAATTAGGCTTTAATTGATTGAGGGTAATTATTGTTTTATTCGCGTCGTCATAGATTATGTTTTCCTTTCCTAAATGGAGTATCCTATCAACCTTGAAGGAGATATCTTCAATCAGCTCATTGGTTGATTCTATTGTTATCTTGTGACCCGTTCTTGCAATATTTATTTTTTTTATCTTTAGTATCCTTTGGTATAAATCCGAGAAAGTCGTCTTCCATGAAAAAGGTATCTTATTAACCAGATCTAGAATTTGATTCCATTGTTCAAACAGGTTTTTTCTAGTAACAGAATCATGATTCCAGTCATAGAAATAATGATGATAGTGATTTAGAAGGCATAGAGGCGTTCTTTGGATCATGCAATAAGAAATGGTATTGGATATCCATTTTACAAATGTCTGTGAGATATCTCCCTTAGCATCCGCATTTCTATCACTATTTGAAATAGGATTCATCTTTAGCCTCCTAGGAATATATAGCATTATTCCTCGAGTATTACTGTTATTATAATAATCCACATTAGACATGATAAAAGGAATAATGAATCCTACGTTGGCAAATTTTTTTAAAAGTTTTCTGGCAAAATATTCTTTAAAATAATTGGGAATTAATGGCGATCTAAAAAATCTGTGGTAATTTGATTGTCCGTAGATAGGGATCATACCCAGCCGTGAAATTAAATTCAAATTGTTTTTAGAAATGTCATCAAATGGCGGAGTAAATAAAATTGGATCAACATTAAGGGATTTTTTTATTATATTTCTTCCAATCTCTATATAGGAATTAAAGCCTATTCTACTATTCTTTTTATGTGTGTCATTATTTAGTGAACTGTAATAATGAGTAAAAGTATCTTTAATGGTTCTGTTTATGTTTTCATTATTTCCATCAATCTGCCCACAAAACTCTCCTCTACCATCAGTTAAACTATGAGATACTCCATGTTGAATTATTTCAACATGATTGCTATTGATCTTTTCTTTTAGAAATGAGCATAATTCATTATTATTCTCAATGGAGTAATGTTCTTGAGATTTCCTGAAATCAGGCGGTACACAAACATCATTGATTGCTCTTTGATAAGGTATGACCGATAGACTTACTCTAAACCGATTACCCCATGCCTTAGAATAAATTGATTCAAGCATATTGCTTTTTGTAAAAAAATTGGTATCATCATCCCGAATCAAGATGGGAATTGTGCCACTGGGCCCTAGTAGTGGAATAATCGTCATAGGTAAATATATTATTAATACCTTTGAACCATTTATTTTTACCTTCTAGTTTCCTAAGACTGAATAGACCCATGTTAATCTTATTAGGCGACAAATTTCTGAAATTCGAGTCTGCAAACGAAAGAAATTCATCCCATTATCAACAATTCAAAAAACTCTATCAATAAGTGAATGGGCAGGATTAGTGGCTTTTTAGTGTTATGATTCAAGTGTTGATCCCCTTATTGTAAGGATTGGAAAAAAATAAATCGTTCAATTAATTGAAAAGGCTTTTTTTCATCCCACACTCAAATCTCCCTGTACAAATTAATTTGTCAACAATTATGACTCAATCATAGGTTCAGTTTAATAAGTATCAATTTTTTCCGCTGACTAAATTATGAAAGGTAAATCATTGGTATGGTAGTCAGGTAAAAATACAGTGTATTTCTGAACTATCACTCTTAATTAATGGTTTATCTTACACCGCACTATTATATGACTTATTAATTCAATTATTGGCCGAATGAATATCTACCTCACAAGGAGAAATGTATGTTTTACGTCTTAAAATTGTCACCATTTCTAATGATAAAAATAATAATTACAAACTCCCAGGTAAAAAATTCCTACATAGACAATAATTTATCGTAATTTAGCTTATACATATACTCCTTCTGCAAAAGGATGTAGGCTTTGGCGCAAGCCAATAAAGCTCTTGAGATTGCATAACAAATCTCAATACCAAGATCCAATGCCTGCATATGTTAATTTGTATTCTCACACTAAACCCCTAGATTCAGTTCTAAACCAAGGTTAACTGTGACAGATTTGTCATTTCTTAATTCATCTTTTTATTTTTCTTGTGGTTTGTTCTCATGAATATTATGACTTATAGTCTACTAGTTTGGAACTGCGAAACCATGTAATTCAAGGCTATATCGTTACAGATATAATATAAAAACAAGAAAAATTTATCCCTAGTGAACAAAATACTTCCTCAATCAATGACCTGAAACCCTGGTATTCTATTCCCATTATAATTATGATCTTTAACGCATAAATTATCTTTAGTCCGACCATCTCATGATGAACCCGATACGTGGATTCTAGACTTTACATTACTAGTCTATTATGAAGGCACTCGATTACAGGACCGCTAAAATATTAGTAACAGTATGACATCCTATGTAAATATTCCTAGTGTTTTTTTTATTGAATTTGCGAAGTAAGAAAGATTAGCAGAGTGGGGACAATAATTTTACGCACAACAAAAGGAAAAATTTAGGTGGGATTGTTCATTTCTTATAGGGGAACAATTGCATCAAATATGTTGACTGTATTCGTCAAACTACACGTTTGTACTTCATCAGCGTTTATGGTTCCTGTGACTTGTCCCCCAATTATAATACAATCGCTGCTAGTAGTTAGCGTATACCCAGAGTTGGCGCCAGCATCGAGGATATCAAATAGATTCTGAAGTTGGGGACATAATTTCGGATATAGTATATGTACCCGGTTCTAATGTTACTTCCGTCCCTGCCGTAGACCCAGTAAAAGTTTCAGGATTCGGATTATTTCCCGTTACAGTGATTGTAAATTCCGATGGATCGAGACCATTTAATATATATGCACATACGGCTTCATTGCTTGGATCACCATCAACAGATACACAATCTACATTTTTGTAATCCGTAGTTGAGCAGTCTCAACGAGTGGAGGTGTTACTCCGCCAATATTAGTAATTACATTGTTATTGCCTTCATTTTCATCTATGCAGTTTATTGCTGCACCAACACAACTATAAAGCCTATTAGTGTCAATACTTCCTGTGTTATTGTCTTAGGATATTAACCCAAAGTTAAATGCATAGGAGTTCATGATAGGCATACTGGTCACATCGACCATAAATAATATAGAAATGCAAGAATCATCAATAAGGGCCTTGTTGATTTTTTTAATGTATCTATTCTTTTTAAAGACATAATAATTTCATTATAAATTTGACGTATATTTAGAATAAGTATTACAATTTCATTAAACTATTGTGATTTTATCATTAGTATAGATTAACATAATATAGTATTCATTCCTACAGTTGTCCAATTTCTTGGAATACTATTTATGTACCAAAGATGCAAGGGGCCCCCTTCAGTCCAGACCTAAGCTACCACCTACCTCATCCTCACATACCAATCAAGCAATTGACCCGAGCGGGTAAACTTCTAAACGTGATGTAAACTTCTCCTTGATTATAGAAAACTCAAATGATAAATTCCTGTTGTTAACAATTCCTATTGCGATTGTTCCAATGTCTTGTTTCCTTTCTCTCAATAACGAACAATCCGTCCTTCATACCTAATTATATTTTTAGGTTCTGCTTTCAAGATTCGATATTTTAGTCCTGGCATGAGCAAAAAACAATCGACGTATAAACCCATAACGTTAAATTAAGAACATGCCTGAATTAGATAAACCCGGAAATAGCCAAATAATAAGCAATGCCAAACGATCTATTGTAAAGAAAATAATCATTTTAGGAGCGACTTTGTCGGTAACTTTGAGCCTAAGCATATGGCTGGTTCCTTCCGAATACTTGATTTATTTCCAAACCATGCAGGTGAGTATTACAGGATACCTTGTTATAGAAATAGTGGCCAATTCTGCGTTTCGGCTTGTGATTACGGTCCAGCAATCTGGCCAGACAGCTCACTCATTAAGGAGTCTCATACGGATTCTTGGCGCCGTCGTAGTTGCCGCCATCGCGTTGTCATTTCTCAGTCAAAATGCTGCTGTGGCTACATCAATAGGCACCCTATCAGCCCTTGTAATTGGTTTTGCTTCGCAGAATCTTTTGGGAAATATGATAGCAGGAATGTATTTGGCACTCACCAGGCCTTTTAAGATAGGCGATGTGATTACCGTATTTGGAAATAGTGGAAAGGTTCGTGACATTGGGCTGCTGAACTGCGAGCTGTTGTTGGCGAATGGTGATATTATGAGAGCACCCAGTTCATCATTATTGACTACTCCGGTGATAATTACCAGTGAGAACACTTTTCAGGATCATAACTAAAATTCTTAATATTTTGAAAACATTTGGCGACAAATAATATCACAACAATGGTTACCAAAAGAAACAACAGTATAAAAAATAAAAGCCATAAATTAGCGACCACCTTCCTTCAGACAACAAGTCTGCCAACCTGATTGTGAATCATTAGAATGGTTAGAATTAGGGATAACTAGTTACTTGTATTATAATCTTGAATCTCAATCAAAGGACAGTTGATTTTATATCATTTCTCATAATTTTTGGAATGTGTTTATGGGATCTCTCGATATTTTTAATCTGGAATCTAATTCCTTGAGGTTTTAAATCAAACAGTTTGCAACAACAAATCTTCTTCCATTTTGATTTGTCGATATTAACTATACTGTTTCTATTATACATTACAATATTCTATAAAGGAAGAATTAGATTCATTTAATATTATCAGCAGGAAAAATAATTAGGGACTAAAGCCAAATGTCGGAATATCACACCAAAAATTTATGGGATTACAAGGATTACGAATATTAATAACAAAGTTGAAACTTTATAGGTGTTTATTCTGAAGATCGATATAAGGAAATGGTTGTATCACAGTTAAGATACAATAAAAATATTCTAAAATTAAACTTAAGCTAAAACTCATAATTTCGTTGATACCCTTAGATACTTTGATCTCAGATCGCAGTCGGAGAATGTTAAACGATTCGTACAAAAATTGCCTTGTTAGAATTTCCATCCAAGCCCCTAACCTTAAATCAGGTTCCTCACTGATATGAAAAAATTGGATGGAGTGCAAACAAATACAATGATTTAAAATTAATTAGTGATTTTACTTGTCAAGCAATATCATCATCTGATTTTTTCCTAACCCGACTTTAACTTCCTCAAAAAAATTAATAACCGATTGAATCATTGAAACAGAAAAATATGTCAATAATTTGTCATGATTATGAGGGGTAGTTATTAAAAAAGAGATAATCAAGGTAAAATATACCTAAACCGTAAATAACTTATGATCAATTCCCCTATAATAATATACTTTTATAAAAGAATGTAGGCTTTGGCGCAAGCCAAATAGGGTCTAAAGATAGCTTAATAGATCTGAATACCAAAACCCAATACCTACACGAACTTGATATCTGGATTTTTCTATCCATAATATCCATCAAGTTTACTCCTTATCTAAATTAACGTAGCCATTAATTGAAGTATTTTTTGATATCGACTTAATTGTTTTCACGAACATGACATGATTTTACTCATGAATTATTAACATTCGTCGTCCAAGTATCTAATTAAGTAAACCTGAATATATGACATGTGAAGTTGGTGTTGTTACTGTTATTGCTACTCTGATGTAGTCATTAATTTTCTTTTACGTCGACGATTAATTATTATTGGGTTTCTATCTTGATTGTGGTTTTCTTGATTCTCTTCTTCTTTTACTAATGTAATGTCGTCTTTATTTTTTTGTCTTTTCTTTATTGAGACCGCAGTAGTATTATCAGCAGATTTTTCAAGCTTTTGTTCAGAAACATGATCTAAAATGTCTTTTGAATATACTGGAGAAGGAGAATTGATAACATAGTGTTTGTACCGTCTTTCTACATCTTTATTGTCTCCTTTAAGGACCTTTTCTATTTCTTTTGCCAAAATGTTTTTGACAAATTCTTTTAGTTTATCTGTATCAGGACTATGTGGATAAGTGGCTAATAAATATTCAAAAATTTTCATATACTCGACTACTTTATTGCGATATTCTTCCTCAGATGGTTTGTGATGTTTTGTTATCTTAAACCAGGTAGTTGCACATTGAGCAGGATAAGCTTTAGCAAGCTCTTCTATTACGCGCTCCATTTCAAAGAAATCTAGCATAAAGGCAAACTCCTATAGAAAAGAATAATTGAAATATTTTCCTTTCTTCTCAATTTACTCAGTATTTAGATATATTATTGTACTATTTATCCTCTCATTTTAGTGCTAAACAAATAACTAACCCCCAACGCTGCAGGACACTATAAATTTGAGCAGGACCTGGAGACTCATTTGCTATCTAAATTCAACAAGAATTGAGAACCCTTACCTTTAACGAAAGATAGGCGAATTTCAAGGACGACCTGAACAAAGGAAAGGGTGCTATGGCTCCAGATAGTTTCATCGACCTTATTATAGTGCACTAAACTTCAGGAAAACTATGAAGGCGACTGATCCCTGTAACTGCTTCAGCTTCTTCGTTCAATATTCATATTACTAACATGCTCCTGACTGATTTAGAAATGATGACAATTCGATTCATATATTATCTTGAAGACCAAATCTATTCCACGGATTACTCCAATTTCTTGGTTATCTTCTGATTGTCAAGTTCTCGGCAAAATATCAATATATTACCAATTGTAATATCGTCAATAAAAATACAAATCATGTTGTTACTCGATATTAAAACTACAACCTGACAGCTCATTCTTATATAAAAATGATTTGGAGATCCTATGTATTAAAAACATGACTTAAAACAGATATCAAACCATATACTCATCCTTCCTCCAATGGTTTTCTTGAATATTTGATCTTTAGAGCTAACATCCAAATGTTTAATGAAACTCCAATAGAGTTGCCAATTATTATGACAGGGTCTGCTCTTCCAATTCCGTATAACGCCCACAGAAAAAGACCTACAATCAAGACAATGAGAAAACGAATAGAAATATCGCTAGTATCCTTTGTCTTTAATGCCTTCTTGATTTGAGGAACTGTACTTACAACAGAAAACGTAGTAGCTAGAAGTCCTATGAATACTAGTAAGATTTCAACCATCTATTAAGGATTGTATAGCATGCCTTTTATTGACAATAATACTTCTAATTACATGAAGTACGCTAGAGTGAATCTATTACACCATTCGTGCACATACAAAAATTGCAGTTCGGTTTTATATGGCATATTCTCAAAATAATTATGATAAAACAGGAAATATTTCGATGGAACAATACCGTAATGGACGAAATCAATAATTTTCTGCAAAGGGAAAACAGAAAAATAATTAATATTCAAGTGGTGAAAGATATTGATTCTGGTGTCACCGGAGTAAACTATATAGTCTTCTATGACGAGGGTGCTGATTTCACATTTTAATTTATGCTTAGTATCACCGACCCACAATAATAGTATATATTTTCAATAAGTCCATGATTATCTAATCATAATCCGTCTTCAATGTTTTTTCATCATCTTTCAAAATTTGTTAATTTCATGCAATATAGTTTTATTTTTATCATGTTTCCGATTAATTGAGGCGACAGAGAGTCCGTATTAAAGAACAAACGTTGTATTAAGGAACTTAGTCTGTACTCAGATTACGAGTGTCATTGATTATATCTTGAATTTGTTACTTACGAATTAAGTTCATGAAACTGTAGAATAGGTTAAATTATTTCTGAATGATAAAACTGCATGAAATATGGATTAGAAGGTTCATTAATTTTTCACTGCTCTTCGTATCTCGGCATAACGATGTCTATGACTTTTGTTCAAAATTCATCATTTGGTCAGGCAGTCGAATTGATACCGATTCAAATTGGAAATGTCACTCTAGAAAAGGGTCATCCAGGATTTTATGATTGCATTGATGAAAAAATAGACAAGTGTGAAGGCGTAGAAATAGATCCTTATTTTGAAAAAGAACCAACCAATCATGAGGTAACTACACGCTACAATGAAGTGTTCTTTGATAATTCCGATCCTCAATCATCCATCGATAATTCCGATCATAGTGATTTCGACAGATTCAATTCGCTATTTGGGTTTACGGGTTGAGGTTACCGCAACATCAGAATGTCAGGTACAAAATACAGTCATGGAAATTTTCAAAACCCTTTTCCAAAACCTAGAAATAAAGAAGTAAGATTCATCACACTGGTCTTGAAAGAAAATTATCTCTGAGTATAAAAAACAATTTTTTGAGGTAGGGGCAGAAAGGAACAACTGACTAGCAGGGCAGTAAAGATTCACTAAATTCGATTGTAAAAATAATATCGTAGATTTATTGAAGGATTGTAATTCTATTATACGATCCTAGAGAAAATTCTCATCAAAGACTAGGTCAGCACCAGATCTGGTTTGGATTTAAAGAGCTGAAAAAATACCAAATACGTAATTAGGAATAATAATACAACGAGACTTTTTATTTATTATTGTTTTGAGTAGCTTACTGAATGGTGTGAACGGGAGATAATATAATTAAAAAAAAGGAAGGTTTATTGCTGACCAGCTGCGTTGTTACCATCATTTAGGTTAAGTGACAATGCAACGTTGTTACATGATGCTAAAGTATTGTTATTTGAAAAACATTCTGCACTTTCACCTGTGGAACTTTCTTGAATGATATCTTGGAATGAATCATTTGATTTCTTTTTTGTTGCAAAGGCTGCATTGTTATCTCCTGCTATGGCCACTACGGAACCAATCAAGGCTGCTGCGATGAACATTACTGCGAATATACCAACATTGTGAGTTTTTGTTAGATTGCTCATTTTTATTACATTTAATATATAAAATTATACATTTCATAGTTTAGACACTTCAAACTGCATGATTTTATTAATAGAAATTTCGGTATTTTTTATTCTAATGATATTTCTATTATATTAGTAGATATTAGTTTTATCGCGTCCAAATCAGAGAAAACGGGATTAGTTTGTGAAACTTGCCCGGATCATATTTGGCTTTGTTAAGCACGATTTACGAGTATCACAGTAATCGATGATATATCAAGATTATTTTTATGAATTCACATATGCAAAATCTGTATTTGTATTTTAGAATTTCTTTTCATTAAAGTGTGCACGATTCACAAATCAAAAAGGGAATAATCCTGAAGTACCCTTTCTCAACCTTGATGAGGGAGTATTGTTTACAAATAATTAACAATAGTTTTTTTTAATTTATTCATCCATCGCTAATTTTTGTTTATAGTTCATGTAAAAATAAAGGTATTATTTCTAAATTATTAAATAGAATAATTTTTGATAACCTCTCTATCGTTTTGGATTAATTGAAGACCGAAGAAAAGGTATTTTTCTATAAAGATTCGCAGTAAGTTGGCTAGGAAAAGGAGAAATTTATTGCAGCCTCTTCCTCCATCGGTTCGACGGATTAATAATTTCCTACAACTTTAAACCGATACATTGACGATTATTGTACGCAAGATCGGTAAATAAATAAAAAAGCGTATCCGACTATAAGAAAATAGATAAGAAAAATTTTTTCAAATTTCTATTGACTATTAGTCTTCATTGTTGTAGTAGTTGAGTTGGAATTACCGGGCCAGCTCATGCTAGTGGTTGTGGTAGTTGTCGTTGAATCGGAGCCTGTATCATTTCCAGATGAAGAATTACTAGTATTGTTTGTTGTACTACCTATTGAGTCAAATGTGTTCTCTATGTCGTTCGTCACTGCATTGTTTATGGAATCAGAAAGACTCTGAGCATAAGCGACTTGAACGAGAGATATGAAGAGTATGGGCAATATGATATAACCGAAGTTCATAGCGTCAACTGTATATCAAACTATAAATAGATTAAGATGCGGCATTTTTCGATTAATATTGCGATATCAGTGACTATGATTATAAGATTCCAGTTTTCTAAAGATAGAATATTTCACCTTGTGAGCCAAATCATAAGATGATGGCATTTGCCATTAATTATTCATGATACACCGTTGAAAATTATTAAGATAAACACACGCTATTAAAAAAAGTCATAAATGTGGTTTATTCAAATAACACATCTGTCATACAAGCAAGTATCCAAAACTTTAAGGTTTGAATACATTAAGTTGACAACTACAAATTTCAACATTGGTATGCAAAAAAGCAAGAACCTCCTGATTGATTCCAATTATAATACTGTATTTTCTTGGTTATCTATCTTGAAAGAATCTACGCTCATAAGCTTAAACAAGTTTACTAGTTTAATATTTTCCCCACAAAATGGGGAAAATTGAGATGAATTTTGTTGGGAACATCCCTTCGAATCGACAAATGAAATGTATCAATTATTAAATAAAATACTAGTAATAAAAGAAACTACTCTATTTTGATGTAAGTTTAATAAGTTATTGACATTAAAGATAGTAAATGCAAAACGATAGACCGTTAGGTGTTACAATAATTGCTATACTTGCTATTCTTGGAGGTATTGGTTCCTTAGTAGGCGGGATTGCCCTAGTCGCGATAATACCAATCCTTGGTGCAGCTCTCATTATAATCGGATTAGCCTATTTTGGTGTTGCTTATGGGTTATGGCAAGGACTAAAATGGGCTTGGATCATAACATTGATAGTTACTGTAATCGCATTTATCTCTGGCCTTGGATCAATCATAGTGGGAAATGTAGGAGCAGTTATCCCGGTAATAATCAATGCTATTATCATTTACTATCTCTTCAAACCAAATGTTAAGGCGTATTTTGGAAAATAAATACACCTATATTTTTATTGAATCTCTGCCCTTCTTTCATAAATTCGTATTTTATTTTATATAATATCCATTAAGTATAAAGTATAAATTTTTAGTATCCTTCTATTTATTTTCGCTGTATCTTTTACAGTATTAATCCTTTATGATCAACGCTTAGAATAAAATAACTCATTTGAATGACTGAAACATTTTGTCGAAGCTATTTTTGAAATCTTTAAATCAAGTTTCTATACTTAATATACTGTGCTGGTAAATGTAGCTGATGCGGTTATTTGGTTGGAACCATCCTTTTTGACGAAAAGCAAATTCTGAATTCATCTTAATTATAAAAGGGGATTACTAATACCAGCAATGAGATAATCACAGTAAAAATATCCTCATTAGTAATTAATTTCCACTCGTTAGACACACGAAGGAGTTAATCTTATGAATGTTTGTAGACATGGTACCCTCGGCTAGTGGTCTTGAGGTAGCCCGAACGATCTCAATACTATACCCAAATTTCCAAAAATGATAAATTTTGGCTTCATACAAAATACACACTTATCTTGGCTGACACTTAAACCTAATTCATTGGACCGATATCGCGTTTGTATTTAACTTACTATAATTCCTCAATACTGGTAATTAATCAAACATAGCGTAGTTATAGTATACGCAGCGTAATAGATATAAACATGTTTTAACATTTATTAATGTGGCGATAATCTCAAATACATCTTCTCATTGGTACATTCATCCGAATAGCAAAATAGAATTCTATTTTCGTTTGAGTAAAATTATTTCATTAAACATGGATCAATACTTGCATCATCAAATACAAACTAATTTGATTAAATATATTCAAAATTTTTCTATTAGCCTCATCAGTTTATGGTTGACTTGCTGATAACCATGAATGGTTGGCTATTTGATATCTATCATCTAAAAGATAGAACGATTTTATGGATAAAAGAAAGTAAGGGTAATGTAAAAAGGCTAGAATATTTATGGTCTCCTTCAATATATGTAGCGTCAGACCTAAAATCCGAGTTAGTAGATTTGGTAGGGAATAGTAGAATTTCTTCCTCAATCAAGGAATATCACTTTGAATACAAATTTGAGTATCCTTCTTCAGCTGCTGTTGATCAGCGTCAAAAGAATGAAGCTCTGAGATTAACTCTGTCTGATTCACTGCAGATATTAAATTTAGCAAGACGAATAGAAAAACTCTCTAATAGATTTGGACACTATCGACTATACAATGTGGATATATCACCCGAACAGTCTTTCTTATACGAAAAGGATCTTTATCCACTTGGATTATATCATATAGAAGAAACAAGATCCACAAAATCAGCACGAACTAGCGTATATCAAATAGTTAACGATAAGAACGGCGATATTGACTCATTTGATTATATTATTCCAAATTTTAAATTTCTATCATTTGAATTAATTTCGGAGAGAAAATCAATAGGAAATAATTTTGAGGATAGGATTCTAAAGATAAAGATTCTCTTTTTTGAAAAGGATAACATGATCAAAGAAGAATTTTCGATATCTGAAGAAAATGAACTTGAAACAATATTAGGATTCGCTTATGAAATTAATAGAATAGATCCTGATATTATTTTAACTAAAGGTGGAGACCAATTTTTGTTTCCACATTTACTTTACAGAGCCAAGGCCCATGAGGTTGAAAATCAGTTATTGATAAATTTGAATCGCGAATCAAATCTAGAATATTTACTAAAGAAAAACAAGTTGTTTCCAAATAAAAATATTAGATCTGATGACTTGTCTTCAACATCATACGTCTCTTACGGAAAAGTGTATTTCAAACCACGACCTTTTTTTCTATATGGCCGAATTCACATCGACGTTAACAATTCATTTATTTACAGGGACAATGGATTGGAGGGATTAGCAGAATTATCCAGAGTTTGCAGAATTCCATTGCAACTAGCATCAAGATCTACTATAGGGAAATGTCTAAGCAGTTTGTATTTTTATAATGCTCATAAAAAGGATGTATTGATACCATGGAAGCCTATAACGTCGGAAATCTTCAAGTCATTTTCTGATTTATTAAAGGCAGATAAAGGGGGCTTTGTTTTTGAGTCAAAACCTGGAGCATATAACAAAGTAGCAGAATTTGATTTTATATCTCTTTATCCAAATATCATGCTAAGGAAAAATGTTTCTTCAGACACAATCAATTGTGCATGCTGTAAATCAGAAATAGATAACAAAGTACCAGAACTCGAACAGCTTTATCACTTGTGCAAAGAAAGGATAGGAATAGTACCTTTATCTCTTAGAACAGTTCTAGATAGACGATTAGAATACAAAAAAAGAAAAAACCTGTGTATATCTAAGAGTGATGAGTATTTAAAAAATTGTTACAACAACCGACAAACTGCTTTAAAATGGATCCTAGTTACTTCCTTTGGATATCTTGGATTTAGTAACTCAAAGTTTGGTAGGATAGATGCACACATCACTGTATGCGCCTTTGCTAGAGATATACTAATAAAAACGTCTAAAATAGCAGAGAAACACGGATTTAATGTAATTCATGGGATTGTGGATTCTATATGGGTAAGCGAAGTCGATAATATGGAATATTCATTATCGGTAGTAGATTCTGCACATCGTTATATTAATTTAAAAAAAGACATAGAGGAACAAACAGGTTTTTCCATATCTTTTGAAGGAATATACAAATGGATCGTTTTCGATTCATCTAAGATCAATCCTGACTTACCCGCCCTAAATAGATACTTTGGCGTTTTTGAGGATGGGACCATAAAGATGAGAGGGATTGAAACAAGAAGACATGATACACCTGAACTATTTGTATATTTTCAAGAGGAGCTAATTAAAATCATGTCTGGCTATAACAACATACACGAAATCACGAAATGCTTGCCAATTTTAGAGAGTGTATATAAAAAATATATAAATTTAATAGGCTCTAAAAAAATTCCATACACCGATCTGATATTTACCAAAAGGATATCAAAAGCAAGTAATGAATATGCAGATAGAAAGACAATTGAAAACTGCGTTTTAAAGCGACTATCTAGCAATGGAAAATCCCTAAATGCTGGAGAAGAAATTAAATACATAATTACGAATTTCTATAATGAGAATTTCTTGGAAAGGGCAATACCAATTGAACTAATTGATGAACACAATATTAAATATGATGTGAAAAGATATTTAGAATTATTGAAAGAAACCTATGACTCCGTAACTAAAGTTTTCTATACTCAAATTCCTCAATTTGATTAATGGAGTCAGAAGATAATTTGATTCATCAAATAGAATTGCGAAATTATTACTACTGCTGGTAAGTAAACTTGATTATTAATCTATTAAATGGAAAAAAAGGACTGTTCTATTAGGGTGTGATATGGGCTGGATAACAATAGTTTTCACCTAATAATATCTACAGAATAGAAGATTTTGGGTCTAAAGCATTAATTAATCACAAATCATCTTGGGGCTTTACTATAAATTCTTGAGTCTACATATTATTCACTTTCCAATTCTTCTTAAGATTTTCTTTTTGGCTGTTGATTATTCCTATTTTCTTCAATAGTATATTTTACCTTGATTATAAACGCGACTCCAAATAGCAAATAACCTATATCATTAAATAAATCAAATAAGTTAACATTCTCTAGAAAATTGAAAAGATCGTTATATCCAAATATTAAATCTGCAATAAAAAAGAACAAACCAGCTGCCGATACAAAAATCCAGAAATTATGTCCCTTATTGATGGAGATGGCTCTACCTCTAAAGTAATACATCACTGCTCCTACTATTATAAACAGGTCAAAAATGGGATATAAGAACATTAATGTCAAATCAAGCAAGTTGCCACTAAATGTGTAAACTTCGAAAATAAAAATCGAAACATAGAGAACGTAAAATATGAAAAGTGAAACTGTAACTAATGTGCTTATTATATATCCAAGTTCTATCTTGTACAATTTGTTCATCTGACCCAAGAACAACATAAGGAACAGATAACCAACTAAGTAAAAGGCATCTGCTACGGATGGGTAAGCATCTATCTGCAAATAACCACTGAAATATCCATACAAGGATTCTGCAATAAACCAGCAAATAAAAGTTAAAAGGAAAAAAATTGTGCTCTGATCGATCTTATCTAAAGTGTTGGTAGTCTTGAGGAAGAATATTATGAGTAGCCCGGTATTTATGGCTGACGCCAAGATATTTGGAATATTAAATTGAGGGTAAAGCCCAGAGAAATACAAACCGAATGATATTATTTCAACAGTCGCGAAAAGGAAAATCATAGATTTAATAGATATTTTGCTAATCAGCTTTGAATTTAGAGGCTGAACCACCAAGAATCACAGGTTATTTTATAAATTGTGCGAACATGTTTATATCATTTTGTTATGCATTTAACTGCAATTATTGATTTTAATGATTAAACAGTTCAAGATACAATTTAACTGACGAACATAAGTTGAAAATAACTTTTAATCAATATCTCATTTCATTTTTGAACTTTTCTTTCTTGTATTCTGCTTACAGGTCTTTGTCCGGGTCAGTATAATATTATCATCTCCTCTTCCACGACTTATTTATATTTATAATTTTTTAAAAGGCTTTCAA
The DNA here is from genome assembly GCA_963759575.1 of uncultured Nitrososphaeraceae archaeon. GTDB lineage: Archaea > Thermoproteota > Nitrososphaeria > Nitrososphaerales > Nitrososphaeraceae > Nitrosocosmicus. The sequence continues at coordinate 447,449 of CAVWZU010000002.1, read as the reverse complement.
TATTATTTAAGGTATAGTGAGTATTTTGTTTAAGATTCTTGTTCATATCGATTCTATTATTGGTATTTATAATACCAACTGTTTATTACATCAATGTTTTCATTTATAGTTAGAAAAGAATATTCGATGGGCATATGTATCTTTTATCTATAAACGCTTTTTCAAGAAAAGTAATCATTGTAGCGAATCAAAAACAGAAGGTTTTTGAGAATCGACGATCCTTCCGGTTTTCTGGAATATCAACTTGTTTTTGAAATTTTGTCTAAAAAAATTGATGATGACTTAATAGTTAAGTTCAGCTATGATATCAAACTTTATTTTAGTTTTTTGATGACCAGTAGGTTTGCCTAGACTGTTTCCATTCCTTATAATCCATCAAAATTTTCTTGTGATCAAAACCCATACTTTCTTCATCTATAGATGCTAAGTCTACCCACTTTATTGCAGCTGCATCATCTCCTGCCATAGGCTCTTTTTTATCACTTTTATCGGATATTTTTCCGATAAATACTGTAGACATGATATGACCTCTTGGGTCTCTGGAAGGATCGGAATAAACTCCCAATATGTTACCTAGTTCTATGTCTAACGATGTCTCTTCTTTTACTTCACGAATTGCCGCATCTTCCACCCTTTCGCCTTCATTTACAAAGCCTCCTGGCAAAACCATCTTTTCCTTGAATGGTTCCTTTTTTCTTTTGACTAAAAGGATTTTGGAGTCCTGATCAATTATGGCATCTACAGTAGGAGTTGGATTCTTGTGCTGGTGTTTTCCTATATTCACACGAGTTACTGTATAACAAACGAATTAAAGTACATGGTTTACAGGAAAAAGCATAATGTTATGCTGATAAAACCCTTCAGCGAAACTTGTCGGCAAACGTTTCGAGTCAGTTAAATCTTCTGTTCAAATTATAGTCAGATGATAAGTTAGATAAAGAGAGGAACCTGCGAAAAAATAATACTATAAATTGAAATTACCAGTTAAGTCACTCTATTACTTAACTAAAAAACTTGAAAATGTTTTGGAGCTACTTTGCTCGACGCACTGATTTTAACATGTCATGTTATGAATAATAAGTTGTATGATAAAATAAATATTACTCCATAGTTATCCAGAAAAGTCTTAATATTCTAGAAATTTTTCCTATCTTATTTTATCTGTCTTTATAGATAACCTTACGCTGTTTAACCATAGTGACAATTTGATTAGCTGATAATTGATGAACATGATCTGAAAAACAAAGCTTTTGACTTTGGTAAAATCACAAACCCTCTTTGAATAAGATTAATCTAGGCTCTAACATTTCACTCATTCTTACCAGGGAATTTTAATTCTTCTACATATGTTTTAGATTGCAATACACTAACCTGAGGAAGATTTAATGATCCGAGATTCTATTTTGAGGTTGTTCTCTCTTAATTCAATATCACTTGACATTATCCCTTCAGATAGTATCTTCATGGGCTTGGAAGAGGCCAGGTTTTGTTCTTTCATTAAATTGCTAATAATATCCAGTAATTCACATTTTATACACATAATAACATTAGCGTGATTCTAGTATAAAGATATTACTTTCGATATATTATTCGAACACTTTGATGTTTGTGACTTGGAAAAAAATAGACTCCGGATTGCAAAAGATTTCTAGATTCCCATTTATTACTTTGTTCAAACTCTTGATAAGTACAAAAATTCTTATTTTTCAACTACAGTGTGAGTGTACGGTAAACTCTTGTTTATAGACATCGATATTGATTTATCTCTTGGTCCATTAAGGCGTCATCATACCATCACAAAATTCCGTACAATTAGCTCTTTTATTGGTTCCATCAAGAAATCGTAATGATTGAATTTTGGTAGTATCGTTGTAAATGATTCAAACAAATTGTTCTACCAATCATAAGCAATTATATAAATAGACTGCACATTACATTTATGAGTAAAGTTCAAAATCCTGAAGATAATGAATCGGCTATTCGTAAGACCGAAGATAGGATATTAGAAAAATTATTTACACAATCAAGTCAACAGACTCCATTGACAAGTGATAATGAATTAAGGGCAATCTTGGCAGATACTACAGACCATTCAGATTTTGACATCGCTCTTGAAAATCTAATAGTAGGGGGTTTTGTTTCCCGAATAGGTGACAACGAATATCAAATTACAATGAACGGAAGTGATGAGCATTCAAAACGAACCAACGCAGATGTACTCTACTAGGTCATGATACTTGAATTAAAAAGAATTGCACAGGCTTATAAAATACACCTGGCAGATATTATTTTAGTAATGCGTTGGTTATATAAATTCGGTTCATACAAGAATATCTTAGAATATAAAGTAATTAAACAAGATATTTATAGCGAAAATTTCGTATGAATTGAAAACTTTTTGCTTATTCCCCACTAGGCGGGAATAAGACCGTTTGTTATATGCCGTCTTATTTTTCTTGTCTCTTAACTTTATTACGATTCAATAAGATCTCAAAATGGCCCATCGCCTGTTGTTGATATAGTAACCGAAAAACTCTGAATTATAGGTTGAATGTTCAATTATGATATTTATTCCGACCTTTATATATTTTGAAATCACGCTATGATTTTGTAGAATTTGAACCTGAATTCGTTCTCATATTGGGCTTTAATAGTAAAATGCAATGACGATCCTTTAAAGGCGTATTACTGTTCTCCAGAAGGAAATAATTTACAGTGGGAATGTCTTGGGTTACTGATGGGATAAAATTTTTTGAAATGTCGATGTTCACTAGGATCTAGGTCAACTGCTTGCATCTAATATAGACTAAAAATGTTTTTTATCGTAGTTGGTTTTCTTGTTAATTATTCTTTGGTAGAGTTGATTTATGAACACCAACAATTCCTCATTTGTTTCCTGAGGATTTCTTCTCATATAGTGATAGAGTTCTTCAGTTGATGCGTGATAGTCTATTCCAATATTCGTTGCTATTTCCAATGAGATCACCGACATTAATAATTTTCGTAGGATAATATCTGGACCATAATTTATCACATCTGAATGTAATTCAGCGATCGTGTTCTTAAAATTAGAATATATATATTTGTCCTTAGCTTCTCTGGTCTTAATCGCAAATACATTTCCCATCATTCTCCTTTTCATGTGTATGTTTTCTACCATTGAGATAAACTCCTTATCTAGATTAGGAGATTTGGTCAAAATTTCTGAAAGCAAATCTGAAGCATCTTGCTCACTTAATTTCATTTCTTCCGCTAATACAAATAAAACATGGCAGGCAGCGCATCCATTTTCTCTTACAGCTTGAGGATTATCTTGCACGTGCATTATAGCTCTGGAAATAATGTTTAGAGCCATCTCTTCTCTTTTCATACAGATTATATTCTCATTTATGACAGAAAAGCAAATAAGAGCTTGTATCTACACCAATTCTCTATAAAGACGGTTCTGCGATAAAATGTGACCAGAATGCTCTCACCAATTTCTTAACTATGAAACGATTTCGAAATATTTAATTGAATACAAGAATTTCATCATTTACATGCAAAGGCTAACTTCAACTCCAACAAACCCACGAATTTGATCAATAGTATTATAATTTTCTTATATTACTCTTACGTTCAATGTTTTTTCAAAAATTAGCGTGCCACCATAAATTTAACTCTATTATTTCACAAGTTCATCAGAAGGATGATGGAAAAACCTCATTTCATCTCAAAAACGTCTTCGAAATCAGGCTCGATCTGCTTCTTGAATGATAATTCTTCTTGATGGTTGTAATTAAGCGAATTCCTCAGTTAGGACCAGCTTGTTGTTGAAACAGGACCGCCCGGGGCCGTTTTTATTTGAGATGCGATATTAATTACAACAAATTTAGACGTCGACAATGAATCAAATCTTTATTTCACCGTATTTCCTAAATGTTCATCATTTAAGATGTTTTACTTATTAGACCGGACTTGTGTGATCTAATGTAATTAATGAGATTTTACTTAGATTTGTCTTTTGTCTCTGACCAGCATATCAACGGAATACTTAATTGTATCAACATGATATCATCCCGGCTCCACAATTCTCAAGAAATTAACTCAGAAAAATTTCCACCATATGCTGAGTTTGAATTTTCTGGTTCCATAGCTGATTTTGAAGATGCTTTGCGCTTATCATTGGAAAGAAATTCAATTATTGATTATGTGGTCACGCAAGACTCTCAAAAGGAGAACACATTCACTTTGCTAAAAGGCGGTGATTTAGGCCAATTAGGTATTTATTTCTGTGAATTTTGTGGGGCATTCTTCAATAGTGAAGATGGGAAGTATATACACGAAAGGGCCCACTATTTATATTAGTTTTTTTTTCAAGTTAATCATTTGCTGCCACTATGCTTTGGAACGGCAAATGTTGGGACTAAACCAAATGTAATTTCTACTTCCATGAATGATAGATAACTGTAATGATTTAGGAACGATGTATCCTAACTTGATTAAACTATTATTAACATACTAGTTTGCGGTAGATAGAGTTTTAGATCAAATCATAGTAATGTGAGCATTTACATTTTTTCAATTATTAAATATAATCATTAAAGAGACACCTCTCCTGTTATACCGATAAGTTCATAAATCCAAATAATTGCTCTGATCTTATTTGGCGCATTGCTTTGTAATTCAAGATAAATTAGAATGAGTGGAAACAATAATTGGAATATAGAAATAACTTGGATCGTAATAAAACATTATTAGATGAAATTATAGATTGTTTGATAAATCTTTCAAATAGATTTTTTGTAGTCATTGGATATAATGATAGTAATAAAATAATAAATAATTCAATAGTTTCTAAATTTGATAATAGAGTTGGAATAGATATCCTAAGCAATAGTATCGTCATTAAAAATAAGAAAATCACAGAAGCAGAGTTTGTAATAAAAACCCAATCTGTCCTTAATGAATCTAATAGTATAATTTTATCTCCAAACAAAGTTACACATTTGGATGGAAGGAATTTATTTAACCGAGATGTAGTCAAAAGTCCTACAAATCCTTCCTTTTGGTTTTTGCATACTTATTAAAAAAACTAGGATGTAAGTACTTTGGTGAACCGTTATGAGAAGGTTAGAAGGTTAGTTTTATCATGCTCTTTCCGTTCCTAAAAGGTGTCTTCACAGTTTATAATCCTTGCTTGTTAATATAGCAATTGATCAAAATTATCGTGTTTCGTTTTAATGTAATACTAAAGAATCAATAATCATAATTTTGATTTAGATAAATAATGTGAATAGGAAGAACCGATAGTAACACAAGTTAGATATGCAAACTTCAAGATAATTATTTGATTTATCTATTCAGAACATTCAAGTCTATATACAAATATCTCATGGATACTGCGACCTTGCCTATATTGAAACATTCTAAATTATAAAATCAAGGTAGGAAAACTAATCGCTTCAATCTTGAAAACCCTAAATGGATTTTTCGGTTTCTACAGTGAGGGCGCAAGGTAAACTAAATCCACTAGTGACTTATCAACTTAACTATACTCAGGACCAAATACTCTACACCAAGGTTTGATTTCCTCTACTGTGATACGTATCTTTTGAATCCATAGTTCAACGAAAAATAGATAAAAGAAACAATTTCAAAGATGATACAATTCAAATAAATCAATGGCGATGTTTAGTGACTACTAAAAATTTTTATTGTGTATTTATATCTCAGATGGAAAAATAGTTATAATTTCATAGACGAACTTAGTAAATTCCTTTGACGATTGATACCAAGGGATTTAAGAATTACAGCATAACAATTTGACTAAGAAACAAAATAATTATTTTTTGGACCTGATCAAAGCTTAGCAAAAATGATTTATTATTGACTGTTCATTCCGCCGCGTGTATGTGTCTCTAAAATTGGATTGTTCTAATGTGCCTCGTGATTATGCTTATCTAATTCTTCAACCGTTTCAAAAGCAGCTCCGCACCTACAGTCGAATTTCTTTTTATTTTCTTCTGACATTACAATAGACTGTATAACAAAGTATATAATAATAATATGAATACTAAAAATCGGAGTCACCTAACATTTTGATCCTCCATTTTTGGGTGGTTACTTCTGATCATGTCTGATATTTTTTCTCTTCATAGTGGTGTATACCTGAGCGAATGGTTGAATCTAGCAGAAAAATAATAATCAAAGTAATAATTCCCGACCTGGATAATACTAAAGCATATAACTATGCCGAAATCCCAATTGGTTTATTCCATAATGGAAGGTTCTCTTTTTTAAAACTGAGGGAAGTGATGAGATGTGTCAGGATGGATGGTTTCTAAACTCAATATCGTAGTTTGGATATCACGTTAAAAAACATCTTGAAAAACAGATTGCTGGTCCCTAGTATTCATTCAATATTAGGCGGTAATCGATGTTGTTCAAAAGGAAACTGCGTGAGTCGCAAACCTATTAGGTTTATTCAAAATCAATTCTTTCTGAATAGTATCAATGTTGATTGAAACAAGAAAATCGGTTTTGCAATCCACTCCCACTGCTATTGTTCACGCTGGTCTTTAGTGGAGGACTTAAAGGATACTAGTAAGGCATAAATTCATTTCACTTTATGCGGAACAGATATTAAAAAGCGTGTATACGAAGAAATAATTCTTATATCCCAACATGATAAATAGTATTGCTCGATGGATTCTAGTAAATATCATATCTGCAGGGGGTGCGGTCACTTGAGGATATCTCACAAATATATTTCAAAACAATCAACTGACCATCATTGCTACTTATGTTCGTGCACAAGATTCTTTGGCTACAACAAAGATTAAGTATTTGTTTTTTGTTCTTTCAGAAAAGAATGATTTGTTGATCGATAAGTAGGACCAATCAAAGAAACCCATGTCCTCACAATTATTCTGAGGAGAAATTAGATAAAGCGGGATACAAGTTGGCAGGTATCCAAATACTAAATTATAGGCTTACATTTAGAAGTGGGAATAACTTGGAACACTATAATACTTAACTAATTGCGCTAAAATGAGCGACTATCTTATCCACAATGATCAGAAACTACAGATTAAAATAGTGATAAGATACGTGTTTACTTGACCTGATAACCTTAAATTATCTAGTCAAAATCAAGCATATCACCAAAAAAGCCTTTCTTTTTATGTTTCCTTCTATTGTAATATTCGTCATCATCATCATGATCTTTTCCGTGATGATATTTTTGATAATGGTCATCTTCATATTGATTCTGCATGTTGGCAACTTTTTCTAACTCTCCTCTATCAAGCCAAACTCCTCGACAACGTGGACAGTGATCAATTTCAACTCCATATTTGTTGCTTAACCTCATTTCCGATTCGCAATTAGGACATCTTAAGCTCATTATTTCATAATATGATTTAAACTATTTATAAGTATAAGACTCAAATATTGCAGGCTAGACAATCTGCTATCCATTTCAGAAAAACTGGTCGATGAAGATGCTTGTTTAGTGGATCTGGGGTGCCAAATTTATTTTACTGTTAGGTAATATATCAATATACGTAAATTTATTTTATAACGTTATCCTTACTTCTTTTCAATGATTTTTTTATTTAATATCTCAGTTGAACATCAGATACTTTAGGGCGGGAATAGAAATCTCCTAGCCGTCGAAACAAATTTTTAGTTTTCACAGAATTTGGGAGACATACATAGATTAGTATTATGATATTTCATGAGGACCTGATGCTAAAGTTGGGATCTTATTATGATCTATGATGGTGATTTTTTATCCTTGAATCTCTTACAGGCTTCAAATCAGTGAGATTATTTTGATATATCTGATAGGCAATAAACAATAGCAGAAGGTATCTTAGCCGCCCGTAGTCCTCGATAATTATTCTTAAAATAGATCTATGCATTTATGTAATCAAATATACATGTTTTAATGGCAAGGATAGCTGTAATGGTCGGATCAGTAAGAAGTGATAGACAAGGAATCAAAGTGGCTAGATGGCTAGAGAAAAAATTGTTATCCAGGAATCACACTGTTTTTTTCATCGATCCTCTAGAATTGAAATTACCTTTGTTGGATAGAATGTATAAGGAAATGTCCCATCCATCTGAAACGCTCCAATGTTTGAGAAATAAAATTAAAGATGCGAATGGTTATCTTCCTATTACTCCTGAATATAATAGAGGTACATCAGGCGCTATGAAAAATACACTAGATTATTTTTTAGAGGAATATTATTTCAAACCATCGGCAATAGTTTCATACTCCGCAGGAGCATTCGGCGGAATCAATGCAACTCAACAACTTCGACTTGTGTTTGCTGAACTAGGCGCACCATCTATTCCGTCTTCATTCTCAATTCCTCGTGTGCACACTGTATTTAGTAATGATGGGAAATTACTCGATGATTCATACGATAAACGAGTAGTCAGATTCTTGGAGGAATTTGAGTGGTATATTGAAGCCCTTGAGAATCAAAGAAAAATAGGAGTCCCCTATTAAAGAATTCTCTAATTATCTTTTGGAATCCCACCAAATTTTTTCAGATACTTCACTTTCATCAATGAAATTAGGTTATCCAAAATGACCAATCTATTTTTACCTAAGGTCAAGAATTGTTAGTAATACTATTTCTACTGGCACGAAAGAACTGCTAATAATTCATTATGGCTAGGCCGTAAATTTCGTTTAATCTACTGTAATAATTGGTAATATGGGCTTTGCAAGCCAACTTAAAGCCAAGAATTGCAGTAGAAAAATACCAAAAATTCTTGCAGTATTTAGATGAAAAATTCTAATATTATTTGCAGTAATATACTTCAATATGAGAACATTATTAAAAATAGTTGTTATATTTTCAATCTTGAGTGTGTCTACATTATTTACAGCGCTCAACAATAATGGAGCAGCATTTGCAATTTGTAGCGAATTAGATGATCCAAATGTATCATGTCATGAACAGTATAACAGTCACTCTAATACTGCAACCTCAACAACTTCAACTACCACGGAGGATGAAGCCGAGCCGATGCTCTGTACCGATTTGAAATGTAATTTAGGAGAAGAATATCTACTCGATCCAGAAACTGATGTAATGGATGATCCATTAGATTTATTGGATTATTAATACATCACAAAATTGGTTAAAGAAGGTCAGAATAATTAAAACTTTAATGACAATACTCTTTCCATCTTTTTTATTTAATTTAAGGGTAATAGTAGATACTTACTAAAGTAACATGAACAGCCTTTTAGGGCTGTTCAATATCGCGCAATAGTACTTCCGACATTGTTACGAGCAACATTACATCGTGTTAGTTCTAATATGGCCCTAGGGTACGGATACCGACCGTAATAAATTGGACATCTTACACTTGAGTCATGTCAATTTCTAGTTGGTGATTAAGTTTATCTCTTCTAATTTGAAAAAAATTCGTTAAAAGTTATCTCTAATCTTTTTGCTGATTCTAATAGGCTCAAAACATTTTGGATGACTTCTTGTTTAGCATCAATTGATTTTGGATCAATTAGGATTATTTTCTCCAATACAGCTGATTTATCTCTTATTACGAAGGATTGGTGTTTGGGAAAGATTACCAGATTCATTTTGTCATCGGAGGCCATTCTTTCCTTGGGCTCTAAACTCTCATAAATCTCTAATTGATGTTCACGTACACCTAATCTGATCCGGAGTACAAAGCGTACCTCAATTCCAGGGGAGGAATTCAATTCAATAATGTGTCCAGGATCTTCTTGGAGATATGCTTTGGCATAAAATTCCGACGTAACGACCGTTATTTTTTCCTCGGTGATTACAAAATTAGAGTCTTTTAACCATCGAGTAATATTATTAAAGATAAACTCTTTGTTATCGTCAGTCATTTTCATAAATATATTTATGGAATTATTTAATCTGATTGTTTTTGTGAAAATAGACTTGTTTCGATTATCATCGAGATGACTTGAATAACCCTAGGAAACAGTGTGATTATTCTCTCATTATTGCTTGAATATAGCAAATTTGAAAGATAGAATCTATGAAAAATTATGTGTAATAGTTTTTTTGGTTGCAATGACCGTAATTTTAACCATGAGTTTATTCAGCTATTCGTCAACAAATTTGATTGCCATAGATAGATCACAATAAATGATGTCCAATTTAGTGCGGTTTTGTCAGGCGACGAAGAGATTCCATGCATTGACACCCAGGCGGTAGGAATAGCTGATTTCGCCCAATCAGAAAACAGCGTAGAATATACTATCAATGCTACTGGAATAGAAGATGCTACCGCTGGTCACATCCATTACGGCATCGAAGGGGAGAACGGACAGGTCATTGTCACTCTGTTCATATTTGACACATCTCATGACCAAGTTCCTGAAAGTGGGACAATCTCTGCTGATAATCTTACAGGTCCACTGGAAGGCATTTAGGTCAGATCTTAGGGATTAATTTAATGAAGGCAATGCGTATGCAAATATCCATACTGAACAAAATCCTAATGGTGAAATCAGAGGACATAATTAACCTAGAATTACAAATGAATAGTGAAGAACAGTAACTATACCTAATCCTATTTTTTTGTCAAACCCTTTGATATTTGCTCTGTTTCTTCTTCTCTGGATAAATCAAAAGATTTCATTATTCGTTGAGCCTAAAATTGGATTGAGATATCACTGATATATTCAAGAATTGTTTTAATTATGCCGGTTCTTATTTCAGGCGAAATCAAATTCAAACTTGGCCTGAAAAATCTAAAATATTTAGAAATTCCTATTGTTAGAAAAGCTATACCTTCAAATTTTCAGAAGGTCTATTTTGGTCTTTACGTATGACCTCACATAGAATTAGAAGGCAAATGTCGCTGTAGAGGAACATATCAGAATTAATCCAAAAGAATCATTTGTATTTTATTTATCCAATTTTGAGGGATGCCTGTGTGAATCCAAAGCCCGATTTTAGTTGTAAATCCATCGGTAATCAGCGAAGGAAGCAGGAACATATAACTGGTTTTATCATATAGAAAAATCTATTCAAACTTTAATATATATATAAACAGCAAAATCATTTATGGTAAAAAGACTTGGTATTATTTTTGCAGGACTATTGATAGTATTATTATTATCAAACATCAGTTTTAATGCAAACGTCCAAGTATTAGCACAGCAAAATACTTCGGCAAGTACAGCAAACACTTCTGTTCCAATTGCTTCTGACACAGTATCAAGTATTACAAAGCTTACAGGCGGAGTAAAGATAGTTTCTCCAGATAAGGGAGATTATATACCGCTGAATTCAAACAGTTCACTTGTGATTAAAGGAGTTTCAAAGGATAATGGGACATCAGATTGTGATGTATCTGTTATAATAAATAATGTAAAACCATATCAAAATGTTAACCCTACAGGCGTTCAAGGAGACAATGATTATTCTAATTGGCAATACACAGTATCAAGTAATTATACAAACATCAATGAAGGAAACAACAAAATAACATCTAAAATACTTTGTTTGGATGGTCCTCAAACATTACAAGCATTTTACTCTGTAAATATTACAGCTACTAACTTTACACAACCACAATTATCTAGCTATAACATGATGTTAGAGTCTTCAAATTCAACAAATAGTGGCAATATGAGTCAGGCATCAAGTGGATTACAACAACCACTTGCACAAATTCAACAATTCAACCAAGATACTGGAAATGGCCCAATCTGTTGCAAGACAACCGCAAGCAGTTCAACTGGGTCAGGAAGTAGCGGCTCAAGCAGTAGCAGTAGCAATGACGATGACTCAAGCAGTAGCAGTAGCAATGACGATGACTCAAGCAGTAGCAGTAGCAATGACGATGACTCAAGCAGTAGCAGTAGTAGCAGTAGCAATGACGATGACTCAAGCAGTAGCAGTAGTAGCAGTAGCAATGACGATGACTCAAGCAGTAGCAGTAGCAATGACGATGACTCAAGCAGTAGTAGCAGTAGCAATGACGATGATTCAAGCAGTAGCAGAAGCAATGACGATGACTCAAGCAGTAGCAGTAGCAATGACGATGACTCAAGCAGTAGCAGTAGTAGCAGTAGCAATGACGATGACTCAAGCAGTAGCAGTAGTAGCAGTAGCAATGACGATGACTCAAGCAGTAGCAGTAGCAATGACGATGACTCAAGCAGTAGCAGTAGCAATGACGATGACTCAAGCAGTAGTAGCAGTAGCAGAAGCAATGACGATGACTCAAGCAGTAGTAGCAGAAGCAATGACGATGACGATGATAGTTTTATGGATGGATTTAGCTTCTCAAACAGTATAGATGATTCTGATATCGGATTTGATTTTGACAATGACAACGATGACCTTTCGGATTCATCCAGTTCTGGCATGGACGGAATATTAGATGATGTAGAAGATACAATGAGATCGGTGGGGATTGATTTCAGCTTTAGCTGATACCCATTTTTTTGATTTCGTGTAGAACTCCTTTCATTATCTTTTCATTCATACGGCAGAATATTTTAGTCCCTCATTATTTACTAGTCCAACTAAAGGAACAATTAGAACCTGTTTCAGAACGATTAAAAATGCCGTACAATAAATGAAAAAACCGACGGGAGAATCATTAAGATGACTACCAACTACAAAATTTGGAGAATTTGAAATCAACTAAACGATATTTCTCGAGCAGATAGAGTCAACCATTCATCCATTCCCTATTTTCAAGATAATCTATTAAATTAACCATTTGATCTATTCTTATTTTTCCACCTGCTTGATTCATGCATGACTGGTAAAGCTTCAACAACAATTCATCTTCACTTTTTGATATAATTTTACGTTCTTCAATTTTATCAAAGAATTTATCCTCCTTTCCAATATGATCCTCAATAAAAATGGCGTATGCTTTCAAGAACCTTGCAATAGGTTCTATAGTACGGTTCCTTTGTTCCTCATCCTTATCGACCTCATTAATTTTCAATTTCCAATTATTTACTGCCTTCCTGAGCATAATGGCGACTCTTCTTCCAAACTCATGCTCAATCAAAAATTTCTGGATGTCTGCTGAAAACTCGCTATTTTCTTTAGTTTCAGGAAAGTAGGCCGTTTCTTCTTTTCCATGGTGAAAATGATCGACAAATTCCTCTATTACCACTGAAATAATTTCTATATCCTCTATTGGAACAGAGTTTGTCTCATATAGCCTCTGTGAACACTTTAAAGCAATATCTTTAATTCTTCTTATGGTAATGTGATCATCCTTAAGTTCTTGAGTTGATTTCAATATAGACAATTAGGTGTAATAGATTGTTATTAAATAAATTCTCCAACTCATTATGTATATCAAAGTATCAACTTACACAAAAAATTGATCTCATTATAATTGTGAAATCCATTGTTTTTAAATGCATCAGGCGAAAGTAAAACTAAATTTAATCTTGAAAATTATACAACCTCATAGATCGGTTGACGGCAACGACGATAAATGCAATTAGATAATATCTCCTTATAATTATCTTAATGTTATCAAATGTGGCTGAACACATATGACTTCTGTCAGAGCATATCAGATAATTTATGCGCCTTTTCTTACCTAATAGATAGAAAGATTCATGCGGTTGATGACGATCCTCGAGTTGGGAGTGAGACCCCATTAATTATTTTAGCATCTTCCGAACATAAGAAACAAATTACCTTAGCCAAATCCTCGGCAGGTATCCAAGTTGAAAAGTCGGAAGTAGGCATAGCTTTCCTGTTTGATTCTGTATCTATTATGGTTGGAAGGACACAATTAATGTTTATATTCAGACCTCTTATCTCCTCTGCCATTGATTCAACAAGTCTTATCAGTCCTGCCTTCGATGCTGCATAAGCAGAATCATTCCCATTTGCTTTAGCCCCTGTAGCAGAAGATATATGAACAATCTTTCCATATTTTTTCACTTTCATAGAAGTCAAAACGTGTTTACTTATGAGGAACGCAGATTTTAGATTAATCGACATCATTTTATCCCATTCTTCCTCACTCGTTTCAATTACATTTTTGCCACCGATAAACCCACCAACTACATTTGCTAATACGTGGACTTGTCCAAATTTCTCGTTTATATTCGAGATTAGTGTTTCAACCTCCTCCTCACGAGTAATATCTACCTTAATAAATTCAACTAGTGTCTGGTGATTTTCCTTTTGTTTCATATCTGTTCTTCCAAGGATTTTTGCCTTCAATTCTTGCATTTCGGTTTCAGATCTAAAGGTTATGATGATTGCCCTTGGGGAGAAATTCAGAAACAATTCAGATACTTTAGAGCCTAATGCACCTGTGCCTCCAGTAATCAAGATAACTTGATTATAAAAACCACGATTCATGGTTTACATTATACTCGGCTACGAATTTACTTTTCCTTTCCTTTCCTAATTAATGATGAATAGCCCTTTTTTGTGCAATCAACTACTGCATGAATATCATTACTGTCGCTTAAATATCCAAAGGTCCGCTAAGTCATGGTATACAAACTTCCCAAAAAACCCGTAGGAATTTATTAAGTCTCACGTATTGCTTGATAAAATGGATCATTGCTTTGACATGTCATTTTTGAGCAAATATGATCAACTGATAGTTGAGTTGGGTTGCGGGGATGGAAAATTGCTTAATCAATTGTCGACCAACAATGAGGACACAAATACTTTTTATCTTGGAATAGAGTTAGATGGTTCCCAGTATAGGAACTCTCATATGTTACTTTCTAATGGCAAAGACAATTTGTCATTTGTGTATAGTCCTTTCGAGGAGATAATTACCGAATTGCCGGATGATTCAGCGGATGAAATTTTGTCCATATTACCACATCCAATATATATTGATCGTAAAAATGAGAGATTTTGGAGCCCAATATACAAGCTCATATTACGCAAAATTAAGAAAAATGGTCGTCTGGTGCTGATTACTGAATTTACAGATGAACTTTTTTCACCAGTTATATACAAGGATTATGTGAAATGGAAAGAGTGGATCAATGAGACCTTTACCGATTTAGGGTTTATTGTAAGTAATATAGTTGAAGAGGTACCGCATAATTATACATCTAGATTTATTGATTTATTTAGTAACGATCAAGAGAGGATCAAAATCCTTACTTTATATCTGACGAAGAATTGAATCTAGACACAAAATCCCCCTTCTAGTTATAAAAATCCAAATTTGGGCCATAATGAACCGAATCATCTTTAGGAGTTTGAGAGATTCTTATGCTTTCGTGTTTTCAAGTAAAGTCCGATTACTAGAAAGGTGATCCCTGCCCCGATAATAATAAGGCCATTAAAAGTCCAATCTTGATTCGCGTACATGAAAGAAGAAGAAGGCCCAAGCAATGAAATACTCTGTAACTGAAATATTATTCCGAAAATTAGCAATATAAATCCGACCATAATTAACCAGCTTCCTGATTTGCGACCTGACTTTGTCATTTCTGGTATAATCGTTAAATTAAGTTTATTATAAACTAAGATCGGTATGTCGAACATTAATATAGATCTAGTATTACGTAAAATTGTGACAATCTCTAGATAAGGTAGTCTGAAATTTCAATTTTCTTTAATATAATAGGATGCATCTGGTTTTATTTTATTATGAACTGTTGCAGGATATAAAGACAGTATCTTTTTAATTAATCCGTATATTCTATTATCCTATAATATAATGTAATTCAGATATTGTCTGCTACAAGGAACAGAATGAATGTCCTTGTATCATCATGACGTAATGTACCGTATCATACAATATTTGTTATTCATCCATTCTTTTTTATTTAAAAAAACTATTCAAAGAAAATTGGTTTGCGAGTCTTGCTGATTATTATGGTTTTTTAAAATTCTACAGGACTAGTGGGTATCGTGAATGTTTAGGCGAGATGAGATTAACTAAAAGATCAGTCTAATTTCGTGAGAATTCTATATCAATTTTGTATATCATGCTGTGATCATTGTGACTCATACATGGATGAACAAACTCTATACAAGTTACTCCTTCTAAGAGAATCTAATCTATCACAACGGATATATCATAATAATACCGTTGCCAGGCTTAAATCGTTTGTACCATTTACCAATCTAAGGCTCAATCAAATATCAAAATCAAGTACTGCCTAAAAAAAGCCTAGTCATATTTATGGAGTACCTGATGTCGTTTACGATTTAAAAAAACAAAAGAGTATAGTCAATTTGTTAGAACATTAAATAAAATTACAACTCTTCAGTGAGTAGGTGTAACAAATATTCAAACAGGAGCGCGGCTACCAACTACGGACTCCTAATAAACACATGAGATTGAGAATTTTCGGTTCTTAGCGAATTTCTCCAACTTTAATTTTTGACAATCAAATTAGTTTTCTTGATAATTAGAGATCAAGAACGTGTGGCAAAATCAGCATAAAACAGAGAATTACACAGCAACCATTTATGCATCCCTTATACTGTTCCAGTAATTGTTCGGTGTTAAAAATTTTACTGCTGAACCGTGATTTGGATTATCATGTCTTTTAACTCCTTTTAGAAACCGACTAACAGGGTAGTCCATTAATTCTTGACTACAACTTATGAATTGAGGCATCTCTATATGGCAATTGCTAATTAGGGATTGGATTCTAGTTTTCCGTTACGATGGAAAATACTTGTTATACCATTATACCTTGCCATTGATGCAAAAGGAGCTTTAGAATAGTACAACTAGATTTCATAACCGACAACGAGGGATTCAATCTCTTTAAATATTTGATCTCGCAACAGAACATGTTGGCTGGTAGTAACAAAGATCTAGTGTATGACACAATTCTTCAATGGTTGAAGGATTACCATTATGTTATAAAGGAGGAAAACCTGAGTACTAGTTCATCAGAGTACTATGCCAAGGTGTTTCCGCCAAACCAGGATGTAAAATTTTTTGAAATAGTTTCAGATTCTGATCTTAAAGATGGGTTCCTACTTCGAATGAGCGTAGCATTTAACCCCAAGGATAGAAGTGACTTTGAGCATCTCAAGGAGGAGGTTCAGAATAATCTTTTTATCCGAGTGCACAAGATACTTTCGCCAATCAAATTACTCTGCAAAATAGAAAATTCCATTATTAGTGTGGAGAAGTATTTGTTTATTGATGTAAATTCCATAGAATGCAAACAATATTTATGGGATAGTGTAATTGAAATGTCAAATGCCATGTATTTGATTGAACTTACATTTTATGAATTCATAGGAGATCTATTTCCAAATAGGGATAAGTAATCATAAAGTTCAATTGAATTTCTGTAGATTATGAATTGTTACTTTGCGGTATAGACTTGCCAGTTGACCGTCTAAATCTTCTTTAGTATTCTCAATTCTTTTACTCGCATTAATTATTGGCGGGTTAATATCATTATTATTCGATTTGGGCGTGGATACGGTTTGATACATAGACACTTTGGTAATTTGATAAATTAAACGGGGTAATTTTCTGGTCACCAGAGTGGAACGTGACCGTACCGAAATTAATCGTGTATGTGATGGGTCAAATTTCACAATTCTCGATTTTGTGATCTGGATTTCATTTTGAACTGTTGCAGGATATAAAGACAGTATCTTTTTAATTAATCCGTATATTCTATTATCCTATAATATAATGTAATTCAGATATTGTCTGCTACAAGGAACAGAATGAATGTCCTTGTATCATCATGACGTAATGTACCGTATCATACAATATTTGTTATTCATCCATTCTTTTTATTGTAACCCAAGCTATAGAATGTTTGTGGATTAATGTTTATAAATTTCTCCCCAAGTTTTTGGAGGCTTAAGCAGGCCGCAGCTCCTTATACCCCCTAGAACATAGTCGGGTGATACCGGAATTATCAAATGAAATAATGCATCCGTAAATGACTACTGAGTTGGATTTCGTCATCAAATTCCATGGCACAATGCCTGCAATGAAAAATCCCAACAGATTCTCCGTTTGTTCGCTTCATGACGAGTATTGTATTGTTAGAATTTCTATCTCGAGTTATGACATATTCAGCAATTGAATTTCTTAGCATTATATCTCTAATTTTGTGTTTGATATCATTTATGTGCTCCAAATCCTCATTTAATTCTACGCCCTTAACTGTGGCGGGGTCATAGTTTGACCTATCTTGGTTATCTCCATTATCAATGTTTTCAGTGTATATGATATTGTAATAATGTGTAAGATTATTATCGTTTGGGAAAAACTCTGCCTCCATATCTCTTAGGAAGATAGACCTCGTATTAACATCAATACTTTCCAAGTTTACATAAACAGCCAATAAAAGTTATTTACAACAGCTCTTTTTAACTATTCTTCTGCCTCATAACCGGAGCACGATTTTACCCAAAAAAAGATAAAGTATTAACTAGAATTGGTTATATTAAACTGAAATATGTTTCAAAAGTAAACTTTCATCTCATGTTATTTATTTTATGAGTCAAACTAATGTTATATTGGTCTTCCAACTTAACCTATCTCCGGTTGAAGATCCAAGGGATCCGACTTTTAATATTTTTTATTCATCTAATAATCTTGCAAGACAGGAGTTTCTTCCTGGATTATCCAACTTTTTTCTTATCATGGGTCTAAACCCCATTGTATAGAAAATTTATGGAATGTCCTAAAATATGCTGTGCAGAGTATCCGCCCCAATATTGCATATATTTAAGCAAGTTGCATAGAACTATAAACATCGTAAGATTTAGTTGTCTAGATGGGATTACGTCCTGAACGAAGAAAGACCTGGAGGTATATAAATTCACTCACATCTGAGGCTTAAAATTTGACCCATACTATGGACCGTCCACAACCATACCCAGGGAGGTACTTTTAACAGAGTTGCTTTCACATTTTTTTTATTAACTGGATTGAATGTGTTTTGGCTTGCTCGGAGCTTTCTTTTTTGTCACCATTAACGCGACTCCTGCTAGAATTATTATCATCGCGACTACCGTAACCAAGCTCAAATTTTCATGTAAAACGGCCCACCCTAGAAGCACTGCTATTACCGGACTAACATAGGCAAATGTATTAGCAAGAGAGGCGGAAGTCACTCTTAGCAGCCAGTAAAAATCGGTAAACCCTACAACCGTTATTATTCCTATCAGGTATACTTGGGCTATAATAGACTGGAAAGAAACCTGCATCGAATCCAAATTTTTATACTCGCCAAATAAGAAACTCACGCCGGTAAGCATCAATCCTCCCGTGATCATAATCATGCCTGCCGAAGCCAAAATGCTAACAGGAAGTTGCGCTCTGGTTGAATAGATTGATCCTATAGCCCAAGAGATCGAACTAATTATTAACGCTACTGTTCCAATTGGATCCAGATCTCCTGAACTAATTGAAGGGCCCACTAGTAGCATCAACCCACCAAAACCAGCTACCAAACCTAGAATCGTTCCTTTAGACATTTTTTTGCCAAGCGTGCCTTTCTTAAACCACCTATAGATCAAATATCCTAAAATCGCAACAAATAAAGGAATAGTAGAGTTTAGCAATCCGGTCATACCTGAGGTTAAGTATTGGGCTCCCCATGTGAGCAATCCCTGACCCCCTAAAAATAACGTAACACCTAGAATGAGACTGTCCCTCCATTGTTGCAGGGTGATCCGTTCCCTGGGTACCTCTACCGGTATCGGTTGTCCTGATTCAAGCATTTTTTGCGAAATCTGCGTGTCATGGTTTTTCCATAATTTGAATCTGTTGACCTGAAGGAAATAAATAGTGAATAATATTGCACCGGCTATGCTAAAGCGTAGACCTGCACTCAGAAGAGGAGGAATGGTGTCGATAGCCACTTTAATAGCAAGGAAGCTGGAGCCGTTAATTACCCAAAGCGAAATCAAAACTAACCATATTTTGGTTTGATGATTCAGATTCATTTTCTTTTGTTATTTAGTGAGATCTCAAGGTAAGGAAATAAATGTTTATTTGAATATCCCTAGGGCGATCATACATTGAATCGGGAATTCAACTAGTCTAATACCAAAAAACCCGGGACAAATGCTATAAATCTTACATACGAATAGGCGATGGGTAGTGCCTCATTTACTCTGAGGATTTGTATAAAAGAATCTGATCTTACAAATTTCATGCGATTAAGACGCCCCATATACTAGAGTGAAACCAAGTCAAGGAGACAATCAATTTATCAATCCAACATTGATAAGTATTAAAAGTATTAATCTGAAAGAGCAATGCTATGGTCAGGGATGATAAATTTCTTGCCCTATCCTTTTGTAACGACGGCCAAGCAAACACGTAGTTGCGAATCTATTAATAGTAATTTGAGAATATTCTCAAATTTAAATGATATTGATATTCCTCTACCACAAAAATAGAATAGAGTCTCATTTAAGAATAAATTTAACATGAAATATTAAGGATTAATTTATTCATATCCATAATGAAAATAAACCCACTTTTTTTAGTGGCTGGGTTAATCCTGGTTGCAGCTTTAGTTACTGTTGAAGTGCCAATTCAACATATAAATGCACAAAAAGTAGGTGAGGTGATTGCTCCAGTGCCCAGAAATGTCACAATTCCAACTACTGACAAGATCTTAGTATCAATTGTACCGGGAGCAACTTTTCTAACCGACACGGCTTATAATCCAAATCCTATAGAGGTAAGCGTTGGTCAAACTGTTTTGTGGACAAATGACGATTTTTCATTTCATACTGTTACTTCAGGGGAGATGGGCGAGACTATTGCAGCACGTGCTTTTGATTCCGGGTTGGCAGGTCCAACGGCACTAACTAGTACCGGTAAAACTTATGAATTCACATTTGAATCAGCAGGTGAATATCCATACTATTGTATATTACATCCGGGTATGGTGGGAAAAGTGATTGTTATTTAAATAAATAAGCTTTGTTTCATTATATCTCATACAAGAATCTTGACTACTAGGTTTGCATGGCTAATAATCTATGATTATTGTCGGAACCAAATACCGAATTTACGAAGTCGGTAAAAAGCGATATTTTCTAGCATTTCTTGCTAAGGGGGTTGTAATGACAACCACGATTCGTATGATAACTTATTTTGAAATCTAATTCTATGATTTACAATAGTTGAAAATTGCGCTCTAATCTAAGAAACTAGGAAATATTCGTAACAGTAAATCACTTTTCGATAATTCTAATAATCTTATTTATCAATACTTCATTCTCGACTGGCTTTTGAATAAAGAGATCGGGGTCAAAATCTTGAAATTCATTGCTACGATATTGCTGGTGAAACTGCTCACTAGAAGTTAAAAAACATACTTTGGTCGTATTATCAATCCTCCTGAGTTGATTGTATAATTCAAAACCAGTCATTCCAGGTAACTTTAGATCAATCATTACTAAATCATAATAGTATGGTTTATACATTGATAACGCAATCATTGGATCATTGTAAATATCTGTGGCAAAGCCTTTTTCTTCAAGTATTATCTTAAAAACAAAGGTGATGTCATGTTCATCATCAACTATAAGTATTTTCCTTCTTTTCATAATCTCACCTATTATGCTTACTCGTTGTCATCCTGATCATATTTGTCAAAGGGTAAAATAAATGAAAATGTAGCGCCTTGTCCAACCAGGTTATTCTCGGCCCAAATTCTACCACCATGTGCCTCTATAATGCTCTTCGAGATAAACAATCCGAGGCCGATACCATGAAATGATTTAGTTGCAAACTTCGTGAATAGCTTAGGAAGTATTTCATTATCTATTCCACTTCCGTTGTCTGTTATGCTCACTTGTATCATATCATGAGACTTATCATCAAAATGGTTCTTCATTAGTTTCACTGTAATCGAGATGAATCCTTCCTCTCTTGGCAAAAACTTAATCGAATTATTAATCAAATTGGAGATAACTCGGCTAATGCCGCCCTTGTCTGCAATAATTTGTAAGTCGTCAACTTCATTATATTTAATTTCAACCTTACTTTTTTCAAAATTTGCTTCACAATTGCGAATATTCTCTATTACAATATCTCTAATTCTAAATTTTTCCGTATTTAGGCTTAACGTATACCCCTCCATTTTGGTTACATCAAGTATGTCTTCTGCAAGTTTTTTTAATCTCCTAGCATTTCGACTGACGATTTCAATAAGCTCCTTTTCCCTAGCACTAGATGCGTTATTCCTAAGAATATCTATTGCCCCAAGGATCGGTTGAATTGGTGTCCTCAATTCATGTGCCGCTGTATTGATAAATTCCTTGTGCATTCTCTCGTTTGCTTGCAACTGTTTGTACAACTCTGTTTGTTTCCATAAGCTTTCAAAAATCGAATAATAAGATAATACCGTAGATTTGCTATTAGAATACGTTACTAATCCAATAGCCTCAGTTATGGTATTCTTAGAATCGTCTTTCAGTTCTACTGCGAGTGAATATTTTCTGTCAATCACTACTATTGATACTTTGGTTTGCATACTAGGTTCCATTAGTCTAATCTTGACTCTGCCTGAAATTCCTTGATCTTCTAGTTCCTTTATAGTTTGATAAATCAATTTATCTTCTGGGACCAGAATTCTTACATTCAAGGAGGTAGTTTCTAGTCTTTCTCTTATCAAATCAAACGTCCCAGCTAGCTTTTGACGTCTAAATGCGTTTGGTGTTGAAAAGATTCCGACGATATCTTCATTTGCTGATATGATGAGGCTGTAGAGTAAATTCTCGACAGTTTCAGGATTTTGAATTATTTCTATCCCTTCATTATCAACTCCAGTCTCGATGTCATTAAGCCTATTCTTGATGTCGATTCCATTATCCCATAGTTCAAAAAAGATTGAATTGAAATGCTCGATATATGCTGGCTCATTGGTTGTAAGAAGATTTTGAAGGATTTGTCCACCTTCGGTTTTTTGTATCGTCGCTATCATTTCTTTTTCTGAAGCTGCAAAGTTGATCGGGGGAAGATTTTTTACATGCTTGATATTTATTCCTAATGCTAAGAACTTGTATACTATATCAATATCGTTACTATCTGTAATAGATGTTATAATTTGGATTCCCTTGTGAGCGCGCTTTCTTCCATTTCCGCAAATCTGCTGATAAATTTCAAAATGATTATTATATGCTAGTCTCAACCCCGAAGGTCTCGTGCATAAAATAAATTCTTTTGAGTCAGATAAGATACTTTTGCTTTTTGAAATAATATCTTCAATATTTTGAATTATTTTTATCTCTTTAAGTACCTGTATTCAGGTACTCCCTTGTTTCTAGTTCCGTGAATGACGGTTGCAAGCCGGTGTGTCTGGTCAATTCTGCTTTTTCCTTTTCAACTACTGCAAAGACTTTTTTTTCTATTTCTTGTACCATCTGTGCAGACCCTATACTAACTAGTAGTTTTGATTCTTCAATGGCCGAGTCTCTTATTGATTGCCTTAATTTCATTTCCTGAGAAACTGTAATAGCTGAAGAATAAAGGCCGAGTGTAAACAGATACGTAGAAAGAAGGACCAAGGAATGTGCGGCAACACCGAAACTTGGTTCTATCGCTGAAGTAGAAAGAGAAATTCCAACTATAGTATCGCCAAGGCCAGCTAAAATAAGATAATCTCTAACTTTTGACGGTTTCAATTTCTTCGCAACGATGAAGAACGCAAGACCAAACAAGATGTTTCCAGCTATCGTACCTGCTCTGAATAATACTCGAAAATAGTATCGATATGCTTCGTCAATCCCGGTAAGACTTTCACCTGAAAAGAAACCCGGCATCTTGCCAATCAAATAAAGTACAAGTGGAAGAGAAATTATGATCCAAAGATATATTGGTAAAGTGCCTATTTTTTTGTAAACATCCCTTAATAACATTGAAGAGGCTACCCATCTAAAAATAAATCCCACCGGGAGAATTATAGAGTTGAGATAGTTGTACAATTCCAGGTGTGATTGTGGGATTACGAAGAGAGCAGTTACATCCGATTTCGAATCGACAAAAACAACTTGTCCATCATATTTCTCCGATCCTTTGTATTGAAATGATGATCCTATAACTTGTGTATCTGGTCTAGGTTCTTCATAAATAATTTGGACCATCAGTAATTTTGTACTTGCGTCTTCAAAAATGGAACAAGCAAGTGTCAGAGCAGCAAGGGCGTAGAACAAGACTATAAGACTCTTAAATTTGCTGGCCCTGTACCATGAAAAAAATTTAAAAGCGATTATAATCATAATTACTGTAGCTAGTAACGAACTTGCCGCGAATATCGACTTTGATAAAATATATCCCGGATTACCAAAAAATAACATGAATACTAGGGTTATAAAGATTCCGAACTGTACAATAATTACAGTCCAGTGCATTAGGTTGGCTAGGCGTGATCTACTCCTCAGTTCTTTACTTACCTTATGAGCGTAGCTTAGGAGAACAAAAGATCCTATTCCGTAACAAATGACTATAGTCATAATCATCATAATATTCCCGGTTATGTGGTTATAATCCAATAATTGACGGGTCATTAACAGAGCAATGATTACCATTATTATAATCGATATTCCTATAGCAATTGGAAGCTTGGTATTTCCAAGTAGTTCACTTATAGGATTAATCGTTCTGAGGTTCAATAGTCGTGCTAAGAAGAAGGTTATATTAGGCCTTTATCATTTTTATTTCCAAATATTAGGTCAAAACTGAATTGTTGTAAAAAATGCTAATAAACGTAACGTTTTGTCCAATTTTTACCATTCAACCACATTATTATTTTATGATAGAAGTAGTTGATTACTATAATCTAGTTATTGGACCTGTGTAATCTGCATGAATGGATTGACCAGTAGAGGTTTATTCGATACGCTAAAATAATCGAGTAATTTAATGACAAATTCATGGGAGAATTGAACTCGTTTCCTCCAGACGTCCATTCAGTAAATCCATATTTGGTAATAGGAAAGATTTTAGAATTTATTAGATTTTCAGAATTAGCCTTTAATGCCGCCGTTATCAAGTTAATTAGAGAAGAAAAAGGATTGTACGCCGAAATTAGAATCGGGGATACACGCATTATGATAGAGGAAAATCATCAAATTAGCCCTCCAAATTCTCCTTCATTATGGGTTTATGTTAAGGATGTTGATGTTACATACGAGAGCATTAAAAGCAGGATGTACGTCAGTCTAAGCCCCCTCATACAAGTACGCGGTGGATAAATTGGCTAAAGTATTGGATCAGTGTGGAATTACGTGGGTTATAGCAACCTTTAATGATAATAATTGATAAAATATTGCGAAATCTGCTTTTTTCAGCACATCGAAAGTGGGCTACTAATTTGCATATGAATTTGCGTAGGAAATTAAGATAATTATACATAGCTCTAATTCTAGATTGACTTGCCTACTCGGGCTATTATTCAATATCAGTATTCCTCAAATTTGTCGTAAGATAAATTTACTAAGCATAATTGGACATCCGGGTGCATCACAAACATCTTACATTAATTTTCATTGTGTATATCTTTCGATCCACCAATATAGTGCTATGGCTATTATTATTTCTACGGGGATTACCACTTATGGAAGGTGCATGTCTGATATCAGATTTCGTATTTGTGAATAAAATATTTCATACTTTGGACCAAAAACCATAATTTCTTTGATTAAATTCAAAGATGAGCATGGATAAAAGCAAATTTTATATCGTGGATTTCTAATTCTAAAAATGTGGTTAGATCGTCGATATTTACATCTGATAGTGATAAGGATGATCTAAACAATACTGGTGGATTGTCGGATTCTAAGCTACCTAGTAGGTTATCCTCATTCGGTTTTGAATTCTATAATAGGATAAAATTATTTCCTTGGTGGCTTCAATATCACAAAGGCCAAACCACTGAATCAAATCTCAAGAATCATATAATAGACTTGGGTAAATCCTTAGGCCTGGAAGATAGATGGGTAAAAGATATACTGCGTCACACCATATCTGAATTTTCAAAGAAAGGTCTGGGGACTGATTATTATGGTTATCATAATATTCAGCACGAACTAGAAGCAGTTTACTTTACACTATTAGCGATTTCCGGGATTAACAGAGGGGAAAATTTCAAAATGTCTCGGGAGGAAACTACTTATTTATTTGTATCCGCATTATTCCACGATTATGATCCTCTTAAGGAATTTGATAAACCCAATGAGGATTGCGTCGAATTTTTCATTAGAAATGATCCTAAAATTAGAGAATTCATTACAAATGCAAATCTGAATCTCGATTTGGTAATGATATTAATTCATAGGACAGCTTATCCATTCAAAGGAGAAATTGAGCAGTATGCAAACAGGAAGATCGATGAATTGTTCGTTGGAGCCGGAATTTCCCAGCAGGATTCAAAAATAAGGGAACGTTTCAGGAGTTTAGGATGGTTTCTTTCTGTATCGGAGCGCATAGCCGGGTATGCGTTGGGAAATTATGAACATGCAAGGGATATTGCTAGGCGTAATGCTCATGCATTGGGATGGCATCCCTCTGTGATTAATAAGAACTCTGTGAAATTTTTTGATGGCATGATGTTAGAAGAAAAGGAGATGTTTGATTATATTATGCTAAATGTACCTTCAGAATTTAGAAAAAATTTCTATGATAATGTAGCATACTTTAAAGAATCATGGAACAAAGAATTAGGATTAAAAAATTCCAAGAGAGGTACAAAATTAATTTTTGTTGCCGAAAGTCATAGTAGTAAGGTGGATGAGAATACGATGAAGATCCTTTTAGATATTAACAGTCGAGTTTCCACATTGATCCGACAGAGTGAAGACTACTTTAGAAGGACAATAGTAGATGAATCATCAATATTGGTAACACTAAGGATGAACAATAACACTGGTGACATAATAGGTTACGCAAAAGGGGGTCCTTTGGAAAATTATGAATTGCGTACAGGTACAGTCGATGTGAACAAGGGGTCGATGAATACTGTGTACCTAGAAGGGGTTAGCATCCTTGAAGGTTATTGGGGAGGAAGTGGCGGCCATTACTTACGCATAAAATTTTTAGGAGAAGCCATCAAGAATAAGTATAGTTATGTCACGGGTTATGCCCATAGGGATGTAATAAATCAACGCAAAAAGAAAAGTGAAATTATCGAAATCGTACAAAAATATGATCCCGATAAATTAGATTATTACAGGATTGATCTGAACAATACAATCTATCAAAGAATGGTCACCGACGCTTATGATATTGTATGCTAGTAAAACGGCAATCATATATGTTAACTCATTTTTATGTTTATCAATCCCATAGATCTGATTTTGATATTCT
The DNA here is from genome assembly GCA_963759575.1 of uncultured Nitrososphaeraceae archaeon. Lineage (GTDB taxonomy): Archaea > Thermoproteota > Nitrososphaeria > Nitrososphaerales > Nitrososphaeraceae > Nitrosocosmicus. Next base: position 420,152 of record CAVWZU010000002.1, on the reverse strand, counting down.
CATATTATTTAAGAAATAGTGTGTCTAACGAGATCAATTTTGGCAAAAATTCTCAAAGAGAAGGTTAGAAAGTACTTTCCCCGAGATATTACTATCTTTGACATATTTTGATAGCTATATAGTCAGATATCATTTTTTCATAGTCTCTCAAGCTAATATGGACTCTTATTTAACACAATAAGTTTGATAATCCTTATTCCTGAATCATGTTGTTTTACTCCCCCCTTACCTTCCGTCAACACATGATAATTCGCCTTTGCCATCATTACTACATAGAATGAACTAAGGATCTTGCCATTAAAATGCAAAACAAGCAAATTGAAGCCATGAATCGGCAAAGGCTTTATAAGAAACTTGAATATACTATTGGTTATGTCAAAAGGATGTGGCCTAGTAGATCAATGGTATTTAAAGGGATTGTTACTATATAGAGAGAAATCATATGCTGAAGCTATCAAGTGTTTTGATAGGTCTCTGGAACTTTCTTCGTTGAAGGGCTTTAATTCGTGGTATATGAAAGGAAATTCTTTGTATCAAATGTGTGAATTCAAAGAGGCTATCAAATGCTTTGACAGATCAATTTCAAATTGATATTTTGTTGAATCATGTAAGTAGAAAAAAAAATAAGGAAGTTTTTATTGATAAATTTTTTGATTCTTATATTAGATAAATTAAGACGTATGATGAAATAATGGGATATTATCTATCGTGTAGCAGTTCCATCGAGAAATACCATCAAGAATTTAATATACTTTTGACACGGATGACTATGATCAGTAAGGGTTCTGACTACCCATAGATTTAATCATTTATTACAAACGTTTGATCATTGCTTTGACTGATGATTGGTTTGTGTAAATTCCTTCTAATGGTGTAAAAATCAGATCTTTCTGCAATTATGAGTTCTAATAGTAAATAAAATTCATCACATAATTTTGGCGGTGATGTAATGATAGTTTGCTTTAGTCAAATCAATTACGACAGTAATAAAACGATTTATTTATGAAAAATTGTGAGGAAATGAATTTAACTATCGATGTTGAATTTGATAACTTTATTTTAGCTTACACTATTTATATTTTGTATACTGTTCCTAAAATCCTACTTTGAGTCTTACTCTTGCTGAGGTATTGAAACAGGTTTAAAGTTTCCCCCTACCCCATTTAGCATATTAGTATCTTTGAGAGAATCAAAGAATCCTTTTATCCTATGCAGACCAGATGTGTTTACTTTTGCGTATGGGATAGTATGACCTCATTAGCTTTCTCCTCGCCTGCTATTATTGATTCCCTGATGGTAGCGGGATAGAAATCAGCATTTTCAAAGATATGTGGTTACATTTCATCGCATGAATTATAGTACATTTCCTTAATTTTGGGACCATGGTCCTCATGGTATTTTTTATATTTTTGACGAATTTTGCTTAAAATATTAACTTTTAATTAGAGCTTATCTGAATTATTTTCAACAATCTGATAAAGTCCTTCAATAAATCTAAGTACCGCGTAATTATTCCTGACATTTTAATATTATGTTCGGTTTTGTCTGAAAAAATGATGTCTCTGGCTCTATGATGTACTTCGGCTAAATTATGAGGCAAAGCGTCAACTTTCTTGGGGTAGTTTTCCACTAGAAATATTTTTTTATCCATGACCGGTGACGCCTCTAACACTTCCCTAAGCGGAGTGTTGCTCAAAAGCCCGACATCCCAGCATATACTCCTTGTTAACTTCTATCCATGGAAAATTGTATAGAGGATAAGCAGACGTTGCTAAGATGTGTTTGGGCCCTTCTTGCTGCTTAAAACTGTCAAATATTAAAGGTTTGGAATCTAGAACACTAACTGCAGTCAAAATTAGACGAGGATTACTGTTTTCTCCTGGCCTTAACTTGTCATAGTCTACATATCTGTCCAATGTCTAAATCAAAGATTGATGATCGTAAAGGTAAGTCCATTTCATAGGTGCAAAGTAGTGAAGGTCTGATACTGCATATTAGGGGACCATCTAAGTTTAAAAAATTTTTCATTTCCGAACACTGCAGAGCTACAGAAAGATTGAATTTGTTTGATCTGTTGTTCTTTCTTCATTTTCATGCTACTACGGATTGTGTCATTCGTACGAAGCGGGTAGACAAAACTTTCATAAACTTGCTTCATTAAATATGCACCCGAAAAACTGAAAAATTTATCTTTATTGACAAAATTCTCAGAAAGCTCAATCCAAAAATCTTCTAATATTTGTTCAGTCTTATCTTTATTCCTGCTACCTGCTCTGATGGCCGCATTAATTCCACCAATTGAGGTTCCAGCAATCAAATTCAAATCAATACGATGTTTTACTAACGCTTTGTATACTCCACACCCAAAAGCGCCAAGTGACCCACCACCTTGATGTATCAGCATGTTCTCCATAGTTGTCATTTTTTCTTCGGACAAACCTAATTACAATAGAATCTTAATTCAAAAGAGGTTTGATATTAAGGAATTAGGGGAACTAAAATGCCCTCAAAAAGTATAATGATTTAATATGAATTAATACCTTTATTGGATCATTGCTTTAATTAAATGACCTACCTGTGATTAAAATAAGTATAACGAGAATAACTATGACCTTTGAAGATTAAAGTGTATTAGCCAAACGGATTTTTCATTCAGATCTGATTCTGGCAAGTTTGGTAGTAATTTCCTTATCCACTTAGCATAGGATGAGTTTCATTTTTTAAGTTATTAGATGGGGGCGAAACTAGTATGATGATCATGGAAGAAACAGGAGCAGGATTTGAATTCTCCATTTTGAGAATTGAATAATACTATAAATATATTATAAGGTGCGTTCTCATTGTGCATACTCATAAATACAATAAATTAGCACTAGGATTAGTTACTGCGGTAGTTACAATCGCGATATTTGGTTTCGCCTTACCCAATCAGGTGATGGGACAGAACAATGGGACAGAACAACAAAACCAGACGGATTATACTAGTTTTCATTCAAATATTGAACAAATTATAGGCCATATTGAAAAGGCTGGGTACAATAAATTCCATAATAATACTGAATTAACTTTAGCTCATGCTCTTCATCCAATCGAAGAAGTACTGTCATTAGTGACTATTCCATTATCTACAGCCGACAAGAATCTAAACGATACCTATTTTAATGATTTAAACCAACTGGCTGGATTGGCTTCCACTGATAATAGCACTGTAGATGTGTTTGAGAACAAAGGTAAATCTTCAATTGATTTGTCTAATACTGTAATTACAACAGTCATCCCAGCTGCCGTCCTGAATACAGCTGAACACAATATTAGTGTTATAAAAGATCTGTTAAAAACCGCTGCTTCCGAATACAAAGAGGGAGTTGCCGGAGGTAATATAACACTGGAGTTAGAATATCAGGATGGTTCTGCATTTGTGGACCGAGCTAACTTCTTATTCAATAACACTCAAGGCATTTCAAACGATACTAGTTCAATTACTGCATTGTTGTCTGGTTTTGCAAATTTGACAGATTCTTTCCAGAACCTTAGAGACCAACCTATCGTTGAGCAAATAATTCAAAAGATAAATGCTGGATTGAGTCAAAATGACAACTCCACAACTTCGGATGCCAGTACCACTCCAACTTCTCAGGACTATATTACCACAATAAGAGGATTGCTAAATGAAGTTGTCTCTGCATATGAGTCAAACGATAAGATAAAAGCCAAAGAATTGGCCACTGCCGCCTACTTAGACAATTTTGAGTACATAGAAGCACCCATTGGAAAAGAACTATCCGATAGGGGTGAAGCTTTACTTAGAGAAAAGCTACGTGAACAGATCGATGGAAATGCTACAATAGAAGAAATAAAACAGAATATAGATGATATCAATAAGGTATTGGACGATTCAGCTACCTTCCTAGAATCCAATCCACAATAATTTTTTTGTAGGTTAACATCCGCATGTATATTCATGCAACTCGTCTCGCTTGATACGATTATTGAAAGAGAAAGAACTTTTACGGATTCAATTTTGCTATCTCTATGAATAGTATTGATCATTTAACTTATCGAAAAAACTGTCGGTAGTTCTTATTTTCATGTGAAGTGAGAGATTACAAGATCTTTACCAATAATTCTTAATCCAATCATAACATATATTTTCAACCTTGTCTTTGTCACACTGATTATAAGATATGATCCACCATTTTCCTCTTCAAACTCTCACTATCCGAAAATCATTTCTCATTTTTGTGATATTTTTCGTCGTCATGCTTCTATATTCTATGTTGGCTAAACCTATTAATGCACAGATTTCAAATAACTGCAGCCAACAATCAAATTATTTCCAAGGATTTCGAACAAACAATACTGATAAAGATACGATGCTAATCCTTTTGGCCAACTTGGTAGATGAAAAAATATCTAATGTATTCGATGCGCTTGAAATTTCAAGTACCTATGAATCTCTTAAGAATCTACCATTTCTGAAGAATATTAGTAGCGAATTTAACGGTATTCAATATTGCTTAGATTTGGATAAGAGAAATCTAGCTAAGGATATCCTTCAACGAAACAAAGATATTGCAAGCATTTTTTTGTTTTACCTAGTGGGGATATCTATATGGGAGAACCATATAAGGATAAAGAGCAACTTCCACGAATTAACTTTGCGGACCGAGAATGGTATAAAGGAGTTGTCAATAACAATCAAACCTATGTTAGTTCCATATTCTTGTCTGCTTTAATAAATGCGCCTGCAATAGCTATAGCGGTACCAGTTTACTCTCTTAAGAGTGATTTGAATACCCAAGCTAGTTTAACTTCACTGAGTGAGTAATGGGTTGGCATAATAGATTTGTGATCTCTGGACGACTTGTTTGAGATTCTATCACCAAAAACTGAAGATCAATTCATTCTGATAGATAATAACGGGTCTGAGCTTTTGGATACCAAAAAAGCAGATCTTAGATCTGTTTTGCATAGTGATCTTGAAAATAGATCACTATCGCATTTAGTAAATAAAATGACTTCACCTATTAGGATTGATACATTTGATCATTTTAATATCATTAAAGAATTGGCAAATGATGCCCGCCCCGTTTATGACAAAGCGAATTTAGATGATCGGTTGTTGATGTTTTGGAAGTCTGTTAAGGTTAATGACTCCAATTTGTATGCGGTTCTAATAACAAAAAGATAATTGATAGAATATTCCGTTTCTTCTTGTTTTATTAAACAAATAAAGTAAGATAGTCCAATCTATCCTTTGAAGTCTTTGAGATAGATTTGTAATAAAACCACATTCTTACTTCCGACAAAAAAATCATTCTGTCTGACATCCAGATTTTCTGAAAAGCTGACAAATTTGGTGATCTCTCCTAATTCTTTGTGTAGATAGGTATGAATTCTTTGTGATGAAAGGATTATCATTGTCATATATTTTGAAATTTGTTAACCATTATAGATTATAGTGCTTCTGCATTCTGTTTCCTTTACACCAGTCTCCTCTAACATGATTTTCTTTACCCCGGTTGTCATTAATTTATCAATAGAATCGCTAATTTTTGCACTTTCCGACGCGGAAATGCCAGTATTCGGTAAGATGCCAAATTTGGGCAGCGAGTCAATAGCCATGCCGGTAGTATTTTCGGAAATACTATTCAATATCTGTTTTAGAACAGCTTTGTTGATAACTCCCTTAACGATCACCTTATCGACTTGTGTGTTTTGGTCGCCCAATCTCTGTAATTCTGTCACATTTACGTCAAATTTTTCTATTTTGTTTTTTACCTCGGAACTTGTTCCGCTAAAAGTAATTGGAACAAGTGTATCTGAGCCGACTAGATACTCTATCTGCATCTTTAACAAATTCCTTTCCCTAAGTGATACTAAATCCTGGTACTTTTGATAAGCCTCGTCCAAAAACTCATAGCATTTGCCGTTTAAATTGATATTCACATTTTTTTGGGGATAGTAATTATATGTGGCGAAAAATAGTAGAATTCCACCAATTATGCCTATGATTATTCCAGGCACAATGATAAATTGTAAATTTCTCAGACCATTTCCTACTCCTAAAGTCGATAACCGGAATACCAAAATAATCTTACCTTAATATTTATCATAATCTCACAGCATCATTACAGACAATTTATTTCCGAAATCAACAAAGGAAAAAGTAATTCATGTAGGTCAAAGGATGTATATTTGACTTTAACCGTTAGTGAGTTGTGGAAGAGATTTCTGTATACAGGTTTTTCTGATGTCAATGGACACAATCACAATATTGGATTTGGCCGAAAAATCACTTTAGAATGGATGGCTGATTGACATCATAGAAAGGATTTTTTCATCATCAATTCAGAAAACAAAATCTCTACATTCAGCTACGATTTTTGATGGAATTTAGATTTTTTCTAATTTATGTCGTCAAGAGTTTCTACCTAGTCGCAAATAAAAGGCATACCTCTCATGAATTCTTTCCTGGAAAACGCAAGGAACACTCAATTCTATAGACACACTGACTATTTTTATTATCCTTGACTACGGTTTTTGGCTGCGGCAGGGAATACATAACTACTATGGAGTATTCAAGTTTTCGATTCTATATCTTGTGAAATGTTTTTACGTTCTTTTTTACTAATTCTCCGAATTTGTCAATAGGAATTGTTTTTATTGGATCCATAATGAAATACTTTTTTGATTCTGTCCTTCCGCTTTTATCTTTTTTATATAATGTTTCTAACCTAAGTAAATGTTCTTTAATTTCTTTTGCGAGTTCAGTGTTGCAAACTTTACTCGTGCTGATTGCTAGTAGTGATGCCTGAAGCATTTCTGTCAAATGATCTTTACCTTTCTCCTCGTGAAAATGTGGGTTCCTCGTCTCTATCTGAAATATCTCCATTCCTTTTTCAACGATATCAGGTGAATCTGTGGGCAGTAAACCCCCAAATTTTTCTAAAATATTAATAAATTCATATGGTTCGATAGAATACCCACTCGAATAATTCAAATTTTCTGCCAGTGACATTGATAGAGCATGCTCCCCAGAGTTCCCAGTCTTTATAATATCTGTTTCAAATCCGGTAATATACGATAACAATGCGTTCAAATACTTATTAGTCACCTCTGATGTTCGTCCCCATTTAGGGAATTTCAAGATGTTGTTCCTTATTTTCGGTTTGTATAGCCACGAAATCCTGATATTACTGTAAGGGGTGGATGCCATCCCAAATCCAACTGCATATATCTTACAGTATTCATTTACTGCTCCTGGAAAATAATTGTCACTATCGATAAAGCCGACATATTTTTTATTATGCATTTTAGCCATCAGGATGCCTATTATCATACCTTCAGCTTTTCCATCGCGAATCTGTTTTTTTGAATCCAAAATCGACGTGTATTTTACTTCTTCAAATATCTTTGCAAGATCAGGATCACCTTGATGAATAATTATTATTTTCTTGTCTGCAAATTGAGAATATTGCTTGATCATTTCAACCTCCATTGAGAACCTGTTTACAGGTGAAATCTGACTATTTGAAACAATAACAACCATACATTCATTTGGAATTCCGCTCAAAACCCCTTCTATTAATCTTAACCTTTCGTTTTTTATTGGTATAACAATTGCGAGATCTCTAAATATACTGGAAAGTTCGTCATGATCAAAGGCTCGAATAGTCCTATGTCCGCCGTGAAACTCGGGAGACTTTCCTGAATCCAATTCATAGATTTTTTGAACTGCATGGAGACTAATAGCTCCTATCCTCTCAGAAAATCTAGGGGGGAAATCAAGTTTCATACCTAATTATAATTTAGCTTATAATAATACCTATTCCACAAAACTTATGGGTCAGCACATAATAATACCCTCCTATAATATTATTTATTATCGACTATGACTGTGAAACCAAAACTTGTAGCCTTCGACATGGATGGCACCTTGATCCAAGGAAGGCTGATAGAAGTAATTTCTAGAAAATTTGAATTGACTGACAAAGTGAGTTCGATTCAATCTGAGCCCTCTCTTTTGGGTTATCAGAAAACTCGAATAATAGCCTCTTTCCTTAAAGGCATAAAAAAGAAGGATATAGTCGATTCAATTGATTCTATTCCAATAATGCATAATGCGGACAAAATCGTGACATGGTTTAAGAAAAATGGGTACAAGACAGGCATCATAACCGATAGTTATAGCATTGCAGCTCAAGTAGTTGCAAATAAACTTGAATTAGATTTTTGTTCGGCCAATGAATTAACTATAAAAGACGAATTGATCACGGGTGAAATAGTCATGCCTCTTGGATGGGAGAGAATTAGTTGCCCTTGTAAAATATCCATTTGCAAAAGATTTCACTTGACCCATTATGCTAAAAAATATGGTGTTGAAATTAAAGATACGATTGCCATCGGGGACACGAGGGGAGATATATGCATGATAAAGCAGGCAGGATTGGGTATTGCCTTTATGCCAAAAGACCAAGACATTATTAAACAAAGCAAAAACATAATTCACAACCCTGATCTTATCGAGGTGCTAAACTATATGTAGTATATAAATTGTAATACTTAAATTTGAGTAATGAGGTTATTATTATATCTTGTTATACAATAGTAATTGTTTAGGAATTTTTTAAAATGTGTGGAATTGTTGGAATATTAAGTAAGAAAGGAGAGAACGTAGCACCGTTAATTGAAAAAATGCTAACTTGTATGAAAAATAGAGGACCAGACGGGGTTGGATTGGCTACCGAGGACGAAATAGTATACTCGAATACATTTGATAAATTATTTTTTTCTCAGGCCAATGCATACAACGTACTCGGACACTCTCGATTAGCAATCGTTGGTGGCTCATGTGGTTCACAGCCTTTTATCAGTTGTGACAAAAAATTGGTGTTGGAGCACAATGGTGAGATTTATAATTATAGAGAGTTGAGGAAAAGTCTGGAAGGTCGTCATAAATTTACGACCTCAACTGACAGTGAAGTTGTCATACATTTGATAGAAGATCATTATGAAAAAACAAAGGGTAATCTGTTAGAGGCGGTAAAAAGGACTGTTTTCCAACTTGATGGAATTTATGTTCTAGCAATACGAGAACAATCAACTGGCAATATCATACTAGTGAGAGATGGAATCGGGGTTAGGCAAATCTATTATGGTGAAAATGACCGATTTATAGCATTTGGATCAGAAAAGAAAGCATTATGGAATATCAAGATGTTTAACAAGATTGAAAGGCTTTTGCCCGGATATGCTTTGGTTATTTCTAGAACAGAAAATGAGCATGCTTACGATACATCCTTACATCCTATAACCGTCAATACAAGTAAGTCAATTAGGACAAAGTATCCAATAACTTACAAAGATATTGATTCTGCATTGAATGCTTACAATGATGCTTTAATCCAGTCTGTCGAAAAACGGGTGAGGGATTTCAGTCGAATAGGTATTGTGTTTTCTGGTGGGATCGATAGTGTTATAGTTGCATACTTGGCTAAACAAATGGTTCCTGAGGTCATTTGTTATACTTCTGGAATTAAGGATTCAAATGATATTACTAATTCTATAGAAATAGCAGAAAAACTGGATCTTCATTTAGAGATTAATCAGTTGTCCGAAAATGATGTTGAAAGAATGATCCCAGAAATCATAAATGTAATTGAGGATGATAATATGGGTCAAGTTGAGGTTGCAATCCCAATATATGCGGCAGTAAAATTAGCACGGGAGCAAGGAATTAGGGTCATGCTTACAGGTCAGGGCGCCGATGAGATTTTTGGAGGTTATTCATGGTACTCTAAAATTGTACAAAAATATGGGTACGACAAAATACTGGAGTACATGATTAAGGACGTAAAGTTATTATACAAGGAAACACTTGAGAGGGAAGATAAAATTACTATGTCACAGAGCGTAGAATTGCGAGAACCATTCCTTGATCCAAATCTTATTGATACTGTATTGAGAATCGATCCAAGACTAAATATTCAAAATGGGGGTATCGATCTATACGATAATTTAGGAAAAAGAGTCCATCGAAGATTAGCTGAAAAATTGGGCATACCTACGGAAATTGCATATAGAATTAAGGAGGCAGCTCAGCATGGCTCAGGGATCCATAATCTGTTAGATTCTCTCGCTAGGAAGAATGGATTCAGCGAGAGTAGTGTCAAAAGCAGCTACTTGGATAAATTAGGAAAAAGGGAGCTGATGGGAAGTTCTCAACGCTACGGACATTTATTTGAGAGTGAGAAAATCTGGAATATCGAACCCCATATACAGATGTATCTTGAGGACATTGCTACCAATATCTTACCTACCATAACTAAACTATAGGTCCTTATCATTGATCATAAAACAACACTCCGTTGTGGATGAGTAAGAAATCGGAACAATTGAGTACTCATTTATTTTTAGACTCTAAACCTAATATTTTGCTTTGTTAAGTAAATTCATGCCAGGATGCTAACACACAAAAGTAATATTTTAATTCGATTAAGAGTTTTTTTGTGATTAGTTAATTGGGTATCATCGCAGTCGTAACATTATAGAAACCGAGTCAATAAACTGATACTACAACTAGTTGAAATTCGAATAAACATGAGTTAAGATTGCTGACCAAATACCTAACTGACAAGATATTTTTTAATCTGAAATGTAATTATATGTACTGGGCTAAATGCACCACTTCTTGACTATTCCTCCTTTTAAATGTATTATCTATTGATTTCCTATTATCAACATTAGAAAATACGTTGCATCCATTTTTTAAGTTCTAAAATTATAAATTTCAGTGTTAACCAAGCAATGAGCCCATATTTGATATATTTCTTTCCAATCGAGTTGTTTGGCCCTTTTTGACCTTTATTAGTATTTGAATCAGTGAAAACATCCGTTTTGGGTTTAGAATCATACTTTGTATATTGAACTTCGGCTCTATTTCTAGTTGCATCATATTCTCTTCTCTTGTTTGGGTCTGAAAGTATACTGTAAGAGGTGTTAATCCTTAACATCATATCATTTGCAAGAGGAGTTTTGTTTCGATCCGGATGATATTGCAAAGCTAGCCTTCTATATGCAGTCGTTATTTCCCTTGATGAAGCGTTACTAGCTATTCCCAATATTTCATAATGATCCATTTTTTTTCAAATCAGATTATTAGAATTATCTCTAGACCATTATTTATTAAACTTGTTATTTTATGTAATAATCGTCCAAATAAATTGAATCTAATACGCCTATTCGATATGAATGTCCATATATAGACGGATCAAACTAAATAATTCTATAGAGTTCCATAGAGTAATAAACCCCTCATAGTATCCGGATTTTTAAGAGAATTTGTTTTATAATCCAAACAACCTTAATCTTAGTTAGCATTTATAGCAAAAATTATTTAATAAAAAGACCATCAAATCCACAATTAAGTCAATGACGTGAGATTTTGATTGTCAGCTTTTACCTTTCAACCATTTAGGATTTCCTCTAATTCAAAGTCATCAATTTTTTTCTCCTTTTTTCCTTTGTTCTCCTTAGGGGTTTCCTTAGGGGGAACGGTATAATACTTTTCATCCCACTTACCAATTATTAATGACATCGAATTCATCAAATCAGTTACGCAATCCAAAAAATATTGTTTACCTAGGCCAGCAGTAAAAACCACTTTATATAATTTAATATAAGGATGTTCCCTTATAATAGAAACTTTCAGAGGCAAGATTATTTGATTTATTTCAATATAGGTTAGTTCAATTTCTCTTGCCTTGGATTGTGTCTTTAAATGTATTTCTATATTTTTGTCTAGTTCAAATGTTGTTCTTAGGATGAAGCCATCGCGCAAATCGTCCTGAAACTCCAGATAGAAGGGGGTGCTTAATCCGGAGGGGTACGGAACTTGTGGCGTTATCTCTGCTTGAAATTCGATCCCTGCAATATTTACATTCTTAGATTTGTCTACAACTTTATACCCCCAACTTTGAAGCCAACTGATTAGCTCTGTAAATTTAAATTGTTTTAAACTCGCTAGTTGTTTTTGCTCGTCTTCGTTGTTGGGAATTTGTTCAATATCTTTTGATGACTCATTATCTGATGATGTAGACATAGTCTAAATTAAAATTTGACATTATTTAAATAATGATTTTGCTCCCCATTATGAAATTCAATCCATCTATTGAGTACATAGATTTAAAATAATTTATTATCTTGGCTTTATGCACACCCATCAGATTTACCTCGGTATTTATTTGATGAGAATAGAGATACCTATTCTACAAGGAATTCCAGGTTTTTTGTGCCTCTGTTGCTAAAAAACTCGAAATACCTCAAACATCAGGCCTATTCACCAAAACAACAATTTGTGATCTTTGCAGAGCATTTCAAAATTCTGCTCATATAGGAATAAACCATGAATTAAGATTATAAATGAATCGCTGTGGTTTAACGATATGATTACTGAAATCCTTGTATTAACTTATAGAAATTTAATTGCATCTATTGATAAAATCTTCTTAATATGGCAAATAATCTTTCCAATTTTTTATATCTTTATATCAGGATATGCTTATTCTGCGATGCTGGGAAATCAAGGGATTAGACTAGGGGACATACTAGTTAGTTATCCATCATTTTTGGCTATTGGGATGATTGGATTCAATGTTATGAATAGCAGCACAGTAGCCGGAAGTATTATTTGGAACGATAAGAGGAATGGGATGTTCCAACAAATACTGGTAATGCCTTTTACCAAAATTCAGTACATATTAAGTAATTTGGTAACGATTATGCTCATGGGATTGACAAGCGCATCATTAATCTTGATAATTGGACTTCCTACAATACTTGGCAGTGCCCACCCTACTTTATGGAGCATACCATATGCGTTATATGCCATTATCATTGGGGCGATCTTTTTCGGATCGTTTACCGTCATAATTTCAACAAGGTTGAAGAGTAGTGAAGGATTCAGTGTGATAAGCAATGGCATTTTCCTATTTTTCGCTTTTGCAAGTTCTACCTTTTACCCGGCGGAAGGCCTTTCTGAACCCCTAAGAACAGCTTTCTACCTTAATCCGTTGACCTACATAGTTGACATAACCCGGGCCGGAGTCTATGCTCAAGTTTCAGACTTTGTTAATCTCGAAGTAGTCATAATTACTGTTCTTGCACTAGTTGCATTCTCCCTTGCTTCAGTTTCAATGTTGAGGATTAAAGTCTAGCCCCCTAAACTTTCTTTATTTTACCATCGTCAAAAAGACATCTTCCAACGAAGGCGAACTAATCGACACATTCATTATTTTTATTCCTTTAATCGTAAATTGTTCAATTAATTTAGTTAAGGTGTGTTGGGAATCTATCGAAGATATTTTCAGGCCATTTTCCCCATCTCTTATAATTTGGGAATTAGGCGAAATATTTGCTACCAATACCAATATTAGCTCAGAAACCTTTTCCTTTAACTGGATTTGGATTATATTTTCTTTACCATACTTTTTTTTCAGCCCTTGAGGAGTATCAAAGGCAATTATTTTGCCTCTATTAATGATCGCTATTTCGTCACACAAATACTCGGCCTCCTCCATTACATGCGTTGTAAAAAACACGGTAAGTCCTGATTTCACTTGGGTTTTTATATAATCCAATAGAACTCTGCGAGCAGAAGGGTCCAGCCCAACTGTGGGTTCGTCCAGAAATAATAGGTCCATTTCATGAATAAATTCTCTAGCAACCTGCACCCGTCTTTTTTGGCCAATTGATAATTCGTCATTTTTGATATTTCTAATTTCTTGTAGATCAAATGATTCAATTATTTCATTGATTTTCTCTTTCCTTTTGGTTTGCTCTATTCCCCACATTATTCCGTACAAGTCCATCGCTCTCTCCACAGATAGGTTTGCCTCTGAGCTAGGTTGTTGAGATACCACTCCTATCCTCTTCCTAATTGCTGAGGAAAATTTGTTAACATCCAAACCAAAAATCTTTACAGTTCCAGTTGAAGGGAGTAATAGGGTTGTGAGGATTTTTATAGTCGTACTTTTACCAGCACCATTAGGACCCAGAAATCCAAACACTTTACCGTATTTAACGTCGAAAGATACTCCATCTAGGGCAGTCTTGCTTCCGTATTTTTTTGTCAACTGGGATACCGATACACATGAATCAGATCTTGAATGGGCCAAAATTAACTTCTATCTTTTATCAACTCAATGTTTATTTGAATTTATACCTATTGAGAATTTAGATCATCTATGTTGCTTTATTTTCAACTACATTTAAGGTAAGAATGTGATATTAATTTGCATAATTTCTCCTGCCTGCCTTTCACTCTTTATGTAAGGGATTGATATCTTAGGAGGTACATGCTGTCTTTTAGTAAGACGGATTAATCTTAGAAAGATAATTTTGTAATTTTGACTCAATTTTTCTCTGTGCTATATCAATGTTCATACTTCCGGTCATATTTAATTTACAATTCATTACCTCTTTGTAGCCCTTATTAGAACATATTCAATAAAATTTTTATCAGATTCGATCTTCATTTTTACCATGGATTTATAAAGTATTATTTCAAGAAACTTGGGGTATTCTTTGATTATCGCAGACCTTAATTTATCACGGTTTTGTATGTAGAATTCGGCCAATGGGCCATAGATGTTTTGCCCAATATACTCTATATTTGAAATTTCAAAGTGATCCTTAAGTAACAAGGATTCCAACATTCCAACACTATAATGCTCAGAAGCCCATGTTACTGCAAGTATTCCAAGATTATAGGTATTTGCAATGGGTAGTAGATGTGATTTATTGGTTATGACTGGTATAGCTAGAATGAGCTGTCCTGAATCCTTTAGGATACGTTTTGATTCATGAATGAATTGCGCGATCGGTTTAAAATGCTGAGCTGATTCAAATGCTGCTATCCTGTCTACACTCTCATTTCTAAACGGCATTGATGTTGAAGTGGAATTGATGTGAAATATTCTATCACCAATATTTGCTGGCGTGTATGTGTTACCAGTGATTTCTTTTTGAGAGTGACTTTTGGCTATATCACAATTTGCACTCTTTAGTTGTTTTAGACTAATGTTTAGGCAATAGATTTTGACATCAGAGTAACTATGAATCCAATGCAATGCCGGAATGGAGAAACCACTTCCTACATCTAGTATGGTTTGGGCAGTATCAAAAGAACCGTAAATTCCAAATAATTTTGTTAGTTGGATTTGTGCTTGAAGTGGGTTTGTAATATCCTTTGTCCAGTATCCAAAATTTAACAAACTTCCTCCAGTAGCAATTCTCATTAGATTTGAGAATGTGTCATATACATTCACAATGTCATGTTCATTCCGTCTAATAATTGAGAGGATGATTAGACCTAAGATACTTTTTAACAAATTTGTTCTATGAGTTATCAAATTAAGTTATTTTATAAAAGAGTATTTTACACAACTCAATTTATCTAGATTCTATTTGGTAGGCCTAAAACTTTAAAAATATTAGTCTTAGACCCAGAATTGAAACGTATTTACAGGGTTCGGTCTGGATAAAGAATTGAATAAATGTGACTATGATCTTGTTATTTTACTAATTGAAGAGGGTAATTTCAGATCCTTTTGATTTATGCATATCTATCCTTGGGGCCCCTCCCAGTTTGCCCAGCTATCGTACCTAATTTTCATTTCAAAGCAGTACTGACTCTACTAATAGTTATTTCCAATCCTTTTAATTGTAACATTTAGAAATTGAAATCATTTTGACTAAATTACTGATTTTTTCCACATCCTTTTGTAAAGACCAAAACTAGATTTGATTGTATTTTCGCTTCTAACTAAAT
Organism: uncultured Nitrososphaeraceae archaeon; assembly: GCA_963759575.1. Taxonomy (GTDB): domain Archaea; phylum Thermoproteota; class Nitrososphaeria; order Nitrososphaerales; family Nitrososphaeraceae; genus Nitrosocosmicus. The sequence continues at coordinate 404,320 of CAVWZU010000002.1, read as the reverse complement.
ACTAGAATCATTAAATTCATAAAAATCTGATATTAGCCTGTATATTTACATAATCTAACAAAACTCAAAGAGTTCGGGATCATTTTAAAAAAACCTATTAATATGCCACCACAGGTCTTTAATTATTAATGAAACAATCTCGTTATTCAAAGTTGTTTATGATACCTGTAATAGCAGGTGCTGCATTGTTGGCTTTTACGCTCTTGACACCTCAAGCTTTTGCACAAGAAAGCGCGACTGGAGATGCCGGTTTAAATAAATCATTATTAGCTGTTGCAGCTGCAATTGCTATAGCAGGAGGATTGATAGGTACTGGAAATGCCCAACAAGGAATTGGTGCAGCCGGTATGGGTATAATTGCAGAAAAGCCTGAAAAATTCGGTCAGGTTCTATTCTTCTTCGTAATCCCTGAAACTCTATGGATCATTGGTTTCGTCCTTGGTATTATCCTATTACTAGGAATACTATAAGATTAGAAAAATCAAATGTCTGCCCTCAATACATTTGAAGAAGAAATCCAGGATAGAAAAAAGAAAGAATTAGCTATCCTCAATTCTTTGTTGGATGAAAAAAAAAATAGAATAGCCCAAATTAAAAACGAAAAATTAAAAGAAATAAAGGAAAAATATGAAAATGAATCTGAGAATAAATCTCAGAGAGAGTTTGCAAGAATTACTGAAAGTGCTCGTTTGGAGGCAAAGAAAATTCTGTTTGATGCAATTAATATGAATATGAGTAGTGCATTGGACGCCATAAAGCTCGAGTTGAAGAATTATACTAAAAAGGCTGATTACAAAAAAACCTTGGAGAAAATGGTCCTCTACGCAAAAAGACACCTTGGTGAGGACATTATCATAAAATGTAGGGAGTCTGACACTCCATACTTGAAGGAAATGAAGGTTACAATCGGATCTGGTATCGCCACTATGGGTGGATTCGTAGCCGTAGATAAATCACAGAGTAGAGAAATAGATCTTACATTTGAGGAGTTATTGGAAAATCATGAAGACGAAGTTAAGAACTTCCTCTATGAAAAAATGATTTGACAAAATGACCACATCATCGTATTCCTCTTCATTTGGTAGATTGCAAGCAATTTCAACCAATTTCCTTTCACGTGATTTTATTCAAAGTCTGGTCAAAGCAGAGGATGTTGGAGAGGTCGCACGGATGTTGGAATCAACATGGTATGGACCTGAAATTGACCGAGCTGCTGCTCTTTACTCACCACCCGAATTGTTAGAAGTTGCTATTAATCGACATCTAGTAGAAGTTAATAAGATAGCGCTTGAGGCTACTCCTTTTAGTGGTAAACAAGCTATCAGAGCTTATTTCTCGAAATGGGATATACACAATATTGAACTCATTTTATCATCCAAGGTCATAGGGCGTACAATTACTGAAACAGAACCCTTCTTGGTATCCAGTCGTAATTTTCCGGCTGGAATAACTGCAGGTAATATTCCACATGACGAGATGAAAATAATATTATCTCAGCCTACAGTAGAAGGCGTTGTGAATCAATTAGTAAAGTACAAGTATGGAACGATATTGATTCAAAATCTTGATACCTATCAAAAGACATCTGACATAAGTCCAATGATGACTGAACTTCTGTCTTTTTACTACTTAAACCTTCTAGAAAGTATCAAATTTTTCCAAGGTGATGAAGGTATAGCCAGAGATATGTTTCGAACCCAAATAGATAAGAAAAATATATTGACCTTGCTAAAAGGAAAAGATTCTAATCTTGATAGAGATCTCGTCAAAAAACATCTTATTGAAGAGGGAAAAGTTCCGATTGAAAAACTATTGGAAATTTTTTCATCAAACAGCATTGAAGATTTTGTAAACAGGATTAACGAATACATAAAATTTGATGATCTTTTAGATAATTATTTGAAAACACATAACCTAATTGATTTTGAAGTTGCTATCGATAAATACATAAATAATCATTATGTAAGAAAATTAAAGAATATCGCACTGTCGATTGGTACCATTTTTTACTTTATCATAACCGCTGAATTTGAATGGGACAACATCAAGAGGATTGCGTACGGCAAACGATATAATTTGACGCCAGAACGTATTAATTCTTTATTGGTTTTGGAGTAGATTATAAAATGTCAAGTAAGAAAAAGGAAAATATTAAATCTATTGCAGTAATTGGAGAAAGAGAAATAGTTATGGGGTATAGGTTATTGGGCGTTGAGGATACCTTTACCGTTACCGACAAAAATGAGGCAGTAAAAAAAATGGAAAATCTTTTCTCTTCTCATAAATATAATTTAATAATAGCAAGCCAGTTTGTACAGGATTCACTGTCTCAATTGACACGGTCAAAAATTGAATCATCCATAGATCCACTGGTTATTTTTATGCCTGCATTACAGGGGACTATTCATGAAGAATCTATCGCGGCTCTAGCAAAACGTGTGCTTGGGATAAGTATTAAAACGGGACAATAAAAGTGAAAGGTAGGGAAATATGTCAAATTCAATAGTGTCACGTATTTCAGGGTCAGTAGTTATAGCTACTGATGTAGAGGATGCAGAAATGTATCATGTTGTACGCATTGGAGATTTAGGATTATTAGGAGAGATTATTCGTTTGGAAGGAAATAAGGCTACTATTCAGGTTTATGAAGATACTACAGGGATTAGGCCCGGCGAAAAAGTAATTAATACTAAAAGAGCTTTGTCCATGCAATTAGGACCAGGATTGCTAAAATCTATATATGACGGGATTCAACGCCCTTTGGATGTTTTAAGAGAAAAGAGTGGAGATTTCATAGGAAGAGGTGTCACAACTCCTGCGTTAGATCAACACATTAAATGGGAATTTATTCCAAGAAAAAACAAAAATGATGATGTTCGAGAAGGTGAAATATTAGGTGAGGTTCAGGAAACACCGCTAATTAATCATAAAATAATGGTGCCCTTTGGAATTAACGGCAAAATATCTGAAATAAGTGAAGGCAAATATACTGTGAATGAGAACGTAGCTGAAATAAAAACAACAAACGGGAAAACGGCTGTGGGTTTGTCTAGTTGGTGGATGGTTAGAACCCCTAGACCTGTTTTTAGAAAGTTACCACCAGAATCACCCTTGCTCACAGGACAACGGGTATTGGATACCTTCTTTCCTGTTGCAAAAGGGGGGACCGCCGCAATACCGGGGCCATTCGGCAGTGGAAAAACAGTCACCCAACAACAATTAGCCAAATGGGCTGACAGTAGCGTTATTGTTTACATCGGTTGCGGAGAGAGAGGAAATGAAATGACTGAAATACTTACTACTTTCCCAGAGCTTGAAGACCCAAAATCAAAGAGACCTCTTATGGAAAGAACAATTTTGGTTGCTAATACTTCTAATATGCCTGTGGCTGCACGTGAAGCTAGTATCTATACGGGTATAACCATGGGGGAATATTACCGAGATATGGGATATGATGTTGCTTTGATGGCAGACAGTACTTCCAGGTGGGCTGAAGCACTGAGAGAGATTTCAGGTAGACTTGAAGAAATGCCGGGTGAAGAAGGATATCCGGCTTACTTGGGAAGGCGACTGGCTGAATTTTATGAAAGAGGCGGAAAAGCCATTGTTATTTCACCAGAAAAGAGAGAAGGATCATTGACGTTAGTCGGTGCCGTATCACCGCCTGGCGGAGATTTTTCTGAACCTGTCTCCCAAAATACCCTGAGGGTTACACGTGTGTTCTGGGGATTAGACGCTAATTTGGCTTCAAGAAGGCACTTCCCATCGATTAACTGGTTGACAAGTTACTCCTTATACGCTGACGATATGGATGAATGGTATAAAAATAATATTTCACCCCAATGGACTGCATTGAGAAAGGAGGCACTAGGAATCTTGCAGCGTGAATCAGAGTTACAGGAAATTGTCCAATTGATAGGATATGATGCTCTCCCTGAACCTGAAAAAGGGATTTTAGATACTGCTCGATCTATTAGAGAAGATTATTTACAACAAAGTGCATACGATGAGGTCGACACATATACATCAATAAAGAAACAGTTTTTGATGTTGTCAACCATACTGGATTTTGGCCGATTGGAAGCAGACGCTATAAAGAAGGGAGTAACATCCACTAAAATAAGTTCCATTGGGACACGAAAAGACTTGTCTATGATAAAATGGACCAAGGAGGAAGGAGTCGAACAAAAAGTAGAGGAAATTAAGATAAATATGAAGAACCAGTTTAAAGAATTATTGACGGAGGTTTCTCATTAAATGTCTAAGATAGCATATAAGCATCTCTCAAAGATAGCTGGTCCTTTGATCTTTATCGAAGGAGTCAAAGATGCTGCTTACGGTGAAATGGTTGAGATAAAATTAGCCAACGGAGAGAGACGTTTGGGACAAGTATTAGATACAAGGGAGGGACTTGCAATTGTCCAAGTATTTGGCCAAACTTATGGACTGGGAACAGAAAATACATCTACTAGGTTTACAGGTGAAACTGCTATGATTTCTGTTTCTGATGAAATGTTGGGAAGGACATTCGATGGATTGGGTAACCCTAGAGACAACGGTCCAAAAATTATTTCTAAAGAGAGATTTGATCTTGTCGGGTCAGGAATTAATCCATATTCCAGAGAAGAACCATCTGAATTCATCCAGACTGGAATGTCTAACATCGATGGAATGAACACACTTGTGAGAGGCCAAAAACTTCCAATTTTTTCAGGTGCCGGTTTACCCCATAACCTTCTGGCCTCCCAAATTGCTAGACAAGCCAAAGTGCTTGGTTCCTCAGAATCCTTCTCGGTTGTTTTTGGTGCAATAGGGATCACAAGTGAGGAGTCTAATTTCTTTGTAAAACAATTTGAGGAAAGTGGTGCTTTGGGAAGGAGTGTATTATTCCTTAATTTGTCCTCTGATCCCTCTATGGAGCGTATACTTACACCTCGTTTAGCATTGACTACTGCAGAATTTCTTGCTTATGAAAGGGAAATGCACGTACTTGTAATCTTGACTGACATGACTAACTACTGCGAAGCATTAAGAGAGATATCCGCGGCCAGGGAAGAAGTTCCTGGCAGAAGGGGATATCCTGGGTACATGTATACCGACCTTGCTTCAATCTATGAAAGGGCTGGAAAAATTAAGGGAAGAAAGGGCTCTGTGACCCAAATCCCAATTTTAGCTATGCCTGCTGATGATATTACACACCCAATACCTGACCTGACTGGGTACATTACGGAAGGTCAAATAGTTATGAGCAGAGAATTACATAGGTTAAATATACAGCCTCCAGTGGATGTACTCACTAGCCTCTCAAGGTTAATGAACCAGGGGATTGGAAGCGGGAGAACGCGAGAAGATCACAGGAATCTCGCCGATCAGTTGTACGCAGCCTATGCCCAGGGGAAGGATGCTCGGGCCCTCTCTGCAATTGTTGGAGAAGAGGCATTAAGTGAGATAGACCGAAAGTTCTTGACTATTGCAAATAATTTTGAGAGAAAGTTCGTTAATCAAGGAATAGATGAGAATCGATCTATTGAACAAACCCTTTCTATTGGTTGGGAACTATTGTCAGATCTTCCTGAATCTGAAATGAAACGTATTAAACCAGAGTTTATTGCAAAATACAGGAAAAAATCCATAATTCAAGAAGATGAAGAGAAAGAGGAGCAGTAGAAAGATATGCCCTCTACATCGGATATTAGACCCACAAGGCTAGAGTACATACGAACAAAACGGAGGATTCTAATAGCAAAAAAGGGGCTTAAATTGTTAAAGCTAAAACGACAAGCACTCATACTAGAATTTTTTAATACAAGCAAAACTGCGGCCGCTTTGCGCGAAAATTTGCAGACCGAACTAATTAAGGGATATGAGTCAATTAGGATGGCAGAAATTTTAGCAGGGTCGATGAGGCTAGAAAACGAATCAATGAAGTTACCTATGATGGGCAAACTCAATGTGAAATCTAAAAGTATTATGGGTGTACATATTCCTAGACTTGAAGGTGGTCAAAATAAAGTCTATGAGGAATATTTGTTGGAATTACCCACTTCCATTAATGAGGCAATCAGTTCTTTCAGTCGAATTCATAAAATTGTTTTAGATGTAGCAGAAAAAGAAACTGCGTTAAGGAAACTCCTGTATGAAATTGAGAGAACTAAACGGAAATCAAATGCCATAGAGAACGTTTTTATCCCAAAGCTGCTGGATGCTGTAAAATTTATTACATTTAGGTTGGATGAAATAGAGCGTGACACATTTATAATGTTAAAAACAGTAAAAAGAAAGATGGGTGAAAGAGAGATGCAGGAATTAAGAGAGGTTGAGCCAGAGTTAAATGTATAAAGATATGAAAGGTCATGATTTTAGAGGTTTTTCAAATGACAAACAAAGAAAATTTTATCGAATTACTAGAGTTATAAAAATAGGAAACGTTATTGCAACAGTTATTTTGTTGATCTTTATTGTTCAATATTTAGTTGGAGTAAACTAGAAAATGTCTAATATTCAAGATCAGGAACAATACATTAAATCATTAGAACAAATAAAACAGATTGAAGATAGAGTCCAAAAGGAAATCAATGATCGCAAAGAAGAGGTGCAAAATCAGATTAAAGCCATTGAAGCCGATCTGGAAGATTCAACAGCTTCCGCTGAAACTGAAGGAAGACTCCTGGTTGAGACCAGTATAGATAAGGCCAGAATGAAAGGAAACGAAGAAGCACAAAGAATTATTTCTGAGGCTGAAGCCAAAGCAAAGGGTATTACATTTCAGTTTGATCAGACGATGATGAAAGAAATACTGGAAATTTTGCTTTCAGAAATAAAATAAGGAGACTTTGTGTTGACATTATTAAGACCTGAGGCTATGTCTAAGATAGCTGTCTTAGGATTGAAAAAATATAGACAAGAGATAATATCAATTTTACAAGAGATGAGTGTAATCCAAATTGAACAAATTTCTAAAGAAATATCGTCATACTTGAGTACTGAGAAGGAAAGCGAATCTCACCGACACATTGCTGATCAATTAATTCGGATCAGAGGCTTGATTAGCACACTCCCTCCTACTTCCTTAGGAGAAAAAATCAAATTTTCATCCTTTGATGAAATGGAAAATGCCCTACTCCGATTAGATATTGATAATAATGTGGCCTCTCTAGAAAGAGAGCGAGAAAATATACTTACTGAAATAAGAAATGCTCAAAATAATATCAAACTAATTGGAGAATTTTCCTTTTTTCCTGCCGATTTGGATATTTTGCATCTTAAATCTGCCCGTTCATTTTTTGGACGTGTAGTTAGTGAAAAATATTCCGAATTCAAGAAAAAACTTGAATCTAACAACCAGGATATAATCTTATATTCAAAAGAAGGTGAAAAAATTACTGAATTTGTACTTGTTGTTTTACCGCATTATCCTTCAAACGCGTTGGCTTCAATTATTAATCTTTATAATGTTCATATGGAAGCTGTTCCACCACTAAAAGGCAAACCACAAGAGGTTATAGAAAAACTAAAACAGGATCTCGAGAATCTGGAAAAGAAATTAGAAAAAATCAATACCCAATTAATGGCAATTTCTCAGACAACTTATTCTTTGCTAAAAGGATTGGAGGAACAACTGGATATTGAAAATAAGAAACTGGAAGTAATTGACAATCTTGGAGTCACTCGGGACACCTTTACTTTGGAAGGTTGGATTCCCCAATCGATGATTGATACTACGAAGGCAGCAATCGAGAAGCATAGCAGGGGAACAATGATGTTTGTTATTAAAACTAATGAAGTGCCACCCACATTACAAAATAATCCAAAGCGATTAAGAGTGTATGAATCGTTCATAAGATTTTACTCCTTACCCTCTGGCAATGAATTTGATCCCACACTTGTGTTTGCACTTGTTTTCCCCGTATTTTACGGAATGATGTTTGCTGATGTAGGTTACGCAATTGTAATTCTACTAGTTTCAAGATGGGTTATTTGGCGAGTTGAGGGTGGGAATAGGAGCATTACTATTATGCCCAAGCCTCTTAGGAATTTTGGTAAAACGATATTACAACCTGTTCAAATGGTAAAAATTGCAAAGGCAATTACCCCCGGATGTATCATAGCAATTATTCTAGGGTTCTGCTTTAATCTTTACTTCGGATTTCATCTAAATGAATACTTATTTGGGTTCTTTAACAGTATTGGAGGACTTCACTTGCCAGAAGACGGTACAATATTCGATCCTTTGTCAACATGGGGTCTACGTAAATTATTGCTTGTAAGCGGATATATAGGATTAGGCATGGTATCATTTGGATTCATACTTGGTATCATAAATGACTACCAACATGGACATAGGAGACATGCGATTGGAAAAGTCGGTTGGCTCATGTTTGGATGGGGTGTTGTATTTATTGGCTTAGGGTTGATAGGCCATGAAAATATTAATCCTATGGCCAGCGTGCAAGGCGCGGCATACTTTGCGCTGATATTTGGGGGTATAGGATTAATGTTTTACGGCGAAGGAACAAGAGCTATGATGGAATTACCGTCTATAATAAGCCATATACTTTCTTTTACTAGGCTTATTGGTATAATGATGGCTTCGATTATCTTGGCTGACGTGATAGATCATGTATTTCTACGGGTACTCGATAACGGGATAATTTTTGTGATTATAGGGACCATAATACTAATAGTAGGGCACTTGTTCAACATCATTTTGGGCGTATTTGAACCAGGCATCCAGGGTGCTAGGTTGCTTTATGTGGAATTTTTCTCAAAATTCTATCACGGAAATGGGAGGCCGTTTAGACCTTTTGGATTCAGGCGTAGATATACACATAATCAGTATTCTACCCAGATACAGAGATAATTTTCTTACATCTAATTTTTTTCGGTTCGTTTTAATTCCTCATAGATAACTATTAATTAGTTGAAAACCGATTTTTGTTATGGAAGGAATTCAAAAAATGAAATGTTCATCATGTGGAACTATGTTCATGTCAGAAACTCAACAATCCAAATGCCCTACCTGTGTAGAGCAACAACAGCAGAATAATAGCGATGGTGGCCATGCAGGTTGTGGATGTGGTCATAGCCATTAGTTAATTTTTTTCTTTTATGATTTTAAAAAAATAAATACCTTATAGGATTGATAATGATATCTATCCTGTCTGAATGTGAACGCTTATCAATAAATTCTAATTCCCAATATTATTTACCACGTTGTTTGAGACATTATTTAGAATCTTATTTAACTCGACTTGAGCAGTATCGGTAATATTTCTAACTACCGGAATTTCTGTTACTTTGTCTGCCCCTTTCATCATAGCAGAAAAAAAATTTGTCCATCCTATACCCAAAATTACAAGGCCTATTATTACTATCAGAATTAGAGTTACAATAATCCCCAATTATATATTATATATGTAAATCAGAATTATTAAGTTTTTTTGAAGGGAGAAAGTATCAGTCCGACTTTCATCTATCTTACCGATTCTAAAATTTGTTTTATCTTTACCAAAAATAGGATATGCTGTTTATATTGTAATGATTGCAAAGGTTATAATTTTATCTGTTATACAGAAAACTGTGTTTAGTCAACAAGTATTAAACCTCATAAATGAAAGAAATTTTGCTTCTCTTGCCACCATTATGCCTAGTGGTTTTCCTCAAGTCACGCCGATTTGGATTGATTATGATGAGAAACATGATATATTAGTAAACACTGCACTGGGAAGGTCAAAAGAGAAAAATACAACCATAAATGATAAAGTAGGTTTATCAATATTTAGCATGACAAACCCATACGAAACTGCGTCTATTATAGGGAACGTGATCGATAAGACCACCGAAGGAGCCAACGATCATTTCAATAAGCTGTCAAAAAAATATTTGAACTTGGATAAATACCCAATAAGCAAACCCGAGGAAAAAAGGGTGATATTAAAAATTAAACCAAAAAAAATCGTTTACTTTATAATTCCCTTATCTACATATGAGGTGAATTAATCCTGTCTACACTATTCCTGAGGTAACTATCGATGCCATTAGGCAACCTAGCACACCAGAAATCTCACATCCTACGATAGTACCGGAAAGCATACCGTTTATCCATTCTTTTTGCTCATTAATGTCATATGGGAGGTCGGGATATTCTTGAATCCTGTGAACGATACTGTCTGAATTTACTAATAAGTCGACACTCTTTGAAATGATATTTACAATGGAAATCGCAATTGGGCTAGAATCCTTTATCGCTTCTAATTCTTTAACTTTGGCGTGAAGCGTTTGTCCTAAGGTTGTGGTCGAATTTGTCTGATTAATATTGTTAAAAATATCGGTAATTAGAGTTAGTTCGGAGGGTTTGATATTGTTTTTTAACAACAGACTTTGTAAATAAATGATTGCTGTCTTGGTGTGATTGGTATTTATGTCTGCGGATTTAATGATTGATATTTGCCTTAAGGATTTTTCATATATTTTGTCTACGTTGGAAGCCAAATCTTTATTCTCTATTATAAAATTGCTAGTCTTGTAGGTAATACAATTAGGTGGACACTCACTACACTGCGACGTTGTAAATTCAATCAGGCAGTTAATATATCCTGGAAGAATAGTTGAATTTGCAGGAAAAGGCTTGGATACGTTCACTAAAGATTGACTCGTTTGAGTTAGTGACAAAGTCAATATAATTGAAGCAAATAATGTAAATGCTATAATATGGATCGATCCTCTGTTCATAAGAATAGGTTCTGGTAATTATTAGATAAATTTGTTTTTTATTAAAACACCCATAATGTGATTAGCAAAATGACTATAAGAATATCACCTCTCTCTCAATTCCTAGATCAAAGTCTATATACTACTTGATGATCTAAATTTTGTAGAAATTTATGTTCCACCTAGTTGAGTATTGACAGAATAATATTTCTATCCTTTGATCTTATTCAGAAAACTATTTTCAGCTGCCCTCCTCATTTAGATATCTTATTATTCCCTCAAATATCCTTCTTAAATCACCTTGTCGCTGGGGAAGCGCTGTTTGTCCATATATTTATTGATCAAGTCTTAAAAGTGGATTTCTTCCAAAAACCAAATAACTTACCAGGACGAGTAATAATCCAAGAATTCCAAATAGGATTTTCAGTAGCCAACCTTTTCAGATGGGTCGATTAATTAATTTATTGTTTATATTATATACTACTTTTTTTATTACATTCTATTATGCGTGTGGATCACATAGCGATAGCTGTAAATGATGCAGATAAAGCTCTAGAGAATTACAAAAAAATCCTGAAAATTGATAAAATTGATGTAGAAGAGGTTCCAAACGAAAAGGTAAAAGTAGTTATGTTGAACTTGGAGGATACTCGACTAGAGTTGATTGAACCTCTAGAAGATACTAGCCCAATCAGTAAATTCCTAAAGGAGAGGGGTGAAGGTATTCACCATATAGCGATTATTGCTGATGAAATAGAAAATGACGTTAATCACGCAAAAGAGAATGGAATGCGATTTTTGGGAGAATTGAGAACCGGTTCTTATGGGCGAAAAATTACTTTCATTCATCCAAAATCCCTTAACGGTGTGCTTGTAGAGTTTTGTCAAGCTACTCAATAGAAAAGCGAAACCTCTTTCCCCTTTGGTTTCTAACTGATCTTATAGTTCGAGACTGACTCATGATTAAGATTAAATAAAAAGGCGATTTACTAATCTTAAATGGAAATTCGTGAGAATATTTATAAAATCAAGAATTTGAGTGATAATGGCGTTTCTGTTACTCTCACATTAGTAGAGGATATCGAACTTGAGCCGGTTTCACAGCAGCAAATGATGCTGGAAGCAATAAACAGGGCGATCCCAGATAAGGAGATGAAGGATCAACTACAACCGATAATGGAGGCTATGCTGAGAGCACAACCACAGACACTAATTCAATCTTACCCCCAGACAAGCATTGTAATCACGATGCCTAAACGAAATTACGAGACGTATGGAAAACCTCAAGTGGGAGAGTCCTTAATAATTAATATCCTAAAGAGATAGATATATTGTCTAAAATATCATAAAAGAGGTAAATAAGATACATATACGGCTAATTTAGGAACTCGCAATAAAATTTTAATATCAGTCAATGCGCATAAAGAGATATGGATAATGAAAGGCGTTCTATGCCAATATGTTTTACACACGAACAAATAAAATTGCTCGAAGATTATGCCAAGAAGAATAAAATGTTAAACTCAAGTCAGGCCATTGAACATATCATCCTATCTTTGGACAAAAACTGATTTAGCTTAAACTTCAATTAGGATTAAAAAATCAAAGTTTTTATGATATATTATTCTTGTTAATGTGAGGTCAAACTTGTCTTCCTTGGACTATACTACAGATTTAATTCTAACTCACCCTGCTTAGCCTATCAAAAAGACCACTCCACGTAACGTGTCATATTCTAAGGTACATAAAGACCAAATCTAATACAATACATCTAATACCGCAAACATAGAATAATTATTATATATAATCTGTTCGTTATTTAGCATTACTTATGGTTTTTTTGTCATTTTTTAAGAAGCACAAGTGTGATGTATGCGGAAGGAGCTTTCGAAAAATTGAATATGCAATGCATCATCAGCTCTTGTTTCATTCTAATAACCAATCCTATGACTGCTCTAACTGCGGGGACAAGTTTTCGGATATGGATAAACTAAAGGATCACATCCGGAAAAACCACTCATATAAAAATAACAGTTTCTGGTGAATATGTACTTTTCTTAGGAACCTGATTTCACTATTATCTTCCTTGTTATTAATTAAGTTCCCTAATCAATAATTCCATAACGTAGTTATGTTTGAGGAGGTGACAATCGATAATGCTGTCTAACTCTTGGCTTTTTCCCACATGTATTCATCTTGTGATAGTTGTCTCCAAGCACCCACAGTCCCGCATCTTGGACATTTCTTATCAAGCATGAAATGTTCTACCGTCACATTGCTTTTTGCTTTTATAATGTCTCTAGTACCACATTTGCATTTCATAATATTTGAGATCATAAATGGATGTACACAAGATTCAAATATATAAGATCGATGCCCTGCGGCAAACGATCTTATTTCAAAAAAATTATTCTGATATGCCCGCACTTTTGTGTTATAAAGAATTTTTTGATCCGGTTCAATGACTAGAATCAAGATGCTTGGATTTTGCATCCCACTTAAATATATCAGGCGAGTTGTCTTTGACGACATACCAAAAATCATAATTTTCACTAATTCGATCACCTGCCAAGTTTAAATCTATTTTACCAGTAACACCGTCATACGATTCGGCAGTTTCTACTAAAATTTCATTAAAGTCTTTACTGCTCAAATCTACCTGATTCCATTCCATCGTGGAATTCTTTTCTAAACTTTTTGAGGCAATCCAGAACGAGTCATATGCAGTGGCAGCATAAGTCATAGAACTATCATGTTCCCCATCTGTATTTCCACCCGATGTGCCTTCCAATTCATGTGATGTTTGATTATCCACGCCAACAGAAAACAACGGGTTTGTGAATCCAGTTTGTATTGCAAAATTCGCTGAGTCTATGTTTTTTGTGAGATGATGATTCTCTGCTACGCTATCACTTCCATACCACCTTACCTTCCCAAGATTATCAAACAATTGAGCCTGAATCAATATCGGTGTAATTTCATCGTAGGAAATGACGTAAACGCCCACTGATTCATTACCATACTTTGTTATCGCATCATACACCATAGTATTCATCTTTTTGAGCTCTTGATTCCACATGATAAAGTTAATCCTGTGTAAACTAGTAGCAAATTTTCCCGTATGTGGTTTGTAATTAACACCTTCCTCTGCCTTGCCTCCGAGTTTTTCAAAGTAGTTTTTAGTAGCATTGGCCAACTCGTTGCCGTAGATATCTGACCTCCAAAAAGGAACGATAACCTTGATACCGTCTTCCACCATCTTCTGAGCAACGACTTTACCTTGGCTTTTATCATCAGGGACTAATCTAAAAAGGCTATCACCTTCTATTGACAGCTTAGGAGAGGTGCTAGCGTAGCTTAAAAGTGTAATATTTTTTTCATTTGCGTAATCAAGGACTGCAGAAACGGCCGTGCTTGTGGCAGGCCCAACAATCACCCTAGCTCCAGAAGAGTACAGATTCTTGATTGCCGTGAGAGATTCTTCAGGACTAGTTTTTGAGTCTGCTACAATCAGTTTGACTCTGGATGACATATTATGGTTTTCAAAATATCCATTAACGTCGCTTTCGGCCCTCTCCAGTGAAGCAAGAACAGGTTTTCCTATGGAAGATAACGAACCAGATAGTGGTATGATTGCTCCAACTATTTGTTCTTGGCTGAAGCTATTTGATTGGAAAGGTTTATCAAATGTTGGATACATCCATGACACTCCCCCTTGATTTGCTAAAGATGAAAAATTTATTGGTGAATACAAAAGAATGAGAACTACAAAGGCTGATGGTATGATGATTAATATTATTAGCTTGTTCGAAATTTTTTTCCTAATTTTTTTTGTAACGACCTTATCTGATGTCTTGAGGTCCCAGCTATCGTAGTGACGCAGATACCATACTAGACCTCCTGCAATAAGTAAATAGTGTGCAGAGAGTAATATGGCTGAGATCCAAATCTGTTCCACAAATGCAGTCAGTACTATTATGGCAAACCAACTATCACCGATAACTATGGCTAATAAGCCAACAAGCTCACATATCCAAGGTATAAAGTGATGCTTTTCCTTCTTGATATTGAGAAGAATAGTTAGTGCCAAAACGGTAAGGATAGAGTTCAAAATTGGATAAGCAATTGTGACTACAAATAACATCAGGCCCCTAAAATTGGAAATTTCTGTTAAACTGAGCATCAAATTTAGTATGTAAACAAGAAACATGCCCGTCCCAGCTGACACGATATATATTATCTTCTTGTTTGTTATATCTCCGAGTTGTTTATAAGTTACCAGTAATCGATAGATCAAAAATCCATATGCAGATAACAAAAACAAATCGGCCAGCGATGGTACTGGAGATACTATGTCAAGGATTATTTCATAATATCCCCAAATTATATTTGCAATGAACCAGAATACAAGACCCGTAGTAAGATGAATGGCCGTCTTGTCCTTTTTTATGTTCGACCTATCCTTTATAAGGGCTATCAAAGATAATCCTGCAGCGATAGATGAATTAATTATTAACATCCAGCTGGAATAAATTATTCTACTGTCTGAATCTGCTAGAATGATTACGAGATTTGCAACTGCTATTGCTGATAACAGAGCCACAAAAAAATACAATGGTCGCAATGATTCTCTTTTTCTTTGAAGATTCAAAAGGCCTATTAAACTTTAAGAATTATCATCTCATCGCATAGCAACCGACCAAGGAATAATGTCAAACTTTTTACAATAGCTTGTTCCTGAGTGCATTGTGAATCACAATCGACAATAATTTTTGAAAGACATTAAAGTAGCCTTGAACACAAATCGCCTTTCAATGCAGGATTAATACATTAATACCTTCTACGTTATTTGGGCAATTTTGAAACAACAGGATCTATTTTTGACCCAAAAGAAAAAAATATTTTAAGTTCTAGAACTAAAAAAAGTGGAATTATTTTATTTTCACGGCGGGACTATTTATTACTACATTTGATTTTTCTATAGAAAGTTCACCCTTTGACTGTGCATCCATTATATCAACTGCAGATTTTAGAATTCTTGCTTGAGATTCATTATTCCATTTAACATAATTTATTTCAAATAAAGGACTATATCCCTCATCTCCGGAGGCAGCTGATGCAACTGGAAGTTGATGCTCAAATGTACCGTTCCCTAATATTCCATTCGTAAATACAAAACCCTGTTGACGAGCAATTTCCGGGGTATCGCCAAGGGTCGGTGCATAATTAACGTCAAATTTGGTCGTATTTGTAACTGAGGAAACAATCCTTTCTTCAGATGCATCAGTACTTATAAAATATGACAAATTTCCATTTACAAAGCCTTTTTCAATAGGAATACTAATGAACATGGAATCGTTCCCCATACTCGTAGTATTATCAGTTGAGTTCAATTGTCCATTCTGTGTTAAATTACTATCTTGACCTTGTGCTACCCCATATGATAACACAGTAACAATAGTGCTCAAAGCAACTACAGCCGCCAAAAAGGATCTGATATACGTAAAAGTTTGTTTCATCGTCAATTAGTGTTTATTGTCCTATAAAAGAATTTCTTCAAGATTTTTTGGGCGTTTGTTTTAGTTGATGAAAACAGTGGAATTGTTCTTAGTAGAATGAATCTATTTTGTATCATATATTATCAGGTGAGTGCGGTAAAAAAAACTAATAAATTCTTTATATATCATGTAAATTTTTATCTTCATTTTTGGTTAATGAGTACATGAAGTTGGTAACATTACTATCAATAGCGGCTGGGCTCTGTACAAGTATAGCGGAAGTCCTTCATTTATGCATGTTGCCCGCTAATAATGCAACTTCTACAATCCTTTTTCTAATAGGAGGCTCGGCTCAAGTCTTTTGGATCATCCCTACCATTAAAAGCTGTGGCAAAATATGCGATTTGGTAGATATTTTTTGGGACCGCATCTTTTGAGCTAAACTGGGTCATAACAAGGACACCGGATAATCCCATTAACGAATGATGAGAACGAATATGAAAGACCGCGTTGATAGTCGAAATTCTTCAAATTGGCTTCATAATTATCATTGGTGTTATTATTCGCTTAAAATTTTCAAAGCAAGATTAGCCAAGCAAAAATAGAATATATAATATAATAATGGACCCTACCACCAAATACTGCATTTTCTTTTTTAGTACCCTGAATTAGAAATCTGACAAGTTCTTAAATCAGGTTGCAGTTCTGCCAATTCAATCTACTACCTAGACCCCTGATAATTCTTGAGGCAATCATGTGGGGATTTAAGAAGACCTTGTTCACTATTATTTCATAGTACTATGTATATTGTTATTATTGAGAACCGACTTGCGCAAGTAATCAAGCTGTAATAGTTACCAAATATAAATAAGATCTGATTTTAAAAAATTAAATACGATGAGTATAATTAAATAATGTGATAGGCATGAAATGCTTTCCATTTAGGGAAAAAGTATTTCAAAGTAAGACGTATTCTCATCATGTTGATACTTTAGAATTTAACTTGATACATGACTTTAAGGGTAAAAATATTGAACCCTGAGAAATCGCCAAATTGGCTTAGAATGACTCAAATAGGGATAGGAATTATTATTTTGATCTTATCAATCATTGTACTGATAAATCCTTTTGTAGGTTCAGTATCAATTATAATCTTTCTTGCCTTCTTATTGTTCTTTACCGGAATTGAGAAAATGGTTAGTGGCTTAGCATTTTCGGGCCGGTCTCGATTTTTAAGCATTGGTTTGGGAATTATTGTTATCATAGTATCTTTTATCGCACTGGCATATCCAGCCGAGGCAGAAGTATTTGTAGTATTCCTGCTGGGAATTGGATTGTTGGTGGATGGAATTTCTAGAACAATTCATTCAATAAGAGATAATGAAAATAGAGGATGGTCAAAAAAATTTGATATAGGTGTAGGAGCACTCTCTATCATTTTTGCGTTTGCCGTACTTTTCTATCCTGGTATACGGCTAGTGATAGCTGGCATTTTGGTTGGAATAGCTCTGCTAATAAATAGTATACAGATGATTTCAGTTGGGGTAACAGGGGAACAGAGAAGACCAAAATCTATCTAAATTATTTTATCATGGCAGAAATAATTCGGTGCAAGTTGTTCCAGTTTTATCCTCCACCATATGTAATGTCACAATCTTTAATCAATAATGCACTCATAGGAATGTCATAGTTCGAGCTTCAGACTCCATACCTTTTACTAGATGAGAATTACCCAAATCTTTCACAACAAGATTTAATACTTAGACCCTTAAAATCCAATGAAAGAGTAAATAAGCGATCCGATTTTCCATGCGACCGTCGCATTACCACTTAAAAATTTAATCTTCAGTCTTTATCAACTTATTGCATATTTCTTTCCAAATATCGGGATAATTTTAGTGGTTGATCCCGCAGAAACATTTTTTTATTTTTGTGTGGTTCTATTAAATGTGCCATCAGCCTATGTACTCATAAACTGCGAATTAGGATCGGAGAATGAAATGATTGAGAAAATAAGAAAAGTTCCGGAAGTTGTTGAAGTATATAGAGTGTTTGGAGTTTATGATATTATTGTGAAAATTTCCGCCAACAATATAGAAATACTAAAAGAAATTATTACTTGGAAAATTAAGAAATTGGAGGAAGTTCGCTCTGCTTTGTCCATGGTCGTTACAGAAAAATTAGATGACAAATAATCCAGCGGGCGTAGCTCTCCGCATTTACCTTGATCATTTTTTGACATGAAAGAGGGTCGATTAAAAGAAGGTATAGTGATCATTATCTAACATTGTGGGATGGAAATAGCCTTCTTAATTTGGATCTTTAATTTAATTGCCGAACTCGTAATTCCGCAGTTTTCTTTTAGACGTTATGAGTGAAGTGATCCATTAAATCAACAGAATTAGCCATATCTTATTATTAAGCTTGATAAATTCAAAAATCGTTCTTAGGAAAAGCGTCCATTATTTATAATTACAAAATATTTACAGTCCTAATTTTAGTATAATGATCATGTAGCCGCAATACAATTTCATTTACAAATGTACCTGCGAGGTCGGAGAAACCGATGTGCCCGATTTCTTTTTCAGCGGTTAGAATTCTTAAGACCCAAAACTATAATCTAACATCACTTTCCATATTTTTGCTATGTTACTAATGTGAATAACTGACCATTAATCGACAGATAGAAAAATATTTAATATTGGATAGAAAGGTCTAATTGTTTTTTCACTAATTATTTAGAACATACTATAAAAGTAATTAGGAATATTCTAATCATGAGCCTTTGTTTATGTGGATAACTTTGATTTTTCTGAGTTGATTTGTTTCTGTCTTTGATTCAGAATGGTTGCTCTTTAGCAGTAACACTTATAAAAGATTTCCTAAGCCTTAATGTTTTCAGACAGAACCACTAGATAAAAAAATGTTTTGATTTTAAGCCCAGCGTGTGGTTGGTTTTAAATCAACCATCCATTTAATTCATTATTGTCTGGTCCAACAAAACCTCGTGATACTTTCCTGCTACCTTCTAATAAGAAATGTATGTTCCATGATGAGTAGTGTTATGACGATACTAATTGGGCCAAAGTAGATTGTGAACTGGGGATAAAATCATGATATTTTGTTTTATTTACTGATCATCATTGATTCTAAAATATGGCAAAACTCCCTTGGAACTACCAAAACATCTTACTTTGATATGCTATAATTTTCTTTCAAATTTATATATGGTGTTACTCATATGCAAGGAGAATACCGGATAAAAATGAACATTGATGATCAAATTGACAAGGTTATTGATAGTTATGTTGCTTTAACTAGAGGAAACCAATCTTCAGAAAATGAATCGAGGGAAAACCTTGATGAATTTACTGAAGGATTTTCCAAAAAAGTTCATACAGTAATTTTTCCTGTCTTTAAGGAAATTAAGAATAAGCTCATTTTGCATGATATCAGATGTGACATAATCGACAAGATACAAGGAAGATTCGTAACCGAGATAAAACTTGATATATATCCTTATAATGATATTTCATCAGCACAAGACAGACATCCATCTTTAACCTTCTTTATGGAGGAATCAAATAAGGTGACCCTCTATATGCAAAAGATGATGCAAGAAGAGGGTACAGCGGGCCGTGAAGGAACATTTACGTTAGATCAAATAACTACAGAACTTGTGAAAGAAAAGATATTAGACTTGTTAAAATTTTGTTTTGTTCAAAAATAAGAGATAGTAATAATAATCAAAAAAGAATGAATTCCTTCATTTACTTCATGTTTTAGTATACCATCTACTATTTTCAACTGATGTTATTTGTTTTACCTTATGGAAAAAGGATACAAAACAAGTCCAATCTCTCTTTTTAATGTTATGATACCAAGTGTGAGATCGTGGATTTATTTTATAACTGTTCATGAACGAGTCAGCTGCATTGGACATGAGCTAGATCTTCACTTGTAGCAATTTCCTTAAAAGTAAGGTATACTTCGTCATCACCAAAACAGTAAGTAGATATCTCAATAGCATCTGAATACAGATCCCGACTTGTATCGTGATTGCACATTGTATCAGTCATAATAGTACCAGAAAATGACACTGGTGTCAATCCCTCTTTGTCATTTGGCATTATTTTTCCTGAAGTAATAGAACCAGAAATTTCTTGATCATTATTGGCACTTATTTTCCATGCACCAACAAAGCTAGAACTGGTTTTTGAAGCGTTAAGGTTGACTCCATTTGTATCAATGGAAACGCTTTCAGAGCATTTGTATGTATAGGTATCATCATCGTATACATTAACTTCATTTATTTTCATGAGTGAACCTTCTTTAACGGCAAAAGAATTTGGGGTACTCATTAAGGTTAGATAAAGGACTAATACTATTGCCATGAGAGCGCCGCTTGTAAATAATTTTGATTTATATAGACTAATCCTAAAAGATTGATACATTTTCACTTTTTTCTATTTCTATTATATATATAAATATGACACAGAACAGTTATCGTATTAGGTATTCCATTGATTCATTCATTTCAATGATAGAGACGTAGTTTAAAGGCCAACTTGATCATTTACAAAAAATCCAATACGTTACTTCAAATCATCGAATATTCCAAATAGATTCAGTATTTTAAGTGTCTATATCCGGATTTGAATAGGTGTGACGAAGAATATACTACATTTTGAGGACTGGGGCTGCTCTAAACGTTGTATCATCCCAGATTAACAATGAAATATTCAAAGTTGTAGGTGATTTACATTTGAAATTTTAGTCAATAGCAAAGCTACAGAATATTCGGTATTTTTCAGACTAACTTGACTATTTCCCTCAAGGATAATATGATTCAATTGAATTTTTCAGAGCTAATTTGGGAGGTAGGTTAAAGATTTGGTAGCCTTTGTTATTTAGTGCTCACGCGGAATTTTGAGATCCTAATCTCCTTTCTAGATAAGTCTGACGAAATCATGTATCTGTTTTTGGTGCTTGTAATTTTTCAAGATCTACCGTACTTTATGGGACGAGGGTTAACTACACAACACGAAATAAGGATACCGGAACCAAAAACAAGTGGTGAAGCTTAATTTTCATTTCAAGGTGATGATTCACACACTTAAGATTCTATGAAATGAAATCGGAAAAAAGTATACACAAAACAGTGTTTAGCGGCTAATAAAATAAAGAAATCATGAGGCAATTGATTGGTAAACTAGAAATGAGGAAATTAGTGTTAAACGTACTGGGATACATGGAACTAAATCCCCATTTCTAGATATATGCAGTGCATTCTTCATGCTACCCCGATCGGTAATTATCAATATTTACGATAGGTTAAATAGCTGACGCTAAAATTTCGTTTATAGATATTGATTCCATAATAATCCTTAACCCTCACAATTAGCTGTTAAAGTGTCCCTCCAATCTGATCCCTTCGGATCTGGAACGCATGTATGAGTAAACTTACGTTTTTTGTGTAAATCAACAGTTAACTATCCAGAATACCAAATTCAAATTAAGCGTATTATACTATAGCGATGAGAATTCCAACTTATCTTCAGGATATCTTAGTCATCATGGTGTGTTTTATTATATTACCTAAAATAAAGTTCCATCAGTCTTTCTTTTGTTATGTTCAATGGTTCCATCATTGGTTATATAGTAATTTTCACCATCAGGAGAATGAATCAATGCTTGAGCGACCAAGTCTTCAAGGGCCGTATCTATATCTTCGGGATGTGGAGAGTGTACTTGCTCTGTTATTTCTTGATAATTCAAAGATTTGGTTCCAGCGTTATGTGCTGCCAATAATTTATCTAGTATCATGCCCTCAATCCTTCTGAGCATTTCGGTTTCATCCTTAGAGTTTAGTTCTTTGACCATAAATAGAATAATACGAATTGTAGGTTAATATCTTTATCATAATCTTAAAAGGAAATTTTAAGAAAATAAATAGCATGATTCAAACGGATATTTAAGATAAATGAGCAATGTGATCAATCATTTCAATACTATCCTTTCACCCAAGAAAATCTAATTTCCACTTAAAAACTCTACATTCCCACAACCCTTCACCACGATCCTGTCCTCCTCATGGGTGCCACTTTTAGTAAAGAACCTAAATACTTAGATGATTCTAGGTATATCCATAAATGGAAATAATGGCAATCAGAAGAAGTGATAGAAAAGGGGGACAATTCTTGTGAATTCGACTGTTGAGTACGATGCAAAGGAGAATGTCCTTTATGTTAAACTAACGGACAAGAAAATAGTTAGCACCATCCCACTAGGAGACGTGGTATTTATTGATATTAGTGATGATAATAAACCTGTAGGTATCAAATACTTATTGACTGACAAGAATCCTGAAACGATTAAGGAGATAGAATCTTTGTTTTTATAACATAGATAAACTCTGTCTTGTAAGTTTGAATCGATAGAAAACAAATGACATTGTTTCCAACGAAATCCGAATTTTCTAAAAACAAATATGAATTTATTAAGCAAATTAGACAAAAACAGATTCCTTCCTGCGTCATTTAGCAATGATGATGGTCTGGGTTTGTTATCCTTAATTCAGAATAGTTTCGGGTTACATCGCAATCAGTAGATATTAAGAGTAAACCTGACTAATACCTAACCCTCTTCTAATTACTACAGTAGTATCCCCATGCTCAATCACATTGAATAATCCGTCATGCCTAAGAACCATAAATTATCGTGATGTCTAACCTATCTTAAGTTTAATGATTAAGGGCTGACTTTCATACCACATGGTAGTCAAGATCGGGTCGATGTCTTACTCTTTTATCATGAAAATTTTGTCTTCTATTATACTATGCTTTCTGAATCTAGAAGCCATAATTTTCTTATCTATATACGCCATTATATGATTATATAGAGGCAAAATTTAACTAATTAAGATGTCATTATCTCAACACGAAATATCGCTGAGAATTAAACGATGGCTTGTAGAAGAAAGTGATATTTGGAGATTTGATGAAATCGAAGACCCTACAGTTGTTATGAATTTAGTAGCAAAATCTAATAATAGAAATGTCAATATTATTGTTGATGATTTACATGATAAGGTAACGTTGATTACATCAATGAATTTCTCAAAGCAACAGAAAAATTCTTTATCACTTTTACCGTCGAAAGAAAAGAACCGTTTTATCCCAGATCTACTGATGGCGTTATACCAATTGGGTTTGGTGGCTCGTCACAGCAATTCATCAAAGGACAAGATAGAAAAATTTATTATGGAAAAACTTATTTATTTTGATGGCTTAACTAAAGATAAATTTTTTGATTCATTGTTTACAATGTTATTAGGTATAGATACACTTCAACAATATTTTAACCGATTAGTATTAATCTCCAATGATGGATCTATTGACTGACTTGAATAGTACTACCATCTACTCTGACGAATAAAAATAGAAGAAGCAATATCAAGTGGAGTAAAATAGAAAATAATCATGTGATTTCTGACGATGTGTCTTGCATAAATGTGCTAAATCAATTTACAATTACTTTTCCTGTCATAGTGTGATGTAACTTGCAATGATAGCCCAATGTGCCCGCCAAGGCAAAAGTGTGTTCAAATGTCTGTTCTGGTCTCAGATCTTTTGAGGTAAATAATTCTGGTTCTCTGTTACAGTGTGAATTCCAAAGTCTTTATTTGTCCAAGTCACAGTGTCCCCTTGGTTTATCACAATGGGATTTGGATCAAAAACTTTATCAGCTAATTCGACGCATCTGAGGTTATTGATACTTCATTGTTGGACTGTGCATAAGCAAATGGAACTGCCGACACAAAAAACATAAGAGACAAAATTATTGGGACTAACATGAATGATTAGCATTAAATAAACGCCGATATAAACTATAAATAATTTTCTCGTTTGAATATCTGATTTTAATACCTTTGTCTAATATACATGCGGGAGAAACAGAAAGCGGATATTACGTCGGCTCTCTGAGTGATATGTTACTAGAAATTAATATAAATAGTGTTCCCCTCTTGCAAAAATATTCTTGCAGAAAATAGTTGGTTTGCAACACCCATACTCTTCAAATTGTAAAAAATAACTTTCTCTATTTACCTTAAAAATCAAAGAGGTCTAAAAAACATAAGATGCATTAAAAAAATTATGATTTTCTTGTAGCAACAGAAACTACTTTATTTTTAAAGTTTGTATATAAAGGGAGTCTAACTACGAACAGTATTGTGTGCCTCTCCGCCTCTGCCTCCATTCATACTATGATCGCCGCTTCCACTTCTGGGTTCACTACTGCCGGTACTTCCTCCACACTCATCACCTATCGTTACGTGATTTTTTGCAAAACAAGAACCACCAGGACCAATGTCACCGCTTATGGCGTCTCCAGTGTTTCCACCATCACCTCCACCACCCCCAACTGCGCTGCATGCTAAAGGTCCTAAACAAAGATTGTTTGCATACACACTGCTTATTAAGGTGGTTCCTTGAATTGCGCTTACAGGAATAAGACCTGCGATCATGACCATTCGAAGTATCTGGTACCTTGAATAATTTACTATCAATTTGATCAGAACTACATAGAATGATCATTTATTTGGGTTTTTTAACCTATAATTCTATACTAAGAATTTATATTCTAATTCTATAATAAAAATCGTGTATGATCTTGAAGACACTATAACGATTCTCATCATCTGCTTGAGATTCTATATATTTTCCCATCGCCGTTGCTGGATTCATCGAATGTTAATACATATAGATTTCCATCAAGACCTGTTTCCAAATCAGTAATTCCATCAAACCCAATACCCCAGACTAGTTTATTTTTTTCTTCTTCATTTGCCATTTGATCACCTTCAAATTCAGGAGTTTCAAAATCAAAGCCTGTTCTATTGTCGTTTACCTTGAAATAATATATATTACCATTATTGATGTCACCTACGAAAACATTGTTTTCGTATTTGTCCCCTAGATTCTTAGAATCAAAAAATTCTATGTCGGTAATACCAAGGGATGGTTCCCAGCTAAAAACTGGGTCCCCATAGTACGAGCCTGATAATATTGTCAGGTCCTTCTCTGTAATACTGCTTTTAGAGATGGGTCCCATTACTTGTTTCCACCCGCTATTAAAACCTGGATGTACCAAATTTATTTCGTCATAGTCTTTATCCCCATTTTCTGTATCCCATAAAATTCCAGAAACAGGGTCTATTGCCAACCCGAAACTATTTCTGATTCCATAGCCATAGTATTTTTCCACCTGACTTGTGGGAAATTCCTTTTTTATACTAACAAAAGGATTATTATTTAGTCCCAAGCCATCAGTACTTTTGACTTTAAAAATGACAGAGCTGTCGGATAGTTCTTTACTATCTTTTATATTTTGTAGGATGCCTTCGTTATTGAGATCTCCAATTACAGTATATATATTACCTTTAGTATCAATTACCAGTTTGCCACCCGGATGATTTGGTCCAGGAGTGGCCGGTAATTCCAGCATAATTTGAGAGTTTATGAGATTCCTTCCATTCCATTTGTATTTTACTACCTTATTTACAACTGGGGTGTTGTCTTTACCCACTGCAGTAAAGTACAGAAATACATCTTTAGTATTTGTAGCATTTTTATTATCGACGGCAATTCCAAGTAATCCTCTACAACAGGTAGATGTAGTGGAATCAATTTCTAATTTTAGAATGGGGTCTTCTTTTAATTCACCATTTGAGACCAATCTTACTTCTCCACTATTTTTTTCCAATACTAGTAAGTTTCGAGGATCAACGAAAGCCATACCGGTGGGAGATGATAAGCCACTTATTACCAGTTCTACCTTTACTGAGGAATCCTCAACACTAGGTTCTGCAGAAATGAAATGTGTAAATATGACTGGGAAAGCACATACTAGAACAGTTAAACCGAAAGTAAGGATGTACAATATAATAGTTAGATTTTTGCCTCAATATAATTATAACAAACGTTTTACAGGCCACTTATTTTACTATTTTAGGTATATACAACTAGACTATATTGGTCGTCTATATTTAAGGAGTAGATATATGTCTACCGTGTATCATCTCCTGCAGAAAAAATATGAAAGAATATATAATTTGTAACGTATTATACAACATGGTTTCAAATAAAAAGTACCATATCGCCATTATCATATCTTGCTTTACGTTTTTATTTCTGGCATCTCCTGCCCAGGATTCGACTGCATCTACATCCCAATCGCCGCTTCAGTCACAATGCTTGAGTTTTCCTGAAGTTTCGGTTAAAGGGGATTTAATCAATGAGAATGACAATGGTAATGATAGAGATGGCCCAAATGGCCTAAAGATCCAAGTCCATTTGTCAAATCAGAATATAGATAATGTTGGTCCTCTCGCTATTTTCATTATTACACCGAACGGAGAATGTGCAATAGCAAATATCAATTCAGATCCTGTTGGATTGGTCGAACAAGATAAACAGTTAACGTTTGAATTTGATACTGGCATTATCGATGTAAACGAAAATTTCAATGCATGTGTTGAAACTTCAAGTAATTTTGATTTTAATTGCGTATTAGGTACGAACAGCCCTTCAAAAGTACCTGAAAAAGTCTTTTTGGATATACCAAAGAGAAATTAAGGATCATTCATCAATGAGTTGAAACCAATTTAAAACCTGTTTAAATAAAAAAGCAGACCTAGCTCTTACTTTTTTCACATACAGTTGCACGGTTCAGTATCATACAATCTATACGAAGTAGAAATTGTTGATCATTTGTCTATCTAACTAGATATGTTAATATTTTACCAATCTGGATCAGCGAGAAACTTAAACCAAATTCCTATAGTCATGGGTTTCATATCATCGAATATAAAAACCAAACAGGATGGAATAAGTTAGACTAAAGGGTCTCCTAAAATGGTTCGAATTTAACCAAATTTTCATTTATCCAATCAAATCGTGCAATTTACATTAGCCTGACATGGAATTTCTTAAATCAGATAATTTAGGAAAAAATACGAAAACAACGTATTCGTAGGGGGATATAACTACAGGGAATTTGTTCTCCTTTGAAGTAAATGAGAATAAATGTGGCTTAATATTTGAATATAATCAGAATATCGCGAGCGATCTGATTGCATCAAATGAGGAGGGTATTTCTTTCATAACAGTAGGGTGATTTCAAAGGAGTAACAGGTGTCAAAGCTGGTCCTGAGGGTAATTTGTATCTGCTGGCTTATAGCAGGGCAGCAGATGGCGTCCAAGGCGAGCTTTATAGATATCAGAAAACATGGCACTTCCTGTAACATGGGAAAATAAATATCAGAAAAAGTCCGGCCTTAGGGTTGTTATTTTTATTAGGTCATAAAAGACAACGTAATTAAAAACAAGGGGATGTTTATTATTAATGGCGGAGGTAATTATGATAACACTATGAGTTGGTAATATTCTTTTAGATAGCTATCATTTATTTTTGATGATAAACTTAAAACCAACAATTACAAATCGCTACTATGTTTAAAAAAACTACTCCTGAAGAAGTATTAAATTCGGTGGTTCAAGGTATAAACGCAGGGGATCTGGACTCCCTCATGACACTCTATGAGTCTAATGCGTGTTTTGCATCTCAGCCAGGACAACTTGCAAAGAGCCCCGAATCCATACGCCAATGTTTACGTAATTTTATCGATTCAAAGGGCGTGCTGGATCTAAAAGTAAAGAGAGTGCTTCAAACTAGCGATCTTGCTCTAGTAACAACTGAATGGTCTTTTAGTGGAACAGGACCTGACGGTAATCCCATTAATATGAGTTCTAAATCAACGGATGTCCTGCGTCAACAATCTGATGGAACCTGGCGATTTGTCATAGATAATCCTTGGGGGACGGACTAATAAGAGAAGTCCCAGTCTAAAATGCTTGATTCAGATACCAATCCGTTTTTGTTACTATCGAAAAATTGATTCTTAATTGTTCAGTCAGTCAGTCGGAATATCTTTACATTTCATGGCAGCATATTCTCTGAGACTAAATTTCAAATCCTCAATAATAATTTGAAACAAGGCCTAGGATCTCATACAATTATTTGTTAGTTGACGACAAAAATTTATTGGATAAAAGGGGGGGGGTGTTTATCAATTCTGTACCGATAGCGTTGGGCTCTTTTTTTTGAAAATTGGGCGTGTAATTCATACCTCTGTTTTTGATACAGTGGATATAATCCAAATATTGATGTGAATAATTTATTAACTTGGTGACAAGAGGTTACCTCCTTACCAGTTCTTTTAATGGGTCAAAATATAAATGGTAATCTTTTTTCGATGTTTTTACTATAAGCGATGCCTGTTAAATTGTTTGAATTCTATCTCAATTGTCCTTCCCTCCGTAATTCAGAAAGTATTTTAATTAAGGTATCATAATCGATTTCGATTTCGTTTAGGATAAATGAATGATCTACTTTTCCATGTTTTTTGATAAATCTCAAAATTAACTTCTTTTTATTTTCATATATTCTGTTTTGCATAGGGATGAGGATATGTGACACATTTTCCTTTTTATGGATAACTCATTTGATTTACAAAAATTTTGGATACAATAGATTCAGGCTCAAGGGACAAGATTGGTAATAGGTAGATATCAAACACAAAATGAGAGTTAGGGGAGAAGACTAAAGAGTATGATATATTTTCGATAATCTATTCTTTCGGGAAGAGAACGCGGAAGAAAATGAGGGTGAGGCTACCATAGTAAAGATCCATTGCTTTAGGTGCTCTCCAAAGTATTCTGGGGTTTTTATTTGTTCAACCAAACATTGCAACCAAAACTTAGGAAGAATATTGTAGGTATTTCTTTTAGTATCTCTTACATTTGAGAAAATGTTCCCAACGGGTAATGTTTGAAATGTATTAAATTCTACTAAGGTCTTACACAAGAGATGGTGTAAGACCCTAATGGAAGTGTTTCGGCTATGGTAATTAAATATACATTGAACATATTAAAAAACATTTTGATATTCGATTTATGTTTGAACCATCGATTATGATATAAATCGTCCCACGCCTGGAGAGTATATTAAATGATATAGAGTCAGACAGATCAACGATGGACATTCAACAAACTCAACTAAAAATATTTTGTTATCTTTATCTGGTTAATTGTTCGAGACTACCGCCCATTAACTTTATCAAGTATCCTCTCCTCATGAATCCTGAGTCATAAAGGATAGACGAGATAAGGTAGGCAAGACGCCAAAGATTTTCTTGAAAAAGAAGAATTATGCAGCTCACTATTTAATCAAAAAGAAGAAACAATCATTCTGAATAATTATTGGCAATTAATGCCTCAAATAGCAGCTAAAATTTATCGATAATTCTAAAATAAATATTTCATTCTTTTGGATGATTATGACTAACCTAATACTAATCAGATAATGTCAACCTTGGCCGATTAGAATTGTCCAATTAAGAGATCACTTCCTATGCCATAATCTATTTACATAAAAGGAATAAAAAAAACTGTGAATATTAAGTTAAGCATTTTACTTATTTATCGCAGTTGTTGCAGTGTCAACAGATGCCATTGCAAAAATCACGACCATTATTGGTTTTAAACAAAACGGAAGATCACCGTTGGATCAATATATTAAAAATTGTGAGATAGATCACGTTTCTGCATGTAACCCTCTGGATTATAATAACATTACGACACAATCGCAAACAGGTTGAAATGCAACTAGTAATGCTGGGCCTCTTTTGACCATCCCATTAGATAAACTTGATTTATTTCTTTTTGCATTAAAACAAATATCTTTACCTATGATACCTACTTATCTTTTCGATCAGTTGGATTAATAGGCTAATCATAAGATCCAACCTTTTTTTGAGGTTTATCAACTGTAGACGGATCAAAATCTGTGATTGTTATTTTATAACAAGTTAAACAAACTCAAAAGCCAACATCTGGGCTAAGTGTGAGGGGGGGTTGAATCTAGGAGTAATTGGGTTTAACTACTTCAATTTGGCTACAACCTTAGGAAGTTTCGAAACACCAAATGAATGCATGCTTTTTTATGGTCTTTATTAATATGAATCAGAATATAAGATGAGAGTTTTTTTGATATTATGATCGAAACTTTAGGAAAAGTTTAATACTTGATATTAAAATATTTATGCAAATGCAATCGAACAATGAAAGTTCTCAGATAAGAGTAATAGTAATAATTAATGCAAAGGAAGGGAAGAAGCAAGAGTTACTAGACTTATTAGTACCCCTTGTTGATCCACCTAGAAAAAGAGAAGGTAACCTAATCTATACTTTTAATTCCTTAATCGATAATCCAAATGAATTATTATTTGATGAAGTCTGGGATAGCAGAGAATCTTACAATAAACATTACGACAGTCAAGAATCAGCAGCGTTAAGATCTAAAATACAAGATTTAGTATCTAGACCAATAGAATTTAAAATCTACAAAGAAATTACTAGTCTTTAAATTAGGATTAAACGCCTATCTCTTTTTTAAATGCATTTCATTTCACTTAATCAGAGATAAAATCTTTTTTTGTAATATTAGTTCCAAAATGAACAATATCCTCAGTTAGTTTGAAAAACAGTAACAGATATTTTGAGAGAACCTAAGGTAATTTCAAAGACATACCCATAAATTACGAGGAAAAACTTAGTTTTAATACCTTCTCTATACTGATTTTGGTGGCCCAAAATCTAAATATTTATGGATCCGGTAATGGCCATACTACTGTAATTTAGTTACTATTTAATTTATATACTTTCCTTGGACAAATAAACTCCTAGTTAATGAAAAATTTCGACAACCAAGATAGTACAGATCTGAATACTTTTTCTCCTACTCTGATAACTACATACTCACAAAAAGCTGTATCTTCGATTCGCTCCATAGAACATATTCTCTATGTATTACTCTCAGTTTTAGTGGCCTTTGCTTTACTGGTTTTTATAGATACAGCTGCTGTTAAGGGATATATAAAATTTTTACCTGAAGATGAATATGATATTGTTCTCTCGTTAATTGCTTTTGTTGCCATAGGAATTATCATATTTTTGTTAAGAATCATTTTAAATACTCGAAAGAAACTTGATAATTGGGCTTATGTTTTTGAAAAAAACTCAATTGGATCATTAATTAGTATTGGTCTTTCAAGTCTGGATAAAAAATCCTTACTCTTTTCCATCGTTGAGAATATTGGTGAAATTGGAGATCCTATAAAAAGATATATTTCCAAAAATAAGGATAATATCGACTCATTCTTTGACCAGAGAGTTTCTAAAGAAACTGTATTTGATATTTTGATCGATGGTGAGAATGTATTGGCTAAAGATGGCGATGATAATAATGATTTTATCATAAATAAACTCAATGAGTATGGTGCGGTAGTTGGAAATCTAGTTACCAAGCAAGATCCAATCGATATTAATGAGGTCAAGTTATTTATTAAATCAGTGTTAGAATATTCAAAGTCTTCAAATAAATATGTTGGACTGGCAATATTAGCCGGAAATGAAATAACAAGCGAAGCAATGGATTATGCTAAAAACTATTTTAGCAACTCGATAGGCTACTTAATAATAATCGAGAAACCGGGTGTCATGAATTCGTTTTGATGATATTATCTTAGCACTAGATAAAACCTTATTCAAGATTCGGGTCCAATTTATTTACTGATCTAGAAAAATCTAGGAACGATTTTATCCATTTATGGTATGCTTCCACACCTTTCTCTGTTATCTTGTAAAATGTTGAATTAGGAGTTTTTATTGCTTGAATGAATCCATTATTTTCTAACTCTTCCATTAAATCATTGATCCTGTCTGATCTCTGTTGCTTGATTCCGGGTAATTTATTATTTATGTGGTACTTTGAGATAGGGGTCTCCCTAGAGGATATACAGAGATATTCTAATATGGATAATATAGTATACTCTGGAGATAATCTTTTCTTTCTTTTTATACCCATCCTCTATCCCTTTGCAGTCCTTGCTGATTAGATAGTATTAATGAATTGGTATTAATATTACTTTAATTACCTCCTAATCAAAGGTACTAAGTTTAGTAAATTTTAATTAGTAGTTTCAACGTTAACGATTACGACATTCCGTATCCTGTAAACATTTCAGGGAGCCGTCCTCAAAGCCCGTCATTTATTAGTTCGGACAAAATATGTTGCATCAATATGTAAATCATAGAATAAACCATTCATGTTGTTTTGTGACTATCAACTGGAGCAATAATTTTGTCACAGGATTGCAAAATTGTTACGTCAAGAATTAATTTACGAACCTAAATATCTTTAAGAAATAATAAATACAAAGAGAATTTTATTCCGGGCTAGTTTTTTCACTTTAATAAGATAATATTAATTGATACCTCTTTATGTTACCTCTTAACGATACCTCTTTAAGGAACCTGACAATCTAGATATCAGGCAACCAATTCATCCAAGTGGTACCCTCGATTAGAGTTTAATATCGCTATTTGTTGGGGCGTCATTGATTCTATATCTTTACTTTTGTAAACATACATTGAAGTAATCGGAAAATCATATAAATCTGCGAGAATTTTGTCGTAGATTATTAAGGCATTATCAAGTCTTTCCCTCAAGAATTTATTAGTTTCTACAAAGATCCTAATACCTTCTTTGCCATTCTTTATAGCGTTAGTTACGAGAATCTCCCATTTTTTTAGAAATATTTCAGCATTTAAAAACTCATCTGGATGATACCATTCTTCTGTCGCTTTGATCATGATCTTATCTTTCTTTTTACTATTCTTATCATTCAAGAAGGTTATAGATCGGCTTTCTTCAATACTGCTTGTATAATTTGAGCAGTTCTCTAAAAAAATAATCACCAATTCATTTTCGTCTACACCATTTTTTAAGAAGGAATGAAAATCATATAATTCAATATCATTCGAATGGCATATTACAAACACGTGACTTCCACGTTTTAATGAGTCAAAAGATTTCAATTCTCTACCTAACATGATCTCGGTTTTTGTGTATAAAAGTAATAAGGCAATATAGTTCCTATATCGATTAACTCTGTTACCGATGGGTATTGTCAAGGGAACAACTTGTAAATCCACCTTTCTATATAATCTCCAAACATATTTTGATATAGTTTGATTAGCAAATGATGAATAAGTTAATGTTGTTCCATAACTATGGCCATAATCAAAAATGATAGTTCTGTATTTTGAATGGAGTATGTATTGTATATCTAGCTGATAAATAGTATCTTTGTCCTCAAATTAATCAATGATGGATATTAATGGAGGATTCATGACTCTATTTATAAGAAGCAGTAATACTGTTACATGGTCTCTTAACTAGATTCCTTTACTTTTTTTATATCTTTGATTTGGGAGTTTATCCATGGACAAAATAATAACACGAATTCACAAATTAAAAAGTCGCCCATTGAAAGCATATAATTATGAATTGACAAAGAGTTCGAACGAGGATGGACCAGAGTTACCTAATGATTTGAATGTTGAAAAATCAAATATTTTAGATGCCAGTAACGAACAAGAAAGAATATTAAAATCAGATGGATTGAGTTTAGTAGATGCGAAGCAGGTACAAAACTCAAGTCAAATAAATGCAAGTAATAATACTAAAGCTCTGATTATAGAGAATTATGCTGAAGTACTCGTACAAAAACTGAGAATTTTGAATATTAATAATGCCAAATTACGTTACTATTACCACAGCGGTTTGTAGAATTATTGCAACTACACGCATAAATAGATGGAGCAATGACTATGAATGTTTCTGTGACTGATTCTCAACTAATTTGTGAGGCAAGAATTTGTGGCTGTATTGATAATAAAAGAATGGTATATCGCTTTTCAGAACCAGTACATAGCCTGTGTATTGATAAGAAACAATTGATTTTATCACAAATTCAGGCATGCAGTTATCTACTAGGACACATCAAAGATAAACTCGAATTGCTTTTGGTTGAGAAGGAGATGGATGAATTATCTACATCCTGTTAATTTCTTTATTATTACGTGCCTATTCTTGTATCTGAAAAATATTCATTTGAGTACTTGATATATTGATATGAGAATTTACAAAAGCGTAAAACCAATTAAGAGTGTGATTAGATGTGTTTTTTATTTGAAGTTAAGTTAGTCATTTTTCACAATATGAAGCGTACTTAGATTTGATATCGGGTAATAAATGATGGTGAATCTGCAATGCTGACAAAAGAATGAAAGTGCATTGTTGATCTTCTTATGTTGATGAGTCTGTCAACTAATTATTTTTATGATACTAGTTAATATAAACGCGTCTAAACTCATACATTGTCGCAACTTTGATTCCTATGAGACAGTCAATCATAAATATTAACAATATTAAAAAGATCGTGCCAATTTACACATGAAAACGATAAATAGGATCGGTATAACATTGGTAATAATTTAATCATTAATAGGATAGGTTAGATTTGACAGATTAAGGATTGAATTTATGTTGTGATTATTTTATTGGGTTTTCCAATTTTCGACTATCTTGTTTATTACGCCGTCATCTATTATGCCTGTATCATTTGATCTGTATCCAATATAACCAAAATGGTTATCTCCCGCTCTGTTTATGGAGCAACCGTTTGGAATAAAAGGAATGATCAGATCGCATTTCCCATCAGCATTGGCATCTTTATCAAAATACATTTCATCGACAATATCAATTTGTCTATAATTGTTTGGTAGTGCAATTCCTGGTTGGGCTCCACTCTGCCCAAGTGCTAAATCGCCTTCAAATTTTGGATAATATACAGGTTGGCAAACAACATGCCAACATTCAGCATCAGTCTCTAGTGCATCATCTTCTGAATCGAATAAGTTGTAAAACGAGATTGCTTGCCTCTCTATTGCATTACCATAAATTGATTTGACTGATGAATCAGGTACATTGGAGGAGGATAGGTCATCATCGTTAGCATGATTGGGATTAGTGGATACTTCTTCGTTATCTATTGCAGCCCCAACTAAATGAATGGTAGAAATACTGAATTTACTATTGTTCTGCAAGGTACTATTACTAAGGAATTCTAATGCTTCAAGTATCACTCTAGCCCCAAGTGAATGTGCAATAACTCGAATTTCTGACTGTGGACAAAGTTGTTGGTAGTCTTTAACAAAAATTGCCAAATTTTCACCATTTTTTGCTGCGATTTTTTTTGCGGAGTTCCAACCATCAAGAGAAATATTTGTATCAGAATCCCACGTATACCCAAAGAGAGGAAATCCATAATTATTACTTTGTAAAGACAATTTTAATCGATTAAAAACCTCATCAGGCTTTTCCAAAGATTTCTCTCCAACCCATACGCAATGAATATATATTACTAATTCTGGTTGACAAATGCCGATCTCTCCATTATTGTCGATACGATCATAGAAAGAATGAGATTCGATTGGTTCTGCAGTTGATAAGTTAAAATGATTTCTGGTAGAAATTAATGGCACGTCTTTGTAAAGACTCAATACATCTTTTATCGTAAGCACAGCAATTAGTGAAAGTATAAAAACCAGTGAGAATATTATGACAAGTATATGCATTGCAAATTATTGCACAATATACGCAATTATAAACCTTATATCAATGGTTTCTACTTGTGAAAATCAGATCAAAAGATTAGAGAATCAGATCGAACTAAATATTTCATACAAGGGATTAGATTATGATTGTATTTGATACGAATTATGATAAATTGAAATTTATATTGCAAAAGATTGCATGTGTAAACTCAATGGGACTGATTCTAAGTTTTAGACATTAGTTCTATGAATAAAAGATACTCTTGATTAGTCGGACCGAATTTAACGACAAACTAACTATGAATTTTGGGCTGAAAAATTATCATGATCAATAATGGCATACGCATTTGATTCTCCTGTCAATTCCAGTTGAATAAAACTTTTTATTTCTATCTTGATGGGTTGGAGTTTTAGTATCGTTAAATAATACAGAATGGCATATCGATTCAAATCCCGATCTCATAGGTTAGTTGTAAATATACTATTCCAAACTATATCAACCAAACTCGCCTTTACCTTTAGTAAGGTCCGTTTAATTTTTTACTTCATGAAACTTGCTTGTTCGTATTCATTTTCCTTGCCCTCCCATTTCCTTTTTCACATTTCGCCGTAGTACCCGAAATAACAAAGAATGTTCTCACTTTAACTAAGTAAGAATTTTTGCTGCAATGAGTAAGATTCAATCATATTCATAGCATTTCACCATTCAAACTACAATCTATGAGGCGATACAACTAGATTCGTTACAAAAATCAAGATCCACATTTAAACCCTTAGCGAGCCACGGAAAGCCCTTACACTATAGTAAGAAGGCGCACTGTTGTGGTACACAAAGACAGTGTCATATCGTCGATCCGCAAAGAGGGCACCGCCTAGCTTTCTAATCTTAGAAGGTGTCTTCACCCAACTTGATGTCTTCGTATCAAAATTTCCAAATTTCTGCAATTCTCGATATTCTTCTCCCCCTAAAAGCTCAATACCCATGGCAGCAGCCATATCAATGGCGTTATTTTCAGGTTTAAATGATTCCCTTGTTTTCTGGCCTTCATGATCATAACAAACATTTCTGCGGCCCCACGGACTTTCGGGAGCACAATCATAAAAAATGTATTCGCCAGTCTTTTTATCATGACCAACGACATCTGGTTCACCGCCTGTTCTTTCCATTTCGTTGAGTGACCACAGTTTTTCGTTATTACCTTCCAACTTCGCCTTTATTTTGGGCCAATCAAGACTTCTATGACGATTCCTGTTTCTCTCAAAGCGATCTTTTAATACGTTGAGTAAGTCATGCTGGTCTAGCGTTGAATCTTTTTCTGTTTTAATTTCCGAAATAGGGCCCTTTTCAGTATGATTGCTAATACTAGATGGTGTTCATCTTGAGTGTATAAAATCATCCTTGCAGCAGACGATTACTTATATCACGCCTCTCATGTTTCTGAATCGTCAGTTTGAGTTCACTATCTCTCAACAAGACTAACACGGCTCCTAGTATTACCTGAAATTTATTCAAACCTATAATTTTCAAATAAAATTGTAAATGTTCTCTCTACTAGGACAATCGAACTATCGCTAAATATTATTTGGCGCACATAAAACTTATTTCTTTGATGGTTTTTCTGAAGCACTACAAAACAAGAGGTCAATGGCAATGGCAATGATAATGGCGATGACAATAATATAATCAAATATTCTATAAATGTACGTCACAACAACTTAGTCTTGACCCCAGGCAAAAGATATGTCTCGATCCATGAAATGATCCAAAGTATTGTTCAATTGACTGGAAAGTTGATGATCCGGAAAAAAATGACAAATCAAAAGGGGATGAAATGCTGGATAAACACGAATAATAAAACTGTAACGCGGTTTATGTAAATAGAAGTAATAGTGATGAAAGTAATGCCGAACTACTAGCAGCGGAGATAACAGTGACACAAGTGAGGTTTAGAATATGAGGTTATGATTTGTTGGTTAACAAATCGAGGATCAAGTGAAATTTTCTTTTGCACGAAATGCAAATTCGAACTATAGATGCGACTCGAATCTACGTTATCAGACTTGGGATTCCAACAAAAAAAGAATTAACGTTAATAAAAAATTTTGAAGAATTTTAGAGAGGGAAAATATGATGGTCTGGCTTATTCATCAAGTATTCGAGTCATCAACCCTCCTTTGTACGCCACCGGCGCCAATTTTTTCATTCTGATTTTTTCTAAATCAATTTATTTTCTTGCTATTGCTAATTTAATACAATTCGATTGCTAGACAAGTTTGTTTCAAATTCTTCTACTATTTGGAAAGCTCGGATTTAGATATTAACACTACGAATGAATGAATAATGACGACTAGCTTGTATATTCTATGATCGAATGGAAGAGCAAATCAACTGTAAACGTGTCTCTAAAAGGTATTTTAACCAGAGTTAATTGCTCCACAATAGGATTGAAACAAAAACGGGGATATTTTTGCTAAATAATTTAGTTGAAGGTGCACCAGGACAGAACACGGTATTGACGATTGAAGATTGAGGTCGCCGGTGTATATATTATTAACGCTTTGAAGAACTTTGAACTAATGGCTTTGCATCGTAATGATATTATTTGACTTCAGTATTACAAGGATAGTAAAACCACGACCCACACTATTTTCTAAAATATTTTTATTAATCAGTTTTTAGATATTATGGTTATGCCTGAAAATAAATCAAACGATCCCACTAATTATAATGATAATGATGTAAAACCATATAAACAATATAACTTAAATGGAATAAATTACAGAATACTTGTTTCAGGTGAACAAACTAGCGGAAAATATTCAATAATTGAAGGTAGTTTTCCGATGGGGGAAGAAGTCGAAATACCTATGCATGTAAGAAGTAGGGAGAATGTTGCAGTCTATGTAATAGAGGGAAAATTCCAGTTTAGATATGAGAAAGAAGATATTATCGGAAATGAAGGAGCAATTTTAACATTTGAAAAAAATATTCCTCTTTCGTATAAGAAAGCCGATGAGAGGCAGGGAAAATTATTGCTAATATACTCTCCGGCAGGATTTGAAAACTTTTTTAAAGATTTAGGTAGGTTAAATATCTCCAATTTTAAGAGGTTTAGTGATGGCGATCCAATATTGTTACAATTATTGGAAAACAATTATGGATGGAGATTTGTTTTTGAGTAGAAATAGTAAATAAATATAAAATACTACAACATAACAAGATATTTCCTGGTTCCATTACTACCTGACGATATTCCGATAATTGTGTTTCGGTCTATATCTTCATGAATAGATTTCTAATATGGGGGAAATTAGCATCTAAAACTGGTAATCTATTCCGGGAGTATAGCAAATACTATTATGCAAGGATCACTACCTTCATAAATATTACAAATACGAGGAAGCCGAACTGAATAGATTTCACTAACATTTATAATAACAAAACGAAAATTTTTGATATGTCTAGTATAGAGAGATGTTGTGATGGTATGAATAGTATGATGGAAGATGGAGTACTTGGAATATCTAACAAAAATAATAGAGTATGGTTGAAGATTTTAAAACATAATGGGACTAGTGAATTGGAACCATATAAAGGATTTGTAGATTATAACGAGATAACAAATTGTCCATTCTGCGGAAGAACGATTCAAGTTAGTTGATTTGAGTAAAACGCCACGACTATGATCGGTGGACCTCAAGATTATATAAATCGTTTTGTGTAGGTTTTACGCTCTATAGTGAAGGATTATTAGACCGACGAAGCAAAAATAGATGGTAAAAGGCATATATTTTTTTAGACTCATAACTAATTAAGTGTTACACTCGCAGATATCCCTATAAACAAATTAATAGAAATTCAGTATATGCAAACATTAGTGAAGAAGTAAGAAGG
Organism: uncultured Nitrososphaeraceae archaeon; assembly: GCA_963759575.1. Lineage (GTDB taxonomy): Archaea > Thermoproteota > Nitrososphaeria > Nitrososphaerales > Nitrososphaeraceae > Nitrosocosmicus. The sequence goes on along the minus strand of CAVWZU010000002.1, from coordinate 364,634 downwards.
GCAAGTCTTATTAGTTTCAATACCTTTATGGGGCCATGAAAAAGAAAATAGGATACATTCTAATTATTATTCTTAGTGTTGCGGATATAGTAGTACTCGTTGGAACAATTCAAACTTTACCCACTAGTGCCTCTAAGGGAATTATTTATTCTTTTGATTTCCTGGCTGTCGCTCTGATCATATTCAGTTTTTGCCGAAGAATGAAAGAATCCAAGCAGAGGAGAGGATTCTTGTTCAAGAATTGGTACGGGATACCTGGAATGATACCAATTGTAGTTTTTGCTCTGGCCGCTCAAGGATCCGATATTTCTGACGGATTCATTACAGTGGGAATAATGTTGAGATTATTGGCGATAATATACGTAATTAATTTATCATATTCTTTAGAGGAAAAATCAAAAATACTAGGTGGGCATGTACTAATGCAAATATTCATAATCTTTTTTTTGACTCTGATAATTTCCACATTTCTATTTTATTCTGCAGAACATAAAGCGGCCCATTCTCGAATAACTACTATGGGTGATGCCCTCTGGTGGACGATCCAAACTACATCGACAGCAACTTTCGGACCCAACCCTTCTACGGAATTAGGGCGAATAGTGGGTGTGATTATAATGTTTGTTGGTATTGGAGTTACTACTTCTTTTATCTCGACCCTTGCTGCAGCATTGACAAAGTCTAGGATAAACGGGACATCAAATAAGGAAAACGACCCGGAACAGATACTAAAGAGACGATTAGCAAGTGGCGAGATTACCAAGGAAGTTTTTTTGGATCTAAAAAGATTGATATCATCTTAATGACGTTCGTGGATTTGCAGGTCGATGAGAATCTTACTGAGATTGTGAGTATCCTTCTCTTACCTATACTTCGCCCAAATGGTCGTGATCATAGTATAGTTCTGGTGTGTTAGAACTTTTATATTGAATCGTACATCTATCATACACCATCTTCATAATAGAAATTTGGAATTTGTAATTTCAAATTAATTCACTAAATTCCTCAAATAGTTTTAAATCAAAGTCTAAAGTCAAACTACCATATAGCGGTACGTTATTATTTTTCTAATATTATTAGTATACATTTGGGTTAAAAAAAGTTAGTAAACATATTTATCATAGAAACATTCGAATATATGGATTGACTCCCTAAAGTTTTCTCAAGATCCAGAAGGAATTATTTTTTTAATTTAGAGAGCGATTAATAAACTGGTCTCAGTCAGATAAAGAAAAATGGAGATGGAACAAACTTCTCATAGGTGATGAAATTGTTTACTAGTCATGATCTGAGGATCCAAAATTTCATCCTAGTAGAAATTTTCGATCTCTTGTTCATAATCTTGTGGTATGATGCCATAAGATGCGCACCGGAGAAAATGAGTTTCTAATCTACGCCTTTCAGATAAAGATTCAGATCAAAAAAAAATATCATAAAACTAGTAAATGCTTGATTATAGAGGTGTTCTGGTTAAAGTGGACTAATGACAAGTTTGACTAATAATTGTAGTTCAACGCTTGGAGATAGACATCAATCGCTATGAATGACTTCGATCATCGCAGGATTCTGTTAGATCTTTTCATATCAAATGAAGTCGATACAATACAAAGCTTACTTTTCTAATTATTATCTAAAATCCGATCGTCCGCTTTAGGCAATGTAAATATAAATGTAGATCCAATTCCATCAGCATTGTTAAATGCCCATATTTTACCACCATGAGCTTCAACTATGTTTCGAGTAATGTATAGTCCAAGCCCCGTTCCTGTATCAGAACTTGTGATAAATTTTTCAAATAACTTAGGCAAAATATGTGGCAATATTCCTTTACCCGTGTCAGAGATACCAACAAAGATTTGTTCCCTTAATTTATTACTTTTTGTTTTTTCTTCATCGTCGCTCTTTATGTCATCTACAATAGTATTATTATTTCTTGAATCTAATTCACTTATATCAAAAGAATTCTCTTTGATCATAATATCAATTTTACCATTTCGATTTGTAAATTTTATTGCATTACCTACTAAGTTATTAATTATTTGGTTGAGTCTTGACCTATCGGCAAATGTCCAACATTTCTCATCGATGCATTCATTTACAAAGTTAATTTCAATATTCTTATTTTTGATTTTGTGTTCAAGTTCTGTCTTAATCGAATCGTTAATTTCCTTTACTAAATCCAATTTTTCTCTGCGTATTTGCAAACTGTTAGTTCTATTAGATTCAATTCTTGCTACATCCAATAGATTATTTATTAATTCGTTTAATCTATTTGAATTCCGGGATATGGCATCAAAGTGTCCTTTGAGATGGTCAATAATTCTTTTTAATTCGTCATCGGATGTTACTTTCTTATTTTTCAACAGATCCTCAAATACTTCCTTATCTAATTCCGCATATCCCATTACCGCTTGGGTAGGAGTCCTCAATTCATGTGCTGCTGTATTAATGAATTCTCTTTCTAATTGTTCACTTTGCACCAATTTTTCATTGGCTGCTTTCAGATTATCAGATATTTCCGTTTGGTCCCAAAGACTTTCAAATATAGATATGTAAGATAATACAGTAGGTTTACTTGTCGAATATGTCGATTCTCCTATCGCCTCTTCAAATAATTGTTTGGAATCATCCCTTAATTCTGTCGCCAAAACATCTTTTCTATCTACGATCACAATTGTAGATATCAAATTCTCCTCCTTTCGAATCTCTCTACTAATTATGTTTTTCATGACTTTATATTTTCCATCAACATCTTTGGGAAACAACATTTCTTTGATATCTTCATTCACAGGGGATAGAATTCTAATCCTAACATTTTCAGCGCTCCTTTTTTTCAGTAAATCAATAATTCCCATAATAACTTCCCTTTTTACGGCATTTAACGACGGAAAAAGTATCAGAATCTCTTCTTTTGCATCTCGTACCAAGTCTATAAAGTATTGCTTTGTTTTAACAGGATTTTCAATAATCTTTGTTATCTGTAAAATAGTGCCTGTTTCTATCTGTCTTATTCTTTCTTGAGCAGTTATGGCTCTGTCCCAGAGGTCCTTAAATACTGTCCGGTAATGCAAGATGTATAGTGGCTCTGTGCTATGAATAATTCTCTCATACATTTCACCATTTCGTATATCTTCTATGGTGGTAACACATTGTTTTCGCGACACTGAGAAATACATTGGAGGCAGGTTTTTGACATGTTTTATTTCAATACCGATTGCAAGAAATTTTTTTATTAATTTTATATCCTCTTTTTTGTTTTCTATATGGGTAATCCATCGTACACCGTTTTTTACCTTTCCTTCTTTATACTTTGAAAGATGATCCAAATATGCTTGAAGAAGAATTTTATTTTGATTTAGTAACTTGAAATACCCAATAGGTGTTGAATTTGAAAAACCGGTATCAGCATTTCTAATAAATTCTTGTGAATAAGCGAGTGCTTCAACATTATTGTTTATTAGATAGGTTTTAATTGGTAATACGCTCTCTTCTATTTCTCTTATCTTCTGTTCTGTAGGCATTGCATTTTTCCAAAAAGTTTCAAATACCAATTGATTTTGTTTTACAATCTCTTCCACATTGCTGTATATTATTTCAGTTAACGGTTTACTTTCATATAACTCTGTAGATGCAAGATACTCTTTATCTTCGGATATTGCAAAATTGCCTCTAATACCTGATAAATGTTTTATATCGACACCATATTTCTCAACTATTTGTTTACAATATCCCAAGTTATCTGAAGTTACTTCTGTAATTATTCTTATCTTTACAGAGTTCCTATTGAACATTGTATACAATTTTGTAATCTCAGGAACATTGATTATTAATGATGGACCGTTTTTATCAATACATATATTGAGATTCCTTTTACAGTTCATTACAAATTTTTCAATTATCGGTATAGTGTCTTTACCATAAACAATTCTAGTTGCTATGGTTTGTTTACCTTGATGATCAGCCCTTCTTTCTTTGTTATTTCGTATATTCGACGTTTCGGACGAAAATGAATCTTGACCAAGCAAATCAGTCGTTGCCTTAAGAAAGTCACCATCCTCATCCATTTACTATCGTATTTGCGTAATACATAATATATTATACACATAGTTTTGCTAAGTGAGGATTAAGTTCCCAGTAGCAGTAGGGTAAGATTCTATTACACGGACCCATGGTTCTATTGTAAAGTCAAATAAGGAATCTCAACCTCTATTAATATAAACTCTCAGTTAAATCAGTAACCGTTAATGGTCTCATATGCTTTGGGCAATATTTTAGAAAAACTGAAAGGTCTCTCGGCTCCCGTGAATCTGGGGGAGTGGACGGTGTTTTTTCCTTTCTTGGTTATTGCTTTCCTGTTCGTCAATACATGTGGGAGCTATGGTTCATAAATCATGCTTTACATTCAAAGATTTATCATTTAAGTTGGTATGAGGTAAATTAAGACTTGATATATAAGACAAGTGAAGAGTCTAAACAATTCAAATAAAAAATAAGATTTTCAGTTATCGAGTATAAATCACAAAACGTCATTAATCTTAGTATCATATATTTATTCAGGAGAGGATATACGATAAGACGAAGGAAAATTAGACTAATCAATTGTACTAAATGGACTCTATATTGATACTGACATGTTAACGAAGATAAATTCTATTACTTAGAGAAGGGTGTTTGGATTAAGAGTGGACAGACTAAATTTTGAATGTGATTTATGTAGATTCGAAATTCCGGTATTTGGTATCTAATGCTTTCAGTAAATACTTTGTGAAAATTATCAAGGGGTAGGGCCCTGTCGATCCGCATGAATTCTTGCCAATAAGAAAAGGCTTGCTTAGTATTAATCTAGAATTTATTAGACTTTAAAATTCTCTTAGGACTGCTAATTATAATCTTGTAGTTCATTCTACCTCTATCCTTTAGGATCTATTCACTTAGACAAATACAAATTAGGATCCTATTGGCATATTCTTGAAGATAAGATGATAATCAGTATTTATACGGACTATATCGGGAGTTGCAATCGATATTAATAATGAATTTGAAAGGACAGCGATTCCGTACTACGAAAAGCGATAAAGTTAATAAATCCTGAGTTAAAAAGGATTTCGTTAATTCAAAAATAATTAGAATGAATGCTAACGTTTTTTAAAAGAGGGAGTTTTATTAGAAATCATAGAATGAAAACCCTTCAAATTGCTACCTTTGGTGACGATGATCAGGATGGGATAGCATTGGGGATTCAAAATTTTCCAATTCACCGACTCGTTCTCATATGTTATTCAGCTGATGAATCCAAAGCTGTCACATATTCCAAGAAGATTGAAACAACAATTGGTATTGGTTCAGAAATACTTCTTGTTAAAAAGGAAAACGTCGTTATGGATACAATTGAAAGAGTTAATGAAGTATTGTCAAGGAAAAATACGGACTATCATCATATAATAATGAATGTCAGCTCCGGTGATAAATTAATTAACTGTGCCGCACTCTCATCAGCATTTATCAATGGAATCAAGGCATTTAAGATGGATCATGGTCACACAATGCTTTTACTGTGGCCGGTACTAAATTTCAGTTACAGCGAAATCATTTCAGACACCAAAATAAATATACTAAAAAGTCTTGATACCATAGGTGGGATGGTAAGTGGCTTGGAAGAATTAGAACATATTTCAGGATACGGAAAACCTCTTTTGAGCTATCATATTCAAGGTGGAAAAGAAAATAAAGGATTAGCAGACTTGGGTCTGGTAGAAGTAGATAAAGGTGACAGAGGTAAAACAGTAATAAACATTACTACTTTAGGTAAACTAATGGTTACCTCCAATAGCATCGTTAATCCTGATTAACACTGTGAGATAGCCTGTTCTTAGGTTACTTGATTTCTCTCCGGATACACAATAACGTTCTTATTACTCATATTGTAGGAATACTATCCACAGAATGTTATGACCTACGTTAATCAGTGGGATATCCTTTCCAGGCAATTTGTATATCTGTCATATCACAAGTTATGTTTATAGTCTTCAGATAATTTCTATTTATATAATCTGTTATCTCTTTTCTATTAAATCCCTAAATAGGAATGTGCAAATTTTAATATCCGATTAAAGGGTCCATATATTACCTTTACTTTTGCCTTCTCGTCAAATATTTTGCCTTATCTCTTATCAATTTACGCTTTATTTCTGTTAAGCCACAAATCTTTTCAAGTATATTTTAGTATTTTTTGGGTTGTCATCGAGAACTAATTACATACAGATACCATGACCAAGTGTCAATTCCTTTCTTGTTTGTTGTTCTTTATTTGAATTTGATTTTTAACTACTTTTTTTTATACCTTATTTGGTAAACATTATTAAAATTTATTTAACGCAATTAGCCCGTGCGGGTGTCCTTCAAATCTGGGTATAATACGACAGACAATAATCCGTTTATCAATCAACATTAAAGCACCATCATAACCTTTGATAACCACGTCGGCATTAAATAAATGAAAGAGTTAATCTTTGCTAGTATTCTATTCGAATGAAAGTTGAAATCGAGTCTCGGTAAAAATGTTAATTCAGGATATCATTCAAACTATATCTCGAAAGTTCTATCCAATGAAAGAAGTGTTTAACATTAGAGCCTCATTAAAACTCTCGCCGTTATCATGACTTGATCTAACAAAAGGTTGTATTTCCCCTGTCTTGTTATCCCACCATGTAATAGAAACATGATCCTCATCAGATATTATTGTAGCATTTGCTGAAAAAGAAGTATTATTACTTATATTAATTGGTGTTTCAAAAGTATTCCCTCCATCCATACTCCTAGTGAAAAATAACTCCCAATTTCCAGTCTTATTGTCTGGCCATACTATATAGAGATTATTTCCAGAAGAGGCCATAGGTGATAAAAGGAGAGGTGAACAACAATCCTTCTGAAATGAAATGCCCAGGATTGGACTGTTGTTCATGAAGGCAACTCCAGTTAGACCTGAAATCAAAACAAAAAAAGATAATAAAGCAATGTAATGAAGAAACATTATAGTATCTTAATACAACCCATCAATTTTAATATTTATTTAATTCGCTGAAAACCAACCAATGCTGTTATTTACTTTTGTGTTAGAGTATTTAGCAGACTGATTCAAGAATCAAATTATCTTATCACATATAGCCAAAGTGCTGAAGAACTAATCTTAGCTTGAACGTATCCATAGGTAATCTTGAAATAATCCCCGCATCTTTTCTAGTTTCTCATTACAGGGTCAAATTGCGGAATCAAGTTACAAGTAACAATCAAATAACTTTTTCATTAACTCCAAATATGTTTAGAAGATGTGGTAGTCAACTTTCTTTAAATTTTAGAACTAGTATTTTTTGTTTAATTTCTTACTTTTTGTTATATTCTATCTCAGTATCTATTGTCTCCGTTCATTCTGACTTTCCAAGAAAAGAAATAATGGACGACTTAGGTGATGTTAAGATAATAAGTTTGAAAACCGGAGCGATAACCCAAAACAAGTCATTAAATCCGTTCTCTACGTCGGCCCTAGATATACAAAGAGTTGCATTTTTTGAAAAAATGAACCAATTAAATACTACAATCTGGATTGGTGATGATCTACTGAGAACTAATGACATCAAGAATATCTCTTCCGTGGCATACGGAATATTAATAGATGGTGATAGAGACTCCTCGACCGGTAAAGAGGGCGTTGATTACCAGTTAGAACTCCAATGGATTAACAATACCAATTCAATAAATTTGCAAAATTGGAACAAATTGTTATTTGAATATTCTTCTCTCGGTCAATATAAAATAATAGATGCTCTACAAAACTACAGTGGTTACACTAGTTTCGAAGAGAATAGCAATTATGTGGTCTTTTCACTAGACATGGAAAAGATTTCTGTTAGTCCATCATACAGGATAATGATTTATAATTTAGTCTCATATAATGACGGGACCATAGGAATTGATCTGACCAATTGGATAAATATTCCTAGCGATTCTTTCACAATATCTACCTCACCTGAAGAAATCACATTAAAAAAGGGTGAAACAAAAACCATAGGACTACAAATCTTATCAAGCAGTGGCAAAATATCTACTATTACCGATCTACATGACTTTGAGAATTATACATCTCTTAAAATTGAATTAATTAATCAAAACGATAATCTTACGAATTCCACGATCCGGGGTTCAACTACAGAACCCGTCCAAATTGGAATTAATGCGCCCGAAGATGCTAAAATAGGGACACATAATATTCCGATTACAGCCAATATTTCATTCGGATCAAATTTTCCTTCAAATTTTATCGACTTTCAGAATAAATATCCAATATTTATTGATACCAAAGGATACGAAATCAAAAATGGTAATTTCACAGTTAATGTGATCGAGCCTCTAACCTTTCAGGAAGAATTAAAAAACTTTTGGTTGGCCTATGGTTCAATGATAACATTGATAGGGGCAGGATTTGCTGGCGGCTTGTCATCCTTATTCTTTGAATATATAAAAGAACGAAAGAATAAGAAACCTAGGCAGTAATTAGATTTTAGTTTTTATTTTCTAATTCTTTTGTATTCTAAACATATGAATTCTTGATTTTCTCTTTAAAATCAGTTATAGGACCCAGAGAGGTTTTATCCTCCAATAACTTCTACTTTGCAATCTTCTTGATTCAATTTATGGAACGTAACAACTCTACTATCTCATTCATGAGGCCTACAGGGTTATGAGATTGTCAGCTTATATCAAAACTTCATGAAGGAATAAATGTTATTTTCTTTGGATTCTTCTTAACTTACAATTCCTCACATTCACTTAATGGATTTACCAATTGATCAATAATTTTAATAATTTTAAAATCTTCTTTATCTAGATGGAATATATCCGAAAAGGTTTCATCGGATTCATTGTACAGATGCAGGCCGGCGTATTCACGAATGGCGAATTTTTTTGATAGTTATAGTATTGGTATTGTGACATATCTGAAAATTGGGGGTTTAATAGTACAACTAATTATATCAGAAGCCGCACTATGAATTGACTTATTATGGAGTAATGCATATCAACTTCGACCAAATATTTGTTTACAGACCTGGCATTTGTAAAATTTCTTTTTAATAATTACAACTACAAATGAATAAGTACAGGAGTTATTTAGAGTAACATTATTCTGGGTAGTTTCTAAACTAAATTTATACCCGAGAATAAGTGACTAAGAAAAGGAAGAGCTATGAATATTTAAGAACCAGATGCATTTGTGATCAAGAATAATGAAATAAGAAATAACCCAATTATAGGGTCCAAAGTTTTTGGTAATAGAACTATTACGAGTCTTGACTTTCCATTTTTCTCATTAGGTTGATTTTGAGAAATTAAAAGACCAAAAATCATATTAATTTGCATTAAATACAAAAGATCTCAAAAAAGGGCCAAAAATGTTTTGGCTGATGTTAATACGAGAATCTGATCCATATGATATAAAGAATTGATTCCAGTGCGCAAATAAAATCTCAGATCTTATGTTTTAAATATACACTATTAATATACATTCATAAACTATCAACTCATGGTGAGGATATATAATATCACCTAATGATAATGGGCACTCAATGAGTACGAGAGACGCAGCCGAGACTATTTCTCAAAGTGAATATGGACTGCATTGTTTACTTATTTATCGTGATCTTCCTACACTAAGAGAATTTTATTCTAATTATATACAAAAACAAATTAATGACAATGAAATGATTCTAATTATGCCCTTCTATGAAACGGAGAATTCTGTTAGAGAAATACTATCTAATAATAGGGGAGTCAATCTCCATATGGTTAGACAAGAGGATAAATCATTGATCATCGTTGACTCATTAAGAGGTTATCATATACATGGTAGCGTAGAGTCCATTTGGAAAAATATCGAAGAAAGGGTCAAATATTCCGAAGAATTAGGAAAAAAGGGAATTTCAATATTAGGCGATGCAGGGTCTTTTCTCTTTGAGCATAAAATACAAAATCTTTTGGCATACGAATCTTATCTACCATTAAAATTCGACATTAATCTTAAGGGCATTTGCATGTATCATCAAAAAGACTTTAATAAAATATCAAAAGACCATCAACAAAAAATATTAAATTGTCATGCAATGGCCATAACGATATAGGCTAAGTTAACCATTACCATTATTTCCTATCTTTATTGTTCTATACTGAGCACTTTTAACGAATCATTGATCATTTGCCCTAAATCAGCCAATCGGACAAGTTTTTGAAGTAGTCCATCAATTTTTGCTTTTTGAAAATCCTCGTTATCCTTTAAATCTACGGTATCAAAAGCCGTCATCAATAATATTTTTACATTGTTACTGATCTGTCTTATTTTCTGCGCTAAACTAATCCACTCATGCCCGGCATCCTCAAATCGGTTAGTATTAAGGAATGTCTATTCCACGTTTCTCATAATACTCAAATGCCAGTATCGAGTCAGTGAAAGAAACCACAGCATACCCTTCCTTTATCAGAAATTCCTTGAATAGAGATGCGAGCTCCGTTTCATTATCCACCACCAGAATGGAATGTGGAGATATCTTTGGCATTAAGCATGGCTTTTTTTCAAATTATTTAACTATATCGAATTTTTTAGCAAGTGCATATCGGAACTGATAGTGCCAATAGAAAATTATATAAATACGAATCTATTCATCAAGTCAACTAAAAGAATTCAAACTAATTCTCCCTGGCACAGATTCTTCTTAGTTTTATCTTCTATTAATCAATGACCGGGATTTCCTCAATCGAAATATTTCCTGTTTTATCAATACTATGCGAAATTTGTATACTGATCTGAAAGGCAGAGTTATTTTGAGATTTGGAAAAGTACCACACTGGTTTTCAATACTAGGTCGAAATTAAATCAGATATTAGAAATTTCGTTATAAGAATTACAATTAGGACATTGTAAAACCACATCACCTTGATTGTAGGCAAGTACATTCTCAACCAAAATGAATTCGCAGTTTCCGCAAACAAGTGACTCAAGTTCGATTCCCTTAACTAAAGCGTCTTATCATGTGTTCTAAAAACGGTTCGTGTTCCTTCGTCAGGTGGAGGTATAACTCGCAGTTTGACTATTTTTGTCATATGACATTCTTTTGAATTATCAAATTTAAATGATCCTAACATTTTTATCGAATCATCCTAATTCATTAATAAAATTGACCATGTTCGATATGTGTAAAGTAATTGTTCTCTAAGATTCATTAAGAGTTTGTTAAACAAAATTTTGGGAATGTTAATCCCGACTGAAGACTTGATATTTACATTCCTTATTAGAGAATCTGATTAAATTTTTAATTTTTCATTAAGGTTGATATAAGTTTCAGAAGAGTTTACTAGATCAACTCTATCCTTGACTTTTTTCTATATTAGGAAAAAAGGCAGGAAAAGTGTAAAGGTTAGGTTAACACTCAATTCTCTTTTATGGTAATTACTGATGAATGGAATAATAATATTAGCAATTGATTTTGCAAAAATAAAACCGGTTTTTACTAATTAAAAAATTCTTGTATAAAGTAAAACAAATCAATGGAAAGAATTTGTAATATGATATCTTGACAAACTTGAGTTTTCTTTCCCTCCAATCCAATAAGGAGCCGACTTACTAATGACCTCATCAATTTCAATTGGCGTAAATAGTTCTTGATTTAAATTCATAGTGGGAGTAAATATTATCGAATTGATACAAGCATTAAATACATATTCCATGAAGAACGTTTACTGGGATAGATTAAACAGAAACTACACAAAAATTTGAAAACACTATTCTTGATAAAACATCAAAACTAATCCGTTGATTAATGAAAATTCTTTCAAACTAGGTACCATGAGAGGGTAAAACTTGAGGCAAAGAATCATGAGGTTCTAACCAAAAATAAATATCTTATCATTTCCTGATAAATTGGAAAAAACATTTAGAAATAGTTTCAATGAGCAAGGATTGTCATAAGGGATAACCCATGGTTGACAATAGTGGGTGATTACTCGACATTCAATAAAAACGAGCGAAGAAATAAAAATACTATGAGATAGTTCAAATAGACAAAATAATTTAATTTATTAATTTTTAAATAATTTAAGTTTTGTTAATATGATTTTAACAACATTCAAACGATAAATATTTTAATTGCATTTATTAAATTAACGAGTGTTAAGTTTTAAGTGTCGTGATGTGGGGTTTGATTGTAATTATACAGTTACGGAGGACAATGATGCAGAAATATTGAGAAAGGTTATGGAGCATGGAAAAAGAGATCATAACTTAAATTCGAATGATTTTACACCATCACTTATAGGTGATATAAGAGGTAAGATACAGAAAGTAGAAGACAATTAAAAAACACATCTACTTTGTCAGTTAAAAATTAAGATACATGAACAATTTTGGGTCGTAAGATTTCGATGTATAGTTATTAAATAATATGAACAATATTATTTGTCAATCATAAAACATGCAAGTAAGGTCGCTTATCAAAATCATGAATTATTAAGTATCGGAGAATGATGTTGTCTTCTTTTAAGATTCTTGATAACCCAAATGAAATCACTAAAGGCTTTACTCGGTTACTCTATAACGCTGTTAACCATTTAGATGGTTTTGGAATTACAGATGGATCCCCATTGATTTTAGAGTCGGAAGTAATTCATGGTTGTATCAGGAATTTAAGAAATCTAGGTAAAAGAGTCAGATATGTTACAAACATTGAAAATGTCAACTTAGAAAGTTGTAAGAAAATGTCAAAAATTGTGGAGTTACGTCACTTAGACAACATTCAAGGTGGAATAATTATAAACGATTTTGAATATTTGAGCCTGTTAGAATCAAGAAATGTTGACCCCGACTCCACTCCAATTCATATTTATAGTAAAAATAAATGGCTAGTAGAACAACAACAACTTATATTTGACATGTTATGGGAAAAGGCAATTCCTGCTAAGATTAGGATTAAACAGATTGAGCAAGGGCTCGAAAGAGATGTTTGTGAACTTATAACTGATGAAAATAACATCATTATAAAATATGAACAAGCTTTGAATTCCTTAACTAAGGAACTATGTATTTTTTATTCCTTATCAGATGAGGATGTTTCTCATGAACGGATAGGGCAAAAAATTTCAGAAATCATAAATTATGCTTCTAAGAGCAAGTCTAAAGATATAAAAATAGTAGTAATAGTTCTTACCAACAGTTCTAGTAGCCGAACTGATCCGTTAACAGAGTTTAACCAAATTAAGCACAATTATGATGTAAGAATAAAATATATGAATAAAGAATCCGCAAACTCCCCATTATCTAGAGACCTTATGATTTTGACTGTAGACAGAAAGGAACTATTCATATCAGAAATGAAAAGTTTTGAGGAAAAGTATCGCAGTATATTTGAAAATGATGTCAATTTTACTATCCACTCTAATAACCGATCAATCGTATCTACCTACGTCTCAATTCTTGAAATGCTGTGGAGGCAGGATGAATTATACAAGAAATCAGAAATGGCAATTACACAGCTGAAAATACAAGAAAAGTTGCAAAAAGAATTCGTTCATAATTTTGCTAATGGATTGAGAAACCCATTACAACCGATACTAGGTTTTTCCGAAATATTACTAGAGAAGAAAGGGGATTTCAATAAATATAGTGATATTATCGAGATAATAAATGCATGTGCACAAAAACTTGCCAAGCATGTAAACAATATGATCGATATTACAGAGATAGAAAATGATACCTTCATGCTAAATAAAGAAAATTTTGATTTAGTGAAATTGATAAGAGAAATTACCGAACAACTCAAAAAGAATATTTTATCCAATTCAAAGAAAAATTTTAATATTTTTACGAATGTTAGTGATCTGATAATATATGCAGACAAGAACAGAATAAAATTTACGATTGAAAACGTGATCGCGAATGCGATAGACATACCAGATGCTAAAAATATTAAGATCTTTGTTGAGAAGACTAGCTCAAGTAGCAGGCAAAATGAAAACAAGAATGAATGTGATGTTACAGTAACTATTATAGATGATGGAACCGGAATAGATAGGATGATTCTTCCTAGTTTGTTCTCAAAATTCGTTGCCGATTCTCGAGATGGGTTAGGATTGGGATTATATTTGGCTAAAAACATTATCAATAGGCATGGTGGAGAGATGTGGGCCGAAAATAACAAAAATGGCAAAGGAGCAACAATTCGACTCAGTCTCCCTGTATCTGAGTTGTAGTCGAGATATCCGAATAATTATTACATTTTTTATCTTTTATCTTGTACTCAAAATTTACAAAATCATTTCTATCAAACATGAATACACTTGAATTTGTAATAACTGAGTCTGTGATGAATTTTATTCTATTATTGGTATAGCTCCATAACCAAACCATCGCTCCATCCATATTCATTATTCATCAATTGTGAAATTCTATAAATCAAATCTTTATCTAAAGTATCTTCTAAGGACTTCCATGAGTATTGATCGCTATATTATGCACATGAAAAGTTACTTTAGCGTCAAAATGATTATTTTGATCCCACTGTGCTTAATTTTTATACTCTGATAAAATATAGTATTCCTTATTGTGCTCACCAAACCAAATATCTATAATATCTAATTTTCTTGTTTTCCCCCTATAGTCGTTAAATAAAGGAATTGCGATTGTGAAGAATAAAAAGGTGCCTAATCTGGTATATTGGTTAGATCATAAGTTTGATATGTTAATCTATGGCGGAAACAATTCCATTTCCTATAATATAACAAACATCATCAGTTCTATTTGATGTTTGTTTCTGGGGAGGGCGGCATAGTGAAGAAATAACTTTTTTGAGGTAATTGATTATTTGATTTGTATTCACAGCTTACCACGTTTTGCTCATAGCATACTAAAGTGGTATCATTTACTGACGGTATCTTGTAATATTTGATGATTTTAATATCGGAAATGATGACTAAACCCTGGTTTTCTAAAGTTCCATTAATTTTGTAAAATCCTGAAGAATTCTTAAAACTTTTGATGATTTCTACATGAGTCTTCCCTGTCAAACCGTCAGTAATATTTGTTCCCGGTAGGTATGATGACACTGATCTTTCATTATCACTTTGAAAAACAGCAGAATTAACATACAAATCTAGATCTGATACTGGTAAACTGTATACACTCAAGGACCAAAACATTATCAATGCGTATACGGTGAACAATATCCTCATAGATCATTTATTTAAGCATATCAAACTATATCATCGATTGCGATGTTTCTAGCAGAAAAGTGAAACTCAATATTATTATCTATTTTTCAATAAGTTAGAAGAGTTTATGATTCTTAGAACGGTATGAATGCTGATAATAAATGACTAAAATTCTTCGGATACATTATGATCATAGGAAATTAAATATTGTGTTTAAATACTTTTGCCATTATTTTTTGGGCGGATCTTTCTTCATGAATTCGTCTGCGCGGATTACTTAACTATGAGAAAAAGAGACTACTTTATTTCTTGAAAATAGATTCTGCGATATTAGCGGAGTTATTCAAGTTTTGTCAATAGTTTTAGAGAGGTGTTATTATATACCCGTCCAAAATGATATCATGTCATCCATATACGAGATGAACCAAATACTACATCAGTATCAATTTATGGTACTCATTCATTGGTTGTTTATGAGAACTTGAGACCTTATCGTAAAGCTAGGTATATGTTCATCTCTAATTTGTTATGAAAAAAAATCTGGCACTAATATTGACTCCAACCATAAATAGGCATAAAAATTCTAGGTGCATTTTATTTGAATTTTATCTCTTTTGATTATAGCAGATAGTATCACAGAAATAAAAACCAAAAGTGACATACAAAAAAATTCCCTCCTACAAAATATTGAAATATTGAACCAAAGAATAGATAAATTAGGCAAGCACTTGTTTAAACAATTCATAGAGTTTGATATATCCTTTTACTGTTGGATAAATATTATAATGAAGAACATCATCATTTCGGTAACTATAGTTTTTTCTCCGAATCCGGTGCTATTGTTATGTGTTAAATAATTTGTTGAATAGTATTGTGTATGTTGAATACGAGTGATAAAGGTTATGAAGGAGATGTATCTGGAACAAATAAAAATAGACAAAACGATTCACTAAAAGATTATCTAGACAAAGAACCAATGACGCAGGCTAAAATACACACAGAGGAACCGACGACACTAAAGAGAGACCACCATGATCATCAAACAACATCAGAAGATCATATTAGAAACAACACTGAACGAACAAGTGAAGAGTATCAAAAAAAGAAACATACAAGAATAGAAAATGACTCTTAAACAAGTCTAGTAATTCTTTTTTTTAAACTATGCATTAGGTAATAACGCTAATATCCAGTTTGAATAATACCTTGACAGGTAGACATCTTTAAACATAATTCTAGGGTAGTAGGAAATAGGAAATAGGTGTCATCTCATTTCAGGTTATCATTAAAATCATGATTAATGCTCATAACCAACGTGATTAGACTGCATTAACCTTCTACTGTTACTAGTAACTCTACAATACAATAATCGCTGCGAAAATAAGAAAATAATTTAGCAAAGAAAGAATCGTTTGTTGGTTAATCATTTTGTCTACTTTTATCGAGACATCTGAATGGATTTCATCAGTAAGAATAATAAATCGAGCTGATAACAATATCCTAAAATTAGATCAGACGTGCTATGGGATTCTAATTCATAATGTTGTCTTAGGTGATTATTTGGAAATATCATGTTATCGGCAGCAGATTAGGTTTTTGGATAATGGGATACCAACCCCTTTTGTGTATTCACTGGCTTATGATCTATCTTGTTCTGCTAATCCAAACTTTTATAAATTTGAGAATATATAGTAGCTATTCACGAGATAATATTGACTGATA
This sequence comes from uncultured Nitrososphaeraceae archaeon, assembly GCA_963759575.1. GTDB lineage: Archaea > Thermoproteota > Nitrososphaeria > Nitrososphaerales > Nitrososphaeraceae > Nitrosocosmicus. Next base: position 347,669 of record CAVWZU010000002.1, on the reverse strand, counting down.
GTTATTCCATTGCCGGAAAGACAGAGATTTTCCATGATGATGAAACTATCATCTCGTTCGGAACAAAATTCTTTAATAATTCAAAGAAAAGGATCGATATATTTGTGGATAGTACAAGTCCATTAACCATTATAAATAACCAGACTTTTAAAAATGATTTCCTAGATGCACACAAAAGAGGAATAAAAATTAGATTTATTACAGAAATTACACGAGAAAATATAGGTTATTGCAAACAGATAAAAAATTCTGTAGATGAATTTAGACATGTAGAAGGATTACAAGGTGCAATATGCATAAATGAGACAGAGTTTTTAGGTACTACCGTTTATTCTGTTGGAAACCTGGTGAACACAATAATACAAAGCACTGCAATAGAAGTTGTATTACAGCAGCAATTCATTTTCAACACCTTCTGGAAAAACGCAATTTCTTTTGCTAAAAGAATAAAAGAAATTGAAGGAGGGGGAGAATCCGTCATAACTGAGATATTGGAAGATGAGAGAGAAATTTCAAGGAAGATCATTGAATTGGCCCAACAATCTAATGAGTTGCATATTTGCTCTACCATAGGAGGGATGAAACTTATTCATAATAAATTTCTTGAAGTGTATACGGACTTATCAAGGAAGCATAGTAAAGGGAAACACAAAGGGATTAGATGGATCACCTCAATTAATAATAAGGATGATGCCAAATTAGTACGCCTTTTTTTGGATGAGGGGGTAATGATACGTCATATGAATTATTTACCTTTACCTAGTTTTGCCTTAAGTGATAAGATGCTGAACTCTACCATAGAAAAGATGGAGAATGGAAAAATGGTTACGAATCTTTTAAGCAGCAACGATTTCTTATACCTTAATCATTATAATACAATTTTTAAAGTATCGTGGAAAACAGGTATTGATGCTGAGGAACGGATTTTAGATATAGAAAAAGGATATTACAGTAACACTAGGATTATACCTGATCCAAAAGAATCCTATAAAATAATTTCTGAATTAGTGGATTCAGTTAATGATGAAGTATTGATATTGGTGCCTTCTGAAAATGGCTTTTCCCAGCTCGAGACTGCAGATGGTTTTAAGGTTTTGAATGAGCTGGCCTTGAAGGAAATAAAAGTTAAAGTGCTTCATGCACCAATAGATAATGAAAAACAAAATATCCTTCAAAAAATAAAATTAAATTATCCACACATTGAATTTAGAAGTTTACATACTACGTTTCAACCTATAATTCGGATTACAATACTCGATCGAGAAAAAACCATACTAATGGAAATAAGAAACGATACAAGTGAAGATTTTATGAACGCAGTGGGTCTTTCATTATTTATTGAAAGTAAACCTACTGCATTATCTTACGTATCTATTTTTAATAATTTGTGGAATCAATCTGAAATGTACGACAAATTACAAGAAGCATACGAACTGCTTACGCTCCACGATAAAATGAAAAACGAGTTTATAGGGTTAGTGGCGCATGAGTTACGTACCCCTATAACACCAATTATAGGTTTAGCCGAACATTTGAGGGATAAATTAACAGATAATAAACAAAAGGAACTTCTTGATATCGTTATTAGCGATTCAAAGAAATTGCAAACACTAACTGAAAAAATTTTAGATGTAACACGGATTGAGGGTAGACTATTTGAACTTGAAAAAGAGAAATTTAGCCTTAATCAATTGATAATAGATATTATTAAAGCCTTTGAAAATAATTCTAAAGACAAAGATGAGAAAAATCAAATTGAATTTGAATTTGATATTAAATTTAGTAAAGAAAATTATATAATAATTGCAGATAAAATAAAAATTGGCCAGGTACTTTCTAACTTAATTGAAAATTCTATCAAATTCCTTTCATATGAGAGAAAGGGGAAAGAACGAGAAGTTATCTCAATAACTATGGAAAAGAAGGAATTCATTAATGATACCCAAGATGATCACAATAAAGGATCTGTTATTATTGTATCTATAAAAGATAATGGTAATGGAATTGATGATGAGATATTTCCAAGATTGTTTACTAAATTTGCATCAAAATCTTTCCAGGGAACTGGATTGGGATTATATTTATCAAAAAATATCGTAGAAGCCCATGGTGGTATAATTTGGGGTGGTAATAATAGGGACAGCAGGGGTGCCACCTTTAGTTTTAGTTTACCATTGAATGATTAACCCTCCAAAAGGAAATTGGATAAAATTAATATCAAAAAATTTGTTATAATATTTAAAATGGTTTTTATGATCAATACTAAGTAATAATCCGGTATCAAAGAGAATATAACACAAATTAATGAAAATTATAGACCACTTTTCGTTAATGGAATGCATTAAAGTATAATAAAATAATGCCCCTTGAAGTCGGATTTGAATCTACGTCTTTTGGAGGTGGTTCTGACCAAAAAATGATGATGGTCTAGCGAACACCAGATTAACACGAGGCCCAGGATCGGGGTTTACATTTCAAGGTTGAAAGATTCTATTCTATTATATAGCAAACTAAATTGAATCAACATTCCTGATTTCTTACATTGGTATAGGAAATCATATCAGGTTTTTACCTCTCTAATCTATCATCTCAATTTATTTGAAGTTTACCAACCAATAACTTGGTATTGGGTGTTATTAGCAATATCTTTAATATCAAGTATTTGTATATATTAATATGGCATTTAAAGTAATAATCAAGCATCCGTCAGAGGAAGGGGACGAACACACGTATTATGGAATGGTGTTTCTTAAAGACGGCAAATCAATTATGAAACGACTGGAATATTCCAACACAGAAGCAAATTTACAGGCCGAATTTGTTTTTGACGGAAATCCTGTGGAACCTAATGAAAATTATCTGGGTGTCTTGTTTGCCGTGAATGAAAGTGAAACGATAAGGAATCCTGCTTTCAAAATTCAATTCAATAATCCAAAGCCGATTGTAGAAGTTGTTGATTTTTCATGACTTAACCATACCCAAATAAATGACTGAACGAGAGTCAAAAACCCTTTATATTTTCTGAATCCAACTATTTTGATTATCGTATTTCAACATTTCCCAGCTAATATACCTAAAATTGAATTGGATGTGTAGGTATTCGATCCAAGGTAGAATTTAATCCTAAATATCAAACACCATCACAAAAAATAGTTTCGAAATCTACTACTGTTTAGGTAATATATCTTTAATCTGCCACATTGCAAAGATCCCTTTTCCTTCAGCTTCATCTATGTACGTTTCATAAACTCCTACAATACTCTTCAGGGATTCTAGATTTCCTGTTGTGTTGGCATCAAAGAATGCAGAGCCTAGACTTGTTTTAATTCCATTTTCAGTAGTATTTGTTATGGCCTCAAAAGAATAACTTGCAGAACCGTTTTCAGAAGAGGTAAAAAGTGCTCTTCCAGTAAGAAAATTAGTTCCGTCCTCTCTTAAAACTTCATTACCACTTCCAGAGGCGGTTATTTGCATATTGTCTAAGGTTCCGTTACCCTCAAATGAGTAAGGAGAACTGGCAGGAGCACTACTATTTTCAGAGTCTCCGTTATTTTGACTTTTTGGAAATTCAAATTTTTCAGTGTAAAAAGGTTTACCAAGAGTCAGATTAGTATTTTTCACATCTATAGAATCCAGAATACTACTTTCGCCTTCTTGTTGTGAGTAACCTGTATTTCCTAAAGAAAGTGCATAGACAGTTGTTACCACTATCATAATTAAAACTAAAATTGCTGGTTGTTTTTTCATCAGCTAAATGTAATAGAAAGGGTATATAAAAATGACACGTATCTATTTTAATGTTATCTAAATCATGCCTATTTATTTTGATAAGATCGTGGTAGTTTAAAAATAGAAAGACCATCTGTTGGTGTTTGATATTCATATAATCCCAGAAATCAAGTAATACTAGTGGAAATGTTAGCATTATTTGTAAAATAACCTTGGAATTGAACTTAAGATTTTTTAGGAGTAGTACTTTCAGTTTCAAAAATCAAAAAATCCTTGAGAAAGTATACATTATTGAAATAATTATACAATGAGCATAATAGAATAATAAATAAGAGGTTGTTTGTTTAACGGGTAAGTCCAAATATTCTATATATATTGCTGTTTACCTCCGTGGGGATACGTTTTGATGTTGAATATAATCCAATAATATTTACACACATGATTGATGATATCTATTCAACATTAGCCTGCGATTATGATAAGAATGGTCTTGCGTAATGACCGCCGTTTATGGACATAAGAATCATCCAATCAAATACTTACCAGTTCCGCATGATTGACAACAATAATCGTCTCCTACTTTACATCCATTGAGGACATCGAATTTAACACATCTACTACAAAATATAAAATTAACTAGATTGCCATTCTTGTCTCTGGCTCCCAACATTTCCGCAGTTATCTTCATTTATTGTTATCAACATTTAGAGTCTAAATATCAAATATATGCGATCTTTAACCTATTTGTCTTATCTTCTTGCACAAATATTTACTACATTTATGTAATAGGTTCGTTTTATGATAAATATTTACCATTGTGAAGTAACTACTATGATTAGCGAGAAAAAATAACTGTGTTCATTGTGCTTTTGTATTTATTCGGCAGTAAGATCCAAGATTAATATAATTTTTTTTGCAGTAGTCGGAAATAAAGATATTATTGTGATTTGTGAAATCGAATTGACTTAAAGCGACTTGTCCTTTGGTTATTCGCCAAATAACAACTACTGAGGGAGGGATTGGGATTTGAGTTAGTCATTTTGTTATTGTTTGTATTTCTGAATTTCGTTCACGACAGATTGTATATAATCGACCATTTCAGTTTCGTCCAATGACGATTGAACTCCTGATGATTCTTCAATTTCGTTGGCGAGATTCTTAGTGACCATTAATACTCGCGTTTCTAATTCTTTATTTCTTTGAGCATTGCCAATACCTCCAAGGAAATTGGCTTGTTCAGAAACTGATTTCTCAATAGACCTAAGAAGCACACGATCTTGAGATACAATTTGAGCGGCTGAATAAAGCCCTGAATAAATAAGATAGCAAGATAACCCAATAACTGAAACCGAAATTAAACCAAATGGTGGATATGCAGCCTGAGCAGCACTTGCAGATCCTGCGAGATAAAAAAGAAGAAATCCATATGCGGCAAACATTAATTGAGTCCTGACCACAGAATTTTTCTTCAGCGTTCTTGCTATTGATAGGAAAGATATACCAAATATCAGCCCAGAAATAATTCCTCCAAAAGAGAATATTAGGATGTTCGTTAAAGCATTTGCATCATCAACTGGATCAAAATATCCCAACGCAAAAAGAGGGAATTCTATATTGTAATAAATAAGAGATACAAGCATTATAGACCAAAATTTAAGCCTTCCAATTCTACGTAGATATGGCAGGAGCAATTTCACACTGCCTATCCACGTTAAGATAAATGCAACTGCAGAACAACCTTTGTAAATCAAATTTATTTGACTTCCTATCAATGCATTACTAAATTCAGGAAAATAAGCCACATCACCCAAAGAGATGATCGTGTCTTGCTGCGCCATTGTATCCAATTGATAAATCAAACCAAACATCCCATTTAATACATAGGCGATCATAGCAAGAGCAAATATCAGAATCATACTATTTCGGTTAAAATTCTTGTACCATATGATAAAAGCTCTAGCCAAAAGTCCTAAACTACCAATCCAAATTCCGTAACTGATTATATGTATGACATACAAAGAACTAGAATAATATTCTTGAAATATCAATATTTGAATTAACATGTAAAGTAACATACACACAATCAGAGATTGTGTTGCTAACATAAAATAATAGATGGGTTTAAAATGAGTATTTTTTGTTACACATTTACTTTCTATTCGTTTGACAGAATAAATCATAAAGAAGGAAGATAATATTAGAAATACTATCAAACCTGCAAAGAGTATTATTCCGGCGGTACTAGACAAATGCTCTGGTATGAAATCAGCTATAATGGCGATTTGAGAATCTATGAGAATGGTGATTACTATGGACACAATGATAACTAGGATAGAGTTGTCTTTGGATTTCAGAGAAGATGATAGCCTGTCCAACCAAATTCCAATTTTCATTAATCTGTTCTTTAAATAATAAGATAGGATTTAAAGAATTTCTTAAAGATCATATTACTGCTCATTTTTAAGTCAATTATTAGGGCGGTATTTCGTTACTTAAGTTTAAATGCAAAAAAATGTGAATGAATTGATTATCCTGGGAGGTTTAGCATAAATCCTCTTATTTGAATCCTAATACACTATCGTGGGATTGAAGGGCCGAATTTATTAACAAGATATAGGCCATGATATTTACAAGGTTAAACTTAATGTTTAGATTTATTATAAGTGGATTCAGGAGCAGCCATAATATCCTTCAAAAACGGTACTCTGCTTATGTGCTAATAGCTGACAAAAATTTTTGGGGAATCTGTGGATTTCCTACACACTTGTTATGTAACGAATAAACTTGGATTAGCTGATTATGCTTTATACGATGATCACCTAAATAATGTATTTCCTTCTTGTATTCATGATCTATGGCAAATAAATTATTGGCTATTCCTCCCTCAAGTAAAATGTGTCCATGATCTCCTAGGTCCATAACACGTCTAGCAATTATGATCCCAGGACCCCATAAATTTTGATTATCATTTAAATCGTTCACTAGGAAGACATGTCCTGAGCCGATTCCTATGCGCACCTTAATATTAGAATCAATGTTTGACTGTATGTTATACTTTTCTAGTTTGGTATGTAATTCAATGCTCAATTCAATGGGTAATTTTAAATCAGTCAAGAATGCTATAGCCATACCATCTCCCGTAGGAAGGATTTTCTTGTCTCTATCTTTTTTATATGCCGGACATGTGCTGATAAGGTTATTTAATATCTGTATTTTTTCAATCTGTTTCTTGACTGACATAGAAGGATCTGAGAGACCCACAATATCAATAAAGAAAAAATTGCCATATAGAATTCCACTTGATCCGAATTCAGAAGTATTGGAATTACCATAAAAATTCATCAGTCTCATATATACATTCAGATGTTCTTTATGGAATGCAAGGTCTAAATAAAAAGCAGCTTGCTCTTCAATTTTTTCTTTGCACATGTTGCATATTAATAATTTATCATCACGAGTATGTGTAATGTGATTGTCATTGTCTACCCGAAATTTGATCCATTCAAAACTTTGATTGTTGTTACCTAGAAGTGATCTTAATCTTATATATCTGCTAATTTCAGAATTCCCAGGAGTTATTTTTAATTCCAACAAACCATCAAAGAGGTGAGCTATTCTATCGAGGAACACATATGATTCTGCCTTAGTGGAATCTATAGTAAAGATTGCATCAATTTCATTTTGTTTGAGATAAAAAATTAATTTAGTGACAAATTTATAAGCAAGTGGTTCATCAAAATTTTCCACAAAATTGGTCAGAGAATCTAACACAAAACTTGTCGGTCGGTCTGAATTGGACTGCACTAACTCTTTAATTTTAAAAAATAGCCGTTCAATTCCCTTCTCCATATTGGCTGTATTCAGTTCGAAATTGTCAAAGGATACAAATTTAGTAATTTCAGGTTTTCCCATAAATTCTTGTAGTCAGACAAAAATATGCATTTATATTTTTTCTCCAAAAAGGAAGAACTAACAAAAATACAATGACTTGATTCTTTAATTGAGTTTAAGATAAAACTGTTACAATGCTGTAATTTTCCAGAGGATTTGGGACCATATATCAAATACACTCCATTATCTGGGATTTTCATATCTCCGCAAATAACATTCTTTCCTGGGAAGTATTTCAAATATCAAACCTATTGTGTAAACATGATATTTCTTTATTTCTATTGATACCTTTGCATTAAGATTCTTTTTTATTACTGGGTCACTGAAAACATCAAATGGTATTCGCTAATTCGCTAATTTTTTCTACAAATGGGTGATTAGGATCCTTTAATACTGTCAGGTATTCTTGTCTTTGAAATTGTATATCACAGTAGCAAGGAATTGTGGAAATAATTTTCATTTTAACTTTTTTCTCCAACTCACTGAAAACGTCACTCTGTTCTCTGACTAATGACTCTGAAAAATCTGACTTTGGGTCAGATGACTTTTGTAACTGTATTAACTTGTCAGGAATACAATAACCCGCTACACGATTTAATAACAAATAAGATTTAGCTCCGTAAGCAGTAAAGGAATCATAGACATCCATGGCCATATGTTTTGTACCTTCTACGTCTATATTGTCCATTTTTAGTGACAGGAGGATGATATCTGATATTGCCAGTGAATTAATTGACCAATATCTTATGCCAGGACTAGTGTCCAAAAATATGTAGTCATATTTTACATTTCTATTGGCCAAGCGGATGTCCAGCATCTTTTTGACCATTTGTGATTTAGAAGAGTCTTTTCTGATTACCGAATCTAAATTTGTTATTTCATTTTTAGCAGGATTAGAAAAAATGACATGAAACAATCCTCCTTTGGATTCTTCGCGGTCCCGGCGCCTTTCAGAGAATTCTCTAAAAATGTCTGAGTAATCATAAATTACATCCTCCAGATGTGCTCTTTCATTTAAATAATCGTTAATCCATTTTTTGGGCTGATTATTAAAGTACACATACAAACTAGGCGCATATACGTCCATATCGATAAGCAATACATTTTTGCTTTGTGATGCTAACAAAGCCGCAAGGTTTACAGCTAGGGTGGTTTTACCCGTCCCACCCTTGTATGAGTGAAGTGCAACTATTTTAGCCACTGAAGCTAGATTGATAGGAAAGCTATTTTAATTTTTTTTAAGGGGGATTCGGCCAAGGTGGGACAAATGTTGTTATTAAATTGATCGAGTCTACAAGACCCGCCATGAATCAGCCTAAATGAGTATTTGCGCAAAAAAATTAGTCGCTATATGTGGGGATTCCTTTTCTAAATGGTGTCTTAGAAAAAAAGGACTAGTTCATTCCCTGCTAGTTCATTCACTGCAGAGTTCTTCTCATTTTATGTCTAAATGATAGATTACATCCGTTATGAATGTTGAAGGTGCGGTAACTGTAAAATCAGTTACTACTCCACGAAATTGAAGTTCATGCTTGCCTACAGCCATAGGCTCAAGAATTATCCAATACCCATATGTTACTGCTTTGTTGGGTATGCCTGGTGCTAGACCCAACTCATTACCTTCCATCATTGTAAAGTTGTACAAGGGGGAGAATGTCTTGTAGTTATTTAAATCACCTATTTTCGTTCCATCTATACTTGCTTCTACCGAAACATGCTGGTATGGAGAAGCACACTTTGCTAATTCTGCCTCCGTTTTAAATGATGGGTTTGTAATGGCATCACAACTCCAATTTATGATGGGGAACATAATGGCTTTTCCTTGTGGAATTACGCAAGTTCGCTCAGCCGATCCTCCAGCGGTTCCTGCAAGATACCATACAGGGCCCGATTGATTTAATGCGCAATTCTTCCCGGTAGAATCTTTAATAGGGCTCTTTTCTTCTAGAATTGAGTATTTCCATTGCCACCATTTTCCTGCCCACTCTCCGTAAGTCAATCCATAAGGTTTGGAATCAATGGGATAGACCTCAAAAGCGTCAACGACAGCCAGATTAGTTATCATTAAACTAGGTATGATAATAAAAAGAACAAGAAAACTATGGAATATTGTGATAGTAACATTCCTATTATTCATCCAATAATAAGAATTCAAGTCTACTACATAAACTTTCTATTATTGTCATTGTTAACCATTATATTTCAAAACTTGTGTAATTTGAGAAATAATGCTTAATAATATGGATCAATAAAAAGTAGTATAAAATTCACAAAATTTATTGGCGTTTCAAATTTTATTATGCAAGATACCAGAAGGTTATGGTTACTATTTAATATCTTGACTTGTGCTTTAATTGTCGATGTAATTATTTCAAAGATGTTTCCTGTTGTAGGTGTCTATTCAAATAGTATCTTTTGGATTTATACTTTCGTTGCCCTTGCTCTGACAATAATTTTATCCCAGTTCGTTATTTTATTTTTTGCCAGATCGAAAGCCCTTGATGTGGGATTATCATCTAAGACAGTACATATGTCTTCTCTAAATAAAATCCTTGCAATTATTCAGGTAATTTCGTATTCTATAATAGCATTTTGTATTTTTCAGATGTTTTCTGAAGGGGAATACGCAACGAGCATTCTGTCAATTATTACTACAATAAGTTTTTCATTAGAAGTTTTTATTTTGGGATTACTGACCTTTAAATTAGTAAACTGGTACAGGTTAAACAAAAGCTTTATTTTATGGATGTTTATTTTATCCTCGTCTTCTATTGCTATTAGTGGAATACTGATTAATATTCAAATCAACATATTATTTGAAAATTCTTTATCAAGTGTTTCAAAAAACATACCAGGTATTTTTCCGGCCTTGGCGGGAAATACATTAATTGAAGTATTACAAGGTGGGTATTTCGTTTTTTCAGTTGTCTCTTTTACATTAATGTGGCTTACTACTTCATTTCTCTTGTATCACTATTCCAGTAAGATGGGAATTAGAAAATATTGGTTATTAGTGGTAATACCACTGGTCTTTTATCTAAGTCAGTTTATTTTTCTAAATACTGATATTTTTTTACCACTTATAAATTCAAACCCTTTTTTTTATATTATCTTATTAAACACTTTGTATTCGATGAGCCTTCCTATAGGAGGTGCCTTGTTTGCAATATCTTTTTTGACCATGGCAAAAACTGTAGGGAAAGACAATCCCATAGTCCAGAATTATTTAAAATTTAGCGCATATGGGATTTTGTTGGTTTTTATTGCTTCGCAAACAACTATAACGAGACTTAATTTTCCACCTTTTGGAATAATGAGTGTTTCTGTTATAGGATTGGCTGCATATATTCTGTTTATTGGATTATATTCCTCTGCCATCTCTGCGTCAATTGATCGAAAGCTATTGCAATCGATCCGTGAAGCTACTATTCAAAAAGCGAGATTTCTACATAATATAGCCGAAGCTGAAGTAATAGGTGCAGTTTTGAAAGTTGCAAAAAATGAGGAGGAGAAATTAAAAGAGGAAACTGGTATAGAGTCCTCTCTTTCCGAGGAAGATACACAAGAATATTTGCAGAAGATTCTATTAGAGATGCAAAAGACCAGAAACTCTGAAAATTAGATCTCATTGTTCGACTCAAAACAAAATATGTTAATGATTTGAACATTCAAAATTATTACCTTCTCAAAAGTACAAAAGTGATTGGCAAAATCGCTTGTTTATCTTTTTTTTAGTTTCAAGTATGAGCAAGTCTTACGATTAGTCTGTCATACATCACTTGGGCCAGCACTCATGAAAACATAGGTCAATAAATTGAACTGGTCATGAGAATCATTGGACCAGTTCCATCAGCTCGACCAAAATCAACTATTATAATTATTGATGTATTTCAGATATCAACTCTTTTTGCTTGCCTTATATTCATTAAGTTCTGTCATAACTACTTCTAAATAACCAGTTAGTTCATTATCCGATACTTTGAGTCCGGCTTCTTCTTCTGACAATTTAGCTTGTTCCCCAATGACTTTCAATGCTGTCTTTTGAATTTCCAAATCTCTTTTAGCGGTTCCGATACTATCTAACAACGAGAATTGTCCCACAATATGTTTTCTTATCTCTTCTCTCAATTGAGTATCCAAAGTTATAGAAATAGCCGAAAAATATATCCCCACGTAAATAAGATAACTCGTTAAATCGACAAATGAAATAGTAGCAATTCCAAATGGCGGATAAGGTGCCTGTATGATTGAAGATTCTCCCATAACAAAAATGAAAGTAATACCAAAGGCGGAAATTATCAAATAATTTCTTATTGAAAAAGGCTTGGGAATCGTTTTTATAATTGTCCAGGATACCATTCCAAACAAAATCCAACCAATCAGTTTACTAATTGTAAATATCTGATTAAAAGAATACCATAAAAAAAAGGATCAGATAAAACCAAAGGTTCAATAAAATTGAAAAATTATGTAATAAACTGACTCAAAAAATAAATTAAAGGCACAGTTACTAGTATTAAAAACTTAGTTTTGCCGATTCTATGCATGAAATGACGTAACAAAAAAAAGTACTTATCCAGATTGACACAAAAGATAAAATCAATGAATACGTGTAGAAGTTATTCAGGTAGTAGTTTAAGGAGCCCGGAATGAACTGCTCAAAATTGTTATACGACCTGTTCCAAATTTCTGCAGGTCTGTCGAGAAATGCGTTATCAATGTAAATAACCGAAGATATCGAATTTATACAAATTATGGACATCGCAACAGCATACAGTAATACATAATATTATATCTCTAATGGTTATACCATAGGAATAAATTAATGGCTACAAAACCTAAAAATAGTCGCAAATACGATATAATCTCTCCTAGGAATGACAGACACTCCTTTCAGTAATCTTTATTTATTCAAATTTAGAGTTTTCAAATGCCAATAAACATCAGTAAAAAAGGAGGAGGAATTAAAAATAGATCTCTCTATGAAGGTGTCGCGATTCTAAAGAAATAAGGTAAGTAGGCTGAATCTGCACGAAAGATTATGGGATCGTTACAGAGAAAATAAGATAGTGGAGGAACTACTAAAAAACAGAAAAAGAAAAGTTTAGAAAATTATTATTGATTGAGTAGCGTATAATATCAGAACATAAATACACTAATCTAGAACCGACTATGAAAAAGTATATCTAGATATTATTTGGTCCATAAGCAAACCAAAGTCTTTGGTGCTTCTGAAACTAATACAAAACAAGAAGATTATGATAATGACAGTGACAGTAATAGAATTAGATATTCCGTAGATGCGATAATAGCAGTAACTATCTCATATCAAGAAGCGCAAGATAATCCTAAAATCCCCAAAATGAATTAATTAACTGGATAGATTATGATCCGGAAAACTCTGAAAATTGAAAAGATGGACTAGTTGCTGGCAGTTCACGATTAACAAACCAGAAATGAGACAATTTAAGAGTAATAATGGCGATAGAATTCGTTACAAACAGCGGCGGTAAAAACAGCGGCGGTAAAAACAGCGGCGGTAAAAACAGCGGCGGTAAAAACAGCGGCGGTAAAAACAGCGGCGGTAAAAACAGCGGCGGTAAAAACAGCGGCGGTAAAAACAGCGGCGGTAAAAACAGCGGCGGTAAAAACAGCGGCGGTAAAAACAGCGGCGGTAAAAACAGCGGCGGTAAAAACAGCGGCGATGACGATTAGAATATTAGGTTACAATTTGTTGGTTAATTTATTCAAAGATCACGAGTAATTCCTAATTAACGACATACAAATACGAACTATAGAGGCGAATCGAATCTGCGTTTATCAAATGTGGTGTCCCTCCGAAAGAATAATTACCACCCATAAAAATTTTGTTGAATCTTAATGGGAGAAATACCTGGTATATCTTATTGATGGCGTATTCAGATCGTCAAATATATGAATAAATTCAATAGGTGAAACGTAATTGCGTCGCCCTGAGGGCGGCGAGGGATATTTATGACCGAATACTAAACTGATCGGGCAACCATTTCACACTTCTTGATTAGGCCAACATTATGACCATCACTATAATATCGTTACCAAGAATACTGTCTTCTGACCACAGATGAGGAATGAGGAAAGGTGATCTATCTAACATTTGAACATCTTATTCCTCATCTCTATGGTAATGCGGATGTCCCTTCTATCGTCGTAAAAGAAAATATCCAAGTTTAAGATAGTATTTAATGATAATAATAGAACAGACAACAGGGAATGAGGTAAACAACAACCCCGTCAATTAGTATATGGAATAAATATTCACCTCAATCCCACAATGAAATCCTGCCGCTTGTAATGTAATATAAAATGTATATCATAGTTTATAACCATTATAAATTAAGAATGTGAGACTGTAACAACAGTTGGGAATCCATATTCTTTAATATAAAACCAGAATTCTTTGCTATAAAGGTCATTATTTCGTTAACCTGTCATGCGAACCCTACAAGAAAATCCGAACTTAAATTGATCGGATCAATAGACACATTCCTGCTACGTATTATTTATTTTATAAATTTGTTAATGATTTGTGGAGTCTTTGGTAGTACTGGATGTGGTAGATGCGTTTATGTTTGAATTGGCTGCTGCATCTTTAACTTCTGCTGCTATTTGTCTTGAATTTTGTTCAAACACTCTTGCGGTGTTTACTCCTGTGTTTGATATGTGTCTTGAAACGTCTTTTGCTTGTTGTAGTACTGGCTTCCATGCATCAAGGGTTGAGAAAACAACGTTGTTTGAAAGTCTAATGGCTGATACTGTGTTGTCTGCAACGTTACTTACAAATCTTGTATATGCATTGATTGCTGCCTCAGGAGAATAAAAGTTGGTAACTAATCCAGTGTATATCTGATTATATGGTCTCCATGCTGATTGGAGTGAATTAACAACTTCCTTTTGAGAATCAAGATATTCTTCTGAAATCTCTTTTGCAGTTTGTAGTGATTGCTCTTGATAACTATTTACACTGTCATTAATTCGTGGAATTTGTTTTCTTGATTCATCTATTGATTTTTTGATATTATCTTTAGTTTCATCAAATGATTGGTTAACGGATTCTTGGAAATCATTGTAATTATTATTATTATTGTTTTGTTCATTGGTATTATTTGAATAATTTTGGTTAGTTTCTGTTTTCTTTGACATAGTATCTATTGGTTACCGTACTATATAAGCATGGGTATTAAACGGTTTTCAATGCCTAAAATTGACAAAATATGACCACAATTGGTGAAATGATTAAAATGCTGAAACATGATGAAGATTTATATCTATTCAGTGATAAATCATTTCTATTTCAATTATATCAATCATTTGTTATATTTTTCATATATGTATTGTTACCAAAATATGCAGGGTTAGATGGTATTGTGCCTTGAGGTATAGGGGCTCGGTGGAAAAGAGTTACAGATCTGAGAGTAATTCGCTTCTATTGGCCATTTGTAAGATCTATCCTTTACGATCTTACATACGGCTTTAATTGCTCATGCCAAATTAACAAAACTTCAGAAGCATATCATAGATTTATTTATATTATTATAGCATTATGACCATATGAATAGCTCTATCTTAATATTGGTGGGAATTCTTAGCATCTCAATTTCTTTTAACACCGAGACTTTATTTACATTAAATGCACAGCCGTCAATAGAAAACTCTTCAAATTTAACTTCTCGAAATAATCCTAGTTTAACGTTAGGTGAAATGCTTAACGGAACAAACATGCAAGGAAATGATTCTAATGAGTCAGACAGTAATTTAGGATTAATCTAACAATTACAAATTTACGTGATATAGACCTCTGGATATTATAGCAGAACAAATAGGTGGGACGAATAGGTAATTTCACACTAGTTGATAATATTATTTAGGATATTTTTAAATTAAAGTGTATTTACTTCAAATCGGCGGAATACTGAGTTATACGTTATAGGCTTACAACAAATAGTAAGATTGACTCAAGCGGAATTATTAAGCGTCATTCAAGTCATACTCATTTATTTTAAAGGATCAAAAGAGAAAATTAAAAGATAAAATTATTATTTCCTTTCGGTCTCAAATAATCCTAATACATTATTAAAATAAAGATAATTTTACTTTAGAACTTCGAAGTGTTCTATCGAATGTATATGTCCATAAACATGAGTGTAACAGTAATATTCCGAACATTTAGTACATCTTGAGATAAATTTTTCGTTACATGTTATAAAAGAACATTTGCATGTATTTGCAAGTGATTTGGGCACTGAAGGAGCCAGCGGAGGCTCTGTTGACACGTAATCAGGGATATCATTGAACGTAGTTGCCATGTTACTATGTAATAAATAATCTATGCATAAATACATTTTACACATAGATCTTTACGGGATATTATGACTATAGGATCTATATACAACAAGGGAAATAATGATTCGATCCATTAACTATGCAATAAAAGAAAGGAACAGTTCTTAATCTATCTTATCTTTTGGTTTTCCTGCAACATCCTTTGTAGTTTGTAACACCTTATCTTTCAAACCTTGTATTCGTTGAATACACTTAAGAGAAACTATATCGTCGCGGGGCCGGGGGATTAGGTCCCGTAGAATATAGGGGTTCGGAGAATATTAAGTTAAAAAACCCGGTCTTTAAATAACATTATCAACAGACATCAATGAGACATGCTTATTACTAGTATTATTTTCTCACTTCTCCTTATAATTGCACCGTCGTGCACGTTTGCATACAGTCAACCAAGCCCGATGGACTCAAACAGCAGTAACGTTGATTACAACATAAACGCAAGTGCAAATGAACAATCTAGATTAAAGCATTCATTTTTTTAAATAAGGTCGTAGATCAAATTTTGTATCGACAATTTTTTGCATTTGTTCTTGTAATTTTGAAGGATGTTCTTTGATTATTTGGTTATCCACTTCAATTTCGAACATTTTCTGATCAGGTTTAAGGAATATACCACTCTTTCTTTCCTTTCCATCTTCTTTTTTTATAAATTCAGATTGGAATGCTCCAACGATATTACCAAAACTATCAACAATTACATTAAATTTCATATTAACTCACACTTCCTCCTATTAGATTAAAGTTAGTACTTACGGTTCCTACATTAATAATAGTCACCATATAAGTTATTGATCCATCGTTGTTCATTACCTTTGTAAAATCACTTATCATTAATGAACCACCGGGATTGAGAGGATTAGCCATTATGTACTGAGCTGGTTCCCCAACGAACCCTTCGACCCAAAATGTTTGTATTCCACCTGAAGGTAAAATTCCAAAACCACTTGTCCATGTCATAAAAGGGTATAGATAAGGTATTATTTAAAAATTAGTTCTCTTTAAGAGGTATAGGATTCTGGATCGAATATAATTTGACACTTAATTTAGTAATAAAAGGTATCTGTAATCCTATCATCCACATGGCACGGCTAACAAGATATTAGCCGATGGTCCAATGGTTGATACAATACCTAATTTAATTAGATTACATACTACGAAATAAACTCCAGGACCTTGTATTTCATTTCCAATAACGTAATTATCATAAGGCTGGGTTAATCCAATTATACTCTGAAATTCATTACAATAATCTTCGAGAGTTTTTCCCACTTAATTTGATCTAGATTCTGGGGTGTTGGACTCATCAACATCGTTGGTCTGTTCATTACTAGAATCATCGGTACCTCCTCCGCACGCATTAACCCCTACGTAGTACCCATCCATGAATTCGGGAGTATGATAAGCCGGTCCTTTTTCTGGTTGGTTTATGTATTGATCTGACGGATCTGATATTCTTGCATCATCACACCCATGGTCATACCCTGATTCGTACGGACTTGAGACGTAGACTGCAGATGAAGAAAGTGGATCTTCTTGACAGTGCTCTTTTTCAACATGGTTTTGAGTAGCGCAAATCTGACAGTGCAACAGAGACTGATTTTTCTCTTGTTACCTTGGTAGTTATCAGGATGAAATGCATGAGAACAACCAGAACAACATAAAAAATTTTGAGAAATTAATTGGGAAACTCTTGCAGGTCTAAACACGATCACGATTTGCCGCATGTGAACTGAATAGGGAATGGTCTTGCATTCTCCTTGACGTCCATATTGTCCTTTGACGATCTTCATATTGCTTTGGGTAGAGATTCTGTCTCATTAAATGACTGGCATTTTTATTAATGATTAGGGTGGAAAAAAGGGAAAAAAAGAATATCTGTTGTCCATAGTTCTAAATGATGATTTGCCTCATGATTAAGAAATTAATCTTGAAGTACAATGACATTTAACAATAGATAATTGAAAACGAATAGAAAATTGAATGTTTTATAATATGACATTAGATTTTTATCTATTTCACATTATGATTATCTTCTTTAATTATCTCGTTTGGGTAGTATATAATCAACAATTGTTCTTACGTTGTCTGGATTCGATTTTAAAAGGTCTTTTAATATATTATTGAAATAGGGTTTTGAAAGGGTCTTAGTTGTTGAATCTATTTTTCTCTCCAAGTACGTAAATGATTCTTTTGGATTTTCACAAATTTGAGTATTGGAATTACTTTGGAGGTTCAACAATCGAAATTTTGCTCTTTTAATATATAACAATATAGTCGGAAACCACGTTTGAAGCGCGGGGAGTGGGATTCGAACCCACGAGTTCTTGCGAACATGGGATTAGCAATCCCACGCCCTACCAGGCTAGGCGACCCCCGCTTTACCATTATTTTTTGGCATGGGTATATTAATTATTTGCAATCAAAATCGGACTAGAATCCTGACATGGACCAAATACTATCGAAATAATTGTCTTCCTAAGTTTCATATAGATTTGTTAATAAAGATTTAATACTTTACCTGCCTTTTGATAAGTATGCCAACTGCTTATGTATTGTTAAATTGTGATTTAGGTTCCGAAAGCGAGATTATTAAGAAAATTAAAGAAGTTCCGGAAGTTGTTGAGGTAAACGGAGTGTTTGGAGTCTATGATATTATAGTAAGAATTTCGTCTGATAATATGGATAAGTTGAGGGAAATCATCACCTGGAAAATCCGCAAAATAGATAAGGTTCGTTCTACCTTGACAATGATAGTTATTGAAGGACAATCGCGTTGAGTTAAATATCGTATTTGAAATGTCCTTATTAGGAATAGTAACTTAATTGAAATTAATTACTAACTTGCATCCATAACCTTAAATCTAAAATGTTACTGAGGTATCATTTATCTAATTTATGTTTTTTATATTTTTTCATACATACATTTAATTTGGCTGCAATTCTAATTTAGCAACCTAAAGAGATAAAAATGTGTATCACGCATGTCTATAATTAATCGTTTCTACGATTAAGATAAAAATTAGCAAGATCTTTGGATTTTTGAATTATTTTAGAATCTTTGACTACAAAATATTACTGACCATTATGGCGATACTTAGGACTATATCTTAGTTTCCCACCTTTTTATTTCGGAACCTCTAATACACTGGACTAACAAATTCAACGTTCTGGCACTTATGTTTTTATGACTGGTAACGATCTTAAGATAGAGGGGTTTTACATATAATACTTCTAGTTTTTAATTCAAATCATTATGATGAACTGGTAATGCATCATCATATTGTCATTTTGGATAGAAATCTATATCTGTGACTCCTTATACATTTCTTTGCAAACTAGTTGATAACCTTATTGTGCTCAAGTAATTTCTAATCCTTTAAGAATAGTTTTCAAACAACTATAAAATCAGATATTAAAAAAAATGTGAGGATTTGACTTAGGTAACAGGGGTACGGATAATATCAGCAATCTTTTCCTGCATCTGCTAATCCCAATCATTCTCGCCCTAATCTTGTACTTGTAATAATGATCTTATTGTGTTGGCTGTCCTCACAATTTCATCCTCTGAATTGTAAAAGTGGGGAGATGCTCTCAAGATTTTTCTTGTGCCTATTTCCCTTTCTGCTAAAATCACGCCTTCTTTTTGTAGTCTGGCATTTAATTTTTGGATTTTAGCATTATTTTGCTTTTTAAAAGAAAATGAAACTAATGATGATCTAAATTCTTCCGTGTTTGCTTCATGCAATACTAAATCATTCATTTTTATTAATTCCTCTCTAAATATTGAAGCAAGATACATATTTCTCTTAAAAATATTATGTATTCCTATTCTAAGTATATACCGTAGCGATGCTTCAAGCCCTGCCAACCCAGGAAAGTTCCTAAAAGTAGCGTGATACTTTTCTGGATATTTATAGTATTTTATGGATTCCTTTGACTTCTTGTTTTTATTTTCTTTTAAGTTTTTATTCTTTAGAGATACAAGGTCTGCAGTTCCTGATCCAATGAACATAGGATTTAAATCTTCCATCACTTGTTTTTTGACGTAAAGTACTCCGACTCCTAGGGGCCCGCACAGCCACTTAAAGCTAGGAAAAGTTAGAAAATCGCATTTCAATTTTTTTACATCGGTTACCAAGGCACCTACACTTTGAGCGCCATCAACAGAAAAGAGAGTATTTTTGTTCCTTTTTTTTATATAGCTGCCAATTTTTTCTACCGGAGTAATAGACCCATCATTATAAACTACGTGACTTGTAGAAACTAATTTGAAATTACCATTCTCATAAATACTGTTAAAATTCTCTATCAGTGAATTTCCGTAACTTTCTTTATTTTCTTCTGGAAAATTTCTAACCTGTAGGTTCTTGTCTGAAGAGAGTCTTATCCAAGGTAAATAATTTGAAAAGTGCTCGTTTAGGGAATTCCTAATCAACAATCTATCATCAACTTTCCAGTCCAGTCCATTAGTAATCATATTGATTCCTTCTGTGGTACTTGTGGTTAGAATAATCTCATCTTCGTGCCCATTTATGAGAGCTGCGATCCGTTTTCGAGTCTCCAATTTTAAGTCATCCAAATATTCTGTAAACTCTTTAGAGTCCGGCCCTACTTCAGAAAATCGTATATTGAAATCCGTAATTGATTTAATGGAAGAAATGGGAAGAGGAGTGATCGAACCATTATTCAAATAGATTCTCTTTTTAGTTATGTAAAAATCTGATCTTATACTGTCTAACAATTCTTTATCTAAAGTTGTCATATACCCTTGGTTATCCAATATATATCAGATTAGGCATTATTATTTAAGGTGAACTGAATTACTATCATCATTTCTATATCCCCTGATCTCAAGTGGGATAAACTTAATGTATTACTACGATATTAATGCTAAATTAACCTTATTTGAAAAATTAACTGGTGAATTTAGGGATTGGAATATTTTGGTTATGGATTTTGACACCCAGTGGACCTCCCTAATGAATAATCATCTTTTATTTTCAAACTGCGATTTTCATCCTAACCTTGAGATTTTTGTTCCATATCAGATTACCCAAAGTGCCCTGGTCGACAAGCTTATTGCATATGAAAAAAGCAATTCACTCATTGTAATAGATTCGTTGAATGGATTGTTTGACTACTTTAACTTTTATGGGATTAATGGAACTTCCAATAACGACAAAAAACTGGCAGGTGGTATCAATCGCACCGCTGGAAAACACGCTGGATACAGGAGCTTTACCTTGATAAAAATATTGTTTGAATATCACGCTATTAAGCAAATACCTATTATAGTTACATCATACCAGTCACAAAGCAGTATCGACCGATTGATGTTTGAAACGATTTCAGAAGTTAGGTTTCCATACCAAGAAAATAACCATTTTAGAAGGATATCAAGTTTAGTATCATTACTCGAATATTTTCAGGAAAAAGATGAATTGTTTATCACAATCTTAAAGAAAACTCCCAGTTCACCTTACAAAACCTTTCCTAGTTTTCCTAATTTTCCTCATACACGGAAAATAATCAAAAAACTTGAAGCGGATTGACTTTTGTATTGCTTAAGCCTTTAATTCCATTATCTTGAACATGAATATTAAAGAAACCATCATTATTAAAAAGCCCGAACCCAACAAGGCATATTTTTCATATAGTTTTTCCACATTAAAAGCCTTGACAGCTATGAGGGCACCGACGAAGCCAAATACCAACAAAGTGACGCCTATCATTGTCTCATAATTATTCTGCACTGCGCGAGAGGGCAGAAAAACAGCCTGATTGTAATTCTGGCCTTCTATGACAGCGTTAATTAATCCAGAAGCAAATGCAAAGTATATCAAGACATAAATACTCGCTAAAATGAGCACAGGTTTGATAATTTTAAACTTCAATGCTGTAGTTTAATCTAAAGGATTTATAAATTAAAACTTTTTCCCTATTACATATGATAAAGTCTAGGGAAAAAGTGTAACCATGGAACTCATGGGAAAAATCATTGTGCTCGAAGGTCTTGACAAATCAGGTAAAACTACTCAAGCCCACATGCTACATGATTATCTCAATGATAAAAATCCTGATCAAGCAGTGTTGTTTAGCTTTCCAGATTACTCTACCAAAATAGGAAATGAAATACGATCTTTCTTAGAAGGAAAAGTCCAATACAATGCTGAAACAAAGCATATGCTTCTTTCAGCAAATAGATGGGAGAAAAAAGTAAATATTTTAGAATCCCAAAAAGCTGGAAAAACAATAATCTTAAATAGATACTATCAATCCAACCTTGTATACGGGCTTGCCAACGGGTTAGACTTTGAATGGCTCTCTATCCTAGACAAAGGGTTGCCCAAGGAAGACGTTACTATAGTACTAGATATAAGTCCTCGCATATCATATTTGCGAAGCATTGCAAATAATTTTGTTCTAGATGATTTTGAGAAAAATCGTGAATTCTTAGATGTAGTAAGAACTAATTATCTTAAAATGTCTAAAGTATTTAACTGGAATGTTCTACACTCCGATAATTCTAAGGATATTATTTTTAAATCAATCCTCGACATAATAGGAGAACAGTAGCATTTATCAAAATATGGATTATGGGGAGTAGACAAGTATAATGGCCCTAAAATACGTTGGAGAAATTACTGATCCAATACATAAGAACATAAAATTTACTCAGGTTGAAAAAGAGATAATAGATACCAGTATTTTTCAGAGACTCAGAAGAATTCGTCAGTTAGCTGGTGCACATCTTGTTTATCCTGGAGCACTTCATTCCAGATTTGAACATTCATTAGGCTCAATGTTCTTAGCTGGTATGGCCGGTCAAACATTATTTGATAAAGGATACTTTACAGATATCGACATAATTCAACAGCTTAGGTTAGCAGCCCTCTTACACGATGTTGGACACGGTCCTTATTCTCATTTGTTCGAGGAAATTCTTCAAGATTCTAAAAACTTTTCTCACGAAAACCTCGGGGAGAGGATTATCATGGAAACAAATATCTCTGATATCATAAAACAAAATGGATATGAGCCTGTTACCATATCTTCCTTAAGTTTTGGAAAACACAAATCTGGATTCTTGAATGAAGTTATATCTGGAGGATTATCGGTCGATTTGATGGATTACCTGCCCCGTGACAGTTATTTTTCAGGGACTGAATATGGAAAAGTAGATTATTTTAGGATTATAAATTCTCTAGAGGTCGCATCTTCAAAAGTTTTGGGAATAAATAAATCCGCTTTATATTCATACGAGTCGATGCTAATCTCACGATATCAAATGTTCAAGGCGGTGTATTTTCATAAGACCGTGAGGTCCGGCGAAGTCATGATACTACATTCAATGAAACAACTTAACCAGTCATTGCATTTTACCGATTTTGATTCACTTGAAGATTTTCTTAGTCTACATGACGAGATGGTGCTCGAATTATTGTGCAATTTTCGGCCATCAAAGCCCCGACCGATGGATACCTTTGCCGTGAAGCTCGCAAGAGACTACAAGAACCGAAATTTGCTTAAATGTATATATGAATACTTTTCATTGTCTAATCGGAGATCTGAAAATGAGCGTGAAAGTAATCAATCCAGCCAACGCTTTCTTAGTAAGACTAATGATTTTGAAAAACATATATCACTTATGAAAAACATTATTGGACGTCACCAAACTTCTGGAGAACCAGTATTTTTAGACATTTCCAGAGCGCCTTCTATACCCTTGGCCCCAAAGAAGGATGAGGTCACTTCGATTATGATAATTAGTAAGCAAGCAGAATATGAAAAGTCTTTTGATCAGTTACCGTTGATAAATGTCATCACCGGGTACCTTGATATGATTAGGGTATATACCACCACAGAAAAAAGGAAATTCTTTGATTCCATAGTAAAAGATTTTGAAAATCAAAATTTCTAACGATTTTTATAATCACTTGCCAAATAAATTTCTATGATGAAGCCACGGATAGTGATAAAACTGAGTGGGAGTTTATTTAATTTTGAAACAAACCCTGCACAATTGAATGACTATATACAGCTGATAAAAAAAATTAGCAACGCGTATCAACCGGTCATAATCACTGGTGGGGGGAAAATCGCAAGATTTTACATTAATCTGTCTCGAAGCTTGGGAATGGATGAATCTGGGTTGGATCTGATGGGAATACAAGTCTCACATTTGAACGCAAGACTTTTGATCTCAGGTTTAGCTGAATATTGTTATCCCTTACCACCTAGAAATTTAGAAGAAATCTCTGTAGCTAGGGTATCAGGTTTAATTATAGTAACAGGTGGGATTTATCCTGGTCAGAGCACAAACGCTACTTCTGCATTAATTGCCGAACGAGTAGGAGCAGCAAGGTTTTACAATGCTACAGATGTTGATGGGATATATGATTCTGATCCTAGGACAAATCCAGACGCTAAAAAATATGAAAAGATAAAGGTTCAAGATTGTGTAAACATTCTAAAATCAGAAAAGTCGATGGCCGGTACTTACGATTTAATGGACCTAATAAGCTTAAAAGTGATAGAAAGATCCAAATTACCAACGGTAGTATTCAAGTCAACCATAGATAACATTGAAAAATTGGTACTTGAAAATATCAAGATAGGAACCGAGATTATTATATAGTCTTTAATTCTCCTTCAAATAATTTCATGCCGTCTGACGAAATCTTTTTTAATATTTTTTCGCCTTCTGTGATACTAACAGGCTTGGTTTGTGCCTTGGCATACCCTTCTTCATCAGTAAGATATACGATCATGTTGTTGTCATATATCGCCTTGCTAACAAACAAGTCTTCTCCAACAGGCAAAAAGCCATCATCTTTGTGACTTTTTTTGATCGTATAAGTTAACATAGCAAATCCTGCGTATTCAAACAATTTCATTTGTGCAGTTCTTGAACGCTGCTGCCCAATAAACGCCGCTTCGTTATACCTCATGATATAATTCACCTTAACTGTATTGAACCATATTTACATTTTGGGTCCTCTCGGGGCCAATACATTCTCAAGACTAATTATTCTCGGCTATATTTCGAATATGTGTTTATTAATGGGGATTGCAAATTAAATTTTATGGCATTCATAAATGGAATGGAATGGATAATAATAATTTTAGTTATTGTTGTCATATTTTTTGGTGCCAAAAAAATTCCTGAATTAGCTGAGATCAATGGGTAGAGCAACCAGTGAGTTTCAGAAGGCTAGAGTAGAGGCAAAGAAGTCTCTTGCAAACGAAACAAACAATCAAGAAAAAGCACAACAAACCATTGATAGAGAAAAACTAGAATCAATAGCAGAGACTTTGGGTGTGGATTATTCAAATAAGGATGATCAAGACCTGAAAAACGCCATCGATGAAGAGTTAAAGAAACAAGGTACGCCAAAATAGATTAATAAATATAGAATAACGATATGATAAAAATTCGCTTATTTCATCTTGGAATGAGAAATTAAAATGAATATGGATGTAAGTAATCAAATTGATAAATATGATTTAGATGATATTACTGTCGGAGTTATTGGAAGTCACTCTGCTTTAGAGATAATGGATGGTGCTAAGGATGAAGGGTTTAGGACCACTTGTATATGCCAAAAAGGCAGGGAACTGCCATATCAAAAGTTCAGTCGGTTAGCAGATGAAATATTAATTTTAGAAAATTTTTCAGATTTGATGTATTCGGAAAATCAGAACAAATTGCTTGATTTGAATACGATTTTGGTACCACATAGGTCATTCGTAGTTTATTTAGGAATTGATAATATTGAAAAATCACTTAAAATTCCTGTTTTTGGAAACCGATATATTCTTAAGGCTGAGGAAAGGCACCTCCCAAATAATCAATATGACTTACTAAGAAAAGCCGGGATTGCTATGCCAAAAATCTATTCAACCCCTGAGGATATTGAGGGTCCTTCTCTGGTCAAAATCCAGGAGGCCAAAAGAAAACTTGAAAGAGCCTTTTTTATAGTAACATCATACCAAGACTATAAAATAAAATCTGCAAAGAGAATTGAAGCGGGATTGATAAGCGAGTCAGATCTGAAGAATAACTCCACTATAGAACAATACCTTATAGGGACATATTTCAATTTTAATTATTTTTATTCTCCACTCGATGGTGAAGTTGAATTTTTAGGTATTGAACGAAGACTACAAACTAATATACATGACTTTACTACGTCAATCCCAGCTGTAAATCAACTAGAAATGTCTATTGACCTTCAGAATATAGAAGTCGGCCATACCCCCGCCAGTATTAGAGAATCTCTTTTGGATAAAGTATTTAAAATGGGGGAAAAATTTGTCCAATGTACGCTAAAAGAGTATCCACCAGGTATTGTTGGCCCCTTTTCGTTACAAAGTGTGGTCACAGTAGATTTGGATTTGATAGTTTATGATGTGTCCCTTAGAGTCCCAGGAAATCCAATTCTTGCAACAACCACACCATATACAAAATATAAATATGGAGAGACTTTCGGTGTTGGTAGGAGAATAGCCATGGAAATCAGACGTGGACTCGAGAACCCAAGCAATTTAAAGAAACTTATTACCTAGTTGTTTTGAGTAATAATTCTATTTTTAATAGAATTAAATTTAGCAGCTAGGTGACAATATACGACTTGGCATAAATTAAATAGATATATCAAACAGATTTAGGATTTCCTATCTGGTTCGAGAAAATGCCTCATTTTGACCCAAATGAGCAGAAAAAAAATCTCTTCTACAAATGATTATTTCTTTCATCTAGTGTCATTAAGTTTTTCGAATAGGATTTTGCTTACCATGTCTTCAAGACCTTGGAGATTTTCTATCATTTTTCCTCCGCCTTGGCCGAAACTTGCAGTTCCTCCTCCTGACCCGTCAAGCAGCTTTGATATCTGGCTTGCTAATGCATTTGCATTCACTATTTTTATTGCATTCTTTCCACAAAAGACGATAACTTTTGCGGATTTGTTTTCCATTATTATTATTGTTACATATACAAGGTCTGGGTTTCGTTCCATTGAAGTTTGACCAACTAAAAGATGGAATTGGTCATCAAACTCTTCGTCTAATTTGAAATAAAAATTCAGAAATCTGTTACCGTCTGATTGTGATTTTAGAACAATTGATTCCTTTATTGTCTGATCCACAGATGCGATTGAAATTCTTCTTAAAAGGTTCTTAATTTTTTTCTTTGATTTATCTAAATCATCCATATTCTTTGAAAAGGTTTCTAACATTTTTTCTCGATTTGTCCCAAGTTTGTTAACAATGTGTTGTATCTGGTTGTCTTGATCTTGAACCCGCCCTAGTGCATTTTCCCCTGCAACAAATTCTATTCTTACAACTCCATCCTGAATTCTCTCTGTTTTTAGTATTTTAATTAAACCTAGTTCGCCAGTATTGAAGACATGAGTTCCTCCACAAGCTTCAATATCTAATCCCCCGATGTTAACGATCCTTACGTCGTTTGATGGGACAACACCGCCTTGGTAGATTCTAAAGCTATAATTTTGTTCTGCTATTCCTCTGTTGTAAAAATTAATCATGACTGGTAAATTTCTTCTGACAATATCATTTGCTTTTCTTTCTATTTCCTGCATTTCTTCCCTTGATAAAGCAGAGTGATGTGTGATATCCAACCTGGCATAAGTTTCATCTTTAAATGCGGAGTTCTGCCAGACCCAAGAGCCCAAAACACTTTTTGATGCGTGATTGATAATGTGAGTAGCAGTGTGGTTTTTGGTTATGGCTAGTCTTCTCTCTTTCTCAATCACGCAAACGATGCAATCTCCTTCATTGTGGTCAAACGTCCCAGTCACATGGTGAAGCACTTTGTCTTTGATTTTTACCACATCATCAACTTTGTAAGCCCCAATATAACCAAAATCCGGTTCCTGACCTCCACCCCTTGGATAGAAACACGTTTTGTCTAAAATAACTAGATTCTTGTTAATTATCTTTAATATCTTTGCCTCAAAGGAAGATCTACCTGGGTCATCGTAATACAATAACTTCGTCCCTTTGAGACTATCAAAGTCAAGATTGTCATCCAAATTGAATTCCTTTTTATCTCTTTTTTCAGTCCGGCTAGTTGAATGTAATTCTGAAAGTCTTGTGTAAAAATTTGCTGGAACTGCCTCTACAAGTCCGTTTTCAACTAGATAATCCGGAGTCACCCCATCGGATTCATACAACCGGATTAAATCATCTAAATTCAATTTTGTTTTACCTTTTTTTATTTTAGTAGAGATTGAAACGATCCTGTCTTGGGTTTCAATAAACCTTTTGCTCTCGATATCCAAGACTTCGTGAATATCATTTCTATAGTCCACTAATTCTGGGTAAAGCGGTCGGAGTTGGTCCAAATGCATATCAACAATGTCGGCAACTTTGAGCCCCATGTCAAGTTGTTTTAACAGAGAAAGTGTTCTTCTAAGAAGAATCCTAAGATTATATCCGCCTCCAACATTTGAGGGCAATGAGCCGTCGCTAATAGCAAAAACTAGTGTTCTCGTGTGGTCTATAATGGTATATAATGATTCATATGGTCCTACAATCTTTTGCATTTTTTCAAAATCTAAGTTTAATTCGTTGGCTATCTGCTTCTTTACCTGTAAGATATCTGAGGTTGATTCCAACTTTGCCGAAATTCTACTAAAGTAATCTGAAAGGATAGTAGATTGAGAACTGTAGTTTCTATTTGAAGAAAATGAATTTCCCATTCCGGTGGTTTCATATATTTTTTTTAGTATTGGCTCAAATGTACAGTCGTAGCTGGTTGGAGTTCCGTTTGTTATCCAAGAAAGTCTTTCTAAACCTGCGCCCATATCAATTATTTTATTCTTAAGAACCCTGTGATTTTTTTCGTTACCCTCAAATTCTGTAAAGACGGCATTTCCTAATTCTAATCCTCTTACAAAATATTCCAGTGAGCTACCAAATGCTCCAGCGCCTATCCAAACATCCTCGACAAAAGTTATTTCAGCGGGAGATATTCCAAAAATATCTACCAATAGTCCAAAATCCAGATCTATGCACCTGTCCTTCCAGTATCCTCCACTTGAATCTGCATCACACGTTTGTCCAACCATACAAAATGAGGTATAGTGCCTCCCAGTTATCCCAACATTCTCAATGTCGTTAAACCTTAGACACATTTGAGGAACCACTAGCGGATTACCGGGCAATTCAAACATTACTTTACCATCGGCGACCCTTTGAAAATCTACAATTGAAGCAATAGTATAGTAAAGGTCATCTCTCCATCTGCAAACCACAGGATATCTGCTGATTATACTATGACCATTTTTTTCAAAGTAGTCTCTAATTTTCTCCCAAGACTGGGTGTAACTGAGCCTTCTTGAGGTCGGTGGATTTCCAATAAATGTGTAGTTTTCATGATCTGGGCAAATTGATCTTTGGGAAATGGCCCAAAAGAACCTACTGCAAACCGAACAACTTTGTCGAACAAAACCTAGTTTTTCAAAGAGAGAAACTTTATAATATTTTTCATAATCGGAAGAAAAAAGCGAAAGAAGCTCGGACTTATTCAAATTAAAAATAATTTAAGCATTGAGGATATTAATGCTTTTAAAAAATATTAAAATAGGTAAATAAAACTTTTCACTTATGAAGAAATTGCCTCGTTAATGAATTTAACATATGTATCTCTTGGGGCTGCACCTATCGTTCTTTTGATTTCTTTTCCATTTTTGAAAATCAACAGCGATGGAATTGACTGGATACCATATTTCATTGCGATTTCTTGGTTTTCATCCACGTTGAGTTTTACCACTTTTATCTTGTCTGAATATGATTGTGCTATTTGTTCAACAACTGGGCCAACCATACGGCATGGACCACACCATTCAGCCCAAAAATCTACAAAAACTGGTTTGTCAGCCTTTAGGACCTCTAAATCCCAATTTCCGGTTGTTACATGAGTGACATTGTCGTTTCCCATTATTATTATTTAGCTCTAACCGTATTTGAATATTTGTTCGAAATTCTTATTTGATTATGATAGATGTAAAGTAATTCAGGGATATGAAATCTATTAGCAATGGACTTAAAATGAAGGAAATTTTAAAGCATTATTGAATATTAAGTCGCATTTTATACACCTCATGAGTAAAAGTATAAGAAAAGCATTGTCAGATAGCACTAGTAGTTGATAAATTTAATAATACTAAGATTAAGAGCCGCTATTTGATAAGACATGTCAACCTTTGTCACATTAGATTCTTCAATTCTATGTTTTTTGTATCCTAGTTTCACCATGAGATGTTATTCAGAGTTCCATCCAAGTTTAGAACTAATCAGTCTATGATTATTTTGCTAGGGATTTAACCGAAAGAATCACAAGTTTTTATGCGGGCTTCATTTGAGGTGAAAAAGATATATTCTTATAAAAATTTGAAATTATTGTATAATATTGGAAGACAAAATCATTACTGAAAATGAATTGGGGGACTGGCGAAGGACTCATTATTCTTTTCAAATTTCAGATTCTGTAATTAATGAAGTTATTACAGTTATTGGATGGATATCTTCAAAACGAGACCATGGAAATGTACTTTTCGTCCAACTTAGGGATAGGTTTGGGGATATTCAAATTCTTGTAAAAAAGAAAGAATTGAGTGAAAGCATATTTGAATCCCTTAAAAGTCTAAAAGAGCATTCTTCAATTGCCATCAGGGGCAAAGTTGTTGAACAAAAGAATTTGAGCAAGGGTTTTGAAATAATCCCTGAAGAGATCAAAATACTGTCCGTTTCAAATAAACCCGCTCCATTCCTTACCCAATCAATTTCCTCAATCGGTATTGACACTAGGTTAGACTTGAGGGCTATAGATTTAAGAAGAAATCATCTTCAAAATGTATTTAAAATAAGGAATACTATTCTAAATTCTATTCGAGCATATTTAAATGACAACTATTTTGTTGAAGTTAATACACCCAAAATGATAGCCACTGCTACAGAAGGAGGTGCTGCATTATTCCCTATCTTTTATTATGATCGGGAGGCATTTTTGGCACAAAGCCCACAATTGTATAAAGAGCAGTTGACCATGGCTTTTGAAAATGTATTTGAAATAGCTCCAATATTTAGGGCTGAACCTTCTAGAACAAACAGACATTTATCTGAAGCAATGTCAGTTGATGTGGAAAAAGCGTATATTGACTATACTGATATGATGGATTACTTGGATAATTTGATTCGATTTATTATTCAAAATATTAACGATAAAAATCAAGTGGAACTTGATAGCTTGGGAATTAAACTTCCTAATATGGAAAGGCCATTTAGACGAATTACATATTCGCAGCTCGTACAAGATTTACAAAATAGTCACAAATATATCCGGTGGGGAGACGATATTGCACCAAAACTGCTCAAGGATCTTCTTGGAGATGAATTTTATTTTATTACTGATTGGCCTGCTTCTACTAAACCTTTCTACGTGAAATCAAAGAAAATGGATCCAATGAGTGAGCCAAATAATGGAGAAGATCCTCGTGTACTAAGCGAATCCTTCGATTTAATGTATGGAAGTCTTGAGTTATCATCGGGTAGTACTCGTATCAATAATAAGGATGATTTAATGGACAATATGAAAAAAAAGGGCCTAAGTCTTAAAGCATTTGATTATCATCTCAGGGTTTTTGATTACGGAGTACCCCCGCACGCCGGCTTTGGACTCGGGTTAGAAAGGCTATTGATGGCCGTATTAAAACTAGACAATATTAGAGACGCGACCTTTTACCCAAGAGACATAGATAGGCTGACCCCATAAGATAAATATAAAGTACAGATAGATCCCCATAGCTAACCATGGCAAAGGGTATTGATATTGAGAAATTATGCGATCTCACTAAATTAGAGATACCTGAGCAAAATATGACAGAAATCTCTAGAAAAGTGGCGGAAGTGCTATTAATGTTTGACAAGTTAGATGAATTTGAAAGTGAGGGTTCTGAAGTTAAAAACATCGAGGATCTCAAATTTGAATTGGACTTAGAGAGCTTGCGAGAAGACAAACCTAGGCCAGATATGGAATCGTCGGAAAAACCTCAAACTAAATTTAGATTAAAGAATCTTAAAGATGGTTTTGTTCTGGGGCCAAGGATCTGATCTTGAAGAGTCTTTATGAACTGCCTGCTTTCGTTATTTCGCGAAAGATTAAGGAACAACAGATTAGCGCTGAAGAGTACATTTCGGTAATTATCGAAAGGATAAAACAGGTAGACCATAAAATAAACTCCTTTATTAGTTATAATTTTGAAAACGCTATATCAAAGTCAAGATCGATTGATAAAAAAATTAAAGAGGGTCTCAACACTGGTTTATTAGCAGGTATTCCCGTCGGAATAAAGGACAATATCAGCGTACAAGGTTTAAAAAATACATGCGCTTCCAGAATGCTGTCTGAATACATCTCTCCTTATAACGCGACGGTGGTAAGCAAGATTGAAGCACAGGATGGTATTGTTATTGGTAAACTAAATATGGATGAGTTTGGCATGGGGACTACATCGGAGTATTCGTCCTTTGGCCCGGTTCGAAATCCTTGGAATCTTGGGTATGTCGCTGGTGGTTCGTCAGGGGGAAGTGCGGCTTCTGTTGCATCATTACAAATTCCTCTTTCGCTTGGTTCAGATACAGGTGGATCTATTAGATGCCCATCCAGTTTTTGTTCAGTTATTGGAATTAAACCTACATATGGAAGTGTGAGTCGAAACGGTTTAATTTCTTATTCTAATTCATTAGAACAAATCGGCCCAATTGCACGAACTATCCTTGATCTGGTTCCGCTCCTTAACGTTATTTCTGGAACCGATCCAAAAGACAATACAACAGTCGGCAAAAAATATGAGTATAAAATTAATCATTTCGACGATATTTTGAAAAAAAAATATAAAATTGGTGTACTTAATGATTTAATAGACGATTCAGAGACTGAAGTATCCAAAAATACTAGAAAAAAAGTAAAACAACTAGAAGACTCTGGGTGTGAAATGGAGGATACCAGAATACCCTTGTCAAATTATGCTCTTGCTTCATACTATGTGATAGCTACAGCAGAAGCAAGTAGTAATTTATCGAGATTTGACAATTTACGATATGGTTACGAAGGTAGTCCAGAAGGCTATGAGTGGAATAGCTATTTTTCCGAATCAAGATCAAAGTTTGGGGATGAAGCAAAGCTTCGGATTCTACTAGGCTCTTATGTGCTATCAGCAGGCTATTTTGGCAAATATTATGCTAAAGCACAAAAGCTAAGATCTATGATAAAAAGAGAATTCGATATTCTTTTTAATAAATATGATATTTTGTTGTTACCAACAATGCCTGTCTTACCATTTAGATTAGGGGAAAAGACCTTGCAACCAGTTGAGAATTATAATTTAGATGTTTATACAATCTTAGCTAATCTTGCAGGAATCCCTGCAATATCAATACCGGGTGGTTTGTCTAAAGAAGGCTTTCCAGTAGGGGTACAACTGATGGCTAATGCCTTTGATGAGCAAAAATTGATAGATGTGGCTCTCTTGGTTGAAAATGTTGAGGGTTTTGAAGCTTGGATTCCAAAGATATGAACAATACAATGAAAATGGGCTCAGAATTGAAAATTGGCTTAGAAATACACTGTCAGTTAACTAATCTGCAGACAAAGCTATTTTGCGAATGCCTCTCAAATTACCGAAATTCTCCTCCAAATGAAAATACTTGTCCTATTTGCCTAGGATTGCCTGGGACGCTGCCCTTGCTAAATAAAAGAGCAGTCGAATTTGCATCAATGATTTGTCTGGCTTTTAATTGTAATATTCCTGAAAAAATTTCCTTTTATAGGAAAAATTATTTTTACCCTGACTTGCCTAAAAATTATCAGACAACCCAATACAATTCATACGAATTAAGCAGCATAGGTTATGAAGGGTCCATCGAATTTGTCGGGGATTTAAAATCCAAACCTGACGCATCTAGAGAGAGCTCAGAGAGGAGTAAAATAAGAATTACCAGAGTTCAATTAGAGGAAGATCCAGGAAAAATAACTTATGAAGAAGATAAATCCGCTGCGAATAATTACTCTCTTATCGATTATAATCGGGCTGGTGTATCGTTAGTTGAAATCGTAACTGAGCCTGACTTTTCTAGCCCAATTACCGTTAGGACATTCCTCAATGAAATTGTTAACCTATTTGAATATCTAGGCGTTACCGATCCAAGTTTGGAAGGTTCAGTAAGATGTGATGTGAATGTTTCTGTCGGAGGTGGAAATAAAGTTGAAATTAAGAACATAAGCTCATTTAAAGAGGTTGAGAAATCAATCTATTATGAAACTACTAGGCAAAAAACTTTGATTATGCATGACATCGATGTCAAACCAGAAACCCGACATTGGGATGAGAAAAGAAAGGTGACAGTCTCTGCAAGATCAAAGGAGGAGGAAGAGGAATACCGATATTTTCCAGAACCTGATATCCCTAAAATTATTTTGGGGAATGAGTTCGTTTCCAGAATAAGAACCAGGATGCCTGAATTACCACTTGAGAGAATGAAGAGATATATTGAAGTCTTCAAGATAACCGAGCACACTGCCAAGATTCTAGTTAATGACAAAAGGATAAGTGATTTTTTTGAAGAATCACTAAGTTACTACAATTCTCCGATTGAAATATCAAATTGGATAGTTAATGAGCTGCTTACAAAAATAAATGAGAAAGATAGACATGGTTTAACTAATCATGACGTAAGGGGACTTGACATACTGTCAGTATCCCCAAGTCAGGTTGCTGAGATCGCAAAATTAGTAGAGGTAAAATCCTTAAACAGAACTTTAGCAAGAGAGATATTTAATAAGAGCATCGATTCAGGGACAAGTCCATTGAAGATAATCGAGAATTTAGAAATCGAAAAAATTTCTGATGAGGCGTCGATCATAAAGATAATTCAGGACATAGTAAAATCTCAGCCCCAACTGATAGAACAGTCAAGAAATAACCCAAATGTGATCAATTACGTTTTGGGGCTAATTATGAAAGAAACAAGAGGTAGAGTCAATCCCCAAATTGCTTTGAAATTGATAAAGGAAAGCCTAGAAGGTAATTGATTTAAGTTCCATGCGATAGTCTAGTATGAGGTTAAAATACGATCAATGAGTTTGGTTTTGAGCTAAATGAAGGAGTTCGTTCGTTAAAGCCACAATGAGAGTAGATGTATCTGGTTATAATATTCAAATTCTAGAAAAGATGTAACATACTTAAATGTCTGCTCACGAGGTTTTGATTAGAGTATATCATGTTTGGATAAAACATCCTTTCGTTGGTTCAATCAGAACTATTCGAATTGTTAAATTAAAATTTTTCCAATGTGGATTTAATCATAAATAAATACCTGAAAGAACATTAGATTATCTAGTACATGTCCATTTCAAACGATTTAGATGAGGTATCTACATTTATTGTTTGTCCTGGTTGCAAGACTAGGTCCCCAAAGGATTGGATAGTGAAACATATGGAATCCAGAACAAGACCTCGAGTAAGAAGATCTCAAGTCTATTTTAGATGCGTAGTTTGTAACCAGACTACAAAGATATTAGATAAGAAATTAATAAAATTCATAGATAGTGAGGTCATGAAAAACGACGAATACTAGTTCAATAGACGACGATATTGACTAGCTGGGAGATTTATAAAACTAAATAAATCTTGGTCCGCATCAAGTGACAGAGTTGTCTCTAAAAATGTGTGTACAACAATATCCAATTGAATGAATCGAGCCAATGTGGGGAATATAAATACTTTATTCATTCCTTTTCATTGCATTTTATTCGGTAAATAATTGACACGATATCAAGTTAAGTTTTGACTTTATTTAGATTTGTGAGGGTCAATTATTAAAACCGTATGATTTTGCTACAATCCTTTTGATAGAGCATCCCTATTGGACAGTGAGTATCTTATTTTCTTCTAAGATCTACTGGTATTCCTGTAAATTAGTACTCATTCTAGGATATGGGTAGGTATGTCTTTTATTCGTGTATGTTTACCTAATAGAATCCCAATACAGTTGAAATGACTTGAAAGGTCGAGAAGTCGCATGACTTGGTAAATAGCGTTTTGATTTCATATATTATACATTTAGAGATTCTAATTAGCTCATTTTATTTTGATGAAATTTGTCTTTCAACACTAAAAGATATTTAAAAAGGAGTTATAATTTTTTTCCTTTCTTTGATTTGTTTTATTTAATGCTTCCTAGCTCCTCTAAATTTCTCATTACAATCGGTAAAAAAGACCCTATATCCGTAACTACACCTATCGCTTGAGTAGTTCCTCTATCCAATAATTTAGTTACTACTGATTGGTTAATATCCACTGCTATGACTTTTACAGAGGCAGGCAACATATTCCCAACTGCGATTGAATGGAGCATAGTTGACAGCATTATTACCAAGTTAGCTCCTCTCAATAATAATTTATACTTTATTTGGGCTTCAACTATGTCTGTAATCACATCTGGAATAGGGCCATCATCTCTTATTGATCCACATAAAACATATGGGATATTGTTACTAATACATTCGTACATAATTCCCTTTTTTAGGATTTTGTTTTCTACCATCGATCTTACAGATCCTGATTTAAACACTTCATTTACAATGGACATATGATTGCGATGTCCTCGAACAGCAAGTGTTCCATCATCTACATGCATTCCTAACGAGGTTCCTAGCAATGAATTTTCAATATCATGTACTGCCAAGGCGTTACCAGCTAAAATTCCATCTACAAAACCCAGTCTGATGAGTCTTGCTAATAGTTCTGACGCTCCCGAATGAACTACAACAGGTCCCGCTACGACAATTATCTTCCCATGCTCTTTTTTAGTACGAAATAGGTCAAGAGCTACTTTTTTTGCAATTTGTTGCGTAGGTCGTTCGCTAGAACTTGTGCTACTCATAAACTGAAATATATCGACTCCTTCTCTCGGTCTCTCTTGAGGAATAATTCTAACCCCTTTCTCACCAGTGACCACTAGGTCGCCTTTTTTTACATCCCGATTGGTTTTACATTCTGCTTTTTTGGTTTCAGCATTGAAGATGATACATTTATCCATCATCATGTTTTCAACATTTACCCATTCTTTATGATAAAATAAATGGGTTGGGTTATTCGTAGTGCTATAAAAATCATCTGGTAAGACCATGTCTCTGGGTGCAGGAATACATTTTACCTCGTCAACTGAAACACTGGTAGCCCCCTCACGAAACAAATATTCCAATATTCTCTCCAAGTGGTTTTCGCTATCTCCTCTAATTACTAATCGTGCATAGCTATGATCTTCTTTTTTCTTGCCTATATCAAATTCCAATACAGTGAAATCGCCTTTTAGATCCATAATCCTATCAAAGATACGGGTAAGTATTGATGAGTCAACCAAGTGACCCTTTACTTCGATTTCCTTTTCGAATTTACCCATCTGTATTCATTATTTACGCTTTTTAAAATTCCTTTCCTCAATTGGGATATATACTAGACCGGTAACGATAATTTACCAAAATATTCCTCGATGTTTCCTGCTTCAATTATTTTGCTTTTTATAGCGTCCTTTGATTGAAGTGAAAACCAATTAGCTATCGCCTTTGCTATACCATTTTTATCACATATCGCGATCAAATATCCTTGTTCCTCATGAACTATGGCATAATAATTCTCCTCTCCTACAGGTTCCCAGATGTTACTATTGTTATCTTTTAAGGCCAGTGCTGGTAAGGCAGGAGTGCCATCGGAGAGGAAGGTAGATAATAATTCCTGTGCGTTTTTTACCCTCTTTTCACCTATTTTCAAGGCCACAAAGTATTGCATAATTTAATTACAAAAGTACTCTAATATCTCTTTTATATCTTGTAAATCCTTAGTACCTTGAATATTTTTTCTTGAAGTCTTGGGTAAATGCGAGTTTGGGCCATAAGATAAATATGACAACCCTGATTGGAAAAAGGTTGAAACTTTTTCTTTTCTGATTCCTCTTCTATGATTTAAATAGTAATTTGCTTGCATTACCATTTCGAGCTTGTCGATAAGGTGGACAAACTTTGAATCGGAAGACTTTTTTGTTTGATATTCATGCCATAATTTTAGATACTTTTTTTTCATTTTATTCTGGGACATCTTTTCTGTTATCTTAACAAATGCCTCGTCTTCTAGTCGTTTTTTCCGATTTTCATTCATAGTTTCGGGAGGAATGTCGCCAATAATTGACTCGGCTAGGTCATGAATTAATACCATCTCAATAAGCCTTACTTTTTTTTTACTAGAATATTGATATTTCTCAGAGAAGAAAAGGACCAAGACTATCATTAAAAGAGTATGAGCTGCGACAGATTCTGCATCTTCAATTTTCAGCTTCTGTTTCCATCCAGTTCGGCGTAAATCTTTTAGCTTGTAAAAATGTCCTGTAAAACTTGATATACTTTCTTGTGTTGACTTTATCGATCTCACCATGAAATTTCTATATAGTCATTACATTTGAAGAATATGAATAATTATGAGATGTGGAATCTGTTTTACCCAACCCGGAATATCAAAAGAGTGGTCAATCATAAAGGTTAACAGAGTGGCAGCTACTGACATAGCGATAGTAATTAGGACAATATACGTTACATTTGTAATTTGAGTCATGTTAGATTAAATAATCCAAAATAATTTATTCCTTTTAAATTATTGCATTCAAATGAAAATTAACCGCCAATAATATTAGTTTTGGATGATTAGTATGTCATAGATATGGCCGCGGGAGTTAAATTAGCTCAGAGCTTTTTCAATAAGGATAACTCAGGTAGTTATGATAAATTGGTAAAACTTGCAACCTTGGGGCAGGATTCGAGTTGGAAAAAGAAAATAGTTGAGAGAGTGCCCCCAGGATCGCTGGTCTTAGAGATGGCATGTGGTACTGGAATTCTGACCGCCTTATTGAAACAGAATAACAATATTGTATATGGGATTGATTTGACTTTTGAATATCTTAGTACTCTAACTCAGAAAAATGTAGAGATCGATTCCATAAACGGTACAGCTGAATTCTTACCTTTTCAAACTGGATATTTTGATTGTGTTGTAGCTTCTTATCTGCCCAAATATGTTAACTTAAATACATTGGTTAGAGAATGCCACCGAGCTTTGAAACCAGAGGGTCTTCTTATTCTTCACGATTTTACCTATCCAAAGAGAGTTGCTTATCAATTAGCTTGGAAAATTTATTTTAGAATCATCAAGACTCTTTGGAGGGTTGATAGGAAATGGACAAATGTGTTTAACGACCTAGACAATCTCATTATTTGTAACCATTGGGATTCAGAATTAAGTCCAATCCTGACATCGCATGGGTTTGTACAGATAGACAAGGAATTTCAAACGGTTGAAACATCTGCAATAATATCCGCATACAAAGATGAATGATGACTCTAGACTGAATGAGTGGTTCGTACCCAAATTCGGTCCTCGAAGGTTTCGAATGTTTTGTGGATTGCTTTTTCTTCCATATACGGGAATGTGTATTTCATTCGTCGTTTGGGGTAGCTTGATGACAGGTTCACTTAATTTCGAAAGATTGGCCGTATTAGTTTTGATTTATTTCAGTGCCCTAGGAATAGGGGCCCATGTGGCTGATAATATAGGATCTAAAAAGATAAAACCTTGGGGAGAAGTATTCAACAAGCGGCAATCATGGGTTATTATCTTAGCATGTATGGGCTTTTCATACGGACTAGGGTTATACTATGCTCTTTTATTTGCTCCTCTCTTGGTACTTATTGGGATAATAGAGGGCTTTTTTCTTTTTGCCTACAATTTTGAGCTTTTTAAGGGGATGTTTCACAAGAACCATTGGTTTGCGTTTTCATGGGGAATGTTGCCATTTATCGCGGGGTTTGTATTTCAGACAAACTCGATAACACCTATCTGTTTACTTCTCTCATTAATACCATTTTTTCTGAGCTACCTAGAGATTCGAATTTCAAGACTCTACAAATTTAACAAAAGAAATAATACCAATTCTCATGAAACTTATCAATTTGAGATATTCCTCAAATTACTGAGCGTCGGTACCATATCTCTCACATTTATTTTACTATTTGTTCATACTATTTTTTTATGAAAATTTTCCTAGTGTGATTTTTTTGGCTTGTTTTTATGATTAAGGTATCTAAAATAAATAGACCGCAAAAAAGTTGTTTATTCGTATTATTTTTTGGGAAAGCAAGGCGGACGTTTAAGCCGCTGTGAACATCATGACATTTCTCAAGGGAATAAAACAATGATTCTAGTATTATTCAATCTATCAGATTAAAATTTATCATCACTCATCATTTTTCTTCTGCAAATCATCATTTTTCTTCTGCAAATCATCATTTTTCTTTACATTGTCAAGCAAATCTATAAAACTTGAACTACTCTTATTCTGACTCGATTTCAGCTATTTTTTTCTTTTTTCTTTTTGCACGCAAAAATCTCCAGATCATAATGATTATTATGATGAGCACCATCAGGAGAACTAGGCCCATTGGATTAGATAGAGAAAATATCGACCAGACACCCTGATTTTCATTAACAGGTTGTTGGGGTAAATCTACCATTACGATACCACTCTCATAAATGACATATTGGTTTCTCAAATCATCATAATATTCAACTTTAATTGGCACCAAGTAGTTCCCAGACGATGACTTGTTACTAGTAGACAGTGGAATATTGAATGGTAGTGGGGAATCTTCTTCTAGATCCCCCAGGTACTCTGGGGTTGTAGAAGCCGGGGTTACTATTTTCAAGTTACTAACATTCTGTCCACTTGTTGATAGATTTTGGATTTCCCTTTCAATTATATCCTTATCCGTAACCAGCTCAACCGTCGTAAACAATCCACCGGTATTACCCTTATTTAGGAGATTGCCTACTACATTCAAGGTTCCACCGATATTATCTACTGAAAGTTCGTTCACACTTATCTCTATTTCTCCAACTACATTTGCACCGATAAAAAAAGAATCTGATTTGAGCTGACCATTACTAACGTACTCTATATCTACCTTAAAAGATATCGGACTATTAATCAGAGTTTTTGAGGCAAATACTTTGGTTGGAAACTGTAATGTAGTTTTGGGGTTAATCGCATCAATATTCCATTTCGAATTTCCAAGTATTTCTAAAGCCCCTGAATTAGCGGTGAGGGTTATTACTGCATTTCGAATTGGGTTGTTGTTATTGTTGGTGATATTAAACTTGAAATCATCAATTTTTCCAGCTGTTAAGAATACCGTATCATTGTCGGTTGTAGGAAGGTTACCCAAATTGGGCTCACTTTGGGACAAATTAGTTCGAGGATTAGAATTTTCCGTGGAAATAAACTCTAATGAGTTAGGAATATCTGAAGTGCCTTTGATATCTATATCCAGGTAACCTGATTTTGGACCGAATGCATTCATAAATGTTTTACCTCCTGACCTGCTTTCTATTTCAGGGGCTTGTGTTACACTAGGAGATACACTCAATCCTTCTTCCAATTGTTCATCTTCAACACTAGGATTACTTGGAGTAAGTGGTGCCGGAGCCCCTGATGCGGTGGTAGATATACTCAATCCCCCATCGGGTGGGTTTGGCAAAACTCTAAAGCCTATATTTTTGTCAACTGAGTTTGGAACCCCAACTGAATTTATATAGTTTATATGCAGATTTATTTTTTGAAGACTTTCGCCGGAATTTATGGATGGCATTATATTAATTTGAACCTCAGCTGAGCCATTAACGGGTATAGTTTCAATATTAAATGTACTTTGTCCGGTATTGATAATCGGCAGCGATGCAGATTCTTGGTCGAGAGTATTGATTGACGTGTCATTTGAAATTACCCTTTCGCGCGAGCTATCTGATATTACAGTTTCATCGGATTCGGAAATTTGTAAAATGACCCCAGTTGCCTCTGCTGTCCCCTTGTTACTTATTATCAATTTTACCGGGTTATTTATTCCAGGCTGAAGATCTGTTGTATTAGAAGTCGAATCTAAGATTGCCTTCCCTGGAATGTAAAATGGAATATCAATGTCTTGTATGCGGTAAGTTCCGATCTTGGTGTCAGGCACCTTAAAGTAGTAAAGGGATAATGACCCAAGATGGTTTCCGAGAGTTGCACTGCTTAATACCTTGACTTTGAAATATAATGTATAAGTTTGTCCTGATTTAATCACATCACTTGAGCTTGCTACTGAAGTGGAACTATTAATTTGCTCTAAATCACTTCTTAAATTAATTGTGCCTGAATTATCTGCCACGAAACCGGGAGGTAATTTCAAGTAACCTATAACTCCAGTAATGTCTGAAAAACCTGTATTAGAAAGCTCTACAGCTAGAATGGAACTGCCTTCACCTGGTCCTACGGCCTTTTGAATCGATAGTTTAGTAAATGTGTTGGTAGTCGATGCTGAATTGCTTTGAAGTGGGGCGTCGGAAGCCCAGTATGAATTTACGAATCCGTTATTATTTTGAGCCGATCCCTGACTGTTTTCTAAAGAATTCCAATTAATTGGTAATGACTTGTATAGAATGATTTGACGAACCTTTTGGATACTGTCCGTATATGTCAATTTCACAGGTACAATAACGGAGTTGTTCAGAGGATCATTTCCCTGCAAGGCAGGATTATTCTCACTATCTAAAATACCTTGCATTTGGGAATTTGACATGGGAATGTTAAATGGGATTGGTTCGTTGACTGGTAGGTCTCCTATGTATTCAGATGTTTCAGTTCCTATGGAGGCAGAATTATTAGCACTTGAGCTACTATTGTCTTTTCCAGTATTTGGTATTTGTTGATCCATTATAGAAATCTTTGAAAATTGCGCCAATGTATTACCCTGATTGAGAATATTTCCTACTATGTTATACGAATTGCCTATTGGTCTTAAGGTTAGATCATTTACATCCAACTTTATATTTCCAGTCACAATAGCACCGAGGTTAAAATTAGCCGTTTTTAGCTCTTGATAGTTCTTCAAATACTGTACATTTACGGTAAAGAAAACAGGATTTCCAATAAGAGACGGGGACGCAAATACCTTGGTTGTAAGGACGTTGGGTGCATTACCTACATCAGGTATGTTCCAAATAGAATTTCCAAGGATTTTCACTGAAGGCGATTGAGGGATTAATGTAACCGCAATGTTAGATAGTGTACCATCACCTATTTGTCCAGATTCTCCAAAGCTGTTTAAACTGAAACTAATAT
This sequence comes from uncultured Nitrososphaeraceae archaeon, assembly GCA_963759575.1. Taxonomy (GTDB): domain Archaea; phylum Thermoproteota; class Nitrososphaeria; order Nitrososphaerales; family Nitrososphaeraceae; genus Nitrosocosmicus. The sequence goes on along the minus strand of CAVWZU010000002.1, from coordinate 304,388 downwards.
TTTCTATCTTACCAGCAACAATTTCTATTTGCTTTTCTGATTCTTGTACTGTTGGGTTTTCAGCCGTGCTAGGTGTTTCTGGTGATAATAGAGTGGTAATTGGATGAGCTCTAAAAGGAAAAATGTCACTTATTTCCATGTATTTAGATCCCTGATTATTTCGGTAGTAATAGCTCTGACCTGAAATAAATTGAGGAGAGTTCTGAATTGCGTTTTTTTCAAATGAGGATGCCGGAGAAACAAAGATATCGTTTTGTGGAGAGGTGGGTACTACTTGTATACCTAACAGATGGTCTATTATTTTCTTGTTTCCATATGCGTCATTATAGGAAATTCTGATTTCGAGATTTTGAATGACGTTTCCTGATGAAACTGGTGGAAATATGATCGGGTCTATTCCGAATTTCTGGTTTGGTGATATGGTTCCTATATTAAATACTGTGGGACCCAAATTTACGTATGGAACCTGGGTTGTAGTTATGCCACTTGAAGTACTTGAATTAGATACCCCAACGGCTTGATTCCCGTTGGTTATTTGCTGGTTATTGTTTAGTACATTGACAATCACGCCAGTTGCACTAGCACTTCCCAGATTGGAAAGATCGATTTTTAGAGTATTTGGGGTACCAGCCACTGCATTGATTATATCAGATCTACCAAAGGGGTATAAAGGGGGCTGTCCGTTGGAATTGGGAGCAACTGAGTTTTGGTTACTTCCCTGAACTTCGAGTATTACCTTACCCGAGAGTCGGAAGGGAATTTCAATATTGGCTGTTCTAAAGTCTTTCTTAGTTTGTTCAGTCAATTTGAAATACTTAATTTTCAGCTGTCCTTGATACTCTTTTCCTACGTGAGTATTTTGTAAAATGCTAACCGGGAAATATAGAACAAATGATTGCCCTGCTTTTACCACACCATTATACGTGGATATAGCTGTATCAGAATCAACATTGTCAGGAGTTACCAACGCCTTAAATCCAGATGGGAAATCAAAATATCCTTTAACTCCTGATATATCTGAAAAACCTTGGTTAATGATGGTAACGGCCAGTACCTGAATTGCCTTCTGCAGGGTCCACCTCTTGTTTGGCAACAGGTGGCATCTGCTGTGCAGTGACTTGGCCAGATGAAATGCTGGCAACAACAGTTTCTGGAGCAATATTATTGGTCCAATAGGAATCGACAAAAGTAAGTTTGACGGGACCCTTGATATTTTTCTGACCATTCTGACCATTCTGACCATTCTGACCATTCTGACCATTCTGACCATTCTGACCATTCTGACCATTCTGACCATTCTGCTTTCCGTCTTCAGGGTCAGACAGTTCTTTCGCATTAACACTGTCAGATTCAACTTGAGCCAGATTCTTATTATTTCCAGATTGAGAATCAGTATCCTGTTTTTCATGAGCGATATTTTCCTGCTTTATTTTTTTTTCACTTCCGGGTTCACCGGGCATGTCTTTAAATTGTTCAAACATTTCATTCTGCACAGAGATATTGTCTTCATTTAAACTCAAATCTAATTCAGATGTTAAACCCAAGGGCATTTGTATCAGGGATGGCTCGAACTGTTGTCCATATGAAGTGGTAAGGAGGCTAATTGGAATAACACTGTTTACAACCAACAGTACAAGACAAAAGGTGGCATAAATCGATGTGAAATTTCTCTGTCGAAAACTAAATTTCAATTATGTTTACCTCAAACCTCGTGATAGTTGATGTATATGAGTTTCTGAAATGTATAGTGTATCACTTTTGAAGCTAATGTACCAATTTTTGGTAAACGTGACTAAATTCTTATAGAACACTTTGATTTGTCCTGATTTAATGTAAATACTAACTTGAAATAAGTGCAGTATAATTAAACGAAAAACATTACTAGTATTGTTAATGAAAGTAATTAAAGTACTTTCCATAATTTTGATAACCAAATTTATTTTTCACCTCAAATAATATATTTAAGAATTTAGTAGGTTTGGAATTATAGAATTTGATAGGTTTGTATTTGATCATACTTTCAACTTCTGATCTTAATTCTACATTTTGCTCATAATTCATCATGTTTGAGTTAGCAAAATATCTTATCCTAAAAGAAATGGACGCCGGATAGGATTCTCTGAGAGAGTAACATCAATTTTTATTTTGCATCTGACAAAGATTGTTCAATAAGCCATTAAATTCACTAGTTTAATTGTTGTGAATTCTTGCGGCTTTTTTTATGCCCATCCATCCGGAATAACATTATACTAAAAGGATAACCAAATGGGAAAAGAGACTCCAGCGATAGGTTCCAAAGGACACATAACTTCGAATCATGATCAGGGTTAAATTTTCAATTTTGAAATCGGTATAATTATTACCCTAGCATTAATGTGCCATTCAATTTTGCTCGTAGATCTCAATCATGTATCATAATTTTGAATAAAGAAAAAACACCACTATCCTTACTATTGTATTAATAAATATATTTCAACATAAAAAAGAGGACTTGACGTTATTTTTTCCAAATTATATCCTCTTGTCCTTGCCTTCGGTTACATACTCTAGCCAAGGTAAAAAAAAGATCTGAAAGTCTATTAATATAAACAAAACAATTCATGCTGATTTCATTATTTAAGAATAAGTCAACCGTTTTAATCTCACCCCTACGGGTAGCAGTACGAATCACATGGCACTGTGAAGCCTGAATTGTACCACCAGGCAAGATAAAGGCCTTTAGAGGTTCAAGTTCCTTATCAAATTTATCAATGCAATTTTCTAAAAAGGTAACTTCCCTCTCAGTGATGCGAGGATAGTTATCCAACTCTTTACGTGGATTCGCTAGATCACTTCCCAAAGTAAATAATTGGTGTTGTATTTTCATCAAGTCTTGTGCTATATCTATCAAAATTGGGTTAGAACTCATTAAAGATAGCAGCATTCCGATATGGCTATTGATTTCATCAACTGATCCGTAAGACTCTATCCTATTACTTGACTTTTTTACTCTAGTGCCATCAAGTAAGCTCGTTTCGCCTTTGTCCCCAGACTTTGTATATATTTTCATTTTTTTTACTATTACAATTTACGATATTTAGATGCAGGTGGCTGCAGGAAATTCATGGTTTGCGATATCTGATACTCTAATATGCATGCACTTCGGCTTTATGTTCTCTCAGATATTTTTTCTTTTTAAATCGTTCGCTGCATTTATCACATTTAAATGGATTCTCAAACTCTAATAGGAATCTTTTCTTCTTTTCTTCTGGACTTTCTAATATCGAAGATGATTCATTAGCTGAACTATCCATTTCCTTTTTATCTGTCATAGCTAATCCTTTACTTTATACTCATTTATTTATTAGCATTGGGGTCGAATTTTATTTAATAATTAAATATATCTTTTTAACTTAAGAATTTTGTCTAGATTGATTTAAAGCAATAATATATATACTATAAACTAATGTTTTTAGAATGTGCCGTCGTAGCTCAGCCTGGAAGAGCACTCGACTGTTTAATTAACAGGGTGAAGCTGAAGACCGAGCTGTCGTGAGCTCAAATCTCACCGGCGGCACTAAAATATCGACCTGAGATGCGAAATAAATGATGAAGAATATAAAAAAGATTTTTTTGTACTCATGATGATAGATTTTCTTATAGGAAATATGATGATTTTGAATTCATTGAATTTAATGTCTGTAGGAATTGTGGAAAAGTTGTTAACACAATCGCCGGATACGACGAGGATATAAGGGGCTAAGTTGAAGGTTTCTGAAATAGATATACAAATTTTGCTATTTATATGGTGCCTTGGGGCAGCACTATCGGCAGTTGCTTTGTTAATCCCAATTTATTATATTTTTGCGATAGTTGGAGCTGTAGGTTGGATTTGTGTAGGTATTAGCAGTTTTCTTATAATTTTACATATAAAGAAATAGTAAGAATTTAGCCCCTGCCGCCCTGTTCAGGGATGGAGACCAATGTAACAGTAGAGGTTATTCCGTTAATTTTTCGTATACTGTTGGTAATTGTATTGTTCATTTCGTCTACTGTATCTGTTTGAATCTTTACGAACATATCATGAACACCATAAGTTCCACGAACTTCCTTTACTTGTGGAATTTGAGATATTTGTTTAATTATTTCTTCTTCCTTTCCTAAAATACAATTGATCAAGATATAGGCTGTAGGCATACCCATTATGTCACTGGGATGATATTTTAATCTATTGATATCACAGATCGATTCAAATTTTAAATAGTCATCATTAGGATAGAAACAGATGCGATTACCGCTAAAAGAAAAGGGAAAAAACCACGATACAATTATCCTTTTAAATAAATTTTATGAAGATATTAAAGATGTTTTTGAAAATTCGATAAGGGATAACATCGTCACCATAAATACCAAGGTAATGCTAGCAGATTTTTCAGTTATAGATACCTCTTCATTCGATCCAAACAAGATAGTAACTCTTTTTCAAAATCTTGAGAAGATGGTAAATACCAGATCAAAGAACTGGCAGAGTGTACCTGTACAGTCAACTAAATCTGATGATATACGTCGGTTATATTTCCAGGTGAGCTTAGAAATTGATAAATTTTATTTTTATATCTATATGGGAATCCAATTTCATTCATTACTATATTATCAAGTTGATAAACGAGTTATCCAAATATCTAAGCAAATTCGAGATTTGGAACAATTAAACTACAGTGCGAAAAATGAGATTACAATAAAAGGTGATCAAATAATAAAACTTGAACTTGAGAAATTAGGATATAAGGATGTCGATAATACCCATTTATTTGAAGAATTATTCACACGTAATGATTTGTCAAAAAGCCTTATAGAAAAAGCTTCAACTATTGAGGAAAATTACCCGGATATAGAAAAGAACAATGACCAAATAACGAAGTTGAAAAAGGAACTTGAGAATCTCACAATAGAGACCTATCGTATTGATATGGCATCGCTTGATCAAAACAAAATGCTCCAAGGCGAAAATGGTATGGTAATTTATGTCGATTTTGAAATGATAAAAAATAAAAAAACTAAAGAAAAGACTTCAGTAATCAACTTTGAAAAAATACCAAAAGAAACAATTGACGCTATGAATAATGAACTCGAAATCTTGTATGACTTGATGAAGAATGAATTAAGAGCATAATCCTGCAATCAGCCAGATTTATTCGTGAATATATCAAATCATAGCTTTGTCATTTATTGGAATAAATATCAGGCTAATTGCCGTGATATGAAATGTGATTACCTTCAATCAATCTACCAGAGATTACACCGTTTAAAAGAATTATCAATAGAATCCAACTGACGCATGGTCTGTTGCCTTTGATGTTTGCTTTCTGCATCTCCTTTTTGTAGTTATTCTCTAAAACAAAAATCATAATACAAGTTTTTAGATCAAGGATAGTATAGCATCTCTTATGGTTTGTAAAGGCGTTTGTGTGAGGCATAAAGCGGCCCATGGAGGTGGAGGTTACACGCTAAGGTACGCAGAAGGACAGAAGCGATGTCAAATTTGTCAGATATATTTAGATTGGGAAACTAATAATTATTGTCCTTGTTGTGGAAACAAATTACGAATAAAACCCCGAGAAGGTGAGCGAAAACGAAGGTGTGATGACATTATAAGACAAAGGCAAGAACAATCTCCTCTACAATGATCTAATAATAACTAAACCTGCATGTCAGGTTTTTTGTGAATGAGTAGCACATAACACGAGCATAGTATTATTTTTCCAAATATGGTGATACTGGTTTAAGAAACTATTGGAAAGTGGCATCTCAACCATTATCTAGTAAAATAGTTTGTCATATAGATTCTGGGTATCTAGAATGAAAATCTGGATCAACAATATATACAGTTTTTACTAATTATATTCAGCGAAAGCACTAACGGCAAATGAAATATTCACTAAACATCTTGAAGGATGTGAGGATGATCCAAAGTAGGGCTACATTCACGTGATAAATATTTTTGAATCCTTCGATAATCTCGGAGGATTTAGTTAATATGAAAGCGTGAGAAGGGTTTTTATCATTGCCTGACGTTGATGCCCTGCAGGGTTGTCCTCATCCTTGAATTTTTATCTCCAAATAATTCTCATTTTCTATAATCATGACACAAACTAAATAATTTAGATCCTAAACAAAAATTTCGCTAGATGCCATCCATAATGTCTAATTTGCTATTGCTTTACGCTAAAGTGCATTAGTGAGAAGTGATATAGGGGTTTTCACATCAGTTCTCCTCTATTATTTCTCATTTCATTTTTTCTGACAAAAATTGGTTAAGTCTTTTCTTCCCAAAACGACAAATTCCTAATCGGAGAAAGACATACACGAATTAAAGAAGAAAAAATAGAAAGGCATATTTTTTGTTAAGGGAATGTCTTGAGATTTTAAAAGATATCTGGTATATAAAAAAATTATTATTCGGGTATCGGGTCAGAAATTGCTGACTAAATGACCGTTGCTAGCAGGATACTTACATCTTCAACTCAATTTCATTTTGACTATGAACTTATGCGGATTACAGAGAGACAAAGCCGCAGTGTATGGGTAGGAGGGTAGATAACAAATGACTTAGAAAAATCGGCGCCAACAGAAAGAATTTATCTCATTTTTCTTTCTTTAGTAAAAAATATTACTATCATTACCATTAGCGGAATTAAATTTAAATAAACCATGTATTACCATTTCTTTGAGAAAAAAAATTTCTAAAATAGATCTAAACAGCATAAGAGAGGCCCAAAAGGCATTAGCAAAGACATCAATAAGAAAAGTTGATCTAATACGATCCAATACCTTTTCAAAGATGTGTGGCAATAATATTTTTCTAAAATTAGAGTGTTATCAAAAGACTGGTTCATTTAAGGTGCGAGGTGCAGTAACCATGATTGATAGATTAGACACTTCATCAAAAAATGGAGGCGTCATAGCAGCATCTGCTGGGAACCATGCTCAAGGGGTAGCATATGCATCAGCGATGAATAAAATGTCGTGCACCATAGTTATGCCAAAGAATGCCTCTCCAGCCAAAATCGCAGCTACTCGATCGTATGGTGCGAATGTAATTTTGGAAGGAAATAACTATGATGAATCGTCTATATATGCAAAGGAGATTGCAATAAAAGAGGGCAGAACGATTGTGCCGGCTTTTGATGATCCTGATGTCATTGCAGGACAAGGAACAGTGGGTCTGGAGATTCTCGAGGATTTGAAGAATATTGACGAGGTGTATGTTCCAATCGGTGGAGGTGGCTTAATAGCGGGAGTGTCATTAGCCATAAAGGCAATTAATCCTAAAGTTAGTATAATTGGGGTGGAATCTACTGCATTTCCTTCTATGAAAAAGGCATTCAAGAAGGGGAAAATTACCAAAGTTCAGGAAGGATATACAATAGCCGATGGGATATCTGTAAAATCACCCGGAAAATTACCTTATGATATAATAAAAGACAAGGTTGATGATATTGTATTAGTGGATGACCTTTCTATAGTAAAGACTATGTTCTTGTTGATGGAACGTTCAAAGATTGTAACGGAACCAGCAGGTGCCGCATCACTAGCTTATTTAATTTCAAATAAGAAGGAGATCCCAAAAAACAAGAACATTGTGTCGATATTATCAGGTGGCAATGTTGACATGTATTTACTAGGTCAAGTAGTTGCAAAAGGATTGATGCAAACAGGTAGACTAATAAAATTATTCGTTGAACTCAAAGATAAACCAGGGGCCCTGAGAAATATAGTGGATGAGATTGCACAAGCAAATGTGAATATTGTTGAGGTTGTTCACGACAGACTCAGTTCTAATATTCATGCTGGAACAGCGGGAGTATATCTGAGCTTGGAACTTGAAAACAGAGAACAGTCAAATGTATTAGCCGAACTTTTCAGAAAACAAAAAATAAAGTATAAAATAATTAGTTGACTACCTAAGAATGTCTAGTCTAGATAGTCATATCGGATACCACATATCACTCAAAGATCAGGATGCATAACAATATTCTCTAAATCCAGCTCTATCAGCTGTTGTGCCTCCTATGTTTATTAGAATAAATTCATTCTCTGCATTCAAAAAGGCATCGTCATATTTGCGAGTATTCTTGTGTAATATTTCGTAATCCTTAATTGATATCTTTGTTCGTTGACCTATATCCTTTTCTAAATCCATACGTTTTACTAGATCTTTATAGTTTTCTTGGATAACTCCAGAAAATACCATGGCACTACATCCGCTACCGTAAGAACCAAAACCTATTCGTTTGTTAAACAAATCTACACCCTTTAAGAATTCAAACTCTAATAAACTTCGCAATCCCATATACATAGAAGCGGTGTATAGGTTACCTATCACAGCGGATGCCTGCAGAGATGAGGACATCTTCTTGTCAAAAACATCTTTATAGTGTTTAGTTTTCATAAACTCTCTTCTAAATTTTTCATCAGCCTTCATAAAGTCAGTGTCCGCTAAGATTGACTCAATAGTGCCTCTGGGGTCTTTGGGAACAGGTTCATCCGTTCCTATTTCAGAAATAATATTCTCCCATCTAGATAAATGTCTCCATTCATGCCTCAGCAGATAGGCTAAAGCCTTTTCGCCCATTCTTCTATAAGGTAAATGTACGCTGATATAATCAATATGATCTATAATGGATTCATCCTTTCCAATTTGAATAATCCCAGTTTTAATTGCCTTTTCCTTATAAGTCTCAAGGGCCTTTCTTACTTGAATCAGATAGAGCAAGTTTGAGTATAAGCCATTTACTAATGGTGTCTCCTTTCCAAAGGGTCGATAAAAATCATACTCATTTTTTATAATGGTTGAAGTGACTTTCTCATCAAAGGATAACAGTCTTGGATTTTCCTTTATTAATAATGCAATAGCGCCAGCGCCTTGAGTATACTCTCCTGCAGATCCAATATCATATTTTGCAATATCACTAACAATGACTATAGCTGCCTTATCGTTACTCTCTCCAGCACGGATCCAATTTGTGTTATCATACAAGGCGTAGGAACCACTCACACAGGCAAATTTGCATTCTATACCGCCTGCATGTTCGAGAGTACTTTCACCATATACCTGTTCTAACATTCCAATTACAAAGGAATTCATTGCCTTTGATTCGTCTAATCCCGATTCAGTAGCTACGTAAATTCTTCCTATATCTTGGGGATTAAGATCGTTATTCTTCATTAACCTCATGCAAGCATTTGCAGCCATGCTTGCTGGATCTTGATTAGCGTCGGCTAAAGCCATCTTTTTGATTCCTATTCCATATTCTAGTTTTTGGGGATCTATCCCTCTTGCTTCAGCGAAGTCTTTGTAATCTATATAAAGTTTCGGAACGTAGATAGCCATGTCGTCTATTCCAACTGGCACAATTGTTAAGTTTATGAAAATACATTTATAAATCTACTTATAAAGGCTCTGGGCCATACTCCCAGCAGCTATTGAAAACAGGTTTGTTTGCCGGATTATCTCGCTCTTAGTTTTTAGTAATGCTTTAAAACATCATATGAGTTATTTCTTTCTGAGGGTCTATATCCCATGGCCTTTATAGCCGTAATTATGTTCTTAGATAACAATTCTGTGGACCTTGCGCCAGTAGCACTTACAACTTCTTCTCCTATGAGAGTTCCTCCAAAGTCATCTGAGCCATGATAAATTGCTAATTGCGCCATCCCAATACCATTTGTGAGCCACGATGACTGGAGATGATCTATCAAACCTTTAAAGACAATCCTAGATACTGAAATCATTTTTAATAATTCAAAACCGCCCATAGGATGTTGGACTAGCCCACTACCTTGAATTTCTGTTTTATTGGGTTCAAAACTCCAAGGTATAAATGCCATAAACCCATTAGTTTTTCTTTGCAAATCTGCAATCTTAAGAATATGACGAGCTCTTTGCTCCACTGACTCTACAGTTCCATACATCATAGTGGCGGAGGATTTTATTCCAATGCTGTGGGCCTTTTCCATAATATCTAACCATGATTGGCTAGAAATTTTTAAGGGACTAATAACATCTTTAACTTCATCAACTAGAATTTCTGCGCCAGCTCCAGGTAGCGATTCTAGACCCGCGTTTTGCAAGCGCTCCAACACCTCTAGTGGCGATGTCCTGTCAACTCTTGCTATCATATCTACCTCCGAAGCTGACAATCCATGAATTGCAACCTCTGGACATTTTGTTTTGAGTGTCCTAAAAATATCTTCAAAATATTCTGTATTTAATTTCGGATTATGCCCGCCTTGAAAGAGAACTTGTTTTATATTGTAGTTAGCCTTAGCGAAAACGACCCTGTTTAAAATTTCTTCTTTCGATACTGTATAAGACTCCTCATGACCAGGTGGTCTGTAAAAAGCACAAAACTTACAATAAGTGACACAAACATTTGTATAATTTAGTATAATATTATTTATGAAAGTAACATTTTTTCCATACATGTTTTCTCTAATGGAGTTACCTATCAACCCTAGACGTTGAATCTCTTGTGATTCTAATAAGTAAATAATATCATTTAGCTTAATTTCATGATTTTCTAGCATTCTGTCTATTGTATCTTCAATTTCAGAGTGTTTAAAAATATCATGATGAACCTGAGTATTTTGCAATGATTGTTTAAACTTAATCTTAGTATAATTTATTCTTTGATTTTAGCTTAATGGCTTTAGGCATTAAAAGCACTTATATTTTTTTACGTAGTATATTCTATGTTGTCTAATACTCTGGTAAAACCTACTGCTGCCTTAGAAAAGGTAATGTCAGGTGAGGAGTTGACGTTTAATGAAGGAGTCGATTTACTTAAGAATGAAAATCTGTTTTTACTAGGAAATGCTGCTAATCAACTAAGAAAAGAAATTCGTGGAGATAACGTAAGTTTTGTGTCATCCTACTACCTAAATTATACTAACGTTTGCGCTGCCAGTTGTCAGCTTTGTGCTTTTTATAGAAAGGAAAAAGACGAGGACGCTTACACACTATCAAATGAACAAATTGTTAAAAGAGCAGAATTTGCTTTAAATGACCTAGGTGCCACTGAACTACATATCGTTGGAGGATTCAACCCCAAATTGGGGTTGGAATACTATGAAGATATGTTTAAATCAATAAAGAATCGTTTTCCTAAGGTCATAATTAAGGCCCTTACCCCAGCTGAGATTTTTTTTATATCACGGGTAACCAAAAACTCGGTCAAAGAAGTCTTAGAAAGGTTGAAAGATGCGGGCTTGGATGCATTGCCCGGGGGTGGGGCAGAGATATTTAGTAAGCTTACGCGTGACAAAATTGTGTTAGGCAAATGTTCAGGGAAAGAGTGGTTAGACACTGCCTATGAGGCACATAATATAGGTTTGAAAGGTAATTGCACAATGCTTTTCGGTCATATTGAAACACCCGAGGACATTGTTGATCATATAATTAAGTTAAGGGAGTTAAATAAGAAAACTGGTGGGTTTACAACATTTATTCCTTTGAAATTTAGCTTGGAAAATACACAGTTAGAAAGGGAACATACACTCATTTCTGAAAGCCCATCAATTTACGATCTAAGAATAATAGCAATATCAAGACTTTTGCTAGGCAAAGTACTCAAAAATGTCTCTGTGTATTGGATAGCCTTAGGTAAAAAATTGGCTCAGGTTGCATTATGCTATGGAGGAAATGACTTGGTTGGAACAGCTTTTTCAGAGGAAATTTTTAAGGCTGCAGGTAAACCAAATCAGATATCTATCCAAGAACTAAAATTTCTGATCAGAGAAATTAAGCGAAATCCAATACAAAGAGACACTTTTTTTAATACAATAAAATAAGATGTGCAATGATTTGTCACTTATTTTTAATTTCAAATTTCTAGGATATTTTGAGCTACCATCACTCTAAAGTTCTCCTACCTCATCCTAATTTGATTTATTTTTTTGGAATCCAAAAATAGAAAAACAGGACGATACAAACCTATTAAATTTATAGTATGAATGTCGTCAGATGGAGCCCTAAAGAAATACGAATTAGAACTCCATTTTTAATTAGAATAGTTTAGGGGAGGGTTATTCTTAATAATGCCTTTTTCTCGTGCCATATCAAACATCCTAGATATAGCTTTTCTTCCATCTGCTCCCATATCCACGGTATACGCGTTTACATACATTTTTACAAATTTGGTTAGTGTTGATTTTTCTGTTCCCCTACCATATTTGGCAGAAAATTCAACAGCCTCCTCGAGGTGATCTAGACTGTATTTGATTGAATTTTGCAGGAGAGAATCAAAGGCTTTAATCATATTATTATTCATCAATTTGGAACTAGCCACATTGATTCCTAAGGGGACGGGCAATCCATTGCTTTTTTCATTCCACCATTCGCCCAAATCAAACAACTTGTTAAAATCATCCTTAGAATACGTAATCTGAGATTCGTGTATTACTAGGCCATAGTCTACAGTTCCATTAACAATCGCTTTAGGAATATCGCTAAAAAGCATTTCAGAGCAATTAAGTTTCCCAAGGGCTATCGACATCAAAAGGTAAGCAGAGGTCATATACCCTGGAATTCCAACAATACTATTTGAAATATCATCCATGGATTCTTTAAAGGAAATAATAATTGGGCCGTAGTTAATACCAAAACTTCCTCCACTATTTAGTATTTTATAATCCTCAAGAAATGCGAGTGCATGTGCGGATATAGCTGTGATCTCTAGCTCATGATTAATTGCTTGCTTGTTTAGTTTTTCAATATCATCTACTTGGTGTATAATTTTGAAGTCTCCCATTGGGATTAGTTCATTTTCTATTGCATAAAACATGAAAGCATCATCAGCGTCGGGTGTATGTCCTACTCTAATTTCTAGCACCATGTTAACATTTTTTTTGATTAATTGTTGTCATATAAGTTATCTTTTCAAGCGATCATTGACATTCGATATTCTACTAGACGGACTCGTTGTTATGGCTTCGGAGTTAGCCTGTCTCATCCGAAAACTTAGGTCCAATCCGAGATATAATCAATTTCTATCTTTCTTTTAATTTTGTAATAAAACATAGAAAGTTAAATTGTGCGTTTCGTTTGGAAAGGTTTGCATTGATTATCATCCTCAAGGAAGGTTTAATAACCCTAAAAAAACTTTTTTGAAATATAGAATGCCCAAGTTTAAATCGACTCAAGATATTCTCAGGATAATTGGAAATAAAGATCAAATTAGAAATTTCGGGGTTATTGCCCATGTAGATCATGGTAAAACTACAATGAGTGATAGTCTTTTGGCTGCTTCGGGAATTATTTCCCCAAGCGTTGCAGGACAAGCATTGGCCTTAGATTCTATGAAACTCGAACAGAATAGACAAATGACAATTAGAGGAGCAAATGTGACCCTGTTTTACGAAAATGATGATGGCAAGGAATATGTCATTAATATGATAGATACTCCTGGGCACATTGATTTTACTGGTCGAGTAACTAGAGCCCTAAGAGCAATTGATGGGGTAGTTGTAGTTTCAGATTCGGTAGAAGGGATAATGACTCAGACCGAAACAGTGACCCGACAAGCATTAGAGGAAAGGGTTAGACCAGTTTTATACATAAACAAAATAGACAGGCTGGTCAAAGAATTGCGTTTGGATCCAGCGGCCATGCAAAAGTGGCTTTCTAACATTATTGCAGAGTTTAACAGATTAGTAGATCTCTATGCCGAGCCTGAACTAAAGGAAAAATGGAAGGTAAGCATTCAGGGAAATACAGTTGCCTTCGGGTCCGCAAAGGATAGATGGGGTTTTAATTTTAAGGTGGCACAGAAAAAAGGGATCAGCTTCAAAGACGTTTATGATGCATACACATCGACGGATCCTACATCGATCAAAAAGCTTTCCGAAAGAGCACCTTTGCACGACGCTGTACTGGGAATGGTAGTTCAGCATCATCCTCCTCCCCATGTGGCACAAAAATATAGAATTCCAAAAATTTGGCAGGGTGATTTGGATTCTGACATTGGAAAGGCACTCTTAAATTGCGATGAAAATGGGCCGGTTTTGATGATGGTGACAACAATTAATGTTGATCCACAAGCCGGTCGAGTCGCGACTGGTCGATTGTTTTCTGGTACGATCAAAGACGGAGACGAAGTTTTTCTTATAGATGCAAAGAGATCAGGTAAAGTACAATCTGTGAATATTTATATGGGTAACACACGTGAGGTAGTAAGTGTAATCCCATGTGGTAATATTCCTGCTTTACTAGGTTTAGATTATGCTGTGGCAGGTGAAACGATATCCACTGTTAAAAACGTTCCTGCATTTGAATCAATAAAATATGTTTCTGAACCCGTAGTTACCATCGCTGTAGAACCAAAGCATCCAAAAGATTTACCAAAACTTGTTGAAGGGCTTAGAAGGATAACCGTAGAGGATCCAAATCTTATTGTAAAGATCAATGAAGAAACTGGAGAAACGTTGATGGCTGGTATGGGTGTCCTGCACCTAGAAATTGCAACATCCTTGTTGCAAGAATTAGGTTTAGATATTAAAACAACACAACCTTTGATCAATTACAGAGAAACAATTAGAGGTAGAGCAGGACCAATCATGAGCAAATCTCCAAACAAACACAATAAGATATTTTTAAGAGTAGAACCATTGAGTGAGGAAGTTATTGATATGATTAGGACGGGACAATTACGCGAGGATATGGACAAGAAGGAAATGTCACGCCTCCTTAGGGAAAAAGGTTGGGCTACAGATGATGCCAGGAGCGTCGTAACTGTTGACCCAACAGGAAATATGCTTTCTGACGAAACAAAAGGAGTTCAGTTCATTCAAGAGTCCATGGATTCAATAAAGTCCGGATTTGAGGATGTAATTCATTCAGGACCAATCGCTCAAGAATCTGTCAGAGGTTTACGCTTTATATTACACCACTTTGTCCCTCACGAGGATCCAGCACACAGGGGTTTGGCTCAACTGATGCCTGCAACAAGACGAGCTATGTTGGGATCCATGTTGATAGCCGACCCTGTGTTGTTAGAACCCATCCTAGGGATAGAAGTGAAATGTCCACAGGAGCAAATTGGTACTGTAGCCGGCATATTATCCGGTAAGAGAGGTAAATTGCTAAATGTGGACCAAAAGGGTGTAATAGCTATTATCTTAGGCGAAGTACCTGCCTCAGAAACTTTTGATTTGTCTGAATTGATGAGAGGAGGAACAGCTGGTAAGGCAATGTGGAGTACATATTTTAAGACATGGCAAGCAGTTCCTCAGTCAGTCATAAGAAATATCATAACTGACATAAGAAAAAGAAAAGGTATTGCTCCCGAACCTCCTTCACCTGATGAATTCATCGATAAAGAATAAAAGCAATCAAGGGATTCATCCACTATTTTTCTTTAGGAATATGAATTACTCATTTTATTTGGCAAGATTTAAGATAGGTTTTTCGAAGAATATTCATCATCAAAATTAGAGATCCAAAGAGCATTGGTATGCTAATTACCACAAATAAGATCTGGTAAATGTTTAATGATGATAAAATCACCATCGAGCTAAATCCTACCAGAGAGTAAAATAAACTACCAGTGCAGGTTGGACATCCTACAAATAATCCGGTAGAGATCCCTACAGCTCCAAATAGGTTTCTCTTAGACATTCCAATTGTTCGATTTCTAGATAAAATAAATATGTTTAATGCAACATTCAACCCAACTAATACAGAAAGTGTTATCCCTATAATCAGATTCAGTGGGATTATCAGAATAGATAGACTTTCATTTAATTGAAGAATTAGCATTGGGAGATAGCCAATGTAGTTACAACAAATAATCAGTTTGTAAGTAGGGTAAACAATGTTACCCATTTGATATGCATTTAAATCATTTTCGTTTTCCGGCGCATTTTGGTGATGGTTGGTTGAATTGGTTGAATGGGATATGTATGTTTCATCTGTCGCATGGTCAGATAGAGGGGGAATAGGATAGATTGAAAATACAGTATTTTCATCCACGAAATAAATAAAGATATTTGATAGAAATCCAAAAAACACAAAATAAATCAGGCTAGATAGTGCAAAAATGAGTATGTACTTTGATGACCTAAATGGAGATTGCAGATGGTATAACAGATGTTCGGGATTATTTTCTATTTTTGACTTTGAAAAAAAATACTTGTAAACACTTAAAAATAAAAGAAAAAGGCAAGCTAAATATGCTATAAGTACTGTTGCAGCAAGCGAGTATAAGGAATCAGACAAGAATATTTCGCCTCCCGGGGTAGTAAGGCGAGAATAAGAATAAAGAACAATGAATAAAACTGTACCAATCAAAGAAGGGATTATTATTCCGTTTTTATACTTTGAATAATTTTGGTACTTATTCAATTACATATTAATTTCCTTGCAAGGTCAAATTAAGCGTTTCAGAACATATTCCAAATCGATTTTTACCATAAAACTAGTTGGAATACTAAATAATTGATGCGTTCAATGGTTAGCTTCCAAGTTCATGGCCAACCATTCAGTAAAAAAACTTGATGGCCGCTATTTAAGGCCAGTTTCTTATTTCCTTAGTTTTGATTTGACAACATAAATATAACAGGCAACAATTTTTTTAGAATTGTGAAATTAAATTACCTTAACCTTGATCAATTGTCATTTTTATCCCAGTCTAATCATGTCTATATTCCATGCTTTTTTGATAAATCCATGTTTTCTAAACCATTTTTATTAAAAAAAAATACTTTTGAGAGTCAGGTTCCGAATTTTGAAATAACTGTCGCCGAATTGTTTAATTGAGGATAGGGAAGGTAGATGGAGACTAATATCTGGAATTCAATTGAAAGCAAATGGTTACAAATTTGGGAACAAAATGCGATAAATACGTCAGATCCCGTTTCAGGCAAAGAGAAATTTTTTATTACGGTTGCCTATCCATATCCAAACTCACCGCAGCACATTGGACATGGGAGAACCTACACCATAGCAGATGTGCATGCCAGATACAAGAGGTTAAGAGGATATAATGTACTCTTTCCTATGGCTTTTCACTATACGGGCACTCCGATTCTTGGTATGGCAAAGAGGGTACAAGCGGAAGATAAAGAAATAATAGAAAATTTCAGAAAAATATACAATATTAGTGACGATGATATATTCACTTTTAGAGACCCTCTTCATATAGCCCAATATTTCCATAGCGAGATAAAAGCTGGAATGAAGGAGATGGGGTATTCGATTGATTGGAGACGCGAATTTACAACTATTGATCCTGTATATAAGAAACTAATATCTTGGCAATTTGAAACTCTCAAAAAACTCGGGGTGATCGAACAAGGGTCCCACCCAGTAGGCTGGTGTCCCAATGACTCAAACCCAGTTAGTCAGCATGACACGTTGGGTGACATTGAGCCATCATTCACGGAGTATTCCTTAATCAAATTCAACCTTAAAGAAGAAAACGTAGTCATACCTGTCGCTACACTAAGACCAGAGACTATTTTTGGAGTGACTAATCTGTGGATAAATCCTGATGAAGAGTATATTGTAGTACTAGTAAATGAAACTGAAAATTGGGTCTTAAGCAGGTCCGCTGCAAAGAAATTAGAATATCTAAATTATTCAATAAAGATAACAAAGACGCTCTTGGGCAAAGAATTGATAGGCGCTTTAGTCCAGGCTCCTCTGACTAAACAATTTATACCAATCTTGCCTGCAAATTTTGTCACACTAGACGAAGGCAGTGGGCTCGTAATGTCGGTTCCTGGTCACGCTCCATTTGATATGCAAGCCCTTTTGGATTTTAAAAAACGAGCGTCAGATCACCCTGATCAATTAGGTTCGGTCTCCTTGAATCCCATAGTAATAATAGAATCTAAAATTCAAGAACAATATGACCAATTATTAGCAAACGTTAATAAACAAACTGTTACTAATGCAACACCTCCATCTGTTAATACAACAGGCGACAATTATTTTAATAATGAATTAATTCCTTCTATGGTTTTTCTAGATAAATTTAGTATATCCGATCAAAATGATCCTAATTTGGAGAAGGCGACATCCGAATTATACTCATTAGAATTTTATAGTGGGATAATGAACGAAAAAAGTTTTGAATATTCGGGAATGCCCGTTTCAAAAGCTAAAGACCTGGTCAAGGAACGTTTAAATGCTTTACAAGAATCTGTTCCGTTTTTTGAAATGACCAACAAACCAGTTTATTGTAGATGTGGGACATTATGTTATGTCAAATTATTGAATAACCAATGGTTTCTAAATTATGGTAATACTCGATGGAAAGCCTTAGCTCTTGAATGTTTAAACAAAATGGAAATAATACCCACAGAAATAATTAAGGAATTCAACAACGTATTTGATTGGCTTAAAGTTAGAGCTTGTGCGAGAAAAACTGGCTTAGGTACACCATTGCCATGGGATAAAGACTGGATAGTCGAGAGTTTGTCTGATTCTGTTATTTACATGGTTTATTATATTATTTCTAAATATGTAAATTTGCATAATTTGGATAAATATTACAAATATGTCGATAATACTTTTTTTGACTATGTTCTATTGAACGTAAAGTCTGGTTATTTCCTTGCACTAGATGAAAATGATAACCTTTCAGACGATTTGACTCCAATCCAGATTGATTCGAATTTGGATAAATCGATATTAGCAGAGTTTTTGCTTCAATCTAAACAAATTCGTATTGAATTCAAGTATTATTATCCTTTAGATTCAAGGCATTCAGGGAGGGATTTAGTCCCAAATCACCTTTCATTTTTTATCTTTAATCATTCAATAATTTTTCCGAAATCTTTGTGGCCAAAACAAATAGTAGTCAATGGGTCGGTTCTAATGGACGGAAAGAAAATGTCAAAGTCCATGGGTAACATAATCCCATTGAGAAGTACCATAAAGCAGTTTAACGCCGATTCAATACGGGTGGCCATGATGGTTTTGGGAGAATTATTACAAGATGTTGATTTTTCTTTTTCAACCCTGAAGGGGATATATTCGAGATTAAATGAAATTTATGAATTTGGTAAAGACTTTGAATTAAAGCAAAAAACTGCTACTAATCTTAAAAGTACAGACGATGAATTTTCTAGCCTTTTGAGTGAGTTAGAATGGGAGGATAAGTGGTTACTACAGCGGGTAAACTCTACTATCAGAGATATTACTGATTCATTTGACGAAATGCGAATAAGAGATGCCCTAAATAACGTGCTATATTTAATGGATAAGGATTTTGAATGGTACAAGAAAAGAAAGGAATCGAGATCTAAGCATATTGCCAATAAAAATACAGATCTTTATGTCCTTTCATACTTTTTTAAAACAAGAATCAAAATGTTGGCTCCTTTTTGTCCGTTTCTTGCAGAGGAGTTGTGGGAATTATTAGAACCAAAAAAAGGATCCATTTTTCAGGACGATTGGCCCACCGTAAAAAGTGAGTTTGTCAATCCTGTTACGGATGAGAACGAACACGAGATTTCAAATATTATAGATGATTTGCATAAAATTTTGAAGGTGACAAAAAGCACCCACATAAAAAATATTTATGTATACCTATCTTCAAATGACAAGAAACACTTGTATGATAAAGTCTTAAATTTGGTGACAAACGCAAAGACCAAGAATTTTGGACTCGTTATGAAATCACTACTTTCGGATATTTCAATATCTACTGAGCATAAGAATCTAATAAAAAGAAATACGGATTTCATAAAAAAAATTAATGAGGACGTACTTTCATTGTCTCCTGTAGAACAAGAAAGGAGGACAAATATAGGTTTGTTTGATGAATACAGCGCGTTGAAGGATGGAACCGGACTAATATCCTCCGAATTTGACATCGAAGAATCTTGTATCAAAATATGCTACGAAGATGATCCCAAAATTTATGATCCTAAAAATAAAGCAAGGTTCTCTAGACCTTTTAAGCCCGCAATATATCTTGAATGATCAAATCACTTAAGGTTATGGATTGGAACCCTTTCTCACAGCGTCATCTAGTCTATTTTGAATGCATACTTTTTTTGATCTCTTCTTATTTTATTGGATAACTAAACTGCTACATAAATTTCTCAGATTTCTATTTTCATGGTATAACTTGTGTGTTTACTGCTACGTAAAGTCATCATCCAATGCATATTTGAAATGTAATTTAGTATCAAAGATATTCATTTAGATTTGTTTATTGTGTTTAATATTGACAGAAATAGCGGTAATTTTTATTCTAAACTATATATTTGGCTAACCGAATACTAGGTAACATCCGAAGAGACAACCTGTTAATTCAGATATTATTACCAATTTTGCAGTAGGAACATCACGTATCAACTTATTTTAGGAATAAGTTATAACTTTGGATAAAAACCTACCATTTCTTTGAGATGTACAATCGGGCTAACCCATTTTTAGATTCTGCTATTCATTTTAAAAATTTGAAAGTATCAAGAATAGTATCAAATGTGTCTTGGCTTTCTTCAGATTCAAATTGTTCGACTTTATTTTGAAATGCTAAAAGATATCCTTGGCCATCATGAGATACGAGGAAGCGTTTTATTTTTATATTCCCAGATTCAGAGGGATAAATACTAGTAGTGTACGCTGTCTTATTACCATTTATCTCATGCGGTTGAATTTTTGCATCCTCGATCAAAATTTCAATATCACCAAGTGATGATTTCAACCCTTTTTCTAAACCAAAAATTCTCAATCCAACATTTGCTTCATTTGATAATTTGATTAGATTGAATTGCAAATCATTGTTTCTTAAATTAAGGCTATGGTTTGCATCATCATTTGAGGATTCATTCTGGGGTAAGAGGGAGGAATTGTAAAAAAATGAGATCCCCATGTTTTTACTATAATATCTTTTGAATAAAATGTCATCCATTATTTTTCTAGATGACAAATAACTAGCATTCATTGTTTTTAAAATCTACTGTTAATTTTCAATTCCGATTCTGATAATTATCTGCGTGGCTTACTAATATTGCGTTTTTGTAGTCTATCCAGATAGTAATAAGACACAAAATACAAGAAGAATCCGCCGACGACAACTATGAAACCATACATAGACATTGCTTCTCTGCCAAACAAACTTCCAAATCCCACAAGAATTGCACCAAGGATTATTAATGCGATGCCAGCCCTTAACGGACCCGCCATTTTCCTTTTTTTTGGTCTAGGAGCCCTATTTGCAACCATCTAATACATTACTTACTTGAGATCTTCTTTTTAATCATATCCATTAGTCTTCCGATTAGTGAAATCAATTTATTTGTCATTAACGCTATGTTCTGATATTATGAAGATTGCTGTAGTTGGGATAGGAGTCGCAGGTGCGTATTTGATGAATCAACTTAGTGATCTGCACGATGTTCGTGTGCAAGGTTTTGAAAGAATGCCAGAGAAGGAGCATGATGCTGTCTGTGCATGGGCTACTTGTGATAATGTGATGAGAGACTATGCCAAAATATGTGGTCTAAACTTTGACAATTATGTTTTACATGATGGAAAAACAATGAGGGTCGATATTGGGACTGGGATAAACTCAGACAACAAAATTGATATTAATTTAAAAGGTATGATAAGTTATGATAAATTAAAACTAATTCAAGATATGATAAGTGGCACGGATATTATATTTGAAAAAGTACCAAACAAGAAAAATCTCGAACAAGATTTTGACTTGATTATTGATTCTACTGGGTTTCACAGACATTATTTACCCAAGTTAAGTGATGAATTATGGATACCATGTATTCAATACAAGGTAAAATATGATCAGGTCCCGTTCGATGATTTTTATTTAAAGGCTTTTCCATTACTATCAGGTTACTTTTGGTATTTTCCCTTGGGCAACGGATATGCACATATAGGCTCAGGAGACTTTAGAAGAAAACAAACTCATGCTTTTATGGATTCATTTATGAAAAAATATCCATGCGAAGTCATTAAGAAAGTAGGTCGACCTGTTAGGATTACACCTCCTTCAAAATGCCTTCCATTTAGTGATGGAAATAAAACTGTTGGGGTGGGAGAGTCGATAGGAACAGTATATGCACTTTTAGGAGAGGGTATCATCCCATCTACCATATGTGCTCAACTTTTCGTAGACAATTTATACGACAAGGAGCGATATTTTTCGCAAGTTTTATCAACCTTCAAAATTTATACAAGTGTATATAACTTTATAAAAAAGCGGATCTCTCAAAATTTTAGCATTATGAAGGATTTTGTTGAATTACTCAAAATTTACAAGTACATGAAACAGAGTGAGGATCGGTTTGGAATGGAGATAAATATGCTAAACCTATTTAAACTTACAAAAATTTAAAATATACTAAATCCTTTTTTTATGCTAATTACTGTTTTTGGTTTTATGATACTAAATTAAAATTCTATGATTTCATCTCATGCTGCAACGAGATCAAAGTAACTACCAATATCCCAAACAACGCAATCGCAGTGGAAAGATGACTTGCCACAATAATGGGTTGCAATTTGGTCGCAATCACTGCCCATCCGAGAACTATCTGTGTAGCAAGCAGTGCAGATGCAATAGAAAGTTTTATGCTCAAATTCCTGTTTCTAACCTTGACAAGTGAAAATCCCGTAAATGAAAATAGTGACAGGGCCAAGATCAGTCCCAAAAACCGATGAAAGTGTTCATAAAAGTATTCCGGTGGTGGAAAGTCAAAGCCATTAGGACATAGGGGCCATGTCTTGCAAGAATAGCCCTGATGAATCGACGAAAGATAAACGCCTATAATCATGATAGAAAAGGTTAAACTTAGAATCATAAAAGTAACTACAAATAGTGATTTGCTTGGAAAGCCAACACTGCCTATGCTGTTCAAATTAAATAAGTATTCATTTTTCTATCGTATTTTTAAATGTTTATAGGAGCTTTAAAATTTATTAAACAGTTCTTAAAATCAACATAATGATCTCAAACCTATGAAACCTGTCAAAATTTCTTACAGTGTCTATATCACATCATCTTTTCTAGTTATCTACTTCATCCTCTCTGCCTTCCAGTCAGTTGAACCTGCTAACGTCCAAGCGCGTAATGAATCATTTCCCAGCGAGTCTCAAAGTTATCTTGAAAATAATAATTTGTCAAGAACAGACAAAAACAACAATTCTTCTACATTAATTTTTTCAAACCCATTTTATATATCAAATACTACACTAATACTAGATAAAATCCCGATTGAAAAATCAAATGCAACTTATAAAGAAGTTCAATTTTTTGTTGAAAGAGGCGTAGTAAATGCTTCATTAGTAACGTACAATGTAGGGTATTATATCGAAGATTCCCACATCCACGGAACTTATTCTGAATTCAAACCTCAAAGCACTGGCCTTAAAGCTGAACCAGGTCCGAACTACGCCCAAGGCTCTGGTATTTTCCTAACAGAAAACGGAGGTATCATAAAATGGGATGCAATTGATCAAATTGTAGACAAATCGGGTAATAAACTTCTTTACGCAGGTATGATATTTTTCTCCCCTACTGATAATAATAATAATGAATTAGCATTTCTCAAAAATCAAGTGGGATTGTATAAATTTTCTATCTACTTTGACAATACCACTGAACTGTCTCCTTCTGTTACTGCTACTGCCACTGCTCCTGCCACTGCTCCTGCCACCTATAGATCTATATGGCTTTGGCCCTAGACCTACTAAACATTATCATGATTTTGGTAGATAGGTACCTGATTCTTGATACTGAAAAAGGATTGAATTAGATGATAGTAAAAAAGAGAAAAAGAAAAACAAAGTCCAAAAAGTCAAAGAAACTCAGTGGCAGTGTAGTTACCTCTATACATTCGTTACCCACCAAAGATCGCACATTATATGAAGAAACAGAGAAAAATGTTCCCTTGACCGTGCTCAAAGAGGTGGATTCCAAAAAAATCTTAAGATTAATTGTATACATAAATGAATTTGATAGACTAGATGAAGAAGGTAATCAAAAATGCAGAAATAATGATTGTGGAAATTTGGTATGTAAACCTTTTAGAAAATATTGTTCCAGGAAATGTAGCGTTGAATTTACGAGGTGGTATAATAAGAATTTTTATTGGCGCAATATTCGGAATAACATTTTGAAAAGAGATAATTACACCTGTCAAATTTGTGGGTTAAAATTGAATAAAAAGAAAAGGCATAATAAGAAAATTGCAAATTGGCTTGAATGTGACCATATTATACCAAAATCTTACTATACTTTTTTGGGGTATAATTTTGACACATTAGAAGATAAAATTAAGACAGTATTGGAATTTCTCCACAATGAAAATAATTTGAGAACTTTGTGCTATAAATGTCATAAAGAGGTTACTGTAAATAACTATAAATCAAAGCCATTACTAATTGATATAAACGATTCTAATTGATAAAACATAATTAAGATAATATGATGTTCTTGAAATATTGGTTTGAGTTAAATATGTATGTGACTAGTCACAAGAACAGAATTTAAAATGATACTAACAAAAAAGGGCTATCAAGCTAGGATGGTAGTGTAGAGCTATCTTACCTTTATTAATGGGATCTATATGAACTATATTCTTACACATTATATCTACATGTTATACTAGATTTTACACGAATAATTATATAAAGAAATTTATACTATATTTCATTAATAGGTTTAACAAATTTGAATAATATCTTGGCAGACCAAACTCTTGGGTTAAAAAGAAGAATTCAAGATGACCTTCGACGTCTGGACGAAATCTACAGGGTTGGCGTTGAAATTGAAATTTGTTTGCTTGATGATAAATCATTGCCTGTAAATGCACATCCATTGATAAAGGAATTAAGTACCAAGTATGACGTAGATGCGGAGTATGGAAAGTGTCAATTTGAAGTTAAAACTGCACCAATCTCAATGCACGGTTTGTCAAGTGTAAATGTTTTTTTTGAAGAATTCATAGATTATCTGAATATCACAATTAAGAAGGTCTACAAGAATAGGAATGTAATCCCCGTTTTCCTTGGAGGAAATCCTTCACCCGAGATATTTAAAAAGAAGTTGATTACAAGAAAAGAGCGTTATCTGAATATCTATGAATGGCAAAAAAAATTCCCAAATATCGAAATTGATGGTCAAGCATTTAAGGCACGTGATATTGCCACTGCGATACAAGGATTTCACCTTCACTTACAAGGTCTAAATCCAATCTATACTACACACATGTTCAATTATATTTTAAATTTGTTACCATCAGCAATATTGTTAGGCTCAAATAGTAGATTATTTGCAGGCAAACTATTCTCACTTTATGAGCCACGAGTTTATTTATATGATCATTCAGAACAGCAAAATTCTGGATTTCCAGCCATTGCAAAATATCTAGACCGAGTCGAAGATTATATAGACTATATTGCCTCAAGGCCAGGTCCAGATGGTACTAATGATTATTTTGGTCTTGAAAAAGATAGACATGATGATCTTAGGATTCGGTTGAATTCCCCGTATTATAGGGTTGAAACTAGAATAATGTCGGTCCAGCCAACACCAAAGGAAATTGTTGCAATGATAGAGTTTTTTATCGGATTTTTATATCGCTCAATTTTGGAGGGAAAACCATTACGGCCATTATCATCCATACGAGAAGAAAGGCTAGCAGTCATACGTACGGGGTACAATACTAAAACTCATTTCAATATCTCAGAAACTGCCAAGACTCAGTTACACGTAGCAAAAAAAGGATTGAAAGATTTGGGCCTTGGACCTGAATTTATTGGAATCCTGGAAAATAGACTAGAAAACAAGACATCCCCTGGGGAATACGTTACTAGATTATGGGATTCTACCTACAATGGGAATGTTTATCAAACAGTATCCGAAATTATCCAACATGTTTGGGATAAAACAAAAAACAATTCTCCTCTCCTCTAGACTTTCACGACATTTGTTATATTATTATTTTCTATCTTTTTGTTTAGTTAAATTTTCATCTAATTCATTTAACAAAATTTTAATAGATAATAATGTGTGTGAAATGAGTCAGGCAGGATATGGGAACAAGGAAGGTTTTTTAATTATTGTGGTATATTGGGAGACAGATGAACTAATTGGATAATATGTTGCTTCCTACCTCGTTGACCGATGATCAAATGAATGATCTTATATCGGACTTGCAAATTTTGATCAGGCAGCCAAGCATTTCTGCGACCAATCAAGGTCTAGAGGAGTGTGCAATCCTCTTGTCTAATTTAATGAAAAATGCTGGCATTCAAACAGAGCTTTTATTCTTAGACTTTGAAGAACAAGTCGAAAGCAGAACTACCAGCCGAATACCGCCTGTAGTGTTTGGCGAGGTCAAATCAAAAACTAATCCCAGCGGAAAAACAATATTGTTTTACAATCATTATGATGTTCAGCCAGTGGATCCAATTGAAAAGTGGAACGAGGATCCTTTTAGTGGAAAAGTAATAGGCAATCTCATATACGGTCGAGGGTCCTCAGATGATAAAGGAGAACTAATCACAAGAATAAAGGCCGTAGAATATTTTTTGAGAGAGACAGGAGATGTTCCTTGCAACATCAAATTTCTAATAGAGGGGGAGGAAGAGATTGGAAGTCCAAACTTGATTAAATACGTTCAACGGTTTAAGGGAAAATTTAAATCTGATCTGGTTATCTGGGAAAGCGGTTATATCGATAAAGATGATAGAGCGATAATTTCATTGGGACAAAAAGGAATTTTGAATGTAGAAATTAAGGTACATGGACCTAGCCGGGACGTTCATTCCAGTTTAGCGGTTGCAATCGAAAGTCCCGCGTGGAGATTAGTACATTTGTTGTCTTTATTGTATAACGCCAATGATGGAAAAATTCTCATTAAAGGATGGTATGACGAGGTAATGTCTCTGAGTGACAGGGAATTACAATTAATAGCAAATGAACCTTTTAATGAGGACGAATTCAAAAAAGAATACGGTATATCCAGTTTCATAAAGGGCCAAACTTCTTACGAGATAAAAAAAGCCCTAGCGATAGAACCTTCCTGCAATATCTCCGGACTAGTTGCAGGCTATACCAATAAAGGAGTAAAAACAATTCTTCCCTCAACTGCTACCGTCAAGATGGATTTTAGGTTAGTACCAAATATGGATCCACTAATACAATTTAATAAATTAGTAAAATACTTGAGATCAAAGGGTTATTCAGAAAAAGAAGTAACCATTAACTATCTCAGCGGTGAACCTTCTTTTAGAACACCATTGAATAATCCATATGTAAAATTAATTGTAGACTCTGCTTCAAAGATATTTAGTGGCGTCGTTTTAAACGTCTCCTCATCGGGCACAGGCCCCATGTATGTTTTTAAAGATGTCTTAGATGTAGATTCGATTTGCATTGGAAGTACTATATTGCCAAATAAGATGCATTCGCCTAATGAATTCACTAATCTTGATCTACTAAGAAAAGGCACAAGGTGTTTTATTGAAGTCATAAAGAATTTTTCGAGGAATTAGTACAAAGATACGTTCGACCCAATTTATGGATTAAGATCATTATATCTTTAAATTCCAAATCTATGATTCTATTAGACTAGTAGAATGAAGTATTTAATACCTAAACAATAACTTTAGATTTTACAGAAATTATCAAATAAAAGGATAAATACCAAAGAAATATAGAAATTTTGTGCAAAATTTAGTTTTAATCATTATAGGAATAGGTTTATTTTCTGCTTTATGTATTCCGAATGCTTTCGCGGTCTTTCACAGAGAGGACTTCCTTATAACCGATATTGGCCTAAATAATGGAGTCCCATTCATGGAGCTACAAGGTCAGCCTGGTCGATCATTTTCAGTAAGTGGGGGAGATGAGAGTTACTATGCTTATACATTTGTAACAGATAAAGGCATTTTTGCAGCTTCAGTTGCTTTAAACGAAGATGGCAACAAGCCGTATTATAGCGTTGACCATTTTGATATAAAAAATTTCCAGATCGGAGAATGTGTTAATCATAAGACCGCTACTGGTGAGCCAAAATTTAAGGGTAATTTAGCCATGTACATACCTAAAGAAATAGTTATTACAAATGTATCAAAAGCTTACGCTCTTCAGATTCTGGCAGATGACCCAGATGATGATTGCGATACTGGAGAACATATCTATAAGATATTTTCAAGCAAGTGACAAGATGGCCTGTTTATACTTTTACTTAGGTAGGGTATAAGCAAGAGTATTTTTTAATCTTCTTTATCGGCAAGGATAGAATCAGAATCGATACAATACACAATAAAACAACTTACAAATTTATACTTATGGAGTATGTTTGGATAAAGATAAGAAATCAAAAATTTTAAGGAATTGGCCTATAGAGTTCTAACTTCCTAGTAATCTTGTTTATTACATATTTTTCAGGGTCATAATTATATTTTTTTCCTAGCTCTTCCAAATAACTTTGGACCTCGTGCCAAGCCTGTCGTTTCTTGTTGGTTAAGTCTGATGTAGAAGAATCTGGATTTGCATTGGTCAATTGAGCTTGTCCATGAGCGGAAGTTAAATCTAAAGCTCTTTGATACAACTTTGAAATCTTTTCAATTTCAAGTTCAGATAGGGTTATTGTATTTCTAATTAGTTCATTTTGGTTAGGATCAGACATTCTTATCCTTCTACTAAGATTATACCATTCTAATTATATAATTTCTATGATTTGAGCGATTAAAAAAAATTTACTATAAATTCAAACTGAACATATTCTTTGCAATTCGAATGTGATTTGTTCCAAACTATCAAAAATATCAAAAAGTTCAAGATCTCTTCCTGACAAAAAAAAACAATAAAAACCATTTAAAAAATAGAGGTCGAGGTAATTAAACTAATGAAATTAATTTACTACTACCATCCTGAACCTGGACCGCCTCCGCCACCACTATGCATGCCCATGCCTCTCATTTCCTTACCATATTGACCGCCATATCCTTGACCACCGCCACCACTATGCATTCCTTTCATTCCCTTGTCTTCATGACCTTGAGAATGCATCATACTCATCCATTCCATCATCGAAATAGGTTTTGTCTGTAATACTAAACCAGTTCCTGGATCGACCAGTACTTTAGTGAATTTCATGTCAGGGGACCCAAGTACGACTGAAATTACTAGGAATCCGTCCTTCTCTTCACCATTAGCTGACATTGCCATAGAACCATTACCTACTGACTGTTCGGCTGTGGCTATGGCATCTGAAAGTGTTACGTTAAATTTATCTCCAATAGCTTGATACATTGTTTCCATCATATTCAATGTTCCATTAATTTTTTCATACTTTTTATGATCTTTGCTCATCATAGGCTTGGCATAACCATCTTTCTTCATCATCATATTGTCTCCACCTGTCATGTTTGTCGAACTTGTATTAGATGTTGAATTGGTTTGCGCAAGGGCATTATTTGAATTCAGCAATGGCAATAGTCCAATCGTCGCTGCTAATAATCCTGCTAGAAACACAAAATTCAATGAATTCTTGGTATTCATTATGCTTTAATGAAATTCAAATTATAAAAGTATATACTATATTATTTCAATAGAAAATTATTCTATGGGTTCCATGATAAAGGTGGACGTACAAATTCATTATCATATCCTGTGAGTCTTTTTTTAACCTAATCTATTCAAAATGTAAAATAATCCTCTAAGATCTACGAATTAGTGATTTTGATCCAAAAAAGTTTGATCATTTAATTAATAGTTCCTTCTTTTTGATCTGTGCAAATAGGGGCAGTAATCATGGGATTTCATTTATCCTACTCCATAATAGAACTCATAGAATGCATTCAATCAAGTCATGACAAACTCGACTTGAAATTTCAGTGAATATTAGAATGAAAAATAGTTCCCTATTAGGGGACTATCGTTCTTAGGTTCCAAATGAAATAGTCGGTTTCTCCCCATCTTTCTCCTTATCTATTTTTATTCACAATTAAAAGTATTTCAAATTAGAAGGGTGACTTTTTAATATGAGGGGGCTTGATAAATAAAATCTGGATGATATCTTTTCAGACAGAGAATCCACTCTTAACGAAAGTCAAGTATTAAGTTTTTGGTCCTAAAATAAAGAATAAATAGAAAGACATCGAATTTGAGGAGTTTTAATCCATCAAAAAATCAATGCTTTTTTCTCTTTGAAAATTCTAAAAATAGGTATATTACTGCAATTATTTCAAACCTGCCAGTAATCATATTAATGCTTAGTAATACTTTTGATAACAGATCAGCGTTAATATTTGTTATACCTGCTGATAATCCCGTGGTGGTCAGTGCTGATACTGATTCAAATAGAGAATCCAAAAAGTTCTTTTCGTTAAGGATTGACAAAAGTGCACCAGTAAAAAAAGACATGAAGATGAAAAGGACTATAACGAGGATCGCTTCATTGAAAGTTTTTTCTTCCTTCTGAACATCGGATTTTCTTCCAAAGCCGTGATATGCATTGTTATATCTGGAAGACACTGCTGAGATAGATCTGGTTGTAACGTCTGCAGAGAATCTCTTTTTAGTTAATTTCTGAACTATTTGTAATATTCTTCCAACCTTTATACCACCAGCAGTAGAAAACGCTGTTCCTCCAATAAGCATTAAAATTATTAATAAGATCTTGCCGTCATCAGACAAAAGCGTTATATCAATATATTGAAATCCAGTAGTCGTGGCAGCGCTTACCGTGTGAAAAATCCCACTCATAAAGTTTGTAGTCGAGTCTGACAAAAAAAGAAAATATGTGAAAATGGGGATTGCAGTAAGGATAATTCCAAAATATAATATTACTTCAGGACGCATTTTTGTAGTATGCATCTCTTTACTAAATACGGCGTAATGAAAAGCAAATGGAAGAGCGGAAATTACCATGCCGGCCATTATTACATATAATTCCAAAAAATTTTCAGAAACTAAAGATGTAGATGAAGGGACAAAACCGCCTCCTGTTACAGCGCTAAATACTAGCGAAATGTTAGAGATAATATCATGGTTTCCTGATATGTACAATAAAATAGACAGGGAAATGGTATAGATACTAAAAATAACTCCTATCGTAAGTATCAATTGCTTTAGCTTCAGACTTCCTCCACCTAGCATCCCTTTCATGTGGGCCAGCTTTCTTTCAGGATAGAAGAATGTAATTACCAAGTATACGAAACTTAAGCCACCTATCCACTGGGTAAACGCTCTATAAAAATCAAAACTCTTTGGGAGATCTTCGGGATGGACTAACATGGATAACCCAGTCGTTGTAAAACCTGATGCACTTTCAAAGAAACTGTTTATCACAAGTGTGAGGGGGTCAATTCCCTCACCAAATGGATTAACATACATGTATGGAATACTTCCAAAGAAACTGAGTAGAACAAAACTAAAAACCATAAGAATCGACGCCTGTCTGAGATTCATTGGCGTTTTTTCTCCATAAGCATTGAGGATAAACCCTGTTACAGACATCGTCGTAATACCAAGAAAAATTCCAGTTGCGGAAACAACTTCCCCTAATGCTGTGGCTAAAATGGCCGGAGCGATAAACAGCAAACCAGAGAACTGAAGGATAAATCCAAGATTACCCCAAATTGGTTTGTATCTTTCTCTTATTACAACCCTGTAGCTTCTAAATTGCCGTTCAAGTACAGAAGTTCTAATGGCGTTTGCCAGACCTTCTTGGGTCACCATACCCAAAATATGCACATTATCAGTAACAGGAATTCTTTTGATCAGATTGAGTCTCATTAATTCTAGGGCTTGTCTTACATTTGCCTTTGCTGAGATAGTAATAAGCGGAGATGACATTATTGTCTTGATGCTGACTTGGTCAGAATCCTCTCCTCTCATGACAATTTTATCTAAAATGTCACTATCGGTGATGATCCCTACATATTCTTCAATCTTATTCTTTACAATAATGGTTTCGGCCTTTTTTCCATGCATTAGCTTGACAGAGTTTGCTGCATCTGTATCTTCATCTAGAATTATAAAGTTATGATGTGCATAAGTTAATACAGGACGGTTGAGAGGGTCTGTGTCCATTATTTCTTCAGAATTCAGATTAGATGATATGACAAATCATTTTAAACTTTACTATATAGCCAACTTTAAAAACCATATTAAAAACGAAACTCCTAGCTGATTTTGATCAATTTTTTTATGGTTTAGCTTAATGAATGAGATAAAACTCGACTCCTGGATAAGTTTGTTCACAAATAATTTTCAAAATCGACTGGTTGGTTATTAACCTGGACACGATATCTAATTGGTAATTCTTGCAATCTGGATGAGGCCGCACAGGTTGCTAATTTGCTTCCTAGGTTGACTAGGAAATAAGAATCAAAAGTCACTTTCCTATAGAACTAGATAATTAAAAAAAAGAATAATTAGGGAATAAGTAAAGTCACAGTTTCGGGTGTGTTGGCTAAGCTGTTAGCCCCCGATACTCTTTTTATATCATCATCACCGTATATTACTTCTGCAGTAAATCCTTTTCCTACAGGTATCTCAGCAGAAGGGAATTCAAAAGTGAATGAGCTTGTTCGTAACGCAGGGAATATTATGCCCGATAATGTTTGAGGGTTGCGTGAACCGTCTATGGCCACATGCAGGGCACCTTGCTCGTCTAAATTCCCGGTATTTTGGACTTGTACAATTATCTTAAATGATGAGCTGCTTTGGGCATTAACGTCTTTGATTCCCCAAAAAATGGCTATTGATCCAATTAAGATAAGTAGAGTGCAGGCATATAATGAATTGATTCTTATTCTTTTGTTTGTGTTTCTATTTGAAGGAGAATGCTTTACTGCCATTCCATCAAAACATAGTTTCATTACTATATTAAAGTGAAATTATTTATTAAATTTTTTTAATGATTATGCTAGAATAAAATTCTGAAACACTATTGGATAAGTTATTCTGAAACCTTGCCATTACAGATATTTCTAAATCTTTTTATTGGTATCGCTTTATTCGGTCCGTTTCATTGGGGTTGAGTTTTACTATACAGATATTTAATATTTAGAATTCTTAAGATATGAAACGATATACAATATTTGTCATGATATACTATTATTGGCGGATTTTCAGAACGTGCGATAATATGAAAAAATAAAGCACTGGTCGAAGTTGATGGCGATATTTTGGCTGTCCTCATGGTCACCCAGTCGCAGGAAAAAGAGTTATACATTGCAAGTAATTCAAAGTTGGACTCTTCAGAAGTAATACTGTTGCAAGAGAGGATGGCAGTTTGAGCTTGTCCGTTTAAGAGCAGTGCTGAAACACATTTTGATTTAAACCGTTTTTTAAGATCGACAGGAAATCTAAAAAGCATTGTAATTGAATGCCAATTAATGCGAATTCTAGTAATATATAAACAAGATTTGCAAATAATGGTATTAATAAGAAGTAATACTCATCTAGAAAATACAGTCGTAACATATTAGGAAATTAGTATGAGGGCGATGAACCACCAGACAATCTTTTTTAGATAATGCTGATTTTAGTACTTCGAGTTGATCAGAATGAGTGCGTGGCGATTGTTTTAGTATGAAATTCAATATCTCCAATCAAAGGGTTTAGCAAATGACAACGTAATCCACATTTGTCCACATATCGTATCGCTTTCGATTCTATTGTTTTGCTAAATATTTGCAGAAATATATCAACCAGTACGATTACCTGTGGTATCAGGAGAATTGCTGGGCGGGATTATTGTGGGCCCATATGCCCTGGGTGGATTGCCATTGTTTGACGGTGAGCCTATTGTGGTACTTGACGAGACGCTAAAACATATTGGTGAATAATCTACAGTTGTTATCCTCTTTATCGCGGGGCTAGAAATTACACCTAAAGAGTTTCTTAAAGGAAGAAAAGCGGCATTCACGGTAGGAGTACTAGAAATCATACTTCCATTTTTCATAGGTTATGTTGTCTTTTCTCTTTACGGATTGAACGCCTTTGAAACCTTGTTAATTGCTACTGCCTTGATTGCAACAAGTATAGCAATATCTATTCATGTTTTAAGCGAATTGGGTAGAATCCAGACTCAATAGGCGCGCGCGCATTATCTTGGGGGCAACCGTAGTAGACGATGTCTTGGCAATCGCTGTACTTTCAGTAATGGTAACAAGGGTTCAATCAGGGAACATTAATCCCGATTTTGTTGAAATTTCTTTACTTATCTTGATAATTCTTGGACTATTTGTAGCAGTACTAGTTGGTTCAGTATTAATCATTCCTAGGATAATTCATATTGAAAAACTGTGGAAATCAGGAGAAGTATTGAGGGAATAACAACTGCAATTTTTTTTGGAACTGCCGGCATTGCTGCCTATATAGTATTATTACCTATTATTGGGGCCTTTGCGGTGGGGATGACCATAGCAAGTACCAAGTTAATTAAACAGGTGGGAGATTACGCAGAAAAATTGCAATTTATCTTTGCCCCACTTTTTTTTGCCATTATTGGAGCTCAAGTTGATCTTCGAGGGATAAACGCAGAGGTCATTGTAATTGTAACAATATTGGTATCTATAGCAATATCTACAAAGTTTGTGGGATGTGGAATACCACCCATGATGTTTCTTAAAAATAAATCTAATCTATAGTAGTTGGAGCATGTACGATTTCTACAGGGGAAGTTGGACTAATAGTTGCTGGTGTGGGGGTGACTATCGGTGTCCTGGCTTCAGACATTTATACATCTATCATAATCATGGTGGCGTTTCCTACTATTCTCACTCCAATCTGGTTAAAGAAATCCTATAAATCCGATTCGGCTTGGGTCTGAGCCATGACAATGATTACCTTCTTTCCAAGCAAATATTTTCTTGTACTCAAAAAGGCCAGTCTCTTTTTAGAGAAATACTAAAATGGGTTTGGCAGTACCATTGGAATAATTTTTTTATGTGTCATTATCAGGTGACTCTTACATTACAAACTAAAAAAGAGAATTATTTCTTTTCTTTTCTAACATTTATCAAATTATGCTTTTCAAGGAATTGGCTAATACTTTCATTTTCCTCAGCATTAGATTGCGTTTCATCTTTATTAAGATCTTCAAGCGTCTCAATCATTTTTTTTAAGTCGTTACTGTTGATAACTACTCCATAGTAGTCTCTTACTCTTTCAATAGTAGTTTCATAATGTTTTTTTGAACCAGAAGCCGTTGCATCAGATACTAGGATGACGTCATATCCTAAATTAAAGGCATCTCTTAAAGATGTCTCAACACAAATCGAAGTGTCTATGCCGCAAAAAATCAAAGTATTTACATGGATGCTTTGCAACCAAACTCTTAATTCGGTATCCTGAAACGCTGAGTCGCGTCGCTTGAGGATAACATGATCCTCTGGAGCAGGTTTTATTTCGTCAATAATGTGTGCATCCCAGGTATCTCTCATACAAATTGGAACCTTTTTGTTTTGCAGCCTCTCTTCCCTGGCCCTAGGGAGAATATTATGAATGTTGAGTAGTAAATCAATGCCGCTGGGTTCTCTGATGGCTTCGGTATAAAAGATTGGAATTTTTTCACTTCTGCAAAAATTAATCAACTTTATAATATTTGGAATAATTTGCTGGTAATTTTCTATATTCATACCAAGTTTATCGTAGGATCCGTCTTTACTAACGAATCCATTCTGCATGTCAACTATTACCAACCCTAAACTGATAAGGTTACTACCATATTGTATTTGTAGCATTAGACTTAGACTATTTTACCTTATTAAAACTGTTTTTTCGATTTTCTATTACTTTGATGTGGCATAACAACAAATGAATTAATTATCATGCATGTAGGGGTCGATTAAGTCCAACAGAATAATTAGACCATTTGAATATGATTCTATATGGGTTAGATGATAAAAATAATTTAAATAAATTTAATCATTGAAACCTGCTTAGCAAGCGCAAACTTTGTCTAGGATATACAAGTTTAAATTAGTGGCCGGATTTATTAATCAATTTAATTCGGCAATAGTTTTCTGTATATTTAATCCTTTATAATAGATTAGACACTTATCCTACTTTATCACGGTGACTGAGCATTTTGAAATCTTTACAATGGAAGTTGCTATGTTACCAATTAAGAGGTTCTCAAATGATCGACCTCGAGAGCCGATTACAATATGGTTTACCGCTTCGCTTAGGGCGTATTTGGTTATCGCAAGATCTGGGGTTAGTTTTGTATCGTAGAACTTTGTCGTCAAGTTTATTCCTTCTTCTTCTGCCTTTCTAGATATATCAGCTAGCAATCTTTTTGATTTTCGAATCTCCTTTTCTATGGAGATGGTATTATAATCTTGCTCTTTTTTTTCTAATATCTTGTACATGTCTGGAATATTAAATGCTGTAAATGCAATTATTTGGGAATTATATTTAAGTGCTAAGTCCTTTGCAAATTCCAAGGCCCTAAGTGAACACACAGACCCGTCAATCCCGACCAAGATTTTGGATATCCATAGAACTTTATTCATATTTTCTCCTATGCAAAATTTTTTATAAAGTTTGAATTGATGTTGTAGTCAATGGGGGGCAAGAGACCTGCATTTATGCTTGATTACTTGATAGTCTTTTTAAAAACTACTCCATGAGAGCTTATCATATTGTTAAAAGGTTTGTCTAAATCATGGTATTTCAAAAGAATCCCTATCAAATCAAAAAAATGATTTTACATCAAACCGGCAGACTGTATATGTAAAAGCTTAATTATGTTACAACCTATGTATTTTTTTAATGCACTTTTTACTTAAGTCGGCTGGAATTTATTATAGCATAATTTCCTGCATAACACTTTCAATAGTTTTAATGCTTACATCGTTTGATCCAGCATTCTCAACCGTGGCATCTACCAACGACACTGCTTCCATTACTTTGTCTGGAACAAACTCTACAAACTCTACAAACTCCTCTATCTTGTCTTCTTCAATATTTACAAATGCGTCAAGCCTTGGTCTCGATCTTAATCTATCTAATTCCACTTTGGGATTGATCAATACGACCCCCCTAAGTGAGCAATTTGCTAATATGGATAACCTTACCAGTGTAACAGGAACTGCCGGAGCAATTATAAACGATACTCAGTTGACTGGGACAGAAAATGTAAGTCTAGTTGCGAATTTTGTAACTAAGCCAGTGGGACTTGATACAGATTATCTGATTGTAGGTAAACCATTCGTACTGATAAACGATGTACCCTTGACATATGAATTTCTAAATGATACTAGTGATGAGATTACTATCACTGATATTCTTATCTCTATGAGAGCTACTGTTAAATTAGACAATTCAACCACAAGTGCAATACCTGTATATATAAAAGTGTTCTCAAATCCAGTAAACACAACTCAGAACGCGGACGGCTCTAAAACCATTATTAACAGCCCTAATTTGGTAGAAAATATTGAAATAGGAGGTGTTATTTTTTCAGATACAACAACGAGTGTGAAATTATATCCAAATGGCACGGGATCGTTGAGAGCAAATAATTAGAATAGAGTCTTTTGATATTTTAACGATATCTAAGTCCTTTTCCAATTGTTTTATTTCCTACATTACATATATTAGCAACATAATTTTTATAGTCTTTAATGAAATCACGCATTATTACTAATATTTCCCAATAACTACCTACTATTTGTATCACAAATTTAGCACTTTTTCACCATTTCAACGATAAAAGGGTTAATTGCGCTGAATTTTCATAAAGTCTCTTTGGGGAGGCAAATAAAGCCTGATAGTTATATGTTAACCACAGAAAAAAAACCAAATTTTAGCAGAATCGTCCTAAAAAATTTCTCTGTATTATGTTGGCCTAGGTATGAGTACTTAGGATTTACAACAAATTTATTGTCACTCCACCGCAAATAGAGTGATTAACATCACTTTGTGCACGCCTAAATCCACATATTGTACAATAAAATATCATAATATTATCTTATTGTGGAATCATATTTAGTAAGATTATTTCAGAATCTGATTAAACAATCCAATTATATAATACATCACCTTATCTTGCATGAATAAAAAAATTCAAGTCTCAATCTTGTCAATATTCATTGCAGCAGCCTTAATTGGTTCAGTAGCATCCGTTGGTAACAATATAGCCTTTGCAGGTGGAAACGATCACGATGATGATGATAAGAAAGATAAGAAATCTCATCACGATGGAAAAAAGAAAAAATCTAACGAAGCAATCCAGGATGTAGAGCAGTTTTCTGGAACTGGTCAAGATTCAACATGTGGTTCTGGTAACGATACAACTGCATCATGCAACAACGTAGCCTTGTCATTTAACTTAAATGACGGCAACAACGCATTAGGTCAAGAGTAATAGACCTACTTTTTTTTATTACTAAAACTAATTTATATCTAAAATTCATTGTATTAGATTCTTTGAGTTTTTCTTATTAGGATAATTACTTTATGGTACCAAGTGAATTACTAGTATTCAAAAAGGAATGAAAAAGAGGACTTTCCCAGCCCCTTGAGACACAAATTTCTGTCTTTTTAAGAGCATGTGATTGAATGAATCGACTAAATTATTTTATTGACTAGATGCTAGTTTGTATTTTTATGTTATATTGTTGTCGGATAGTACAAACTTGAACTTTTTTAATACAAGAAATTGCCATATTTTCTTGTTTTTTAATACCTGTTTTTGACTTTAAATTATATACTCTTTGTCATCATCTTTAAAAAATAAATAAAATCAATTTTAGACTTGGAAGAGAATGAGTTTGCTTCAAGTTGAATGCCTAGTTGATCAACCAACAGGTAGGTTGGAATTTTTCCTGCCTAGTTGTCAAGCAAATTCCTCATATTATCTGTAAAACCAGGGAAGCCGTCAGAAAAGAGGCCGCCGCCGCCACTACTGGTATTTGTGGTGTTGAACGCATCTGGGACTGCAGAAGGAGGTGTGTTATCATTAATGGAGGCTGGAGGTGCATTATCGTCAGTAAATTACTTGTGTCTGGCTCAGGTTCAGGTTCAGGTTCAGGTTCAGGTTCAGGTTCAGGTTCAGGTGGAGGAACAATTGTGCTAATTGTTATTGCTACAGTGGCCGTATTACTATCAACCGTTCCATCATTAGCCTTGAATGTGAAACTATCCTTTCCTGTAAATGCAGCATCAGATGTATAGACTAGGCTACCTGTGTCTTCGTCAAGGTCTGTGATGGTGCCTGATTTTGGTTGTGAAACTATAGCATATGTTAAAGCATTACCACCTGGGTCTGTAGCCGTGAGAGTTATCTCTGTTGGATCAGCCGTATTTGCTGTTACACTTTGGTCATCAGCTACTGGTGGAACGTTGACCTGATTTACTGTTATTGCTACAGTGGCCGTATTACTATCAACCGTTCCATCATTAGCCTTGAATGTGAAACTATCCTTTCCTGTAAATGCAGCATCAGATGTATAGACTAGGCTACCTGTGTCTTCGTCAAGGTCTGTGATGGTGCCTGATTTTGGTTGTGAAACTATAGCATATGTTAAAGCATTACCACCTGGGTCTGTAGCCGTGAGAGTTATCTCTGTTGGATCAGCCGTATTTGCTGTTACACTTTGGTCATCAGCTACTGGTGGAACGTTGACCTGATTTACTGTTATTGCTACAGTGGCCGTATTACTATCAACCGTTCCATCATTAGCCTTGAATGTGAAACTATCCT
Source organism: uncultured Nitrososphaeraceae archaeon (assembly GCA_963759575.1). Taxonomy (GTDB): domain Archaea; phylum Thermoproteota; class Nitrososphaeria; order Nitrososphaerales; family Nitrososphaeraceae; genus Nitrosocosmicus. Next base: position 264,692 of record CAVWZU010000002.1, on the reverse strand, counting down.
TTCCTGTAAATGCAGCATCAGATGTATAGACTAGGCTACCTGTGTCTTCGTCAAGGTCTGTGATGGTGCCTGATTTTGGTTGTGAAACTATAGCATATGTTAAAGCATTACCACCTGGGTCTGTAGCCGTGAGAGTTATCTCTGTTGGATCAGCCGTATTTGCTGTTACACTTTGGTCATCAGCTACTGGTGGGTCATTAACTGGTAGCAAATTCTGAACTATCACTTTAATTGTTTTTTCTGAGAACAGATCATTTTTGTCAGTTACTTTAACTTTGAAAAACAAGACTTGATTAGATGTTCCTTCAAGAATTGGAGCGTTAAATGAAGCTTTTGACTTGTAAATATCAAACAAGTCTACTTTTAACCCTGCGATTTGACTCCATTGATAGTCTAGACTCTTTCCATCTTTCGAATCAAAGCTTCCTGAAGCGTCCAAAATCACACCCTTAAGCCCTTCCTCTACTGTAATTTCATTTTCAAGACTTACTACGGGTGGGTTGCAGCCTGTTCTGTCCCTAATTGATGTAAACGAATTATCGACAAAGTTTGTTACATCTTGATTAAATAAATCTAATACGGAAGCCTTTGAAAAACTATAACTAAACGAATCTAAATACTCGCAAATGAGATGATCATAACTTCCATCGTCTTGGATATTACCAAGTGCATTGTTCAGTGAATCTGACAATTCTTCCTGCAGGTTAGGGGGCATAATAACTGTAGAGACAAAATCGCGAAGGTTTACTATGGCATCATCAAGAGATATGATTATCCATGAAAAGGATTGCGGATTTGGATCCTTATTATTTGATGTATCTACGGCCCTAACCTGAAATGAATGAGGTCCTTCTTCAAGGTTCATGTAATAACAACCTGCTTTATCGTCTGCCTGGTAATCTATTGTACTTGGACGCCAATTACCATCATCTAGTTTACATTCAAAGCCCTTGACGCCTACCAGATCAGAACCTGTAAATGCAAATCCAATGTCATCAGAATTTGTAAAATCATCGTTAACAATTATCCCCATCCAATCAGTTTTAACAATTCCTAACTCAGTTGTGGGAGGAGTTGTATCTTGAACTAGTACTTCAAATGTGGCCCTTGCGTCATTTCCTACTTCATCTATGGTGGTGCAATCTACGTTTGAGGTTCCTAAAGCAAACATACTGCCACTTTGTGGCGTACAGCTAAAATCTAGAGGGGAACCGGTCGCATTCGTCGCTGATACTATATAGGAAACAACTGAACCTTGTGGTCCTGTTGCTTCGGCAATTAACGGACTGTTTGGGACATTAATTATTGGATCGTCATCCTCATCCCCTGACCCGCTATTTTGAGCATATACATCAGACCAGGTTGAATAATTGACGTACAAGGTCATTGATAATATTAATACAAATACAAGTGTGAAATTCTTGTTCAATATGAAATCAAAAAAAGGCAACTATTTAAGTCCTATCATAATATTAGCGTTTGACACAAAAAAAAGATATTAACTATTATAAAGATTATCGTAATTTTATTCAATAATATTTTCAAATCCTACTCTTTAGTCGTTTGCATAGATGCAGAAAGTATATGTGAAGTTTCGCTTAGAAATGAGAGAGTATTTTTTTATTAATAGAATATTAATTCAACTAACAAATAGCAGATTTATGTTATCGATAATTATTATTAAAGAATGATATTTAGTAAGATTATTTCAGAATCTGATTAAACAATCCAATTATATAATGCCTGACTTTATCTTGCATGAATAAAAAAATTCAAGTCTCAATCTTGTCAATATTCATTGCAGCAGCCTTAATTGGTTCAGTAGCATCCGTTGGTAACAATATAGCCTTTGCAGGTGGAAACGATCACGATGATGATAAGAAAGATAAGAAATCTCATCACGATGGAAAAAAGAGAACCAGCAATGAAGCATTACAAGGAATAGGTCAAGATACCGAAACACTACAAGCATCAAGCTGTGGTTCTGGTAACGATACAACTGCATCATGCAACAACGTAGCCTTGTCATTTAACTTAAATGACGGCAACAACGCATTAGGTCAACAATAAGACCCCTTTTTTTCTTTTTAGAATCCGATTTTTAGTAAGCTATCCTTATTCTATTCTAGTATAATTAAATGCACTGTTTTTCTATTATAATTCGCTTTTAGGATTTAGAAAAAATTGTTACCTGTAAAATAATCTTTTTGAATCCCATATTTTGATTATATAAATTAGTTAAATTGAATTCCTCATTAGTAATTTTATCTATCATAAAACTATACCAGAAGTTATTATACTATCTTTAAGCTGATTCCTCATTAGTAATTTTATCTATCATAAAACTATACCAGTATTTGATATTTGTCGAGTGTTGTATAATCAAGATCTGAAACTATGAGAAGATAAAATTTTCAATATTTCATAAATGGTCTAGCATCGATACTAATATGTGAATACCAAAAGCCGTCAACATGCTAAATCATACCTCCTTTCATTAATATTACTTTTGGGTGTCTTTAGCACAAGTGTTATTCAGAGCGTTGACGCATTTACCATAGGTTTACCTGATATTCCTTTCCTTAATTTTGATTTTGATAATGATTCTCCCAAAGCGGATAGTTCGTCTATTATTGACTTAGGTACAATCACAAATATTATTCCAAAATCCAGTTCAGACGAAGTCGACTCCAGTGATAATGTAGATACTGATTTTGAAAATACTAATAGTGGCAGTAACAATGTGCAGTCCAAAGATGAAATGACTCGACCTCAATCTGCCTCACTTCCATTTCCAGCAAATATGATGAATACAGTTTATAGTAACGAAAATGAGCATACAGATGAGGTTAACAAAAGTCCATTAAATCTCGATGGTACTTTACCATTAGTAGGTGAATATGCTGATGTCCCATCTACCTTTCTTTCAGATATTACAACTCCTAATGATGATGATGTAATCCCAGGTCAGTTTATTGTTGTATTTAAGGACGATGATACAACAGTCACTGACTTTTTTTCAATGGTATCAAATGAAATTGGTGGTAATCAAGACATTGAAGTATTGCAAGTCTATGAAAATGTGCTAAACGGATTGACTATTAAGGTGCCAGATGAGAAGATTGTTGAGGAGATAGAGCAACTACCGATTGTTGACTATGTAGAAAAGGATATGATGGCTGAAGCGTTTGCACAAACATTACCTAGTGCGGTTCTAGAGGTCCTCGCGCTGGACACTGAACCGATTACACGCAGCTAGGGTAACAACTCTTATTGTTCTATACGGTATCAAGGTCATAGATAATTACCCAAATTCTAGAGTACCTACGCATGCAGCACCAGGGACAAAAATTTTTGTTCTTATTATAAATTGATAATCTTTCCATTTTTGAACTAGTTTCTCCTTCTGAAGATCCTCACCTCTGGCAGTAATGGATCAAATAATTGTGGATCTTACCATAACCGTTCTTGTGACATGAGGGGTCATTATTAGTGATCTGATGATGGTATGACCTTAAGAGCCGCTTTTCTCGGTGAAAGGAGTTTCTTGGTATCCTTTAATACATCCTGTCATTAGTCGATTGTCATATATCAAAAAATTCAAAATAAAAAATCAAATGGTTGATGTGCTAGCAATATATGAAAAATTAAGGGAGCTTTGAATGCAGGCTTGCCCAGGTGGACATGGCGGCATTTGGCAATTTGCAGGTTTATCTTGGATGTCATCTGTAACGATATTTGATGAATTCTCTAACGTCTCATTTTGAGACTAGTCTATTTCAAACATCTCATTCATGTCAAATGGCATTAGTTGATCATTAGGTCTAACCGTGGTTGCTGCGAGGGACTGATTTTCGTTAAAGGTGTTATATGCGAGAAAAGTTGTCAGAACTAGTGCTGCGAAAACTGATAAAGTGGATATCTTGTTCATTAAAGGATCCACTATCAATTAGTATAAAAAATTTTGATCACAGACTGTCTGTAATAATATATATTTAATAATCCCTCATCTGGGTGTTTGCAAAATGAGGATCAATCCCTGTCAGACTATTTAAACTTCCAAATGATGAGTTAGATGACAAAGGCCCCAATGGAAAAGGAAATTATAACATCAAATGAAGCTTTGAATATGTTAGGAATCGTCCATGAACAAGCTTCATTATGGATGAATTTGGCCATTCTTTTAATGGGAGTGATTGGGTGGGTCAGTTAATATTTTCTTACCAATACTTTTCTCCATGTTGCTTGTAGAAATCTGGTGATTGTATCCATAGAAGTAGAAATTAGTCAACCCATTTGGCTGAATGCTCAAATTTAAAATCCTTTCTATATTTTATAAGTCCACGGTTTTAGTTGCTTTAAAAGATCATTTGGGATTAATTCATTCCATCTCTTTAAGAATTCAACGTCCTTTTTTTTATCCCTAAGCTCATCTGGCAGAATTATCGGAATTTCTTCAGTAATGGGATAAAATCTAAGACATGTCCTGCACAGTAATAATCCCTCTTCAACAATTTCAGAGGATTCTTTGTTTAATTCAGAAACAAAAGGACTTTTTATACCGGGTGTAGTTTGATTCGATATTTTATCAATTTCCTTCTCATTTGTCGAAGTATCTTGAGGACCTGGATCCTCTTTGCCTGGAATTGTAGAAAGCGTGCCACTGTTTGCTCGAGACTTGAATTGAAATAGTTCTAGACTGGACACCTTATCAAATGGGCAGACTAGAATCTCTAAAAGTTTCTTATTCATTAATGTACACTATGGGAAACAATATGATCTGATTATTTAATATTTGTTCAACGGTTTAATCCCAATAAGAGAGGTGTCAGAATTATGACAACTCTGTAGCATTCATCATATTATCCACAGCCTAACTAACAGCATCTTGTTGCCGCTATTCATGATATTTATGGGTAAATGTGACTTGGTCTATTTTCGCATGATGAATAATTTGCTACTTTTGTACGCATACTAGCTATGTCATCGCTAGCATTATCAAAACGTAGAATTCAAAAATAATCGATTGCGTTGACGTAGAGTTTTTACGACCATGCTAGTATTTAATAATATTACGAATTCAAATAGATCTTGTTGCAAGAACTAATTTGTCAAAAAAAGAAATTTACGTAATTATGAAACTATGCATAGACTTTAATTTAATTTCTAAAAGGTCATCAATCCATTTCTACAATTCTTCTATCATTCTTAGCTACGGAAGGATCTAAAAATAAAAGAGTTTTAGATTAGGTTTTTACCCCTTCTCCTAAACCATAAGATTGACATGACAAGAGGGAAAGAGTAATACATTGTCTACTAGGTTTTGTTATCAATATAAAAAATTACTGGTAGTGTAACAGTTATCTTATTTTTTTGAGGAATTATCTGGGTGGAAGGAGAAGCCGTTTTTTCGGCGGCATCGCCAGCATAGTTATCATAAAAATAGGTTGGTGGCGTATATCCTCCTGAAGAACTCGTATCTATTTTTTTAACTCCTGTGATCGTAAAGTTGCCTTCTGTTGCTAAAATTTCAGCCTTTTGTTTTGCATTTCTAAAAGCCTCCTTTAACAGTTCCATGCTATTATCATCTATAGTTTTCTTTGAGATAACAAAGTCAATGTTTTCAACCCTGTTAGCACCATTATTGACCGCAAGGTCAATGAATTTGGAGATATTTGCATTTGCTGAGGTCTTTAGTTCTATCTTGTTTAGAGCAGTATAGGAAATTATTCTATCAGTATTGCTATTTTCATAGTCATAATTGGGTGTTATTTGAAAATTAGATGTGGTTATATTTTCATCTGTAAGCCCTGCCTGTCTTAAAACATCTATTATCGTGTTCATCTTGTCTGCGTTATTTTTTCTTGCAGTATTTGGATTGGCATTGGTATTTTCTACGGCCAATGAGATCCTAGATTCATCAGGTGGGATCTCCTTTTCAGCACTCCCGCTCGTCGAAATGGAAGGTTTTTCTTCAGGGATTACAAAATTTTGTGCATCTGCTATAGAGAAATTTGAAGTCATTAAAGATAATGGAAGAGCAAAAATCAACACTAGAACAGGAATTAATTTTCTATTAAAATCCATAAAAAATTGTGTAGATGTTCTTATATAAGATTTATTATTATATAGATAAATTATAATATTTTTAAGTCATTTGTTAAAAAGTTATATTCCCACAACTTTTAGATAAAAAAGTGGAAAAAGTAAAGAAAAAGCTTCCTAGAGGAATTTTGATCATCACCATACTCACAGTAATTAGTGGTATACTTCTTGTTATGATGTCCGTTTACGCATTTAATTTGTTAATGCCTTTGGGTGGGATTTATCTTATGGGACCTGCATTTTTGTTGATTCTGGGAGTAACATCATTGTTTACCGCCTATGGATTATATCAAGGTAAGAACTGGTCATGGAAACTTTTACTGGTACTGTCAGGTTTTGGAGCTGCAGGATATTTGTTAAATGTTGTAAATGGGCAATTCATATCAATATTTGGAGTAATCTATAACTCTGTCATCATATACTATTTGTACAGGCCTCATGTAAGGAAGTTTTATGGGATAAGAAATAAGAGAATGAGATAATTTCTTACTGAATCCAATTATCGCATCGATCATGTTTACAAACCCACGAGGGTCATAGTTTCTTATTTTTGATATTTGTTTAATATCTCAATCTACTGGTATGCTCTTTTCTTCTTCGAGAACCGTTACATAGCTTGGATCAATCTCTATTGCTTTGTTGTAATTTTCTATAGCTCCAGTATAATCGCCTAAACTTTCAAAAGCCGTTCCTTTGCTATAATAAGCACTTGCATAGCTTGGATCAATCTCTATTGCTTTGTTGTAATTTTCTATAGCTCCAGTATAATCGCCTAAACTTTCAAAAGCCGTTCCTTTGCTATAATAAGCACTTGCATAGCTTGGATCAATCTCTATTGCTTTGTTAAAATCTGTGATGGATTCCCGATATTGTCCGGATTTATAGAAATTCATCCACTATTGTAATATTCCTTTGAAGTGGAATTTGAAGGTTCAATCATAAAAAAGTAAATCAGAAAGAATGAACAAATGGAAATAATCAGTAATATAACGGCCACATTTTTTAATTTTTGATCTTTTGTAATTCTTTTACGTGAGTTGGATGATGGAATCATGTGCGATTTATCAGAATTACCGCCAGTCCTATTTTCAGTATTTAATAATAATAAGACTTTAGTTACTAGATCATCGGTATTCTCAAAACTAAATCCGTTGACTTTATCTAGACCCCATTTTTTTGCTGCCATGAAGGTAAATAATTATTTATACGGCTTAAGTTTGTACACTGAAATTTAAAACATCAGTTGAGTCTATTTTCTTTTCTATGTTCCCACAAGAAAAAATACTAATTTTTAATCATTATTTATTTCCATTCCATTCATCATGATTTATTTCAATTCCACAAACTATCTACCACATCCAAAAAAAAGGGTGAATATTGTTCACGGTCTCCAAGTGAACTTTTCGGATTGCTTAAAAAATTCGTAAGCATTAGAAAATGTAATATTTTCAATATCCTTATTTTTGGAACCTTTCTTTCTCATTTCTCTTGCGGTTAGTGGTACGCTGAGTGGATCAGAAATCCCCCAATCTGCTGCGCTATTGATCATTATTTTTTCGCTTCCGAAGGTATCGACAATTTTGATAACCCTTTCGGGGGAAAGTTTTGTAACTGGGTAGATAGATATTCCTGCCCAAGCACCAAGGTCCAGAGTTTTTTTTATAGTTTCCTCGGTATTGTGGTCAATTAATATCTTATCTAAATCATATTTATTTTCTTGAAAAATTCTTTCCATTCTACTCATGCCTTCTAGTTTATTTTGGTGTGGTAGATGGATTAATGCAAGTAAATTTTCCTTTCGGCATATATCAAGTTGCTTTATGAAAATCTCTTCTTCTAAATCATTAATTAGATTATAGCCTATCTCACCGATTGCCACCACCCTTTCTCTGTGTATAAATCCTTTTTCCTGCATGAGGTCAAGTGCTTCAAGGGCCAAGGGTCTGACGCTGGCTTCTTTTGGATTCACCGATAGGCAAACAAAGTGTTCGATTCCAAATTCTCTTGCTCTATTGGTTTCGTAGGTAATCAGATGTTCCCAATAGTCGACGAAAGTACCTGCGTAAGTACGGGGAGACCCGAGCCAAAACGAAGGTTGTACAATGACTTCGATTCCAGCGATAGACATCCCTTCATAATCATCAGTGGTCCGAGAGTATGTATGGATGTGTGGATCAAAAAATCTACTCATATATAATGTAAATTAGAATTTCTATATAATAATTATAACACCCATGATACAAAAATAGTAGAAGCAATGAACGCTGCTGTTTATTACGGGCCAAATGATATAAGAGTAGAAAATTTAGAGATTAAGGAAACTCCTAAAAACAACATGAATCACTTAAGAGTACTATCCTGCTCTGTTTGTAGTTACGATGTTAGAACTTACAGAAATGGAAACTTCAAAGTTACCCCGCCAATAATATTAGGGCATGAAATTTGTGCTGAGATGATAAACGGTTATAAGAGTAGCATATTAAGTTTGGAACCTCAAACTAGGGTATCGATTTATCCTGTAATTCCTTGTCTTGACTGCTGGTATTGTAATAAGAATAAATTCAATCTATGCAATAATTTGAAGGAGCTTGGCTCCACAATAAATGGTGGATTTGCTGAATATATCTCAATCCCAAAGGAATTGTTTGAAATCGGTGGTATCGTACCGATAACAGACAATATTACAAACGAAGAGGCCTCTCTAATTGAGCCGTTGGCTTGCTGTATTAACAGCGTGAACCAAGTTAGGAATATGGAATTTGAATCAGCCATTATATTTGGAGACGGCCCTATTGGTTTGATGCAGCTCATGTTGTTAAAAAAATTTTTAAAGATTAGAGTAACGATGATTGGAAAGATTAAACACAGGTTGGAAACTGCCAAGAAACTCGGAGCGGACTTAGTAATTTTATCTGATGACAATACAGAAGGTAATAATGTATTAGAACAGATTAGAGAAATAAATGGCAAATTCTCTCCAAATTTGATTTTTATATCAAATAATAATCCCGAGTGTATCAAATCTGCACTAAAATTAGTAAACAAAAACGGCAGAATAATCTTATTCTCTGGTTCTAAAAATAAAGACTTCCCTCAAAAAAAATCTATCTCAGTAAAAATAGATCCCAACTTTGTTCACTATAACCAGATATCAATTACCGGAAGTTTCAGCTCAAACCCAGTCAATTTGAAAGAAGCTATAGACTTGGTAGATTCTAAGGAAATAGAATTGCACAATCTAATAAGTAATACATACCCAATTGAAAAAATAAAAGAAGCCTTCGGTGCATCTGAATCCTTTGCGGGGATAAAGTCAATTATTAACAGTTTTTAATTCAAGAATGTTTAATGACATTCATATTTGGTTTTGCATCCTACTCCTACCTTCGATCGTACCGATCCTTTTGGCAAAATGAAAATTTAAACAAGCATGAATGATATCAAAAGACAAAGTACATTCTGATCTCTTAAAATTGTTCTAGCTATAGGAACTATACCTGAAAACCACGATGTCATTTTATTTTTTGAATATAATTTACTAATATAAAAATAGATTAAATATTTAAGTTCCAATTGAACAAACCATTCTCCAAAATAAAAAACTTCTTAGAACAGGTTCCGTCAATACCAAACTATGAAGATAATGATAACTGGGGCTGCCGGATTCTTGGGCAGTCATTTGTCGGAGAAATATGTAAATGAAGGTCATATTGTATATGGGATAGATAATCTTCTAAACGGTAATCTTAACAACGTCCGAACTTTATTACATGGGAAAAACTTCAAGTTTATTCATGATGATATTCGAAACGGAGATTTGTATAGCAAAATCCCAACCGATCTGGATGCAGTAATTCATCTAGCGGCCCAGATCCACGTTGATCGCTCCATTGTAAATCCTGAAGAAACATTTGATATAAACGTCTCCGGAACGATGAAAATTTTAGAGTACGCACGGATGAACGATATTAATAAGATCCTTTTTGCATCAACTAGTGAAGTTTACGGATCTGCAAAGTACGTTCCAATGGACGAAGATCACCCATTAGCTGCTCAGCACCCTTACGGAGTCAGTAAAATAGCAGCAGACAGATTATGTTATACATATAATGAAACTTACGATTTAGGAATAGACATAATAAGATGATTCAATTTCTTTGGTCCAAGACAAAAAGATTCAGGTTATGGAGGTGTTATAGCTATTTTTATTAACAGAGTGTTACAGAATAAACCTCCTATCATATATGGCGATGGGAATCAAACAAGAGACTATATGTATGTTGATGATGCGATTAATGCCTATGATAAAGTATTAAGATCCAGTGATAATCCTGGCAAGTATGGAATCAACTTTGGTACTGGGACGGAAAAGTCAGTGAACGAGATTGCAGAATTAATATTGAAATATTCTGGCAACGAAAAAAATCTAAACACCATTCATGTCGACGCTCGTCCAACCGAAGTCCAAAGATTATTTGCTGATATATCCAAAGCAAAGAACTCTTTGAATTTTGTCCCTGCAATTGAGTTTGAAAGGGGGATCTCATTATTGATGGATTGGTATAAAAATTATAAATCGGAATTATGGTTGTATTAAGGACACTTGTAAGATAGGATAAAATGAGAATAAATTGAAAATACTAGTAACTGGTCATAATGGGTTTATCGGAACTCACTTAGTTAGAAAATTACAAAGCGAGTTTACGGTCATTACGGGTAGTAAAAATAAAGAGCAACCTATTAATATTTTAGAAAAAGGTCAACTCCTCGATCTTGAAAGAGTAGATATAGTAATTCACTTAGCCGCCAAGACTTCTATCGCAAATTCCATTTCGAACCCTTATGATACTTATTATACAAATATGGTAGGCACGCTTAATACCTTAGATTACGCAGTAAAAAAAAAATTAAGAATATTATTTATGTGAGCACATACATCTATGGGTACCCTGAATATCTCCCAATCGATGAAAACCATCCACCCAGACCACATTCACCATACAATAAGAGTAAATTGATTTCCGAAAATTTATGCAAGTATTTCTCTGAAGATGAGAAACTAAATGTAGTAACATTAAGACCTTTTTATATTTATGGACCTTCTAATAATACCTCTTTTGTATCATCGGTTGTTAGAAAGGTTATTAATAATGAAAAAGTAGTTTTAAGTAGCAAGAATACCCGTAGAGATTTTCTATTTATAGATGATTTCACTAACCTTGTTCATAAAATACTTCTCAATTTTCCAGATGGTTATAATGTATATAACGTTGGATATGGGAAAAGTTATAGTTTAGAGGATATTTGGAGAGTTATTGAATCTATTACTAATAAGAAAATAGATATACAAAATGATATTTCTTTTAGGGCAAATGATGTCGTCGAAATGGTCGCAGATATAGAAAAAGTAGTGGGAAAGTTCAAGTGGAAACCTACAATTGACATAGAGCAAGGATTAAGAATGACAATCGATAGATATCCTAAAACGATAGAAAGTACTCAAGGTTAGTCTAATAAAAGAAATCATTATTGGTCCATTTACCCTTTGTAACTTGAATTCTATTGACAGGTAAAATGGAAAAGAATGTTCAACAATATCTGAATCATAAAGGTTAAGCATATTTGAAAGTTTACAAATCAGGTTTGCTCGGGAAGATCACTTTAACTATCTCTTTCGTAATAGGTGTGACCATTTTAATCTCATATAAGATTTGAATTAAGATGAAAGCCGTTGATATGATTGTGGTTTTACTGGTAACTTCCAAATTAATCTAAAACAAATTTTACTCCCTAAATTTAGCTAAATGAGGATTTAGATATTAAAAGTATTAAAGTGTGTAGCAGTGGCCTCATTTGCTATTGTGCTAACTCTCCAGAGGGCATATATATAATTCGGATTTGGTAATATCGATAGGACAACATATTTTTATGGTCTTACAGAATTTTCAGATTCGGGTAAATATTTTTGTATGGTGTTTACACCTTCTGTAGAAATTACAACAATTAGTGTATTATCTTTAGTAGCAAGAGCACATACTTTAGTGGTAAAACCTGACCCAGTGACAGAAATATTTCAGGTCCTTCCGCTTCTTTATTTCTTGAATTAATGATTGTCTGGTAGAAACGCCCATGCATTCGTTCATCAAAAAAATCAATATATCTATATTTTAAAAAAAAGACTGAAATAAATTACTTAAATCCCCCATTTTATCCTGGTAGGTCAGAATGTGATGTAATCAAGTAAATCAAAACAATGATAGGCAATCCAGGAACTGAAAGAAACACTGGGTTTTATTGAAATAGTCATGATCGGGTTTGGAAGAGGCACAATAACAGCATATCAAAATGCGAACTACTTCAAAAGTCATAGTAGTTCTTATTATAGTATAGTACCATACTCTAATAATGTCCGATACCAAAAATGCTAATCCAAATTATGAAAATATAATAAATTGGCTCAAAAAGGATCCAGTTTGTAACGTGGAGGAAACATCAGATGACGATAATACCGTATCCATTATTAATACAAGCTATTTCGAAGATTTCAAAATTGGTGTTTATCTTTATAAGACTGACTTGGGGCGAATTGAAATCATATCTAGACCTCGTCTTCTAACCCAAGATGGTAAAAATTTACAAAATAGGACCAACGATGTGATCAGTGATTTTCAAACACAACTTACAATGGATTTGCTCAAGGTAGGTGTATTTTGTTCATTGCAAACAAATAATGAGGGTAATTCCATCGGACTCACTTTGATTTATCCATTGTTTTTTGATAAGCTGACACGCGAATTATTTATGCAGGCTGTCCACACAGTAGCTAGAGCCTGTCTTATAACCGCTCTAGAATTTGATAAATTCGCCCTTGATTATAAAGAGTAGACTCAAGGGCCGATTTCATTCTAGCCGAGTTACATTCTCATAGTTAATATCATTACATAATAAAGACATAAAAGTCATAATATCGAATGGTATAAGTATGCCGATTTTATATTTTTTCCTTACTTAAATAAAATAATATATATTGTTTTTGAAAGAGGATTAAATTTTGAAAAAAAAAATAAGAGGCTTATCTTTGTGCTAATGCGTTATTTCCAGTGTTTACTTGGTTTTGGAAGTTAAAGTTATTTCCTGAACCAACTGTATTTCCACCTGAAACAACTTGGCTATTTTGGCTAGAAGATTGTGATTGACCTATTCCTTGACTGGCCTTGTTGCCGCCTTTGCCATTTCCATCTTGTGCCAATGCATTGTTTCCACTGTTTTGTTGGTTTTGTAAGCTTATGTTGTTACATGATGCACTGGTACTACCACCCGAAACACATTGTGAATTTTGGCTAGAAGATTGGGATTGACCTATTCCTTGTGATGCTCTGTTACCATTACCATTGTCGTCATCATCGTGGTGTTTAAAATAATTTTTACACCAGTTTTTACTATGATCATCTCTACAATCTTCCCAATCATTATACTTTTGTTTGGCTAGTACGTTATTTATGCCTGCGATAGAGGGACCAATAATCATTACTGTTGCAAATACTGCTACAATCAATAGTACAGATTTTCTTGTAAGGTTTGACGTTAACATTTTAGTCTTATATTCTATATTATGAAAATATGATATAACAATTTGTTAAGATTTTCAGAGTAATTATTTCTGTCAAAAATATTTGTAAATTTGTTAGGGAATAGTTTTAGAATTTCTTTAAATAGTACCATAAAAGTGAGCCAATCTGCTATCAGATATCAAACGTAAATTAAAAAAGCTATATCAGAACTGGTCTCGGGTAAATAATTGAGATAATTTAGATGCTTAGCCTGTAAAAGTACTATAAAAATAAAATTATTGTTATAAAGGATAAATAGGAAGAGCCTTATTGTACGAGAATGAATATAATCTAGCGAAGAGCCTGGAATTTGTTATTTTAGTTATTATGATATACGTAGAGAATTTTTTAGTTAGGAAGAAATAAAGATGTGGCAATACATCTTTAAAAAAATGGGTTATTGTTGACCTGCTGCGTTGTTACCGTCTTGTGCGTTAATTGATAAGCCTACATTGTTGCATGATGCAAGTGTATTATTCTCTGCTGCACATTCTGAAAACTGGCCAGTTTCTGATAATTGGTCTAAGAACTGTGCTGCATCGTTGCTACTCTTTTTTGTTGCAAATGCCATGTTATCTCCAAATGTTACTGCTGAACCTATTAATGCTGCTGCTATAAAGATTGACATGATTGACAATTGAATTTTTTTATTCATGCAAGATAAAGTCAGGCATTATATAATTGGATTGTTTAAGCAGATTCTGAAATAATCTTACTATAATTAATTCCCATATGTCATAAATTGAAAAAATTTTATCAAATTAGTAATAGTTTGTTTTACAGAGATTTTTTTCCAAATTGGGAATACGTTCGTCAATTCGAATTTCCGAGTAGGATGATAGAGATTAAAATTCGCCAACTTTGATGTGATAGACCTCATACTATTACCATATTCCGTAGCCTAGAAGTAAAAGTTGGTAATAGGGTTGAATTGACTGATACTTCTAAATGTGGACATACCTCACAAAAAAAACATCGAAAAAATTTTTGACTAGAATTTTTCCACTTCTTGGATATATAGTAATATTTTATCGGCAGTTTGGAAATCGTGTTTTTTACTTTCAAATAGATTCAAACCAGGTCTTTCGACCATTTCCTTCTCATGTAGTGGCTCTTCTGTGTTTCCTTTTACACCACTATTGATTTTGTGTCTACTCTTTTTCATGCTCGTTTTAGTCTAATAAACTATAAAACGGGTTTACTTTTTTATTATAAAAGAAAAAAGTCATTGATTTGAGAGGTAGCTAGTCAAATTAGACAATTCTACAAATAGATTGAAGCAAGCACCTTCTCAAAATTGGTCTTTTACTCCTCACCATGCCATCTTATTGTGGGTTTTCAAGTTGACAGACTTTCTTAAAAGGGAAAAAATGTAAATTATTTCAAAAATCAAAATATAAAGATGAATTTAAGAAACTCCACTAGGCTGTTTATGCTCTGAATGCTCAAGCTTCATGTGCTCTTCTTTCTCATCCTTGTTAGTAAATGTAATTCCACAGAGGTGGCATGTTTTATCAGAAGACGGTTTGTTAGATGGTTCAGCAGATGTCCCCATATCAACTAATATACAACAGTTGTAAATAAAAGCATTGAACTGACTGGAAAGACGATCTGTTCAACATTCAGACAAGGTAATTCTCGTTCTAAAATTTGTTTAATTATTGTCTAGATTTACCTCTTCGTTTTAAGAAAAGATCACCATCAATGCCTAAAAATAACATCTGATATTGGCAATTTTGGAAAGTGTTATCAATTTAAATCAGTTAGATGAATCAGACCTTCGATATAATAATAATATCTGGAACGCTGAAACTTATCATAGAAAATATCTCTATTTGTATGCGAAAAGACCTCGTTAATGGTTATTAACCATTTACAATCCTTTATTATCACACAATCTTGCGTTTATCTTGTTCCTTGCTTTCCGATTTCACAAGAATACGCTTATCAATTTATTTAATCCAATTAGCGTAAATACTAGTGATATTTAGTTTTATATTAGACAAGGTGGGAAAAGGAAAAATGGAAGGGATCGATGATAAAAATGATAGTGATTCTAATTTGGACCCTAAAGATGATGCAGAGATAACAAAAAAATTCTTAATAGAGATTGTTGGAAAATTTAAAAGTACTTCTACCATAGAACTTTCAAATTATCAAGAAGCACTAGAACTATTTAATCAGAGATCAAAGGAGGGTAAAAATCTAATACTTTATGAGATACACAAATCAAAAGTTAATGGGTCAGTTGTAAAAAAAGTCCCAGTGCTTAATACATCTAAACATGCTGAGAGAATGCGAGTTCTCCAAGAGGAATTAAAAGAGGCTACTCCAGTTAGTGAGGGAACAGTTCATGCCCCTGGATCGACGCCGTCTTCTCCAGATCAGAAAAGTAAACTGACACTTAAATCAATGAAATATAAGATAATAATTCTTGCTTCAGTGGTAGCTGGATTCATACTACTGCTATTTCTATTAGATATACTTGCAGGTGGCGGAAGTGGAAATATGTCAGGACATTCAATCGCATTCGATGCTATCCAAAACTACGTACAAACAACTTCAACAAATGTCGATTACAACAACGATCAGCTAAACCTAGTTTCGATTTATTTTCTCCTCTAGTTTTGATACTGCATTAGATCTTTCATCTAATTCACATCCGGCTAAAAGAATATTCTTTGATTATCTTTGGCCGCTTCGTACAATCTTACCTCGTTAAAGAAATTTCATGCCAATCGCGTCAATACAGTTCTATTATGAACCAAAAATTTTACAACCATTATCAATCTTTGTTCCCCAGGGGCGATTCTTCTATATCCAAATCGATAAGACCATTTTATTAGATGCCTCTCCAAGTTCTCAGATACGTCCTGCAATAGAGACAAGATTGAGGAATAACTCCAATACGCCGACCTTGAGAAATGCGATTATTCATCTAAATATATGTACAGGCATCAAAATGAAGACTATTATAATCTTAGTACAAAATCTGCTAAAACCTTTAGATATTCCATTTCACCGAAAATTTGTCAAATGGATAATAATTGTCTTTTATTCCCAATCATATAATAATAAATCTAACAGTAAATGCTTGTGATTAATCTGGTATTGTTATTTTTTCTATTCTCCGTCGGGGGAGGAAGTTTAATGTTATTTGATTATGATTATGTTTTAGCACAGAGTACGGATTTCCAACTGCCATCTTTGTCATTTAGCAACCCATATTCGGACATGCCCACAAATATGGAAGGCTCGCTGTCGGAACTCGATGATATTGATGAAGAAGTAGACTCCCAGGTTACCGAGATTATAAAACCAACTTTTCAGAATCCACTAAAACAGCCAGTACCTAAAGAGGATGATACTATTTCGCCTGCTACTGGTTCTACCGATAGTGGGACCGCTACTAGGGATGATGCAGCTCTTGGTGGAGATGTATACGTAGTCGATTATAATAATATTCGAGTTCAGAAATTTGACAATCAAGGTGACTTTATCTTGAAATGGGGTACAAAAGGCAAATCAGATGGTCAGTTTGGAGTACCCCATGGTATTGATGTAGATAAAGAAGGGAATGTTTACATCGTAGATATGGATAATAATAACGTTCAAAAGTTTGATAGCGAAGGCAACTTCCTTTCAAAATGGGGCTCAATGGGTACCGGAGACGGACAATTCATGCATCCTCACAGCATAAAATTGGATTCCCAAGGCCACTCCTATGTAAGTGACATGGCAAATTTTAACGTTCAAAAGTTTGATAGCGAAGGCAACTTCCTTTCAAAATGGGGCTCAATGGGTACCGGAGACGGACAATTCAAAGCACCTGAAGGCGTCGCTATTGATTCTTTAGACAACATATATGTCACAGATACTGATAATAATAACGTTCAAAAGTTTGATAGCGAAGGTAACTTCCTGTCAAAATGGGGAACTACAGGTGAGGATGAAGGCCAATTTAAAAAGCCTGCAGGATTGGACATTGATAAGAACGATAACATTTATGTAACGGATGCCGGTAACAGTCGAATCCAAAAGTTTGATAGCAACGGTGAGTTCTTGTCAACTTGGGGATCTAAAGGACCTGGTAATGGACAATTGGCTAGTCCTCATGATATAGCAGTAGATTCTGAAGGGAACGTTTACGTTGCAGAGCAGCTGAATTTCAGAATCCAAAAGTTTGACAGCAACGGTGAGTTCTTGTCAACGTGGGGATCCAAGGGAAGTAATAATGATCAATTTCTTGATCCTCATAGCATCGTAGTATCATGATATTTTCCCACAATTTTGTTAAATCATACTTTCTTTAAACTTTCAAATTAGCAAGTTCGATTTTGTAAATATGAGAAAAACTAATTTAACCACTATTTTAGGTCTATAAATTTGAAGATGATACTTTATCTTAATTACTACATAACTATTTAACCCAAAGAAATTAATTTTTTTTGTGAAGTTTGCATTTAGCACTAATGCCTTTACTAATTATTCATTAACCCAATCAATAGACGAAATCTCCAAAATAGGCTATGAAGGTGTAGAGATAATGTGCGATGTGCCTCATGCATACCCACCAAACTTGAATGAAAATAAAATCAACGAAATAAGTGAGGTGCTAATTCGCAGTAGAATGCAAATTTCAAATCTAAACGCTTTCACTCTATTTGGATTAGGCGATACATACCACCCTTCTTGGATAGAGAATGCAAAAAACGCCAGAGACCTACGCATTAAACATACATTAGATTGCATTAACCTTGCGGAAAAACTTGGTGCAAAAAATATTTCTGTAGAGCCGGGAGGGCCAGTTGAGGTCCCTGCAAACAGAGAAAAGTATTTGGACCTTTTTGCGGAAGGAATAAGACAAGTCCTTCCTCAAGCTGAAAAAAAACACATAAAGATTTTAGTGGAGCCAGAACCTGAATTATTGCTTGAGTCGTCAACCGATTTTTTGCAATTTATGAAGAAATTTGATTCTGAATTTTTGAAATTAAATTTTGACATTGGTCATTTTTACTGTGTTAATGAGGATCCTAGCGCATTAATTCTCAAGCTTCAAGAGTACATTGAACATTTTCATATGGCCGACATACAAAATAGAAAACATTATCATTTAATTCCTGGACATGGATCGATTGATTTTAAAACAGTTTTTGCGACAATCAAGAAAATAGGGTATGAAGGATATGTTACTGTAGAACTCTATCCGTACAAGACAAACCCTGTAGAGGCCGCATCAGAATCGATGAAATATCTTAGTTCAATTTAGGTTGATTAACTTAAAATTTAGCTGATAAATAATGCTTCAAAATCCTTATCTAAAACTACTCCGAATTTCCAATGTCTTCACAGTTCCACCAGATATTATTGTAGGATTTTTAGCAGTATCCATTAACTTTAGTTCCTCAATAGGTTATAATATCTCCGATCTGGTAATCTTAATTTTTTCATCCATTTTGTTGTATCTTGGAGGTATGGTATCCAATGATTTATTTGACATCAAAGTTGACAGACTTGAAAGACCAACTAGACCTCTGCCCTCGGGCAAAATAAAAAAAACAAATGCATTACTAATTACTGTCCTCATGTTCAGCTTGGGATTAATCCTTGCTGCATTAGTCAATCATGTCTCCCTGGGAATCTCAATGTTACTCATAATAGGTATAATATCGTATAATTATAGAATCAAGAATGGATTTTTCAGACCTTATCTAATGGCAGGACTACGCTCATTAAATGTTATTTACGGAGCCAGTTATATATTTGATATATCAATGAGAACCTCTTTGGGAAATGGAGACCATTTAATTTTCAGTACAGGTTATAACTCTTTTCTGTTACTTACTTTGGCTTCTTGCGCGGTTTATTTTCATATCTTTATTCTAACCTCACTTAGTAAGAGCGAAACCACCAAAGAATTCTTTAGGTTAAAAAACCAACTAAATATTCAAAAAATTCAAATTACATACCTTATATTTCTGCTTATTTCTTTATCGTTGGCAATAATTCTAACCCCTTTTAAGTTGGATTTTTTAATTTTTATACTGCTATTTCTGTTCTTAATCAATTTGCTTTTCAATAGGGCTTCCAAAATGGACAACTCTCAAGGAGCGGAGATGATAAAATTCATGGTCAAGAACATGTTAATTTTACTTATAATACTGGATTCGGCATTTATAGCTGGAGAAGCTGGCCTGCTCACTGGGTCAATCGTGGCGTTATTTACAATTCCTTGTATGATACTCGGAAGGTGGATTAGTATGACGTGAGAATGTAGATTAGAGATAATTTGTTAATTTTTCATTCAAAGTTATTAGTCAACATCATAAATGTATCAGCGAGGTTGTACACTTTACAAATTTTTTTAAATGGGCTCTTATGGAGTATATAACATGAATAGATCTATTAATTTGGCATTACTTGTTGGATTAAGTTGTTTTCTGACATCAGCTTTTATTTTATACTTGTCACTAGATGTCCCAGCTAGTCATGCTTCTTCATCTTCAGCTTTTTTGCCTGAGAAGAATTCAACATTTTCAAATTCTTCTGCAAGTGATTTTGAAAAGGATCCAATAACTACAATTATCATACCAGATCAAAGTTCAAAGTTGCCTGCAAATTCAGGTAGCAATAATTTTACCAATTTATCTACCCAAAGTGATATTGAATCAAACCCCTTATCTTCTACTAATAAAAGCTCAGGATTAACAGAAAATCTAAGCGATTTGGCTTACCCTAATGATACCCTAGACTCAAATGTCAGCAGTGATGTTACTAATACTGATCCTCTATCAGATTCTCAGCAAAGAGGAAAATATCTAGTTGACAATAACGGCATACACTACTATAATATCAATAATTGCAGTGAAAAGAAAGGGTCCTCCGGTATCGGAGATATGTCAGAGTGTGAAGATGCTGAAAAGGAAATGAGCGAAGAATAAGAAAAAATTGATCATTTTTTTGTGACGGGATGAAAGACAAATTTCGTTAAGATTGATCATAATACTATATCTGTGCTACATTATAACAGAATCAACTAGACTGCAAGCTTTGAAGTAAACTTTTAAATAAAATAAGGAAGACTTGTTAGATACGAGATTGTAGGAAGTCCCTATGGTACTAGGTTGTCACTTTTAAGATTATTAAGCGTGTTCTTCTCTCTAAAGGCCAATATTCCTGCAATTATAAATAATACCAAAGCCGGTACTGCAAACCATTGAATGAGCACAAAAAGCAGCACACCGCATGCTATCAGGATACCTCCAACGATCTTTGTGTTTTTAATCTTAAATACTGCGACAATAGCACCTACATTTATCGCTATTATAGCTACTGCTATTAGTAGCGCCCAACCAACAAAAAGTGCCAATATTGGGATTCCAACAACGCTGTTTATTAGAAAATACAAAAAGAGCCCGATAAACGGAATTATAAGTCCCAAAATAGATGTAATAATAGTTAGCTTTTGATAGCCTTTCATACTTTCATATGTATATACGAAAGTAATTAAGTCATGATCCTATTCTACTGTTCTTAAACTTGATAGGTAAATTTGTACGTTGTAATTTTATCAAATAGACATTAATTTTATTAGAGTACGTTTGTTGAAAGTTGGAAATTGGGTGACATTAAAAATATCAGCCGATTTTCTGCCATCATGCCAATCGTGGTATAATGTGATGTCCACCCTTTCAACAACTTCCAGATTTTCCAGACGTGTATTGGTTTGAAGGTAAGACATTGGGAATCAAGCAAGGGATTTGGATGTTGTTATTGCTTGACAACAATGCTTTATTAGATGCAATATTAGGTGCACCTAACTATAATATAAACAATTTCTTGATTATCAAAAATAATAATAGTATTCTAACCAAATAATAACTGAATTGGGTATACCAACAAGTTAGCAGAGTGCGCTCTATAATTAATAACAATAATATTCACTAGTTTTAAATAAGAACTGACGATATCCCATACATATGGCAAAATGTCCATTTTGTAAGGAAGCAATAAATTTAAGCCAGCTAATAACTGAGGAATTTGAGGATGGGGACCTCTTGTTCAAGTTCTTGGGCCTGAGTTGTCCAAAGTGTGAGATACTATTAAAAATACAAAAGATTGATTAATACACGAATGACTAATGGCTAACTAATTTAGGATATAACTTCAAGCGAATCATTGCTTAATCAATCTGACATTATTTCTTTTTTGAATAAGTAATCGATTAAGCCGAATCCCGCTACGGGTCCTTTGTTTTGATTGATTCATCGAATTGATTAGGAGAACGCGAAAGCCTAGGCAAACTAGTGGCCATTTAGTCAATCATGACTGTCAGATTAAATGAATTTTCTATTGATTAATAAATACTACAGTCAATATATCCACTTACTTGACAAACAATAATAATGGTTCAAAATATTTTGTCATTTTAGATATTGTGGGATTAGATGTATCTCATCTTGATTCTTCGTCTCAAAAATATCCTAACATCTCCAGTTTGTTTGAGAAAGAAGGTGAATATGGATATATGAAACCCGTATTTCCATCAGTTACTAGTACAGGTACAAGCAAGCATATTGACAGGAAAATATCCAAAGGAGCATGGGATTATTTCAAATGGTTTTTTTGATAGGGAAAACCTCCAGACTTTATTCTGGGAACAATCTACTAATTTAGTTCAATCTGAAAAAATCTGGGATACAATAAAAAGCAAAAATAAAATGCTTAAAACAGCCATGTTGTTCTGGCAAAATTCTATGTATTCAAAAAATGACTATGTTATTACTCCACGTCCCATACATTTAGAAAATGGACAGATGGATATGTGGTGTTATTCTAAACCGGTAAACTATTATGAGGAAATAAGCAAGGAAGTTGGCGAATTCAATTTGATGAATTATTGGGGTCCGTTTGCATCTGTAAAGTCGTCTGAGTGGATAACAAAATCTGTCCAATACACTATCAAAAACCATCGTCCAAATTTGATTTATGCTTATTTCCCCCAACTTGATTATTCAGCACAGAAATTTGGACATTCAAGTTTACAGGTAACCGAAGATTTAATGCAAATCGATAATTATGTTGGTAATATTATCAACACGGTTAAAGAGGCAGGCATGTTTGATGATACTAATTTTCTCTTACTCTCTGAATACGGGTTTAATGATGTCACAGATGCAATACCAATAAATAGGATTCTAAGAGAAAAAGATTTGCTTCAAGTTAGAACAATAAAAGGAAAAGAGTATATTGATTATGAGTTTAGTGACGCCTTTGCAATGGTCGATCACCAGATCGCACATATCTATATCAAAGACAATAAAAACATTAGCAAAGAAAAAATCAAGATTACAATTGAAGAAATTTCTGGAATCGAATCAGTCTGTGATGAGAAAGGAAAACAAAATCTTCACATAGATCATCCAAGAAGCGGAGACCTTGTAGCCATAGCAAATAAAGACAGATGGTTTAGTTACTACTGGTGGTATGATGACCAGAACAAGATCGGCTTAAATCCGGATTCAGGTAAAATCGATGAAAACGACAAAGCGCCTAGCTTTACTAGAACCGTAGATATTCACAGAAAACCTGGTTATGATCCACTAGATCTGTTCATAGACCCTAAAAGAAAGTGCATTTCTACTGATACCCGCCTCATTAAGGGCTCCCACGGGAGACCATATAATATTGAAACGGGTGAGAGCTTATCCACATTCCTGTCGAGCAAAAAGATTGAAAATATTAAAAAAGAGAATTTTAACGGACATCCAGTAATAAATTGTCTTGATATTTTTGACATAGTAAGAAATAACTTTGTTTAAAAAGATAGGCAGACTAAACAGCATTGTGGCGGAAATAACAGAAAATAAGTATCAATGTAAAAAATGACATTTTCATATTCCATTACATTATCTTCATTTCTTAATATACAAAAGAACGAAACCGAGACGCTAGAAAACTTGAGCCAATTAGGCCTAACTGAAATAGAAATACATGGAGAACCAGATGATATAGATTTGAACTACCTCAAGGATATTTTAAATTCATTTAACATAGGGGTAACGGGTATTACCGGCATGTGGGGTAAATCGAGTTCAAATGGATGGAGAAGGCGTCTACTCAGTAACGATAAATCAATTCTGAAATATTCTGAAGAATATGTCATAAAGTGCATAAAATTGTGTAACTATTTTGGAGGAAAAAGAATTAATCTATGCCTGTTTTCAGATCCTATATATTCCTTTGACGTCACGCATAGGAACGTTACTGTTGATGATAAAAACAAAGTATTGAAAAACTGTATACCTATATTGACCAATCTATTAAAAATGGCAAAAGAGGAAAATGTTTCTTTGATGGTAGAGCCACTAAATCGTTACTCTACTCCTTACTGTTGTACTTATTCTGATGTAACATGGCTGATTGAGAAGTGTGATGAATTAGAACTCATGTTAGATACATTTCATATGAATATTGAAGAAGATAGATATAATGAGACAATTCTGAATTCACAGCCTAAACTCTCTCATATGCATTTTGCTGATAACAACAGAAAGATGCCTGGATTTGGTCATATTGATTTTGATACAATAATAAAAACACTAAAAAAAATTTCATATAGTGGTAAAATTAGTTTTGAACCCACATTTCCAAGTAGAGATTATTTTTCTTCATTAAAATCTGGATTAGACCATGTAAAAAAACTTGATTTGAAATATTAAATATAAAAAATTTCTGAAATAATAACTATATAAAATGTAAATATTTTACATGATATCAATCTTTATTAATAAAGGCAATAGCATTATTACAGATTATCTTGAGTGAAGCCTATGTATTATTGAATGTTAATTATAAGAAGCAATCCAACGTAATAGATCAAATAAAACAGTTATCTACCGTAAAGGCAGTGAAGTCAGTATACGGAATTTATGACCTAGTGATCATATTTGAGTCAGATAATTTGCAACAAGTGAAAAGTGAAATAGACGAAAAGTTGCCTCTAATAGATGGAATCGATAACATGACCACTTTGATATCGGTTTCATAAACTAAATCAAGGCTTGTTTTGTCAAAGGCAGAATATGGAGAAATGATTGAAAATGTCAATTGAAGAATATGAAGTTATCATAGTAGGGGCAGGTCCTTCTGGACTTTCAGCTGGTATATTTGTAGCAAGACAAAGAACCAAATGTCTTTTAATTTCAAAGGACTTGGGTGGACAGATGAACATGATTCCCAAACTTGAAAATTATCCAGGGACGATGATGTCAAGTGGACCGCTCCTCGCAAAAACCTTGGAAAACCAATATTTAACATTTAATGGTGAAATGACATTTGATACTGTGGAGAAAGTCGATCAAGTCGAAGGCGGTACCGACCTCAAGGTTAAAACAGGACGGTCCGAATATCTCACAAAAGCACTAATTCTTGCCCCTGGGAAAGTTCCAAATAATTTAGGGGTAGAAAATGAAATTCAATTTCAAAATAAAGGTGTTCATTACTGCACTAAATGTGACGCTCCGTTTTACCAGGGTAGAACTACTGCGACTGTTGGGGTTGGGGGCTACCTTTTAGAGTCAGGAATATTGTTGTCTAGAATGGCATCAAAAGTATACCTAATTTACCGGGGTGGGCAGCTTGGTGGAGATAGGGATATGATTGAATCCATCAAAAAGAAAAATAACGTAGAACTCATTCCTAATAGTTCAGTGACATTAGTTTCAGGAAGCAATTCTTTACAGCAAATCCAAATTAAAGATAATGCTGGTGTAGAGAAAATGATAAACGTTGATGGTTTATTTGTCGAAATGGGATCAAAGATAAACCTAGATTTTGTGAAACACCTCGTTAAACTAAACACAAAAGGTGAGATCGAGGTTACTGATGGAGGGAAGACCACTCATCCAGCCATTTTTGCCTCTGGCGATGCAACAAATATTCCTTATAAGCAGATCGTTGCGGCATGCGGTGACGGTGCATCCGCAGGGATTTCTGCGTTTAATTATATTGAAAAGCTTAAAGGAAAACCTGGGATCCGCACTGATTGGAAGAAGACTATTGGAGATACAGTGTTCCATTATTAAGGAGATGTTGCAGTTCCCAACTGTTGTTATCTTTTATTAAAGTCAATATATGATAGGATTTGCCTAATTCTTTTTCTGAGAATAATGTATATCTCGCATTACAGGCTAATAAACTTCAATCAAAAGGATCTCAGGGCTTGATCTGCGATTGACGATCTTTATCGGCTATATACTTGGCCAAATTTGTTGAATAGAATTTTTTCAATGAAGTGACATCCCTTTCGTATTCATCAAATACAATGAATACTGTAAATTTTATGAATTCTTCAATGTCGTCTGAATTTATGGAATTTGATTCATACAAGGCCTTTACTATATTTTTTAATTTAGTTGATTTTTCTTCATCGATATCAATTCTAATGCTTGTGGGATGAGTCATAGAGGCTATATGCTTAATTTAGTATTTATCCTAATATTGTAGCATTCTGCCGTTTTTGGGTCTAATCCATTTTTGAATAGAGTGAATTGTGACATTCTAGCTAGTTCTAACGGCACTCTTATCTAATTTCCACTGCCTGATATTGCTAATAAGAAGACAATAGCCATGCAGCTTAAGTCAAAGGATTGATTTCATAAGAACATTTAATTATTAAATTTAGTTAGTAATTTTTTACTGCTACATTCTTCAAATTTAATATAAATTATAAAAATTAAATTCTAAATGTCTATGACCAGTACTAAAAGTTTTTCTACAAAAAACGCAGGCGTTCTAGTAGTAGCAGTATTTTCCCTAGTAGTCTCACTTGGATTAAGTCAAATATCTTCCGCAGTGGCACAAAATGAATTATTAAATTGTGATACAGTGGGTGCTGATGAATCTAGCAGTATTAACATAATGGATGCTACCTCATGTGATGATGAGGTTTCAAGAGATTCAGATAATTCTGATGACGAATCTGAAATAGAAAATGCTGCCTCTTCAAATGATGATGAAGACGCTGATGAGAGCAATGGAGTAAAAAGTACGACCAGCAGTGTATTAACAGCAGGTCCTGCAGTTGCATCATCTGATGACAACATCATAAAACCAATCAACCTGAATAAAGGCACAGAATCAGATAAGCCGCTAAAGACAAATAACGATAATAACAAACAATCAGCACAATTTGCAACAAAACAGATATTCGAAGATGAAATCGATTTGAGCGATCAATTGGACACGAATACTAATACAGGAGTTTCCGAATTATACGAATCATTCGACCTCCCCTATACAGCAATTTACAAGAATCAGTGAACTGCTGACCCCTAACCTTTTTTAGATATTTTCCTTGGTTTGATTTTAGTAAACCTTAGTAAAATTCAAAATGGATTCTGATTGATTAAGAAAAAATTTTCAGCAGGATGCATTAAATTGTCTGAGTACAGCGAATACTCTCTTGACCTATCAACTTACAGTCCTTTTCAGAATATTGTCGCAATTACTTCAATGTCGTAATGATGATCCGGAGGGTTTCGAAAAGCATGATGTTAAACAGTATGTATTAAATCAGTAAGGTTTCTTTTCGGTTTGGGAATAAGCATTTTCTTTGGATATCCGATGCACAAGATTGAGGAAGGCTCCAAATCGGTATTAACTATTTCTCTTACTAAATGTTCATTAAACATACCTATCCAAATAGAACTTAATCCCAAGGCGTGCGCGGATAATTGAGCATACCCTGCAGCTAGAGTAGCGTCTTGAATAGAAAATTTATGTAAAACTTCGGGATGAAAATTTAATTTTATTCTCGACGGATTGGAGCAAAATATCAACACCAAAGGTGCGTTAACATAGGGCTGATTGTTAGCTGCTTTAATTAGACTTTGTTTTGATTCCGGGTTATTTACGTGATAAATTTCAAAACCCTGAAATCCGCCGGCGGTGGGTGATGTATCAGCAGCAGCGAAAATTATATCTATTTTCCAACCCTCTACTTCTCTTTCCTCAAATTTTCTCTGTGACCGTCTATTTAGCATCACATTAAAAATATTGCTACCCAATACATCGTCTATTTCGGACTTTTCTTCTGCGGTCGGTTCTTTTGGATAAACTTTTGGGAGTATGTCAGAGGGAAACATACTATCCAAAATTCTATTGTCTTCCAATATCAATCATAGCAAAGAGTTGTTAAAAAAGATTCTAGGTTGAACCAAATGACAAACCTTTAAGATTAACATAGCTTTCCATATTAACAATGATTTTTGTAGAGTTCAATTTGTTTTGAAGTTGTACATAAGAATGTTCTATTTAAAATAAATAATACATTTTAGCATACATTTTTAACATATCTAATATATATTCAAAATAGACATTATATTCTAGTAGTATTTTTCACACGTAGTGTTTCCTATTTTATTTACTGATGTCGAGGCTTTGAGTTAATTTGGGTTTGATTTCCAATATGACAAACTTTATATTTGTGTCTCTTTTAGAATAAGATACACATGAACACAAAAACAGTTTTAGCATGCACAGCAGTAGTAATTGCATTTGCATTGATTGTAGCTCCATTAGCAATATCTCAGGATGTTTCAGCAGATAATAAAGCAAAGCAAAAGATCAGCCAAAAACAATCTAGCAAACAAAGCAGCTTTTCAATCAGTGGTGGTAGTAATTTCCTCTCTGGTAACAATGTAAACCTTCAAGGACAATTTAATAGTGGTAGCAACGGCGCAGGCCAAAGCGACTAATTTTATTTTTTTATCTACAATATTGATATTTGCTTTTGATTTATTTCATTGATTGATAATTTTAATTACTAGTATTTACTAACCAGTTAATTCTAATTTAGAAATTTTAGCATAAACTTTTGAATTGCCATCCCGGATTTTTTTGGGTCCACATAAGAATAATTTAATTGATAAATAATTTCTATACATCAAAGATAAATCAGAAAATATTGAATGTCCCACTGCCATTTTCTCATTTATTTTGGATTTTGGGCTAAACTAAGGCTTTTTATGATGTCGTCTTTTTAATGATTATAATCCCTCATTAAAGTCATTATTTGGATTAAGGTATTAAGTTCAGAATCTGATGGTTTTACCTGGGAATGTAACCATGATACTTTTCTTTGTTTCTATCTTTAAGATATAAAACAATGCCGATAATAAAACTTACTATTCCCGCGATAAACAAAATTACCCCTAAAACAAGGCCACCAAAACTACTTAGGTCTATTTCACCATTCTCCTTTAAGAAGGGTAAATTACCGAAAAACAGATAAACTGAAGCCTTATTGTTTTGATCCAGATTAAATACCGAAATATCATACCTTCCAGTTGAATTTGGAGTTATAGTCGAAAAATAGGTTTTTTGAAAGGTAGAATTAGATACTATTTTTCCATCTGGATCAGTTACCAATTCATTTAGTACCTACCTGATCATTATCAATAGAATCGATAGTAATAGTAAGCAGCTTATCTGTAGAATTAATTAAAATACTGGAATTATAAGCAGTTAATGGATCAAGTGTTATTTGGTTTGTGGAGAGAGTTGGATTATTCTGAATGAACATACCACTAAACGACATCCCCCATACAAAGAACACTATTATAGAAGACAGGAATAGAGCACCACTTATGATTAAGACCTTAAATCCTCTCTGCATTTGAATTGTATTTCCTTTAATGATTCTTAAATATAATTTGTGGTGAATTCCCAAATTCGGTAGTTTTCTATCTTGAATATGTACCAAGATTAATTTGAAAATATCTTTGTAGGCGATTTACTATACCATACGCATGAGCCATAGTTTATTTGTAATCTGTTAAATAATTACTAGGGATAGACTTCACCTCAACATAATACTTGTCGCATAAAAATGATAATGCTTGGAGCAGAAATATTATTCTCTTATTGTTCTGCTTTAACCAGCCGAGAAACATTAGAATGCCCCGTGAGCAGCGTGGCATCTCATTCTCTGACTAGTAATTTTCTTTACTTATCATACCAAATATTAAAATCATATACATTTAGTTGGCTTTCTCGAACATGATGATTTTATTGAATTCCTAAATAAATCGTTAACAAAATGGTCATCATATTTATACTTTAATGTTAATTGTAGAATACGAACTGATCTAAATGATCGGCAAGCATCAGTGAAAGTGGGGTCGTGCTATAATCCATAGTCAGCCAACCTCACTTTTGCTTTTTAATTTGATTGACATGCTATAATTAATTTAAACAGAAAAAATAGGCGTATTGTGTCTCTCTTTACAAATTTAAAGAAATCTGTAGACTTATTTTCTAAGTGTGTCCTTGTGTTTTTATTTCAGTTTTGAACGTGAACCTATTCAAATCGACTGTTTTTGTTACACTTTCCTTAACTTCGGAAAATTAACATTAGGTTATTATCTTTGTACTGCTGCGTCAAATCTGTAAAATTACCTTTCCAGCCTGATGTCTAGATAACAGACGAGAGTAGTGGTGGAGGGCATCACCGAATTGTTTTCTATTGATTATTCCCAAAGCTAAATATGCTGGTCAGGCATTTGATTCTAGTCGGTGAAAGTATTGATTAAGGAGAATAAATTAGACTATAAAGCCATTTATGATTATATTGTAGGGCTAGACACAGCCATCAGATTTGTTGGATTAATAGATGACATGGGCAGATTGGTGTATGGTGGAATGAGGCCAGGAAAATTTTCGTTAGAATCTGAAACAGAATCCGTAAAAATTTACATGGAATTTGCCTTAATTTCAAAATTACATACCGATTTTGACTCCAAGTTAGGGGAGGTGGTTTACTCTCTTACAGTTAGAAAAAAGATTAAGATGCTATCTTTTCCAATCAGTGGGCACATAATTAGACTATCACTTGAGAAAGAAGCAGATCATGAAAAAATAGTTAATGTTATTCTAGATTATCTCGTAGGTTTGGAGAATAAGCCCGGTCCTTAATTTTTCATTTTACCCTCGTAGGTTTGGATAATCAGTTTTATAGCTTTAATCTCATCTAAGCATTGTTCTTGAAACTCTGGGTATAACCCCTCCAGTTTTAGATTTTCCAGCCAATCATCCATTTTTTTAAAAAAAGAAATATAATTTTCAAGCTCATTTGCAAAAGACTGACTATTTTCTGGCATATCCAAACTAGAGAAATAATTCAAAATTGTTAATTGAAAATGTAACCTATTTAGTCTCAATTCAGCGAAGAATTTTCTATAGCAAATGATCCTTTCTTCTTTTGATTCTGAGACAATATCAGAAATGGATGGCAATCTGGTGTTTCTCATAGTTGGATATAAGGGCCGCACAAAATATATTTTATTATTTCGCCAGAATCTCCACTTTATTTTTTCACTCAGAATACAAAAGAGATTAGCCACTTCCACTTCCAAGTCTATGCTCTGTAAAATATTGACGAAATTGAATCACCCTATACTTTGAAGCCTTGACTACCGCATTACTCATCCCAAGCACAAGGCCCAAAAGCCCTCCAACTATCGATATACCCATGATAATTATGAAGTAGTCGCCAAATAGCTGATTGTACACTTTGGAAACTAGATTCTGGTATACCAAATATCCATAGAGTTCTTCATTTAATATGTAGGTATTAAGTGGAAAGCAGATTGTAAATGATAAAATCGCTAGGATTAACGCATAGAAAATATACATTTTTGAATTCATATATTTCTCAGTCTTGTCTTTAGAACTACTCTCTTGGGATACTAGAGCGGTCATTTTGGTAAATGTTTTCTTTGTTTGTTTCTTGTTAAGAAGATAAATTATCACAAATGGTATTACATTTAACACATAATACCCTGAATACCCCGACAGGAATGGATTTGAGATGATCTGAGTCAAAAGCATGATTGCTACATAAAAACCTCCTACCAAAAGGACCATTTCATCATAATCCGGATAATTTTTCAATATTATTATTAAAAAGCTAGACAGCAAGAGTGGGAACCCTAGACTATAAACAATAAAAGCAACTAGTGGATCCGGGTTGTAATTGTAAAACTGGGTTTCTGAAAATGGTAGCGAAAAAAAATAGATAAATCCAGATAAAATTAATAAGATAAAAGAAAGATTAAGGAAAAGCTGAAATTTTAGAAGGGTGTTGATCTTTTTCTTGCCCAAGTTGTTTGCGTACTCATCTGTGCTTAAATCTTCATAATCATTTTTGTTACTATCCAAATAGTTTACCTCTGTCCTTTCAACAGAACTGTTCTTCTTTGAACTGGTCTTCTTTAGGTTGAGATAAACTAAATTATTTGTGATTCGAAGGTTCCCAAGTCCAACTAACATCCACCCTGTCAGTAAGGTTACATGAGGCGGACTAAGGAGGCCGTCTAAACCAAACTTTAAGTGCCAAGAAAAATCAAATGGTCCTGCTGCAAGAATTAAACCGGCACCTAATAATACTATGCAATTGGCTTTCTGATTTGGATTTTTACCCGATATGTTTTTTCTAAAGTTAATAAAAAATATGCTGATTACGATAAAAATTCCCGTATATACTAGGGTGTGAGGGTATGAGAAAAAACTTTCGGGCTGACTTAAAATATGAAACGTTATATCCCAGCTGCCTCCAGAAAATGAGATAATTAATCCAATTACGATGATTAAATTTTGATACTCATAAAGGACATCTCTAAATACTTGAAGTGAAATGATTGACATCGTTATTCATCCATTAACATGAAAATCTGATTTATGATCAACTCTTTCCTATAAAGTCAAGTTCTCTTCTCTAATACTTTTACCACGTTATCTATACCGAGGTCGACAATATAGTTTCCAAGTCTTGGTCCCTTTTCTGAGTTTATCAAAATCTTATACAATAGTTTAAAAATTTCTTTAGGTTGAAGATGGTTGTTTTTTGCATTGTTAAAGATTATAGTTTGTACTTCTTGGGCCAAATCGTCGTCTTGAGTTTTAGCATCCTTACTCTTATTTTCTAGGTTTGATGCCAAGGTAGTTAGCTCATTTCCTATTTTAGAAATCACGTCCTTCTGAATGCTGGTCAATTCTACCTTTTCATCGGCTACACTATTGTCACCTTCACTTTCGTCGAGGTCATTAAAATCTCCCACCCAGTTCATAGCAAGTGTTATCTTATTTATTAAGTCCTTTTTCTTAAAGTCTTCTTCCTTTACCATACGATATTTCTTTAGTCTATCAAATATGATATTTAGTAACAGGTCTGATTCCTGATTTTGGTTCTTAAATAAATTTGCCTGTTGTATTAATATCCTGTATGGTATGTGTACAGACGATGAATCATCAAACGGTGGACGAAGGTGATTGATATATTCGTAGACCCCATTTATTTTCAATCGCTTGCTATCATTTGGTTCCTTTATTCTTTCAAAGAAAATATCTTCGAATAAATCGTACTCATCCATTAGTGCAGGAATATCCTCAATCCCAACATGTCTAGTCCCTGAAATTCTTTTATATAGTAATAATAGGAGTGAATTGGGTGTTCCATATTTTAGCCACATTTGTGGGGTCAAGACATTTCCAGCGGATTTGCTTATTTTCTTGCCACCCTTGTCCAAAAACATCTCATACTTTGCATGCAACGGATGATTAAATTTCAGAATTTCATCACAGATCCAGTCATTTATTTTTACAGAATCCATAATGTCTTTGCCAAATGCTTCAAATTTAATGTCAAAGGCCTGCCATCGAGCAGCAAATTCAACTTTCCAAGCTAATTTTCCATTTCCAGTATGTATTTTAACTTGACCTGTGTGTCCACACCCTTGAATTAGTCTTTTTCCGATTGTATTACCGGTACATGAATAAGTCACTGCCCTCTCATTTTCTAAATAGTCAATCGAGTTGGCGACATACAGTCTGTTACAGTTTTCGCAAATAGGAAAATAAGGAAGAAATTTTAGGTATTTTTGTTGACCAGTAGACTCGGCAATTTTGTCACCAATTAATTTGCTATTTGATAGGATTGTGTGAGTTTGCTCTGTTAATATTCCACTCTTGTAGGTCTGGGTACCGCTTTTAAAGGAGTACTTTATTCCAGCCAAATCTAACCCTTCTAATAGTAGACTACTCATATGTTGACCGTACGAGTCGTGACAATCACCAAATGGATCTGGTATAGTAGAAACCGGTTTACAAATGTGATTTTCTAGCCATTTGGGAAGGCCAGCTGGTACTTTTCTTAATCCATCTAGGTCATCTGAAAATGCTATTAGTTCTGATGCATAACCGAGATTCTGTAGGGCTAAAGAAATCCCGTAAGCTCTTACAGCATCGCCCATGCTTCCGATATGGGGTATACCGGATGCCCCCAATCCGCTTTCAACTTTAATGTTAGAAGTTGACCTACCGAGTTTTTTTTCCCGTTCGACTAAGGTATAAGCAATTTTATCAATCCAAGTTCCTTTACCAATTATATTTTCAGGAGAACTACTCATTTGTCCTATAATAGTTTTGTAACATACGGACCATTATTAGTATATCCAAATTTCCTGTAATAATCT
Source organism: uncultured Nitrososphaeraceae archaeon (assembly GCA_963759575.1). GTDB lineage: Archaea > Thermoproteota > Nitrososphaeria > Nitrososphaerales > Nitrososphaeraceae > Nitrosocosmicus. The sequence goes on along the minus strand of CAVWZU010000002.1, from coordinate 230,443 downwards.
CTAGTTCCTACCGCACTTATTACTGAAATTTTTTTCAAACCATATTCTTCTCTGCAAATTCTTTCCGCTTCTGCTAGCAGGCCTCGTCCAAGACCCTTGTGTTGATATTTAACTTGGTTATTAGGAGTCGAATCACCAGCAATAGCGGTAAAATTAGACATGCTTTGACTACTGTCATTTCTATTATCACCATTTCCAACCATCCTATCGGATTTAGCAATAGTTGATAAAGGATGTTGTTTTTTTGAAACTTGCTCACCTACCTTTGCGACTGCCCCGTAAACATGTATTTCTCGCACAATTGCAGAAGAAAATGATTCGACTAGCGAATCAGACCTGTTATTGTTACCGGATCCTGTCATAAAGTCAGATTTTATTTGCAGTTCCTCTCTCAGAGGATCAGACATGATTCGTAACCTGAGAAAACCTAAAAGCAGCTTCCTATCCTTTAACTCGAAAGAGAGGAAAATTTCTTTTCCTCGAGATGCGTTATACTCTGTTCTAAACAATAAGACATCATCGTCTGAAAATTCTATTTTGTTATCATAGAGCCCTATCTCCCTACATCGGATACACTTACACTTTATTCCTTGCCTTTTTAATTCTTCTAACACTAATTGCCTAATGTTTCCCATTTTAGGACCTGAAATGATATCAGGTGCTTCTATTTCTCTCTGTATCCGCATTATCCTTACCCATGGTGGGATAATCTTCTTTATTTCTACTAGAAGGTCCACCAATTCCTTTGTAGAATAACTTTTGTACTTATGTTCTTGATACAATTTGTACAGCCCAGTATTTCGTACCACAAGAGTAGGATAGATTTTTAACATATCTGGTTTTAGTCTTTCATCCTCAAACAAATTCTTTGAATCATTCAAGTCTTGTTCGTAAGAGGAACCTGGCAATCCAGGCATCATATGCGCCCCAATCTTATAACCGGAATTGCGCGCCTCATAAAATGCTCTATAAACATCTTGGACCGTGTGACCTCGATTAACCATCTTAAAAACGGTGTCATTTAGCGATTGGACGCCTAACTCAATTCGAGTTGTTCCAAGTTCCAGCATCAAATTGATATGATCCATTTTGCAATAATCAGGTTTTGTTTCAATAGTGAGGCCAACACATCTTACAAAAGCCGTTTCATTTTGTTCCTTTGATTTATTAAGTGATAATAATAGCGAGGTGGTTTTAAATGTGCTGGCGTCTTCAAAACTAGCTGGTGAAAGGATATTGTTCTCATCTAGGTTATTAGAATATTCGACTGGTGTTTGGATCGTAGGTTCTACATGTTTAATAGAATTAAGGGCATCATAACATCTTTTTACAAAATATATTTGGTAATCTTTCGGATAAAAAGGAAATGTTCCTCCAACTATAACTAATTCCGCCTTACTAACTTCGTGACCGCCTTCCATCAACTGCATTATTTTGTAACGAATCTGTTTATAAGAATCATATTTTACTCTTTGAGCGAATCTGGTAGAAGGTTCAGTGCCGATATAACTAAGGGGTGTATCATATTCCTTACCACCCGGACAGTAAATACATTTCCCATGCGGACAATCATAAGGCATAGGCATAACTGTGATGACCGCAATTCCGGACTGAGTCTTCACAGGCTTTTTCCTTAATAGTTTTTTATATTGACTAGTGATTGGGATGAATCGGTTTATTTCAGCATATTTTGGAATACTTGATAGCTTATACAATGAGGATTTTGATTTTACTAGCTTATTTATCTCACCAATACTCATCAAATTACTGCCATCATTCCTAGATAAGATATCACTAGCTATTTCTTTGCATATCTGCTGATATTGGTCATCATCTTTAGCATTATACCGAGACGCATTTACAAACAATCTAGCGAGTGTCTCCCCTTGAGAATCTATCTGTTAGTTCGACTAAATATCTCTTCCTACTTTAGTGAATTTTTTTCCTCTAATTAACTAAGAAGAAAGAGAGGTAACAGGAAAGGGATTGGGAATACAAATTGGAACCCCATCAGAAATCTACAGCTATGCAGACCATGCGTAAATTTAGAGAAAAACCAGTATATTTCTCAAATTAAGGTTTTCTAATAAGGTTTTCTAATCAAGGCTTAAATTAAGATCAAGATGAAAATTTTTGAAAAATCAAGAGAATAACTTTTAACATTCAAACAAGAAATAAAGAAACTAACTTATTCTCTATTACATTATTTCCTATCTAGTATCCAGCTTATCGGTGTATATTAAAAACGATTTTTGATACCAAACAATATGCGGCAAACAACATAGTATAACAAATATTTTGTTTATAATTGGACTATTTTTATTCCCTTATTATTTGATAATTTAATGAATGAACTACCAGTTCCGTTTCTTCTAATGTTTCCAATTATGTGGGATTTCATTTTCTCATCGTTAATGGTTTCAATTATTTCATCTGCGGATTCTCTTGCTGCGATTATGCAAAATCCAATACCCATGTTAAAAGTCCTATACATTTCTTTTTCTGAAATATTTCCATCTACCATGATTTGCTTAAACACACCACTGATAGCCGGCAAATTATCCAAAATATAATCAACCCGTTCATTCAATCTTTTTAGCTTCGTAAATGCACCTCCTGTGATATGTGCCAGTCCATGTATTTTTGTTGTAAATTTTTCAATTACTTTTAAGATGACATCTGAATATATAGCGGTAGGCGTTAATAGTTCAGATCCTATTGATTTATTAATAAAATCTGATTTGTCGTTTATGCTATGATGTTTTAGCAAAACTTCTCTTGCTAGAGTCAATCCATTAGAATGAATTCCAGAACTCTTTATTCCTATTATTACGTCACCGGGTCTAATCTTGTCACCAAGTATCATTTTTTTCTTATTTTCCAATATTCCCATAACCATTCCTGCAAGATCAAAATTATGACCTTCCTTTTGTCCGGTTATAATATCGGAAAGTATTGCTGTTTCTCCTCCAACTATCGCTATTTTTGACATAATGGCCCCCTTGAGCAGGCCTTTAGTAATCTCCTTTAGCAAATTGTCATTAGTTTTTTCCAAGGCCACATAAGAAAGGTACCCTACAGGAGTAGCTCCTAAACAAACAGTATCATTAACATTCATAGCTATGCAGTCGATACCAATCGTATTGTACTTGTCCATGGCTTGAGCTACTAAAATCTTTGATCCAACGCCGTCGGTGTGCAATGTCATTATTTTCTTGTTAAATTCGATGAGGCCAGCATAGTGACCATATCCAGAAATTACTTTACCTTTTCTTGGTAAAATATGAGTACTTGCAATACTTTTTCCGATTGAATTTTGAATTGACTTTATTTTATCAACGTCTATCCCAACATCACTATATTTGACATGGTTCTTGCCTGAGGAATTCAACGATATTATTTAGAGAAATTTGATGGTCCTTATAAATTTAAGAGCATATCACTTTCTATCTGGAACTAGTATCATGGTGTTTGAGGATCCGGAGTTTTTCTATTAATAAGGCTTACATATTCACAGCCCATAGGACCACAATATCTACCCACATATACTGCCTTTGGCCTATAAAGGGCTGGCTTTGGGGCAGCTTCAGCAAATTTCTCTTCAATAATGTGAGCATTCCATCCAGCTATTCGAGAAATAGCAAATATTGGTGTATTTAGGTCCATCGGAATCCCTAGACTATAGTATAATGAGGCACTATACAAATCAACATTAGGGTAAATCAACATTTTCTTTGTCTGATACATCACTCTCTTGGTGACTTCTTCAATTTTTTCGGTCATATCAAACCATTTTGAATCTTTTTCTTTGGAAATAGCTCTAGAGAGTGTCGCAAGGACTTCAGACCTTGGATCGGTTGTTCTGTACACTGCATGTCCCATTCCCATTACTCTTGCACCTTTCGATAGCCTGGCCTGGACCCATTTTTCAACATTGTTAACATCACCAATATCAAGTAGCATTTTCATAACTTGGATATTAGCGCCTCCATGAAGCTCCCCAGACAATGCACCCACCGCACCTCCTATACTTGCATATATACTAGCGCGTGTAGACGCTATTTCTCGAGCAGCAAAAGTTGAGGCATTAAAACTATGTTCAGCATGCAAAATGAGGCTGATATCAAAGATCTTCGAAATATCATGCTTTGGATGTTCCCCCCTCAGCATATATAAAAAATTATGTGCATGGGAATTATCATTAAGTGGTTCTACCACTTCTTTGTTGTTCCTAATCCTATCCCATGCAGCAACAATAGTAGGGATCTTTGCAATTAATGAAATAGCCCGTTCTATGTTGGCATTTTTTCCCTCATCTAACCTGTTGGGGTCATAATCAGCTAGTTCTAAAATGGAAGACTGTAGGACATCCATTGGATGTGCTGTTACAGGTTTATTTTTCATGTTCATGGTAACTGAATCAGGAATTCTTCGTGACTCACTTAATTTTGAGTTAAAATCATCAAGTTCCTCTTTTATCGGTAAATCTCCAAATAACAAGAGAAATGCTGTTTCCTCATAAGTGGAATGATTTGCGAGGTCGAGTATGTCATAACCCCTATAGATTAATTTTCCATTTTCACCATCGATTGAACATATCTTTGTGTCTGCTACCTCGATATTCCTTAAACCTATATTACGTGTATCCAATGACCTTAATTCTAATATTGATTCTGCATATTAAAATAATACTATTCATTCAAAGTCAGCTCTCTTTGCTGATAGTTATTCAAAATCGTGTTCAAGCCAGATATAGCAGCATGACAAAATTAATATGATATTTCTAATAATGACTTCAAAATCGATGAACTATGAATCAATAAGCCAGGAAATTATGAATTTCATGAAGCAAGAAACTAAATCTAGAAAATCAAATGGAGTCGTTTTGGGAATCTCTGGAGGCATAGATTCTACCGTGCTGGCATATTTAGCAACACGCGCGATTGGGTCAAAAAATGTAAAGGGATTGATATTGCCAGATGAAGTTGTAACCCCATCAAGTGACGTCGAAGATGCGCTTAGAATATGCTCAAACTTGAAAATTGATTATGAAAAAATTTCGGTAAATAAACCCAAAGATAGTTTCTTAGAAATAATCAAGAACCCAGAAAATAATTTATTGACTGGGAACCTGGTTGCTAGAGTCAGAATGTGTTTGTTGTATTATTACTCAGGCCTAATGGGAAGGCTGGTTTTGGGATCGTCAAATAAGACGGAGTTAATGCTAGGCTATTTTACAAAATATGGAGATGGGGCTGCGGATTTACTTCCTCTAGGAGACTTGTACAAGACCCAACTGGTAGGTCTAGCAAGGTATCTTGAAATTCCTGACTCAGTATTGGATAAGAAAAGCAGCGCAAGACTGTGGGCTGACCAGTTCACCGAAGACGATTTGGGTTTACCATTTATCCAACTAGATAAAATCCTCCAGTTCTTTGAGAAATCACATAATTTACAGGACAGCATGCAAGATATCTCAAAAAAATTTCCAGAATTGCCTTTAGAGGTAATTCAAAATGTTCAGCAAAGGATGGAAAATAATCAACATAAATTAACATTTCCACCTATCTGCAAAATTTTAAATTGAAATTATGAATGGATATAAATCATTTTCATAAAATCAATCATATCACTTTTAAATAGGTTCATAATTTTTCATGTATTATGGTCCTTGGGAAAGAAATACGGCTCAATCGTATATTGAAAAAGGGGAAAATGTTGTGTATCCCGCTGGATCACGGCATAAGCAGTGGCCCATTAAAGGGCATCCAAAATATATCTGAACTGATTACCCAAACACAGGATTCGGGTCTAACTTGTTTTCTAGTAAACAAAGGGATCATAAAATCTCTCTCTGCACCACCTTCTATAGGATTAATTGCCCACATGTCAGCAGCTACTTCCCTTGGCCCAGATCCTAACAATAAAATCTTGATGGGCTCGGTGAAAGAAGCGATTAGGCTAGGGGCCGATGCTGTTTCTTTGCATATTAATATTGGCTCCAAAGAGGAGCCAAACATGCTATACAAGTTGGGCCAAGTTTCTGATGAATGCAATGAATGGAATATTCCATTAATCGCCATGATGTATCCTCGGGGGGACAACATTACCAACCCGCATGATCCAACTATAGTCGCTCATACAGCCAGAATAGGCGCTGAAGCAGGTGCTGATATAGTAAAGACTGTTTACACTGGCGACATCGATTCCTTTAAAGAAGTAATAAAATCATGTCCTGTACCGATTGTTATTGCAGGGGGGCCAAAAGCCAATTCAGACCATGATATATTGCAAATGTGTAATGATGCAATGAAGGCGGGAGCAATAGGAGTAACTTTTGGCAGAAATATTTTTCAGCATAATAATCCAAATGAAATTATAAAAGCCTTGCATGCTATTATCATAGAGAATAAGCACTATGGCAGAATCAAATCTAAGAAAAGCGGAAGAAAGCAAGAATAAAAAAAAAGCCAAGAAAATAATATTAAAACCATTAATCTATTCTAACCCAGATCTTTCAAGTATCCCCTCAGTACATGGAAAAAATGAGTTTGTTGAATTCGCTAGTCTTATTACCCAAGTCAAAGACTACATTGATTTGATTTATATCAATCCCTCAGAGGAGCTGGAAGGTCTGAACCAAAATTCAACTAAGATTAAAACTATTTTTAATTCCAAGAATGCAGACTATATGATTGTGGAATCCGAGCAACAACTTGAAAATATCAGCTCAGGAAATCTCACAGCAGGGACGAAAATAGGAGTATACAAAAAGGTTACCAGTAATAGAGATATAGACGAAATGAAGGGATTAATTGATAAATTTCATTTGTCATTTGTTATTATAGACTTGGACGATTGGAGGATAATACCACTTGAAAATGTCATAGCTTCCCTCCAAAATACCGGAACCGAAATATTTGCTGTCGCAAAATCCATAGAGGAAGTCGAAACTTTATTCACCGTTTTAGAATTGGGAGTAGATGGAGTAATCATGTCCACAAATAGCGAAGAGGAAATAGTTCGAGCAAGAAATATCATCAAGAAATCTTCGTTCCAAATAAAAATTGCAGAAATAAAAGAAGTACAAGAGGTAGGAATGGGTGAAAGAGTGTGCATAGATACTGTGTCCATGCTGGCTGAGGGCGAAGGAATGCTGGTTGGAAACAAGTCGAATTTTTTGTTTTTAATCCATAACGAGTCAATAGGTTCGTCCTTTACATCACCTCGTCCTTTTAGAGTAAACGCGGGCGCAGTACATTGTTATACTATCACTCCAGATGGAACGACAAAGTATTTGTCTGAGCTTGAATCTGGAAGTCAGGTCTTGATAGTGAACACCAAAGGGGAGGCCAGAATGGTCGGTGTTGGGAGAGCTAAAATAGAATCTCGACCGTTACTTCTTTTTAGAGCAGCCATTAATGATGATGAAATTGGAACCATTATAGTCCAAAATGCTGAAACTATTAGATTTTTGAATGAGCATGGTCAAATTCTACCGGTCACACATGCAAAACGCGGTGATAAGATATTGGTGTACTCCATTCCATCTGTAGGCAGACATTTCGGTATGGAAGTTTCAAACGAGTACATCCTTGAGAAATGATAAAATAGTTTCATAATATTTGTTAAATGTTTTTATCAATAAGTATAAATTTTTAGAGTAATGTGATTATGGACCTTGTCCAAAAACAGGATTTGTGCTAATCAGGTCCGAATCTCTATATGATAAAATTTTACTTGGAAACTGTGAAAAGATATTAAAAAATGTTCCCTCTGGGAGTATCCAGTTGACAGTGACCTCACCTCCTTATGGAAATGCCATAGACTATGATTTACACGCCTCAAAGAAGAATGCAGAGTATTATAGAGGAATTCAAAAGGTCAGTTTGGATGAATATTTAGAAAACATGGTTACCATTTTTAACGATCAGGTGTATCGTGTAACCAAGGAAGGTGGTTATTGCTGTATTGTGATCGCAAACGAAGTTGTTAATGGGACATTGATTCCGTTGCCCCATTTGTTATTATCCAGATTAGTGACACCAGGGGGAAACTGGAGTCTTCATGAAGAAATAATTTGGCACAAAGTAACCGGAGGAACTAATCGCTATGGCTCATTTGTCATTAACCCGTACCCAAAATATTATCGGGCAAATATTATGCATGAATTCATTTTGGTATTAAGAAAGGGCGACGTGAAGAGCGGCAGAAATCAAAGAAGAGAAATCCTGCCGGCTACTCATGAGGAGTGGACCAAAGAGATAGCTAATTCCGTATGGCATATAGCTCCGGTACCCCCTGGTTATATTGAACACCCATGCCCTTTTCCCGAGGAAATACCTTATCGTCTACTTAAAATTTATTCTTACAATGGAGACATAGTCTTAGATCCATTTAATGGAAGTGGTCAAACTACAAAGGTGGCTTACAATCTTGATCGACATTTTCTTGGGATTGACATTAAGCAGGAATATGTAGATTTGGCAAAAAAAAGAATCATGAACGAGGAACTTCATATTAGACCTGAAGCCCTTATAGCTAATTGGAAGAAAATAGCTTCGCATGTAGTATAAATTAATAGTCTATAGGACGATTTCATAATTGAGTCGTTCTGAATCACCTTCAAATTAAGCATAGTTTATATTTTTTACTTTTTTTTGGTACAAGGGTCTAAGGTAGATGGCACCTGGCGATATGCTATTCATTGATCATGTGAAAGAACTACGAAATCGATTTTTGAGGATTATAGTCATTACCATAGCAATAATGATTGTTTGTACTGTTTTTGGTATTCACCTGGTCACTGTGAATAATTATTCTTTCTATTTCTTTGTCCCGACGGTCTATAATAATATTGCAAGTCAGGTGACTTTATTCTTAAGTAACAACCTGATTCCGAAAGGTGTAGATTTAATTCAAACAGCCCCAGGACAAGCACTATATGCTCAAATTTATGTTGCGATCTTAATTTCGATTTCTTGTACAATCCCATTAATTGTTAGAGAAGTCTTTGGATTCATTAGCCCTGCCATGTCTTTTCCAAGTAGGGAAAGAGCATTCTTTAATTTTCTAATACCCACGTCAGTACTTTTCATAAGCGGCATGGCATTCTCTTTTTATTTGGCAATTCCAATCACTCTAACATTCTTATATGAATACGGACAAACAATTGGTGTCCTCACTTTTCTAAATATCTCAGATTTCATTAACTTTGTATTGCAGTTTTTCATAGCGTTTGGGATTTCCTTTCAATTACCACTCGTTATGTTCATGCTCACAGCTAGTGGTCTAGTCAGCATACAATTCTGGATAAAGAATTTTAAATACGCACTATTGATAATAATCCTCTTTGGTGCGATAATAACACCCGATGGTAGTGGAATAACAATGTGGTTTATCTCAGTCCCAATGTTGTTACTATATACGATTGGGATAGCAATAATAAAATTAAAAGAAAGTAACAAAGAAGACATCCCTCAAGCCTAGCTAAAACTTTGGAATCATTAGAAAGACATAAAGATATCATGTTGGCTCTTTAAGCATCTAATCTTGTCTACCAATAGAAAATTATGTGCATCGATACCTGTTGTGGAGGATATTGATGACAGTAAAGATTTGATATCAACTATAAACAAAATTGACGAGGCACTAAATAAGGGAGTAGATATAATTGAATGCCGGTTTGATTACCTTAGTAATTTTGAAAATCTAGATGATTATTTAGATATTCTATCAAGATATAAAGACAAATGCATTTATACAGTTAGACCTGAAAATGAGGGCGGAAAATTTTCTAATGATCCTAAGAAAAGAGTTGAAATAATAGACAATTTTATTCATAGAAAGCCACTCTTTGTTGATATAGAATACAAATTAATCTCCAGTAATGATTTTATAGCCGATCTAGTTGAAAATGAAAATACTCGAATTCTGGTAAGTTGGCATGATTTTTTACAGACTCCTGAATTTGATTATCTTCTAGAACAAGTTAAAAATATGCAAATTTACAGCCCACATGTGAAAATAGTTACTACGGCTAAATCTGTAGACGATTCAATTAAGATATTGAGTTTATATCCATCAATTGATACTCATATTAATTTGGTCGCTTTCGCAATGGGTGAAATGGGTGTATTGAGTAGAGTTTTGTGTACAGTGGTAGGTGATGCTCCATTTACTTATGCGTCGCTTGGCGCAGCTTTAGCTCCAGGTCAATTGTCGGTAGACCAAATGAAATCAATTTATGATTTTTTTAAAAGTAAATTGGTTTGATAAAGGACTGCGAGAAGTTAAAAGTTTTCTTGTACCAATTTCCTATTTAACCATTTTACAAGAGTCTATCTTATCCAAATCATCATTACAAATAACGTTCCATAGTTTACATTGTTATGATAACTAGGTCCATTATTAGGTGAACTATATTAACTAATTCAAACCAGGACAGATTGAGAGTCTAGTACATTAAAGCAGTATTAGAAAGCAAAAATTATTTTAGTACTCCTTCACCGAGTTTTTTCTGATGAATAGGACTAGTTGAATCTCAGAATGTCATCCTAATGATGTCATCTATTTAAGACAGACATTTACTTTCTGACTATCATCGTTAACAAACAAACATTTTTTGATGGGAAATATCTGATTTCAAATTCTAATGAAATTCATCATCCAATATAATATAACTGAGAAGAGTGGAAGTAACAAAGCATATTGAACACTACCTACATAAAAAATACCGCTATAATTTGACTTGAGAAAAGGTCTTCTACAAACAAACATGTGAATGCTGAATATACTTACAGAGTGCTTTAGAATAAATATGCTTTAAAAACTAATCTGAATAGAGTCATGAGCAGTCTTAGCGTGGATACCTCTAATCAAAAAGTAGCCGCAGATAAATCTTCAAAGACTTTTTGTATTATAGGAGATCCCGTGGAACATTCTTTGTCCCCACTAATGCATAATGCTGCGTTTAAGTCCTTGAATCTAAATTATTCATACATTGCGTTTAAAGTAAAAGTAAACGAATTAAAAGAATCTGTGGAATCATTACGTGATATTAATGTCGCAGGGTTCAACGTCACTATCCCACACAAAGTAGAAATCACGAAATATGTAGACCGATTAAGTGATGAGGCTTCATTGGCCGGGGCAGTCAATACGGTTAAAAACGAAAACGGAAGTTTAGTAGGTTATAATACAGATATTTATGGACTGATGGCTCCAATTGAAGAAAGATTACCGGATTTTAAAGATATAGAAATTTTAATACTCGGGGCAGGGGGTTCAAGTAGGGCTGCTGTGGTGGGATTATCCAGGAAAAAAAATATAAGATCAGTATTTGTGGTGAATAGGGATCAGCACAAACTTTCAAAAGTTATTGAATTGGGAAATACATTAGGATTAAATTGTATTCCCATGGAGTATACTGACCATAAAAAGTTGTCTCAAATCTCCTCACGATGTAAATTAATTATCAACACTACTTCAATAGGTCTTGCAAACGAAAAAAGCCTTGTGAGCGCAGAATCCATAAACAATGATTCAATAGTTTTTGACATAATCTACAAACCAATCATGACTGATTTATTAGGGTGCGCGAAAAACGCTCATGCAAAGGTAATATTTGGATATGAGATGTTACTAAATCAAGGTTATGAATCATTTGAAATATGGACAGGAATTAAAGCACCGAAGGAAGTCATGAGAAAGGCATTACTTGGTATATTTGGGGAACCAAAGTAAAATGAAAAATCGTTGTGCCTCTGTTACTATGTTTGGGGCTGTATCTATCGTAAATGCCATTGCTACAGGCAAGGGCTGTACATTTGGTATTTCGCAAAAAGTTAAGGTAAAAATATCTCTTGAGCCAGGTCATTATGGAATATCGAGAAATTTTGTAAATGATAAGTTGGTAAATAAGATAATCCGTAGTATATTGCCAGCTAGTGTTTTGAAAAATCATTTTATAACAATCAACTTGGTTTCTGAGATACCGGCTGGCTGGGGGTTGAAAAGCTCTAGCGCGGTCTCTAATGCCATATCTCTTGCATGTTACAAGTTATTGGATGATCAGATCTATGACAGAGCTGTATTAAACACCGCAGTCAATTCTTCTTTATGGGCAAAGGTGAGCATGACTGGAGCTTTCGATGATGCTTGTGCCTGCTATTATGGCGGGGTAATATTGACTGATAATCACTATAAGAAAATAATAAAGAGAGACATGGTAAATAACGATCTCAGCTGTTGTAATATATTTGCCTGCAGGTGTTGCTAGAGGCGAAGTTCCAAAGTTGAAAATTCATAAAGATTTGTTCAATCATGCCTTTAGGCTAGCTCTAAAAGGAGATTATTGGAAAGCAATGAATCTCAACGGTGTCCTAATAAACTCAGTACTATACAATAATTACACACCCATGATTAATGCCTTTGAAAACCATTGTTTAGGTGTTAGCCATTCAGGAAACGGACCAGCTATTGCTGCGATATTGTATAAGGATAATGTTGAAAATTTCGTGAATTCGATGGAAAAATTTGAAGGGAAAATAATTAATGCAAAAGTCAACAACACCAAAGCAATAGTTGAATAATTACATATGAAGAGAAGGTTTTAAATCCTCTATGCTAAAACATTTGATATCATGTTTAATGGAGGTGCGAGATCGGGTCATAATCAATCGTTTCTGACCAATTGCATGAACAGCCAATTCTTATACTATCCAGATAAAATGATCGTGTTACCCACTTTATACCATAGCTAAATTATTCAAACTAAATGAGTTGAAATTCTAAATGGAAAACAACTAAACAGATGTACGGAAATAAAGATTATTATTTAGCAACTCTTGTTTAAGAATAAATTGGAGGTTAATTCATTCCTCATTTTGTGAAAAGACCGGAATTTGAAAATAGAATTATTCGATCCGGTGAAGATTCAAATCCCGACATTTCTGTAAGCAAGATAAATTATTACATCCGGAGCCTTGGGAAAAGGAAGAAAAGTCTACTGGATATTGTTGGGGTTAGATTAGTTTGGTTAAGGTACTTAATGCATCCTTGTTACCGCGTGGAATCTATGAGAGTGGGTTTTAACAATAGCAAAATTGATATTAATTTTCTGTGAATAAGATATCAGGTCATTTACGTGGAAATAAAAGTAAAAAGATCCCAACTAAGCGGTGAGGTTATTTGTCCTCCAAGTAAAAGTTATAGTCACCGAGCTATATTAATATCGAGCCTTGCCTCCGGTAAATCACACATCGAGAATGTGCTACTTTCTCGAGATACCCTTGCATCGATCCAATGTGCTAAAATGCTAGGAGTAAGCATTAGTTCTTCAAATGACATGTCTAATGATCTCTTGGAGCTTTATAATGGTGGGCCCGAGAAATCTCCAACGGATCTGTTTAGTGGACGAAAACAGGGAGCAGGAGATAACCTGAGTAATACACGGGATCTCATTATAGAAAGTAATGGAGGAAGGAGAGGTTTTAAAACACCCGATGATGTACTTTTTGCCGACAATTCAGGTACGACTATTAGAATGGCTACTTCGATGTGTTCTTTAGTAAACGACGGTTATAGTATTTTAACAGGTGATAAGAGTCTTCGCAAAAGGCCAATGGGAGATCTAATCAAAGCATTGAACCAGCTGGGAGTTAATTGCTTTTCCACAAATCACAAATACTTTCCTCCACTTGTTGTGAAGGGTGGTGGTATGAAAGGAGGAACTACTCAGATTAGTGGTGAGATCTCTAGCCAATTCATTTCATCAATACTCCTTTCTGGAATTTATTCTCAAACCCCAATTACTATCCAAGTCTTAGGCAACCAAGTTTCCAAACCATATATAGAATCAACAATATTTATGATGGAAAAATTTGGTGCTAAGGTGGAGAATTCATCAAATAGGTTAGCCTCCCATCATATGGCTGATAGCCAAAAAGATTCAAAAGAGTCTAAACTAAGTGGACCTATCTCAGAAGAATATAGGCTTCCTGTAGAAAACGATTACAAATCCCAAACCATTCGGGTACCAGGGGATTTTTCAACTGCTGCATTACTTATGTCTGCAGCCATCATGTCTGAAGGTGTGTTGACAATAAAGAATCTAGATTTTGCAATGCCACAGGGAGATATGGAAATTATCAATATTATCAAAAACATGGGAGGCAGAATTGAGGTCGACAAGATTAAAGGATTAGCTAAAATAGATGGATCGACCAAACTAGATGGCGGGGATTTTAATTTAGTTGGGACCCCTGATTTACTCCCGGTAGTAGCAATTTTGTCACTAAAGTCTAGGAACAAGACAACAATCTCTGGTGTATCGCATGCAAGATATAAAGAAACTGACAGGGTTTCTAATATTTCCTCTCAACTAACAAAATTTGGGGCTCAAATAAAAGAAGATAATGATTCAATCACTATCCACCCCCCCGATGAGTTAAAAAGTGCAGTTATCAATTCTTTTGACGATCACAGACTTTTTATGGCTTTTACTATAGCCAGCCTATCAACACACCACTCAATTATTGATAGTGCAGATTCAGTTGATGTATCTTTTCCAAATTTCATAAATGAGTTAAAAGGAATTGGAGCTCAAATTGAGTATTTGTTGCCTTGAAATTATCGAGCATATTTTTGTAATCAAGAAATATCAATTCATAGACTGCGGGTTAATATTAAAAATAATAATATATCAGAATTACAACTAAAAATTATTCATGCCTTCAAATACACTTGGAAATTACTTTACTGTGTCAAGTTTTGGTGAAAGTCATGGCAAATGCATAGGATCTGTAATTGATGGCTGTCCAGCAGGACTACCTCTGTCGGAAGCAGATGTTCAGCCATTACTAGATTTAAGGAAGCCTGGACAATCAATCATAACCACTCAAAGAAAAGAAACTGATACGGTCGAAATCCTGTCAGGTGTCTTTAAAGGATTTACGACTGGTGCTCCAATTTGCATGATTATTTGGAACAAAGATTCTGATTCTCGGTCATATGATGAAGTCATGTCAAAACCCAGGCCTGGCCATGCTGACTATACAGCTTTCTCAAAATATGGTGGATTCAATGACTTTAGAGGAAGCGGACGATTTTCAGGTAGATTGACTGCAACTATAACGATGGGTGGAGCAGTTGCCTTGAAAATTTTAAAGAATTATTTGAATATTGATATAATAAGTTACACAAAATCAATTGGTGATATAACTATGGAAATTGCTGACATGCCCTTTGATACGCTTTCTAAAAACAGATATTTAAATGATGTTCGCTGTCCTGACCAGGATACAGCGGAGAGAATGAAGGATTCGATATTGTCTGCAAGAAGAGAGGGTGATTCATTAGGAGGTATAATTGAGTGCATAGTACGAGGAGTGGCGGTAGGGTTGGGAGAGCCGATTTTTGAATCGATAGAATCTGAGATATCAAGAGGTATTTTTAGTATCCCTGCGGTAAAAGGACTTGAATTTGGCTCCGGATTTAAGGGTTCAGCGATGAAGGGTTCTGAAAACAACGATTCATTTGTGATAGACAAATCCACTGGTAATATTATTACTGAAACTAACAAGTCTGGCGGGATTTTAGGCGGAATTACAGATGGGATGCCGATAGTATTTAGGGTTGCATTTAAACCCGCTGCCTCTATATCACGACCCCAAAAGACTGTAAATTTGATAGATATGACCGAATCTCAGTTGATAGTAACAGGAAGACATGATCCGTGCGTGGTTCCAAGAGCGCCACCTGTAGTGGATAGCATCGCTGCTATTGTATTGTTAGATAGTTGCTTAAAATCTAATCTGATACCAAGAGTAATACATTAGGGATTCGAAAATGTCGATAGAAGAAGTTAATATCTTGAGAAATGACATGAAAGAAATTACGAACCAGATTATGGAGCTCGTCAATCAAAGGATGGATATTGCCAGAAAAATTGGAACGATAAAGACCAATTTGGACCTTGACATTATCGACGATAAGGTGGAATTAGGGATCAAAAGTTATTTATTTAGTAATTCAAAGTATCTAAATTTAGACCCTGAATTTTCTGGGAGGATTGTTAACATGTTAATTAACGAATCAATCAGAATCCAGAATTTGGAAAAAAATAGGATAAAACTTGGACGAGAAAAAATTAATCTTGTAACTAATTCTCAGGGTCAGTCCTCCCAGCCCTCGCATTTGAAGGATGAACCCAGGGGTCACAAATTTGAAATTAAATCACATCTAGATGTCTTTAATGCTGCAAAAAATCTAGAGTTGCAGGGATATGAAATAATTCACATGGAAGTCGGTGAACCTGATTTTTTACCTCCAATAGAAGTCAAGAATGAATTAACCAAGATTTATGAAATGCGCAAGTTTCATTATACTCAAACTGCTGGTATCAAAGATTTGCGAATAGGTTTGTCAAATCATATTTCTAGTTTTTCATCTAAAAACGGGTTTGAAGTTTTTGAACCATTAAGTCCGGACAAGATAATAGTTACCCCAGGAGGAAGGTTCGGGATATTCTGCGCGTTTTCTGCTCTGTTGAGACCAGGAGATGAAATAGTTACAATTGAACCGGCTTGGCCGGCATGTCATGATTGTGCAACTTACCTAGGAGTAAAAAATAGGATAATAAAGACTAATTTGGAACAGAATTGGGAGCCGGATATTTCTGAAATTGAAAATCAAATCAATATTAATACTAAAATAATTTGTCTAAATTATCCTAATAATCCGACAGGTAAAATCTTGAGCAAAAAATCCTACGACAAAATAATGGATTTAGCTCGCAAAAAAGATATTTATTTGCTCAGTGATGAAGTATATTCTAATTATTCATTTGAACCGTTTCGCAGCGTTATAAATTTTGACTACGATAAATCAGTACTGGTTGGTTCTTTTTCAAAAACATTCGCTATGACTGGATTCAGGGTCGGTTTTGTATATTCAAGAGATAATGTCTTAATCAACAAACTTATCAAAATACAAGCATTAGCTTTAACCTCAGTAGCAGAACCAATGCAATTTTGTGCATTGCTAGCACTAAATTCTGATCCCGAAAGAAATAACAAGATAATGAGGAAGCGCTTGGAAATAATGTGTAAATACTTGAAAAAATTACCATTTGAATTCACGTTTCCCGAAGGAGCAATGTATGTTTTTCCAAGGATCGACTATGAATTGAAAATAACTGACTTGAAATTAGTGGAACTGTTATTAGATCATGGGGTAGCGGTAGCACCAGGCAGTGGATTCGGGTCAAATTATTCTAATTACATTAGATTATCTACCTGTTTAGAGGAAAAGAAAATGATTGAAGGTTTAGAAATTATTAGTGACCTAGTAAATAAACTCTAACTATTACTCCCTTGGTAATAATTTCTACTTTGAATTGATATAACGAAAATGTCAAACATTTTAATTGTTGGAGCGGCAGGAAGAATGGGAAAATGGTTTTTTGATTATTTTATTAATTTACTCAAAGAGCAATCTGAAGATCAATATCTAAGCAAAAAGACTTTCAAGATAGAAAAGATCTTTTTAGTTGACATTAATAGGATTGATTATTTCAATATGTCAGAACAACCAAATGTTAATACTTCGAGGAGTATCACTAAATTTATTGAAGATTCAAATATAATCATTTTATGTACTCCTATTAAGGTAACTCTTAATATCTTAAATAGATATACACCTAAGTTAAAACCAGGAACAATAACCGTTGAAATATCTTCTGTAAAAAATCCAATTCATAAGTATGTGTCAAATATTTCAAAGAATTACGACCATTTGAGTTTTCTTTGTATCCATCCAATGTTTGGGCCTGGGGCTCAAGTTGCTTCTTCAAAGAACATAATAATGCATGTCCCACTTAGTTCGTCTAGTAACAGCAGGGAATCAGGAATTTTGAGTAGATTATTTCCAAAATTTAAAAGATTCTTGATCGAAACACCAGAAAAGCACGACACTCTCGTTGCTATTCTTATAAGTTTAATATACTTCATGAATCTTGTTTTCTCGAAACTTTTAATTGAAATTTCATCTAAAAAAACACTAAAAAAGGAAAAAGATTTGCTAAAACTATTAAAACAGTTATCTGGCAGTTCATATAAGATACAATCGTTACTGAGTGAGAGTATACTAACAGACGACCCACCACTTTTCTTGAATCTATTTCTAGGAAGCGACAAATCACTCGAAATAATAAAAAAGTACGGCAAGATTTATGACAAGGTATCGAAGAAAATAGAACAAAAAGACGAAAAATACTTACAGAACCTTGTTATCAATACAAAAAAAAATATCAAGAGTCAGATCGATATTGATAACTCCTATGATTTGCTTTACCGGTTTTTAAATAATTAGATTATTTAGCCGATAAAGCTGGATCAATAAGAACATATATGATTTCATTTTCATTTTAAATCATGACAATAAGGAGATGGCTTGATAATGAAGTCTCTTTGGATCCATTAAAAAATCTAAAGATCGCAGTCATTGGTTACGGTATTCAAGGCGCAGCACAGGCCTCTAATATGAAAGATTCAGGTCTGGATGTTTGTGTTGGATTACGCCCAAACGGGAATACATGGGCTAAAGCACAAAATGATAATCATACAGTAAAAGGTGTTAGTGATGCGGTTAAAGAGTCGGATATCATACATATATTAATTCCAGATATGGAGCAAGAGTCGACTTTTAAGAGCGAAATTGCGCCCTATTTGACAGAAAATAAGACAATCAGCTTTTCTCATGGCGCAGCTATACATTGGAAGTGGATCGATCCTCCTAAGGATATTGACGTCATAATGATTGCGCCAAAAGGACCGGGTCAAAGAGATACGCGAATTGTTCCTAGATGGATTTGGGACACCATCACTTGTTGCCGTACATCAAGATTATACAAAAAAAGCTTGGGAAAAAACACTGGCACTAGCTAAATCAATTGGGAGCACAAAGCCAGGCGTTTTAGAAACCACATTTAAAGAAGAAGTAGAAACAGATTGGTTTGGGGAGCAAGTCGATTTATGTGGTGGGGTACACCAAATGATCCTCAAGTCATTTGAAACACTAGTAGAAGCAGGCTATCAACCAGAAATAGCCTATTTCGAATGCTTGCACGAACTGAAATTAATTGTAGATTTAATTCAAAAATATGGGATTACTGGGATGTATAATAGAGTAAGTGAAACGGCGAGATACGGAGGGCTTACTAGAGGTAGACGTGTTATTGACGGAGAATCTAAAGCAAAAATGAAAGAAGTGTTAGCCGAGATTCAATCAGGACATTTTGCCACCGAGTGGGTTAGCAATTACAAAAAGGATAAGAAATCGGCCTTTAGTGTTATGCTCCAGGAGTTGGAAAACCATGAAATTGAAAAAGTTGGCAAGGATTTAAGGAAAATGATGTGGCCGCAAGAGAAGATAGAGTAATTATCTAAATCCACACTCACTATTACATAGATCAATTCTTTTTTACATTTTTTTCAATATGTTCGATAATTTTCTCGAGGGATGTACCTGGTCCAAAATTGCCTGTAATACCTGCCTTCTCCAATTCATTTTTATCTGATTCAGGTATTACTCCCCCGCCTACTAACAAAATATCCTCAACGTTCTGCTCCCTTAACAATCGAGACACTTTAGGAAATAGCGTCAAATGAGCACCATTAAGTAGACTCATTGCAATTACATCCACATCTTCTTCAATCGCAGTTTTTACAACTTGTTCGGGTGTACAAAATAATCCAGAATAAATTACTTCCATCCCTGAATCCCTTAGGGCTCTGCAAATTACCAAAGCTCCCCGATCGTGACCATCCAACCCCAACTTTGTAACTAAAATCCTGATTTTCTTTTGAGGCAGGTCTCTCGAATTTACCTTCTCTGATGTCTCCTTTATCAATGAAGTGGTCATATCCTATAATATCATATATCCCGGGCTTAAAATATTTTATATTCTTGTTGCCTGATTATGGATGACTTATTATAATATTCGGTAGAATTATGAGCTAGAACTTTATTATAGCAAGGCTTTAATGTATAGATTCTCTAAGTAATTCATTAAAAATAAATGACTGTAAATGGAATCCAAAACAATCAGTATTTATCAAAAAAATTCTATTCCAACGAAATCATTTATAAGATAATCGAAAAAAAAAGGGTAGACAGTCACGATCTCAAGGAATTGTTGACTAATACCGATATCAAAGATCTTAACCATTTGGCCATGTTTCTCCGTAATAACACTGGTAGCAAGTTTGTCACCTATTCAAGAAAGGTTTTTATCAATTTAATTAATTTGTGCAAAGATTCGTGCTCATACTGTACATACAAAAAAGAACCAACAAGTCTGGAAGCTGTAATGCTTAGCCCATCTCAAGCAATAGCAATTGCAAAACTCGGAGAGAAGGCAAGATGCACGGAAGCATTGATTGTAACTGGTGAGAGACCAGAGATTAAATATAAAGAGGCCAAAGCGTGGCTTAAGTTGCTTGGACATCGGAATCTATCAGAGTTATTGGCAGATTTAAGTGAGAAAATACTCTCACAGACTGGGATGTTACCTCACACTAATGCTGGCAGCCTTACAAAAAAAGAAATGTCTTTGCTTAAATCTAGTAATGCAAGTCTGGGCATGATGCTGGAGAGCTCCAGCGAACGATTGACTGATAAAGGTAGAGCACATGAAAAAGCTCCAAGCAAAAATCCCAAAGTAAGAATAAAATCACTAATTTCAGCTGGTGAGCTTAATTTTCCAATTACTACAGGGCTCTTAATAGGTATAGATGAACGTTTTGATGAAATAATTGAATCTTTGTTACTAATAAATAATATTAATAAGCAATTCGGTCACATTCAAGAGGTAATCATACAAAATTTTCTACCAAAAAAAGGGACACTAATGGAATATGCAAGATCTCCTTCATACCCTTACTTTTTAAGATGTATTGCAGCTGCTCGAATAATTTTGGAAGAAATTAGTCTTCAGGTCCCACCTAACCTAAGCCCTGATCTATATTCAAATTACCTTGATTCGGGAATCAATGATTGGGGTGGCATCTCGCCAATTACACCAGATCACGTCAATCCCGAGTCACCTTGGCCAACCATTGAAAACGTTAGCAAAGTGACAAGACAAAAAGGATTTACGCTGAGGGCACGTTTGCCGGTGTACCCAAAATACATAATCAATTCGGAGTTGTCTAGGAAATTCGTCCACAAAGACCTTAAAGACTATATAGAACCGTTGATAGATCAATACGGTTTGGTCAGAGAGGAGTTTATTACTAATGAATATTGATAATGTTTTTAGAAATGTTGATCCTGAAATCTCTTCGATCCTTGGAAGGGCCTTAGATGGGAAGGAAATATCATCGGTCGATGCACTAAAGTTATTCGAATCCACTGGACCAAGTCTATCGGTCATAACTCTTGTCGCTGACGAACTGAGAAGGCGGGCAAATGGTGAAATTGTGACTTATGTCATAAACAGAAATATTAATTTTACAAATGTCTGTATAAAGCAGTGCGGTTTTTGTGCGTTTAGCAGAGATTTTAGAGTAGAGCAGGGCTATCTTTTACCAATTGAAGAGATAGTAAGAAGGGCTAAAGAAGCATGGCAGTTTGGAGCCACTGAGGTATGTATCCAGGCAGGATTGCCACCTAAAATGGATGGATTTTTTTACGTCAACGTATGCAAAGCAATAAAGAAGGAGTTGCCTGCGATTCACATTCATGCCTTCTCGCCAGAAGAAATTTTGTATGGATCCACAATGTCTAACACCAAAATTCATGATTATTTAAAGATGTTAAAGGAGGCGGGTCTAGGAAGCTTACCTGGCACCTCCGCTGAGATTCTTGTAAAAGAAGTACGAAACAGGATTTCTCCGGGCCGAATCAATATAGAACAGTGGATCGAAATAATCTCTACTGCACATAAACTCAACATCCCAACCACTTCGACAATTATGTATGGTCATATTGAGAGTAATAATGACATTGTTACTCATTTAGAGATTATCAGAAATATTCAAAAACAAACTGGTAAATTCACCGAATTTGTTCCCTTGAGTTATGTGCATCACGATGCTCCAATGTCGACTCACAAATTAGTCAAAGATATAAGACCCGGTGCTGATGGTCTAGAAATTTTGAAAATGCATGCGATTTCGAGAATATACTTTAATAATCTTATTAATAACCTCCAGGTTTCATGGGTTAAAGAGGGACCAAAATTATCCCAAATATTGCTTAGTGCTGGAGCAAATGACTTGGGAGGTAGTTTAATTAACGAGAGTATATCAACTTCTGCCGGATCGCAGTATGGACAATTTATGAGGCCCGTAGACATGCGAAAGATCATCAAAGCTGCAGGTAAGATACCCGCACAGAGAACATCAAAATATGAGATTATAAAAGATTTCAGAAGTAAGGAAGAAATCGAATCAGAGAGTTCGCTAGATAAAATAAATCCTGAAATGTTCGGATCATATAATGAATTGATCAAATTGAATAGTTTTAGGTTTAAGAAAAGTTAGCTGGGATATGAGGGTAGATCTTATACTTGAGTCCAGATCCAAATATACAATAAGCGTTTATGACAAAAATATTTATATCTTACTCCTAAACATAAAGTAAAATTTGCATTTAGATTATAACAACGAAGAATTTAGAACCGATATCTTGAAAGGACTGTCCAATCCCAATCAGAAATCAGTACCTTCTAAATACTTATATGATAGTAAAGGTTCTTTCTTGTTTGAACAAATAACAGTTCAGCCTGAGTATTATCCAACTAGAACTGAAAATAGCATACTACAAGAATATTCTACCAAGATTCTACAAAATATTCCAAAAGAGATTATTTTAAT
Organism: uncultured Nitrososphaeraceae archaeon; assembly: GCA_963759575.1. Classification (GTDB taxonomy): domain Archaea; phylum Thermoproteota; class Nitrososphaeria; order Nitrososphaerales; family Nitrososphaeraceae; genus Nitrosocosmicus. Next base: position 207,563 of record CAVWZU010000002.1, on the reverse strand, counting down.
AGAGATGGGAAGTGGTAGTTCGAAAAAGACCAAACATCTGTTCGACTCAATATTGAAAAGACAAGACAAACTATATTACTTTCCAATTGATATTTCTTTCAATTTTTTGGATTCTATAGTGACTGATTTGGAAACCCAGAATCAGAATATAATGGTCAAAGGGATTCCCAATGATTATATAAATGGTATAAAGGACTGTAACAATATTTTATTTGAGAATAATTTTAAATTTGATTCATTTTCTAGACTAATAGTTTTCTTTGGCTCTAGCATAGGGAATTTTGAAATTAATGAGGCTAGAGACTTTTTAAAAGCAGTTCGAATCAATATGAATGACAAGGATTTTCTCCTGGTTGGTTTTGACATGATAAAGGATGAATGTCTTATCGAACCCGCGTATAACGATAAGGCCGGATTCACGGCCCAATTTAATTTGAATTTGCTAACTCGAATGAATAGAGAGCTAGGATGTAATTTTGATCTTGATGAGTATGAACATTGTGCCTTTTTTAATAAGGAAAAAGATCGTATCGAGATGCATCTCAAATCTAAATCGGACCAAGAATTTAGAATATCAGGATATGATAGAATCTTTCAGATATACCAGGATGAAACTATTCACACCGAAAGCTCATACAAATATAATGAGGAGAAAATTCAAGAATTAGTGATTAGATCGGGTTTTTCTCTTGAGAGGATTTTCTCTGATAACAATAATTGGTTCAACCTTGTCATGCTAAAACCTTGTTAGTTTTTCCACTACTCTTTTAATCGCAAGTACATTCATGGGCTACAAGAACTATCAGATAAGCCTCAACACAGAAGCTTGAATAAATTTGTATCAAAAGTAAGAAAATCAAATTTGTGAAAGGCTTATTGGAGTATATTTAATTTATCACAATCGATTGAATTATTGACTGAAGTAGTATTATAAAAAGTAAAACCATAAGCTGGAACTACCGAATAAGAGAACGAAAGTTTCAACCGGATTTTTTATCATTATCGCCATAATGAAGATTAGGATAAGGATTTTTTTTCATTACGTAAACAGGATGGTTAAATATTGTCATGAATTGGTCTACTCATCCCTAGGATCGATTTATCTAATCTTCTTTCAAATAAATATTGTTAGTTAATGATGAATTAACAAAAACCCAAATTGTCACGTGTTTTTACTAAGCATTTAGGTGAGGAATTAATTATAATAAACAAAACCTGGTAGTGATTCTCTCTATTTTTTTGGTTCAGAGAAGGGCGAATCCATCCAAGTTTGGTATATGTTCCTAATGCGCCGTACTGCATCAATTTCTCGGAAGATTTTTCTTACAGCATCAGAAACCAACTTTTCCCATTTAGCGTTGTCCTCGATAATCAATTTCCGAATTACCGAGCCTTTAAATAGATTTTCTTCAAATAGTTTTGGTTCTTTGATGATTACAGTTTCCCTCTTAAGCAGAGTTTTGACGAAATTGTTTCCAGTATAAAGAACCTCAAAGGGAGGGCTCACTGACTTAATATTGCTAAACCATTTTGCATTGTTTTCATCATCAGCAGCATTAATCAAGAAAACTTTTGACATGTCAATTTTTGATTGTAAGAGTGTATTTCTAATCATCCATACCCTTTCTCCAGCAGTGAAGGGGTTCTTTAGGGTGTAATTAGCTTGCGAACTTCCGATAAGAATAATTATTTCATCGTTTTCTTCCAATATTTGACGAACAAGGTTCAAATGTCCTAAATGGAATGGTTGAAATCGTCCTAGCATTGCAGCCGCCATACTCGTCGTCACCTTTATCTAGTAAATAAACAATATAATATTTATCTCAAGTCTAAGCATTTGTGGATTTAGTGTTAAAAAACTCTGCCTTTTGATTTTCAATTTCTTCCCTTTCGATCCGCCTAAATATTGGAATTATATTGTTACCTATACCATGTCCTTGAGAAATTCTCAACTCAGATGCCGAATACCAATCTTGAACTGTCAAATTTTCTATGATTTCCAATTGTCTCCAGATTTTCTGGGCAGATGACGGGATAAACGGAAACAACAATATTGCAATTGTTCTCACTGCATTGGCAGAAATCCATATAGTATTATTAGAATCGCGATGTGATTTCCATGGTTCTTTGGACTGGAAATACTGGTTAAAAAATGTGCTAAACTGCAGAATCCTCTTCATGGCCTTATCTATTTCGTTTCCAAAAATCAATTCTCCTACTGCAAAGGCGATCTGCCAAATCTCCATCAGTGCTTGTTTATCCAGGGCGTCCAAAGTAGTTCTTGCAGGTATCTTTCCATCAAATTGCTTTTTTGTAAAGGAAAGTGTACGATTGATAAAGTTTCCAATATTGGAAATAAGCTCATTATTAATTTTTTCATAAAAACTATCCCAATCAAAATTAATGTCAGATTGTGAATATGGGATAATCGTTGAAAAATAGAATCTAAGATAATCCGGGTTAAACGACTTTGTGAATCCTCGCAAAGTTATCGACCAATTCTTACTCTTTGATAACTTTCTATTTTGGAATAGTAAATGACCCCTTGTGACTATCTTGTCAGGTAATTTATATTCGCTGTTAATTCCAAGCCTGATCGCTGGGAGAAATAGGTAATGATGATAAATTATATCTTTCCCTATAAAATGAATGATTTCAGAATCGTTCCAAAGTTTCCTACCGTCTTCCTTGAGAACGGTCTCTGCAAAAGTATTAAAAGATGAAATATAGCATAGATGGTTGTCAAACCACCCGTAAAATACTTTGTCTTTGTAATTTCGAACTCCATGAATCTTTGGTATAGGTACCCCCCAGGTTAAATCTCTAGTGATATCCCAATCTTGCAAGCCGGAAGTTATCCAGTTCAAGACGTATTTTACTACATCTTCTTGTAAATTCTTATTGTTTGAAAGCCAAGTTTTAAGAGTTTTCTCAAAATCAGATAATTTAAAAAAATAATGAAGACTTTCTCTCTTTACAGGTGGCTTCCCACATAGAACACATTTGGGGTCCAGTATTTGTTCTGGGACTCTGCCACACGATTCGCAAAGATCAGAATATTGGTTATCTGAGTTGCAAAATGGGCATCTACCTATTACGTACCTGTCTGGCAAGTATTTATTATCAAAAGTGCAAAAAAACTGGACCACAACTTCCTCTTTTATGTGATTGTTTTTATACAGGTTCATAAATACGTCCTGGACAAACTTCACGTTCTGAGTGGAACTGGTCTTTGAAAAACAATCAAAATTAATGTCTATGGATTCAAAATCCTTTTTATCCCTCTCATTCCATTCTTTCACGTACTCTTCAGGCGTTTTGTCTTCCTTCTCGGCTTTGATCAGGATAGGAGTTCCGTAGTCATCAGTAGCACATATGTGGTAAATCTTACTACCAGTTAATCTAACGAATCTAGTGAAAATATCGGCCGGTAAATAAGTTGATGCAATATGCCCCAAATGAATCTGGCCATTCGCATAAGGCAAGGCGGAAGTAACTACAAGATCCTTCTCTATCATAATCCTTGGCCCATTGTATTTTTCATTCTTTTTTATTATGTCACTGATGTCTGTTGATTTAATTTGAGAATTATCAGAATCTGAATGAGTAGGAATCGAGTCATGGTTTGTGTTTTCGGAAATATTGTTCATTTACGCCTAACTAGTATACCTCTAATTATTGAATTTAATTTAACTGTATATGAATCGACTAAATTAAAAAAACATTTATAATTTTTAAGAAAGTATTATGCATTGTTAGATGACATGGATTAAAGTAGCCAGTAAAGACGATATTCAAGAAGGCAGTGGCAAGGAACTTAACATCAACGGGCAAAGAATTGCTCTATTTGTATCAAAAGACAAGTATTACGCTATTGAGGCACTATGTAGACATCAAGATGGCTCTTTAGCACCGGGAAAAGTTAATGGCGAAATTGTCGAGTGCCCTTTGCACTTTTGGCATTATAATATTAGAACAGGTGAGCTACTAGACTATATGGAGGGGATAAAACTGACCACCTTCCCTGTCCAAATTAGAAAAAATGAGATATATCTAGACGTTTAATTTTTTATCCGAGATCCCTCTAGAAATGAAATTAAGTAATACATTAACAAATAAATTAGAAGAAATCAATTCGGCCGACGATGTAATTAAAGTTTACCTTTGTGGTGTTACCGTTTATGATGACTGCCATATCGGGCATGCAAGGACTGTAATAGTTTTCGATATATTAAGACGGTTCTTGGAAATTCACGATGTTAAGGTGAAATTTATACAAAATTTTACTGATATAGATGACAAGATAATAGCCAAGGCTAACAGTGAACATACTGACGCTGAAGATATTTCTCGAATATATATAGAGAGTTACTTTAGAGATTTTGATGCCCTAAATGTAATGAGAGCCACATCATATCCTAAGGTAACAGAACATATTCCAGATATCATTGACTTTATTAGCAAACTAATTAAGAAAAATAAAGCCTATGTAGGATTAAACGGAATTTACTTTAGGGTTAGGTCCTACCAAGGATATGGTAAGCTTTCCAAAAAGGACCAAGATTCGATAATCTCAGGTGCGAGGATTGAAGTTGATGAGACTAAAGATGATCCTAGGGACTTTGCTTTGTGGAAATTTAGCTCCGCCAAACCAACCTGGGCTAGTCCGTGGGGAGATGGAAGGCCAGGGTGGCACATTGAGTGTTCAGTCATGGCTTCAAAATATCTAGGTTCAAATATCGATATTCACGGAGGGGGTCAGGATCTGGTTTTTCCCCATCACGAAAATGAAATTGCACAGTCTGAGGGATTATTTGAAACCGAGTTCTCTAAATTATGGATGCATGTGGGCATGGTAACAATTAATTCTGAAAAAATGTCAAAATCTATTGGAAATACAATTAAGGTTTCAGAACTATTAAAAGAAGTTGGTCCAAATGTAATTAGGCTTTTTTGCCTGTCTTCTCATTATACAAAACCATTAGATTATACACAGGATATAATTGATGAAACAAAACGCAAATGGAGTCAAATTTCTAATGCCTATTACGAATTAGAATATCGAACTAGAAACTCATTCATTTATGTGAATTCTGATTCAGCTCAACAACCGCTTCTAGAAGAGCTAATGAATTATCTAAACTTGTTTGAAGAATATCTCAATAATGATTTGAATTTTGCAAATGCATTGACTGTATTTCTAAAATTCATCACAAGGATTAATAATTTTTTTTCAATTGAAAATCCGGTAGATATTGAATTCTTGACAAAGACTTTTAGTATGTTAAAAAAATTCATGTTCATGACTGGATTGACAATACCGCAAGTATCTCAACTGGAGACTGAAGAGATAGAGAAGCAAATTAACAAAAGGAATTTGTACCGCTCTGAGAAAAACTATTCAGAATCTGATAAAATAAGATCGGAACTTGCAAATAGGTTCAACATCGATTTGATAGACCATAAGGGTTTTACTTTGTGGAAGAAGCGATCAATTGATGTTCAAAAATAATCATATTCTGTTTTAAATTTAAATAGAATATATTGAAATAAATAACTTAGCGCGAGAATTTTTAACCAAGTAACTTCATTTTATTATATGAACAAATCCAATAAGTTAAAGACTATTTTCTTGATTTCTATATCCTCAATAGCAATTATTTTGTTATTCTACGTTAATGTGGCATCAGTTCAAACTACGGAGGACGACTATGCAAACTATTTTGCAAGCCTCACACAGAGCTCAGCAAATCTCACCAGAGCATATCAAGATGAAATAGCGCTCTGGCAAGTGGGGGAGGTATCGAATGAAGCATTGGCAGGATTGACTAGCACCTACTTGGTTAATTTTACAAAAAACATGAATGAATTTAACCAAACAGAAGCTCCAGCTACCTTCGTATCTGCAAAGAACAGTTTGGTAAACTCTTTTAATAATGAGATCAAAAGTTACCAGTACTTTAGGGATTATTTATTGACTGGGAATGAGTCTCTAAATGAAATTTCAACTAACTTTTTATCGGAGTCATTAAAAGATGAAGTTCTGTCTTTCAAATCCTTCAAAGAAGTTACTAACAGAACATCTTGATGCAAAAAGACATTTTGCAATATCTAATTAGAACAACTATTTCGAAAAAATAGTCCCGGCAGGAATAATAGAATCAGGTGGAATCTTACGTCCCGGCAGGATTATTACAGATGCGCCTACAGAACTATTATTTGAAACTACTGCGCCAAAATGATTTCTTCCTGTATCTATTAATTCATTATTAATTCTGTATTGAACATTTTTCCTCGTCAGTAACACATTCGCGGTTCCGGAGTAACCACCAAACCATACGTTCTTTCCTATTATGCTATCCAAAATTACGTTATGATGGGAAATTTTTGCATTCCCTGCAAAATATGTCTTCCCTATTTCACAGTTAAAGCCGATATTCGTGTTATAATCAAGCATACTGTTCCTAATTAACGAACCCATCCCAATAAAGCTGCCGTTACCAATATAAGATGGTCCTTTTATCTTTGCGAAATCATCTATAACAACGTTATCTTCAATTATACATGGACCTTCAATAATCGCTGTTTTTGCAATTGTTGCTTTATTGGAAATAATAGAAAATGTTACCTCATTTTTTAGAAGTTCCTGAATAATGTCCAAGAATTCCCATGGATATTGAAATTTATAATATTCAATACTTTTTCTAGTGGACCTCTTTCCTATGACAGTATTACAAGGGAGGAATAACAGGTTGTTGTTCGTAACGAGTGCATTTTGTTGAATATGATGGTTGGAATTTTCAATACTGTTTTTCTCTGAGACTTCATATTTATTAGAGACCTTTAATTCACTTTTTATTAATTTGCCATAAGTATTTTCATCAATTTCCTCTACTGGGATATCCGTGGTCGATTTAATGATGCTTGAGATAAAATTTAATTTTTTGGGAACGAATACGGTCTCTAAATCGTAGAGAGAATTGATCAATTCGATGTTCCTCGTGATCAAGGCTCTTCCAAAAAGGTATAAAGAACAATTTGAGGGGATAGAAATATCGACTTCGCTCTCGTTATAATCTAAGAATGAATAGGAAGTAGAAGAGGATTGCAAAAATACTATTTTCATTATACCTGCTATCTCTTTTGTAAATTAATATAATTAGATTTTGGAACAAGTTTCATAATTTTTTACTCTGGAAATAATATCAGTTAAGTGGTATGGAAAAATGTCACATAAGTTTAATACTTGTGTTTGGATATTTTTCTTGCTTCAATGAGATCAAGAAAGTAAAACAAGTATGTCCTCTCATTGACTTTAAGAATCCAAGGAATAAATGCCTCTTTTTTTGTCCTGATACTAACTTCGAAACCTTTTTTCTCCAACGTTGAGCGCAGAACCTGGTCATTCATATTTCTATTGTATACTATCTCTCGATTATAATCGTAAGGGGTTGTTGTGATAAATTGAGAATGTGGCTTTAGGAGTTGGTGTATCCGTGGCAAAAGGTCGTCAACAGGCATGAACTCGACTATATTTAACCCAAATATTAGGTCAAATGTTTGATTCCTGAATGGTAAATCCAAAATGTCGGAGACGATGAACTCCATATTTGTTATTCCCTGCTCTTTTGTCTTTTTCTTAGCTTCACGAATAAAAGAAAATGATGAATCTATCCCAAAAACAAATGAAAATTTTTTTGCCAATTCTAATGTGGATAATCCTAGGGCGCACCCTAGGTCCAAGGCAATTCCTTCAGGATTGAAAGGAATGTTTGATGTCAATTTCCTATAAACATCAGATGGTTTTATTTTCCACCTCATAAGGTGGAGAAATTTGTCACTTTCAAAATTTTCATTATGAAGCCATTTGTAACTTTGAAAATATAGACCATCTTCTTCATATCGGTCCTCTTTTTGGTGATTTTTGTCAAGATCCACTGACAAATCTTTTAAAAAAGTCTTCATCTCTGGGCTTTTAGAATCTGAATACCATTTACCAAATGTTGACACTCGTTTTGAAGCATACATGACGATATCATTTATTAATATCGCAATCCCACCAATTATGGGAAATTTCTTCTTACATTCTGGACATATTAGGAAGCCTTCGAAACAATCATTCTCATCCATAGGATCTGTCATGTAACTTTCTAAATACAATTGATATTTTTTTTCAATATGGTTTACACAGTAAAAGAATTTAAAATTTAAAAGAGAATTTTTCAATGATCTTATTTTTTTGCATTGTATTATAGATGTTTGTTAAGCATACATAAACTATAAGCAAAAGAATTTATCCAGAACGGTTAAATTCGAGATCGTAAAAGGCATTCAATATCAACACGATTTAGAAACAACCAGAATACAAAATCTACTGTTATTTTTATAATATGATTATTACCATAATAAAATTGAAAACCTAAAATAAAATTCAGTGACCAAAAGATAATTCAATTGAAGCACAACCTTAATTTGGTCTTAGCCTCATAGGTCAATGAGTTTCCAGCATCTTTTTATTTCAATATATAGGGTAGTGCGATGGAGAGGACTACAACTATTACCATTCCATATGTAAGTATTTTTGAAGCATGTTTGATAATCCCCTTCCTGTTTTGAGTTTTCTTATCTATCAATGAATTGTAGAGTTGGCCTCCATCTAGAGGGCCTATTGGTAGTGCGTTAAAGATTGCTACGTTGAAGTTTATGAACCAAAGCCAGAAGAATAGGCTAGCAGGTATTGTATAATACGACCCAAATATGGGAGATGTATATTTGTCGGCCATAAAGTCAGAGTATGGTACCATGCCTTGTACAAATGTAGGTGGTGCAAGCAAACCTAATGGTGACGTAAAAATCATGGAGTTGTACCTATCAAGGACCTCTTTGGGGTCCGCCACCGGTGTGATGGATACACCTAAGATTCCCTTCCCAGGTTCTCTTTGAGGCGGCAGAGTTGCCTGAATGGATGATTTCGATCCGTTTTCTTCCGCTATTCCTATCGTAACTAATTTGCCTAGATTGGCATTCAAGTTATCATTTAGTTCCACCGGATTTCGAATTTGGTTGTTCTGAATTTGTTGAATTGTAGTCCCTTTATCAAGCCCTATAGACTCAGCAAGTGAACCCGCATTAACATTAGTCACTACTACCCCGTAGGAGGAGGGGTCAATAGGCTTTGTTATTACTAAGGTGGAAGTTATTAAGAGTATTACGAATAAAGATATAACAGCTAATACGATATTTGTCATCGGACCCGCAGTCAATATAGAACTTTTCTGTTTAGTTGAAATCCTGTTTAGTTCGTCTCGTTCGATATTCACGAATGCCCCGATTGGTATCCCTAAAAATAACACTAGTCCTGTAGATTCTACTTTAACGCCATATACTCTAGCGATTATTCCATGACCAGCTTCATGAACAATAATAGTTACTACCAAAGCTATCCAGCCTTCCCATATTGGCAAATAGGGATTGAGGCCAGGGATCAACAAGTTAGCCTGAGGACCCACGCCACGTGCCCCCTCTCTTATGGTTTCGCTAGAAAATAGGGCAGCAACCGACCCTATTATTAGAAATAAAGCCATAATCGTAATAAGCGGCATTAAATAAGTATTGAATTTTGCGTAAAACCGTGCAGCACTAGTTTGTGATACCTTATCAAAGAATTTTAACCCGTACGGTGTATGAATTAGTATAAGTGGTAAATGAAGATCAAACTTTATTTTTGATTGCTGTTCCAATTAAGTTAAGTGAACATTATTATTATTTAAATGCATCATAACATACTTTTTGAAAGTTTTTCATAATACCTGAGCTGAAATAATCCCTAAATTAATAAAGTCATCACATGTTGACCATGTTACAGATCATTACACCCATCGAATGACCTAGTGTTGATCATATGTTATTTAACGCCTCTAATATGATATTCCCCCTTCAAACGGAAGGATATTAATAAATCATCCGCGTGTCGGGATTTAAATCGTATCTATATTATGCTTTTACACGCACAATCTTTACCCTTTCTAATACTTTCCAATACTCTACTTCGCCACCTTGGTTGAGTTTATCTCTAATTTCGTCTTCGACAGCAGAGGTTTCAAAAACCTCGAATGTTTCAAGATCCATAATCTGTAATACTTGACCAGCCACTGAGATAAGCTGTCCACTCCTCTTGTCTATAAGCGGAACTTCAACATTTGCCGAAACAGGAGCTACTAAACTATGCCTTGAACCGTCAAAAACACCCATTGCTGCCACTCTGGCTTTAGCAGAACCATGTTTACCAGGTTTACTATGATCATAAGAAACAATTCTACACGGTTCACCGTCAATAACGATGTAAGATCCAACCTTTAAACTACCAAGGTCCATCGGCTTACTCAATAATAATCAGAAAAATTGACATGAAATGCATATTTAACAGTTATGGTCTATTGCTTGCTTAACTGTGGAATTACACTGTCATATATTGATTATAAATTGAAGAATCATATTATTAAAAGGAAGAGACTATGATTCATCTATCATTTCACGGCAAGATTTACTTATTCACATCGCATGCTCTACTCCTACAGAAGGAGTCTGCGAAATTAAAATACATTATCAATCTTAAATTAATGCAATACTGTAATTCCATGAAATATCATCGGTGCTACCTGGTGACATTAATTTAGAGCTCGTATCAACTGAATAGAGAGGATCAATAGATTGAAAAAAGTAATGACGATCGCAGGAAGTGACTCATCGGCTGGCGCCGGAATACAGGCAGACTTGAAAACATTTTCGGCCTTGGGAGTCTACGGCACAACGGTTATAACAACACTCACTGCGCAGAATACAAGGACAATTACCGATATTCTGGTAGTTCCGTCAAAATTTTTTAAGAATCAATTAGGTACTACTTTAGAAGATATCAAGCCAGACGTCATAAAAATAGGTGTTCTTTACAGTAAGTCGATAATTAATATCGTCAAGACTTTTCTAAAGAACTTTAGGAACCCGATTGTAGTTGATCCTGTTCTATTTTCTGGCACCGGAATTAAACTATTAGACGATGACTCATTTGAGCAATTTAAGAGAGACATTATTCCATTGTCATATGTTATAACGCCTAATCTCAAGGAGGCTGAATTCATTTCAAAAATTAGGATATCAAATACGCGTGATATGACCAAAGCCGGCTTAGAGATATTAAAATTAGGAGCATCAAATGTGATAATTAAAGGTGGTCATGAAAAGACCCGAGATACAGAGGTGATGGACTTGTTATTTGGAGGTAAAATCAAAGAACCAATACAAATAATACATAAGCGTTTAAAGATTAACGAAACTCACGGCACGGGGTGTAACTTTTCTGCTGCTGTCGCTTCCTTCCTAGCCAAAGGCTTTGAAATTAGTGAATCATTCAAACTTGCTAATTCATACGTTTATGAAGCATTAAAAAACTCGAGTCAAATTGGTAATGGAGGTACTTGTATCAAATCCCCTATTCCGCATGTATGATTATTCTGAAAAGTATAAGGTCCTGATAGAATTGCAAGATTCCGTATCAGCATTGGAAAGAATGTCTAATTTTTTTAAACTTATACCAGAGACCAAAACAAACTTTGTGTATTCAGTTGAAAAACCTAAAGATTTCGATGATATTGCTGGCGTTTTGGGGAGAGTAACTAATTTGGGGATAAATATCAGAACTCCAAATGTAATAAAATTCGGAGCCTCCTTCCATGTATCTAATGCACTTTTAACAGCCACCAAATTTAACCCATTATTTAGGTCTGCTATCAATATTCGTAACAATCGAAGTATCATTAAGATATGCGAAAATAATTTTAGGTGCACAAGTTATTGTAGAAGTAAGGAAACGGAAGAGAGTAAGTTGATAGAAGGGTCCTCAATAACATGGGGTATTAGCAAAGCTTTAAGCCAAAAACCGGACGCAGAGTTAGTTTATCACGATGGCGATTTTGGGAAAGAGCCCATGGTAATTCTGTTTGGAGAAAATCCAAAAGACGTTTTAGAAAAAATAAGAATAGTCCTACAAGAACTTGTGAATAACTAACATTTTAAATAATGATTAATTATTCTTGTTTTTAGTGAAAGCAGTAATATTAGCTGGAGGTCTAGGAACAAGGCTGCAACCATATACCTTCTTTATACCAAAACCAATGTTGCCGTTGGGCAATAAGCCCCTACTTGAGTATCTAGTTGAATGGCTTATCAAATCTAAGAAGATAAATGAAATAATTATTTGTGTGAGCTATTTGCATAGATCAATAGAAGATTACTTTGAAGACGGTACAAGGTTCGGGATAGACATCAAGTATTCTAGATCTGATAGACCGTTAGCTACAGCGGGACAATTGAAAACTGCTGCGGATAAATTAAAAGAACCTTTTGTTTGCCTATACGGTGATTCAGTTTACGAGTTCCCACTTGACAAGATGATTGAAAATCATTTCGAAGATAAGGCCTTTATTTCTATGGCCCTTTCAAAGTATAAAACCAATCTCAAATATGGATTCATTGAACTTAGTGATAATGAAAAAATGCTAGTGTCTGAATGGAAGGAGAAACCCGAAATTTCTGGATTGATAAATATAGGGTGTTATGTTTTTGAGCCGGAATTCTTAGATTCAATTCCAATTTCTACCTCCTTTGGAATGGACGAGGCGGTCAGAGATTCGATAAGATCTAAAAAGAAGGTAAAGTCGTTCATAGTAGAAGATGGTAGCTTTATGGATATTGGAGATAAAAAATCGTATTTGGAAGCTCATAAACTCTATGTTAAGAAATTGGGTAAGATATAATCATTTAGTACCGTGTTTTTTACCTAATAGATTCTAGGGCGATTGCGTGCACATCATTTTTGGTATAATACGATGCTGTTCATTCGTTGTTAACCTATAAATACAATCAACGACCTAAAATGTAACTTTTTCAAGAATAAATCATACACCCCTTGAGAAGGCTGTACAATAAGATGTCACTAATTGATTAAATAGAAGATGTTAAGTTCTAAGGGTTAATATTAATTAGTTTGGAGACTTTGGCGAAAGTTGATTCATTCATCTTGATTTTGTTTATACTCGGAATCACACCTAGGATAGGTAATTTTGTATATTCTTGGATAAAATGAGGAATTTCCGCCTCAACCTGGCTTGGATGGTTGGGCATCCTATTTATTACTATTCCTTTTATAGGAATTCTATTAGATTGACAAGTTTTTACATTAAGTAATATGTGATTGAACGTTCCTAATTTCGGGGTCGCTATAATTATGACCTCAAGTTTTGTCAACTTGATAAAGTTTAGTAATGTATGCTTATAGTTCAATGGCACCATTGTTCCACCTATTCCCTCGACCAAGAGGTAATCATATTTTTTCCGCAGGAATTTGAATTTCTCTATCGCATATCCAATTGATGGTGCTGGTAAATCCAGCAAACTGCTAGCCATATAGGGCGAGCAAGGAAGTGGGTAAAAATAGGGGTTCAAATTCTCTTCTGCCTCCTCGCTGTTAATCGCTCTTGCCAATACTGCTACGTCTCTTGACCTAAACTTCTTTGAATACCTTGAAATTCCTGTAGCAAATGGCTTCATAACACAAACCTTGCCAATTTTCTGGGAGAATTTCCACGCTAGCGAGGCAGTTATCAATGTTTTTCCAATTCCAGTATCAGTCCCAGTTACAAAGATACCCTCAGACAAGTTATTCAATTATCAAATCAAGTCGGATTATATAGTTTGCTAAGCATATCATAATTCTAATCTTAATATTCGTTCAATCCACCTACCCCGTGTAGAGTATACTATATGCTTTATTGCTTTGTTGGCAAATCCTAGCACCCAAACCAAATCGAATTCTTCAAGTAGATAGTGTCTTGGAAATTCAATTCGCAAATCACATTGAGTTATGGCTAATAGATAGAGTTTATGCCCGATAATCCTCCGACGCTGTCTTGCCCTATTTAAATTAAAATCAAGTTTAGATATTCAATTTATAATGTTACCTCGTCCTCTTGAGGCACAATCACAATTCTAAGGGATTTGTTTGATTTGAAGTATAAATCTATATTGAAAGCCGGTCATTTCAGTTATTAGATAATTGACAGGCAACAGAATAGGAAATTTTACTGAAATTGAAAAGGAGATCTTTTATAAAATCATTCTATCCCGTCGGGACGTAAGGAGGAACTTTACTAGAAGGAAAATTAGTGACAAGGTGTTATTGAAGATTTTGACCGCCGCTCATCATGCACCTTCGGTAGGATTTTCGCAACCGTGGAATTTTATCTTAATCAGAGACAAGAACAGTCGTCTAAATATAAAAGAATCATTCTCCAAAGAGAGATTAAAAGCGATTGAATTGCTTGAAAAAGATGAGGAAAAGAAGAAGAAGTATTTAGATCTAAAATTAGAGGGAATTCTAGAATCTAATCTAAACATATGCATAACCTATGACCATAAACGATTTGGACCATTTGTAATAGGGAGGATGACCATAAAGGAAGCAGGCATTTATAGCGTATGCTGCGCCATTCAAAACTTATGGCTTGCCGCACGCGCTGAAAATATTGGTGTAGGGTGGGTCAGCATCATCGACAATAAGGATCTAAAAAGAATTCTCAAACTCCCTTCTAGCATCAAACCGATAGCATACCTTTGCCTTGGATATGTCAGAAAGTTTGAAGGCGAACCTGATTTACAGTCTCAAAATTGGTTAAATAGACTCGACCTAGAAAAAGTGATAAACTATGAACAATGGGATGGCGGTAATAGTCGTTCGACCTGGAATGGCTTCAACCAACGATTGTATAGTAAAAATGCTTTTACTTAAATTATTAACATATTTATTAGCCAGAGAAAATTTTGGTCAATAACAAAAAAATCAAAAAGATTAATAATTTGATTCGAGAATCATCTTTTATAAACCAAGGTTTGTATTAATCTAATTCGAGAATTCTTTCGGGGTTTTTTTGATTTTTGCAAATCAAGTGCTATTCAGATTATGGTTAATTTAAATATTGCTAAAATACTACATTATTGAAAAATACTGTATGAAATTTAATAAATTTTACATGATTAAACATAACAAACCAAAAAAAAGTGCCGGAGGCGGGATTTGGGCCCGCGACCTTTCGATTATGAGTCGAACGCTCTGACCAGGCTGAGCTACCCCGGCAAGCCCAGCTCTGATGTGTATAAGCAAATCAAATAAAATATACGTACAATATATTCTAACCCATCGAGATTATCTGTTTAATGTTTAATTGAGTTTTGCTAATGATGCGTGCTTTGGAGAGGCATCCACCTACAAATTTCTAAAAAATATTGATGAAGCATGATTACATAGAGGATCTAAAATATCAAGATTTTATGAATTGTTTATTACAAGGGTAAGTAGCATAGAATAAATAATTCCTTATTAGTCAAAAATACTTTCTACCGATAGTTAGATAACACTCCCAACTATCTGAATTTTTTCAAAAGAACAGGATATTAATAGAGCAAGTGATGATAAGTATTCAGTCTAATTTGCGAGATGAAACAGGCTGATCATATACCTGCCTTAATTTTCAGGGTGTCTCAAATCTCTTCTTGGGCATGAATGACTTTTATATGGGACAGGGAAGGGGTAATGAATTTGTGGGAAATATTGTTGCCAAGCATGAATATTGCTCATACTTTTTTCTGATGCTTTTACTATTACTATTAAATCCAAATGTCCTAAAATTGGAATGTTCAGATTAGGTTAATTGAAAATGTGGCCCCACTCATCTCTTAAAATACTCTATCGAACAGGGCAACTACCCCTTTAAATAATGCAGTTAGATTAAGATATTCTATTCATGTCATTTGAACCAAATGACAATCCGTCAAGAATAGCTCTACCGAGCATTATTCGAGAGTCGGATCAGTTATGAATTGGGCTATTGTACTTGGTGCATCGTCTTCAATTTTCTATGGTTTTCTCTTGGATATCACAGTACATACTCCTTCATACCTCCAGTTATTTGACAACTTGGTTCTCCTAGCAGCACTTTACACAGTAACAACAGCAACTGCCATGTTAATAATGCCGGTTATTCATCTTCTCACGCAATATCGTAAGTTTGATGTGGAGAAATATCTTTAACAACAAAAAATACACTCATAGGTATCTGATGCGTTATGATAGCCATGTACTTAGGTCTAGGTTTATCATTGAATTCCAAATTGCCGACCGAGATTGCATACGGAGCAGCTTCTGTGCCCTTTGTCATTATTTTTGTTTGGTTCTTGAGATATAATTTGAAAATACCTATAATGCAACTTAAAGAGGTTAATTGTTTTGATTAATAATGAAAAAAGTTGATAAAATTTATTCTAAATACAATATCAAAACAAAATGATAATATGCTCATTCGAATAAAGATGAATTATTTATCTTATTTTATTTATTATTTGGCCTTAGGGGCAGGTGTAGGTATAACCATAATGTATTGAATGAGGTGTCAAGGATTTCAATGGCTTCATGATTTCCAACTTGATTCTAGAATGGTACATGAATAGTGTTTTTTCTATAGATTTTTAGATAGCTATATAGTTGTGACCAGAACCAAATCCCTATTCAAAATTAGGGATCTCCGATAGACTTTTAATAAATGTAAAACAAGATTTTTTTATATCGAATTGGATTATGATATACCTATAAATATCGCCGGCTTAAATTTAAGAAATCCAGTAATCATAGCCTCAGGTATATTGGGACTGTCCCAAAATATTTTTAATCGATTATACAATATTGGTGCTGGGGCTATTGTAAGTAAATCAATCAGTCTTGCGCCTCGTGAAGGTTACAGAAATCCCACCATAGTCAATTTAAATGGCATGAGTTACATCAATGCCGTCGGGCTGGCAAATCCTGGGGCAGAATCCTTCTCAAAGGAAATTTCGAAGAATAATGGGCCGTTACTTGTAAGTTTAGTCGGATCTGAAAAGAGTGAATTCTCTATCCTTGTGAGAAAGTTTAGTGAACTTAATATTTTGGGGTTTGAACTAAATTTATCTTGTCCTCATGTAGAAAAAATGGGAATGGAGATCGGCGACGATCTTAACTTAGTCTACGATATCATCAGGTCGATTAAGCAGGATACAGCGAGGCCGCTTTTTGTCAAGGTAGGGATAGGTAAATCTGATATTTTAGAGGTCGCTAAGGTCGCTGAAAGTGCAGGAGCAGATGGGATCACAGCTATCAATACTCTCCGAGCAATGAAAATAGATATTGAAACTCGATGCCCTGTCTTGGAGAACAATTTCGGTGGCCTGTCAGGAAGCGCCATAAAACCTCTGGGGGTTCGATGTGTTTATGAGCTGAGCAAGAGTTTAAAAATCCCCATTATTGGCTGTGGTGGGATAATGACATATTCGGATGTCGTAGAGTATATGATGGCAGGAGCCTCAGCAGTTCAGACAGGTAGTCTAATAGGGTTGAAAGGAATATACTCGATTGGGAAGATTGTTAGGGAATTATATTCATACTTACAGGCGGAAAATATGAACGATATTAAGGAGATTATTGGAATTGCACATAGATAAAAACTTGTTGAGAATAGTAGAAATTGAAGATGTTGTCATCGAGTCACCGACAGTAAAGACTTTTGTCTTTAATGATACCATTGGGAGTCAATCAAAACCCGGACAATTCTTAATGGTTTGGATACCTAGAAAAGAAGAGATCCCCCTCAGTATAATGATAAGCGGCAAGAAAAACTACGCTGCGATTACAATACGAAAGAAAGGTTATGGCTCTACTTCATTGTTTAATAAAGGTAAGGGTGATAGAATTGGAATTCGCGGACCTTACGGAAATTCTTTTACCTTTGACAAATCCCACAAGAATATTATTTTATTGGGTGGTGGCACTGGACTAGTCCCGCTTGTAAGGCTACTCCATAACATTAAGGAACATCAATGTAATTTTACTTTTATCATAGGTGCCAAAACTAGATCTGAACTATTTTTTACCAAATTAATATCTGAATGGGCTAATGGGAATAAAATTAATCTGCTTATAACGACTGAAGACGGTTCCCTTGGAACGAAAGGATATCCTACTGATACTTTAAGAGAATTTCTTCTGGTTCATAATGATACAGATATCATTTACACATGTGGACCAGAATTGATGATGAAAAAGGCATACGATCTAGCAAAAATGAACGGTGTCCACATCCAGGCAAGCATAGAAAGATACATGAAATGCGGGATTGGAATTTGTTCTAGCTGCTGTATAAATGAAAGTTTGGTTTGTGTAGACGGGACTGTTTTCAATGAGACAAAGATCCAAAAACTTACCGAATTTGGTGTTAGTTACAGGAATAAATCCGGTATACTTGTCAAATTTTGAACGAAAATATAGACATTTAGCTAAATTAAGAGCATTGGACAACCCTTTTCGTAAAGATGCAGTACTAGAATAAATCACGATCAATAGTGGCATTTAGCAATTAAATCGGATACATCCATGGTCGCCAAAAAAGGCTTTTTCTTAGAGAATAGTTTTATATTCTAAATCAAAATAATTTTATATAAATTGTCTTCCATTTCGATTGCTTCTGATGATAAATATGATCAAAAAGGGGGAAATAATGGCAACCAAAAATGGGTTACCCTTCATCATAATGGTGTATGCTTTCCTCCCGAGTACATGGCCAAAAACCTATCATTCAAAATCGATAATCAGAATTACACACTAAATAAGGATCAAGAAGAATTAATTTATGCGTGGGCTAAGAAGAAGGACACTCATTATGTACAGGATCCTGTCTTCCAACAAAATTTCTTGACAGATTTTAAGAAACTGCTTCCCAAAGAAATTCAAAAGACTCTTCACGAAATTGGTCAGTTAGACCTGAGTGAATTCGTAACTTATGTTGATAGCGAAAAGGCGACAAAGGAAAGAGACAAAATCGCATGGAAGAATCTGTCGCGAGAGGACAGAAAAAGGATCACCTCCGATAAAAAGAAAGAGAAGGAAAAATTACGCAATTATTACGGGAAGGCAGTAGTTGACGACATCGAGGTAGAAGTAGCAAATTGGCTAGTTGAGCCACCAGGTTTGTTTATGGGTAGGGGACAACATCCATTAAGAGGCCGATGGAAACCACGTGTCAAAGCTGGCGACGTCATACTAAACCTTGGAGAAGAATCGGCTGTTCCTGAAGGGCCATGGCAAAAAATAATTCATGATCATAGCTCTACATGGTTAGCATCTTGGATAGAGACGCTGACAGGAAAAAGAAAATATGTTTGGTTACACGATTCATCTTTAATCCGTCAAAATTATGACAAAGCCAAATACGACAAAGCTCAAAACCTCGAAAAATATATGGATAAGATAGAGCGGGAGATCGTGAAGAAAATGTTGTCAAAAGACCGGAACCAGAGAAAAATTGCTACGGTATGTTATCTTATAATAAAAATTGCAATGAGGGTTGGTGATGAAAAGGATCCTGATGAAGCAGATACAGTGGGTGCAACAACACTCCGAAAGGAACACTTGAAATTCAATGAGGTCAACGAGAAAAATAAAGTATTGGAGTTTAGTTTCCTTGGAAAGGATAGTGTCCCTTGGCAAAAATCTATTTTGATTGATTCCGATGACAAATTACAATTATATAACAATTTGAGTCTCTTTACAAAAAACAAGAAAGAGACAGATCCTATTTTTGATAATATAAACTCAATGAAAGTAAATACATTTTTGAGGAACATAGATCCAAAGAATGTACCCGGACTTACTGCAAAAGTTTTTAGAACTTTTATTGCTACAAACATTGTGAAGAAATCGCTTAGAAACCCTCCAATTGCAGTGGACCATGAATCTACGGAATCCGAAAAGCTGTATGTTGCCAAGTATGCCAACCTGCAAGCTGCCATAACATGTAACCACAAGAAGGGAGTCGATCCAAAAAATCCTGCAAGTATTACAGCAATGGTAAAATATGAAGATTCTATGAAAAAGAAAATAGAGATTATTAACAGCCTAAAGACAGACCTGCGGGATAAGAAATGGAGGACTGAAAATCAGAAACATAGATTAGTTGAAAGAGTACAAAAGCTAGAATTCCAAGTAAAGTTACAAAGAGACACAAGAGAATATAATTTAGGAACATCTTTACGAAATTATATAGACCCCAGAGTGTTTCGTTCTTGGATGAATGTTGTCGGATTGGATTGGAACAAAATGTATACAAGTACGCTTCAAAGAAAGTTCCTATGGGTAGATAATGTTACAAAAAAGGAACTGAAAGCAAATTTTACATTGTGAACTTGTTTAACGGATTTACCTTAACCTGATAATTCTCCACATGAATAACAAAGATTGTAACTTACCTTTCAATCGGGTTACAGCCATATGCAGTAATAGTCATAATGAAATACTTTTCCTAAAGAGCCAAGAGCCTGGTTGTACAAATAAAATGATACTTCCAGGTGATTTAATAATGCATGGAGAATTAGCTGAGGATGCACTACGTAGATCCGTTCTCCAAATTACAGCCCTCTGCGTAGAACCCATTGATATTTTGGGTATTTATTCACATATCGACAAAGGAAGAGGAGTGCATATTATCGAATCTGTTTTCGTTTGCATTATTACAGACTATCCTGAGATGGGTATGAAATTAGGTTCTGATCGATACGTGTGGATGAGTCCAAGACAAGTT
The DNA here is from genome assembly GCA_963759575.1 of uncultured Nitrososphaeraceae archaeon. GTDB lineage: Archaea > Thermoproteota > Nitrososphaeria > Nitrososphaerales > Nitrososphaeraceae > Nitrosocosmicus. The sequence continues at coordinate 186,849 of CAVWZU010000002.1, read as the reverse complement.
GAAGAAGCCAAAAATGATATCTATAGTCACAAAATTATTAAGGATTATTATTCGTGGAGAAGCCAAAAATCCACATTTTGGACCACAAAAATTAACTTTTGAAAGACTATAAAGCAAATCCTCTCATTGTAGCAATGGCTGATTGTGTAAGCTTGATAGTGAAAGCAGATGCATTGTCTGATTGCACCTTTGAAAGTCTTTCTAAGAAGCTCGTCTTGTCTTTACCTCTTTCAAACATTCCTCCTGACTCTTTGATACAAAGTGGAAAACGTTGTATTTTAATTCCATTTGAAAATAGGTAATCTATGAACTTTAGGTAATTTTTTATGTCAGAATAATCCCATTTCTTTTCCTCACACAACATTATCCATATATCGATTGAATTTTGAAAAAATGCCTTTTCGCGAAGCTCTTCTAAACTCAATATGATTATACTGGAAAGAAGGGATTTAAATTCTAATCTACAAATATCTTATCATTAATTTGGTACCGGGAACCAAAATCCGGTTTTATTCCAAGGGGCTTATAATCCCCAGATGAACAAGAAAAGCACAATTCACTCTTTTCCAAACCTATTCCTTTTGCTAGATTCACATTGTCATTATAACAAACTTCGTCGGCCCCTATAACTCTAGCAACTTTGTTACCAATGATATCTAAATCCACTTCATTCTTTGCGACCTGAAAAGCTATCAACTCTTCTTGAGATGGAAAATCGATTCCCGCATAACAGGGATAACTTATCGGTGGATATGTAACCACCATAGATATTTTTCTTGCTCCAGCTTGTCTGACCGATTCAATTATTGCCTTGGAACTCGTGCCTCTAACTATACTATCATCCACAATTATGACGTGTTTATTCTCTATCATTTCTCTGATGGGCATAATATTTTGATTTATTTCCTTTCTGTCTTTTACTAGTGGCTCTATAAAGCTTCTCATCGAGCCTTTCTTGCTGTATCTATCCTTTAACAAACCTTCTTCGAATGGTAATCCAAGTTCTAGCGAATATCCTAAGGCTGCAGGTCTGGAAGAATCAGGTACTGGAATTACCACATCAGCTTCAGTAATTGGAAATTTATGTGCTAAATATTTTCCGATCTTTTTCCTTGCAAGATAAATATTTATTCCTTCCATAATTGAACTTGGATGTGCAAAATAAGTGAATTCAAATGCACAATGCGCATGATTTACATCTTCAGAAAATCTTTCTGATGTAAGGCCATTCTTATCTATTCTTACCAATTCACCTGGTTCAATATCTCTCAATAGAATTGCTCCAACAGTGGATAATGCACAGGATTCTGATGCGATTATGTAAGTATTGGTATCTTTATGTAATCCCAAAACAAGTGGTCGGAATCCTTTAGGATCTCTAGCAGCATATATCGTATTTGAATCCGTCAAAAAGGTAAAACAATAAGATCCTACCATCTCGTTTTTGAGTATTGCCATGGCGGCCTTCATATCATCCTTCTTTTTCAGAATACTGACTAGCCTTTGGGCGGCAACGAGAGTATCGGTCATATTCTGTGGTGTAAAAGTGCAACCACCGACCATGGTAGAAAGCTGTTCAGCATTTGAAATGGTCCCATTGTGAGCTATGCATAAATCTTTAACTTTCAAAGGTTGAGCATTCTCTAAAGAACTGGAACCAAAAGTGGAATATCTGACATGGCCGATCCCGATATTAGAAGAAAACTTTGTAATCAGTTTATCAAATTCATTTGCTGAGGCTGAAACCAATCCTGTTTTTTTAAAAGGCGATTTCTTTGGTACGGCAATACCCCATGATTCTTGTCCTCGATGCTGAACGGATCGAAGACAATCTATCAAATAAGGTACTATATTTTCCCCTCCCAAAGAAAAGATGCCAACCACGCCGCAATTTTCATGAACCATTAGAAGACATATCTTCGTTATTCTTTCTATTTAATATTTAGAATACTTGAGAGGGTTTAATTTGTATCAGAGTTGTCTAAAAAAAAGGGAAAAACGTTAAATAGATTTCACAAATAAATTTGACAAAGAGTCTTGATAGGTTTGAGAGATACTCCCTAGTGAACTTTTGAAAATCGTTTTTCCTTTATGATCAATGATACAAGTTCGATCATCTGAACTTGAACCGATTTTAGAATATGGAATTTTCCTCTTTTTTAAGTATTTAATGACCTTTGAATCATTATCAGTTGAAAAAATAAAGCGATTATGTGATTCTGAGAATAGCAAATAATCTAATCTAGAGCAATTATTTGGCATTTTGTCGACTGAAACTCTAAATCCGAGATTGCTATGGATGGCCATTTCCAACATCGAAATAATCATTCCCCCTTTAGAGCAGTCATGAACTCCGGTTATCAGATCGCTCTCAATCAATTTTTTAATAACGTCTATAATATTTCTTTGTTCCTCTAAATCAACACGAGGAACTTTTCCACCCACAACATCCAGACAATACTCAAAATATTCTGATCCACCCATCTCATCTTTGGTTGTTCCGACAATGAATATTGATTGGGTTGAGTTATATTTTGGGTACTTTATCTTATTCTTAGTATCAATCAACCCGAGCATTCCTATGACAGGGGACGGTTTGATGGGACCTGAGCTGGTTTCATTATACAAACTTACCTTGCCACCAACAACGGGTAAGTTCATGAATGTACAGTAATCTCTGATACCTTTAATGGTTTGCAAGAATGTCCAGAAAATTTCTTCATTTTCAGGGTTGCCAAATTGTAAATGATCCACTATCCCTAATGGGCTAGCCCCGACGCATGTAAGGTTTCTTAGTGATTCAGCCAAGCACCCCAGGATGCCCTCGTATGGATCTAAATAACAATGTTTAGAGTTGCCATCTAGCTTAAAACTCAGAAACTTGTCATCCTCTAGCTTAATTACTGAACTATCAGAAGCTCCTGGTTTTGATACGGTTCTAACTCCAACTTCATGGTCAAACTGCTCAAAAATCCATTTTCGACTACTTATAGAAGGGTTAGACAACATCTTAAATACCATTTTTTTGATATGGATTTGAGGTTTTGGTTCCCTGAACGATTTTTGTATTAGTTTAAGATAGGATGGTTGCTTAAATTTCCGGTCCAATAGTGGAGCGTGAGCTATTATATTTGCGGGCATGCAAGCCAACATGTTACCCTCTCTAATTACAGAGAGATTTAGATCATCAGTAACATACCCTATTTCAGAATAATTCACATTATATTTATCGAAAATCTTGAAGAATTCGAATTTCTTTTTCTGGTTTACTATATATAGCATTCTCTCCTGAGATTCTGAAATCATGATCTGCGCATCCGTCATGTTCTTTTGTTTTAGTGGAATAGTTGACAAATCAACTAGAAATCCTTTATTCAAACTGTCAGCGGTTTCAGACAAACAACAAGACAAACCTCCACCCCCAAGATCTTTCATGGCCTTGACACAGTTATTTTCTATCGCCTCTAATGTGGCTTCCATGAGCAACTTTTCCAAAAACGGATCTGGAATCTGGATTGCAGAACGGTTTTCCTCGTCAAGGTTTTTTGAAGCAAAAGAGGCGCCGTGAATTCCATCCACACCCGTAGCATTTCCACCCAAAATCAGAGAATCTCCTCTTATTGCCTTGTTCTTAACGAGATCATCGAGTTTAGCATATCCTATTGATGCAACATCCACCAAACAATAATTATCAAATGACTTATCGAATTCGACCTCTCCGCCAACTGTAGGAACACCGATACAATTACCGTAATCAGCAATACCTTTAACGATGTTTTTAAGAAGCCATCTATTCTTTGAATTAAATGTAGACTTTTTGTCAACTTGACCGAACCTTAATGCATTATACAGTGCTATGGGACGTGAGCCCATTGACAATATGTCTCTAAGTACACCACCTACCCCAGTCGCTGCACCTCCATACGGTTCCACGGCAGATGGATGATTGTGACTTTCTATGTGAATAGTAACTACATTTCCGTTACCCACATCGATTATTCCAGCATCATACCCAGGGCCCACTAATACGTTATTACCATACATCGGTAACAATTTGAGATGTTTTTTAGATGATTTATAAGAACAGTGCTCTGACCATTCGGCACTAATGATAAATTGTTCCAAATCATTTGGCTCCCTACGTAACTTCTTCTTTAAATAACTATATTCTTCTATGTTGAGGATATCCATCTTAATTCCTTATTTCTACCTAAAATAGTTAATCATTGACTTAAATACCAATATGGAATTTTGATCATATCCTACGGGGATCAAATCTTTGTCACTACCTCTTTCAGGGTGGGGCATCATCCCCATTACATTTCCTTTTTTGTTACAAATGGCGGCTATGCTGTTTAAAGAACCGTTCGGATTACATTTCCAGTACCTCTAAAGTGACCTGATTATTCTTTTTAATTTTGTTGTACGATTTATCATCAATCATGAACCTCCCTTCCCCATGTGCAATTGGTATAGAAAACTTTTGATTCTTGTCATACAAATTTGTAAATGGAGTATCAGTATTAGTAACAACAACGTTCATCCATCTACATATGAAATTCAGAGATTCGTTGACAATCAGTGCCCCAGGGAGTAGTCCCGATTCAACAAGGATTTGGAATCCATTGCATATTCCCAATATTGGAACATTATCATCTGCCAATTCCATTATCTTACTCATGATAGTGCTGTGTGCCGCTATGGCACCAGCTCGTAATCTGTCTCCATATGTAAATCCTCCAGGGATGATTATGCAATCGAAATCGTCAAAAGAGGATTTGTACCAGATGTATCTTGAATCTACATGAAGAATATTATTTAGAATATGATGAACATCACGATCACAATTACTGCCTGGAAAAACCGTAATACCTATCCTTACCAATAAGGATATTGAAATATTATTTAATAAATTCCTATTCTTTTGGCTAAATGTGAATAAGGGAAATATTATTGTTTGATGATGACTGCGTTAACAATACCATCCTGTCCGGGTCTCGATATAACTCTAGCCAGACCTAATTCAGTCTCTAAGATTGAGCCTTTGGTAACTACACCTCTCCTCTCGTAATCTTTGTTTGCAGGATTTTCGGATACTCGAATTATCTTGACTTTAGTCGTTTTTTTAGTGTCCTGATCATTTACATTTGCAAATTCGGCAAACTTAAAAGCTACTTTAACATTATTCCCACGAACTCTGCGCATTATATTCTTTGTTTCACCTACAATTGGTTCATTTGGGTATCTATCTATTTCATATTTCCTTCTTGTTCGGTTGGGAATTATTCTTCCACCTGTTAATTTCCTGCCTCCCAGATTTTCGATAGATTTACGCACAGTTCGAGTTTGGCAAAACTATAATTAAGTGTTTTTCTTTGCAGATCCGCTAGGATTTATAAGCAAACTTTTTTTCAGCATCGCAATGTCACTAATACCAAAATAATTCTTAAATTTCGGTGTGGTGCTATATATCTTAACCCTACCTGAACTTTTTTGACTAATAAACTCCAAATCCTGTAACTCCTTTAGATGCAAATATACTTTAGAACCCCTTATTTCTACTAATCTCTTGCTAGTAACGGGCTGTTCATAAGCTACATATGAAAGCGTCTTCATTACGGATGTAGAAATTTGAGGTTTATTGGAAAATTTCTTTATGATTGGAGCGTAACTTGGTTTAAGCTGAAATACAAAGGTGCCATCTTCTAGTTTAGCAATTTCCAATGCCTTAAAGGCCACTTTGGTCTTGTTAATAAGTTCATTTAGTAACCGCTTGACTCGCTCCCGAGATTCTATCCCTGAAGCCATAATTATCTCATCAATGGTAAGAGGACGGCCAGCAGAATATAATGCTGCCTCAATGCGAGCAATGATTTCATCAGTGGGTAATTTTGTCATCTAATTATTCCCGAAAATTATTTTTGAGAGCAATTTTTATCCACTCCATTACGTTGTTTGTTGTTTTGACGCTTTCCACGTTCTGTGGTGAAGAGTCCAGATAGTCAATTCCCTTATTCAAGTCGGTAAATCCAGTGATAATTTCTATTTTATCCTTCATGCTAAGATAAAGCATAGCAATGAAATATCTAGCAATATCAATTCGGTCTAATCCACTCACCATTTCGTTAAAATTCAATTCCCCATTATCCTGTAGTCTCGTCATTATATTATTTTCAAATTCCTCTATTATTTTTTCAAATCTAATCAAATAATGCTGAAAGTCTATGACCTCTACAGGTTCCAAATTCAAACTAGGTCTCCTAACAACTGGGTTTGTAAGGTCAGTTATCATAGTCTCCAGGATAGTAATCAGATCCTCTAATGATACGGGATAGGATAATTCTTTTCTAAATGGCAATGTAAGATTGGTTATCTCCGGGATGGGGGCCCTCTCACTGAATTGCTTGTCTCGGTCAGAAACACCTTGCTGATCTTTATTAGCAATTTTTTCTAATCGAAAGATAGATTCTACCTTAAGTCTATGAATTAATGTTGAGGTTAAAATTGCCACACCACAAACGCGTAAGTCCTTGTAAGATGATTTAGCCAAAGTAGAAAGCAAGGCCTCTAAGAGTTTTACAATATTTATCTTCCAAACATCATTGCGTTCTATCAATGAAGGATTAAAAAGCAAATTTAATGGGGGCTGAGAAATTTTTTTCTTAGTAGAAACTTGATCTAGTTCCGTGCTCTCATCAACCATGGTATTATGGCAATCATATCCTATATTTTATTATATTCTGCATTCATCATGATTACACATATTCATGATCGCAGGTGCTAAATGACATTGAAAGTTTTCAAATTTACCGAGTTTTACCCAGCGGACCTGGTATGGAGATGATTTTTTTAAGGTATATAACTAGATTTTCGATACGTATCCAAAAATTATTAAATTAGGATATTCTAATTTTTGCCTTAGGATATGAAGAGTCGATCCCTATATTTTTTCGATTGAACGGAGTTTACTAAATTCAAATAATGATTCTCTAGGTATCAAGAATAAATACAGAATCATTTGAAAATTATTATGCATTATTGGTACGGATGTATCGATACTCCACATAAGGATTACAGGAAACATGTCTCGAAATTTAGGTTTATTACAGATAATCTAAGTATAAAAGGAGACAAAGGTAATAAAATTCCTGACAAATCTTGGATGCTATACTTGTTAGAAATTTTCAATATCCAACATGTAGCAGTAGAATTAAACCTTATTTGCCAATTCGACAACCAGGACTATTTTGAGGCAATTTTCAGAGGTCATAATCAATACCGATTTAATAAAATCTTACCACAAATAGGACACTCGTACCGCAGAGAAATCAATTTTTTAGAAAATGACTCGAGCCTGGAATTCTATCTGAAGGATCTCAATTCAAACGAACATGAAAAATTTTCTCTCAAAGTAGATCGAGAACTATTTGCTTTTCAGTTTCATCAAAGTTTCACTGGAGTAGAGTGGTGGAACAAAATTGCTCATTGTCCATATCCAATCAGATATGAAATAGAAATTTCCAATTTGATGTATGGATATAATGACGATTTGGATGATCCGAATTCCAGGGTGTTTTTCCCTATAGGTTCGATTTTTGAAAATAAAGATGGCACTACTCGCTCTTATCCTACCAAACTATATGATATTACTAGGCGAGACGGCTGTATTTGTTATTTGGTAAAGTAAATATGAGATGTCAAGTCTTATTCCATCACCGTAATAATTAGTTAGATGCGGACAAAACTTAGATTTGGAATTCTTATATGCTCAAACGCTTCGGGATAAACAATCTTGCTTAATATTTCGATTCCAGTCACGATTCTAGGACTGGGTTTACTGAAATAAGCGTTGGAATCTACTATGTAGATTTCCTTTTCCCTATAAGCTCTTAACGAATCCCAGTTAGGATCCTCAATCTTGAGGTATTCTTTTTGGGACCTCGTAATATCAAACCCGCACGGCATTATAACCACCTTGTCTGGATTCAACTGGGATATTTCCAATGGGTTAATTAAGTGAGAATCCAAACCGCTTCGTCCATTTAAACCAACGGCGCCAACTATGTCTAGCATATCAGGTACCCAGTGTCCAGCAAGATAAAATGGATTCAGCCAATCCAAGCATATTACTTTCGGCCGGCTACCTTGAAGATGCCTTTTGTCTGGTCCTTGTAATATAGATTTTATTATGTTAATCCTTTCTTTGAGATGATTAGTAATTTGTAAAGCTTCTTCTGGTTTGTCTAATTCCTTACCTAAAACTAGTATACTTTGAATTATTTCAAAAAGGTTCGTAGGATTCAGGGTTATGTTATGTGGTTTATAACCTAATATTTCATACGTTGCCTGAATTTCTTGATCAAAAGGTGCACAGACTGAGCACATATTCTGACTAATTATCAAATCTGGTTTTATTTCACTTATTTTATCGACATCAAGTTCAAATAACGGTTCATTCTTGATTGACATTTCTCTTACTTTCTGATCTATTAGTGAACTATCCAGATCGTCAAATCTTATTGTGGGTCTAATTATTTTTGGTATTTTTGTGGATTCCTTAGGGTAAGTGCATTCGTGTGTAACACCTTTGAGGTTACCCTCCAGTCCTAATTCAAAAATAATTTCGGTTGCACTGGGCAAGAAAGATAAAATTCTAGAATAGGTTGTCACAGGAATCTGACCCAAACATAGAATCACTACTCAAATTTAACTAATTCCTCATTTTCAATTATGTTTGTGCAGGATATACAAGCTCTTAAAAAAATCAATAGTTACTTTTGAATTAAGCTTACTGGAACCATTTGTTCTATCAGTAAAAGTATAGGGGATTTCCTTAATCTTAATTGCTTTTGACTTTACTAGTATCTCTAGAAGAATCTTAAACCCCGAAGTATTAAATTCCATTTTCCTAACGACGTCCCTTTTTAATACAAAAAATCCGGACATTGGATCTGATACATTTGATAATCTGAATATGAGTTTTGATAAATTTGTTGCAAACTTACTATAAAAAATCCGTTTTGAAGTCCAACCCACTATCCTGCCTCCTTTCAAGTATCGTGAAGCAATAACTAGATCACAATTTGAATTTCTGATCTCCCCAATCAGTCTATTGATATGTATGGGAGTATGAGAAAAGTCAGCATCCATTACGATAAGGTATTCACTAACTGATGATTTAAATCCCTCATATATGGCAGATATCAAACCTGAACGTTCTTTTCTTTTTACTATCTTTATAAAAAAGCTCTCGTCATGAAGCGGATATATGAAAAAATGCTTATGTGACTGAACTCCTACTGTATCTCGTATCTTGTACAAATAGAATCCTTTTTTTTCATCAAAAGCCTCAATAACTTTGTCAACTGTGCAATCCGGAGAATTATCATCAATTATGACTATCTCATAGCAGCCTTGGTGCTTGACGGAAGTATTTATGGAATTTACTAAATTAACAATATTCTGAGATTCATTATAAGTTGGAATGATAATTGAAAATAATGGAGGATTGTCAAGTTTCTTTATAAGGTCATCCTGAGTTTTTTTGCATATTATATTCTCATACATCTTTTTACATCCCGTATCTGTTGGTCTCTTTCCAATTTCCTTCCAAAAGTAAATATATAAATGTATTACGTGCTCAAGGAGTCACGAACTAGGACAGCTTAGCAGCAGTTAGTTGGAAGCTATCTATCACTTTATTGACTAGGGGAGAAAACTCATCGAATTCATCCTTTTGGGCAGTAAATATGATGATGAACATTTGTGTGTTGTTTTTTATCATTATTTCTTTTGATTTAGTAGCACCCAAGTTTGAAATATATGTATATACCAGCTCTTTTCCCAAACCTTTAGAGAAATTCATATCATTCACAGAAATCAATTCAAGATTCTCGAGGTTATTTGCTAGATAATTGATTTCAATAATCAAATCTACCTTTAGGGAATCGTTTTCGACTTGTGTGGTACCTGATAAGTTATCGTCACTCTTATAATGATAGAAATCAACTCTCTCCAAATATTGATCTTGAGGATTATCTTGATTCGCTACAAAAGACATTCTGTTTTGCCCAGAAACCTTATTCCAATTACTTGGATACTTTAATACAAAGCCCTCTGGAGACTGGTAAACAGATTCTTTGATTTTAGGTAAAGGATTATCTGTTGTGGTTTTTGCAAAAATTTCAACGCCAGAAATTATTTTATGTAGTGTTTGAAGGTAACTAAAGTAACTATCTGGAGTAGTACCGAAAGAGATAAAATAAACATAATCATCTTTGATGGACCAATACTGCAAGACCTTAATTATTCTATTATCTATTTCATGGGTGAACAAGATTCTTTCCCATACTGTATCTGAGAGGTTAAGAGGATTTGAGTCTGCTATGCGGAAATCTCGCAGTGCTGTTGATAGAATTTTTATTGCTTTGTGAGAGTATTCTTGGAAAGACATGTTTGTTTGTAATTTCTCCATTACAAATGTCAATTTTTCTCCAAACAGATCATGGTTATTTGGAGGCATCAAAGTAATAATGCTGGTATCCTTATACGTATTATTTGCAACAGTCCAATCAGGTGGAAAACTGAAACTAAATCCTCGGTCACTATGTGAGGTATAGTTAAACCAAGAAGCATCTACCTCCCCAAAATTCGTACTTTCAACTATAGTAATGAAAAAAACCAAAGGTAAGGAAAAAGCAAAGACCAAAAAAGATAAATTTTGTGCAGTTTCCATACTGTCTTTCTGCAGTAAAGGGGTTTATCAAATTATGTGATCCTAATACCTACAATCACTGTCAAGATCCCGCTAGTCACTGTAGCATAAAAAATGGTATAATAACTAAAAACATGTTCCAAAAATAGTGAATTCAAAGGGATAAAGTGTGTATCCATTTTAGAACCATTCTTCAAATTCTTTAAGGTGACCTGAGAATATTCTTTTACTATCTTTCTTGCTGTACAGGTCTTATCACTATTTCATTTACATTCATATGATTTGGCGAGTCTATTGCGAATAAAATTGCATTTGCTATATCTTGTGCTTGTAAAGGTTCCATTTTTTTAACCGATTCTAGAAATCCTTGTAGTGAACTATCAGTAATCGTGTTATTAAGTTCCGTTGCAACTACACCCGGTTCAATGCAAGTAACACGAATATTGGAACGTTGGCTTAACTCCTGTCTTAATCCCTCACTAAATGCGGTAACGGCATGCTTGGTTGCACAATAAACACTCCCAGCTGGAAAAACTAATCTTCCTGCTATCGACGAAATATTTACTATGTGACCAGACTTATTAGCTAGCATGTGAGGAATAACAGACGCTGTACTATGCAGTACACCCTTAAAGTTTACATCAACCATTCTATCCCACTCTTCTATTTTAAGGCTCTTTACAAAACTCAATGGCATAAGGCCAGCGTTATTGATTAGGACGTCAATCCGCCCATACTTATCTATAGCCAAATTTGCAAAGTTAGTACATTCCTCCCTCTTAGTAACATCCAATTGGTTTACCAGGATCTCACCTTTTTGTTCTTTAACTGCCTGCTTCAAACCCTCCAATCTTTCACCCCTGCGTGCCCCTGCAACGATGGTTGCTCCTGCTCGAGACAAAGTTAAGGCAGTTGTGTAGCCTATTCCACTACTTGCCCCTGTTACTAGTATGACTTTATCCTTAATCATTATCAATATCTATATACTCTGCTTAGATTTATTCATATTCAAGTGTAATCTTCCATCATTCATTCAGAATCTTATCGATGGTGATTTTTATGTTAATGCGGGATTGTACCCTTATAATATCCATCTGATAAATGATTTCTGATCATCCAGATTTGCCATATCATTCCAACTGCTAGATTATAGATTCTTTAGTGTGGAACCGTACACGCATCATTTTTGGGACCAGATTTATTGGCCAGCCTTATTTTGTGGTATTCGGTCTTAATTGACAAATAGCGTACTGGGTGAAGATTCATTTCTATTGGATCTTATTTATTAAATGTTTTAGTCTGCCTCGACTGCTACAACCTAGAGTCATCAAGATAATTACATGCAACGGTTAATTTAACATTAAAATAGCAAATATTTAAAAACCATAGTCATAAGAAATAGAAAAAAAGTTTTAAAATGAAATGTTATTTAGGACCATGGTACTCTTCTGGGAACGCCTGTGTATCAATTGTTTCAATAGGCTCACCCGTAGGTAACGGTGCTTCCTTTGGTACTTCATATTTGAATATTTCAGGAAAGTCAATTTTTATTATGACATTCATACCTACCTGATAAATCTCAGATTTTGGGATGTCAAATCTTTTATTATTCTCGCCAAAAATTACTATTTTATCATTAGTCTCCTTCATTACATGGCCAACATGGTCTTCATTCTTTGCACGAACTCCCTTGTTAAATAATGTATTTGGATATTTACCCTCATAGGATGCCAGATCTACAACGTTATCTGATCCTCCCCATGGATCTTCTCTACCTGCCGGAAGTGGGGCATCTCGTGGTACTGAATACTTATCCAAGTCAGCAGAATTTAGTCCAATCAATACATTGGCGCCTACTTGTTCAATTTCCTTTATTGGAATATCGTACCTCTCATTTTTTCCTCCAAATACTATTATCTTATCAGGTGTTTCTCGGACTACATACCCTACATTTGGTTCATCTAACGCTTTAACACCTTTATTGAAGTATTTACCAGAAGTCATCAAAGATATAGATAAAAATAGTATAATTAAACCTTTTATGCCACAAATGATGGTATATCCAACATTTCTTGTCGTAAATCAATTCAAAACCTAATACAGGCTACATGTCTTACACACTCTGTATGCAAAAAATTGATTTGATTGGGCAAACAAGTCAAACCAGCTTTAATACTTTTGAATCAAAGATACATAGACGAGTTCAGAAGTATTGGTATCCCTTAATGTTTATTATTATCTACATGCAAATAGCAAGAAAATAACTAGATTTTTTCTATAAATCTGACTCTGTCTTGTCAAGTGTTCTGCAATTATTATGCGATATTTCAGCAGTTTAGATAAGATAAAAAAGATAATGAGCAGCGTAAGAATGGCAGGAAGACTAGAGACAAAGCAAGCATATTAACGAGGAAGTAGATTATTCTATTTGGAGTTTGCTTAGATGATACAAGAAGATAGCCTAAAATCATATCCTGAAGAATTGTATATTAATGATTTGTACAAAATTCACAGGAGAGACATATACAAGGAACAATATCTGTTAGGCACAAAGGTCAAAAAGGATAGAAAGGTAATCAACGTTCAAGAGATGACACTGGATAAAACGTTGCTTAGAGAATTAAGAGACCGGTTAAACAAGATGTATTTGGATTAATCTGATATCAAAAAGCGTAGTAATTCAATTACATATGCAAGTTATGGCTAAGCGTAACTTTCTATTTTACTATAAAACTATTCGAGCATGAAATGAATTTGAGACGAATATGCGGAACATATACCCATCTGGAATGGAATCGGGTCCAGAGGGATTTGAACCCTCGACCAGCTGCTCCGCAGGCAGTCATTCTATCCATGCTGAACTATGAACCCAGTATTCTTAAATAGTAATTTTCTATAAATCTCTTTTTAATTGGCTGGTATTTAGGTGAAAGGATTATAAACAAATAAAGTCATATATAGAATAATAATAATATTGAATGGCTTTCTTAATGACTTAGCTACTAAAGTTCTTTTGTTTGATGGTGCCATCGGAACGGAAATCCAGAAATATCAACCTAGTGAGAGTGATTATCTCAATAATAAGGAAGGATTCAGCGATAGTTTGAATTTTACACGTCCTGAATGGATAAAGACTATCCATAAAAACTATATCAATGCTGGAAGTGATTGTATTGAAACTAATACCTTTGGTAGCAATAAGCTCAAGCTGGATGAATATGGACAGGGACACAAGACCATCGATTTTAATGTCCAAGCAGTAAACCTTGTTAAAGAATCATCTAAAGAAGTAGGTCGACAAGTATATGTAATCGGTTCGATGGGTCCCTCAGGATATTTACCTAGCTCAAACGATTCTGATCTGGGAAATATTTCATTGGGGGAAATCGAAGAAGCCTTTTTTGTTCAAGCTCAGGGATTGATAATTGGAGGTTGTGATGCACTTTTAATTGAAACTGGGCAAGATGTTCTAGAGATGAAACTTGCTGTTGAAAGTTGTTTCCGCGCAATGAACCAGTTAGAAAGGACTTTACCTATAATTACTAATGTAACTCTAGACCAATATGGAAAAATGCTCCTCGGATCAAATGTGCAGTCAGCCTATACAACCTTGAGTAATTTAGATATAGATGTATTTGGCTTAAACTGTTCTACTGGACCCATGGAAATGACACCCAGCGTACAGTGGCTATGTGAGCAAAATGAGTTGCCCATTTTAGTCATGCCCAATGCTGGAATGCCAGTGAACGAAAATGGTTTAGCTAAATATCTGATGACACCACAAGAAATTACTCTGAGACTTTCCGAATTCGTAGGAAAATATGAAAGGTTAAGAATAATCGGAGGGTGTTGCGGCACGTCGGTAGATCATATAAAGCATTTACACACAATGCTTAGTTCAAGAAATCAAACTCCTGTAAATTTATCTATTGAAAATAGGACAATTATCTAGTTTCTGAGGGTTCAGACAGGTTATTAGAATGAAAAAAATATACAATGAAAAACCAAAAGTATCTTCGGCCTTAGCTTCTTTGGAGCTTCATCAAAATCCGCGCCCATTAATCATTGGAGAGCGACTAAATGCTCAGGGATCAAAGAAAGCCAAAAAAATGGTCCTGGAGAATGATTTTGACGGGTTAATTGAGTTAGCAAGATACCAAGTAGAAGACGGTGCACACTGCTTAGACGTATGTGTTGCAACAACAGAACGGTCAGATGAACAGGATTTCATGCAAAAGCTAGTCAAAAGGCTTAGTTTAGAAATAGAGGCACCGTTAGTAATTGATTCAACAGATTCAAAGGTTATTGCTACCGCCCTCAAACAGATTCCTGGCGTTCCCATAATAAATTCCATTAATCTAGAAGGTGATGGAAGTAGATTTAATCAAATTACCCCGATGATGAAGATTTATGGAGCACCGGCGATTTCTATGTGCATCGGACCTAAGGGGATGGCAAAAACTAGCCAGGAAAAGTTAGAAGTCGCAGGAATTTTATACGACAAAGCAATTGAATTGGGTCTAAAACCTTGGCAGCTAATTTTTGATGTATTAACTTTTACGTTAGCAACAGGTGAGGAGGAATATGTTGCGTCTGCCTCTCATACGCTAGATGGGATCAAATTAGTAAAAGAAAAATATCCAAAGTCTTTGACGACATTGGGATTAAGTAACGTCAGCTTCGGATTGCCACCGCTAGCCAGAAAATACCTAAACTCAGTTTTCTTGTACCATGCGATAAAAAGTGGCCTTGATACTGTAATAATTAATCCCAAAGATATCATCCCATACCCTCAAATCAATTCGAAGGAAAAAGGAATATGCGAAGATCTCATTTTTAATAATAATAATAATGCATTATCTGAATTGATATCCTACTTTAGTTCCGATCAGGCTGTTAGCGCAACAGGAACAGGGACTGGAGCTACAGGAAATAAGAAACAGAATAATTTGATGGAAATAGATGCAAATTGGGATGCAGGCAGAAAATGTTACTTTAGAATAGTTAATAGACTAAAAGATGGTATTGAAAATGATGTAGTTTTATCCATATTAGACAGAATTCCGACCAAAGATGATTTTTCTATATCAGACGAGTTACTAGAGAACGGTACAAAGAGGAAAAAACTTTCAGGTAATAAAGAAAAATTACATGATGCGGCAGTAGAAACATTAAATGAAGTACTTCTTCCTGCAATGAAAGAAGTAGGAGATAAATTTGGAGCAGGAGAATTGATCCTCCCCTTTGTATTAAAGTCAGCCGAATGCATGAAGGCAGCCGTTTTGGAGCTAGAGAAATATTTGATAAAACAAGAGGGAATTAGCAAAGGAAAAATCGTATTATGTACTGTCTATGGAGATGTGCATGATATAGGAAAAAATTTGGTAAAGACGATATTGGTTAACAATGGCTATGAAGTTTTTGATTTAGGTAAACAAGTTCCTATTCCTAGTATAGTAAACAAAATCAAAGAAGTAAGAGCAGATGCTGTGGGATTATCCGCATTATTGGTTTCAACATCAAAACAAATGCAGCTCTTCTCAGAATTTCTACGGGAGAATAAGATGGACATTCCAGTTTTGTGCGGTGGTGCTGCAATTAACAGTGATTATATTAATAGGATAGCAAAGGGGGACGGCAATATTTACAAAGCCGGAATATTCTACTGCAAGACTGCTTTTGAGGGATTGAAGGTTATGAATAATCTGATGAGCCGTAGTAAAGAAGAATACATGAACAAATGGTTGGAAAAATTAACTAGTTGGGAAGAAAGAAAATATGACGAGGTTGCGAACAATCAAGATCTAAGTAATATAACAAGCAGCGTGAAACCAGTTAGGGATAAGCCTGTACCCCCTGGATTTAATTTTGTGACAAGACTCGAGAATAAGGACCTTCCGCTTGATGAAATATGGCAATACTTGAATAAGAAATCCCTTTTTGTACTGTCGTGGGGATTAAGGGGAAAGAAGGCTACCGAGTTGAAAGAAGAATATGAAGAATTACTTAAAGAATGGAAGATCAAAGTTGTAAAGGAAAAATTATTTGATCCCCATGCAGTATATTCTTACTTTCGATGTCGCAAGGTGGGAAATAATAATCTCTCAGTAAAATATCAGGATGAAAGAAAGATTGATTCAGAACTCGTGTTTGAGTTTCCAAGGTCTAGCAGTTCTTCTCATCTATGTCTTGCAGACTATTTTGATTCAGAGGTCGATGATGTTGTTGCATTTCAATCAGTAACAATGGGAAATAAGGTTGCTCAGATAATTGAGGAATGGAATAAGCAGGGTCGTTATACTGATGCCTACTACCTACACGGGTTGGCTGTAGAAACAACTGAAGCATTAGCAGATTGGATAAATTACAAAATTAAAGATGAGCTTCAGTTAAAGGCAGGTGGATTGAGGTACAGTTGGGGTTACCCTAGCTGTCCAGACATAACTCAACATTTTATGGTATGGAAATTAATGAACCCCTCTATCAGCGGAATGAATCTAACTGAAAGCGGACAAATTGACCCTGAATTCTCTACAGCTGCAATAGTTGTACATAATCCGGTCGCACAGTACTTTACTCTATAGGCTGCTTTCAAATTGTCCATTAACTTTATTATATTACCATGGTTTTTGCTATCTAATGGGAAAGGTAGAGAAGGGAATTACTTGCAGCGTTTTAGGCTGCGAAGAATCCGCAGATAGATCGATGAGTTTGGCAAAGGCGAAAATGTCACAGGATTTAGATTTTGATAATTCAAAAAAGCGTGTTTATTTATGTAGAAATCACTACAAAGATTGGAAAAAATCGTCTAAGGATGATAGAGAAACTGAAAGATTAAGATGGAATTAGATTTAGCGTAACATTTTAGAATAATTTACCATTTTTCTTTTTCTTTTACTTATCTTTCTACTAGTAGAATCTCATATAACTGAATCTAAGAAGCTAATATGAAAAAAGTAATAAACAGCTTTATTTCAACTTATTTATCGACGAGTTGATTGAATGATTGGCATTGAGTAATCCACCTAATTTCACTAAAACACAAGAATTGGATAAAAAAAGATGGTTTGTTAGGGTTTTACTCTTATCGGCTGTTCTGACAATTTTATTTACGAAGGTTTACTTGACCATGTACGTGATAGATTTGGGAGTAGGAATCTATAGTATTTTAACTTCGTTTGTGTTATTTAACATCTTATTCATTTCATATTTTAGATACCGTGATCCATTCCTTAAGGATTTAGATAAGAAAATCCCTGAGAATGAAAAGCCACTAGTGTCTATTGTCATCCCTGTAAAAAATGAGGAAGCCGACATTCATACGTGCGTACAATCATGCATAGACCAAACTTACCAAAAAAAGGAAATAATCGTAATAGACGATGGAAGTACCGATAAGACCGGTGAAATTCTAGATAAGATTAAGGATAAAAACAAAACAGTTAACCTGAGAATAGTTCATTTGAAGGAAAGTGTAGGAAAGAAAAAGGCAATAGAGGCTGCTAGTAAGATTGCACGTGGAGAGATATACGCTTTCATGGATAGCGATTGCGATATGGCTCTTGATGCAACAGAGAAGGCGGTACAAATTTTTTACGGCGATAAACAGGTGGGAGCCCTTACAGGACATGGACGAGTTAAGAACAGACACGCTGGCGGATTTCGGGATCACTTTCTTGAAAAAATGCAGGATGTCTACGCTGATGGCGCTTGTAGAGCACAAAAAGGGATGGAGACCGTTTTTTCATCTGTGAGCTGTTGTGCAGGGTCCCTAAGTTTCTATAGACGCATTGCTATTCAGGACTTTATCCCTCTGTGGGCACGAGACAGATTTTTAGGTATGGAATTTAAGTTCGCTACCGACAGAAGAATGACGGCTCATGTTTTGGGGACTCGTCCTCCGAAGATCTCTAACCAATCTACTAATCAACAATATACCGAAATCCCAATCCTCAACGCAGAAGGCACAGTCAAGAGGTCGATGTCCGAAAACGTGTTAGGAAACGAGAATGGTGGGACTGAATCAAAGCAAGATGTCAATGGATATTGGAAGGTCTTGTATTCACAAAGAATAAGAGTAAATATTGGAGTTCCATCTACACTTGACTCATTAATAAAACAACAGGTAAGGTGGAGGAAAAGTTTTATTAGAAGTTTGTTTGCTGCAGGAGGCATATTTTGGAAAAGGCCATTCTATGTTGCATTACTATATTATTTGCAAACCTCGATGAAATTTATCAGACCATACATTGTGGCCACCACTGTTATCTTTCTGCCCCTAGCTGGCGACTTTATAACCCCTATCGTTTGGTTTGCAGGAGTGTTATTTACCGGAATGATTTATGGAGTTGATTTCAGGCTTAGAAACCCAGGGGATAAGAATTGGGCTTATAGGCCTTTTTTCCAGCTTTTGTCAACCTATGTTTATACATGGCTATTAATTTATGCTGCAATTACTATAAAGAAAACCGGCTGGAGATGATATTAGCAGCTTGAACATATCGAATAAATAATTAAGGGGACGAAGTTGGGATCAAAAATTGAATTTAAATATGTGGATGTAATCATAGTCGCTTTGGCTATGACTATAGGTTTTTGTGTTATATTGATGAATCTAACAGGATTGTGGCCCTGCCAGATATTAGAAGCTACTGGTCAGTACTTTCAAATCAATACTCTACAAAATTCAACAGGAACCGTAGATAAGGTCATGTACGATATGCATAACTCACTTGAAGGTCTTTTCCGTTGTAGTTAATCTTGTTTCGTCCATCCAAGACAATTTCTACAATCAATCTGTATCAATTTCTTCAATCAAATACGACATGGATCATTTGTTAAAAGGTCTTTTCCGTTGTAGTTAATCTTGTTTCGTCCATCCAAGACAATTTCTTCAAAGTATCTTAGTACAGTTATCTCAGAAATCTTTGGTGGGTCTATTTTTTTTCCTTCGACTAGATCAATGACCATTTTAGGGAAGTTGGCACCTGCCAATGTCGTAAAAATCGTGCCGCCACCAAGCCGGGGATTGATTTCTACTAGCTTGAATTGGTCCAGGTTGTCCTTTTTCATTTGAATGCAAGATGGTCCAATTATTTTAAGTTTTTTCACTATCTTCATCGATTCTTCAATCAACTCTTTGTCAAGAATAATCTTTCCCTTAGTAGAAATACCACTTTTTGTTTGTAATCTAACTCGTGGAACCGATAGGATTGGATCGCCCTCTAGATCACTCATAACATCAATCGTATATTCATCTCCAGGCAAAAAATCTTGGTAGATCATATTAGGGTACTTCGAGCAAATGTATTTTTTTTCTTGCTCATCATTTACCTGAATTACATCTCTACTACCTTTCCCAAAACGAGGCTTTGCAATAAATGGATAAGTATCAATTTCATCTGGATTGAGGGTTGTATATGGGAGCTTGAAAAATTTATTCAAGTGGTTATATGTATATATCTTATCTCTACAAATTTCCAAAATTTTCCTGTCGCTTACAACCGGAATCACCCCGTGTTTTTTCAATTTAGATTTGAATTCGCTAAACGGAAAAATGTCATAACCTGATGAAGGCATTAAAATTTCAATATTATATTTGTCGATTATGTTAAGCAGCACTTCCAAGTAATCATCTGCTTCTGCTTCTGGTATCACCTCATAGTAGTCAGATAAATAAAAGCCTGCAGATAAACTGTTAGAATCCGTAGATAATATCTTGCCTCTAAAATCTGATAATCTCAACGATTTTATAGTATTTATTCCAGCTGGTGCAGAGGCACCGGGAATCAATACTGTGGATATTTTTCTACGCAATCGGCATCCGTTTTTAATACTGTTAAATTTGTTAATGATATAAATATTTTTGAATGTTATAATTAAGAAAAATTATAAAACATATTCGCATAACTTTTTCAGATAAAATTATGATGCTAAATAAGAAAGAAGATTTGCACATTCATTGTAACTATAATGACCATTCTTCAAAGGATTTGACCATACCAAACATCATAAATAAATCAGAATCTCTATGCTTAGAAAGAATCGCTATTACAGAACACGTAAGAAAAAATTCCGAGTGGACGAAAAAATATATTGATGAACTGGACTATTACATTTCTAGAACTAAAATCAAGATCCTCAAAGGATTTGAGGCCAAGATATTAGTCGGCGGGGAAATTGATTGTCCCGATGAGTTCTTGAATAATGAGTACTTTATTATTGCTAGTTTTCATACAAAATACAACAAGGAAAAGTGGTACGAGGGTCTAATTAAAGCACTCAAGAATCCGAATGTTGATGTTATTGGCCATCTTGCACCAGAGTTTGATTTTAAAGTTGATGATAGGGAAATAAGAAATATCGCAGAACTAGCCGTTGCTAATGGTAAAAAAATAGAAATTAATTCAAAATATATTCGCCCCCCCAAGGAATTCTTAAAAATTTTTAAAGAATATGGTGTAGAACTTCACCTTGGCAGCGACGCGCACACTCTTAATGATATTGGTGATTTTAGTAGAATAAAGGATTTGATAATTCTTATAGAAGAGAAATAAGATATAGTTAAAAAGAAACTTAAATAGATATTAGTGATTAAAAGGTTTGGGAAGTAATACGGTAGCCACTATTGACGGTGACAGTAAACTAAGTGCAATATTCTCCAGATATCTGAATTCCTCAGATTCAGATATAAGCAGGTTTGTACAATCCATCCCGTCAAAGTTCGATGAGGCAGTCGATATTTTGGGCAAAAATCCTCTCCCCGAGACAGATGAATTTATCGGTGCAAATCGTGAGCTTCTTAAAAAGGTTATTACAAATTTTCATACAAAGGCGCGAACACTTAACGAAAAGGTAACAAACCAAATCGATTCGTTGTCCGATGAAAGATTGAAAATTATCGTTGGAATCCATCAACCCAATTTGTTTGCCTTTAGTGGAGTTTTTAAGAAAATAGTACTATTAGAATCACTGGCGAATCATTATAAGAGGAAAAACTATACCATCGTTCCGGTCTTTTTGATAGTTGATCATGATTTTATGGATGATAAATGGATGCACGTAGCAAAATTACCTAGTATCAGAAATTCCTCCGGAGTACTGGATTTGAGATATCCAATCAATGATTCAAAAAGATGGAAGATCTCAAACAGGACTGAGCCTCCGACTCGCTCCTTGATAAATTATTGGGAAAATCAAATATATAATTGGATAAAAAATAACAAGGATCTATCGAAGTCTGAAGTTAAGACACTTTATGACAGATTCCAAAAGTTCTGGAACATAGTGGAAGAAGCAATTTTGTTATCCGATAATTATTCTGAATTCAATTCAATTATCATGTCAAAGATTGCCAATAATATTTGGAATTATAAAACTTTATTTGTTAATTTGTCAGATCTTTCCCGAGTATTTCAGAGGGGATATAATTTCCTTCTATCTGAGAATGAAGTTTATCTAAATTCTTTGGAGAAATCAGAAAACTATTTTAGAGAACAAGGAATCTTTACCGGTGTAAGTGCAAATCTAAATAAGCATTCTCCTTTGTGGTTACACTGTGATTGTGGCAGTAAGGCTTCCTCAAAAATAAGCAGAAAGGATAATGGAGAAATTGTATTAATCGGTAAATGCATATCTTGTAAAAAAAATTTATCATTATCAGTAGGAAAGAATGGGAAGGTATCAATCCCAGACAACAAGATTAATATGGTTTCACCACGTGCAATCCCAATCTTACTTCTGTTATCAAGGGAGCTTGCAATTTCAGGATACATTTCGGGGACTGGTGGAAGCATAGGGTATACAATTGTAGGTAAGAGAGTATTTGATGAGTTGCAAGTAAAATTGCCTTCTATGATGCTTTGGGCAGGGACCGATGTCTATACCGGATTTGCCCAGAGAGAAGCGTCAAATTATTTGGATGAAAATGGAATATCTAATATCTCTGAATTCTTTATTGAAATTAATCAGAAGAATAATGAATTGAGAAAAAAAATTGACCCGCTGATATCAAGACGAAATGAAATATTTCGGAATAAAGACCAATTAGCAAGTTTGCTAAACAATTTATTTTACTATAAGCAAGAACAAAGAAAGATTAAGGATGTCATAAAGGCCGTCCAAAAATCAAAAAATGCTTTGAAATTAAAACCTTGTATAATAGACTATGCTGTTAATATAGGAATAGAACATATCGAGCGAGAATGGTCTAACAAACTAGTTGCTAATAATGATTTCACAAAGCCACTGCTTCTAAATTGAGAGACCATTTAATGATTTCGTTTCAATGAAAAGCGTTAATGTTGTCGTTACTTCAGGCGGCGGAATAGTAGCACAAGGTATAATCAAATCATTGAAATTCCACAATAAATATGCAAAGGACAGACGGTATGAATACAAGATCTTAGCAACGGATATCAGTTATGAGGCCGCGGGCTTATATAGAGCGCACAAATTCTCCCTTATTCCAAAGCCAACCGGTAAAGAATACCTAAAGTCGGTTGTAAATTTATGCAATAGAAACAAAATTCACGTTTTGTTTATAGGCTCAGATGTGGAATTGCCTATACTATGTAAAAATAAGGAATACATTGAGGATAAAACCGGTGCGGTTGTCATTACGAGCCAACCACAAATAGTAGAAATGTGCCGGGATAAGTACAAGACAAACGAATTTTTAGAAGAAAATAAATTGAATTCAATTCCTACTTGTTTGTACAATGAAATAGATGGCTTCTTGATTGATCATAAATATCCACTAGTCGTAAAGCCGCGAGAAGGGTTTGGATCGAAGCTATTTCAAGTCGTCTACTCGTTTGAAGAGCTAGAATTTGCGGTTAAAGCGATAACACAAATAGGCTGGAAACCAATGATCCAAAAATATCTGCACGGTGATTCTAACGAGTATACCACTGGAATGACTCTTGGCAGGGACAAGAATCAGATCATGTCAACGATAACGCTTAAGAAGATACTAAAGCACGGTCAAACCTACAAGGCTTTTATAGACAGGTATCCCAAAGTTACTAAAGTTTGCAATCAAATAGCCAAGAAATTAAAAACTTTTGGACCAATCAATATCCAATCTCGAATAGATATGGATGACAATCAAGTTAAGATTATAGAAATAAATCCTAGGTTTTCAGCCTCTGGACCCATGAGAACAGTGGCTGGCGTAAATGAACCGGATATTATGGTTAGGAACGTCTTATTTAATGAAGACATAAAACCTCAAGATCATAAGTCGCTTGTTTGTTTCAGATACTGGAACGAAACTTATATTGAAAAGGAAAAATACGAAAGAACCATGATCCAAAAAGGATCTGTCAAAACATTAAACTCTTCAATAGTAGACTATTTCTAACGGCATTACTAAAAATTAATAAAAATATTAAGAATTACCACTTTGAAATACGGATTACTTCAAAAGCCTCGGCATACTTGCAATTTAATTGGTATCCTCTGAATGCAGCCCTACCTTCTATTGCATCGATCCAAATCGGACCGCATCTTAGTTGTTGAGATTCAAAACACTCCAGAGCCGATTTCTTTGGTTCTATATAGTCAGATATATCTACGAAGAGCTGTGGCCTAAATGCTTGCTCTGTGATCCCACCGGGGATGGTTGTTTCATACATGTACAAGTCGGTCGTATCTCTGCTGCCTGAAATAACAGACTTGGTAAGTGCTTGGTGGTCTTGATGTGAATCACCTATCCATTGAGTAAAGACTGCTGCGGGTTTATAATCAACCATGTATTTGTCCATTAATCCAATCAGTTTCCTGCTATGAGTCATCTCTTCTGGAGGTAGATCAAGGAAATCTGGTTCCGGACATCCCATTACCTTTGATGATCTGACTGCCTCCATCCTTCTCTCGTCTTTTTTATCACTCTGAGTAAAATTAGGTAAAGTGGCAATTACTAATTTCACCTTATACCCAAGTCTAGATAACTTTGCTACCGTTCCTCCCATACCTATTTCCAAATCATCAGGATGAGCCCCAAAAACTAGAATGTTTTCACTTTTTGTGTCCTTTGACATTGGTCAATTCATCTTAGGGCTTTTATGATTTCACAGTCTTTTTCTACAGATTTATTGAATTCCTTAGCATTTTGAAAATATTCTCTATAGTCCTCATCAATCTCCATGGCTGCTTGAAGTATCTTGCTTTTTATTGAGTTAGATGAATTAACAAACATCTTTGTATCTTTGGGAAGGCAATGACCTCCTATTCCATCTCTTGGTTCTAGTACTTCTACATTCCATTTTGTATTGAGTGATTCACGTAATTCCGAAAAACTGACGCTGTTAGACTTGCAATAGAGGTAAAGTTCTTCTGCAAATGCTATTTGAAGATATCTATGAGCATTTTCTACTATTTTTGTTAGTTCTGCTACTTCAACTGATGATACTGGATGCATTGGAATTGATAGACTTTTTGCTCCAAGTGTTTCTGTAGGAGTTTCTGTTGTTTGGGGTACTACCTCACGTCCATCATAAAAGTTAAGACCGTGTTGCAAACAACAGTTGCTCACACCTCCTACAATACGCAATTGATTAACACCGTGAACTTCTTCTTCTAATGCATACCATCTATGTGGTGCATGTACTACGTGGAGTCTATGGTCTACTTTTTCAAATACTTTTTTTGAAGTACCTTTTGGTATAGTACTTTCAATTGATATTAGTGCACCTGCTTTAGCTTCTCTAGATATCTTTTCCACAACGGACATCAAACCATCTACTTGCGGTGTAAACATATCATCTGGTCTGTGTGTAGACACACAGATAATTAATACGTCAAAATCACCAAAGTTTGTTGCTTGTTTTATTCCATAATTGGTTTCAGCTGATTGCATGGTTTTTTGAATTATATCATATCCATAAGTATCAAAACCATGTTCTTTAACATATTTTGCAACTGGAAGACCAAGTTGGCCTAGTCCTATAATAACTACTTTGTTGCGCGTAAATGATAAATTGTTTACCTTATTTTCGTTGGACAAATATAGTCATAGTCAAACCATAAATTATTAAAGAATTAAGATACAATCAGCACGAAATAAATTTCTCAATAATATTATATTATTAAAATTCTGGAATCAATAGAAATTAGGTGAGTAGAACATACGCCGAAATATAAAATAGTAAAAGGTTATATATTACGACACGGGTCAAATTATTACGTGCTTAACAACTTAAGAAATAGATTTGATCCTATAATTGAAAAGGTAGGAAGAGGATTTGCAAGTTTAGGTTTTGGACCGAGCTTCTGGACATGGGTAGGGTTAGGTCTTTCAATAATATCAGCTATTATGTTTTCTTTACATTCACCTGCGATTGGAGTGGACTGGTATACTGCTACATTCTTAGGTAGTTTATTCCTTCTTTTTGCAGGCTTCTTTGATGTCGTAGATGGAGCGGTTGCCCGCGTAACAAAGAGAACTTCGGCACTGGGCGGCTATCTTGATTCAGTATTGGACAAGGTTTCCGAGATAATTATATTCATAGGTATCCTTATTGGCAGTTTTACAAACCCCGTACTTGTTCTAGTTGCTCTTTCACTATCAATGTTGGTTAGTTATACAAGAGCCCGCGGTGAAGGGTTAGGCGTGGACCTCAAAGGAAAAGGTATTGCAGAAAGAGCAGAAAGAATACTTATCGTAGTGATTCTTGGTTTCATACCGTTCCAAGAGAACATATCTGTAGCCCTGTGGATAATTTCAATCTTATCGGCTATAACCGTACTTGAGAGATTAAAAGTGGTCTCTACAAAGTTGGGCACCCCTCTTTTCTCAGCACAAACATTTAGAGACATGACTAGTAGAAGCCATGAACATGAGGTTTCATCGGGTACAATTACTTCCAGACTGAATGAGCCACCAACGTCACTATCGAAAATCACTAAGAATGTTAACGATTATTTAGAAAAGACAGATAGCAAGAAAATGATAACTTCTGATAAACCATCAACAACAACCACAGCATCAACAACTACTCCACCACCACCACCAAAAGCATCATCAACAACTACTCCACCACCACCACCAAAAGCATCATCAACAACTACTCCACCACCACCACCAAAAGCATCATCAACAACTACTCCACCACCACCACCAGCTCCAAAAGCTCAGTATTTGGATAAAACTGATCCAAATGAAACTGGAAGAAATGTAGCTCAAATTATTTTTGAGGATGAGGGCGAAGATGAGATATATAAGAAATTTACAAAAAGCAACACCGCATCTAGCTCAACTAGTGAATCCGATAGTGCTGGTAATGGTACGGGATTCAGCTCAACTAGTGAATCCGATAGTGCTGGTAATGATGCTACTAAGGACGAAAAGAAACCTGAAAGTAGTCAGTAATTACCATATTTTCAGCACTTAAAATATTTTTTTAACTAAGAATCAGTAATGTTACCTATAAGTGAGATAAAAAGCCTATATCTAAATATATTCAGTAAAGTGATAATAAATTCAAGACTTGTGTCTTAAATAATTATCTAGCCTAATTTTCCTGAGTTTCGTCTATCGCTTTCCGATCTTACTTTTACTATACCTCTGTGTACTGCGCAGGAAACACAATAAAATTTGACATCTGTTGAAGGGGCAATATAAGCACCTTGTGCTTTCAATTCTTTTGCTAACTGAGGCTCTACCAGGGTGATTCTTCCTGTGATTTTCTTTGCTTTATCTCTTGGTACCATTGCACCACACTGACTGCAATGAACGGTTCCTGAACTTCCCTTTCCACCTTTTGTTCTTCCCCTACTGGTTCTTTTCTTAGGCATCCATTATTTTTGAAACTATTCCTATCCTTTAAATCTTATGATAACCTTATTATGTTGCTTTAAAATTTTTAAAAAAGAAAGATAAAGTTCATGAAAATTTGCATTGCTTCACATGTAGCCCTAGATGAGATAATAGGTCTAAAGGGTGAAAAGACTGAGAGCTTAGGAGGGCCAGTGTGCTATGGATCTTTGTTAGCGAAAACTTTCAATTTTAATACTTTTGCGGCAACTAGAGTTGGAAACGATATAACAGGAAAAATACAATCGTTGAGAGATTGTAACATTTTTTTAAGAGAGAATCAAGTTGACAAGGAGAACCCTACAACCAAATTTAGACTAATTTTAAATGATAGTGGCGGACGACAGCTTTATCTGCTGTCCAATTGCTCGGAGATTAATGTGAATGATATCGTTGATAGCGATGCAATCTTATTGAGTCCGATATTTGAGGAAATTTCTCAAGAAACACTCAAGAAAATAGTGAACTATTATGGAGATCGGTTCATAATGATCGATCCTCAGGGATTTCTACGTTACAAAAACAGTGAAGGGTTGATCTTGAACAGGAAGAGTATTGACTTGGATCTTAAAGGTGTTACAGCTATTAAGGCCGATGAGGAGGAATTATCAGCTCTTACCGGCGGGATTACTTCGTTTGATGGAATGATAAAGCTTCGAGACAAGTTTAATCTTGAATTTATAATTTCCACAGGTAGTAATACCATTATTTTTTTGCATAAGAATATTGTTTATACAATAAACTTTAGAAAAATCGAAAGCCCTGATCATACGGGCCTGGGTGACATTCTTGCCGCTGGATTTACCTGCGCATATTTAAAAGAACGAGACCCACTCTGGGCCATTTGCTTTGGAGCTGGATCTGTAATCGCTTCGCTGGAATCAAAAACTAGAGGAGTTCAAAAAGTTCCACGGAAGATGAATTCAATCGAGAGATATGCGTCTTATTTTTATAATACTATAAAATTTAAGGTAGTTGGTTAGGGAATAAATATGGAAATAAAAACAAACTTTATTAAATTACCTTAATCAAACAAAGATTCATTATAATGCGAATTGCTTTGTCAGGATTTACCGGTAAAGATTCAACGATATTAAGTCAAGTGGTAAAAACACTAGAAGAATCACACATACAGACACAAATTATGAATAACTCAAATCAAGAAATTGGTAAGGATGTTGACATGGTATTAGTACCTGGTGGTGACAGAGGTATTCTTAATTATTTTCACAAGACATCGGTGCAGTCGGCTCCTGTTTTGGGCCTTTATGAATCAAATTCTACCGGGTTTCTCGCCCAGATTGATGTCAAAGGCATAGATCTAATAAAAGAATCACTAAAGACCGGAAACTACGAAATAAGAGAAGAAGAGAGACTGGCTGTTAAGGTAGATGGGAAAGAAATGGAGCCTGTTCTCAATGATGTAGCTATTTTTTCTAACAAGAGTGCTATCCTGATGGAACATTTTCTCAGGATAAACAATAAAGATATTTGGCACGATAACAGTGATGGAGTTATTATTGCTACACCTATCGGTTCCACTGCATACGCTATGTCGGCAGGCGGTCCAATTGTTATCCAAAATTCACACGTTGTTGTAGTGGTTTCAGTTAACTCATTGGATAACACCAGACGCCCGCTTATTGTATCTGATGAAAGTCTTGTAGAGATTGTAGATATAACATCAAGTCACCATTGTGAAGTAATAATGGATGGAACCTCCCGTGTTAAGATTACCGATAAATTGCAATGTAACAAACATGAATTTCCTGCTAGGTTAGTAACACTCAACAATAATTATTCGGCTACCAGAATTATAGAGAAAAAAGTAAAATACGCTGAAGATCTTCTACGTATGCCACCAAGTGCTAAACTAATTCTGAAAACACTAGAGTATGAAGGGGCGATGACCCAAAAGGATTTAATTAATAAGACTATGTTACCAGAAAGAACTATTAGGTTATCATTATCTCACCTGTTAAACCGAGGCTATGTAAAAAAGAAAATTTCCCTCAGAGACGCAAGACAAAAAATTTATGAATTAAAGATCTAGGATTTAGTCATGTAAGACCTTCAGTTGTCTTCTTGTTTCGAATAGTTGCTCTAATGAAATTTTCGAATGCCGGTTCTGGAAACCCTGGTCGACTGTGAAATTCACCATGGTACTGAATTCCCAGATAAAATCTATGACTGGGTATTTCGAGAATTTCGATCCTTTTTCTTGCATCTGACGATCCAGTGAATGCCATACCGTTTCTTTCTAGCAAATCTCTATACTCTTGATTAAATTCATATCTATGCCTATGGCGTTTTTGAACCATGGTTTTTTGATATATTTTCGATGCAATTGACCCAGATGCGATCTGAATACTGTGAAGGCCCAATCTCATCGTTCCTCCCATCGCTTTGATTTGTTTTTGCTCGGGCATATATAGCACTACAGGGTTGTTGGTCTTAGAATTGATTTCTGTAGAATTTGCATCAGATAGATTACAAACATTTCTCGCAAATTCAACTATTGCAAGTTGAAAGCCAAAACAAATCCCTAAAAAGGGAACATCATTCACCCTTGCAAAATAGCAAGAATTAATTATGCCTTCGCTACCCCTGCTTCCAAATCCCCCGGGAACCAGAATTCCATCATATTCCCTTAAATACTCAAAAATTTTTAAATTGGTATTCGCATTATGCTTGTTAGGAGCCGAAAATTCAAGTCTTTCTGAATCTATCCAATCTATCTCTATTCCCTTGTTAAATTTAGCACCCGCATGTAGTAACGCCTGGGATATGCTTACATAGCTATCTTTCAAATCAACGTATTTTCCTATTATGCCTATTTTCACACTCCCATCAAATTTTAAGAAGGAATTGGCAATCTTATTCCATTTCGAAATTTTTGGGGTCAGATTCAAATTCAAACTCTTTGAAATGACTTTCGTAATCCCCTGATCGAACAAAATCTTAGGAACAGAATAAATCGAAGGCGCATCATGGCTAGACATTACGCAATCGGTAGGAATACTAGCAAAAAGTGAAATTTTTCTGATAGTTTCCTTCGTTAACGGAGTCTTACATCTCACCGCCAATAAGTCAGGTTGAATACCTATCCTGCGCAATTCCTGTACGCTATGTTGTGTGGGCTTTGTTTTTTGCTCGCCTACGGCATCAAGGACTGGAGCCAGGGTAACATGGACAAAAAAAGTATTTGTATATCCATCTTCCAACTCCATCTGTCTTAACGCTTCTAAAAAAGGTAAGCTTTCTATATCTCCAACTGTTCCACCGCATTCCACTACTAAAATTTCCAGATTTTCTTCTAGAGATATTTTTCTCAACTGTTTTTTTATTTCATCCGTTATATGGGGTATTATTTGTACGCACTGTCCTAGGTATTTCCCTTGCCTTTCTAGTCCTATCACATTTGAAAAAATTCGCCCTGCTGTCAGATTATGGCTTGATTTTAAACTGATATTAAGAAATCGTTCGTAATTTCCAATGTCCATGTCGCATTCACCACCATCGTCAGTAACGAACACTTCGCCATGAGTCAAAGGATTCATGGTTCCGGCATCATAATTCAGATATGGATCTATTTTAATGCAGGTTACTTTCAATCCGCAAAGTTGTAATAATTTGGCGATAGATGAAGCTACGATTCCTTTCCCTAAGCCAGACATTACTCCCCCAGTTACAAATATAAATTTTGGAGAATTGGTCATAATCGCGTTATAGAAAATGTAGATTGAATCAATGTTAATTAAGTGTTTATTATTATTAGGCCGGATTTAATGTTACTATAATGAAAAGTTTTATTATGGTATTCTGCATATAATTAGTATATCATAATGAATTCTTATGAAAATAGTGACAATATCTTTGGCAAAGATGGAGGCAAAAATGAATTTGATAATGGGGAGCCATTTAAAGGAAAGAATGCATTAGATGCTTTGCACGTGGATATGGTCAAAGAGAAAGAAAAAAACCTCAGCTTAAAAATTTCTGATATGTATGGGGTAGACTATGACGAGGCAAACGAAATTCACATAAACTATCATAGTTTGAGGTTGAGAAAGATGATAGAAAAATCAGAAATATTATCAAGTATGAGTGCATTCATCGATAGTCACCTTGATTTGAAAAACCTCTCCACCCAGGTTGCCTTTGGCGAAATTACCGAAAATACTTGTATTGATATTTTAATAAGTGTGATGAAAAATCAGAAAGAGACTAAAATCAAAGATAGATACATAAACTTCTATAGTTAGAAGATTTTAAAGCTGTTATTACAACACTATTTATTCGACCATTATGACAACAAATAATCTACGATTTCCCAGTACGAAATCCATGCTAAGAACTCTGGTGAAGAATTCTTTTAAGGCTATTGATGAAGGAATGTACGAAATTAGTGGAGACCGCTATTATGACAATCATACTTGTATAAGCATGCGGAATAACATTCTTCAATGCCAGCAGGCTCCCCTCTTAACCGAGATAAAGTATGCATCTCCATCAAGAGGAACATTAGTAAACTGTAATGAAAAGAATGTCGTGGAAATTGCTACAACGATGGAAAAGGCCGGAGCGATCGGCATATCAATTTTAGCGCAACCTTATTTATTTAATGGATCAATAGGAAATATTTTGAGAGCTAGAAAATATGTTACTGTACCCATACTGATGAAAGATATAGTGGTAAGCGACATTCAGATAAAGGCCGCAAAAAAAGCGGGTGCTGATTGCATTTTGCTAATAAAAACTGTCTTTGACAGCAACTTGTCGGAGGGCAACTTAGAGACAATGGCTGAATATGCAAAGAAAATCGGCCTAGAAGTAATCATAGAAACTCATGATGAGGTTGAGTTTAATGAAACTGTAAAGATTAATAATAAACAAAATAGACTCTTTAGCTTAATTGGTATTAATAACAGGAACCTAAATACACTTGAAGTAGATTTGGACACTACAGTTCGTATCTTGTCTGAAAATCCTAAACGTAATAATATTGTGATTTCAGAAAGCGGTATAAGGGATCCAAACGATATTATAAAGTTAAGAAGTGCAGGAGCAGATGCATTTTTAATTGGAACAACATTAATGGATAATTCTAACGATTTGGGTCAAAAAATAAAGGAATTAGTCGAGTGTTAGGTCGAATCGATAAAGTATTATGTAGCATTTACCTAATTTCATTTCTACATATTTGAAAAATAATACGGATTTAGGAAAGTTTGGAACGTACGGAGGAAGATATGTTCCAGAGACATTGATTCCAGCCTTAGAGGACTTGGATAAATGGTACCAAAGATTGAGAGTGGATAAGTCTTTCCAACGTGAATTAGATGGTTTACTAATTAACTTTGCAGGCAGGTCAACTCCACTTTATTATGCTAATAACTTAAGTAGACATCTTGAGGGTCCAAGAATTTATTTAAAGAGAGAAGATCTGCTTCATAGCGGAGCTCATAAAATAAACAACACTTTGGGACAGGCTCTAATAGCTAAAAAGATGGGCAAGACTAGAATCATCGCCGAGACAGGGGCAGGTCAACACGGTGTGGCTACTTCAATTGCTTCAGCAGTTTTTGATATCAAATCAGAAATTTATATGGGTGCAAAAGATGTAGAAAGACAGCAACTCAATGTTTTCAGGATGAATTTATTGAATTCAAAGGTGCACGCCGTACATTCAGGGTCAAAAACATTAAAGGATGCAATAAATGAAGCACTCAGAGATTGGATAGCTAATGTTCAAGATACACATTATTTGATTGGTTCAGTAATGGGGCCTCATCCGTTTCCTACAATGGTAAGGGATTTCCAAAGTGTGATCGGAAAGGAGATAAAAGAACAAGTACGTAAACTAACTGGGAAATTACCAGATGCAGTGATAGCATGTGTTGGCGGGGGAAGTAACGCTATTGGGTCATTTTATCCTTTTGTTAATGACAAGAAAGTCAAACTGATAGGAGTAGAAGCAGGAGGAGAGGGTATACGAACCGATTTTCATGCAGCGACATTGTCAAAGGGGAGAATGGGCATCTTCCACGGAATGAAAAGTTATTTCCTACAGGACGAAAATGGACAAATAAGCGAGGCTCACAGTATTTCTGCTGGACTTGATTACCCGGGAATCGGACCTGAACATGCAAATTTAAGAGATACCAATAGAGCCAGTTATCCTTACGTAACTGACAAGGAAGCAGTTAAAGCCTTCATACAGTTGTCAAAGCTTGAAGGAATAATTCCTGCATTAGAATCTGCACATGCTATTGCTTATATCATAAAAAACGCTAATAATTTCAAGAAGGATGAAACCATTGTAATAACCGTATCTGGTAGAGGTGACAAGGATTTGCAAATAGTAAGAGAGTATCTCTCTGGATCAGAGGTTGGTATTGAAAAGAACACGGAAGCTAAAGGAAGTGGGCAGACTTGAGCGTTGAAAATAAGGTTACCCGAATCTTCAAAACTTTAGAACAAAAGAATGAAAAGGCATTGATTGGATATGTTGTGGGAGGTTATCCGACGTTGGAACTATCCAAGGGGATAATCGAACAATTGATCCTCTCTGGTGTTGATATTATTGAAATAGGAGTTCCATTTTCTGATCCGATGGCAGATGGACCAGTCATCCAGGATGCGTTTACTAAGACTCTCAATTGTGGGATTGTTCCAAAAGACTGCTTGAATCTGGTAAAGTCAGTTAAGGAAAGACACAAGGAAACTCCGTTACTGTTGATGACATATTCAAATATACTTTATTCTAATGGATTAAAAAAATTCTTAACCAATTCTAAGAACTGTGCCATTGATGGTTTCATAGTGCCAGATTTGAATTTTGAAGAAGCCGATGATTATTTGAAATTAACGAGCAAGTTGGGCCTTTCAACTGTTTTCCTTACTTCTCCTAACACAAGTACCCAGAGATTAAAGAAAATAGCTGCCTCATCAACTGGTTTTGTTTATATGGTATCAGTTCTAGGAATTACCGGATCGCGAAATAAATTTGAAAAATATACCTTCGAATCGATTTCTCGTTCAAAATCAATTGTGTCCTCATATGGAAAACATTTGGCTGTAGGCTTTGGGATTAGTAATGCTCAAGACGGAAAGAAAATGATTGAGTCCGGAGCAGATGGCATTATTGTTGGAAGCTCTCTGATAAGAATTATTACAAATAACGAGCATGATCAAAGTAAAATGATGTCGGAATTAGACTTGTTTGTCAAAGAATTGAAGGCTATTTGCAAGGTACCTAATTGAGAATTTTATCTTAACTTGTAACAAAGAATATGAATGAAACTCAACTAAAAGATAGGTTCTTGGATTTTCTAAACCTAAATCCAAAAAATAGTTTTTTTGGAAATACTTCTAAACGCAACGAAAAATACATCGAGATCAAAAATGAAGCATTAAATAGAAAATTTGATTTCATATTGGCCGCATGTAAAACAAAAAACATCAAGACAAAGGACATTAGAAACAATACAATTGAGATGGATGATGATTTAAAGAATATTTTTGTCAGATCCGCATTGCTAAAGACAATTTCTGACAGTTACAAAATGAATATTGAGAAAATTACTTTATACCCTATTGAAATTAAGTCAGATAAGGACAAGCTCGATGACAGGCTGGCTAATCAAGTAATAGAAGCAATCCTCTCGTTCGGTCGCTCAATTGTTATCCTAGACAGCAAACACTCCTCAAAGATAATAAAAAACGGCTTTGCAAGAATATTACCTTCGACTTTGATAGGTTATTTTGATGAGTCTGATGAATTCGCAGTCATAAATAGACACAACCGAGTGTACTCGGATAGCTTGCTAAACGTTAACAAACTACACCTCATTAGAACGTTGGAAAAAACAAACAGTCAAATCAATGTTACCAAATTGTATACTAATTTAAGGAGGCTACAATCGATTCATCAAAAGCTGATTTATAATCAGATATTTAGTAATGGACAATATCTCTTGGAGGACGAGGTAATATTCATGAAAGAGCTTTCTTCCTTGAATCAAAAAATCAACGTCAAAAAGGAAATTATCAAGACAATTCGGCAATATAAGAATTACAAAATTACAGATTTTACAGAGTAGAAGTTACTAGACCGGTATTATCATCCGCATATCCTAAGAAATTCATCCTAATCAAATGCGTCCTTCCGACCCCAAATTTAATAGCTATTTCAAGATCATCTAATTTATCCGATGAGTCTCTTCCCTCCAATTCTAAAATAACTATATGAATGGTTTCGTGAGAAATTACTCTCTCTATTAGATCTTCGATATGAGTGAAGCTCTTTTCTTTTGATAATTCGGATACTTTAGAGACGACAAACATTAGTGAGTAACCTATTTGATCATCGGATTCAGAAATCGGATTATCGTATGTACAGTATTCTTGAGAATCATCATATGAACAAGCCAGCGTGAAATCCACTATGCCCACATCTAATCAGCATCAATTCTGAGAAAAAAACATTTCATTCTCTATCAAATAGGTATGGAATATATCAAACTTAATATTTTAATTAGTAAATATGCGAATATTACAGTTGCATGTGGATTTTGTGGAGTATTTACCTGTCAAAAAAGAAATAGATGATGCTGAACCTCTACTAAAGAATGAGAAGGAACGAATTGAAGAAACCGTCGTCATATTAATATCGATAGAACAAGGAGATGATGAAACTCTAATTGGAGATTTCATAAAAGAAACCTTAGAATATCTTCAAAAAATTAAATGTAACTCTGTTCTAATTTATCCATACGCACATCTTAGTTCAGCTTTAGAGCCTCCAAAAAGTGCGTATAAATTGATGATCCGGTTAGAAAATGCCTTAAGGAAAAGTACGGATACCATCGTGATTAGGAGAGCTCCATTCGGATGGACAAAGGAATTAGAAATCAAGGTAAAGGGACATCCGTTAGCTGAAAATTCGAGATTAATTGTCAGGAAAAATCCCGAAGGGCATATAGGACCTTCGGTTGGAATTGCTCCTTCAAAATCAGAGATAAATGAAGGCGAAGGTTCGTTTTCCAATGCATTGACGGCTGAAAAGAATCTAAAATCAAATTGGTATATACTTGCTTTAGATGGAACATTGATCCCTTACAACGATTATAAGTTCAAAAAATCAGAAATAAATTTGGAGAATTTGTTCAAGTATGAAATACTCCGAAAAAGGACGGTGGAAGACCAACCTCCTCATGTAAAGTTGATGAAAAAATTAGGTATAGCTGATTATGAGCCTGCCTCTGATTCTGGAAACATGAGATTTTATCCGAAAGGAAGGTTGTTAAAATCGTTACTCGAGCAGTTCGTGACCAGAAAAGTTGCGCAATACGGAGGATTGGAAGTAGAAACCCCCATAATGTATGATTCCCACCATTCGTCAATGGAAAGTTACTTCAATCGCTTTCCTGCACGGCAATACAATATTAAATCAGATCAGAAAGATTTGTTTTTGAGATTTGCTGCCTGTTTTGGCCAATTCCTAATGACAAAAGACTTTCAAATATCTTACAAGAATTTACCACTCAAATTATACGAATTGACCAGATATAGTTTTAGGAGAGAAAAGAGCGGCGAACTCGTTGGATTAAGACGTTTACGGGCATTTAGTATGCCTGATTGTCATGCATTTTGTCAAGATATTGATCAGGCAAAAATTGAATTATTAAAACGACTTGACTTATCAATTTCTGTAATGGAAGAAATTGGAATCTCAACTGAAAAAGATTTGGAAATGGCCATAAGATTTACTAGTGAATTTTATACCAACAATAAAGAGTTTGTTCAGCTTTTAGTAACGAAGATTGGTAAACCCGTTCTCGTAGAAATGTGGGACGATAGATTCTTTTATTTTGTCTTAAAATGGGAGTTTAATTTTCTAGATAACTCTGGCAAGGCCTCAGCTCTGTCTACAGATCAAATTGATATTGAAAACGGGGAACGATATGGCATTACCTTTATAGATGAGTTCGGAAATAAGAAAAATCCCATAATTTTGCATAATTCTCCTAGCGGAGCGATTGAACGCGTCATTTTTGCATTACTTGAAAAATCTGCCAAGATGATGAAAGAAGGTAAAACACCATATTTACCAATTTGGCTAATGAATACCCAAGTAAGATTAATTCCCGTGAGAGACGAATTTATTCCTAAATGCGTCGAACTACTAGAACATCTGAAAATGAATTCTGTTCGTGCGGACATTGATGATAGGGAGGATACGCTATCTAAAAAGATTAGAGATGCAGAAACTGAATGGATTCATTATACACTAATAATAGGCGAGAAGGAAGTTGCCGCTAACTCGATTTCGGTCCGAGACAGGTTAAAAAAATTAAATTATTCTACAAGTTTAGATGAATTGATAAATATAATTAAAGAACCAATGAAAGGCAAGCCCGACCTTCCTATCAATTTGCCTGAGTACCTCTCAAAGAGGCCCAGAATAGCTTCCTAACTTGTTTATATAAGGCAGAAATACAAGAATCAAAGATTGGACATGTAAGGCCTAGACAAAATCCTAAGGAGGGTTTGGGTAGCTAGTGCTCCTTCTCTATAATCATTGTTCTTGAGCCCCGTTTCAACAAAATCAAGTCCAACCAACCTCGCTGTGTCGCTTATGCCATTGATAAGGTCCAATATTTGAAACGGATTTAATCCGAAAGGTTCTGGTGTTCCCGTACAAGGTAAATAGGATATATCATAAACATCTATATCAAATGAGATATATATACCCCGATTATGAGTATGTGATTTTAACCATTGCACTATCTTCCACAGCGAATTGTTGCAATCCCATGCATCAAAGGTAGTAACACCGTTGTCTAGTGCGAATTTGTTCTCTTCCCTATCTCCTTGCCTTATACCGATTTGAACCAAATCGTTCCCTCTAAGATAACCTTCTTTAATCAGGTGATAAAATGGAGTTGTATGACACATCGACATACCTTGGTAAATCGATTTCATGTCACGATGAGCGTCAAAATGGATTAGTAGAGGATGGCTTTCAGAAAGCTCCTTATAAATGGAATACGTGATGGTATGTTCACCTCCTAGGATAACAGGTATTTTGTTTGAATCGATTATGATTCTCAGCACTGAAGACAACTTGCTATCAAAGTTTAACCAAAACTTTTTCATTTCATTAATATCTCTTGTCCTACCCTCCTCAGGTTTCACAAAATTTAAATCACCAACATCATAAATCAATGCCTTTTCATAAATCTCAACATTCTCCTCGAAAACAAGTGTTTCAATCTGTTTTGCTGAAGCAATTCGAATCGCCTCCGGTCCAAAAGATGCTGTTTTTCCAAATGTAGTTGTAATGTCGATAGGTATTCCAATGATACATATTTTTGAGCCTTCAAAAGTAATTGGAGTAGGAATATCACAAAAAGCATGCCCTGAAACTGTGCTCTCTGGAGGTATAAACAAGCTTTCTAAATAAGAGATTTTATCCATGATCATTCAAATATTCCAAAATTTACTTTGAAGGGTATTTAAGTCCAAAACAACTCATCAAGGTTAGATTGTCTGGGTTTTCCTATTATAGATTTAAAATTCAAATTTAGTGATGACAAGATCTGATCAAAGGTAGATTCCATTGTATCAAGATATTTCTCGGTGTCTATATCCATCTTATTTGCTAATTCAACTGGTTTTACTCCTTCGATACTCCTTGTTTTGACATAGGAAATAATATCCCCAGCTTTTAGTTGTCGTCCTAATTCGACAAGTTGTTTTGCGGCCTTTATATGTTGTGGGATTCCCTTTATGCTCTCAGTACTTTTATCTACACCATCTAAAGAAATGGCACGATGATTTTTGTTTTCTTGAAATTTGATCCCGTATTTTTCTGGAGATTTATTTATCATTACATTAAAACTTAAATCTGATATAGGAATATTTTTCTTCTCGAGGTCTTCTGCAAGGGAATGAACTATTTTTTTTATTCTTGTTTTAGCATTTGCAAAGTCTTTTTCTGTAAAGATATCCTTTAACACATTTAGTATTTCGTAAAATGCGTTTCTAATAAACGGAGGCGTATGAGACTTCTTTCCAGTTAGGCCCTTGACATCAACAGTACCATCTTCAAGTACACCCAAATAATTTTTCTTTAGATCACTAAATACTACATAACGATAACGCTTATCTATTTCTAGATCAACGCCTAGTTCAGATTTAGCCCAATTGGATATAGTATTCAAGCTATCAGGATTAGGATTTTTCAAAAATAGCGAGTCCGTATCTCCGTAAATAACCTTGATATGATTCTCATCGCATTTATTAATCGTCCTCGTCGTAGTCGTTCTCCCAATGGCGGCAGTAGCCTCTGCAACAGGCAGGCAATAGAGAGGAAATATCTCCGCTCCCATGACCCCATATGTGGCATTTAATATTACTTTAATTGCTTGACTCACAACACCGTAAAGTTGTTTGTCATCTTTGCCAAGGCTGACATCTTTAGATAAATGTTTATAATAATTTACACGTAAATCACGCAATGTTCCGATTAGAATTGAAGTCATCCCCCTTTTCTTCCTACATATCCAATGGGTTGTTCCCTCGATATGATTAAGTGTATCCTCCTTGCACTCCTTGTGAGGACAGTTTACTGTTTCGTATGATAAATTGTGTACCTTAATTATGCTAGGATACAAACTTGCAAAATCAACCACAACTACGTTAAAGTGAATCCCAAGCTCCGGTTCAACGACCAATCCACCTCGGTATTTTTTCTCTTTAATTATTGCAGTGGTTGACGACGATCCTTTTTGGAGTAACTCGTCTCTTCTAGGTATAAGTATGTTCTGTTGTCTATGTTCAAAAAACATTAAAGAACGAATCCATTGATTCACTCCAAATCGTGTAATATCTTCGATAGACATTCTAGAAATTCTCGAAATAATTATTATTAGTTTCATAAGCAAGTTATCATTAAATGCGCTCAATCTGAAAGTTAGATCAGCATCTTTAAGACAATATTCTGCAAGTTTTTCCAGTGAAAGATCGCTAATGCTTCCCTCAAATTCGATTTTTGTGTCCTCTAATAGTGCCTCACATATTGCCCTCAAAGTGAATTCAGAGTATTTATGGCTAAAGGCGTAATTTTGAACGGATTTATTTTGAAATGTTCTAAAAAGATCAATATGAATTCCTGATTTAAGGGTGACTGGATCGGCTTGAATTCCTCTTTTCACAAATGATTCTCTTTTTACCAGAATAGGTACCAGCTCTTTATCGACTGGCTTCCCTTCTGCAGGATCAATCGCAGGATCCTGTGATCTTGCATATAGATAAGGCATGTCAAAATCATCACCATTGTATGTTAGTACAACAGGATATTTCCTTAATACATCAAAAGCAAACAAGAGCATCTCCTTTTCTGACTTGCATAGGACTATGGATGGGTCTAGTT
Source organism: uncultured Nitrososphaeraceae archaeon (assembly GCA_963759575.1). Taxonomy (GTDB): domain Archaea; phylum Thermoproteota; class Nitrososphaeria; order Nitrososphaerales; family Nitrososphaeraceae; genus Nitrosocosmicus. Next base: position 145,878 of record CAVWZU010000002.1, on the reverse strand, counting down.
TTGTAGAGTCTATACTCTCATCCCTTTTGAGAACATAAACTTTTTTGAATCCATCAGATGCAGACAGGCCGATGGCAGTTATTAATCGATCATGGTCCCGTGCCGTTGGCATTCTTCCCTCCTCTGAATCAACTTCAATGTCTATTGCTATTCTCTTTATGTCAGGGATAGGCTGATTCAGCAAACGTGACCATTTCAGCAAGTACTTGTCATACTCATTGCTGTTGAAATTGTTCTGAAATTTATTGGATGCAAACAGATTGTCTAAGTATTGATCTACTTTTTTGGGTATTGGGAACTCATGAAACATTAAATTATTTCCGATTCTTTTATAAAAAGCCCCTGGAATTAGTCCTAAATCATAGAGATAACTTTCATGATACTTTATATCTGCTTCCCAAGAAGTAACTTTCTCCCTAAAACTATTATCAGTACCCCCAATTGAAAGCGGGTCAGGTGCCAAAACTTTGAGTATTTCAATTTCCTCGTCTACAATGTCGTCGAATTTTTTTACCTCTTGAATTTGGAATTTAGAAGGATCCCCATCTACGATGCTCTTTGCTTCAGCTGTAAATTTTTTTTTAACAAAACAATATGGCTGATGTTTTTTTGAATTTGTATTCTCCAAAAAGTACCTCGCTCCAAAAATAAGTCTGTGAGTCAGAAGGATTATAAAATTTTAGAAAAACAGATTTTTTTTCACCCACATAGAAGGAAGAAAGAAGTAAGGATGGTACATCCTCAGGTAGTTTCTTTGAATAATATTCATCTTTCTTATCTAATGCCAAATTTACTTGCTGCACTATTGTTTATTTTATTCCACCTTTTAAAAATTAATTAGTTGGGTATCGATCAATCATGTTAAACATATTATGAATGAATTACGATGATTATCAAACTATGGATAATCTGTAAGATAAAAATTAGTACAAACAACATAATATTTTCACACCCTTCGAGAAGACAATTAATAACTCCTGAACGAATCCAGATCTTAAAACTATTTCCTTCTCACATATTGATTTTCAAACATAATGTAGTCTGTCTGTTGAATTTGGTAATTGTATTTTCAAGTTATACTAAACGAAGCTTAGGACAAACTGTATATTTTCGGTTAAATATGCAGTCATTCCTGCTTTGTGTGGCTGATATAGAGGTGCGCGGTAACTCGTTTGAATTTAGTACTGCAGATGACTGGTTGGGAGTTACATTGTAATGTAAAAAAATATTTTTAACATATTCGTAATCCTAAAGTTAATATTATCATTTAACTAAACACTTGTGAACGCATCCAAGACAAAAGGCGGCGTCGGTAATGAAGTTGGCTAGTGCCATAATGTGATTTACAGACCTCCAGGTGCGCTCTTTACAATAATCATAGAATCATGAGTATTTCAGTATGAGATCAGTCCTAAAAGGATTGAGCATTAAAATACATCTAAATAGATTCATCATAATGTATTGGAGATTCGATCAAAAAAATCAGTGCTGACCTGATAGATTGAATCTGACATGGGAATGATCAGATAGATGATATCGAAGTATAGATCACTATAATGCTATTGTAATTGCATTAAAGATGATCCTATAGAACAAATCTAGCTAATGTGTGATTTATTAATTATAACTAAAAAACAACATACAAATCTAGTTTTTCGATCGTACTCTTTCTCTTTACTGTTAATCTCTAAAAAAAAGAGAATACTAACATTAAAGAAACTCAATAAACGTCCTTCTGACTTTCTTCTTCCAAGATAAGGAAGAAGAAGAAAAGAAATGGACGATATTTAAATAACATACAAACTCGTAAAAAAAGTTCGTTTGTTTATGAGAATCAACCGACGATTTATGATAAAGTAAATAATATTCTACAGCCATTATTTACTTTATTTGACTCCGGTTGATCCTGCCGGACCCGACTGCTATCAGAGTGGGACTAAGCCATGCGAGTCAACATAGCAATATGTGGCATACGGCTCAGTAACACGTAGTCAACATGCCCAGGGGACGTGGATAACCTCGGGAAACTGAGGATAAACCGCGATAGGTCATCACTTCTGGAATGGGTAATGACTTAAATCTATATGGCCCCTGGATTGGACTGCGGCCGATCAGGCTGTTGGTGAGGTAATGGCCCACCAAACCTGTAACCGGTACGGGCTCTGAGAGGAGGAGCCCGGAGATGGGCACTGAGACAAGGGCCCAGGCCCTATGGGGCGCAGCAGGCGCGAAACCTCTGCAATAGGCGAAAGCTTGACAGGGTTACTCTGAGTGATTTCCGTTAAGGAGATCTTTTGGCACCTCTAAAAATGGTGCAGAATAAGGGGTGGGCAAGTCTGGTGTCAGCCGCCGCGGTAATACCAGCACCCCGAGTGGTCGGGACGTTTATTGGGCCTAAAGCATCCGTAGCCGGTTCTACAAGTCTTCCGTTAAATCCACCTGCTTAACAGATGGGCTGCGGAAGATACTATAGAGCTAGGAGGCGGGAGAGGCAAGCGGGTACTCGATGGGTAGGGGTAAAATCCGTTGATCCATTGAAGACCACCAGTGGCGAAGGCGGCTTGCCAGAACGCGCTCGACGGTGAGGGATGAAAGCTGGGGGAGCAAACCGGATTAGATACCCGGGTAGTCCCAGCTGTAAACGATGCAGACTCGGTGATGAGTTGGCTTATTGCTAACTCAGTGCCGCAGGGAAGCCGTTAAGTTTGCCGCCTGGGGAGTACGGTCGCAAGACTGAAACTTAAAGGAATTGGCGGGGGAGCACCACAAGGGGTGAAGCCTGCGGTTCAATTGGAGTCAACGCCGGAAATCTTACCGGGGGCGACAGCAGAGTGAAGGTCAAGCTGAAGACTTTACCAGACAAGCTGAGAGGAGGTGCATGGCCGTCGCCAGCTCGTGCCGTGAGGTGTCCTGTTAAGTCAGGTAACGAGCGAGATCCCTGCCTCTAGTTGCTACCATTATTCTCAGGAGTAGTGGAGCTGAATTAGAGGGACCGCCGTCGCTGAGACGGAGGAAGGTGGGGGCTACGGCAGGTCAGTATGCCCCGAAACCCTCGGGCCACACGCGGGCTGCAATGGTAAGGACAATGAGTTTCGATTCCGAAAGGAGGAGGCAATCTCTAAACCTTACCACAGTTATGATTGAGGGCTGAAACTCGCCCTCATGAATATGGAATCCCTAGTAACCGCGTGTCACTATCGCGCGGTGAATACGTCCCTGCTCCTTGCACACACCGCCCGTCGCTTCATCGAAGTTGGTTCTTGGCGAGGTGGTGCCTAATTGGTACTATCGAACCTGGGGTCAGCAACGAGGGAGAAGTCGTAACAAGGTGGCCGTAGGGGAACCTGCGGCCGGATCACCTCCTTAGTTATTATATTGTAGTAGTGGTAGTGGGTTAGAAGGGGCCTTGTGCTCTTTCTAATCTGCGAGACTTTACAATAATTATACTAATAAAATAAATAAAATCCCTAAATAAGGGAGTGCAATCAAATCAATCAATTCCTTCATTTTTCATACGGTTTGAAAAACTGATTAGTATGTTGTATTTCTGACAAAAATAGTCATAGTTGCTAGACTAAATTCTATTGGCGTAGTCTGTGTAAATATTATAATAGACATTCTGAAAAGAAATCATTTATCATCTATCTGATCATTCCCAATCAAAATCAGCATATAGTATCGGATGCAATTCTTTGTCTCATGTAAATGAGGAGTAGAAGATAAAGAATGAAGTTGATGTAGTAAACGTGAGTTTACAATGATCATCATGTATAGGAAAACTCCGTTAAATTATCAATTACATATAGTTGAAGAATAACAACAATAACTATTCGCGTAATAATGGAATAGTGAATTGTAGTAAAATATTATGTGTAACTGGTTGTAGTGCAAACAGAGATTTGATATATAAACATACATACATACGAAATACCAATCAAATTGAATTAGACTTTTCTACCACAAGTGGAACTAAAACAAACTAACTAGATAACTAACTAAAGATCCAAAGGACAAAGAAAGAAAGAAACTCCAAAAAATAGTAAGTAATAATGTAAATTAATTAATTAATTAATTTATAACTACTGGACTGGTGCAAAGACGCCGATTGGTGGATGACTCGGCTTGATAAGCGATGAAGGACGTGGCAAGCTGCGATAAGCCTGGGTTAGGTGCATGCGACCGACGACCCCGGGATTTCCGAATGAGGTCTCTCTATACACTCCCATGCTTTAGCTAGGGAGAGCAAACCGTCCGAAGTGAAGCATCTGAGTAGGACGAGGAAGAGAAATCAATTGAGATTCCGTTAGTAGCGGCGAGCGAAAGCGGAACAGCCCAAACTGAATCTGTTATGGTAACATGATAGAGATGTGGTGTTACGGATATGACGTATAGGATCCTGTAATCGAAGCTAAAGTGTACTGGAAAGTACCGGAATAGAGGGTGATACCCCCGTAGGCGAATGAAAGCAGGATTCTGTCATATTCAGAGTAACTGGCCTTGGCAGTGGCCAGCGAAGATGGGTGAAAGTAGCATCCAAGGCTAAATATTCATCAAGACCGATAGAATACTAGTACCGTGAGGGAAAGTTGAAAAGTACCCCGGAAGGGGGGTTAAAAGCGCCTGAAACCAATCGGTTACAGACGTGTATGGCTCGAAAGGATTTCTAGAGTCATACGTTCCGTCTAGAAACACGGGCCAGGGAGATTGCTGTCATGGCAAGCTTAACCTTTAACAGAGGGAAGGCGAAGGGAAACCGAATTTGCGCATTTTTTCATTTGAAAAAAGAGGCAATGGATCTGAAAGGGTCTTGAGTCATGGCAGTAAGGCTAGAAACCGGACGATCTAGTCCTGGATAAGACGAAGGTGAGCGAAAGCTCGCTGGAGGTCTGCAAGGGTCCTGACGTGCAAATCGGTCCCCTGATCTGGGATTAGGGGTCAAAAACCAATCTAGTCCGGTGATCGCTAGTTCCCACCGAAGTGGATCGCAGTCCTGCCTTAGCTGAGATTGCTTGTACTGTAGAGCACCGATCGGGCGGTAAGGGCTCGAAAGAGCTCGCCATCCATTCGAACTCCGAATGTGCAAGCGTCGTAGAAGCTAGGAGGCGGGTTTATGTGGGGTAAGCCTCATAACCGAGAGGGGGACAACCCAGACTAAAGTTAAGGTCCCCAAATGTCTACTAAGTGTCAAACCAAAGGGTGTTTTCGAGCAAAGACAGCAGGAAGGTAGGCTCAGAAGCAGCCATCCTTCAAAGAGTGCGTAACAGCTCACCTGCCGAGCTCGAAAGCCCCGAAAATGTACGGGGCTCAAGTAGACTACCGATACTTTAGACCACCGACGATGTCGGTGCGTGGTAGGTGGGCGTAGTGTTTGGGTAGAAGCTGGGCTGTAAAGTCCAGTGGACCGAACTACTAGTGCAGATCCTGGTGGTAGTAACAGCATAGCCGAGTGAGAATCTCGGCGACCGCATGGGCAAGGGTTTCCCGGCAATGCGTCATCAGCCGGGAGTTAGCCGGTCCTAAAAACAACCTCAACAGAATTGTTTGAATGGGAAACTGGTTAATATTCCAGTGCCTTGAAAGTTCGTTATTACCTCTTCTGTCGCTTCCGGATAGGGTGAGCAGAACCGTCGTTCTGTCTAAGTATTCTAGCTTTGAGGAGTGCCGTAATGGCGAGAATTAAAGCGAGATACCAATGGCCTTCCGCAAGGAGGGTTTACTTGATTCCAGGAGACAATGAAAGCAGAAATAGGAAGATACTTTCAAGACCGTACCGAGATCCGACACTGGTGCCCTGGATGAGAAGTCTAAGGTCTATCGGGTATACCGTATGGCAAGGGAACTCGGCAAAATAGCTCCGTACCTATGGTATAAGGAGTGCCTGCAGTTTTTACGAGGAGTAGGGACTGCAGGTCGCAGTGACTAGGGGGTCCCGACTGTTTAATAAAAACACAGGTGGTCGCTAGTCCGAAAGGATGTGTATGGCCTCTGTATCCTGGCCAGTGGCGGTACCTAAAACCTGGGTTCAACTGGGCTAAGGGCCGCTAAACGCCGGGAGTAACTCTGACTCTCTTAAGGTAGCCAAATGCCTTGTCGGGTAAGTTCCGACGTGCATGAATGGAACAACGAGGGCCCCGCTGTCCCTGCCTACAACCCGGTGAAGCCACATAACGGGGACGAACAGTCCCCGAACCTCTGTCGGGGAGAGAAGACCCTGTGGAGCTTTACTGCAGCCTGTTGTTGCGATATGGTGTCAAATGCAGAGAGTAGCTGGGAGCCGTTATGGTCAGTTCTCCGGGACTGACTTAGGCAAAAGTGTAACACCAGCCATTTGTTACCGTATCGCTAACCTGTTTAACAGGGACATCGGCAGGTGGGCAGTTCGGCTGGGGCGGCACCCCCTTGAAAATGTATCGAGGGGGCCCAAAGATTGGCTCAGGCGGGACAGAACTCCGCCGGTGAGGGCAAAGCCAAAAGCCAGTCTGACTGGATTCCCAATGATACGGGATTCAGAGGCGAAAGCCGGGCTTAGCGATCCATCATGTCCTCACTATTGGGGGCTGGTGGTGACAGAAAAGTTACCCTAGGGATAACAGGCTCGTCGCGGGCGAGAGCTCCCATCGACCCCGCGGTTTGGTACCTCGATGTCGGCTCTTCCCATCCTGGTTCTGCAGCAGGAGCCAAGGGTGGGGCTGCTCGCCCATTAAAGGGGAACGTGAGCTGGGTTTAGACCGTCGTGAGACAGGTCGGTCTCTGCCTGACAGGGGCGTGGTTGTCTGAGGGGAAGTTGCCCCTAGTACGAGAGGAACAGGGCAGCGCAGCCTCTGGTTTATCAGTTGTCCGACAGGGCAAGCTGAGCAGCTAAGCTGTTTAGGATAACTCCTGAAAGCATCTAAGGAGGAAGCCTTTCCCGAGAAAAGACAACCTTCCGTAAGGAGGAGGGCGGCCATAGAAGATGGCGTTGATGGAATGGAGGTGTAATTATCAAGCCTTCGGGCGAGATATTCAGCCTGCCATCACCAATAGCCCAACGCACCTGATCTGTAATTAAAAAATTACAACCGACAAGTAACTATAAAACAAAAACAAAAAAAGCAAGCAAGTATGTATGTAAAATGTACTATCTTAATTGCACTACACCGCATCGCATCACATTACAACAGCAACAGCAAAATAAAACATACACACACACACACACACAAAATATGAACTACAATATCTATTTCATGCGTAAAGAATAGTTATTCGTAAGAATTTCTAAAACTATATGGAATAAGTAAGGTAATTTGATGGAGTCTTATCCTACATTCTTCTTATAAAAATTAATATTTATTTTAAAAATTATATATATTAAACATATCAAATATACAACATCATTCAACAATTGAGCCTGGTATTTAATCAACACAAAAAAAGTAATCAAGTTATGGATTTTATTGAGGTATTAGGGTATAAAATAAGATTCATTAAATTTGATCGTCCAGAATCAAAGAAAACTATAGTCTTGTTACATGGGTTAGGTGCATCTGCTGAAAGATGGGACGGTTTATGGCCCTTATTAAAAAAATACAATGTAGTAATTCCAGATCTCATAGGATTTGGGTACAGTGAAAAACCCTTGATAGAATATACAGTTGATTTATTTGTTAAATTTCTAGAGGAATTCTTTAAGAAAATGCAAATTCAAAATCCAATAGTAATTGGCTCTTCATTTGGGGGACAGTTGGCATTGGAGTATAGTTTAACTCATAAAAATTTCTTTGATAAAATCATTTTAGTTTCTCCTGCTGGGACATTAGAAAAACCTACGTATGTCCTTAGCCAGTATATTTTCTCTGGTTTATATCCGACTACTGAAAATGTTCATAGGGCGTTTGAGATGATGGCCAATAATAAAGAATATGTCGTCGATGTTGCCACAGTTAAAGATTATGTAAACAGAATGAGACTTCCTAACGCCAAATACTCGCTTATTTCCACCTTGCTGGCAATGCGTAAGGATCAAACTATGCGACAAAGATTGGTGGAAATAGCTATACCCACATTGGTTATTTGGGGCAGAAATGATACCACCATACCGGTAGAAAATATAGAGTATTTTAAGCAAATGCCAATTGTTAAGACACTAATAATGGAAGATTGCGGTCATACGCCGTATGTAGAAAAGCCAGTTGAATTTTACGAAATAATTGAAAAATTTATAGACTTTGATTGAATCTTATAAAACGTTTACAACATTAAAATATTGATGAGATACTTAAATTTCTATGAGTAATGAAAGTGATAATGCCGATAAGACTGGTGACCTAAAAAAGACAATTGAAAAAACCACGGAATTTCAACAAGACCTAGTAAGACAATTTTCAAATTTTCAATATAACGCCTTTCAAAACATGTTTTCCTCGCTCCAAGGCTTTACTAACTATAATGCTATGTTTAAAACAAACGTCCAAAGTGGTGGCAGAATATCAATCCCAGAAGCAGAGCGACAAGCCCTCGGCATTGAAGAGGGTGATCTCGTGCAAGTTATTATCATACCTTTGGCTCGCAAACAGAAGACTTCACAAAAAAACTAAAATGGATTCAATGAATCTTTATCCAATTGCCCAACTTGGGCAAAACTACATTTTGAGAATAACCACTCGCAATTAAACCTACATGACCTGTTGAAAATCTCATCAAATTGGTATCTGTGCTTGAGACAAGATTATTTAAAGAGATGCTACATTCCGGGGAAACTAGATGATCTTGATCAGCTACTACATTTAGTAGTGGTACTTTGATATTCGATAGATTTATCCTATTTTCCCCGACAACCAGTTTATTTTTTGAAAAAAGGTTTTTCTGATAAATATCCTTTATCCATTGTCTAAATGTCTCTCCTGCGATTGGTGGTGTATCATACAACCACTTTTCGACTCTCAAGAAATTTTGAACAAAACTTTCATCCTTTAAATTATCGAACAGATTCAAGTACTTGTTTAATCCTTGTTTAAATGGTTTCAAGGATGCGAAGCTGCTATATAGTAATTCATAGGGAAAATTTTCATAATGCGATAGAATTTTATCGATATCCATGTTCTGAGCCATATTCTTGATGACCGTCTTGTCCTTCTCAGTATCTACGACTGGGGCAACAGTTATCAAATTCTTTACATTTTTCTGATATAATGACGTATAAATTAACGACATTGTCGCACCCATACAATATCCCTGGAGTGATACCTTGTCAATATTTTCAATGCTTTTTACAAGCTCCACACACTCGTAAATAAAGAGGTTGACGTAATCGTCTATAGTTGTAAATTTATCAAATTTACCGGGTGGCTTCCAATCTACAAGGTATACGTTTATGCCTTGGTCTAGAATGTTTTTTATCCAGCTTTTGTTTGGTTGCAAATCAAGAATATATGACTTGTTGATTAGGGCATAGACTATAATCAGAGGGTATTTGTAAACACGTTCTTTATTTGATTTATAATGCAATAATCGAAAAAGACCGGTCTCCTTGATGACCTCATATTCAGTTAGTCCTGTTTCAATTTTTTCAATATTTGACAATATTCTTTTCATTTCTGTTACCTTTCTAAAGTTTTCAGGTTCCTTTACAAAAGTCATATATTCATTCAAATAATGGTCTAAAATTGTTTTATTCATTTTTTCTTTCCTTCATCTTGTTTTTTATTTCTAAAGTTATCTTCTTTATTTCATAAAGGTCTTTGAACAATAAATCTTTTTCTTCTTTGCTTAACGACTGCTTGTTCAGATAAGGAACCGCCGAGTCAAAAAATTTTTGATAACTCTTGTTTAGATCAATATATATATTTATTAAATTGTTATAATTGATTGAAAAATCTGACGACTCGAACATAGCAGAGAAAACATCTTCAAATGAATTTATTATTAACATACGTGCTTCATGTGAGTCTTTACCTTGTATTCCGGCAGAGACTTTATCTAAGGCAAGAAAATACGAATTAATCATTTGGGTTAAATATTTATTGAGATATCTTTGATAGTTAATCAAAACATCTCCATATTCTCTCATGTTATTCATATTAATCTGAGGATCGTTTACCATGGAAATAAAAGGACCAACTGTTGAAATTTTATTCAATTCAGTCAACTGCTTGAAGAAATTTTCAAATAAATCTACGAATTTTTCATTAACAAAGGGTAGTTTAGACGTGTCACTATTTTCACTATTTTGGACTTTTTCGTCATTTTGCAATGATTTTGTTCACCCCGTTTTTGTTAACATATTTTTCGTAATTATTAAGAGTTGCTTTGCAGTTGATATCAATTTGTAAGTCTGTTACGGTTATTAATCTTATTATACTCGCCCTGTGAATGGACCTTAGTTATGTAGGTAGGCGGATCTGATTTGAATTCTTGCCAGGATTCCGTAGGTTTATTTTTTAAAATTTATTGTGACCGATAGAAACAGAGCCATTGGCTGATATTGTTGTAGCTATGAGCATTTCGATGACGGTCATTCTGATTTATTATATAAGCGAGTTCGCGAATGAATAAATATTATAACTATAAAATCATGGTATTAAGTATATCATACTGATCACTATGCCCTGATATGATTAGGTATACCGGCAGATGAAGTATTGAACTTTTTTCCGATTCGTTTATTATTTTGATCTGTAAAAGCGACACAAGGGTTATAGGCAGTGTCATAATTAACCAATATATATCTGTATATAGTTGGTCTTTGGTTATATAGCAATAGGTTATCTATGTCTAGCACAAGACATGGCAATGGAAGATGGCATCAAACAGATTTAGGCACTTTTCATACCTAGTGTGTCAGTGTCAGTACAGCTGTCGATATTTTTGAAAACTATGGTTAATGACTAAATTTACGACTTCTCATCTTCTTTTAACCATTATTAATGATTTATACAATACTAGAATTTTTTCTCCCATGAGGGCGATTCAAGGGCAAACTTCAAATTTAATAACGGACCCTAGTCAGGTCAGGTATGTTTTATGTCTGCATATAGATCCGTAGCCAGAAAATAATCTCTACTCTTGTTGACTTCAGTTTGAGTATAGATTCTGTTGTTAGGGATTATATAACAGCAGGATGATGTGGATCCAATTATTCATCTGAGGCAAAATCTTGGCTCGATGTGTAGATTCTTGGTTATCGCGATGGAACATATGCTGTTCCAGTATATTTTGCCACGGAAAATAGCGACTCGAGACGAGTAGGACGTGGCTCATTTTAATCCAAAATATGTGGTATAGGATAATCATATTTAATATTTAATCAAAGACCATGAGTATACTGGGGCGGTTATGCAGCCTTACACTCAAACTAAGGATGTAGGGAATAATCAAATTTGTTGAAATTACCAGGTCAAAAAACCAAAGATCCTCTAGAACCCATATTCTTACTTAAGCCTAACAATTTTATAGGGATGTTCTAATCAAATTTTTTTAAGGGTCCGTCAGCTCAGCATGGATAGAGCGCCTGCCTTCTATCTAATGAAAAAATTAAGAAGAAAGCCGGAAGTCGAGGGATCGAAGCCCTTCGGGCCCGTGATGATTTTGCCCTTCCCTAACTGGTGCTTCTCTCAGAACGGCGAAACATAGGAAGATAGAAATTTAAAACTTTCCAAGATGATTAGTAAAGAATATGGAATTGATGATATTATATTTTGGCGCCATCATAGGATTGACGCAATCTGCCTTTACCCTCTTAAAGGTAATATTCATTACTCAACAATCATTTATAAACGACAGTCGGAGTGTCTTTGTCAATATTACGCAATAAGCCTAATCAATTACGCGATAAACTAAATATAAGATTTTTCACCAAAAAGAGTATCAAGAAAACTGAAGATTTATTTCAGTTAGCCAGATATTAATTTGCTCGACTTGTAAACCTCAGCATTCTCAACAACGCCTTCTTTAGATACTGTTAAAAATCACAGTAGATAGACTATATTTTTCTGAGTATTTGATTGTGGGATTAAAGTCGATAAAAATTGACGTAGCAGTTAGAGTAATTTTTCATTTCTCGGAGGGTCAAGCGTGCAAATATTTTCCGAACTTCTAGGAGGAATGGTCATAACTGAGAAATGGAGAAATCTACGAGAATTCAAAATTTTCTTTATTTATTCAATTGTTATTTAACATTTATAAGTAAAGTTTAATCATATAATTTAGTTTGAACTTATTGGCAATCGACGACAACGTTGACACAACTGAGGCAGTGACAGATTATTGTAGGATCCAGGGTATAGACTGCAAAGTCGCCAATAGGGGTCAACAGGGGTTGTTTGAGATTCAAAAACAAGAATATGACCTTATCCTTTTGGACATAGCGATGCCCGAATATACAGGGCTTGATATACTTATTCAACTGAAAAAACAAGGTGTTCGATATAAAACTATAGTGATATTAACCGCTTGCTGTTCGAAGATTGAAGATTTCAAAGACTACTCCGAAGTTGGAGTAAGAGAAGTCGTTAAAAAACCGGTTGGTCTCGACCGTCTTGATAATGTTGTGAAAAGTTATTTGATGAACGTCATGTAAAGATCCCAATCATTTTCTTTCAGGCCGATAATTATTTTACTTTTACAAAATCAATATCATGATTCATACTAATCTTTCCTGGGTCTTGGACCAGTGACATTCCTTGGTGATGGTTATTTCTGAGAGGATACTTAGTAAATCATCTTAATTCTTGTAGCGACATCTTCCATCCAAAGAATAAATCAACCCATTCCATTTCCTATTGATATCATGAAATGCGTCTCACTTTATATCCTCTCTTAATTTGAATAAGGTTTTATAATTAAAATCCCTCTCGGTAGTATTGTTCTTTTTTGTCACCATCCTGACAATTCGGCCTAGAATTTAAATATTGCCTCTTATTGCCTTTCCAACATGTTACGTTCCCACTTTGCTGTCTGGGCGGCAGCTCCATACGTGCTCTGCAGAAAACTAAGTAAGGATTGATCAGGAGACTCGCTTTTTCGCACGTTCTCATATGGCAAAATAAATTCACCCATACTGCTCTCGTAGTATGCTCCTGCAGGTTCGACCTGGACATCTTTGAATCCTGGAGGCTCAGGATATGAATACGAATAGTATATTGGTCCCTCAAATGGTCCTCCTCCTGGCCACAATCCACAACTGCTAACTTCATGAGAATACGCTTCGACCATTACATGATGAGGACAGTTAGGAACACCAGGATGAACTGGTGCTCTTCGTCCCGAAAAACGAGTCACAGCTAGATCAAAAGCTCCCCAAAAAAAATGGACTGGACTGACCTTGCCCAAAAACCTTGATCGAAATTCCGTGAATAATCTAGAGGATTGGGTAAGTATCCTCCAAAACTTATTGGTTGCATCACCGTCGTATGTTGAATGTGTATAATCTTTTTCAAAAGGAATCCCATTTTCCACTTCTACTGGGGTACTCCAGATCCTTAATGAAATCCCTATTGATTCCAGCGTTGACGTTATATTGTTATAATAATCTGCAACGGGCCGTGACTCTAGCGGAATCTGCTTAACGTAACCAAAGGCTTTCTCAATAGTTAAGAAATGTTTGTTAAAATCAAACTCGATTTTAAAAGGAATGTCATTATGGTACATCACCGATGTGGTTAGCCCGGCTGGCGTAACATAAAGGGTAGAGTTCCACCAATGATTTTCCAGGGGAGTTGTTGCTAGTCGAATCTTGCCCACGATTTGTGTCAGCATATGCAAGGTTTCATATGTTTCCTTCCAGCTAGCGACAGGAAGTTTTGGCCACATCTCCTCATTATTCAATTTAAATTTCAATCCCCAACCACTGGTATGCGTTCCTAAAATTCTCGAATTCTCTTATCTTTGATATCACATCAGGTATTCCTCTAACCCCAGAATAATCTAAGTCGATGGGTAGTCGTACCCGACTTTCACTGCCTAGAATAGAGGTCAGCCCAGAGCAAAAAACTTCCGACTGTTGTTTGGCATAATTTTTCATACCTTCCTATATCCTAAGTTCTAATTAAATAAAATATTCTACCAAAAATATTAAAATGATCTTAAAATATAGGATTTACAAATTCCGTGCACTAACAAATCATTTACTCGCGCACCTCTAAATTCATCGTGTACTAAGGTGTCGATTTAATAAAAGTTATAAGAATTCCTTACTAAGTCGAATACATTAAAACCGTGGTAATATACATTTTATGCCCTACATGATTGGATGAAAAAAACAGATATGGGTGACAATTTGAATTTGTTCTTTTATTTATTATAGTTGTGATTTATCCATTTATCATCATGATTTTAATTTGCTTTGAATGTACTTTGAATCTTTAGAATCTTGAACGACAAGACGAAAACGACGAAAATAATTCCTGCAGCGATCAAAAAAGTAGTGGAACCTATAGAATTATACAGGAATCCACCTATAATCAATCCAATAATACTGGCCAAACTTCCTATACTACTTGCAATCCCTTGAACCGCACCCTGATGGAGCTTTCCGGCTAACTTTGAAAGAATAGACATGAATGAAGGCCACATCAATCCATTGCCAACTGCAAAAAGAATCGCAGCAACATAAATCAATATATTGCTGTTTGAAAAAAATAATACAAAATTCACTCCTAAGATAAAGCTCCCGATAATTATCAAATTGCCCTCTGAAAATATTTGGGATGCCTTTCTCAGGATTGGACCTTGCACTAATATCATTAGTCCACTTAAGATAGCGTAGAAAATACCCATTTCTGTTATCGTCCACTTTAGACTCGACACTGCATGAATCGGAAATGATGTATAAAAAATATTAAACCCTAGAAAAATAAAAAAGTTTAATCCCATTATTAATGATATATTTTTTAATTGGAAAATGTCTTTGAACTTTAGCTTGTCAGGATTTGGAGGGTTAAAGCAATCTTTGCATTCATATGAATAAGCCCTCTGAACGCTATTTTTTTGAATTGGTTTGAATTCATTTGTCACTATATTTGATTCTTTTAATAATACCCATATTGCAATGAATGCAACCAACGAAACAAAAATAGCAACTAATACAGGTAAAATATTCCCATAAATGGTCCCGCCTAGAATCCCCGCCAGAGCGGGACCAACTATGAATCCCAAGTTTGAAGAAATGGCCATCTTTCCAAAATTCTTGCTTCTAGTTTTATCGTCCGACAGGTCTGCAATATAGGCATTGGCAACAGAGACATTTCCGCCAGTAATCCCGTCTATCGCACGAGCGACAAACAACACAACCAGGGGCAAAGATACTGTAAAAGCTCCAACGAGAGCGATATTGGTATCGACAAGGTCTAATTTTGGTATATATAATGCGAAAAGAAATATAATCCAACCAATCAAAGTCCCAGCGGTGCTGATTAACAGAACTTTCTTTCGGCCAAAAGAGTCAGACCATCTCCCGAGCATGGGGGCACCAATCAACTGAAACGCTGGATATATTGAAGAGAGTATTCCATAAATTACTGAATTGCCTCCAAAATCCACTACAAGAAATACCAAGAAGGGCAAAACAATACTAAATCCTAATGTTCCCACGAAATTAGAAAAGAGTAATGGAAATAGTGTTATTTGCTTGGTCTCCAAAATTGTTAACTAATATCAAGTTGAGGGATTTAACTATAAAAATATGAGATATCAGGGATCTAATTCAAACTAATTTACCAGGATATCCCTCTCCCTCAAGATACTAAATTATCAAAGCCCCAAGTGTGAGTTAAGGAACGATGACATTATGGGTGCAATGCTGGTTCGCCTTATAGCATTTACAAATAACACTTGCATTTCGAGTACTTTAATTCATAACTACATTCTCTGCCTTACAGATACAAACTCACTCTTATCGTCATTAACCTTATTGACCATTCAAAATCACTGCAAAAAATACATAATGATCTTGGAAACCTTAGAACATTAACTAAAATAGAATCGAATTAGATGCAAGAAATTATAAATTTTTTAACAAAGAAAGATCAAATCAAACGAAAAGATTCACAGATACACAAAACAAAAAGATTATGTAACTCAAGTATGTATAAATCCCTGATGCCAACAGCTAAAATTTAATACAAAAAATAGATTAGTGCGGCTGCTAAAATTATATCGTTTTATTGAAATATTCAAGCGAGAACTCAAACAAAACAGCATTCTTCAATAGACGGGTTGAAATTCCATATGATGTACACGATGTTTTCAATTATCATGCCAGATATAGGACCATAGATAGAATGATTCCTCCCTGGAGTTTTTTAAAAATAATTAAGCGGAACAATGGACTTGAAGACGGAGCAATTTGTATACTAGAACTGCAATATGGGCCTGTTAAATTAAAATGGACCGCAAAGCACGCAGGATACATTCAAGATCAATTATTTCAAGATAAAATGATCGAAGGACCTTTAAAGAGTTGGGAACATACCCACTCATTTACTCCTAATAAATTAGGCGGATGCATAATGGAAGACAACATAAAGTATTCCTTACCGTATAGATTAAATAAATTCAATATTCTAGGGAATCGGCTTAATAAAACCCTAAATCAAATATTTGGTTACCGTCACAGAATACTTCAAAATGATTTGAAATTGGGGGGACTGCTCAAAGAGAACAAAGGAAAAAGAATTTTAATTAGCGGTTCTACGGGGTTAATCGGGTCAGCCCTAATACCTTTTTTAGATACCGCGGGCGGACATCAGATTTCAAGACTAGTAAGACCCTCTTCCAAATACTCGAGTGGTGATAACAATTCAGGTATTAGGGTTTGGGATCCGCAGGCCGGAAAAGTTGACCCCAGTGATCTAGAAGGATTTGACATCATTATTCATTTGTCAGGAGCAAGCATTGGGGGTAGATGGTCAAAAATAAAGAAAAGGCGAATATACGATAGCCGAGTAAAGACAACGGAAATATTATGCAACGCTATAAAGAAACTTAAGAAACCTCCTTCGACGCTTTTGTGCGCTTCAGCAATTGGCTATTATGGAAGTCGTGGTGAAGAGGTCGTCACCGAAGAAACCACGCCAGGGTACGGGTTTCTAGCCAACCTTTGTGTTGACTGGGAAACACAATCTAAATCTGTTGAAGATATAGGCATCAGAGTGGTAAATGCACGTTTTGGTCTGATACTATCTCCGAAAGGGGGAATTCTGAAAGTACTTACTCTTGCTTCTCCGTTAAAAGTAGGTCTAGGATTTGGTTATGGAAGTAACGTTATCAATTGGGTTTCAATCGAGGATGTCATAGGAAGCATCCTATATTTAATTAGTAACGCTAGCATACGTGGACCCGTTAACATAGTGTCTCCTAATCCGGTAATGGCCTCAGACTTTTTTGAAATAATTTCAAAAATACAAGAAAATAAGATTATGTTGAAAATTGGTTCTAAAATCATGAAACTAGCGATTGGAGATTTCGCTACTACCATTAATGATTCTAATGGAGTCTTAAAACCCCAAAAGTTACTGATTTCTGGGTATCCCTTCATGAATTCATCGTTAGAGGATGCGGCAAGGTTACTTTTGGGGCGTCAGATTAGACATGGAATAGAGCGGGCATCGGTAGAGTGTTAAAAAATCCAATTATTTTTCCAAAACTAAAACACTCTCGAACGAGTTGTTTTGTCTTGAGGCTCGATCCAAAAAATCTAGTGAAATAAAAACGGTGTATTAAAGAGTTAGGCATTATGGTATCGTTATTATTATTTCTTAAATAATAGATTACCCATATCAGGCTATGTTAAAAATCAAAATTGAAGAATCTCCAAAATTATTTATACTTTATTGTTCCCTAGCAGGTTTCATTGCATCTTGGGGCATATCAGGATTACTCGTTTCAATTGATGTTATATCCCAAACGCCACCCGGTTCGTTTTTTGGAATAATAGGGGTTTCGCTGGGTTTTTATGACCCGGCTGTTGCTCCTTTAATTGGTTTTGCTTTGCACTTACTAACAGGTACTATTGCCGGTAATATTTTTGGGCAAGTATCCATATTTTGGCGACGCATTTCTCCTCATAATGCAAAGCATGGCCTATTAACTGGTATTTTTGTGGGATTAATCTTATGGACATCGTTATTTGTACCGGTAGCAACATTTGCTATTCAACCGATGATCGATTCATTTACTGATTCAATTACGCCAAACCAATATGTATTTTCGATAGTCGCAAGTTTTGAAGGCCTTTACCCGATAATCATTCTGGGTTCCCTCGCTTTTCATATCATTTACGGAGTACTTTTAGGATACATTTCGGGTAGATTGATGGAACTTAAAGCCTTATCTGGAAAGAGAATGAATTATTGAATTTAGAGAATTTGTCCTCAGAGGTTTTTAACGTCATAAAATTAACTTTTTACCATTTTTATGACAAAAACCGAGAATCTCAGTGGTCAATAGAATTTTCATATGTCCGATTTTAGGTTTAGTTATAGGTTAACTATAAAATAACAATTCTAGATATGCCTCACATCGTCATCAATAGTGGAGTCAACTTTGATCTGATCCATAGTGAATTTAAAAGTAGGATTATTAGAAGCAGCCTTGATGGTGGGTGCATTTATAATTTTAAGGACTCATTTCAAAGTGTTTCCAAGGATACTATTCTAATAGACACAATTACAATCGAACCTGAATTTTCTCAAAACTATTTTATTCAATTGCTCAAAAAGTCAGACAGAATAACAGTGAGACTATATCCTACAACTGACCCAAAGAACAAAACGTCATGTATAAAGAGGTCCTTAGTTCTAATAGCTAAAACAATTTTGGAAGGAGACACCAAAGGCGAATCTTTCGTTGTCAAGACAAACCTTCAACAATATTTGGAAGATAAAGTCTGAGTCTATGAAAATAGGATATCCTTGCATTAACCAATCATTAGGAAAAAAAACTATCTCCACATTTAGATTAGCTTCATACTCCGAAGAAAAATTAATCAAGGCGGTCAGTTATAATCTGAAGGTATTCAAAGAAATCTTGGACTTTAACATTCAGCATAATTTCCTGTTCTTTAGGATTAGTTCTGAAATAATTCCATTCGCTTCTCATCCAATATGTACATTTGATTGGGAAAATTACTTCAAGAAAGATTTGTATTATATCGGTCAAATTGTTAAAGAAAAGAAAATTAGAATCTCGATGCATCCAGACCAATTTGTCATATTAAATTCACCTAATAATGAAGTGGTACTAAACGGTTTGAGAGAAATCAATTACCAAACTGCCTTTCTCAACGCAATGGATCTGGATAATACTGCAAAGATACAGATTCACGTCGGAGGAACTTACAATGGCAAAATTTCCTCTTTGGAGAGGTTCATTAAAATCTACAATACACTCTTGTCTGATAAAATTAGGTCGAGATTGGTTATCGAAAATGATGATTATCGTTATAGCTTAAATGACTGCCTAAGAATACACAACAAAACGAATATTCCCGTCCTGCTGGATGTATTTCACCAAGAATGTATGAATGATGGTCAATCGATTCAAAATGCCGTTAGGTCCGCAGACAGTACATGGGACAAAAACAGAGATGGCTTATTGATGATGGACTATAGCATTCAAGAACCAAATTTCAGAAAAGGAAAACATGCTAGTACTTTAGATGAAATAAAGTTCAAAAACTTCATATTTTCAACAAATGATTTTAGTTATGACCTAATGCTTGAAATAAAGGACAAGGAAAAAAGTGCTACTAGGGCCAGACTAATCCTTGACCAATCATTAATTCCGGATTCAAAGAATAGTGGTAATTTGAAAGAATTCTGATGCTGGATAAGTAACTATTTTTATTTATATCTCAATGTTTCATATCCTACTATTCTTTTTCGTTCCATCTTTTCGGAATTAAATAGATAGGTTTGATATTTTAAACTTTTACTAATATAGCTTGGACTTCTAAGACGATCATCATTATATAATGTGATGCCGTCGATTTCACCGGTGTATTTTGATGTAGTAAAATTTCTATTACTGTTATTGATATCTATTAAATTACTATGGATTGCAGAATATCGAAGGTACCCGGGTTTGTAAAGCAACCTTTCGTTATATCTTTCTATAATTAAGTTCTGTTTTTCATATTGTTCATCAAACATCTTTATTCCATAGACTTCAGGAACAAATTCATTGCAAGCTTCCGACAGTTCCTTCCCAGCCTTAATGAAATTCAAATTCCTCCTCAACTCTTCTTCATCGATTACAGCATACTCATCCGAATCTATTACAATCAAAAAATCAATTCCCAATTTAGCAGCGATCTCTAAATACTTGTTTCGTTTTTCTATCTCAGTAATATTAGGATAACAATAATATTTCGCATTAGGAAATGACTCTACGACCTCTCTAGACCCATCAATGCTTATATCATAGTCCTCATCAAATTCCTTAAACTTTCCATCAATAGTTATGACTAAATCAACGTTGGATGCAATTGAGTGTAGGCATCTCTTCAACCCTTTAGCGTCATCAAAAAATACAATCCCCGCACCAATCCTCATGTCTTTATTTAATATCGATAGGGTAATATTAATAACTACTAAATTAAATTTCTGATCATCGATTGACTTGAGCAGTTGTTGATCATCAGCGAGTATTTTCGAAAATTTGTCTAAGCGGATAGCTACTCCTAAAAAAAGGATATAAGGAGTAATAGTCCAAAATTGATGACCTATTTTGATTTAAAGAGGTGAACTGCTCTGATACTTAGATTAATGACCAACAGGAAAATTATCCAAGCAATGATGGAAGCTATCATTGAGGTCTGATATGGTTCAATGAAACCAAGGGTTAATAATTGGTAATGAAGCACAACTTTCGAAACTGAATAGATAGTCTCAGAAATCGCAAAAGCAGTAATCAGCTTTTTGATATCTGTCTTAATCACACTATAATTTTTTTTCCCTGTCTCTTTTTCAAAATAACGAGATTTATTGTCGAGGTAGAATAAAGATGAAAAAATTGGAATGTAAACACAATACTCGAAGGTTAGAGTAACAATTGAGTTTGATAGACTATCGGAGTTGATTTCAGAAAAAAATTGAGTAAAGATAGCCCCGGCAAAGAAAGCAAAAACACCTGAAATTAGTATGTTTTTGTTAAATAAGACATAATCTTTGTATTTATTATATAATTCTCCAAATCGCAATCCTGTTTACCTACTAATTTAGGGACTAGAACCTTATTGAAATTAATAAATCTACTTACTTGATGGTAAGTTGGATAGTAGGATTATATTTTGAGTCAGGTTTTCCTTAAACACGCAATGGATATTTGACCACTTGACATCGAAAACCTCGATATTTATTTTTATGAGTATCTAGTTTGTATAATATTCCTTCCAATAGTCATGAGTAGTTTAGTTCCATTTGGTGCCAGCATTACAAATTATCAGATATCGTTATCGGCAATTTTTTTGTATAGTTTTAAAAGAATATAAAGTTGGGTTTCATTGCAGACTCAAAAAATATATCTTTGAGTCTGAAAAGTTTCTATTGATTTCCCACTTTATCTTGTTGATGGTACTGGTGTACTTGCTTTCAATATTATTTCTTTTTCAATTTGATTTCCAATTAGATTTCCCCATTCTTTCCACGAGTTATCGTAATTCTTAACATCCGGATATCCTGAAAGATATTTTAAAACAAACCATGAATGAGATGATCGCTTTCCTAATCTGCAATAAGTAATCACCTCGTTAGCAGGGAGAATATCTCTTGCATGATAAATATGGGATAGCCCCTTAGCAGATGTAAATGGGTCATTTTCTTTCAGATCCTGCGCCCAAGGTATGTTATGAGCTCAAGGGATGTGACTAGCCCTTTGAGCACGATCAGTAGGATATCCGGGCGGTGAGGTTATTTGACCGGTATATTCAGTGGGGGTTTCTTACATCTACTAATCTAATCTGAAATCTCCTTCTACTCACGAGAGAATCTCGGATGTCTGAAAGATAAACTCAGATTTTTGCATCGCGTTAAACGATTCATCGAGGTCGAACCTCCCTTTGGGAACAACTGTTTCTTTTGATATCAGTGTGTCTTCATCAAAGCCATTTCATTTTTCCCCCGTTTATCAGCTTCAAGTTTTCAAAATCATGAGACTTAAAGACCCAAAAAAGCAAATGCCTCGAACCAATTGTTAGTCTCCGTATAGGATAATTGTGGTGGATTTATCATCATCAATTCCAAGCTCACGAAGTATGTCTTTGTAACTTTCAGGAGAAAGAATGTCCCTTGAGATGGAGCGATTTATTTCAATTATCCATTCAAGCAGAATTGCTCCTGGGATATGACCTAGATGATAATTCGCATTAGATTCATAGTCAACTTCTACTATCCTTAAATTAGGATCGTCTAAGTGTTCCTCAACCCATTGTGTATCAACCAATACTTACGGATTGGAAAATTCGATTTTAGTTGTTTGCGCCATACCTAATTAAGTATTGATATCTTATCTATGCACTGGTTAGTATATTTTATTGTAGATATATGTGAATTGTGCATCTGTTTTTGTTTCTTCCTGCGGGGGATACGCGATTACAAATAAATCAAATAATACTTGGCATAATTTTCACATATATGGTTTTCATTGCTTCTAGAGATTTAGTTATATCTTAAATATTTATTATATTACCTATGTCTTTGACAAAACCTGCACTCAATAAGTTAGGCAAGAATAAGAAGGTCCAAAAAATCCAAAAAAAAGTAGTAAAAGGTGGAAGAAGTTTCCGGTCTCTCAATCAGAGATCACATGAAAAGTACATTCCGGTAAAAGGACAGATGCAAATAATTCAATGCAAAAGTTGTTATTATTATTCAGCGGCACCTAGAATTTATCATACTAGAGTGAATTCTTTGAATAAATGCCCCGAGTGCACAAGCGAAAACCTTGAATACTATTCGGCATCTAGTAGTAGACTATTTGAATACATACTAACCAACATTAACTAATACTATTTCTTTGTAATTTTCTTTTTTCGTTATTTAGCATGATCTGCAATAAGAAGCACTTTCAACTATTAAAAGTGGTTTCGTAAATTGGGTTATTTGAAATTGATAAAAATTATGTTCTGTAAATTTGAAATAAATCTCTTATTTCAAATCTTCTTTTAGCTTTTCTTTTTTATACTCTGTCCCAGTGTCTTTGTCGGTATCGTCGAGTTTATTACCTACTGCTTTTGCACCTGCTTTTAGTTTATCTCCTGCTTCGTCTAGAACATTCTTAGTGTCTCTTTTTTTATTCTCAAATTCGTCAGATGTCATGTATAATTATATATGCAACATACTTTAAATGCCTAGTATAGAAATCAGTTGAGTTTGTAGGAGTCAAAGATTTGTATGTTGTATATTCGAAAATTGGTAAACCTACATAAATAAAGTTACTTTCACAAAATTTCTTACGTAGGAAGATCAGGAATTTTATATAGGCAAGTCCAACGATGAGCGGCTGATATGACAGATTCAAAATTATTAGTTTCAATTCTGAGAATACAAATGGATAATTTAAGTCAAAAATAAATATTCATTGTGTTTAGTTATTTGCACTCAGACTCCTTGAAAAAGGTGTAATTCATCGGGTCCTATTGACCTGATACTATAATGAAGTTGTAAAGGCTACAATCATGTGATAAGTGTCTATGAAAGGAAAATTGAATCGTGTTGCTCACTTCTTCCAATCGAATGCCTTACGTGAAGGTTGTCGAACCGAAGGTTATGTATTCGATGAAGCAACTGCTACCATAATATGGATGCAAAAGCATGAGAAAGTTCCCACTGTGAACTTCCAATTGACGCCTTTACTATTTCAGTGGTTACTAAGCAGTTTTTAATAATATTTACCAGATAGACCGTTCTAAGAAGGAATAATTTGGTGTAATTGCTTAATCATCTTCCAGATGGTAATAATAAAATTCGGTGATAAAGAAACATTATCACCCTAAATAGGTTCAATTATATCTTAAATTACAGCAACATTAGGAACATCTTAATTGTCCGAATTTTGAACGGAATTAAATAAATTAGTTAAATCTGTAGGTATGTTTCCTTTGTTATTTTATCTGTGGAGAGAACCAATTTTGTTAGAGAAAGTAAGAAATAAGTTATGGTTTTGGAGGAGCCGTGGTATTTCATATTAACTAAATGTGTTTGAGAAATAGACTTACGATTTGAATAAAATGAATAAATTATGGGTTCTTGTTCTTAGTATGATAACTTTTATGGGTTACGTTCCGATTAGAAGTGTCTATCTATTGGTTTCTGCCTCTGGGATGGAGAATACAGTCATGAGATAGGCAGTTAATTTTCCTTTTTTTGTTGAAGTCTGTGCTATGCTACGATCATATTATCCGGTGTAATCCGAATGTCACATTGTCAGGAGACTACGAAGAATTTCAATTATCTACACATCCAACCTAAAGCATGATAAAAACGAACAGACAAGAAAAAATTGCAAGGTGGTAGAAGCATTGTTTTAGCAGTTTTACTATAAGGTTACTACAATAAAACAGCCTTACCTTCAACGTTCAATGCAACTACCTTGCCTGCAATTTGCATGAATTAAGTTCTTTTATCGCATTTGCTAGAACGCGATATAGTAATACTGGCGATTTAGTAATAATATTCTTATGATATGTGAAGGTTTATCGAGTTATGGGCAAATCTATCCCCTATTTAGCAAACAAAGGGCATTTCTTTATGGAGCTTTCTGTGTGCTGTGAACATAACAGCAAACAGAACTTGTTACATTTGTCTAAACAATTATTAGTATCTAAAATGCTAGAATTATAAAGATTTAAAAAAAGATGATAATGTAGAAACTTATCTATTAAGGTGCATATGTTGAATTAGAATCTGTCCCATTTGAGTCAGTAGTCCCAGTGGAGTTTATTGTTGAGAGGAGGTCACCACCAGTCAAATTTAGATTTAGGGCCTCATCTGTATTGTTTTGAGAGAACGCAACATCGAAGTTACTAGTTACAAGTACTACCACAAAAATGACGGCTGCGAGTCCTAAATATTTTTTATATGAAATTTCTTAATTTTCCATTAAGATTAATTACCCTAACCCGTATAATACTACTCTCAAATATGCAAAAAATTCTTGAATGGTGTTGAATTTACATATTCATAGGATAACTTGGTCACATTTCTCCCATTTCAAATACTTTCAATAATAGTCATAATTTCGGCTAATTTGAGCAATGCAAAATAAGGTAAGAATTAAGTAATATGAAATAAAAAAATTGATCTAGTAGAATTTTATCGAATGAAGATCAATTGGATCTTTACCTCTCTTTGGTAATGTTAATTTTTGAAGTTCCTGTAAATATCCACTGTATCTTTTGCTAAACCCATTTTCGTCTATACTAAAATGAATATCAACATTATTTGGTTCCGACATAAGTGCTAAAAGTGTGAACAATTCTCTGACGTCAGCATCATATTTTATGTTCTCAATTTCATTAACAATTATAGAGAGGAGTAAGACCAAGCTTCTTCTCAGACCTAGTATATGATAAGTATGGGTTAAATATATTTTTGCATCTAGTTTATCCCCAGCCAAAGCTGATAGACTAAATTCAAACAACAAATTTTTCAAAGGCAAACCAGAGCCACTAGTCAATAATTGTTCATATTTTCGTGGGCTTTCTACAAACTCTTCAACTTTTGCATCCTTTAAAAATTTGTTTAGCAGTTTAATTATATCTCGGAGACTTATGGTGCTTTTCCCAATTTCCAAGATACCTAGCCTTACAGCTATTCTGTCAAGATCTTCAAAATAAAAGTGAGAGTCGATATCTACGTCACTGGAGAGTTTGCCTATTCCATCCATATCCGTCTCAATAGGAATATACTCTACTAGTCTTTCTATTTCTTTGAAAATTCCGAACGACATTACTTATTACTAGATTATTAATCCCCTTGATACTTAATATCATTATGTTATGTGAAAAATTCTGTGATTATGTGCAAATTATGTAAGTAGTTATTTCAATGGCCCTTGTTGGAGTGCATTTTGTTATCAAATTGTTTTAAATATAAATGTCACTGAGCCAACTCGATATTGATTGACAACAAAGTGGATTTTTCAAACCTAATAACATTCGTTGTGTCTTCCTGAAAGCCGATTTGGGTCAGCTTTAAAGCTTTTTTCTGTTTATTATTTTTTTTACAAAGTCAATACCTCGCATAGTAAGGTTGTTTTTTGGTTAGAATCTGCTCCCTCTTAAAATAATCAACATTGATCTTACCCCTCGTGGAAGATTATTTTACCATTACGCCTTTGCTAATCTGTAAACAAATTTTCTCACTAGGATAAATTATTTTATGATTTTTTTTAAATTCTCACATCCCAGCCAGCCATCAATTCTAAACCCTAATAAGCGAATTATCGTAAACCAAGCATGTTGTCTGCTTAGTTTCATCTTTTTTTGCATATTTAAAATCCTTTTTATGTTTACGTTTCTTATCTTCCTACACATGCACAAAATAACTCTAACCAAGAAAAAAAATGGTCTTTTCTGTTCTTCAATGACTTACTGCTTAGAAAATAGAGCTGGCAAACCAGCTCACAAATCAATAAAATACAAGGTACCAAGGAGGGAAAATACATGAATGAACTTGAAGGAGAAACACTGTTTGAATTAGATGCGAAAATTGGAGGCAATTCAAAAGGGAGAGAAATCCTATATTCATTCATAGAGCCTCTTAATAGCTACTATTTGAAAAAGACAGAGATCTATAGGGCTCAAATCAAGGCTTGCAGGAATCTCACAAAGCACATTAGATCAAGTGAAGAAACACAAATCATAGACAACGAGATTTCTCAGTTACAATTAACGCTAAAGCTTGAATCACCATAAATTTTTGCAACCGTCTAAATTGGAGTCATACAAGAACCAATAAAGCATTCTGAAATATGCATTGAAGATAACCAATATCTCTTTTTGATTGGTACGCGATCACCTCCAAGCAAAAGAGAAGTTGCTGACAATGGCCGGATTTGACAGAATGATAAGAGGTTTGATTGCTTTATATGAATCAATTTCATAATTTGGCCCAAGCTCATAGATACACAAGATTCTGAACAGTATTAGCCATGTGAACATGTTATGTTTCCCGGCTACTTCCGAGGTATACCTACTATCCTTTTTGCAGGTCAAACTTTAATTGCGGTTACTAGGATAAAAGGTATTGCATAGGATTTGGTTTACCTACCCGCTCACATTACAATCAGCTTGTAATTCAAAACTATTTGGTTCAGGAAATAATTTGCCAAAAAAAGATGTAAAATGAAGCAGTAAAGAAATACGCCGATTTACTGACCAAGATGAAATTTTCACACAAAAAGCACCTAAATGACTCATTTCGGAAGGTAATTCTATGTTTAGAAACCAATTAATTATATGACACAATTGGAGTCGATAAAATCCCAGAATGAGGAATACGCTAAAAGTTTCAAGCATGGGGATCTGTCTTTGCCTCCCTCAAAGAAAGTTGTCGTCCTCGCATGCATGGATGCAAGATTGAATGTGAATGAATTATTAGGGCTGAGGCTCGGCGAAGCTCATATTATTAGGAATGCTGGTGGGATTGTTACCGAAGATGCCATACGCTCATTAATCATCTCACACGAATTACTCGGAACTGAAGAATTTATTGTAATAAATCATACAGACTGTGGCATGTTGACATTTAGTGACAAAGATCTACAAAAGAAAATCTCGGAGAAATACAATTCAGAATCTTCAGGCATAGTATTTCATACATTTACCGATTTAGAAGAGAACGTAAAAAAGCAATTACACAGAATTCGGAACAATCCATTCCTTGTTAACGCTACTTCAGTGAGTGGTTTTATATACGATGTAAGAACCGGTAGAATCAAAGAAATAAAATAGAGAATTTACTCTGAATTTTAATATTCATGTTTCTATAAAAATATATGAAAGAAATATAACCTATCTTTAGTATCAATCGTTTAAGTGCATAAGTTTGTCTATCAAAATTATCTCAATATGGCACAAAATAACATTTTTGAATCTGAACATCTAAGGAGATGAGATTTTACTCTTGAATATCATGAATAGGAAACACGATCTGTCTAAATGTTATCAGCATCTAAAAATCCGGCACAGAATTAACACATTAATATTTTGGCTTTTTTACTTTCATAGTTTGTATGGTATTAATTTGATAGTTGATGAATGTACATACTTAATTGAGTCGAGCCTATTATGTATATCGCTGTATGCGTAAATCTCATACTAATTTTATAATTATTTTAACTTTTAGAAATCTATACGCAATTTTTGCATATATTTATCATTTTTTTCATATATTTTAGACATGTATATAAGATATGTTGAATCATTAATTACGTATGAATACTTCTCTTATTAATCAAAAAAACCAAACTTGTATTGATACCTGCAATGAATGCGCAATGATGTGCGAGGCTTGTTGTACTGCATGTATGTCTAACACCGAAATGGCTGGAATGATGGGTAGATGTATGATGATGTGCAGAGATTGTGCTACGATGTGTACAATGGCAGCAATGATGATGGCTCGTGGAAGCGAGTACTCAAAGCAAATGTGTGAAATGTGCGCTATGGTATGTGATGCATGTGCAATGGAATGTGAAAAAATGGGTAACAAAATGGAAGCATGTAAAGAATGTGCTGAAATGTGTAAGAAATGTGCCCAAGAATGTAGAAATATGATGAGATAAGTAATCTAATATTATCTTTCTTATTCGCATTCAAATTTTTCTAGTTTCTTATTTTATGAATTAATTAAAAACAGGGTCGTTTATTTGTAAGAAATATGAAAGGATCTCCCTAATTACTAGTAACAGATGATTGGGGTTAGTTGTGTTTGTCTTATTGCATGTTTCACATAATTTTATAAAACTAATACTTTTGGTATATGAATTATTTGCGCATAATATTCCAATGTATCATACACAGCATTCCTTTTATTACAATCATTGTAATAATTAAATATGAGTTTGCAACTAAATCATTCAGTTGGTTTAAGAATTGAAAAGGATGGTCTGGACATTCATAGGAAACCTCCAGCTTTTAAATATGTACTAAGATGCAACCAATGTTCATGGAATGTCTCTTTCTCTGAAGCATCGGGAAGTATTTATTTAGATAGTCACAAAATGCTTTGTCCCTTTTGCAAACATAAAGAAATTAGATGGATGAGATTTTCTTTTTAGTTTACTCAAATTTCAGCTCGTATCCGATTCAAGGATAGGGAACAATATTGAGGATGAATTTTATAATTGAGGACCTTGAATCATTATTACACCACATTGCTGACTCAGGTTATAAAATGGAAGCCCAGGAAACAATAATAAAGTCAATTCTAACAAAAGGTTTGTCCACTTTAAACAGCGGAAAATCATGGGATGTTTCATTTTGTTCATCTGAGGAATACAAAGGCATGCTCTCTATTTCACAATCAAATGCTGGTGTAATACTTTGTAAAAAAAGTATGGAGGGGTTGGTATATCCAAATCACAAGGAAGGACAACTATTGATATTTGTTGATAATCCTAGACTTGAATTTACAAGACTTGCAAAGCGAATTACCCTTGCTCTGCCTAAGGTTGGTATATCCAAAAGTTCTGTTATAGCGAATTCAGCTAAGATAGGAAGAGATTGTTATATTGGCGATTACGTAGTCATAGGTGATGACTGTACTGTTGGCAATAATACTATTATAGAATCAAAAGCAAATTTGCAAAATTGTAAAGTAGGCGATAATTGCTCCATTCAACCAAATACAACCATTGGTTCTGATGGATTTGCATTTGAAAGAGCAGATGATACTTTAGATCTAGAAAAATTTCCTCACTATGGTAAAGTGGTGATAGAAAACGATGTAGAAATATTTGCAAATTGCTCTATCGCACGAGGATCGCTCTCTGACACAATTATAGGACAAGGAACCAAGATTGATGCTTTATGTCATATAGCCCATAATGTTAACATTGGAAAAAATACCGAATTAACAGCAGGAACAATAGTAGGAGGGAGTACAACCATTGGTAATAATTGTTGGTTAGGACTAAATAGTACCATAAAAAATAAGATAAAAATAGGTGATAAAGTTATTGTGGGTTCAGGCAGTTCTGTTATCTATGACGTTGTAGATGAAGACATTGTTGCAGGTGTACCAGCAAAATCTATCAGAATACATAAGAACTGATAAAGAAAAGAAGGTCCGATTGAAGTCACAAATAAAAGCAAAGAATGTGCTAGTATCCTATTAAATTTATTAAATTTATTTATTGAACCTCATTACGTGGTTTTTTTAGTTCGCTTGCATTTATTTATCGACTCACTAAGCTCTGGTGAACCATGCACTCAGAATTTGCTACTTCTTCTTGCAATAATCAGGAACAATGCGTTTTACAGAATATGTATTCTAAAGTCTGAAAATCCTTTTCAGACATGTTTTTTTAGATCAACTTACTAAGAGTTCTCTTACTAAATATCAAAAATGAGACCCATGATTCCAAGATATCAATTTACTGAAGATTTGGTCCCGGCCTGTGACTTAATCCCATCACAAAAGGATTTTGAAATAGGGTATCCACACTTCTGCTGTAGATTCTAGAGTGAAAAAAGTCAGTTTCGTTCTTACCATGAGAATTGCCTACCAGATAAAGTAAGTAAAATAAAACAAGATATATTGATGATTTTTTTTTGGTCAAAATGAGCAAATTTCTCTTAGCAATATTTACCAAAGTTTTTAAATAAACTACAGAGAGATGACATTGTCTAGTCACTTACTACAGCAGGACTTTAATCTCTTAATGCGATAAATGGCTCATAAACTTGCATGTATTCTACTTTTTCTACAAGAAAGATTGTGATTCAGGTTGATCACCTTAACCATGTACTGGCACGGGCTCGGTTAATACCTGAATCACAGACTATGATGAATACGTACTGTTTTTGTGTTTCTGCATGAAGTAACTATTTGATTGGATTGGACTGCCAATCACCAATATAAGGTATTACTTAGTTATTAAACACTCTTTATGAAAAAAATACAAAAAAGTACTGGATTTCGATTAGTAAATCCACAATAAGTATCAATTTCAATAAAATATAATGAGATTAAGTCTTTTAGATATGTTTAATAATATGTTATATTTAGCTAATAGACGCAGATCTTGCATATAGGAACTTATTCAAAAGTTGTTTATTCCAAAATATAGTGGAAAACTGTATGTCAAAAGCCTGTTCTTGGCATCATTTGGATTAATTTAATAAGAATGTTAAATACGGGAAACTGATCTTTAGAATTATCTTTGAATTATTGATGAGTAATCGGATTATTTAGGAATCATCGTTAACAATTATATACCGCAAATGGTAAAATTAGTTTTGACTCGAAGGTATTCTAAATTCTTCATCCGTCACTACATCTTGTACGATAAATATGGGGCCAATGCAGAACCACTTAGTTGTAGCAAATGTATAAACTACGAAATACATGATATTAAGTATGCAGGTTCTACATATTATCTCTAAAAGACGCATTATTCTCAGGAAGTGTGCGGGTATGACACATATCGGCGAATGTTGCGTATAGGGCTTTAATTATATAAATTCTCATCTATATAATAAGCATGTCTAGTTTAGCAAATCCTATTCAATCTACTGATAGTTCAATTTTGAAACTTGAAAACATTTCTAAAGAATTTACTGACAAGAATAACAAGATTCATTCCAAACATACTGTTATCAATAGACTCAATCTCAGTATCAAAAATGGAGAGTTTGTTACTATTGTAGGTCCTTCTGGATGCGGAAAAAGTACGTTACTAAATTTAGTTGCCGGTCTTGATGAAGTATTTGATGGAGATATATTTGTTGACGAGAAACCTATTGCCCTGTCTCCAAGTACAGATAGAGTAGTAGTTTTTCAAGAAGGAGCTTTATTTCCCTGGCTAACAGTTTTTGAAAATATTGAATTTGGGTTAAAAATTGCAAGTATCCCAAAAGAAAAGAGGAAAGAAAAAGTCATGAAATTAATCGAAATGGTTCAATTGACCAATTTTACCCACGCCTATATTCACCAACTATCAGGAGGAATGAAACAAAGGATTGCAATAGCCAGAGCATTAGCATTAGATCCCAAAATCTTGTTAATGGATGAGCCGTTCGCCGCTTTAGACGTTCAGACTAGGAAAATTCTTTATTCACATCTCTTGAGAATTCATCAAGAAACCAAAAAGACTATTTTGTTTGTAACTCATAATATTCATGAGGCAGTGGCATTGGGTGACAGAGTTATCGTTATGTCTCCCAAATTGGCCAATATTAAAAAGCAAGTTGTTGTGAATATACCGCGACCGCGTAGTATCGATCATCCTCTAGTAGAATCAATTACCCGAGAAATCATTTCTGAATCAAATGACTTATTTGTGAATGATCCAGTTATAGAGGTTGAAACAATTAATCAGGATCTAAACCGCACAATTATTTCCACAGTAAACTAGAGAAGACGATTCTAAAACTGCAAGATCAGGTATGGTGGTAAAACAAATAGATAATATCAAAGGCACTAAAAACAACTATTTGCCTCAATACCATTTCTTGCCCTGTTTATTTTGTTTTTATTCCAAAACAAAATACTGTTTAGGAAATATTAATTTATAGCAACGCTGGAAAAGTATTCATTTTCATGAAAATGTTATTAGACCATTCAAAAGGTGTCGCTATTGACCATGCTTTGAATCAGAACCCCCGATATAGTTCTGGAAAGACAACTTTGATTGCAGGCGTCTTATAGTTACTAAACGGCGGTCTAAACAATCCGTTAATCAATCTGTAGCATTCATAGTCAGAATTAACAATTTTGTAGAATTTCGATCCCTAGACAAAGACGCAATAGCAGAAATAGACAAAATGGATAAGTAATGAAGCGACTAAAGCTATAACCTTGATAATGCGTCAATTTAACATATTATGCGAAAATTAGTGCTCTTAGTCTACTGTTTTCTTGGGAAAATGCATATATCAATTTAATTATATGTAAATTCTGCATACATCCATTAATGTTATAAACCCTGATTGAGGATAGAATAGATCATAAAAAACCCCGTCATGATGGTATTACATACATTATAGACAAATTTCAAGGTCTTGACAAAGAGAATTTTGAAACTATTTCTCCTTATATTGATATGGTCAAGATATATGGAGCATTTCCACTTCTTTTGAAACAACAAAGTCTCATTAATAGAATTGATTTTTATCATCAGTCTAATGTTCTTGTTTCCACGGGGAGTACTTTAACTGAATATGCCATTCGTGAAAAAGTGTTTGATAAATTTATGGATAGTGCAAGAGCAATCGGATTTGATATAATTGAAATAAGTGAAAACAGCATTCATCTTACTTTTGAGGAAAAAAAGAAGATTTTAAAAATAGTTGATTCGTATGACATGAGGGCTCAATGGAAAATAGGGCACAAAGATCCGAGGAGGCAATTATCGGTTGATGAAACAATAAAGAAGATGAATGAAATTCTAGAGATAAGCCAAGAGAAAATAGTCCTAGAAGCAAATTTGGGATATAACGTCGGTATCTATGATGAAAAGGGAGATATCAGATGGAATTTGCTTTCTGCTATTACTTCAAAAATTAATCCTAATAGCATAATTTTTGAGGCTCCCTTAGAGATTCAGCAAGCAGTATTAGTAGCAGAATTTGGCCAGCGGGTAAATATGGGTGAAATAAAACTCAATAATGTATTATCTATAGAATCTCAAAGGAGAGGTTTCCTATCTAAAGCAAGCTTTAGCATTACACCAGTAAAGAAAGGACCAGAAGGTAGTCCTGCTACAAAATTTATTCACTACATAATTAGGAGTAAACATCCTATTGATCAAAGCGAATTGATCTATGTTACCAATCTACCGCGGA
Source organism: uncultured Nitrososphaeraceae archaeon (assembly GCA_963759575.1). Lineage (GTDB taxonomy): Archaea > Thermoproteota > Nitrososphaeria > Nitrososphaerales > Nitrososphaeraceae > Nitrosocosmicus. The sequence continues at coordinate 111,896 of CAVWZU010000002.1, read as the reverse complement.
GAACAGTTCAAGCTTCAGTCGAAGAACTCAAAGAACAAGGATTGATAATAGAAAAGAATAGCTTAGATGACACAAGAAAAAAAGTCTACAATTTGGTCAAGGCTGAATGGATATAGAAAGTACAGTACGATCTAAGATAGATGCAGGATTTGCTGTTACCCTTTTGTAATCACGATATTCCTGTCAGAAATTAGATATTTTTTGATTTTATTCGCTTATTTTTACAGGTTTATGAAAATGTGAAAACATGCTTAATGCCAGAATATTTTTTTAAGATGATTTTCCAAAAATAGCACGATAAAGGTAAAAGCAGATTGGTTTTTATCAAAAAAATGCTATGTAACTGATGGTCCTGTGTCAATATATCTAATTAAGTAGCCAATTTTAAGATAGGCAATAGTGATTGTAAGATTCAAGAAAACAATCTGTAAAAGCCTATGAAAGAAAATTGATATACGGGAGGCCTAATAATAAACAGGATTTCTTTGTACAAAGCTCCCGAAGATGACGAAAATAAACGGAAAATTAAAGAGGATATAGAAAATAATCTGGATGAATCACGATCTATCGAAGAATCAGAAATCATATCTTTGGATGATAATAGATCAAAGAAAAGAAAGATTCCCTTGAAAAAGAAAATTAAATTTGATGAATTCTCAAATACCGTTTTATTTATTGCAGTTTTTATTGGTCTATGGCAACTAGCATATTTAAGTGGGATTTGGCCAAAAGTATCACTACCATCTCCTCTAATGGTGGTAGAATCGTTCTATGAACTAATTCTAGATAACACTTTGTTAGTAAGTATTGGAATGACCCTTTATAGGCTCTTGATTGGTTTTGCGGCATCAATAGGAATAGGAGTTTGTGTAGGACTTGCAATGGTAAGATTTAGTGGTTTTGGAAAAACAATGAGTTCTTTTGCGGTAGGATTACAATCTTTTCCGAGTGTTGCTTGGGTTCCATTTGCCATCTTACTTATCGGTCTAAATGATATTGGAATATTATTTGTAGTCATAATGAGTTCAGTATTTTCAGTCATGATGTCTGCATACAGCGGAATAAGAAATATACCTCCAATATATTTAAAGGCTGCAAGAAACATGGGCGCGAAAGGTTTCTCATTATTTAGATATTTAATGATACCAGCAGCCACTCCTGCATTAATAATAGGAATAAAACAAGCGTGGTCATTTGCATGGCACGCTTTGGTCGGAGCGGAAATACTTATGGCTGCTGCGGTCGGAATAGGACATATACTGTTAATAGGCAGAGAATTCCAACTGATGGATCAGATAATAGCATCCATGATTACTATTTTCGCATTAGGAATGATATTTGATAAAGTAATCTTTGCAAAACTAGAAGATAAGGTTAGAGAAAAATGGGGATTAAGACAAGAACAGGATATCGAAAATAGGTAATTCGTTTTTGGTTGACACTTCTTTTCCCTTACTTATCCTCAATTAGGCCCTAAATTGTAATGATAAATTGGGTAGAATAGATAAAATAGATCTCTATGAATCAGGATGACTGTAATTTGGCAAAAATTACGTGTAACATACATTTTTTGCCTATTTCTAATTACTAATACATCCCCTTTACAAAAAAAATATCATGGATTCAAAAGCAAAATTGGGTATTTCGTTTGCCATAGTTATAGCTGTTATTTTTTCTTCTAATATTAATTTTAATTGGTCTTCCTTGCTTGGCCAGGCAGAGAACACAACTAGTTCTGCCGGTCAAAGTACAAATGCTAAGACGGATTCTTTAAAAATTGGGTATTTTCCTAATCTAAATCATGCTCAAGCTATCATTGGCCTCAACAATGGAGATTTTATGAAAGTATTCGATAATGATAAAAATCTTGGTAATATAACATTGAAAGAGTTTGTTTTTACCGCCGGTCCTTCTGCGATTGAAGCTCTCTATGCAGGACAAATTGACGTTGCATATGTTGGTCCTAACCCAGCTATTAATGGATATGTAGTTTCCGGGGGAGAGGGGTTACGCATTATTTCTGGTGCATCTAGCGGTGGCGCATCATTTATAGTTAGAAATGATTCAGGAATAGAAACAGTCAATGACCTAGGTGGAAAGAAATTTGCATCCCCTCAATTAGGTAACACACAAGATGTTGCTTTGAGAAAATATTTGATCAACAATGGTTTTAATACTGTTGAAAATGGTGGGAACGTAACAGTAGTAGTAGCAAAACCTGCAGATATTATCACGTTATTTCTAAAAAAAGAGATTGATGGGGCATGGGTACCTGAACCATTGGGTGCCATTCTAAAAGAACAGGGAAAAGGATTTATCTTGGTCGACGAGAGGGATCTCTGGCCGCCTGAAGGTAAATTCGTCACAGCTAATATTTTGGCTAGAACCGACTTTCTTAAAGACAACCCTGAAATAGTAAAGAAATTGCTTGAAGCTCATGTCGATGAGACGCTATGGATAAATCAAAAATTATCAAAAACTAATGATACTGAAATTGATGAAAAAAATATTCAAGAATTATCGGTTGCATTCAATGAAGGACTAAAGGAAATTACTGGTAAGACATATCCAGAAGACCAAATAAAGGATGCACTTTCAAGGATAGAATTTACCTATGATCCCCTGTCAGCATCACTTAATAAGATTGCTGAGGATGCTAACGACTTGGGCTACCTAAATCTAGGAAGTGGCGGTGAAATAGATTTAGGAAGTATCTATGATCTTGGACTTTTAAATGAAGTATTGAAAAGCAAAGGACTGAATACGGTTCCATGATCGATAATGCTAACTGGTAGCATTAATTTACTATTGATTAGTAAATTGGGGTGAACTCTTTCAAAATTGGTAGGAATGAATAGTATCAAGGTGCACATTTTCGTAAAATTAGATATATTTTCTAACCTGGGATATTATCCTGTGCAAGCATTCGAATGTCATTTTCAAAATCATGCTCCTTGGATTTTTACATTTTTAGTCATAACACTCCAAGTTTACAATATGCAGAGAAAATCTCGGTTAGTTACAATCATCAGTTCTCGTCAAATTACCTGCAAAACAAATACGATAAGTCCACATTGGTGGGATGCCGTGATATTATAACTTTTTGGTCGGCGCAGAATATATGCTTAAACTGCACAATTTTAAGAAAAACGGCACATTGAAAATGAATAATAAGTAACGTTATGTGCTATACCTATGATGAATAAAAAGTCAGAAAGAATAGAAATCAAGATTCCAAAGAATTTTGATAATAGAGTAAGACATATCGTCTTGGTCTTTACTATGATTATAACCGCAGTAGCATTGATATCAGCACCCATATCAATAGCCAGTGCACAATCGACAGATGATCAGAAAAAGACTCTGAGAATTGGTTACTTTCCAAATATCACTCATTCACAGGCCGTTATTGGATTAAATAATGGAGATTTTCAGAACACCTTAGGAAATAATGTTACTGTTGAGACATTTAGATTCAATGCTGGACCTTCTGCAATTGAATCGCTATTAGCGGATAGAATTGATGCTACTTACATTGGCCCTAATCCGGCTATCAATGGATATCTCCTTACAGGCGGTGAAGATCTTAGGGTAATCTCTGGTGCATCTAGCGGTGGCGCATCATTTATAGTTAGAAATGATTCAGGAATAGAAACAGTCAATGACCTAGGTGGAAAGAAATTTGCATCCCCTCAATTAGGTAACACACAAGATGTTGCTTTGAGAAAATATTTGATCGACAATGGTTTTAATACTGTTGAAAATGGTGGGAACGTAACGGTGCTACCTATTGCAAATGCGGACATATTAACAGTATTTTTGAAAAAAGAGATTGATGGAGCATGGGTACCTGAGCCTTGGGCAACAAGATTAGTACAGGAAGCAGGCGGTAAAGTATTCCTTGATGAGAAAAGTTTGTGGCCAGATGGCAAATTCGTAACAGGTAACATAATAGTGAGGACAGATTATCTTGAAAACAATCCTGAAATCATAAAGAAATTACTTGAAGCTCATGTCGATGAAACCCTTAGGATAAACAACAATACGGCCGAAGCGGCAAAGGAATTTAATACTCAGCTAAAGAAAATTACTGGTCAGGAGATTTCAGAAAGTGTACTAGATAAGGCCTACAGTAATTTGGAACTCACATATGATCCATTGAAGTTAACTCTCTTTAAGAGTGCAAATGACGCCTATGACCTCGGGTTTATAGAGAAGGGAAAAGATCGACCGAATCTTTCAGGCATATATGATACGACCTTGTTAAACGAAGTGCTTGCTGAAAAAGGCTTGCAGCCGATTGATGATACGGGAGCAATTAACAATGCTGCAAATAGTACATCAGGAGGCGAAGCAATAGGAGATATTGTAGCATAGGATTATTCAATAATGGATAAGTACTTACCTAACTTTTTTTAGTATTTTTATTGAATGCCACATACATCTATTTATCACAAAATCACATCACACATGTTTCTAATTTTACTAGACGTTATTTAGTATATGAATATAACATTTACATCATGTAGTTCAAAGCATTTAACGTAAGATATTGAATGACTTAGATAACATACTGATAGAGTAATGCACTAATTGGTTGCAAGCGAGCTTCGACTTTTCAAGCGGAAAATCCAGATGATTTCTATACCGTAATAACTAAATTCTAGTTATTTATTCATTCAAATATTTGTAGCTAATGGTTTCTTATAATCATTCCATTATTAACAATTTCTGATCTGCGAATGATGTATTACATTAATTTTAATTATTGAAATTTGTCTGATTATTATTCTCCAAGTCGTCATTAGTCGTCGAATTGTTGCTAATGGGATTAGAAGGATCGGATGTGGTAATTGGGATATCAGATGTAGTACCCCTTTCCCCAACATTGCTAGTAGAGTCGGTGGAGGTAGAAGACGTACTTTCTTTCTCAGAACTGCTAGAAGAGTCACCCTTTTCATCCCCGGTGTTTATCTCCTCAATAGTTTGTTCAAAATTTCTACTTAAAGAGCTAAATACACCTTCATCGTTTTGATCTGTTACCTCAAGAGACATTCCAGCAAACTCGTCAATAGATGGATTAATTGAAAAAACAAAAATGGTATAAAAACATAATAGTACAGCTAACGATATAGTCTTGGCTTTTACTATTACCACGTCTTTTAAATCCCTTTTAATTTAATAAGATTATTGAAGATATAATTGTTAAGTATGATTTATCAATAACATTATTTGTGAGGACCCCTACCAGATATTATTAATTGCGATACAAAAAATTATAATTGATTATGTAAAAGTCAATATATGAAGCCTTGTTTGCTGATTTTCATATCATTTATTTTCTTAGCGTTGGTAAATCTACAAAGTTACTTTGATCCTCCTTCTGCTATAGACAGGCCGATTTTGTTTGAAGCGGTAAAATTTGACCCAGGCAAACCGTTGACAAACCATGTGGTAACGGCCCAAGAAGACGACAAAAAGTTTATCTCTGGATTTGACACTGGAAGTTATCCAATAGGAATTACTATCAACCCCATCAGTCATAAAATCTATGTTGCAAATCAATATTCCAATACAGTTTCTGTTTTTGATGCAAAAACGGATAAGCTATTAAGTATTATACAGACTGGGATATTTCCTTACAGCATAGACGCGAACCAATTTAATAATAGAATTTATGTAACAAATAGAGGGTCTAATGACGTTACGGTCATTGACGGCGCTACAGATTCAGTTATCGACAATATTACAGTTGGGAAGTCTCCTGTTCAAGTTGCCGTGGATCAATCAAGCAACTGGATATATGTTACAAATATTGATTCAAATTCAATTTCTGTGATCGATGGAATAACGAATGAGGTTATTAGAACAATAACTGGGATAAACACTCCGTATGGTATCAGTATTAACCCAATATCAGACAAGGTATACATTTCAAGCATTGCCAATTCTACTATTACGGTCCTTGATGCAGATAACTACAGCTTTATAAAAAACATCCCCGTTGGCAATGCTCCAGTCGGGATCGAAATTAATGAAGAAAGAAACCTGGTTTATGTTACAAATTATGCCTCAAAGTCACTTTCTCTGATAAATGGGACTATTGATACAGAGATAAATACCACTCAGACCGGAGCCTTCCCAGTAGGTGTGAAATTAAACCCCGTATCAAACAAGGTATATGTAAGCAACATCGGATCTAATACCGTAAGCATAATAAATGAAACTTCGTTTGAGAAAATAAAAGATATTGCAGTAAATCCTTCCTCAATTACAGAGAGAGAAGAATATCTAGTCGCGATCCCCACAAACATAAAATTCCCTCTAATAGCGAGTTTTGTTGCCATCGATCCTCTTACAAATCTGATATATGTTACGAATACTGCTTCGAATACTCTTTCAACTATAGACGGAAAGGAGGATGAACGCATAGTAAGGATAGGATTTGAGACCAGTCCGGATATTTCAGGATTCATAGAGTGCAATGGAATAAAAAATCTGAATCAAAACTCTACTGTTATTCCAGCTGACAATGAAGCATCTTGTACCGCCGTGCCTGAAAGAGGATATATATTTGACTATTGGTCGGGACTTGCATTTGGAACAGAGAACCCTCTCAAATTTAATTCAAGCGAATACGGTAACATTGTTGCCAATTTTAGACCAACCCTCTCTACTGAACAATATATCTTCCTAATAGGAGGTATAACAGGCATGTCTTCGGTTCTACTTGGATGGTTTTTCAAAGGAGGACAAAGGAGAAAGTTTAACAAACTAATTCAAATAACAAATAAAGCCATACAAGACGCCGATGTAGGTGACAAAACCGAAAGCATTATCAAATTAGAAAATCTTAGGAGAGACATATTCAATACTTATAGGCGTGGGTCACTAACTGACTTTCAGTTTGATTTCCTCGATAAAAGATTAATCAATTATATAAATAAAATCAGCAATTTATGATGGTTGATTCTGTTGTAAGATGACTCATTCCTTGGTATATTTTTTTAGATATTATTGAAAAAATGGTTAGATATTATCTATCATTATAAGAAGAGGAATGACGGGCCTCGTACGCTCGAAGGCAGCCATGGATAATGTATGGATCGATTATATTCAGCGGACGCTAATCATGCGATATAAGAAGGAAAAAGTACTGTCCAGTTATGATGGTGGGGTGTATAGTGAGTGATAATCACAACACTTTTCAATTGTCGTAAAAACGATTTTAAATGGCCTTTGCGGTTCTACATTATATATTCATGTTTAACAATGATCAATTAAAGGAGCTTGTAAAAAAGGCAAGAGAGGCCACTCCAAAAAGAAATTTTGCTCAATCGGCTGAAATAACTTTAGTATTAAAAGACATTGATGTCAAAAAAGGATTTAGTGTCAACGAAATTGTGGTGTTACCTAACCCTACCAAAAAAGGGGCTTCACTATGTATGCTCGCAACTGGAGACATGGGGTTAAGAGCAAAGAAAGCAGGTGTAGATGAGGTAATGGAACCTGACACATTAGATAGGATTGGGACAAATCGAAGGGAAGCCAGAAAAATTGTTCGTTCGTATGATTTTTTCCTCGCAGATGCAACCTTAATGTCATCTGTTGGTCGATCGTTAGGTCAGTTCTTGGGTCCAAAGGGGAAAATGCCTACACCAGTTCCCTATGGAGCCCCTATAGAAAACATAGCAACAAGGCTAAGATCGTCAACAAGAATACGATCGAAAAATCAATTGAACATGTCAACAAAAATAGGAGATGAGTCAATGACCGATGAGCAGTTAGTAGCTAATGCTAGTGCTGTTATAGCATCCGTTGAAAAAAAGCTCCCTCAAGGAGACAAGAATCTTAGGAATGCTATAATAAAGTTTACCATGGGTAAAGCATTAAAAGCCAGTACCCTTGGCAAGTAATCTGTAGGGGATAATCATAGTGAGTCAAACAGCCATCATCAACAAACTGGGAAGGACATCCTATCCAGAAAGAAAAGTTAATCTGTATCATGATTTGCAAAACCTAGCAAAATCTTATAACGTAATTGCACTTTCGAGGATGACAAAAGTAAGGTCAGCTCAACTTATGGCAATCAGGAAGAAATTCAGAAACGAAATTAAAATAATAACGATAAAAAACAAGGTTGCTCAAAGAGCTTTTGAAGAAATTTTTAAGGATGTTAAAGGATTAGAATTCCTCAATAAGGAGCTTGAAGGTCAATGCGCATTGATGTTTACCAACCTTAGTCCATTTAAAATGAATTTAACTTTTGATAAAAACAAAATTTTCATGGCAGCTAAAGGCGGCGATATTGCCCCTAACGAACTAGTCATTCCCGCCGGTAATACAGGGATAAATCCGGGCCCGGTCTTGTCAGAGTTTAAAGAATCTAGTGTACCAACTAAAATAGATCAGGGGACAATATGGGTATCTAAAGACACGATTGTCGCCAGGGCTGGTGACGTTATCCCACAAAAGTTAGCAGCATTGTTAAGCAAGTTGGATGTAAAACCAATCGAAGCTGGAGTATCAGTTAATTTTGCAATTTCCGAAGGGCTTGAATTCAAGGAAAAGGATCTAAAAATAGTAGTTTCAGATTACTTAAATGAATTGATAAAGTCTTTCCAAGAGGCTTTATCATTATCAGTAGAAGCCGCATACTTCACTAAGGAATCAATGCCGTTAATCCTCATAAAGGCAAAACAACACGCATTATCTTTGGCTTCAGAAGCAGGATATGTATCGCCTGACACGATTGAATTAGTGATCTTGAAGGCAAACGCAGTCGCTGCAAATCTGGCGCATCAACTAGATACCAAGGGATTTTCTAATAATTGATCATTTTTTTAAATAGGAAGTCCTGTTCGACCCAAAGTTAATTATTTATTTTATTTTTCTCAAGTTTAGTTTCAATTATTTCATTTAACCGATACCATGAGTTAATCGGTGTTCTTTATGATTCTACTAGGTCCTTTAGGATCTCTAATGATCAAAATACGCTAAAAAACGTAATAATATGATACGATAAATAATTATAGTAAAAAAAGGATAAAGTTTAGCCGAAAAGAGAAGACAAGCCTTCTAGTGCTTCTTCTTCCTTCTTCTCGTCTTTCTTCTCGTCTTCCTTTGCTGCAGCTCCTGCGCCTGAAGCGGCAGGGGTAGCTTGTGCAGTTGCTGGAGCAGAGGCAGCTATTGGAGCAGCCTTTAATGCATCCTCAATGTTAACTTCACTTAAAGCAGCAACCAAAGATTTAACTCTAACATCATCAGGTTCAACACCAGTTGATTTAATTACATTTTTTACATTATCTTCATTGACATCTTGCTTTAATTTATGTAATAATAAAGCAGCATATACATATTCCATGATAAAAGAAAATTTGACAAGTCCATAATATAAAACTTTATAAAATTCTTGAACTACGTGCCACTGCATATACGTGCTCTTTTAATTCCTGGGACATTAAGGAATTCATTTTTTTTATCAATAGTGTCCTGGCCTCTGATTTCTCTTCCGCTGAGGCCGAACTAAAATAATTGCTAAATAATTCTGAGAAGCTCTCCTTAATCCAACCATCAAGTACAAAAAAATCTATTCTCATTTATCGGGATTACCTTATCGATCTTTGGGTCAATAATGTCTTCGAAATTGCCAGTATCTAGCTTATCGATTATAAAGAATATACAATTGTTGGGCTCTGGGTTGTTTAGTGCTTCAACAGGTTTTCCTTGGGCCCTTCCCGACCTAATTCTTTCAAGCAGGCCAACTGGTTTTATGAAGGTACCCCTAACTCTCAAAACCTTATCATTATCGGAGATAATCTTTCCTATTACAACATAATTTGAATTTTCATCTCTTTTTACTATAAAAACGAAATTGCCGGGGCGTAGTTTAGAATTTCCAAACATATTAAAAAGTTGTAGATGTAATAATATAATATTTACTAATAATCTATTAAAAAAAGATACTAGATTTTTTAAATATGGTTATAATTTTAAGCAAATTATTTAACTACATTTATTAATGTAACCAATAATTATATGATAGAGTTAATCTTGCAAAGATTCGATGATTTAGATATGAAAATTTTGTCAGAATTAACAAAAGATGCAAGTATTTCAATCCCCCAGCTTAGTAAGAAGTTAAACATAAACTCCTCGGTTTTATATAGCAGAATAAAGAGGCTAATGAAACGAGAACTTATCAGAAAATTTACAGTTATCATAAATGAATCACAGTTGGGTATCAATATTAAAGCAACAGTCGGCATAAATCGGGATCCAAAATTAAAAGAACCTATCCATAACGAACTTATCAAGATCCCAGAAATAAGGTCACTCATTGAAGTTACAGGCCGCTTTGACATTATATTATCCGTATATACACGAACCTTAGAGGAGCTGCACAAAGTAGTAATTGAGAGAATCGGTAAAATAGAGGGTATTCAAGCTACAGAGACCTTTGTGGAGATGCAGCGAACAGATAAAGAACCGGTTTATTCGATACAGTCTAGCAATCAAAATTTTAATTGAGAAATATCTATAGTATATTTTGGTTTGAAATTAGAAATATTAAAATTATAATGAAATAACTAGAATCTTAGAAATCAATTGTTCTCGTTACAATCAATACTCGATAAGATCCAAAAAAGAATAGGTGAGATTTTTCAAACTCTTAAATTAGCAAAAAAAACAAGCAAGGATGATTATTTCACTCATCTAAGGTTAGTATTATTAGCCATAGGTGCTGTGGGCGGTATTGGTTTTATGATAAAATTAGTCGGCGAACTCCTGTTTGTAAATAAGTAGCACTTTAATTTCTTACATCAATTTATCACATGATATGGATGGCGGAAGAATGAATTTATTGATATGTTTGATTTTGTGATCAAAGATGAATAAAAACGCTGTTGAAATTGATATTGAGAATAAGATAAAGATAAACCCTGAATCTATGATAATAGAAAAGCTTTATCCGATTATTCATGAAAATTCTATTTTTTTGTTTTATAAAGACGAAAACGAGCTGGTCAATTGTTATGAAATTACAGATAAGAGCATTCTAGAAAAGGCAATGTTAAATCCCGATAAAATAATTGAAATTCTAGAAGAGTTAGACAAGTGATATACCATTATATTATTGAATTTTGCATAATATTTAATGTCTCATAGCAAATACGAATCAGGAAATAGAAAAACCAACGAAATTTTTATTGGGAAAAAACCGCTAATGACGTACGTAACTGCAACTCTTGTACAACTAGCTAATGAGCCAACTGTCGTCATAAAAGCAAGAGGGAAAAGCATCACACGGGCAGTAGATGTGGCTCAAATAATAGTGAAAAGAATGAATACGTTGGGTTATAGGGTAGAAAAGGTGAAGTTAGGTTCAGATGTTCTAACTGGTACTGAAGATGATAAACCCAGAAATGTCTCTACAATAGAGGTATCGATTTCCAGATCAAAGTAAAATTTTTGCCACTTTTTCAGCAAAGAATTATCGTATAATTTTTCGAATATTTAATAATTACCTGAAAAGTATGATATTATGACGATACCGCACAGCTATTTACAAAAGTCCATTGGAAAGATTTTATTTTCTATGGTTATTCTCGTGTTTTTTCTTCATATGAATCAGTTACCGAGTAATGATCTCTTAACATTCGGTTTCTTTCATGAAAGTCAAAGTCAGTCAATGTTAAAGCATACAGATAATAAATTTTATTTCACAATTGACTATCCTACTAACTGGGAAAAGTCTGTAAAGCTAAACAATGAAATAATTTTGATTGCCCCTAAAGATAAAGATTCAGTTAGTAGCCCTGCAGGCCTGGTTGTTAAAGTAGTCCCAACTCCTGGAAAGAACATATCTGCCGATTCTGCATCAAAAGAAATTATAACTCAAATTCAAAAAGAACATAAAGATTACAAAATGGAAGCATCCGAGTCCTTGTCCGTAGATGGAAAGAAAGCTGCAAAAGTAATTTTCACAGCAACTGATAGCAAATTACAAAATCGCAAGGCAATGCAAATTGTAGTTTCTAATTACGAAAACATTTACATTCTTACGTATAAAGCTTCTTTGGATAAATATAGTACCTTTGAGAATACAGCTAATGATATGATTAAATCTTTTAAATTCTTACCTAAATAACTATAATTAATTGCTTAGTGTGCTGATAATATCAGCACACTAAGCATGTTCCCCTTCGGTTTGGTCGATGTAACTACCAATAAAAGTAAATCATATTTAAACTTATCAATTTTGCACAATTGTTATCTAAACAAAATATATGAACTTTGATGCACCAGCATTATTGGATAATGATAAGTCGTGTCGTCCTGATCTATCTCAGCAGAATCTTATAGGGCACTTTATGACCAGAGCGTAGGCACCATTCATGTATTTGGTTTTGGCATTGCAAATATGATACCTCGTCCAATCCATAAAAAAGACTCGATAGGAATTTTCTATTATTGTATTAAAATTTCGATCAAGTTTTATTGGTAATATTCCCAAATGCTTTTACAATTATTTGATTACCACATCTTTTATTAATGCGAAACTCAAATTGTCATTTCGTTTTGAACTTGAAAAGTAAAGTAAAGTAAAGTAAAAATATTTTAACTCAGAAAAAATTGATCTCTTTTTAACAAGATTAATAAATAAACTAAAAGGAATACTTTTTTATAAAATATATCAGGTAGATTTATGGTATTGAGAATTAAAAGAGTTGAACTCATTCTAATTGTATTGGTTATGGTCGTTTCGGTGGTCGTGATTTACAATGTTTTAATTTCTGTACCGTTCAAAGAATATTCTCTTGAGGTAGATGCGTTAAAAGACCCCGAGTCTCTTTTAGTCAATTCTCGAGTAGTATTAAAAAATAATGGGAAGCAGGCTCTAAATGATATTTACATAGTATACGATAATAATAAAAATTTAACTGAAAATTTATTAAGGATTGATCCAGGCCAGACCATTATTTTATCACCTCCGCAAGGGGCTTTGCTAAACAATGTCTCCGTATTTACCGGAGAAGGTATCAGCGTTGACAAAGCCTTTAGATCACCCATAAAGATGCCAGGTATGATAGGATCATAAGATTTCAAAGTCAGGTGATTCTGATTCTAAATCCAGTACAAACTCTTCAAATCACGACCGACTTAAATCATAAACTGAATTAACTCTAATCAAATCATCGGTGGATGTAGACTCTATGTTTTTCACCAGCAATGATCCATCATTGTATATTTTTTTTATTTCGCCGTTAAACTTATGGTCTCCAATCGAAAACCTATACTTCAATTGTTCGTGCGATTCTATTATTCTATTCTTGTAATAGGTTGCTAATTCATCCACGAATTCACTTGACTCCAAGTCTTGAAATGTATCATTTATGCTCTTTATGAAATACTCGATAAAATCATGGTTTGAAATTTCAACATTTTGGTTTTCATTTTTAATGGTTGTAATATCATAATCGTAAATTCCGCTATTCTTATCTTTTATCATAAGTTTCGTTGAATCCAAATCATTGTTGGAATTCACCCCTATTCCGATTATTACCTGTTTTATAGTATCACTCTCGACTTCAGCATCCAACAATATTCCAGCGACCTTTTTGCCATTGACTAAAATGTCATTAGGCCATTTGACCATTGATGTTAATTTGGTATGATTTTCCAACGTCAGACAAAGCAATCTAGTAACCAACATTAGTATATGGAATAACTCATGAGTTTTCAATTTAGTCCTCACCGCCAATGACATCCATATTCCACCTTCTGGAGAAGCCCAATTGGGGCCCCTCCTCCCTTTACCTCCAGTCTGATAATCGCTAATTATAACAGACGGATAAAAATCATCTCCATCTTTTAATAATTCATATGCGAAATCTTGAGTTGATTCGAGACTATCAAAATAAAAGAATTGGTTAAAAATCAAAGATTTGTTCGACGAATTTATGAGATTAGATATGAACCTGAATTTATCCCTATCAGAACACAAGATCTTTATCAATTTACTCTGGTTTGTCCTATGTCTTATATAAAAACGCAAAGATAATACCTACAATGAGCGAAATTCCATAAAACCTAGAAAAGAGCACAGTATTAGCCATTATTGTAATGTAATATTCATTACTCAGACGTTTAAATTTGTAAAGAAAATTTTTGAATCGGTATAACATTAGCCCTATATATGGTATAAGCAAAAGGCATGGAATAATTGAAAAGTAACTGTACATCAAAGTTGAGAAGAAGTAGATTGTCAGGAGATAAATTCCAAGAGTTATTCCTACGGTGAACACGAAAATGAACAGGTTGCTCTTATTTTCCATCATTATGGCAAGTGTCTTTCGTCCCATTTGCCTGTCAGGAATAATGTCGGGTACTGAATTTATGAATAAAACCAATGAAGATAATAAACCAATTATAATCCCAAGTAAAACGGATTCTAAACCAATACTTGTGTTTTGAACATAAAATGTCCCAACTACAATTAATGCTCCCTTAGCCCCCACAAATAATTCCCCCAACCCCCAATTTACCAATTTACTAGAATAGAGAACTATTGATAAGGCAGCAAATAATAGTATGACGGCAATAACAAATCCTTTAAAGTAAACAAAAATACCACCGATCAGCAATCCCAAAATTAGTAAGGATATGCCTGCAAAATAAACATGACGGGGTTGTAGAAGACCCTCCGGCAAAACCCCCGTTCCGCCACTAAATTTTGTTTTTTTTGTTCTCAAGTCAATACCTCTCTTAAAATCCCAGTAGTCATTCAACAAATCAACGCTAGAATGGAGGCAAAAAATGCCTAAATATGTTAGGACCGCATATATCAAGCTGAAATTTTGGGGTTGATGCCATATCGTTAGTGCTAGGCCACAAGTAACAGCGATGGCTGAGGCAGCAAGAAATCTGAACCTTATTGCCCTCAACCAGATCTCTAGTTTAAAAATCATCCTCTGGTGCAAGTTGAAAAGTTGATCAATTCATTGATCAGAATTACTTAACATACTGGTCATTGTATTATATTCTACTTCATTTAGAGGAGCATACTTAGATATCATAATGTTCTCTTTGGTATGACTGGTTTTCTTTTGTCCAATTAAGGGGGCGGTAATCCCCGGCGTCGATCGTGCATATTGTAATAACTTAAGAGACATAGATGGGAGGTTGTCTAAGGGCGATTTGTCTAGTTTGGTCTGAAGTAATTTGCCCTGGTAGAGCGGTACACTGGTAAAAACATGGATTCCAAATTTTTGGGCCGCTTCGAGGAGGGTTGCTTTATTGGAAGTCTCAGTAGGTTGATTTCTAAATTTGTAGGGTTCGTTAAGATACATATTAAAAGGTAATTGAATAAATCTGAAACCGTTGTTACTGCCACCCACATCGTTGGCTATTTTGACAACCTCTTTTAAAGATAGATAACCTTTAGTGTTTTCTTTTGAGGTAAAGCAATTCCAAGTAGCCATTCCATAAAAATTAATTTTGCCTTTTCGTCTGAAATCCTCATATAACTGGAAAACTCGAGACAACATTTCATGGTAAGTAGATCTATCTACCACGTTATTCCAACTTTCGAATGAATTATGAACATAAATCAAATCAATCGTGTTAATCCCCATATTACATAAGGACTTGTCAATACATCTAGAAATATAATTTGGATTCATGATATGATAAGAAGGACTTAAATCGGATTGAGATATAATATTATTATTGAGAAACATTAGTTGCAAATAAGAATCAATATCTAACTTGCTCATATCTCCATCATTAGTTACATATCCATTTTTTGTGCAAATAAATAAGCTTTCCCGATCAATGATCTCTTCTTCAATAAGTCGGTATATAGCTCGGCCTATACATTTCTCAGATAACATCGAACGGTAATTTATCGATGTATCAATCACATTTATGCCACCTTCCCTTACACTGAAATATAGAGACTTTTCTAGGTCATCATCATCCTGTGCAGAGAGGTTCCCAAGATAGGTACCCATTCCTACGGATGAGAGTTTCAAATTTTCTATATTTTTAAAATGAGATCCGTTTGCACCCTTCTTTAAAGCGCTATCCATATACTTTGTTGTGCCCTTGGGTGTTGCATGACCCGAGTAAAATTTCCTTTGAAATGACACATCCTAGTTAGAATTAGCTACGAATTTAAAATTATCTATATCTTATGAATTGACCTTATTAAATAGCAGACAGATTAATCTATTGTTTTTCCAAGTCGATTGTGAAATCTGTGGGGTTAAGTTCTATACCACAGGTTGAACATCTATTCATAGTATTTCTTAGAATATCTTTGATAGGTTTTACGTTTATCATATGTTTGATTTTGCTTCCACACTGATAGCAAAATATCTCAATAATCGGACAAGACATCCCTTTCTTTAAATTTTGAGCTTATAAATTCAGATGTGGTTAACTAACGTTGACATAATGATAAAATAAATGAGAAACAAGCACTGAAATAATTGGTTAGGAAATAATAAATACCTAGGTATTTTTTTTTTAACTGTGCCAGTAGACCCTGTATGTGGAATCGAACTAAGTGAAGATTTAGCTACTATACTTGATTATAATGATAAAAGAATATATTTTTGTTGTGAGGGGTGTAAAAAAATATTTCAAAAGAAGCCAAAAAAATATTTGAAATAATAAAATTTTATTGAACATTCCCGGTCATAAATGTTGTATGAAGGCGGCAGTGCTTGTTAAAAACAAGGTGGAAGTGAAAGATTTTGATTTACCTAAAGTTGGTAAGAATGAAGTTCTTGTGCGTATGAAGGCATGTGGAATTTGCGGGTCGGACTTGGAAAAGGTTTTTGGGAAATATGGGATGAAATCTTCAAGAATTGGACATGAACCTGCAGGTGAAATTGTTATAATAGGAGATAATATCAAAGATTTTAATAAAGGGGACCGGGTTTTTGTTCATCATCATGTACCATGTTATTCATGCCATTTTTGTTACAACGATGATTTCACGATGTGTGAAAAGTATCAAACGAGCAATATTGATCCATGTGGGCTCTCCGAGTTCATACTTGTACCCCATTGGAATCTCTCTAAAGGTGGGCTTATTAGACTTCCTGACAATATTAATTTTTCCCAGGCTGCGCTGATTGAGCCAATCGCATGTTGCTTGCGATCTCTAAATAAAGTAAACTTGAAGAAAGCTGATACTGTTGTAATTTTTGGAGCTGGACCTACTGGTTTGATGCATATGATCTTGGCAAGGTTTTTTGGCGCTTCAAAGTTATTACTCGTCGATGTTAATCGTTTTCGGCTAGAATTTGCTAAGAAAATTGACCAACAGGTTGAAATCATTAATATTGCTAATTTGAATGAAGACGAATTCAAAAAGAAATCGTTAAAATTTCTTGGGAAAAATGGGTCAGATGTTTCAATTATTTCCACAAGCAACATTAACGCGTTCATTCAAGCCTTAAGTATAACACGTAAGGGAGGGACAATTTCTCTCTTTGGCGTGCCACCGAAAGATACTGAAGTGAAAATAGATTTGAACATGATTTATTCGAAGGAATTAAAGATAATACCCAGCTATGCCGCATCGGAAAAAGAGATCCATCAAACTATCATTATGATGGAAGCCAAAATTATGAATTTTGATTCATTGATTACTCATAGATTTCCATTACTAGATTCTAACAAAGCATTAATGCACGCTCACCGAGCCAAAGACTCCATGAAAATCATCATTACCGCGGATTAAACTTTATCAATATTTTTATAGCATTTCAATAAACTAAAACCAGTATTCAAAATGGATTGGGGAATGAAAAACAGAATATCTAAAATAATAAAACCCGAAAATAGTCGTTGTGTGATGCTGGCGGTAGATCATGGCTATTTTTTAGGTCCCACCGAGAGACTAGAAAATCCTAGAGAAACCATTGGTCCATTATTAAATTATGCAGATTCATTAATGCTCACACGTGGGGTTTTGAGAACATCTGTAATTCCAGAAAGTAACACTCCAATTGTATTGAGAGTCTCAGGCGGTTCCAGTATAATTGGGGAAGACCTGTCAAAAGAAACTATAGTTACCTCTATAGAAGAGGCTATTAAGCTAAATGCATCATGTCTTGCATTATCTATTTTTGTTGGCAGTAAATATGAATTTCAAACTCTAAAAAATCTTTCAAGATTGGTTAATGAGGGTGAAAAATATGGGATACCGGTTTTGGCAGTCACTGCAGTCGGTAAAGAGATGGCAAGAGATTCTCGTTATTTGGGTTTAGCATGCCGGATTGCAGCCGAACTTGGTGCTCATGTAGTTAAAACTTACCATTGCCCCGATTTTGATAGCGTCGTTAAAGGGTGTCCTGTCCCTGTCATTATCGCAGGCGGGAAAAAGTTGGCAGAAAGGGATGCACTCCAGTTGACCTTTGATGCACTAAAAGACGGGGCCTCTGGGGTAGACATGGGTAGAAATATTTGGCAATCGGATAATCCAGTCGCAATGATAAAGGCGGTAAGGGCTATTGTACATGAAAATTCTACCGTAAAGGAGGCATATGATCAATATAACAGCACAACTACAATGACAGAGGCAAATAGAAAGAAATCAAGGGACAAAACAGTGTCAATTTAGTAATTTAATCCACTATTAGTAATAAAGAATAGATCTCTTCAACCTAACAAAATTTATAAATTAACTTTGTTTATGAATAATGAATGGGATCAATTAAAGCAATAAATTGTGATATGGTAAATACAAAAATATTGGATGTTAAATGTTTTTTACTATTATAATTTTAGTTTTTATTAATAGGAGTTGTATCAATCGTGAGTGAAATGTCTGGTGCCGCAGCCTTAATGGCTGCGTTAGAAAAAGAAAAGGTAGATTACATTTTTGGACTCCCCGGCGGAGCAAATCTACCAATATACGATGCTTTAGTAGATTCTAAAATTAGACATATTTTGGTCCGCCATGAGCAATCTGCTGCACATATGGCTGACGGTTATGCTCGGATCAAGAGGAAGGCGGGGGTGTGTTTTGCGACGTCGGGTCCTGGTGCCACAAATCTTGTTACTGGCATAGCAACAGCTTATGCAGATTCGTCTCCGGTAATAGCAGTGACTGGTCAAGTTGCTTTACCTATGATAGGCAAAGATGCATTCCAGGAAACAGACATAATTGGTGTTACCAATCCAGTTACAAAATATGCATTTCAACCAAGAGTTGCAAATGAAATACCTGAAATGGTTAAAAAATCATTCTATATCGCAGAAAGTGGCAGACCTGGTCCAGTATTAATAGACATACCTAAAGACGTGCAGCAACAAGTTACGAAAATGGATTTTCCTGAATATATCAAGGTTAGAGGTTATAATCCTATAGTGGATGCAGATTTATCAGAAATAAACAAGGCCTGTGAAATGATACTTAAGGCCGAAAAGCCCATGATAATGGCTGGAGGAGGAGTAATCCTTTCTGGTGCCTTCTCAGAATTACAGACATTAGCAGAGTTACTCTCAATACCCGTAGTAACTACGTTCAAAGGTAAGGGAGCATTTCCTGAGAATCACCCGCTTGCACTTGGTCCTATCGGTATGCATGGACATGCCGAAGCTAATAAAATGGTACAAGAAGCAGATTGTATTCTTGCTATAGGGGCTCGGTTCTCTGACAGGACTGTTGGGAGATTTGATGAATTTGGCAAGGATATTAACGTAATACATTTTGATGTAGACCCTGCTGAAATTGGTAAGAACAAATCCGTGAATGCTGCAGTAATCGGAGACGTAAAATCATCGTTAAGAAGTCTCATAAAGCTTATCCCAAAGAATTTCAGAACCAACGAAGAAATATCTAAATTATGGTTAGGAAGGAAAAGGGAGTTAGTTAATTATTATGAAGATAGTATCAAGGATTATTCCAGGGAAATTACAGCCAAGAAGGCATTAAAGAAGTTACGTGAAATTTTGCCTGTTGATGGAATAGTAACCACCGAGGTTGGACAATGTCAAATGTGGGCATCATTGCACTTTGACGTTGTTTCTCCTGGGACATTTTTTAGTTCTACCGGCTTAGGGACAATGGGATTTGGATTTCCGGCTTCTATAGGAGCAAAAGCAGCCAGGAATGACGCGGCTGTAGTAGATATTGCAGGGGATGGATCATTCAGTATGACAGAAAATTCGTTAGCAGTTTCTGTTTTAGAAAAATTGCCAGTCATCGTATTTTTACTTAATAATCAAATGCTAGGGATGGTTGCACAGTGGCAAAGAACTTTTTATAATAGGAGATATAGTGGTGTGCATCAAAAGAATTGTCCTGACTACTGTAAATTAGCAGAATCGTATGGTGCTCAAGCACATAGGGTGGGTTCAATAGAGGAATTAGAAAAGGCGCTTAAGTTTGCTGTTAAATCAGACATTGCTACCGTAATCGATATCCCAATAGATCCTGATGAAGATGTATACCCATTTGTGGCACCTGGTACTGGGCTTAAAGACATGATTATTGGAGCATGATAAGGAATGCAAAAAAATAAGAACACAATTTTTGATGACGATAATGAAAACAAAATGTACATTCTTTCGGTCATTGTCGAAAATAAGCCTGGAGTTCTTTTTAGAATCACCAATTTATTTAGATCCCGGAATTTCAATATCGAAAGTATCACTGTAGGAATAACCGAAAAACCTGACTTATCACGGATGACTATTACCACAGTATCGGATGTTAAAACACTTGAGCAACTAGTAAAGCAATTACAAAAGTTGATTGATGTAATTCAAATCAATGTATTAAACAAGGAAAATGCAGTTTATAGAGAGTTGGCATTGATAAAGATGAACGCCAAAGATCCCACTACTAGGATAGAAATTGCAAATTTTGCTTCTATATACAGGGGGAACATAATGGACATTAGTAACGAAACTATAACTGTAGAAATAATCGGGACACCAGACAAGATTGATGCATTCAAGAATCTTGTTTCAAGTTATGGTATAATACAAGTAGCCAGAACGGGTGTTTCTGCATTGCCTAGAGGAGCTGTTAATGACGACCTCTGAGAACATAAAGAAAATCAGAATTTTTGACACTACGTTGAGGGATGGTGAGCAGACCCCAGGGGTAACAGTTTCCCCGGATCAAAAATTAGAAATAGCATTAAAGCTGGATGAATTGGGAGTAGATGCAATTGAAGCAGGGTTTCCTGTAGTCTCACCAGGAGAAGTAGAGGCCATAAAAAAAATAATGAGACAAGGATTGAAAGCCGAAGTCTGTGGTTTAGCGCGTACGACACAAAGCGATATTGACGTCGCACTCAAAAGTGATTTAAAATATATTCATACATTCATTGCAACATCTGATATACATTTACAGTACAAATTAAAGATGACAAGAGAACAAGTGTTGGAAAAGGCCATATTCGCAGTAGAATATGCAAAAAAACATGGATTGGTTGTAGAATTTTCCGCAGAAGATGCTACTAGATCTGAGATACAATTCTTAAACAAAATATTCAAGTCAGTTGCTGAAGCTGGCGCCGATAGGATCGATATTCCTGACACTGTAGGCTATTCAACTCCGCAGTACATTTCAAAATTAGTATCAGGAGTAGCAGAGGTAACCGGATTACCTGTTAGCGTACATTGTCATAATGATTTTGGATTGGCGGTTGCAAATTCCATAGCAGGATTCCAAGCAGGTGCGGCTTGTGCTCATGTGACTATAAACGGACTAGGTGAGAGAGCGGGTAATGCTGCATTAGAAGAATTAGTAATGGCATGTCAGTGCCTTTATCAAATACCTCATAACATTAAGACCGAACAATTGTACGATGTTTCAAAATTTGTCTCGAGTGCTATGGGGATTATTGTGCAGCCCAATAAAGCGATAATTGGCGAGAATGCTTTTGGTCATGAATCAGGCATACATACACATGGAATTATCAATAACCCTTTAACCTATGAGCCCATTAGCCCTGAATTAGTCGGTAGAAAGAGATGGATGCAGGCCGGAAAACATGCTGGTGCACATGGTATCAAAGCAATCCTCGATGAGTTTGGAATTACAGCTTCTGATTTACAGCTTAAAGAAATAGTAGAAAAACAGAAATCGATAGCAGATAGTGGAAAATCTATAACTACCTCTGATTTACTATCTATAGCATCTGAAGTCTTAAAGAACAAAAAATTCGATGAGAATTTTAAACTTAATGATTTTCATATAGTTACTGGACTGCATATTATTCCAACGGCAGTGGTCAAACTTAATATTCATGGCAAGGATTTCATCGCCTCAGAGACAGGGGTTGGACCAGTTGATTCGGCATTAAAGGCCATACAAACTATTGCCCATGGTATTGCAAATATCAAGATAAGAGAATATAAGCTTGATTCAATTACTGGGGGCTCCGATGCATTGGCCGAGGTATCCGTCAAAGTAGAAGATAAGGAAGGAAACATTATTTCAGCTAGGAAATCAGGAGAAGATATTGTGGTGGCATCTGTTCAGGCCATGATCGATGCTATAAATAAAACAATGCTAAAAAAAATGATTCAGAGTGGAGAGCCTAGCAAATAACTACAGCCTTGATCATGGGAGAGTATGAATGGCTACTTATGATATATCCCTTCTTGAGGGTGACGGTATTGGACCTGAGTTGTCAGAATGTGTATATAGCGTTTTATTGAATATACATGACAAATCTTCAACCCTAAAGTTCAATATTTCAAGAGTACAAGCAGGTGATAAAGCTAAATTAAAGTATAATAAACCACTGCCAGATGAAACCTTCGAAAGGATTAAGAACTCTCAAGCATGTCTAAAATCTCCTGTTGGAGAATCGGCTGCGGACGTTGTCCTAGTACTGAGGAGATATTTTGATTTATATGCAAATATACGACCATCCAAAAACTACCCTAATATTCAATCTATATCAAGAAATGTTGACCTTATTACTGTCAGGGAAAATACGGAGGATTTGTACTTGGGCTGGGAATTTTATTCTGACGATGACACCGTAATATCCCTTAGAAAGATTAGCAGAGCGGCATCCAGACGTATTGCAGAGCATGCGTTTAAAATAGCAAATTCCAGAGAAGCAAAGAAAGTAACTATTGTGCACAAATCAAATGTACTAAGACTAAGTGATAGGCTTTTTATTGATGTTTCAAAAGAAGTCTCGAAAGAATATCCCAATGTTGAATTTGAAGAAATGTACGTTGATGCATGTGCAATGGAATTAATCAGAAATCCAAATCGATTTGACACCATATTAACCACCAATTTATTTGGGGACATCATATCAGATGAAGCTGCTCAAATTACAGGAAGCATTGGATTAGCCCCTGCTGCCAATATTGGAAAAAACTTTGGAATGTTCGAACCGGTGCATGGGGCTGCTTTTGATATAGCAGGAAAGAATGTAGCCAACCCAACATCATTCATACTTGCACTAAAGATGATGTTTGACTGGTTAGGTGAGAAATACCAAGATAGTGACCTTACAGCTCTATCAATCAAAATAGAGAAAGCAGTAGATGATATGTTCAAGAAGAACATCAAAACAATAGATATAGGCGGCAAGTTGTCAACAAAAGAATTTAGCAATAAATTCATTAGTCTATTAACCGACATTGGGTATGACTAAGCTAAGAATCAACAAGAATTTCTATTGAGGATATATTAAGTCCAATAAATTCTTTAAGATTCTGGCTGTTGCCCCCCAGATCAAATAGCCATTCACGTTAAATTTAAACATCATATTGTCGCTACTTGAGTGTTTCTCATCTATAGTTATTCGATCACGTAAAATCTCAACTGGTATTTCAATCACTTTTTCTACTTCTTCATTAGGTTCAAATGGAAATGATATTTTACCTAGTATTACAATAAACGGATAGATGATTATCTTTGTTGTATACGTATAAGTGGGATCAAGAGATCCAAAGACCTTTTCTTTTTGAATCGAGAGGCCTATTTCTTCTCGGGTCTCCCTGATTGCAGTTTCTATAATAGAAAGGTCTTGGTCAGAAACTCTACCTCCCGGGAAGGAAATTTCCCCTGCATGATTCCTTAAATTTGAACTTCGTTTAGTGAATATGACAGTTGGAGAATATTTATGATTAAAATGGATTATAACAAGTACGCTGGATTGTTGCGTGTTAGACTTTCCTCCGCCTCTTAAATCAATATTTTTAAAACCATCTACTGTGTTGGTTTTCTCAAGGACACGTTCGATGAATTCTTTTTCAGAAATCAAAACTAGGAGATATGATAATAATATTATCTAAAAAACCTTTTTTACTGTAATCATCCTCTTTACCTAAACCGTAAAATGAATCCAATTTATGAATTGAATCCTCCAAAAATATTAAATAGTACTAAGATAGATATTGCACTTTTAAATCAGGAACTAAGCAAATTCCTCAACAGGGCAAAAATTATTTCTAATTTCACAAAATACATCCATATAACCGATTCTGTACTTGGTATGCCCAGATTTTCAAGTATTCATGCAGCCCAGATAATAATGAATAATCTAACCAACAAAAACTTGAACATAAGTTGCAGCGTGAGGACTAGGGATAGGAACATGAATTCTATCATCCAAATGGTAACTGATGCTGTAATATTGAAAATTAGTTCGATCCTATTTATTCATGGTGATAAACCTGCGTTTGAAGAATCAGAACAAGCATCCTCACTTTCAACTCCAACAGATGTAGTCAAGCTTTTAACTTCTATAGGATTTGACAAATTAATAGATCTTGATTTATCCATACCAAACAAGATTTCAAATCATAAGGTATTTAATAAAAAGGTAAATTCAAAACCTCGCAGATTTATCACACAATCAATAAATTCAATTCAAGAGATCAGAGATTTAAAAGATCTAATAATACCTAATCATATCGAACTTATCCCTTGTATCATGGTACCTTCAGTAAAGAATGAGAGGGCAGCTTCTATGATAGGTCTCGATTGGAGTGAATATCAAGACAATTTCCTAGAATTCTTAGGAGAAGTTTATACGGAAACTGATCAAATTCTAATTACCTCGCCAAATAGTTTTGATGAAGGGATCGAAGTTTTGAAGAAAATAGTTTAAGACTGGAAAACCCTTAGATTGTTCTTTTGTGTTGGGTAATTTCACTCTTTAATTCATCAAGGACTAGCCTATTATACTCAAATAAATTAGAATCTTCTGTTAATCTTGGTCTCCTATAATCGATTTGAATTTCCTTTTTAACACGGGCTGGTCTCTTTGTGAATACCACAACCCTATCACCGAGGCATATGGACTCGGATATATTATGAGTTACAAATATGATTGTCTTTCTGGTTTTAGCCCAAATCAATTGAAGTTCAACCAATAGTAGATCACGAGTTTGTGAGTCTAGTGCAGCAAAGGGTTCGTCCATGAGCAATATGTCCGGGTCCATTACCAAAGCACGTGCAATTGCCACCCTCTGTTTCATCCCACCCGAGAGCTGATATGTATAGGATTTAGAGAATTTGCTCAGATCCATCATTTCAAGGTAATGTAATGCAATTTTGTTTCGTTTTTCTTTTTCTACACCAACCATTTTTAATCCAAATTCAACATTGTCGATAACGGTTAGCCAGGGGAATAAAGCGTTCTCTTGAAAGACCATAATGCGATCGGGGCCAGTTCCAACAACAGATTGTCCGTTAAGAACTAATTCTCCATCAGATGGCTTATCTAAACCTGCGATAATGTTAAGCAGAGTAGATTTACCACAACCGGATGGACCCACAAAACATACAAACTGTCCCTCTTCAATTGATAAATTTACATTATCTATAGCTAAAACTCTTCTCCTTTCACCTGAAGATGAATTCACTGAAAAGGATTTAGTTATATTTTTCAATTCCAATTTACTCAATTAAACTGAAGTACTATGGACTTTCAATAATATAATTTAAAGCTTAGAATACTGCTAGTTGGTTTTTTTTTTTTGAATCAGACTAAGACAAAACCATTGGCAATATTGGTTAAATTATATTAGCAATCTTTACAAAACAATATATACTAATCTCTCCCTATTGTGGCCTTATTGAAAAGCCATAGTTAGAATTTTGTTAATAGATTAAAAGTTCTAACAACTACAGTTTTAAAAGAAGTTGATTTATTGGGAAACAGAGAGCATTTATCTGATGAGCAGAATAATCAGATTCGACAAAAAACAGAATAGTCCCTGGTTATTTGTCACATTCTTTTAAACTAGGAAAATACATTTTTCCCGAACGATTACCCCCTTATATAATTGTTGGATATTTCCCTTTATTATTATATTAGTTGCACATCAATAGTATCAGATTTCTTTCATTTTCAATTATTTCAATACTATTACGCAATTTACAATTATTGGCATTAACTATAAGAAGTAGAAGGATTAATTGTTTACCTGACTAGAGCAATTATGTTCATGTCACCACTGTTAGGTATGGGGATTTCTGCCATATTAATTCTGATAACTCTAACAAGTGTGGAATTTAACTTTCAAACTTTTGCTAGTCAAAATATATCAAAATCAACCATTACGCTTAATGCAAATCATAACGCATCTCAGTTTAATGCTTCTACTAGTAATTCATCCAATACATATAACAGAGGTATTATATCCATCCTGTCCTTAAATCAAAACCAGAGGCAAGTTCAAGTCGATCCTATTATTCTAGACAGATTGGTTTCCAATGCAACTTCAGGTAACATTTTCGGTATACCAATTGATACATTTTGTACTACCCTTCATGGCACTAGATCAGATACACTCGGAATTAATGAGCAAAATCCATGTACAGTAACCTTATCAGATAATAATAAGGAAATTCATTTCGACTTTGATTCTCAAGTTATAGAAAATGACGATACCGATAGTATCGAGGAGTATTATAACAGTCTTCAACAACCAAATTATCTGAACCTTCAACCAGATGAAATATTTGTATTTTCCAGAGAGGGTGGTGAGGAGTATGATGACTTGGCTATCTACCTGGTTCAACAAAACGTGGGAAACGGAGAGACAGTTAGCATGGATTGAAACGATTTTGCGAGAATATTCTTGGATCATTTCGTATTTATGAATACCGATTTCTTCTTAGTGCCATATACAGATGACGGGTTTTCTTCGTGGAAAATAGTTGTAGGATATGAAAACAATGATGAACTGGTTTCATATCTCATAGTCCAGAATGTTAGGATTGAGGAGTAAATTTGTAAGCAAATTTACCTCACTAGCTTTATTTTATACTTACATAGGATCACGCCTGTCCACAAAGAAATCAAAGTAAAAGTTAAAAAAAATTTGGTTTAAGAATGATTATCATGGAAATATAGAAAAATACAGATACAATTAGCTAACAAATAACTATAGGAAAAATTAATTTCACAGAAAATTCATGCTAATAGACCTTTTCGAGACAGTTTTGATGTTGTAGTATAAACATGTCACAGCAATATCAGGTTAGATTTAGCATAATTGTAACTAAAGTTATTTGATCAAGGAATGTTAATTCTACGAAGTAAGCAATTCTTGATATTTCAGGCTATTTATGAAATCTTTCGCCTAGTAACCTTTTTTAAGAATCTGGTGAATGATCTGATCATAGTCAATTTGAAGAAAAAAATTGTTTTGGACACGAGTATCATAATAGATGGCGATATTAGTCAGAAAATTGATAGTAAAGTTATTGATGAAAATTTTGAAATCATAATTCCTCGCGCTGCAATTGACGAGCTGCAGTCGCAAGCATGCAAGCAGAAAGAACACGGGTTCATAGGGCTTGCAGAACTCAAAAAGATTAGAGAAAAATCTAGTGAAAATAACATCTTGCTTAGAGTTTATGGGGAAAAGCCCAATTTAGAAGACATTAAGCTAGCCAAGAATGGGAGAATAGATGCCATCATTACCGAAATAGCTGAAAAAGAGAACGGGACCTTATTTACAGCTGATTACATTCAACATTTAGCTGCCAACGCTTCTGGCATACCAAGCGTTCATATACGCTCTCCAGTCTCTGCATCCTTCAATATAGAAAATTACTTTGACGAGAAATCAATGAGCGTTCATTTGATTGAAGGTGTGGAACCCTTAGCAAAGAAAGGTACTCCAGGCGAATTTACGTTAGAGAAAATATCAAATACTAAATTGGACAAACAAACTTTAAATGAAATTATGAATTTCCTCTTTTCTACAGAAAACAATAAAAAAATATCAAATATAGAAATTTCGTTTGATGGATGTTACGTAGTAATGTATAAGAACTTGAGAATTGTGATAACTCAGCCCCCTGTGTCAAACAAAA
This sequence comes from uncultured Nitrososphaeraceae archaeon, assembly GCA_963759575.1. Classification (GTDB taxonomy): domain Archaea; phylum Thermoproteota; class Nitrososphaeria; order Nitrososphaerales; family Nitrososphaeraceae; genus Nitrosocosmicus. The sequence goes on along the minus strand of CAVWZU010000002.1, from coordinate 83,557 downwards.
TAGAAATTACAGCAGTCAGGCCTATAAAGAAACTGTCCTTGGAAGACTACCATTTAGATATGAGCTTAATAGATAGACTGTCAAAAGAGGCAGAGGGAATTTTGATAGCCGGCAGGCCTGGTTCTGGCAAAAGTACCTTTGCAAGTAGTATCGCAGAACATTACGTCCAAAATAATAAACTTGTTAAGACTCTAGAGTCACCCAGAGATTTGCAGGTGCCTGATAATGTGGTACAGTATGGATCCTTTAAGAATGGCTATGAAAGAGTTGCGGATCTTTTACTTCTTGTAAGACCGGACTTCACCATCTTTGATGAAGTAAGGCGGATAAAGGATTTTGAATTATTTGCAGACCTTAGACTTACAGGTATTGGGATGATAGGAGTAATCCATGCTAATGAAGCATTGGATGCAATTCAGCGCTTTATTGGGAAGATAGAATTAGGAATGATACCTCATGTAATAGACACAGTGATATTTATCCACGGAGGCAAGATTGAAAAAATATATGAATTAAATTTAACAGTTAAAGTGCCTGCAGGAATGGTGGAACAAGATCTCGCTAGACCAGTGGTCGAGATCAGAGACTTTTTTTCAAAGGAAACAGAATATGAGATTTACTCATACGGAGAAGAAAACATAATCATCCCTTTAAAAAATATTGATAAAAAAACCGATAAAGAAAGAAATAACAAGATAAATAAACTAGCAGAATCCAAAATAAGAGAAGTTATAGGCAAATTTGACCCCAAGGCCGAAATCAAGATCATATCCAACGACAAGATAAGAATACTTGTTAGTAAAGAAGTAATTCCCAGAATAATCGGTAGGGGAGGTTCAACTATTTCAGAAATAGAAAAAATCTTAGGAGTTAAGATCGATGTTGAAGCGAAAGTTCCCCTAATTGGTAATGAAGTAGCATTTAATATCACCGAATCAGGATCAAGGATTTATTTGCTAGTTGATGAAATGCACATAGGGAAAAAAGTTAATCTTTTTTTAGGAGACGAGCTTTTAATAAGCAATCAAATTGGAAAAAAAGCCAAATTAAAATTAGATAAAAAGTCTGAAGTCGGCCGAAAGGTATTCAACACAATTATGAGTAACAATCAAGATTCTCTGAAACTATATGAGAGTAAAGATGAATAATTAAAAAGAGATTTTTGGAACATAGGTCCCAAAAATCTCTTTAAATGTGGTGTTTATTTCGCCAAGGGTCACCTTGTTCTTAACACATGCTATTAAATAGGGCATTAAATTAATATCCGGTTTTTCGGCCGCCGATAATAAGGACGATAGCTGATTCTGGACCTTAACATTATCGCGAGACTTTTTAAATTCCTTTAGCCGATTTACTTGTTTTATTTCCAATTGAGGGTCAACTATTGCCAATTTCGGCTCTACGTCCCTTTGGTCTGTAAACTTGTTTACGCCCACAATTGTTCTTTCATTGTTATCGATTTCTTTTTTAAGGGAATATGCATTTTTTCTAATTTCTTCCTGGAAAAAGTTTCGTTCAATTGCTGCCAATGCTCCGCCCATCTTGTCTATTCGGTCAAGGTAAGCATTGACCCCATCTATAATCTGCTCAGTTAAATATTCCACGTAATAAGAACCCGCTAATGGGTCAACTGTTTTTGTAACTCCCGTTTCGTACGCCAGAACCTGCTGTGTTCGTAGGGCAATCTTAACAGACTCTTCAGTAGGTAGCGCCAAGGCTTCGTCTCTGGAATTTGTATGCAAAGACTGGCATCCGCCCAATACTGCGGCCAGTGCTTCAGTTGTGACTCGAATTATGTTATTATCAACTTGTTGGGCCGTTAGGCTTTCCCCGCTAGTTTGCACATGAAATCTTAGGTGAGAAGATTTGGGATCTTTGGCATGATACCTTTCTTTGATAATCTTAGAATAAATAACTCTTGCAGCCCTGAATTTAGCAACCTCCTCTAAAAATTCCATAGTACAGCAAAAGAAAAAAGAAAGCCTAGGTGCAAAGTTATCTATGTCCAATCCTCTATCCACGCAGGTATTAATGTACTCAATAGCATCTGCAAAAGTGAAGGCTAGTTCTTGAACTGCATTCGAACCTGCTTCACGTATATGATACCCAGAAATACTTATCGGGTAAAATTGGGGAACATCAGTAGAACAATATTGTATCATATCTCCAATGAGTCTTAACGATGGTCGTGGGGGGTAGATGTAAGTATTTCGAGAATGATATTCTTTTAAAATATCGTTTTGAGTTGTCCCTCTAATTTGGGAAGATGATACTCCTTGTGATTCTGCAACTGTAATATACAATGAAAGCAGGGTTGCAGCCGTGGAATTAATAGTCATAGAGGTACTTACTTTATCGAGCGGAATATCTTTAAAACAGGTCAACATATCGTCTATAGAACTAATCGCTACGCCTGTTCTCCCTACTTCACCTTCCGACTGCGGATTGTCTGAATCTCTTCCTGTTTGAGTAGGTAAATCGAAGGCCAGAGACAATCCTGTCTGGCCATGACCCAATAGGAACTTGAACCTGTTATTTGTCTCCTCCGCACTACCGAATCCACTATACTGTCGCATTGTCCAATGGCGTTCCCTATACATAGTAGGGTAAATACCCCTCAGATATGGATATGTACCCGGGTCCGATTCATTTTCTTTCCTGATATCGACAGGCGTAAAATACTTTTTTACTGGAATATTAGAATCAGTCTTGATTGAATTTTTATCTTCGCTCATACCAGATCATTTATTAGAAAATACTAATAAAGATAATTCTTCGGCTGCTGTATATGGGTCCTTAGACTTGTCAATCATGGAGTCGACTAACTTGTTTATCTCAATGCTTTTTGAGTTCAACACTTGCAATGACTTTTCTCTCACTTCATCTAGTACCATCAGTTTTAGCTCTGATTTCAAATCTTCTCTTTCTTTATCCTTCTTTTTTGATATCCAATCTTCTGTACTAATTAAATCTATTAATTTTCTTGACAATTCAGCTAATCCCTCCCCAGAATGAGCTGATACTTTAAAAATCAATGGTTTTCTAGGCAACTCGCCTATGAGATCTAGAAGTGTCAGATATAGAGTATTTGACCCTTCTAGATCTGATTTATTCACGATGTAAATGTCTCCAATCTCGGTTAATCCCGCTTTTACAGCTTGTACATTATCCCCGGTATTAGGATTGAAAATTACAACTGTTAAATTTACAACCTTTGATATTTCGATTTCTAGCTGACCAGCTCCTACGCTCTCTACTATTATTAAGTCATACCCCGCTGCATCTAAAATTCGAATTATATTTCTGAGTGATTTAGAAATCCCACCAGATGCTCCCCTCGAACCCAAACTTCTCATGAAAATGTCGTCATCGTCCATCGTTGTAGGCATACGGACCCTGTCACCAAGAATAGCACCCCCTGAAATATCGCTAGTAGGATCTACTGCCAGTATAGATATCTTGAAGCCAAAATTCTTGAAATAAGAAATCAATTTTCCAATAAGAGTACCTCTTGCCTGCACCAGCAGGACCTGTAAATCCTATAGTAACCGCTTTGCCAGTTTTTGGATATATTTTTCTTAAAATTTCATGGGACAATGGATCCTCATCATCTATCTTTGAAATGGATTGTGCAATAATTCTTTTATTTTTATTTAATATTCCCTCAACAATATCATCCATGGGGATGAAATAAAGTATTGGAAATAAATTATTTTGCAATCTGGCATTGATTCAATCAGAGTCGCGAATCAGGTTATCAGGGTTTCTAAATAAATCGTCTTGTTCACTCCGCAAAAGGGTCTTTATGCTAATTTCGTTGTCAACCGCCGGTGAAGGTGTTTCAAAATTATAGCCGCGAATAATAACTACTGGCGTCTTTAAAGTTTTGCCCATTACGAGCTCAGCGGCCGCCGCTAATTCATCCGCTATGGCAATTTCTGTTACCAACAATTTTTTCCCGTATTCATCGTTCATTCCTATATAACTTTTTAAAGGATTAATTCCGGCTATCCCGATTGCAATATTGGTTTGACCAGTTCTGAAAGGTCTGCCAAAAGTATCGGCTATAACTACAGAAACTCTTTTCCCAGAGATTTCGAAAATTGATTTCCTCATATTCCTAGCAGAAATATCAGGATTTTCAGGCAACAAAAGGACTTGTTGCGAATCATTAGAAACATTACTCTGATCAATTCCTGCATTGGCGCAAATAAATCCATGTTTGGTTTCAACTATCAAATGCTTTTTTGTGATGCGTACAATTTTAGTGGTTTCACCTAAAATCAATTCTATCAATCGTGGATCTTTGTTGTGCAACTGAGCCAATCCTATCGATTTTGGAGAAGGAATCACGTCTCTTAAATTCCGCAATCTATTCTCTGATTTTGATACTATTTTTTGAGCCACTACGATTATGTCATTATCACACATTTTCAAATTGTTCAATCGTAATGATTGAATAATTATCTTCGATAGGTCGTCGTTGGGTTCTATATTTTTATTAATCCGTATTGGGAATATGGAAATCAAGAAAAAGAATCACGTATTCTTTTCGTGTTATGAATTAATCTTTATTTTGAATTTCTCTTTTATTATAGGGATTAACAAAGACAAATCCTTCTTGTCAACTACCAAATCTGCTTTGTTACGGATTACGTCCACTGCACAAAATCCTACCGTAAAAGCAGATATATTAAACAACTTCAAATCGTTTGCACCATCAACGACTACCACGATTTCGTCCCTCGAAAAGCCATTCTCTTCTATATACGATCTAACTGAAGCTGATTTGTCGGAGGTGACTCTTATAGTAACGTCCACAAGTTTGTTGTCTTTAAAGATAAGATCGTTAGAAAATATTTTATCGATATTTAGTTCAGAATATAGTCTATCAGTTATGATGTTAAATCCTCCGGAAACGGCCACTAGTTTCCAACCAAGACCTTTTAAGAAAGTACATAATTCTCTTGCTCCTGGCATAATTTCCAAATTCTGAGCTATCTTAGAAGCTTGATCATAATCTACGCCTCGTAATGCGTGGACCCTTTCTCTTAATCCCTCTTCCCAATTAATTTCGCCGCGAATACCTTTGTTGGTTATATCCCAGATTTCCTTTTCCTTTTCTGGGCCAAACAAATTTGCCAAAACTGGTAAATATTCTGCGTTTAGCAGTACACCTTCTACGTCAAATATAACAAGCATAGCACAAATCATTCTCCTTGTCCATACATAATATTAAGATATAGAAGGGAATAGTCTATTTATTTCGATCCTTGCCATTTTTACTTTAAACTAACTCGAATTTTAGAAAAGGTTTGCCAATATCTTGGACCTAAACATCAGGTACAACCACCATGAAAAATTCACTTTCAAGTTCCTTAAAATTAAGAAGTTATTGGGCCCCTAGGAGCGTTTTAGAAACTGAAATAAATAAATAAACCCTAGTATATTTCGCAAAAACATTTAATTAAGTTAAAATGCTTTTATTTAACTATGTCTTCTAATCCTGACGATAGCGTAAAGTCCAGTATGAAAACTATTGATGTAAGGGGGCTGTATTGTCCTGAACCAGTTTTTAGAACTAAAATTGAAATTGAGCGTATGACCAAAGGTGATTTGTTAAAAGTAGTTTCTGACGATCCAGATTCTGAGGAAGACATATCCAGATGGGTTAATAGGAACGGTCATGAATTGTTATCGTTAAATAAGTCAAAAAATGATTTAGAATTTACAATCAAAAAGGCAAAGTAGGATGACGACTTCGACCACTTATTCAGATCCTAATAACGTAACTGAAAGAATCGGAAATACGCCATTGGTACAATTGAAAAGCTTTTCAACTGATAATGTAAAGATTTACGCAAAACTTGAATGGTATAATCCGTTTGGATCCGTAAAAGATAGAGCGGCGTATTGGATGATAAAAAATGCTGAAGAAAAAAAAATTCTTAAAAAAGATAAAAGCATAATTATTGAACCTACATCAGGGAACACCGGAATTGCTCTAGCAGGAATCGCATCTTATTTAGGTTACAAAGTAGAGATTGTAATTCCAGAAAAAGTAAGTAAAGAAACTAAGGATATTCTAAGAAAATTGGGAGCAACTTTACACGAGACTTCTGATGATTTATGCCCCAGAGTAGGTGCCGGGACGGATCAGAGCATTGCTCTTGCATATGCAATTTCTAAACCTAGACCAGACGTCTACTATATGCCGAATCAGTACGAAAATGATTCTAATTATCTATCACATTTTCAAAGTACTGGTCCCGAAATATGGGAACAAACCAATAGAAAAATAACTCATTTCTTCACCGGAGCCGGAACTGGAGGTACTATTACTGGAACTGGAAAATTCTTAAAAGAAAAGAATAATGAAATCCAAGTAGTTGCAGTTCAAGCACAGAGAAATCATTTACTCCAAGGATTAAGGAACTTTGAAGAATCCGCAAAACCTGAGCTTTTCTTGAGGCGGGAAGAGGTGGTGGATCATTGGTATACAGCAACAAATGACAAATCGTTTAGGATGGTAAAGCAGCTTGCGTTGAATGAAAATATGTTGGTTGGACCTTCTTCTGGTTCTGTTCTGGCCAGTATGATCGAACGAGCTCAAGAGTCTACAGACAAGGATCAAGTTTTTGTGGGTATATTTGCTGACGATGGTCGCAAGTTCAAAAGTTTGTACATGGAACAGTCAATATTTACAGACGACGAATTTGAAAATTATTTGAAAAATAATAGTTTTTTGCCAAAACTAGCGTACCAGTAGCAAAAAAGAGAGGATCAATCCAATACTTCCTATTGTGGAATAAAAATACAATAGGAAGCACTATTATCTGTTCCTTTTTTCAGAAAGCCATTTTTCAATGTCTAGAGCGGCCATACAACCAAATCCAGCAGCGGTAATTGCTTGCCTGTATTTAAAGTCATGTACATCGCCCGCTGCGAAAACACCATCGATATTGGTCCTAGTCCCATTCTTAACTATTACGTATCCCTTTTCGTCCAGTTCCACTTGCCCCTTAAAGATGGCTGTATTTGGTTCATGACCTATCGCAACGAAAAGCCCCCCTACCTCTAAATTTTTTTCTTCAGCGGTATTAGTGTTCTTAACCACTACGGATGAGACTTTGTTGTCTCCTTTGACATTCATAATGGATGAATTCCAAATAAATTCGATTTTAGGGTTTTCAAAGGCTCGTTCTTGCAAAATTTTACTGGCACGTAGACTGTCACGTCTATGAACAACTTTCACAGTTTTACCAAATTTGGTCAAGAATGTTGCTTCTTCCAAAGCTGTATCCCCACCGCCCACAACCACAATGTCTTGATTCTTAAAAAATGGTCCATCACAAGTCGCACAGTAAGACAGACCTTTTCCAGAAAACTCTTGCTCACTTTTAATTCCCAACTTCCTTGGAGTAGCGCCTGTACTAATTAGTACTGAATCAGACGTGTAAGTTGCGGAGCCAGTAAAAATTTTAAATGGTTTTGAATTAAAATCCACTCTTGTGACTTCGTCTATTAGCATGGTAGTTCCAAATCTTTCTGATTGTTGTTGCATGTACATCATCAGCTCTGGCCCATTTATCCCATTAGGGAATCCTGGATAATTTTCAACTTCGGTTGTGGTCATCAATTGTCCACCAGGCAAGCTGCCTGAGATTACAATGGTTCTTAATTTTGCTCTTGAAGTATAGATAGATGCAGTAAATCCGGCTGGTCCAGAACCGATTATGACAACATCGAAGTGATTATTTTCTGCGTTACTTGGGGTATGATTTCCATTAACATTAGCTTTTTCATTATCAAATCCGTCCACAGATAGGGTCATAATAGATAGACCTAGAATTTCATTTATTAATGTATTAGGCCAATTTTATTACCATTCCAAAGTTATCTCACTCCGCATGATAAATTTCTAATACAAATTTTATTATATTCTCCCATAATAATGATAAAAGGATAATTCTAATGAGAATAATAGTATGTGGAATGGGGGTCGTAGGCCAAAGTTTTTTAAGATTATTAATTTCTAGCTCGAACTTATTGTATAAGAATTATGGGATAAAACCAAGAGTAGTGGCATGCATAGACAGTAGGGGAATCGCATATTCTCAAACTGGCTTGGATTTGGAGAGGGTTCTAAGAATTAAGGAGAAATATGGAGAAGTCAGTAAGTATTCTGAAAATATATTTAATGCTGATAATTATATTGAAAATATTGACGCCGAAGTCTTGCTAGAGCTTACTCCCACCAACTTAACTACAGCTGAACCAGGATTGTCTAATGTAATTTCAGGATTAAGAACTAAAAAGAATGTTATTACTGTAAATAAAGGACCATTAGCGTTATCCTTTTCCTCTTTAGTAGAGCTATCCGAATATAATAACGTTATGTTAAGATTTAGTGGAACAGTAGGTGGAGGCACCCCCATATTGGAATTTGCAAAACATTGTCTGAAAGGAGATAAAATTACATCCTTTACAGGGATATTAAATGGCACTACAAATTATATCTTAACTAAAATGGGTGAGGGATTGCATTTTAGTGAAGCACTCAATGATGCCAAGCAGAAAGGATACGTTGAAGCTGATCCATCTTTGGATATTGATGGAGATGACGCAGCAGCTAAACTGGTCATAATGGCTAACTGGATAATGGGGTACAAAGTAACATTAAGAGATGTAGATAAAAGAGGAATTACTAATGTAGATCAGGAGGATATAATTAAGGCAGAAAATGACAGGAAATCATTAAAATTAATTGCTAATTGCGACAAGGATAGTCTTTTCGTTAAGCCCATTCCGATCTCAAAAGATGATCCTATATGTGTTAACGGGACTTTGAACGCTGTTACCTTTAGATCAGAACATTCTGGCGCTCAAACGATAATAGGTAAAGGGGCCGGAGGGATGGAAACTGCTAGTTCTGTTTTAAGGGATCTCATAGAAATCAAGGAAAACTTCACCAACTATCAGCTAAATTAAGGTTTTAACCCGCTTATCAGTTTTCAGTTAATTATAATAAAGAATTATATGAACAAACATTCTTTTGTAACCAATAAATGTATAGCGGTGAGCTAGAGGTCCAAGCAAAGAGGAAAACCATAGCAATACTACAAGAAGGGACAAATAAGATTCTGAATTTGTCTCTAGAATTAGCAATAATGACGTATACTATTCTCCAAAATAATATGGATGGAATTAGAGAATCTTCTGATAAGATGAGTGTCATCGAAAACGATATAATGGTTTTGAGAAACCAAATTACTAGAGAAGTAATAATCATTGGAAGTTTAATGACACATAGAGAAGACCTTTTGAGAACTGCATATTTTATTGATGAAATTTCTGGTTATATCAGTGGGGTCGCTTTCAGATTGTCCAATATCGAACCAAGAGTCATTAAGCAAGATTTTGAAGTTCAGCTGAAAGATATGGTCGACATAATAATAGACGTTCTGTACAAAATCAATGAGATGTCAAGAACTCCTACAATCAAACCCTATAATACGATTGAATCAGCAAGCGAGGTCCAAAGGATAGAAATGGAAGTAGATAAAAAGTACAGGGAATTGACAATTAAAGCACTAGATAAAATAACTTCTCAGAAAGATTTGATTATGTTCAAGGATACCATAGTGGGTATCGAGGGGATGGTCGACAAATGTCAACAGACTTCAAACTCTTTTACAATACTACCTTTAAGCATTTGATACCCACCTTTACTGGTCAACTAGTCGAAAACAGAATATTCATTCACGATATTCTAGAATCAAGGGCATTATTTGGTGATGGTTATTTTGGTAAGCCATTGGGTATATCTAAACCTAAAAATTCTGAATTTGATGCACCGTTAGTTCTCGACCTAATTGAGGGATACTATCTTTGTAATAAAAATCGGCTCAAAATTTTCAAAGATTCGGCCACAAATGTCGAGACAAAGGAGATTTTAAAAATTTGTAAGAAGCAATATGTAAACTTTGAAGTCAAGTATGTAGTATTTGAAAATTTGAGAGATAAGGGTTATATTGTTACCCCAGGCATAAAATTTGGATGCGACTTTGCTGTTTATATTCATGGACCTGGTATCGATCATGCACCCTTTCTTGTGAAAGTATTGAAACAAAATGACAATATTACAAGTATTGACATAGTACTCGCAGGCAGACTTGCAACCACGGTCAAAAAGCAATTCATTTTGGCAATTGTCGATCTATCGGACAATTCTATCAAATTCGTAGGCTTTGACTGGTGGCGAGCTTGATTTGTTTCACATTATGTATGGTCAGACAGATATTGAATGAGAATCTAATCAAGTTTTTGGTAAATCAAATTTTATAAAGTTCTCACCAGAAATTGTTAATCGAGTTGATAATTTTTCGATACCTGGCTCAAGCCATCCTTTGTACCTTATAGAATTTTTCACGATATCAATGATACTTGGTTTTTTTTCGTTGATTTCTTCATAACACGAGAGGATCTCTCCAAATCTAATCTCCTGTTGCTTATTATACTTGGTTAAATAGAAGACGAATAAAGTGGTTTTTTCGTAGTGATTTGTCGGTTTTTTCTCTGCATAAAAATCTCGGAGGCCAATTTTTTCGTGATTTTGTTTTAAATCGACAGGCAATGGAGGTATATTGATAGAGACCTTTGGAATAGAATGCTTTGTAGACTTGCCTGAAAGGGATATTTCTCTTTGTACATCACTATAATCGGAAGTTTTAAGTTCTTTATGATTCGATGGATGAGTACTAGAATCTTGAGAAGAATAATTTTCAAGTGGTAGAGGTTCATTATTTACAGTTGAGTTAGATGAAGTATTTGAGTAATTAAGTATATTATCCTTGTTATTGATGATGACCTCCTTAATAGCAACTTTGAAAATTTCTTCGAATTTTTCTAAATGTTTATCTACAAAAGATTCATTACCTTCAAGTTCAAAAACACCTTCTTTTAGATTAATCCTGAACTTTGTATCGGAGGGCAATAGAAATTTTCTAATTCATAATTATATAACTATTTGCATTTCACTTAACTAAAGATAGTCAAAATCATCTTTCTCGTGCCAATAATTAAATCTTTGATGTAGCCAGGGAAAAAAGTTACTTTCTCTATTCTCAAATTCTTTTTTCATTATTTTTACTATCTTTTTTGATACTTCTCCAGGTTTTCCATAAATTTGTTTTTTCTTTTTAAAATCAAATCCATAATCAATTCCTTTTTCATATATTGTAGTTATCATTTTTGGTAACCACATTCGGTTTATAGGAGGAACTAACAGATTGCCTCTAGCATCAAAGACTGTTTCGGGCCGATCGGTATTGAACCTAACGGTAAAGGAGTTGACTTTTGGGAAGTACAATAACTCTTCTTGCATTGATCCAGAGTCAGTAATTTCTGCCCAGCATTTTCCACTGTCCAAAAATTCTACAACGTGACCATATTCTCTCCATAATTCAGTCATCATAAACCTCGCAGGATAATCTTTCTCTAAATTTTTAAGTTTATCGTAAAGATCATACTTGTTCAATGCAGATATGGTGGCATTTAACAAAACTAAAACAACCTTAAATTCCGAATCCTTTATTAAATCAGTTAAGCCGCCAACTATAGCGTTAAACCTGTGGTTCGTTAGATTTTCCCTTCGATGAATATCCATTCTGATCCAGTTTCCAGATTCTAATTTAGGAAATAATTCAAATATGCTATTCTCAGGTTTTTTCATTCTTTTGATAGCAATAGCATCTACAACTGAATTCCCAACAATGTGAATATCTTCGTCAGGATACCCTTCTCTTAGTAAATGCTCTTTGTTTAGTTTTGTAGGAACAAAAAAAAATTTGGTTCCTGAAGAACATACCCAGGTATCAATTTGTTCGGGAAACGGTTCTTCCCTCGTTAAGAACCAGGATGAAGACAATTGATTAGTAATAAATTTTTCTACATCAGCCCGTGTCGGATTTACATTCATCTTTATTCTTTTGATAACTGTTGGACTCATCGACCTAAGCCCAGCCTCATTTTGTCCGACCTTTTGTCCTAGTCCAAAAACCCAAGACAGAGTAGCAATTCCTGCCACCAACGTATCTCCATGAACAATTGGTAGAATTCTATTGCTTGAGTATCTTCTTTTCAAATATCTACCAAAGTGTCCAAATTTCATGATCAAATCGCTAGATTTTTCCATCAAGTCCCCACGAATCTGTAAATCGCATACTATTGAGTTTTCCAAGTCAAATTCCTTTATCCCATAACCTAGTAATTCATCGTAATGTTGTCCTGTAGAAATAATAAATGAGGGTAACCCCTCCTTAATTGATTCTAATAAGAGGGGCGCTTGCTTATAGAAATCTGGTTTGGTACCTATCACAATAGCTAAAGCTTTATTAAATTCATTATCCTGAGAAAAAATCGTTTCTAAATTATGGTTGTTGATTCTAATTGGAAGGAACTCCTTTTCTATCTTTAGTAAATCAAACTTGCTGTTAATATATTTCTGGTTTGATCTCGGAATGTTACTTGAAGATTGTTTATCTTGCCCCATCACTAGTATATCGCCATTCTCTAGTAGTTAGGGCTCATTATTTCTAATGGAAATACGAGCACTCTTCCTATAGTTTATGTAACCCATAGCTACCAAAATTATACCAAAGATAGCAAATACCCAGGGTGCAAAGTTTACCCATGCAGGCAGATCAATTTCAGTTATCATTGGGATCAACGTAGTTACGTAGACCATCCCGAATACTAAGCAAATTCCAGATGTTAACACCAGAATGGCGGAAAACCGTGAACCTTCAGATAATACGTTTGTAAAAAATGAAAGTCCGATTGCTGGTGCCAGTGAAATGAAAATAAATTGAAGAAAGGCCGTGGATGGCTCGACGGTTGTTGTAGGGCCCGTCCCCTGAGGACCAATCAGAAAAGTGAAGAAGGCAATTGAGTTAAATATAAATAAAACAACGAGGCCCAAAACTGCAATTGACAACCATTCGCCGGCTCTAAACATTTCTATATTTTCAACTTAAAAGATACAATATTTTAATATTGTTACGAAAGGCAGTTAATGCACACCAATCAAGTTTGCTAATTCCTTTCTTGAAGCTTCTCCCAATATTTTAGCAGAGTCTTCAGGGTTTGGCGTATTTACGTAAATCCCAAACCCCCTTTCCAATCCAGACCATGAAGAAATTAGAGGGTACACTTCAAGGTGCCAGTGTAATTGTCTACTATTCTTCTTCTCAGGGGATATATGAAATGCCATGCTAAAATCCGTATTGCCTAATATTTTATCCATACCTCGTAGAGATGAACAAATCACTAGGGCCAGATCATTTATCTCCTTCTGACTTGCCTTTGAAAAAAAGGTAGAATGTTTGCGAGGACAAATCCAAAATTCGTAATTATATGTGGGTGCCCATGGAACTAAAGTTATGAAACCATTAGTAGAAAACAATTGTCGAGGGCCGTTGATTTCAGACTCTATCATATTACATGCAGGACAACTTCCGCTTTCATTCATTGATTGGTGAAAGGTTTTCGCTTCTTTTTCAATGATCGGAGGAATTGATGAAAAGGTTGTGATATGGAAATGAGGATGTTTTATTTTGCTAAGCCCATTTGTCCCACGGCTAGCATATATGGCAACATATGTAACACCTCGTTGGCTGTATAACCATCTCACCCGGTCCTGGAGCACCAGTAATAAATTGGCCCACTGATCAATGGACAATTCCGAAAGAGCGATATCGTGGTTCGGGGTTGGAACAATTATAAGGTCATATCCACATGCTGGCTCCCTATAAAATGGTCTATCAGAATATTGTTGATTTGAATGAGCGGTTACGATGGGATTTGTGCATTCAAAGACACGTATCGACCAATTTTCATTCTCATCATCGGTTGTATCATATAGTCTCTGCAATATCCCTTCCTTGACCACAAAAGATAATACGAGATTGTTGCAGTCGCCGGTAGAACCGGGGCAATAGGGGCATGCATTGGTGTTTGTAATAGGATCAGATTGTTTCATATTGTAAATGATTTCAGGTTTTTTGTTTATGTGATCAATATTATTAGGTATTAAAACAAACTTATCTTGAACATAATAATCCTTTCTTAATTCTGACAATTTTTCTACCTAAAAAGTTCACCAAATTGCTTTAAATAAGTATTATGTATCCTTTTTTTGTAAAAGGAATAATTCTGGATATAAAAAATTAAAAAAATAGTCCTGATCATTCGACAAAACCGCGTTTTTGTAAGATATGTTGAAAAATGTGATTTGTTTAAATTATCATCTTGGTCTGAACCGCTTGACGGGCTAAATTGTCAAAAATTAAATTAAGTAAAAACCAAGAACCTTTGTGCCTCAGTCAAGTAGCGATGTAAAATGGGATTCAGTAAAAAAATATAAATTAACTAAAATGTTAAATGATCTATCTAAAATAACTGGTCATGGTACGGAACTAGTTACCGTTTATATTCCGGCAAAAAGGCCAATCTATGATGTTCTAGCACAATTGAGAAATGAAGCCGGAACTGCATCAAACATAAAATCAGATTTAACCAGAAATCATGTTCAGGATGCCCTTAACAAAACTATGGAACAATTAAAGTTATATAAAGAGCCTCCTGAAAACGGATTGGTTATCTTTTGTGGGGCCATTCCTACTGGAAAAGGTTTAGGAACGGAAAAAATAGAAATATTCACGGTTGTGCCTCCAAAACCAGTTCAGATTAACTTGTATAGATGTGATGATCATTTTTGGATAGATCATATTAAAGAAATGCTAAAAGATGATCGTACTATTGCAATTATATCTATAGACACTCAAGAGGCAGGGTTAGGAATTTTGACGGGTGATAGATGGCAAACAATTGAAACTTTGACATCCGGGGTTTCAGGTAAGCATCGTCAAGGAGGACAATCAGCCCGAAGATTTGAACGGCTCAGAGATAATGAACTTAACGAATATTATCATCGTGTTGCAAATTATGCTCAAAAAATTTTTATCGATCAATTTACAGTGAAGGGTCTAATTGTGGGGGGACCGGGACCCACAAAAGAGACTTTTGTAAGGGAGGAATATCTCGATTATAGGCTACAGAATAATATCATAGCTACACTAGATACATCTTATTCCGGAGACGAAGGGGTAAGGGAAATCATCGATAAAGTAAACGATCAAGGAATAATGTCTGAATTCCGTTCCATGGAAGAAAAGAAAATAGTGAAGAAATTCATGGGTGAAGTATTTTCTGGAAAGGGTCTAGGAATATATGGCCTCAATGATGTTGTAAATAATCTAAAAGCAGGAATAACCGATTCTATAATCGCAACCGACAGTATTGATTTGATACATCTAGAAGTAATATGCAAGAAATGTGATTTCAGATATGAAAAAATAGTAGAAAGAGACCAACTAATTGAAACAAAACAAAACATACTTTCTAGCCCTTGTTCGAAATGTGGTGCGCAAGACTACATAATTAGTGAAAAGGATTTCATAGACTACTTAGAAGAATATGCTTCACTGGCTGGAACAAAACTTGACATAATTTCTTCTAAAACTGAAGAAGGAGCTCAGATTCAGAGCCTTGGAAAAATTGGTGCACTGTTGAGATTCAAACCTACTAATTGACTAGTGATCAAGGTTTCCGATTTTCTAATTGCTTGATGGCAGTATTTAATACCTGATATCCATAAACTTTCCCTAATGAACCCTTCTTGGAATTTGATTCTGTAAATCTCGATGTGGCATCTTTGATTACGCCTTGGCCTGAAACGATTATAGGTACGGGATCGTCAGTGTGTGCCTTTTTTATACAGGGCGTCGAGTGGTCACCCGAAACTATGAAATAGATTTCTATACCTGTGGTCGTACTGATTCCTTCTAAGATCTTTCTAAAAAAAAGTTTATCAATTTCTTCTATATTTCTTTTCTTACCTTTGGCGTTCCCATCATGTCCAAATTCATCCGGACCTTTAATATGGACGTAAATAACATCGTGATTGTCGATTACCTTTAGTAGTTGGATTGCCTTCGATTCATATTCATTTGGCGACCCAGCGTTGTACGATTTCATTCCCAGTATCTGTGAAATTCCTATTTCCACAGGCATATCTACAAGAGATGCAAAATTTAGGTTGTATTTATCGTTGATCCTCTGTAAATGAGGATATCTATTCCCTGCATCTCTTAATAAGATACAATTAATTGGCAACAAATTCCTTTCCTTCCTGTTCATATTCACCGAACAATTATCTAGTAGTTCTATTACTTGATCAGAGAACTGATTAATAATAGCGGCGGATAATTGAGAATTAGAGTCCTTTGGTTTTGATTTAGCAACATATATATCTCCTTTGGAGGTATCCAATGCGATTCCAATTCCATTTATCTTATCATAAGCTGGGTCAGTGTTTGTAATGTTCTCTCCTAAAGTTATATCCTCCTTCCTGAAACGTATTACAACTCTATGTCCAATAGTTGGCTCTATCGAAAACTCCACGCCCTCTATCTTAATATTCTTTCTGATAAGATCACAGATTGTAGAGGAGTCTGCCTCGGTCACAATTCTACCCGCTCGTCTGTCTAGAATCTTCTTACTTGTTGGGTCGATGGTTGCAAAATTGCCCCTAAGTGCTAGATCTCCCTCTCTAAACTCAATACCACAACCGATGCATTCTACAACTCCCCTTCCGAAATATTCAACGTCTTTAAAATTATAGCCCAACATATTAAAAACTGCTATATCAGACTGAGGAGCAATCCCATCTCCAACACTCACAACTTGGCCCGAAACTCCATTCCTGGCAATCCTATCAAGATGTGGTGTATATGCCGCTTCCAGCGGGGTCAAATAATTCAAATCTGGATGAGGTAAGTCACCAATACCATCAAGCAAAACATAAACAATCTTGGATTGATTCAATTTCTTAATTTTGATTCAATATAAATTTAATTTTAACGTTCTCAAACATATGTAATAATATTAAATAAATAAGCACAGCAAGATATTCTAACAGTGCTATACCAAATAACCTCGGACGCAAGACACCAAATAATACTTAAAAGCAAGGAAAAAAAAATATACTTAGACCCGAGGCAAATATTAGATGAAAATTATGTTTTCATTTCACATGCACATATCGACCATTTGTTAAATAAGACAGCTATCAAGAAATTCAATTTGAGAAAAAAGATAATATGTTCACCTGAAACTGCTGCGATTGCAAAGCTCCGTGGCTACTATTTTGAAAAGGATCTTTGTTTTCAAGATGATTGCGCATTAGTTGATACTGGACATATTTTAGGATCGAAAGGTCTTTTGGTTGGAAATGAGATTTTCTATACAGGCGACCTATCTATGCGGGATAGAGCATTTCTGAGAAAGCCATCTATTCCAAAAGCCGAAACCCTTATTATTGAAACAACTTTCGGGAAGCCTGAATATGTTTTCCCTCCAATAGCGCAGATCACACATTCGGTCAATTCATTAGTTTCAGAAATGTACGGTAGAGGTATCCCAGTAATCCTAATGGGATATTCATTGGGGAAGGCACAAGTTCTTACCTCATTATTTGGTGCTTGGAAGCCACTGATCGTTCATGATGAAATATTCAAGTTCAATCAGATGTACAAGCAATTTGGAGTGTCCTTGGAAAATTCCACAACATTGTCAGATGCAATAGAACTGGGGTTATTGGAGAAGGGACCATGGATAATGATCCATCCTTTAACTAACGGAAAGCATCCCAAAATATCTCAATACAGAGAAAAGTATGGTGCAATTACTATAGGCTTTAGCGGATGGGCAATAAATAGAAATTACAGAAACATGATGAACCTGGATTATGTGATCCCTTTTAGTGATCATTGTGATTATAGCGAGTTGCTGGAAGTTGTAAAACAATGCAACCCCCGCAAAATATACACTTTTCACGGGTTTGAGGAAGAGTTTGCCAATTATTTAGTTAAATTAGGATATGATGCAAAATCTGTATCTAGAGGAAGTAGTAAGGCAAGGAAAGAATCAAAAAATCTTTCGAAAACAAAATCATTAGATCTTTATTTTTGAGAAAAAAAAGTTATTTTTGCATATCAGCAAAATATGGAACAACTTTATTTCCAAAGGTCTCTATGTTTTGATAAAGCCCCTCACCCCAGAAACGAATTATGAAATGGTTTGTACCAGCCTTTATAAAGCGTTCCAACATTTCTATCACGTCATCTGGGCTACCAACACCTATAGCAGTTCTTGCCACATCATCAGGAATCTGTAAAGATGCTTTTTTCATTTGCTCCATTAATTCGGGTTTGTTCATGGCGTATTCTGTAAAGTATCTCCTAAAATCAAACTCGGAATCCTGTTGTATGTTGTGAACTTTTAATAATTCAGGTTTATATAAGCTGACTTTAACGGCTTTTTTCATCTTTTCCCAAGCAGCTTCACCGTCTGCCGCAAAATAAACATCAACGTCATTTGCAAACTCAAAGTTGGATATGTCCCTCCCTAATCTCTTTGCATGATCTTTAATGACATTTGCGTGATGTTCAAATAACGCTGGGGTATATCCAATAGGTATCCACCCATCGCCATACGTTGCGCAAAGTTCTAGGGTTTTTGGTGCCCCGGCAGCGATATATATCGGTGGTCGAGGTTTTCTGATAGGTTTTGCTTGCAAACAAGCTTCAACTAGGCTATAGTATTTACCCTGGTAATTTACATGATTGTCTGGATCGGATTCAAACAGCTTTTCAATTACTTCTAATTGCTCCTTAAATTTTGAGACAGGCTTACTGAATTCAATGCCAAAATCCACCACATTCTGGGCCTCTCCGGCACCAATTCCTAATATGCCCCTACCTTTAGTAATCCTATCAAGCGTCACCGTCGACAGAGCGATAGTTGAAGGATGTCTCCTAATGGCATCTGTTACACATGTCCCTAACTCCACGTTGTTGGTCACTGCTCCAATTGCTGCTAACATTAACCAAGCATCATTTACTACAGCGTTTTTCCACTGAGGTACATTTGTATGATCCATTGCCCATACAGAATCAAAATTAGTTCTATCTGCTATTTGAGCTGCAGTTATTACCTGCATTTCATCCAGCCCCAATCTAGCGACGTTCAGGCCAAATGTCAAACCGAATTTTATTTTCACTTAATTATTTACCCCCGATACCATAAATTCTCTAATATTTCCATAATTCCCCATTTCTATATTATCACTGAAATGATACTTATTTTATAAGTTTTATTATAATAATAGAGAAGCGAAACACGATTTACAAAATATATGAATAATTCGTTCAAAAAGGCTTTGAGTGATAAACAATTAATATTAGAGAATTATGTCTCATTAAATATTAAAATGAATAAGACTGACAAAACAATACTTGTTACTGGAAGTGGAACAGGGATTGGTCAAGCTGTGGCTAGAAAATTTGCGAAGTTAGGATACAACATTATAATTCTAGGTCGGAGGAAAGAACCATTAATTGAAGCATCTGATATATTAAAAGAAATAATCACTGATGAAAAATTTGAATCATCTGTTACATATTATCCAGGAGTAGATGTTTCCGATTTTGAAGCAATCAATGAGATGTTTGATAAAATTGGTACTGACTTTGGTCAAATAGATATTATTGTAAATAATGCAGGAGTTTCTGGTCCAGTAAAGATCTTTACTAATTCAAATTACCAAGAGTTCAAAGATTGTGTTTCGATACACCTTACTGGTACTTTTTGGACAAGCATCAAAGGATTAGATGTTATTAGTAGTGCAGGAAAGATAATTACAATCTCCACTTTTTTCACCGAGGAGAACAAATACGAGCAGAGACCCTACAGGTTTAGGACACCCTACACCGCAGCGCAGGGTGCAAAGAATAGATTATCCGAGTGTTTTGGATGGGAATTAGTTGATAAAGGGATCAGAGCTATCGCAACAAACCCCGGTCCTGTTCACTCAGATAGAATATATAAAACTGTATACCCAAAAGCTGCCGCTGAATTTCTAAGAGTTGGGGGTTTTGGTGGTTTGAGTCACAAGCAAATCGAAGAGATATCAGCTGCCTTGTTACCATATTTAGGTGATGAACCCGAAAAAATCGAAAATGAATCAAATAAACTAGCAACATCATTAGCTGAAAAGTACGAGGATTTGGACCATCCCACGATCCAACGCTTGGCAAAGGAACTTTTGGTTAAGATTCAAGAAATTGCTGAAAAGGTGCAAAACAATACGAAGAAGATGATAGTAGATAATGAATTCTTATCTCAGGACGATGTAGCAGAGATGGTATATACCCTAGCAAGCGATGAGATGAGCAAGTTATTAAACGGAAAAGTGATTCCAAATGATAGGGTTTTCTATCCCGTAAAGCCAATAGTTGAAAAAACAATAGAATTTGAACAGAACAAGACCTTAGAAAATAAAACAATTTTGATTACTACAACTTCTACAGAAGATAAATTGTTGAATTTTATTAAGAGAATCGCAACGAAGATTAATGGTCTAAACGTAAAACAATTAATTATCCTTACGCACAATGAAGGCCAATCGCCAGGCGTGGCTAAGATGTTTGAAGGTTTTCACCATCACACTATTGACCTAGGAGACGAGGATACAGTCAAAAGGATTTTCAATACAATCAATACACGATATGGGAAAATAGATTCCGTCATACATTTTACCGGTAGTTATGACTATCAAAGTAAGCTAACTTCACTTGGTCGTAAGCAATGGGACAATTTGGTGGATAAATTCGTCAATATTCCGCACCTAGTAACATCCGAATCCGTGCTATCAATGACTACCCACAAAGCGGTAGAAGACCCTTCGTTATTTAGAGGATCGAATGGAAACATAGTAATAGTTGGTCCTAATTCCCCAGTTGGGAAGAAGATCGGTGGTGAGATTCGCGCAAGATCAGAAGTTTTTAGGGGAGCATTACGACCGTATGTCACTACCGCCAACCAAGAACTTCATGATGTATTGAATTCGGAAATAAACTTGACCCTAATATTACCAGGTAACATAAATGGTGACCTACCCGACTATGACAAACTCGAGAAAGCCTTGATAGGTTTGAGCTCTCAAGACGAACGAAAAAATAATTTAATCTATTACGTAGACGAATAAATTTTTTATCAATCTAATGATGATGTTCGGTATGATGAAGATTATTCTTCTTCTCATACATAGCGGTCCAAAACCCGACTCCTATGGTCGCAATGCCTATAGCCATTATGAGATAATCTACTATGAATATAGTGGCCCAAATTGAATTTAGAAGTCCAGCTATAAAGAATAGAAATCCCAGTAAGAAGATAGACACTCCTGCTATTATTTCAGAATTTAGCATCTGCATAAAACTAAAAATCGTATTCTATTATAAAAACTATTAGATTATATCCTATGGCAAATACGCTTAATTATTGAGAATGGCAGGGTTATTTTCCGGAGGTAAAGATAGCACCTATGCAATTTTTAAGACAACTCTACAAAATCATGACTTATGTTGCCTCTTGACAATGCGCCCAAGTAGCGATGACAGCCTATTGTTCCACTATCCAACCACCAATTTGTTGGGTAAAATTTCTAGTGTAATGGGTGTGCCGGTAATAGAGCATTTTTGCAATGTAGCTGAGAAAAATTATGAAGTTAATGAGCTAACCCGTTTAGTTATGAAAGCGGTAGACGAGTTTTCAATTGATGGGTTAGTAAACGGCTGTATTTCGAGCCGATTTCAATTAAATATTCTTCAGAGAATTTGCGACAATCTAAGAATAAGATTAATTTCACCTCTTTGGAACATTAATAGTGATTCTTACTACAAGCAGCTGTTAGATGAGGGATTTGAAATCATGATTACCCGAGTCGCGGCACTAGGATTGGATAGTAGTTGGCTTGGGAAGATAATCACAAGAGACAATTTTTCTGTTCTAAAAAAACTAAGTCTTAAATATCATTTTAATATGACATTCGAGGGTGGAGAAGCTGAAACACTTGTGTTAGATTGCCCCTTATATAAAAAAAGGATCTACATTAAAGACCACACCATCACATGGGATGGAATCAGGGGAATGTTTGAAATATCAGATATTGATTTAATAGAAAAGTAGAGACCATGCTGGACAGTTTAAAAGATAATTTAAGATTGGCCTTAAAGAAAATTGTTGGGGCTTCCGATATCAATGAAGAATTGATTAATGAGTTATGTAAAGATCTCCAACGGGCATTGCTAGCCGCTGATGTGAATGTTCGATTAGTGTTAGAAATAACGAAAAATCTTAAAGAAAGATCCTTAAAGGAATCCCCTCCCAAGGGTTTGTCTAAAAAAGACCACATCATAACCATTCTGTACGGCGAGCTATCCAAAATGTTGGGTTACAGTGGTGAAGCAATTAAGACTATAGATAGAAAAAAAACCGATGAAAATTTAATAAACTTCAATTCTGATAAAAAGAACATTATTTTAATGCTCGGGATACAGGGTAGTGGAAAAACTACAGTTATCGCCAAGCTAGCGAGGTGGCTCGCAAAACATGGGTATAGGATAGGAGTAATCGGAGCAGACACCTGGCGACCTGGCGCACTAACCCAGTTAAAGATGAACTGTAGTAAGATCAATGCTCAGGTTTATGGGGAGGAAGGCAACAAGGATGCCCTAGAAATAGTAAAAAACGGGATGGTCTTCTTTAACGAACAGCCAGTGGATATCATAATTATAGATACTGCGGGCCGACACAAAGAGGAACAAGGATTGCTTGAAGAAATGAAAACTATGTATTCTATCGTTACGCCTGATCAGGTATTCCTTGTTATCGATGGAACAATTGGACAGCAGGCATACAATCAGGCAAAGATCTTCCACGAGAATGCAAAAATTAGTGGGATTATCATTACAAAATTGGATGGTACTGCCAAGGGAGGCGGGGCAATAGCGGCCTCTTCTGCCACAGGTGCAAAGGTCCTTTTCATAGGAACTGGTGAAAGGATTGATGACTTGGAGCAATTTTCCCCTACAAGCTTTGTGGGTAGATTATTAGGAATGGGCGACATTAAGGCCCTTCTTGAGATGGCACGCAATTTAGAGGTTCAATCTGACGAAAATCAAGCAAAGAGACTTATGAGTGGCAAGATGACAATCGAAGACTTTTATGCTCAAATGGAAAACATGGGAAAAATGGGATTTCGAAATGTAATTGAAAATTTACCAGGGCTTTCAAACTTTGTAAAAGACGACCATCTTGATGTTCTACAACAAAAAATGGAGAAGTGGAGATTCATAATTCAGTCCTTCACTACTGACGAAAAGAAGAATCCAGATATTATTAATGAAGCCAGGCGAAAAAGAATCGCTAGAGGCTCTGGAGTTATGGAACATGATGTTAAGGACCTCATAAAACAATATAACAATTCAAAGACCATGATGAAGCAGGCAAAGGGCCGTCAGATGCAAGGGTTATTAAGAAGATTTGGTCTTGGCTAAAAACCGTGGTGAATCTGAAAACTCTAGAATTAGAAAATTCAAATCTAATACAGATTTATCTCTGTAAATATTGTTATGATAGAAATTTTTCTAAGAAAAAGATATCATTAGTGAAATATTCAGTTTCTGTCAGGATCATAAAGACGGGCATGAAAGTTTGTTTTATATGTAAGAACTTTTTTCTAGGAACATTACCAACCATAGTTAATAAAATATTAAAATCAGAAATGTTTGGATTAACATCGTGTATTCCAGCCATAGATATAGGAACAAGGCTTCCCTTTTTGTTCTATGAGAATGAGGATCATATACGATCTATGTTCCAAATTAAGGGTACTGCAGGTATAAAAACACAAATCAATTTGTTGATCAGAGAAAAAATACAAGAAAACAAGAAATGTTCTATAGATCACCTAAATCCGGAATTGAAATTCGACGTCGTTATCGACGATGACTTGAACTTTAGTATAAATTGCAAAGCGAAAGAATTCTATCTTCTTGGGAGATATGTAAAGTTAGGTCGAGGCATAGCCCAAAAAGATAAAAATTGGATGAAAAGGGATTCCGAAACCTGTTGTAAATTGACAGGCAAGAAAGAGAATACGGTAGAGCACGCAATTAGAAAATCCATTTGGTCAGAATATAATCCCGAAGATATGAAAATAACCTGGACTGGTAGCGAAGATAATCATAGCTTGGTTCTTGGTAGAGGAAGACCGTTCATTGTAAAGGTGATCAATCCTAAATTAAAAGGTTCAGAGGAGAAAAAGGTTTTGGAGGAGAATGTTGAATTGCATTTCACTAAGATTAAGCATGATCAGATTGATGACTATGTAAAATATAGGATACTCGTAACAATATTCGTTAAACTAGAAGAAAAGATTCGCAATTTTGGTTATTTCCAAAGTCTCATGAAGACGTTAACCGGTGAAGTGACTTTCAGAGTAAAGAACCGGAATACGACAAGAAATATCTACTTTGCAAAGTTAGTAAATACATATGGTGACAAACTGGAAATATCATTAGAAATGGATAATGGAATTCCAATAAAACAATTTGTGGGCGGTAATGAACCCATTAAACCTTGCCTTTCCAACATACTCGAGACAAAGTGCGAATGTATATATTTTGATATAAATGATGTAATTTTAGATAAATGAAAATGAAAGAAGATGAATGCTCTTGACCCATTAGCATTAGTCAAAAAATATTTAGTAGAAAAAAAGGTCGAGGAAAGAATCTATGATCTCATCTTCGACAGGATGAGCTTAATTGAAGAGGGAATAAATAGGATCGAGCGGATCACTTCAATAGATTACCCCGATTATTTTATAGAACCTAATCTATTGATAGCAACTTCGGATCTCGAGTACCAGCAATATTCCATACTGTATGCAAGGACAATTCCATTTTGTACTTCTGAAAATAAAATAAAAATTGTCATCCAACTTTCCGCTCCCTTGGTAATGTATGGTTTGAAAGGAACTATTCACGCTGTGCTGGCCCATGAATTTCTACACTATTTACATTTAGTGAAAAATATAATAAATTTAGATGTAGCGTCGGATAATATTTCCAGCACACTACATGAAAACTCATATTCTGACTATGAAAAAACCCTTGATTATACCAGAGTATTCAAAGGAGACTCTTATCTTCAGAAATTGATTGATAAAAAATTTGCAAACGGGTTCAATGATTCAAAATTAGACAAAAAAACGGAATCTTTTTGGATTAATAAAAAATTGCCGATACAGAAAATAATGATTGGAGACAATTTCATAAAGCTTCCTTTTTCAGCTTTGGCCAACACTATTGTAGAGGATTCTTTAAAAAATGAAATCTTAAAATTTGGATGAATAAGGCTTTATTGTTTTGATTTCTTAGTTTGTTCTTTTTGAAATTCAGTATAGTTGCATTTTCCACAGGTTAGTCTATCTTTGTGTACAGCCATGAAAACACCCTTACCGCATCGGGGACACTCCCTTTTTGTTCTTTCAACTTTATTATCGGTAACTTTATAAAATTTTGACACACTTACTCCGCCTTTTTTTTCTTTACTCATTGTACATCTACCCTCTGTATTGTGTTAACAATTTACTTCTTTTTAGATTTTGCTGCTGCTGCTGCTGCCTGTTTAGCTTTTAGTTTAACTGATTTTTCCTCGTCTATTATTTTTTTCCTTTCATCTTTTGTCATTGTTCTGAGGAGCCGATAGCGCGGTAATTGTTTTTTTGCGTCTTCTATGTCGTCGTAATAATACATCAATGCGAGAACATCAGGGTTACCAAATTCGCTCTTTAAAGAAACTGGTAAAAGGTTCTTTTTGTTTACGCCCATCTTTCCTGCTATTAAATTTGCTGCTTCCTCCCTCGGAATAGACCCGGTAGCATTCTTTATTATTGATTTAATTTCACGTCTTTTTAATAATACATTGTTATTATCTTCTAACAAAACGACTTCTAAGCTCAAACTATTCTACTATCTGTCATGGTTTATTCAATATATGTATTACGAAATCTAGATTTTTATGTAACCTTAGTATTACCATGAATTTATTTGAGGTCCATAAAATTCTTTGCCATCGATATTGACGGAACCCTAACACTCAACGGTAATGGAGCATTAAATCTTGATGCGTTAGCTAAACTTCGATATTTAGTGAAATTAGGCTATCAAGTTATATTTGTAACTGGCAGATCGTCGTTAGAGGCCTACACTCTATCTGTATTTGGTGGAACGACTCAAATTGCCATAGGTGAAAATGGAGGAGTTATTACCACTTCTCCAGTCGAACACGAATTATTGGCTAACAGGGAGAATTGTTTAAAGGGATTTGATTTATTAACTAAGAGCATTAATGGAGTAAGCCAGAAACCTGTTTTTCCAAGAATGACTGAAATAGTTCTTGAAAGGGATTTTGACATAATTGAGGGAAACAAAATCTTCCGAGAAAATTATTTGGATTTGAATTTAGTAGATAGTAATTATGCATTCCATATCAACGAAGTCAAAATCAATAAAGGTCTGGGGCTGGCATTCCTTTTGAAGAAGCTCAAAATTGATTTACATGAGGTGGTCTCGATAGGTGATAGTGAAACTGATATCCCCATGTTTAAACAATCAAAATTTAGCGTTACATTTGAAAGTTCTGAAGAGAATGTACGAAGAAGTGCAACACATGTGGTTGGAGGGACGAATGGGGAAGGGTTGATAAATGCGATTGACCTGATAATGAGAGGAAAAGTATTCTAGTGATTTGGATGATTGTTGAAAATGTAATCAATGAAATTAACCGATCTCTTGAGGAAGTATTGGCATTTTATAACCTGACAAAGTCTGATGTGAATTTTGAAGTATCTGAACCCCCCGTGAAGGATTTTGGAGACTTTTCTACTAATATTTGTTTCTTGCTAGCCAAGAAATTAAGAAAGTCACCATCTGAGATAGCTGATCATATAGTAAATACCATTTTACCTGCCAAAAGCGTCTTAATGAATAAAAACGGCTTGATAGATTTGGTTTCCTTTGTAAATCCGGGTTTCATTAATTTTAGAATTAATAATAAGGCTTTCGTCGAGGAATTCTTTAAAGAAGTTACAAATCATCCTCAATTCAGGGTTGAGAACACAAACGTGTTAAGTTCTAATGAATTGATACTAATAGAACATACTAGTGTAAATCCCAACAAAGCTTTACACGTTGGCCATTTAAGAAATGCTGTAATAGGTGATTGCTTGTATAGAATACTCAGGACAGCAGGTAAAGATGTTCAGGTCATAAATTACATAGACGATTCGGGTGTTCAAGTAGCTGATATCATTGTAGGATTCAAGCATGCAGGATTCTCCCCTAGAATAGTTGATCAAGAATTATCGAAGGAAAAAACAAAATTTGACCATTATTGTGGCAATGAAATTTATGTTAAAACTAATGCCCTTTACGAGAGCAGGCCGGATCTAGAACTTAAAAGAAAGACGATCCTGAAGGATTTAGAAAATCCTGAATCGGAGACTTCACTCTTCACTCAGACCATAGTCGATAGAGTTTTGAAAGACCAACTTACAACATGCTGGAACCTGAGATGTCGTTATGATTTATTATGTTTTGAGTCGCAAATAGTCCAATCTAACCTTTGGACGGATCTTTTTTCAATTTTGAGAGATAAAGAAATCATATATTTTGAAAAAGTTGGAAAGAATGCGGGGTGTTGGGTGTATAAGTCAGAGAAAGAAGGCGATAAGGTATTAGTGCGGAGTGATTTGACTTTAACTTATTTCGCTAAAGATATTCCCTTTGCAGTTTGGAAATTGGGTAATTTGCGAAATCCCTTCGATTATGTCTTTTACACTACGCAATGGGATTCCTCTAATTTATACAGAACAAACATTAAGAAAAATCCAAGTGGCCCCTTCGGAGACAGTTCTGGTGCTGAGAAACAACCAAGGATTGACTTTAACCGAATTAGCAAGGTAATAACAATTATCGATTCGAGACAAGAAAGGCTTCAAAATTTAATGGTAGAGATATTAGGAAAATTAGGGATGGATTCAAAGTATAAGTATTTAGGATATGAACCAGTAATCTTAAGCCAGAGATCTTTAGATGGTCTAGGCATATCACGCGAGGATAAGAATTCATTACACATGTCTGGAAGGAAAGGTATCTACATTGAAGCAGATATGGCCTTAAGTGTTCTCGAAGAAAGATCAAAGGCAGAAACAAGAAGCAGGAATCCAGGAATCTCAGAAGAAGAAATAGCCTATATATCCCGAGAGATATCTATCTCTGCAATTAGATATTTTTTCATCAAATTTGATCTTGGAAAAATGATAACTTTTGACATAAATGAGTCGCTGAGCCTTGAAGGAGATACCGCATCCTATATCCAATATGCATATGCCAGAGGTAAACGGGTTGAAGATAAAAACAATGAGACAACATCCCTAGAAAAGCAAAATAAACTTGAGGATAATATTGAGGTTTTGGATTTTTCTACCTCTGAAATCGATTTGATTAAACACCTATGTAAATATGATATTGAACTAAAACAGGCTGCGAATAACATAGACCCGAAGGTGCTTTCAAAATATCTGTTTCAACTCGCCACATTATTTAATAACTTTTATGAAAAATCGCCGATCTTGAAGGAGAAAAATGAGATGATGGCAACCTCTAGGGGATTAATATTGAACTCCACCCTAGAAAAGCTTAAGCTGTGCATGAATATCATAGGAATAACTCCTTTGACGAGGATGTAAAGTAAGAATAAGTAAAAAGATTAATAACTCTCAGAAAATCATTTTCTTGTGGATTGATAGATCTTTTCGATTGGTCTGAAAAGTTGGTATTACAGTTTCCAGGGTTGACACCCCATTATACTCAACATCCAATTTTTCCTGATATGTTCACTTCGGCCATCGTCGCTGCGATAATTGCTATTGGACTGAATTTAGCAATGGCTCTTTTGAGAAGAAAGACGACTAATATAGAAAAAATGAAAACAGTGATGAAGGAAACAGGAGAATGGAGAAAAAAATACACTGAAGCCATCAAAAAACGAGATAAGCAACTAATAGAAGAGCTCAAAAAGAAACAATCTCAAATGCAAAAGATGAGCATGGAGATGCAGCAGCAACAAATGAGGCCCATGATGTTATATATGATACCGTCTTTTATGCTATGGATATTTGTTTTTCCAGCAATATTTGGTCAAACTGTAGCTCTTTCACCCATCGTAATTCCATACTTGACTTGTTCTGCTGATAATGTAAAAATAGATACACCTGTTCAAACTACGAATAGTACAAACACTGACCTAAAACAAGGACCATGTAAAGTTCCTGGACAGGTATTTCTCTGGGGTTGGTTCTTGTTGGTTAACTTTGCATTCAGCGGAATCATAGCAAAGGTCACGAATACGAGCATTCCCACATTCTAATTGGAGCAACTTGCAAGAAGTTACCATCTTTTTTTAAGAAAATAAATATATTTATTCTTGATAGGTATTATTAATTATAATGGAAAAGATTTTTGGGAGGAAACTTTTATCAGAAAAGAAGGACGAAAATTCTTCCCGTACTGCTAGCGGTTATAAAATAACTCAAGATGACATCAAAAAAGTCAATCTATATAACAAAGGAGTAAATAAGATGTCAGAGGAAAAATTTGAAGACGCTATTCGATGTTTTGATCTTTCACTTAGGATAGATCCTTTTTTCGTGGACGCCTTGATAAAGAAGGGTTATTCACATTTTCATATAAAACAGTATAATCTTGCTATCGCCATTTTTGATCAAGTTTTAGAGATAGATATCAACAATCCTGAAGTTTGGAACTTGAAGGGCTTGGTATTTTACAAATCGAAAAATTATCAAAAGGCCATAGAGTGTTGCGAAAAGGCTATAGACTTCAATCCCAATGACGCCATGGCTTGGTATAATTATGCTTGTTATATGACATTGGATGGAAGGGCCACTAAAGGAATGGAGGCTTTAAAGAAATCTATCGAGCTTGATATTGCGAACGCAAAAAAAGCAGTAAAGGACAGAGATTTTACTAATGCTAGAATGGAGGAAGACTATAAAAGGATCATCGAGGTTGTAATTCTCGAATCTATTAGACAAGGGAATGATCATTTGGGGAAGATAATATGGATTACCGGATTAGATCGGGAGGAAATTCAGGATGCAACCACCAGATTAGCCAATAAGGGTCTATTAATTAAAAACGTCAAGAAAACATTTACTGGGAAAGAAGAACAGTATGAACTTACTAAAGAATTAATATCAAAGATCGGGGTTGAAAAGCGAAACACTCAATCTAAATCCCTTGAAGGTAAGAAAGAGGTTTTCTTCTCTACCCAACAATTGAAAGATATCAGTGCAATTTTGTATGAATCATCAGAGTCTTCAGAAAGAGGCGACTTGAATTCACTTGTTCAGAATATTGATAAATTATTGAACCCAATCTTGCATGGTACATTGATTCTGGATAACTTTTTTGAAGAACACAGGGAGTTACGATTGTTTAACAGTAGATTGCGAGAAAGGGGTCAAGAATACTTGAATTTGAATAAAGAAGAGATATCAAAATTCATGCTTGATTTGGATAAAAAGATAAGAGGTTAAATCGTCCTTAAGTTTGAACTACACGGTTTTCAACAACTGAGATTTGATTTAGAGCAAATAACTTTATTGCTCTGACATACATTTCATGCTCTTTGACAAGTATTCGTTCTGATAGTGACAATTCGTCGTCGTCGGAATATACGGGAACAGGATATTGAAATATAATCGGTCCACTGTCCACACCGATATCTACGAAATGAACAGTACAACCTGAAATCTTTACTCCAGCCAACAAAGCTTGTTTTTGTGCATGTAGACCCTTAAATGATGGAAGCAACGACGGATGAACATTCATTATCCGATACTTATACAATTCTACAAAGGATGGACTCAAAATTTTCATGAATCCAGCAAGACAAATTAGACCGTTATGAGGACAGATATTATTATTTTTTAATTCATTCTTTAACTTGCTCTCAAATGATTCATCATTTTTGTCTGATAATACAGTTACAGTCTTAACTCCATATTCTTTTTCGGCAATCTCCAAACCTAAAGCGTCTGATTTATTTGAAATAACAAGTATTTGACCAACACCTTCAACTTCGCCTCTTCTAATTGACTCAAGAATAGCCTTCATATTACTTCCACGTCCAGATATCATAATGGCTAAATTTATCAATTCAACGAACACTTAGTATTAAAATTAGTGATTTATTAAAGGATTGATATATTGGAGAGATATCGCCTGTCACTAACAATCAGGAATAGACTAATCTATGCCCAGGTTTGGCAGAGATCATGTCGGCATCTAGACTAAATCCGTACTAGAGTCAAGAGGTCTTTTTTAGCTTTGGATTTAAACTATCTCTTACGTTAACCTGAACCATCATAAATCAATTTAAAAGATACAATTAGCAGTAGGATACTAAATATTTTTAACAATAAATTAGAATTCAATTTACTGGTTAGCATGCTGCCAACGGTACCTCCAATAATTGAACCTATAGACAAAATGAATCCCATATAGTAGATCGGTTTTCCGTCCATGATGAACAATGCCAGGCCTGAAAGGGATGTAAATATGAGTGCGAATTGAGACGTAGCAGACGCGGTTTTCATATTAAATCCTAATAGGATGATCAGGCAAGGAACAAAAATGATCCCACCTCCAATGCCAAAACTACTCGACAATATTCCGGCCGCAAATGAAAAAATAACTAAGATCAATATTCTAGAGAATTCCCAATGGTAATCCCTTTCCGACTGATTTGATATTTTTTTATCCTGTCCTATTATTCTTGATCTAAATAATAAATAGAGAGAAGTAGCTATCAAAATAAAGGCAAAATAAAATCGAAACTCATTCAAAGTAAAGTAATTTGAAATGTAAACACCAATGAAGGTACCAGGAATAGAGGAGACGGCCAAGATCAGTCCGATCTTTTTTTCGGTCAAACCTTTTCTAATATACTGATACGAAGAGGATACGCTAGTGAAAAAAACTGCGATAAGACTGGTTGAAGATATTTGGGGTGGGCTATAATTAAGATAACTTAGATATGGGGCATTTATTATCCCACCACCTATACCGACCATTGAACCAAGTAGACCTGCAACTAGAGAAACCACAAAAGCAATTAGAACATCAATGACCATATGTACAGGTTATAACTTATTTACGGCTATATAATGAGGATCATTTAGTCAAAATTCTTTAGAGGATTTGTTAGCCCAGTAGAGTACAGCGATGGTACTCAACCCTGACCCTATTATTCCTGCGATCAGTGCTTCAAAGAAATACTTGGAAAACAAATTGGGTACAAAAGAATTAAAAAAATTTAGTATAGATGGTAATACTGAATAAATGGAAATTCCTCCAATGAACCCTAAAACCCAAAATATTATGATCATAATTAACTTATTCATCAGTAAGTCCCATTTTCAAACATAATCTATTGATGAGATTCATATTAAAATTTTTCATCCCTTGAGAATGAATGATCATATAAATAAAGCTATTAATAGGAAATAGGTAAAATTTAACTTGTGTGATTCAAATTGACAGTTACAAAGAAAGAATTAAAACAAAAAGAAAATATTGAGAGATTAAATAATGCGATATCTACATTAGATTCTCTAATAAAAAACGTCAACATTCAAAGAAATATTAGAAATATGATAAGGGAGGTCTTGGCCATTCTTAAGGATGAGAAAGGAGGAAGTATATCAGTGCGAGCTGCTAATGCTATTAGTATGTTAGACGGTGTCACCCAGAATCCTCAAATGCAATCACATATTAGGACGAGCTTATGGCAAGTTGTTTCAGCGTTAGAAAGCATAAGAGAGTAATCACTCTTACAGATTTTTAAGTATTCGGCTTGCCTGGTTTAGGTGGTGGTGGTAACTTCTCTAACTTATGATTAGGATTTGCTAAATAATGTCGCGATGCACCCTCTCCGCTCAACACAATATTACAATTAATACATCTATATCTTATGGCCAAATCAGTTCAACATTAAGAACATCATACATACGAAAAAACCTATCGAAATTTACCTTAACTTTATGACTTCCCTATTATCAGGGACGCTGGATCTTATTTTCATCCTAGAGTAAATCACACTTGCTATATTCTCTGATTTAGATTTTTCCCCATGATTAACCAGTACCCTCTTGGGTCTGACTTTTGAAACAAAGTTTAGTATTTGGTTAAAATCACTGTGACCGCTAAAACCATCAATTTTTTGTTTCGAACATCTGACTGGAATTACTTTAACCTTTCCGTTCTTATCAATCATGCTAGCTTCAGATATGGTCCCGTCCAGGACCCTTCGTCCTAGTGTGCCGTTTATTTGGTAAGATACGAATATTATTTTGTTTTGAGGATTCGGTGAAATTTGTTTGAAATATTCGACAGATGGCCCTCCTTCTAGCATTCCGGAAGTTGCCATAATAATGGAAGGCGAGTCATCACTAAAGACTTCTTCTCTTTTGCCAATTCCATTTATAACTGTAAAATATGATGATAAAAACGGATTAATACCTTCAGAAACAGATTTTCTCACTTCAAATCCCAGGTAATGGGCGTAAGACATGTGAATAGCACTAGCCTCTGATATCATTCCTTCAATGAATATTGGAGACTCTACCAATCGACCTTCCCGCATTTCTTTATCTAATACTAACATTATTTCCTGGGCTCTACCTACAGCAGGAACTGGTATGAGCACCTTGCCCCCACTTTTTAATGTTTGATTGATACTGCCCGTAAACGTATTATATACAACAGATTGATCGGGCATTATATCTGAACTTGCACCATATGTGCTCTCGGTAATAATAGTCTCAACCCGCGGATAATTCGACAACGCTCCATCTAGTAATTGGGTTTTAGCATACTTATAATCGCCAGTATAGAGGATGTTATGAGCACCGGAAATATTAATGTGGACCGTAGCGCTGCCCATTATATGTCCAGCATTATTTAAGGTTATTGTAATGTCAGGGGAGATATCTGTCGGTTTTCCATAAGGAAGTGGAATGCAATGCCTGATCACTTCATTGACATCTCTAATTTCATAAGGCAAATATGAGCCATTACTCTGTGCAATCTTTACCGAATCCATTTGCAATAGTGTCATCAATGGTAAAGTTGGTTCTGTACAATAAATTGGGCCCTTGTACCCATACTTGAATATTGCAGGTAAGAAGCCTTGATGATCTATATGGGCATGACTAATTACAACTGCGTCTAATTCTTCTAAATTAAAATTAAACCAATCAAGCCTTGGATAAGCATTATAGTTTATGTTTTCTCCTGGATTGATTCCACAGTCAAGCATTATTTTGCTTTCTGGAGTCACAACGATAAAACATGAACGTCCTACTTGCTTAACACCGCCCAAGCAGTAAATCGTTACCTCTTTCAGGTTACTGTATCGATATTTTGTTACATCATCAGCATTTTTCCCCGAAATATTCCTACTATTACTGATTTGGTTATTAGGAGCTAACCTCATGTCATCATATGAATCACCATTATAAAGTAACGAAGTAGACAACAATGGAGGTCTAAAAATTCTTTTTCCTAAACTTTGGTAAAAGGCAATGCGTTCTTTGGAAGAATTTTTTAAAATGGAATGTATATTTTTTATGCTGTTAGAAGGGATATGTGGAGACCTTCTCGTATGGGCAATCCATCCTGTTTCATTAGCTACTTGTAGAAATATTTCAGGTGTAATCCCCTCAGGTTTATTAACCTCCAGAATAACCTCGCCGGTTGCCTCATCACAAAATAGCACAGTTATCAGGATTTCCTTTGGTAATATCTTATTAATTGCATTACGGGCCTCATCCTCTGAAAGTCTTATAGAGGGATCTGTTCTAATTATGAATCTTTTCTTCATCGATTTTGATAGAGCAGACAGATGAAGCGTTAACTCAGTTAGCGCAAATGATGGATTCTTAGTGTATAGCGCAATATTTGCGGCTTCACACCTAACTAGCGTAATTTGAGCTTCTTTAGGGATTGATTGGATGACTTGAGATTCCAGTTTGTCTTCAAAATTTTCTGGAGCTGAATATAGTGAATTACCTTTATCGCCTTTTATGACAGCATTGGGTTCTTTCAAAGGTGTTGATCTTTCACGTAAAGTGATTTTTTCAATTTTCTCATGGGTCAATTTATTATATATTTCCTTAATTTATTTAACATGTCGAAAAAATCAGACACATTTTCTATCTACTATTGATTATTTATGTTTTTAATTTGTAGTTGTTAACTGTTTCATTTTACCTACCCTTTAATTTAGTCCTATTAAGCAATATTTTCTCAGCGATATCCTTCAATATTTTATTCTTCAGTGACTCATTCTTAGATATCATAATATACCCTGATTTTATGTGGGGCCTTTTAGGAAACCTTGCACTATCATTGATCTGATCCTCCTCCACTTGATATCCTAATGATTCTGCAGCAACAACCAGCTCTGATATCACTGGATCATATACTGCCATCGATTTTGCTATTCGCCTTCCTTTTCCTCTGGATAAGTTTTTGTTGTAATAGTCGACCCAAATAATAACATTTTCATAATCCTTCAAATGCCTTGCAATAAAAAAGTTCTTTCTAACCTTTAAGTTTTATTGTACTAGATAAGTAGTTTAAAAATAATTATCGGGTAGGGATTTTCCTAATCGAAAGTTCACAATTACTTACAATGGGGTTGTAAATCCTCAAATCATCGCACATTTTTCTTACCTTCATCAAAGCATTGGTCTCGTTTTCCGATGATATTTTGATTAACAGGGACTTCGCTGATCTGACTGATACAATATCGGAATATTTCTCTTTGAGGATAAGATCGTTCAGCACAGTTTCCCCTTCAGGATCGTTAAGAAATGGTTTATTCTCAATGCTCACGTTAACCATAAAAATTTTCTTTTTTCTTCCTTCAGTCATATGCTTCTTAAAAAAGGAAGTCAGTATATATACAAAAGCTTTTAATTACAGAATTTAATTGATAATAAATTCATGGTCATGTAGCTCAGCCTGGCAGAGCGAAGGTTTTGTAAACCTTAGGTCGCGGGTTCAAATCCCGTCATGACCTAAATAGATAATTAAAAAATAACAATAATTGATAGATTTGATAGCTTTAATTGACAGAAGAATATGTAAGTAATAGTGATTATCGAATTTTGACTATGGAATTGCTGGGAGAAATACTTCATTTTTCTAAGAGCGGTCGCATGATAGTTAAAGTTGAAAATAATAATTTACATGTGAAATCGGGGTTAATAGTATTAGATAATAAAGACAAGAGGGTAGGTAAGATTGCTGAATTAATCGGATCAGTTAACTCTCCTTATGCATCTATAATCCCCTTTGTTCAAACCAAGAGTAAGATGGCAGGTCTAAAAGTGTATTTCGCCATAACTGGAAGAAAAGACTTTTATTTTAAATCTAAAAATAAAAAGAGATTTAAGAATAATAAGAAATAGGTGACAAAAGTGGTATCGAATGACGTAGATCTAATGAATGAATGCCCTGAATGTCATGCAAACCTAGTGCAAGATACAGTAAAAGGGGAATTTGTCTGTAGCATATGTGGATATGTGGTTGAAGAAAATTTGGAATATCAAGGTCCAGATGCGTATGTTAGTGACCCTGGACAAAAATCGAATAACTTAAGGGCAAGTGGTGTAAATAGTATTGCTTATCATGATTACGGACTTCATACTGAAATAGATAACCAATGCAAGGATTATTCTGGTCGACATTTCAATGATGATATTAGAAAATCAGTAGTCAATCTTAGGAAATGGAACAGTATTATAAGAATCTCCAATTCGAAAGATAGGAGACTTTCAAACGTGTTATCAAAAATTAATGAGACTTGTTCGCTCATGTCATTTCCCAAAGTTGTATGTGAAACAGCTGCATTAGTTTACAGAAATTATGAAAATAAGAACGATACCAAGGGGAAATCTTCAGCATCTATGGCTGCTGCTGCTATATATTATGCATGTAAAATTTGTAAAGTCCTCAGATCTCTCAACGAGATAGTAAGGCATAATGGTAACGCTGAAGAGATTGGTGAAAATCTCAAATTGGCTTCGAAATACTACCGTTCTATGGTACTGATTTGTGAAAACGATGATGCCAATTTGACTATTCAAGGCCAAAATAAAATTACCGATTTTATGCAGCATGATCCAAAGGCCGGAAATAAAAACAGACAGAGTTTTACAATAATAAATATACAATCAATCAATATTAATCAGTATATTTCAAAATTGGCCAACACAGCAAAGTTTGATGTCAAAATTGAACGTCTGGCTATCGAGATAGCAAAAAAAACAGAAAACCATTTACTATCAGACGGCAAATCTCCGAACGGTATCGCAGCTGCTTATCTATATCTGGCATCAGTCCTTCTTGGAATCAATATATTACAGATGGATATATCTCGATTAGCTGGAGTTACTGAAGTGACTATACGTAATAGATGCAAAGATATTCTGACGTGTTTTAGAATAACACTCAAAGTAAAACCAATCTTAAAGATATAAATTATCTGGCAATATAGAAATTTTGTTTAACAATGGGCGGAAATAAGAAAAAGCCAAGTCAGTCAAATGCATCTAAATCTCAAGAGAATAAAGGAGGTAAAAAAGAGGAGGTAAAAAAGACACCAGCTTCTAAAACTCAACAGAAACAAAAGCTCTCGGTATTGATAGAAGAGACTCAGGGATTAAAGACTCTAGACTCGATGAAAGCTATCACGGCTCATTCATTTGCTAGGGCTTTAGGTGTGAAAATTTCAGTTGCAAATAATTTCTTGAAAAACTTAGAGAGCAAGAACATCGTAAAATCAATAGGCGGTTACAGCGGACATAAAATATATCAAAAGTCAAAATAACTAATCCTTAGTTCAGTGATTTGTCTATGCTTAGATAGTCTCCTGCTTTAAAAGAATTTAATATATCGATGTTATCTGAGGTTACCCTCCCCAATGGATTCAGTTTTTGTTTTAATATAGCGTCACTTAAGAAAATACATAGGAAATTTCCTACTGGAGAAAATGCTAAATCACCTTTTTTAAATGAGAGAGCTGGTTTTTCTGATCCCAACTGGAGGTCCACCTGGACATAAATAAATTTACCATTGTAGCTATTAATTCTACCATAAATCGGGAATAAACTAAGTAATTTCTTTATAGTCAGGGGTGAGAGGTGTCTTCTAAATTCACCTTTTAGTATACTTGCTTGATTTAGCCCTATTTTTATCGGTATTCTTGAAACGCTTTGAAACTCGTGTGACACAAATATCGATAAAAGATTTATAAATATGAACTTTCAGCAACATTTAATTATATATATTAATCTTTTTGCATAGTAGTGGCTGTTAAGCGAGCAAAAAAGAAGTCAAGTGCGGTTAAGGATGATGATTTAGAAATAGATAAAATTGGTGACGGTGGAAAAGATAATTTGCAAAAAGATTCAGGTAGTAACCTAAGTGAAGCGGACAAAAATGAGTCAGAGAAGATCATAATTTACAAAACTTATGATGCTGATGTAGAATTTAGGCTTAGGGAGATTCCATCCAAAAATAACGAAATCCTAATCGGTCCTGCTCGATTAACTAGGTTTGAAAAAGCTAGAATTACAGGAGCTCGTTCATTGCAATTGTCATTGGGGGCACCTATTCTAACAAAGATACCGCCGGAATTTACAGATACGATCATGATAGCCAAATACGAGCTGGAAAAGAAAACTTTGCCAATTTCGATACGGAGAATACTTCCGAATGGAATATATCAAGATATTCCAATAGAATGGACCATATAAGCCAGGATGTTATAAACATAGTCACTTATTTCTGACGAAAAGGTAAACGTCGTTGAAATTTGAACCCGTGTAGCCTGTATCGATCGTTGAACGCAGTTTAGTGAGCAATACATTAGTATTATTGTTTCTGAGATAGTAATTAACGTCAAGTTTTTTACTTTCCAATAGTTCAATGGTCTTTGGTGCGATTAGGCCGCCGGCAGAGGCAGAATTTCCATCAATCCCATCGGTACCAATACAAAGAACGGAAAAGTCAAGAAGATCGTACCTCTTGATTTCTTGCAACATTTCACATATTGCTTCCTGATTTCTACCCCCAATTCCAATCTTTCTACCTGTGAGTGTATTGGTGACTTCTCCCCCCAAAATGATACATGTTTTCGGTTTGAGGCTAGATTTGATGATCTTGGAGGCAAGCTTTATGAAATCATTCATTGAAATCCCGTAATTTGATCCCATATAATTTGTGGAGTAACCTCGTTTTCTGAAGCATTCCTGGATGAGTCGACAAAATTTTGAATTATTCCCAATTATAATGTTTGTTACATTCCTTGAACGATACTCTTTTGGTGTCAAAGTTTCGGGTATTTCGGACCTAATCCCGGATTCCAGTATACCTTTCACCTTACTAATGGATTCGGATTTGTGATCTAATATCAAATAGTTTTTCAATATAGAAAGAGCCTCTTTAAAGGAAGATGTATCTGAGGATGTTAATCCTGAACCTATGGTATCGAGATGATCACCTACTACATCGGAGAGAATTAACCCGATGACTGGAGTGTAAGGATCTATCCAGCGCAATATTTTGCCCCCCTTGATTTGTGATATATGCTTTCTAACTATATTTATCTCCCTAATGTTCGCACCAGAAGTTATGAGTAATTTGTTAATAGTTTTCTTGTCTACTAGGTTAATTCCCTCAATAGGCGATACCATTAGAGAGGATGAGCCGCCAGATATTAAGAAGACTATTAATTGTATACCTTTTCTATTTTGTAGTTCCTCAACGACTTTTCTAGCAGCAAACGTACTTTTTCTATTTGGAATCGGGTGAGATGAATGAATTACCGTAGAATATTCAAGTAATTCTAAATTCTTTTTCCTCAGTTCATATCCGAGAGGGACAATCAATATAGTTTTCTTAATTCTATCACTCATTTTATTGAGGAATCCGACTAGCATTTTTTCAGACGCTTTGCCGACGCTAATAACCAAAGTCGAATTTTTTCCAGGGAGGTTAAATTTGTGAATATTGTTATTTATATCAGTAATTTGTACATCTGACCCTAAATGAATAGAATCACTTACGAGACTTTCAGGATCAGAATATTTAAAAGCATAATCTAAAGCATTTAGCGAGTCACTTATTGATTTACAATTATGATATCTAATAATAGTATCCTTGTTTCTAATGATACTCATTTGAATTCAGGTGAGTAATCCCAATATTAATCCATATTTGTTCAAGCACTGAAATTAGCAATAATAAACATTAAATAAAAATAAATATTTATTTAGAGTACGTCCCTTCATGTTTAATTTGTTCACCCCAATTAAAGCTAACAGCATATTACCAGAAGTAAAGGCTAAATTTGCCAATATCTTGATGCAAAGAAATAGCATAATGGACCTACAGGCCGAATTAAATTCAGTAGGAAATCAGGAAGTATCACATGAGATATTTTTTATAAAGAAAAGTTTAGTTAACAGGGCAATTACTGAACTGTATAAAAATATCGAAGAGCTCGAAGGATTAGGCATCTTGATTAAGAGTTTTGATGAGGGCCTTTTAGATTTTCCTTCTAAACGTTTTAACGAGGAGGTATGGTTATGCTGGAAGATTGGTGAAGATAAAATTAAATTTTGGCATGGGAAAAATGAAGGGTTCATGGGTAGAAAACCACTTTCAATTAAGGGCACTTTTAATAATGATGATTTAGCAGATTTACGTTAGATAGGGATTTCTAGTGTCAAATGATTTAAACAGACTCTTCAAACTTGATGTTGAACCAACTTTCGTTACTGTGGAAACAAGTATGTCCCCATTTGATATATTCAAAAGACTAAGTTATGAGTTCAGTGATTTTTTCATTTTTGAATCATTAGACGGGCCCCGGGAATTAGTCGAATCCTCGATTATAGGTTTTGGTCCAAAATACAAAATTAAATGCAGTGCTAATACGTTACTAGTATATAAGGATGACAAGATTGTGAGAAAATATTCCATCACTGACCCTCTAGACACACTAAAAAATTGTTTTCCGGTAATCGGCAATAAAGAATATAGATATGTCGGAGGACTAGTGGGCTATTTCTGCTATGAAGCAATAAAATATTGGGAGAAAATCAATGTCAAAACTAGGATGCCATTTCCATTACTTGAATTCGGGTATTTTGATGATGGTTTAGTGTACGATCATACGAAAAAGAGACTTGAATATTTTTTTTACGGAAAATCAAGAATCGAAGTCATTAGAAAGATTGTGAAAAGCAAAATCAAGTTACCAATAAAAAACGAATCAGCATTTTCACCTCCAAAGAGAAACATAACGAAAAAGGCGTTTGAAACGAAAGTGAATGAAATCAAGGATCACCTCTCTAATGGAGATATTTTTCAAACGGTTTTATCAAAGAAAATAAAATTTTCTTTTATTGGAAACCCTCTACAATTATATGAAGAGCTCAGGAAGATTAATCCATCCCCTTATATGTTTTATTATAAAACCGGTTCTAGGATCTTACTTGGGTCCAGCCCAGAAATGTTGCTACGGATAACTGGAGACAATATTGAAACTTACCCCATCGCGGGGTCAAGGCCAGTTTTTCCAGATAGTGAAATTACAGAACGGCTTCGAATGGAATTGCTAAAGGATCAAAAAGAAATTGCCGAACACACTATGTTGGTGGATTTGGCCCGAAACGATCTTGGAAAAGTTTGTCAATATGGTTCGGTTATTACATCAGAATTGATGAAAGTAAAGAAGTTTAGCCACATCCAACACATTGTATCTCACGTAGAGGGTGTTTTGGATCAAAAATATGACTCATTTGATGCATTTAGAGCTGTATTTCCTGCGGGCACGATATCAGGAGCTCCTAAAATTAGGGCTATGGAAATCATAAATGATCTAGAACCAGAAAGTAGAGGCCCATATGCAGGAGCTGTCGGCTATTTTTCATTCAATCAATCATGTGATTTTGCCATAACCATAAGGTCGATGTTTTTTAATAAAGAAAAGGCATTTACGCAGTCTGGTGCAGGAATAGTGATAGATTCGGTCCCTGAAAAGGAATATCAAGAAACAGAAGACAAATCCCATGCGATTCTTTCAACATTAAAGGCCGTCGAAAAACCTGCTACAAGGGCCTCAACTAAATAAATTACGAGGCGGTTTTGCATATTTGTTAGATTTGAGCAAGTGATATTGAATAGCAATTGATGGATCCTTTTGCCTGCCTGTTAGTACTCCCACAACAATCTCATCTTTCTTCATTAATTCTTTATCACGTAACTTCATTATTCCTGCAGGGACAGACCCGGATGCCATTTCACAATCAAATCCATTTAGCCCCACAATGGTCATTCCATCCATCATATCTAAATCAGCTACTTGTTCTACAATGCCGTTTGTAAATTCGATTGTTCTCAATGCTTTGATTATATTTGCAGGTTTCCCGATCTGAATTGCCGTTGCCTGTGTTTTAGGTACTTCATTCTTTTCTTGTTGTTCTTGATAAAATCGGTCAATTAGATCGGTATTTACTTTTCCTGCATTCCACTTTAGTTTGGTCTCCTCAAATAACCCATTTACTAATTGATAAAAAGTATTTGCACCTGTAGCATTGACGACCAAAACACGAGGAATTTTTTTTATCCAACCCCATTCATACAGCTCCATGAGCGCCTTGCCACAACTTGATATGTTCCCTAAGGCTCCTCCAGGATATACGATCCAGTCGGGTGGGTTCCAATTAAGATATTCCATAATTCGAAATATTATAGTTTTTTGGCCTTCTAACCTAAACGGATTTAGAGAATTTACTGTATATCCACCTTCCTTCGACGCCATAGCTAAAGAAAGTGATAAAGCATCATCAAAATTACCATCCACTTCAATTACCTGAGCCCCAAATTGAAAGGCTTGACCTAGTTTTCCTGGAGCAATTTCCCCTTTCGGGATGAAAACATCACAATCAAATCCCTCATTAGAGGCGTACATTGCGGCAGATGCAGAAGTATTTCCAGTAGAGGCACAAACTATTTTCTTTACACTCAATAACTTTGCATGAGTGACTGCAGCTGCCATTCCATTATCCTTGAAAGACCCACTTGGGTTATAACCCTCAGGTTGAAGAAATAAATTATTATTAGGTAGATTCACGTACTTTGCAACCTTACTCATTTGGTAAGGTCTTGAGGATCTGCCCTCTGAACCGTCTAACGAAACTAAAAATTTTGAGCATTCCTGGACGCTCTCAGTGTCGATGTCAATAAAATTTAACAATTCTCTATATCGCCAAACACCACTTTCGTTGAATATGTTCCCTCCAAAATTGCGCCTTTGATAAAACACTTCAATAAGATCCCTACTGGGTACATCCGGATACTTTATATCCAAAAGAAAGCCGCAAGAGCAGCGATAAATATCATTATCTATGGAATATTCTAATCCGCAAGACGGATTAATACATTTTTTTTTCGCTCTAAATTCCATTCAGATTTAATCTTTAACGATTTAGATTTATAAACGTAAAATCGATATCATAGTGTTTGGTAAATTTATGTTGGGAATTTCAAAAACTTATGCATAGAGCATGCAAAACGTCACAGGGAGAATTAATATTACTATCTGGAGGATTAGATAGCAGTATCCTCCTTTATTATATACATCCTAGAGAAGCCGTGACCATTTCTATTAACCCATCTACTTCCGATTATCTATATTCCACAACAATCGCAAAGAGATATTCCATTAATCATCACGTTGTTATGCCAAGTATAGAAGTAATTTTGGAGAACCTAGAGGACCTGGTAAGGGAGTTTAAGACATTCGACCCAATATTCTTAAAAAATAGTGTAGTTCAGCTGTTGGGATTTAAAGAGGCCAAAAGACTAAACGTAAATGCGATAGTACTTGGAGATGGGTCAGATGAACTCTTTGGTGGATATAACTTTCTGAGTAAATACTTTAACTCTCCGGATATATTGCAATCAAAATTAAATGAAATATCTCAAAACATGGAGTTTGTATCATTCAAGTTGTCAAAAAAATATAACATTGGAACAAGAACCCCGTTTCTAGATGATGCCATCATAAATTTTAGTCAGTCCTTAGCAGTAAATGACAAAATCGCCATCCATAAAGGTATAATTTATGGAAAATTCTTTTTGAGACACTGTTTTAGACAAATATTAGGAGACGAAATCGCATGGAGAAGAAAAGAAGCTCTAGAAACTGGATCAGGAATAAACGAGATCTCATCATATTTAGAAAATCGGATTACTGGTAATGATTTTGTTGAAGCATCTAGAAAAGCAAAAAATGAAGGGGTTTTGATTAGGACTAAAGAACATATGTTTTATTATCAATTATACAGAAAATTTTTCGATCCGCCGATACATCAAATTGGTGATCAATCTGAAACATGT
Source organism: uncultured Nitrososphaeraceae archaeon (assembly GCA_963759575.1). Lineage (GTDB taxonomy): Archaea > Thermoproteota > Nitrososphaeria > Nitrososphaerales > Nitrososphaeraceae > Nitrosocosmicus. Next base: position 38,960 of record CAVWZU010000002.1, on the reverse strand, counting down.
AGAAGATGTCCCTTTTGTAACACCATATTTATTTGGAGTGGTAGTTTTTGCAAGACATGCGGCGCTTACCCAGTATAAATTTCCTCATCACAAGTTGTAACCATTGAATATTGTCACCTCGGTTACACGAACGGAAAAAAGTACTCCTTTAAATATAGAATTTTACATTGGGAGAGGGTATAAAAGTAAATGTCTTTCAGCAACAAATGGATCAAACCACAAAATGAGATAAGCAATGTAGGTATGAAACTATTAGAGAATATAAAACCCCCCTCGCCGTTAAAACCTAGAATAGAAGAGGCACAAAAGAGGCTACACTCTCAGATCGCAAAATTGGAAAATATGTCAGCTAAGATGGATGAGAAAGATCAAATCATTTTTAAAAGAATCATTAGTGCTATGCAGAATCATGATAGTCAATATGCTAAGATACTTTCTAATGAATTATCGCAAATCAGGAAAATGAATAAGATGATTACATCTGCAAAATTGGCATTAGAACAAATTCAACTTAGATTGAATACTATTACTGAGCTAGGAGATGTCGTGGTTACTTTGAGTCCTGCAATGTCAGTAATAAAGAATATTCAGGGAGGGTTGAATTCAATGATTCCAGAAGCTGGACAATCGTTTGGAAAGATTACAGATATATTAAATGGTATCATGAATGATTCTGGACAAATACCAACCACGTCTGAGATTAATGGTAACACAAATGCTGTTAGCGAAGATGCTTTGAAAATAATCGAAGAGGCCAGTGCCATAGTCGAACAAAATATGAAGGATAAATTCCCTGATTTACCAAATACAGGACTAGATTCTAAAATCTCAGAAAGTAACTCCCTATATTGACATTTAAGAAAGCATTTCTACTTTAGAGATCGCTATTATTTTTGATATCGTTCAACTTCAACTTAATGCGGTAAATTGTAGGGTAGCTATAACCTCTTTCTCGATATTTTTTTATCATTATCTTCCAATTTTTTAGTCTAACTTTAGCTTGTTTCTTTGTCAGTAGTGCTGTCTCCTTTTTGACCAAACTCTTGCGTCCTGGATTCAAGTAACCACCAATATTTGCCCTATGTCTATTATTTGCAAATCGAAGTCCAGAAATTATGACATCAAGAGGTATTTTATCGAAATAACCTCTTATTTCATTATATTCAGAATTTGATGCGGAAAATTCAATTATATATTTCTTCATAAAGCCTTAACCACAAACATATTTCAAAATTCGAATTATGAAATATCAAAAGATATCCGACCCTAAATAATTCGAAAACCGGTATAATTAATCCGATCAAGAAAGTCATTTATCTGAATCATCAATTTTGAAAAAGGCAGAGCAAACTCCTCTGTTCCAATTGATGCACTATTAATTACAAAATTTCTTAATGGGAATTGATTTAACACAGGGAAGTATGAGACTAACCAAATATTATCAACAGTTGGTTGTATTTTCAACAAACTGCTGAGTGTGTTTTCATATTCAATTGCATCCCCTTTTAGAAATTGTATGATTATTACTTTATCCCCGCCATTTGTTAAACCGCTAGCACTCGGGACAAGAATGCTAACTTCGATATTTTTAATATCGATCTTCCTCTGTGATGGCGTTATAGTGATTGCAAGTAAATAATGCATCAAAGCTTCAGCCAGGGAGACATAGTCAGAATGAGATAGATTCTGAGCATCACGTGATTTGGTACAACCTTCTAGTATCTGTTTGATTATGACCTCTGAATTTAGTATGTTTTCTTTAATTTTCGTCTTGATAAAATCTATACCAAGTTTATCGATTTCTATGTATAATAGTTCCTTTACATCCATTGGGATAGCATCTTACATTAATAGGTTATCAGTATATATTTTAAATATGAATGGATAAAGAATTTATTAGTCAACATAGAAATAAGCTATCAATATTTGTCTAATAGTGACAACATTTGGTATCCTTATACACAAATGCATGATTATACCAAATATCTCAAGAGGAGAATCATAAGATCGGGAAGTGATTTTTATCTGTACGATAATGAAGGTAACAAATACCTGGACGGAATTTCTAACATGTGGTGCAATGTTTGGGGATTTAATAGTAACCGAATTACAAATGCAATGATAAACCAGATCAAACAAATTCCTCACTCGACTCTTTTTGGAATAGGAAATGATAAATCAATCGAGCTTTCAAATGAATTCTTAAAACTGACAAAGGGTTTACACAAAGTTTTTTTCACGGATAATGGTTCTTCTGCCGTAGAAGCCGCCTTAAAAATTGCTTTACAGTATTGGAGTAACCAAGGGAATATGAAGAAAACTTCATTTTTGTCGATTTCAAATGGTTATCACGGTGATACTATCGGAGCGATGTCGGTAGGTTACGTTGACAATTACTTTAAGAACTATAAAAAGTTATTATTTAAATGTCATGTGATTCCAAGTCCTAAAACGGTAACCCTAAATGGGACAGTCAATCAAGAAAAGCTAAACTTATTGTTAGAAAAGGCGGAAAAGACAATTGCGAAAAATGCGGATAAGAGTGCAGCACTAATAATGGAGAGTGGCGCTCAATTGGCTGGAGGAGTTAATATTTACCCTCCAGGTTATCAGAACAGAATTAGAGATATATGCAAAAAGCATAATGTATTGTTCATTTTAGATGAAATTGCGACTGGGTTTGGACGACTCGGGAACATGATAGAATACCTGGCCCAAGAAAGCATTCCAGACATAGCGTGTTTTGGGAAAGCAATTACAGGTGGTTATTTTCCTTTAGCCCTCACATTGACTTCCAAAAAAATATACCAAGAATTTTCTGGGTCATTAGAAGATCAAAAGCACCTATTTCATGGTCACACTTACGCTGGACATCCAATCGGCTGCGCAGCTGTTATTGAAAATCTAAGGATGTACAAAGAACATAATCTTATTAGTAAGATAAGATCAAATAGCAAAAAACTCAGGAAGAGATTACGAGAATTTCAATCCATCCCAATTGTACAAAACATTAGAGCAAAAGGATTACTGGCGGGATTTGAAATTGTGAAGAATGGTAAACCCATTACCCATGTCAATAACATTCCCATGAGCTATTTTGTTTTAAGAGAATCGCTCAAGAGAGGGGTCCTCCTGAGGTCTCTAGGGACCACATTGATAGTTATACCGCCTTTAGCTATAGACCCACAATCTCTAAATAAAATAATGGATACTCAATTGGAAATTATTTTAGATATCAATAAAAGAATGGTTAGTTAGCGAGCAAGATTTCTCAAATTCTTGTACAACGTTGCTTTGGAAATTCCCAATTCCTTTGCAATTCTTAACTTAGATTTGTTTTGAGAAAGTTGAATTATTAACTCAGAAATATTCAGTTCTTTTTTAGGTCTTCCAATTTGTTTTCCCACCGACTTAGCTCTGAAGATGCCGTCCTTGGTTCTTTGAACTAATAGCTCTCTCTCACGTTCTGCCACCCATGTCAAAATGCCCAACATCAGTTTTCTGATGCTTGGTTCAGTCGTTTGAAGAAAGGTTTCCCTAGGAGAACATGATATCAAAGGAGCATACTCTTCAATAGCCTTTATAGCTTCCAGCGTATCCCAAAAAGTACGACCCACCCTTGAAAGTTCGTAGACTAAAACTGCATCTATGGATTCTAATGCTATTATCTTTAATAGTTCTTGGAATCCTTTGCGTCCGATCGCAGCTGTTTTTCCACTAATAGAAGAGTCCTCAAAATAATCTAAGATCTGAAAATCATGTGACTGAGCCCAACCTTGCATTGCCAACTTTTGATTCAATACAGTTTGTTCTTCCGTACTCACTCTTAGGTAAGCAAACGCATATTTCATAATAACGATACAGAATAGAGAGTAAAATAAGGGTAGTCAAATTAATGCGAGCAAATATTAAAAAAAATTTAAATAAAATCCAAAAAACTAGAGTAAAAAAATCGGTCTAGTTCTAAGACGGTATGAAAATCGGTCCTTTTTTAGACGAATCATCAAGGTTACATTTTGGACGAATTCCGCTTTTAACGGCCAATTGGGGCATGTTAAAATACTAATATAAGTAAGTCTTTATAGAAAAAGAACTATCAAATGAGTAATTTGACCAGGGACTTTATCTACGAAAGAATGAATAACGTTTTCGCAGATAAACAAATTAATTTTCAGGATGCTATGAAATTAATTAATTCTACTGATATAGATTTTCTTGCGGATTGTGCTAATCAAATCACAATGAAATACGGTGATGGAAAAGTTGATGTTGAAACCTTAGTTAATGCAAAATCTGGTAGATGTCCAGAAGATTGTTCTTTTTGTTCTCAATCAACGTTTAATACCACCAAAATCGATAAATATCCACTGCTTACGCCAGAAATGATTTTGGCACAGGCTGAGGCAGCAAAGGATAACGGGGCAAATAGTTTTTGTATAGTTTGTGCTTACCGGGCTCCCCCAGAACAGGATTTTATTCAAATATGCAATACTATAAAGCTAATAAAAGAAACTCTAAATATAGATGTTAATACCTCTTTGGGTTTTATGACCAGAGATAGGGCCCGAATATTAAAAAGGTTAGGTGTAAAGAGATACAACCATAACTTGGAAACGGCTAAGAGCATGTTCGATAAAATCTGTACTACCCATTCTTACGAGGATAGAATTAACACTGCTAAAACTGTAAAGGAAGTTGGATTGGAATTGTGTAGTGGTGGAATCATCGGTATGGGGGAAACTGTCGAACAGAGGGTAGAGTTAGGTATATCTTTACAATCATTAAATCCTGACGAGGTCCCTATTAACATGTTAATAGGGAGAGAAGGCACTCCACTGTTTAACAAGTTTTCACTGACTGAAGAGGAAATAATTAGGACAATTGCAACATTTCGATTCCTTATGCCTAGAGCTATTTTAAAAATTGCAGGAGGGAGAGAGGTTCATTTGAAAAAGAACGATAAGAAAGTCCTAAAGGCTGGCGCTAACGGAATTATTAGTGGAGGATACTTGACTACAAAAGGAAATAAACCTCCCGAGGACATAAGAATGCTAAAAGAGATTGGGCTTAAACAAAAGTAATTCACTTTATTTTCAGGATAAGTTACGAGAGTTAAGAAAGGAGCATCTATACAGAGAACTCCGAACTATTGAAGATCTCTCAAACTCAAGAAAAGGGAATAATGCATCCGATGTAAAGAATTTTTCTTCTAATGACTATTTGGGTTTATCGAAGAATAGATTTTTAGTAAGAAGATTAAGAAACCTACATACTTCAAAAATTTCACAATGTAGTTCAAGATTAATTAGCGGAAATACCAAAAGTTTAGAAAAACTAGAGGAAGCCCTCTCAAACCATAGGAAAGTTATGTCATCCTTACTCTTTCCCACAGGATTTATGGCAAATTTAGGGGTTCTGGGATGTATCTCTGATAAGGAAACTATTATTTTTAGTGATGAACTAAATCATGCGAGTATAATAGATGGTTGCAAGTTGTCACCAAGCAAGATTCACCCTTACCCTCATAATGATTTGATAGAATTAGAAAAGAGTATAAAAAAATATAGTTACAAAAGAAAAATAATAATAACTGAAGGGATTTTTAGCATGGACGGCGACATGGCGGATTTAAAGGAAATTGTACGCATTTCAACTGAAAATAATTGCCTACTCCTCGTTGACGACTCGCATGGGGATTTTATTATAGGTAACAATAATTTGAGGGATTATGGTGGAACTCCAAGTTATTTTGGTGTTAATAAGGGAGTAGATATTCATATTAGTAGTCTGAGCAAAGGACTTGGTTGTTTCGGAGGTTATGTTAGCTGTTCAAATTTGGTAAGAGAATATTTAATAAATAAATCCAGACCATTTATCTTTACGTCTGCTCTTCCAGATTACTTGGCCGAAATAGCATTCATGGCATTGCAATTATCAAAAGAAGGAATTCTCCAGACTAAGTTGTATAGAAATATCGAGTATTTTCATACAATAGCTGCAGAACGGAATATCAAAACTCGAAAAATAGATAAAAGTCCAATAATTCCACTTATAATTGGATCTGAAAAAAAAGCTTTAGAAGTCTCGAAAAAATTATTAAGACAACATTTCTTTGTGCAAGCAATACGATATCCTACTGTCAAAAAAAATGAAGCGCGCTTGAGAATATCGCTTAATTCGGATCATAGCCAAGATCATATATATGAACTGTTAAATTATATCGCTAAGTTTCTGAAAAATTAAGTCTTTTTCAATCTTATTTCAAAATCCGAATTATGAAAGAATGTTTGTAAATAACACTATTATCATAGTAATAACACTATTATCATAGTAATAACACTATTATCATAGTAATAACACTATTATCATAGTAATAACACTATTATCATAGTAATAACACTATTATCATAGTAATAACACTATTATCATAGTAATAACACTATTATCATAGTATAGTAAATTCATTAAATATGACCTAAATTCCTAATACAAGTAACTTTTCCTACCCTCAATAGGAAAAAATATATTTTAAATCAAATCAGTTAAATTGTTTTGAAAGGAGTAATATTAGCGGGAGGATTTGGTAAGAGACTCAAACCCATCACAGACAACCGCCCAAAACCGATGATAGAAATCCTAGGCAAGCCTATCATCGAGTGGCAAATAAAGCTATTGTCCAAGAATAATATAACAGAAATCATCATCTGTGTTGGCTATCTAAAGGAGCAAATCATTAATCATATCGCCAGTGGCAACAAATTTAAGGTAAAAGTCGCATATATGGTAGAAGAGGAACCGCTAGGTACTGGTGGTGCTCTGAAGAACACCCAAGCTCTCCTGAAGGATGAAAAAAATGGATTCTTTATGATCAATGGGGATATATTAACAAACATAGATTTCAATATTCTATCTCATAAGAACGATTATAACTCGATAGCCGTCGTTCCTTTAAAAAGCCCTTTTGGGATTGTAGATTTCAATGACCAGCAATTTGTGACTGGGTTTAAAGAAAAACCGAATATAATCGATAAATGGATCAACGCAGGTATTTATTTTTTTAACCAAGAAATTTTCGACTTCTTACCCGATAAAGGAAACATTGAAACAACAGCACTGCCTGCAATGGCTAACGAGCAAAAATTAAAAGCAAAAAAATTTGAAAAATCATTTTGGAAATCTATTGATTCCCATAAGGATATTGAAGAATCATCCAAAGAGCTCTCAAGGATAAATTCAAAATAAGTATGAAGGAAAAAATTGGATTTAGTATTGGATCATTATTAAAGTCGAAAGATATCCTCAAATTTGCGTCAATAGTGAACAAGAATGAAAACATTGATTCCATCTGGGCCCCAGAGTCTTGGGGAAAAGAAGTCTATTCCACCCTGGGGGCCATATCCCAAGTTACAGACCGAGTTAAAATAGGAACATCTATTGTAAACATCTATTCTAGAACTCCGGCCACGATTGGTATGGGTGCAATAACATTGGACAATCTATCAAATAAACGAGCCATATTGGGCCTTGGCACTAGCACTTCTGTCCTAGTAGAGAACTTACATGGAATCAAATTTGATAAACCATTAATCAGAATGAAAGAATATATTCAATCGATAAAACTTCTTATGAAGCCGAATAAAGTTAACTTTCAAGGACAAACTGTAAACATAAAAAATTTCAAATTACTTGAACACTCCAGGGACAATATTCCTATTTATGCAGCAGCTGTAAATCCGGGAATGATTAATGTTGCTAAAAAGTATGCAGATGGGATAATCCTCTACCTAAAGCCAAAAGATGAATTGAAAATGGCGATAGAGAACATCAAATTTGAGAATCGAAATCGAGGATTTAAGAAGGCGTTAGTAATCATCACATCTGTTTCCAATAAAGATCCTGCAAAGGCTTCCCTCAGAGCTGCTAGAACCTTGGCTTTTTATATATCAGTAGGGAAAATCTATTATGAATCATTGATTAAAACGAAATATGGATCAGCAGTTGAAAAAATCCATAACGATTATAACAAGTATGGGTTAGAGGAGTCAATTAAAAATATTACCGATGAGATGCTCAATGATTTTGTGATCGCTGGTTCTGTAAATGATTGCAATAGTCAGATTAGACGCTGGAAAAAAATTGGTATTGATTTACCAATTTTACAAATGAATCCTGTTAATGACAATAACGGGAATTTGAACTATCAGGATTTTACAGAATTATGGAAATAGCAATTGATTCTTTCGATACTCAAAAATTTACCAAGGCTTCTGATTCTACCACTGCTGATTTGGCTACTAAGTCCATAATCAATCTACTTGGAAACACACAGATTCAAAAGTCCGAGATAGATGGACTAATTGTATCCAGCAGCTCTAATGATTCCTACTTAGGTAATATAGTATCAGAAATGGTAGGAATTAGGCCAAAATTTTCTACCAGGGTCGAAAATTTATGTAATTCAGGTACTAGCGGGATTATGCTGGCATACTCGTTGATAAAATCGGGTTTATGTCGAGCTGTTCTAGTAACAGGAGTAGAAAAGCAAAACAGTGAAGGAAACAAACTAACTTGGGATAGATCCAGGGGAGTATACGATATGCCGATTCACTGGGCAGCTCTCTATGCACAAAACCATTTTCGAAGGTATGGAACGACTGAGGAAGATTTAGCAATTATTTCTTTGAAGAATCATGCTAATGCTAATAAAAATATAAATGCATATTTTTATGACAAACACTTCACCTATTCATCAATAGTAAATTCGAAAATGGTGGTGGAACCATTAAAGAAATTTGATTGTTGTTATCCATGCGAGGGATCCTCGTCACTACTTGTTTTGTCAGAAGATTTGGCAAAGAAAACTGAAACCCCCATATGGATCAAGGGTATTTCTCAGAATAACCAAGGCGCTAGCTTCGCATCCATATCGGATAATCTTAGTTCCATAATATCAACGAGATTCGCAGCAAGAGATGCGTTGCAGCAATCAAACTTGGGACCTCAAAACATCGATATCGTAGAGATCCATGATGCGTTTACAATTTTAGAGCTTCTAGCCTACGAGGATATCGGATTTGTTGAAAAGGGTCAGGGGAAAAAATTTTTGCAAGAAAGCACTGTTTATACGAACGTGAGGGGAGGACTACTTGGATGTGGTCATCCCATTGGGGCAACTGGAATTGACCAGACCAACGAAATAGTACTGCAGTTACAAGGAAAAGGAGGTTTAAGACAAAAAAAAGGTTGTAAGTGCGGTTTGGTCCATAATATGGCCGCTGCAGGCACTTCCACTACTGTAATAGTCCTTCAAAAATAACAAAAGATGAAGTTAATGGATATTATTATGAATAGTGCCGAGAAAGGCACTCTGATTACTACTTATTGCTTTAGTTGCAAAATCCATATCTGGCCACCGAATAGTTATTGCAATTCCTGTTTTAAGAAAACAGGTTTTAGAAAAATCAATAGAAATGGTGTCCTGCTTGAAAAATCATTTTCTAATCTTCAGGACTCGATAGGGCATTATGGTATAGGTGAGTTTTCAGGTATACGAATGATTGGAAGCGTTGACCCAAATATATTACCTAATGATCGAATAAGAATCTCTCGAGTCAGTATTAAGGATAATAAATTGAACTTAGAATTCTCCAAATTTAAGATAAAAAATTAAAATAATTATTAACAACTTATGTACAATAATTCTCTATGGGTTATGAAGGATATCTGAGTGACAGAATGCTCATGAGTAGAGATGCATTAAACCGAAAACAAATCAAAATAAAAATCACTGAAGAAGACGAAAGAATTCGTGACTTCTCCAAAAATGGGGATAGGGTCTTGATTAAAAAAATTTTACTGATTATTCAAAACCTGGAAACTGAAGAGATAGAAGAGATAGAACTAGATATAGAAGCGCTCGAAAATAGGATGAAGAAAGAAAGACTGTTCACGTCATCGAATCGATGGGTTCCTAGAATAGATATTAAGAATAATTTTGTTTCAGGGAACAGACATACTTATTTGTTATCCGATGCAATAGCATTAGACATTATTTCTTTTTGATTTAACCAAAGCGCCGCTGATCAGACTCGGACTGATGACCTACTGGTTAACAGCCAGTTGAGCTTCATAATGCATCCATCATGAATTTGCTCTACCAAGCTGAGCTACAGCGGCACTATGCTAATAAAAATTGTTAAGAATAAATAAATGTTATGTTTACTATTTTGATGTCTTGCTCAAGAACTAAAAGTTATGATCAATTTTGATTAAATCAAAAAATGTTGAAAGGATTACTTTTTGCTTCAGGCTTAGCCCTTAGAGTATATGTATACCCCATCAAGAAACACTCTAGAATCCTTATTCTTTATCCTTGTGGAAGATTCTATGTTTGCAGCTGTTTGGGAAACATTTTCAATATTTGGTCCTGTTATCAGAATATCTTCGCCTTGAACAGTAACCTTGGTATCCGTCCCGAGTATCTTTGATACTCTAGCTGATCGTTCTCCAAAAAAGTTTTCGATATAAACCTCTTGGCCTTTGATCTTTACGGATATAGGAAAATGAGCAAATACAATTTTTAGTTTATAAGTGAATCCAGTGGTAGAACCCTTTATCATATTCCTAATAAGACTATGCACTGTGTTGACCAACGCAAAATCGCTTTTCCTATTTCCGCGAGATCGTATTGTGACCTTTTCTTTACCAACTTCGATTAATGCTGGAATCTTAGTAAAATCCTTTTGAACTTTCCCATTTGAGCCATTTGTCGTGATAAGGTTCTGATCCATATTTACCGATATGCCATCTGGAATAATGATCTCGTTTGTGTAAAATTCGGGTTTAGTAGACATAACCTATAAGTGCACCTCCTAATCCCTCATTCTGAGCATCATGGTGTGACATAATTCCCTTACTAGTGGATACTATCAATATACCCATATTATATGATGGAAGAAACTGACGTTCCCAATCTAAGTATTTATCCTTCTTCACACTAAATCTAGGAGTAATGATTCCACATTTATTGATTTTTGCTAAGAGTTGTATCCTGAATTTACCCAATCTCCCATCGTCAACTTGTTCGAATTCTCCAATATATCGCTGCTTTTGCATTACCCTTAATACTTCACTTGAGAATTTTGATGCGGGTAATACTATGCATTCTCGCTTCCTTCGCATTTCATTGTTGTATAAAGTGGTAAATAGATTTGATAAAATATTTAATGCTGGCATCCAATAATCACTTATTCGTATTTCCTAAACCCTAATGAGAAGGCAACTTCTCTAAAACATCTTCTGCACAACATAAGATCATATGAACAAATCATTCCACTAAAAGATCCGCATCTTTTACACCATCGAGTACCCTTACCGTGGGCCAACTTCTTCCTTCCGGTGAGGGCATAATCTCTAATTTTAATTTTCAACTAACTTCAACTCCAAATTGAGTCTTAAAGAATTCTATTGACTCATCTTTTGTAATTTTATGATTCTTGCCAATCTTGCTGGGATTTCTCTTTTTTGAAATTCTGTAACCAGGCCTTGTCAATGCGGCACATACATCCATTCCAAATATACCTATATCAGGATTATACTTCGTACCAGGAATATCAATATGTTCATGGATTCCAAAAGATATGTTACCATTGTTATCAAATGATGAATTCTTTATCACATTCCTCTTTGATTCCATTACTCGTCTTAAAAAGTTTGTGGCATCTGTTCGTCTTAGGGTAACCATAGCACCTATAGGTTCACCTTTGTGAATGCCAAAATCTCTAACGCTTTTTTTTGCGCCCCTCACACTTGGTGTTTTTCCGGTTAGCTCGGATAAAGCATTCTTGGCTTTCTCTACAGGGTCGCCTGATTTACCCACACCAATATTAATTACTACTTTAGACACATGAATTTCTTTCATGGGATTCATTTTATTTTCACTCATTAACTAACACCTCTAATACAGGTTTTTCAACACCAACAGGCATTACTATACCCACCGGTAACTCCACGGTTTTTTCATCTAGTGTTAACACCACTCTCTTAGGTAACGAAAACATACCGTCTTTAATCTCTTCTACTTTACCAATTTTTCCTGCGTTTTCTCCCTGAACTACAAGAATATTACATCCATTTTCAAACTTAATATGTTGTTCTATTTTTATTGCAGGGATCGTTACTAAACAAGAATCCCCTAGTTTCATATCCTTATTATCAGAAATCAAGGTTTTGCCATCGTGAAACCCGTATTGTATTTTATTTCCTCGATAACTTACTTTACTAGTAATTTTTAGCAATTTTAATGATTTTTCCGTAGTTTGAGTTGGGACTAGTAATTTTGAACCTTTTGGCACCATTCTAAAAGCTGTGCCATTCGGTACTATTTCTACAACATCCATGATGCCGACACCAAAACGTCCATCCCTTCTAATTTTGCCGTCCACTTTGATTTGTCCGGAGTTCAATATTCTCTTAGCTTCAGTCAAATTAGAGCAAAGATGCAACACATCGCGAATCAATACACCGAGCGAATAGCATTTTGTTTTGGAATAAGGGCCAGCTCTAGGTGCCAGAATGAAAGGGGATTCCTTACGCTTAATGTCCCAAAATTTAGGTGCCATTTGTCTTTTTAATTTGGTACTACCACTTTTTTTTACCATTTAATTTTCACTTCTTTTCCTCATTTTTTTCAGGAGTAATCACTGTTTGTTTTCTTGATGATTTATTAATTTGTTCCTGATTTCCTACCTTATTCTTTCGATATTTGTCATCTAGGTGTAATGAGGTAATACGAACGTTGGAGGCGTGAATCTGAACTTTTACTTGTCCGCCTTTGATTTTCTCCCTCTGAACGCCTTCTATACTTAACCGTCCCTTCAATGTATTCAGTTTCTCCACCTTTCCTTCGACCCCCTTATATTCGCCTCTCATAATTTTGACCGAATCACCCTTAACTATTCTCAAACTCTTTATACCATACTCCTTTTTCAAATTGTTAGATAAATTTGAACATATATTATTTGACTTTCTTTTCATTTTCTTTCACTTAAATGATCATCGATGCTAAATTAGCAATCCTTGGCCATTTTTCAGCTGCTTCGGCAGCTACAGGCCCCTTCAAGTCCGTTCCTTTAATTTCGCCTTCCGTTGTAACCAAAACCGCTGCATTATCTTCAAAAGATACTCGGATGCCGTTCAACCTCCTGATGGGGTATTTCTGCCTTACTATGACAGCTCCAAAGATTTGTTTTCTCAGCTCAGCTGGTCCTTTTTTTACAGTAACTGTTACGAAATCGCCAACGGCAGCTGCAGGTAACCTCGAATGCCTTCCCTTGTAGCGAGTAACTTGAGCAATTTGTAGTATTTTCGCTCCAGTATTGTCTGCGCAGACAAGATTTGCCATTATTGGGAGTGCCCGAGTAACATATGGCCTAAATTCTTCTACTCCTCTTGAAGAGACGGCTCTTGACTTAGTCGACAAGTTTACTCGCTTACCTCCACGACAGCAAATGAAATAGTCTTCGACAATGGTCTACATTCTGCAATTTTGACTTTGTTGCCGTCGGACACATCCATGCAATCAGAGATGAAAGCATGAATTCTGGATTTGCTTCTCTCGTACCTTTTATACTTATCCACAAATCGCGAATATTCTCGCTCTACGACAACCATGTTTTTCCCCTTATGACTCACGACAGTCCCTATTATCAATTTTCCTCTTAGGGATAGTGAGCCACAAAATGGACAATATCGATTAGTACATGTTTTCTTCGGAGCTTTTACTTGGATACCTATATTCTTAACCATAATAATCACTTTACGATGTTAATTAATCTCTCGGGCCTGCCTAATAATCGCTTGCCATCGAGGTAGCATGTTCCCTGTGATCGGTAAATTTCATATTCACATATTTCACTTTTTGGGATCCTGATGACGTTTTTGCGGTCCTCTGTAATCAAGTATAACATATTCTTAGTTTCGTTAACAACTGTTCCAGATCTGTTAGAATTCCTCTTGTTCCTAGATCTAACAACATTAACAAATTTACCAAGATAGTCATTAGAGTGTATTAGGTCGCTTACCAGCATTTTTATTTCTTACCTCCAGTTCTTTCATTCATCAGAGTGAGGATTCGGGCTATGTCTCTTCTCTTCCACCTAATAACTCCCGCTTCTTTCTTCAAAGTCCCCTTAATTGACTCAGAACGAAGCTTGGCCAAATCCACCTTCAAATCACTTAATTTATCCTTCAGGTCATCATCGTTAAATTGTCTTAATGTTTTAGTCTTATTTCTTGACAATTATCTATTTATCTCTCCTTTATTTTCTAATATTTCTTTCTGCTGTTTTGTTTCACTAGGGTTTGGCATACTACTCTCATTTGAATCTGATAAAATTTTATCATCAGTTTGACCTTTTTGATTATTATGATCTTTGAAATTAGTTATGAGTTCAAATTCTGGAGGTGTAGCATTTTTTATTGCGATCTTAAGTCTTATACCCATAATTCCCATTTTTGTCAAGACATGTGTAATCCCTTCACGGACTACTTTGTCAGCCATGTTTCCGCTTTTTGGAATAATACCAGAAGAATGTTTTTCAAAATGAGCTCTTTCACTACGTAACTTTCCTGAAATGGTCACCTCGACGCCGAGTGCTCCAGCATTCTTTATAGTGTTCACTGTCCATAAGGCGGCTCGTCGGAATGCGGTGCCTCTTTCTATGAGTTGTGCTAACCTGTTACACATTATCTTAGGGTTTAATTCAGGTACTTCTACTTCTACTACGGAAATCTGCGGATTAGTTAATCCAAACTTAACCTCTAACTTAGAAGTAAGATCCCTAATACCACTGCCCTTCCTACCTATCACCAGCCCAGGTCTTGTCACGTACAAAGTTAGTCTAGTGCCCAGAGGTGATTTTTGGATATCCGCCCCTCCAAATCCAGCATCTTTTAATTCCTCTTTTAAAAATTCATCTAATTCAGTATTACGATAATTGTTTTTTAAAACGTTCTTGATTGCATTCAATTAAGATGACCTACCTTCCATGGCTACAATTTCAACATGAACCAGAGTATCATATTTAGGACTTGCTCTCCCCATTGCTCTTGGGGTGAATCTTTTCAATTTTGTTCCCTTGTGGACAACTACAGAAATGATTCTTAAGTCTATCCAAATCCATTCCCTTGTACTCTGCATTAGATTCTAGGTTGTCTAGTAACTTCAAGAACTCAGAAGTTGATTTGTGGGGGTATCTGCCAGAACAGAAGCCATCTCGTATATTTGATCTATGAGCTACTTCATTGTTATATCTTCTGTACGGAACGGCTATTTTTCTTATCAATACATCCTCTAAGAATTCCCTTGCCTTTTCTATACTTTTGTTGTTTATTGATATAGCAATTTCTCTGGAATGCTTATGAGAAATAGATTTATCCCGAATTGCTGCCCTTACATGTCTTGACTTTTCATACTTCTGAAAAGAATAAGAATAATCCGGCATCTATATCACTTTAATGGGACGTACAAGCTTGATCGTGACGAACCAACTCCAGGGGCTCCATGTTGAACTCGTTTATTGGTAATAGCGTATTCACCTAGATAATGACCCACCATTTCTGGCTTTATTAGGTAAGAAACAAATTCTTTACCGTTATGAACCAATACTGTTAATCCGATCATATCCGGTAAAATGATCATATCTCTTAGATGGGTTTTTAATTGGCCTTTAAGTTTACCATCCCTAGCTAATTTCAAATCTTCTCTAAATTTTCTCTTTTCGTCGTTCATATAAGTGGAGAGCCTCTTATCCAAGGATCGTCTTTGCCTTGAATTTAAGAGCGGCATAAGCGTTTCAATTGATATCTTTTGGATTTGTTCACCGGAATATCCTTTGAATTTAAATTCACGTACCATTTTTTTATCTACTCCTACACATAATTATCAATTCATTCTCTTTTGCAATATTTTCCATTTATTACACTAACCCTAAATTAGTTGCGAGCTGTCTTGCGCCATCCACATTCTTGAATTTCATAATTGCTTTCTTACCTCTAATGGTATTAAAAGTATTTACTTCACTAACCTCTGCCTCATAAATTATCTTCATAGATTTGATGATTTGACCTTTGGTTGCCTTATTATGTACTATGAAACTAAGTTTGTTCTCTTTTTCGATTATATTGAACGTTTTTTCAGTTACATATGGCTCAAGGATTATTTTACTTGCGATATCGGCACTTATTTCAATTTTTTTGTTATACAAGAATTTATTCATGTTGAGCTCTCCAGAGTTATATTTTTTGGAATTTTCAAATTATTCAATTCGTCTAACGAATTTTGAGAGAACACCACTAACCTTATTGGTCTAGCACCAGGTGCGAGGTCTAATACACTTAAATCCTTTACACATTTTACTCCAATCCCAGGTATAGAATTATCTAATTTCAGCAACTCACACTCCGTATTACCGACAACTATTAGTGCACTTTTTCCTATACGGTTAGGACGACCTCTTCTCTTGGCCTTCCCAGAACGCTTCTTGATCGATTGTTCTACTCTTTTGACATCTTTTTCTATTCCCAGTAGACTTAAAATGTCCAATAGGTTTTTGGTTTTACCCACATTCTCAATGTCGTTGGTTACTACAACAGGAAAAGATTTCATACCATCTATTAAATGGCCCCTGCTGATTATTAATTCAGTTTGACGGGTCGATGATATAGCAGAGAGAAGAGCAATATTATTTTCCTTCTTGTTCAGTTTTTTACGAGTAACCTTCCAAGATTCAGGTGGATGTGCTAGTCTACCCTTTCTAACTCCCGCTACGCCGGCGGCTTGTCCTGCACGAGAAAATCCTTCACCTTTTGCTCTTGCAAGTCGGGCGATTCCTAGACCAGTATTCCTAGATTCAGCACTCACAATTTCCCCGGCCGCAGGATACCTACCCTGTTTCTGGAACCGATGTGAATACAGATTGACGAAGGCTTTCTTAATAATCTCAGGACGATATGGAAAACTAAATAATGCCGGAAGATCTATATCTTCGGTTTGATTACCTTTTAAGTCGAACAGTTTAGTCTTCAATTACACAATTACCTCCAATACCTTGGGCTCGCTTATTTTTGATTGTTTGCTCCTTATGGGTTGTCTCAACTTTATTAATCTCTTCGGTACTCCAGGTATAGTTCCTCTAACTATCATATAATCTCCGTCTACCAAGCCAAAATGTTTGAACCCTCCTTTTGGATTAATATTTACCAATTCAGTATTATCCGAATTTGACATTAATAAGATCCTTTTATTATATTCTGTGCGCTGGTGAAATCCTCTTTGTCCTTGTCTGGCCACCGTATACATTACCACTGCGGGTGATATAGGGCCTAAAGTTCCAACAGCTCTAACACTTTTCCTCGATTTGTGTTGCTTTCTCTTAACACCAAATCTTGTAACTGGACCTTCAACTCCCTTTCCCCTAGTAATCCCATGGACATCGATATTCTGTCCTGTTTTGAAAACATCGGTTATTCTAACTTCTTGACCCAGTTTCGATTTTAAGAATTCAAACTTAGTTTGATTGTCTCCTCCAGATACTGGAATTTCATATATAAAAGGTATCTTTTGTGATATTCCAATCTTATTAGGAAAAACTGCTACTACAGCGTTCATGTGCTTAACAGATCCGATCAATCCTTCAGCTTTTTTTAATCCATCCTCAGAATATTTGGTCTTGTATTTTGAAGATAAATCTTTTATGCTGTCTTTTGAATAAACATCGAACAACGCATGCTTCCCGTACCCATCTTCGGAATAACCTCTAATTCCAACAATTTTTAATGGCGGTAAAGATATCACTGTAGAATGGTTCATTAATGGTTTACCATAATTAGGAGTCTTCTCCTTATCATCAATTGTCATTACCTGAATTTGACCTACTTTAAATCCTGCAAATCCAACCAAGCCAACATTATCACGACTAAAATTTTCAGGCCATGTTCTGATTCTAGCTTCTAAGCTTTGTGCCCTAGCCCTTGGTCGAAATGCAATGCTACCTCTTCGTGGAGCGCTATATTTTCGGTGACCCATAGATACAAAAATTTTTCCGATCCCTTTAATAAGTTTATTATCGATATTAATCGGCTAGCGAGGTAGTAGACAAATATTCAGAATAGACAGTACTCCAAATATGGATTCCTCTAACCTGACGGTTTGAGTACCTTGATTTGGAAAGAAGTTATAGCAATAATACTTAGAAATGTTCATTTTCTCCTTCGACAAAATGGAATTTAACCCAAACTTTGGTGATCCGAAAACAACTAAGGTTGAATTATTGCCCAATAAACCATTCAACTTAGAAAACTCATTCTCAAAAGGGTTAAAGTATTTCGAATGTTTTGAAGTAAGTATAATGCTTGATATAGGAAATTTATCTATAATATTTTTTAAATCTCTTATTGGATGTATGTTGTATCCCCAATATAGCTCTGTTATTTCGTTCTTTTCGATATCAATCGCGCTAATGTAATTCTTATGCCTTAATAACTTTACATTTACTTTCCTACCATCATGTCTAAATTTTCCATCATACTGGATTGGAATGCTTAATCCAACATCTACAAAATAGGCGTCCCGTCTTTTCTCAATAACTCCAATTCTAATTTCACCACCCTTTAAATCTTTTATTTCTAATCTATCTTTATGATGGTGTGATCTTATTGGATGAAGCTTCCCAACATTTTTTAATATTTCAAGTTTAGGATAAAGTTTACGCCTTAAGTACGGCGGTGTGTCGAGATACTCAAGGATAGTCACCATAAATTGCAGATCATTTTTGTTTGCATTCAATAATTTGTCGTGATAAATATACAAGTTATTAACTCTAAATATCGATAACGCTCTTGATAACTGAAAAATTTTCAGTATTTTATCAATTTCTGTTGAGACATCATAAAGGAATGAATCTGGAATGGAAACATCAAATCTCAATGAAGTCAATATATGAATCACCGTTCATGTAGCAATTCGTTCACTGCTCCTTCCAAATAACCTTCTGATCCAAAAAAACTATACCTCAAAATCCCCTCATTATCGATGACTACAGAAGAAGGTGTCCCTCTCAACCTAAAGGTCTCAAATGTCAAGGCCGAAAACTCCTTACTCTGTAAATAATTTCTGACCTTGTCAATTAGATCCGCCTTATCTTTGTCAGAAAATGTAGAAAAATCAGAAAAATATATTTTAATAAATTCAAATATCATCTTGTCTGATACATCGACTGGCATTTTGATAATTTTATCGAAAGCTACTGGAAATGGGATCTTGTAATATAGTTTATTCCCGTCAACTAATTTCCCGTGCTGTCTTAATGCTTTGTATGTTTCTCCAATAACTTGATTATCTGAAAGTAAAAGTTCGAGGTTTTGTAATGTGTTTTTATCATAATCTTCGAATGCAGTTGCGACTCCTAACACCTTTACCTTTTTATCCTTATATTTTTCATAGAGCGAAATTGCCTGCGGAATTCCATACAGAAAACATCCTGGACAGTTAACTTGAAATATTTCAATAACGACTACATTTCCCTCCAATCTATCTATATTGGTTGGCGTACCCTGTACCCATTTAGAAAGTTGCAAATTAGGTGCTTTAGAACCAATTTCTATTGTCATTGATAATCAATTTTTCAATAAAATAAGAATTATTTAAAGGGTTGTATATTCAAAATAATATTATTATGTTATTCAAGATCGGACTAAGTCAAGATTGACTCTCTTTAGCTTGAACCTGCTTTGAATAATTCTCTATTTCTTCTAATGGCATCATTCGTAAAGTTTTTGATTTTGAATCAATAACAGCCAACCTAATGTGTTTAGTGCCAGTCTTTTCTTCACTCACCATGAAAATAGACTCGATAGCAAGTACACAGGCATCATCTAGACTAATATCATTCTTATAATTTTTTTCTAAATGTTCAGTTACTTGTTCGCTTCCTGCACCGATTGCCACAGCATCGTATCCAATGTAAGTACCGCTTGGATCGGTGAGATACAAGCCTATCCCATTTTTGTCGACACCAGCCAATATCAATGCAACGCCGAATGGCCTGGCTCCAGCATATTGAGTATATTGTTGGGCCATATCGGCTAAGTTTTTGGCAACGCCTTCAACGTCAACTACCTCATCATATATAAGACGGTTGCTCTGAGCAAAAAATCGTGCGTGGTCAACCTGTGTGCGAGCATCTGGAATATACCCTGCTGCGGCAAGACCTATATGATCATCAATCTGAAATATTTTTTGAGTTACATTAGATATTTGCAATTTTCTCGTTTTTTCTTCAACTGCAAGGATTACACCATCAGTGCTTTTAATCCCTAAGGCTAATGTGCCTCTCCTAACGGTTTCAATTGCATATTCAACCTGATATAATCGCCCATCAGGTGAGAAAACAGTAATTCCTCTATCATAACCTGCTGCTGCTGGTAACAAATCAACTAGATTACTTCTAAATCTTTATTTATAGTTACCTTATTTAAAAGATAAAAGATTATTTACCTAATAGTATGAATAAATTTGGCTAGTTGTTAACAGAAGAAATCCAATTTTGTGGCCACAAGAATGTTCGTTCTCTTCATGCTCGAACCATAGAAATAACCAAAGACCCCCACTTGACATTGAGCGGAGATTGTATTATAGGAGTTAGTGCAAGCAAATCATGTTCTGATCTCACTATTGGTTTGAAGAATAAGATCCGGAACAATCATTCTTTAGTAGAAATAGATTTGATTGTAGAACCTTTTACCTTTAAAATTCAGGGGTTTGGTAATAAAGATCTCCTTCTTACCCATCATCATGACATTGTTTTGAGAAGGAGCAATTTTATTTGTGATCGAACCCTTTGTCTAAATTGTAATCATAGTGCTATACACATTCCGAGAAAGATGATAGAGTTACTGAGAGATCCTTCCAAACAAGGCCTGCTTGTCATAAGCGTAGAATAAATAACTATAGCTTTGCCAATTAGTTTAATTATGAATCTAACCTGATAAAGGTGGATCTTGTTATGCGTTCATAAGCGTCAATATACCTTTGAGATATTTTTTCGATTATATCATTCGGCAACTTTGGAATCTTTGGATCAGGTTTATGACTATTGCATTTTTCCAATTCTTCTCGGAAGCCTGTTTGCTGTAGCCAATCTCTTAATATTTGTTTGTCGTAACTATCCTGAACTTGTCCAACTTGGTAATCACCTACATTCCATATTCTGAATTCATCTGGTCCAATCGAATCCCCAAGCATGATTTCACCTGTAATCGGGTCAATCCCGAATTCAAATTTGATATCGGAGAGTATGAAATCGGAAGCTGATACGACCGATTTTACTTGGGAAAACAAGTCCAGGGATAGTGCTTTTATTTGCATTAATTCCGTTTGACTTAGTAGTCTATGATTAAGGATGTCCGCTTCGGAGAGAGGTTTGTCATGTCGATCAGATTTAGTAGTTGGGTCAAATACAAGATTTGGTAATTTTGAAGCTAATTGCAAATCTTTATTTGCAAAATATTCCTCCGTCCCAGAAATATCTATGTTATTGTGAAGATACCTAGAATACAAGCTTCCGTATAAGTATGAGCGGACAACACATTCTACAGGCAGCATGTTCAGCTTTGCGACTTCAATCTTATTTGTGCCTACCCTTTTCTTGAAGTGACTTTTTATCTTTAGATTCTTAAACCAAAAAAGAGCGAAATCACACAAGACTTTGCCTTTATAAGGAATCTCATCTTTCAATACTACATCAAAGGCAGATATCCTATCAGAAAAAGAAAAAATTAATGTGTTGTCATCAGTTTCATAAATATCCTTTACTTTGCCTTTCCTGATTAGCTTCAACTTGTTAATCTCTCCACACGTTAATTATAAGTCTTAAATTGATCGGATGGCAACCAACTAGGTAATCATTTGATCGCTAATCCGAATGACAAAATCCTTTCCGAATTGATATTGTTTTTGGATTCTGACGAGGGCATTAGAATAGAATCTCAATCTACTTCTAAAAAAATCTTCATTAACAAGAATCTTTTAGGAAATTACGTATTACTTTTAATTTATAACTTTACAAAAAATATGGATGCATTTTTTGGTTCTAGAAGAAATTATGAACAGCGTGACGATTGCAGATCTTGCGCATTTATTTACCTTGATACCGTTCCCGAAGTGTTGGAGATCGTGCATAGTGAAATTGAAGAAATTGAAGTTTACGAATATTGAATCCTGGATGCATCAAAATCTAATTATCAAAATTAAGACCCTTTCCATTTGTAGTATACGGTTCCAGCTTTACATGATGCATTCAAATTTGAATTTTTATAAGTAGATTCGACCTCAAGTTCAGATAACAACGAGTCTATGCTTTGTTCTTCAATTTTAGACTCTGCAAATCGATTAATAATCTCCTCTTTGGAGAATTCCATCTTATTATTTATTTTTAAGAAATTAAAAAACTGGCTCTTGTTCAACATTTCATGTTTATATGACGTCTAGATTCATAAATTTTTGGACTAACTTTTATAAGGAAAGAAATTTATTTAAAAATAATCAGCAGTAATATAAATATTGGAATTTATAAAAATTCTTCCGCTACTCATTATAATATCCTTTTTCTTATTCACTCAAAGTATTTTCGAGGGCATTCTTGCCGATACAAAAAATATCGTATCTAGCGAAAGCATCCTAAATTCAAAGAGCAGCAGGCTTGACGTGAATAACACATACGGGCTTTCAGGATTGCTAGTCTCAACCTTGAATCCATCACTAATATCAAATAACGGATCAGGTGAAAATAATCAACTAATTAATTCTTCAGTTAATACAATCATTGAAAATTCAAACGAAAACTCATTACCTTCTCAACGAATGGATGATACCATCAGCACAGGTAATTTATCAACAATTATGAATACGGGTAGGAACACCGGGGTATCTACCACGGGAACAAGTCAGGTGAACCAGACCGATAACTTATCAAATAGTTTGGTTTCAATGCTTTCAGGTATTATCATTCAATCTATTGAAAAAGGTAATCCAACCATAGGTAATGAGGGCAATACTAATACTTCTGGTAGCCTGATTAATGGGAATATTTCAACATTAGTTTCCGGCAATTGGAAAATGAACGTTAATTCTTCGAAAGTTGCATTTTTTGACTCAAAATTTGTTATGATCACCTCAAACGCCAAAGGCTTTCACTGGCATACGATTAACAATTTTAACGGTGATGGAAATGCATTTTTTGGAACTGATGACACCGTATTCATCGATGGAACAGTAGACTTTTTTACAGATGACAAACTCGTCTCTGAGAATAGCAAGGTGATGATTATGATCAATAATTTCGAGCTAATACAAATTATTTTCCTTGATGACAAGATAGCAGACCATTTTCATAACTTTCCACTTTATGGGATCATAGATTCTATTGAAGTAAAAAACTAGGTAAATCTCTTTTTCATGTACTTCGGTATTGGCGAGGTTATAGCCCCTTCTGATGCAGATCTTACCAATGTTGCATATTTTGCCAGGGCTCCTGAGCGATATCTATTTTTTATCGGTTTAAATTTCTTGATCCTATTTGTGAATTCTTTCTTTGAAATCTTAAGATCAACTGTTTCTTGGAGCAAATCGATCTTAATCTTATCACCATTTTTGATTATGGAAATTGGTCCACCTACCATGGCCTCTGGAGACATATGCCCGATCATGAACCCTCGAGTAGCGCCAGAGAACCGACCATCAGTCAGCATAGCAACTTTTTCCCCCAATCCTTGACCCACTATTGCGGCTGTCACAGCAAGCATTTCCCGCATTCCCGGTCCACCTTTTGGACCCTCATATCTTATGACAACTACATCGCCTTCGTTAATTTCTCTTTTTGAAACAGCATCAAACGCAGATTCTTCTGAATCATAAATTCTTGCGACCCCCTCAAATTTATCTTCGATTAATCCTGCAACTTTGATGACAGCACCCTCAGGTGCCAAATTTCCGAATAGAATTTTTAGCGTTCCTTCTTTGTGTATTGGATTATCAACAGTCCGAAGGATATTTCGAAACTCAGTCTTGTGTTCTTTATAATAGGACTTGGATTTACTAAAGTCATAGGACTTTAGATTCTCTTTCATTGTCTTACCGGTGACTGTCTCCACATCTCCATTTAAGATACCTTTATCTAGTAATGACTTCAAGATTACCGGAATGCCCCCAATATTATCCAAGTTCAACATTACATAATTTCCACCAGGCCTCATATTTGCAATATGAGGCGTTTTTCTCCGTATATATTCAAAATCCTTTATATCTAACTCGATTCCGCTTTCGCGTGACAGTGCTAACAGATGAAGTATTGCGTTAGTCGAACCTCCAATCGCGTTAGCCATCATGATCGCATTTTCGAAGGCCTCATAGGTCATTATATCTCTAGGTTTCAAATCGTTAAGCAAAAGATGATCAATTGATTTACCAGTTTCAAAGCAAATGTTGTATCTTTCTTTGCTTTCTGCTGGTGGTGTGGCACTACCTGGTAACGACATCCCTAATGCTTCGCTTATAGATGCCATGGTATTAGCTGTATACATTCCTGCGCACGATCCAGCCGAGGGACAGGCAACATTTTCGAGACTTATCAACTCTTCCAAGCTCATTTTACCGGCATCAAATGTTCCCACTGCTTCGTAAACATCCTGAATAGTAACTGGGTTCCCATTCCAAATACCTGGAAGAATAGTACCGCCATAAACGAATACAGAAGGTAAATTGAGACGAGCCATAGCCATTAAAGTTCCCGGCAAGCTTTTATCGCATCCAGAAATCCCTACTATTCCGTCATATTGATGTGCTCTGACCATTATCTCGATTGAATCGGCTATAATTTCCCGGCTAACAAGAGAGGATTTCATTCCCTCATGCCCCATTGCAATGCCATCAGAAACAGCGATAGTAGTAAATTCCCGCGGAGTGTTTCCAGAGTCTTTCACACCTTCTTTTGATTTTTGAGCAAGTTTTCCCAAATGAATATTACATGGCGTTGCCTCATTACAAGTACTAGAAACTGCAACTAGGGGTCTACTAAGATCATCGTCGGATAGACCCATCGATTTGTACATTGCCCTATGAGGCGCTCGGGAAGCTCCTTCAACTGTTTTTCTGCTAGGTAAAATCATTACAAGTATCTAGATTAGAATCACAAAATAAAAACTTAATTCTTTTTCGTAAGAATACCATATCACTCCAAGGTAGCTAATATTTTTATGGAATCCAAACCCTCAAACTTGAATATTGTCTCGCACATTCCACATTCTATACTATTATTATGTAATTCACTTGAAGAGATCTCGTTAAGGTATTCGCATTTTGGGCAAGGGAAAGAAAAATTCAATGTGAAACTTTCTAACTCAATTGATTCACTCATACTTTGTAAAAAATTTTCGAGCTATTTAAAATGAACTAAAAATAAACACCAAATTATAACAAAACATATTAACTGTTAGATATTAAATTAAATATTTCAATATCACTATCTTGATAAGGATGCAGACATTGAATCACAATTGTATTTTTTGTCAGATCGTATTGAAAAATTTACCTAATGCAATAATTTATGAAGATGAAAAATTTTTGGCTTTTATGGATAAGTATCCAATAAACCATGGACATTCTCTGATAGTACCTAAACAGCATTTTAGAAATATCTTAGAAATGCCGATTAAAGAGGTAGGCGAAATGCATTCTTTAGTCCCACGGTTGGCAAAAGCGATTACTAGTGTTCTAGGAAGTGACGGATTCAATATTAATCAAAACAATGGAAAATCTGCTAACCAGATTGTACCACATGTGCACGTTCACATTGTCCCTAGGTATTCAATGGAGAAAGTTAAAGGTCAATGGCCCATGCGTAAGATAGCACAATTAGAAGAGCTTGAGAGTCTAGCTCGAAAAATTAGAGAGAATATCGAGGCAACATGAATAAGTGCTCTATCACAATCGGAATAATTACTTATAACGAGGAGAACAATATCTTGAAGTTTTTTGAGTCCCTCAAATGTCAACAGCTAACAGACAATCTGATTATAGCCGAGGTAATATTCGTAGATGATTCAAATGATGAGACCCCAAATTTAATCAACAAAATAAAATCTGAAAATCCAGAATTCAATATTCGTCTCATTCACAATGACAAAAGAGAAGGTGCAAGTCAAGGTTGGAATACTATATTCAGAAATGCAAAAGGTAGTATCATAATATTACTCGATGCAGACATCGCGATCGGAGAAAACTGCATCTCTCGATTATCGTTAAAGATTTCAGATAACGTAGGATTATGTGCTTCTAATACTATCCCTAGAATTAACAGTACTAGTCTCTATGCCTGTGCATCTATTTTTATAGCATACTGGTTAAGGTCGATTAGGTTAAAAGGCCTTTCTCAATATACAACTATGGGAAGAGCACTCGCGTTGGATGCTGAGTTGGCCAAGAAGATAGAAATTCCCGAGAAAATAATAGCTATAGATCTATATCTTCAATGTGAAGTACTTGAAATGGATAGGAAAGTAATCTATGATGATGATGCGATAATTTATTTTAACCCTCCTGTTACCAAACATGACTTTTTTAGCCAGGTTGTAAGAGCGTTAATAGGACACAGCCAGATAAAGGAAATGACAAGAAAATTTGATTTCGATGCCCCTACGTCTGTAACAATAAAGGAATTTTTCAAGATTTCGGTGAAATATCCTAAGGGTTCGTTATGTCTTTTATTGTGTTATCTACAGTTACCCGTAAGCTACCTTAAAGACAGAAAGCGGATTTCCCACATTTGGGAACCGGCGGATAGTACAAAAAATTAGAATTCAAGACTTGTTGTTTTGTTCAGTTGTAAATTAAAATCGAATTATAATAAACGGATGGTAATAATAATTTACATGGAGAGAAAACATCGCTGCACGAAGAAATGGCGATCAAATAGGGTTAGTTATTCTTGATTGGTTCTTGAGATAGTTGAGAATGATAGTTGCAATAATTAGTTTGACAGAATGATAATAAAGCCTGCAACGCATGCTAATGACCCGAATAATGCTAGAGTGGTCTTCCACATTCCAAGATTTTCCTTTTCCCCTATGTCCCACATTCCTCCAGCAGATTTGCTAGGGACATGCCAATTCTTTATAACTTCGTAGCTATAGAATTTTGACAAATCAGCTGATGGTGTCCATCTTGGAGTAAAATTGGAAGATAGGTTGGACGATGAATTAATTAAATCGTATTTCCTTCTTGAATTTTCGTCAGATAGGACTTCGTAGGCTTCTACTATTTTTAAGAATTTTTGATGAGATTCATTGCTTTTGTTCTTGTCAGGATGGTGCTTGAGGGCAAGGAGTCGAAATGATTTTTTAATATCACCAATAGTTGCATTCTGGTCTATCTCAAGTATGTCATAGTAAGAATGTGACAACAACATTAATTGAAGAGATCTAAAAAATAAGTATTTGCTTTAGCTTGGCGAATATTAAAACTCTAAAATAATACAATTTCGAATGTATTTAGACGTGAAGATTCCATTTAAGAGAAAATCAACCCATTCCTATGAGAAGGAAGATGCATATACAAATAAAGAAATTTTTCAGTCCAATCAAGTAGGGGATTCAAATATTAGCAAATCGGAGAAAAATTCACATCCTAGTGGATCTGATAGAAACTACCAGGTTTGCTTTTCATGTAAGAATCTGATTTCTGGCGAAATCATGAAACCTGAATGGAAGTGGAATCTGAATTCAAGTCAATCTCTGTGCATTGATTGCTACGAAAAAAAATCCAAAGAATACGAAAAAATCAATAATTATTGCAATGAATGCAGTAAGAAATTGGGTTTTATTAGGTATAATCCCAAACCATTGTGGGCTATGAAGGGCCAATTATGTAGAACCTGTTGGGATTTAAAGAATTCTACATTCAAGAAATAAGACCCTGAATGGATAACACTAAGAAAAAATTATACATATACCAACTTTTAGAAACCTGCTTATCATGTGTTATCCAAGATTGCGATGATTCTATAATCTGCAGCATTCTCACTCGGGTCGAAACTAAGAATATTAGTTGGACTAAAGACTTAAGGAAGTTTTCATTTGTATAAAGGTTAAGAGAAGAAATATCTGAACTCGGTCCTTTAACTTCTTTCCTCAGATTATTATGTTGTCCGATAAATCAAGATATTCTTAATGCATTCTTGTATGCCATACTACACCTACTACCCCTACAGAGCACAAATGCATAACACACCAATCAGATCTACCTCCATAACATAGACACAATACCCAAACCAGTTATACACAAGCCGGCATATGCGACTTGCGGCACGCTGATACTCATGGCGCCAATAGCCAGGCCCACCCCAGCTATGGCCATGAGAAACTCCCCCTTCCTTCTATTTGTTAAGTGCAATACCATTAACTTTATTTTACAACTGGTTTATAAAATATTGCTCTATAAAAAAACATTTGTAAGGATTTCTATAACGCAATAGTGAATCAAAGTATACTAAGGCGGTTCTAATTTATGAATGGTATAATTTTCTAAAAATTTCTCGAAATATTCAGAGTATTAACATGAATAAAAATTAAAGGTGGCTGAGTCCACCTGCACCAGAGGTATATGGTGATTGTCCTGGAAAGTTTCTCCTAAAATGCCCAGACGGTCTTTTTGATAACAGTTCTATGAACCAAGCTTCGTGCTCTATTTCCTCCTGCATTATCCTCTGGGCAATATCGAAAGTTCGAGGATCTTTACCCCCTGTCATGTCACAAACTTCTCCCCAAGATCGAATAGCACATTGTTCTGCTTCCAAAAGTACTTTCATAATAGAAGTCAAATCTTTCCAATTCTCTGGCAAGTACGCGTCTGGACATCCAGCTTGAGTTGCGAAATCCCTGATATCTCTTGGCAAACTTCCACCCAATTCATAAAGTCGAGGGACCATGGCCTCAAAATGGTTTCTATCTTCAATTCTTGCGTCTTCAACTATCTCCTTGATTCCTTCTCCATCAAGACCTGTACAGTGCATCCTCAAAATAGTATAATAATAATAGGTGGTAAATTCCGCACCCACGCCTTTGGTTATCAATTCTTTTAGTCTTTCAATATTAACACCATTTTTTTCTAATACCTCTAAAGCCACTACATTTGGAACATATTCATTATTCTCGGTCATTATCAAACCTTAGATTAATGAATATAAAAATTTTATTGTAAATTCGTCTCGTAGTTTTCCGAAAAATCAATCCAATTTCCGATAATTATCTATTTCAAAACCTCATCCATGGATTCGAACCCCTCTCGCTCAATTAACTGGAGTAAACATATAGTGAAACCAACATGCGAACAATCATCTGTTATACAAGTCTTACACGATGGTACGCAATCTACTATATCGACAAAAATATCCTGACCCAAAAATCTATCAAATAATCTTACCATACCAACCTTCGGAAAATCAACATACTTCAATATTAAAGGAGGGTTCTGTTCATAGCCGTCACTATCAAATGACTTGCAATTCATCCAATTCAAGAATGCAAATGTTCCTTCATCCAAACTCTCGCATTTCATGGCTTTTTTCAACTGGAGGTTATTAGTTTTGATTTTGTCTTTACTAGACATTATCTATCTTAGTAACTTATTATACGAATTTCCTAAATATAAGGCTTTAAGCTGGTTTCAGGCTTGGATCAAAGCAGCGATGAAATTACCTCAGTCGACATCGCTAACGGGGGTATTTTCTAGAGGGAATCCATACGTAGGCCACTTTTTATCGACCAACAATTTCGTTTCTTCATCAACGCTTACCTCCTCCTGAATCTCCCTAAAAAAGCCTTCTTCTCTCCATTTGGTTGTGGCGTCAATTCCCATTTTTGATCCAAAATTCACCAAAGGAGAAGAAGGATCCAAGGTATCTGTAGGGACATTCTCTATTATCAGTATATCCCGTTTAGGATCTGCTTTGGTTGTTATGGCCCAAATAATCTTATCCATATCATGAACGTCTATATGATGATCAACTACGACAAAAATCTTAGTCAATGAGAGCTGGCCCAACCCCCATAATCCCATCATCACTTTTTTTGCTTGTCCAGGATACCTCTTCTTAATTGAGATTATTCCCAATCCTTGAAACCATCCAGCTGCCGGCATCGAGAAATCTGTCACTTCGGGCTGGAACATCTGTATCAGAGGTAAGAAAGATCTTTCTATTACTTTTCCAAAATAGGCATCTTCCAGAATTGGCTTTCCGACGACAGTGGTTAAGTAAACAGGCTTTTTTCGATGCATGACGCCGGTTAATGTAAAAACGGGGAATTTGTCGGTAGGAGTAAAATAACCAGTATGATCTCCAAATGGCCCTTCAGTTTCAAGGTTTTCTGGGTCGATGATGCCCTCAAAAACGATTTCTGCATTAGCAGGTACCTCCAAATCTACTGTCTTACATTTCACCATTTTGACCCCCCTTTTTCGAGAAATTCCTGCAAATAGAAATTTATCCATTCCTTCTGGAACTGGAGCTATGCTGCTGAAAATGGTACCAGGATCGGCTCCAATTACTATTGCTGCTTCAATTGGCTTTTTAGATTCTTTCGAAATATCAGAATGCTGGGCTCCACGTTTGTGAATCTGCCAGTGCATTATCGCTTGCTTCTCAGTTAGAATTTGAATCCGATATACACCTATGTTTCGGATGCCGGTTTCTGGATGTTTGGTAACGGTCATTCCAAAGGTAATAAATCTTCCCGCATCTTGTTTAAAAGATTTGAGAATGGGAAATTGTTTGAATGATGGATTATCGGTCTCAATGACTTCTTGAATCTGGCCTTTATCCACAATTTTAGGGCCGTACTCCGAAATTTCCGATAACTTCGGCAGCATTTTTAGTTTGTTTAAAACCCCCGATGGCATTTTCATCCGGGTCATTTCAACGATTCGATTGCCTATTTCTGAAAAATCTTCCAGGTCTAAAGCTATCTGTAATCTCTTAATTGATCCGAATGCGTTGCCGAGGATAGGTATTTCAAAATCCTTTATGTTTTCAAACAAAATAGCAGGACTTTTTTTTGTATACATCAATCGTCTCATAATCTCAGCTACTTCTAAATCAGAGCTTACTTCCGTCTGGACTTTTTTTAATTCGCCCGCTGATTCTAGGGCGTTCAAGTATTCGGATAGACTGTCAAAAGTCATTAAAAATATTTGTATTTAGCCTTATTTAATCATCAATTACAAATAACCGATTTCAAACAAAAAGACACAAAAATAAACTAAAAAATTAATTCTAGAAAAAAAATTATGGGTTAATATCTTGTCCTAGTTTACAGTCATTGTACCATTGCCCATGTCGGTAGAATTATCCATCGTCATGGTCATATTACCCATTTCATCCATCGGCATTGACATGTTGTCCATTGTCATTGACATGTTGTCTTGTGCAAGAGCTGGTGTTACCATTGCTCCAAACAAAGATGCTGCTGCTACGATACTTAAAACTACAAATACATTGAACTTATTCATGCATCATTAAGTAGATTTTTCGGGTATATAACATCTTCGTTTAGTACTAGCACACTTTACTCGAATAATTTCATAACAATAAAAGCTTTTTTTTGGGTAAGCATCGTCTCATACTAATCCGATACTCCTATATATTGTGTAATTTCGTTAAGTTGCTTTTGCCCTCGTTTATGAATGGGATTATCTTTTCTGTAATAATTTGGTGAACATTTGTGATCTCAGGATCAAACGACAATAGCAATACATACGATAATGTACTATTTTCGTCGGTAATTGGTATAGTAGCTCTAATCAAGCGATCATATTTTGAACTGGCGTATTGTATTTTGCCTAACATGTATTCCCACCTCAAACGTGTATACTGCCTGGTGGCAGCAGTAATGGCATACTGAGCCCTCTCCTCAGGAGTTAGCAGAGGGACGAGTCCGCTTCTTTCAGCTATGGACTCCAGTTTTCCATCCTCATCTGCAATACCCGCAAAACGTATACTGGGGTCCAAATCTATCACGTGTTTACAAAACAAGTGGAATTCATCTTCCTTCCTTGAAATCATTTTCCCTATAACTATATTTTAAGACCGATATATATCATCTATTACGAAATATTATTTTATTATTATCATCGATTCACAAACTTCTCTAGGCAACACTTTTGCACATGACTCTAGAAATTCTTTAAGATCATCCTGTAAAAGACGAGGAGGTAAATCATTTTGAGTTGTCTGGGTCTCCTCCAATATTCGTTGATTGTCACTAATCGGTTCAAGGATTAGAGATTTGGTCAAATAATCGCCGTCCCTTAATACGGTAATAATAACAGAATCACCAATATTCTTAGTCTTCAGGTAATTCTTTATGTCCATTTGGTTTTTTATCTCGACACTATCCATCTTTACTATTATGTCTCCCCCTATCTCAAATATTGTGCCATTGACTTCGGTAACTATATAACCGCCCCTCAAATTTGCTTTGGAAGCAGAACTGTTACCAATTATGCTGGTAATTAGGAAGCCATTATCTCTTGAGATATTCATCAACTTGGCAACTTCAGGTTTTACATCCAAACCTATTACGCCCAAAGAAGGACTTGTCAAATTCGTTTCCAATGATGGTCTAGCAGTCAACGGGATCGTTATAACTTGTTTGACAAGATCTGGACCCCTTAACACTGTTAGGTTAACGTTATCCCCTATTCGTTTGTAATTCTCCAAATATGACAAAATGTCATCTACTTTTCTTACTGTCTTACTGTCTATCTCGGTAATTATATCGCCACCAATCTCGATAGGCAATCCATTTATCAGCATGGTCTTATTTCCACCTAATATCCCAGCCATTTGTGCAGGACTATCTTCAGTAACATTGATCACCAAAAAGCCAACAGCTTCAGGCAAATTCAATAATTTTGCTACCTCTGGAGTTATGTCATAGCCATTTATCCCAATATATGGATGATTGTACTCTCCATTCTTAATTAAGAACGGTACAATTTTTGTCAGAAAATTAGATGGTATGGCAAATCCAATCCCAGAATAAACTCCAGTATTAGAGAAAATGGCTGTATTAATTCCAATAACATTCGCACTCATATCTATTAATGGACCCCCTGAGTTACCTGGATTTATGGCAGCATCTGTTTGAATGATGTCAGGTATTGAAAATGACGGGACATGTTTCATTATTTGGGTTTTGTCAAACGGATGCTGCGGGGATCCACCATTATCGCCAGCTGGCATTAGTCTTCCTAACCCACTAATAATACCTTCAGATACGGATCCCGATAATCCAAATGGGTTACCAACTGCTACTACTTTTTCTCCGATTCGAATTGTAGAAGAATTGCCCAATTTTAACGGGACCAACTTGGAACTGACATTCTTATCTACTTCAGATAGTTTGATAACAGCGAGATCAGAATAAGGGTCAGTTCCTACAATATCACCCTCATAGGATACCCCATCCAGGAATGTTACGTAAACTTTATTATTCTTTGAACCATCTACCACATGAAAGTTAGTAACAATATGTCCTAACTTATCGTATACAAAGCCAGACCCCAACCTGGAGGGGTTAGGTTCCGTAGCTTGAGTGGTTCCTGGTTCAGTTATCTGTACAACTGATTTCTCAACCTTATCAAAAAGATCAGGCAATGAATTACTATAATCTCTAATGGTAAGACTGTGACTATCTTTTTGGGTCGTTTGATCTAGTTCGAAAGTTGAGGTATTTCCCAACACACTATCTAATTCGATTGAATATGAAGTATTTATTGAAAATAGGCATGTGATAATAAAAAATGAGGTTAGAAATATTATAATCTTCTTCATCCTCTCATCGATTTTATCTTGAGAATGTTGAATGGAATTAAACACCATGTTAATCGTCATTAGATATAGAACTTTTTGAGTCAATTTAAATTTTGCAGTCAGATTCATAGCGGTTAACATTATTGCTTAAGAAACCTGTGATAATGCTCAATGGCCATAGATTGTCGTTCTGATTGTACTGATCCGGGCCTCATGAGTCTCAATTTCTTAACTGCCTCAGATGGAGTCAAGCCTTCCTTTTTTATCAAATAGGCCGCTAGGACGGTTCCTGTCCTCCCCTTTCCTGCAGCACAGTGAACTAACACAGGCTTATCTGCATCAATCCTTTTTTCAATATAATCCACCACTTTGTGAATCTCATCGATAGTTGGAGCATTATAGTCATCGGTTTTCAAAAAATAATTGTCTAACTCGAAGTTTTGAGAATTCACTTTTTGAATCCAGATCTCTGGTAACGGAATCTCTCGGACAGTAACTAAACTTTTTATACCATTAGACGCAAGCCATGTGAGTTGATCATAGGATGATGGCAACCCGCTACCTGCTAATTTTTGAGGAACCACCCAACTAAAATTAGTCGGTCGTTCAACTAATCTACCATGTACCCTACGGTAAAATTCTCCTATCCTGGTCATATTGGAATCTATGTTATAATGAAATATTAATTAAATAGTTTTTAGAACAAGTTTAGACGATTGCCTGATCTAGTTTATCTAAAAATTCCTTGAAATTCTCCGTAGGTATAACGGCCCCGCATGCTTTGTCATGTCCACCTCCACTGCCATTTAATTCCGCAGATAAATTGTTTACTAGCATCCCCAAATGAGTTTTGCACTCTTTAGACCCACGAATTGAAATAATATATGAATCAATATTTGATTTTAACTTAAATGCTATTCCAACTTTCTTACCTGTAATACCCAGAACGAAATTTACTATCATGCTTGAAGATAACTCTAAGTTATGCTCAAAATATGATATATTATTCATGTGCTTAGATTGGCTTTCAATTATGGTAATTGCATTATTAATCTTTTCACAAAACCCCCGGACCAATCTGAAACTATTCTTGATCTCATGGGGCATTTTTCCTTTGGATATCGCCCTAGAGATAAACTTTAGAAAATCAATATCCTTTTGTGATGAAGATATGATATATGATAAAAAACACGATTCCAACATTAAGAACGTTCGGTCATATTTACTAACTAATAAACTTGCCATTGGATTTGATTCCATATAGTCCGTCAATGCTGCAGCAGCAGCATAAAAGGCAAACTTACTGCTTAATTTTGCATTAAGCAGGTTGTAAATTTGAACAGAAGTGCAATCATTAACATCATGGATTAATTTCACCCCAATTGATTCCAGTTCTCTTCTTATTTCCATCTCATGATAATGATGATCTATGTAAATCACTTCAATATTTCTAAGAATTAGGATCTTCAACTTATCTATAAATAAGGTTTGATTCTTTTTGTTAAGCCCGACATCACAAATGAAAACCCTGGAGAACTTCCTATTCTTATGGCAAAGAGATATTGTATAGTCTAAGGAATTCAATAAATTTGGATAATCTACCAAAAATATGTTCCTAATTTTAAGGGCGTTTTGTAGTAACGCTGCGGAAACTATCCCATCAACATCTTCCTTATGAGATATACAAATGCTTTTCAATATAACGAGAATTTAATATGAGATTGATATTTAGATGTTTATATCATACTTATTAAAATCTCCATAGTAGGAACTCTCACATACCAGTCAGTATATGGTAAGTCCTATTAAGCAACTTATATCCACATACACATCATTAGAAAACCCCATTGAACTGGAAAGATATCAATAACTAAAGCACCACAAATAATTCATTTCAAAATACAACATTACTCTTTACGCACAACATAGTCATGGACAAAACTTTCAAAGAAATGTTAAGAGTACCTCATATTCATGCTATAGTGTATTAAATCAATTCTTCTTGTCGGTTGTAATTTTTTAATTACAGATCAGGTGCGTTGGGCTATTGGTGATGGCAGGCTGAATATCTCGCCCGAAGGCTTGATAATTACACCTCCATTCCATCAACGCCATCTTCTATGGCCGCCCTCCTCCTTACGGAAGGTTGTCTTTTCTCGGGAAAGGCTTCCTCCTTAGATGCTTTCAGGAGTTATCCTAAACAGCTTAGCTGCTCAGCTTGCCCTGTCGGACAACTGATAAACCAGAGGCTGCGCTGCCCTGTTCCTCTGGTACTAGGGGCAACTTCCCCTCAGACAACCACGCCCCTGTCAGGCAGAGACCGACCTGTCTCACGACGGTCTAAACCCAGCTCACGTTCCCCTTTAATGGGCGAGCAGCCCCACCCTTGGCTCCTGCTGCAGAACCAGGATGGGAAGAGCCGACATCGAGGTACCAAACCGCGGGGTCGATGGGAGCTCTCGCCCGCGACGAGCCTGTTATCCCTAGGGTAACTTTTCTGTCACCACCAGCCCCCAATAGTGAGGACATGATGGATCGCTAAGCCCGGCTTTCGCCTCTGAATCCCGTATCATTGGGAATCCAGTCAGACTGGCTTTTGGCTTTGCCCTCACCGGCGGAGTTCTGTCCCGCCTGAGCCAATCTTTGGGCCCCCTCGATACATTTTCAAGGGGGTGCCGCCCCAGCCGAACTGCCCACCTGCCGATGTCCCTGTTAAACAGGTTAGCGATACGGTAACAAATGGCTGGTGTTACACTTTTGCCTAAGTCAGTCCCGGAGAACTGACCATAACGGCTCCCAGCTACTCTCTGCATTTGACACCATATCGCAACAACAGGCTGCAGTAAAGCTCCACAGGGTCTTCTCTCCCCGACAGAGGTTCGGGGACTGTTCGTCCCCGTTATGTGGCTTCACCGGGTTGTAGGCAGGGACAGCGGGGCCCTCGTTGTTCCATTCATGCACGTCGGAACTTACCCGACAAGGCATTTGGCTACCTTAAGAGAGTCAGAGTTACTCCCGGCGTTTAGCGGCCCTTAGCCCAGTTGAACCCAGGTTTTAGGTACCGCCACTGGCCAGGATACAGAGGCCATACACATCCTTTCGGACTAGCGACCACCTGTGTTTTTATTAAACAGTCGGGACCCCCTAGTCACTGCGACCTGCAGTCCCTACTCCTCGTAAAAACTGCAGGCACTCCTTATACCATAGGTACGGAGCTATTTTGCCGAGTTCCCTTGCCATACGGTATACCCGATAGACCTTAGACTTCTCATCCAGGGCACCAGTGTCGGATCTCGGTACGGTCTTGAAAGTATCTTCCTATTTCTGCTTTCATTGTCTCCTGGAATCAAGTAAACCCTCCTTGCGGAAGGCCATTGGTATCTCGCTTTAATTCTCGCCATTACGGCACTCCTCAAAGCTAGAATACTTAGACAGAACGACGGTTCTGCTCACCCTATCCGGAAGCGACAGAAGAGGTAATAACGAACTTTCAAGGCACTGGAATATTAACCAGTTTCCCATTCAAACAATTCTGTTGAGGTTGTTTTTAGGACCGGCTAACTCCCGGCTGATGACGCATTGCCGGGAAACCCTTGCCCATGCGGTCGCCGAGATTCTCACTCGGCTATGCTGTTACTACCACCAGGATCTGCACTAGTAGTTCGGTCCACTGGACTTTACAGCCCAGCTTCTACCCAAACACTACGCCCACCTACCACGCACCGACATCGTCGGTGGTCTAAAGTATCGGTAGTCTACTTGAGCCCCGTACATTTTCGGGGCTTTCGAGCTCGGCAGGTGAGCTGTTACGCACTCTTTGAAGGATGGCTGCTTCTGAGCCTACCTTCCTGCTGTCTTTGCTCGAAAACACCCTTTGGTTTGACACTTAGTAGACATTTGGGGACCTTAACTTTAGTCTGGGTTGTCCCCCTCTCGGTTATGAGGCTTACCCCACATAAACCCGCCTCCTAGCTTCTACGACGCTTGCACATTCGGAGTTCGAATGGATGGCGAGCTCTTTCGAGCCCTTACCGCCCGATCGGTGCTCTACAGTACAAGCAATCTCAGCTAAGGCAGGACTGCGATCCACTTCGGTGGGAACTAGCGATCACCGGACTAGATTGGTTTTTGACCCCTAATCCCAGATCAGGGGACCGATTTGCACGTCAGGACCCTTGCAGACCTCCAGCGAGCTTTCGCTCACCTTCGTCTTATCCAGGACTAGATCGTCCGGTTTCTAGCCTTACTGCCATGACTCAAGACCCTTTCAGATCCATTGCCTCTTTTTTCAAATGAAAAAATGCGCAAATTCGGTTTCCCTTCGCCTTCCCTCTGTTAAAGGTTAAGCTTGCCATGACAGCAATCTCCCTGGCCCGTGTTTCTAGACGGAACGTATGACTCTAGAAATCCTTTCGAGCCATACACGTCTGTAACCGATTGGTTTCAGGCGCTTTTAACCCCCCTTCCGGGGTACTTTTCAACTTTCCCTCACGGTACTAGTATTCTATCGGTCTTGATGAATATTTAGCCTTGGATGCTACTTTCACCCATCTTCGCTGGCCACTGCCAAGGCCAGTTACTCTGAATATGACAGAATCCTGCTTTCATTCGCCTACGGGGGTATCACCCTCTATTCCGGTACTTTCCAGTACACTTTAGCTTCGATTACAGGATCCTATACGTCATATCCGTAACACCACATCTCTATCATGTTACCATAACAGATTCAGTTTGGGCTGTTCCGCTTTCGCTCGCCGCTACTAACGGAATCTCAATTGATTTCTCTTCCTCGTCCTACTCAGATGCTTCACTTCGGACGGTTTGCTCTCCCTAGCTAAAGCATGGGAGTGTATAGAGAGACCTCATTCGGAAATCCCGGGGTCGTCGGTCGCATGCACCTAACCCAGGCTTATCGCAGCTTGCCACGTCCTTCATCGCTTATCAAGCCGAGTCATCCACCAATCGGCGTCTTTGCACCAGTCCAGTAGTTATAAATTAATTAATTAATTAATTTACATTATTACTTACTATTTTTTGGAG
>CAVWZU010000001.1:0-576655 GCA_963759575.1 uncultured Nitrososphaeraceae archaeon | reverse complement strand
TTAATTAATTTACATTATTACTTACTATTTTTTGGAGTTTCTTTCTTTCTTTGTCCTTTGGATCTTTAGTTAGTTATCTAGTTAGTTTGTTTTAGTT
Source organism: uncultured Nitrososphaeraceae archaeon (assembly GCA_963759575.1). GTDB lineage: Archaea > Thermoproteota > Nitrososphaeria > Nitrososphaerales > Nitrososphaeraceae > Nitrosocosmicus. Next base: position 576,558 of record CAVWZU010000001.1, on the reverse strand, counting down.
CCACTTGTGGTAGAAAAGTCTAATTCAATTTGATTGGTATTTCGTATGTATGAAAGATTATTTGCTGTTTACCTACAACTATAGCATAAATATCGCATTATAACATTCTTCAATAATTCAGTTCATCATAATAACCACATTGTTATTACGCGAATATGGTCAATTTTGAAATCTGTTATATTGTGGTACTATACGTTGTTGATATCTATTTTCAAATGGAGTTTTCCTATACATGATGATCATTGTAAACTCACGTTTACTACCTCAACTTCATTCTTTATCTTCTACTCCTCATTTACATGAGACAAAGAATTGCATCCGATACTATATGCTGATTCTGATTGGGAATGATCAGATAGACTAATTATATTTTAATGTCTATTATCAAAGCTATTATAATTTCTCTAAAAAGAAAGCCCATCAAGAATCTACATAGACGTTTTGACAGTTGAATAAAATCATTTGGTCAGTTTGCGAAGGAGCTTTATTCCTTGCTAATCTTTGTCTTTATGTCAATTGTCAGAAATACAACATACTAATCAGTTTTTCAAACCGTATGAAAAATGAAGGAATTGATTGATTTGATTGCACTCCCTTATTTAGGGATTTTATTTATTTTATTAGTATAATTATTGTAAAGTCTCGCAGATTAGAAAGAGCACAAGGCCCCTTCTAACCCACTACCACTACTACAATATAATAACTAAGGAGGTGATCCGGCCGCAGGTTCCCCTACGGCCACCTTGTTACGACTTCTCCCTCGTTGCTGACCCCAGGTTCGATAGTACCAATTAGGCACCACCTCGCCAAGAACCAACTTCGATGAAGCGACGGGCGGTGTGTGCAAGGAGCAGGGACGTATTCACCGCGCGATAGTGACACGCGGTTACTAGGGATTCCATATTCATGAGGGCGAGTTTCAGCCCTCAATCATAACTGTGGTAAGGTTTAGAGATTGCCTCCTCCTTTCGGAATCGAAACTCATTGTCCTTACCATTGCAGCCCGCGTGTGGCCCGAGGGTTTCGGGGCATACTGACCTGCCGTAGCCCCCACCTTCCTCCGTCTCAGCGACGGCGGTCCCTCTAATTAGCTCCACTACTCCTGAGAATAATGGTAGCAACTAGAGGCAGGGATCTCGCTCGTTACCTGACTTAACAGGACACCTCACGGCACGAGCTGGCGACGGCCATGCACCTCCTCTCAGCTTGTCTGGTAAAGTCTTCAGCTTGACCTTCACTCTGCTGTCGCCCCCGGTAAGATTTCCGGCGTTGACTCCAATTGAACCGCAGGCTTCACCCCTTGTGGTGCTCCCCCGCCAATTCCTTTAAGTTTCAGTCTTGCGACCGTACTCCCCAGGCGGCAAACTTAACGGCTTCCCTGCGGCACTGAGTTAGCAATAAGCCAACTCATCACCGAGTCTGCATCGTTTACAGCTGGGACTACCCGGGTATCTAATCCGGTTTGCTCCCCCAGCTTTCATCCCTCACCGTCGAGCGCGTTCTGGCAAGCCGCCTTCGCCACTGGTGGTCTTCAATGGATCAACGGATTTTACCCCTACCCATCGAGTACCGCTTGCCTCTCCCGCCTCCTAGCTCTATAGTATCTTCCGCAGCCCATCTGTTAAGCAGGTGGATTTAACGGAAGACTTGTAGAACCGGCTACGGATGCTTTAGGCCCAATAAACGTCCCGACCACTCGGGGTGCTGGTATTACCGCGGCGGCTGACACCAGACTTGCCCACCCCTTATTCTGCACCATTTTTAGAGGTGCCAAAAGATCTCCTTAACGGAAATCACTCAGAGTAACCCTGTCAAGCTTTCGCCTATTGCAGAGGTTTCGCGCCTGCTGCGCCCCATAGGGCCTGGGCCCTTGTCTCAGTGCCCATCTCCGGGCTCCTCCTCTCAGAGCCCGTACCGGTTACAGGTTTGGTGGGCCATTACCTCACCAACAGCCTGATCGGCCGCAGTCCAATCCAGGGGCCATATAGATTTAAGTCATTACCCATTCCAGAAGTGATGACCTATCGCGGTTTATCCTCAGTTTCCCGAGGTTATCCACGTCCCCTGGGCATGTTGACTACGTGTTACTGAGCCGTATGCCACATATTGCTATGTTGACTCGCATGGCTTAGTCCCACTCTGATAGCAGTCGGGTCCGGCAGGATCAACCGGAGTCAAATAAAGTAAATAATGGCTGTAGAATATTATTTACTTTATCATAAATCGTCGGTTGATTCTCATAAACAAACGAACTTTTTTTACGAGTTTGTATGTTATTTAAATATCGTCCATTTCTTTTCTTCTTCTTCCTTATCTTGGAAGAAGAAAGTCAGAAGGACGTTTATTGAGTTTCTTTAATGTTAGTATTCTCTTTTTTTTAGAGATTAACAGTAAAGAGAAAGAGTACGATCGAAAAACTAGATTTGTATGTTGCTTTTATGTAAAAAAGAAAAATGCATTTCCTATTACCTAAAGTATTAATTCTCCAAGTTAGATTACATTAACTTGACAAAACGTCTTCTATGCTTCTACTTCAAAGCTATAATTTTGGAAATTCATAATTTCTAAGTTGATCTATATCTACTAAAAATGTTTTGTACTTATTTTAAGATCATAATCTAATATTCTAGTCTATCTGATCATTCCCATGTCAGATTCAATCTATCAGGTCAGCACTGATTTTTTTGATCGAATCCCCCTATTTTTTTATATTTTGTAGCATTATATTGTTATGAGCGCACCTGGAGGTCTGTAAATCACATTATGGCACTAACCAACTTCATTACCGACGCCGCCTTTTGTCTTGGATACGTTCTACTTACAATCAAAAAAATATTAATATAAATCTTGTTCTTAAATAATTCGCAAATTCAATTTTTCAGTTACTAATAGGTCGATAAAGTAGGTATATGATAAAGGTTCTTGTAGTCGCTCAGATAAAGAATTGATGTAAACTGATCGATCAAATAAACCCGACTGGGATCTCTTTGAATATTAATTAGTCTATGCAAAATTTAAAAACATATAAAAGATTCTAGAAAGGGACAATAAAATAGTTATGAAATATGAAGATTATGCAGAAATGTATAAGAGTAAAACATTTGAATCCATGAATTTGTATTTCAAATCCAGGGACATTTTTCCCGGAGGAATAAATCATAATATTCGCTACTTTAAACCTTATCCTTTTTTTACCATCAAGTCACGTGGTAAATATTTATTTGATGTCGATGGAAACAGGTATTTGGATTTTTGGAATGGTCACTGGGCCCTTATCCTGGGGCATTCTCCAGAGATCGTGACATCGAAGCTAAAGAAGCAAGTTGGCAAAGGTACTCTCTATGGGACCGCAAATAAAGCAAGTTGGAAACTAGGCAATGAAATTAATAACGCCATACCTCTTGCAGAGAATTTAAGATTCTGTAGTACTGGATCAGAAGCGACCATGTATGCAATTCGTTTAGCAAGGGCTTCGACTGGCAAGAGGGTGATTGCCAAGGTAGAGGGAGGATGGCATGGTTTTAATACGAACCTCTTGCAATCGGTGAATTATCCTTACGAAGCAGATGAAGGTATGGGACTTATTGAAGATGAGGGTCATTTTATTGAATCGTTACAATTTAACGATTTAGAAAGATCCGTAAAAGTGTTGGAGTCTATCAAGGACGATCTGGCAGCTATAATTGTCGAACCGGTTTTGGGTGGAGCAGGATGTATCACTCCTCAGGAAGGTTACCTACTTGGATTACAAGAATTTGCGAAAAGGAATGGAAGTCTATTCATACTGGACGAAATAGTCACGGGGTTCAGGTTTGCCTTTAATGGAGCTATGAATTTATTCAAGTTAGACCCGGACCTTTTTACCCTAGGCAAAATTATTGGTGGAGGACTTCCCATAGGAGCAGTCTGCGGAAAGAAAGAAATAATGAAAATGGCAGATGCAACCGTGGACAATAATAAATCTTCATATTGTTCGATTGGTGGAGGCACGTTTTCTGCAAACCCACTGACAATGAAGGCCGGACATCTTACACTAAAAGAATTGAGAAAAAATCCCGGAATCTATGAGAAAATCAATAGTCTCGGAGAAATTACAAGAAGAGAATTAGCGAAATTATTCGTTGAGCTCGGGATACGAGTCCAAGTGACAGGAATTGGTTCTTTATTCATGATTCATTTCCTGAACGAAAAGACAGAGAGGATAGAGAATGCTGTTGACGCGGCACTAGGTGACAGAGAACTGTTAATTAATTTTAATTTGGCTCTAATGGCTAAACATGATATATTTTTCTTGCCGGGAAAGATGGGAGCATTTTCAAACGCCCATGATAAAAAGGATGTATTTAGATTGGTCGAATCAACTAGAAGGATTTTTGAACAAAATAAACAATAACTATGCTAATTCATAAGTTTTATCACACCGATCATCTATTATGCATGCTAATTTTCTCTCCACAAAGCCTTTTTCTTTGCCACCAGTATAAAAAAAACAAAGTATGCAGTCTGAACAAGCAATCCTAAAGAGATGGACCAACCCGGAGGTACTGGGAAACCCATTGAAAATTGCAGCATTAATGAAGCATGAGTGGTGGGAACAAAATATGAAATGAATTGTAATTCCACAGGTAGCTTTTCTATTGAATAAAAGACTGGAGGTATAATTGCAATAATAACATTTACGAAAGAAATTAGCTGGGTGGCATTTCGCATATGTAGCATATGAGAGGACAAAAAAAATCCTATTGAAGACATAGTTCCCCAAATGAGAAGGATATTTAACAATAACAAAGGGATGAAATTCAAAGATACTGAAAAATATATTGCAAGTGACAGTAATACCATCAGGGCTGGCAGCCCATACAACAATTGTGATAAGGCCAATCCCAGCATATAGGTTATTGATGAGACAGGAGAGGCAACAAATACATCTTGCATTTTATATTCAATTTTGTAGAATGAAATATCTTGACCTAAAGCCAAACCGTAGCCTACCAATGCCATAACCAGACTTCCAGCGACCGCAAATTGTACATATTCACCACTGCTCACTACAAACAAGATGAACAACAAAGAAAATGGTGAAATAGCCGTGAATATTAATGACAGCGGATTTCTCCTTAACCAAAGAAATCCTGTCATATATGCAATGATAAAGACCTGTTTGGTCACTACATAGAAATTATTAAGAATATTCATGACTAAAGTACGTTTTCGGTTCGGGGGGATATATATTAACTAATAAAAAATCAAGGGTATTAATCAGTTTGTTGGGGAAAAGGTATATTGCTCAATTCGATTCATCCAAGATGTGAGATTGAGATCTATTACAACCAACAGAACAATAGATGGTGAGTCAATTTTCGTTTCCTTGAAGCCACAATTGATTGACCAGATCAAACTTTTAAAAGGAACAGAGATGACCCCTAAAAAAATCATTAGGGAAAATCCTAGATTTGGAACAGATGACGGCTCCAAAAATGATGAGAATCGACAAAGACCCAGCTTCTGGATTGAAGGATATGGCTGCTCAGCAAATTTTGCTGATCTAGAAATGATGGCGGGACAGCTAAGATTACAAGGATTCAGGTTGGCTGAGAATCCCGAGAACTCGAGTATTAATTTGATAGTAACCTGCTCTGTAAAAAATTCTACCGAACATAAAATGATTAATCGGATTAAGTATTTGACTAATACTAATAAACCATTGATTATCGCTGGTTGCTTGCCTGCAGCGGATAGGAATTTAGTAAATTCTGTCAATTCCCAAGCGAGTATTATTGGACCAAATTCGATCGATAAGGTAGTTGAGGTCGCTCAAGCAGCAATGGGTGGACAGATCGTGTCTAGATTAGAGAACTCAAACATTGAAAAAATAAATATTCCTAGAGTTAGAATCAGTCCAATAATTAGTATCGTTGAAATCTCAACCGGGTGTCTAAGCGAATGTACCTTTTGCCAAACAAAGCTCGCAAAGGGCCACCTAAGAAGCTACAGAATTGGTGAAATAGTTAAGCAAATAAGAGAAGATTTAGAACATGGGAGTAAAGAAATTTGGCTCACATCCACGGACAATGGATGTTATGGACTCGATATTGGGACTAACCTAGTAAACTTGTTAAGGAGCTGTGAAAAAATAGAACAAGAATTTAAAATAAGACTTGGGATGATGAACCCCATGTATATTAACAGAATGATAAACGACTTATCGATGCAATATTCAGAAAGCAATAAGCTATTTAAATTCATCCATATACCCATCCAGAGCGGGAGCGAAAGAGTTTTAATAAAAATGAAAAGAGGACACACGGTTAATACCATCAAAGATCTTGTCACTAGATTGAAAGACAAGATTCCGGAATTAACAATAGCAACAGACATTATTACTGGATTCCCTACGGAAACTGAGGAGGATTTTGAACAGACATTAGATTTAATATCATTCATAGATCCAGATATTGTTAATTCATCGAAGTTCAGTGCTAGACCCGGAACTGCCGCATCGAAATTAAAGAAAGTCAATGATGACATAATTTTATCTAGATCACAAAGGCTGCATGATTTAATTAAGACTATAGCAAATAGGAGAAATTCCAATTGGATAAATTGGGAAGGTGAGATGCTCATTAACGAACTTGAAAACGGAAAGCTGAAGGGGAGAAATGATTATTACAAATCAATAATTCTAGATCGTGATCCTGATAAGTCATTTTCAGAAAGGAAGACCGAATCCAACCTACATACAAGAATACTTGTAACAAAGGTCTCTCAGAAATACTCAGATAATAAAGAAGAGAATATGGTTATCAAAACTGGCCCATATAAGAATAGCTCATTGTACTTTGACAATCCCTTCATAGGCAAACGGATCAAGGTTAGGATAATAGGCCATTCAAATCATGTCTTGCACGCTATTCCAGTCTAATCTACAATCATAAGATATCACATAACACTTTTATCTTTCGACTAAGGTTTGTTAATGACCATTGATGAATGCTAATACTTTGAACGCATGCATCATCGGTGTTGGGAATGCAGGGATAAAGATAACAAATGAAGTGTTAGAAAAAGTAAACTTAGATTATCTTTTTTTGGAGAATCATTCCTCAACCAACGCAGGTGGTGATAATAAAATCGAAATAACAATTCCATCTAGAATTAATCCATCATTAGACCAAATAAGACAAAAATTATTAGAAGTGTCAGATGATATCTTGTTAAAGGTTAACAAATATCAATCTGTTATAATTGTTGGAAACTTAGCTTCCAAGTTTGGATCAGCGGTTCTGCCAGTATTATCACAAATGCTAAAGAATAACATGAAGCGAGAGATTATTTGCTTAACCATACTGCCTTTTGGATTTGAGAAAGAAAAGCTATTTCGTTGTGGGGTATCGCTCTCTTTTTTATGTAAATTCGTTAACAGTGTTATTGTAATTGATAACAATGCAATAGTAAGAAATTGGAATGAGATATCCATTGATCAATGCTACAAGATTACGAATACAGCAATAGTCGACATAATAGTTCAATCAGTGAATAAGAGTTTTCCAGATAAATTTAATTTTGTCTTTTCTAATAAATCTACAGAAGGTATAAAGGATGCATTTATAGAAACAATGGCCCAATTAACACAAAAAATTGATATTAATAGCATTCAAAAATGCTCGCTCTATTTGTATCAACCTACTGAAAAACTATCAATAATAAAGAATGTTATAGAGACAACCCATAATCTACTTTCAGAAGCTGAACAGGAAGTTAACATACTAGAAGAAGGGAATGAAATTACAAAATGTCATATCTTGGTCAAAACAAATAAAGACATTGTATCAGGATACGATCCGCTGAACCTGTTGATTCCCAAGAAAAATATTCTAGACTTTGAACCTGAGGTAGCGATGGATGATATTCGCCTACCTGATTTCAAAGATATTGAATCAGGGTTCCCTTTGGTTGGTAGAAGATCCGGTAATTGATTTTGATACGTAAAAAGAAAGAAAACCTATTTGTAAACTCATAGTCAAGTATTTTTATTTCAGAGGTTATTGATAATTCTAAATATAAAAGATTATTTTGATAAAATTCAAGGTTAAGTTAGGTTATTGTTATTTCTTTTCTACCGCTCCGCTCTCTTCAATTGGAACACTTTCGTCTTCCACTTGGACCTTTTCCAACACTTCTGTTTTGGTTTGGGAATCTGATTCGATGACTATATCCTCGTATAGAGAAACTATTACCTGATCATCTTCATCTTTCACAATTCTAACCCTCACCTTTCTTGGGGGATTAGTTTTGCCTCTTTCCCAGATGTATCGATTCAGTTCTTGATCTATCTTTATCTGCGAGCTTTTCATATGTTTGATAGCGAATTCTTTAATCATGTTAACTACTCTATCAGTCCTCTTATGCTTTGGTGTTAACCATGCTTTACTGAAATTTATTGTATATATTCTTGCGAGTGTATCCTCAACGTTTGACATTTCAATTATCTCCTTTTTATCCTATATTCACATCTGATCTGCGCCATGACCTTCTTTTTGGATTTGTTCTAACATGTCGGTGTGTCCGAATAATAATCCAGGCTGGCACCGGTCTATTTTGCTTTATTTTCTTCAATAGTCTTATTTTCCTGGTAGTACTTTTGCGGGCAGCCATGATATCTTCTTTTACAATACTACCTATTTTTAAGTGTTAACATATAATAAAGACGTGAACAGGAAATCCTATTGCGTTCGTTATGAATTCTTCTAGTAATAAAATAGCGAGATTTAATAAGTATTTATTCACATATAGCGAGGAAAGAAAAAGATAGGGTCATTCTAATTCATAGATAGAACCTTTGGATCGAGAAATCCATTGTATCGGCAGAGAAAAATAAAACGCTTTATTTACTAAATTGAGAACTGTTGATTAGTGATCAATAGAGAATCAAATATAGATGATAGGAGTATTCGCCGTAGATATATCATATTAGAATCCATATCTACTAGCGACCTGATTCCCGCTGCACACTTAAACAAAGGTTACATCGATAACATTTTTTATGAATCCATCAAACTTAGATAACAAATTAATTGCCTAGCGCAATGTTGTTTAAATATGCACGTCTGTGAAACTTGTTTTAATTTTCTGAAATCAATTTATTCTGAGAAACAATTGAGAAAAATTCAAGTAATATCAAAAGATGAGGATTCAGGAACACAATGTCTCAGTAGCTATCACAAGAAGCTAGTTGATAGTTTCAAATCCTAGCATAAAAAATCTAATCTTGACTCTTTTTTATGGCCTTGGAGTCGACGGCGTCGCCGATATTTATGCTAAATTTGTTTGTAAAATTGGAGACAACTTCTAATACGTATCGTGAATCCGCACTTGGTGTATAGGAAGGACAAGGTAACAGGAAAACACAGGGCTGGAGATTTTTTTCAATGTGGACGATCTTGCCTGCTGAATCAATCCAAATTATGTCGATTGGGAATTTCATGCCCTTCATCCAAAAAGAATATTTTTGCGGTGACTCAAAAATGAATAGCATTCCTTCGTTTTCATTGAGTGAATCTTTAATTGCCAATCCTTTAGACTGTGAATCTGGGGTCGTTGAAAGGCTGGCTGATAAGTTCTCCCCTCCTATCGATACCAGTGCTGTTTGATTTTGTTCCTGCTGTTGTGCTTGGACACTTTCAAATCCATTATTGACTATTGCGATTAGCAGTAATAAAAAAAGAGCGAGACACGAAATCCAAAAGGAAATAATTATCTTCAATTGTATCGATATACTTACCGTTTGCATAATTTAAACAATACATTTTTTATTATGAGAGAGATGAATATACATATGGAATGCAATTGCAGATGTATAAATTGCAAAAGTCCCAGTTTAAATAGTAACGATTTTGTAGCTCCTGATGGATATGAAGATGCTCATCATACTTGTATTACATGCGGCGTACACTTCAACCATCTAGATGGTGAACAATTCGAACATTGCGATATTTGTGGATATCATCTTTCAATTAAGAAATAACCCGATAGGTAATGATCATGATAGGAGTCTTTCCTTGGATAACGCCTCATCGAATTCCGCCTCATTCATTAATTTTCTCTCAATTATTACTTCTTTAATGGTTTTATTGCTTGACATTGCTTCCTTGTAAACTTCCGCTGCCTTCAGATAACCTATTATGGGATTCAATAATGTTACCAACACAGGGCTTTTCTGTACACTCAATTCAAGTTTTTGTTTGTTCGCTTGTATACCATCAACCATATTCTTGGAAAATATAGGTAGAAAATTAGTGAGCATGTCTGTGGAATCTAACACTGATCTAACCATCCCTCCAAGCATTACGTTTAATTCAAACTGTCCCGCTTGGGATGCCAGAGTGACTGAAAGATCGTTGCCAATTACTATAAAACAAATCATATTCAGGGTCTCGGAAAGAGAAGGATTGACTTTTCCCGGCATTATTGAGGATCCTGCATGAACAGCTGGGATAGTGATTTCAGCAAATCCGGCCGTGGGGCCTGAGGCCATCAACCTAAAATCGTTTGACATTTTTGTCAGCTCAATAGCAAGATTTTTTATAGCAGAGGAGCAATTTGCAACATCGAGCTTACTTTGTAGAGAATAGAACAAGTTAGGAGACGGCTTCAAAGGCAAAGCAGATATAATTGCCAGATTTTTCACCACAAGAGATTGATATCCTTTTGGAGTATTTGCGCCCGTTCCTACGGCCGTTCCCCCAAGGGCGACATAGTAGAGTTGTTCCAGAGATCGGTGGATGAATTCTTTTGATTTTAATAGTGCAAACATGTACGAGCTAAATTCGTCACCCATAGTAACAGGGATTGCATCCATCAAGTGAGTTCTACCGATTTTTATGTTATCTTTAAACTCAATTGACTTTTTATCTAACGAATGGATCAATTGGTCCAATGATTTTAGTAACTCTTGACAGCTTATGATTATGGAAATATGAATGGCTGTAGGAGAGGTATCGTTACTTGACTGAGACATATTCACATGGTCATTTGGGCTGATTATTTCGTAAGAACCCTTGGGTTTACCAAGGATCTCTAGTGCCCGGTTTGCAATTACCTCATTACAGTTCATATTAAAAGCTGTACTTGCTCCCGAGTTTAGTGTCTCGATGACAAATTGATCAGACAATTTTCCGGCCAAAATTTCATCACAGCTAATGATTATCGCATTGGCGATTTGTGACGGCAACACTCCGAGGTCTCGGTTTGTTATAGCTGATGCTTTCTTGATCATTATGAATGACTTGATAAAGTTCCTATGTGGACGGATTTTTGTTATTTGATATTGTTCCATTGCTCTTGTAGTGAATGGACCATAGTATGCATTTTCTGGGACTGCTACCTCCCCCAATGAATCCTTATCAATTCTAATTTTTTGTGACATAGATTTCATTTTTGGGATGGGTATTTAAAATGTATAATGTAAGACATTCAAGTATCGATTAACCATCATTTATTGGGTCATGATTTGATTGTTAGATTAGAATGAGAATAAATCAATATTCTCTTTTTTATATATAATATTTACATGTAATGATTATTTTAATAAAATCGAAATAAACATTATGTCAATATCGGTCATTATTTTAACTATTCGTTAAAATAATGAAATAATTATATGAGGAAGTTAAAAAGTAGGTTATTGATCTAACTTGACAAAATCACATAAAGGTATATTTATATCGAGTATTTATATACCCCCAAGGAAACGAATAATGCCCCAAACAAAGCCAATGGTAAGTATAGAAAACGTTGTGGCATCTGCAACGGTCAATCAAACTATAAATTTAAACTTGATAACACAGATATTTCCCGATGTCGAATATCATCCAGATCAATTTCCAGGGTTAGTATTTAGATTAAAAGCCCCCAAAACTGCTACCTTAATTTTTAGTTCGGGTAAGATGGTTTGTACCGGAGCAAAATCAGAAGAACAAGCTATCAAGGCGGTAAGAAGCGTGGTTCAAAAGTTAAGAAAAGGTGGAATTCCTGTAGAAAATGATCCAATCATCGAAATTCAGAATATTGTTGCCTCAGCAAGCTTGGGAGGTAAAATCCATTTAGAATTAGCGGCTAGAATATTACCGAGAAGTATGTACGAGCCCGAACAATTTCCGGGATTAATCCATAGGATGTTAGATCCAAAGACCGTAATTTTACTTTTCGCTAGTGGTAAACTTGTTTGCACCGGTGCAAAAAAAGAAACAGAAGTATATAGGGCAGTCACCAATTTGCACACCCTTCTGGAAGAAAAGAATTTAATGATATACGAAAGCTAAGAAACTATTATCTCATCTCTTATTGCATTGTATTCGTTCTTATCAATCCTAGCGTTGTCTTTTAAGATGTTGATAACCCGGAGGATTGGGATTGCACTTCTTATCCCTAATGTAAACTGATCAAACAGATCTTGAGACCTTTGCTGTCTATCCACAAGCACTACTACTCCACTTATAACTGAATGATTAGTCAACGATTCTATTCCAGATAAAATAGAATGTCCAGTTGTAATTACATCGTCAACAAACAATATTTTTGAACCGGGTTCTAATGCGCCCTCTATTTTTTTCTGCGTACCATAGTTCTTAAGGTCCTTCCTGACGTATATATGAGGTTTAAAAAGTTCATATGAAAGAGCTGAACCAAAAATGGTCCCTGAAGTTGGTACAGAGCATATATAATCAAAACTTTCAAAGCCAATTTGAGATTGAATAAGGTTTTTCAGTAAGGAAATTGTCTTTCTAAAATATAATGGATAACTCTGCAGGATTCGCAAATCCAGATAGAAATGGCTCTCCCTGCCACTGGATAGGGTAAAATTTCCAGTCTTTAAAGCATTTCTATCGAATAAAAAAAGTACGAGATCTTCCTCCAGCTGCAATCGATCTATTTCGTTCAACTTCTTCTAATTACATGATCTTTGATTTTATATGTTACTCATGCTTACATAACTTATTATGCCGGAAATATGGTTAGGCTATGGCGACTCAGAGATCATTTTGGATATTAAATATGAAAATATTTCCCACATACCAAGACCCACTATGAATAAAATAGATTTAGAGAAATTAGAAATTGAGATAAAAAACAAACTAATGATACAAGAATCAACTCTGATCCTGATTACAAGCCCATTTTTCTTTATTTTACCAATATTAACCTTTATCCAAAACATGTCTAAAGAATTGAACATTAAAAATATTGAATACTGTATACTTTCAAAATCAATTCCTCAAAGAATTAGACAACAGCTTAATGAAAATGGAATTAGCCTCAGTAGAGTAGCGAGCGAGGACGTATTGGAAAAGGTAAACAAATTTAGCAATACCATCCTAATAGATAGGATCGAATACGATCCGGTATTTGGGTTTACTGGGTCCCCTGTCAGGCTACTGAGGGAATGTTATCCAGATGAAATGAACCAGGTGTGCACATTCATATTTGATTCATTACCAAATCCTGGTAAGTATGGTGATCCTCTGAAGTTGGCTATTGAGGCTGCATCTAAAACTAGTGCTCAGTGGATACATTTAATTTCTAATAATGATGGAATTGATTCGGTTTTCATTGGAGACCTTTCATATTCTTTTAATGAAGCCATCCAGAGATTTAAGTCAATAACACAACCAACTGCTGAATCTTCAAAATCCGCATTCATTTCAGGTAACACTAACTATTCTTGCCAAATGACCCTTGGAAATAGTTTAAACCTCTTATGGAACAATTATCACGCAGTTAGCAACGGTGGAATAATAATATTATTATCGGAAAATCGTGGTGGAGTAGGCAATGGATCGTTGCTTAAACTCGTTGAAAACAGATTGGATTTAGATGGGCTGAATAAATATCGTTATTCAAAAGATATGGAGCATATTCATTTTCTAAAAATGTTAAGAGAAAAATATGAGATCTTTTTAGTATCAAGTCTTCCTCGAATTTATACCGACAAATTGGGATTGAAATCCCTGCAAAGGATAAAGGATGGGTTAGAGATGGTAATCGAGAAGAATGGCAAATATTCAAAATCCCTCATAATTCCAAATTCGGAAATTACATTGGTTGGTGTTTAAATATCTAAACAATATTTGAATGGAGAATATTTGTATTTTAATCATCACATGGTTGTCAAGGATAAACCAATAAGGTACAAAATCTCTAAAGATTAGAAAGACTAGACTTTATTTCTAGTAGGTTCGCGTCTGTTCTAAACCCTGTTTGTGAAAAAATGGTCTGGCTGGCGTTATATCCATCCTTAATCAACTTTTCAACAATTTTGTTCAGCGGATGGGTACTATTTTTCATTAATTTCCCAAACTCGTCACTATTATAATGATATGGAATATGGTCCAATTCTTTGGAAGCAATCTCGAAAAACCTCTTGTTAGGATTCATATCTTGTTTACTAAGAATTGCTCCTTTTGTCTTTCTTGTTTCTGATTCGAGGATTTCAGCCAGTATTTTGAAAATCACGATTTTATCGAATAAGTGAGATACCCATAATGGACCTCCCACCCTCATCTTTTTCTGACACAACGGACAATTCACTTCAGAAGGACCTTTCTTCATCAATTCTCGATACCCACATTCGAAACAATGAAGAATATATCCTAATTTGTCAGATATTTTATTCGCCAAATAATTGCTTTTTGATACTTTGCAATAAATGCGAATATAATTTCTGTATGAATGTGCAAATATTGGATTAATGGACAGATCAAGCCTGGAAGCAACTAAAGATGTACAGGATAGTAACAGCCTTGTACCTATTTCCAGAGAATACCTAGTTCTCAAAGGTATCCCATAATACTTCCTATAACAAACCCGAGGATAAACACCCTGTAATACTGCAGTGTCGGTTGCAGTAATAGAGATCATACCGTCATTTTCGACCGCGCGCAAGATACAATCCAAAAAAGGTGCTGGCGTTCCGAAAGGATCCAAATCAATTACCGTTGCGCGGTTATCAAAATTAGAACTAGTAGACAGGAAACTACAGATCTCAGAAGTATAAAAATTTGACTTATGGTAAATATTGTTGATCATGGTATTAACCTTTGCAGTTTGAGTTGATAACATATTAAAATCATTGAAAATAACTTTCTGTATCTCAGGGATTTCTTTCCCGACCCTCACTCCTCTTGCTCCCAACCCACACATGGAATCAACAAAGGAAATACTCTTCCTTGATCGATCAATGAAATTCCGGTATATCAAAATAGAAATATCCCTATTAAATTTTGCAGCTGGATTAAAGAAAGCAGGAAATTTTGGAGGTTCCTTTTGATTTATGGCTTGCGATGGAACTAAAAGTGTGACTTCCCCTTCTTTGATCTTTGACCAATCGTAATCGGTATTCTTTCTTTCCAAAACATAAAGGGAGGTTTATCCCCTATTTATTTAATCTTAATCCTAGATCATATGGGTAAAATCACAATTCTCTTACATTTCCCAATCCGTAATAAGTCTACAAAATACCATTGAATGGTTTTCTTCTCGAAATAAACTTTATTTTTTGGTTGATTAAATTTTTTGGATGCATTTCTCACGAAATTGAAAAATTTTTACCTCAAGGATGACAAAAATATTTAGGATTGAAGTAGGTTGTATAAGAAAAGAATTTGCTTTCACTCTTCGGATATTCTATAATTGAGTAGCAACTTCATATTATTTTAGTCTTAGAATTTTGAGTTGTCAATTCAAAGCAAATCCCAATATTAAACAATAATAATATATTCGCGCTGATGCGGTAGAATCTCTCTGCTAAGTGGATTCTAGTTCATCTAAATAAAATATACATGCCTAAAGCAAATGGGGAATAAGCAAATTTTTTACTTTTAAGGGTGATATCGTAGAGTGTAACTTTTTTCTTTCAGAAACAAATTGACGACATATTAAAATCGAAATTCATGCTACCGATCAACAGCATCGATAAACATATCAAAGAGGATTAGTTCGATGTGCGTCGTTCGGAGTAGCTACCCAAATTAATGATAAGTTACTTGTAACAGAATCTAGTAACCGGTCGTGAAACTAGATATCCTAGTAACCCTTTTTAGATCTTTCTTTGCGCTAGCTACTTTGTTTCAACATATTGTACCTTAAATAAGGTTATGGATTTTCTTTTGTCTGCAAACTGTCAAAACTATAGGATCATGATATAGTTTTACATTGTGGATTCCAGACAGGGATAATAGAATCTGAACTATTTTGAATCAGCTAAGAGAATCAACTTGGAGGTCAAAAAAAATATAACTAATTAAATAATAGGATCTGTCTAAACATAGTGATTTAGCTCATTCTTACTAGGAATCCAGAGTATTTCATTAATATAGGATTAGGGAAATCAACTAGAATAGATAAGAATGCTAATAGGCGGAATTGACGAAGCTGGGAGAGGGTCCGTGATTGGTCCGCTAGTAATCGCAGGTATCTCATTCGACCCAACAGGAATAGAGAGTATTAGGAATGAGGGCATTACTGATTCTAAAAAACTTACTTCCCAAAAAAGGGGAAATTTGTATACTAAAATTTTACAATCAGCTGTTTCTGTTTTCGTATGCAGGATCAATCCGGTAACGATTGACGAGTACGTCAGCCAGAAAAAATTGAATGTCCTTGAATCAAAATTTATGACCATTATCGCAGATAATATAAACGCAGACAAAATTATTATTGACGCATGTGACGTAAAGCCCGATCGATTCAAACAGTCGATACTAAAAAACTTGACCAACAAGTCAGTCAAGGTATACTGTTTTCACAAAGCTGACACAGACAATTTGATAGTTTCTGCAGCATCTATAATTGCCAAGGTAACTAGGGATAGAGAGATTAAGAGAATAGAGGAAATCTTATGTAAAAGAATAGGCTCAGGATATCCCTCCGATCCATCGACAAAATTATTCCTGAGAAATAATCTTTTTGATAGCGAAAACAAAGAATATATTCGATTCTCGTGGAGTCCCGTCAAGAACCTAATAAACGAGTGCGTTCAGACAAAACTTTTCAAATAAGAATTTTACTTATCAACCAAGTTAACTTAGGTATTTGGCATGAATTAATGAATGATCCTTATCAAAAGGCTCTAGATTAATAATCTGCAAAATTCGGAATTGATTATTCTCAAGTTTCTTTGCTTCGTTTTGGGTTACCAACTTAGGATCCGTCAACACGTCAATACTTCTCGTCTTGATGACTATTATCAAATCGCCGCCAGGTTTTAGGTAACATTTGGAATTATTGATCGCGATATCAGTTTGATCGGGTTGTGCAATGTCCGAGTACACTACATTCACCAGTCCATAATATGAATAATAGTGCAAAAATCTTCTTGCATCCATTAAAATTGGAATGATATTTTTTCTTCTTGATGCGACATTTTCCAATAATTCCCTAGCGACACGAACAGATGGTTCTACTGCAAATACTATTCCTTTATTCCCTACAATGTCTGAAACATGACTCACGGTGGTTCCAGTTGACGCTCCCAAATAAAGCACTGAAGAAGATTCCTTAATTGGATTGTCCTTGAGGTTCTTAAATATTGCTCCGGCTAATTTACTCCTATAAGGTTCCCAAATTCTATATTCAAGATCGTCGATTTTTACTATTTTTTCACCATAAACACTTTTCCCTGTATCAAGGTTTTGGGTTGCCAGATATTTCTCCTTTGCGTGGTCTACCAAAATGACAAAAGACCCATTGTCGTATGATTTATACAAAGATAATTGATTCATTTAATACACCTTCTACTGAAAACAATCCATTACTTTTTATTTGATTTATGGAATCTTTTTTTGAATTTATTCTTCTTAAATTTAAAATCTCTATCTCCATCTCTATCTCTATCTCTCCCGTATTTCTTACCTTTATTTCTAGTATATGAATCCCTGTCGCCACGTTTGAAATTTTGCTGTTGTTGTCTCTGTTGGATTTCTGATGGTTCCTTATATTTTTCTTGAATTTCAGTTATCCTATCATTTAACTTACTCGCTAAGGTATTGCTAGATTCTGGATTACGACTATATAGGTCAACTCTTGCAGCGATTGCTGCCTTTGAAGAAATTGCCCTTGCCAACTTGCCCCTTTGCCACTTTGGTGCTGAATGGATCACGGGATGCTGAAAGAGCAAGCCATGCTTTGGCGGATTAGCGCCAGTTTTCAAGGTTCTAAATAAGGCCTTCTCAGCACCAAGAATCTGGATCGTACTGGATGACAATGACGCTAGCCTTTTTAAGCTTCCTGCTTTGGCGATCAATCTTGCTCCGACTGTGGCAGTTAGTAATTCCTTCAGATTTGGGGATATCATTTCCATGGATAGATCAATGTGGTCCTCCAATGTTTTTCTAATATGTGCTAATGAAATGACTTCATTTGCTAAACTTTGCAATATTAATAAATTTTCTTCTGTAATTTTTCCTCCCTTACTCCTATTGGCGGCCATTAGTATGATTTCAATCTTGTTTTCGGGGATATCCAAAGTTTGTAAGAATTCTCCTGTTAATTCTTCCCGCTTTCCAACCTTGGATACAATATTTGCATATGTTGTAATATTTTGAAGTAAATTATCCAATTCAGGAAAGTGAAGCCCATACCATTCTCGCATACGAGTTCCAACTGTATTAATTATCTTATCTATCTCATCCAACCCGTTGATGGATTGACTGATATGCAAATCCAATTGCTCTGATGCTTCCTGAACTCTTATGGAAGACCATTTGAGAGCAAACTGTCTTAAATCATCTGACAAGGTACCCACTTGGTCTGGAGGGTCCTGAGGATTAGAACCGTACATCGATATGTAATACCTAATTTTGTCGATCTGAAACTGTTTCTCTTCTACGTCAGAAATTATTTCAGCATTAAACATATTATTCTTCAAATAGTCAATTAATTCCGGATAATTTGTTTGTAATACTTCAGGTTTGACTTTAAAAAATTCCAGGCTTTCCGAAATTTCTTCGAATTCCCTACTCTTAATTTTAAGGTGGGATTTTATAGGGTCATGAAATTTCTTGAAGGATTGGGGTTGATTTTTTTCATCTACAATAGCAATGCCTAACTCAAGAATCAAAAATTTGTACACATTGTCAGTCATAAATTTAAATTCAAGATAACTTAAAAGATAAAGAATAATAACTTTGTTATTTCTAGATTGCAAATATAATTAGATGAAACGAATTAAAAAAAGTATTGAAAATATTACGCTTCTTAATGCCAATTTAATTGTTATGTTGATGCTTCTCAAATCAACCAATTTGTAATTAGTTAACCCGGTAGTAAATCTACCCAAAAGGGAGAGGAATATTAATTCCTTGCTCGCTTAGTTGCTTTTGTACATCGTCGAATATTTTATCCGCAAGATCCTCTTCGTTGTTTGGTACATCCCGTTTATCAGTATCGGATGTAGCTGGAGTTGTTTCGTCAGATACTGCAGGGGACCCCTCAAAAGTCGTACTCGTCTTTTTAATCTTGTAACCATCAGCAGAAGCCGAAACGGAGACGTCAATGGTCACGCCAGATTCTGTGATACCAGATGGTATATTCACACTATATTTCCCAAGTGAGTCTGTAGTACCCGAGAATGAATCGTCGTTAATTGTACCAGTAATGGCACTGCCTGCCAAAGGATCATTTGTAGTAGCGTCGTTTACCCCGATGACAATTTTTTGGTTTATACCTTGTCCAGTTTTGTCAATACTGACATCCATAGATTTGAGTTCTAACGGCGTTGAAGTATTTGTAACAATATTGACTTTGGCGAATTTCACTGAAGATAGCGGAGAATAGCATTGCAATTTTGCAGTTAATGACTGTGATCCATTTTTGAGGTTATTTAATCCCGGTTCGAGTACCATACTCCAACTTCTATAATCACTAGTTCCGTTGATTCCCCCAGGCTTCGTTTTCTTAAAATTAGATTGGTTAGCGCTAGTTGGTGCTATCACACCTGCGGTATTACCATCAGCTAAAAGTACCTCACAGTCATAATTATTTGGATATTCCGAACTGCCGTTAATATTTATGGGCTCATCAATATCAATTGTTTCACCATTAGAAGGAGATTCTATTGCGATCCCAGTCACCGGAAGTGTTAAATCTTCATTAGCCGGGTTAAGACCGGTCGTACTTAGATTGTTATTAGATGTACCCGTAAAATTTTCGCCAGTTAAAGCTAATTTTGTGTAAGATGTAGGAAATGTCCCATTAAATTTTGTTCCCGTTACATTCACACTATAGTAGGCCTTAGCGGTCCCCCCCTCACAGGTTAATTTTGAAGTGATTTTATTTGAGCCTTCATGTAGGTTTGCATAGTCAGAATTGAATTTGTAGTTCCATTTAGAAAAATCCTTAACACCAAGGGGGCCTGTCCCATTTACATTTTGATAAGGAAAAATGCTATTAGTCACTATCGAGATATCGCAATTAGTCAAATTACCATTGTTTGACACTGAAAAACCTTCGACGGAAAGCCTTTTTCCTGTGATATCAAAATAATCGCTTCCGTTGAGAAAAACCTGGTCACCATTTGAGGGACTTGTAATTCTGACTCCGTAAGGGTTCTTAACCAAAGGAGGAGTAGAAGAAGGAGCAGTAATAGAGGCGGATTCTGAATTTTGATTATTGGTTTGGGGTAGAATTTGTGCACTCGCTCCGGATAGGGACCCGCCAAGAAATATAAAGGTAGAAAAAATAAGCGCGATGGAAATCTGATAAATCAAACTAAAAATAATGCTTTCCAAAAATATTAAAAGTTTGTTATTTTTTCAACAGGTTCAAAATAGTATAAAAATTCAGGTAATTTTTTTACTATAAAGATTAAGTAGATACAATTTTAAATTAATGCAAATATTATTTTTTATCTGAGTAAGTTCTAAAAACTTGTATGGATTTTGGGTTTCTTGGCGGAAAAAAAAATAAAGATCAGGACCGGGGAAAAAGCAAAAAAAAAATTATAGCAATCACCCAGAATGTTATTAACGGATTGATTTCTTACGCTAAAATGCACCACCCCTATGAGGGCATACTAATATTAGAAGGTGAACGGAAAAAAACAGAGATATTCATAAATAATTTGGTCATTCCTCCCTTTTCTGTCCATGGCCCATATTATTCTGGGTTTCCAATAAATGAATTGCCATTTGATTTGAAATATCTAGGGACAGCCCATTCCCACCCTAGTGGTTCAAGTCAACCTTCCCTTGAGGATTTAAATCATTTCTACGGTTTGATCTCAATCATTATTTGTCACCCCTACGACGAAGAAGACATCCATGCGTACGATAGTCAGGGTAGGGAAGTGCCACTTGAAAGAAGAATCTAGAGAGGAAATTATAGTTTCTTGCTCAATTTAGCCCTGTACTCCAACGACCTTCCGATTAAAATGAAAGCAATGCTAGTAATGGAAATCATTAGTCCAGGCGGTAATATCCACCACCAATATCCTAAAATTTCAGCGGATGAGAAGTGAGCATCCTGCAACATTTGACCCCAAGTTGGAAAAGATGGATCTCCGAATCCCAAAAAACTTAAGGCTGATTCAGCCAATATTGCTGCTGGCACCGAAAGCGCAAAATTGGCAAGGGTAAAGGGGATTAACTGAGGAATAATATGCCTTAATACGACTTTAAAATCAGATTCACCCATCAATTTAGAAGCTTCAACATAAGGATAATTCTTAATTTGAACACTAAATGTGCGGTTTATTAAGGCCAATCCTGGCCAACCAAACAAAACAAATAGTCCAATCAAAAATAATAGACTCCTTCCAAAATTAAGTGATAGTATTATAAATAATACCATAGTTGGAATCGAAAGAAAAATATCAATCAATATGAC
This sequence comes from uncultured Nitrososphaeraceae archaeon, assembly GCA_963759575.1. Taxonomy (GTDB): domain Archaea; phylum Thermoproteota; class Nitrososphaeria; order Nitrososphaerales; family Nitrososphaeraceae; genus Nitrosocosmicus. The sequence continues at coordinate 554,679 of CAVWZU010000001.1, read as the reverse complement.
CATAAGTGTTCCTGTTTTGCCACCCTTATAACCAGCAATCAATCCGTAGAATAGACCAATTGTTGTAGAAGTCGAAGCAACTGCAACTCCGATAAGAAGTGCTACTGGAGTTCCTATCATAATTCCGAAGGTTATGTCTCGCCTAAATTCATCTGTTCCCAATAATCCAAACACTTTGCCTTCTATTATTAGATTTATATCTTTTAGAATGGTATTATTATCAAAAGAGTAGGTAGTAAATATAAACTGATATGTTCCTTTTAGAGGTATGTTTGAATTAACCTCAGAGAAGACAATTTTTTCCGCTGGCAAATCAAGTAGGGAAAAGTTAAACAAATATGAATATTCTATTAAGGAATCTATTACTTCTTTAGATGAAGAAAAAACTCTTTGAGACACTTCGTGCTGTTGTGAACTTACATTAGATAATTGAGTCTCAACATTGTTTTGAACGTATGATACGGAGTCTAACGAATTATAATATATAACAAATGCCAATCCATCGGGCCTTTTAACCGAAATTTCTACAGCTGGAGGAATTTCACCATATTCTAATGAAAAAGGTATACTAAAACCAGATGGAAATTGCCCAGATTGGAGTTCGTAAACAAAGGTAAGGTTATCCAATTTAAAGTCCGTTTCGGTATAACTTGAAATTAATGCTTCTTTTTTGGAGTAGATCTTATGTTCCGGTAATTGCTGCTGAAACGGCATCAAGAAATAATTAACCCAAGCAGGGGCAGCATTTTTAGGGTAATTGATCCAATAAAAGGGATTATTCCATTCTGCTCGTTCCTTTGCTGGAATATATAAAACAGTATAGATAGTAACCCCAATCAGGAACAAAAGCAAAGCAATACCCAAGACTCCGCCCTTGTAGTTCTTTAGATGAAATTTCATTTTATTAGTCAAAATAATTAAACCATATCCTCTAACTTATTCGTCTCCGGTTCTAATTCTGGGATCCAAAAATGATAGTGTAAGGTCCAGGACCAATCTTGTCACCAAATAAAGCAGTGTAAAGAAGTATACTAGACCTATGATCAAAGGAGAATCATTTTGAATAATTGCATTGTAAAACAGGTTTCCCATGCCGGGCCAATCAAATATTTCTTCTATCAATATAGACCCTCCCAAAGTTGCTGTAAGCCCTAATCCCAGCATTGTAGTCAATTGAGGCCCGGCATTCTTCAATGCGTGCTTGAGCAATATCGTTCTAGAAGGCAAACCAATAATTTCTAAAGTTTTAATAAAATCTTCATCAATGATCCTCAAAACTATATATTTAACATAATAAACTGATGATGCAAACCCTATGAGAACCATTGTAAGAAAAGGCAAAGTCATATGATATAATAAATCAATGAGGTATCCTGGAGTACCTGGAGATATTAGAGGTGTAGATCTAGCAGGAAAAATTTGCAGCAAATATGAAAAAAAGACAATCATTATCATTGAAAACCACCAAGGAGGCACACTCTGACTAGCAGAGGCAAGACCGGCTATCAATTTATCAGAAATTTTTCCTTCCCTCTTTGCTAAATAAGATCCTAGTACTATCCCTATGACTACTACGGTTATCGATGAGGAAGTAAACAAAAGAATAGTATTTGGTAGTTTTTCCATAATTAATTCATTAATGCTGCTTGAGCCATCATGGGTAGTAAAAAATCTAGAATTACCCAAGTTTAATGTAATTATTTGAATCAGACTACTGCTGATTTTTTTTGGAGAATACCAAGGCTCGTCTAACCCCAGACTTTTAATTTGGATGCTAATTTGTTTATCGATGATTTCCTGTCTTTCCTGCGGGTCTTGTAGCTGATTTAGTCTTTGATTTTCAGATAAGGAGTTGGAGAGAGAATTAGTTACTTGCATTCGTATATTATCTACCATTATCTTGTCAATAGTCGAGCCTAGAAGGAATATGGTAACTAATAGTGTAATAATTAAGACCAATATCAAAATAGAAATTTTTTTTAATAGGTAAATGATTATGGTCATCAAAACAAGTTCGTCTTTACCGTTTTATCGAATCATACTCAAGGTCGAGCGATCAAGGTTTTTTCTTGAATGAGTGGTTTTGGAGACTCTGCAGAAGTAATGATTAGTTTTATTTTTGCTGGACCGGGTATAAGTTGCTGTGTCTGACTTGCATTCAAAGATATGGTAACAATTCCAGAATCATCTAAATGAGTTTTAAGTTGACCTTTATTACTAGATTGATTAATAAAGTTATTATTAATCAGTGTAGAGCCTTCGACCACGATCTTATTATTTCTGTCAGATATGAAATAATCAATGTTCCCGGCAAGACTATTTGAGGTATTAGACACATTTTTTAAATTTAAATGCAAATTAATATCATAAGTCTCTCCTATTTTTAGGAATTTTGGAGTATTAATACTGTCAATAGCTAGTTCCGGAGGGTTTTCGAAGTCAGAATATATTCCTGTTCTAAACGGGTAGGTATTATCTCTAAAGGCTTGCAATATTACAACTCCTCCTGTTGGATTGAAAGTTTCCAAATAATAAGGTCCGTTTCCAATGACTGCATTGTGATGAATATTTATCCAATCAATTGATGACTTGTAACGTTCGAGTACGTACTCCAGACTTACCAAACCTTTTAAAGGATTGGGGATATATTTTTCATTAGACATCTCAATCAATTCTTGTTTTATCATTTCAGATTGCATTGGAAGATTCAAAGATAATTGATCTATATGTTTAATATTAGCGTCAGATTTTGAATAAGCTAATTTATTATCACCAACCAATCGTTCTGTGGCGGCGGTAATTTCCCACGGTTCAGAAGGCCATAAAGTCCCGTATGAGGGAACTAAATTTTTGTCATAATGCCAAAGATCAACATAAGTATCAAATGTACCGTTGTCATAAAACTTTATTCCTTTAATAAGCGATAAGGTTGGAAAAATTAAACTTGAGTACTCGGCATCAAAGGTTTTATCATAGTTTTTCGTATCAGTGGACCATTCAAATGGAAAATAATAAGAGTACAACAGATCGTACTTATCCATAAGCTTCCCATTATGCCATTTTGAAAATAAAGGCTGCATGGTAACTTTGGTTAGTGCAGAATTACTTTGATTGTTGGTTTCATCCCAACTTTGATTGTATGGGTTCCAAGTAATGGCATCGCTTGGAACAATGACAGTATCAGTTGGTCCTTTTGAGAACAGATTGGTCCATTTGTTCCTAGAGGGTTCAGGGTCGCCAGAATATGGATTAGATATCGTCGGAGTGTCAGTGACAAGTGAATAAATAATCCTGCAATAAAAATCTGTACAACCCTTAACATTATTCCAGGCTCCTTGATAAACTTCCTTCATCCCGATATTGAGGGTAGAATTGTCGATGTCTTTTTTTATAGCGTTTATCAATGACAACTTATTAGCGATTCCAGCAGAATAGTCATTAATTAAGCCACTAATTTTTGATGAGGATATATATGGATCGAAGGATCTTGCAAAAAAGAGACGCACTGCTTCTTGTACCCCTACAGACTCCGCTTGTTGCAACAGATTATTTCGTTCTATTTCAGAAGTAAAATTGTTAAAAACTAAATTTTGTGTCAGATCATCTATTGTCGAATTAGAATATTGCCAAAAGCCTGGATTCTGTGACCCGGGCATATTTCCAAACCAGGGGGCATACATTTGACTAACAGTTGTTGGATTATACCTTGAGAAGGAACTAGAGATGTATGATTCTGTGTATATATTCCATTCCAAATCTGCAGGGTTTGATCCATAAACAACCCTGTTGGCTTTTGTCAAGTCACCATATTCTTTAATTACAGTAAATCCAACTTTTTCAATTTCGGATGCAACAAAATCACCAAATGATTTTCTTATCAGATCGTCATTTCTAATTAATATCTTAACCTGCACTGGTTTTCCGTTTAGAACATACTTACCAGATGGATCTACAACGGCTCCTGCCTTTGTCATAAGGTCCTTGATACTTTTCGTAGCAAAGTTTGCGTCAAAACGGATTTTCAATGGATCGACTACAGGCAACACATTATGGTATTCTGGAGAAGTGGGTCCATATGGCTCCACAATAGGATTACTGAACCCCTTTAATATATTATTTACAATAAAGTTCCTATCAATCAAGAAATTCATTGCGAACCGAATTTCTTTGATCGAGAAGGGGTTGAATGTTTGGTTCCCTTGATAAGGATTTAACAATAAACCATAAGAAAGGCCCTCTTTCTCAAACACTTGTAGATTTGGGTTTTTTTTAGCGGTTTCAACAAGTTGAAGAGGAATTTGAAAAAAGTAACTGTCAAGGTTACCATTACTTACTTCCTGGTAGGCCACATTTTCGTTAGAAAACCGTATGAATTTAACCTCATCAGCATATCCACCTGTCTGACTCGTCTGAGAAAAGGCATAATTATTGTAGGTGAAAAGAACTATAATGTAAAGTGCAGTCAAAAAAGTCAGCACATGCAAGATATTCCTCATGAATAAGGTATTGATGTAATAATGTATTATAAATTCATTATTTTAGTTTCTGTCATTCCATCAGGTAAAAACTATAGTATATAAAGAATCTCTTATTATTTTGATATATGAGCAATAAAAGTGCAAAAAGAACCCATGCTTACAGTTCACTAAGAAGTGAGAGCAAAAAATACGCTAAAGTCGAGAGGAGAAAAAGAACTAAGGCGAAGTATTAACTTATTTATTTTGATAATTTCCGATATATTTATATGTAAGGAAAGATATAAATACATGTGGAATTAGTTTATAAGGTTTATGGTGATAAACATTGGTAAAAGATATTTCTATGTTTGGTGACCGTTGTCCACGATGTGGCAAGGGTCCAATGGTTACAGATAATTCAACCGGGGAAATGTTCTGTGGCAATTGTGGCTTTGTAGTTACAGAAAGGATAGAGGAAACCGGACCAGAATGGAGGGCATTTTCCAAAGAAGAACATGAGGATTGAAGCCGAGCAGGTGTTCCCACCTCTTTGGCTATGCATGATATGGGCTTAGCTACAATTATTGGGCCAGTGGATAAGGATGCATCCGGTAAACCTCTCTCTGCATCTATGAAAAGCACCATTGAAAGATTAAGAACATGGGATAGCAGGAGTCAAGTACATGAACCTGTTGACAGGAATTTTAGGCAAGCATTCAGTGAGTTGGATAGATTAAAAGATAAATTAGCAGTGGGTGATGCGGTGATTGAAAAAGCCGCTTACGTCTATAGAAAGGCTTTAGAAAAGGGGTTGGTGAGAGGGAGATCTATTTCAGCGCTAGTTGCAGCTGCCCTCTATGCTGCATGCAGGGATACTGAAACACCTAGAACTTTAAAAGATGTGGCTAATGCCAGTAATATAAAAAAGAAGGACGTTGCAAGGTGCTATAGATTACTGATAAGAGAATTAGATCTTAAAATGCCAGTGGTCGATCCGGTAAAATGTGTTGCAAGGATAGCAAGCAAGGCCGGCCTTACAGAAAAAACCAAGCGAAAAGCTTTAGAAATCCTAAAGAAGGCAGAAGAAGGCAAGATATCAGCGGGCAAGGATCCAATGGGATTAGCAGCTGCAGCACTGTATGTGGCTTGCGTGATGAATGGTGAAAATAAAACCCAAAAAGATGTGGCAGAAGCGGCCGGCGTTACTGAAGTTACTATCCGAAATAGGTATAAAGGACTCAAAACTCACTTGAAATTGTAAAAAAAATTCATATTTCTAATTTTTCAAATAATCCTTAATTAATCGTTCGAATTGCCTACCCAAAAATATTACCCCCATAGCTATGAAAACCACGGATACTATAGCCAGGAATATATTGTCGGATTCGATGTTCCATGGAGTTTGGAACAAAAAGTATCCAAAAATACTGTACGCAAAAAATACAAAATTAGAAATCCAATGGAATGTTATAGCTGATGAAAGACTGTACCTATAATACAGCCAAGCTATTATAACACCTCCCAACCCAGCCTGAGTTATTTTTCCAATTTCATAGCCACCTCCGAATAACACATGAGATAATCCAAAAGCCAGTGAATTCAATGCAATAATTACTGCTATCGCTATAGTAGTATATTTTCCTCTTTTAAATGAGATATTCTTGTATGGATGATAAAGTGTCGATAGGAGCAAACCTTTACCAAATGGGATGAATAATAGAAATAAAGGTATCCCTAAGAGAAGAACTCTAAAGAATATTTCTTCATTAAGGGGGGCTGCGGACAAATAAAAAAAGGACAATAACGGGTTAGCCGTTAATGGATTCCCCAACTTTACGCCAAATAGCTGTTGTATGATATCAATCAATATTGAGAGTACAAAATAGCCTGAAAACCAAGAAATAGTTATAGTAAGATAATTATCACGTTGGATTTTGATCCCATCAAGACTAAACATTTGGAAAGGCTTTTTCACGGACGATAGGTGAATGATTGGAATAGGTTTTAAAAAACAAAACAAATAACACGCCAAGTAAACTGTCCAAAAAAACATGAAGGAAATTCCTAAGTTGAAGCTTATTGAACTAAGTCCAAAAATGCCAAAAATCAAAAAATCAAGAGGAACATCGCTGTACCAATTGACTTCTTCACCAATGTTGGTAAAAAAAACTAAAAAGATTCCTATAAGAAATGAAAACGCCGTTACCAAGATAATGATAACAATTAGTATATTATCTATATATCTTAAAACTTTATTCAAAGATAATTTATTTAGCAAAAGTCTTTTCTTAAATTATAAATTACATTACTTCTATAGAAGATTCGTTAAAACCCTTTACTATTAAATAATTTTTGACAATATCCCTATGATCACCTTGTAAAAGGATAAAACCATCTTTTGCTGTACCGCCACATGCTAGCCTGCTTTTCAGCTCCTTAACAATCGTGTGAATGTCATTAATTTTTGGATCCAATCCCTCAATCATTGTAGTTGTTTTAGAAAATCGTCGGGTTTCCAATCTTACGACAATTCGAGTATCTTCTTTATCTAACTCTCCGCATGCACATAAATCGTCAGGTAGGCCACATTTTTTGCATATTACAGCCATCTATTATTGGTTCCTATACTTATTTCCTCTTATTAAGCCTTCCTTAGCCTTTGGTTTCTTAGGCCATCGATGATCATAACGTAGACTATTCGTCCTGGAATAGTAAAGGATTTAACAATGATCACAATATTTCGAAATCAACACTAGAAATTCGTCAATACCTCTAACTTTCAAGAAAGGGAAATAGGATCAATTTGACAAGAATTTTTCTTTTTTGATTTCCATAAATTATTGTAAAACTATCAGTAATTCTGAAAACCCGAGTTTTGATGGTATCTAGTTTGAGGGAATTGGTCCAATTATGATTGTGGAAGGATTATATAAAAAAGGGCACAAATAGTGATATGTCTCCTGCTATATCCTCACTCAAATTTCCCTTTGTTCTAAAACCAGATCAAGTGGCGGCAGTGGATTCATGGATTAAGAACGGTTACCGAGGATCCATCATTTATTCAACCGGTACAGGTAAGACGGAAATAGCATATGAGAGCGCCAGGAGAGCTTGTGCAGAAGTCATGAGGAAGACGCAAGGCAACGAAAACTTATCAAATTCTTTTAACATCTTATTCCTCGTTCCTCGGATCGTCCTTATCGAACAAAATGTTAACAGACTATTAAGGTACAATATTTCAAGAGAAAATGTAGGAACATATTATGGAGAGAGAAAAGATCAAAAGGAAATTACTATTTCTACGTATCAAAGTGCTATAAATAATTATCCTTTGATTGAAAAGGCAAAATTAGTGATTCTCGATGAGGTTCATTTATTAAGTAACACCGCCTTTTCTTTCAAGAAACTATTTAAAATAATTACTGCTGATCCAAAAAGAAAAATTTTAGGTCTAACAGCTACCATTAATGAGTTAGACCCAAAGTACAAGGAAATTATTGAAATAATTCCTCCTGTAAAGAAATATCTTATCAAAGAAGCCGTAGATGACGGCAGGTTAGCAAAACCGGAAATCGTTTCTATTGAAGTGAGTCTTACAAGCGAAGAAAAAGACATGTACAAAAAAACTAGTGAGTCTATTAGAAATATTTCGTATAAACTAAATGCTTATGATCCAGGTGTAATCTCAAAGGTTCTTTACCAAGGTGGAACGCGGTCAAAGTTTGCAAAGGAATGGTTTAACCAAGTAAGATTGAGAAAGGATTTACTTAATTCATCTAAACATAAATTAGAAAAAGCAGTTTCCATAATTGGAAAACACAATAATGAAAAGATAATGGTGTTCAGTGAAACTATAGATTCAATCACAACTTTAAAGGAAATCCTTGAGAAAAAAAATATTAGATCAGAGATAATTCATTCAAAAATAAAGACTAAGGATTGAAAAAAGATCCTTGAAAAATGGGGGGAGGATTTTTATCCCCTATTATCTGTCCACACGTTGGAAATAGGTTTTGATATTCCTCAGGTCAGGATAGCCATAATTCTGTCTAACACTTCCAACATTAATCAAATTGCCCAACGAATAGGCAGGGTTATCAGGAAAACTGATGAAAAGGACAGTGCATGGATATATTTGATTTATGCAAAAGAGACAAGAGATAATAATATCCTGAGAATGGTAGACAAGGCGGTTGGAAAGAAAAGCAGTAGAATTATAAGAAAGGGAACAAAACAAACGAAAATTACGGACGAATTTTAGATAGAGCTAGCTGCAATAAAACAAAAGTTATATTTTGATACTAGCTTATCGCTGATTATGACAATAAAAAATATAACTGTTTTAGGTTCAGGTATTATGGGTCATGGAATTGCTCAAGTATCGGCAATGGCAGGTTACAAAGTAGTATTACGTGACATTGAACAAAAATTCCTAGATAAGGCAATGGAGAAGATTAGATGGTCTTTACAGAAGCTTGCAGAAAAAAATAAGATTTCCAGAGAGGAAGTTGATATTTTTTATAGTAATATTACTCCCCTAGTCGACCTTCAGACAGCGATACTGAGCGCTGATTTAATAATTGAGGCGGTTCCTGAAGATTTTAATCTAAAGAAAAAGGTATATCAGGAGTTAAACAGTGTAGCAGAGAAGAACATTATCTTTGCATCAAATACTAGTACGTTACCTATAACAGAATTGAGTAGCCTAACCGACCGTCCGGATAGATTCATTGGAGTTCATTTTTTTAATCCCCCTCAATTGATGAAATTAGTCGAAGTCATTCCAGGTACTAAAACAGATTCCAAAGTAACACAGGAAGTGATAAATTATATCAATAAAATCAACAAACGTCCGGTAGTTTGCAACAAGGATGTATCTGGATTTATCGTCAATAGAGTCTTCATACCATTAGTGCATGAGGCACTTTTTTCAATGGATAGAGATAACGTCGCTAAGGAGGTCGTCGATTCTGCAGTTAAATTCAAATTAGAATTTCCAATGGGAATTTTTGAACTCGCCGATTATACTGGCCTTGATGTCATTTACAAAGCTTCTCATGAAATGTATTTGAGGGACAAAACAGTCCTCTTGCCGCATCCACAGGTTAAAGAGTTGTATCATAATCAAAACTTGGGTCAAAAATCTGGGAGAGGCTTTTATGAATACAAGGGCGACAATTATGAAAGGATAGATCTCACTTCAGAAAAGGCATCAAAATATGATCCATACTCTATTTTAGGGGTCGCTATTAATAATGCCTCTTGGCTAATAGATAACCAGGTTTGTACTATGGAGGATTTGAACATTGCATTGAAGTTGGGTATGGGAATTAAGCTGGATATTTTTGATGTATTTAAAAAGATTGGACCCAGTAAAGTCATTAATAAATTACTCGAATTGGAATCAAAATACGGATCCTTTTATCACCCAAATCAATATTTATATTCCATTAAATAGTGTCTACACCTCATTAATGATTTAGTTGTACTGCTCCATCATTCAGCTATTTCTTTGGGTAGGTGCAACAGGTTCTCCCTTTAATGTATGTCATTCTTTTTAAGTATGTATTCCACTGCGTCCATCGGAGACTTTGTTTTCTCAATCATGACTCTATTGCGTTCATCTAAATATTTTCCTCCATAGTTGTCTGAAGTCCCACCACTATCGGAAATTGAAATCATTGGTTTTTTTGCTATATACCCTACGCAAAGCTCGATTAATGTTCCTACTCCACCACCTACTGAAATAAGACCATCAGAAGAATACGCCACGATAAAATCCCTGGACAATCCGATCCCAGTACATATTACGGCATCACAGTATTTGTTGGCACTCGAATAATCTTCTTGCGGAACAATCCCAATTGTAAAACCGTTATTGTCTTTAGCGCCTTTACAAGAGTGTTCCATTACTCCTCCTAAACCCCCACACACTAAGATAGCATTTTTTTTTGCTATATGACTTCCTACTTCGTAGGCTAGATCAAGTGTTTTTGATTTAATTGGAAAAGGGCCACTATTGTATCCTATAACCCCGATTTGCATTCGTTTCAAACTAATTAAGGTAAAGGATCGACATTTAAATATGATTTAGAATCTGATTCGCTGTTTTAGATTTTTTTAATACAGAAATGCTTTTATTTCGATTGTAAGAATTTTTAAATATGAGTAAGAAGGCGAAGAAGAATGCACCTTTACCAGCATCCAGTGCTGGACTATTAAGGTTTTTTGAAGATGAAACTAAAGGTATTAAGGTAAAGCCAGAAATTATATTAGGAATAGCAGGTGCTTTAATTGCCATTTCAATAGCAATAAAAATTTTGATTCCAGTCTAATTTTTTTTGACTATTAATGAGTAATTTTGAGTCTGATAGTGTTTCCAGCCTTCATAAAAGATGGCTTTTTACAAACATAAATCCTTCTTCAGAAAAATTTTCATTTTTAATTTCAATTTTAAGTTTAATCACAAATGTCGCGATAATTAACTTCGTAATTACCCCACACTCCCTTACAGATTTTCTAATTAGCCTTCCAATTATCGCATCGGTATTTTCAGTAACTCTTGTTTTCGATTACCTTACATTGCGCGGGACACCTTTAAACAGATTTTCTAAAGTATTACACGTATCTGCTTTTGCAAATCTGCTTTGGACTCTGACCGTAATTGGTGGATATATTTCAGAATTTATCATTAATACCAATACTTTGAGCATAAATTTCGTTTTGCAAGGTATGTTTATGGCCATAGGACTAAGAATAGGCATTTTCGTCTCAGTATTTGGCGCATCATTAAAGCGGACTATTCCGATTTCATTCATTCAACCATTGATCATTTTCATTTTATTTTCCTTTTTTTACTTTAACCATATATTCTATACAAACTTCACAGTATACATCTTCGGGTCTGTGATTCTATTCATTGGAGTACTGTGGACGATAGTAATAGACAGAATTGGCAGACCCAATTTTACTAGTGCTTTTAAGATACTGCAAGCTTTTCTAATTGCCTGGACTGAGAATAAGTCTGATGAAATGGAAAAGATTGCAGAAGCTAAAGCAAGTCCCAAGGTGGTTAACACCCTAATCGTAAAATTAAAGCCTGAGAATCAAAAGGAAATTTCCATAGTATTACCGGAACTCCATCCAGGTCCTTTTAATCCAATAGGGGGCAGCAATTTACCATTTGATATCTTTAAATTTTATTCAAATTCTGCGATGGTTATGCACAGTATCTCGGACCATTCTTTAAATATACCTTCTAAAAAAGAAGTTGAAAAATATTTAATGTCGTTAGATCAGCACAACCATTTAGAGGCTGGCGACAAATGCTCAATTCCGCTGACAATCCGAAACAAGGATTGTAATTGCAGTGGATTTGCCCTTGGGAAAAACGTAATGATCTTATTTTCAAAATCTCCTTCTGGGATGGAGGACATCCCACCCGAAGTCAAAACAGAGCTTGAAATATATGCCAAGCAAATAGGCTTTGAACAAATCTTGATTATCGATGCTCATAATTCACTGGGGGAAAAAATCGAACAAGAAAATATTGAAGTATTGATAAAAATAGGTAAGGAATGTTTGATTAAGATAAGAGAATCAGAACAACTTCCATTCAAGGTAGGTTATGCAAATAGTTATCAAATAGAAGAACAGATCAATAAGGATTTATTGAGCCAACCTGACTTAGGAAATGGCCAATTTGGACTATTGATCATCTCCATCAACAAAATTAACTATTCACTATGTTGGATCGATTCTAATAACATGAAAAATGGATTTAGGGAAAAAATTGTACATTCACTTGAATCAGAAAATCTAAAGGTTATTGAAATATGTACTTCTGATACTCATTCTACTTCAGGAAAGAGAAACACTAAAGGTTACTACACATTGGGCGATGTAACCCCCGAATCCAAAATATTGGACGTATTCAAATCTTTGGCCGTAACAGCTAAGAGTTCTCTCGACAAATCCACCTTTGATGTTTTTAAGATAGAAAGCCAGGTAATGGTCATGGGAAACGACCAATTTGATGATTATTCAAACGCCCTAGAGAAATCATTTCTAGTAACTAAGGTTTTTCTGGCAATTACTTTTGTTGTATATATCTTAATGTTACTCTTTACCTAATTGTGTAATAATGTTTTAAACGCGATGGATGAGGAGAGATTTGAACTCTCGACCACCTGTGTGTGAGACAGGTATCCTAACCAGACTAGACCACCCATCCAGCAAATGAATGCTCTTCTAGAGATAAATATAAAGATTAATTAACTTTTGGCTACCTAGTCCTCGTTAAAATAAAAGGATGGTGATTGGTTATAATTCGAATGATCAAGTCCCTTCGCCATATTCACTGAGATATCTATTTTGTACTTCAGTTAATTTATCAATGTTAATTCCCATTGCTTCTAACTTTAGGCTAGCAATAAGTAGATCTTGGTCTCTATCAATCTCGTAAATTTTATTCTCAAATTTACCCTTATTTTTAACGAGGTTAAGTACTGATAAGAACTGGTTAGCGAAACTCATATCCATAACTTCGGATGGATGACCCTCTGCAGCTACTAGATTTACCAATCTTCCCTCCCCAATTACATTTATTCGTGCATCGTTTTTCAAAATAAATTGTTCGACATTTTCATTTACATGTTTTGAACTCTTAGCCAAACCTTTGATTTCTTCAATTGAAATCTCTACATTAAAGTGCCCTGCGTTTGCAAGGATCACGCCACTCTTCATCCTTTCTATATGAGAACTAACTATAACATCTTTGCAACCTGTCGTTGTAATGAACAAGTCGCCAATCGACGACGCTTCCTCCATTGGTGCTACAATGAACCCATCCATTTTTGCTTTTAGTGCATTTATGGGATCAATTTCAGTTACAATAACCGAAGCACCTAATCCTCTAGCCCTACTTGCTATCCCTTTCCCTACATGTCCGTATCCAGCGACGACTACGGATTTACCAGCAATTAATACATTAGTCGCCCTAATAATGCCGTCCAGAGCTGACTGGCCCGTGCCATAGACGTTATCAAAATCATGCTTGGTTTCAGCATCATTAACAGCCACTATAGGGTATCTAAGTTTTGATGTTTTTTCAAGAGCTTTTAATCTTAATACTCCTGTAGTAGTTTCCTCTGTCCCCCCTATGATATTCTTTCCGAACTTTTCAAATGCTTTATGAAATTCGATTGTTAGGTCAGCTCCGTCATCGATTGTAATATCAGGATTGAACTTCAGGACTGAGTATATGTCTTCATAATATTCGCTAGTCGAAACCCCCCTGCTAGCGAAAACTGACAATTCTTCGTCTCTTACGAGTGAGGCAGCAATATCATCATTCGTGCTTAACGGATTACACCCTGACCATGCAATTTTAGCTCCAACTGCTGCAAGTGTTTTAGTTAAAACTGCTGTTTCTTTGGTAACGTGCAAACAACCACCAACGATAAGATCCTTTAGCGGTTTTGATTCTTCATATTTATTCTTTAAAGATAGTAATACGGGCATATTCGCTTCGGCCCACTCAATTTTTCTTTTACCCTTATCTGCCAAGGAAATATCCTTAATTCTATATTCCATAGGTAAAAAAATATAGAAACCTTATATTACTTTAACACAATAGTTGAGGCTCAGAAAATCATTTTTTGAGGATGAAACACCCAAGGTAGCCAAGTCTCTGATTGGAAAGGTATTAGTCAAGTATACGAACTTTATGGGTAATTATTTCAAAACCAGCGGAATAATTACAGAAACCGAAGCATATGGGTATACTGATGACCCCGCGAGCCATGCTTATAAAAGATTGACTCTTAGAAATGCATCAATGTTTGGAGAAGTTGGTCGACTCTATATTTACGTTATTTACGGGAATCACCATTGTCTCAATATCGTAGCAAGGAATCATAATCAATTGGCAGGAGCAGTCCTAATTCGGTCAATAGAGCCTCTTGAAGGAATTACCCTAATGAAGTTATTCAGGAAAACAGAAAATATATACAACTTGACCACGGGGCCCGGAAGATTGACACAGGCATTTAAGATTACCATCAAACATAACAATCTTGACACAACTGATCACGCAATAAATAATTACTTTTATTTCGAGGAAAATGAGGGCGTGTCTAGATTTCTCAAATTTAGGGTGGCTCAAACTATCAGAATTGGTATCTCAACTGGAATTGAAAAGAAATGGAGGTATATCATGCTAAAGCATGATAGTCAAAGTTTGCAATATCAACCAAGCAAGTTTTTATCTAGAAGAAGCTAAAATATAATTACCAATCGGATTAATTCCATAGACTACATTCAATAAATAGCTATTTGGAAATCATGTTAAAATGCCTCTTAAAGATTTCTTAGTACCTGAAGAGCAAGTGAAATTTGTTTGTCGAAGGGACATTGAATATGCCAACAAGAAATATGACTTGTTCATTACAAATAAGAGGATTCTACTATACAGGGAAAGTGGATTCATATCCAAATCAGAGGATGTTATATGCGAAAAAATTGAGAGATTGCAAGGATTAGAATACAAAGAGAAAGGCGGATTGGTAGATCTGGCAAAGATATCCATTAATGGAGGTATTAAGATAGACATCAAAGGACCTTCAAAAGAAGTAAAAAATATGTTTAAGATTCTCGAATGCCTAATTAATTCAAAATAACTAAATTCAAGATGAATTAAGATAAAACTGCACTTACCATAGTCCTCAAATCATCTAACTTATCGTTGGTGTTATCGTTGGTGTTATCGTTGGTGTTATCGTTGGTGTTATCGTTGGTGTTATCGTTGGTGTTATCGTTGGTGTTATCGTTGGTGTTATCGTTGGTGTTATCGTTGGTGTTATCGTTGGTGTTATCGTTGGTGTTATCGTTGGTGTTATCGTTGGTGTTATCGTTGGTGTTATCGTTGGTGTTATCTAGTTAAAACCTCATCCGAATTTACGTGAAGTAGTCTACCTAAGTTAGCTTGTATTTGGTCAGAAAGGTTTCGATCCTTCTTGTTTTCCTCGGAAAGTTCATGGTTAGACAGTATTGTTTCAACATCTTCATCCGATTGGGTGGGTGTAGTACTTACTCTCTTTAATGGACTTGCAAGAGAAGTGGAAGTAGATTCAGTTTTCTCTGTTTCAACATCTTCATCCGATTGGGTGGGTGTAGTACTTACTCTCTTTAATGGACTTGCAAGAGAAGTGGAAGTAGATTCTGAACCGGCACTAGTATCATTCTTACAACAAATAATTTTAGATGGGGTAATAATTTTTTTCTCATCCGCATTTACATTCTTTAATGGACTTGCAAGAGAAGTGGAAGTAGATTCAGTTTTCTCTGTTTCAACATCTTCATCCGATTGGGTGGGTGTAGTACTTACTTTCTTTAATGGACTTGCAAGAGAAGTGGAAGTAGATTCAGTTTTCTCTGTTTCAACATCTTCATCCGATTGGGTGGGTGTAGTACTTACTCTCTTTAATGGACTTGCAAGAGAAGTGGAAGTAGATTCTGAACCGGCACTAGTATCATTCTTACAACAAATAATTTTAGATGGGGTAATAATTTTTTTCTCATCCGCATTTACATTCTTTAATGGACTTGCAAGAGAAGTGGAAGTAGATTCTGAACCGGCACTAGTATCATTCTTACAACAAATAATTTTAGATGGGGTAATAATGTGGGGCATGTCAGTTGCCCCATAAGTAACAGAACTATATAAGCCAGCTAAGAAAAGTGTTGGAATAATTAGAAAAATAATACCATAACGTTTAAGATAATGCATTATTATGAAAACCAATCTATAAAATATAGGAGTTTATGATAAATGCATAACAAAATGATTTCGTTATGTTATAAAATAAAACTCTAGAGTGATCTTGTAGCAGAAAAAGAAAAACAGCATTAGATAAATCGAATTGCAAGTCAGAGTAAAATGTCACAAATAATATACAGATTTTCAATTAAAAGTCATCCAAACGAAAAAAAGCAAACATTAGTACAAGAAAGGACGATAGTATGACTATACTAGAACCACCCAATACTGGCCATGATTACTAATCCAACCCTGTAAATTAGCAATCGTATGGATTACCCTTGGATTTCCCAAAGGTCTATCACTTGTTTCACTTAAGGAAAATTAATAGTCGCACCCATCCTATTATATGCCTGATATTTCTAATTTGAAGGATATTCCTTAATGACGACATACTTAACCGAATTTAACAACTAGTTTATTATCGAGAAAAATGAGATTGCTGTGTCTCAAATCGTATCTTATCCCAGGAACATTTACCGGTCTAAGGTACAGTTCAAGGTTGAATTCAGACAATAGTTTTTTTTATATAAGAATTAGAGGAAATTTCTAGGGGAACATTAAGGCAGAAGTGCATCCTTGCGTTACTCCTTCATTTGCTTCCAATGCGATATCTAACACTCAGATTAGACACAAAGTGTCAACCAAAAATAATAGTTAGGAAGATTAAAAGATTTCTGAAAAACAGTATATCAAGGTTTTCACGATTTGGATCAATAAAAAATACAAAAAAATAAAATACGAAAAGGTTATTTTATTCATCCATAACTGAAATTTTTCCATATCTTCCAATGTTTAGACTATTCTCCCCTCTAAAAGCTTGAGTATACCCATTCTCTATTGATATTTTGTCACCTTCTTTGACCATCTTTATTTGATCATCCCATAACGATAGCTTAATGCTGCCGGTATCATCGGATATCATAGCATCAGCTACAAGCGCCGAGCCGCCTGCACGCAAATTTACTGTTCTAGGTTCACTTATTTTTTCGATCTTCCCTTCAATCGTAACATGTCTCATATCATTCGTTAGTTCATTTATCTTCATTGTCATCTATTCATTATGTTTTAATTCTAATTAATATAAAATTTATCATTCTTATTCTCCCCTAACATACCGACATTTTAGATTTTGGTAATCTTCAAAGATCAAAAGATTATATACAGAGTTTTATTCATTAGTTTTACAAAGGAGGAGTCGCGTAGCCTGGTCAAACGCGCAGGACTCAAGATTAAACTAAGAAATCCCGTCCTTTAGGGGTTCGTGGGTTCGAATCCCACCTCCTCCATCGCACTTTTAGTTTTATTTCTTTGCGTAAATATTTATACGAATTAGTATGTCGAGTATTATACTACGAAGTGGCCTCAACCTCTATAATTGCAATACTATTTTTTTACCACGTAAAAATCATATGATTTCAGCTTATTTTGCCTGATTAACTTATAGAAATAAAATTCGATGACAGAATAAAAGGCAGGAAATGATTCCAACAGTCCCAAAAATGGAGCTAATATGAAAGTCTGAATATGTAAGAATATTCGCTTCAATCTGCCAATTCTGGTATACTTGAGATTAAGAAAGAGTCCTACTTGATAAGACAATAACCAAACTGTACTTGAAAAGATCAAGATCAAAGCAAGAGTACTATCAAAAACTTGAACATCAAAAAGTGGTCTAAATATCTCGTTATATGAGCTGTTGATATGTATTATTCGATCAAACCAAACAAACAAATCAAAACTAATGTTATTGTTCCAATCAAAACTCGCATATGAAAATACACTCATTAGTTTAGGAATATTGATGTAAAAGGCTAAGGCTAATGAGATTACTCCAGATACAAACCCAAGAAAAAATGAGGTGCATTTATAGATTAATCGAGCCTTGAATAGCCTCGAAAAATTCTCTATATTTTGTAAGTTACCTATTACCCAACGTCTCCTCTGCATAAAATGATCTTTAATGTTAAGTGGAGGTTGTTCCAATAGAATGCCTCCATGCCAGCCCATCGAATTCCTTCCATACTTCTTGTATAATTCATATCCGAATCTTTGATCCTCAGCCAAGATGGGACCAAATTCCCACCCAATCTTGTCCTCCACGTCTGAGCGAACGAGAAGATTACTCCCGTGCATATGTATTGGCGGAGGATTGTGCATATGAGTAACACATTCAAAGCAACCAAAAGCTCTCATAGATTCTGCCAAAGCAGTAATCCGATTAGCTTTTTCAAATTTAAGAGGATAAAATATTGGACCCTCACTCGCTATTCCCTTCTTTTCCCGTATGAATTTTAGAATAGAAAGAATGGTTTGTGGTACAACATAACTCTCATCATCCATATGGAAAATCCAATGGTCAGAATTCTGCTTTTTTAGTTTTCTCCTGGACTCTATCGCGAATTGCAGCGCTCTAGCTTTCTTTATGGCGTTAGGTGAAAAGCTCTTCTCCACGCAAAGTACTTTACAAGGCATGGATTCTAATGTCTGAGTATCTTTAGGATCCTCAGTTACAACCAGAATCTCATACTTCCAATACTTTGTAGATTTGCACGAGTCAATAATCGATTGGATTCCACGTTTCACAACACTGGTTTTGGTGGCGGATTTAGTAGTAATTTGGAATATAATCTTTGGATCATTGGGGATTCTCCTTAGATCCTTTTCTATAAATTGTTTATTATTTCTGACAAACCTATAGAATAATTTAACAGCGTTAGGAATAAAGAATATCCAAAGAATCATAGCTATCATTAAAGCAGGATTGTCAATCAATTAAATATCTAATATTATTATTATTTAATAATTTAATCGTTTATTTAAAATTTTATCAGATGAGGCTCCGAGTCATAGTAATATTATCACTAACATAGCTATACTTAATTATTTGAAAAAATATAAATAATAACTGTTATAAGTAATAAAGGATTGAATATAGTTTTATGCATCCAGAAGGCAAGGTAGAGAATTCAAAGCCACTAGTATGTGAATTTTGTAAAAGTGATTCTGTTATTTTTGATAATGTATCGTTCGAATATGTATGCTCATCTTGCGGTTGTGTATCCAGCCAGGACCCTAATTCGGACTCGATGGCAAGCTTTAGAAATAATTCAGGGTATAACGACAGGACAAGAACAGGTATGCCTGAATCACTTGCAATCCATAACAAGGGGCTTTCAACGTTGATTGGGATAGGGGACACTGATGCAAGAGGAAAGGCTTTAGATTCATCCCAAAAGAATAATATGCAAAGATTAAGGACATGGAATAACAGAGCTCAACTTAATGATTCTGTTTCTAGGAATTTAGAAAAAGCATTAAAGCTGCTCAATAACTTTGGGGATAAATTATATCTCAGTCAGGCAGTGATAGAAGGGGCCGCTTATATATACAGGAAAGCGGCTATAAAAAAATTAGCCAAGGGGCGTTCAACGTTAGGTTTAGTCGGGGCAGCCTTATATGCGGCATGCAGAGAAACCGCCACTCCTAAAACGATTACAGATATAGCGACGGCTTGTAATATAACCACCAAAGATATCATGTCTCACTATAAATTAATATTAAAGGAACTCTCTCTCCAGATGCCAGTTTTGCATGGACCAGATTATGTTACACTAATATGTAATCGCTTACAACTTAGCGAAAAAACCAAAAGAGAAGCTCTGCGAATATTTACACTAGTGCAGCAAAACAGGATTTCCATTGGCAAAAATCCGAGAGCCTTGGCTGGTTCTATAATATATCTTGCCTCTCAGAATTGCAACGAATTTTTAAGACAAGTGGAAATATGCCAAGTTGCAGAAATTTCAACTGTTTCATTAAGAAAACGATGTAAAGAAATAAAGTCCAAGACAGAGCTCTAACTGATATAAGAATTATTAAGAAATATTCTACATAACGTGGATAGATTCTTTAATGTTAAGAGTTAGGTTCAGGGCTTCCATTTGCTTTTTTGAAATTTCCAGATATGAGGACTGAAATTTCGGATATGGTTCTTTTGATGAAAAAAGTGTCAACACCTTGTTGTCGTGATTGAATTTATGGCCCATACATGGTTCATGTCCCCTTATTATCAACTTGGTATTAGTATGATTGAGCCAATCCTTTGTAATATTGATTCCAAAGTATTTGCCTAGACCTCTGTTTGATGCCTGCCAATTTCTATCGGTAAATTCCCTAGGATCATTCCATAATATCTCTTCTAACATTCCCTCGGCTGATTTCATGTCAGAAAATCTAAATTTATAATTTCTAAAAAACTCTACATCTTCTATTATGGGTAAGCCTCCGTGTACTAAAAGGCCAAACCCATTTATTTCGCAAACACTAGAAAGTGAATCGAAAAAAGGCACCATTGTATTTATATAAAGAGTATGACCAGAATCACCAAATTTGGTTTGGAGTTCCTTAGGAAAATCAAATGCTGAAAATGGGAATCGATGGTATGCTTCATGATTACCTCTTAACATGAACATATTATTAGGGAACATAGATTTAATACCACACAATGATAGCAAAACCTCCAAAGAATATTTACCTCTATCAATATAATCTCCTAAGAAAATCAAAATGTTTGACTCGGTCCTTAAATACTCCTCATAGTTTATCTTGTTCATTATTTCTTTCAACGAAGTAAAATCACCATGTAAGTCACCTACAACGACTAGATTATCAGGTATTTGAAAATTAAGATAATCGCCTGAGCTCATGCCAATATCTGAAATGAACCCTTGTAGTTTTTGATCATTGTAAACCATTGTTATCTTTTCAACTAACTCTTTACTCTCCTCAAGTGTATAATCAAAAACTGATAATAATTCATCCATTTGTTAATTTCACGGCTTGATTAAATTAAATTTATTGACGGGCGCAGGTAGTAGATGATCAAAGAACAGGATGCCATTCCACAAATAAGCGGGACCTGTCGATCATAGTTTCAAACAAGGCAATATCATCATTCATGACCTTTATCAAAATATTTTTTCCGACCAAGGTTATTTTAATTTTTATCCCTTTATCTGTGAATTGGAAATTAAAATTCGAGTCAGGCTGGTTGACAATAATCACATTAGTAGCAAAGTTATTTTGTAATATTTTCAAGAAAGAATCATCATTTATGAGAGTCAATATATTAGATGCATTTAAAACATTAAGGATACAGAGTTCAGATTGAATAGGTATGGGATTGTATAATTTCGGACTCGTACTGTTCTCCGAATTTACACTTTCTGGAGGTGTTACCTTTTCAAACTCTAGCTTATTCTTTCCGCCATCAAATTTTGCCTTCTCACATGTGTCTCTCAGGATTCCAAACGAACTTGTAAAATCAAGCTCTTGGTTTAATAATTTGTCTTTAACTTTATCTGGGGTTAAATGATAATTCAAGATGCTCTCACACAATTGCCTAAAACCTTGGTCAAAATTATTTAACATCAGTTTATTGCTACCCTTGTTTGTCCAAAAACAAATCGGTTTTAATAGCAAAGATATCAATAATTCATAACTAACATCATCTTCTACAAAAATTGAAATGAAATTATTTTTCGTAAAAAGTTCCTTCACATCAAAGTCGTAAAGCCTCTTAGACTTTAATTTGTATGATGATTTATCAATAATCGATTTTGACCTCTCATGAAAAGGTTTAATTTTTTTAAGAGCTGAAAATAAGTTTAAATCCGAAATCAAGTCGGATGAATAAAACACGCCATCATATAGTGAGTAAGAGTAACTACTGCACCTAATTGGTAACCCTCTGAGTTTATTGATCGTCATTTGTCTGTTGTTAGCAGATTCGAATATTCTGTTTTCCAAAGTAATAACTCCATCAACAATCGAATCCAATATTCCAAGATCGAATGTTTCGCTTAGAAAGATTAATTTAGCCCCTGCCCGCTCTCTCCAAATTTGCAACACCCTCTCGTTATTTAGTCTAGATTCTCGATCCATAAATGATGCGATAGTGTCCCATGTATCGATTATTATAACAGGAGATTTTACATCCATTAATTGATTAGTGATTCTTTCAAATAGTGATTCAGGCTCATCTAGCCGGGCATCTTCAAATCTATAGCCAGATTTGTTCTCATCCTTGGAGAAGAATTTTTCGACCCAGGGGTAATAAAATGATAATTGTTTTAAAGATAGACGAGTTGAAATATAAAAGTAGTTACTATCATCGTTAAGATTGTCTAATAAAGTTAGTGCAAATGTAGTTTTACCAGTTCCAGGTTTACCTTTTATTAGTAATGAGTATGAATCGTTTTTGACAAATTTAAGGAGCTCCCATGGCAAATGACCCATAGTATTTCTCTTTCTTCGTCTGGGTCCCTCGACGTCCGTATTATTGATGCCATTGTTATCATCATTGGCAGAATTTCTGTTGCTCTCGGACATTCCTCGATATATCTAAACTAAGATATTCTATTAACAATTCTAAACTATCAACTATAAAAAATTAGTATACAAAAACCTACCAAGGATTCATATTTTTTTGAAATCGGATAGAATCGATCAGTCCCTCAGCATAACCGACACTTAATATAGCTAGTTCAAGTTTTCCCTGATTGTAAAAATCTTGTGCATCGAGTAAATAGTTTTCTGCATTTTCAATCACTGGTGCATATTCCTTTGTAAGGCCAGATGACTCTGTTCTGATAAGCTGATACATGGTATTAACAGCGACTTTTGTATTGGGGATGTATTTGTCCAACATACGATGTGCCAATCGGGATAAATGTTCAGTATTATCAGTCGGCTCATCAATCATATTAGTAAGATATTTGATTGAATCTACTTCAGTGAAGTGTAGTCTGCCGGGAATAATAATTGAATTGGGTCCACCACTATATTCTTCCTTCAATAATGACCTTATTGTTCCAGAATTAAAAGTTGAATCCTTCTGCCCTATCTTGCTGGCTACCATCCCATATGTTTCAACCGAAAAATCCAGTAGTTTTATTTCTTTTTCTCTTTCAAGTAAGAGTTCTATTACTCTTCTTGGGGATAAGAAAAATGGGTCGGAACTCGATTGAAAATTGTTTTTTCCATCATCATTATTATATTCTGTAAGAATCAGCGTATGCAGTCCGAGGCACATGTTTTCATAGATTGTATTATAGACTGTAATGGAAGACATTGGATCGTCCATCATAGTGACCATCTTTCCAAACTTGTATGGTTGAAGACCTGATTCTCCCATCAATGACAAGATCCCAGAAGAAGAATGAACAACTTTAAAATCTATGGATAGTTTTCTTGCTCTCACTAGTAGCTCATTGTACGTAGTTGCTACTAACGGGTCCCCATAGACTAGTATACAAACGTGCGATTTTTGAGCATTCACGAGGATCTCCCGTCCATCTTCAATAAACCACCTCTTAATGAACTTTATTTCGATATCGATTCCTGATTCCGGAGCGCTTTTCTTTTGTAGAGTATCAGATAGTTTCTGAACAAATTCGTCGGAAATAAACCCGGTAAATCTCTCAACATATACGATATCACTACTTCTTAGTATTTCTATAGACCCCAGAGGTAATGATTCAAACTCATTAATACCGATGCCAATTACAAACAACATTTTCTAATATTAATTCATCCTAGTAATTATTCTAATTTATATCAATTTATGATACATTTCATGAATCTTACTCTGTGTTAACTAAATTTGACTTTTCTTGAAGATTTTTGTGAAGCCTTACCATATGCAATAGTGCAGATTTGTAAATTTCTATGCCAGTCAAGTAGTCAGGAACAAATACTTTTTCGTCTACTGTGTGGGATGAATGAGGGTCTCCAGGGCCGTACGTTACGACAGGAATATTTAAAATATTACCTAAGATATTCATATCTCCTGTCCCAGTTTTCTTTAATAACAAAGGTCTTTTTTTTCTTTGATCCAATATGGATAAAACCAGTGCCCGCACTAATGGAGAAGATACGTTTGCTTGAAAGGGTTCGGTTTTATCCTCTACCCGATATTTGATCTTTACACCTGTTATAAAAACTTTAATCTCATTTATCCGGATATCGATCAGTTCTAATACTCTGTCACAGGACAAATTCGTTGGGATACGTATATCTATAGTTATTCGACATTTTTGCGGAGTAACATTATGACTCGTACCTCCATTTATCTCCGTAACACTATAGCTTATTTGATCGGCCTTATTTTTTGCGCTAGCGATCTCCGGCTTCTGAAATACACTTTTCAATTCATTCCACACATTATATAGTTCATCGATAGCATTTAATGACAGCCAAGGAGCACTCGCATGAGCACTATTATCAACATCACACATCAGGCGGATTTCAAGGCGGCCCTTATAGGAGATAGTGATATTCTCTATTCCGCTTGGTTCTCCAAATATAGCATAGTCAGGTTTTAATGTGGCATCTTTTACCAAATTTTTTATTCCGGTAGCATTCCCCTCTTCGTCAACCACAGCTGCAAAAACAATAGTCCCTGCTTGTTTTGGAATGTCTGCGGCTGCCAATAACATTGAAACCAATGGAGCCTTTGCATCGGAGGCACCACGTCCATATAAATAATCACCCTCAAGTCTTACAGGTACAATCCCAGGGACGGTATCCATGTGACCGCAGAGGAGAATTATCGGTTCTCCGTTTCCTCTTATTGCAACCATATTTCCAACGCTGTCGATGTTTGCTGCCTCAAATCCTAAATCCAAGCAGATATCTTTTAAGAAATTAGCCAGTTGAGATTCTGATCTTGATGGAGTATAAATCTCTAAAGTATTTTTTAGTAGTTCAATGGCAAAATTTGGAGAGACCATTTTCAAGATCCTTATTTCTTATGAATATTAACCATATAGTCCACAATTAACCCGGGTATATCAACCCCAGTTACCCGTACAGTATTCTTGAATTCAGTAGTATTATTCACTTCGTGAACAACCAATCCATATTTTTCGCTTTCCATCAGGTCCACTCCGACTATGTCTCCCTTAAAAATTTTTGATGATTTTAAGCATATTTCTTCCATCTCGGTCGTAATTGGACAAGGAGAAGCGTGACCACCTAAAGCCATATTAGTCTTCCATTCATTAGTCCCAGAATATCGATAGATCGCGGCCACAACTTCGTCACCAATTACTATAGCACGAATATCCCTAGGGGGTCTCTTGATGAATTCTTCGAAATAATGAATGTGATAAATGGGAAACATATGTTCTCTATCTTCCAAAACCGCCTTTACCGCTTCCTCATCCTTTAATAATCCAATTAGTCGCCCCCAACTTCCTACTGTGGGCTTTATAACTACAGGATAGCCAAATTTCTTGACGCTGGCTATAGAGGAATTGGTATTAAAACCACATATTGCATTGGGCGTCTGTATTCCATTTTTCTGAAGTTCTATATGAGAAATTAGTTTATTACCGCACATGAAAGATGTATATAAAGAATTAATCATTCTTGCACCCAATCCCTCGAGTCCTCCTGTTGAATGCAAACTCCTAAAATAGCTTATACATCGTTGTAAAATTACTTTATCCTGATATTTTTTCGAATCTTCATTTAGAAAAAGTACAAGATCTTTGCAATCAATAGGCTTTACGTCTATTTCAGCTTGTTTTGCTTTTTCGATAATAGATTTCTCTTCCCAACGGATATTGTCAAAAAGGATATAGAGAGAAGATGTATCTTCCTCTATACTTATTGTCCCCAATCTTCTCCAACTACTTGTGCAGGCTTTATATTAAATTCGTCACCAGATTTTACCAATTCGAAACTCTCTCCGCAGTCAGGACAGGTAACGATTTCGCCTTGCATCGAGTCAGCTGGTATTGGGATTTCTGCATCACATTCCTTACAATTAACTTTTGCCATTTTCTTAATCCTTATTATTTTTGACATAATCCTCATTAAGTATTTTTCTCTCTAATTTGTCATCTAAAAATAGTTCCAAAATATCGCCCATTCGCAACTCTTTCAATCCCTTCGCTAACGACTCGGCATTTTCTTTGTTAGAATCCAATCCTAGTAGGGATAGCAAATAGGCAGAACCATTCTTTCCCGATAGCTCACCAAATACTATTTTACGCCGATTGCCTACTAGTTTAGGTTCAATTATTTCATAAGCGGATGGATTTCTCAGAATGGCCGCAAGGTGCGTCCCCGCTTTATGTTTATATGCACTATCGCCCACCAGTGGCTTTGATTCATGAATTGGAATTCTAGTATAATCAGAAATGGTTCTAGACAAGTCCTTCAACAGGTGTAGCCTGAAACTATTATTTGATTTATAAATTAAATTCAATGCGACGGCAGTTTCGGCTAACGTAGGAATTCCGGTCCGTTCACCAAGTCCATCTATGGTTGTGTGAATCTGATCAGCACCTCCGTCACACCCAGATAACGCATTGGAAAGGGCCAATCCCACATCATTATGGCAATGTACGTCTAGAGAGGTTTTAGAATTGTCTATTTTGTCATACACCATTTTAACCAAGTTATACATTCCCCGAGGTCTCATAATCCCTACAGTATCTGGAATACTAATTCTTTCTATTCCTCTCTGATTCATTTCTCTACACATTTCCAGTAAGAATTCAGGATCCGTTCTGCTTGCGTCCTCCATCGTAAAACGAGATTTTAGGCCATGTGATTTGATATAATCCACCACTTCAAGCGCCCTCTGCTTGGCCTCTGCTCTCGATATTCGAAGCTTAGCGGAAAGGTGAATATCAGAAATACCCATATATGTTGCAACCCAGTTAGTATCACAATCTAGTGCGCTATCTACGTCAGATTTTATAGCTCTCACATGGGCCACAATATCAGCTTTTAAACCTTGTTTCATAATTATTTTTGTTGCTTCGTGATGATCCGGTGAAACTATCGGACTGATTTCTATCTGATCCACTCCAAAGGAATCCAACATCCAAGCTATCTGGATTCTTTGTTTATTGGAGAAGGATACACCGGGATGCTGTTCACCTTCTCTAAGAGTAGAGTCCAGGATTCTAATTTTTTTCTTGTCTTTCTCAGAATCATTATACTGATGAGCAAAATAGTTGGGGTCATCTGTTTTTAGTGACATTCGACGTCTAATATTACTATAATCGATTATATAATGTATGTTTTCGTTAAAAAGTAAATCAAATCAACTATTAAATGGCTTCCGCTAAGAAACACTCTACCGGCTTAGTTGTGTCTATCATTGCTATAATGAATAAGATGGTAATTAACAACGACGATCAGCGTCAATTTAGTTTAAATTTAGTTTAGGCTTCCCAATGTTCTCAATATTATTACGGTATTGGTATCAGATACGCCATCAATTTTCCGTATTTCATCAATATATGAGTTTATTTCCAAGATAGTTGGAGCTACGATTATGGTCGCTATATCATATTGACCAGTGATCTCGTATACGATCTCCACACCTTTGAGCTTTAATAATTGGTCAGACACCTTGGCTGTATCAGCTACCGAACTTACAGAAATTAGTGTTATTGCACTAGTCTTATTGGAAGGGCCCAAGTCGATTGTAAATTTTCGGATTACTCCCGTGTCTTGCAA
The DNA here is from genome assembly GCA_963759575.1 of uncultured Nitrososphaeraceae archaeon. GTDB lineage: Archaea > Thermoproteota > Nitrososphaeria > Nitrososphaerales > Nitrososphaeraceae > Nitrosocosmicus. The sequence goes on along the minus strand of CAVWZU010000001.1, from coordinate 526,860 downwards.
GTTTTTTACCCGCCTTCTAACTGCAGATTCAGACATTCCTATCGAATTTGCAATCTCAACGAACGACTTGCGTGAATCACTTTTTAGTAATCCAATTATTTTCTCATCGATACTATTCAGATTATCAGCCAAATCGTCTCTTCTCCTCGTTATAAAGTAGCTTATCAATTAATTCCAGAGACTTCTTCACTTCTTCTTCTTTCATGACTATTGGAGGCAGCAATCTTAAAATGTTTCTACCCGAATAAAGCAATAGAATGCCGTTTTTGATACCATCAAGAAGAATGTCTTTCACATCAAACCTCATTTCTACGCCTAGCATCATTCCAAGACCTCTGACCTCACGAACAATCTTATATTTTTCTTTAATTTCTAAAAGACCCGACTTAAAAATGCGACCCATTTTTTCAGAGTTTGAAACGAGCTTATCCTCTGTTAAAGAATCTATAGTCGCAGAACCTGCTGCACAAGCTAAAGGGTTTCCGGCAAAAGTAGAAGAGTGTTCTCCAACCTTCAGACATTCCAAAATATCAGAACGCATGACCGTGAGTCCCATCGGAACGCCACCCGCAATACCTTTTGCCAAGCACATAATATCAGGCTCAACATCCCAATGCTGCCCTGCCCACATTTTTCCTGTTCTCCCTAATCCTGACTGAATTTCATCAAAAATAAGTACCAAGTCATTTTCATTGCAAATATTCCTAATATCTTTCAGAAAATCGGAAGGGGGCATTATGATTCCTGTTTCGCCTTGAATAGGCTCTACTATCACGGTCCCTATTTTGTTATTTGTCTTTGTCACTATCTCTGAAACTGTGTTTGATTCAGAGTATGAGATGAATTGCATATTCTCCAACAATGGTAAAAATGACTTTCTATATTTCTCATTATAAGTTACAGACAGAGCTCCAAAAGTTTTTCCATGGTAACCACCATTTAAGGCTAAAACCCCGGGTTTACCAGAATATTTTCTAGAGAATTTTAACGCAGCTTCTACAGATTCAGTTCCACTATTTGTGAAAAAGGTCTTTTGAAGATTTTTTGGAGTTATTTTAGAGAACTTCTTAAGAAAGTTAAGACGGACGTTATTATAAACAGACATGTGACATGTAATCAAATCTTGAGCTTGACTACTAATCGCATGTACTACCCGATCATTGCAGTGACCTACTAAAGCCACCCCATATCCACCCATGCAGTCAAGATATTCTCTATCATGAATATCCCAAACCTTACATCCTTTTCCTTTTGAGATACTAACAGGAAACCTCTGATACAAATCCCCGACAAAGGACTCTTCACTCTCTACACTTTGCATCATGAAATCACTGTACAATTCTTATTTTCAAGAGCAGACATTATAGGATTTTGTACGGAACCAGAGGCTATTATAGCTTTTTTTACACCCATGGATAAAGCCTCAGTGCAAGCAAGGACTTTTTTTTCCATCCCTGGTCCTATCTGGGGCAGCATGTTTTTCGCCTCCTCGAGAGAAAGGCTAGATATCAAGTGGTCATCCATCATAAGCCCATTTACGTTGGTAATGAAGATTACTATCTCAGACTGCAGTGCCCCGGCTACATTGGCCGCAGCCCGATCGCCATCTATGTTCAAAAATTCAAACTCATCACTGACGGCTACTGGAGAAATAACAGGCACATAATCGTTATCTAGCAAGCAATTAATTAATTTGGGATTCACCTTTGAAACTTTTCCAGTGTAGCCTCCATCTATTAACATTTTCCTCCCCTTTTCATTTAGTATCATTAATTTCTTTTTTCGATCTGCTTTAATCATTTCCCCGTCAATGCCAGTTATCCCCACACATGGTATTCCTTTACTTTGCAGCATTGCAGTGATGTTCTTACTAATCTTTCCCGACATTACCATTGTATAAATCCCCGCAGTCTCTTTATCGGTATATCTACTACGCTTACCTGCTGGGGACATTATGAATTTCTGTTCCTTTCCCATGCTGTTTGCGGTATTAGTAACATCTTTACCCCCCCCATGAACTATTACAACTTTTTGTTTTTTTACCAAATCAGTAAAGTCATCCAAGATAGAAGGGTTTAGTCCCTCCACTATACTTCCCCCTATTTTGATAACAATCATACTGGAGTAACTGGAGTAAATCTTAATCCTGTCATCTCATCAAACCCCGACATTACGTTAAGGTTTTGAATCGCAGAGCCTGCAGCTCCTTTCATAAGGTTGTCTGAAGCAGACATTGCTACGATTCGTTTATTATCTTCATCCACGTCGAACCCGACATCGCAAAAATTAGATGCTATTACAAATTTCGGATCTGGAAATTTATATATTCCATTTTTGTCTCTTATTAACCTCACGAATATTTCATTGTTGTACGAATTCCTGTACATTTTCCAAAGTTCCAACTCACTTAGATCTTTCTTTAAAAATGCATGATTTGTGGTCAATATTCCCCTTACCATATTTACAGCGTGAGGAGTCATGCTAACATGAATTTTTTTGCCACCCAACAAACTTAGCTCCTGCTCTATTTCTCCTGTGTGACGATGTTTGGCAGGTTTGTAAGGTCGAATTACGCCATAACGCATGGCATGATGTGTGGCAGAATTTGCTTGACCACCTGCGCCTGATGAGCCTATCTTACTATCTACTATAAGATGGTCAGTATCTATCACATCGTTCTCAATTAACGGTTTTAGCGCAAGAAGGGAAGTAACGGCCATACAACCAGGACAAGAAACTAACTTTGCATTTTTTATTTGATCACGATGAAATTCAGGGACTCCATAAACAGATTTTGATAGCATTTCAGGATAAGGATGCTCCCACCCATACCATTTAACATAATCCTCAGGAGTCTTCAATCTGAAATCGGCAGAAAGATCAATTATTTTGATACCCCTCTTATACAGTTCATTAACGATTTTATTGGATTTACCATGAGGAACAGAAACAAAAACCACGTCACAACTGTCAGTCAATTTATCAAGGTTAAGATCTGAGAATGTCAAATTAATGAAACTTTTTAGACTCGGATGGATCCTATGAACATATTCACCTACTCTTTGTCGTGAAGTAACCATCGATATCTCAACCTTGGGGTGAGTTACTAGAAGTCGCAGCAGCTCTCCACCCACAAAACCGGAAGCGCCTATAACTCCAATTTTCATTTAGAATTCCTCAATGTATATTCATTAAACTCTTTTTCAAATAAAAAGTATTTATCGATGATGAATTTCATAAATAATAAATCGTTCAATAATCCTCATTTAAATTTTTTGTCGATCATAGTTTTTTCTACTTGTTGTCACAATCTTTTACATACTCAATTATCATATCTGCAATATCAATTCCAGTAGCTTGGCTGGCTCCCCTAAACTCCACGGTATTATTTATTTCGTGGACTACTAGTCCTCGTTTTTGATCCTCCATCATGTCTATACCTAGAACCCCTGTCCCTACCGCTCTTGCGGCCTTTAGAGCTAACTCCTCTAATTCGGAAGTGACTTCGATTAATTCAGCCTTACCGCCTTTAGCTACGTTTGTCCGCCATTCATCTTCAGATGAATATCTATACACTGCTGCGATCAATTTTTCACCTACTACTATACAACGAATATCTCTAGGTGGCCTTTGAATTAGTTCCTGAAAGTAAAAAATACTCGAGAATGGGCTAGTGCTTTCTTGTCTCATCTCTACAATTATCTTACCGATTTCCTTATTCCGTACAGGGAATACGCCTCGTCCCCATGACCCAATCACTGGTTTGAATACCAACGGATTCTGCTCCAGGTCTATTGTATTTATAAAGTTAAAGGCAGAATCAGAATTAAATGAGAAATAAGATTTAGGGGTAGGTATATCGTTTTTCTTGAGAATCATTGAAGTCAATAGTTTGTTCCCACATACCTCTCCGATTCTTGAACTATTAATTACATTATAGCCGCACAACTCTAAGCAATAGGTAAGAAATTGTCCTCGAAAGTGGCTTATGCTACGTTGTAACAATACATCCCCATATTCAAAATTATTTGAATTCAAATCATCCGTATCAACTACGATGTTTCTTGAATCGACCAACCTTACGTCGATTCCTTTTTTAAGTGCAGTATTATAGAGGGCCTTTTCTTCAAATCTTAATTTATCAAAAAGGATATCTAATTTTACCATTTTTACTCCTTATTTTCCATAATTTTTGAATTGGCTGCGGTAGATTGTAGGCCCCAAAGTGCGACAAATCCTCGGGCCAATGTTTGATCGAAATTAGAATTAGACAAATAAGTTACGGTGTCATTATTATATAGCGAAAACATTGATTTTCTCCCTACCACACGATAGGATCCGTTATGCATTTTAACCTTTATTTCGCCAGTTACCCGTTGTTGAGTTTTCTCGATAAAAGCATTTAAGTCAGACAAAAGGGGGTCTAGCCACAATCCTGAATATGATAACCATGCCCATTGGTCATCCACTAATAGTTTGAACCGAAGTTCGGAGTTAGTTAACACCAATTTTTCAAGATCTTTGTGCGCTTCTATTAATACGAGCGCAGCAGGAGCCTCATATACTTCACGAGATTTTATACCTACTACCCTATCCTCAATATGATCAATTATGCCAACTCCATGTGATCCCGCAATATTATTGAGCACAATGATAAGGTTTTCGAGATCCATATTTTGATCGTTCATAGAAACAGGTATTCCGTTTTTGAATCCGATCGTTATATATTCAGTAGAGGTATTGTCCTGATGAACGTACTTCAGTGAATCACTAGAAGGCTCGTTTTCCAAATTCTCCAAGAGGCCACCTTCAATAGCCCGACCCCATAAATTTTCATCAATACTATATTTTTTGGCTATTTCGCTTATTTTAATTCCAGTTTCACTAGCATATTTTAATTCCTTATCCCTTGTAAGGTTCATATCTCTAATTGGAGCAATTATCCTCAAACTAGGATCTAAAGATCTAATTGTAAGATCGAACCTAACCTGATCGTTACCCTTGCCTGTGCAACCGTGGGAAATAGATGTAGCACCATATTTCTTAGCCATATCTACAGCTTTACTAGCAATTAGCGGTCGAGCCAAAGCGGTAGCAAGCGGATATTTTTGTTGATACAGGGCGTTGGCTTTAATTGCTGGGATTACGTAGTTGCGAACAAATTCCTGTTTAGAGTCAATATAAATATGTTCGATAGCGCCTAATTCTAATGAAATTCTTTTGATTTCGTCAAAATTATCGTTTTGACCTACATCAACGGTAAGCGTTATTACATCAAGTTTATGAAGATTTTGCAGATATTTTACGCAAACAGACGTGTCTAATCCGCCAGAAAAAGCCAGTATTACTTTGCTCATTAAATACGGGTTCGTAGCATAATTAATAATTTAATCTTTGTGAAACAAAAAAAGTAAAAATGTGTAGAATAAAAGACTTGTTAATCCCTCGAATAAACTATACTCCTATCTCCTTGGCTAATCTTATGATTTTCTTTCCTTCTTTAGTTAATTTATTATATGTTTTGTTTTTTACGTTACTTCGTTCAACAAGTCCTTTGTCCTCGGCTTTTATGAGTAATTTATGGCCATACCCATAAGCGCCCAATTTCTTTAGTAAGTCTCTTGTTGAATACTCCTTTTCTCCGATAGTCTTTATCAATTTCACTAAAGCTCTTTCTTCGATCATTATCTTTATTAAATTTGCGTCACGCATGACAGTAAAGTGATATTAAGGATATTTATTGGTTACTTTTTTTGGCAACAAATATCGATATCAATCACAGAATAGTATGATCAATGGAAAAAAATAACGGTAACAAATCAGGAAATCCACCTCTTTTAGCTAAAGAGAACAAGATTATAGTGCAGAATCCTACCGTCCTTGCCGAATTGGTATGAAATTGCTGGAAACAAAAATTTTTAAACCTCGTACAATCCAAGTTGAGTATGAAGATCACTGTTTCAGCAATAAAAGCAGACATTGGCGGAATCGGCGGACATACCAGGCCGAGTGATAAATTAGTTCAAACCGTTAAAGATTTTGTGCTAAAAAATGGAAAAGGAATGCTGATTGATAATTATATAGGCTACACGGGCGATGACATCCACATTGTAATGACCCACACACTCGGGACAGACAATAAAGAAATTCACAAACTTGCGTGGGATGCATTTACTGAGGGGACAAAAATTGCTAAGGAACAGGGACTATACGGCGCAGGACAAGATTTACTCAAAGACTCATTCTCTGGAAATGTAAAAGGAATGGGCCCTGGAGTTGCCGAAATCGAAATGGAAGAAAGACCTAGTGAAGTATTTTGTATATTTGCAGCAGACAAGACTGAACCTGGCGCTTACAATTTTCCCTTGTGGAGAATGTTTGTCGACGCAAGAAGCAATACAGGACTGATTATTAACGAGGAGCTGGCCGAGGGTGTAATATTTAGGATCATGGATGTGATGTCAGGGAAAATTGCCGATCTTAAATTATGGAACGACAAACCAGAGCTAGAGGCCGCTTTGATGTATCCAGGTAGATATGTGATACATTCTGTGTTAACACACCAGCGTGAACAGATTGTGTCGTGTTCTACCGATAGGCTGCATAATATTGCAGGAACTTATGTGGGAAAAGATGATCCTATTGCAATCGTAAGAACCCAAAAGAATTTTCCCGCCACAGAAGAAGCCGGTAGTGCTTTTAATGATCCTCATATAGTAGCAGGCAATACTAGAGGTAGTCATCACATGCCATTTATGCCCGTTTCATTGAACTCTGCTGCAAGTTTGAATTACTCCATACCCATAGTTTCATGCTTGTTATTTAGTATGCATAACGGTAAGCTTACTGGTCCTCATGATGGATTTGGGACAGCTGATTGGGAATATCAACGAAGGATAGCCTCTGAGCGCGCAACGGTGTTGAGAGTTCAAGGATTTATACATCCAGCAACACTAGTACCTGATGAACTAGAGTATAATAAAGGATACGAGGCTAGAATGGCTAAACTAAATGAGAAATTCAAATAGGCCGGAAATCGCTGCAATGTCAGAAAGAAAGGGACCACTCATAATCAATTTTAAAAACTACCTCGAGATTTCTGGCGATCAAGCGCTAGCCTTTACCAGAGATGCTGAAAGAGTTAGCGAGAAGACTGGTACTGAGATAATCATTTCACCACCCCAGGTCTTACTAGCATGGCTGACAAAAAATACAAAATTAAGTGTAATAGCACAACATGTAGATATACAACAGCCGGGCCCAAGTACGGGTTTTTCAATTCCAGAGATTGTTAAAGATGTAGGTGGAGCGGGGTCACTAATCAATCACAGCGAGCATCCAATAAATCAAGAAACCATAAGAGATTTGATCCCGAGGTTGCGCTCATTAGGTCTATTAAGCATTGTTTGTGCCAAAAACTTATCCGAACTAAGAGATTATAGTTCCCTGAGTCCCGATTTTGTGGCAATAGAGCCCCCAGAATTGATCGGAACCAAAAAATCTATTGCTACAGAAAAACCATCTTTAATAACTGATTCGTTTCAACATTTAAAATTAGTTGCTAGCCGGTCTCACTTGATTTGCGGAGCCGGAATTAATTCATCTGAAGATATTAGAATTGCACTTAAGTTGGGCTCAAAAGGGATACTAGCTGCTAGTAGCGTGGTAAAATCTAAAAATTGGTACGAAAAAATTTATGAACTGGCATCGCAGTTTTGAAGATTGAAAACCTTGAATAAAAATCCTTTTTAAATGATTCTGGCCAAAACAGGTTAACCAATGTATAAGAAGTACGATTTATCCGACATTCAGAAAAGAGTGATAGATCTCTTACAAAATAATAATCCTATGTCTAGTAGTGAAATTTCAAACAAACTAGGAACAAATCGTATTACAATGTCTAAATATCTTGATATACTGTATTTTCAAAAAATCCTGAACAAAAAAAAATCGGCTCTGTAAACTTCTGGTTTTTAGATCCTGGGATAATTAATTTAGATTTAAAAGATGAAAATTTCCTTGAGATTCAACAAAAACTCATTGAATCTCTAATCAATGGTCAAAAGGAAGTTACAGACAATATCGTTCTTAGTCTCATTAACCGAAATATTAATTTGAGAAAAATTTTCACAGATGTTAGTTTCCCTGTTTTAAATACCATTCTTGAATTGTATAACAGAGGGAAAATTGGGAAAACCGAAAAAATTCACTTACTTACCAATCTTACAGACTCATTCAGACTATTTAGAAACACGATTAACACAAATAATAGTTTTGATCGAAAGATCGGTAACTCCTTAATTGCAATAGTATCTGGGGACGATGAATCTTTACCTATCTGTATTATGATTGACATTTTGACAAGGCGAGAGGGACTAAATCCAACCGTTATAGGAAATGTTGAAAATTTAATTGATCCCTTTTTTGATATTGATTTTCAACGATATATAAATAAATTATCTAAAAGAGCAAGGGGAAAAACCAGTATTATTGTTGTTTCGCATAACGAAACGGCTATAAGATTTCTACACTCTGCTCTAGTTAATGCTGAAACCAAGGAAAAATATCAAATCATCATATTCTCTAATAAGTTGATAAAGGAAAAAGTGGAAAAATTACTCCCTAGTCCTATTTACTCAGATATTGAACTGTTCTTAAGCAAGTTAGAAAGGATGAATACGAATTAAACCCTCATGCATACTGCGCCTTAATTTTTTCAATCACCCTCTCATGTTCAGGGCTCTTTTTACGAGCATATCTTTCCATCGCATTCAAAGGTACACCACCTAATGTCTTAGCGAGTGATGCAAAAAAGAATTTCTTTATGGGGTCGTTTTGACCTACCTTGTGCATGAATTTATGAATCGCATATTTGAAGTTGTGTTGCCAAGTTTTATACATCACACCCAATTTTGCGGGGTCCATTGTGTTTCCAATGTCAAAAAAGTCGGATTTTTCCAAGAGACCAATCGGAACAAAAGTCAATGGCGTAACAGTGAATTTGGAATCAGGTTGTTCTTTCTCTAACTGGTGTATAAGTTGGATGGTCTCCCAACTATCGTCAGCAGTCTCATTGTTATCTAATCCCATGATAAGGGTAAACGCAGGTACCCAATAATTTTCATTTAGTGTTTTTACACCCTCTTTTACAACCCAATGCCACTCGGATGGTCTAAAGGGGGCTAACTTTCTGTCAGCATATTTCCCTATTAATCTGATGCTGCCTGTTTCGAATCCACACTGAACACCAATATGGTTTGAAGGTCCAGCTTTGATTATCCGCGAAAGACTAGGGATAAGTCTCTCGTCTGCAATGGCGCCTGCTAAAGTTCCGTGAGTAGGATTGGTATGTTCTACTCCTGTCTCCATTATCCCCTTGAATAATTCTTCAATAGCCTCCCTATTTGGCTGCATATTTTTAGTTGTCCTTGGATTAAGTCCATAAACAAAAATATCATCGCTATGAATCCAAGCATTTTTTAATCCACCATATTTCATATTAACACGGATTTCCTTTTGCACTTTTTCTACCGGATAATAGCGTAAAGGTCTAAGTGTAACATCGCAAAATTTGCACCCTCTTCCACATCCTCTCATTACCTCCACCATTCCGTGCATACTGGGATTGATTATTTCTGGAATTTCATCTACCTTTGGTTCCCTGGAATAATGAACAAACCTGCCATGATATTTCCTGCCATTTCGATCAAATTCTTTGACTTCGACTTTAAACTCAGATTTCTTAAAAGGATTAGCTGTTTCCAACTCGTTATTGATCATAGCATCAAAGAACCTTCCTCCTACTCCATCTAGTTCAGGTCCGATACCTCCTAAATCCCCCTCTACGATCGCGTACAATCCATATTCTTCAATTTTGGCGGGATCATAGTTATACTGCCATGTCCCCGAGGCTCCCACAACTACTTTGGCCTTACTTCCGTTCTTTTGTTTGGCAGCATTAATTCGATGATGGAGGTCACGATTATAAAATTCAGCGTATGACATTTGTTTTCTACCATAAGTAAATGTCATTGTAACAGGGCCCATGCCTAGCGGGTCCATCTCATACGTGCCTACAAATTCAGTTTGTGGACCAATAAATTTATCAATATGATCCGGATGAGCAACGACTACATCCTCCTTTGCATACCCGTCCCTCAATAAGGCAGCTTCTAGCTTCCTCAATCCATAAGGTGCGAAGTCGGCCAATCCGTTTGAATTAGCAATAGGATTACAAATAAAATCAAAAAGCAATTTAGGAGTTACTTGGTTTCCTAAAATTTTATACCAAATAGAATCATGACTACGGTTTGGATCCAGTGCAGGAGCACATCCAAAAAATGATGCAAGTGAAATTCCTCGATAGGGAGACATTAATGTTCTATCAGCGGTAAGAACAACCTTTGGGTACTTCATATTATTTGTTATCTCAAAGTGTAGGAATCAAAAAAGATAATTAAAGTTTTCTTATTTAAAATCTAAAAAATTGTAATAACCATATGCCAAACACTAGATTATTTCTTTGCACCTAGGGTTCTATTCTTTAATCGCATTTGACTGCCATGACACTTTCTACATCTAGTTCCTCCTATTGGATTTTTTGCTCCGCAATCAAAACAGATTTTGAAAAACAATCGACGCTTTTGTGCAATACTTCTTTTTGTTACATCGGTAATCGGCATGATGATTTTTTTATAATCCATTCACATTTTTATCTTTCTATTTTGCGGACTCAAAGAACCTCATAAAATTTATAAATTATCTGAGTGCGGTTATTTGGTGGTTGATTACTTTGAAGTTGACAGATTGGCGGAAGATATAGCAAAAATATATGCCTCGCAATTAGCTGTCTCATGGTTGAAGGTCAACCAGAATAAAAGACCCTCGAAAGAGGATTTTAGAGACTTGGTTATCGAATTCATGAGGCAATTTGAATTTTCGGTTAGTAAATTTCCAGATACGGACGAGGGAATTAAATTTAAAGAGTATGCTAGGAGTCTAATGAAAATTGAAACTGATAAAGTCCGAGAAGGAAAGAATAAAGAAGTAGAAAAGAGATATAAATATTACACCGAATATACCTAAATTTCTGATATTAGTCATCATGGGAAACATTTTATATATAATGTTTCTTAAATATAACACTGAGAGATAGTGATAGATAATAACAAACAATTCTTGTCTCAACAATTATTGTGGATTGGTATTTCCTTAGGAATAAGTCTTGCAATCTCGTTCTTGCTACCTTTTCCGTTATCTTTGCCGGTAATAATAGTAGTTTTCATTTTGCTTAGTTATTACATTAGAAATAGAGCTATGAAGAAAATGGGGATGGCAGGATCAGTATTTGGAGGAAATGGTAGTTCGGTGAGCTATTATTGTATGAGTTGTGGAACAAAACATAATCAATCTTCATGTCCAAAATGCGGATCCAAAATGAAGAGAGTAGGCTCGTAATCAGAATATTATAACTAATGGATAAGACCCAACGGATAGAGAAAATTAGAGAATTACGAGAATTTGTGGAGCAGATTAACAACGAATCTACGGAAGATTCATTGATTTTGGTTGAAGGTAAAAGGGATCTGGAAGCACTATCATATTTAGGCTGTTCTGGAAATATACAGATGTACCATAATTATAAGAATATTGTTGATCTAGCGGATAATTTTAGGGTGAGATACAAGAAATTAATATTGTTATTAGATCTAGACGATACTGGTAAAATAATGACTAGAAGAATTTCCCATTTACTAAATCAAAGATATATAGATAATTATTACAGAAAAAAGATAATAACAATCACTCAAGGGAAAGTAAGGACCATTGAGGAGTTAAAATCTTTCTACAACAGTATGTTATAAAATTATAAAAAAAGCAAAGACATAGCTAAATAATTTCAAGGTCTATTTGATAATTATGATATAACCAATTAAAGGTGTCAATAACAGACGGGAAATTTTAAAACAAAAAACTTAATGAAGGTAAGACATTATAGGTATGATAATCAGTGAAATATGATAAATAAAATTAATAATGAAGTTATAAAAATGCCAAACACTGGTATTGTAAAATATCATGTCAAGCTAAAATTTGATGTAGATGGGCTAGTAGAGAAAGCCGACATCATTGGTGCAATATTTGGCCAAACCGAGGGTTTGTTGGGTCCAGAAATGAACTTGAATGAGCTCCAAAAGGTTTCCAAAGTAGGTAGAATTGAAGTTAACGTAGATACAAAATCCAACTCAGCACGTGGAGACGCCTTAATTCCTATGAGTACCGATATATCTACAGCAGCTTTGATTGCGGCGGCTATTGAAAGTATTGATAAAGTAGGGCCCTTCCAGGCAAAATTTTCCTTGGTCGGTATTGATGATATAAGAGCGATAAAGAAGAAAGTAATAGTTGACAGGGCTAAGAAAATTGTACAAGAATGGGCCACAAAAACCATTAGTGAAGGAGAAGAAATGCTTAAGGATGTTTATGATGCTAGTAAGCCAGGCAGATTGACTACATTCGGAAAGGCACAACTAGCATGTGGTGTGGGCGTTTTTGATAGCGATTGGATAATACTAGTAGAAGGGCGTGCGGATGTAATTAATCTCTTAAGGGCAGGATATGATAATTCAATTGCAATAGAAGGCGCGAAAATTGACGAGACGATATTGAAATTGACCCATGGTAAGAGAACTATTGCATTTATAGACGGTGATCGGGCAGGAGACTTGATATTAAAGGAGTTACAGGGACTAGTAGATATAGAAAAGGTATACAGAGCTCCGCCGGGTAGAGAGGTGGAAGAGTGCACTCCACTTGAGATTTCAGAAATATTAAAGGACGTTGAACAATTTATTAAGGATAAAATCAATGACACCAACACCGTCCCATCTAATGTTCAACAGATTAGGAATCATCATAGAGTAGATCATAACCAGAATCAATCAATCAATCAAGATCAGAATAGCTCATTCTCATATAATAGGGAATTTACAAATCAAAGTTTAAGCAAACAAAACGATTATGATCATAGCAACCAAAGGCACGATACAGATACAATTACTTCGAAAGAAGATGAAGAAGTTATCTCCACCGTGAAGAAAGTATTTCAAGAAATAAATGAAACTTTAGATGCAATGGTTTTTGACAAGTCAATGAAAAGGATAATCAAAATTCCTATTTCTGAGATACTGAAGAAAATATCTGATTTGAAGGACGGAAATTTGTTGATACTAGATGGCATAGTAACACCGAGGCTCGTTGAAGCTGCAAATAAATCCGGTATAAAGTACATAATAGGTCATAGAACAGGCAATTTGAAAAAGGCAAGCCCAGATGTACGTGTTCAAACATTTTCAGATATTGGGTTAATTAGTCAGCCTATTAGTAACAGATAATCGCACATGATGGTTAAAGATCATTCAAACTTTAACTATTTTCATTTTTTAGTTATGATTCATTTATTGTCAAATGGAGGTAAGGACAATTATTTGGAAATTACCAGTACTCAAATAAGTCGTTTAATCAATAGGTCCCAGCAAACAGCCTCAAAAATATTAATTGACCTAGAGAAAGAAAACCTAATCGAAAGAGTAAAGAATAAGAAAAAATTTGGAATGAAATTGACAGTAACAGGTTTCGAAATCCTACAAAATATTTATAATTTATTAAAAGTATCTATGGAAGAATCTCACATTAGACCGGCGCTTTTTAAGGGTAAAATAGTCACTGGGATGGGAGAAGGCGCATATTATATGTCCTTAGAAGGATACAAGAAACAATTCCTGCATAGATTAGGTTATGAACCATTCCCTGGTACCCTTAATGTAAAGATCGAAGATAAGAACTACATCAATTCTAGAAAAGATTTGATAAATTATCCCTCTATTTACATTAATGGTTTCAAAAATGCAGATAGAACCTTTGGTTGGGTTAGATGCTATCCGGCTACTATATCTCAAGAGCCAAAATTCTCTCGTGAGGGGATCAAATCACAACCAGTTCGTATTTTAAATGAAGTTCATATCCTCTTATTAGAAAGGACTCATCATGATAACAGTCTAATAGAAGTCATTGGTCCTACGAACTTAAAAGAATCTTCAAATTTCAAAAACGGAGATAATATTGTGATAAAGATAAAAGAATATATAAATAATACTTAAAAATCATAAAAAGAGTTTCCCAGTTCGCTTTTAATCAAAGAACTTTTGAGTTCGGGAAGTGGAGATGAAAGTCTGACAACATTAAGATTCAAGCCTCGATCAGAGCAATTCTTTTTCATGGTAATTTCGTCATGAACTTGGTCGTATCCCAAAGCTATGATGTCTGGCCTAACGAATTCGACAGTATCATATATCGATTTTTCTCTTCCAATTAGGGCTTTATCTACAAATTTTATAGATGAAACTAGCTCCAACCGACTTTTTTCATCATGGTAAATCTTACGATTTTTTTTTATGTTGCTAACTGTTGAATCAGTTGCAACTACAACTATTAGGACATCACCTAATAATTTTGCAGATTTAAGTGTATGAATATGACCAACATGCAGTAGATCAAATACCCCTCCGACAAGGATGACCTTGATTTGATCGCGACCTAAGCTCGTAAGTGTACAAGTCATATTGCTTGAGCCAATTTCAGAATCTCGTTCATCCTGTTTCATAACTATTAAGCCGCGGTCTTCAAGTATTCCTAATTGAGTATTGTAAAAGGTCTTATCAAGTTCCAATTTCTTCATTAAATATGACAATATGGGATTAGGAACCCTGCTATCAACCAAATTATTGCTATATATGGAACATAGTAGGAACCGCTGTATCGAATTCATTAATTTTGATTTATCATTGACTTTCATCGTATATAATTTTACAGCTCATAAATTTCTAACATTCCTTAAACAAAATTATTCTGCGGGTTATCAAGTTACTTCAGTCTTTGTTAAGAATATAAAAATGGTAGTACAATACACTTCTTTGGTACTTACATTTCCAATTAATTTAAAGAGCATTATCATGATAAGTGCATGCTTTAGATATTATTTCGGACCCGCCGATCGGTTGAAAAAGGGCAAATGATATTCATACTTTGATAAGTTTGATGTCTCAGGTACTCATAATCTTCGTCACCATATAATATCAGACGGCTCTTCGTCGTCATCATTGACATCAATAGTTTTTGAATATGAATTAATATATTCTTTTGAATACTTATTCGTTAGTAAAGATAATTAAACAAGGAGACCTTGATTTTGATATGAAAGGGGCTCAAATTATTAAAACAAATGAACCATTAGTAATCAATGATGTAGAAAAACCTATACCTGAAGGAAATCAAGTTTTAGTTAGAGTTGCTGCAACTGGGGTGTGTCATAGCGACCTTCATTTATGGGAGGGAGGATATGCAGGACCCAAAGGCGTTTTTATGAAGGTTGAAGATAGAGGTGTTAAGTTTCCCCTCATACCCGGCCATGAAATATCTGGAACAGTAGAAGTGGTTGGAAACAGCGTAAATAATTTTAATGTGGGTGACAAGGTGCTAGTTTATCCTTGGTTAGGCGAAGGGACTTGTCCTGCCTGCTTATCTGGAGAACAAAATCTGTGTGATAATCCTAGGACCCTTGGAATTTATCAAAATGGAGGATATGCGCAATATGTTTTAATCCCAGATTCTAGGTTTTTGATAAGGCTTGATCGTCTAGAATTTGATTCAGCGTCATCTCTGGCCTGCTCGGGATTGACAGCATACAACGCAATGAAAAAGGCAAAGCCAATCGCTGGCTTGGAAGAGAGTCATAACATTGTAATCGTAGGGGCTGGTGGACTAGGGCTTATGGCAGTACAAGTTGCTAAAGCTATATACAAATCCAGAATAACCGTTATAGATGTCAATAATCAAAAATTAGCAGAAGCAAAAAACCTTGGTGCAGATAACACTATCAATACCAAAGAGAAACAAGATGTGGTAAAAGAGATCAAAGATCTAACTAATGGTTCGGGAACAGACGTCGTCATAGACTTTGTAAATAACAATATAACATCTGTAAATTCATTTAATATGTTACGTAAAAGGGGTAAGCTAATTATGGTTGGATTATTTGGCGGATCAATGGAGTTGAACTTACCAATGATTCCGTTGAGAGGGTATACATTGACAGGAGCTTACACTGGAACGTTCCAGGATTTGACAGAATTAGTGAAACTTGCATCCAATGGAAAGGTACGCACTGTCCTAGATAGGCGATTCTCTCTCGACGAGGTCAACGAAGCTTTACATGATTTAAAGAATGGTAAAATTATTGGTAGGGCCATAATAAATCCAAATCAATAAACAAAATTTTTATCTGTTTGTATCCCGCGAGCAGGATTTACTCCAAAAAATAATCTCTTATTTCTTGATTGAGCCTGCGACTCTTCGGTTACTGTTGAATGTAAGCCTGATAGGCTGATGTACGATTAGCAATATTTTGCCAACAACTACAGCCGAAAGCTCTACCAGGCTGAGCTACCGCGGGATATGTAGTTTTTAAAAGGATTGATATATATTCTAATCGTAATGGCATAAATCAATGATTATATAGTGTTTTTCTGTCAATAAAATACCTTTATGAAACTTGATATTGCCCGTAATAAAGTAATATTCATAGTTCTTTTATCCATCGGATTTACTTTGGCGATGTATTGGGTACTCAGTTACTCACTAACTCAACCCAATTATACCTCTGGTAAACTCATACCAGAAGAAGCCTATATAATAATTCTCCATGATGTATATAATCAGTCCCTGGATCGGTTGAACAAGATAACCTTTGCAGATCTTAAAGGGAAATTTACATCTCAATACGTAATGGTAAAACCCGATGGGACTATATATCAAGCAGATCAAGATACTCGTGAAATAGGCAAACTACTAGGCACTGCAGTTGAACCCTTAACCGGTGGTATCCATTATGGCTGGGAAATCACAACAAACAATACAAAATATTATATTGATTCCTCAAGTGGTCAAATGATCTCGTTTCCAGAAAAATCCATTCAGAATCAGAGCTCAAATTGATAATGGATGATTTTTCTCAAATTCAACGAACAGATCAAGCATCGAATATGATATTATTTTGTCGGCACCAGCCCTTCTTAAACTCTTGAGATATTGGATTATCCATTCCCGTTGATCAATTGGGTCTATTTTTGATCCTGCTTTTAACAAAGCATACTCACCTGAGACATTCTGAACCACTAAGGGAACGTCTATTAGATTTTTAGCTGATCTTACTAAATCCATATACCATAACGAAGGTTTTATCATTACCCAATCTGAGCCCTCCTTTACATCATGTAAAATTTCTCGCATTGATTCCCTTGGATTATTGATATTACTTTGATAACTTGATTTATCAATAAAGCGAGTATTATGATAATTATTATTACGAAATGGCGAGTATAGACAAGAATTATGTTTAGCGGAATAACTCATAATCTTGACTTTTTTAAAGCCACTCATATCTAACAAATTAGAAAGGTACATGATTTGACCATCCATCATTGACGAAGGAGCTATGAAATCGGTTCCACTCTCACAAAGACTCAACGAAATTTTTCCAAGAATATTTAAGGTTTTGTCATTATGTATTCTCAATTCATGCTTATGATGCTTAGCTGCACGATATAATCCATTAGTAACACCACAATGCCCGCTTGTATTGTACTGACATATACAAACATCCGATAGAATATTAAATTTCCTGTCAAAAGTTTTTTTTATTGTCTTAATTGACCTTTGAATCACACCATTCATATTAAAAGCTTCACTCCCCAAACTGTCTCTTTTTTTTGGTATCCCAAATAACAATAAATTAGATATTTTTAGCTGAGCTAATTGTTCAAATCTAATAATCAAATTTTTTGAAAATACCTTAGAGTTATTCATATACCCAGAATTTAAGCTTTGTTTGTAAGCGTGCTCGTCCTCATAAACGAATACTGGAAAAATCATATCGTCCCGTATACGTTCAAGAAATTTCAATAGATTTTTTATAAGTGCTCCAAATCATCTATTAAATCTAACTGATAGGGAGAGAAAAGATAGAATTGGTATAAACGGCTGTGAAACGTCGTCTTTGATAAAATCCTATTATATGATCACTTTCCAGCGCCTGTAGTCCTATAAAATCATACCCATTGATTTTGGCATAGGTTATTGCAAAATCTATAAGGCTAGAAGCAATACCAATATTTCGGAACCTCTGATCGGTGCCTAAGCAGTATAGGCCCAGAACGTTATTTGTAGGAAAAAGCAAACAACATCCTGTTTGTCTTAAATTATGCCTATTTGATTTATCATTGAGTTGTTGTTCAAACAAGATAAATTTACTTTCTCTAAAACTCTCTTTTTGAATACTAGTCCGAATAGCGGCTTTATTTTCCTTGCCGATTCCAAATGCCTGGCAATAAACGTTTAGCCATTCATTCAACTCATTTGCGGACCTGACCACCTTACAAGCCTCTCTATTTGGGAATGGTTTTTTTATTTGGAATTCATTTTTTGAAAAGCATTCTTGCTCCTCAACGACATTGACTAAACCTGTCAATTTATCAATTTCTCTCAAGCCGTTCTTTTCAAGTACTGATTTAAAGAGTGAAAAGTTATCGGTTATGTGGATATAAACATCAATTGCTCGCTGTTTGGAAATTTTCTTGATTCGTGTCACGATTGATGAAATGTCTTTTTCTCCCCTTTCAAACGCCTCAATCCCCACAGTTAAAATAACTCGGTTAAGAAAATAGTCGCCTTTTAAACCTTGATTAGATAAAATACTAAATGACTCATTTAGGTCAATGATCTGGCTACTCCAACTCTTACAGAATTCAACTTCATTTGATTTCAGCCTATCAATAATATCGCAATCCAAGTAATTCGGTCATCTTCTTCAAATAAGTAGGTTTTTCTAGAACTCTTATACACTTTCTGATATAACTGATTGCGGACCTTGTGTCATAATTATTGTTCAAAATTTTCGAAAACTCGGTAAGTTTTTGTATACTAGATTCGTCATCGGTTTCTACTAATTTTCCATTCTTGACAAGTTCCGAAGAGAAATATGATGAAATTTCTTGATCTATGATAATAGCATTCCTTAATTTTCTTTTATTAAAACTAACGTCTTTGTTGTAGATCTCGCGCAAAAAAAGGATTTTTAACGTATTCGGAGAATATTTGTTTAAAAAGTCACTGATAGCAATTGTGTTGCCTTTAGAATTAGACATTTTTTTAGATTTGATCTTCACAATACCTATATGAATCCACTTTGGTTTTTTTTCCATTTGGTGATTCATCATCTGCATTTGTTGCGAAATTCTGAAAATGAATTCATGGTGAGGATACTCAAGCTCGTCCGCCCCACCGTGAATGTCATAACGGTTGTTAAATATAGATTTTATTATTTGAAAATCTTGAAAATGCCATCCAGGGATTCCACTAACTAATTTCCTAAAATAGAATTCAGAGCGATCGTCGCCCCTCATAAAGAGATCATAGAAATTATCAGCAGTCCAAATCATTATGTCCTTCTGATCTAGTTTACCTGGTGAGATATCAATAGGCATGTTATCTAATTGTTTTGATGTAAAACCAAAAGGACTTTTGATATTTGAATCTATTTTAAGATAAACATTGCCTCCATATGAGTAAGCCTTTTTGAGTTCAAGTAAGTTTATTATTTGGTCCATCATTTGGATTTGAAAGTTAGACACTCGGGTGAATGTAAAACTGTTAATAACTTGTAATTTCTGCAAGTCCTCTATTAATTGGGTTAGATGACGCTCAGTTATATTTTCAAGTGAGACATTCTCATCATTTGTCCTGATTTTGGAAAATATTTTAGGATCGATATCGGTTAGTTGTACTACAGCAATAGGAGACTGGCCCAGATATTTGTAATAATTAATCAAAAAATTAAAAAAAATAAAAATTCGGGCATGTCCCAAGTGGCTTTTTTCATATAAGGTTGGACCACAGATAAAAATTTTCAGTTTTTCTTGTTCATTGTTCAAAACAGGAACACTATATTTTTTTACTTTGTCTATATACATAGAAGGTGGCCAAGAAATTCAAATAACCGCAGCTAAATGGTTCTGTCTAAATTTTCTTAATGTTACCAGAATTAGTATTATCATAGCGTAATAGAGTTTTTACTATCATGTAAACATCTTCTTTATTATTGCAAATTCGACCTATTTTGATACAATCCCTTATATCTCTGGATTTAAGCTTATTCCAAACTAAATGCGCAATCAGCGTTGAGACTTCCAAATCAATGTTGCACTCATTTCCTAAAATGTGATTTGCTATCTTTTCAAATGTAGAATAGTCATATTTCTTAAAATATAATACAAAGAACCGCGACAATAATGGGGTCAAAAGTTTTTTTTCGTCATTGCAAGATGCAAAAACCCATGTTTTCATGATGGATTTTCGAGTTTTTTCATATTTGGTTTCGCTTAATATTCCTGTTTCCATTAAACTCAGCATCGCTGCCTGATCCTTAATTGCCATATATTCAATCTCATCGATTATCAGATTTTTTGGTCTATTATTAAATAGGTAATCTAACATACCTGCTTTGGTGCTATGACTACCCAATGTAAAATAGGAACGAGAAAGTTTCATACATTCCATCAAGAATAAGGTTTTAGCAGAGCCAGGTGGACCGACCAGCAATATATGGACTGGTAACGACGAATTAAATGCATAGCTAAAAATTTTCTTAATGTCGTCATAGCCCACTATGTTTGCAAATAGAGTTTCTGATGATTCCTTAGAATTTTTTTCTATCAGCGTTGCCTCTAAATTATCATGATCATCCTTAAATGCGATCTTTTTTCGGATCCTAGGCCTATTGGGGTTGCTGACTGAATCCATTCCATTCTCTTGCACATTAGCAGAATGGTCTTGCATGAAATCTAATAATCAATAGTCTATAAAAATATACTTGTAATATATAGCCTCTTGTTTTTGCTACTATGGATTCAAACTTTGCAACAACGTTCACTATCTTTTATTATGACCTCAGCCAACCTAATTTAGAAACCTCAAATAATATTCAAGGCTTCATAGGTGATAACAGTGACATATATTTAGAACCTTAATTCTAGGAAAACACATCTAATGTAGGTTTAAGGATTGTATGCTGGTTTTGACTAAATAAAAATATGATTTTTTGGTTGAAGGAAGGTATGATGTATATTGAATTTAGTATAAATCATCAGGACTCAATCAACAAATAATATTACGGGAACTCAATAGACATTATTTGTCTAAACCAAATAAACCGATTGTATTAGTAACGAGACCGATTCCAGAAGTAGGTCTAAGCCTCTTGGAGACTCATTGTGATTTAATTATTAATCAAAAAATGGCGCCCCTTAGATACTCGGAACTATTGGATAAAGTAAAGGGAGTAGATGCGATTTTGTGTTTTCTTAATGACAAAATTGACAAAGAAATAATGGACGCTGCAGGTTCATCACTCAAAGTTATAAGCACTTTCAGTACAGGCTATGAACATATAGATATTTCAGAAGCAAGGAGTAGAGGAATAATGGTAGGTTATACAGGAGACATCCTTACCGAAACAACGGCGGATATAGCAATCGGGCTAATGCTTTGCCTTGGCAGGAGGTTAGTTGAGGCTGACAAATACCTCAGAAAGGGTAAATGGAAATATGGCTGGAATCCCGAGCTAATGATTGGAAGGGATTTACATCATAAGACATTGGGAGTCATTGGATTAGGGAAAATCGGTAGCGCAATCTGCATGCGAGCAATTGGTTTTGGGATGAAAATATTATTTACAAAAAGGAATTTTGAACCGAGTGATTTTGAGAAAAATAAACTGTTTGACAAGATAGAATATTGCAATTTGCAAACACTTGTTTCAGATTCAGACTATATTGTAATCAGTTGTACTCTAAATAAAGACAGCTACCATTTAATTGATTATGAAATGATAAAGAGAATGAAAAAGAATGCGTATTTGATTAATATATCAAGGGGCAAAATTGTTAAAGAACATGATTTGATTCGGGGCCTAAAAGAAAAGTTGATCTCCGGAGCCGGCCTAGATGTCTTTGAAGACGAACCAATCCGGAGTAACAATCCGCTTATTAAAATGCAAAATGTAGTTCTATTACCACATATAGGTAGCGCGAGTATCGATACACGAAATAAAATGTCAGAAATAGCTGCTTCAAATATTATTCACGTGTTGAAAGGTCGTCAAGATAAGGCATTACTATTGAGATAATATAACAACCATCTAAGAATCTAGTCTTTTGATCTGAACCTCTTCCTCATCTTCTCGGGTTCCTTTAATACAGTCAGTGTGGATTATCCGAATGTTCGTTAAACTTATTCTACCTGAAGGAATAGCATTCTTTTTTTGTAGCAAATGAAATTTATTCTCCAACAAGGCCCGGTGATCGGAACAGGTCACCCCTATCATAAATTTACTGTTGTCGTCAGTTTCATCTTCTACCTCGATAATGAATTCAGGCGGAAGTGGACATTTCGTGCCTTCTGATACAAAAGAACAATGTTCAGGGATCAACTATTAAAATAATCCACTTTATCCAATTAAAGGGCTTTGTTTCTGAGGATAATATAATAATTATGACTTCAGATTAGTGCCTCAGAGGATAAAGCCACATGAAACTATTCATCGGACGAGACCGCAATACCAAGATAACAAAATATATACGATTTATAACGTTTCATGTAATTATATAAAGTATCTAGAATGAATCAAATCAATAATAATCTAAATAAGATAACTCATAAAATATCACAAGAAGGCGCCCCCATTTTTGAGCAATTAGTTGAGAAGCTAACGGGAAAGGGTGCAGTAGTTACTTATTCATTTGATAACATCAAGATAGAGATGCCCAGAGCTCAAGGTCCGGACGGACGCCAGGTAGGCGGCGGTAGCCTTACGGTTAATGGTACGATCAAAATTTCTGCAGAGGTTCATAAGAAAAAAAACGAAAGCTTTGATGAGGCAAAAGGTAAAGAAATTCCAAGTAAAGAAGATCTTCAAGGCTATGATAGCAACAATGATATCATTCATTGATATGACTCAGGTCGAATATTGTGTCAACCGAAGCTTTAGAAGCTTTTTAACAAATAATTGAGACTGATCGGATTGACAAGCATTGACCACCAAAAAATTGAGAATTCTGGAAAATTTTTGATCGATAAATTAGTAAAATCACTTATGACAATAAAGAGTGGAAAAATACATATTGAAATTCAAGACAAATCAGCCATAGATATCGTTGCCAGTTCCGAGAATTATTCAAATAAAATTAATATCGATATACTAGAACCAGACCTCTTTGATTTCCTTAAAGGAAGTATTAGCGATACACATAAAGATAAAGGCTTACCGGTTGGTACGAATAGCGAGAGTTCGGTAGACAGAATATTAGAAAAACTGGATGGCGCTAAGGAATTTATTCATTCCATGACTGATAAAGAATCAACTTTCCAAAAGCAATTAGAAGTGGCCAAGAATTTTGCACATATATTGACTGAAAATAGCATGACTGTAGTGTTGATGCGCAAAGGGAAAGAGGCTATGATATTGGGAAAGGAAGCAAAACCTACCGTATCAAAAATTATTTCAGGTAGCGATGATTTACAAATCGTAAGTGTAATGGAATCCTCAAAGCTTATTGGTGATATTAACCCCGAAAGCTGATCAGATCCACCGAGGCGATCAGTAAATGTTCTTTGACTATGTGCCAGATTGGACTAACCTATCTATGTCTTTGGAACCATGCTGACTCTCCGTTTTAGCTGAAGCCATCCATGGATGATGTTCAATTTATATATAATCATCCTTACTGCTTAAATTTAGTTTCACTCATGCCGTCTTCTTTGCCGTTGTTAAACCCATATGTGGATAGACATGATTGACAGTATGTCAATAGGAGGTAACCTGCCTTTATAAAAGTAGAATCTATGGCTCGAATTCTTTTATATTATTGTTAAGATAGTCACTAGGAGAGTAGGCGGATCACCCCTTATATAGAATGTTGCGCTAGAATTTTCAAACATGACCAAGATCAGCTTAGATAATATCAAGTTGTCTAAAATGTGCCCAGTATTTATAGGAGGGACTGGTCGGACATGCAAAGGATTGAGCAGTTATTTCGATAAAGAAACTGTGAAGTTCCCATTCGAAATTAGTTTCTCTAACTTAAGGAAAAATATCAGTCAGGTTAGTATTGAGAAAGTCGCAGCGGGATATGATAATGAAATTAATTAAGGATGAGGAGAAAACTCAAAATATTTTGGTTATGCAGGCGATTATCTTTCAACCCATCTTGCTAATGTGTCTGAAAGGCTCACCAGTCCAGAGTATTTATTGCAATATTCAAAGATTATTACCTATTTCAGATGAATTAATAAAAAAATATTTATTTTACCTCATTGAATACGGATTAATTTCTTATAACGGTAACAATCATTCATTTTATTCAAGTGATGCGGGACTAAATTTATTATTCAAAATCGAGCACAAAAAGGTGACAGAAAAGGTTACTACCAGTGAGATTCTTTTGTATTTGGAGTGAACCGATCTAAATCTTGCTCATAATCCACATTTCTTGGGAAGAAAATTGTAGAACAATTCGAATTCAAACTCCATTTGTAATTAAATTAATAGGGCATTCCAATTGTTCTAAAAACGGCGACCGGGTTGAGTTTTGGCGATCAGGAGTAACTGTTTTAGGTTTGATTGATAATAAAATTATGATTTTACGCTCGATTAGATACGAACAGAGAATCCGAACTGGAAGTCAAATACCGAACTAATAGTCTATCCAGTAATAGAGGATCAAGGCCTAAGCAAAAGTATTCCGCGGAATATAAATTTGCCGTCGTGAATAGGGCTCCAAGGACAATAGAATTTTAATGGAAAATATGACCGATAAACACACTTTTTTTTAATAACGTTTTCGAGTCAGTAATCATTAATTCATGCCTTCCCAAGAATCTTTAATTGTTAATATTGATAGGCTAAAATATATCAAGTAATTACCGATCTACTAAATAATCCTTTAAAATCTCACTAGAAACTACGATCAGTTGTTATCATATCATATTAATCAGAATGAAAGTATTATTTTTTTATCTGTAAGCGTGTCTGACTTAAAAGTGGTACCTCATTACCCAGTTAAGACAGGGGATATGACTGAGAATGATTTTGAAACAGTAATATTTGATAAGTCGCATGTTAACTACAGAATTTCGGATCTTAATAATGATCAATGAATAGAAGGGAGATCTAAAAATGTGCGATATGCTATAATTAACGTTGAGGATCCGGGATCAGGGACCAATAAGGGAATATTAATGCCCTTTTCGCCTAATGCTGTTCCTTATCAACGAAGGGAAGGAGTTTTCGGCCGTATTTGATCAAAAAATAATAGTAGCTCACGGTTGTATGTTAAGGGCATAGAATCACACAAGAAATTATTGAGAGATCGGCAATGGTAGAGTTACTTTTTCACTTAGTTTGCTAGTAAATTAGCATTTAACATACTAGTAGGCCTTGAACGTACTTAGTTATCAGAGCTGCAAGTTTTGCAATTTCTCAGTTCTGTAAGGTATCATGATCATTCGAAAGAAATGAGTTGTTCTTTATATGCAAATGCGAGGTCACCCTAACCAGGTAAGAAACAGACCGATTTCTTGTAGGTGCCTATTGTATTTATTTGATTGATCATGTGACAACCAGAGGAAATCTTATTCCATAACGTACTTATTTCAACTCGCTTTGCTAGTAGAAACTTTTCGGTGATTACCGATTAAAAACGGTTAAATATTCACCGACGAGATTATTTGATATGTCAGGACCTTCGTCTATATTGGTGGTTGAAGACGAAACGGAACTGGCTTCATTATTTAAGGCCTTTCTAGAAAGGATGGGTTTTGAAGCAGTCGCCTTTACGGATCCCTTAATGGCACTTGAATTCTTTAAACAAGGTACTAAGGAGTTTTCACTGATACTAACCGATTTAAGGATGCCAGAAATGTCAGGATTAGAGCTTGCTGCTGAAATCAGGAAATTTAATGGTAAGATCAAAATCATACTGATAACAGCATTTATGGTTGAGGATTTAATGCTGAGTGAGACTTATAGGCTTGCCAAAATTAATGAAATAGTTCAAAAACCAGTTAAGATTGCATCATTAAAAGAAATCATTGATACTGTATTACAGCAATGAAATTAACTATGTACGCAAAATACTAGGTCATCCGGATTGATTTACTAATCTTAAAATCATTATTGCTATGTAATTGATCGGCTATTTGATTCTACCATCTAACTTTAGGCTATAAAGAAATCGTTACCCATCAACCTACCTCTATTTATATCGCTACCGCCAGTAAAAAAATCAACGTGTCTTATTCGGTAAATTCGTCAGGGATTCTGTTTATTGGAGGATTGAAAAATTTTTCTTTAATATCATTAATTCTGAGGCGCAACTAATGTTATATAAAAAAAGCATTGAGAAATGTAAATTCTAATATTTTCGGGAAAATAGTATTTTTGTCCAAGAAACACGCCACTGGGTAGACCTCTTTCTGTTAAATATTAGCAGGCATAGGACCAATTCCGTGGCTTACACTACTTTATATTGCTGAACGGATTATTTCGTTAAAGTTGAAAGGGATTTTGTTTGACATGGATGGTGTACTAATAGATGCAATGTCATTTCATGCAGAGGCTTTTCATATCGCATTTAGGGAAGAAGTTAAACTTGAGATCGACAAAAGAGATGTGTTTTTGCTTGAGGGGATGCCGGGGCCATTACTTATAAAGGAAATTTTCAAACGAAGTAATCTGAGACCACCTGATGAGAATCTTGTAGAGAGTATTAGTGATAGGAAAAAGGAATTATTCGAAGAGATCCAAAGAGCAAGAGCTTTTACCGGAGTAAAGGAATTAATTGAATCACTCAATTGTGAGAATTGCTTAAAGGCCGTGGTGAGCGGTGCTTCTAGAAAAGAGATTGAATCCCTGTTGAAACAAACCCATTTGGGTAAATTTGATTTGATCATTTCTGGTGAAGACTTGGGAGAGGGCAAACCAAGTCCTGAGCCGTTTAGCACGGCCCTTTCTAAACTTAAACTAAAACCCCATGAAGCTCTAGTTGTCGAAAATGCACCATTAGGTGTTGATTCAGCTGTGAAGGCCAATATCGACTTTATTATTACACTAAATAATACTCCACTTGAACTTTCAGACTTTCGTGGTATACCAAATAACTCGGATTTTGCTAGTAAAAGGATTTTTGAAGATACTAAGTCAGCTGGGAAATTTCTAATTGACTGGTGCTGTTATGATGATAAGTTAAATACGGCATAGATAAAAATATCTAAGTTCTACGCCAAGATGTGTATTTTGTAATTTCGAATTAAACGAGATCCTCTTTTTATGATTGTTGATAGGAGGCTAATTAATAAATATTTTTTCGATAAATTCGACTATTATAAATGATGAGTATTAATGAACATACTAGCGAAATTGTTTAATTCTAGCATTCTCTCAGATGATTGTTCTTGCCTTTTTACGCCTTGCTTTTGATAGATCAGTGAAGCACCTAAGAAAATGCCGACTGCTTTCTAACTTATAATGAATATTTGGGTGTACATACTGGCAAGATTCATAATATTCTAGGATTTCAAGACAAAGTTATATCCTTGGCTACGAAATTATTCTGAAGAAATCTCCCCACAAATATGATAGAATATTAGAATAAAATCTCAAGATTTTCACTTATTGGCAATTTTGCTTTTGTAACATGACCTCAAATACTATTACACAATCCTTGAATTGCTTCCAATCATATTAATTTAAATAATAAGAGATAATTACATTTCGAGTCGTATGCGATATGTTACAAGTAAAAGGGTTTATTGAAACTTGGATGAACGAAGAGTGTTAAAGAAAATTTCAAGATTCTTGAATAAAGAGGTAAGGTTGAGAAACGCAAAATGTGTAGTCATTGGAATTAGTGGTGGAATAGACTCGGCTGTTACGGCATATATCTCAGCTCAGGCTCTGGGTTCTGACAAGGTTCTGGGCCTATTACTTCCAGACTATTCTGTAACTCCGAAGGTTGATGTAAGACATGGGTTGGAAATTTCAAAAAAATTGAACATCAATTATGAGATAATAGATATAGGGAGGGGTAAAAATCATATTATAAAGGACTTTCCCCGGCATAAGCTTGCGAAAGCCAACTTTCTGGTGAGACTAAGGATGGCTATTCTATACTACTATGCTGCAGCTCGGGGAGGTATCGTCGTAGGGACTGCAGACAAAAGTGAATTGCAACTTGGATACTTTACAAAATATGGAGATGGAGGAGCAGATATATTCCCAATTGCAGACCTGTATAAAACAGAAGTAAGGAAACTTGCGAGATATATGGAAGTCCCGCAGCACATTATTGAAAAACAAAGCAGTGCAAGGCTATGGAAGGGACAGACTGCCGAGGGCGAAATCGGAGTGTCTTACGATACAATTGACAAAATCCTTAGTCAAATAAATTTTGACAAGATATTGAAAGATTTACCTGTTCCTGAAATAATAGGCGTGGATCGAAAAGACGTAACGACCGTTATTGAGTGGATACAAAACAACAGACATAAACATGAGTTACCAATCCCTAGATGTAATTTAAACTTTAAGTAACAGATTCATTTTTGTTTCAGATCTTTTCCTTAATTTTGAGATAATTTCAAAAAATAATTCAATATTGTACGTACTGTTTTATAAGAACCTATTTCAAAAGTTTACTGGTTAAACACCATTGACATTTGATCACTAATAGAAATATACAGACTTTATCACTGCCTAAGGAATAATCCATTATAGACAGGGCAAGGATGTTATCATCTGAAAATTTTATAAGATATAAGAAGTTGTTTACTACGGAAAACTGAACTTACATATTGAGTAAGTAACAATCAAATCATGGTGAAATAGCTGTTTGAAAGGCTGTAGTGTACTAGTTAATCAATCGGCATCGGCTTCGACCAGAATCATTTCGTTGTTAATCTCTATTGCAATACTCTTTTGCTTTAAAATTTTTCTGAGATCGTTTGCCTGTTTTATCAGGCCCTTTTCGTTTAGCTTATTTTTGTGTACCTCAACCCGAACATACTTCGTTGGTTCGATTTTATTTTCAAAATAGCCGTCAAACTCGATTAAAGTCATGCCCTCAAACTCGCTTGATAACTTTTTTACAACTTCAAGATATCCTTCTTTTCGAGGTAGGTAAAATTTTATTGAATTCTTTAGCTTCTGTACCCTATAATCTTTTGAATATTTGGTCATGATACATTTTCTAATGTATTATAATTAAGGAGATAGCATAATTAGTGCTCTGCAATAATACGATGCTTTTTTTCTTATTGTGGTATTTTTTTGAGTATGATTGAAATTTTTTTCAAACTGACGCGATCTGTTTTCTGAATCAATAAAATACACAAGTCTGATACATGTAAGAGAAGCATTGAATGAACGCTCAAAACAAGCGCTTTTGATAGTAGTAGAGAACCAGAACTCAAAATTCAGAGCCTAAAGTAGAGTACCACGCCGAATGTTCAGAAAAACCTCTCTCACGCCTTTCTATCTTATTACGATTTGAAAAACGTCCAATTAAGGTATATTAACGAGTTATAAAATTCCGTGTACTTATTATATTATTTTGTTTATTTTTAATAGTAAGTGAAATGGAGGTTTGATAAGATTAACAGCTATCTAAGAGATGCTTATCTAAAATATTACAATACCTTTTCGTTAAATAAGAATTTATTAATCTCAGGCATTTCTGGGTTTCTACTTAGTTTAGTTGTTGCACACTATTCTGCTGAATATTCCGTCGATTTTGTGCTAAACTCGGCATTGACTGTCATAACAGGTTATCTTACTTACAAGACAATTTTCGCGATTCTCTTTCATCTGGACAACAAACAAAGCTATACTAAGAAACTGACCGGAAAATTAAATTTTCAAAAATTAAAACAAATTTTGATTAAAATGTTGTTTGCTAGTTCTGTTTTTGACATTGTAAATAATATAACGAGATTTATTCTCATAATTCAGCTTCTCAAATTGGGGTATTCACCAGTAGAATCAACAACCATCTCTTCAGTAATTGCTTCCATATTATCCTATGCCGTCATAAACATCATTGTAAGATATATTCATGTTTTCGGTTCTAAGAAACGTTAGGTTTTTGGTTTTATCAATCTTTGATTCTATATGATCAGACCATAAATATATTTTGACTTAACCCTCATCTGTCATCTCTTAATCCATAAAGGAGGCAGCAGAGGATCACATGAGAAGCTATAGAAGATTAATGATTATGTTATAGAAACAATTTAAATAAAAAAAATTGTATTACATCTGGTCTGAATTCAATTATTAGGCTTATAGAGGTATAGCAAAACCAAATGCAACTCCTACAGCTGCAAGCACAATCATGATTACACCTATTATCGCCAAAACAATTCCTAAAATCCTAGCGATTTTTGTAGCCACTGGTGGTAACATACCAGCTATTGCGTACAAAATGATTCCTATTATTAAAACAATTATTCCTCCAACTAAACTCATATCTTCTTATTGTACAAAAAAAGGTTATTAGTATCTAGTATTACGTGTTTCCAGTTATTTTGTAATGTTCAGAGGTTATAGAAGTGTGAGTTATCGGCTCATCATTTTTTGTTACGGCGATTACTTTGCCTAGTATTGTATTGAGGATAAGATAGAGGTTTCGTAACAGTAAAGCTTAATCTTCTTACTGTCGATAGGAAATCCGTTGCAGAAGATCAATTAGTATATTTCAGTTTTGATTCATTTGTCTGAAATATTTGTCCAATCAAGGGAGTTGATCAGTTTCACTCTATAGATACGTGGGGAAAGTGCATTCGTCATTCAATTTCCCATTCTCTTCCAAGGATTAGCTAATATGAATTCGGATTTAGTTAGTTTAATACTCTTCTCATCATTTGGTTCAACAGATCGGTCTGTTCCCAGCAGCTATGTAGTTAGGACTAAGAAGAGGTGTATAACTGACCTCGGGGCAAAACCCAATGTAAAGGATGAGGAAAAGGTTATCAATGCTGGATTTCAGCATCAAGTCTCTTTTATATATTTGCTCGAGAAACCACATTTTAATTGCCACATCCTTAACTCAATTACGCAATATCACAATTTTGTTGCCAAATTGGATCTGTCATTTTGGACTACTGTTACAATGTCATACCCACCATTAGTATGAGAAATTCTCATGGACTTAGAAGTGCCAAAAACCGACTTTGATAGATGTGTTAAGAAAAGTGGGACAAATAACAAACACTTCCTGAAATAAAGAATTTATTCTGTTGGAAAAAGTCTTGAAATAATCATAAATAATTTCACCTTTGATTTTAAAAGCTATTATCTAAATATAAAAATATTTTTGAATTTCGATTAAATGCATTTAATACAGGAGATGAGATTCATAACATATTTCATCCCTAAGGATTTCTCATAAAACGTCGTAAAGTCCGGCTTCCCCCTTAGCTTGTATTTTACAGCGCGCCCAACGAGAAATCTATGAATACCGAATGTCTTTTTTCGAGCATGAACATATTAGAAATAAATTTTTTTACATTAAAGACTACCATAACTTCGTGAATTTTTTTATAATTCACAATATTTCATTCAAATTATCGTATTGCCTAAATCAAAACCACTACAACCATATGTTCAATCGATGGGTGATGAAGCAGTCATCAGCAAACACCTGAAAATCGTAAGGAATTTTTGTGAGGTTCTATATTAATATATAACCGACCAATAAAAGAAAGAATATTAGGTCCAATAGTACTGCCTTGTGGGTCCAATTAAAATTAGTTGATAAACATCGTAAATAGTACGATTGATCTTACTACAACAGATGCATTCACTATTGCAGAGGCAGGTTATCCACGAATTAACAGTCGCTAACTGTTAGGTTTAATATTTTCCCGTCAATTCATCGAAATAGACAGGTCCCAGCATCAAGAGGTTAAATCCGTAATCTCAATTTATTTCGGGTTATTTAGGAGTATATTGTCATTTTCCTACATTAAATAAGATAATAAGCAGTCAACTCACCAAATTCCAAGCACCAGTCCAAAATTCGGGAGCTATTTGAACTTTGTTGCAAATAAATAAGTATTAACATTTGCTCCCTAAATTAAAAATTTTAATGGTAAGTACTGAATACCCACCGATGCATGGAGGTGTGGGAAGGTATACAGAAAACTTGGTTCAATCCCTCCTTTTAAAGGGCTTAGAGGTGAGTGTCGTCTCTGACTCTCATGGCGGTGGTAAATATCATGGTTTATCAGCTCATAACAGAAAAAATCTTAATTCCAATATACTAACTGCATTGGTTAAGAAAATTATGCCCGACATTGTTCATATTCAACATGAACATGGATTATATTACTATCATCAAAACCCAGTATATCCGCCTAAATCTTATACGGGTCTAGACGATTTTTATGAACAATGTAATGTTCCGATAGTAACTACATTTCATACATCCATGTATTTTAAACAATGGATGCAGTTGGTAAATATATCTAAGAAAAAAAAGGATCTATTTAATTTAAAGATATTGTACGGGTTATGGAGACAATTCATAAACTATAACAAATTCCATTCAATAAATAAACATCTAATGGAAAAAAGCGCTTGTGGTATAGTTTTTTCAAATTATTTAAGACAACTGATCCCCGATACAACGGTGGTGTACCACGGATCAGAACCCTATTACCAAAAAGTAGTTTCCAAGGCTGAAGCACGAAATAAACTCCATTTGCCTCAAAATGGTAGATTAGCCTTAGCTCAGGGCTTCTTTACTAAAACTAAAGGCTGGGATATGATAAAAAAAATCCAAATGCCTATGAATTGGAAATTGGTAATTAATTATTCCAAAAATTTCTATAACAAAGAAAATATTGAAATAGAGTTACCAGAGAAAAATATTATTAACTTAAACAAAGACTATCTTACAGAAGAAGAGCTCTCATTGTTACTCTTTGCAGTAGATGTTTTATTTTTGCCTTATAAGGTAAGTTCTGGTTCCGGGACAATGTTTGACGGGTTGGGACACGGAAAACCATTTATCGCATCAAATCTCGGATTTTTCAAAGAATTTTTCAGTATGAATTTAGGAATAGTTTCCAAAAGGGACCCTAATTCTTTTGAAAAAGCATTCAAAGAAATGGACCAAAACTATCCAAAGTATGAGTTAAATGTAACGGAATTTGGAAAGAAAATCTTATGGGATAATATTGCAAATCAGCATCTCCAGATATATACAAATATAGTAGAAAAAGCAAGACTTTCAACGGGAGCAACACGGTATCAATTTAGAGAATTAACACACAATAAAATCGCAGCTCAAAGATCCGTTTATAAGAAATGAAAAACGATTTTACCTTCATAGGTGGGAAGAATTACTTCAACTTTTCTTACCGTACCATCGTAATTTAGATTTGGTTCTATCATTAAATTGTTGTCTGACATTGGGTAACTCCAAATAGATAGTATTTTAGGGGAATGTGACGCACCAACAATGACATACAGGAGAGAAAAGTTATCTATTCCACCAGTCATAGACTGAGATATACCAAGTTTTAGGCAACATGGGATTAAAAGACAATAACCGCATATACCGATGATGATACATTTGAGTCATATATTGATTATTTAAGGTGGATTTCAAATCAAAATAGTCTAAAAATTTCAATATGAAAATTTACAATAGACTGGTTTCGCTAATAATTATATAATAGACTGGTTTCGCTAATAATTATATAATAAAGAAGCGACATGTTAAAATCGAATGTATATATCCCTTACAATCAGAAATCAAATCCTTGCAAAAGAAGCAATATATCTACTATAATTCAAGGGGAATTAGAAATGATCAGGATGGATCATTAGATCCACAATCGGATAAATTATGGATTGATATAAGCGACCCATCGCCCGAAGACCTTCAATCTATTACAAAAGAATATCATCTAGATGAAGACAGTATAAGACTCATTGATCAAAAAACCAAAAGACCTCAAATAAGAATGCTTGATAATCACATATTTAGTATATTATTAGATATTCGGTTTAGAACAATCAAACAGTTACTAATAGAAGGTATCTATATTTACGTTGGCCAGAACTGGATAATTACCCTACATTCATCTGCAGTTGAAATATTTTCAACTATTAAAGATATTCTTGAAAAGAAGAATAAAAAATTATTAGTATCAAATATCAATGCGCTTTATTTTACAATCATAGATGAAATAATATCCAGGTACGAACAACTCTTAACTTCAATAGAACTTACAATCACAGATTTTGAACAAAAGTCTTTATATAAAAAGCCCTCAAGGAGTATGCTAAATTATTTGGATGTAGTTGCAAAACAAACTATAGTAATAAGGCGGCATTTTTGGTATACGAGAGACGCTATAAACTTTCTAACCCATATGCAAAATCAAGACGATGAAATAAGGTATTTACAAATTGCATATGATGACATTGGACAGCTGATAGAGTTGGTAGAATCATATGGAGACACCATAAATTCAACAAGGGATTTATACATTGCAAATATATCGTTACAACTTAACGATACAATGCGAATTCTGACTGTTTTTAGTGCAATACTCCTACCTCTATCTCTTATCGTAGGAATATATGGAATGAACGGATTAGACCTGACAAAATTGAGTGACATTCCGCAAGGGCTGTTAGTGGTCCTAATGACAATGGTATTAATTTCGATATTGTTATTGGTTTTCTTTAAGCATAAACAATGGATTTTAACTAAGGAGGATATATTTAACAATTCAAATGCCAGATCTATTTCAAAAGATTAGCTTATATGACATTTCCTTTTTTAACTCATAATAAGTTATGTTTTAGATTTTAACCATATCAAAGGCTACCGAGTTCCGTTGTGAAGATTGGTAATGTAAAGAAAACCATTTAGCATATCGTGATATTGTTTTATCCGCGGCAGTTTGTTTTTAACTAATCTTTATAGTTATATATTAGGAACTGGTTGTTTTAGGAATTGTCTCTATCAATTAGGTATCAAATATAAGGATTATATTTAATAATATTGATGAATGTCACTTTTAGATAAAGTAGCCATAGTTACTGGATCAAGTAAAGGGATTGGGTTTGAGATAGCAAAAGAATTTTCAGGAAGAGGAGCCACAGTCATAGTATGTTCTCGCAATTTATATCAATCCAAAAAGGCTGCTGCAATGATGAATGGTACAAATCTTGCACTCCAAGTCGATGTCACCAATGAAATAAGCGTAAAAAAGTTTATCAAAGATGTTATGAATAGATTCCAGAAAATTGACATTCTAGTAAATAATTGTGGCTATCCATTTAACGCTAGAATTTGGAATAAAAAAATACATGAAGGATCAACTGACGATCTTGAAAAGATAATTGGAGTTGATTTGATTGGGTCAGTAAGATTATGTCGAGTGGTCCTTCCAGTCATGATGCAAACTACATCTACTGATCACCACAGTAGTAACATTACAGGGAGTGCATGTGGTAGCGGAGTAATAATTAATATTTCCTCCACCCCGGCAATTTCTGGCCATGTAGGAGGCTTCCCGTATTCCATAGCAAAATCTGGAATCATAGCACTAACAAAATGCATTGCTAAAGAGTATAGCAGCTTCGGTATAAGAGCATATACTCTCGCATTGGGAAATATTGCTACACCTGCTACATTAGATTCTATTACAGAGCAAATCATAGTAAAGGCCGCACTAGAATCACCGATGAAAAGATGGGGTAAACCGAACGAGGTAGCTAAGGTCGCTGCAAGCCTAGCAAATGATGACTTCTCTTATGCAACTGGTAATACAATAGTAATAGATGGTGGGACTGTTTTAATTTAGCAGCCATTAAAATATATACTTTGTGAGCAGACTGTAAATCTAGGACTTTTGGCACTAATGTACTAAATCAAATTTTATTTTTTCTTTTCTAAATAAATCTAATAATGTATTGGCTTGATCCTTGTTCTCTAACTCCAAACTCAGGTATACACCCGCTGTACCAGCAGGGATATTTGAACTAAGTCGATCATGTTCTACTTCCACGATATTTACACTAGCCTTTGATATTTCATCAACAATTTTTTTTAGGGCTCCAGGCTTGTCGTTAAGATCTACAAATATTTTTAATAATCGGCCTGTTTGCATCAGGCCTTTTGCAACGATTTGTCCCAAAAGATACATGTCTACGTTTCCACCAGAAATGATAGAAACCAAATTCTTACCTTGTTCTGTGCTTTTCTTCTTTGAAATGAGGTAGGCAAGAGCAGCTGCCCCAGCAGGTTCTGATACGATTTTTGATCGTTCCATTAACAAAAACATTGTTTTTACAATTGCACTATCATCTATCAGTACAATACTATCAACATGTTTTTTTACGATTTCAAAAGTCAGCTTACCAGGAGTCTTGATAGATATTCCATCAGCTATCGTGTAACCTTCTTTGGCTTTTATTATCTTATTTGTTGATACTGATTTTTTCATAGTGGGAAAAGCAGTAGATTCAACACCGATTATCTTGACTCTCGGATTGATTGATTTTATAGCAAGTGATATTCCCGCGATTAACCCGCCGCCTCCTATAGGGACATACACCTCATCTACTTTTTCTAAGTCTTCCATAATTTCCAGGCCGATTGTTCCTTGCCCCAAAATTATGTTTGGATCTTCAAAAGCAGGAATAATGGTCTTATTTTCTTTATCGGCAAAATCCTGGACTGAATTGGCAGACTCATCGTAACTGTTTCCTTCCAATATTACTTTAGCCCCATACGACTTTGTAGCAACAATTTTACTAGGAGATGCATTTTTGGGCATTACAATAGTACATGCAATATTATGAATTTTAGAAGCAAAAGCTACTGCTTGAGCATGATTTCCAGCCGAAGCTGCTATCACCCCATTCTTTTTTAGCTCTTCTGGCATATTGTGAATTTTTACTATCGCTCCTCTAACTTTAAAGGATCCAGTCTTCTGAAGGCATTCAAGCTTCAAATACACATTGTTACCATTTAATCTAGAAAACGTTTCAGATTTTATCAAATCTGTCCTTCTAATGTTGTATTCTGTTAGTAGCGTCTGAGCCTCTTTAATCTTATTCAAGTCTAGGTTAAAAATTTCTTATCTTTGAAAAGAGCATCGGCGGTTTATTTAAATCTGTTGGGTTAGAAAATATCCTTTTGATATGCTCACTACAGCTGATACTTGCGAGCATATCACAATCTTGCATCGCATCTTCAGAGTATGTTGAAAATATCTCAGTTTTTTGCCACAGGCTATAAATTGAGACCTATATTAAAGAAGCCAATTAGCGTCATAAAGGAATTAGCTCGACTATCAAAGCCACATTCAAATCCGAAATGCATTGAAGTAATTCCATTATAGACTAATCAAGATAAAAGGGGCAACTAATTATCCGGCATGGTTCATAAAGTGATTAATACCAATAATAACAGATAATCAATCAAATTAGCCTATGCGGGTATCTGTTCTTTACTGTTTTACATATCTTATCTAATATTTTTGTTTGGCAATTACGCACTCATGCAGTTTAAAAAAGATTAAGCAGGTTCCTTATCTGTGTTTTCTGTATCGGTTTCTTCGAGTGCTTCTTCTCTCAGATTTTCAGAAGGACCTGTTGTTTCTGGATTTTTCTCTGCCGAACCAATTTTTTTTTGGTTCTCTTGTGATTCTTCTAGGTTTTCATTATTTTCGTTCGACAATCTACTGTTCATATGTAAAATAACAACAAAATATAATAAGATACATAGTAACGATCGTTTCTCGAGCACGATTCAAGTAGTAATGTTGCAAAATACACATAGAATCACAAATTTCACAAAACATTTACAGTAATTTGCATTGATTAGCAAACAGATATAAGTATTGTCCAATTTTTTATTGTATCCCATTTCTAAATATCGTTTCCTCCGAATTTTAGGTAATGTCTTTGAATCATTTCCTAGCGGTTTACTGCACCGTGCTCTCACGGGTTGAGCTTAGAGAGTGGCGTAACTAATGCATTTTCGAGCCAGTTTGATTCATGTAATTACATAAACCTATAAAACCTAGGAAGTTTGGCTATGTATATGCTTGAAATGATGAAATGTTATTGTGGAGAACAAATTATTATTGAGCCAGAAATCGACGAAACGGTAGAACAATTTATTAATAGAAGACAATGTCCCAATTGCGAAAGAATTGGTCAATGGAATACCTAAACATAAAAGCACAGAAGATAGGTTCATTATATCTTAAATCGTTGACAAATTTAGAACAGATCGGTTATGGCCCTAGAAAAGTCACAACGGAGTTTCGATGCTCTCATAGCACATTGCATATTTTATTTGACGGAATGAAAACCATATTAATTCAAGATTAAATTCCCTACCGTTTGGCATTAATTCTCAAGTTTTGACTATTGATCTAATTTTGAAAAAACATTCTGCAATTTTCCAGTAATTCTTCAACCCAATTCGTTGGAAATTTATTATTGGTCGCTTGTTTGCTAAGTGGCTTAATAATAGGTTAATAATAAGTACATTCTTTTGCTGGAGTTGCCTCTTATAAGCTAGAGGAGCAGGTCGGTCTGATAATCAAGTCCATTAGCATTTAACGTTCGTAATGGTAACTTCATCCAAATCAAAATAGTGGATACGTGTCTGAAAACTGGATTTCTCAGTCTAGAACATATCACTATGAGCTTGTGGGCAGTCTATTCTTTCACAAATTACATACCATTTAAATAAAATGTTAAACAACTTTATTTACAAAAGGATGACCCGGGTTTCTATTCCGTTCACCGGGTCATTATTGTGGTAGGGGAGAAAGGCCAAACACGGAATTGGCTGATAATAGCTCCCCTATCTTTGATAATATACAACTCTCCTAAAAAATGGTGATTGGATTAGAGATACTATAAATTACAAAACCAAAGTAATACTAAAACCTTGAATGTTGCAATTATTTTTGAAAAATTTTCATAATATTATCTGAGATAATATTTTCTCTGTCCAGTCTTCTCTTAAAATTGTCAATGTGTTACTAAATAACATAGTTAGATGAAAAATCCGATAAACGCCGATAGGACAATTAATATCAGACCTATCCAAAGGGAGTAATTTGTACCATGGCCACAATAGGATAACCGTACTAAATCGAAATATTTGTTGGGAAAATTTATTTCTCATATGTCTATTCTCAGAATCTCCGGATTAGAAAAAATGATCAGAGGCCGGATTATTCGTTTTAGACGCCCTGGTTAGTTTTAGCAAGTTCTAATATTATATCTAAATCATGCCTTAGAGTAACTTCAGTTACTCCCGCAACCTCTGCAATCTTGTTTTGAGTAATTTCCTCGTTATATTCCTTGCACGACAAGTAGAGAACGGCCCCGGCTAGACCCATTGGATTTTTCCCGGCAGAAATCTCTGTTTTGATAACTGTCATCATCAATTTTATGGCACGTCTTTTTGTTCTTTCTGAAATGCCGCAAATATTTCCTATCTTAATTATTTCTCTCAATGCATCGACTTGTGGGACTTTCAGATCTAGTTCAAACATCACCTTCCGGTATATTCTTGCTATTTCTTTTTCCTTGAGATTAGAAATTTTCGCTATCTCCTTCAAGGTCCTTGGGATCCCTAGTTCTCTGCATGCGATATATGAAGCGACTGCCAAAGCCCCTCTTATTGTTCTTCCTTTTATTAATTTTCGTTCCTGCATTTTCCTGTATAAATATGCAATCTTTTCAATTGTTGAGTCAGGCAAGCCCAGTACATCTTTCATTGTGTATAATTGAATAAACGCAGCTTGGAGATTCCTCTTTGAAGAATCTTTTGTTTGAGATCGGGCGTCCCATATTCTCCACCGTCCGATCCTACTTTTCATTGCTAGATCAATTTGACGGCCAGATGCATCTTTATCTATTCTACCAATGACAGTAGAAAGTCCACGATCGTATTTGGCCAGAGAAGTTGGAGCACCTGTTCTATCCCTAAAGTCTAATTCCTGAATGTTTGAGGAAGTCCATTGAGACCGTGCTGCCTCAGTATTATCAATAATAACACTCCCACAGATAGTACAAATTAATTCACCAGAATTTTGATCGGTAATTATATTAGAGTGTTTATTACATAAAGGACATAATACTGATAAATAGGAGTTTACTAATTTTTGATTCATTTTGTTTTTTTCCACCACATTTTAGTTCTTATTATAATGCGGGTCCTTCATTTTATCGTTTCTAATGTAATAATCATTAAGTTATCAAAATATACATTATTAATATACAAATTTTAAATATCATGATATAAAATATTGATAATTTTGACCGTTAAAAGCTTAAAATATGAGAGTAAACCTTGTCAACTATTATTGATTTAAAAGCACTTCTTAATAACAAAAATGTTATTGCTAGGTCAAAATAAGAATATAGTCATGTACCTTGGGATGCTATTATATAGATATTTCTGAACACTCCCGATATCAGCTAGAATTATATTAATACCCAAGAACCAGGGGTTGAAAAATCTGTTGAACATGTCGGGTCACAAAAAAATGAACCAGCTGAGAACAAAACTAATGACAAGAAGCGTACATCCAAATCAGCAAACCTGCGAGAAGGGCTAGAATTCCCGGCCAACAAGAAAAATATACTGGACTATATCAATAAAAACCTCCGCTAATGGGCACCAAAACCAAAGACGTTTTGAAAGTATGAGTAATAATCGGATGGAAGGAATAAAGTACGAGAATGTATATGAAATTGTCCTAGCTTTATAGATTATCGAGAAGCGATAAAGAATAAAAGAAGACGGCGGAGACCTTTTGCGGCAGATAATTCTCATAAATGTTTTTTGTTAGTAAGTTGCGAAGGACTGTACTTATCAATATGCCCATACAGGTTCTAAACGATCCTCATGGATTCGTCATTGTTAAAGACCCATCTCAGGTATGGCTGTTCGTGGTTAAAATTGAAATTATTATTTAGGATTATCCTTGTCGAATTTAAGATATTTGAATATGTCTGAAACTTAAAAGAAAGAGTTAGGATTTGTCCGTTTGCAAACAAATTTAACGAAATTATTTTATATTACAAATATATAGGAAATGCTATGAAAAGTTTAAAATGGATTATTCTTGTTTTGCCGTTGTTAATGGTTGGACTTCCGACTGTGTTTGCTCAATCTGACGACACTAACTTAACAAATAACACTGGAGGATTATCCTCAGAATCAGTCGACGCTGCAATTACAAACTCCACTTCAAGTCCTGCAAATTTGACAGTTAATTCTTCTTCACAAGGAGATACTCAGAATAACACTGGAGGGTTATCCTCAGAATCAGTCGACGCTGCAATTACAAACTCCACTTCAAGTCCTGCAAATTTGACAGTTAATTCTTCTTCACAAGGAGATACTCAGAATAACACTGGAGGGTTATCCTCAGAATCAGTCACTGAATCAAAATATTGAATCCCGAGTAATCCTGTACCTTCTATAATATTTTCCCCAACTTGAGCTCCCATAATAGATCATTAGAATCAATAAAAAACGAAGTCATTCAGTGTGTCTTGTGTGGGCTATCAGCAACTAGAAAGAATGCTGTTCCCGGAACTGGCAGTATAACTAGGAAAATAATATTGATAGGCGAAGCTCCAGGAAAAAACGAGGATGAAACAGGTAGTCCCTTTGTAGGGAGCGCTGGTAAAATATTAGATCAAGCATTAATCGACGCACAGATACAAAGAAAAGAGATTTACATCACAAACGTGGTCAAATGCAGGCCACCGAACAATAGAGTCCCAACTGACCATGAAATCAGAATATGCACTAGGGAATATCTTAAAAAAGAAATTGATATTATTTCACCTAAAATCATTTGTATTTTGGGCGCAACAGCATTAAAGTCATTGCTTGGGCTAAAATATATGACACCATATAGAGGGCAGGTAGTCAAGCGTCCGCCTTTGAAATACTTTATAACATACCATCCAGCAGCTACTATTTACAATAACAAATTAAAACAAATTTTTTTTGAAGATATCCAAAAACTTGCAAAAATAGTGAATGCTCAAGATCAGACAATGGACAATTTTTTTCCAACCTAGCTTAAAAAAATGGAATCTGACTTCCCAATAAATAAACTATGATTTCAAAAATGAGTGAAAACAACGGAATTGAGGATAGAGATTCACACCGTGGTTTTCAATCATATGGGTAACTGAAATCCTTCAGTAATTTTCTTGCTATGGTACTAGGTTTCATCAGTAATAGTCCCACTAATTTTTGATTATGTCTTAAATAAGCGTTTGATATTTACAAAAATACTGTCTATATTAACAGTTTCATTGAAGGTAACATGATATGATCTAGATCTGGTAAGTACATACGATAGAGGTATAGAAGGAATAAGTAAAGTAGAAGAATGATGATGGAAGGGAAGAAAAAACAGGGGGAATGCTATTTTGCGCTTATCAAATGCATCAAATCGTTAGGCACAGCCATTGACGCTAGGTCAAGCAATGGTCCGTACCAGATACCAAATATTATCATAAATCCTAACGCAAATAGCAATACAGCAACTATTGGCTTTGGTTCCTTCTGTTTTACCCTATTTTCACCCTCTTCCATGTACATTTTCCTTATAATCCATGCATAATAACCCAATGATAGTGCACTGTTTAAAACACCGGCTATTGCAAGATATGGGCCCCACCATATCATTTGGCCACTATCTATAGCAGCTCCAAAAATCAAATACTTACCCCAGAAACCGCTCAATGGAGGGACTCCAGCAAGGGCAAGCAACGATATTGCAAACACAAAAGCTGTGATAGGCATTCTAAATCCTAATCCTTTATACTTTTCAAGTGTATACCCGGCGATGGTAATAATTACACCTGCAGCAGCAATAAACGCGGCAGATTTCATTACGGCATGATTCATTATTTGTAATAAAGATGCATCTAAACCATAGTTAGAATAGGGAGCAACTGCAAGTCCGATCAAGATATACCCGGCCTGGGCAATGCTTGAATATGCAAGGATTCTTGGAATGCTTTTTTGCGTCAGTGCCCCCAGATTCCCGAGTGTCATGGTAAAAATGGCTATTATTGCAAGGGTAAATGTCCAGTGGACATTAAGGGCTATCAAACCGATAACTATGACCCTAATGGCAGCTGCAAACCCAGCTTTTTTTGTTCCAGCTGCAAGCAGGGTAGCAATGGTAGTTGGAGCTCCAGAATATGTATCCGGCAACCACATATGAAATGGAACCAAACCCATTTTGAATCCAAAGCCCGCAATAAAAAGTCCAACTGCCAACAATGCAAACGGGATCAAATCTGCATTCAGTTGTGACATCCCAATTATAGAGTCGTAAATATTTGTAGTTCCAGTTAATCCGTATACGATTCCCATTGCCAAAATGATGATTGCCGACGAAACGGCCCCAAACAAAAAGTATTTGATTGAAGCCTCGTTTGATATGGGATCTCTTTTGTTAAAAGCAGCCAACGCATATGTAGGGATAGACATCAGTTCCCAAGCAACTAGTAACATTACGAAATCAGTTGAATAGCCTATGAGGATCATACCTATGCTTGATAATAATATCAAAGAATAGTACGCAGCATGATTGCTTTTTTTCTTCATGTAACTCCATGAAGAAACGGTCACCATGATGGATACTATAAGAAATGCTATAGAAAAGAACGCTCCAAAAATATCGTCTGCTATTACTCCAGTATTTGTCAACGATAAAGCAGGAAGATTTTCTCCAGAAAATATCCTGTATATTACGACGACGAGTGCCAAAGCTAAAGCTCCAAAGGCTATAGCGCTATATACTTTATTTTTTGAGCCTCGCTCCTTATTTAAGGCATCTATTATTGGAATTAACAAAGCCACGCTTCCCAAAATGATGGTTACTAAAGCAGGAGTCGAAAATATATCAATCATGTTTACTCATTCTCTCCTTAACTCAATAATAACATGGTAATTAGAATTATACCTGCTGAGAATACATAGAGATATGTCTGCACGTTACCTGATTGTGCTGCTTTTACCACCCTTGACATCAACACCATCGAATGTTGAACTGAAGGATTAATTCCATACATCAGGGTGTTTTCAAAATACTTGTAGATTCGTCTGTAAACCGCCAAGGGTATGACAACACCTATCCAGTAGAGAATTGAATTAAGATACCATCGGTTGTACAGGAACTTCCATAAAGCCTTGGAAACAACGTTTTCGCTGATCTTCGCTGGGTCGGCAATTCTTTTGATGTAAAACAAGTATCCAAGGAATCCCCCTATGCCAAATGCTGCTACTGAAGCAACAACCGCTATAGGATTAAG
The DNA here is from genome assembly GCA_963759575.1 of uncultured Nitrososphaeraceae archaeon. Lineage (GTDB taxonomy): Archaea > Thermoproteota > Nitrososphaeria > Nitrososphaerales > Nitrososphaeraceae > Nitrosocosmicus. The sequence continues at coordinate 482,288 of CAVWZU010000001.1, read as the reverse complement.
TTCCAAAGCATCCGGTTCGGACCCTCCGGCAGCAGCTGAATTGGATTCGGTTAATGCATCGGGGTTTGGAAGATCTGCCGGACTTCCAATTGGTACCACTCCACCTTCAATAATTCCAAAGGTACTCGCAAGATAAGTGGCAAATATATGGTGAAGCTGACCCTCGAAAGCAAAACCTACAATACCTATCGCAATCGATGCTATCGCCAATACGGCGAAAGGAAGCCACATGATTCTGTTTACTTCACGTATGTGATGACCTTTATTTTCAATATTGATCACATTTTGGCTTGGTTTTCCAAAAAATACTAGACCCACCATCCTAAACGTATAGAAGGCAGTCATAATGGCTACCACAACAGCAATCAGGAAGACATAAGATGAGAACTCATAGTTAGATTCAAGAATAGAAGCAAAAATTGCATCCTTACTCCAGAATCCAGAAGTTATCAAAGGAGCACTGGCTAGAGACAAGCTTGCAAGTAGGAAGAAAATGTAAGTTTTCCGCATATTCTTTTTTAAACCACCCATATCGTTCATGAATCTAGAGTGCACCGTATGTAATATCGCACCAGCAGCCATAAACAAAGAAGCCTTAAACAATGCATGACTAATTAGGTGGAAGAATCCTGCGGTGTATCCGTCTACAAAGTTAGTCGACAGGCCTGCAATTCCTAAGGCCATCATCATATATCCTATCTGCGAACCTGTAGAATATGCCAAGACCTTTTTTATTTCAGGGTTAACTATTGCTTGAGTAGCTAGCAACAGAGCAGTTATCGCTCCGACCCATGTTACAATTTCGAAAAACTGATTCATATTGAATACAGATAAGGCAAAAAATAATGGACCTATCCTAGCAACAAGGAATACGCCTGCCTTTACCATTGTAGCAGCATGTATAAGAGCCGAAACCGAGGTGGGTCCGGTCATTGCTTCCAATAACCATTCATTTAGTGGAAATTGTGCTGATTTACCGATGGCTCCTCCAAATATTAGAACTGCAGCAGGCACCAATAGATTTTGCTGCATCATTACATGAGCCCAGGTTTGATCAGCCAATAATTCTCTAAACCCAAAAGTACCTGAATACATAAAGATCATAAACATGCCAGTCAACATCATGACATCCCCCGCCCTGTTAAGTAGAAACGCTTTTATACCAGCATGGGTGGGTGACGTCCACTGAGGTATACCCCAAGCAGTATGTCCTTCTTTGCCAACATAATCTTTCTTTCTATCAGCATACCAAAATCCTATCAAGGCGTAAGAGGCCAGTCCTACACCCTCCCAACCGAAAAATACCATCAACAGATTGTCGGATAATACAATAAGTTGCATTGATCCGATGAAAAACAGCATAAAGAACCAGTATCTTATCAGTGATTTTTCTTTGTGCATATAGGCTATCGAATACACAAATATTGCGGCCGATATCCAAGCGACTAAATTGCTCATGATTATGGCAAGAGGATCAGCTAATACACCTGCGTCTAAATTTAACGCGGAAAACCAAGGGATTTGACTATGTATTTCCCCATTTGATAAACCCAAAGGTAGAATACTCAGGGCTAATAGGGCACTAAGAATTGAGAACGCAACAGCAACATAACTCTTGATTTTTTCACTCTTTTTTCTCAAAATTGGAATAAAGGCAGCTCCTATAAATGGAGTCATCCAAATTAACCAGGCATTTACACCCATTCCTTCAAAACCTAGAACTTCAACCACCACATCTATTCACCTAAATAGTAATGGAATGAACCAGATGGTTTTCTAATATCAGGTGAGTCCTCTGGAATTCAGTACCGCCTGGAAGAGCAACATTACTAACTTGCGTATTGTTTGTGAGTTCTTCACCTATCTGCCCTATTCCAGGTTTGATCTTTACTGGTATCAGCTCATTTGCATTATCATACAGATTTTCAACATACCCTATAATTGGTTTATAAAATAAATCAGGATATAGTCCCAGTATCAAAGTTAGTGAAGCCAAAATCCCCATGGTTACTAAAACATACTTACTCGAATCACGTACATTTTTTAATGTTTCTGGAGTAATACCGTAGAAGATTCTTTTGTACATCCACAGTATGTAAGCAGACGTCAATATAGTAGTGGTAATAGCCAAACCAAATGATATAGCCTTGAGAATGCTCCAGTCTACTACAGCATTTTGTAAAGCACCATTAAAAAGGACCCATTCAGACATAAAACCACTTGTTATTGGCACACCAATGATTGTCAATCCACCGATCATTGCAAATACAGCAGTATAAGGCATTTTTCCTCCCAGTCCACCTAATTTATCCATGTTTCTTGTTCCTGTTTGCAAGATAATTGAACCAGCCATCATAAATAACAGTCCCTTACCTAAAGCATGGGTGACATACATAAAGATTGCACCACTAATACCAAGAACACTTTCGGACCCTATACCAAAAAGTAAATACCCCATCGAACTTATGCTAGAGTAAGCCAAAACTCTTTTGATATCTTTTTGCATTAAAGACATGACACCACCGTAAATCATTGTTGCGACCCCCCAGATGCTTATGTAAATACTATAATCAGTATAGTTTCCAGGTCCCGACAATAGTTCAATCCAAATTCTTATCAGACCATATGCACCTATCCCAGTCATTGCCGATGAGATCAGGTACTGAAATGGGAGTTGGAGCATCAGTATAAGTATCAGGCAACCATACGTGGACAAGGAAAGCAGCTAGTTTTACACCAAATCCAATAATAAGCGCTGCTACAATAACAGCAATCCAAGCGTGTGGAATTTGAGACGCATTTGCCCTAACTGTATCATAATCAAATCCACCAGCCAGAAAACCCATTGCCATTAAGCCCAATAGAAGGACAACAGCACCGACGTGTGCCCAGAAAAAGAACATTAACGACGTTCTTTTCCTTTTTCCATATCCAAAGAAAGCAATCAAAAAGAAAGATGGAACTAGCATCAGTTCAAAGAACACATAAAATTCGAACAAATTGGTTGCCAAAACTGTACCAAGCATACCCATCGCAAAAACAAGATAAAGAGAATAATACAAGCCCAGTTGGCTATTTAAATAGGACTTTTGATCGGTAGATAAAATCAAAGAGGTTAAAGACTTTCCATCCTTATTAGAATACAACTCGCTTTCAGCATCATTCATTTCCAGACTAGAGGAATTTTTACCCTGTTCATACTGTAGAAGAATTTTTCTTATCATATATGGTTTTGAATAAATCACCACAATAGTTGATAACAGATAAATCGTAATAGCAAAGGGAATGCTCAAACCATCTAATTTTAACCCGAAATGACCCAACTGACTCCAATCAAAGACTTCTTGATATGACCCTCCAGAACCTAGGCCTATAGATGGAATAATCACAAGCGTAGTGGAAATAGCCAAAATTCCAAAAGTCAACCACGTTGTGATGTTTATTCCCTTTCGTTTTCCCAAAAAATATACTACCGGAGATAATATCAAGGGCATAAATGTTGCCACCATAAGATAATAGGAAGAATCCACCATCTACATTCTCTTGCTCCGAATACCCTTACCACAACGACATTAACTCCTTTTATATATTATACGGTTGAATATTCAAAAAAAATACTTTTGAATAAATTTAATTCTTAAATTTAATTCTTAAGGTTCTTATATTCAGTAATGTCTATGTCTTTATAGAATCTATAGGCTATAATTATGATTCCTAAGCCTACAGCAACTTCAGCGGCAGATATTGCTATTGAGAAAAGCACAAAGACTTGGCCTTGAGGACTAGGCAGCATCCTCGAAAACGCAATTAACGCAAGATTCACAGCGTTTGCGATTAACTCGATTGAGAATATTAGTCTGAGCGCATTTCTTTTTACAACTAATCCATAAATTCCAATTGATATAAGAATGACAGCTATATAAAGAAAATCAGTTGGTTGGTTCATTTCTTTCCTCGATATCCTCCCTGCGTGCCAAAGCCAAGGAACCTATAACTGCTGCAGCTAGTGTTAATGCCAATACTAACAATACCGGTGAGTAGTATGTTAATAATTCTTTGCCTATTGCCTGTACATCAAATACTGGGACTGTATCATTAAATTTCAGCCGAGTCGCAGCAGAGTTTTCCAGTATGGACCCTGCTAACACAAGAAAAGTCAATCCAAGTAAAATACCTGCAATCTTTCTCTTCCTCGTTTCTTTTTTTGTAACTGTATTAGGAGCTCGCACTAGCATCACAGTAAATATTATGAGGACCGCAACAGCACCCACGTATACAGCTATTTGAAACATTGCAACAAAGGGCGCGTCCAAAATAATAAAGTAGCCTGCTATCCCAAGCATTGAAACTGCCAATGCTATGCCTCCGTACAATAATTCCCGGCTTTCAAGAGACAGGATAGCGGATCCGATAGTGATAACAGATAAACCTACAAATACACTATCTACCATGATATGCACCCCGGGATCCGATTTTTATTTCCACTTCACCGTCATATTTTGGCTTCACAGCTAACTGAGATGGCGTATAAATCAAATGAGATTTAGTAAAAGAAGATAACTCATAGTCATTTGTCATATATAAAGCATAAAAGGGACACGCATCCACGCATAAACCGCAAAAGACACATTTCCCATAATCAATTTGAGGCATGATAGATTTTTTATTTTGCTTCCATTGTTCATCGACCTTTACCATAGTGATTGCTTCTGCTATTCCCTCACAAGCAATAGCACATAGCTGACATCCAGTACATTTATCATGAAACAAGATGTGCCTACCTCTAGTCCCGGCAATTCCAACTCCTTTTTTGGGGTCAAATTGGTACCCATCTCCTACAAATTTCAGCTTTTCCTCTGGGTATCGAAATGTAAATCTTTTTAAAATTATGTGCCTAGTCCCAGACTCCAGCGCTTTTATGAATCCTGTTGCAGTGTTCATCTTATCGAAATCACACCCTCCGGTCCAATAATTCCACCGTAAATCAAAATCAATACGGCGAACAGATTTATGAATGTTAAAACTATTAGCTTGTACCATCCTGTGTGAAGTAGAATATCAATTCTAATTCTTGGATTGATACCCCTAATAATTAACATTAGAAAGATGACCAAAATTGTTTTCACCAAAAACCAGAAAACGCTGTTTACTGTAATAGCATTGTATAGTCCATCTAAAGCTAACATTTGCAGCAATGGTAAATTAGATTCATGAGCACCAGGAATTAATTCTTGAGGAAATATTTGTGGCCCATACCATCCGCCCAAAAATAGGATTACAAACAACCCTGCAAGAGCATATAGTTTCAAATAGCTACCAAGCTGTATGAGTCCATATATCATCCCGGTAGTCTCAGTTAACCATCCTGCAACTATTTCACTTTCAGCTTCGGGCAAATCAAACGGGATCCTTTCTAACTCAGCTAGGGAAGATATGAAAAATACAAAAGCATTAATCGGAAGTATAAAAATATTCCAGAACATGTTTTGTGATCTCGCAATATCTGAGAGATTAAGAGATGATGATAGAATAACAACTGGCAATGCAGATAAGAAAAATGGTATCTCAAAGGCGATCATTTGATGGAGGGCCCTTAACCCTCCTATGAATGGGTATTTACTGTTACTAGCCCATGAAAATAATAATGCAATCAACGGAAAAAAACCTAGTATTGCAAAAGCAGCTATCAATCCCACATCAACATCGGCAACAACCCAGCCTGAGGCTACTGGAATTAATGCAACTACCGCCGCGGCTGTAGATACAAACATTATTGGAGCCAACCAGAATATGGGTTTATCAGCTCCCGAAGGTACTATAATCTCCTTTGTAAGAAGTTTTAGTCCATCCGCCAATAATTGGAAGATACCCTCAACTTTGCCAGCATACAATGGCCCTACACGTAACTGCATTTTAGCCAGTAATTTTCGTTCCACAAATATGGTAACTGCTGCTATTAAAGCCGCAAATACAAACCCTGGAAAAACTGCTGCTCTAAAGAGGTCGGTATGAATAAAAAATTGAACAATAGGGAGTGTCCTGGACGGATCAACCATCATTGAAAAGAAAAGATACGGTGTCAAGACTTGTCCGTCGACTACAGGCAATGGAACATAAAATAGTGTAAAAAAGATTATAGGAAGGATAAGTAAGGTAACAAGTGCTAATACTACAAATACTAGCCAAACAATACTAGCTATAAAATTCCCGAATCTAAAATCGGGAGTCAGTGAAGTCATTATCTGTCAGCCTCCACGGGCCAATAATTTAAAGACCAATATATAGCGGGCATATCACCCAATTTTGATCCAGTTAATAAGAAAGGTAACGCAAGCAAATTCCTGAATGAACCTACCGAGGCCTTTACCCTATAAGGTTTTGGTGTTCCATCGCTCACTACGTGATATCCCAACGCCCCTCGTCCTGATTCCACCCTCTTGTATGTTTCGCCAGGAGAACTTTTAATATTAAATTGCAATTTTTCTCTTACATCTCCTGATTCCGGCATCTTATCTAACAATTGTCTAATTATATGACATGACTCACGCATATCCAGTACAGGAACATATGCTCTTGCGAAAGAATCGCATGTTTTCATATATTGAACATTAAAATCAATTTCATTATAAACGTCATATGGTTCAACTTTCCTGACATCAAACGGTACTCCTGATGCCCTTAGAACAGATCCTGTTACCCCTAGTTTGATCGCATCTTCTTTGGTCAATATTCCAACGCCCTCAGTTCTCTGTCTTAGCAAAGGATTGTTGAAAAATATATTGTCATATTCTTTGAGTCTTGTTTCAAAATAATTGACTTGGGCAAGACATTTTTCTTTAAAATTGTATGGAATATCATTTCGGACTCCGCCAGGAATATTAAATGCATTGGTTACTCTTGCCCCGCTTAATCGCTCTAATAAATCAATAAGTAATTCCCTATCACCAGCGGGCCACATGAACATTGTTGAATGTCCTAAAAATATTCCGTATATTGCTAGCCAATACAGCGTGTAGGAAAGCCTACTAAGCTCCGATGCAAGTGCTCTAATAAACTGACCCCTTCTAGGAACAGTGATACCCACAAGATCTTCCACAGCCAAACTGTACGCGTAAGTAATGTTACAAGAATCATGAATCACGGGGCGTTCTAAATGTGGTATATTTTGAAAGTGATTTCTATATTCGCACATCTTTTCGTGTCCCCTATGAACGTAACCTGGGTCAGGATCTACAAACACTATATAGTCTCCATCTACTTTAATAGTAAATCTGAAATGGCCGGAGCCGGGGTGTTGAGGGCCGACGCTCAAAGTCATCAACCTATCATCATCAGATTCCTTTGTTATTTGAAGCGACAATTTCTTTGCCTCATCGATTTTTTCTTCTAAACTGGTCATTTCACAATCATCTTCCCTTTATACGGAAATCCTTTCTGAGAGGTGGCATATCTGCCCAATCCTCAGGTAAAATAAAGCGTTCATTGCGAGGATGTCCCAAAAAATACACACCCAGCATTTCATAAGTTTCACGTTCATGGTATTCTACACTTGGAAATATATTTATCAAGCTGTTTGATTTCGGATCGCTTCGATCTACTCTAGTTGATAACACTACAATGTAAGGATAATAATCGGTGTTACTGTACGAACCCAGATGATAATTAATCTCTATTTGATTGTCAGCAGGGTAGTCAGTCCCTGAAGCTGATTCAGCATGATCAAATCCATGATTATTTCTTAAATAGAGTGCTGTTTCTACAAGATTTTCTGGACTCACCATTATTTTGGACCGGTTCTCTTTTTTATATACGAGTTTAACTTGTTCTCCAAAATTAGTAGTAATAGAATTAATGAGACTATTAGATAGTAAATTACTCTTTTCTTCTTTTACTTCCATTAAGTTCGTTTGATTATTTTGGGTTTTGACTTTTTCCATTATTTAATTTTCGACCTTTTAATTTTTTCTTGCAACAACATTGTACCTTGAATCAAAGTTTCGGGTCTTGGAGGACATCCCGGGACATAAACATCTACTGGCACAATACTATCTATTCCTGGCAAAACATTGTATGAATCCAAATATAGTCCTCCTGTTATCGCACAAGCTCCCATAGCAATAACGTATTTTGGTTCTGGCATTTGATCATAAACCATCCTGAGTCTAGGCGCCATTTTCCTTGTTACGGTTCCTTGAACTACTATCAAATCGCATTGTCTTAATGAACCAAAAGCTTCCAGTATCCCAAATCGTTCAGCGTCGTAGCGTGGACTTGAAACGGCACCAAACTCTACACTACAACAAGCTGTTTCCAAGTGAACTGGCCACAGGGACCAAACTCGGCCCCAGTTAATTGCATACCCTAATGGTTCTTCCAAAGCTTTGACCAAAACATCACCTAGCTTCGACACTAAAACATTAAAATTGGTAGGGTTAACGAGATCCTTTATCATACCTCTACACTTGATAAATAATTACAATTCAAGTTATTAATATCTATTGGGTTCAACAATTCTACCAAATTCCTTTTCTCCCTGCCAAAAATAATGCATACCCCATTGCAGCAAACATAACTCCCAAAAATCCTATCATCGGCAATGTCGCTTCTTTAGGGATAGAAAAAAAGGTAACACCCCATGCATATAGAAAAATAGACATTACGTCAAATACGACAAACATTAGGATATAGGAATAATACTGCATCATAAAATGAGATCGCCCTTCACCGGAAGGTACTTGACCACATTCCATTGGAAGGAATTTTATTGGATTATACCTCCTTCTTGTCATCATCAACCGCGACAAGACTATTGCGGGTACCCCAGCTAAAATCCCAAATCCAAATAAATATAATATTGGAAGAAATTGTGTAGCGGTTTCTCCTGCCAAATTAAAGTTGGCTGACAATATAAGATATTTATATCTTCTTATTTGATGCTCATAAAAAGAAACTATTTGTTTAGCACTAAATTAAACAATTGTTTAACCAAAAGTCTAGGATGGTTAAGAGCTAACTTGGCCATTTTAGTGTAAGTAAAATCCGACTTTATAAAATCTAAAAATTCATCTATTGATAATTCTTTTATTATTTCAATTTCTTTGTCCCATTCTGAATCAGACAGACCAAGCCATCTTGATTGAACCTTTAATGCTGATTTTATTTTTTTTTCTAGGAGATTCTTGTTTGCCACTTCGTAAGCTCTTAAAGAATCTCTGGATGAATTGTATTGTAATGATTCAGCTCCTACCCTACCAGCCAAACGTCCAAACTCTATGGCGTATCTTATGCCTTCTAGTACCGAGTGGATTTGCCTGACCTACGGTATCTCCAACCATTATCAATCCATCAAAAACACTATTTATACGCAATCCCTCATTTGGAATCATACCGTAATGTAGTTCCAGAGGCTGAATTTTCCCAAGCTTAGCAAGAGGTGGCAACCGATTTTTCATGATTTGGTTTAGTTTAGATAGTGGGTCAGTGGTTGAATTTGGCTTTCCTACGCCCACTCCTATCCTTACGCGATTTTTAGACAAAGGAAAAACCCAAGCATACCCTGCCTCAGAATAAATCTGCCCTACCATTAGGCATAAAGTTTCGATATCCACACTATCACAATAGCATTCATATTCTGCACCTATACCATATCTCTTCCACGATTCAACGTATCCTAGTTTTCGCGATATAAAACTGGTGAAGCCAGATGCATCTATTACTAAAGTTGCTTCCACATCCATTGGTCCATTAGGTGAACTTACTTTCAAGATGCTTGAATGCCCTTGTGGATTTTTCTTAATATCAATGACTTGACTTTTAACAAGCAAGGTACTGCCCTCAGAGGCCGCTCGGGATGCTAAAAACTGGTAAGTCTTCCTGACATCAAGGACACAAGCAGAATTAAAAGTCGCAGAAATCATGATTTGGTTAGTTGGAGAGACAAAGGAAAAATTCTTAATGGGATTATAATATTCCCGAGTAATATCGAATTTTTCAATCTCCTTAATCCAGGTAACACCACTGGTCCTAACATTGTGACCAAATGAAGGATCCCTCTCAAAGAGGATTACTTTTGCACCATCTTTAGATGCAGAATATGCAGCTGACAATCCTGCTGGTCCTCCTCCCACAATAGCTATATCATATTTCAATGACTAAATTATCTAGTCTCCTAGGGGTATTATACATATTTCTCTGTTTATGTGGTAATTATGTGATCCAATAGTAGCGCAAAAATTGCTATAGATTCGGTACTCTTTGTGACTTCCCAACAATGTCGATCTATTTGACATATATTACACCAGCTCTACTTCGAGACTACTACTAATCACAATGTGCCTCAGCAATCTCATACAAAAGAAGGCGGCTTGATAGTATTTTGCTTAATCAGACCTCCGTATTAACAAATAAATAATAATTATGCGCACAAACATTGTTTATTTTGGTATCTTTGCGAAAACACCTCACTGAGGAAGATAAAAGAGAGACTAAGCAATTAAACGAAAATATCGAATCGATCATTAAATCCATCGAAGAAATTAGTGATGAGCAGAGAGAGACAGTAAAGAAATTTAAACTAAATATGGAATTATTTGCTTCTGAGAGATCACTTGAGAGTTGCCTACAAACCCTCAATCAGTCAATGCAGCTCAGCTAATATCAGAGAACAATTGGTGGAAACTTACAAACAATATTGCCAGTTATTAGAACATGAATTAAGAAAGGCTTTGGATAGAAAATCTTAGAATCTGGGACCTCCTCCTAAGAATAATCACGAGAAATTTTGACAATTATTATATATAAAACTAGGAATGTATGATATTCATTTAATTAAACAATATCCGATTTTTGATCGTTCCCAATCCCTCAATAGAAATCTCAACAATATCGTCATGTTTCAAATACCTAGGCTCTTTCATTGACATGGCTACTCCGGCAGGAGTACCAGTTGATATGATATCGCCAGGTTCGATCGTTATGAGATCACTCAAAGAAGATATTATTTTCCTTATCGGAATGACCATATTACTACTCGACGAATTTTGTCTTAATTCACCATTGACTTTGGTTGTAATGCGTAGTTTTTGCGGATCTTGAATCTCATCCTTTGTCGTTATCCAAGGACCACAGGGAGCAAATGTATCAATACTTTTCCCTCGTGTGAACTGTTTATCCCTAAACTGGATATCTCGCGCAGAAACATCATGAAATATCATGTAGCCAAATACGGCATCTAAAGAATCTTCTTCAGAAATTTTCTTGACTTGTTTTCCGATAATGACCGCTATTTCGGCTTCATAATCTAATCGCTTCACATAGGAGGGCGAGATTACATTTCCATGAGGCGAATTTAATGCCGTTCTGGGCTTTAAGAAAATAACAGGTTCTTCAGAAGGAGTTAATCCTGCATCTCGGGCGTGATCATAGTAATTAAATGCCAAGCAAATAATTTTAGGGGGATTGGGAAGTGGAGCCAGCAAATCGACTTCACTTACTGGCAAATCATAAGTAAGTTTAGCTCCAACAGAATTTACTTCTGTCAGCCAACCTCCAAACAAGAATTCTTTGATTCGTGGCGGGATAGGGACTCCAGTCTTTTCCTGTATCTGCTCCTTAGTAATAATTTTTTTCCCATCTTCTGAGACAATTCCATATGTTTCTACAGAATTTTTCAACCTCATCCGCGCTATTTTCATTTTTTCATATCACCTATGTGTAAATATTGCAGTAGAGTTATCATCAATCTTGCAGAATCCATATCTAACAAATTGAATGACAGTACCAAGTTCTAACTTTGATATATAGGATTCGGCTAATCCGCAATCCTCTATTAAATTATTTTCATTGTATTTGTCGCCTTCGTATAGGGGTAATGGTCTTAAAATCCTATAATTTTGGGAGTCGGATATAGAGACCCATTGAACCTTTGGGATATTATGAGAAACTTCATTTCCCTTATTTCTTGCATTAATAACAATACTCGGCTCATTTCCACCGTTTTTATCCTTTATGAGATTTTTTTCAATTGACAAAATTTCTATATTGCATAAGTCCATTAACCTTAATGTATCTCCGATTTTTAGTTTAATTGCATCATCGTTAGATATATAAATTATATTTCCTACCCGCACCGTTCTCTTGCCCATGTCAAGGGTAGGATGATTTCTTATCTCAACTTTATCAATTTCAAGGGAATCTATGTTCACTCTGACCGGACTCTTAACAAAGAAGAGCCTGCGTGCTTTGGAGTCTAGCATTTTCCTATTAAATGATTCCAGGATTTCCATCGAGGGTTTAGTTTCGGATAGTGTAATGCTAAGGGAAAGAACAAATTTCCTAATTGCCTCAGGGAGTATTCCCCGTCTCCTTAGTCCCAAGAGTGTAGGCAGTCGGGGATCATCCCAATTTTTTATTATTCCCTTTTCAATCAATGGTGTAATTTTCCTCTTAGAGACCGGAATTCCTTCAAATTCCAATCGAGAGAATTCAATTAGCTTTGGTTTTTTTAAAGACAAATTATCTAAGATGGAGAAATACAGTTCATTTCGTAATTCGTATTCTTTCGTTCTAAAAGCATGGGTAACACCGTCAATGCTATCTTCTATTGGAGCCGCAAAATCATAGGTGGGCCATAATGAATATTTTGATCCAACCTTCGGGTGAAGACCACCTTTTATGATCCTGAAAAGAGTCGGATCACGCATTGCGGTGTTTAGACTGGACATATTTCCTCTGTATCTCACAATTGCTTGATTCTGGTCATAATTTCCAGAGGACATACTTTCAAATTCAGAAAGGTTATTTTCGATCGAATTGTTAGTACATTCGCACGCCTTCGCATTTAGGCGGTTGCTCTTTATAACTTCCGGTGAACACGAACAAACATAAGCAAAATTTCCTTTAATTAATTCCTTACCATACTCATAAATCTTAGGAATATCATCCGAGGTATTTTTAATTATGTCTGGTCTTACTTGAAGCCAATCAAGACCATCTTTTATAGCACCATAATATTCAATTTTTTCTTTTTGAGGATTAGTATCATCATATCGCAGGATCAATTCTCCTCCATATTTCCTAGCATATTCTTCGTCAATTACAGCGGCTTTAGCATGACCTATATGAGGATACCCATTGGGTTCTGGTGGAAATCTTGTTACTACTTTACCTTGAACTGCTCCGTCCAGATCTGGGAGCTCAAATTCGATATCCTTGCCGGTTGTTGCTTTTTTCTTTTTGTTTTCTGGATCGTTTTTGGTCCTATCGTTTGCCGCCTCGTCACCTTTGAGTTCTTTTAAATAATGATTATTTTGTGTAGTAATTGAGTCATACAGTGTCTTTTTCTCATCAACCGTTAGCCCATCTAGTTCACTAATAATATCTTTTATTTCTGGGACTAGTTGTTTTATATTAATATTTTCTCCAATGTTTTTTGAAATTGAAAAAATCTTTGAAATTACAACGTCAACTCTAGTTATGTTGTTAAACTCAATTGCATTTTTCAAAGATATCAATTTAACAGTATTGGCAAATTTCTCATCAGCAATCAATATGAATTACAAACTCCGTTCTACAATGTATTTTGCAGAATTTTCTAATGAAATTAAGGCAGGAGACCGGTCATAACTTTTCAGCGAATTAAATGCTTCCTCAATGTATCCGTTTGCAATATCGCGAACCTCTTTATCTACTCTAATTTCAGCAATTTTTCTAACCATTTCCGCGATTTCAGGATCCTTCACATTTTTGCTGCCAAACAGTTGTTTTAATGAATCCCTATCTGTAGAGTTCAGATTCTGAAAAGCCAATAAGATAGGCAGAGTTTTCTTCCCTTCCCGGATATCATTTCCTACAAATTTGCCAGTTATTTTTGAATCCCCATGAATTCCAATTAGGTCATCGATTAGCTGGAATGCAATACCGATCTTCTCTCCGTAGCTAGACATATTTTCCAAATCTTTTTCTGTAAAATTAGGCGAGGATAGAGTGCCCAACTCGCACGATACCCTAAACAGGGCGGCCGTTTTTTTTTCAATCATTTTAATATATGAATCTGTAGATGAAAATTCGTCATCCTGAGCCATTTGTATATCCAAAGCTTGTCCCTCGCAAACATCTATACAAGAAGTGGACAACAATTCAACCATCCTCAACGGAACGGATTCATCGGTCCCAATATTCTTTCCATACACAGATATAACTTGGAATGCTTTTGAAAAAAGGACATCTCCAGCCAAAATGGCCAATGGGGTTCCAAATTGCCGGTGTACTGTTGTCACGTTATGTCTGATGTTATCATTATCCATGATGTCGTCGTGAACCAATGTAAAATTATGAATCAATTCTACAGAAGCAGCAGCAGGCAACGCAGATTGTAAATTCCCATTAAGAAGTTCGCTTGATTTAATAGTCATAAAAGGCCTCAGCCTCTTACCTCCGCTCTTAATGTAGTGCAACGAAGCCGTATACAAACCAAATGGCTCGCCGGAAATATTATTGAGAATAAATTGATTTATTTTAGAAGCAATAAAATTGATTTCAGTTTTTATTTCCTCTGAACTCATAACTATTCAACATACTTGCTAATTTACCTTTCAATATATATCTTGTATTCACCAAGGAATCAATATCAGACGAACCTAACAAAAACATCGTACCCCTCAGCTGTGCTAAAATCAATTGTGTAAATTTGTCCAATTCATATTCAGATTCTGCAGCCTTTCTTAAGAAAGGAAATGCCATTGCACACATTTTTGCTCCAAGCATCAAACATTTGGCTATTTCGAGGCCGTTGCGAAGTCCACCCGAAGCAATAACAGGGACCTCAACCGATCTTGATACCATTAATATGCTCAACGCGGTTGGAATACCCCAGTCCCAAAAAAGGTTACCCAAATTAGATTTAATGTAACTTTTTGCATTATCTGCCCTTATTTTTTCAATTCCAGCCCAGCTAGTGCCTCCCGAACCTGCCACATTAATAGCCTTTATCCCCGCACCTTGAAGTTTGAAAGCAACCTCAGAGGAAACTCCAGAGCCTACTTCTTTGACTATAACTGGAATCTCCAATTCATTTACTAATGAGCCTATTTTTTGTAGAACTCCCTTAAAATGTGGCTCTCCTTCGGGTTGAATCAATTCTTGAAGTGGGTTCAAATGTATAGCCAATGCATCCGCATCAATCATTTTTATAATTTTTTTGACGTCATCCTTTGAAAGTCCTTCAGCAAGTTGAGCACCTCCTATATTTGCAATCAAAAAAGCATTAGGGGCAACGCTACGAGCAACAGCGTAACTCTGAATCAGCTTGTCACTTTTTAGCCCCGCCCTTTGACTTCCAAGCCCCATGGCTAATCCATATTTCTCAGCTATTTGACCAAGTCTTTTGTTTATTATGAATGCTTCATCAGTACCGCCAGTCATAGAATCAATGATAATGGGAGCAGAGAAGCTCCTACCAAGAAAAACGGTATTCAATTTTATGTCTTCTATATTGACTTCGGGCAGAGCATTGTGGATCAAATAAACATCCTCCAAAAGAGTTGTAGTTTCTTTGCCCTGAACCTCTTCTTTCAAAGGAATGTCAATCCCTTCTTTTTTTCTCTTCTTTATCAGTTCAATTTGTTTTTCTGAGAGCGATTGATCATGGCTATCCATGCCTAACTTCCTCCCAGAATACTGGATACATCATTCTTGTGCTAGCTCCCAGAACCCATTTTTATACATGTGCCGATGTATTCACGATCGTGAACTATATCTAATATTCTTTCTGGATGGAAACCATTAATCAAATATGCAGGTATTCCTGATTTTGCAATTTGAATAGATTCGGTTAATTTCCTTTTCATTCCCCCAGTAACATCAAAAGAAAAACCAGAGTGTTCTTTTTTTAAGGCACCTTCCAAAAAAATATTGCCAATATCTGTCTTATCCACCCGAATTTCACGGACTATTTCTCCTTTCTCCATATCATGGTATAATCCATCTACATTCGTGGTAAAAATAGAGAACTTTGGATGTAATTCTGTGCACAACATAGACATTATCGTATCTCCAGAAAGAATTGAAAAGTTATTTTCAGATGTATGTATTACATCTCCAAAAGTAACTGGTATAAGATCATTCCCAGTTATCATATCAAGAATATTATGTATTCTCACAGGGTCAGCCGCCCCGTTGAAAACGAATGCGGATGGTTGAATCGAATAAGGTTTTAAGTTCGACTCTATTAATTTCCTGATAATTAAGTGATTTAATTTGATCATAGATTCATGGACTACGGATATACCCAGATCCGAATATGGGTGTGGCTTAGTGTGCATATCATATTTTACAGACCAATAGTGACCGAAAGAGCCGCCACCGTGAACAATGATAACCTTAAAATTTTTCTTGATCTCACCTAACACCCTTAATATTTTATCGATTCCCTCGTAGTTTGGGGTTAAAGGTTTTTCTTTGAAAGTGACTACAGATCCACCCAATTTTATGACTATTAAATTACTACTTGTCAAGGCGTACTAAATTAGTGAAATATCAAGACATTATTAATTGTGTGATTTTATAGATTTTCTTGTTCTTGTAGGCAAGGTCAAATTTGTCTAGATGGCTAGTCATTGCACTCAGTCCTCAGACCTTTAGGATCAATCTTGGCAAAGAAATATTTCAAATTCAATAAATTCAATCTTTTTAGAATATTCTTGATCACTGAAAGATCATCCTTATGTAGAAGAGACAAAACTGAGCCGCCACCTCCCGCCCCAGTAATTTTAGTTCCCAACGACCCCTCAGAATTACAAATATTAATAATCTTATCTAATATTGGATTAGACAAGGACAGGTTGACTAACAATTCGTGATTTCTATTTAAAAGTTCACCGATATTTCCAATTTCACTATGCTCAAGACAGCTCAGAACCTGATCGTAAATATCACTATACTTGTTACATAGATTGTTAAAATCATAAGGACGGTTATTTTTGATTTCAGATACTTTTTTAATCATAGAAAATGTATCATGAGCAACTCCACTATCTATTATCAATAACCGGTAATCACTAAAATCTGCTGAGACCCTTTTAAAACCATTCAACCTATCAAATCGTCCCAACCCTCCAAACGTGCAAATACTACAATCTGCTCCCGAAGTATCTCTATTGAGTATTTTCTCTGCATTAATAGATTCAGAACAGATCTTATCCTTATTTGCTTTGTTACCTATTGAATGGTAAAGAGCAGCTGTTAAGGCAACACAAAATGCTGAAGAGGATCCAAGTCCTCCCCCTAGTGGAATTTCAGAGTCTAAATGAATTAACATGCTAGACTTTGATTTCAGATCAATACCTATATGAGTCACCAGATATTGGATAACGCTATGCAGCTTCTTGATAATCTCATGATAGGTGTCATCTTGTCCTAATGGGAAATTAAGCAAAGAGTTTTGTATGGTGGCCTTAAAACCCAGGTTTGATTCAAATGTGATTTCATCTGCTGTAGGAGGCGAGAAATTTACTATTACCTTAAAGAATTTATCTATTGATGCGATTAGAGAAGGATAGCCATGAACCACAAAGTGCTCCCCAAAGAGGATCACTTTTCCTGGTGCTACTGTTACTATCCGGCGATGTTCAAAAGTGTTAGTATTTGAAACCAATCAAAATCCCCTTTCCTCTCTCCGCCCCAAATCATCTAAAGCATTAGAATCGATGAATAACCGACGACCGAGGACTTTTTGCCGTCAATATCTCCACTTGTTAAATGCTTTAACAAGATAACATCAAAATTTCCGAATAATTTTGAAAATTCGATAGTAGTGGCCACACAACCGTATCCACAAATATATCGAAAATAGGTTTTTAAGGTATTGTAAAAAGATTCAACATCCATCTTTGAAATCTCCGAAATTAGTTTTTTGTCAATGGCATAACACTCGTCATAACCTAGATAATGGGTAAGGTTAGTAGTAGATATTAGTACAACTTTTTCATCTTGTGGTATAATACTTGCTAATAGCTTTGCTAATTGTATACAAGTTTTTTTGTCCTGTTTTCTCTGAAGTATGGGTAAAAATCTGAAATTATTATTCTTTAGCACTTGGATGAATGGCAACTGTGTTTCAATTGTGTAATCAATTTCAAATGAAAATGAATCTACCTCTACAAAGCCAGCATTACTTTTCTTTATCAAATCCTTTGCCATTGACTCGTTGATTTGTGCTGGGCCTAAAGGGGTATTCCATGTACCTTGCTCCAACACGGAGATGCCGGGACTAGTTCCACGGTGATCGGAAGATAATATTATGAAATTTTGACATTCTATCTTGTCTATTAGGTAGTAAGTGAATGCGGACACATAACCAGAGTAATCATATGAGCCATGTGGAACTATGAAACTCAATATCTTTTTATTTTGGATGTAATCATTTACCATTTGTAGGAACTTGCTATCTTCAGGAGAGGAATTCAAGATTGAAAAAAAGCTTTGAATCGAAGCGATCAATTTCCCATAATCTTTAGGATAAAAAACTCCACTAAAGTTATGTTCACGTGTCAATATTTTATTAAATCAATTCTTCAACCAATTTTGCCTCGAAATCATCTATTGTCAATGGCATTTCAGAATCAGATTTTATCTTTCCTTGTTTTTTGAGGACTTCTTTTGTCAAGAGCCAATAAACCGTAGCTAGAGCTTTTCTACCCCTATTATTCGATGGAATTACCAAATCAACCTTAGATGTAATATTGTCACTATTTGATAAGGCGATTACAGGGACGCCGGCTCTTGTTGCTTCTAATACAGCCTGCTCATCTGCCTGTGGGTCTGTTACTATAACTATTTCGGGCTCCAAATATTTTGGTAATGAAGGATTTGTAAATGTACCGGGCATAAATCTTCCAAATATACCACGTGCGCCTGTTAGTTCACAAAATTTCTCGATCGGTGTTTTTCCATACTCTCTTGCTGACGTCACAGCAACATTTGCAATATTAGTTCTACCGATGAATTTGGCCGCAACGTCGATTCTGGCAAGGGTTTTACTAATGTCAAGGATATACAATCCTTCTGGATTAGCACGAGTTATGAATGATGTCATAAATTTAGTCTTAATAGGAGTTCCTACCCTGATTCCGGTGGACAATATCATTTTCTCAAGGTTATTAGGATCTTCCAACGATTCTGATTGTTCTGCAACCTCAGATGAATTCGTGGATTCCTCATTACCTATACTTGTTTGTTCAATTTGATCAGAATTTACATTCATATCAGTAGTTTCTTCTGAGTCACTGGTAATATTTTTTGAGTCGTCGTCCTCAATTTGGGATGTAGTATCGTTATCAGTTTTATCCAGATTTTCATTATTAGAATTATTAGAAGAATCCAATTCATCAGTATTCATATTCATGATATATTGGTCCATTTAGCCATTCCTTCTATTAAACCATACTCTGAAACTCTCAATAATTCATTTAATTTGGAAATTCTTTCGCCGCCTACCACGCCGGTTTTTATCATTACTGAATTCGTAGCGATAGAAATATGAGAAATATGACTGTCAACAGATTCACCCGATCTATGAGAAGTAATGATTTTGATGTTGTTGTTGTTGCATTCTTCTGCAAATAACATCGCATCGTATAAGGTGCCTGCTTGATTAACCTTTAGAATTGCTCCAGAGCAAGCCTTTTTTTCCGCAGCCGTCCTGGCTCTATTTGTATTTGTTACTAGCAAATCATCACCTGTAACAAGGCAACCGGGATTACTTTTAGTGATAAGGGACATGTTCTCAAAATCCTCTTCATGCAACGGGTCTTCGGCATATACGAGGTTGTAATCTCGGATCAATTTGTTGGCGTACTCTATTTGTTCTTCTGTTGTTCTTATGATTCCCTCGCGTTGATAATCATATACCTTTTTGTTATTATCCCACATTGAGGAGCTTGCAAAGTCTATACCCATCCTGATCTCTTTCTTTGGGTCATATCCACAATGAATTATTGCGGTTTCCACCAACTCAATGGCACGATCATTTACAATAGCAGGTGCCCACCCTCCTTCGTCTCCCTTTCCATACGTAAATTTATTGTCGATTTTTTCGATGCTTTTTTTTACCTCCTTATGAATTTGTGAATTCAAGGATATTGCTTCAGAGATCGATAGTGATTTGACAGGGCAAATCAAAAACTCCTGTAGGTCAGGGGTTCCTGGCCCCGCATGAGCACCCCCTCCCAGCACATTTCCAAGAGGGTACGGGAAACTAATCTTTTCCAATTTAGGATTCAAGACTTTATAAAATGGAATATTCATGGCTTTTGAAGCTGAATCTACACTTGCTATGGTAAGAGCGTAAGCCACTGATCCTCCAATATTAGAATAATTATTAGAATGGTCCACTGTCTTAATCGCATTATGCAGACTTTTTAGGTCTGAGCTGTCAATGCCAATAAATTTATTCTTTATCTCTTTAAAATTTTTAAGTGTTAATTCGGGGTCGTTTTGGACAAAGCTTTGTGCCTCATACATACCTACACTAGCGCCTGACGGAGCACAAGCCCTACCTTGATACTTGTTGTCAGACCGTACATCAATTTCGATGGATTTATCTCCTCGACTATTGAAAACTAGCCTTTCCTCAATTGAAGTGATTTCCGGCAATGCTTCTCATTCCATTTCAGATTGTATCTCCGCTCGTCGTTTCCTCAAAGCTTCATAATATGGAATGACTTGGTATATGGTCTCTACGCTCGAAACGAACATCCTTCTACAACAATATCGCGTAATTTTCAAAGAATCCATAATTTTATTTGGTTCTTCTCCTTGTTTTAACTGGGTTAAATATTCATTATAGATATTAGCTATTAGTTTTCCACATGTAAAGCATCTTACTGGAACAAGCATGGTATAAAAAAATGAACTCCATAATAAAAATCATTCAAAATGGTATTATGACATTAGTGGGAATATTCAAATTATCCCTCTGTTAATAAAATGTCAAAGCGGGAGTCGCCCAGCTTGGCCAAAGGCGTAAGGTTGAGGGCCTTATCCCTTAGGGGTTCGTGGGTTCAAATCCCATCTCCCGCATTTAATATGAGATTTTAATAAAAGTGGAGAAATGACGAGAAAAACAGACATAAATTACATGATGAAAATAGTCATTAAATGAACATTATACCTGCCGTAATAGCACCAGAGTTCAAAGATATCAAGATTTGGAGCGACAACGCGACGCACAGTATAAAGGATTTAAGGGGTAAGGTAGTGCTCTTGGATATTTGGACTTATACTTGTATTTTTTGTTTAAGAACCATTCCAACCATAGAGAAAATCAAAGAGAAATATTCCGATAAAGGTTTGGTGGTGTTTGGGATTCATTCGGCTGAGTATGAGTTTGCAAAAAATATCGATAACATCGGAATGGCAATAAGGGAGTTAGGGTTGAACGAATACGTGACTGGATATGATACCAACAATAAGACTTGGGAAGTATATGGGAATTCATACTGGCCCAAGCACATATTGATTGATAGAGATGGGTTTGTTAGATACGAACATCCAGGGTACGGAACAATTGATGAATTTGAGGAAGCGTTGGCCGACTTGCTTGATCTCCCCTACTCAAATTCAAATTTGCTTGAGAGTAAGAATGATGAAAAATCACCAGAGTTAAATAATGTTGATAATTTACTCAGTGAAAATAACAAGGAACCAAATAATGTGACCAAGATATATGGAATGCATTTTAGCGGTATGGCCCCCGAGATATGCGTCGGGTACTCACGTATCAGAAGGTTTGGTAATAATCAAAAGGCTAAAATTAATGAATATAATGTGTTTACCGAACCTCCAACTGTGATGGATAATACGGTATATTTAAGGGGCAAATGGAGATGGGATAAAGAGGGTATAAAGGCATCATTTGACCATAAGGAAAAAAATCCCGCAATAATATTCAAGTACAATATGGCTTCAAATGTAAACTTGATAGTTGGTAATACCGACGGTAAGCCTGCATTTGCAAATATTAAGCTGGATGGTGAATTTTTGACTGATGAACAGTTAGGATATCATGGTAAAAGGGAAAATAACTCGAGTTTTTTTGAAATCACATGGCCACATATTATGAATATCGTCAAGACACCTGGGCCTGAAATCCATGTGCTGGAAATATTACCAAAGACAGAAAATTTCTATTTTTACACGTTTGTATTTGGGTAATATGTATTGACAATGACAGATATTGGGAAGAGGTGTATGGAGAGCAGTAAGACAGGATGAAAACAAACATGTATTTTTTAGTATGCTAACACTACAATATGACAAATCAAAAAGGCGATGATGCAATGAAAGTTAAAGAAGGTGACAAACCTTTCGATTTTGAATTTCAAGACTCAAAGGGTGATAAATTCAAATTGTCAAATCTGTTAAAACAAAAAAAAATAGTTATCTACTTTTATCCGAAAGATTTTACACCGGGTTGTACCATAGAGGCTGAGGAATTTACCAGGGACTATGCCCTATTTGAACAACATGGGATAGAAATAATTGGCATCAGTCCCGATTCTAACGATTCTCATACAAGTTTCAGAGAGAAAATGAATATCCCCTATATGCTTGCCTCTGATCCCAATAATGAAATTTCGGAAGGGTATGGAGTCTACGGACTCAAAAAATTTATGGGTAAGGAATACTATGGTGTAACGAGGTCAACATTTCTAGTTGATCGAAGCGGAAGAATTACCAAAATATATTCAACTGTCAAACCAAGAGGTCACAGCAAAGAAGTTCTCGAATTCTTTCAAGATGAATGACATGGCTCGTTCACTCAATTGATGATTCTGCCGTATCATAGCCATAAATGGACAGCAAGATCCTATTAATTTGGATTTCAGTAGCATCAAATTTGATGAAGTAATCCATTTTGAGATTTATAACATCTGTATTTTTCTTAGTTAGATCGTAATCGACACTATCGCTTTTATCCCTTTCACGGTATTCATGAGTTAATTCAGAAACTTCTAACAATATGGCATTGCCGTGTTTATTTAAGTCAGCTAAGACTGTGGAGTTTATTTTAGGTTGAAGTAATTCATTGACCATCTTATTTATGAACATCATAATAAGTAATCGCAGCTTTTGAAATTTTATCTTAAAGATATCGTGATCAGGTAATTTGGGAATATAATTACACAAAAGAAACTGATATTCATCTAGATTCTTGGTTATAGCAAAAGAAACACCTATTCCATCTATTTTACTTTTTAAAGCATTCACATTCTTGCAATTAAGCAATACTTTTCCCGATTGGTCCTTGAGTAAGAGATTGCTAGAAGATATTCCATCAGAGGCCAAAAATTTCTTACAAGAGGCAGTGAATAAAACTGACTTGGAAACAAGCGAGTACATGGATTCAGCCAAATTTTTAGTCGTATTACGATTCTACTTTATACTATTTAGAAATTTTGATATGCTTTTTACTCAAAAGTCGAATAGAAAATCTTGTAGTATTTATTGATTTATCAATTATTTGAACAGAAATTTTGTCATGGAATAGACGTTAACTGGTAGTGATTAGAGGTTATTCATAATTTCTATTTTTCATATTTTAACGTAAATGTATAAAACGGTTTATATGTTTCATCAAATTCTCATAGATTATTATTTGGGATCCAACATGAATTTGATTTGCGATTGCCCCTGTCATAAAAAATACGGCGATAAATCAATTTGTCAAAAGTGTATTGAGAGGCACAAAGGCTCCCCTTATTATAATATAATTAAAAAGTTTAACTAAACCATTCATTCTCTATGCGTATTTTTTATCCTTATAACCCTATAAAATTCAAATTAATTCACAAATGCGCTGGACAAACTCATTGTTAATAGCGTAATCACTGATTTGGAAATTAAAGTAAATATCGCCTAAAAATAATGAGAACAAAATATTTAACTAACTTGGCTTAAAACAGAGAATATTATGGTAGTAGACAATAAGGCAACAGTTTCATATATCAGGGTTTTAAAGGAAGACCTTGCTATTTTTCATGTTAAACCAAACGAGGGCCCAGTCCCAGACTTTAAACCAGGTCAGTTTGTTACCTTGGGTTTAAATGTTCCTAATGAAGGTAAGGTAATAAGGAGAGCGTACTCGATAGCCTCGCCTCCCGAACAAAAAAAATATTTTGAGCTAGTGGTACGATGGGTTAAGAAGCCTTTGCCCGGACGGCTGACCACCCAGTTATTTGACAAAAAGGAGGGTGATGAAATTAGTTGGGTTAGGCCCGTCGGGATTTTTACAATTAATGAAAAAATGCCTGATGGCAGTCCAGATAATAGAAGATTAGTTTTGATTGGGGGTGGAACAGGTTTAGCTCCGTTTATATCATACTCGTTACACCTGAAAGCCAAAGGGACTAAAAGGCAAATCATAGTGCTTCACGGCGCAAGCTATGTCGATGAGCTGAGTTATAGAGAATTGTTAACCGAGTTGGAGGAAGAAAGTTTGGAAAAAGACAGTACTGAATGGAATTTTAGATATCGAGCTAGTATCAGCAGACCACAGGAATGGTTCAATAGATCATGGAATGGGCACAAAGGGAGAGTAGAAACCTTCTTACGTCCAAAGCCTGGCATGGATAAGTCACCGCTAGAAGAACTCGTTGGTGAGAAAATTACGCCCCAGAATACATCATTTTATGTGTGCGGATGGCAGGGTACAGTAGATGGAGTTTTGGATTCTCTAGTACCAAAGGGCTTTGTGACAGAAAGGAACAAGAGAAGTGATGGTACATTTGACGTTAAATTTGAATCGTACGGATAAAACTTTTTTTTATAAAGTTTATTTAACCTACTTTCAAATAGTTAATTTAAATGAAATTTGAATTTGAGGAATTTGAAACCATCGAAGACGTTTTGATTTATTTGGTTTCTGTGGCTCCCTATATGAAACAAATCTTACCTATTAGTTCTTACAAGGGATATGTTTTTTCGATGGTCCCAATTACCCCGTTATCAGGAGAAACATTACTCATGATTTATACAAAGGGGAATCTTGAGCATGGAATGTACGAATTTGATGTCTCGGCAAAAAAACATAAACTAGTCAATGTCATGGAGAGAGCGGATAAGAACTATTTTATTGTCATCACACCTAAGAGAGACACCATTGCTGATGCAGCATTGAATCAAATTAGTTCGACGTAACATACATCTTCCTGTCCAAGGTTTCATCCTTGGAATAACTATAATATTTTTTCGTTCTAGCCCAAGATATAAACCAAATATGTAATCAGAGTTTTTAAAATTAACTCGTTTTTTTTACAATTTTGGAGGCATTGGAGCAGTCACAGAACGGGGTCTAACATACTTTGCAACAATATCTTCAGCAGGTTTACCTTCGAATAACCCCTTAGACAGCCCACGTAAATATCTCATTATGGCCCATGTTCCAAATTTTATTAGCATTGCCATAAATACCTTCATCGCTGGCCCGTAAGATTTGTTACGAATAATTATAGGTATGATATCGCTTATCACCCTAAGATTATGTTGCCAGCATGTCCAGAAAAGAGCAAATTGTGATTCGTTCAAATTTCCAAAGTGCATAGAATTTTTCTCAGAAAAATCCTGATATAACAATGGAGCAACTAATCCCCTCATATTCATTTGCCTGAAATCCTGGATCAAATCGATGGTATATTGGGTCTCATCAGGAGTTTCATCGGGCCATCCGATTATTAATGTTAATGCAGGAAACCAATGATTTTGATTAAGTATTTTACATCCCTCTCTTACAACTGATCCCCATTCTTCTGGTTGGAAAGGCCTCGTTTTTACTCCAAGGTGTTTTTTAACCATCCGTGGAGCGACAGTCTCTACTCCTAGGTTGGTAGCAAGCCAGCGACCGTTGTTTTCCATATCATTTACCTGTGAAATATTTTTTATCAAATCAGGAGATGAAGCAACGGCGGACAATGTCATATGAGTAGTACCCTACGAAATTAGCCCCTATGGACTTTAACCCCTTCCAGACTCCTAAAATCGCGTCCTGGTTTGGAATGAAGTCTTTATTATCACATCCATAAAGTAGCATTTCATCAGATTGCAACCAGATAGAATCGAAACCATATTTTATATTTATCTTAGCTTCTTGTTGTAATCTTTCCAATGGAATATCCTTCTTAGATCTCTTATTAACGTCACAAAAGTCACAACCTCGTCCGCAGCCCCTCATGGCTTCAATTAATGAGTTGATTGTGGGACCACGTATAACAGGAATATTCTCTATATTGCGAACAAAAGTATGAAGAAGTTCGGGGGCGTCTCCAGCTTCCAAGTCATGAAACAAATCTAATGCTAACTCATCTGCCTCGCCTATCACCACTGTATCAATACCATGAATCTTCATCCTTTCAGGTTTGGCTAATTCCCAAGACCCATTACCTCCGACGACAACTTTAAAATCATATTTCTTTTTTAGCTGAATGATTGAGGCACACATCTTCTTAAATTTCATTGCCACATAAGATAATTTTTCAGGCGACATTGTGGTTGTAACTGGAGCCATCCCCAACGGGTCCATGACATTTATTCCAACAACCTTGGTTTGTGGTCCAATGCATTTTTCCAACATTTCTGGATGAGCCAGAAACACCTCGCTCTTATCATATTCTCGAACTAATGCACTTTCAATACGACGCAAACCGCATTGAGCGACTTTTATTTCCCCAGTATTCTTATCAGTTTCAACACTTGGGCAAAAAAGTTTATCAAAAACAAATTCCGGAACAAGCTCATACGGGCCACATGCAATGAACCCATACAGAAAATTACCTCTATAGTTGGTCATCAAACTACGATCGGCAGTTAGCACAATTCTTTTACCAGCAACCATTTTTTAATCTATATCCGCTTCTATTAATAAAACGTAGGTATAAAATTATTTTCATAGTAATTAGAGTATGCGGAGTAGGACCATAACTTTCTAAATATTTGTTAATAAAGACCTCTTCTTCGACCTTTTAGTATTATGGATTTTAGTTGACGGTGGTCAAGAAGTGAAAGCGCATCTTGATAAGTTGTCCATTTGAATCCTTCATGTTCATTTGATATAGTGACTTCTCTAACTGGAGTAGTTGCAAAGTAAAATTTTACTTCCTTCTCAGATCGGATTCCATCAGCTCTAAAGTATTTGTATTGAATCTTGCCGATGTATTGGTGTATATCTAAATCGATGATCCCAGTTTCTTCCTGCACTTCTCTTTGTAATGTTTGAATTTCATTTTCACCTTTTTCTTTATGACCTTGAGGAAATCCCCAAAATCCCCGTTTATTTCTCAAAAGGAGAAATTCTGAATGATCTCTATTATATTCAATAGATTGATATCTTATTATTGCACCAACTGATAGCTCTATCGTCACTCTTCTCTATCCCAATTACGTAGATTGTAAAGTAATAAATATAATACTGTTTCTATGGATTTTCATGTACATATAATAAATGAAGCATCCTTTAAATACAGAGGAGAAGTCGATGAACGAGTTACCCACATCGAACCCACCAATTAAACTATTGATGAACTATAAAAAACATAGTTCTTACTCTCTCTTTATATCGTCATTGCGGGCGTCTGATATAAAAATTAAATATGATGGGTATCTTAAAAAATATCTACGACTACCTGACAATTATCACCTGTCCAATATGGACTAGGTATTCATAGTCCTAAAATCATAGAGAAGGAGATAGCTCAGTTGTTAATCGATATGAAGAATGAGGGTTTGTCTTATGCTACTCTCAGTATATTCGGCGGCGCTCTATATTTATTTCTCTATAAATGACATAGTCCTTAACAGAAAGAAACTGTCCAAATTTGTTGAAGAACAGGAAAATGAATATGAATATCGCCCGTATACTCATGATGAAATTTCTAGATTGCTTTCGTAGTGTGATGAGCGCGGAAAGGTAATAGTATTACTTTTAGCTTCTACAGGTATGAGAGTAGGAGCCCTTTCAGAAATACAGCTCAAACATCTTAAACGTTATCCCCTGGACAATGGTTATCATGTTTATGGGATTGTGGTTTATCCTACGTCAAAAAAGTCTAGATATGTTCCTTTCGCAGTCCCGAATGTGCAAAAGCCATAGACTCGTATTTTGAGCTACGAAAAAAGATAGTGCCTAAACATCTCAGAATTAATCCTAAAACTGGTGATTGAGAACCGCTAGAACTATTCTTATTGACTCTTAAGAATACATAGGAGTTAACTATACCTATTACCCTTTTATATAAAAAGTGCATATATGTACCAAACTTGGAGCAGGGTTAACTGCGATTTCAGGTTATCATTGCCTGACTTTTCGTTATTTTAAGCTTTTGAATTACTTTGAACTGTTTTCCCCTTTATTGCCATTCAATAACAATTTATTATTACTATCTATTGGTTGTCATGTTATCTATGGAAAAACACGTAAGAGACTTACAACCCCTGGTTTGACTAAAATAACAATTTGCTACGGCTACATCTGCTTTGTTCAATAAATATTGATAATTTCTTCGACCGGGTTCTATATATTTTTTAAATATATCTAATAAGGCTGGGGATTTTTATGAACATGGTGATAAAGTTGAGATACTAATGGTGGCGATCTTATTGATACTTTATGGAATAACATATTGGCACAAGTGGTAAAAGTTTGTCAACCTGTAATTTCAACAGATATGTCTGGGCAACAATATAGAAATTAAGAACTTTTTTTCAAGCCCTATTAGTTCTTATCCAGCTCATTGTATGGTTCATCTCCTCGATTAATTATTCTGCTAGATCGCTACACAATCTATTGTCTAATATATTATTGTGTGGTAAAACGAGTATCAGCAATAATACCCAATTGTTTTGTTTAAGAATTGTACTTTTACCATAGACACTTTTGAGCGCTAGGCCAAGAACAAATACTACAGATATTTGACATTGAATGTACAGTGAGTATTTCGCATGATCTTCAGGGAGAATGTCCGCTTTTATCGGTGAATTTGTAGTTTTTCGTTGGCCGTAATAAGACTGGGACGAATTCAAGGATGACGATCCTATTGCATGATGAGTCCAAAGGAATGTTTACGACAATTTTACATGTATAAAATCATACAAAGAACCCTGTTTCTATGCATTTTTTTCTACTGAAGATAATTATTTAGACATATTTATCGTAGTCTTTGTATACCGATAGTAAGGTTAAATGAGCAATCAAATATCACATAATCTCTTAAAAAAAGACATTATAGAGAAATTTGTTGTCTCACCAGATCTAAATTTACAATAATAATAAGCTTGAGTCGCTTGCAGAGGTCAAAAACTTAGTTATATGGACAAATTGGTGACAATTGGTGCTTTATACTCCTGTCTAATCCCTAGTGTATTTACAATTTATTTCAGCATGGGTAATATACTAAACAGCCTGCATCCCGATAATAGACATCGTCAGAAAATTCGTTTATGGATCTTATCCCTCTGTCAAATGAGGTTTATAACCCTCATTTATCAACTCTCACCGATATCTACCAGAATAAAGGCTAGATATACTGATATCTGATCAATAGAAATGCAATACGAGCTAAGCACCCTCAAAAAACTTGATAGTTCGGCAAGTTTTTAAGTTTAACTTTCTTTGCACGCTCGAACATTTCTGGACTTTTATACCATAGCCACTGTGTGTTCACTACATCAAACGAACCACCATTTCAAAGCATTCGGTTTAATTAAGAAGGAATGAATTACTGATCTTGTTTGATACATGCTAGACATCCATGATATAACATTGGAGCATAGTCATATAGTGCTGCGTCCACCTGTCTCTGATGATTTGAATGGTTTATGTAGTGCAGCAGCTGACGGAGAAATCTGGAAAAACCCATTCACATCGTTCCCAAGCATTGAGGAAATGTCCATTTATTTACAGAATCTGATAACACATGACAATACTAGTTTACCATTCATTATAGTTGACAAGCGTTTGAAAATCATAGTTGGAACTACTAGATTTTTCAATATTGATCACCAGAATTACAGAATAGAAATAGGTCACACTTGGATAGCGAATTCTTATCGTAGGTCTAGTGTAAATACTGAGGCCAAGTTTTTGATGTTACAATATGCTTTTGAAAAGCTATACTGTATCGCAGTAGAAATCAGAACCGATGTGCTGAATCAAGTATCAAGAAAAGCAATCGAAAGAATAGGCGGAAAGCAAGATGGAATCCTGCGGAATCACAAAATAATGAGAAATGGGAGGATAAGAGATACGGTTTGCTATAGTATTATTAAAGAAGAATGGCCCGAAGTAAAGCAGAATTTTTTAGTAAAACTAAGAAACTAAGACAGCCATGGTGGTTCCTTTTTAATCATATATTAAAAACAGCTAACAAATTGATTTAAAGCAATAATAATTCATTTAGTCGAACGTTCGATACTCAATATCGATACAATAAATTGATTGTATAAAGGTGATAGCTATTAAAGCATAAAAAAGACAATAGGTTTCAGTAGATTTTAGTAACAATCAAACAATTCTTTTGTGGTGTTTGTATAGATATCAACTAAAAAGAATTATTTTACCATTTAAGATCCATTTTTTTATGCAGATTTTTTATTCCCCCTCCCCTTTATTCTAGAAATAATAAGGCCAACAAAACTTGAATCTCACTTGAAGGTATGATAGAAGTACACAAGCAATAGATACTTATTTTTAGATCAATCTAATTTTCTTTCTTTCTTTTATCAAATAGCACCTTAGCAAAAGCACCTATGAAACCGCCGGCAAAAATCCCTATAAATGACCCATATGTTCCCCAAAATTCTTTAAACAGATCACTAGGGGTCAGGGGGGCAATTACAGTAACTGTCAAGTTTATTGGTTTAGTCAAATAACCTACAGTTGGATACTCCTTAGAGATTTCAAATTCTGGATCCACTTTTCCCCCCAATGAATCCACATTTATCGGTTTTGTTATCACAGCTTCAGAAGGCTCTCTTATGGTAACAATCAAGGGAATTGAGTAAATACCCAACGGAGTTTCTTTGGGAACATCAATCTTAAGCAATGGTGGTTGATTTCTTTCCACATTTACTATTAACTCACTAGAGTTGAAACCAGAAGCTAGGG
Organism: uncultured Nitrososphaeraceae archaeon; assembly: GCA_963759575.1. Taxonomy (GTDB): domain Archaea; phylum Thermoproteota; class Nitrososphaeria; order Nitrososphaerales; family Nitrososphaeraceae; genus Nitrosocosmicus. Next base: position 451,138 of record CAVWZU010000001.1, on the reverse strand, counting down.
CATAATCACTATTTTTGTCTCCTGAAAGTGTAATGTTAACCACATCGTTTGAAAATCCTGTGGTGGATTTTATCCTTGCTGGAATCATCAGACTTTCTCCCTGTCTTATCGAGATGTCCTCTGGAGATGTTGTTACCTGTAATGTAGGAGGCGGAATACTAACCCAAGATGTAAACTGTCTCACTTCGTTAGACCGGAATGACTCCGCAGAATAGAAAAATAGATTATATTTGCTTGGATTATTTATTGAATCCAAATTTAAATCAAAGTCCACAGAACCAAGTAACACATCAGAGTCATCCAATGATTCCGTAAAGTTAATGCTAGAATTCATCAACTTGTAGCCCCCTGTGGATGAAAGTTAATATAGATAGGCATTAAGGTGACCACCTATTAGTTCCACATAGAAATCATAATCTGCCCCTCTGTATCCTGTTTCAGTATTAGAATCAGCGTCAATAAGCATCCCATAGTTTATTTTATTAAAGGGCTTTTTGTAACTAAATTCCGTAAAATTATTAATGCCAGCATTCAACCAAAGTGTGGCTTTTAAGGTTTCTCCGTCGCTAACATAATTAACAGCTAATATGTCAGTATAGTTATTCTTTAAATTAAGGTCGTTATTACCATAAGTTTGAAACCAGTTATGATTTTCGTTGATCATTTCCTGTAACTCAAACGATGGTGAAGATGAGGCATCTGCGATTTTGAAAACGGAAGCATCTGAAAAGGTACTTGCGAGTAAAAATAAAAATAAAGAGCACACAATTATGGATAAATTGAAATGGAGAATTTCCATTGATATGTGCCTAAATAAGGAATAGTATGGTTTAATATCATGGTTTAATCATTAGCAGATAAAAACTTTTGCAGACTGTTTCTCGAACTTCAGACGCAGCCTGACGATACGTGCAAATGAAAAATCACGATGGCTCAGGTGGACAAACTAATACCCTTGCTATGGAAACAATAACTAAGAATTAGATAGTCATTTTTGGATCAGATTTTCTTTCATGTTTTTTTGAGATTGCAGAATCCACAAGGTGGGACGGAAATAAAATTCTGATGACATAAATTGCTTATATAAAGGGTAACATTGGTCAACACTCAAACTTTTAATGGAGGTGGCTTTTTTGATTTATTTAGGATTGAATAATAGTTGAGCATTAAGACTGTATATGATTTAATTGTAGTCGGATCAGGAACGGCAGGCTCTACTGTAGCATCAAATTGCCGTTCTAATGGATTAAAGGTTGCCATTATAGATTCGCTACCGTTTGGTGGTACTTGTGCTTTGCGCGGCTGTGAACCAAAAAAAATTCTTTTTGAAGCAGCGAAAACCATTGATGCAAACCATAAACATGAAAATAAAGGTTTAAGCGATATAGATAAAGTTCATTTGAATTGGCGTGACTTGATAAACTTTAAGAGGACCTTTACGGAGCCTTTTCCAAAACAAAGAGAAGACAGTTACATCAAGGCTGGAATTGTTCCCTTCCATGGAAAAGCCAAATTTCTTGGTAAGGACACAATTAAAGTGGAATACAATGCGAAGGACAACGAAATGGATAACGATATTTTAATAGGAAAACATATCTTAATAGCGACTGGAGCTAGACCCATTAATTTAGACATTCCGGGTTCAGAGAATGTAATCACAAGTGATCAATTCTTGGATTTTGAAAGTCATCGGCTACCTAATAATATTGTATTCATTGGTGGTGGCTACATATCATTTGAATTTGCACATATTGCTGCCCGCGCTGGTTTGAAAAAAATCACGATATTTCATCGAGGCAAACAACCATTAGAACACTTTGACCCTCACCTCGTCGATCAACTGGTGCAGAAGAGCAAAAATATAGGTATCGATGTAAAACTAGAAACAAAGGTAGACAGAATTGACAAATTAACATCTCCTTCTTCTGCCGAAGATGATGGCAAATTAGTGGTACACTATTCCTCGGTGGTAAATTCTTTAGGAGACGACAAATTGACAAAAACCCTTAAAGCAGATATGGTGGTGCATGGCGGAGGTAGAGTACCAAATATCGAAGATCTCGATCTAAAAACAGGATGTATCGAACATACCTCCAGAGGCATAAAAGTAAATGAATATCTTCAAAGCGTTTCTAATCCTATTGTCTATGCAGCCGGCGATGTTGCAGCGGGTGGGGGGGCACCTTTAACACCGGTCGCTACTTATGATGGTAATATAGCAGCTACTAATATTCTAAATGGAAATAGTATCAAGTCAAATTATGTTGGGCTACCTAGTGTTGTTTTCACTATCCCACCTCTTGCATCAGTTGGATTAAGGGAAAAAGATGCTACAGAACAAGGATTAGAATTCAGAACAAATCATAAAAATACTTCTGAATGGTATTCATCTAGACGTGCGGGTGAAACTCATTCTGGATTTAAGATATTAATTGAGCAAGAGAGTGATAAAATTTTGGGAGCGCATCTACTAGGTCCTCATGCAGAAGAAGTCATAAACATATTTTCAATGGCTATAAGACTAGGACTTCGCGTCAATGATCTCAATGATCCTATCCTTTATGCTTATCCGACGAATAGCTCAGACATAATTTACATGTTATAATTTGTTGCTAACTCGGAATCTTAGGAATTATCATTTAATTTATTCTAGTTTGCTTAGCATGGATACGAACTGTTTCCTATGCAAGTACATTTCCTCTGTTAATATGATACCAACTAGCCACATTTTCTTAATAAGCTGGATGGTGTGTTCAAGCACTCGTCTTCAGTACTCCTGGACCGTCCGGAAATTCTTTAACGGCATTTGATTAATTGGTCTGATATTTCTTAATGTCCGAACCTGTTCTATTATTAACTTGGAACTACGTCTTGGTGTTTTATCTTTACTATCCTCTAATATTCACTTTATTCGTAATGGTACTAATAATCGATGAAATTCATATGGAAGCTACTCGTGTAGGTTTTACCTTTAAAATAACTCTTTTTTCACCTGGTGCTCTAAAGGGATATTTGTCTTTGCCTAAATATTTTTTCGCCAATTTATCAATATGGCTGTCGGCCAATTCACCTGCTATCTGGTCAATGACTTCCCCCCTCAAGGTTACCATATGGAAAGGATTATTGTGATCTACAATGGATACTGCTATCCTTGGATCTCTTGTTACATTCTTCTGTTTTACTCTTCCTATAGCGGTATTGATGAGAATTTCATTACCTTGTATATCAATCCAAGTAGGGGTTATCTGGGGAGATCCATCTTTCATTATGGTAGCAACAAACGCTAGATTCTTGTCTTCAAAAAGATTTTTGATAAGAGGTTCAGTAATATCGGTTTGGTGTTTACTCATACTTAATACATATTGTACTTTCCACAATGGTTTTTAAATACATCCCTACAGGCATACTGAATCATTAGAACGTCGTCTAAATCACGAGAAAACAAGATTAGCTCTGATAAAAAAAGAAAGAACCCGAGCACCAGGGGACCGAGTTTTTTTAGATGTGAATGACCTTGTTAAGATGGGTATGATCAGAAATGATAGAATATTTTTTTAGTGGCATTATACAACGACTATTCTTATTAGCAATCATTGAGTATCTCTTTGTATTTAAATAAAATATCCCCCGTTATTCGAACACGTTTGCTCACTGAAATTGGGGATAATAAATCCGGATTAACGATTAACGATATTTTAATAGTGCTTTATGGATATACAATTATGTCAAAATTGTTTAATCTACATTCTGATATTTTCCTCGAATGCGATGAATATCACCAAATTAGTGAATATTTAAACGATAAAATTAGTCCCAAAGAGCAAGAATTCTTAACTCAAGCGATTGCATTTTATGAAAAGCATAGGCATGACTCAGACGACTCAATTTGATCCAGACGGATTAAAATTTAAGATTTTTGATCCAAAGAAACATCAACTGCCAAAGATAGATTTCAGGCAAACAAATGGTGAGGACCCGCTAGCAGTTCAAGAGTATTATGAGAATTACATCTTTTACAGCAGATATGATACTGATGAGGTAAAATACGTGATAGAATACTTTGATAATTGGATAGGTTTTTTTTCTATTGATCTGACGAGGTTGCATCCTAAGCAGCCCGAATTGATTCCTCAGCGCAAAGTAACTGGAAAGCAAGAAGGATTTTACCAAGTACCCACATATGCACTATTAATAAAGAAAATAGGTATCGATCAACACTATAGATGCTATGGGATTGGAAAATATATAATGCTATTTTGTACCGGCCTTGTCCAAACAATAAACAAAGATAAGCTAATCAAACTTGTCATATTTAAGACTACAAGATCGTTGGCCGAGAAAATTTATTTTCCAAAATATCAGTTTAACTTTACAGGTACGAGCGGGAAAGTGGTATGGGCATTTAAGAGGATTTATTAGACTAGAATATCTGAGACATGAATTTTGTCCTCGAGTTTTCTTTTCCTAGAACTATATAAAGTCTTGAGATTAGTAGGTAAAAGATGAATAAATTGGTAAACTTTGGATATTATGATTGGCATTTCTTTTATTATTGTAAATTTAGTTAGGATTCGCCGATATTAAAGCGATCTTGTGGTATGTTTGAGTCATGATAAATCCGATAAAGAATACTCACATTATTAATTGATATTTCAGTTTATATTACCTGACGTATTATAAACCCTGTTTGCATTATGATCCCTGCTAGACATCATGTATACTCGTGTTCCCGTGTAGAATTGATGTCCAAGCAGGACTGCTGTCATAATGCAAATAATAATTTTTCTTAGATTAGATGGCAACAGTCCTTGCAGACCTGAGATGAAAATCTGAAGGCATAACCTCTTCTTGAATTTTAATGACCGCAAATCAGAGCCAAATCGGAATTTGATTAACTCCAAATATGAATTACGAACGATTGCAAGATACGGACTACGAGCCCTGCAATATTTGATTTAAAGGTGAGAGAAGTGTTATGTGTATAGACCTTTTTTGTGCATCAAATCCCATTATGCAGTGTACGAATGTTTCTTTTCTGACTGATCTAAATTTTATTTGGGTTTTTCGTTGTCATCAACTTGTAATTTCGTATCCTTGACCTGGATTTAATGTACATGCTTAATTTGGTTCACATAAATATACACAACAAGAAGGATTTAAAATCAAAATAAAAGTATTTTAGGGCCGAAAAACCCCTTTAGTAATTAGAATCCAACAGTCTTGTCGATAAAATAAAACAGGGTAAATAGCTTTCAGAAGGATTAAAAAAATGATAAAAAGAGAAGTTATGGTGGCATGACATTCATACCTGGTTAGTCAATTTCAGTTAAATTTAAGAAAAAAAATATGATTTTTTTGTAATTAGGATTTCAAAGTTCCCCAGGCGTTACAAAATTATCTTGTATTGACCCATAAAGCCATAAACCGTATAATCTTTTCTTACTATTATCCAGACCGTTTTATTATATGATATCCAAATTCGGTCTTTACAGGCTCAGCAGTAACTTCTCCCTTTTTTAGTTTGAACGCTGCTTCTTCAAAAGGTTTGACCATCATCCCTTTTCCAAACAAACCCAAGTCACCGCCTTTTTTGCCACTTCCTTTGTCAATAGAATATTCTTTAGCCAGGTTGGAAAAGCCTTCTCCTTTTTTCAATTTTTCTAGTATTAACAATGCTTCACTTTGCTTCTTTACCAAAATATGATAGCATTTGATTTTATCAGCCATCCTGTCTTATTCTCCATCTAAGTTGAAATTCTCGCTCTAAATAAACATTATGAAAGGATAGAAAACTCATAAACATATTCTAGATTAACTTTTCTGGTCCTGTACATCATTAGAACTTGTATGGATTCTCAAACATAAAATCAAATTATAGGTGATCCCTATGGTATGATAAGCAAAACAGTATATAAAATGAGTCACGAGGTTTCAAACAAGACGTAATAAAATACTGCCGTGGTGATAATTCCAGACTCAACTATTTAGTTATTATCAAATTTGTTCCTTTAGAGCGATTTATTGGTAAATAATATTTTACTAAAAACAAATCTGTCAAAAGTAGGGAGCAGAATTTAGCTCAAAGCAGTTTAGACTAATAAGGGTTAGTACATCAAATATTAAACCCTAAGGCAATGAACCAGTTATTTTTGCGTCCATAGATATAACTAGTACTACACATAGTATTATTTCATGAGCGATTTCGCCTTTTTCAGATTCACAAGTTTGAACTTGTTAACCGAAGAAGAAATAACGCATAAGAATGAAATTGTGGACATTACTGAACAAGTATTGGATGCGGAGGGCATTGAATGTGATTCAAGGATATCAAAAATTTCGGAAGATCAGCTATCACAGATACTTGAAAAAGTCAGAAAAATCAGAAAAAAGAAAGTGAATCCTGAGAATGAAATTACTAATTAAGAGGATCTTTATGTTAGAAATTATGGGAGCCTGAGAAATTTATGAATATTATGTTGATTGGAAGCATATGCATGATGGCGTTAGGCATATTTCTTATGGTCGCCAGAACCTTTTTACCTGGCACGATCGTTATTATATTAGGACTTCTAATGACGTTGTTTAGTAAATATCCTTTATTTAAGAATATGAGAACGAAAACGGATTTAGCAAAGTTATGTATTTGTTCTATCTGTAATCATAAGAAATCAAAGAGTTGTATAGATTCTGGATGTCAATGTTGTATCATTATCAAAGAAGGCACTGTTGTAGGTCATCATAATAGTTCCTTACAATAGATACAAAAGTGATTGTTTTATGGTTTCAAAAGATTCGATAATTGATCGCTTAGTGATCTATCACCATAATATTATTTTTTAAAATCAGGTAATTTTAATAAGATAGGTGCGAAAGAAATCATCTTTTTTAGATATTTCAAAAACCTTAAACCCCCCTCCCCTCCCCTTCATCCATTAATAAGTTGATAGGAAGTAAGAACCAAATGAAGGATTGATAACACAGTACTGTAAGTCTTTTACAGGAAGAAAATAATGAATAAATCAATTTGGTTTTCTGAAAGATTTGTTGCATACTTGTAATGTATAGGACGTGGGAAGAGGAATGTGGAATAAAATTTATATGTGTTATTAGGTATATCCAACAAGAAGACACCTAAATTAACATACTGTTGCAGCCCACCATTACTAATTTAGCTTTGATTCAACTTACGTAACTGCACCTGAATGACTTATTAAATTGACATTTTTATATACAACCATGAGTGAGAAGAGGGTTGCAATTGTAACTGGAAGTTCAAGTGGAATCGGTTTTGAAACATCTTTGATGCTAGCAAGACATGGATTCATTACTTATGCAACGATGAGGGATCTTCAAAAGAGTTCAACCCTCAAAAATATCGCCGATAAAGAGAGCATTCCCTTGAGATGCATTCAACTTGACGTTACAAACGATTCGTCGGTTAAACAAGCAATTGAAACTATACAAAATGAGTCTAATCAAATCGACGTCCTGGTTAATAACGCAGGATATGGTTTGAGCGGGGCTTTTGAGGATCTTTTGATAGACGAAATAAAATTGCAATTTGACACAAATTTTTTTGGATTGATACGGGCTACACAGGCAGTGTTACCCATAATGAGAAAACAGAGATCTGGAATAATTGTAAATATGAGTTCCGGTCTTGGCCGTTTTGGTATCGCAACTAGTTCAGCGTATGCGAGTTCGAAATTTGCTATGGAGGGATTAACTGAATCTATATCATATGAGCTCGAACCATTTGGGATTAGAACTGTACTAATAGAGCCTGGAATAATCAAAACTAACTTCATTAAAGCAGCGATATTAGCACAAAAATCTACAGACCCTAATTCGCCATACTCTCAATTTATGAATAATATGGAGGAGGGGATGAAAAAATTAATTGAGAGCGGCGAAAAGCCCGAATATGTTGCTAAAGTTGTACTGGATGCCATAAACGACAATAACCCAAAGTTGAGATATCTGGCAGGCAAAGATGTTGAACAGATTATGGAAATAAAAAATAAGGTATCAGATGAAGATTTTCATAATATGATAAAGAATATGGCTGGCTAGCTAAACCTGGCATTGCAGGATCATTGATAGACTCTATTGTATGAATCTAAATGATTCCTTGATTTGTTGAAACTCTTTATACGTTTCAGATACATTTGACTGCGGACTAATGAAATTGACATGATACAATTGGTTATTATAGATTGAAAAAGTATCCACTTCGAAGGTCCCGATATTTTGGGCCAGAAAGGTCAATTCTTTGGCAGGCTGATCACCAAGTCCGGTGTAATTATTTCCAATTACCTTTACATTCAAATTTCCATAAATTGATGATGGATCTTGAAAAGAACTTATCTTATCAGTGACCAATTTATTGAGGAAATCTGCTGGTAATAACTGGCCGTCTTCAAGCGATCTCTTTACATCACTAATAGAAATGCTAAAAAATATTTCATTTAAGGGGGTGACAGGCTCACCTACTATAGGTCGTAGAACTAATGCTGTAGTTTCTCCATAATATGGGAAGGTAGAATTTCTTGGAGCTATTTCCCAGTCTAAAGGATAATTGAGGCCAAATGTTTGATTCGGATCAGTGAAGGTTTTTTGCGTCAAATTCGATTGGGCTTCGACATAACCTTGTTGAAGGTTCATTGTTCCTATCAATAATAGCAATAATGATAATGGAATGAAACCAAAAAAAATGAGTTTATTATACATCAAGTACAAAGGAATTACTAGTTATTTATTTTCATCTGTTTTAACACGCCGATGCAAAGGGTAATGGTAAAGGTAAGGGAAGTAATAAGGGAAGTGGCCTACTCATCTTACACTGCATAAAGTAGTATATTTACTGTACTTCATTGATTATTAAAGTTATATATCACTCTAGTATAACATGACTAGAAAGATGCCGAGATCAAATTCTGCTGAATTAATTACTCTAAGGGTTAACATTGTGAAAGAGTTAAGAAGTAAATGGAAGAGGGAACGAGAGAGAAATCCCTATATAAATGAACACTTTGGAGGATTTGTAAACGAGTTACTACATGAGATACTAGAAAAAGATGAATTTTTGAAACACTATGCCCCTTTCTTATCAGAGGAGGGATGCACTAGAGATACACTCTACATTAAAGACTATAAAGAAAATAAGATTACGGAAATCCATTTTAATGACGAAAAGTTACACTGTTCACTCTGTCAATCATCGTCATGTTTTCATATTCAATTTGCTATGGCCACCCCCCGTGTTGCGAAATTGAACATAAGAAACCAACCAGCTGATCAGGAAATTGAAGAAGATGGGCAACAAGTAAGGAAGTTAATAAACAATAAGAGAAGGAAATCCACAATTTCCAGAAAGTGATACTCAAAAATTTGGTCACTGGATTTATCAATATACAATCCTGGCACTCTTCAAACTGTATGACCCGTTAAGAACTTTAATTAGTGACTCAAGGATTTATTTTTTGATCCGATTTGGAGAAAAGCATCATAGATAATCATGCAGTAACGGACTATCCTATTCACGACCTATTAAGAAAAAGGTGGAGCGCTCGAGCATTTTCTACAAGAAAGGTGGAGAAAGCAAAACTATTTTCGATACTAGAGGCAGCAAGATGGACACCTTCTTCGAGAAACGAACAACCCTGGCGTTATATTGTTTTTACTAGGGACAATTCCAGTAGATTATTTGAGGCTCAATCAGTTTTACTAGAATCAAATTCCTTTGCAAAACAAGCACCTATCTTGATATGTGCCATCACAAAAAAGACCTATGCAGACAGTCAAGAATCAAATAGACTTTATTTTCATGACCTTGGTGCTGCAAATGAGAATATGTTCTTGGAAAGTTTCAATCAGGGTCTAATTATGCACGAGATGGGCGGATTTGATGTAAAATTAGCAAGAGAGGTGTTCAAGATACCTGACGATTATGAAGTTGGGATCATGATTGCAATAGGATATCAAGGTACAAATGATAGCCTACCAGAAAAATTTAAAGTTAAAAATACAAAACCTAGGGAGAGAAAACCGCTATCTCAAATAGCATTCTTAGAAGACCTAGGTCACGGTATACAAGAGATGATAAACGAAGAATAACCACGACAATCTCCCATGTTTTATTTCAAAGTCCATCTTTGTAAATGTCCACAATAACCTTTTGATTCTATGTAATTAAGACACATATTAATATCTCACAAATTTATTGACAGGGTAGGATAAGAAATGGCCAATTGTATTCAAAAAAAAGATACGGTCTGGACTTGCTGAAGCCAGCCCAGAAAAACGTTACCCTAGGTCCTATTTAATTAAGATTTGTGGGATGAGGCATTAATTGGATTTCCTTATCCAATTTTTTTCCATATCTATTGATTTGAATAGTTATTCGGTCTTTAATGTTCCTCTTTCGTATGTGATGAGAAATCTGATATGGATCAGTTATTTTTATTCCATCTACTGATTCAATGATATCACCTTTACGCACATCGGCTATGTAAGCGGGACCATCTCTTAGTACCTCAGCAACTAAAGAGCCTTCGTTTGTCGGTAGTCCGTAAGAATTTGCTAAATCCCTCGTAATTTTTATGGTGGAAATGCCAATCCATGGCCTATTGGTAACGCGTCCATTCAATATTAAATCATTAATTATCAACTTTGCAACATTTATCGGCACTGCAAATCCTATACCTTGTGCATAAGGCATTTTCGCAGTATTTATTCCGATAACTTGCCCTCTGGTATTTATGAGTGGGCCCCCTGAATTACCAGGATTGATCGATGCATCAGTTTGTACAAGTTCCATGATACCTTGTTCAAACTGCAATTTTCTGCTTAAAGAACTTATAATTCCTGCGGTAACAGATGGACCCCCATCCAAACCAAAAGGATTCCCAATCGCAATTACTATTTGTCCTATTTTCAGCTCATCCGAATTGCCTAAATCTGCGTAAGATAACGCATCTTTGGATTCGATCTTGATTATAGCTAAATCAGTAAAAGGATCTGTTCCAACCACTAATCCATCATAAATGTTTCCGTCTGTGGTTGTAACTTTTAACTTATTTGCTTTCTCAATGACATGGTTATTTGTCAATATGTATCCTTTCTTATCTATTATTACCCCAGACCCTACACCTTCTACAGGAAAAATTCGTAATAATTGATCCTTGACCATTCTCACGCTGGCTATGTTTACTACGTCTTTGTTGACTTTTTCAACGGCATTTATGATTATGTTTTCATTCTCATAATCAAATGGTATTATTTAGAAAACCCCTCCTTTAATGATAACCAGTGGGAAATTACCGGTGAATCAGAAAAGCAAAAGGGTTTTAACAAATAGACCTGTGAATCCTCATTTGTTTTTGATGATAATTTTTTTACCACTAGATAGATTTATGGATGTCGTCTAATATAAATAGTATAGTTAGTGCTATTAGCCAATAAGTTACTAATAATCAATAGTCTAGAAAATACAAGTACAGCAGACCATATCCATTTTAAATTGAATGAAATAGAAATGAGCTTTATTTCAGATTCAGTCATTTCATTTTACGCTGAATCAATACTGAAGATATCATCAACAGAGCAGAAACTATGAATATTATGTGGATAGATAAAATAAATCTGTCTATGTTGGTGTCACTGAATTGAATGGAATTATGACGTGTATAGTCGGTAGAGCCTGAAAAGATGATATCGACTGACTCCGATGGTAACAAAGCAGAAAATATCAAAAAGACCAATCCAATACTAAATGCACTTCCAGTCATAACCAGTGTAGTGCTAATACCAGCTGCTACTCCTCTTCTATTTGGCGGTACTGAATTCATTATAGTGGCTCGATTAGGCGATGTAAATATACCCATTCCCGCTCCTATGAGTGCAAGCGGGAGTATAGCATCTATATATGAAATTCTTGAACCCATGGTAGTCAACAAAATAAAACCTATTGCAGAAATTATCAATCCTGTCTGAGATATAATTTGAGACCTATATTTATCAAAAAACCAACCAGTTATTGGAGCAACCACCGCCAATGCGAGAGAGACGGGAATTAGGTAGATCCCCGAATCTAATGGGTTTAGGAGCATCGTCGGCCCCTGAAGGTAAAATACCATCACGAAAGTAAAGGCTCCACGAGCAAGAGAGTTGAAGAAAATCGCTATATTACTACTGGTAAAGAGTCTAAGTTTAAATAAGGTAAGGTCCATCATGGGGAAACTCACTTTTTTCTCATTCTTATAAAATAATACCAACAAAGAGATTCCAGCCAGTATAAACAAAATTGTTTCAAAAACATCTAAAAGATGAAAAGAGCCGAAAGTGATTCCAACTAACAGGACTATCAATCCTCCAGCAAATAACAAATTTCCCAACCAGTCAATTTTTTCCTTTTTTATTGTTCCTAATTCTTTTAGTTTTGAAAAAGCCCATAACGTAGCAAATATGCCTATAGGAATGTTTATCCAGAATATAGACCTCCATCCAAAATATGAGGTTAAAGCCCCACCAATTACTAAGCCCATGACTGAACCCACTACAATAGATATTTGATTTATTCCCAAAGCTTTTCCCCTCTCAGACTCTGGAAATGAGTCCGACAGGATGGCGGAACTGTTTGAAAAAATGAAAGCGGCACCAAATGCTTGGATAATTCGAAAAACAATCAATTGTTCTCCTGTTTGAGACACACAACAAAGTCCAGAACCGATTGTGAACAAAGCAAATCCGAGATTATACAATTTGACTCGGCCAAACATATCAGCAAGTCTTCCAAACGTCAATAACATTGAAGCCGTTACTACCCAATACCCGATTGCTATCCAAACGAGTGTTATAAGAGATGTATTTAATTCGTTGGCAATTGAAGGAAGAGCTATTATTACTATATTCCTATCAAGAGATGCCATGAGGGTACCAATAGTTGTATTACTTAATGCTAGCCATTTGTAATTCAAATTTCTTTAAATATAATAGCTAAACCATCATATACAAATGCTTCACAATAATGATGAATATTTCTTTGATAAGGTGGAAATCAAAAGAACAACCTCTTATCTAAATACAATTAGAATCTTTTTTGGAAATCAATGCAAGGAATTAGAATTGTACTCCTATCCATCAACCAACGTATCATACTCAACATTTTGTTCTCAAAGCTCTTTTCCAATTTGATAAGGAAATGGTTAATTGAAAATGGTACAATACTTTAGATCCATTAGATCATCTTATTTATAAGCAAATTTTTGTTTATTTAATAGCAATATTTCGACTGGATTGCCATGCAATGGGTACCAAAAATCCTTAATTTCGCAAGAAATGGCAAAGAAATGGTATGAATGTACTTGGAATTAAAACGTTTACAGGATGAATTTTTCAGAATAAAAAAATAAAAAAATAAAAAATGGAGGTTATATTAGGTTAATCTTGCTGTGCTGCTGCATTGTTACCTTCATTATCTTGGTCTTGTACGTTTACGTTGTTACCTGATCCCACTGAATCGTCACCAGAAACTACTCCACTGCTTTGATCAGAGTCTTGTGATTGGCCGATGCCTTGGTTAGCACTGTTGCCACCGTTATCGTCACCGTGTTTATTATCATCATCATCATCGTCATCATTACCGTTTCCTCCACTTTGTGCTGCTGCATTGTTACCTTCATTATCTTGGTTTTGTACGTTTACGTTGTTGCCTGATAATACTGAATCGTCACCAGAGATTACTCCACTGCTTTGACTGGATGATTGTGATTGGCCGATGCCTTGGTTGAGGCTGTTGCCACCGTTATTGTCATCGTCGTCACCATTACCATTACCACCTTGTTGGGCTATTGCGTTGTTTCCACTATTTTCTTGGTTTTGGAAGTTTAAGTTGTTACATGATAGGAATGTCCCTTCACCAGAAACACATAATGCACTTTGTTCTGATTCTTGTGATTGGCCGATGCCTTGGTTAGCACTGTTGCCACCGTCATCATCATCATCGTCATCATTTCCTCCACTTTGTAATGCTGCATTGTTTCCTTCATTATCTTGGTCTTGTACACTAAGGTTATTACATGAAATTAGAGTCCCGTCACCTGATACACAAATTCCCAATTGGGTTGAAGCCTGTGATTGACCGATGCCTTGGTTAAGTGAGTTGCCTTGAGCGAAAACATCAAGTGTCATCGATGTAGGTCCCATCAGCAGTATGAATGAGATAGCCAGTGCGGTTGTTGTAATTATAGCTTTATTTGCAAATGATTTGTTATTCATCTAGTTATACTATAGAAAAAACTATATAAAGACATTTATAGAAAATTTATTAGTAAAAAAGTTATATAATATTATTGTATAATTTGGTAACGTACTTATTGTAAGAAATAAGGCTATTTATACCAAAAAGATGATTGGAAGCGAATTCCAAGAGCTATAAATACACAAGCTCCGCCATAAAGTATATTTATTGTGAGTATCGCAAATTTAGATTCATTTTCAGAAGCTCAAGATGTCGTTATTGGATTTGAATTTTGGATATTGGCCAAATAATTACTTATTATTGTCTAAATTCCTTGAAATAGTTAAACAAGTTGAAACGATGAGTGATATTATCAGATTATTGTTGGTTAAGCTATGTTATTTGTATAAATGAGTGCACGAAAATGGTCGGTTAGCGATTTTGGGCATTTAACTTCTAAATTTGAATCTAATTGTGGTACTGCTTATCGTAATATTTACAGTCATATTAAATATTTCATTAAACATTAGTTCTAAAATAATTTTATGATATAGAGACCAATTCTCCCCAAGTTCATGCTTTAAAACGTAGACGTGATAACCATCTTGCATCGTATGATTAGTTTCAGTCAATGAACTAGTCATTCTTGTTTCAAACCATGAAAGAAATGATTCAAGGTCCATACGGTTCTTCATAAATAGGGCAATATCATGAACAACGTCCTTCCCAATATTCACAGCCATGCTTGATATCTCCTCTTTACTCATCTTTTTAAATAACTCAACTACAATTGGCTTTGCTATTGGTATCATACCTACTTTTGGTTCGAACATACCCCAGTCAACATAGCGTTTGAGGAGCTGATTTACCAAGCTGTTTAAGGTAATTTGATTCCTTTCCGACTCTGTCCTCAAGACATTTAGCACATTTTCGTCGATCCTAAATGTCATGGTAGCAGTTTTTTTGGATTCGCCCGAACTCGAATTACCAACTTCATGCATCCAAAAAGAATTTTCCCTGTAATATAATAATATCCTTTGTTTGCTAGTTTCAAACTGGATTTATTAATTTCTCTTTTTAGTTCTCAAAGGATAGTTACAACACGGACAACGAGTTCCGTTGAATCGAATGTATAAACTACATCCTGAGCACCGTTTATAACCTAAAGCATAAACAGATTCTTTTCCGCCGCCTACTCTATCGTACCTTGCGCATAGTCCTCTACAGCCCAATAATTGCATGTATAGCTGATTTGAATTAAGCATTAAGTTTCAAATGCAATTAATTGCAACCACCGTCTTGAGTCAAATGAAATAAAGACGGGCCCCTATCAAAATGTAATAAAAACATCGGGTCAATCATGTCTGCAAATTAAGTCATTTACTGGATAAGAAATACTACCCGACATTCACAAAATTATCACAAAAAGAATAAGGCCGCTACCGGAGGAGTTTATGAAGGATTACCGGCTAATGTTTTGAGGGTTAAAGGATGTTTGGTATAAACCTCTAAATATATATTATTTTAGAATAACAAATACTATTACCGTACCTTGTAAGAATTTTGGCTAATTATTGGAACTAAAGTCGAGATGGGGTAGGATGCTACAAACTGATCGCTTATGCTATGATTCGAGTTTTGAAGATAATCTCTATCAAACCAGACGTGAAACACACGGTATCTTTGGGCAGGCTGTCATAGGATAGTCCCAAATGAATACGGTACACGTGGATCGGGTCATTTTTAGGACCAGGCGTATGGGACTAGTGCCGATATGTATGGGAATTAAATTCCAGATTCGCCTCAAGAAAGGTACCAAACATACTGCTAACGGAAGCATAGAAAATGAAAACTCCCTTACATCTAAATCAAGGAGATCTATTGACAATGCCCAATAAGGAAGTCTTCTATTCAAGAGGCACTTCTCAGCCAGAATATACTGGAAATGATAGATACTCGATAGGATGCCATTAGAAAAAAGATATTGAATGTGCAGATATGGCTTTGATTGATGACGGTCCTGTGACAGATTCCGAGATAAATTTAGAATAAAAGTGCGTATCTTTGAAATTATCTGAAATTGTGCTGAAAAAATCATTAAACGACTTATTTGCATGGCGATTCAAAGAAAGTAGGATTTGTTAGATCTTTAATCTCATTATTTAATTTAATTGCTTCAATAAATCTCAACTCAGGCTTCACTTGCAGCAGCTGGTCAACCATTCCACGAATCGTTTGATCCGCCTGGTCCTGGATCTTTGTAGATTCGGGATCTGATACCTTCTTTGAAAACATTGCGGCGTTGTATAGGGCTTCTAAAGGTGCCCCGAAATCGTCCATCATCTTATAGAACAAATCCCAGGTCATTCTTTTGAATTTTTGTATTTCATATTCAGCTATTTTTTCCGGCCAATCATCCATTTCTTCATTCATAAGTTCAACTTGCATCTTAATTTCTTCGTATAAATCTTTGTTAACTAATTGATGTTCCTTGAGAAGCGTCATCCCGATAGCCATATACGAAGTGGCCTTTTTTGTACACGAATCCGTATTGACTTCAGCATTGAAATGGTCTATAATAGCTTCATTATACTGATGCAATCCTGCCTTTGCATTACCTCTAAAAAGATAAGCATGAAAGAGACCATCGTCTTTGGCCTCTGGTTTGTTAGTGATGATCTTATCAGCATATTCGATAGTCTTAAAAAAGCCATTAGACGTATATTTACCGAATTTATTACCGACGGCCATGATTATTTTATATAGATTAATATCATCAGGATCGAGGAAAATTGCAGATTCAAAGTTAGAAATCGCTCTCTCATAATTATTAAATATTGATGGATCCCCTTCTAGCAATATCTCATTCACTTCACTATATGCCATTCCCTTCGAAGTATATGCCTTAAGAAGATACGAGTCTACAGGTGATGGATTCAAGTAAAGGAGCTGGTCAGCATAATCAATCGTAATCCAATATCCGCTTGTATCTAATCGACCGAGATTAATTCCATCTCTCATAATTGCCTCATATGGCTCGGGATTGCTTTGATTGAGAGAATTCGCACTTTGGAAGTTGGAGATGGCGTTTTTATAATTACTAATCTTCGATGGATCGTCCTCTGGTAATCCCTCATTAATTCCATCAAAGGCGGATCCTTTCATGAGATAAGTAACAAAAAGATCCTTATCTGATGGTGTAGGCTCAAGTGTCAACAATCTGTCAGCATAATCAATCGTAATCCAATATCCGCTTGTATCTAATCGACCGAGATTAATTCCATCTCTCATAATTGCCTCATATGGCTCGGGATTGCTTTGATTGAGAGAATTCGCACTTTGGAAGTTGGAGATGGCGTTTTTATAATTACTAATCTTCGATGGATCGTCCTCTGGTAATCCCTCATTAATTCCATCAAAGGCGGATCCTTTCATGAGATAAGTAACAAAAAGATCCTTATCTGATGGTGTAGGCTCAAGTGTCAACAATCTGTCAGCATAATCAATCGTAATAGAAAAACCCGATGGATCCAACGATCCTTGAAGACCTCTTTTACCTAACTCTAAACCAATACTCATAATTGAAACGTACGGAATTGGATTGATTTGATTGAGAATTCTTGCTGACTCAAAATTACTTATTGCGGCGTGATAATGTTCAGTAATAGATTGCTCATCAGACGATATTTCGGCGAGTTTCGAGTTTGCATTCGCTTTGGTCAAATATGCATTAAAATATACATTTGCAGGTTCACGTTTTAGCGCCTCATCACTATACTCTATTGCATCTTCATATTCTTTTAGTAAAAGATAGTCAGCAGCAATGCTAGAATAAGGTATACTATTCTCTGGTTCTAAGTCGACTGCTTCTTCATAATTTTTTATAGCGTTTCTTAGGGCTTCGGCATCAGGATTATTTTTTTCTGCACCATCAACATTGATAGAAATACCGTCATATGCTCTTGCTTTGGTCAAATATGCATTAAAATATACATTTGCAGGTTCACGTTTTAGCGCCTCATCACTATACTCTATTGCATCTTCATATTCTTTTAGTAAAAGATAGTCAGCAGCAATGCTAGAATAAGGTATACTATTCTCTGGTTCTAAGTCGACTGCTTCTTCATAATTTTTTATAGCGTTTCTTAGGGCTTCGGCATCAGGATTATTTTTTTCTGCACCATCAACATTGATAGAAATACCGTCATATGCTCTTGCTTTGGTCAAATATGCATTAAAATATACATTTGCAGGTTCACGTTTTAGCGCCTCATCACTATACTCTATTGCATCTTCATATTCTTTTAGTAAAAGATAGTCAGCAGCAATGCTAGAATAAGGTATACTATTCTCTGGTTCTAAGTCGACTGCTTCTTCATAATTTTTTATAGCGTTTCTTAGGGCTTCGGCATCAGGATTAGTATTATTCTTCTGTGCGGCAACATACATCCCATCGTATGCATTTCCTACTAGAATATACGCCTTAGCAAAGGATGAATTTAAACGAAGAGTTATTTCTGCTGACTGTATGGTCTTCTGAAATTCCGACAAATGAAGGTATGAGGTTGATTTTAGGAACCAAGCGTCTATATTATCAGGTTCTAAACTTATGGCTTTGTCAAAGTATGATACAGCATTTGAATAATTGGATAGCATTAAGTAATCGTTACCAGCTTTAATCCAAAGATTAGTCATATTAGGAGCTATGGATATAGCTTTATGATAAGATGTAATGGCTGAAGTATAGTTTTGCAAGCCATCATAAGCAACCCCTTTTAGGAACCAAGCGTCTATATTATCAGGTTCTAAACTTATGGCTTTGTCAAAGTATGATACAGCATTTGAATAATTGGATAGCATTAAGTAATCGTTACCAGCTTTAATCCAAAGATTAGTCATATTAGGAGCTATGGATATAGCTTTATGATAAGATGTAATGGCTGAAGTATAGTTTTGCAAGCCATCATAAGCAACCCCTTTTAGGAACCAAGCGTCTATATTATCAGGTTCTAAACTTATGGCTTTGTCAAAGTATGATACAGCATTTGAATAATTGGATAGCATTAAGTAATCGTTACCAGCTTTAATCCAAAGATTAGTCATATTAGGAGTTATGGATATAGCTTTATGATAAGATGTAATGGCTGAAGTATAGTTTTGCAAGCCATCATAAGCAACCCCTTTTAGGAACCAAGCGTCTATATTATCAGGTTCTAAACTTATGGCTTTGTCAAAGTATGATACAGCATTTGAATAATTGGATAGCATTAAGTAATCGTTACCAGCTTTAATCCAAAGATTAGTCATATTAGGAGCTATGGATATAGCTTTATGATAAGATGTAATGGCTGAAGTATAGTTTTGCAAGCCATCATAAGCAACCCCTTTTAGGAACCAAGCGTCTATATTATCAGGTTCTAAACTTATGGCTTTGTCAAAGTATGATACAGCATTTGAATAATTGGATAGCATTAAGTAATCGTTACCAGCTTTAATCCAAAGATTAGTCATATTAGGAGCTATGGATATAGCTTTATGATAAGATGTAATGGCTGAAGTATAGTTTTGCAAGCCATCATAAGCAACCCCTTTTAGGAACCAAGCGTCTATATTATCAGGTTCTAAACTTATGGCTTTGTCAAAGTATGATACAGCATTTGAATAATTATGGAAGTTCAATATTTGGGAACCTTTTTCCAGCAATTGTCCTATCGTTTCATGATCGAGACTGGTTGCGTAGGCAATAGTGGATGCAGAAAGTAACTGAAAAGAATAATCAAATACAAACATAAAATTTGACATACCAAAATATAATAGTATGAAAATAGAAGAAAAAAATAAGAAGGACTGGACACTCAACATATCAGTTTCTGAGAGTATCTTGACTCGGCTTTAATAGACTTTTGGCCAGGTAGTTTGATAATGAAATTGTTGAAAGTACGAAATTTAAAGACGAAGCAAACAACTTCAAATACAAATACAATATTCGTCTCCAAATGCAGAAATCTCAAGTCCGTCATCAATAGTAAATTGAGGCAAATTGTATTCATTAATGAAATTCATCGTTTGGCCTTCCCAATGATCCCAAGTATCAACGGATACAGAAATATCCGACAAGCCACTTCTATCCCATAAATTACTTGTCTGCGATTTCCAATGATCCCAGGTATGTCCAGGATCTTCTAGCACGGTGTATAGTTGATAAGCTGCTAATCCCACTGGACCACCTACACTATAAGCCGCAATAGATACCATGGTGTTATCAGTAAATATAGTGGGATTACGTTCCATCATTGTATTCAGCATTTTAGTGGTTTCTCCTCCTACATACGTTCCTATAAAGCCTCCTACATATGTTCCCACAGGCCCTCCAATTGCGGTTCCAATCGCAGAACCCACGTACATTCCTGCAGTGGCTCCTCCTGCTTGGGCAGTCGCTCCTTTGTAATCACCTTTTAGCAGACTATTTGCGGCACCTACATATTGCAATCCCATAGCAACAGATCCGCCTTCAAATCCCATCATATTCTCTAAACCGTTGGCGATATTTTTGTCAGATAGAGAGGTAATTAGTGCTCCTTTGTAATCACCTTGGGCGAGGGCAGATGAAGCGCCAGAAGCTGTTCCAAACAGGGATAGTTGGGAACTATCAACTCCAAGCATAGAAGCACCAGACATCAGAGCCTTTGAGGGATCATTTCGGAAATTGGCCATATCTTGGATTCCTTGAGCTTGGGCTAGTTGGGAACTATCAACTCCAAGCATAGAAGCACCAGACATCAGAGCCTTTGAGGGATCATTTCGGAAATTGGCCATATCTTGGATTCCTTGAGCTTGGGCTAGTTGGGAACTATCAACTCCAAGCATAGAAGCACCAGACATCAGAGCCTTTGAGGGATCATTTCGGAAATTGGCCATATCTTGGATTCCTTGAGCTTGGGCTAGTTGGGAACTATCAACTCCAAGCATAGAAGCACCAGACATCAGAGCCTTTGAGGGATCATTTCGGAAATTGGCCATATCTTGGAATTGGGGTGATATTGTATTGGCAGCACTTAGCTCTAATTTATTTAAGATTTTATTTTCTATTTTGTTCTTATCTAACATGGAGTTAGGATTGATAAAGTTACTAGATGTACCTTGTACATCTCCATTATTAAAGGCTAAACTGATTAAGAAAATGAAAAAGACACCAAAAACATAATATATTTTCAATTAATCCTCATTTACAATAGGTTTCCAATAAACGTTTTTGTTACTATTTTAGTGTCCTCAATCAAACGCTTAGCTAACTTTTCATAATTGGTGATGTAATAATTTCTTTGAATTAACAAATATGATTAATAATAGAAAATTCTAACTCCCTGACTGAGAATATTATCTATCCAGAACTAGAATACTTACTTCCACTTTGTCAATATATATTTTTAGTTATCAACAAAAAATGTAATAATAGATTTAATGAAAAACCCCGTCCGATAGTGATAGACAAATGTTGAAGTGAAGTATTCTGTTTGGTGTAATAAACGGGTTTAAAAAGGTAGTAAAAAAATCGAATTCCTAATACAATATTTTATGCCAAAGAAATATTTCCATCTTTCCTTTCATGTTCATAATAAATCCTCCAGCCCTAGTTCACTGTCGGTTATATTAGCCGTATCCGGGATAGGAATGGAGTTGACACTTAATGAATGTTGATCACTTTGCATATTGTCTTTATCAAGGGAAATAGTCTTGAAGAAAATCTCATCTGATCCTATTGGGGTTGACTCTTGCCATACGATTGCCAAATTATTTGCGATTAGTGCAGCATGAGGATTTATTGATGCATTCCTAGTTTTTGAAACATCTATTAATTCGCTAAAATTATCATTCAGTTCAGCAGTATTTATTCGTACAAAGATATTGAATGTATCAAACCCAATTGGAGAATTATCTTGCCAGACTAAATACGCAGAATTGTTATTTGATATCATCAGCGGGTTCAATGCATTTAGGGTAGTGAGTGATAAGTCATTGATGGAGCTAAACACTCCGCCTGTGCTATTTTTAACCTTCGCTAGTATTTTGGTAAAATCTGAAAAGCCATTAAAGGTATGTTGTTCCCAAAGAACAAGAATATCATTATTCACCAATTTGATCCTGGGTGCATTACTAAATGTTAACAGGTTTGACGACCCAAGATACGTCGAATCGAGATTATTACTGAGGTTGATGGTATCTTCAAAGGTGGATCCGCCATCGCTGCTCTTTTTCAAAAAAATATCGTTCCTTCCATTCGTGTCGTCTATCCAGATGATGTATAAATTACCGTTATCGGATAAAATTGACGAATCTGTGGATATTATCGAAGAGCCGTTGTTATTACTGAGGTTGATGGTATCTTCAAAGGTGGATCCGCCATCGCTGCTCTTTTTCAAAAGGACATCAAAGTTGCCAGTAGAATTATCACTCCACAGGACATAGAGATTATTGTCTTCGGGATTTTGTGTTGAGTATAATACCGGCGATATAGAGGAACCGTTGTTATTACTGAGGTTGATGGTATCTTCAAAGGTGGATCCGCCATCGCTGCTCTTTTTCAAAAGGACATCAAAGTTGCCAGTAGAATTATCACTCCACAGGACATAGAGATTATTGTCTTCGGGATTTTGTGTTGAGTATAATACCGGCGATATAGAGGAACCGTTGTTATTACTGAGGTTGATGGTATCTTCAAAGGTGGATCCGCCATCGCTGCTCTTTTTCAAAAAAATATCGTTCCTTCCATTCGTGTCGTCTATCCAGATGATGTATAAATTACCGTTATCGGATAAAATTGACGAATCTGTGGATATTATCGAAGAGCCGTTGTTATTACTGAGGTTGATGGTATCTTCAAAGGTGGATCCGCCATCGCTGCTCTTTTTCAAAAGGACATCAAAGTTGCCAGTAGAATTATCACTCCACAGGACATAGAGATTATTGTCTTCGGGATTTTGTGTTGAGTATAATACCGGCGATATAGAGGAACCGTTGTTATTACTGAGGTTTACTAAATGAGATTCTGAAATATTCTTTAGTATTTCAGAATCAACCTGTGTAACATTCGTTAAATTAGAGCCAAATAAAGAATCTGAATTATTTTGTATTGTATTTAAATTAGGAGATGGAGGGAAGTCTTGGGAGATAATAGGTTCTGGAATATCATTAATACCCGAAGTTGAACCGTTTGCAAAATTTTCAAAAGAAATCGTTGCTACGGAGGTACAAACACAAATGATGAATAGGAGAAATACTGTATTTATCACCTGATTTGAAATCCGACAAACATATTTAACAATATCTATTAGAAAAACTAATTTGTCCAGGATACTGTAATCTACACTACTCATTGACAAAAGGATTTTGATATGGCAAGTATGATTTATAGGTCTCAAGAATCTTTAATAATTAACTAACCGTTTTCTTATTTCAATATGAACAATAGATCCGCAAACAGTAGTTTAAAGTATGTCAATAAATTATCCATATTTCTATTTTCATTTTTCGTCAGTATGTATATTTGTAACACTTTAATAATTAAGGAAATTCAAAATTATTATCTTTCCGGTCTGCCTTCGGATCTATCGTTGAAAAATATGATAATCCATCATCAACAAAATCCCCTTTTGATATCGGGCTGATCGATTTATCAAAAAAAATACCATGAATCAATATGAAGGCTTTCTATTTGGGAATCCTAAGTTGGAACCATCCCCATATTTAACGAAAGACTCAGTGTTTGATAATGGAAATTATGATTTAGCGTTTCAGGACGAAGAATCTATAGACGAATCACCACAAAATACAAATAACAATATATCGAATGATTTATCTAATAGTAACAATACCAATACCTTAACAAAAAATCACAAATTTCAACTCCTTAATACAAAGAGTATAGTGTATAACTGACCATTTTAAATTTTTTAGGTAAATTTAAAAGAAATTAACCTACGGTATAACTCCATATATTCATCTTCAATCAAAAATCTTAAAAGAGGTCAACAACAATTAACCATAGTTATATATGCATATAAAAGTAAGATCTATTAGTTTTTTTATTATTGCAATCGTATTAATTTTTGCAAATTGCAATGGAATAACATACTCTCCAGTCATTCTTGCCACAGCTCAGAATCAAACTTTTGACTCTATGGGTGAAGCTCAAGAAACAGTTACAACTTTATCAAATCCAAATATACAATTACTCATTTATCAAATTTCAGAAAAAGTAACTCAATTAGATCCAGCAGTCAGGTTGGACTCAGTAAAGAACGTAGTGGAAAGACTAGCATCACAAACAGAAAGTAAAGGTGGAAACGTTGAAGCAGCTCTTTCCAAAGTACTTGATCAATTATCAACTAATATCAATAGCAACATAGGTAAAACCCTACTAAGCCTCGCTAATAAAGATACTGATACAAGTTTATCCCCATCTAATTCGCAGATCAGTCAAAATAATACTAATGTATTGAATCTACAACCATTAGAAAGTGAAAGGAATAATCAGACTGATTCACCCGTGGTAATAGAAAAAAACATTTCTCAAATTATGTCAAATAATATTATTCCTTCTAAAATAATTCAATCTATTGGTGATGAAAAGAAGAGACAACAATTCCTAGATTTAAGACAAATAGAATTTTTTAGATCTAATGATAGTAAAGACTCAAATCTCCAATCACCTCCTAACACCAATCTTTCTAAAAACGTAACTAATAATCCACAATTTCAGTTCAACGTTACTAATTGGCCCACTATTGGGTATAATCAAACTACATATTTTGAAAACCAGGGCAATTTCGACAAAAATTATTCGACACCAAAGCTTCAATTGACAAAGGTAATGAACCCTGCTCAGCTGACATCTTATAATAATGCGGATACAGGTCCTCAAATAGTATTTGAAATTCCTTCACAAAAAGACAGAATAAACAATAGTACCTATTTCAGTATTACTAATATGGTTCCTCAAGGTTATTATCTATTAGATGTATTGATAGACTATTCTGGCAATTACGGCACTCCATATTTTGCAACATATACAGGAAAAATTTTGGTGACAACTGATTTAGTAGAATCACCTTCAGAAAATAATCAGGATATGGGAAGAGTGTTAGCTGAAGGAGCTAGCAATAGTAATAGAGACAGTGATCCTGATAATGGAAGAGAGGGAGACAGTGATCCTGATAATGGAAGAGAGGGAGACAGTGATCCTGATAATGGAAGAGAGGGAGACAGTGATCCTGATAATGGAAGAGAGGGAGACAGTGATGATTGTCTGTTCGATCCTTCCCTTCCACAATGTGCTCCCTCTGAGGAAGGATGTCCTGAAGATACGTTTACTAATGAAGATGGCCAGTGCATACCAAATACCGAATGTCCGGATGGATTTCATACGTTAGATGATGATGAATCTGGAAAGTGTGTTCCAGAGGATGAGTCTTCTGATGCCGATTCTTCCGAAACTGCTGCCCTTGGTGAGTTGATGAGAGCCTTCAATTAGACTCTTCTCCAAAGAAGAATGGCTACGATGGTTAGGTTTTGGGAATCAGCAGGATTGAGGAATCTAGGTTCCTCTATCTGTATACAGGTTATCTCTTCCTTAAGTCGTGACCAGGTCTGAAATAAAACTATCAGCATCACACGAGCTATTTCTTCGGATATCTTTGAAAAAAGCGAGAATTGTCTTTTTTAGGCCCCTATGGCTACACTAGCCACACATACTAGGATCCGACTTAGAAATAGAATCATTTGGATTGATTTGGGAATTTTGGCAAAGCACTGAATCAAAGTAAAAGGGCTAATGGATATCGGCATTTATTCTCTATTTTCCGGCCTTGTTGTCCTCAATATTGCGGCGCCGCAAAATTATAAAGAAATTAATTAACAAAGAGGACAATCAATACCTTAGTTTTTTCTTTTCTTTATACAATATATCAATTCGATGGCTTAATGCCCATTTATGTTGCATTAAGGATTCATGGACTAGCCAATTGTCATCAATATTATCCATAATTGAAGACAACTTGTCCAGTGAAAATCTAAGTGCCATTATTGCTTGATCAAAGGATCTTTGCGCTTTCTCCTCGTCATTTATCATGCTTGAATCTAAATATTCGTTGTTCCATGAGATGACATCACTTTCCGTACATAGTAATTCATCATTCTTACTTATGCGTCGAAATTCCCTTAAAGAGGGAGATCTCTTTCTTATTAATTCTGCAAGGTATGAACGCTTTTCTTCATCTTTTATTGTAACCAACTCATCTGCTAGAGATGGTTTAATCATTCCAGAATCGATATCAGCTATCAATTCTTCAGAAAGAGTTAGAAACTTGATTCGCCTATCGACGTAAGTAACACTCTTTGAAATTTTTTTGGCCAAATCAGATATTCCACCCCATCCAAATTCATCTATATATTTTTTATAAAGTGTTGCCTCCTCTATAGGATTTATCTGCTTAAAGTGAATATTTTCACTTAACATTATTTCTATGGCCTTTTTGTCATCTGCAGTTATTACATGACATAAGATCTTTCGTAAACCTAGCCTTTTAAAAGCCCTAAGCCTTCTATTGCCCGAAATCACCTCAAACCCATTTGATGGAGTTAATCTAACAATGATTGGAACTAATAAACCATTATTTTGAATAGAATCGCATAATTCAAAGTCATATGAAATATTATCTTTAATGATACGAAAGGAAAATCCATGTCCGTTTATAGATAATTCAAATATTCTTGAAACAGGGATATTTTCTATAATTCCATTTTGAATACTTGATATTGGGATTGATTGCAATGTTATAACATTCTCAATCCCCTATAAATCCCTTCTTAATTTCAATAACTGCTAGAATTCAAAAATTAATAGAAGAGACAAACTAGCAATGAATAGTTGATTATAAATATTATGTAGCCTTGAATTAATAGTTTATCTAAACTAAAGAACGTGGAGATATCAAGTATTAAAGAATGGCACGGTAAATTAACCTTTGAAATATAATCATGTAGTAAAATATATCGGACCTTCTAGCCTTTAAGAGTATTGTTGAATATGTGATTCGCTAGTCTGTCCAGCTTTCACATTCTTCTTGAGTATTCTCCTCACTTGCACGCATACATCCATCAATAAACCCTGCATAATATGGGGTATCCTCAGGCTCATCTTCAAAGTCTTTGCATTTTGAATTAGTATCGGCATTAAATGGATTATTAAGTCCGTCTTCTCGGCCCTGATCGTAACATGCGCCGGAACTCATTGACTTGGGTGTAGTTCCCGAATCCTTAGAACAAGCATCAAATCCGTTGTAATATCCTTTCATGAATTCACTGGTATGAAAAGCAGATCCTTTTTCATCTTGTTCGATATATCTCTTATTGGGATCCGAAATTTTTGCATCATCACAACCATGATCATAACCTGATTCATAAGGAGTTTGGGCATTTGTAAATAAGGTGGGCGAATTTATTGAGAACAAAAGTAACACAAAGATGAATTGGTAATTCAAAATTAATACAATTTTCCTAGTTTTTAAGTAGTTGAGCATCAGCATTTTTATAATTAAATAGGTATTTATACTTATTCTTGGCAATACAATACAATAACTATCAACATTAGTCTTTCTAGCTGATGGCTCGAACAGTCCTCTTTTTCTTTATTAGTTATTTGAGAATTTGTATATAGTGATTAAACCAACACCGTTTAGTCTTTTATTAAAGCAATTACAACATAGTAACAAATATTATAATAAATAGGATAGCAAATCATAAAAAGAGTCCGAAGAGTATTTTAGAGAGTGACTGATCCAAAATAAGACCGGTAACCTTCTTGATATGACCATTTAATATTATATCCATTAACAAAGTATATGTAATCTCCCGGTTTAGAATAAATATCATTGTGCGCGATAGTTTACATCAATTACATAGACTAATCTCGTGTTCAATAATTGAAGTAACCTCTTTATGGAGAATAATCATCTAACATCAAATGAAATTATGGGCTTTGTAAGGACTGTGGTACTGGGATCATAAACATTGAATAGATTTGAAGTATTTGGATTTTCTCCATTTATTATATGGGGTTATTCAAAATTGGTTCGAGAATTGAATTTGTTAATTGTGCTAGAGAAATAACAAAATTTTGTACGAATAATGGACCGAACAGAAGACATGAGAACAAACTTGAAAAGATTAAAATTATTTTAGAAACTATATAGAGATGGAAATTAAAATACTTTTTGTTATTGGCTCTGCATCCTGCGGCATTTAGTTTACGAGGTTATGAGAAAGAATTGGAAATGAAATTCAATTAACAAAATGTTAATTAACCAAGGCCAATTGAAGTATATAAGTATTGGAGGAACATGTCACTCGTTCATGTTTGAATAAACTTACTAGTTCGACAGTATTAGTAATTGTACTGTTTTCTATCTTTGCTATATACTCAATCCCAGTAACAAAGTTTATTGATTTTATTTCTATAGAAGAGAAAGGCAGTTACTCGGTCCTGTATTATGACCTATATATCGTATATGCCTCACCTAATCAAATCTCAAAAGATGTTTACGCAGCATCAAATCTTATCGAGAAGAATTTTTTTCACAATATTTTGAATTATGATGACCTTCTGGTTAATTCGAAAAATGAACCAATATATCCAGATGAACGATATCAAGCCAATGTATCAACCATTGACATTCATCACTACGTTTCGGAAATTTCTTTAAATTCGATGTTAAACAATACTCAAAACAGCCTTGTTCCAGGGTTAGATAAAGCGGGGGTTGATTTTAATACAACGAATTTAATTTCACCTGAGATTGATAATCTGGTAACCGTGCCATCTCTAGGAAATCTGAGCCAGCTTATACCTCAGATCGTTAACTACACCGACCCAGTCAGAAATACATCATCTCTAGGAAATCTGAGCCAGCTTATACCTCAGATCGTTAACTACACTGACCCAGTCAGAAATACATCATCTCTAGGAAATCTGAGCCAGCTTATACCTCAGATCGTTAACTACACTGACCCAGTCAGAAATACATCATCTCTAGGAAATCTGAGCCAGCTTATACCTCAGATCGTTAACTACACTGACCCAGTCAGAAATACATCATCTCTAGGAAATCTGAGCCAGCTTATACCTCAGGATGAAAACAATACTTTAAACCGGTCTCCTACAATGCTGAATAAATCAATTTCGGAATCAGTTGTTGAAAATAACAGTGGTGGCAGCAATGATAGAAGTGAAATAGAGGATGAAAGTGAAGGTAATGACACTGATATGGGAGAGATGGGACTAGAAGGAATTCTATCCCAAGGATTAGAAGATATAACTGCAAACGTAACGAACAACGACTCTAAATCTCAGGATAATCTAGATACCACTATAGTAGAATCTACCACAAACGAGCCACAGTCAGTTGTTGAAAATAACAGTGGTGGCAGCAATGATAGAAGTGAAATAGAGGATGAAAGTGAAGGTAATGACACTGATATTGGAGAGATGGGACTAGAAGGAATTCTATCCCAAGGATTAGAAGATATAACTGCAAACGTAACGAACAACGACTCTAAATCTCAGGATAATCTAGATACCACTATAGTAGAATCTACCACAAACGAGCCACAGTCAGTTGTTGAAAATAACAGTGGTGGCAGCAATGATAGAAGTGAAATAGAGGATGAAAGTGAAGGTAATGACACTAGAGATAACAACAGTGGCAGCAATGATAGAAGTGAAATAGAGGATGAAAGTGAAGGTAATGACACTAGAGATAACAACAGTGGCAGCAATGATAGAAGTGAAATAGAGGATGAAAGTGAAGGTAATGACACTAGAGATAACAACAGTGGCAGCAATGATAGAAGTGAAATAGAGGATGAAAGTGAAGGTAATGACACTAGAGATAACAACAGTGGCAGCAATGATAGAAGTGAAATAGAGGATGAAAGTGAAGGTAATGACACTGATATTGGAGAGATGGGACTAGAATATCTAAATACGAATAGTAGTGTGCCGCTCTCAGCTTTGGAACCAAATATTATGTCCTGATTTATTTTTGAACTACTAAGACACAGTTATGAATGTGTTTGATTAGAAACAACAACCTGGCCTCAAATAGTAATGTTATTTTGATAAGGCCCCAGATGATTTTTCGTCAAGCAACTATGAAATTTTAGTAAATTCTCAAATTCATATGTAATAATATAAAAACAAAGAAGTTTTGCTAGTATTCTAAGATACAAATATACTATCGCCATAATTGATAATGATGCCTCCACTATAGCGTTCATAAAGGAGATCCTAAACTTAGAGAGATATTCTGTACAATGTTACGATCAATCACTACGTTTTTTCGAAGAATATCCTATTCTTCAATTTGAATTGATTTTGCTAAGTGTAAATATGGATTCACTGACGGGTTTTTAGCTGACACCATTATTAAAAATGGTTGGAGCAAGTCATAGATGAATTTCCAACCACTACCAAAATGATAGACATAGACAGAAGATCTCTTGCGTAATTAGTCCAATCAACTTTTATGAAAAGATGTGTGTGAATATATCGTCATCTCTAAATTATTTTAAAGATAATACAAGAAGAAGAAAATCAAACATACCTGGCTTACAAGTGAGGTTGAATATTTTGGCTGACCGTTTGATTTGCATATAAATGGAACTGCATATAGATACATTAAGGGAAATTAATTAAATGAATGTGTCTCAAGTGACACAGGTTAACTTTTCTTAAAAAAACAAAATTAATTCCTACCACGAATAATAAAATTCAATTCAATCACCAGATTGTGACTATATACTAGATAATACGGTAACCAAGTTATAAAAGATTAAAGATAGAAGGACCATTTTCTTGCAGGGTTTTTATAATATATCAAAAAATTAGGTTGATGTTTTATGGTTCATTTGACCGATATTTAACACGATGTCTCATAATTCTTACTTGTTTTCATTAAAATTCCTAATACTTACAAAATTGAGCTTATTAGATCTTGCGTAGTTAGCATAAACAGCTTTATGTGTAATCCTGGTTCAATAACCTGCCTGTCCTTCTATTGTTATCTTACGATAATCTATCTAAGAAGCCATTGCTGTTCAAGACATTCACGGGTCTTTCAGTCAAACAGTTTGATGACGTTTTTAAAGAAATAGAATCGAAATACTCACAGCATGAGATAAAGCGCCTATCCTCTAAAAGAAAAAGAAGAGAACGCTCTATATAGGTGGTGGTAGACATTTCAAACTGGTTGTAAAGGATAGAGTTGTCATGGTTTTGGTGTACTATCGATTGTACATTACTTACACACTAGCAGGCTTTCTCTTTGACCTGGATCAAAGCAATGTGTACAGGGACATAGAAAAGAATCGAAGGATTGATAAGAGAATGTTTGCCAATTCCTGAGAAACTGTACAGGGTAACAAAGAGGCTAAAGACCATAGAAGAGGTTGAACAGTATTTCTCAGGTTTTATGGCTTTTACAGATTGTTCTGAACAACCCATACTGCAAATCAAAAGAGATGGATAATTTACAAGACAAAGCTTAATCAAATGGGCAAAAGACATGACTACCGCATATACAAGAAAAATCATCCTGAATTGCCTAAAGAAGTAACGAGTATGTTTGACCTTGGATTCTTAGGAGTAGAAAATGACTTTCCAGAACAAAATTCATCTTTACCAATCAAAAAAGAGAAAGGCTATGAACTTACAGTACAGCAAAAAGAGTACAACAGCAATCATTATGCAAGGAGGATAGTAGTAGAACATACTATTTCCAGATTGAAGAAATATAGAATAATGAACGATGTCTTTAGAAACAGGCTCAGAAAATACGATAGAATTTCAGACATAGTATCAGGACTGATAAACTACAGGATAATGAACCCCTGTTAGATATACAGAAATGGCTGATTGATAGAAAACATGGTTATTCTCTGCTAATTACGCAAGAGATCTAGAATATCACAAAGGGCGTTTGAACAGCCAATCGTAGCAATAAAGTTTTCAATGAATAAGATGGCATCTATAGCAAATAGTACCTGAGGAAAATTGGCTAGTTTACGAAACATTAATGCAATATAAAAGAGTTTTACACGAACAGATCGATGATTTTTTAGAATTATCGCTAATGGATCTATTAAGAAAATGTTGTTCTCATTGATTGAACCACACACTTATTGGAGTATATCATTTCGAGTAGTCTCTGGAATATGAACGAAATATTGGGATAAAAACTTCATTCCAGTTCGAAGGTCTATTTTCATTATAACACTAAGTAATTCGACCTGCAGAGGTAATGGAAATACAGATAGTACATGAGGGATTTCATTATCTGATGTAGAATAATATGTGTTATCATCTTTAACAAAAGTCCAATGAGGAAGTTCTTTTTTTATAATTATTTTGAACGCTTCAATCATTATTTTAAAAGTGTTATTGGGATCAGACAAGATCCGGAACATGGATTCCCTATAGGCAGAATGAGAAAAATCAATTGCAGTGAATCCATCGTTAATAAATCATAAGTCGCATTCAATGAAAAATCATGGGGATCCACATTCTGTATCACCTCAATTTTGTCATCTTTAAACCAATTGAATATTTCGTAAAGAGACTTTGGGTTTTTAAAATGTAAATCAGTGACCAAAGTATTATAATGATCTCGAACTAATCCGAAAAAACGATGTATCAGCACTAAGAAAAGAATATTTTTCTGTCATCGGACAAAGATTCCAGTTCCCTTGCGAAGCTTACTGTCGTACTCTGTTCCAAATCATCCATTATTTCCATTATTTCCTTAGATTTGTCTCCTCTTTGGTTCGATTTGCAAAAGACCTAATGCTGATCGGAGCTAATATAGATCCTTTGTTCATTTCTTCAAATATTTCTTTTATTACTTTTTCATCTACCATCCATTTACAAGACAGCGATTGTGACCATTTAAGGACCATATCCTTCATTTTTTCGATATTATATGGGTGTTTCAACTTAACTTCGTATTTTCGAATAATTCTGTGGTATTCGCCATAGGACTGACCATTTTGTCTTTGTAAGACTTGAAGATTTATTCTCTTGAAGTTATTATTATAATGCTATTCTTCACAGTATTATTTTCATATGGATGAATCAAATTTAGAAAACTATTTTCAAAATCCTTATCAGATTCATAATGCTCAACACCGAAAAGATCTTCAAAGTAAGTGATGGTTTTTTGGTCAGTTGAAAAATTTGTTTTTATAAGATTCCCTCTTCCTTGA
Source organism: uncultured Nitrososphaeraceae archaeon (assembly GCA_963759575.1). Taxonomy (GTDB): domain Archaea; phylum Thermoproteota; class Nitrososphaeria; order Nitrososphaerales; family Nitrososphaeraceae; genus Nitrosocosmicus. The sequence goes on along the minus strand of CAVWZU010000001.1, from coordinate 417,585 downwards.
TCACGAAGAAAAGGTTGGAACTCCTAATCCATTTTGGACGGTAGCCCATTTTATAGTACTGCCATAGCAGTTTAATGGAAGTGAAAGTCTTACCATATTCTTGCGGACCAGTAATTATTATGAATCTTTTCTCTTTAGCGTGCTTTCAATTATGTCAAATTCCTGAGGAGGAACATAAATAGCATCAATCTTGTCATAAATTTGGGAAGATAACGCACCTGTGTCTTTCAAAAATCCCATCACATCAATCTTCCTCGACAGGTGTATCTGGTCCAGAAAATAAAATTCTAGATTTTTATTATCATATTTAGTACTTATATACCGACACATTTCTTTATCGGTTTCATTAAGCAATTTATAAAAGGAAATAGTGGAAACGACAAATTTATGGTGACATACAAGAGATGACTAACAAGAATCAATCTATAATTTCTTAAGAATTACTGATAGAGGAATGCACAGGTTCGAACAGATAAATTTTATCGTTTGCTTTCAGAACATAATATTTCTTCTAATTTAAGATGGTGGTTAACTGAATTGATAAATAAAAATTGAATGCGAAGGAAGACGGATTATTATGCCTGGTTGAGCTATAAATGATCATTAATCTATCGAGCGGATTCTGCAATTCCGAGGTGCCCATCAATCAGTTGGACATATAATTAAAGAGATAAAACGTGGTAATGTATCGAGAAAATAACGAAATAAGCTAGATTTGAATTTGAGGTTCGATTACAAAATAAAAAAAAATCTATGGATTCATTATATCAATGATACTAATGAAATCATCAATATCTTCACTGATATTATGATGATAAAAGAACTTCAAGATGAACCACATATTGAAGATACCACGGAACATGCTGCGTGAATTTTCTGATATTCCTTGTTACAGTACAAATGATTTTTTTTCGCAAGTCATTAATCCCTTACAATCACTAGTATTTGGATTCTATTCAACGTTGAATCGTATCCCCACCGATGAGAATTGTTACTAGTAATTTTCTAGTATGGATAATATTCCTGAAATCATACTTTAGAGTAGATATTTAACTGCACTATATCGATTGCTTAATAATGATTAGTCATTCTTGGATGAAAGCAGGAGGCCTCCAAAGTTAAAGGTTAAGATATGATATACTCGAATCTAGAGCCTGATTACTGAGTTGGAAGGATGGTTTTAAGAAAAAATGGATATAGTAGAAATATGTACGTTATATAATATGTTGATCTTATAATTCTATGAAGATTTTGTATGTTTTCACTTTAATAGGCGTCATTGCATCCTTTACTGCGTTAGGTGGAGTTCTGGTCTCAGCGACAGCACAACCTACGGATAATAATTTAACACGAGCAACATCTGAGCCACTGCTAGACGGCAATTTGACATCAAATTTAAGTTCTAACCTGTCTAATGCTACTATTCCGGCCACCGATGGCAACGAGTATCGATGATAATGTTTTTCCTAGATTGTTCTTCAATATCACAACATTATACGCTTAGATAATACGAGCTCTTGTTTAAATAATTATTGTTTTATATATAAGTATGTCATCAAATAACAATTTTAACGAAAGTCCAAATCATTTCATGGTATTAGACGCAATCTCCAGAGGTATGAAAAAGATAGACAGCATTGCCAAAGTTACAAAGTTATCCAAAGATGAGGTAGAATTGATTGTAAATGACCTAGCAAACCAGAAATTGATAAACAAGGTTGTTAAGAAGGGTTTTTTTGGCAATAAGAAAACTGAGGCTCATATTTCAGAGACAGGCATGAAAATGCTTGATTCAAAAAAACAAGAATTAACCTACAAATCACAGCGACTTCAACAACTCTACGAAACCGGCGATAAAAGTCAAATGCAGAGCTACATGAACGAAAACAGAAGTTGGATGCCCATGATGTTATTTTCTGGGCTAATGAGCATGGTAATGTTTGGATCAATGATGGCTTTTATGGGAATGGCAATGAATCCTGGGGAAAGCGCTCAGACTGAAGGCCAAACAGACGAATCAGGCGGGTCTGGAGCTGAGGATTCAGGAGCAGCATCAGATACAGGTGCTTCTGACGCTGGTGCTTCAGATACAGGTGGTTTTGGCGATGTGGGCGGAATGGATACTGGAGGATTTGATTCATTCTAGGATAAATTTATTCGAGAAAAGTTACTTTTTTTTAGATCCCCAGCAAAAACAAATTTATCTTTCAAAAAGAATTATTGTAATTTTTAATAACGTTATTGGCAGGCATTTTTTTAGATCTATTTAAAAAGATATGAAACAATTGATAGGATCTAGATATTATTTGTAAAGGTTATTTTGCATTAAATAAGGCCGCGTTTTTAGAAAATACTAGGTGTTTCTGGCCCGCCTCATGTAATAACAGAAGATTTTTTGACCCGAAACAACTAATCAACCTCCCAATTCGAATCAAGAGGGAAGGCATACGAGTTATCTGATTTAATTTCATTTTTGGCCAATATAGTATTTCCTAGTATCAATTAGAATTAAATTATCCCGGAATAAAGTTGAATCAAAACCCCCTTGGGTAAATAAAATACAAGGCTAATAAGTTTTACCTGGTAGTACCACCAAAATTTGCTTAGCCTTGAAAGCCACTATCGTTGTTTTCTGCGACAGTATCATTATTGTTTGGTACCACAGTTATTTGACCTCTAATATGACTCCAAGCGGGGTCGTAATAGTTGTAATCTCCAGCATTATCTAGGGTTATATTATATGATTCACCGACACTGAAATAATCTCCATAAAATATGTTTGATGGACCTTGATCTGGGGTTCCCGATACTATTAGATGCGGGGTGGAGTCATTATTAAGCCAAATAATAGTTGATCCCTCTGGCACCGTTGCATTTGCTGGAGCTATTGGATTTTGACTATCGCTATTTGTGGCTCCTGGATTTATGGTGATTGTAATGTTATTATTTTTATCACTAGTAGTGAAATTAGTAAATTCTTTGTCCGAGAAAATGCTATCAACCTGGTCAATTAAGGTCGAATCTGTCTGATTAATAATTTCTGGATCCATGCTCTCATTTGTTGTGTAATCAATATTTTCTGTTTCATCAGCTAAGATGTCTACATTTTGGGGAGAAAATTCTACTACCTTAAAGCCAACTCCAAAAACATCCCAACCATATCCGATTTGATCAGTAGTAGCTACGATATTACCCTGACTATCTATAACCATATCAGTCAGTTGCAAATCTGTTTGTTCGTCAGCAGGGTAATAATCTAGCAGAAAAGTCCCGTTACTGTCGAACTTTTGAATACGTTTAGCATTGTCGTCTAGCACATACACATTATTAGATGAATCGGTTGTCAATGAAGTCGGATACCTTATGGATCCTGGAAAGGCATCTTCAGAATCCCATTCATCAATCAAAAAGCCACTATCGTCGAACTTCTGGATAAGACTATTCACAGGATCAGAAACATACACATTATTTGATGAATCGGTTGCTACATCTCGTAGTCTAATACCATCACCCGCCCCGCTAGATTCCCATTTTGTTAAAAAGGTCCCGTTACTGTCGAACTTTTGGATACGATTAGTACCGTCGTCAACAACATAAACATTGTCAGAATCGTCTATTGCTACTCCCGACGGATAAACAAACATTCCATCACCTTTACCACTTGAACCCCATTTTGTTAAAAAGGTCCCGTTACTGTCGAACTTTTGGACAAGACTATTCACAGGATCAGAAACATACACATTATTTGATGAATCGGTTGCTAAACTTCTCGGACCTAAGAACTGTCCATCACTAGTACCAGTAGAACCCCAAGTTGACACATTTTCTGTAGTATAATTTTTGGAGTATTCAAACTTTTGAATACGGTCTAAGACATAATCAGATACATAAATGTCATCATTTTTGTCAATTGTGATTCCCAATGGAGCAAAAATCTGCCCATCACCAGTGCCGTTTACTCCCCAAGACAAACGAGGATAGTATGGAGGTGTGTAGGAGGGCATGAATTCAAATCCAGCACTAGTAACGTTTGTTGAAAATAGTGATGATAGTGATGAGCTATTATCAGTAACGTTACTCAGGTCATTCGAAAAGAAAGAAGACCATTTATCATCCTCCATCGAATTAAATGAAGTTTCATTGTTGTCTACAATAGCGGTGTTATCTCCAACTAAATTATTGAAAATTTGTCGAACTTTATCCAAAATACCAGGATGTGATTGATTTACTGAAGCGGAATTTGATGGGATATCATTTGAAGGTAGTAGAGCGGAAAATAAGTTGGTCGCCAAGGTCAACCCCATCTGCGAATTGTTACTATCATTGCTGTTTGTAGAATTGCTGTTTGTAGAATTGCTGTTTGTAGAATTGCTGTTTGTAGAATTGCTGTTTGTAGAATTGCTGTTTGTAGAATTGCTGTTTGTAGAATTATCCGTGATCAAGAAGCTTCCCGTATCCTCCACGACAGTATCATTATTGTTTGGTACCACAGTTATTTGACCTCTAATATGACTCCAAGCGGGGTCGTAATAGTTGTAATCTCCAGCATTATCTAGGGTTATATTATACGATTCACCGACACTGAAATAATCTCCATAAAATATGTTTGATGGACCTTGATCTGGAGTTCCCGATACTATTAGATGCGGAGTGGAGTCATTATTAAGCCAAATAATAGTTGATCCCTCTGGCACCGTTGCATTTGCTGGAGCTATAGGATTTTGACTATCGCTATTTGTGGCTCCTGGATTTATTGTGATTGTAAAATTGCTGTCCTGATCACTCCATGCTAACCCAAAATAATTGAGAATAGGGAGAGAAAAAAATATGAATAATAAAATCATCTTTATCATATTTACATTCTGGTTGTTGACGTTCAACTATTTATTGATGATCCTCAACATTTGGTGGATCTACATGATACAAATCTAAAGCCAAATGAATCTATTGTTAAACACTAGATCTATTCTATCATGATATCCAGAGGTTAGAGTTTTTTCCAATGTAATATCCCCGGATTACTCTACCTAAATTACTCCTCATGCGGGACTCCAACATATTCCTATTCCCAGTCTTAGCCGTTGCTTAAAAGGAAGACCAGCCAGGAAAGTCCAAATTAATTTATAAGGTTGAATCGAAGACAATTCATAAACATAAAACCTTACTTTTTCGAAGCAAGTAATTGTTAAGTAGGTTGGCTTTATATTTCAGGTAAAAAAGTTACTATTGAGCTGCTGCCAAACTGCCTCGTTGTTCTTGCGATTGAACTGCAACATTATTACATGCAAACAGAACAGCCTCTCCAGATACACATTGTGCCCCTTGACTGACCCATTGGCCTTGCTTATCAATTTGCTGCCCTGCATTACCGTTTTTCTCACCAGTTGCGAGACTCGTCTTGTAATCAGATGTTGCAAGGGAAACAATCATAGAAACTACCAGAATGGTTGTGAAAATAATTCTTATGTTATAGATCCTTGTTATGTTACTCAATATAATCATCATATTTAGTGAAAATTAACTATATTATAGCTTAGATACTTGATTCTAAATTTTTCTGCCAGAATAATATCAAATAACAAGACTATGTTTTAATATTATGGTTTATAAATTGCAATTAAACTTATCTAACAATATTTAATTGTTGATCAAGACAGTTTTCAAAAAATAATTTACATGACATAAGGATTGTTACAGGTCCCGTTACTATCCCCTAGTTCTTTAGAATCCTGATTTGCAATATCTCTTCTTCGTGGATATCTTTAGGTTTTTACAGAGCTATCCTTTGGGGCATAATATTGAAATTCGAATATCTACTCCATAATCAAAAAGAATCCAGACAGTGCAAGAATAGCGAACGGTCAATTAATGTTACCAGTAAAAAGAATCATTCTTACTTTCTTGTAGAATATCACGAAAAAGTCAATTTAAAATTATTTGAAGCAGTTTATTCTTTATCTAGTTAATTTTATATCAAGAAACCGGTTTCAAAGTTTATAACAATTAAAATTAAAAGTCTTTTTATGATCGGATTTTAGAAGACGATTTATAATTTTGAACGGTTTATTTTATCAATAACAGAACTGGCTAAAAAAAGGACTGGAGAATTAAAGAAAGGTTTATCCAAACAGACCTTCGCAAAATGCTATCTTTGTCCTTTAGTTGGACTAATTTCCTAGACCCGACCACGCTTCATCCTCCAGTTTCTGAAATCCAGTCCACTTGACCTTTTGTAGTGAGCTAGTGTTTGATGGATTTGTTGTAAACAATTCAAGTAAAAGTATAGGCGTTTCTCTTACTAGACATGTCAAATTCAAACTATGAAAATTTACGATGCAAAGTTTGACTTACTATTGTAAAGCCAACAATACGGCAACAGTACAAATTATTCGTTGATTAAATATTGTGAGTTACTGCATTAGATTTCCCTTATTCGAGTTTATAATGGCTTGATTTGTCAGTTTTATCAGAAATTATTTAGAGGTCATTCAAAACTTAAATAATTTCTTGATAATACACATACATATGCCTTCGGATAACGGATTTAGTCAAAGTCCAAATCATTTCCTGGTATTAGATGCAATCTCTAGGGGTATGAAGAAGATAGACAGCATTGCCAAAAGTACAAATTTGTCCAAAGATGATGTAGAATTGATCGTAAATGATCTACAAAAGCAAAAACTCATTATTAAACAGACAAAAAAAGGCTTTTTTGGTAATAAGAAAATTGAAGTTTATGTTACTGAAACAGGATTCAAAATACTAGAATCAAAAAAACAAGAACTAGTCAATAAATCCAAATATCTTCAACAACTCTATGAAACCGGTAATAGAGGTCAAATGCAGAGCTACATGAACGAAAACAGAAGTTGGATGCCCATGATGTTAGCTTCTGGACTAATGAACGCGGTAATGTTTGGATCAATGATGTCTTTTATGGGAATGCCAATGAGTCCGGCTGAAAGTGCTCAGAGTGAAGCACAGGCGGCTGAATCAGGAGGATCTGGCGCTGAAGATTCGGGAGCAGCCTCTGACACAGGCGATACGGGTGATTATAGCGATATGGACATGGGCGGAATGGATACTGGAGGATTTGATTCCTTTTAGCAACCATTATAAAAAATTATATGATCGCTCCTTGCCCACTTTTTTATGCTTAGAATCAGAGCTGTCAAAATGTTTTTTATAAATTAGTTGCTAGTATAATATTTATAGTGATTTTTGATGTCAGAATTTAAGAGTATTACTGAATTAAAGAAATTAGTTGCTGCAGGTTGCAAAATAGAAAAGGTAGAACCACCGGTGTATGGTTCGGATATAGAGACTACCATAGTAAAGGTAGTAGTAAAATGTTCAGATGCTAAAGTTTACACTATTAAAGCATATAAGGAAGAGTCTTCTGCTTTAAGAGAATTTATAAGAATAAATAAGCTGGAAGATTTGGCATAGTTAGTAAGTATGACCCCCCCAGAGATTCAAACACGAAACACAGAACTCTGACACGAAATCTCTACTGATAGTTATGATCTTAGCCTAGTGACATTTAAAAGAACATAATTTGAGATATCAGATTTGGAGCAAACAAAGGGAGCATATTCGAATAATAGAATCAATCAAATCCAAAAGATGGATACGATTTTAAGATTAGATTCATTAACTCGGATAATAATTTAAAGTAGAAAGATCAAGCCATACGGTAAAGCCTTGAAATCCGAACTATAATATAATAAATTATGGATCTGAAACTTCATGATGATAAATTGCTATTTAGATGAAATAATTAGAACATAGAGAGGAAATTTTTTGGTTTTAGACCAGATTCATTACGAACTAGAGTCTTATCTTTCAATTCATTCCAAATTTTATCAATGTAATCTTTACTAAACATTGATTTAATAGCGTAAACTTCATTTAGTGACACCTTCTCATCTTCAGAATAATTAGCACTATCTATTAGAGTCGTTGCTACATCTAACCACTCATGGTCCTTGTCTTTAAACAGAGTCAAAAATCTTTCGGTAAAGTCTGTGTTGTCGATCCATTTCTTCTCGTGTATGTCAGAAGTTATTCTATCAAGATCTAATCGCTCATAATAATAATTTGCCAGGTCTGCAGAATACGGACCATTTCTATAAATATTATACTCATAACCAAAGTCATTTTGTAATGAGGTTTGTGCTAAAAATACATATTTCTGTAATTTTAGCCGATTTATAGATCCATTTTCATCGTCGCCCAATAAATTGTGTACATTTAGCATTTTATTATCGTAAAGAAAGCATATAAAATCTTGCAATTTCATATTCATATGTTGCTGAATAGATATTATACGTAGAACTATTATATTAATAAGACGGTCCCTGTTAAAATTTGTGAATAATATAAAGAAGGATGACCATAAGTTAACTACTATCAACCGATTCCATTACTTCTTAACCAGTTTTTAATAGAAGTTTGTTCATGGAGGTAAAAACCGCGTCCAGGTAGAAGGTTCTAAACCCCAATCTAGGCTTTGTGATAATGGGACAAATTTAGTCTGCAATTTAAAAGAATTCGGTTTATAATTATTTAATGGTTTTCTAGAATCCAATTGGTTTGTAGTTAGGGATTCAAGATATATACTATTAAAAAATTCCGCTTTTGAGTAAATATTTACTTTTTAAAGAAATATCGATTATAAGTATCCCAGCAAATAATAAACAATCCATATTTATTTCAAGGTAATCTAGGTAAGCCGCAAGAAGAACATACGACAAAGATCCTATAAATGGAACGTGTGCGGACTTGATTTAAATTTGGGAGTGGCGGTCTACAAACCAGTGTTTACAATTTTTACAGATAACACCTTGATACAATTAGGGTTTATTTTCTAACACGCATTAATTAGGACTTTGCTAAACCATTAATCTAAAATTAAATATTTGATTGCTTTGTTATTATATCATACATGGTGAAACCGGACCTTATTCTTAAAGATACAAAGTACATAATATTTTTATCTCTATTTTTTACTTTGCTAATACTTGGTATTTCCCTTCCTAAATCTCTGCATTTAGCTTATTCTCAAATTGAATATAACAGTACTTCAAATAGTAATGTTTAGACAAGCGAGCGAAATAATCTTAATATTACTATGAAATATATGCCCGAAGTTCCTATAATCGATCAAAAAACTAGAATTTTATTTGATATTAAAACACTAAATGATTCAAGTGTATTTGATGGGTTAACGGCAAAAGTAACCCTAACAGATCACGATGGTAGGTTATACAAATTTGAAAACAAAGTTATACCGGTAATTAATGGAAAATTTTTGATAGAGTATATGTTTCCTGATGATGGACAGCATAGAATAATACTGCAACTGTACAAGAATACAACTGCCTTCGTGGTAGGTTCTTTTGACATTTTTATTCCTCATCCATCACTACAATCACAATCAGATGTCAATAAGAATTTCTTTTCTGACTTTTTTGGACATTTACTCCGATAGAAACAATGCAAGTTGGGCAAAGGGACAAGGCGAAATAATATAAAAATTTTTTATTTTTTCGCAAGAAATCTGATTTTGTTAAATGATACAATTTCTCAGTGGTAATTAAACACATTAAGGATTGAGAAATGATCAATTTAACATTTTACATCACTAATAATTTGTTGAGTTTTATGAATTGTATATTCTCATCAATGGTTTTAATAGTCAGTAATATAAAAGATTGTAAAAATAAATCCAAATATATTTTATATATTACGATTGTTGAGAGCAACATTACAATTTACAGTTGAGTTTTGGTTACCTAAATATGAACTTGCATAATCATCAATTTATCATCAATTTAGCCATATCAAGCAAAGAGAAACATCATGAATTAAAATTCCCATGGTATTAAAACATAGTCAAGGTTTTGCAAGATTAGTAACCATTAAAAAATATGCAAATTATTTTTTAGAACTTGTCTTGAGGTTTTTATTCAGAGAATTTATACTTCAGATGTGATAGTCAAAATCAATAGGAGCCACTGAAAGTTTTTGTCATCAATTCCTTAGGCCCGGGCATAATTGATTCAAAATTGGACTGCTATGTGAAAATCAATATTACCAGAAATAAATGTGGGGTGTAAAGATTTGGGAGCATATCTTAATCTAAATTGTAATTACCGCTTTTTATTTGCTCTCTTGTACTAGCTCTACGTATATTTTTGAAGGGTTAACATATGGTATGGACTCCTTGATTTTGCCTTGAATATTGTCTATAATGGATTCGATTGTAGCAGTACTTAAATTCTCAACCAAATTTACTTCAATAGCTATTAAAACGTCATCAGCTGCAAAATGCATCGTACGAATTGATTTTATTTTTTCTACTTCTGAAATATTTAATACAGCATCGTATATCTTTTTCAAATCTCGTTTGGACATTGCCTCGCCGATAAGCATTCCCCTGTTTTCCCGGGCCAAAAATATTGCGAAACCCATCAACACTATCCCAATCGAGAGGGAGCCGATTGCATCGTATGCACTGTTTCCAGTCAAATCAGAAAGTGCCAATGCTACTACTGCAATCAATATTCCCAGAAGAGCAGCTGCATCTTCTACAAGTACTGTTATAATAACAGGATCTTTGTTTTCTTTGAGCTCTGTAAACAATACGGGTAAAGTTAATTTATCACCCCGATCTTCTATCGTCTTTCTAAAAATGCCAAAGGCTATTCTAATTGCATTTGCCTCAAATACAAAAGCTATTACCAAAATAACATAATTTATTAAAGTATTTTCTACTTTGTGAGTATCATGTGCACTTAGAAAATAGCTGATACCGTGTTCTAACGACAACACTCCTGATATTCCAAAAATTAGTATGGCTACAACAAACGACCAAAAGAATTGTTCCTTTCCAAATCCAAACGGATACTTTTCATTTGCTTGTTTTTTGCTTGTCTTTACCCCTACCAAGAGTAAAACCTGATTGAAAGTATCTGAGAATGAATGGTATGTTTCAGCCCACATAGATGTACTGCCTGTAAATAACGCTGCAACAAGCTTTGAAATTGCAATTGCCAAATTACCAAACAATGCAGCATAGATAGCCTTCTTTGACTCACCTCCGCCCACCATTACTTTATTTTCCCTTGGATTACTAATAAATTTGAATAAAGTGGTTATGAAAATTTGAGTACTTTTGGTTTTGGTTCCATTAGCTAATATTCATCTTATTGCATCAGAATAACGACTAAAGTCTTCTAAATATCTGTTTTCTCATCTTAGACGCGCTAATTGGGGTTTTTAATAGTAGACTTATGCAATTATCTTTTATATATAGAGGCCATAAGGATACTAATGTCATTCTGTCATCAATGTGGTCATGCTCTTAAATCGGATGTCGAGACTACTTGCCCCAGCTGTGGAATCGATCTAAAGCATAATAGTGATCAGAACAATGCCAATGAAACTGATTATGCCGTCCGCCCTGAATCTAATGAGAATACAAATCTTACTCCATATTCAGGTACAGCAAATTTCGATGATCAATTGCTAAATTATACAATAATTGAAAACACACTTATTTTTGATAATACAGGAGATTCGTCATTAAAAGTCTTAGATTTATTCCAACGATTATCTCATAATTCTAATCTGTTGTACCAATTAATGTCTAATAATTTTCAGCAGAATGAGGAAAAGGCGCAAGAACTGCGAGACTTTTCTAATACACTAGCCAAATCATGTCAAAACATGATAGATGAATTAGAAAAAATTGAGGTCGAATCTAAAACAAGGATATTGGAAATAAAGATAGGGGATTTACAAATTTCAAGACATGATTTGGATTTAAAGAATTTAGTTTTAATGGGTAACCATTATTTTTATTTGAATAAGTATGATTATGCAATTGAATGCTATGACAAGATTTTAGAATTAGATGTACATGATTTTGAGGCGGTACTCAACAAAGCATTTACCTTGAATAGGTTAGGAAGATACAGCGAGGCTATAGACTGGTATGATGAGGCGTTAGAGATAGATCCTAAACACGTTAACGCTTTAAATAACAAGGGTCAAGTCCTTTATAAGCTTGAAGAATATGATGAGGCTATAGAGCACTTTGACAAGGTGTTGCAGATAGCTCCCAAGAATGTGAACGCTTTAAATAACAAGGGTACAGCACTTTATAAGCTTGAAAAATATAGTGAGGCTATAGAGCACTTTGACAAAGTCTTAAGAATATATCCTAACCATGTAAACGCTTTAAATAACAAGGGCTGGGTGTTCTATACTCTTGGGAGATACAGTGAGGCTATAGAGTGGTATGATGAGGCGTTAAAGCTGGACCCAAATGATCCGATTTCTCTAAACAACCAAGGAAAGACCCGATACAGTCTTGGAAGATACAGTGAGGCTATAGAGTGGTATGATAAGGCGTTAAAAATAGATCCTAAACACGTTAACGCTTTAAATAACAAGGGAGCCGCCTTTGATAAATTAGGAAGATACATCGAGGCTATAGAGTGGTATGATAAGGCTTTGGTGGTGGATCCTAAACACGTTAACGCTTTAAATAACAAGGGAAGGGCGCTACATAGCCTAGGAAAATACAGTGAGGCTATAGAGTTGTATGATGAGGCTTTGGTGGTGGATCCTAAACACGTTAACGCTTTAAACAACAAGGGAGCAGCACTAGATGAATTAGGAATGTACATCGCGGCTATAGAGTGTTACGATAAGGCGTTGGAGATAAAACCAAAAAATACAATTTCTATGAATAACAAGGGTGCAGCATTCTACAGTCTTGGAAGATACATCGCGGCTATAGAGTGGTATGACCGGTCGTTAAAAATAAATCCTGCCGATGCCGATTCAATAAACAACAAGGGAAAGGCACTACAAAGTCTCGGAAGATACAGTGAGGCTATAGAGTGGTATGATAAGGCGTTAAAAATAGATCCTAAACACGTTAACGCTTTAAATAACAAGGGATGGGTGTTCTATACTCTTGGAAGATACAGCAAGGCCATAGAATGTTTTGACAAGGCGTTAAAGTTGAAACCCCATAATGCGAATGTTCTAAATAACAAAGGCGTAGTACTTGACGAATTAAGTAAGCACAGTGAGGCTATAGAGTACTTTGACCTGGCGTTGGAGGCAGATCCTAAACACGTTAACGCTTTAAATAACAAGGGAGCAGCACTAGATGAATTAGGTAAACACAGTGAGGCTATAGTATGTTTTGACAAGGCGTTAAAAATAGATCCTAAACACGTTAATGCCTTATTCAATAAGGGTGCATCTCTATTTAACCTAGGTAGATACGACGAAGCTATAGAATGGTATGATAAGGCGTTAAAAATAGATCCTAAACATGAACCGTCAAAAGACAACAAACGTTTGGCCCAAAAGAAATTAGGTAAAAGTACAGGGGTCAACAAGCTTTTTTCGATGTTAAATGAACAGAAATAAATACAATTTAAGGTAACAAAAAATCCTAGAGTAGAACCACAGTATAGTAGCTATACAGGTAAAATGATTTAGCAAAACGATACCTCCTTTGTGTATGATTCTACAAAACGAAACCCTGTAGGATTGGCACTGACTCGGTTGGTAATTTAACAAGTTTTGAACAAATCACGATCAAAATGATTCAGCAAATTCGTATTCACTTTTAATAAACCACAGGGATTCGAAGCAACTTTAGGGAAGGAAGAAAACCAAGTTACTATTTTAATTATTTTGAACTTTGTGAAGCCATGATAAATCTAGTCGTAGTCTCGGTCATCAAGATATAGAGGACTTTTGGAAAAACCCATAGGAAAACGTAAACCTTATCGACTCGACTATCCTTTAAGGATATTTGGATCTCAAATCTACCCCATCCACTCCACATCATAAAGCTTTAAATATTTAGAAACGTGATGGAGTTTGTCATTTGCTACATCTTTTGACATACCTTTGAATTTGCTTTATGCTTTCTTGGAGGTATCGCTGTTTTCTTTAAATTTTATGCCTTAGCACGTTTTCAATTTAGTGATTAAATTGCTTTCACTGAGAGAGATTCGGTACGCTAGAATGTCCAAAATTCGCCATGATATATATTACTTCGAAATCCATTCGATATGGCATCAGCTTGGGTTCTGGATTGTGGAACCTAGATTTACACGATCATAAATGTAGGTCATTGTTAAAGTACGCACCTAATATCATTTACTTTATGTTTTGTAAATCAGATTCCCTTTATTGAGTTGGCAATACTTACCCAATGTAAGATAAGCACTATTTATTCCTGACTCGCAGTATTTAAAATAGGATCGTTATTTTTAGAATCTGCTTGGTTTTACAAGCAGAAAGCAGATTGATTAATTTTGCAGAAACCGGGTTTTTTGAGCGCACTTATCTCAAATATTACCTATCTAAGGTAATACAATAATAAAATAAAATACAAAAAACAACTAGATATTGCACCGGGAAATAGAAAATCAAGATGAGCAACAATAACAGCACTTTTAGAGGTTACCAATACTAGATTTTTAAAACTGTACAAATGATTGTCTTAATCATACTGAACCCAAATTGGTTATTCAAATAAAAAATATAGGTTTCCTAGAACCAATTGCAAAATCTTTGTTTCATTTTTACCGCACATTCACACTTTTTGTTTATTGGAAAGTCTCTAAACTACTTTGTCGAATTACCGCCCTGAACAAACATTCAGTAAATCTTCAGACAGATTCAACTACATGCAAAATATGCACATATTCATTCAAATATGGAATTAAGTGGAATTTTTATATCATAGTGTATCAAATTGTGAAAATTTTATGAAAGCGTTAAACAGTTCAAAGCATTGGATAAAGTATGATGAATAATTTCTCTGCTGCACCTCTAATGAAAGGAATAGTAGAAGAAGTTGCAATTAGTGATTTGAAGTTACCAAATTACGTAATTCATGAAAGGGATTCAGAGAGTGTAGATGAATTAGCCCAATCGATCCTACAATATGGTTTGTTAAATCCAATAATCACTAGAATCAAAGACGGCCAATTTGAGATCATAGCTGGATCCCGTCGATACCTCGCTTGCAAAAAATTGCGTTGGAAAAAAATACCTTGTCATGTCATAGAGGTAAGTGATAAAGCAAGTTTTGAAATATCCTTAGTTGAAAATATTCAAAGAAGGGATGTCAATCCAATAGAGGAAGCAAGAGCATTCAAAGCTTATACCATTGATTTTGGGTGGGGAAGCATATCCGAGTTAGCGCGGAAAATTTCAAAAAGCACCTCTTATGTGTCAAAAAGACTATCCCTGTTAGATTTACCCGCCGAGATATTGGATGAAGTTGCAAAATCTAACATGAGCCCGAGTATGGCAGAAGAATTGATTTATGTAAAAAATCATACAATGCAACTAGAAATGGCATCTGATATCATAAATAACGATTTGACAGTAAAGGACGTTAGGAGACTTGCAAATGCGTTATCCATCTCTGATTCTACTGAAAGCCTTGAGTATGATTCACTACAAGATTTGAAAGAAAATAGGGATTTGAAAATCAACCGCTGTTTTGATAAAGTTCTTACCACTCTTAAAATAACTCAGAGTAAAATTGGAACAATCATAGAAGAAGTGGACAATACTTGGATCATATATGAGATATTGATGCAACATAAGAATATGATAAACAATCAAATTGACGTGATAATAAGGGAGAAAAAAAGATTCAATCAAAAATTGAAATATAAAATGCCCCTGTGATCAAGTTTTTCGACGTCGAAACATTTGGTAAAAAGTTACTGCCTATAGTGAGGCCATGTTATAGTATTCTGATAGTCTACTCTTAGCACCTATTTCTAGTCAAGAGGTTTTTATATTATTAACCATCTGCTCGGAAACCGGGTGCAATTCCTAAAAAATAGAACGAATAACACCAACTTGGAAACTAATACAAATTGATTAGTTAAAAATAGTAAAAAGAAATTATGAAGGAAAATTATTGTCCAAACGGTGTGGACAGTGGGTAGATTCCTACCTGGCTGGAATATGCGGGTTTTGGATCCTTATCATCTTTTGGCTCCATTGTCACAAAAAGGTCAGTATACGTGTATGGGTAAACATGAGTAGACTTTAGACCAAAGGTTCCATCATCCTTCACCACGCCAACACTCAATGGATACAAGGATGCAGCGTAGTTTCCATCATAAAGCCACACTTCAAAAACTTTCCCTTCTGGTGGAATATAATTCACCACCCCATCCATATTTAACGAATGGCCGTCAGATTGGATGTCAACTAACCCAAAGACGTCAGCATCTCTTCCAACAATTATGCCATCTGAGTCACTGAGCTGACTGTACCCAGTCGATACAAATACTGAGCCTAATAACACAATCAATGATGTATAAACTATAGATATTTTTAGCGATAACATTACGGTTTATTAAATAGATCTAATATATAAAGATAGAAGATGTTTTGAGTTTTTGCTTGTTTGGCTCCCCACGATCTCGATAGACCTCCATCACGGAAAATTACTCTTTTTATTAGAAATTGCACACTATTCCTTACACTTTACGAGTCATTCCAACCTGTTGCAATATCGTAATTATGTTTGAAATAATCACGCAAATCTATTATTTTTTTGAAAGAGAATTAAACCTTTATACTTGTTTCTATAAGTCAAATTATGAAAATCATTTATAAAAAAGAAGGGGTCGGAATTGCTCTCGGTATATTTGTTTTTGCAGTTTCAATGATTCTGTTGAACAGTGACGGATTATATGTTAACAAAGTATTAGCCCAAGAGGCAAATTCAACTGCAGTACAAGGACCGGGTGACAAACTTGATCAGATACAAGCAAAATTCAAAGAGATAGTTAATCAAACAGGTATTAACACAACATCTTTAAGCTTATCTAACAATGCGAATATTTCTGAAGCAATTCAAAATTTGATTGCAACCAAAGTACTTGCAGCCATTTCAGATGCTTACAACCAAGCCCTTGAACAAGCCGGCGTTGCAAATACAACCGAAGGACTGAAGGAAAAATATGGCGGAGACTTATCCATGCTAGTACAAAAATTCAGTGAATTGAGGGCAAATTCATCTAGGTAAACATAGGAAATTCAGATATTCCTTATCCTTTTTAGAGGATTTCCCGTGTCATGTTGTTTGGGCACTTTTTCTAAAGAATGTACTATTTTTTGAATGTCTCAGCTTATGCATTAAGGTAAGATTACTGGCAGTATGGAATGAGCCATAACCTAGGTCCAGACCAACCGGTAAGAATAGTTTTTCGAATTGGCTTCATCAACTTTCTTGATTCATCACTTTAGTTTCCAAAAGAGACGACTGTTTAAATTAGCAAGATAGAAATTACGTATGCCAAGATTGATTGTTTATTAACATCTTTTACTAACTATTGTAAATGCAACGCGGCAATAAAATACTGTTAGTTGGTATAATTATTATTGTTTCAAGTATAATTATATTCGGATTATCGGCGTACAAAGTTATTCTACTTATCGAGAACTTCCCCGATATATCTGCCAAAGAAATAGCAGTCAAAGTTAGTGATAAATTTGTTGACAAAGTTAGTGATAGGTTTAATGCTTTTCTGGATACATCTACTGAAACCGAAGATGCTCCTACTCAAGTAGCTAGAGAAAAATTGATGGTTGATGTAATAATATTATTCTTTGCCATTATCTCGGGTATAGTACTTTTGATTAATGGCTTGCTAGCTATGATCATCGGAATCTCGGTTTGGATACACGATAGGAGACATAAGTAAAACCCTGAAACAATAAATGCAATAGAATCGACATCAGGGATAATATTGTTAAAATATAGATAGGGAATCTGTCTAATACCAGTGTTGAGCCCCCCACACATTCTTCTCCTTTTTATTTCATTTCCTTCTTGAAAAGTTCAGTCTATTCAGTCATACACAAATATTCTTGTCGCATCTATAATATATTCGAGTAACGAAAAATTTTTGTCCAAGGATGACTCTTAGAACATAGTTAAAAATACGACAACACAAATATCATATTGACCTTAAATTAGGTATATCATCTATCAACGCGATCCGGAAAATTGAAACGTTCAGGTAACTATTTTAGTTACTGACGGTGTATTAATTATATGAGAGGAAGATGGGCAGCATTTGCAGTCGGAAGAGCAGCAGCTAATAGCAGAAATCAAGCAGCAATGTCACAACAACAAAACCAAGCAGATCAAGCACTACAAGCACAACAACGCGAAGCAGATCGAGTCTTACAAGCTAAAAACCAAGAGATTGAGAGATTGAGAGCAGCTCAGTCACAACAAGCCAAGTCTCAACCCAAACAAGAAGATGTAACCGAAAAGCTTCAAAAACTAGGAGACCTTCATCAAAAAGGTTTGTTGACTGACGAAGAGTTTTCAAAACTAAAGATGGATTTGTTATCGAATTTATAAGTCAGAAATAGAAATACGATTGGACTTTTGGATAAGCTCAAAAAGAAATGATCTTGGTCTAATCAAATAAAAATTTTTTAGGTATTTTTTCTATTTTTATTTATTTACTTTTAGATTAGTCCTAGCGGAGGTCGCCCCGAAAGACTCTACACAAATATTTCACCAGTCGCAATCATAATTTTATTAAATCTCTGGAATTAGATCCGTCTATACGTAAATTTCAATTTATCCTGCTCTTAGATGATTATCCCATAGATATGAACGGAATTCCACATAGATAAAGCACTAAATACTCTATATGCAATCCTCTGAATTTACTCGATGTCTTGCAAAATGAGGACCGTATGTTCTTACCCAAATTCTTATGACAAATAGTTTTCTGGGGAATCTATTTAATCCGGAAGATACTTTACGGCCTTATTGTTTTCTATTTCTTTTGACATTGCCCAGCTGAGAAGTATTCTGATTACTACTATAACCATAAAGTACAATCAGCTCGGTCTGTGATGGAGTCATTATAGTCTTCAATATATCTACAGCTATTAAGAAATCTAATGAATATAGTAGTCCCCTTAACATCCGCGTTACTATTTTATGATTATACAATTGCTGTTGTTGCTCTACATCCTTCTTTCCAAATCCTACTACGTATTTTTTGAAGAGATCAAATAACGTTCGAGACACGATGAATATAATAAGTATCGCAATAATCACTTCTAGAGCAAGAACAATATACTCCATGAAATGTGATATAAACTCCGCTACACTGCCTTCACTAAGTTCTACCACACATCCTTGTAAGATTAGACCTAAAAAAATATTACTGATCCTAAGTATCTTATCTACTCTGATATACGCAGTCTAAAATTTTGACCATGTAAAAAAACCCGATCCTATTAATTCAGAAAGGTCTTATGCTCTTTCAGACAATAGCACTCAACTTCTCTTTACAAGAACTTGACATTATTCAATATGATGATTTTTGTTTTGCAGTAGAGTAATATCTGCATAGGTTTTAGACGAGCAAGTAAGAATATATTTTGATACCAATGCATTGAAAAATCCACCATAAAATGCCCCTTAACCATCTGCGATGTTAACATCTAAACTTTTTGATTTTTGACCAAATAAATCCACCACATTTTCAAGTAAAAGTTCTTGATTATCTAAAATACTAATTCCTTGCTTGCTATTAGTAGATAGAGCAGTCAAATTTATCGTTAAGCTATAAGATCCGACTGCTATTGACGTTATGGTTCTAAATAATGAGTATTCACAGGCTCTCTTAGCAATATTTGACTGATTACCAAACATAGTTAATTCCCTGCAAGGGTCCTAGTTAATCAACGGAAGCACATCCTTGTCACCGTGAGTATAAATCTCTTAAAAAGGATTCAGCGGGATTTTCCTAAAGGTTTTTGATATTTTTTGAAAAAGCAAACATTGTTTTGTACCTATAGTTTAGATCTTAAGGTAGGCATAATTCTTGAAAAAAAGAAAAAAATTTGTGGGAAGAAAATGAAGCTGCTACTTTGTCAAGGTATCTTTCCTTCTAGAACGACCACTAAGCCCGGCATAAATTATTTGTATGCTTGTTATAAGTAGAGCTATACCTATTAAAATTCCTGCCAAGGCGATCCCAATATTAGGGTAAACAATTACTGCAATTGCAAATATTATTTCCAAAACACCTACCCCAATGCCAAATATGTTTGACTTTCCTGTTTCTTTTTTACTCTGTAGCGAGTGATAAATTCTTGATATACCATCAACTAGCAATGCGATACCAAGCAATATTACTACAACAGCAGTTGCACCTTCTGGATACGTCATTGCTACCAGAGAAATGACGATCACGATAATTCCTAACCCAATACTGGCCAAGCGTGACTTACCCCTTCCGATAATACCTGAAACCACCTTCTCTATACCTGCAAAGAACAAAAGTAATGCTAGGATGAAGATTACAGAAATGCCCCCTAAAACTGGATTTATCAATACCAATATAGATAGAACTAAGATAATTGCTCCCAGACCGATCTGGGCCATACGTACCCAACTGGCGATTTATCTAGACTCAAATGGAAATCCCCCTTATAGAGTCAACGTTGGACCCGGACATTGGAATGTCAGACGAGAAAATACAGCAATGTTGGATATGAAATGCATTTAATGCATATGTATTCAAATACTTCATAATACTACTTAATAGTAATAGGTTGCTGGAGATATAAAGTTTTATACATAATAAAGATTAGTGAGCATCAAAAATCTAAACATCGTATTTGTTAGTATTCGCTTTAAGAATTGAAAAGAATGTACTTTTGAAAGGTTAACTTGTCAATTTAGTTCCAGAAGAATATTAGGTTTCGTATTTGATGCTATCCTTGACTGCTTGGGATGCTTTTAGGATCTATATCTTTCTGTCGACTAGATACTATGTGTTAGGTATAGATAAAAAATATAATTGTTCTTCCTCGCACAACAGGACATTCACTTTAGAACAATCGTATTCAATAGATCAAAAAGTCAAACAAAAGTAAATATTTAGACATTAATGTGGAATAATCAAAATTTATATAATGTTATGTGGAGGAATGTGGATTTATCGGATGGAAATGAGGTGTTTCATGTATATATAGGGTTTGAACCTTGCCGAAGATCACCAAAGACTCGATGTAATATTATGTAATGAAAGGCGTGAAATGAGAAGTTAAACACAATATTTCGCTAACTATTATTAAATGGGAAATACAGGTCACACGTCGAATTGAAAATGACTGGGTGGGCTCATTATGAAAATTACGCCGTTTCTAAGTTATCAAAATTTAATGGAAATATCATTTGAATCAATCGCAAAGAGATTTTTCAATTATGAATCCGAGCTATTTTATTTTTCAGTAATATTCTTGAATTCGAAACATTGAATATTTCGACCATTTTGATATGTGAAATTCCCTGTAATAGCAAAATACAGTCATGTATTTGTTACTAAAAAATAAAGGAATAAAGTAGAACAGATTAAACTGAATATTGAAGGAATTCTGTTTCTTTTGAGGGAATGCAAAAAATAATGCACTTGCTATTTGTCGCACCTTCGTTTATGAGCCCATCATTGTTCTAAACCTATTTATGATACATTGTACTCCCGTTCTAAATGAACAGACCAACACCCGCCTCAAGGCATTCATTGTTTTGGATTTTTCAGATTATTGTAGGGGCCATTTGCTTGGTCCTTTCAGCTGTAGTCGTATTCTATGGAACCACAACTGCAGCGGGTGCATATGTCTGGCTTTTCTTGGCCGGAATAGGTCTTATTATGCTTGGGGCAGAGAGGCTCATAAGTGGATTAACAGCCAAGGGCGTAAAAAAATCTTCCAGGATAATTAACATAGGTGTTGGTCTAGGGCTCATCATCTATATTGGCTCAGGTTTTTTCTTCCCAGAGATCGCAACTAAATGGCTAGTAATATTTTTGGCATTTGGTTTACTTGCCAATGGAGTAATAAGGATAGTAAAAAGTTTAAAGAAAAAACCAGAAGACCCGTACGATTATGAAACCTTGCTTACTGGAATAGTAATAACATCATTATCCATTTTAATACTATCATATGAGAAACTTGGGTTAGCACTGCTTCTCATAATGACTGCAATAGCTCTGGCTGTAAGTGGTATACAAGTCATTTTGGCTGGAGTTAGGGCTAGAAAACAGGCATCCAATTCTTCCGCTGATCCTTACAAATCACTTACAAGAGAAGCAAGCGACGGTGTTGATGTCATGCCTTTGCCAAAAGACGTGAAGGGATTTTGGAAGGATGGCTCATGGTTTAGAGATGAGCATGGAAGGTACACAATATTTCGAGGAGTAAATTTTGCAGGTCGGAGCAAACTACCGCCATATCTTCCCATCTCACCACTAGAAGTAAAGGAATTATCTAGACTAGATTTGAACAGCGAAATACAAACTGTCAAGCCTGGCCTTGACCTTCTCAAGACTAGTGGGTTGAATGTTGCACGCCTTCTTGTATCGTGGAAAGCCTTAGAACCCAAACCAAATCCAGACCTAAATGAGCTCTCAGATGAAGGTAAAGAATACCTATCATTCCTGAACAGAATAATTAATGAGCTTTATCAAAGGAATATCTATGTCATCCTTGATTTTCACCAAGATATTGCAAACGAGATATATGGAGGCGATGGATTTCCTGACTGGACAATAGCAGTTGATGAAGAACATCCTAAACCAACCCTGACTCAGTTTCCACCACCTCCTGACAAAAAATGGCAAGTTAAATATATGTTAAATAAATCTTTGAAACATACTTTCAAATCCTTCTGGGAAAATGACTTGACAAACACAGATGAAGGTCTGGTCCATTATCCTGTACGTACTCACTTAGAAAAAACGATTGAACTAACTGTCAAGCATTTACAGTTGTTAAACAAAGGAACAACTCACCCTGCTATATTGGGAATCGAACCTTTTAATGAACCTCATCCAGGGCTAATACCAAAAGAAGAATTTGAGGTAAAGTATCTCATGGACTTTTATAGAAATGTAAATTCCAATATTGGAAAAGTTGACCGGAATTTATTTATATTTATTGAACCTCGGGTGGACTGGACTTTCCCTGCGGAAGGGTCGCCTATGAGCTATGGGGCAGCACCACTTGACGTAAAGAAATCATTTAACATGGACTTTATAAAAAAAGTCATGGCAGATAAGAAAACAGTAGAAATGAAATTGGTAACATATCTTCCTAAAGATCCATCTTCGATTTCGAATTTTGATTCTAACGGTGTTTTGTCGTTTCATTTTTATGATCCAATGGCCGTTGCTAGCTCTTTTGTAGCAATTCCTGAAAGTATGTACTCGTATAAGAAGCAATTTCCTGAGATGTTTAGTCAGCTACACAATGCGGCCATAGAAAGAAGATTTGTTCCGTTTCTTACAGAATTTGGAGCATTTCAAGAAGGAGAACAAGTCAGAGAATATTTGGACTTGCAATATAATCAAATAGATGCTTACCTGCTAAATTCGACCATATGGAATTATGATCTGTACCATACTGAAGACCTGAAAGATAATTGGAACTTAGAAAATTACTCACTGTTAGGGCCTGAAAGAAGTCCAAGGAATATGGACGTAGTAGCACGGCCATACCCAATGCGGAGCTCAGCTAAACCATACGCTTTATTTTTTGATGTCGATTCAAAGGACGCAGCCATTGTCTTGGAAGGAAAAGTTATTTCTGAAAAACCAACTGCTGTCTTTATACCATTTGAGACACATTATTCTCCCGAGTTTACTGTCTGGGCTACGACAAGCAGTGCGATAATATGGGACAAAGAAAATCAGCTTTTGTATTGGCATCCTTCAAAGGACCTTCAGTTTAATTATTTGATAATTGGGAAGGGACATATTGAACTGCTTAATATGAAAAATTTGCCAAAAAAGATAAGCGATATGGCCAGCAATGCCAACTTTACCACACTTAGTTTTACATAATCTCAATATTTTTGTGTGTCGAATACTAACGCCATGTATATTAATCTCGGCTCAAGACTTAGCAATTGGGGTCTATAGAACAGCATTTATTCGCTCACACTCGAATGTAGAATATTAACAAATAATGTGTAATTTGATATCCCTTAATTCGGTAGATACATTCGACTTTAAGCTAAAATCTTTTTTTTGCAATTTGTCGTAACACAGAATATCTGTATTAATTTCCTGAAAATTATTCCTCGTTTGGAAACAAAGCAGATGTTCTCATTTTTCTGTAATTAGGATATATGAAGTATAGATAGGATCGCGATTCGTTTGAATTCTTTAAAGTATCCATATATTTTCATATTACAAATAAACTGACAACGTCATTGACAAGCTTTGTATATTTTCTCCCATGGATTTCCTTTGTCACTAGAAATTAGAAATCATATGGACCTGCCCATGCGATATTGACTTTGTTAAAGTATTTGAAAAGAACTTGGCTCTAAAAGTTTATCCCCAGGGGTATCCTAACAATATGAGATAAAGTATGAGCAACAGAACTGATACTATTCCGATAAAACAGAGAGCCTTGGTACTTCAAGGAGGGGGTTCATTGGGTGCCTATGAAGCTGGAGCATACAAGGGTATTTACGAATGCCTTTCCAAGTGGGATAAAGATCATGGGAAGGAGAAAGGATCTACTTTTGACATAATCGCCGGGACATCAATTGGTGCCATAAATTCAGCGGTACTGGTAAGTTATGTCATAGAAAATCAAACTTATGAAGGATCATCGGAAAGGCTCTATGACTTTTGGTACTATCTTGCTAAGGAATCAAAGGTGGATAATAACCCGTTCTTTGAAATGTGGTGGGATTATTGGCATAAGTTCAATAAAAATGGTGCAACTCCAGAGGCTGCACGAAGATACTATGCCGCGAAGGAATTTGCCTATTTTGGGGTACCAAATGCTTTTCATCCACATAGGCCTACTGTTGATCATAAATTCTTTGATGCAGATAATACGTGGTACAGATATAGTAACGAGCCATTAAAAAAGAGTTTAGAGCGATTTGCGAAATTTCCTATAGCAACAACTCAAGAGGCAAATCAACCTAGACTATTGCTTGTCGCAGTCGATGTTGCAGAGGGACTTCCAGTGACGTTTGATAGTTATCCAACCGAAGATGGGTCACGAAAAACTGATTATGGACAATTTCTAAGAAAGGATGGAAAAGACCCTGTTTTTAAGTATACAATAAGATATGATGAGGGAATCACTGCGGATCATGTAATCGCGAGTGGTTCCTTTCCGGTCAACTTTGATTATTGTAAAATACTAGTAGAAGACAATCATGCAGGTATTACATCCAAAGCATCTGAAACCGAACCTAAAAAAGAAATACGTTATTTTTGGGACGGAGGTCTTATGACTAATACACCTTTAATGCAATTGGTCCTAAAACATAGATGGTATTGGTACAAAGCCAGAGGACTGGAAGATAATGTACCCAAATTGGGTATTTGTATTGTCAATCTTCATCCGACAAGACAAGAGGAAATTCCACAAGACAGGGATGGAGCCGTCAACAGAAATAATGATATTACATTCTCTGATCGGAGTTCTCTGGAAGAAACTATGCTGGTTTTAATATCAGATTATGTGAATTTAGTAAAAAAATTAATCAAGGTATCAACAGAAAACGGAGTTAAAAAAGAGGTTATTGACCAACTTTTAAACGAACAGACTGAGAATCCTAATTTTCTTCCAAGAATTCAAAAGTATTCAGATATGCTAGCAGGCAGATTTCAAATAGATGAAATCATTCGTGTGGACCGTAAGAATGATGAACACACTATTTCAAATAAGATCTTTGATTTTTCATCAAAAACAATAAAATTATTGCTTCAGCGTGGTTATGACGATGCAACTAAAGAATTAGATCAGTTATTATTGAAATACTCGAAAACTAGTTAGCTCATGTCCACTATACATCGTGTGGATAAACTAAAACTTGATTTGAAATCTGCTGATGGGAGCATTGTCATGAAGAGTAAACTTTAGCGCTTGTCAAATCCTGTTCCTAGTCGATGGAATAAAATGCATACTACGTAAAATGCAAAGTAGGAGATAAAACTTTTCGATATTCTCGTTTATCTTAAAACAGCTAGAGATATGACTATCTCTGAGTATCCCATTACAAGTTTGGTAAAATTACTGTTGAGCAGAAACCTTAAATGCAATGCATATTAAAACAACGATATGTCCGAAAATCAGAATTTGAATATAGTAACGAGATTTATAGAAAATGTGTGCAATAAAGGAGAATTGAATGAAATTGATGAATTATTTACTGAAGATATCGTATGGCATGGTGGAGAGTTGGTTACAGGAGTGATCGATTTTAAAGCATCTATTAAAGAAACTAGAGAGACATGGCCAGACATAAAATTCAAAGTCCAAGATTCATTTTCAGCTGATAACAAGGTTGCTATTAGATGGATTGTAACAGCAACACAAGAAGGAGAATTTATGGGTATTCCACCTAGTCATGAGAAGTTTGACACCTATGGCATGGAGATTTTTCATTTTGAATCTGGAAAAATCAAAGAAGCATGGACTGTGTTTGATGCCCTTACACCTGCAATGAAGATCGGTCTAGTTGAGGCAGTAGTGCCAGAACCCTCGAAATAATCCATAATGGGTTTATAGCTAGCCGGATTTATTTCAATAATTCCACAAAATATTGTGATACCAGACAATATGTATGATCGTGATTTATTTGGAATTCTCTATGGATTTAGGTAAATTTATAATTATTATTTACAAATAAAGTTATAAATTATTTGTAACAAACTACTGGGATTCCGCTAGTAGTTGGTGGCAATGAGCTGACATAGTTATCTTTGTGCAATAACGAGATCCACTTAATAAAGACAAGTTACAAATGCGTTTGTGGTACGCGGGTATCTACTAATATGCATCTATATCTTTCCATTAATATTATTTGTTTCAATGCCATCGTTTTATCTAACTAACGACATTTTTGCTCAATCATCTAGTGTTCAAGATGAATTAACTAACTCAACTAATCTGACAGCAGCGAAGCTTGATAGAATCATCGAGCTCCTAGAACAGGCAAGACAAGGAGGCCAAATTGCACTTTACTTAACCATAATTGTATTTATGACGGGACTGGCTTTTGTAGTATTTGGTTTATACCTAGGTCAGGAGCATAAACTTCCGATATTTACAAAACGCCTCTACATAATTGCATATTTTTCACTCATTGTTCCGGTTACATTCATACTAGTAAGATATATTGTAAACACTGCGTTTTCTGCAGACTGGGATAATCCAGTACTTGTTATAGCATTTTTTCTCCTTATTCCGGTAACAGCATCATATATCTTGATGGGCATCAAAGTCAAACATGATGCAGTAAAGTCTCCCAGTGCTTAACTTAATAACACTATCTATTGTTATTTCCAATTTATGCTAAACTGATTTTTATTTTGCAATAAATCTCAATCAATCCCATCTGGGGAAATAATATATTGAACACATAATAACACGATAGTAATAATATTGCAACATAATGGATGATGTTTTCATTAATTATCTTCTCATAGTATCTGGATATTTGCTAATAGCTAGCACCGTTTACTATTATACCCGGAATTTTATTATCCCATGGGTAACTATCATGATGATAGCGGGGCTTGTCATAATTGCAGCACCGCAAGATCTTGTTGAGACCCAAGAGATTTATGGTTTTGTTGAACACAGCCTACCAGAAATCATACTATTGATTTTCATCCCACTTTTGGTTTTTGAATCCGCTAGAACTTTGAAATTAAGAGATCTTAGGAAAGAAATAGTCCCAATTGGATTTTATGCTATAGCTGGGGTAATTATTACATTGTTCCTCATAGGAATAGGTATAAGTGTCATTTTTGGTATTCCGCTTATCCATGCATTGCTCTTTGGGGCTATTGTAGCCTCTACCGATCCTGTAGCTGTGTCAACAATCTTTAAGAGGTTTCCCATCCCTTACAGACTTAATGTACTTATAGAGTGGGAATCACTTTTAAATGATGCCACCTCCTTGATCTCTTTTAGTGTCATATCTGGGATCGTATTTTCGAGTCTTGCTTTTTCATTTGTAGATACATCCATTTCTTTCGTTTGGTCCATTGTTGGTGCTATTATCCTTGGAAGTGCTCTGGGATATGCAGGTGGTAAAGTACTGAATCGATGGAAAGGAACTGAATTTGTAAGCTTTACATTATCAATAGCAATGGTCATTGGCGGATACGTAATAGCAGATCACTTTTTGCATGTCTCAGGTGTAGTAACAATAGTTTTTCTTGCCTTGGTATTGATAAGAACACATAAAGATCTCCTTTCAGAAATGATGCAATCATTTCACTTGTATTGGGATTATCTAGCTTTTACGCTAAATGCACTTTTATTTTACCTAATGGGGGTATCCATGGCAATTTATTATCTACACCTAACAGATGCCTGGTCATGGATCATCATTATTCTAGCTCCAATTGGTATAGTGATGCTTGCAAGGATGATCCTGGTTCTTGGAGGAGACGCTTTATTGCGTGTGGCACATGTCAGAATACCTCCAAAGTGGCAAAAAGTTCTCATATATGGTGGATTGAGAGGGGGAATATGTGTGGCTTTAGTGCTTTCTCTCCCAACTGATTATGAATATAAAGCTCTTTTTGTTACTTTGGTGTTTTCCTTGATCCTCGTGAATTTACTTGTAAATCCAATACTATTGAGTAGATATTTAAAAAAATCAAAGTTAGAATTGGATACAAATACGGACAAGAATCCATGAAAAGTCAGAATTTGCTTGTTTATGAGAATACGGATAATTAAGGTCTTTGCAGTGCGGAACCATAAAAAATGCGACAAGTATTAACAAACTTATTTTTCTTTGGATACATGTAATAGCTAAAATTCTCGGGGTTTTGGACTCTTACGATACGACCCAAGTGGGTAAACTATGTTAAACCAATTCTTAACATCGTTTGATTTATCAAGTATGATGAATTTTTCTCTTCTTTAACATTGTTCTCTATGACAGCATTTTTCTGTCCAATTACCCCTTGAGAATTAAAAAATGTTCCATTTCAAAGAATAAGGAAACATTTTAACCCTTTTCTTACAGTATAAGGATAAAAATACAAGTACGGATCATAGCATACATAGTCTGAGAGAGTTTTTTCTAATGAAAATAATACAGATAGATTAATCTTAAATTAAGGCTTATATATTTGACGAATCAAGAAGATTTTATTCATGGGCAAAGTAGGCGATACTAATGACACAGATAGTCATAAGACTGAATATAAACGTGCTAATATGATCATTTGGACGATGGGCCTAAGTATAGTTTTAATACTGTATGTCCATACTTCTTTGACCCCCGCTTTACCTCAAATGGTAACAGAATTCGGTGTAGACTATAGCGTCATTACATGGGTACTTACGGCTTACCTTGTGGCAGGGGCTTCGGTAACAATAGTAATTGGCCGCCTAGCAGACCTGTATGGGGCAAAGAAAATGCTACTAATTGTATTTATCTGTTATACTGTTGGGGTAACGCTGGCTCCATTAGCTCAGGACATTTATACACTTATTGGCCTTAGAATTTTACAAGGCGTAGCTGTAGCACTCGTTCCAATTACTATAAGAATTGCAAGAGATATTGTTGGGGAGAAAAAACTCCCCATGGCTCAAGGAATAATATTATCCATGTATCAGGGTGGCAGTGCAGCCGGTTTAGTGTTAGGTGCAGCCGTTGTCTACTTTGGCGGATGGCAAGCTGTATTTTATTCTGCCATTCCATTTTCATTTCTTTTGTTATTCTTACTTTGGAAGCTTATACCTAAAGTTGGAACCCCGACAAAAATCAAAAAGGAAAGTGAAGGTGCAAATGTCGAAGTAAAGAAACAAAAGTTTACAGATCTAGTAGATATACCAGGCCTGATCACCCTTATTCTAACTGTTTCGACCTTCATGCTGACTTTTACCTTCCTAGGTATGGGTTCAGAAGGAGCTACTAATTTCTGGATATTCTTGGCAATCGCAGTAGTTTCACTTGCAGCCTTCCTGGTGATTGAAAAGAGAAGTAAAAAACCGCTTGTTAATCTAAAGCTAGCGTTTGGAAAGATTGTCTTTATAGCCAATATGATTTTCCTAATGCTAGGAATTGTTCAGTACTTAATTTTCACCACCATACCTGTTCTAGGTCAGACACCAGAGCCATATGGATTAGGAATGGATGTCCTCTATGTTGGATTGCTACAATTGCCACAAGCGCTCTTATTTGTTATTCTTGGCCCTATAGTGGGTTTCATGGCAATCAAACGTGGTAGTTTGAATTTCATCGTACCTGGAGGTATAATACTTACGATCGGAATGGTTTTTCTATACCTATTCCATTCCACACCAGTTGAAACAGCACTGGTTCTGTTAGGGTTTGCTTTAGGCGGAGTCTTTATTACGCTTGTACCAAACCTTATGCTACGCCATACACCAAAGGAGGCGACTGGAATGGTTTCAGCAACAAACGCGACCATGAGAATTATAGGTGGAGCCATAGGACCTGTTATTTCAGGAGTATTTTTAACACTCTTCGTAGTTCCCTCTTCAGCGGGTTCTGCAGAACCGATACCTAATGAAATGGCGTTTAATATAATATTCTTGATAGGGGCAGTGCTTTCCGCTACAACCATAATAATGTGCATAATGATGAAACGAACCGCAAAATCCATGGAGGCATCACCAAAGCAAGAATGATGTTAAATACCAGGGATATGGACTAAATTTCAGATCTTCAAACCAGGCCTACGTTCCTTTCTTTATCTCTTTTCATTAGGTAATATAATGGCGATTTAATCTAGACTAGACTGACATCAGACATCCACTAAGCCACTTTTGATTCAAATACTAAAGAGGATAAAATCATAATCTCATTTTTCATTTTTCAGAATTCTGATTTTCTTTTTCTGACGGATCAAACACTCAAAATTTGATTGGATGTATGTTTTCAATGAGCGGTATCCACAAGGAGGAGTTCATAGGTGTTCCTCCAAGTCATTAACAGATCAAGGTCGACGGCATGATTTCCTTCCTCTTTAAGAATTCGAAAATAGTAGAAAGATTGGAGATAATAGATATGCTCTCTTTGATGAAACAATTAGGTGCTAGGCAGCAAATAACTGCTGTAAAGAATGTTATCCTAGAATATGTACAAGTCAAAAACAAACGAAGAATTGAAATCGAAGATAAACAGATTATTTGGATCGCATTCTTCGACTGAGTAAACATTAAAGTCTCTTACTATCTTTTTGTTTATCGAATGCTAAAATGATATAAATTAAATACAGAAAACCGAAATTTATTTCTTTTCAAAGACATCCAATTGGGCTAGTGCTTTTGTACCTAATTCCAAATGAAAACATGATTTCACTCCAAGTAATTTGTGATGATTGGTAATGTCATTTCTAATTTTGCCATTATCATTAGATTATTTATCCTAATCGTTCCCTAAATTATTTGATTCTACATTGGTTCAAAAACTATTCTATGATTTATTAAGTTCTATCTATGAGAGTAAATTTAATTGGTTAAATCATTTAAGATAATGTTACTATTGATATTGAGATTATCATTATGCTTTACGTGTCATTCCTTTTAGAGATAGAGTCTTTTAAAAGTTGATTAATTAAATCCTTAACATGTTAATAAGTAACCTCACTAAAAGTTAGTCATGAACAAAAAGTTATTTGGTATAGTTTTTGTATTTTCAACCCTCATATTTGGAATATCTTCTATTTCGCTAACTGATCAGATCGATGCACAGTTACAACCTTCTATAAGTAAAGATGGGGTCGGATTAGGGTTAACAAATGCACTCAAAAACCAAACAAGCCAGATCAAAAACAACTCTATGGACCTAATCGATCAGGCTAATAATGCACTCAAAAACTCTCCATTGAATATAATCGATCAGGCTAATAATGCACTCAAAAACTCTCCATTGAATATAATCGATCAGGCTAATAATGCACTCAAAAACTCTCCATTGAATATAATCGATCAGGCTAATAATGCACTCAAAAACCAAACAAGCCAGATCAAAAACAACTCTATGGACCTAATCGATCAGTCTGCAGTTGAAAAATTGGAGAGCATATACTCTCTTACCAATACGGTAGGAATGAGTATGGTAAATGGGATTAAAGTTAATGAAATAACGATCGGGGAAAATAACGTAAATGCTACATTGAATTATCAACCTACTCAAAATGACACTGGAGAAAATTCATTACCAGTAACTGTAATCGTAACAAAATTGCCTGTTGAAAATCTTACTAAATTAGTAATTTTGGCAGCCGAATCTTCAAAGATTGTATCAACATTCTCGAACGGTTCAAGTTCCATGGATTCTTTAATTGACAGGACCATGTTAACTCCAGAAACGCTAAATATTGCACTAAACTCACTAGATTTAATAAAGAATTTGCAAACGGGAGTGGCTAGCGCAACTCTAAGCAGTTTGGATAATTCTCAAAAAATATCCGTGCAAATCCCAAGCGGTTTGGTATCATCATCCTCAACGGCTCCAAATGAATTTGTTACAGTGTTGGTTGTTCATTCCATGGGAATTGTGCCTTTTCAGTCAAATCTCCCATCCCTTTTTTCAAGGTAAATCATATCCATTTTTTTTCATTTAATCAGTCCATATGTTCGTATTAATCAGAAATAATGAAAATCTTCAAAAATCCTTTATAATACTAAAAAATATTTAAAATTCTAAGTTAGGATTATCTTAAGGGTTTCAGAGGAAAAACAACTTATTCATGGTTTAATTCAAATAGTTAGGATAAAAATTATTATTAAAAAGGATACTGATCAATAAAATTGTAGATATACAGATCATTCATTAGGTTTGGAGCCTCATTTCAGATGTAATTCTAAAAAGGATTAACTGTACATCCTTTATGTATAAAGCTGAAGTAATCGAAGAGAACACCAGTGTATATAGGCATCTTGGTGTAAGACCTAAATACTCTAGATTGATCATTGTCATTTGAAAAAGAGTTATAAGCATAAGGACCCTGCGGCAGTATTTTCATAAATTGGGAATTTTAGGGTTCAATAGATAATATTGTATTTGGATCCATACTGTGAATCCTCAACTGTGTAGTAAGGTAGGTATTCATCGGGATTTGACATTTTGTAGTATGAGATTTATAACGCTTTTCAAGACCACTTCCTTTTCTTCTCTTATCATGAAATAATCCAATAGCGATTTTAATTCACGCTAGAATGATATCGAATATCCCGGGGAGTAATTTTAACTGATTCTAAGCTGTAGTAGTAGATAACACGATCGCATTTTTCTAAATTAGGTTTTTTTCTTGAGGAATTACTAACTTAAAAATTGATCTAAATGTATGTATGTTTGAGATCGCCCCTACTGTTGCCAATTAAATCATTATTCTTTTTTCGTTATTTTTCAAATTGCCAAAATTAAGATCAAAGAATATAATCATACACCGAGATGCCTTTCCCTTGTTTGATCGGACCTAGTTGAATCGACAAATGCGGCTATAAATCTCGAATTCAATAAGATTCTGTAGTTATACTTTAGCTTTATTATTTATTGGACCGTATTTTTGTATTTTGCATTTTGGCACTTTTATAAATAAGGGGCAAATTGGATTTGCAGGAAAATTGTCATAGAATGACATTATTTGTCTCCAAGGACTGGCAACTATATCATTTTACAGATATTTTTTAGGTGAGCTAGTGAGGTCTATTGAGGAATATTATTTTAGGAGTAATCTTATTTTATAATAGTAATCTTACTCATTCGTCTCCAACCATCATGATATGAATATTTCAAAAGTTACTTGCCGTTAATGATAATAATAATATATCATACAAAATAGAACTTGGCTCGCATAGTTTTTGTTTTGTATGAATAAAGGAATCTTCCCTAATTCGCCTGACTCCTTAAATAAGCATATTTAGCATCTATCACAACAATGGATTTATGTTCTTTAGTTATTGAGCGAGTTAAACACAAAATATTAATAAAGTGGTGCAATTGCATTGAGGATATGACTACTAAATCATGTATATCCATCTTGACGATGGGAATGGTAACAATAAGTTCAATGGTGCTTGTGTCATCCCTGTTCCTTCTATTTGAGACTACAACAAGCGATAACAGTATCTTTGTGTTTGCAACCGCACAGTCACAGCAACAGATGCAACAACCACAGCAACAACTAGATAGTAATTCCATGGAGATTGCCGCTGGCGGAGGCAATTATAGTGCCCCTTTGACGATCTATATACCCGACAAGGTTGAGGTGACGGTGGGGCAACCCGTTAATTGGTATAACCCTACAGAAGTAGGCGAACCACATACAGTAACATTTGTCATGGATAACAACACAATGGCTGGCGTAGTTTCTCCCTTAGCCGTTTCAAATACCACAACATTCATAGCTCTACCCCCAAACTCTAACAATGAGCCGATAATAATACCTGGCCAAAACGGCACCAGCACCATTATAGCTATGAACGCAAGAACATTCAATCCAACTGTTATTGACTCATCCGGTAATGTCGAGTTTATGAGTCCCAATGCAAACTATACCATTAAAGGGACCGAACAATATGTCAATTCAGGTTGGTTCCTTCCGGAAGGCATGGAGCAGGAATTTCCAGGTGCAGGAAACACATTTACTGTAACATTTGAGAAACCTGGAACATACAACTATATCTGTATATTGCATCCTTGGATGACTGGAAGCATAACAGTAAGATAGAGCAAAGACAAGGTTCCAACGAAAAATATTGTCTTCCTCCTGTAAACTTTTTTTCGATTAGTACTACTTTAGATTATTGGGTTAGATTGCAACAACTTAGGAAAAATCCTTCAAATCCCATAGTCATTTTACTAATTCGTAGAAGCCCAATGTGATTGGAGATAAATCAATCATACGATTTTTAAATAAAAGACAACAAATCTTCCACATTATTTCAATCATTAAAAAGAATAATATTCTCCACATGTTAGGATTTAGTACACCGTATAGCTCGAGGGTTTACATCATCCTTTGAATTCAACAAATACATGCTATAATAATCATGTGATTCTTGACACCGTTATAAACTACGAATACACTGGGATAGTAAAAAATTCCTAATTTTATAATATTTTAAAGTATATCTTTGTTTTGGTTTATATTGTACACACTGATATTTGATAGGATCTTGTTTACCGAGCTTGCGCTAGCCAATTCCTTTATGACCCATATTCTGGAAAATGGGTATTCCGTGTTCTATAATGATGGTCGAAGACGATCGAGATATTGCTCAGATTTATAGTTTGTATTTTGCAAACTTAGGAATTGATTTGATTGTTTTCGCTAATCCACTAATACCATTAGATCATTTTGTTCAATATCATGATAGATACGGAATTGTGCTCATAGATTGGAGCTTGCCTGGATCGGATGGATAAGAGTGAGCAAAATTAATACAAAAATCCGATTCGAACTTCAATATTCTTCAGATTATAGGAATAGGTTGAGGTTCCAGGGAAACGAGAGTGTTAAGGAGGCGAAAGTTTCTGATATACTGTCCAAGCCAATGTGTGTCGAGGCTCTTGGATCATACAAAAATACGATGTTCTAAAATCCACTTCTTAATTAGTAACGGCGGTTGAACTTAAAGGGCAACTTAAAAATTTTTAGTAAAACTTTAACCTTATTTTCTAATTAGAGGCTGCTGCGGACTCCGGGTGGTATAAGGTGATTAGCAGACAAACATCAACTTATTGAGGTCCCCAGCATCCAAATCCGCTCGTTATCAACTAAAATCAAATTCAAATTATGCCTATGTTAGTTTAAAATATAGACCTTTTAAACTAAAGATGGTCATATACTATTGTACTAAATTTTCCTCATCTATTTAGACTTTTAACATGTCTTAGAAGAAACATGATGTGTCACTTGAGACACAAAACTAGAAATAATTACCCATTATATAATTATACTCTGCAAAATTCCTTTATAAAGATTTGAATGAATGTGTTAATAAGAGTTGTAACTGAATTTCTTCGATATTTGTTTTTTCTATTTTGGATGGTCTCTTGCTATAGCCTTAAAAGGTCTTGGTGTTTAGACTCTATCGAATCTAATGGGTCAAAATACAGGGGCCATCTCCTAGCGGTTTCTGGATGGTTGGTAGCATTTCTGAAATCGGAGCAAGTACTCCAGGGTTAGTTTGATGGTGCATTCTAAGCATTATCTACTAGATTGAGGGTACTTTGTAGTGAGCATGGAATAATAAATCCATAGTGTAATGAAATGGACCGAGTGGGATTCGAACCCACGACCTCGGCAATGCCAATGCCGTATCCTACCAGGCTAGACGATCGGCCCCGTCTATTTACTTTAATTTTTGTGACATTAATATTTGTTGAGATGGACGTTATTTGCAATGGATAAATATTTGAAATAATTTTCAATTGTATCGAAAACGATAAAGATCATACGGCAAAATTTGCACAAATTGTTCAAATTTTTTTTGTTCCAATCAATTTTTAATTTTTATGCTCTAATATTCATAATGGGTGAAAAAAAAGAGTACAATTTGAAAAGAAACCTTACATTGCGGTAATAATTCCAGATAAGGTCGAAGGAAAAAAATTTAAACCAATCCCTATCGAATACATAAGCGGAGACAATAAAGAGGAGATATGTTTTATCAATGAGAGTCTTAAAATCGATTCAACTGGAATAACCAACAAGGAAGTCATTGAGGATTTCATAAAAAAATTTCTGTCAAACTGGAAAAATATTAAAAACAATCAATCTGTGAAAAATTATTTGTACTTGAATGCTCCGGACGTACAACCCTCCGAGTATGAGAGTTTGAAAAAAAAGTATTTAGAACTTGAAGAAAATTATCTAAACAAATAAGTATTTTCGTAGCAAAAAAAACAAAATTCTACTAAAAAAAAGGTAATAAATCAAAATAAGAAATGTTGTTTTACCAGTTTTGTCACCCTATTATAAAAGCCAATCTTAAATTTGACAAGCACTTAGTTTTCCTGTCCAGGTCGTACCAAAATTTCTGACGGAGACTGAAACAATTTAAAAAATTTCTTCGACTGCTGTTATTATAGTGTGTGATGATTCAGTGAATGATTAAGTAGTATGCGGTTAGTATAATGGTAATATTGATATAATATACTTCGTGTAGAATTTTATCGGTGATGAATGTAGTAATGCCAAGCTGTAAGAATTTATTATTAAGTTCTTCATTTACAATTCTTTTCTTCTATATTTTGTTTCAAATCCCATTATCAGCAAATAACATGGCATTTGGTTCTACGGCTAATAACTCTGCTGCTGATGTCCAAGTATCTAAACTTGACCCTGACAGAAATATCATTACCAGTCAAAATACAGGAAATTCCAATAGTAATACCAACGATGAAAGTCAAAACCAAATACAACAAGAACA
Organism: uncultured Nitrososphaeraceae archaeon; assembly: GCA_963759575.1. Lineage (GTDB taxonomy): Archaea > Thermoproteota > Nitrososphaeria > Nitrososphaerales > Nitrososphaeraceae > Nitrosocosmicus. The sequence goes on along the minus strand of CAVWZU010000001.1, from coordinate 380,061 downwards.
AACTAGCGACATTTCGTTAGATGATGAACAAACAAACGAAGAACTATCTGAAATTCCGGAAGGAAATCAAGAAGTGAATCAAGTGTCCGAAGGCCAACAACAGCCTACCGGAGAAATACATCCTGCTTGTGGGCAGATTGTTCAAGGTAATGTAAAGTTAATTTCCAATTTGATTTGTAAGAGCGACGGCTTGATTGTCGGAGCAAATGACACTAAAATAGATATGAATGGATTTTCACTGAAAGGACCAGGAATAAACAGCAACAAGGTCGGAATAATGGTAGGAGGCCAGCATAATGTAACAATATCTGGAAACGGCATTATAACAGGTTTTCAATCTGGAATTTATTTATCTGGAAGTAATGATGTATTCGCTCATGAAATAAATATTAACAACAATAAAGTAGCTTTTTACTTAACCGGTGCTCAAAACTCTGAAATAACCAATAACATGGTAAATAATAACACCATTGGTGTTGCTTTACATTCATCGGATGGTGGAAAAATTAAGTATAATCAATTAAGTCAAAACAAATTGTCAGGAGTGACGTTAATCAACACTGCAAATACCTTGATAAATGGAAACAACATATTGAATACAACGAATGGAATATTTGTTGATACACAAAGTACCTTAAATAATGTGGACTTTAACAATGTATTCAATAACGTACTGGATATAAACAATGCAAACAATCTTCCGATAAATATTAACAATAACCATTATGCTAACAACAATTGTATGACAAGTCTTCCATCAGGTTTATGCATAGGCAGGTAGTAAGCACCAAGTTAGCAAGCATAACATCTATTTCTTCTTACAATAAAAATAATAGAGAGAATCTTTTGAATATATAAATTAGAATAAAAATAAGAGGGTTTGTTTAGTCCCAATATGGAATTTGTCTAGGGAATCACTATATTATTGTCCATATTCATTTCCATTGTGTTATTTGAAATCGAATGATTCATCATTGGAGGCATCGCTGAAACATTTTCACCATTCATATTTAGTGTACTCATCATATTCTGCATCATCAATGGAATCCATTGATCCATAAATTTTGAATCCTCCATCATTTTGTTCATTATTTCCATTTCCTTTTCAGGGGTTAATACGAGTCCGTAAATTGGGGTTTCACCAAAGTGGTTGTTAATCATTGAAGGGTCCAAATCAATGGCAAGTGTATTATTACCAGAAGTTGTCCAAGTAGTTGGCACATTTAACACTGGTCCATCTTTCATAGTTATCGTTACAGCGCCCAGAATTGTTTCGTTATTTCCGTCCATTTTCACATCGCTAATGGTTGCGTTAGATATTTGATGCATATGAGGAGCTGATCCATTTTTCATCACCATATCAAAAGTTGAATGAAAGCCTGAATCAGAAAGGTTTGATGGATTAAAATAGCCCATCCAATGACCTGCCAATATCCAGTCATTATTTATGCTTGCTATAGGGCCATAGCCGAATTTATAATCAGTAATAGATCCCGATAATGCATGTGCATTTGCGCCTGTTAGAGATAATAATACTCCAGCAATCACAAAAGTGCTTAAAATTCTAAAAAAGTTAGTGTACGTAAACACATGAATATTTTATAGAACACCATCTATTAAGGTTTATATAGTAATTTGTAATAATTGTAAAACCCAAGTCATCGAAACATCCAATCGATAGGTATAACAAAATGGGCTCAAATTTATCAATTACTAAATTGACTTCTTCAAACCAGAAGATTAAAAGTATTAGAATAGCCTACCTTTAGTATGGAGACTAAATTATTTTGCATTTTGTGAATTGGCAGAGAGATATTGCAATTTCAAAAATTGATGGTAAAATGGTTGTAATCAAAAGAAATAAGACGGCGAAGAGCATTAACGAGTATCTTTTAGTTTTCATTTTTACATTTATTTCATTTGTACTATTGCACCCTTCAGCCCCGATAAGGACTGGAAAATCTATACTTCTAAATGAAGGTGCATATAGCAGACAGAAATTGAAGGATCTGGGGATTCATACACCTAGATTAATAGAAATAAACAAGGACGTCATCATTGAAGAATATATTGAGGGCGGCAATCTTTATAGATTTCTACAAAAGAGCAACAACTTAGAAATTGTATACAAGGTTGGCACAATCACGAGGAGTCTGCACAATAGTGGATCTTGTTTCATCGACAATAAAGCTCAGAACTACCTGGTAAAAGATTTAGAAATAATAAGAACTGACTTGGGGTTGATACAAAACAATGTTTCAGAATATACAAAAAGCGTCGACATCGGTATTTTCTTGGCTAGTTTATTGGATCTAGACAATGAAAAGTATAAAATTATAGAAAAATCCTTTTTAGATGGATATAAAAATAATCCAACCGATAAATTGCCGTATTTATCAGTGATTGTAAGAAATATTGCGGCCCTAGTATTAGTATCTGATCATTCTAACCTAGCAAAAAATTTACTAAAGAAATCAGATATCAAGTAGGCTAAATTGGTGGTAATTCCACCTTTTTATCAAATCCACCTGATCCAAACTTACAATAAAAGCACTTATCAGACATCATATAAGGAATCTGCTGGATTACAACAGCTCCCAATTTTAATGCTATTTTGGTAATTATTCTATATTTTAAAGGCATGGCTGGAATAACCTCTTTAAAATAAACATTATAATGATCGGGGCAAAATTTAAGGGTAACATTTGAAGTAGGTTTTTTATCAGTATCTATATTTTTACTATTTGTATTTAAAGTCTTGGCAACATTAATTTGCTCTCTGATATACTCATGCTTGGGGCAAGGACAGTCTTTTCCTCCTGGATGTTTATAAGCGGGAGTATTTTTCCAATCAAATCCTGGAAAATCTTTATCAAAATCATCCATTATTACTCATATGTTAATCCACAAGATAGAATATAAATATATGTTTGTATGATATTCACAATCGTCTGAAAATTAGTATCTATCATTAGTAAAACAAATAATTTTTGGATCTAAAGGTTATATATCTGACTTTCTACGGTTCGATGATTTACAAAGTCAATTGTCCTCTTCAGACTACAAATATTGCCGCCTTTAAAACTAATTATCCTACTAAAATCCTGTCAATAGGCTCCTGACTCATTTTTCCTCGCTCATTTAAAAATTAGGTAACCGAAATGCAATCAGAAAAAATATATCTTTCCATATATTAACAGGTTGTAAGCGGCGTGGTTCAAGAACAGAACAGTGGAAATCCAGCTACAGCTCCTTCTGCTGCAGCTTCAGGATCTACGACAAAAAAAGACAATAGATCGGAAAATTCAATAGATTCAAATCAGAAAACTCTGTTAGATTTCAAAAAATCATTAATAGAAGAGCAAAAAGTTGGGGAAACTCAGATTGAGAAAATCAACGAAAGTATTGAAGAAACAAAGAAGGTTATTGACGAAGAAAGAGTAAAGTTAGAAAGTGAAAGACTAAAACTAAAACAAATTAATGAAGTAAAGGATGCAGATTACGCAAAATTTACAGAGTTAAAGAGCAACCTAATTGAAGAAAGAAAAAGAATGAGAACATTGGATACCAAAGCATCTAGCGGAGGCGCAGGTGGAGGCGGTCCAAGATCAAGAAGAGACAGGTATAATCTATCAAATTTAACAAAGGCACTAGAGCAAATAGAGAGAGACATTCAAACAAAGAAATTATCCAAAGATGAAGAAAGACGGTTGGTCTTAAAATCAAAGGAAATAGCTACTAGGTTACATGCATTAAAAGTCATACACAAGAAGGAAGACACTTACAAATCACTGGCAACAAAGTTTGATGACATAAAGGGAAAAATGAATGATATATTCGACCAAAAAGCTGATGTAGGAAAGGGAATTGGTAAAATAAAGTCAACCTTGGATGAGTTGCTTAATAGGAGAGAAGAACTTTATGAGGAGAGACGAGGCGTTATTCACAGAGTTAGAGAAGCCGGGGCTAAGATAGAAATGGTAGATACTCAACTTAATGCTATAGAGTTTAAGAGAAATAGGTTGCAGCATTCTTCAGAAAGACAAAGACGTTATAGTCCAGAAAGAAAGATCAGACACGAAATACCTCAGGACAAAATGCGCAAGAACAGAGAAAATCAAGAACTATGGAATTCGTTAAAGGAGGTCGCCATGAAGAAAATGTCTAGCGGAGAAAAACTCACTTTCGATGAAATGAAATTGATTTATGCAGAAGAATCTGACTAATATGGATTAGTTAAGGTAAATCATTTTTAATTTTTTACGATTTTACTAATTGAATGTTTTGATAACAGATAGATTCCATGCATCTATTACTTTAACTCTTATCTACAATTTTTAGATTTATTGAATAATATCAATTTTCCAAGGTCTTGTTGTTAAATTCAGCTTTGAGCGCACATTCTTCAGTCCACACCCAAAATGGTCTTTTCAATATAGCAAATAGATAAAAAGAGAATTCATGATGGCGCTCAAATAATGGTTCCTTTTAAAAAGCAAATAACCATGAAATTAGATGAACTGATCTATCTATCACATAACGATGATTAGCGGTCATAATAACGGTGTGAAACTCGATACAGTGACTTCTCGTAGGAAAAGGGCAATAATAATGCACTGAATAGAATAAAAGGATCAGACAACTTAAAATAATTAACGCATTGAATGGGCACCACCATACAATGTTTCAAAACTGACAGTGTTTGAACCTAGATCCCCTTACAAGCATTTGTAAGCACTATTCTCTCATTGAAGAAGCATTGGGTAAGAAATAACTAGGAAAAGCATCACAAAGTAAAACCAATTATTACGTTTCGAAGACCCCTTCTTAAAGATTTTTGATTATATATAGTGTAGAGAGGGGTTATTAATCATCTCAATATCGACTACGTAGATTGAAGATGCAAAAAGCGATACAAAGGGTTACAGTCATTGTCATAATTAACCAAAATTTATCTGTATATACTTATAGTGGGTCACTCTTTATAAAGCATTAGCGCAAATTAATTAATCTGAAGAAGCCGGATGTCTTTAATGTTGACTATTGGTTAGAGTAAAACAGTTTAATAATTTCTATAAAGAGTTATTTTACTAGTAATAATTCAATATTAATATATAAAATCGGGTTAATATTTAAAATGACTACCTAGAGAGCTAAAAAAATCATTACTTTTCTAAAGAGGGAGTATACGTAGACCGAACTAATCGGCACTACAGAAATGGATCCCCTTTCGGCTTTCTATCAATATATCTTTTCAAGGCACAGAGTATAACGTTTTAGGAAATAGTCTTTTTCAGTGCCCTAGATCTTGACACATACTAACCTGCTCGAAAATTGTCAATTTGTCCAAGAAAAAGTCAGACTTCAATTCCCATTTACATTTGCGTTTAAAAGGCTATCTAATACCTTACAAATAAGAAGTATTGATAACAGTACCTAACTTTTTCAAAAGAAACAGAATAGTTGTCAAAAGAGCCACTGTATCAAAAGTTGCTTCTCCGTAGAAATTTACGACGCGTGGTAGATATCCAAATAACCTTCTTATCCCCAATGATTTGTATCGGGATACATTGTTTTGGCGTCCTTCCTTGAGTCTGCGTAATATTTTATCTCTTTGAGGACCGCCATATTTGCGGATAGGATTTGTCTTCTTTATTTTTTTTCCTTGCAGCGAAAGAGTCAACTGCAATAATAATATCAGTTTTATTAACATATTGTAACATGTTATTATATGTTATAATATAAAAAAATATCTATGAACATTATTTAACATGTCAATAGAAATTATTAAACAGAAGCACATGCTAATATGGTTTATGCCTGTTAGAAGAGGAGGAAGGAGCGTGGTTACTGTAGAGATATTTGTGGAAAATTATGACAAGATGAAGCAGCGAGCAATCCAAAAACGCCTAAATATTAAGGAATATGTAAACGATTTTCTACAAGTATATTTGGAAAAAGAGGAGTTTCTGTCAAGGGTTGCTCCCTCTTTATCAGTTGATTCCTATCAAGGAAACAGAATAACCCTAAAAGACGTCAAGAAAAAAATTCTAGTTGATGTGTTCTATGTAAATGGGGAGTTACAATGTGAAGTTGACCAATCAAATAATTGCATCCACACAAAATTTATCTGGATGATTCCTGAGATCTCTAAAATTAAAACAAATGGTAATAAAATTAACGAATAGGATTTTGCTTTAGACTAGTGCAAGATCTGTGATAATATATTATGTAACTGCAGATTAGAGAACAAATCTTTATTGCATTCACGACTAGAATTTTGCATAGATTCATTATTATTCTAGTTGGTCGATCTGAGGACTGGATAGTTAACTGAACACTTTTTAGTCCCTTCTAAAATCGTGTTTATAATGCAAAGGGTTTATTTGGCACCATATGGCGTGGGTTTAGGTCATGCCAGTAGACTTTTGATATTAGCAGAAAATATGAAAAGACCCGGCATTCAAATGCGCTTCTCATCCTTTGGCGAGGCTAGTAAATATATTGAGACCCAAGGATTTGAGTGTGAAAAGGTTCCCCCGGTGGAATTCATGTGGGGAAAGGATGGCGAATTTTCAGTCATAAGCAATATTAATAAAATACCACAATGGTTAGTCAACTTCCCCGTTCAGATAAACAAGGAAATAAAATACATGAAGAAATTCAAACCTCAGATTATTATATCTGATTCCCGGTTATCCCCTCTTATAGCCTCAAAGATATTAAACCTACCAAAAATCCTGGTGATTAATCAGGTAAAGCTACTCCTAACACCCAGATTGCAAGAGTTCAAGGCCGGGAGATTTTTTGAAACGTGTAATGGTGAACTAATGGGAGGACTTTGGAATATGTCAGACAAAATTCTAATACCCGACTTACCTCCACCCTACACCATTTCAGAGAGTACGATAAATTCCGTAAAATCAATTAAACCGAAATTAGACTATGTAGGATTCGTAACTCCTGGGGCAAAAATTACTGAAAATAGCCTTTTAAAAGCAAGGGAAGGTCTACAAATTGATAGGTACAAAACCGCTTATTTTTGTCCACATAAGTGGACCTATGGGAACTAGGATACCCATAATAATGAAGCTAATTGAATTTTTTAAGAAGCTCCCATCAATTCAATTTGTATTCTCCGAAGGAAAGTCAGGTGGCAATGTGGTCCCTAAAAAAATATCTAGCAATATGTGGTATTTTGAGTGGTGTCCGTATAAAGACGAAATATTTTTTCTTTCGGATGTCATTATTATGCGTGGAGGACACACTGCCATATCACAAGCCATTCAATACGGAAAGCCAATTATCTCCATTCCTATTGAAAGTCACGGAGAGCAATTGTCAAACTCATCTAAGATCGAGAGACTCGGCATAGGAAAGGCGATTAATTCTAAAACAATGGATCAAAGTTTGCTTATCGAAGCATTAAACGAATTGATTAACGATAAATCTTATGAAGACAGAATATTGAATTTGATGAAAATAAGTAACAAATTAGACGGAATCCAAAACATCAAAGACATCGTTCTTTCGTATGTTTAATGAAAATTTCTTAAAATCTAGGGTGTTATTGGAGTTTTCATACTTGTCCACAGCCTTAGCGAAATCCTTTGGTTCGCTGTCAACTAAATAATTTCGAATAGGAATGCTTTGATGTGTAGCATAGTTCATATCAGTTAACTTTGTCAGCTTTTTTTCAAATGCTCGTGGAGGGATACCAAAAAGAAGAGGCGTAAATAGCATTTTTTTTGATTTATGGAACAGTTTAATGTTCTTCTGTATAAACCAGTTAGGATGAATAAAAGAAACAAATGGAAAGCTTACATACAAAGAGTCAAAATTGAAATTCAATAAGATCTTTATAATAACTTGCTCATGGATCAATCGTTGAATTTGACTTCCCTTTTCCTGGGATATGCCATTCTCCTTAGAGGTTCTATTGGCTAGTAAAGAGGATGCTCGCTGCATATTATCCATTGAAAATAAGTAAAATGTGACGGTATCGACTGGATATTTCTTTATTATTTCATCAAATTTTCTTAATCTTTTTATCAGTTCAAGTCGATTGCGATAGAAAAAAATTGGTAATGGCATATAACCAGAATCTAAGACTTGTACTAGCGAAAGCAGAGAGCAATCATCATAAATTGGGCATACAACAACATCCCGTAAGAAATTAAAAGGAGTACGATCAGAGCCTTTAAGCACTAACAAGCTAACGAATGCAATATTGTTTCCAATAAGTAAGTACAATATTTTATCGGCTTGAGACTCATCTCGTACCGAAGCAAGACCTCTGGCTTTGCTGGATAATTCAGTTTGAATAAAAAATTCAAGATCATTTTTAAAATATGAGAATTCACTATCTTTAGACCCGGTCGACTTTGAAGATTCTATTTTGATTAGGTATTTTTCACTATCCATTAATAACTTGTTTGCAATTGATAAAACACTTCTAGATAACGTATCGTATTCAAGCTTTATGGCTGCGCCTATGAAAATATAAGAAACACCGGATAGTTTACTTAATAACTCGGTAGCTTGGACTAGTTGTGAATCATCGTGCAAGAATATTATCACGTAAAACCCTTCTGTTTTGATAGACTTTGGTTTATATGTATTTGATTTTAACAAGGCAACGGAGGATTTTTTTAAAAATTTCATGAATGAAGTGGACTTGATTGTAGGCTCCATGACGATAGCGTGTTTATTATCTAGGGATGAAAGAAAATCTATGTTGCTCATTTCGATGTGATGCGGACTAGATTGATCATAATAACGTTCACCTCACAGAGATACTATTATGAATTTATGAAATCGAGAATATTTTTCCCATCAGAAGCATTAGGAACATGTTGAAGATATTCCTTAAATGAATCTTTTGCAGAAGAGTCATTACCAAGGTTTAAGAATGCAATACCTAGGTTCTTGTAGATTGGGCCGTACCGTGATGGACTAATAGCTATTGCATTTTGATAATGCTGCTTGGCTTGTAAATAATTCTTCCTTTTAAGGTAATAGTTCCCTAACCCCCTATGTGCCAAGTAAAATTTTGGATTTAGTTCTATGATTTTTTCATAAAGTTCTACACATTTTTCATTATCCTGCTCGTTTAGAATTCCTGCGATCATTAGTAACAATTGCGGGTTATCTTTGCCTTCATAGTTACTGGAAAGTGCCTTTGTCAGCAATTCTAAAGCTTCTTTGTTTTTACCTTGGATTTTTAGTCTTTCAGCTTCTAAGGTAATTCGATTAGTTTTTTCAAACATAAAAACACTGTTTTTGAGTAGATCTTTAGCATCTTCCGGGTATATCATAATAGTTAAAAAATCCTCCTGCGACCATTCGCTAAAAAATTTTTCTTCTGGAATGGCCCCAAATGAATCCGGTTCAGGAACATAGGTCAACAATCTTTTTTCCTCAGGATCATAACCGGTCATGACTGTAGCAAATTGAATTGTCTCATTTATACCAGGCAAGATAACGATAAGAGGGATTCCCTGACTAAGTCGTTTCTTCAGATCATCTAAAGACCCGCGATATACTTTGGATAATAAATTGAATTTTTTCTCAATAATTTCTAACCCTTCTATAAAAACTGAACCTTTATGATTCGCGTACGGGGTAATTCTCTGCGATATTTCGTCTTCCGGTGTGATTTCACCCCAGAATTTTGTTAACACATTTATCACAAGCGGAAAAACTGCATTATCTTCGTTTTTACTAACAAGCGGAAGTGTTATCTGGGTATTACTATCTTTTTCATCTTTATACACACCGTAACTATACTATAGAGCAAATAAAAATCATAATGCTAAAACTAATTAATATTTTGAAATTGCACTCACCCATCCTAACGAATGCTGAGAAAGTTCTCCAAAAGATCCCTTCCCGGTTTGCCACTCTTTTCGGGATGAAACTGCGTTCCAAATAATGGTTTTTTATTGAAACAAAATAATTCGTTGTTGCAGTGAGAAGAAGTTCCCAACAACTTAAAATCATCGGACAGGGTTGAAATACAGAAATTGTGACTCTCATACATCCTGACTGATTTATAGCCCTCAAGTATAGGTGTTGGTTCTATTAGATCAATTTCAATTGTATCTTTGATTTTGTGAATCTTTTTTAATGTGGAACCTAGAGTCAACCCTAAAATCTGCCCACCATAACAAATCCCCAATAATGGTTTGTCTAATACTAGGCACCCCTTTACAATACGAGAATTTATTTTGTTGATAAGTGATGAGTTTTGTTGACGGCCCGATAGGATTACGTTATCAAATCTCTCTAACAACTCTAAATCTGTACCCAGGGCATGTATTTGATTACAATCATAGCATTCAAAATTGTTCTCAAATTCATTTAATAGTTTTACAATGTTGCCTATGAAGGGTGAAAAGTTGTTTATAAGAAGCGTTTTCAAGTGTATTTTAATTTATTATACGAGTTGAAATTATTTTTAGTTTGCTATTTTCCTACCAACAATTCTCAAGATGGAGATAAACATTTGATAAATGTAATCAAAAAAATATTAATTTGATTGCCCTCTCATTATGATGAAACGAGGGATTTAATTGAAAGCCAGAAAGCCTATCATATTAATTGATGACTCACCCCAGTCACAAAAGATAGTAGAACTATTCATAAAAAATGATATAGAATTCGTAAAATATCATATACAGAAGTTTGAGGAAAGTTGCTGTGGAGAGTTACCGACTACAAAAGCTCCATCAGTTATAGCAGCCGAGGGGATCTTTAAGGAAGAGTCGCTAATTATGAATTATGTAGAATACATGAAACAAAAAAAAGACAATGTAGACTTGCAATCTAAGAAAAATAAGAACATGGAGAAAAATCAAATAGACGAAACAGATAGCGCGTATTGGTAGCTTATTGCAAATATTTCGAATCAGATTATAGAAATAGTTGTTTAGACAGAAACGAGTGCGCATCATCTATTTTAACCCGATCCTGATCCATAGAATCTCGGAACCTTACTGTGACAGTGTCATCCTCAAGGGTTTGATGATCGATTGTAAAGGCAAAAGGCGTTCCGATTTCTTCAAGGCGACGATACCGACGTCCAATTGAGCCAGATTCATCATAGAAAACATCAAAATCCTTCTTAATATTGGCTAAGAGTTTAGAAGCCTTATCCTTAAACTCCGGTTTTTTTATTAATGGAAGTACGCCAGCATGGATGGGCGAAAGATATGGTTTTAGTTTCAAGACAACCCGATCATCATTTTGCCTATCTATGAAGTACGAATGTTCAAGTATGGAATAAATACAACGATCCACTCCCAATGACAGTTCAAATACGTGTGGCAATACTTTGGTATCGTCATCCATTACTTCGAGATTAGTTTTACTGGTAACCGAGTGAGACTTTAGGTCATAATCCGAACGATAGTTGCAAGCAACGAGTTCTAGCCATCCTATTGATGTATCCACCTCGAAATCAAATGCAACAGTAGAGTAAAATGCCTTCTCTTGATCTGACAAACGTCTGAGTCTAGTCCTTTGCTTGTCTATTCCAGTTTTATCAAAGAACTCGACAAGTAATGCTAGATAATAAGCAACTAATTTATTTGGTAATATCTTTTGTTCCAATGCTTCTTCAACGGATAGTTCTACTATACGAGTATCATAAAATCTCAAAATGGTATTCTTTATCTCATCATATTTATTCAAATCATTTAATTTCGCAGGATTACAAAATATCTCGATCTCAGCCTGGTAAAATTCCCTCAGGCGCAAAAGTCCCTGTCTTGGCGATATTTCATTTCTAAAACTCTTGCCGACTTGGGCTATACCTAACGGTAACTTTCCTCTGCTTACCTTAAATAATCTAGAGAAATCGACAAAAATAGACTGACATGTCTCAGGTCTTAAGTAAGCTTCGTCTCGATTTGGTCCAATCTCTATCTTAAACATCATATTGAATCTTTCAGATTTAGAAATTTCACCTTTACAAAGGGGACATTTAATATTGTTCTGCAGTATTAAATCATCAACGTTTTCGTTCTCCAATCGTTCTGGTACTTCTATTTTTGCCACTTCTTGAATCAGCTTGTCTGCCCTGAATGAGCTTGAACATTTTTTACATTTAACTATGGGATCGGTAAAATTTGTCAAGTGACCTGAAGCCATGAATACATTTTTGCTCATGATTTGAGATCCATCTATCTCAAGCATGTTGTCTCTTCGAACTAATTCTCTTCTCCACAAATCCAGGAATTTATTTTTGATTCTTACTCCATTGGGCCCGTACTCCCAAAATCCAGCATTTGCATCAGAATATAATTCGCTGCTTGGAAAATAAAATCCTCGCTCTAGCGCTAACTGTATTATTTCATCATAGGTATTCATCGATAATTAATCTTATATGAAAATTCAGATCCTTAAATCTATTTGTGGGTAAAAAATACTCCTTTAGTAGACTTTTTATGAAAAAAATAAAAAAAAAGATGTTAAACTGCAATAAAAATCATTCAATAAATAGATTTTAATCATATTGAGTAAATTTTAGGAAATTATAGAACCATCAAGAAGAAATGAAAAGATTACTATAAAGGTAAATAAGTCGTACTTAGCACAAGTTGTGGTTTTATTCAAGGTTTGAGGGTGTCTAAAATGCCTCTTGTCTATTTCAATAAATATTGTTTATCAAAATCCAATTATTGAAATACCCTTCAAGTTTACTATCCCGATGACTAAAATTAATCAAATTTTATGTTTGACTGCGACTGGGATTGTCCTCAAAAGTAACCTCCTCATTTGTCACATCTGAACTAATTATTTTTGTTTCCTTCACTGGTTTTTTTCTTATGACTACTTCTTCACGAATATAAGGATTCTTGAGTACTACCGGGACTTCTCTTTTTAACGGGATAGAAATCTGAGTTCGAGAAGACACTGGCTTTTCGATATCTGATCCGCCAAACCCTTTATTTTGATCAAGAGGAGGGGTTTGAGTTTGAGAAGACACTGGCTTTTCGATATCGATATCAGATCCCTCTGGGCCTTTTTGATCAGGAGGAGGAGGGGTTTGAGTTTGAGAAGACACTGGCTTTTCGATATCGATATCAGATCCCTCTGGGCCTTTTTGATCAGGAGATTTTTTTATTCCCGTCTCTTCACTGTTAAACGGGATTCGTTCAATGGTAACCTTTTCGTACGTCAAATCTATCTCAACGGTTTTTGTTTCTTTAACGGGCTCTTTTATTATATCGACTTTATCCTCGACGACTTTTTTTGAAACCTGTAGATTCTCTCCTATCACCGGTATTCTAGTCTCCATTTCTTTGGACATATCCGATGATTTAAATCGAGAATAGTCCTTGAATGCAGGTTCGGCTGTTTCCTCATATTCCGCTAATTCGGTTTCGCTTACTTTAACACGGAGTATATCGCCATCAAAACTTTCAGCGGTCGAATTTGGTATTACGAACCTTTTCTTGTTAAATAGCCCCTTCTGTATCACAATAAAATTATCGCCAATTTCCACCACTTCCCCCAAATCCAAACCGTTGGTGCCAATTACTTCTTTTTTAATAACATTTTTCCAATCTATATTATCCTTATTGTTACTAATACGCACAAATTATATTTATAACTAGATATATAAAATAATATGGATTGAGATTTTAACCATTACTAATTTAATAAATTCTGAATTAGGATATTTCTTCCTTGAAATTCCCAGGAAATTTTAAAGTAAGTTTTTCTCGCTGAACTTCAACATCGAATTTCCGCTTTTCATTGACTTGATATTTCTTGATGACAATCTCGGCCAGTTTAACCATCTTCTTGTTTATAATAATTTCTTCACCCCATAGTTCGAACGTCTCTTGAGTCCTGTTTTGGTCGGCCTGTTGGATACCGGTTTGGTCGGCCTGTTGGATACCGGTTTGGTCGGCCTGTTGGATACCGGTTTGGTCGGCCTGTTGGATACCGGTTTGGTCGGCCTGTTGGATACCGGTTTGGTCGGCCTGTTGGATACCGGTTTGGTCGGCCTGTTGGATACCGGTTTGGTCGGCCTGTTGGATACCGGTTTGGTCGGCCTGTTGGATACCGGTTTGGTCGGCCTGTTGGATACCGGTTTGGTCGGCCTGTTGGATACCGGTTTGGTCGGCCTGTTGGATACCGGTTTGGTCGGCCTGTTGGATACCGGTTTGGTCGGCCTGTTGGATACCGGTTTGGTCGGCCTGTTGGATACCGGTTTGGTCGGCCTGTTGGATACCGGTTTGGTCGGCCATCGTAACATAGGAGAGTGAAATAGCTTTCTCACTGATCACATTCTTATTGGATTCTTTTCCTTCAGGCTCGAAGCAGACTATTTCCACTTCGTTCCCCGTCGAATCGAGTTGCTTATTGTCGTTTTGATCTGTTCTTTCATGTAAAAAAACATCAGATATCTTGTTTTTTATCTGGAAGAAAATTTCATTTACCTCGTTGTCACTATATGAATCGAAAACTTTATCGTTTATGAATATCTCCTGGTATCTTAAAGGGATCTCAATCTCCTTCTTTACTGTAATCCATTTCTTTTCAATTTTTAAGTTCCCATTCTCACTTTTTTTGGTAACGTCGACCTTTTCGTTGTATAACGGAATTTTTCGCACCAATTCTTCAGTTTTGATTAATCCACTACTATCAAGATTACTGATTCTTGGATCATCTGATAATTTTATCCCGAATTGATTCTCATTAGATTGAGAGACCATGCATCTAACCTATTCTATGTTGACATGAATGGTATATACATCTTTTAGGAAATACAAAATCAAATCACTACCGGTGGCTCATTTTCTTTTCCAAAACTGAGGCCTTGTATATTTGGTGATCCATGTAAGGGGGTTTAATAACAACAGGATAAGAATCGTAAATTATTTCGTTCTGATTGTCAAGTATAAGAAAAATTTTCTCAGTCTGGTCCAAGTCAAGCTTTTTCTCCTTTATCCGAATCATAAATATGCTTAACCATCTTGATTAATAAGTTTAATAAAAATCAAGAATCCGCCTCAAGTATCTTTTCCTGACTACCGTTTCTAATAGTGGGCAATTTATTCTTAGCATCTTAATTGAATCCAGCGCTAATTATTGATTGAAAAAGCACAAGCCCGGGAATCAAGATGAGAATTAAAATAAAAAAATCCCGATAAAGGTATGGGCAAAGCAAATTGAGAAAAAGTATTTTTTGGAAATTCCCTTTTTAACTATGTAAATTGTTGGGCATTCTGTAATATTGTAGAAAGGTAATAAAGGCTCAGTAAAGGGTAACAGTTCCTTATTTATCTGATCATTTCTTACAAGGCATGAACATTTGCGCTGAACCGGGACTTACCTGGCATGTATACAATAGTTTGCCTTTATTACCTTCTTTCAGTGGAGCTTGTTAATGGGTCTGGTATATATACTAGTGAGATTATAGTATTTAAACGATTTTAGGCTCAAAAGCATGGTCTTGTGTTTTTCTGTTGAAATCCAAAATTGAATAGATAAATGCAATATTGAACAGTATCAGATTTGGTTTGGGTGTAAAGCTTTATTTGAATTTCATATCTAAAATACAACCATAGAATTGATACAAATAAGATACACCGATCAAATAATTCAAATTTTCGTGATCTTCTGGCAGAATATGACACTGAGCTTCTATTTTACTTCAAAAAAATAAACAATCTAATATTTTGGGGTTAATCAAGCATAAACTATAATCAATAGTCGGGTAGTTTTACTTGAGTAAATGAAAGTAAATTTAGGAATTGTGATTTTCATTATCGATCACTCATTTATAAAATTTCTTACAAATTCGATGTTATCAACATCATTTCGAACAGAGTCAATAGGTGTTTCCATAATGAATGGAACTTTGTTTAATTTTTTGTAATTTACCAAATATCTTAACCCACTTACTCCAATTTTGCCTAAACCAACGTGATAGTGTCTGTCAAGGTTAGATCCCAGGTCTCCTTTTGAATCGTTTAAATGAATTATTTTTATATTTTCTACACCAAGATGACTATCTATATTATCAATGAGAGTTGAAACACCGATCTCATTAGACAAATCATAGCCCGCGGCAAATAAATGACATGTGTCCATGCACAAGCCATAATCATTTTTCCCAAGGATATCAAATATGCTTTGGATTTCCTCGATCTGGCTTCCAATACTATTTTTTTGTCCGGCACTATTTTCTAATAGGACTTTGACTCTACTTCTTGGTAAACCCGAGTCGTTGTATGCATGCAAGGATTTTGTGCACGCATTCACAAGTTGGTTTATCCCATTTTTTGGTCCATGGCCTAGATGACTTCCCAAATGAATAACTAGATACGGTATACCAAGTATATTACAACGCATTATTTCATCTGTCAAAACTGATATCGATTTTTCATACATTTCACTACCAGGTGCCGAAAGATTAGGCAGGTATGGCATATGCACAACAACGGATTCAGGGCCTATTGAACTATTTTCTAATTTTTCTTTGAAGGTATCGGTTTCATGCGGAGTCAGTTCTTTTGACTTCCATTGTCTTGGACTTCTAGTAAATATCTGAAATGCTGAAGAGCCAATTTTAACAGCGTTATCTACTGAATTTGAAATACCCCCACTAATAGACACATGAACACCTAATTTTAGAACCAATGTGGATAATCTTGTAGGTATGAAATTTATAAGTTAATCACTTAAATCCACATTAGACAATATAATTTGCATGTTATTGAACTAAACAGCATCCATTCGCAATGACTGGAGAATAGATATCCTAAGAGTCCACATTCTAAAATGAGTTAATCTGAAGTTGCTGTGATTAAATTGTACAAAATTATAAATATGACAAGTTTAGAATAACAATAACTTTCAACATCATGTTTTGTTACAGCTGAATCACGGACATAATCCTAGGGGTAAGAACAAATGAGGAAGGAAACGCCACAACGAGTTCGTTAACCCTATTCATACTCTTATAATGTCCGATGAAATACGTTCATCTAAAAGTATGCTATTTCTAGCGAAATAATTTAATAGACATAATATTTATGACGTATTCTAATTTAATCTACTAAAAGATTATAGAATTCATTTTAGTTCAACTAGTCTAGACAGATTTGAGAGAATCAGAGTGTTATAAATACAGGTTACGAAAATTTAACCTTATCTATATGACTTTGGAGCCAATTTGATTTCCATTCTTTTTAGTTTTGAGTCAAGCTTCAAGTTGATAAATGCGAGTTCCTCTGTTACCAACAAACGAATCCTTTTAATCTTGCTGATTTATCAATTTGCAAGATGGATAGTAACGAAATAGTATCAATCGAGAAAATCAGATTTATTACAAACTATTTTCCTTGACCTCCTGTTGAGACCGAGTGATTAATAACTTGTTTGGTCATACAAGCATTAGATTTGTTTTCTTGAAGAACAAACCTGGTTCTTATGCAAAGCGGTAACAACAATTTCCGTGTTTATCGCTTATTGAGAATTAACAAAATAGTGAAATTTATCCAATCAATAAGCTATTCAAAAATGTACTTTATGATTTATGGCAACCGTTTATAAAGGATGTCAAGAAAGTTTGATTAATACATAGAAATATCATGTAATAAACACTCTAAACAGCGCCGTATTAAAATAGTTATTTACACTTTATTGTTATAATAATTGGAGATATTTTTACTAAAGAATAATCAAAATAAATTAACATTATTTGTTTTCAAACTGCTTATATCGTATGTTTGAATCGTATGCTTAGACAAAGACATGAATGACAAAGATCTAAATATTGTTTGGGTATGTACTCAATGTAATCAAAATTTTCTATTTTATTCAGATGTTCAAGATCATAAGGCTAGCACGGGCCATTCAAAGATTTATAAATTTGATTTGCTGTCAGGTCGCATGATTGATAGGATAGAAATGAGTTAATTTTAAAATATAAATTAATATTAGATATACATAAAAAGAGGACAATTATCATTTAATCAAAAGCCGGGGTCGCCTAGCCTGGAAGGGCGCAAGCCTGGAAATTAGGAACTATATAGCTTGTGGCCCGTGAGGGCCTCGAGGGTTCAAATCCCTCTCCCGGCGCCTTACTCGAGGAGACAAGCAGAGATTTTTTATATTAAATAACGAAAACTATTCTGTAATTATTTGACATCTAATCCCGAACTAAAGGCTAAAAATCATTCACCATCTTTTGTTGTTAGTCAAAAAAATGATATAAATATAGACAAAGATGAAGTCAAGTTTAAGAATTCAATTCCTTTAGACAGTCAGGATGATGGCAATATCTTACTTTCCAATAAAATTGATCAAATAACGAGATATCAAAAACCATACGTAAAACGTGTTTTAATGGATATTTTGCACCATTCCCCTGTTAACGCTAAACAAATTTGTGACTTTATCAATGCTGAACGCGATGAGATAAATATTAAAGAATCAACAGCAGAATGGCATATCAAAGTTTTAGGTCAATTACTGAGATTTCATAATTTTAAAGACTTTAAATCAATATCAAAAGATGATATTCTAAATTTCCTTAACAGTTTAAGAAAAACAACAGAAGAAGATCCCATCAACATAAGCATAGGAAACCGAAATAACAAACAAAGAGTTCTGCTAAAATACTTTAAGTGGCTTTACAATCCATATGTAGATTATAAGAATAGACCTACACCTTCGTGCATGAACGGAATAAATATTCTACCAAGAAAAGAATCATCACCCTATAAACATCAGACCTTTGGACTCAAAGAGACAATGACATATTCTTAAAGTATTGTCCCTCTAAAAGGGATAAGGCGTTTCACTCAATGGCAATAGATACATCTTGCAGACCGCACGAAATGCTTGGGTGAAATAAAGGATACTCAATTCAAAATTTCAACAAATGGAATGCAGTATGCAGAAGTATTGGTATCTGGAAAAACCAAAACAAGAACAGTCCCCTTACTACTATCACTTCCGTATGTTAAAGAATGGATTCAAGAATCATTCATTAGGTGGAAACTCGGATTCTTGGCTATTTGTAGCACTCAATAAAAACAATTATGGACACAAGATTTCAGTAGATAAAATATTAAGACATTATAAGGTTCAATATAGAGACAGATATTTTCCAAACCATTTGAAAGAGGAAAACGTATCCGAAGTTGACAAAGCCTTTATCAGAAACTTACTCACGAAACCCTTTACATTATATGTACTTCAACATTCCGCTTTAACTATGAAAAGTAGAATTCGAAAGAACATGTTTAGAGGGATCATGCGGGATGGTCTATGACAAGCAAAATGCCTCAAGTGTATATACATTATTTTGGCGCAGTATCGTCAACCTCTGCTTAAAGCATATGGGATAGAAAAGGATGAAAATAACACTGATCAATTAGTAACAAACCTCCCGAAGTCATATCCCAACTGTAGAGAATCAAACAAAAAAGACGCAAAGTTTTGCATTAAATGTAGGATGATTTTGACTTATGATTCTTATTCGGAAGTAAGAAATGAAGATAAACAAAAAATTGACAAGATAGAAAGTGATATGGAATAGTTAGAGGAAGGTTTGAACAAGATTTTCGTTCTGAAACAACAAAACCGTATGTTGGCGAAAGTTCATTCAACAAGTATTATATTGGGATAGCATTAGCTCGCGCCGCCTAGAGGGTGGCGCTACAAATATAGAAAGGATATTATCTCAGTGTTATGGGTTCTGGTAATTGTATTATACATTGGGAGCTTTAGAACATCAAATGCCGCTGTATTGATAGTCCTGATAAGTTAGTGTAAACTTAATATTACTAAACAAAGGAATTATATACTAGTAAGAAGTAACTATAGACGCATGAATAATTTAAATATATTTATAGTTTTAAGTATAGTCGTAGTATCATCGTTATTTTTGGGCTTACCAATGGCAACACTAGTAGTAGCACAAGATAATATGACATTGTCAATGGATAACTCATCTATGCCAAGGGATCATAGTAATATGACCATGGGAATGGATAATTCCACCACCATGAGTGGTAATTCAACTACCCTATAAGTTGAATAACAAAAAACAATTTTTTATTTATTGACTTTTTATTTTATCATATTTCTCCAGTGGTTAACCTAACATCGTTTAGTGAGCCAAAACATAGCAAATTTACGTCCTTACGAAAACTTTAAAATACGACTAACTAGAGTTTATCTTTTTTCTCCAAAAATTTTGCATATGAGTATTCTAAGATTAGGTAACCAAATATGTCTAGATTTGATTGTTGACCACTATAATTTGGTGGAGTTTTGGTGAAGGCTATAAACCATCAAGTCATTAAAGTAAGTGAGAATCCATGAATGATTATGAATATCATGATGACGTGACAGTATCTTGTGAAAAGTGCGGTAGTAAGGACAAGGCCCATTTATGGTTTGACAAAAAAGAGCAGATCTATTTGATTAGTTGTGATAGTTGTGGCGTTTTTGAGAAGAAGTTAGTAGAGGCAGCGCCGGCTGCTAAGAACAAACAGATGCTTTGTTGTGATGGTTTTAAGGATTTCTTAAATCAGGAGTTATACATTGATGAAAATCCACGAGTGTTCGAAGTTATGAGTAAATTTTTCTACTATTTTGAAAATAGTCCCAATCCAATTGTTGAACAGATAAAGTTTTGTCCTTTTTGCGGAGTTAAATTGGATTTTGTAGTTGGATTAGATGGATAGCCGGATGATATGTTTTTGTTTTATCCCATCTCAAAAATTGAATATTGGGTATGGTGATAATAGCCCACATGGTTTGATATTTGAAGATTTTGTACATCGCCCCCTTCAGTGGGCGGCGCTCTATTCTTATTTATTGAGAATAACTATGGTAAAATGTACCCATTCGGAGCTGTACATAATGGGATTTTCTGAACCCGTCTTTTTTTATACTCAAGGTTATCGAAGGCAATAAGTGTCAATCTCTTGAAAGGTATATGTTAAAAGAAGTTAAATAGATTACTTTTTAAATAATGTTTTTTTCTACATTCTATTTAATCTCTTTTTCATTCGGTGTCCAGACAGAACATATACCATGCGGTGCTATTTCGTTCGACACATTCCCATTAATATCCTGTCCTTCGTCAGTAACAATCGCACAGTGGTTTGGTTTTATAAAATATATACAGTTATAACAGAAATATCCTGTATGTGTATCGGAGTTTTTAAAATTGATAAATTCCATATATCCAGAACAAGCCTTAGTTAGTTTATTGAGTCTAGTTGCGTCTGGAGGTATTTTTTGTGTAGATGTAAAATTAGAAGGTTCACTCATGAGCATACATGTGAAACATACTTTAAATAGGCCATATTTAATAAACTATAATACAATTCTCATTATCGATAATAATAATAGCTTTTATGTACCCTCTAAATCCCCTTTTTATCGATGATAAATAAAAATAAGATTTCAACTAATTTACTACTTCTATCAGTTGCGAGCATGTTAGCCTTATCGGGGCTTATTTCTTATACCTTCTCGAGTGAAGTATTCGCCCAAACAGATTCTTCTAGTGATAACAATACTACTGGTGTGGATGTGCAGCCAAATATCAATGCTGAAAACATTTTTAAAACAAAGACGATGACTTTGGGTAACAATATAAAAAATCTTGTTATCCTTATTCCTAATGAAGGTCATCATGCTGCTGGGGAGGATAATGAAGCCAGATTTTTGGACCAACATTTTGTACCAGAAAGTGCAATAGTCAACACTGGAACTACCGTTCAATGGTTTAATGGTGATGCGGGTCATGAACGCACCATTGATGTTAAAGGTCCCAATGGCGATACAATACTTAATACAGGTGAAATTGTTGATAGCCAAGCGTCTAACCCTTTTACATTTACTAGCCCAGGGGTCTTTAACTATGAAGCAGAAGGTGACCCTGGTGTCACTATGAGCGGTTCTGTAACAGTAGGCAACATCCAATCACCAGTAATATCATCATCAAGTTCATCCAGTACAATTTCAAATTCTAGTAATTTTGACACAGTTGGAATTCTAATGGTACCAACACAAGATATTGATGATTACATAAATAAAATTACTAGTAGAGGGATTACAGTCGATAATACTTTTGACTTTAAAGACTTGAGAGGTGGACAAGAAGGAACAGGAGATACACAAACATTGGTTGTATGGACTACAGGTGGTAAGGATCTAAGCCAAACACTTTCATCCTTAAGTGAGCTCTCTGTAGATTTGCCATATAGTTAATAACAAACTATTTTTTATTTTGATGGTAATATTTAAGTTGAATTCAAACCTAATCCAGAGTTATCATCCTTAAATTTTCATTAGTATATCAAGAAAGGTAACAAGGATGGATATTACCTTGTTATGTATTAGAAAATAAAACGCGTTATATTTGCACCCTCCCTGAGTGGTTAAAATAAAATAATTCATTATCTTTAATCAGTTATTCTTCCCAAGGCCGGAATTGACAAATATTACATCTAGAAAAGTATTTTTCAACTCTTCCAGATGTAAACATCAAGCCTAAATGATGCATTCTATATTTAGATTTGTTCGCTAAAAAACATTATTATCAATAGGTAAAAATATTTTGAATTTGTTATGTTTAACTACTTTGATCAAATATTATCAATATGTCAGAATCCAATAGCGACATAAATTATACTGATCCAACCAAAACGGGCGAGTTTTCTAAATATTTGAGACAAGGTGATAAAACAAATACCCCATCTGATAACGAAGCCACAGATAGAGAAATCGTATCCAAAATGGCAAATTTGTTAGAGGGACTCCAATTTCCAGCTACGACGGAGGAAATAAAAAATCATGTGAATAAAAAATCACCGGCGATGGGAAATAGAATCAATGATGTCTTGGAGGCTATACAAAATAATTTGAACCAAAAATCAGAATATCAGGACGTTTATGATATAGCTCTGGCTACAGGATTAGTGAAAAAGAAAAATTAGTTTCTAATAAGATATACAAATAAAAAGTGTCAATATACTAATTTTTGAATAGCTTGTTATATTATGTTTGATCCCAAAAGAGTGCTGCTACAGCAGATTCCTGTTACCCCTTATATCCCTTCTATCAATTCTCTACTTACCCATGTAATTTCTATGAGGCTGTTGGCTATTATCCACATAATAGCGGTAGCGCCTTTTGCGAGAGTTAAGAGCCTTCTAATACTGCACACTACAAGTAATCAATAAATCAGCTATTGTTAAAGTCGGTAAGTATACTCGTAATTTTTTTTCAATCTTTTCGTAATCAAATAGTGTTCTAACGCTAATTGAATCATTCACCATGATGTGAAAGAAAAAAATTAATTTAATGATATTTATTTAAGGATAAAGAAATTAGTAGCAAGTAAAAAAATTAATAAGATATTACGCAAACTTTGATTATAGTAACATTCTACCATAAGTTTTCCTGACGCATTATACTATTTCGCCAGCTAATTAGATGCCCCTAACTATTGATAACGCTGTATCGATAGGTGTGCCACCATTGAACATAGCTAATTCCATAGACTCTGCCAAGAACATTGGGGATATTCTGACAGACTATAACTAAAATAATGACCAGTTAACTTGCGAATTATTAGATGCTCAAGATGAACATATGATTAACATTCGAGAAATCCTGAATTGTTAGATGTTATTTCCTAAAACATAGGGTCTTGCATAAGCAGCGTGGAACTAGAGATGCAAGACCCTTCTGAATTATGCTGAGCTACTCAATACTTTCCTTTGGGTTTATAAACATCATATGTCGATCGACATGTTTAACTACAGTTACATCCGCCGTTTGAACATGAATTGATTGATATAGCAAGGTACGGAAAAAACCCAAGGTGGTATCCATGATATTAGCTCGTCTAGAAAAATTGTTTTTAGAAAGGGAAGGGTTAGATTTGTTTCCAATCGTGAATATAGCTATCGCCCGTTTTTTCCCGAACGAATTGGTCCCAGAGTAGGTACTAGGATACAGGAAAATAAGAAAATAATTAGTTTATGTGTCAGGATAACTTTCAATACATCCTCTAATTCTTGACCACGCTTGTTAAGTTTTATAATCCGCATAGCAATATCTGATTCCTTTAATTCTCTATATAGATGGATAAATTCAGTAAATCTAAAAAATCGGAAAATTCATTTTATTAATAAATTAAAAGGGTGTAAGGGTTCAAAATACGAAAGGTTGTAATAAAAAAACCAGTAGACTAATTTTGTAGTTCATCTAACATTTTGATAAATCTAATGTGTTCGCATCCGTGTTCTGCATTGCGAGTATCATGAAAGGAACAATATAGAGTTTGTTTACCTATCATAACTTCAACATTACGTTTTAACTTATTATCTCCTATTACAAAACTATGATCATGTTGGTATTTGAGATAATAGTAATCCATAATTTGTTGTTGAGTACCTGAATTCTAACTCCTCTTTCTCTCCATTGGCATTGGTTTGTTCTAACATTCCTGTTTTTGGATGAGTTTGCAATCAAAAGAAAATAGATAAGTCTTACTATATATTCTTATTGAACATTGTACTATTCGAAAATGACTTAACACTAAAGCAACGCCCCAATTTATAACCCTGGTATTACTTGGTGCTGCGGAGACTCGATAGAATGTGTGTTATTAGGTTCTTCTCCTTCTTCTAAAAAAAAGATACTATGAAATATTTGCAGAATTGTTTTAACAAACTCTAATATTTATTATTCACATCATGGTATGTACTTCAAATATTGTCTATACGAAGCAACAGGTCAAATGAAAAGTCATCGGATATAGTATATGAATCCTTGTAGATCAATATTTGTTATTCATTCAAACCTTTTTTCTATTTATCTGCTTACTAAGAATTGATAGCTAACCCACTCGTTTGAACAATATTTCGCTTAAAAAAAATATTAGTTATATAAATAATATTAGATACTGATCATAAATGACTGATAACATTATTGATGACGCTGCAAAGAAATTGAAAAATGCTTCTCAAGATGCTGAAGCCAAGGCAGAAACAGCCAAAGATCACTCGGAAGGTAAGCCAAGTTCAGAGACTTTGAACAAGGCCAAAGTAAAGATAAAAGATGCGTTAGACTAGGCCATTATTTACACTCACAAACATTTTTTTTGATATCCCTAGAACTTCCGAATGTAATCAGGAACAATAACTAAAGTAGGGACCATAAATGAGGGCTAATTGTTCTAAATATAACATCCTTTTATTATAAGGAAAGTTTCATCGAATATACAGATGTATGATTTTTATGATTTTTGATTAGTATTTTGGCGATGGCAATACTGAAACCGAGTTCACGCTTCTCCACCTTCATGTTACTATTAGGTAAATTTATGTTATCTTTTGACATCCTCTAATGCCAAGTATCAACCTATAGATTCCGAATATTATAACACCCAACCCTTTTTAATGGGCATACCATAACAATGGACTAATACCAATGTCCTCGATCATTCGGTGATGGTGGTGGACGAT
Source organism: uncultured Nitrososphaeraceae archaeon (assembly GCA_963759575.1). Lineage (GTDB taxonomy): Archaea > Thermoproteota > Nitrososphaeria > Nitrososphaerales > Nitrososphaeraceae > Nitrosocosmicus. Next base: position 354,538 of record CAVWZU010000001.1, on the reverse strand, counting down.
GAACCTGAGCTCACAAATCCTTATAGAGAATTTCTACAAAGATCTGGTTTTAATTCGACTAGATTCATCGACCCGCTGCTTGCCCTTGAGCACTATAACCAAAATCCTAATCGATACGCTCTTATTATTACGGATTTGTGCATGCCTAGCCTTGATGGAATAAGCCTTGCTAAAAGGATAAGAGAATTTGATACCAAAATAAAAATATTACTAAATACCGCATTTTATTTTAACGAAATGACATATACCAAAGAATATAGAGAAGCCAAACTGACTGGACTGATTCAAAAGCCGACAAAGCTCTCAGAATTAAAACAAAGAATAATTGAGTTGTTGTCGAAATGACCACAGCTGGAATCCTTTTTTTGGATCACTAGTTCGATTCCAAATGATTAATCCATCTAGATGGTATTTCAAGTTCATCATTGACTACTGCCATTGTTCTAGTATTTATTAGCCAGTTTTTGCTTTTGTGAATAATAGCTATCTTACAAATCGAAAGTTGATGCTCAGTCTGACTATCTAAAAATCATTTTAGCTCGGATAAATGAGCTGGCAGAGAACAACGAATCCAAAGTCACACTTGTGCACTTTGGAATAACAAAGAGGTACGTAGGCAGCAGACCAATGCAGGTTGGTTGTAATATTTAGTACTATTTAGAGGCTTGTCAGTTACTTGGAGAAGAAATCATGAAATTTCTAAGATTAGATTAATATTTCAATTTTTGTAGCTTCTATATATGTTATCATAACTAATAAATAGTGACGATGTCAAAATCAAAAACTGTAACTATACAAGTAAATAAAAAAAATTTAGAGAAAAAATTAGGTGAGATACTAGGTCTTGAAAGAGCTGCACAAAAAGCAGTTGATGAACTGATTTCCATGAAGTTAATAAAATCCAATTCAAAAGACGAAGCAAAGGACATCCAAAAACAAGCAACCTCTCATGAAGAACAAATCCAGGAAGTATTATTGGAACTTTCCGAAGATAAAGATATCAAATTGGACGTTCAGCAAGTAGAGCAAACAGCAGAGGAAACCGAGCAAAAGGTGACTCAAATAATGAAAACGTATTTAGGAAAAGAACCCGATACATCTGAAGCACTAGAATTTCTCTGTCTAGCCGAAGGTGGAGAAGTAACCCATTATGAGGTTTTGAGTTCTATTAGCACGAATTTTGATAACAAGAAACTATCTTCTACCGTAAAATCTATCCTGAAAGAGGAACAAGATCACCTGAAAAGATGCTTAGCCTTGGCAAAGGAAGAAGTATCATCTAAATAAATTTCTGACTTGATCCAGTCTACGGGGTCGAAAATATTATTTTTTTTATCTTATCTTGACTGGATATCAATCCTTTCTAGCGAGTTCCTGATTCCTTTTGATTCAACAATCCTATTAAACTATTACAGATCTTGGATCCTAAGATAAACTAAATTACATAATACTGTATGTTAAATACTATTCTATATTAAAGTCATAAATGACAAATTCAAATATCAAACCACAACTGCATAACAATTGTTATCATAAATTATCCATAAAATTAGTTCTCATAATCATTGTTTCAGGATTCCTAGGGATCTCTTCTTTTGATTTGACCTATGATAATGTAACTGCACAGACTCTTCAAGAAAAGTGCACTCCGGATATGGGAACAAACATATCAAAGTCTAACTGTTTTTCAAACGCCCCTGCTAACCCAGTATACAATGTTCAAAATACCGATAATGTAAGACCACCAACTGAAAATACCCCTACCTTCTCCAATACTTCAAACTCTAATGCCACTACTTCTACTGGATAATCTAATCAACAGTAGTTAAGCACCTCTATTGTTTCATCAATACATGAACATGATCATAGATTTTCTTTTTCGTTCTGCACACTTTTAACATGATTCTCCAATTGATGATAATATTATTTTCTCGAAGAATTGGTTATCAGATCGTATTAAATCTTGATTGTTTCAATAGAAATTATTCCTCCTTCTGCACGTTCTTTTATATCCTGACGAATTTCAACATTTTCTTTTCCAGGTAGTATGTTCCATTGACTTATTCCGTTTAACCAAACTACTCTGGGAATGGCCAATATGACAAATCCATAATTCTTTCTTTGAAATATTTAGAAACTGTTGACAATAGTAACACAATTGTAATCGCTAATAGTCATAATATGAATTATTTTTAATCGTACATTTTTGATTCACCGGTGTTGACTAATAATAAAAACTGGGTGTAATCTATACAGTTTAATATGTGATTTACAATAATTTTAATATGGGTTCAGATCCGGGATCAGAATTACCAGATTTACCACAAGGCCAATACATTTCTAATGAACGCCACAGAGAAGAGAACAAACCAAACGAAGGAGAAAGATGTAGTATATGTGGTCTGGTTGCACGCAATAAGGTTGAACTAGATGATCACATCAAACATGCTCATGAACAAGGGGATCCTAAAAATACCGAGAATAAATATTCAGACGAGCAAAAAATTGACCCATTCGTAAAAACAGAAGATTAGGCCTTCCGAAAATGGGTCGTCTATTTCTTTATACGCTTTTGTAATATTTTATCTAGTCGTGTAAGTACCCCAAGAATTATCTAAAAATATGAAAAATTTGCAATCTTATCACACAATGTTAAAAACCTCTCTCATATTTATCCATAATAAATAATGCCACAACCTAGATCTCCTAAAGAAATTGGCAACTTGAAATACAACAAAGAAGAAGCTGCATCAATCCTTTTGAATCACGTGGCCTCTAAAAATTAACAATGTTGTCACCAGTCCCAACATTACTCCAAATATGATATGTGCAATAAATCCAAACCCGTAGATTGGAATAAGATTTTGTTCAACAGTTTTCTGATCTTTTGAACTACTTTGGGCAGGACTCGATTGATTCATTATGTCAACAAGATTTGGATATACCATGCTCATAGTAGTCGGAACATACAACACTATGAATATAATAATTGAATAAAAAATCCCTTCCATAATTCCTCTCTTAAAATTATTAATTCTAAACTTCTTTATCGTAGTTACCATAATTATAAATATTGCCCCCGCAATGGCTCCGGTAAGTAAATGCATTCCAATACCCAATATCAAATTAAGATAATAATTGTCATCGATATTACTTATTGCCATGCCTCTGGCTATAGATAAGTCATCCAAAGGAATTCCCATCATAATAGTAGTAAGAAAAAGGAAAGGATACATGACGATGCTTGCAATGATTCCTCCTAACGCTCCGAGCAATAAGGTTCTGACAATTTTTTGATGTATCACAGAAATACCACTTCACTTTAAGATATACAAAAAGGTATATGATGTAGTTACTATCTAAGTCAGGATAAATAATTAATATGAAATATCATACTAGTCCCACTAAACCCGCAACCTGTTTTATCGGCGATTTTAATATTTAATTTGACAAAAATACATTGAATTGATTCGATTTATTCCTAATCTCTATAGAGATGGTTAAAATAATTTGATAGGTTTAGTTATGACGGACTTTTTCTAACAGAGTACTAAATATGTTTCAGAAATATAAAAATAAAAAAAATGGATTTATGGTCCAGCAGATGTAGGAGTTTTGCTATTTTCTGAGAGGTTTTGGTATGTAGAAGTTTGCATTATCATTTCTTTGGCTTGATTTATTAGATCGTTTGCATCACCATTTACAGACCAATGTAAGAACAAGATCTTTGGTGTTTCACCTAAGAGATGATGGTGTAAAGAAGTTTCAGTCCAATTGTATTTCTGCATCACGTCTCTTACTGGAACTACTTCAGAGTCAAGTAAAGCAAATTCCCCGAATGCTGCTTTGAGATTCTCGGTATTATTGCTAACCCCAGCGGTGCTGTTACCCATATACATATCTGTGTTGTTTAATGATGCTGCAGGAACCATTTCAATATAGTGACCTATGCCCGAAAAGTTATTCATTACTAATCCGTCCCCCCTTGTAATTGCAGGAGCTTGTCTATATACTACCACATCACACAAATTATAATCTGGTGCTGCTTTTCCCATTACTTCACTTGCTAAAGCAGCACACTTTTCTGGGTCATTAGCAGGTTTACTTTTTTCATTAAAGGTAAAGACTTGTCCCACCTGTGCATCACTATTGTTTTGAGCTAGTGGCTGTGAAGTTTGTTGAGACGTTGCTGATTGAGATTGAGCACTAACATTGTTTATAGAATTCATACTAATTACAGGAACTATTACTAGCCCGACTGCTATTAGAAAAATTACAAACAAATTTGAAAGTTTTTTCATTACTATATGTGGTTGTAATTGTTTTTATATTACCCTAATTGGGATTATCTATTACTTTAGTTATTTGTAGTAATTAGCACAAACAACAAACACCTAGATTCAAGTTTGTTGTATTCAAGCTACTGAGATTACATTTTATCGAAAGGTCCATAGCATGTTTCTGGATACAGCATATTTCACCATTTTCAAACGACTAATCTTGATCAATTTAACTTTTTTATAAGGTGGTGATATATGGACTATTTCTAGGCTCATAACACATCATACTACATTCATCACCATTTGTGTTTTGAAATACCGAGTCCCCGATTCCGTATGTTATATAGTTTGTTACTAAAATATTAATGCAGAATATGAAATCAAAGAGTAACTATGTACAGGAAACAGTTCAAAAATTCGATGATATTGAGAAAAATCCAATAGCATTGTCTGAAGATTATACTAAACAAATTATTGAGCAGTTAAATACCGATATAGCAAGTCATTTTATCACCTTCTACCAATTAAAAAAGCAACATTGGACAGTGGAGGGACCTGATTGGAAACATATATCCGCTGCTTTAGATACGTATGCAAAAACAAATCTAGAACTTGCAGAGAAATTAGCTGAACGCATAACTTTGATAGGTGGAATACCAGTATCAAATCCCTCAAGATTTGAAACACTATCTTATATACAATTCGAAGGGGAAGACAAATATGATCTTAGGACGATGCTAGAAAATGATTTAAAAGCAGAACAAAAGCTGATTATATCCATCAGAGAAAGGATAGATTTTGCAAAAGAAAACAGAGATCATGGTATAGACGATTTGCTTAAGGATGTATTAGAAGGCCATCAGAATACTGCACATGAGCTACATCATTATTTACAAGAAGAAAGTTTAGAGAAGGGTCTATGAAATTTAATAAAAGGAAATAAGCCATTCACATAAGTAACAACTTATTTATTTATCCCCAAAGTCAAATGAGAGATTTTCTTGCTGTTTATAAAAAACTGAGTATTTTGGTGGTTTAATAGATTTATATATTATAATTATCAATAATCGGTAGAACAATTTTGGATTTGGACCAAAGAATATCGACAGGAGTTCCAAATCTTGATTCTTTAATAGAAGGCGGAATACCTAGAGGCTTCACAGTAATGATTGCAGGTAATTCAGGAACTGGAAAAACCATACTTTGTTCACGGTTTCTGTACGACGGTTTAATTTCCGAGCCAAACGAATCTAGTGTTTATATCTCCTTTAGTGAATCGAAATCACAATTCTATGCAACCTCGAAGAAAATAGGAATGGATTTTCAAAAATATGAAGATAAATCTAGCTTTATTTATCTAGATTTTGTTTCCCTTGCCAATGAAGGGATACAGGATGCTTTTGAGGAAATCTTGGGCGCTATCAGAGCGGTTAATGCTAAACGAATAGTACTTGATTCGTTTTCAGCTCTATCTATGTCATTTAGAGATAGAATTGAATCTAGAATTACAATACAAGTGTTTTTGGGGAAAATTATGAGAGCAGAGGGAATTACCTCTTTAATTATTTCAGAGATTCCATACGGAAGTAACGATTTAGGCAATGGAATTGAAGAATCGGTGGCCGATGCGGTTATAAAACTAGAACATGGACCAGATAACGCGTCACCAATCTTTCTTAAGGTATTAAAAATGAGGGGGACTTCAATTAATAGAGAAAAACATGTATGCAGCATTACGAGCGAGGGATTGATATTATATCCAAAACAGCGAATAGAAATGAACTTTTCTACTTCAGACAAGAGAGTTTCAAGTGGAATTGTTAACCTTGATGAGAAAATCGATGGGAATGGCCTTATCGAAGGGACAATATCGGGTATCATAGGAGCCAGTGGTTCTGGAAAATCTACTTTTGCTTTTCAATTTATCGCAGAGGGAGTAAGAAAGCATAATGAATCTGGAATATTTTGCTCACTAGAAGACTCTGAAGAAGAAATTAAAAGAATGGGTAAAGGGTTTGGCTATAATATGGGTGATTCTTGTATCAAAGGTACAAAGTCAAGAGGCAGAAAAAAAAGGAGTCGATATAAGAGAGGAGGGAGTAGAAAAAGAAGTGCAGAGAGCTAAACTATTTATTCTATCATATAATCATGTTGAGTATAACCCTGATGCATTTATTGCAAGTCTAGAAGAGAATATCAAGACAAAGAAACCAAAACGATTAGTTATAGACGGTCTCTCAATTTACGAGCATAGATATAAAGATGAATTGCATGGTATAACAGAACGTATCTCTAGTCTTGTGCGCAAATATCAAATTACAACCCTCGTTACTCTTCTTGGAGCTCAGAAAAATATTTTTCAGGTTACTGAGCTAAATTTGTCCCCCCTTTTTAATAATGTTATCCTGCTTAGATTTGTAGAATTGTATGGACGTATGAAACGTATAATGATGATCTTAAAAGTAAGCATGTCACATCAGGATGGGTCCATACTAGAGTTTAGAATTACAAAAGACAAAGGCCTGGAAATAGTGGGCCCTATTGGAGAAGATTATACTGGAATTTTTTCAGGTATTGCTAGGAAGTAGCAGGTTACAGGATGACGCAATTATGTTGATGATGACGATGACGATGACTATGACTACAAAAACTAAGGCGATACATATTATATTCGCATATCAACCCAGGTCGTCCTTAAAATTCAACTAGTACGACAACTATAGATTCAAGATAGGAAATGAGCCTGCTTGTCTGAAAAACAATTTGAGAATCTATACCGTGAAGCTATTGACGAGGCTCTTTTAGTGCTTGGTCCACATATTGCTCAACTGATAAAATTTTATGTAAATGAGAAATATGCTATTAGGCTGAGTGATACCTATAATAATCCTCAGGCACTCACCGAAGCCTTGCATTCATCTATCGATGGAGCAACACGGGTTATTCAAAGACGAATGCTTCGTATACTATATATCAAGATAGGAGCGGAGCCTGATTTTGTAATGACAGAAAATTTTGAAAGGAAAATACGAGAGGCAAAAGAAACATTTGAAAAGAAAAAATAAGTGTAAAGTAATAGCACCTGCAGTAAAATAGTTAGATCACCGTCTATTTTACATCAATGGCAGAGTAAATCTGAACGTTGCCCCCTTTCCATTCTTATTGTTTTCAGCCCATATCCTCCCTCCGTGGGCTTCGATAATGGCTTTTGAAATGTATAATCCCAGCCCCGTCCCTGAAGAAGAGCTGGTAGCAAACTTTTCATATAACCTAGCGAGTAGCTTAGGGTCTATACCTTTGCCTGAATCTTTAATTGTCACCAGTAATTCCTCTTTACTAAAACTTGGACGATTGTTGTTTCTGTCACTTTCTGAAACATCATCCTTATTCATAATTTTAGTTATTGTAATGCTTATCCTGTTACCATCGACATTGCTATCACCCTTATCATTATGAATGGAGTTTATAGAATTGTTAATCAAGTTGGATATGACTTGTGTTATTTTACTACGGTCTATCACTACACTAGAAGCAGGAGAAAGATTTTCATTTTCATCAATGTCCTTGGAGAAAAATATTTCTATATTCTTTTTATAATTATCGTGGCTCTTACTTTTGGTATCTTCATTCCCCTTTAGCGAATCTATATTAAAATCTTTTATAATGAAATCAATTATATTTTCTAAATTAGTTTTCTCTTTATGAAGAGCAAGGTGATGTGACTCAATCCTTGACACATCTAATAAATCCTCTACTAATTTCGCCAGCCTATTAGCATTTCTTACAACAGAGTCTAAATTATTCTTAATACGGCCATCGGAAATATCAGTTTCTAGTAACTCTATATAACCTAGAATGGCTTGTGTTGGTGTTCTAAGCTCGTGGGCGGCCAAATTAATAAATTCTTCTTGTGCTTCAGAGTATATCTTTAACCTTTGGTTTGATTCCTTAAGCTGTTTGTTCGAACTCTCAAGTTGATTTTTTGTATTAACAATATAATTTAGAAATACTTTTTCATTTACCAGTATATCAAATAGCGAGCCAAAATTTTTTACAAGGGAGCTGTCATTACTAAAGAGTCCAATAATATCATGGGTACTCGATATATTGTCATTTTCATCAACCATCAAAAGTATTTTAGCATTATCCGCTATCATCACACTACCAAAAGTGCCAGAAATACCATTAAGATGAACATCTTTCCCCATATCGGAAACTAAATCTGCAATGTAGTTTTTAGTTATATCTGATTTTCCATCTTCGGGGTAAAGAATGATTATTTTAACACCCCTGTCTATGGCATGTTTCAACCCTTCTTCTAGACCTATTTTCCAAAAAGATTTGAAATGATCCCCCGAACCTATTGCTAGAAGTATCTCGGATTTAGCATTATATACGCCAGATACTAGTAAGGATTTAATACAGTCGCTGTCCCTTGTTATTTGTACGATTTTTTTCCCATCTTCTTTGTTTAAACTCCTTGCTGCACCGACCCCCTTGTTGTTGAAATCGTAATAGTTAGTATCAAGGATTTTCTCTTCCGCCTTTTCCAATTCTTCTATTTTTTCATTCGCAGGTAGGGAATTATGCCAAAGTGTATCAAATATTTTTTGCTGTTGTTTTACAATTTCATTTGTGGAAGTGGTAACAATTGAAACTTCCTCATCTTTACAATATTCTGCGTTTTTATTCGCATTTAAATTGTATTCAATATTGGTTGAAATAAAAGAATATTTGTTTTCATGAATGATAAAATTACTTGTGAGATTATCCAAATGACGAAGATCAATTTTTTTCATCAAAAACCTACAATAGTCAAGGTTTCCTTTATTTACCTCAATAATGTATCGAGGTTTTCTTTCATTTGTAATATCATCTTTAGAATCAATTAGGGAGTGCATCAATAATTTATAAACTACTGATAACGTTTCAAAATTTCTAAAATCACCAAATATATCAGGTCTTGTTTTAGAACTGAAAGCCCTCCTTGACACTAATTTATCTATATACCAAGGTTTTTAACATTGTGTGATAAGATTGCAAATTACCTATTACTTAATGTTGAATGGTTATGTGTTGAATAAATATATTAAAATAAATATTGAATATTTTATAGTTAGATTTCTTCCTCATTCTTATTGTGTTCACTATAGACCATGAGGCAGAAAAGTCGGTATAGCCATTTCATGTTTCACAATAATCTTTACATAATTTGAACCTCGAAAATCAGCCAATTTTGTTTTTAGACTCAGGGACAAGAACCCAACTCATGAAGATGCATCTATCCTAAAATGGATAAAGATATTACAAATATTCAATCAAGATCGAATTATGCCTGCTTAGAAAATTTCATGCTTGCCTCTTTGACGTTGCACGCAATTCACAATTATATCTTGTAAAGTGGATATAGCCGAGTATGCTGTAAATTTACTGCCTATAATCTATAAGAAAAAAGTTTCTAACCGATAGTATCATGTTATATAAAGTATGCTATACATATAGATGTAGCGAATATTATGGATACCCTTTTAAAAAAAACATTAAAACGTCAAGTTCCCTATCTCATCGGCGGTACAATAACTGGAACATTTATTGCATATTATTATGGTTTTCTATTCTCTATTATAGTAAATAGCATACTCTGGTTCGTAATTTCGACCATTGTTAACAAATACTACTGGCATTACACGGGTTTTAAGGATGAAATGCGTCTCATTTCTAAATACCTTATACATAAAAAAGATACAAATACCAAATCAAATAGTGTACATAGTTACAACAATATGAAAGAAGAATACCATATGACAACAAGCAATGATTCTCTTAATCCCAATTCTGATAAATTAAGAAAAAATAATCAAAATAATATTGGAAGTCCTATTTAATAGAGCTAAGTTAACTCGACGGGACTACGCTTTATTATAAAAGATAATACTTTGTCTAATATGCTACCATTTGTTTAGTCTATAATACATTGTAATTGGTCTTATAGCATTCACTCCGGGCAAATTAATATGTACATCATATTGTGTAATACTCAACTACGATAGTAAATGGATGATGATGGCGACTTTCTTACGACAATAAGTGATCTGCTAAATCAAGATTCAATTCGCCAGAAACTTAGATAAACCTGTTAACAAAGATAGAGGGGATAATAATAAAGCAGAACGACCATCATGGAAATGAATGTTATTTTTTATATCGGTTTGGCATCTAACATCATATAGAATATAAGGTATATTATTATAGTATAATATGAATTCAGATATTTCTAAAAATATTACTCGGTTGGCTAATAGAATTGTCAATCTGCTGATTGAAAAAACAAATGGTGATTTAAGGAGTCCAATACCATTTCTTTACGCCTATGATCAAGCGCATTCCTTAAACACCAGTTTTGGTGATATTAAATTTGATAAATCAAACTTACAGATACGTCAACATGTCATAGACCATCTGCTCAAAAATGAATTAATATTTATCAGTCAAGAAAATGTGAAAGGGGTGTATGTAACACAAAAAGCCTTAGATCAATACCCGATGTGATATTGTTTTACGATGAAAAAGACTATTGATAATTATATGTTAGTATGTGTAATAAAATTCAAGACATTTTAGTTGGGGGTCTTATCATCTAATCTTGAATCTAATTATGCCGGCTTCTGACCTTGTGTTAAATAAGGATTTACAAGTTATGATGTTTTCGTTTGGAGCCTACGCATGGAAAATGACCGAAGTTTGAATATTTCATCTAAAAAAACCTAGCTATTTTGTTACTCAGAAAATATTGGTCTTTAACGATGATGGGAACATAGCTCAATTATGCGAGGTCCCAAAGCCTCTAGGTTTACTGGCTTTTGAATTACATCAGAAATTTTGGCGTCCCTAAAGTCAGTACTATGTGATAAATCCCCACTGCAATACCCGGTCATCAAAAGAATTTTTATCTGAGAATTGTATTTTCTAATCTCCTTAGCTAGTTCCATCCCATTCAAATCATCCATAAACATATCTACAAGTATCAAACTATATCTCCGTGGATTTTGTTTAAAGTGATCTAAAGCTTAACAACGGCTCAGTAAAAGAGATCGTATCAATGCCAGATCTGGCGAGACACAAACTAAAAAGATATGCTATATCCCGTTCGTCCTCGACTATCATTACAGATAAGGGCACGGACATACTCTAGCAGAGCTCTTCGATTCGGGGTTTTTGCTCTTTCAATTTAAAAGGCTTTTCAAATACGTTTAAAATGTAGGATTGGAAAACCACTTTCCGAAATAGATCTTCAGTAAAAAATCTTATAATTTGTAATATTTTCACAATCGTGTTGTATTCTCTTATTTCTTTAGCACGATGTATTCCATCAAGATTAGGCATTTTCCAATCTGTCATTACTACAGAAAATTTGTCATGACTACGGCTGAAATGGTCAAGCGCTGACAGGGGATCGGTGAAAGAAACAGGATCAAAACCAGACCTCTCAAGAAATGCTCTAAAAAGACTTGCAAATTCCTCTTCATCGTCCACCACCATCACAGATGGTCGTATGGACATACATCTTGATAGTTACTAGTGTATATAAACATTTAAAATCTGATTTATAAGTTACAAAAAGTAGGTACATAATTATTCGCTTGCTAAATTGCTAACTTAATGCCTGTTCAATAGTTCAGGTTTTACGGGTTGTGAACTCTCATCGTCCTTCTATGTATAATATTATAAGATCATATCTCATAATTATCAATATCCCGTCGAATGTATTTAGATTTTGTATTTTGTTAAGTAAATCGTATAAACTAGAGTGAGTGCTGATTCGACCCGTCATAATTGAAGTAGCATTCATCGATTATCTTTCCTTATAAGAAAAAAAGGTATAAGCTTATATACGTTATTGCGAATAAATGTCATATGACTAAAATAATCAAACTCCAGGTTATATCACCATCTAATGAAGAGAAAAGGACAATTTTTAGTACTGATGATAAAGACGCTTTGATTAAAGGGATTGAACTGGAATCCCACATTTGTGGAAACTGTGGATTTGTTTTAGCAGAAAATGTGATGATTTATAATTATAACGGAATAATATTGCAATGTCCTAGTTGTAATTCTTATAATGATGGGCCAAAACGTGAAAATTTTAACATGGTTTGAAACGGTTCTAGGTATCCTAATCTAAAAAAAGGTATTACGTAGTAATTACAAAAATAATATAATGGTCTAGAAATGTTCAGGTATTTAAAGAAATTACTCATTATCAAACGTCTTATTGTTGCGTAAATGCTGTATTGACTTATTCAGATGTGATCACCTGCAAATTCTCTATTCTCTTGCCTTTGACTAGTCTACCCGGTAATTGTCATAGCATACGGTAACATTCTAACTCATTTTGATTTAATAACATGAAATTTATAAGAATTCAGTGGAATTACATTAGTATAGTTATGAGGTAATATTAGGAGCATTGCGATTAATGAGCATATGTATCCCTATCGGGGAATTAGCCAATCTTCAAAGACGAAATTTATGCCGAAATTACTATAAATGTTACTATCAATATATAACGCAATATTTTAATGAAGGAAATTGCCAGGATCTTCCGGTCATGAAAGATGGGCCTTAATTCTTCATCAAATGTTAATGTTTTCGTGAAAAATGAGAAGTTGAGAGACAACTTTGTATGGTTTTATTCAAACTATGTTATATTGAAGAGAGATTTTAACAATCAGTACGTTGCAGTGAAGGACAAGACTCCAATAGATAATGATTGCAACCTCGAAATACTATTAAGAAGATTAAAATTGACAAATTGCGATGAGTCAATTGTCATTGAATATATAGATAGTTAGTTGACTTTTACTAAGGTTTTCAGCCTTTAGGTAAAAAAGACAAGGAAAACACCCTACAGTCGCCATTACAAGATTATCTTTTGTTTGCCCTCAGAATCAAGCCATTTCAACTGGTTATTTTTAATGACGTCAGTTTAGTATTAGACAAACTGATAGAAACACATACGGTCTATTTCGTTGCAAGAGTCAATCAAATCATACAAGATCCTCAAGAATTTTTAATAAACTATACTCAGAATTCACCATACGATTACATCACTATAGAATGAAGAGTCATATCAACATAGGCGGATTGAGCGCCATGAATATCCATAATGCCCCGGATCAAAAGAAGGGTGGAAGGGTGCATGGGATAAGCTCTGGACAAAATTGATAAATGTATTTGTTCATAATTGAGGAACCATTAAACAATTTTGATAGAACAGGGATCCACATGGATGTTTCATCAATAAATTTTTTGAACAGGTGAAGTTTTTTAAGCTGATTTCATCAGCGGCCATAAGAAAGAACCAAGTATTTTATTAAATAGTAACACAATAAATTACGGTCAATGTATAATAACTTCCTTTCCATACTCAGCTTATATGGTGAAATTTCAGGATAAACAAAGAGCATTAGTCTTACAGGGTGGAGGCTCACTTGGTGCATACGAAGCAGGTGCCTACCAAGCGATATATGAAAAAATCACTAAAGCAGATAGAGATAAAGGAGAAAAAGGTAGACCATTCTTAAATATTGTCGCTGGAACGTCAATAGGTGCGATAAATGCTGCGATAATTGTAAGTTATGTTACAGAAAAAAACACATGGGAAGGTTCTTCAGAAAGGCTAAATGAGTTCTGGGAGTATTTGTCAAAAGAATCTCCAATTGACAAGATCCCAGGTTTTGTTGATTGGTGGGACTATTTACATAACAACGTACATCCTGGTATTGCATCTGGGGAAGCTGCAAGGAGATATTTTTCAGCAAAGCAATTTGGATTTACAGGAGTACCCACAGTCTTCTCCCCTCTATTCCCTCTAGTTGATACAAAGTTTTTTGATCCTCTCAATATATGGTATCACTTTGATAGTGGACCGTTAAAGAAAAGTCTAGAGAGGTTCGCAAAATTTCCTATCGCAACAAGTTTCGATGAGAAATCATCATTGCCCCAACCAAGACTCATCCTCGTTAGTGTTGATGTGGCAGAAGGTGCGGCGGTCACATTTGATAGTTACGAAACGGAAGATGGTTCCAGAAAATCAGAATATGGAAAATATATTACTCAGAATGGAAAAGAAGTGGGGCATGAACATATTATAAGGTATAACGATGGCATTACATCAGATCATGTCATTGCAAGCGCCTCGGTGCCCATCAATTATAGCTATACGCCCATAGAAGTAGAAAGTTACAATAGCAATAGCGCTAATTATGAGAAGAATACGCGTTACTTTTGGGATGGGGGAATTATGAGTAATACTCCATTGTCGCAACTTGTTAAACTTCACCGTCTTTATTGGCTAAAAGTAAAGGGTTTAAGAGACACAGTTCCAAAGTTAACAATAGGTATCGTCAACGTTCATCAAGTTAAACAAGATACAATTCCTCAGGATCATGACGGCGTGTTAAATAGAAGTAATGATATAACTTATGCAGACAGAACAGAGCGAGAGCAACATGTTTTGTTGCTTGTTTCGGACTACGTAGATCTGGCGAGGGAATTGATCAAGATTGCAAAGGATCATGGTGCGAAAGATGATGTGATAAATAACTTATTGAGTAGAAATACAATGAACCATGGTACGGCAATCAAACCTAGAAAATATTCGGATATAATTGTAGGACAATTTGAGATAGAAAAAGTTATACGTATTAACCGCAAAAATGATGAGCACACTATATCAAGTAAAACATTCGACTTTTCTCCCAAGACAATTAAGCACCTACGAGAAAGTGGATATAACAATAGCATGGATCTTAGTGACGTTGATTTTGGTTGACGATGACTGATACCGCTATAACATAGCGTTACCTTCCCTGTTCTAACAAAGCTCTAAAGGTATCCAAAAAGCATAGTTTCTAGTGTGACCTCAAAGGCAACATCAATCTCTCCCCTCCGCCATGTGTTTTTTAGTAGAATATTAGTAGTGATATAAATTATGGGATTGATCTAATGTATGTATCCATTTTTGTGTAATATTCTTAAAACTATTCATGTTACATAATTTCGGGATTAGACCATGTTTAGGTAATAGCCATACTTACAATAATTTCATTTATTACAAGAACACATTTGTCACTCTTAATTATCATGGAACGATAAAATTCAAATTCATATTCAAAAGGATTCATAATCAAAGGGGATGAGATTTGCGCTACTCTTATTCCATCGGGTTATCTATCGAGAGCACAAATATGGGTCAATCCCTTTATATAATATCCTCTTTGTCTATTTATTTTATTTTACCTTTTCAGTGTCTAGATGATAAAGATCTGAGCAACTCGTGATGTATAAATCGACCTTATATCCTTTATCTGCAATAATGTTTCGCACCCTGCAAATTTAGATTTGGAAAAATAGCGAAACGATCTTTCTTAACTATTATTCTTACGGACGATACCATTTAGAAATAATAAAGTCGGAATCATTACAACGGGCAAAATTATTGAGAGTTTGATGCTGTAAAACGCTACAAGGATGGATATGGTATAAAGAGTTGGAATTACAAGAAATATGTTCCGAATATTTTTAAATGCTCTTTTTCTATCGTCAATAATTAATGATTTTTTACGCATATACATCCATAAGAAAATTAAGATCAAGTCAGTAAGAATCATCAGCAATGAAAGAAAAACTACCGCTGAAGCACTTTCGTACTGTACCTGTGCCAGAGTAAATACTGGCGTTACTAGTATAAGCAGGAAGAACACCAATGAAGTCAATATTACAATGTCATCAGGTTCTGTGAGATGATCAAGTATCATCATATATAGTATCCAGAATACAAAAATTACAAAAAAACTAGATACCATGCCAAAAAGATTATCAAAGAAACTGTCAAGTTCTGTTGGATCTACTTGACCATTTATTAACGTAGGCGGGATAAGATTATACGCAAGTATGGTTAAAGCGACCAAAAGGACAGAATCACTAAGGCCTTTTAACCTTTCTACAGATAAGAATCCCTTCAATAAATAGAGTATACGCTATTCTAATAATAGTATTACAATGGAACTTAGTAGTTTTGTGATACCAAATTAATATTTATCCTCTTAATTTGTTGTTTTTTTTAATATTTGATGACATCGTATATAGCATCAACTATTTCAGTTACGCAGGTTAAGATACCAATCAAGTGTTTGATAAAATATTTCTTAGGCTAGTGAGGAGAGATTGATACAAAGAACCAAAGTGCAAATGATAAGTCATCAAAGGACGATTTATTTTATCTTCGAGGTAGTCCCTAGAATCCTGCTTACGCTTTCAACCCACGTCTTTTTGTTTGCTTCCTCTTCCACTCCCAGTAGCCTGTTCATCATTAGTCCGTTGTAAACTGCAATTAAGCTCATAACAATGCAATCAATATCACGATCTTTCAGAATGGATATTGCCTCGTCATTTCCTAGGTAATTCAGGATATGTTCTTTCATAACTTCAGTAACTTTCTTATGTTGAGAATATAATATTGATCTTAACTTTTCGTTTCGTGTGGATTTCGACAAGATTTCTAAAAAAATTATGTAGCTATTTTCGAAATGACTGAAATTATTGTAGTATCCTTTTGTTTCGGATATTAATTTTTGATTCTTTGGAGTATTGTGTTTATGACTAGTAACGAATAATGAAAATAACTGTTTTCTTAGTTCAACTAGGTTCTTTTCACAGAGTGCATAAAAAAGATCCTCTTTATTCTTAAAATAGATATAAAGTGTTCCTTTGCTCACATTTGACTCAAGAGCTATATCATCCATTCTTGCTTTATCAAACCCTTTTTTAGAAAAGGAGATGAGGGCAGCTGCGATGATCTGATCTCTAATTTCTAACTTGTGTTGTAAAGTAACCTTTGCACACATTATTCAACAATCACTTTATCTGATTTTGAATTTTTTGCCTTGAAACCATCGATTCTTTCATAAATCAGGACAGACAAAATCCCGAGAATAGCGCCAATAATAATGGTTATTGGTAACACCACAGGCAAAGAATTGATAAAACTGGGAATTATGTCAACAATCGTTACAAATCCTGTCTGTTCCAAATCCACAGGCAGCAGGTAATCTGAAAGCGTTAGAGGAAGAAGAGGATATCCGATTATATAAAACAGCGAACCAGAAACAGCACCAGCGATTACGAACTTGAGTTTATTGCTAATTTTTCTATTGTTTAATGGCAACTTGTCATATACCAGCAAGTCAACTAAGACGAATGGAATAATCGCTAAAAGGTAAAAGGGAAGTAAATCAGAGACTGCTTTGGATGGCAGTATATTAGAAAAAACCGTTAGTATAATGACTCCTGCTGCTATAGCGCTAGCGATCCCGAATGTGTGTGTTTTCTTTAAAACTAACAAAAACAATCCTGAATTTATCAAGGGTAATAATACCAATGCTATTAATGATTCTGCTACGGGGTTCAGATTAAAGTTAAACAATTCGCCATCAGAAATTGGCAAAGCAAACATGTAAACATAGGATATCAAATTTAGCCATAATCCTACTAGGGCAGGAATAATGAAAAGATTCCCAAGATGATAAAAGGTACCGGCCTTGACAAATGAATTTATCCGAATGAGTCCGATTGCTACAGCAGAGCTATTGATTAACATACCCGTAACCAGCATAAGATGTGTTGGACTCAGAAACCCATCTATTCCGAAGGTTTCGTGCCAAACGAAATCACTTGGGCCAGAAATGATTGATAATACTGATCCTATAATGAGTAATTTGAAAGCTAGAGATAAACCGCTCTTTTTTAAATCTCTATTTTTTAGCATTATGGCGATCCCGATGATAGAAGAAAGTGTCAAAATCCCTATTCCAGCATAAAGTAGGGTATGAGAAGGTGTAAAAAATGATTCAGGAGCTAGCAGTAAATGTGATGTTACATCCCAATTACCAGCACTTATTTGCATTAAGGAACCAACGGATGCAAACATCAACACAATCATGGAATACTTTAAAGCATTTGTAGATGGAGAAAGGACCGGTTCCATACATTCACTACCAGCCAAGAGCATATAAATATTACTGACCAGTCAGTCAACAAAACTTTCTCGCGACCGTTGTAGGCACCAATATTAGCCTGTAGAACACAGAACATAGAATATTAGACTTGAAATAATTACCGAATTAATAACAATGGACTCTAGATTATCATCTATAGATAGATATTTGGACCCACCGAGTGACCGAAGGAAGAAGTTTTAAGAATCAGAATAATAAACTATAACCCAATTTGATATGAAATTAAGAGGTTGTGTACCTTAACTTCATTAATAGTCACTAGATTTCATAATCTCTCTTAAAGGTAGGGATATACTCTATGATATTATCATATTTTCTTACAAAGTCATTTCCTTTTGGAGTTGCTATGAATCTTTGTTTTTTTTCATCAAACAATAATAAATTCAAACGAATCAGGTCTGACAGATAATCATTTAGTCTTTTGTATGAAGTGTAATAACTAAGTTTATTTTTGGTTTGGTATTTGCCTATACAACTCTTTACAATTAAGTAGAAGATTTGACACTTGTCCCGATATTTTGTTTTTCCCTTTTCTCTTCCCTTTATCAACAAACCGATTTCAATGAGTCTAGATGTCTAGTTAGATTAAATACTGCATAAAAAAAAATGTACTTTTTAGTCAAATAATAATCGTTTCTATCTATGTGCGAAAATTATTATCAGATGTCTGATTGATTTCCTGATCCAATAATAAACTTTGAAAATATGTGTTTAAATAACTCCGCTTCCCCATTTTGTCCTCCTGGTCCTCACATCTATTTCTATAGGGTCTTGATTAGCTGATTTGGGCATAACTTACCTAAATTAAATATAATCCTAGCTCAATCGCGTACTGTACTGATCAGGGTTTGAGTATCCATTTTCAGTTATTACGATCCTAAACCATAATTCAAGCATTATATAAAAAGGTAAAAAATTCAAGAATTAATTACCAATTTAAGGTATTATTTTGAGAAAATAGCTAGAAACCAACCAGCAGTTCATGCTACTAAATATCACTTTTTCCTGATTTTTGTTCTTTTATCCTTTACCAGCCAATATGTAACCACTATTATTCCAAAGATTGGAAAAGAGGAAATGAAAACATATGGAAAAACAGCTAAAAGGGTGGAGGGTTCAAAGATATTCATACAGATATAATTAAAATATCATATATTTAATTCATATTTTAGCAGAGATGAGACTACTACTTTGTTTACTTTACGATATCTCTAGAGCCATTAAGTTGGCATCTTCCCCATCTCTATAATAGGATTTTAGTACAGATTTTATTTGAAATCCGAGTTTATGGTATAAAGAAATAGCTGGACCGTTACTAGTACGAACTTCTAAATATATCTCATCACCTTTTCTTGTTGATATCCCGTTTATTCCCTCCATCATCAGTGCCTCACCGATTTTTTTTCCCCTGTGCTCTTGCAACAATGCTATTGATACAACATGCCCCTTTTTCACGAAACCGAGTTTCCTAAAATTTGAAAAGCCAAACTCTAATTTGCACATTATGTAGCCTACCACAATATTATCTATTTCAGCTATGATGAATGCCTCTGGAATTTCGCGTAAAAGAGATTCAAAAAAATACTCGGTATAATGTTCCGGAAGAGTCTTCAAATTAATGCTGATTACTGAATTTAAATCCTCGTAAGCACATCTTCGGATTACATAGCCGTTAACTCTCCTTAATGCTAGTTGCAAACAATATATGATATTTAAGACAAATTATTTAACTTTACCAAATATTTTTTATCAAAACTCCAAAGTGGTAGTAGCAGTATGAGCTGATGGTTTAAATTGGATACTTTGAATAGAAAAATTAAAATTAATGAATTCAGAGGATAGGAAAGCGATATTAATAACGTATCCGAATCAATTTGCCCTATCCGAGGCCAAGGGCCTTGCTGAATCCATCGGTTATTCCATCCTGGAAGTGATCAGCCAGAAAAACATTACTCGTTCAAGATTTGGTGTTGGAAAGGGTAAGGCAGAAGAAATCAAAGAAAGGGTTGTAGCATTAAAACCCGATGTAATTATATTTGATGAAATTCTAAAGCCTAGTCAACAATATAACCTCGCAAGGTTATGCAAGATAGACATTGTGGATAGAGAAAAATTGATACTAGAAATTTTTATAAATAGAGCGGTAACCAATGAATCAAAGATTCAAGTAAAGCTAGCACAACTAAAATATGATATAGTCAGAGTAAAAGAGAAAGCAAAACTTGCAAAGCTGGGCGAGCAGCCTGGATTTTATGGTTTAGGAAAATATGACGCAGACGTGCACATTCTGGACATTAAGAAGAGAACCACGTTATTGAAGAAAAAGCTACAAGCAGAAG
Source organism: uncultured Nitrososphaeraceae archaeon (assembly GCA_963759575.1). Classification (GTDB taxonomy): domain Archaea; phylum Thermoproteota; class Nitrososphaeria; order Nitrososphaerales; family Nitrososphaeraceae; genus Nitrosocosmicus. The sequence continues at coordinate 333,838 of CAVWZU010000001.1, read as the reverse complement.
AGAGAAAAAGAGCTCTCCACAGGATTCAGAGACTCTCAAGCAATGTTCCATTGATATCGTTAACAGGTTATACTTCGGCTGGCAAAACATCATTGTTTAATATATTAACAAACGAGAATAAGGAGACTAGTACTAAACTATTTACAACATTGACGACATTTACTCGTTCTTCACAGATTGAAGGGAGAAAAGTTCTTCTGTCAGATACAATAGGGTTCATCAGTAAGTTACCTCCCTATATGATCGAAGCATTCAAGTCAACGCTATCTGAACTGAATTACGCTAATGTAATTTTATTGATAATTGATTTTACCGATGATGTTCCCATTATAAGGAAAAAATTGATGAGTTCCCTCGAAATCTTATCAAAATTACAAATTCCATTTCAAAAATGTATCCTAGTATTAAACAAGATAGATATGGTAAAAAATAATGAAATCAAAGAAAAGATGAAAGAACTAAATGTAAATGAAAACATGGATCAAATTGTCCCAATTTCTGCTCAACTAGGTTACAACCTTCCAAAGTTAAAGAAGCTGATTTCTATGCAGTTTGCAAATTAGCCTCCAACACTTGTACACCCTCCTCCAACAATTCAGTGGATAAACTGTAAGGTCCATACATTATTTTGTGTCAAAACGAAAGAATTAAAAAATAATGATATTTATAAAAAAAGAACTTGAATACTGAATTTCTATCATTCGAATTCGAATGGTATCTGCGAGATTATTTTTTTCGAATAAATAATAGCAATAATAAAGATTTTAAGAACATATTTGATAATAATGAAATCTGCCTTTTCATGAAACAAAACTACCTCAAATATAAAAACTGGAACCTAGGAGAAATAACCGAATTATTTAATATAGTTATATCTGATCTCCACGATAGGAATGTTTTAATCGTTAATACAGATACTGGTGCAGTCAAGTTAGAATCAAGGTTTGTACGAAAGCAATGTGCAAAATGCTATTACATTAATTACCTTTCATCATCAGAATTACCGAATTGCCACAGATGTAAATCAAATAACCTAAAGGATTTTCCACCTAGAAAATAGTTCTATAGAGATATGGTAATAATTCGATCCATAGTAGATTAATTAGTAGGGAGTTATTGAAATTAAATGAGACTAACAAGGTTTATGTAAAATGAAGTTATCTAATCGATTTCAAGGGCTGGAGTCAATGGGAAGCAGAGGATTGGAATGGGTATATATCGAACAACCAACCAGGGAAAAAATGGACCTGGTTTCAAAGGCGTTTTCGCTCCATGAATTAAACATTGAAGATTGTTTGTCCAAAAATCAATTGCCCAAAATAGATAGGTACGAGGACCACGTTTTTATAATATTACAGTTTCCAACGACCCAGAAGGAAAAGACTTCCCCTAGATTTAGTCAACTTTCGCTATTTATTGGAAAAGACTTTTTAATATCTATTCATCACGGTGACTTGAAACCACTCACTGAGTTGTTTCAGGCCTGTAAAATGGACAATGGAAAGAACAAACAAAACATAATGGGAAACTCTCCAGGATACCTTTTGCATTCCATACTAGACGCTTTGGTTGATGATTTACTTCATATATTAATGAAAGTAATTGGCAACCTGGATGACATTGAGGATGCAGTTTTTGATGATAAAGTAGCTATTGCAAAAGAAATCTCCCTGTTGAGAAGAGAAATAACTACTCTTAGGCGTATAGTAGTCCCTCTAAAACGAATCATGCTTGAAATCATTTCAAGAGATGTAAGAAAATTCTCTACAGACGTGGAAGAAGAAGACCTTATTTCTTATTTTAATGATATCAATGATCATGTTTCCAAAGTACTTGAAGCACTAGATGAGTCAAAGGAAACCATCGAGATATACAAAGATACAGATCACATGCTTAGCAGCGAGAAAACTAACAAGATATTGAGTTTCTTGACAATCCTTTTTACATTGTCAATTCCAGTTACGGTAGTCGGAACCTTTTATGGAATGAATATCAATATCCCAGGAAGCACGAACTATAGTTTCAGATGGATAGATTTTATGCCCCTAGTCGTTACTTTAGGTTTTTCAGTCGGATCGGTAATCATAATGCTATACTATTTTAGAAAGCTAGGTTGGCTAAATAATCTTACAAAGTAATAAGGTAATCAAGCATATCTATCTTTGTTCTTTTGGTGACATCCGTTAGAAATTTAATATAATAATTTTCAATATATTTTTATAATACATTAATACTTTTTTATCCAATGGAACATAAAACAATCATTGTTGCAGTTTTTGCTTTTGCAGCTATACTAGTGAGTTCTAGCTTTGGTAATGCATTTGCACAAAATACAACCGACATGTACCCTAACGACACCGAAACAGTCCAAGAATTTGAAGGCATTGAAGGAAATAACACTGCAATTTTTGACAATGATACAACCATCAGCAACCCAGCAAATAACTTAGAAGATAGTCTTTCAATCAACGAAAACGAAAGTAACTAATCATCATATTTTTTGATCCAAACATCACACTTTTCTAATAACCTATAGATTACAACTTTTTGTCTTTTGTCCAAGTGGAAACGGCATCTCGAATTTTTTCAGACACTTTATTCAATTCACTGGTTATTTGAGATCGATCATCGGAACCTAATGCTCTAGCGATCATTTCATAACCCCATATTGTTTGAGTATGAACCGGTTCGTCCTTTTCGGAGCTTGGCTTAACTTCAAATATCTTTCTAAATGCCACATGTGAAAAATTTTGGTCTGGAGATGCACCATGAAAATGTAGAATATTAGGTTTTATAGAAACAATTTCTCCAACTTTAAGCGATCTTATGGTTAGATTCTCAATGGTAAACTCATCTAAAGGGTTAGATTTGTTGATATCGATTTCACCGATCACTCCATTCCCGTATAAAGGAACTAAGAATTGCTCAGTTAAATGGTAATGAATAGTAGTTAACGCACCCTTCGCAAATTCTACAAAATAAACTTCCTGATCATTACTATTAGATTCGTTATAAATTTCTCTAATTATTACGTCACCATCAAAATAATAAGGATTAACTTTTTTTTCATTTGAATAGTAAAGATTTTGTCTGATCACATTCATTGTTAAGAAATCCAGAATTTATTCTAACTGGTTTACATACTCTTTTAGGTTTCATCATCTACAATCAGGACAAGTGATTACACAGATAGCCTGATAGGAGCTTGACAAATAATACATGTGTAAAAATATTTTGGAAATGTAACATATGTTCATTCAATTGAAATGGATTGATTGGATAATCAATCGCTGCCTCTAAGAAAAATATTTGAGGACAAGGGATTGATTAATTGAATGAATTAATGGACGAAGGATTAGTTATGCTAATTAAATAGTATTGCCTCATCAGGAAATTCTATCGTGCTAAACAAGTGTTTACCAGAAATTTCCTTTATCAGAACAAGTCAATTCCGCTCCACAGTTAAGGCATTTTAGATGACAAACAGTAATTTCTCCCATTATCGAACCACATCTAATACACTCAATTTTTGTCTTTTTCCGTTTAGGTTTGGCGGTGTCTGTCTCTCGCTCCAATTTGCTATGCTATAGTAAAAGGACTAACTTGATTAATATTTTTGTGTCAACTTGACTTCCTCCTAAAGAATAGTCAAACTTTTTTAAAACTACAATTTTAGTTTGAGTTATAAAAGAATCGTGCGGAGCTAAATAACATTAATCTTATCCAAAGCTGATCCAGAATTCGTTATTTATCCCAATCGAAAGAAAGATAGAGACAATAGTCCTGTCACGTTTGTAGGAGCGTTTTGCCTTGTAAAATTAACTGTTATTATAATAAGATTCTAATGTTTTTCTATCCATAATACAATGTTATCTAAGAAATGCACTAAATGGATGAAAATAGACTAGGTGGAAAAGAATAAAAAACACGATCTAAAATCCCTACCAAATAGAGATACATCCATTACAATTTTTAGATTATTTGCTTATGTGGAGGTTGTTCATTGAGAATTATTTTAAACTTATGCGGTAGCTACAGTCCGTACACACGTCAACTGATAACAAAACAACATTAGGTTGATCAAAGTAATACTTTACCTTTTTTTCTATTATTTTATTACAGTGATCACACTTGATATTACGGTAAAATTGATCGATTTCTGTCGTCACAATATTAGTAAACTATCCATAATACTTGAGCTTTTAGATGTCAAGTGCTTTTCGACAAAACAATTCCACGGCCCATCCAACAAGATCTATATCTGTAGTCGCAGATCCTCGTTGAATTCGTCCCTAGTTTTGTATCATCCTACTAAATAAAGAAGAGGGTTTTACAGATTCTTAAAATCGGCAGAAAAAATGATATGCTAAACGAGCTAAAACGCAGTAAAAACTTTTAAACATAATTTTTGCTACGCTATACTCGTTTTTTGAGTAACAGAAGATTGAAGCATTATTTTCCCTGTATTTTTGGTATACATGCGGGGGTATCTCTGGTAACTTCCGTAACTGGGAATTTTCAAGGGATTCGACCTAGGGGGGGTTTAGCAATAGATTGATTATGAGTTTAATTTGTTTGATTTTTTTATTCCAAGAAATATGAAATGAATGAACAATTTTCTTCAATTCTTCAAAAGAAATTCGTTAATCTATTATCAAAATCCTGAATGTTAAAGATGCTTACTAAAATAAATGCAGTCTGACGATTAGTATACAATAAAAAGGACCAAAGATACTCGGTCATTCTGGTGAATACCAAATCAATCATTTTTTCTTTTTTTCATTTTTTCTCTAATTTAATGGGTCATAATCATTTGATAAGGCATTCAAAACAAATAGAAAACGTTATGAAATAGGTTCGAATGAATAATGTGTGACAAATACAAAGCAGGTCTTGAAGATGAATGAGAAGATTGCAATTAACCGCAAATTTAAATAAGTTATAATCTTGCCGTTAGTAGCCATACTACTCATTACCGCTATCCTCAATGTTTCATTAAGCTAGGATCGATATTCATATTCTCAATCTACTAATATCAGGTCCACATAGACTGAATCAAGTTCTGGAGTCGACTTTAATAGACATTCATCCATCACCTCCAAATCTAAAGGCGGGAAGCACTTTTGTACTATTAGCAACAGTAGTTAATAATTCACCAGCCACAATAATGTTACCTGCTGGACGTGCGATTCACCTTTAACTGCATTCTTTAAGGCAAATGTAATTATACGACAGGATCAATTCCAAGGCTGCACCGCTACCTCATCCCCATTCGAACTAAAGCAAGGAGAAGAGGTTACAGTTGCCGGTCGAGTTCCTGGGACTTTATACCAAGCAATCAAGGCTGGGAAAACTCCAGCGACCGCCACTGTTTATTACATAACAGAGAATATGCAGCCGGGTAACGCTACAAAACCATTTGTATTTACCATTAGTTAGATCTGAGACGACATTTTTAGTCTAACATTTTATCTTTATACCTTTTATATGGCGAACCCGAATAAAAGACCAAAGTCATTAATTGGTTCAATGGTTTCGTAATAGATTTGATACTAATCCAAAATTTCAGATAAAACTATTCAAGTATAATTTTTGAATCAGTAATTAAAATTAATATGGTTTTATTAGACGTTTACTTATAATTGACCTTAATAATTGTTAGTGAATTAATTATTGATGTGATTGTTGCCGTTATGTTGTATTATGGTAAGATATTTAGGTCTACCCAAAGTATCAAATAAACTGGTTTAAGGATTAAGTCAATTCTACAAAGCCATAAACATTTGTGAAATTGTTAAATACATCACCCGTAATAACACAACATAAGACATGTTCTCTATAGTTTTTGCAGTATTGATTTTTTCGCTTATGATCCTAATTTCATCAAAAGGAGTTGACCTGGTCTATGGAGAAACTGTAATTTCGACCATTTCGGTAGAAAAATTCCCTCAAGCAATAGTATTTAATCCAGCTAACAACAACATTTACGTTGCTAATCGTGATTCAGGAACAGTTTCGGTAATTGAAAGTGCTAATAATACTGTAATCAACAATATTGAAGTGGGCATGTCACCACAAGCAATAGTATTTAATCCAGCTGACAACAACATTTACGTTGCAAATACGATTTCTAACTCTATTTCAATAATCGACAGCAATACTAATACAGTTATAAAGGAAGTTGATGTGGGACGTGATCCTGTTGCATTGGAATTTAATCCAGCTGACAACAACATTTACGTTGCAAATACGATTTCTAACTCTATTTCAATAATCGACAGCAATACTAATACAGTTATAAAGGAAGTTGATGTGGGACGTGATCCTGTTGCATTGGAATTTAATCCAGCTGACAACAACATTTACGTTGCAAATTACGGTTCCGGAACAGTTTCGGTAATTGGAGGATCAAATCAATCGTTATCGGGTAATATAGTGGTCAGTACCCGAACCTGCTGCATTGGAATTTAATCCAGCTGACAACAACATTTACGTTGCAAATTACGGTTCCGGAACAGTTTCGGTAATTGAAAGTGCTAATAATACTGTAATCAACAATATTGAAGTGGGCATGTCACCACAAGCAATAGTATTTAATCCAGCTAACAACAACATTTACGTTGCAAATTACGGTTCCGGAACAGTTTCGGTAATTGGAGGATCAAATCAATCGTTATCGGGTAATATAGTGGTCGGTACCGAACCTGCTGCATTGGAATTTAATCCAGCTAACAACAACATTTACGTTGCTAATGTAGTTTCAAATTCGGTATCCATTATAGATAGTATTAATAACGATGTATCAGAAACACTAAATCTCAATATTGTGCCCTTAGCATTAACGTATAATCCTTCAAATAATGGTACTTACGTAACGGGTACGCTCACTGGTACAGAAGGCCTAGTGACACTAATTCACTAATTTGTATGCAGTACAGAATGCACTTTTAGAATTATGTATTTTTAATTCGATCTTATTGAAAATCTCATCCCATTTTTTCCTTTTTCCAGAGTTAATGAAGTAAAAAACTTAATTGTGCATATTAACAACATAGCTTTAATTATCCTTTCTTATACCTATTATCAGGAAAAGATGAGCCTGTCAAAAACAGATTATGACATCATAGTAGCAGGTGGAGGGTTAGCTGGACTAATAGTAGCCTCCTCTGCAGCTTACTATTCTAAACAAAGAATGAAGATTCTAGTACTAGATAGGAACTCTATCGACATTCAAGGAAGGAAGACCATATCGGGTTGGATTTGTGGTGATGCAGTAGGGAAAAACACTGTTGATTACATGACGGATAGAATAAAGATATCGTGGGGTTACCCAGAAATTGAACATCCCGTAAAGGGAGTAGTAGCCTTTTCACCAGATCACCAAACCCGAGTGTCATTTGATGGAGAGGGATATATATTAAATAGAAAACAGTTACCCCAAAAGCAAGTTACGGAGGCGAGCAAATTGGGAGTTGAAATTGCTAGCAATATCATGATCAGACAATTAACATCTGAGAATAATTTTATAGTCGGTGTTGAAGGGGAAAATATAAAGACTAAAGAAATATTTAAGAAAACTGCTAAGGTGGTTGTCGATTGCACCGGCGTTACTTCAGTACTACGCACAAACCTACCCATTAAAACTCACATACAAAGAAAGATAGATAGGAATGATCTTGAATCTACTGGCAGGTATATTTACGATTTTGATAAAAAGGGTAATGAGGACAAGACTTTTTTTGACCCAGAATATTGTATAATACACTTGGATCAAAATTTGGCTCCAGGTGGTTATGGATGGGTTTTTCCAAAAGGAGAAAATAAAGTGAATATTGGTTTGGGTGTTCAACAAAAGCTGTTTGATAAAGCAAACAAGGAGAGTGGAAGAAAGAGGGATTTGAAGAGGTTAATTGACGATTATGTCGATGTCAATCCGGTTATAGCAAATCCAAGGTTATCAAAAGGGGAGGAAGACCTAGGCAATGAATGGGGTACATGGCAGGTTTCCGTAAGGAGGCAGAATGACTGTATGGTAGCCAATGGCTATATGATGGTTGGAGACTCTGCATGGATGCCAAAGCCACTCGATGCTGGTGGAATAGGCCCTGCAATAATTGCAGCAACAATAGCGGGAAAAGATCTGGTTGAAGCAATAGAATCAGGAGATGTTTCAGAGAATGGGCTTTGGAAGTATAACAAGAATTTCATTAACGAATATGGATACAAGACAGCGGGTCTGGAAGTATTTAGAAGAATGCTCCAACAACTCACCAACGAACAGATAAACTATGGCATGAAGCACTTTTTGTCGAAAATGGATGTTGACAAGATTACCAACGGTGAACATCCAGAATTTAGCACCGTTAGCAAGCTAGGTATGATGATAAGAGGAGCACTAAATAAGGAACTTGCAGAAGACTTGAAATTTACTTCTCAAATGAATGAAGAGTTAGTCAAACATTATAGAAATTATCCCGATACATCAGAAGGATTCCCGGATTGGTCTAATAAGTTAAACAAATATTTATCAGAAGCTTTTACCAAATTCGCTTAAACTTATTTTTTTAGAATATTAAGAGAGGTTTCCCTGCTTTACGGATCTAACGCAATCTACCGTTTACGATGGTCGCATTATCAATCCTGTCTAGAAAGCTTTTTCGCCTGTATTCCTCTGTAATAGAAATACGAACATCATCAATTATCCGTTTGCCCACATCTAGTTTCTTTCTGACCCCAGATATAATATTGTCATAGAACGAAAACGGGTAGATTGAATCATATAAGGACTGCATAATGGTAAATAAAGACAATGAGGATTCAAAATTGTCCTTCCTAAGATTATCATAAATCATTCGCTTGATTTCTCCTATGCAATCTAGCAGTCCTGTAACATATGCATTTAAAGAAACTTGCAGCTCGTCATGTCCGCTAAAATGATCTTTCCTTTCAACTATTTCTTTTAAAATAGCAGCTTCAACGTATTCTTGTTCTGCGGGCCACAAATAACGTTCTAAATCAGAAATGACATATTTTTTAAGTTCTGAGAGCAGCGAAAATGCTTTATTAATTAGTTCAGTTGCTTCGACTGTCTTTCCGCTGTGTAACAATATAATAGCCTTACTACTCAAAGCAATAATTTCCCTATTTTCCTTTATTAGTTTCTCCCTACTTGATTCCACCTGTCTTAGATAAGACGAAAATTCATTCAACGAATCCTGTAGTGTGGTAGAATCAATATTAAAACTCATAAATACAGTTTCGGAGCTCGTTATAAATAGTATCGATGAATGTATAAAAAAAAATTTATGGCATCTAAATCAAACGTTGAAATGGATGACCAATATTCGCAGGAGCAGAGGATATAATTTTGAGTATCGTTTGGTTAAGCAACTAAATTCTGGAGAATGGATTGCGCGAAGATTGGGAGGGTCGAGCACAGGCTTACCTGACATTGTAGCAGTAAACAACACAGACTCTGTATTATTATCAATAGAGGCAAAAACGGCTACTAGTAATAGTATATACGTACCTCAAGATCAAATTGACAGATGTTATCTCATTACACAAATGTTTGAGGCTTATCAAGACAGATACATAATTTTGGCATTTAAATTTATGAGAAAACAAAGGCTCATCGTTAAGGGCGAAATAAAATACCTGCCAAGAAAAACAAAAGAGTATTACAAAATAGTAAAATTTAAGAAAAAGCCAAAAAAATTTCCCATCATTAAATGTAATTACAATGGAGATACCTATGCAATTTATGATTCTAAAATAAAGAAAGTTAAATTAAAAAATTATCTGATGCCTTTTAATATATAATAGATATTTAAGGGACCAGATTACTGTTTATTTATTGCCCAACGTCTTATGGAGAGAAGGATGGCTAAAACCGTTATTGACCGAGTCATTGCCTAATGAGAAGTGCAGTTTTTGTAAGCATGATTTCAAGGAATTGGAATTTGTAACATCATGTGAATTCTGCGACCTAGGAATCCTGCATGATGATTGTTATAAAATTCACATTACAAAAGATCATACAGAGGATCTCGATAAGAAAGTAAAATCCCATGAAGAAAAGAGGTTACACTCTTATCAATAAAGGACTTCGCTAGATTTTTAGAAAAAATTTATTAGTACAATCTTTAAGATAAGTAAATTCATGAATATGAAAAGTAATTTTGCAATCGAGAAAGGGTATGAGCCAATATCTTCAAGTCAGATGTACGAGATAGAAAACAACGGAGAATCCATTTATTCCATGAAGAAAATTTTGATGATGGAGAATGCGGGATCTAGAATTGCAGATTTCTTGGTGGTCGAATTCAATGAAAAAATACTAGATAATTCAATAGTCGCAGTTTGTGGTAAGGGAAATAACTGCGGTGATGCACTGGTTGCAATGCGTCACCTATCAGGATACATTCATGCACGCAATAAATCGGATAAGAAAATCAACCTGACTGTGGTCTTGTTATGTTCCCCAGAGGAATTAAAAACCACAGAATCCATTCTAAACTGGCAAATCATAAGTAAGATAGATTCAATAAGAAAATTTACTTTAGAATCAAATAGTATTACTGAAATTGATGACGAGATTAAAAAGGCAAGTATTATTTTGGATGGGATCTTTGGAACTGGAATCAGAAGAGAAATAAAAGAACCTTATTCAAAAGTGATTGAAACAATAAATCATGAAAAAGGAACTAGCTTCATACTTGCAGTTGATATCCCTTCAGGCTTAGATCCAGATACCGGAAAAATTAATGACAAAGCAATTAGTGCAGACGCAACAATAACTTTTCATCGACCAAAACATGGCTTGCTCAAGAATCCAGAGGTCGTGGGAAGGTTAATAGTTAAAAAGATCGGAATACCATTTGAAGCAGAAAAAGGGATGCTGTGATCTAGCATGAAAGTAGAACAATTTCTGGTAGGAGAAATGGCGAATTTCACTTATGTAATTGTAGATGAAAAAAATAAGAATTCAATAATTGTAGATCCCTCTTGGAACTTGGAAATAATCTTTGATTATCTTCAAAGAAATTCGCTTAGTAATAAGTATATTTTAAACACACATTCACACTTTGACCATATATTTGGTAATGAACAAGTAAAAACCGCTACAGGGGCAAAAGTGATACAACATAAGTTATCACCGTTGAAGAAAGACATTGAAGTGGATGATGGACAGATTATTGAATTTGGTGATTCAAAGATCAAAATAATTCACACTCCAGGTCACTCAATGGATAGTATTTGTTTAATAATTGATGACAAACTTATGATCACTGGAGATACCGTTTTTGTAGGCAGTTGTGGGAGGCTAGACCTGCCTGGAGGTAATCCGCATGAAATGTTTAACTCTATATACAGCAAATTAGTGAATTTGGACGGAAATTTGATGATACTCCCTGGACATCATTATGGTTCAAGTAAAACGTCGACGCTACAAAAAGAATTTGAATCCAATTTTGTTTTCAAATTCAAGGATGAGGATGATTTCCTCAATCATATGAGCTCGTAAGGATAGATCCTCATCACCATCACACCATCACATCATCTCCCTGCCCGCTCCCCTCTGTTGCAGCCTCCACAGCTCCTCAGCCCCTAGCTTCCCAGCCTTCCTTCAACCAGTAAAGATTATTATCGATAGACTTTGACAGAATTTTGTTGACTACTGATATTATACAGAGTTTCTCTTCCAAGAAAGGCATTAATGATTTATTGTCCTTCAAATCACCCAGAACATCTTTTATTTTGGCAATATCTTATACAGATACATCTACGATTCCTGGTCTGACTGTTGCCGGAGCAAATACAGAATTATTAAAATATACACCCGCCGCCGATGCAGAATATATCTACTATGGGAGATGTAAATGCATTGATTCAATTCCTGCCACCCCAGATGGAAAGCCAACGCCTGCAATAATTACAAAAACTGCATTGGATTTATCAAATATCCCGATATCAGTAGTCGACTCAGGGTCCAAAATCAAGCCTATCTTACCTTATGTTAACATTAATTCTGAATCTGGCAAGAATATACTTCAAGAGCAGGGTTTAGGACTAGAGAATGTAACAAAAAACTATGATATGGGCAAATTGATGGGGAGAGAATTGGCCAAAATAAATGAAACTGTAATTATAGGAGAAAGTATTCCCGGTGGTACAACAACAGCGTTGGGTGTAATGCAGGCACTGGGCATCGATGGATATAATAGGGTCAGCAGTAGTATGCCAGAGAACCCGAATGAATTGAAAAACATGGTAGTTGAGAAAGCATTATCAAGATCTAATTTGATAGCTGGAGATTGTTCAAACGACCCCTTTAGGGCCATAGCAAACATGGGGGATCCGCTAATGCCAGCAGTCGTCGGGCTAGCTGAGGAAATCATTTCCAGCGGAAAGAAAATTATCTTGGCTGGAGGAACTCAGATGTGCTGTATAATAGCTTTGTTAAAATCGTTGAATGTAACGTTAAGAGATAATATCTGTATAGGAACAACTTCTTACATAATCAATGATAAACAATCAGACATTGTTGGATTGATGAATAACATTACAGATGATGTACCTATTTTTTACATTGATCTCCTTTTAGAAAATTCGACTAAAAAGGGGCTGCGATCTTACTCGGAAGGATTTGTAAAAGAAGGTGCGGGAGCAGGAGGTAGTTCCATTGCTGCCTTTCTAAACAATAATCATTTAACTAGAGAACAATTCTTACGCAAGATAGAGGAGTGTTATATCAAAACTATTGAAAAGCCTAGTTTGGTATTTACAAACAAATAGTATGATTGACTTCTACTTTCCTGGTCAATTCGATGGTTTAAATACAAGAGTTTTAGAATGAAAAAACTATGAGTGGAACCGAAAAAATCAAGGGAATCATCCTAATATTAATAGCTAGCTCTTTTTTCACTGCTTATACTTATACTCTTTTTGCAACGGATTTGGGCATTTTGTTGCTAAAATTGACTGTGGCCGTGATTGTAGGCGTTATATTCTTTATAGTGGGGTGGATTGGAGTTACTCTTACAGTTAATGAAAAAAATACTAATGCGAAATAAGATTCCCTTACTGATCAAATGAATGGGATCATTTGGAAATAAATAAATCCGTAACTGTTTGATAAAGCCGTGGAGCTACATCTCTGACTATTTGAGTATGTTCTATTTCAAAATTGTATTTTGAGAATAAGTTGCCAATATGAGCTTCAGAAGTTGGGATAACCTGCGCTTTGGTATCACTTTTTATGTGCGAGAAAAAATGTAAACGCCCTCCGGAGGGTTTTAAGCAATCTATGGAAATGTCTACAAATTCATGGGCCCTTTCGGGTAACGGGAGTAGCACTCTATCTATCCGGTCTTTGAAGGTGCTTGAATGAAGTACTTGCTGAGAATCTCCATGTATTGAAAAGATGCGATCACTTAACTTGTTTAATTTTGAATTCATGACGCTCAAAATATAAGCATCCAAGTTGGAATCAATGTTGTATACCTTTATTTGATGTTTTTTTGCCATTATTACTGAAAATGTTCCAACCCCTGCAAACATATTTACTACTATTTCTCCAGGAGTAACCAAATTTGAAATTCGGAGTCGTTCGGTTGACAATCTAGGTGAGAAATACGAGGTGGCCACATTGACCAAAAACTTGCAACCATACTCCCGGTAATAAGTAACGTATTTCTCATCTCCTGCAATAACTTCTAGTCCTCGTAGCCTATATTCTCCGGAAACTGACGACCTTTGTAAAAAAACAGATTTTAGGTTTTTTATACTTTCAAGTATGACTTCTCCAATAACATTTTTTTTTGTCAATAGGGAATCAGGAATTTTAATGATAGCTATGTCGCCTATCATATCAAATGAAGAATAAACTTTTTCGAGATCCTCATCTGCCAATATGCCTTTGAGAAGTTTTTTCAAAAATTTACTCATCTAATAATACAACTTGTAAATCTATTTGTTCTTCAAGTAGTAGTAATTGCCATCTGTTTTTTGCTGTCTGTCCAGCCTGCTGCTTTCTTTGTTAACTCTAGGTCTCCCAGTTGTCTCATCCCTTCTAAAGGATATTGAGAGTGACTTAAGAAAGTCGTTCATACCAATTTCCTTAGTGTTTGGAGATGTACCTGTTCCCTTTATACCGGGGATACCTTCAAAAATAATCAATCTATCCGAAACTAAATCTATCAATTGAATGTCATGATCTATAATTAATGCAGACTTTCCGTTTGATTTAGTAAATCTTTGTATGAATTTCGCAAACGTAATTCTATCTTCTATGTCTAGAAATGCAGATGGTTCATCTAACGCATAGACATCAGCAGACCTGATCAATGATAACGATATTGCCACTTTTTGCAATTCACCCCCGCTAAGTCCCTTTATGGATTTGTCATACAACTTTTTGATTCCCAACGGAGATAACACATGTTCTTCTACTGTGGTACCCTCGAATGGCCCACTGTTTGCAGAATAGATTAACGAGCGAACATCCCCATCAATATCTTGGTTGAGATATTGAGGTTTGTAAGATATTCTTACGGTTGTGTCCAGGCTACCTTCATCGATCTTTTCGATGCCAGCTAGCATCCGCATGAAGGTAGTTTTACCTAAAGCATTAGCACCAACAATTCCGACTACCTCCCCCTCATGTATCTCCCCCTTCTCTACAATAAGAGAAAATTGACCTAGGGTTTTCATAAGGGCAGTATATTCCACTATAGGAGAAGATGAGAGAACAGTCTCGGTAATACTGGAGATATCAAATTTATATGCTTTATCCCTGAACCTAACATTTTCAGTAGGAATATACCCTTCTAGGAAATTATTTATACCTACTTTAGTGCTTTGAAGGGATGATACGATACCATAGGCACCCGGCTCTCCATAGGTAATGTAAATGTTATCCGATAGGTAATCAAGTAAAGACATATCATGTTCTACAATCATTACACTTTTACCTTCCTGAGCCAAATTGTTTATGACCCGCCCCACCGCCAAACGCTGATAAATATCATTAAAAGAAGAAGGTTCGTCGAAAAAGTAATATTCTGCATCCTTAGCAGCAGCAACAGCCACAGCTACCCTTTGTAATTCGCCCCCACTTAATGTTGAAAGATCTCTATCTAGTGAGTATTTTAGACCTAACTCTTCTATCAATACATCCGCAACCTTCCTTTCGTCATATTTTTTTAGTAATTCGCCTACGGTACCTTTGAAAGCCTTGGGGATAAGATATACAAGCTGAGGTTTTATTGAAGTACGCAATGATTTGGATTGAATTTTTTCAAAGTGTTTGCGTAGCTCAATGCTAGATAACTTTGCTAGAATTTCATCCCAACTCAATTCCTTATCATAGTTCCCAAAATTAGGTTTTATATTTCCTGAAAGCAGGTTTATTATTGTAGACTTCCCCATACCGTTTCTACCCACAATACCTGTTACAGTACCTTCTTTTGGTATAGGAATTTTATATAGCCTGAAACTATTGATTCCATATTGATGTATCTTGTCTACACCAATTTCTTGGGCAAGATTAACTATTACAATAGCATCAAAAGGACACTTTTTAATGCAAATAGTACACCCCGTACACAAATCCTCATAAATAACTGCCTTTCCATCATCAGGCCTTTGAATAATACATTCTCCACCAGTCTTGTTTACAGGACAATAGATTATGCATTCAAGACCACATTTTCTTGGTTGACACAATTCCTGGTCTAAAACAGCAACTCTATGAGTCAAATTTCCATGTTTATCCAATTGCTTAGTATAATATTCACAAATCTTTTATATAAATCGTGAATTGAAGACAGCAAGATGGTCAAAAGGCGATATTTACAGAATTTCGCCAGTCTCGAAAATAAATTTGGATGAACTAAAAAGGTAAACAAGATACCAAGGCATAAAGAATCATAAACAATGCAGATATCAAGATGTAAGGATCAGAATTGATAAAGTAGGTTTGTTATGCAGAGTTTTCGTATACACAAGGGGTTCACCAACACAATCTTTGGCCTCTGGACGGTAATATACTACTAGTCTTTCCCCCCTAGTTGAATAGTAACTCTTGCATTTATCTGAATTATCACTTGTTTGCACCTCACCCTGTTCCAAAGCCTAACAGGTTTCCTGCTTCAGGGAACAATTCTTTGCTTTTATTTTACCTCGCAAATGAATTTTGATAACTATATCAAATTAATGCTGTGTGATTATGATTGATTGTACCCATTCTTAATAACTGGGCCAATTCGCATAACCAGCAAGTGTTAGCATGTTATCATGTTTTATCTATGAATTTACAATCCTACCTAGAATTTTTAATTTTGTCACAGGTAGCAGACATAGGAAGGATTAAATTGACGGAAATATAATAAAAGGTAGCCGGCCATAGCGTTAGGGCCCGACCCGGTCCCATTCCGAACCCGGAAGTCAAACCTGATGTCGCTGCTGGATACTGACGTGCGTGAGCCGTTGGGAAACAGCAGTGCTGGCACCTTTTCTTAAATTCAGTGTTGTTAGAGAAAAAAAATAAAGGTGTACTCTAGCTATTTTGATGCTCTTTGAGGAACTTTATAATGGTACCAACTCCAAACCCAGTAGAACCCTTAGGATTATAACTCTTGTCTGCTGTTCCATCTTGGGTCCATGCAGTACCGGCAATATCAAAATGAGCCCATGGTACATCACTTATAAAATGTGACAAAAATGCTGCAGCTGTGATTGTCCCACCAGTTCTGCCACCAATATTCTTAATAGTAGCAACATTACTCTTTATAAGATCCGAGAACTCTTCTGACAACGGTAATTGCCAAAGTTTCTCCCCCGTACTATTAGACATTGATACTAATTTGTTAATCAATTTATCATCATTTCCAATAATTCCGGCTATATTTGTTCCTAGGGCAATTATGCACGCACCTGTTAAGGTGGCAAAATCAAGGATATATTTTGGAGAATATTTGGCAACACCATAAGCCAATGCGTCAGCCAAGATCAATCTACCTTCAGCATCCGTATTCAAAACTTCGACGGTCTTACCGTTATACATTCGAATGATATCCCCTGGTCTATAAGAAGATCCTGAAGGCATATTTTCTACCGCCGGGATAATCGCTACTACATTGATTGGCAGATCTAAATTCCCCAACGCCTTCATTATGCCTAAGACTGTACATCCGCCGCTCTTATCAAATTTCATTTCATCCATCCTATCGCTGGGCTTAATCGAGATACCACCAGTATCAAACGTTACTGCTTTGCCGACAAGGACTATGGGTTTATCCCCAGATGCAGTTGAATTATTGTATTCTACTACGATTAACTTAGGTTCATTTTCGCTGCCTTTTCCAACTGATATGATACCATTCATACCCAAGTCTTTGATTTGGTTCTGATTTAATATATCAACACGGATGTTTTTCATTTCTTCAAGAGTTTTAGCAGAATTAGCTAAAGAATTTGGATTTATCACATTTGGAGGAGAGTTTGCAAGGTCTCTTGCATAAAAGACTGCTTCACATATTTTTATTATCTTACTAATTTCAATCCTATTCCTGAGATTAGAATCATCTGTGGCGATAATTTCCACAGAATAACTTTCATAAAAGGTTGGTCGTGTTTTGTCGGCTTTGTCTTCTTTAAATTTATTAAATTCGTACAAGGACAAGACTAAGCCTTCGATTATTGATTCAAGGTTTGAGGAACTGGAATAGAAATTAGATATACTGACATTATGAAAATTTAGTTCCTTTGCTTTAAGGGAGATCAGTCCCCCAAGTTGTCTGAATTTATCTTCATTTAGTTTTTTACTGTCTCCAATTCCTAATAACATGATCTTTAAAATTTTATCACCATCGTTCAAAGAAAGAATCATGTTTTTTCCAAATTTTCTTATATTTTCTAAATGTTCCTCCTGAAAGACTTGGTGTTTATCCAAAATATCCGTTAATTTAGTATTTTTACTTAGGTAATTCAGATCTTTATTGCTCTCATCTAATCCTATGACAAATAACCCTTGAGATATATTTACATCATCAATACTCTTTATTGATATTTTTACCATAGGTGTACTGAATGTATATTTTATAATTACTTAACTGATTAAAAATAAATGTTAAAAAAAGCGCCTTTACCCCACTTGGTTTCCTACATTTTGTATTTCAATTAATCCATTTGATTGAACATCCAATCGAAGGGTCAAAATCCTTTTCTATACTAGATTTTTTTCCATCCAGTACTTTTTGAATATTGTTTTCCATAATGTTGACTGAGGCACTAGAGTTAGGTTCTAGAGCGTCATTAATTTTGCCGTGAAAAGCTAGTTTTTTAGATTCATCAAATAGAAATGGATCTGGGGTGCAGACTGCTCCGTAGTCCCTTGCCACATGTTGAGTTTCATCTATAAGATATGGGAAATTGAGGGAATATTCTTGAGCAAATTTTACCATATTATCGAATCCCTCCCCTTCGTAACCTGCGTCGTTACTATTAATTCCTACAATTTGTAAATCAGAGTTGTCAAATTTAGACTGCAGAGAGATCAAATCGTTTATTCTTGCTTTAACGTAAGGACAATGATTACAAATAAAAACTACTAAAAGGGTACGTGACTTGATATCTTTTAATGAGTAATTTTTATTGTCGACTCCTTTTAATAAGAAATCAGGTGCCTGAGAGCCAGATATCAGCTTTTGTGAAGATTGTGTTTTGACCATTAAATAGATTGTGAAGAAAATAAATAAAAATGTTATTAGAAACCAAAGTAATGTCGAATCATAAAATCAAGGCTGAATTGGTCTACCTATTCCTCTATAAAGATTTTTTTCGAAATCACCCGGATTAAGATAACCTCTACCATCATAAATAGGAGTTTGACCGATTTTGGAAGGATTGAGCTTCAAATATTCTTGATGATTGGTAGCCAAGATTAGTAGATCGCGATTGGTTACAGCGTGATCTAAATTATTTACGAGTTGTACATTTTTGTATTTTGAAATTAGATTATCCTCTTTTACCAACGGATCATGAACTATGACGTCTTTAATTTTTAATCTGGTTAATTCTTTTAGTATCTCATAAGTAGGCGAGAGTCGGGTGTCAGACACTCCCCCACGAAAAGCGAGGCCCAAAATAGTTATTTTGGATTTCCTAATTACCTTCCTAGGAAGCATTTTCAATGCGTTGTTCAAAGAGTATGATGGCATATCATTGTTAATTGTTCTGGCAGTTTTGGTAATTCTACAATTTATCTTATTTCTTGCCGCAACATCAAGGATAAATTGAGGATACACTGGGATACATGCACCACCGACCCCAATTCCTGGATCGTGGATATGACAGAAATTCTGTGAGTTGGCCGCCTTTTTGGCTTCCCAGAAATCAATATTTAACCTATCACTTAACTTGGCCAGCTCATTTGCGAGAGCTATATTTACATCCCTGTACACCCCTTCAAATAACTTTTCAGCTTCAGCTGTTTTGATTCCCAAAATTCGTATTAATCCTTTCTTATAAATAAGACCAAACAATTTTTCTGCAAGATCCAGGCTATAATTATCATTTGAAGATACTATTCCAGGATGTCCTTCTTCGATGTCAAAAATGGCACGACCCTCATAAATTCTTTCAGGATTATAAATCACAAAAAAATCCGAAGCAGCTTTCATGCCACTTGATTTCTCTAAAATAGGTATCAAAAACTTTTCTGTAGTTCCAGGCGGAACAGATGGATGTATGGAGACGATGTCATTTCTCTTCAAACCAGTCCCAATTGCAGAGGCCACATCTTTTACAGCGTCTAAATCAGCTTTGTTTTTTCTTATCAAAACAGGGACACATATCATCTTCAATTTTGAGATACGGGACGCTTGAATCGGGTCAACATATACCATAAATTTGTTATTTTTTAAGCCATCGGTAAAAGTTTCATTGACCATCGGTTCTGGAATATGAGTTAGTCCTTTTCGGGCATTTTCCAAAACTTTTGAAGATTTATCAATGCCTATTACAGTCAGACCTGATCTCAACCAAGCAGAGGCAATTGGAGCACCCACATGACCCAAACCATAAACTGATACGATGTATTCACCTGACTTAAATTTTCTAATGAGAGTGTCTAGAGGTTCTAAGATAACATCGCTTTGTATGAGACTATCAAGCATACCCTTGTTTCTACCTGATTTCACAATGTGAATATTTTATTATCTTGTTATTATGTTTTGACAAAGATATTCATTACTCCCTAAGAAAAACATAAAAGGCAAAGACTAGTTTTTTAGAAATTGCAATACTAGTAAAAGAAAAATTACTGCATTCCGTTCATTATTAGTAGAGGCATGTTTTTCCCAAGCTATGCGTTAAATATCGCAGGTTCTGAATGGTTTATCATTTTTGTTGTTATAATTATTTTCATATTTCCCAAGAAAATTGGGAGTATTTCTAAAACAATAGGTAAATTTGTAGGGGAATACGAAAAGGCAAAGGGGAAAATAATGGAACAAAAAAACATGTTCGTTTCAGATGCATCAATGACGACAACTACCAATAACCACGTATACAAAGGTCCCCAAATTCAGAGACCTATATCATCGGAACGTGAAAAACTAGAGATTATTGCCAAATCCTTGAACATAAATTCGGAGCATATGATAGACGATGAATTAAGGAATCTAATCTCATTCAAACTAAAAGAGACCTCCGATGGAGAAACTAATTGATATCAAAACAAGGCATCATGTTTTGAGCAAATCAACCTAATCTTGGGTTGACTGGCCCAGCTGGGCTGGGCTGTGATGATTGAGGGATTGGTTGAGGGTTAAGGGTTAAAGGTTGAGACCTTGGGGTGAATCCATCTAAACCTGATTAATTCTCATTAGGAGGCATCAACAACTCTGCCTCCATCAGTTGCTGAATCAACTGAACTACCTCCTGTTCTACCTGTTGTCGTGGCAGACTTAATTTTTCTGAGAAATTGTCGGCTAATTGGTTTATGGTCTTGTCCCCAGTACAATTTTCCCAGAACTCGATTATGTTTTCATTTACCATGAATCCTTGGCCTTTCTCATTAACTACAGCTAAAAATCCATCCTCCTGCTTAGTCACTTTGCCGGCCTTCATGGGCATATACTTTTCATAGTCAATCTTAAATCTCAATGTGGGTTTCCCGAATCCGAGTTTATCCCTGACTGCCGGATTCATTTTTTCTATAGACCAGGGAGGGTCCCAGACTATTTGTACATTAATCTCCCCAACACCTTCTATGGTATTGATATATTTTTTTACATCGCTTACCAAAGTATCGTGTAAGGGGCAACCACGTGTAGTCATGGTCATTTTAATATCAATATTATTTTTTTCCGAAACATCCACATTATAGATCAAACCAAGATCAACTACATTAACTGGAATTTCTGGATCCATACATTTTCTTAATTCGGAAAAGACTCTTTCCCTAGTTATTTGCTCTGTATGCACTATTCAATGTGTAGTCAACCGCTTTTTAAATTTTTTTGAATGGTCTGGTCTTTAGATGTTACAGCCCTGTCTTCATTCCGATTGAAACAGTGGCCCCAGGTTTAATTCATAGGGTGGATAAATCACCCCTTTCTCCGTAATTATTCCGGCAATCAGATCTGGAGAAGTTATATCAAAAGCAGGATTAAAAATTCTTACCCCTACTGGTGCGACTCTTTTTTCACCTATTTTTACTACCTCATCTACAGAACGCTCTTCAATAACGATATCTTTTTCGTTATTATTCATATCAAAAGTTGATAATGGTGCAGCCACGTAAAATGGGATGTTATGGGCCTTAGCAAGGAGAGCCACTTGATAAGTACCTATCTTGTTAAAAACATGGCCTGTTTTTAGTATTCTGTCAGCACCAACCACTACTTTATCAATCATCTTATTTGACATTAAATATCCTACTGCAGTATCTGGAATTAAACTAACATCAATACCGTCATGAACAAGCTCAAACGCAGTAAGCCTTGATCCTTGCATTACGGGTCGGGTCTCTGTTGCAATAACACTAACCTTCTTCCCTGACTCCATTACTGACCTGATTACACCCAGCGCGGTCCCATATGAGACTGTGGCCAACGCCCCAGCATTGCAATGGGTCATCACTACTTCCCCATCATTGATTAAATCAGAGCCAAAATTTCCCAGCTGCTTATTGATTGTAACATCATCATGAGACATCTTAATTGCTTCAAGAATAGTATGCTTCTTGATATCGTCTACCGTATCGTATTTCCTTGCCTCATCATATATCCTATCTAATCCCCATTTTAGGTTGATGGCTGTTGGTCTGGTATTGAGCAAAATATCGTAAGCTTGTGCTAACTCATCCATCATCTTATCCTTGTTATTACATTTGCTATTGTTAGCACACAGGGCGAGCCCCATCGCTGCAGCAACGCCAATTGCTGGAGCTCCACGAATTGCTAAATTTTTAATTGCGTCTGCTACATCCAAATGGTTCTTACAGGTTAAATATTCAAGTGATTCAGGTAATTTAGTTTGATCAATCAATTTTACCCCGTCATTTTCCCAAGCGATTGTAATAAGATAACCCTCGTTGTTAGACTTGGCCATAATTGATAAATTATTTTATCTATTCATTATTTATTTCTACCAACATCCCAGCTACAATAAATATTTTTATTGGTATGCATTCTCATTATCGCATGGTCTTTAAAGTATCAGAGATATTGCAGCTCCCAAAGCGGAAATTGATAGTTTCATCACAGGAAATTAATTTGACCAGTGTAGGGGGCAGAATGAGAGAAAATACAATATTCGTTTTAATGGTTAAAGAATCTAGTGGCTCAGCAGGAGGCAGGGGAGGAGGATCAGGTATGCGCAAAATTGACAGGATTTTGGCATTCAACATAACCGGAAATAGTGATGAACAAATTTATGAAACTCAAAATTCACAAGAGATTGAAGAATTTGCTATTCCTTACAGTGCAGTAGCAATGGATATAGTTTTGGAATCGGGCATTCCTTCAGTAGTTCAAGGTGTAATTGATCCTGACATGGTCAAGGGATATTTAGAATTAATAAAAAAGGTTACCTAATTAGGAAATTAAACGTTGTTATCTAACATGTTTAAAGTAAAAATGTTCCTGCTTGCAATCTACCGAGCAAAATTCAGACTTGCAACTGAAATTATTTTTTTCGTAATTACACTTTATAGGCTCAATATTATTAAACTCTTTATTGCAAAAAGTACAAAAGCTTTCCAAGAAGGGGATACCTAATTCTGTGAATTTTGAATCACATTTACGTTTCTCTTTGTACCAAAGAATTTGACAAGCAGTTCTTTCAGAAAAAGTCATCACAATATCAAAAGCCTCATAGAAGCCGGTGGCCATGAATTGCCTGTAATATGTTTTAATTTTTGAATGCGATTTAAAAAATGCAATGACCCAGTATTCTACAGTCGGGTCATAGTCTGATCCATGGTCCATCACTGATAACCTGGCTTTATGACTTATTACTATGTATATTCTTGAATATCTCCAATACCCTTACAAACCACATAAGCAGCCACATACTCAGGAAGTGTATTCACTCCAGTTTTTATACTAAATTGTTTTTCTTTTAAAGATATTTTGATATTAAGTTTTGAATTTATTTTAACATTAGAGTCTCCAATAAAGCAGGCATCTACAAATGGATTGAATGAATCCAAATCTTTGCAAAAAGCTTTGATTAATCCACTCTTACTGTTAATGGAACCAGCGAGCCTGAATATTCGGTGAATGTCCATAGTGACATTCGGATCGATTTTTGCAGAGAGGTTAAACATATTGGTACTAATGATGTCATTGATGTTATCATTTTTTGTATCCAGCATGCGAGCATATTTCTTGACAAACTTGTCATCAATTCTATGATTCTGAATGGGTAGATGCATCGAATCAAAAATTCTCCTTCTCCAACCCTGGTTATATTGAACCTTATTGTGAATCGGTGTAAGGACGCCATCGGTATTTTTTCTAATGCCTAAATTCTCAATCAAGTATCCTTTGCCCATTAAGTATTGAACAAAAGCACTACGTTTCTGAGCTGAGGCCTCATAAAAATTTTTATCGACAACGTGAATGTGATATCCGTTGTTGCCCGAAAAATAGATAAAAACAGATTCTCCATCAATCCCAAAATCATCTTTAAGTATTTCTATTAGCTTTTTAACCTCCCCGTTTAAAGATTTAATACATCTAGTGCATGGTATATCGATAATTTGTAATCGAGTACTATTACACCCGGCACATTTAGGAATAATCCCTTTAGATATAAAGCTGCAATCCTTACACAAAATTAAGTTATGACTTTGAGCGCACTCTAAGTGAAGATCTTTTCCATCAATATCAAATATAAGATCGGACCCAATCCAGCCTTTTTGATCGATTTCTGCCTTCGGATTTTGATAACGTGACGAAGAATAAAAGATGTCAGAAGGAGAAAATTTTATAATATATGCATATAACTCTTTTTTATCGTTAAAGGCTAGGTGCCTGCGGATTTTCCCATCGAACAGTCTGAATCCAAATTCATGTTCATTAATCAACTCACCTAGATCAAGTTGTGAGTAATGATAAAAGTAGTACCTCCTAAAAACTCCTTCAAGCCAATTCTTATTTTTGTCGTCGGGTTCAGCATTTTGGTATCTGGATGTATGCTTGCCGTTTTTTCCGGAGTTGTTTGAATCAAAAGGTACCGTATCAGACATGTTAGATATCCGATTTCTTTCTAACGAGTTGAACAGGGTTGCTAATCCCCTGACATATACTTGTCTCATAGCATAAATTTTCTAGTTTTATCTTTTCACAAGATGGAACATAGTACCTTTTGGAACTGCCTTTTTTACCTGCAAGATGTTCTAACTGATACCGAGTAATTTTTTCATCGAAATCGGGTAATCGTTTGAAAAGATCTAACATTTCCTCTAGTGTTTTATTGGAATATATTAGAAATGTGCCCAAAAGTAGCCTAGCAGGATGGGGCAAATTCTCACCTTTACTAATTTTATCATATATGTGCTGAATGCATGGAGGCGTAACCGCATTGTAAACAAGTACGCTGTTAGACGGGTGCATTTGTTCCCATCGCTTTTTGATAGATTTTGAAATCGCCATGATGGTATCTGGAATTCTATCAATGCTCATTTTATGAATCCTATCTATTATTAGTAAATAAAGTTCATTTCTGAATAACCGTACTATTTCAGCCCCATCTAAATACACAAACCCATTGTGAAGAGTTCTATTAACTAAATTCCATTCTTTCTCTTGAAATGCAATAGGGTGATCCAAATAATCAGTGATTCGGATTTTGTAGAAGTTATAAATATCTACTTCTAACATGATTTTAGTACTTAAATAAATCCTCAAAAATCTTGTAAAGTATCAGTTTGATAGTCTTGTCATCTCGATTAGCGGTATTCAAATCAGAAATAAGATATTTTTCAAATCTCATTGATTCCAATAACGCAAATTTTTTGGTCACTGCTTGGATCGATATAGATTTGACTAATAGCAAAGAGATAAGAAATATGACAACTTCTTCTTGTACTATTATTTCATGTGTTTTGCTATAATTAATTTGATATTCACACCTCCCAGAAAATAGATATTGTTCTATTTTTTCAGTAGCCTTGTCGATGAGATGCAGATAATCTCTACTGTCAAGATCTTCGAGTTTAAAATCATATTTAACGACATACGAAAATGCTTCTTTTAAGAAAGGATATTTAGCCAGATCCTTATTACCAAATCTCACCACCAAATGTAATTGATAATATAACACATCAAAATTAAATAAAATTTTCTATAGATTAAACAATTAAATTTAGAACACGTAATCAGAAGATAAGTATATGGAAAAATTACAACTTTCAAACTCTTGCAAGAATTTAAAACACGCAGAATGTGATGACTGCATGTGTAATTGTCATTTGCCCGGTACTATGGAAAATCTCGCAAGAAAAATATCAATGTTAGATAAGACAAATCCTGGAATTGGAGAGACTATTTAATAATTTAGATTCTCATCATTTCCGCATAAATCTAATTGCCTGGTAATTACAAGTTGTGGGTGGATCTGAATTTCATAATTATGTAAAGATCGATTCATCACTGTTTATGTCGGAGGTGTTAGCAGGGTTGGCATTAGATTCGGATGTGGACCAAAATTTCGGATATGTGTTTGGTTTCATAACGATTCTTTTTATTTGGAAGCAAATCCCCTTCTTTTTACTAAGAAATTCATCAAATTCTAATACAGATATACCCAGTCCAACAATTTCTCCTTTTAGTGAATAAATTCCCACCAAATCACCTTTTTTTAAGTTTTCAGGAATTGACACTATACCAGGTAATGCTAACTGTGCGCCGTGGCAAAGAGCATCTATTGCAGTATCTCTAATAGTTATTGCTGGAATATGAGTCATCGCCATTTCAATTGGAAGTATAATTCTTCGAAGTTTCTCTTCATTGCCTGATTCTTTATACAACTGAAATGCGTCTACCAGATCATGTAGTCTAACATAGTCGGATTCATCTATAAAATTCCAAACCTTAGTCCTCCTTAACTCTATCATTGAGGCACCAACTTCAAGCACTTCCCCAATATCATATATTAGTTTACGGATATATGTTCCAGACTCACATAGTGTTCTCAATAGTAACAATCGATCAAATTGATCTTGCAGTTCCAATTCGTAAATAGTCCTCACACGAGTTTGACGTTTTACAGATGATCTTTGAGGTGGTTTTTGATATATTGGACCGGTAAATTCTTTCAATACCCGACCGAGGTTTTCAGTGGAAATATGACTATGCAGTCTAGCTAGAGCAACGTATTCCTTTGGCCCCATCAGTAGTACAGGAACTATTTTTGTACCTTCATCTAATCCAATAGGCAATAATCCAGTTGTTCCTGGATCTAAGGTACCACTATGCCCAGCTTTTTCTAGGCCAAGTATTTTTTTAACGTACGAAACAATTTCGTGACTTGTAGTGCCAGGAGGTTTATCCAACAAAATCAGTCCATAGCTTAATAATTGCACAATAGGTCTTTTATTTGGATAGTATCCAAATTTCTCATCGGATGTACCATCATTTATCTTTACTAAATTGTCTAATTGAGGGAGATCAAATTCCATTAATTTTCGTTACCTTTAAATTTCATGATATTCAAAACGAGCTTATTACATTCTCTACTATGTTTTTTGATATAATAATTAAAGATTCTAATGATAATATATCAGTATTCATGGCAAAGTCGAATACATCTAACTTTTCACCAAATTCGAACTGATACAGTTTTTGATAAATCAATTTATTCTCAACATCGCGTCGTTGGACTATTTTTTTGGCAGTATTGATATCTATATTGTCCCTCATTGACATACGTTTTGATCTATTATCAACAGAACCCTGCAACCAGAAATTTATTGTTGCATCTGAGATCCATGGTAACGTATAACTAGTAATGACGACATTTCCCTCTTTGACAAGCTCTATTAAACGATTATCCACCTCTCTGTCAAAGTTTGGATTATTGTTGCGCTCTCTCATAAATTTAGCTGCTTCTTCTGTATCCCACCAATCATGGTTGAGTGACGAGGAGTAACCTCTTTCATATGCCATCATCTTTAATATATCACCACCGTTCCACAGTTTTAGATTAAAATCCTTTGCTAGATTTTCAGCAATTGTAGTCTTTCCTACAGCAGGCCATCCAGATATTACAATACTCATCTTGCGATCCGCATCGTCTTCATTTTTCTTTATATCCTTTATTTGATTCGATCCCATTTTTAACACTAAAACTAGATTTTGGTCAATAGTGACCTATGTATATATAAAGCTATCAATGAGTTTCTTGATATCATTTGCTTAGTATGACCTTACAAATATCACTGCTAGCCTTTTCGATTCCATCTGTATTATTTTGTATAATATAAAAAGGGCACCCGGACATTATCGAACTTGAAGAAATCATACTTTCAGATAACCTCAAATCATCACTAATACGATCAATAGAAATCAGATCCCTTTGTCTGCTATTGTCATCAGTTCTTCTTCTATGAATCTCATCGGATTTGGCGGTGATCAGAATCAAGTGTGAAGGATTCATTATATTTAGTAATTTTAATGGCATGCCCGGATAATATCCGTGCTCGGTTCTGATAAATAAGTGGGTGTCGATAATTACGACGTCATTACCGAGTGAATTGATGTAGTTTGCCGTCATTTCTTGCAGAGACCTCTGCTGTTCAATAGATAATTTCCTCAGTTGGTCGCGATTGTTAATCGACAATAGTCTTGCTTGTTCAAACATGATCTTACCAAATTCTGCGATTTTAGTATCGATACCTTCTTGAGAGAGTAGATTAAATACATTTGTTATAACAGTAGATTTTCCTACACCGGGAATACCAACTATCATAACGCGCTTAGTCATATAATTCTATTTAGAAAATAAATCCTTTATTTTTAGCTTTATAATTGACAATATTGGTATGAATAATTTGTGAAGTATTAATATCTAAAAATATATGGTATGATAATGATTTTGAAATCATCATCATTATCATGTAACCAAATTCTCTACGATCGTCCCAATAGGGATGCCAATTTTGGCATATGCACATCGACTTGTTCTCTAACCAACAGGTTATAGTAGTTCACAAGTATATCTACCATCAGTAACAATCCTATTCCAGTTCCGAAAACGCTAAACAAATCCGAAACAGAAGCCAGTAGTCCGATTATTACTCCTCCTATTATAGTTACTGAGGGAATGTATCGGTTTAACAGCGATTCCACCGAACTTTCCGACCGTCTAAAGCCTGGTACTTGTACATCCGCGTCCAATAGATTCTTCGCCGCCGACTTCGCAGAGAGCCCACCTAACTCGACCCACAGCCGGCCAAAGATTGTAACAATAGTCGTCAGGAACAGCACGTAGACAAGCGCTCTCACAGGATCAGCTACGGTAGCCTCAAAGGATCTGGGGGCAGTTATATAATAAAAGAGACCCCCAGTCGGATTCTGAGACTGCGGGTCATACTGCGCTATCCAGTTGAAGGCAGGATTATTGTTCTCGGGATTGTAATTTACCCAAAGCATCTGCCCTATGAAAAGCGCATTCGCCATAAGCGCTGACGCCAAAATCACAGGGATGTTGGATGTATAGAGTAGTTTGATCGGATACGTGGCAGTAAATCCTCGGTACCGTGTCGATACGATGGGTATATCCACGTGTATACCCTGCACGTATACTAGTAACAGCAATATCCCCGCCGTAATCCCGAACGCAAAGAGGCTAGGCATATTTGGAACAGGAGCAGGGGGTGACGAACGCAATACCGCATCTCCGATATGACCTTCCATTCCGCTTGTAATCATGAATGGTATCAAGCCACCAGGTTCAGTGCCACCTGGGACCGGTATAGGATTAAAGAGACTCCACAATATCGCTTGCGCAACTCCGGCCATAATGAATATACTGATTCCTGAGCCTAGTCCCCATCCCTTCTGAACCAATTCATCAAGGTACATGACCACTATACACGCCGCCGTCAACTGCGCTATTAAAATGGTCAAATGATAGCCTGATGGGGTAGCGCCACCATATACGCTTATACCATATAGTAGTGTTTCTGCAACTATTACAATTATAGTTACTATTTTTGTGGCAGATGTAAAGAGGGATCTATCATTAGGATCCTTAAAGTTTAGTTTCAAAATATCCGAACCTTTCAGTAACTGCATTAACAATCCAGCAGTAACAATAGGACCAATTCCAAGCTCCAATAAAGTTCGCTGCTGAGCAGCAAAGATTACTCTGGCAAATGCCAAAGGATCACTAGCGGGATCAACATTTACTCCAAATAATGGAACCTGTCCCATTACTAAGTATATCAGCATAGCAATACCAGTCCATATCAGTTTATTAGTTAGAGTAATTTTCTTTTTGGGTTTCTCAACTTGTGGGATAACAGGGGAGATTGTCTTTACAATTGTTCTAAATAAACCATCATTCTGTACCTGAGCTCATCTAAAATTAGCACCTCTCCTCCAGCTGCTGTGATTTTGTTCTTGGCAGAGTTTGAGATTCTTTTCACCCTAACTGTAAGGGCAGAGTTTATGGCTCCGCTACCCAAGATCTTGTCATATCCTAACTTTTCTAGATCAAGTATGACCTTACCATCTTCACTAGTTTCTGAATATTTTACTAATTCATTCAAGTCTTTAAGATTTATCCATTTTAAAGAGTCACTTTGTCTCAATGCATGAAATTGTTCATGTCCAAAATGATTTGGTTCCTCCTTAATGGTCCTAATGAAGAAGTGTTTGTGCTTTCCAGCGTTTCCGACACCTCCTCTACTTCCCGACGCTCTGTGCTGGCCAATTTGACCCCATCCACAGAAGCGACTTCCACGCTGCTTTCTACTTTTTCTTAATCGAGTAGCCATCCATTATCACCAATATTTCCTTAGGGGATAACCAACTTTGGGTATAAATATTAAAGTTTGCAATGCTTTACTAAACTGCAAACAATTATTGTTCATAGACTACATCATCCTCTTTACGATTTCTAATAAATCTCTGTTCTCTCCCAGTATTCCGTTTTGAGAGTGCAAAACCTTTGATTTTTTCTTAAAGCCACCTCTTGGAGGATTCAATGCAAACCATGGTTTTATTCCATCTAATTTAGAAAGATATGTTTCGTTTTTGGAGACATCAGAGACAACCTTGTTAATATCAGTATTGGATGTTTTTCCAGATTCCGCCTGTTTTTGGTCGGATAACAATTTAGATGAAGACGCACGGCCTTTTTGTTCGATAAATTCTCTAATAAAGTTCTCCTCAACTGATGTCCAAGCAACTATTTCTTTTATTTTTCTAAGCATCCCTAATGTTTGGTCATTTTCTGGAATTAGGGTTGCTCGAAATTTCTTGTTAAGATGCAAACTTTCAAGTGTTACATTTGCCCAGTTGGGAATGTTAACAGTCCCCTTCATTCTAACTACTAAATACACCATTTCAATTCTTACCCTGTGATAAACGTACTTCTTAAGGCACTAAAAATTGCTTTTGCAGTAGATGAC
The DNA here is from genome assembly GCA_963759575.1 of uncultured Nitrososphaeraceae archaeon. Taxonomy (GTDB): domain Archaea; phylum Thermoproteota; class Nitrososphaeria; order Nitrososphaerales; family Nitrososphaeraceae; genus Nitrosocosmicus. The sequence goes on along the minus strand of CAVWZU010000001.1, from coordinate 302,685 downwards.
ATAGTATTAGTAGATCCAAATGACCTACTCCAGCAATCCTTTAATCCTGCTAATTTCAACAAGTTTCTAATATTCTCGCCCGCAACTATACCTAATCCACGAGGACCAGGGATCAATTCAATCGTTACACTGCCACCCCTACCCTGAACCTTAAATGGCACTGAGTGGGCTTGCTGACATCGACATTCCCAACTTCCGCACCCCAATTTTACTGGAATGACGTTTAAGTAAGATGCATTGGTTGCCTTGTCTATAGCATTCCTCATCTGTGAGGCTTTGCCTTTTCCTATGCCAAACCAGCCAGACTCATTGCCGATTGCCACAAGAGCGTTAAATCGAGTCAGTTCGCCTGCATCGGTTTGTTTTTGCACTATTTCAACGCTTACTACCTGAGTTTTGATATCAGGCAATAGGTGTTTCACAATTTCCGATTCTTGAATCCTCATTCCATTCTCGAATATTTGCTCCATGGAGTTAATTTTACCACTGGCTACCATTATACCTAGTGTAGTTCTGGGTTTCCATTCGACTTCAGGTTCACTAGGTCTAGACATTCTACTCATTAGTTACACCCGAACCATAAGCCATTATCAATTTATTTATCATCATAACTTTCATTCTCAACACATCAGTACCTTATCAAAATCAGTTATTTTTTTGTTTATTATCCTTTCGGTGAATATTATAGTGGTCAAGTTTTCACCCTAATTGAAATTTCCGGCAGAAATTCGCGTCTTGACTTCTTCAAAATGCTTTGGATATTCTTCGGGGTTAATATTTTTAGTAAATAACTTCGAAAACTGTTTCTCATATTTATTTTGGTCCCCCTTAAGAATTGCTGCATATTGAGATATATGAGAACCATTTATGCGATTTTCATCTGGTAAGGTTTCTTCGGATAAAGGGATATTGACTCCAGCAGCAGCAATGCCTTTAAGACAGGCTGCCACCTTGCTTGTGAAAGATGTTTGACCAGTATATAAAATTGCAGAATCAATTTTCTTGGCAAGCATTTTTTTTCCAAGCATCAATCCGACCAGATAACAAGCAGATAAGTTGTTGGTAGAACCTTTCCACTCAAATTTAGCGAGTTCCTTACTATTGGAAAATGAGAGGACGAGATCACCTTTTATCGCTGGTTTGATTAGTTGACAGTGAATATTTTGATTGCTTATTCTTACTGTTACGAAATTCCTTTTGCTAATTAACACAGCCTTTCTTTTCCTATAATTTGTTTTATTATTTCTTATTCTTTTAAGAGTTTTAATGTAAGACATTCATTACTTCTTCTCCTTTATTCTAACAATCAAGAAAACTCTCTTAAATCTCTTATAAACGTTTTAAAAAATCAAAAAATGAATCTTGATAAATGAGGTGTGAAAGCCTAGACCGATACAATTTCAAATAAGAATCATTTCCAAACCGTGAATTCAATTAATTTTTTTTGACATCTTGAAATTCTTTTACCTGGTGGTATCAATAGGAAGTCTAAAACTAGGTTATATTAGAAATGTCCCTTTATTGTGAATGAAACTGACAGTCTTGAATAAGATAATGGGTGCCAAAAACGTATTACCTATATACTTGGCTATAGACATTGGAAGAGGCCAGAAAATTATTGCAAGGATGTTGACCTAGGCAAAGTCAGATCCGTTAACCCTTTGTGCTTTGTATTTAAGCTCGAAGTTCATCGATAGCTGAACAATCATCTTTTCCTGACGAGAAAATATGAAAGCTATTCATAGAAATCACATCCTATTAAGACAAAAATTCACGAATGAATAAAAGGCGAGATGGTTTTAGCAGGATTTTGAATAAGAATCATTAATATATTGGACCCTATCGGCCCTTGTTAGCGATTAGACTTGCAAAAACGCCTCCCCCTATTCCGTTGTCAATATTTACTACAGAGAGCCCAAATGAACAGGTTTGTAGCATAGACGCCAAAGCTCCTTTGCCATTATCCCCATAACCATATCCAACCGAACAAGGCACACCTACCACTGGGACCGTTACCAAAGAAGATACCACTGCTGGAAGAGCCCCTTCCATTCCGGCAACTGCAACTATCACGTCGATATCGCTTGATACCATTTGCTTCAATGAGTTAAGCAATCTGTGAATCCCAGCTATACCAACATCATAAGCTAGATAAGATGTGCAGCCCATTGCTAAAGTTGCCAAGCGTGCCTCTTCGGCAATTCCTACATCAGAAGTCCCCGCACAAAGTATTCCCACTTTACCTCCTCTGTTTTGAGGAAGAGAAGATATTGTGTCATATACTAAAATAGAAGTTCCATTATGGCTTCTGTCTACAATAAAACCCTTTTTGCTATAATAATTTGTTAGTTTGCCTACAATCAAAGGTTTAATTTTACTCACAAGCACGTAGCCTTTTTTTTCAAGGATTCGGTTAGTTATCAATACTAATTCGCTAGTCTTTTTACGTGTTGCCAGAACAACCTCTGGAATGGATTTTCTAAAATCTCGGTTAATATCTATTTGAGCTATATCATTTTCGATGTATTCGACTGAAAAAAGAGAGATAGATTTGATCACTTCATCAAGGCTTTTTTCATTATTGTAATAATCTAATAAAATATTTCTTAAGTCCATAAACCATACAAACAAGTTAAAGCGGTAGAAGAGAGATTGCTTCCTTCACATTTTTAACTCCGTCCGTGAACTCTTGTTGTTCAAATTCGTTTAGCGGTAACTCTATAATTTTTTCTATTCCGTTTTTCCCAAGTACAGCAGGAACCCCTATACAAACATCTTTTACTCCATATTCACCATCAAGATATGCAGACAACGGAATAACAGATCTTTTATCTTTTACAATTGATTCGACCATGGTTGCAACTGCATTGCCTGGTGCATATACTGTAGCGCCTTTATATTTGATGACTTCGGCAGCCACTTGTTTGGTTTTTTCATAGATTTCTTTTGACTGCCTTTCATCTATGAAATGACTTAAAGGTATTCCGGAAATCGAAGAGAATCTAATTAGTGGTAACATTCGTTCCCCATGTTCACTAATCACCATGGCTGAAATTGAATTTCTGGACATTCGTGTATACTCATTAATAAAGCTAGAGAATCTTGACAAGTCCAGCATTCCCCCCATACCCATTATATTATTTTTAGGAAATTTGGTGGTCTTTAGAGCAAGATATGTCATTGGGTCCAAGGGATTAGTTACTATAATTAGTTTACATGTTTGACGATATTGAGCAATTTTTGATGAAACATCCTTAACAATAGAAGCATTTGTTTTGAGGAGGTCCATTCTAGTCATTCCAGGTTTGCGTCCAATGCCGGCAACTAAGATGACTATCTCCGAGTCCCTTAAAATACTGAAGTCGTTAGTGCCCTGGACAAAGCTGTCTATACCCTGTTCAGACAATTGATGATTGATATCCATTGCCTCTCCTTGGGGCAATCCCTCGATTATGTCTATAAGATTTATTTGAGGGTCTAATTCTCTTATACTGCAATTTAAGGCAACCGAAGCCCCTACTCTACCAGAACCAATAATAGATATTGTCATACAAATGTGACGTTATTTTTTTTATTTATAGTTTTAAATTCTCTGAAATTTGAAGAGCCAATATAATATCAATATTTAATACAAAGTATTCGTTCCATGTTTTATGATCCAGGCCATAAAACCCATTATAGAGGAGTCATATAATAAAAACATAGTTGAGAAAAATAGTTGTAATTGATCCGCAGGTTGCAGGAATATCAGGGGATATGTTTTTGTCTGCTTTGGTAGACTGTGGTGCCAGCAAGAATAAAATTATAAATAACATAAAGGCGATTGAAAAACTATTTTCCGATACTAGAATAAAAAAGATTGAATTCTTAAATTCTGAATCAAATGGAATAAGGGCTACAAAATTTCTTTTCGAGATTGAAGAGAATGTACTAGAACGAAATGCCTCTGAGATGTTAAGAATTTTGGCTAATTGCTGCGACGGCACAAATCTATCCGAAATGGCAAAAAGGTTTGTAATGGAAACGATGAAAACTTTAATCAGAGTAGAGTCAAAAATTCATGATAAAGAAGTAAAAGACCTACACCTTCACGAGTCCTCTAGCATTGACACGGCTGCTGATATAATTGGAAGTGCAACTGCCTTAGATGACTTGAATCTATTTTTTGATACGACTTTTTATTCTACCAAGGTTGCTGTCGGCGGAGGAACAACGCAATTCTCGCACGGAATATTTCCAAATCCTACCAACGCAGTGTTGGAAATTTTTAGGATCTTGGAGCTACCAATGACAGGGGGTCCGGTGCATTCTGAAATGACTACCCCTACAGGAGCGGCATTATTAGCAGGATTAAATCCTAGAGTTATTAGTACTTACCCCGAATTTATACCCCATAAAATAGGATATGGCGCTGGATTTAAGAAATTTGAGGGCATTCCTAACATATTAAGAATATCTATTGGAAAATCAAACATTAATTACTCGATTCAATCAGATACAGTTTCGGTTCTTGAGACAAACATTGATGATATGACTGGTGAAATGATCGGCAATCTGCTAGAAAAGTTATCAAAACAAGATACAGGAGTAAAGGATGTTACACTCGTTAGTGGGATTACTAAGAAGAATAGACCAGTACATATTCTCAAGGTTATTTGTTCTGAAGACGTTGAAAAAAAAATCATCGAATTGATTTTTAATGAGACTGGAACACTAGGGATTAGAAAAAATATTAATGAAAGATATAAACTGGACCGGTTTAGTATACTGCTTCCGATTATAATTGAAAATCATGAATATGTCATAACGGTAAAGATATCAAAAGATCAGCAAGGTAAAATAATAAACATAAAACCAGAGTATGATAACATTAGAGAAATTGCAAACAAGCTTGGTTTTTCTTTGAAGAAAACTATGGAAACAGTCAATAATTTAATATTTCAAAGGAATCTATATGACGTATAACTGATCTTAGATGTCGATTAATTCAATCAAGAGTGAGGAGGAAACAAACCAAAGTAAATATCATTTACTTGTTAATTGGTTTAGATCCAGAAATTGTAAAGTCCTAGTCGCCCTTTCCGGAGGAGTAGATAGTACATTAGTGACCCTCGCAGCAAGGCAGGCTCTTGGAAAAGATAAGGTTCTGGCAATAACAGCAAATTATCAAACATTGGCAAACGAAGAGTTAGAAACAGCTAAAAAAGTGGCAAAAGAGATTGATGTAATTCATCTTTTATTAGAATACAACGAATTAGATAATCCAAAATTCACAAAGAACGACAATCTTCGTTGCTTTCATTGCAGAAATGAGTTGGCCATTAATTTGTTAAAGGTAGCTGAAGAGAAAAATATTGCTCTGATTGTAGATGGTACTAACCTTGATGACTTACAGGATGATAGGCCAGGCATGGTCGCACTCCATTCTAGGGGAATCAAGAGCCCCTTATTGGAAATCGGATTTAACAAGAATGAAGTCCGCCACTTTGCAAAAATTAATAATTTGTCTATTCATGATAAACCTTCGAATTCATGCTTGGCATCACGAATTCCTCATGGAACTGAAATTAATTTAGTGAAATTAAGACGAATTGAAAGATGCGAAACAATAATAAAGAAAATATCTGATGTGAGACAGGTAAGAGTAAGGGATCATGACACTATAGCAAGAATTGAGGTAGAGAAGAGTGAAATTACTAAGTTATTTGCGCTTGACCAAATTGATAAAATAGTATCAGAAATCAAAGAACTAGGCTTTAAACATGTCACTCTAGATCTAGAAGGTTATGGGGGGAAAAATATTGGAAAACTGAATGGGAATGAAATAATAGCAATTGATAAATATGTCAAAAAATAATCCTACCAAAACCAAGAAGCCCATTTATTTAGATAACGCATCTTCCTCCCCCATCGACATTAATGTAATAAATGAAATGTTACCATTTTTAACTGGTTGTTATGGTAATCCTTCATCACTCCACGGTTTGGGCAGAAAGTCAGCTATAGCCGTTTCCAAGGCCCGTGTACGGATATCTAAATTAATCGGTTCTAAATCTAACGAAATTTATTTTACGTCTGGTGGGACTGAATCCAATAACTTGGCCCTAATAGGATGTGCCAGATTGATCAACAATACAAGACCCGCTTGTAAGAAAATATTGATATCCAAAATAGAACATGATTCTATAATAGAGACTGTTAAATTCATCGAAAAGGATCTAGAATTTGAAATAGATTATGTACCCATAAAGAATGACGGATTAATTGATTTAGATATTTTTAGGGAGATGGTTTCGCCAAAAACTAGTTTGGTTAGTATAATGCTAGCAAATAACGAAATAGGAACAATTCAGCCAATCAGGACTCTGGTTGAAATCGCAAAATCAAAAAACAATAGTACTATTTTTCATTCAGATGCAGTCCAAGCCCTTGGGAAGATTCCGATAAATGTTACCGACCTGAAATTAGACGTGATGACGATTTCATCTCATAAGATAAATGGGCCGAAAGGAATTGGAGCGTTATTCATAAAACAGGGAATACATGTTAAACCTATAATATTTGGCGGTGGACAAGAAATGAATCTAAGATCAGGAACAGAGAATGTAAGTGCTATTGTTGGTTTTGGTAAAGCCTGTGAAATTTGGAACGAGAAGCTCGAAACTGTCCAAACCAAAATGAGGGGGCTTCAAAGATACATGATAGACAGAATAATCAAAGAAATACCAGGATCTGTATTAAATGGATCAATAGAGAATAGAATTTCCAATAATGTGAACTTTTCTTTCTCGGGCATAAATGGAGAGGACCTGTTGATAAAATTAGATGAACATGGTATTGAAGCTTCTACAGGATCGGCTTGTTCTTCAAACAAGAAACAAAAAGCGTCTCATGTTCTGAAAGCTCTAGGTTTGACTTACGATCAAGTAAGTGGTTCAATAAGGTTTTCCATAGGATACCAAAACACACAAGAGGAATTGAAAATTGCTGTTGATACTTTAAAAAATTTAGTAGTAGAATTCAGAAAGCTAAACGGTGTCGGTTTTGCGTAAAACAAAGATACACTATTACACCGGCCATATGGTATTCTAAATAATAGTTAATCCTTGAAATTAGTGAAAGTTATATAGAAAGGTTCTTTTTAATGCTAGCCGTTTATTATCTTAATATGTCTTCGAATCAGAATAATAATTTGAATAGGGGAACGCCTAATAAGAATATGAATGTGAATATGAACGTAGGCGATAAAGCACCCGATTTTGAGCTTTTAGACACGAACCAGGAAGTTCGTAGATTTTCAACCAACAAGGAAGGATTGACAATTTTGGCGTTCTTCCCAGCTGCTGGTTCTCCAGTTTGTACTGTTGAAATGTGCAATTTTAGAGATACCCTTAACAGCTTAAAAAAAGAAAACGTAAATATCTTGGGAATATCAGTTGATAGTCCTTTTGCAAATAAAGTTTTTGCTGAACACCATAACCTAAACTTTCCAGTCTTAAGCGACTATAATAGGGAAGTGATTGAGCAGTACAATGTTGTAATGCCTAGTTTAGGTAAACTAAAAGATTTCAAAGTAGCCAAAAGATCTATATTCATTGTAGACAATAATAATCATAAGATCGTATATAAATGGGTAACAGACAATCCCCTAATCGAACCCAATTATGAAGAAATCAGGACTATAATCTCATAAAATTCAAATGCTTTTAAAGGATTTGATTCCTCAAATTTTCTATTATTTGCCTAAATGAAAGATTAATTGAAAGTAACTATGGGCTAATAATTGTTACTTTAATCAAGAATTGCTACAATATCATTTCTTGAAATGCTCTGACCTTCTTTAACTTTGAGATCTCTCACAGTCCCATCTCTAGGAGATTTGATAGCAACTTGCATTTTCATAGATTCCAAAACTACAATGTTATCCCCCTGTTTGACGACATCACCTTTATTTACTGTTACTGATATTACCCTTCCAGGGATCTGACTTGATATTGTATTCTGCGAAGTGGCACCTCCTGAATTAGCTCTTGATTTTTCAATAATTTCAGTTAATTTTGCGTGTTTTTTGAGCAGCATTGATTGTCCATCTAATAATATCTTTAATTCTGTGCTTGTGACTTCAAGAATCTTTATTTCATGAAATGCATTATCAAACAAGAATTCAAATTTGTCTGATTTCATATCTATTACTTTTATGAGGTGATCGGATCCATTAATCTGGACAACTAAATTACCGTCTTTATCAAACCCTAGGATTTTACATTCAAATTCTTCCGGTATATCATCAACCTTTATCTCCATTCTATTTCAAGCAACTCCACCAAATTTCCAGACATTCTGAACAGAATGATCCCTCTTTGAGGGCAGTTTGACATTTTCAGTTTGAATGATTGCAGATGCCACAGCCGGCAAAAGTCTTTTTTGTCTATCAGAATTCTTAGCCTTTAATTCTTTTCTCATTTTTTCTATGATAGAATACCTATCAAGGTAATCTGTTGACAAATCACCATTAATAAAGTGTTCATCATTCATTATGGTTTTGTACAATGGTATAGTAGTATTTATTCCCTCGATCACGAATTCATCTAGAGCGTTTCTCATTCTTCGACGCGATTCATCAAATGATGATCCCCAAGATATTAGCTTAGCGGTCAAAGAATCATAAAAGCCTGAGACGGTGCATCCAGGATAGAGGTAAGTATCTACACGTATGCCTGGACCGTATGGTAGATTGCAATAAGGTACTTTACCTACTGAAGGAGCAAAGTCATAGAATGGATCTTCTGCGTTAATACGACACTCTATTGCGGCACCGTTAAATGTGAGATCGTTTTGCTTGAAGGGGATTGGTTCACCGTTTGCAATTGATATTTGCAATTTTACCAAATCCAAGCCCGTAACAAGTTCGGTAACAGGATGTTCAACCTGCAATCTGGAATTAATCTCGATAAAATAATAATTACCTTGTGGATCGCACAGAAATTCAGCTGTTCCTGCATTGAGATAGTCAACTGCATCAGCGGCTCTTTTTGCGATCTCCCCAATTTCATTTCTCTTTTCAGAGGTCATTATTGGTGAAGGAGACATTTCAATTAATTTTTGATGCCTTCTTTGAATTGAACATTCTCGTTCAAACAAATGTCTTGTGTTGCCGTGCGAATCCCTAACCAATTGAAATTCAATATGTCGAATTTTTTCCAAGAATTTTTCTACAAAAAGAGCAGCCTTTCCGAAGGCAGCTTTTGACTCCGCAGAGGCCATCTCAAATTCCTGCCTCAATTCCTTTTCGTCTTTCGCAAGTCTGATACCTCGTCCCCCTCCACCGTATGCTGATTTTAGCAAAACTGGGTATTCAGCTTCGTTAGCAATTTCGACTGCTTTATCAACGTCATCAATAACGCCTTCGCTGCCTGGAACTGTGGGAACTTCAGCCTGTTTCATAATACGCTTACACTTCATTTTATCTCCAGTCAGCTCCATAGCTAGACTTTTGGGACCGATGAAAATAATATTATTCTTCTCACATAATTCAGCAAAAGTTTCATTTTCTGAAAGAAACCCGTATCCTGGATGTATTGCATCCACCCCTGCTTTAATAGCAACTTCCATGATTCGGTTCATATTCAAATAGCTTTGAGCAGGAGCCGCGGGTCCGATATGATATGCCTCATCAGCTCGTTTGACGTGGATAGAACTCTTGTCTTCATCAGAATATACAGATACAGATTTTATTTCTATTTCTTTGCAGGCTCTAATGATTCTCAGGGCTATTTCACCTCGGTTTGCAATTAATATACTACTTATTTGTTTAGACATCCAATCACCTCTCTATAAATTAATATTCCCATGCTTTTTCGATGGCCTGTTCTCTTTTTTGTTAGAAAGGGCATTGAGGGCGCTTATTATTAATGGTCGGGTTTCCATCGGATCAACGACAGAGTCAATCGTTCCCCTTTCCGCGGCTATGTAAGGGTTTGCAAACTTGTTTCGATACTCTTTTGCCAAACTTTTCTTTTTGCTTACTGCGTCAGTAGAATCTTTTAGACTTTTCCTATGCATAATAGTAATAGCTGCTTCTGGCCCCAATACCGCGATTTCAGCTGTTGGCCATGCGATGTTCAAATCTGTGCCAAGGTTTTTGCTTCCCATCGCAATATAAGCTCCACCATATGCTTTGCCTATGATACAGGTAATTTTTGGAACGGTTGCCTCACAATAAGCAAATAGAAGTTTGCTCCCGTGCCTGATAATACCGTTGTGCTCTTGGTCAGCTCCTGGTAAGTATCCAGGGGTATCTACAAGGGTAATTATAGGAATATTAAACGAGTCACAAAATCTAACAAATCGCGCAGCCTTGTTAGAAGAATGGATGTCTAACGCACCAGCTAAGAATAAAGGTTGATTTGCAATAATACCCGCAGATCGACCGCCCATCCTCGCAAATCCAACCACTATATTTTCCGCAAAGAGTTCATGAACCTCAAAGAAAACCCCGTTATCAACAATAGAAGTAATGATTTCCTTCATATCATAGGATTGATATGGATTGTCAGGCAATATCTTTATCAAATTAGGATCCAAACGGTTAGGGTCGTCTACATCAGATGCTAAAATTTCAGGGTCTTCTCTATTATTTTGAGGAAGGTAAGAAAGCAGTGTTTTAATCTTATCCATACAATCAACTTCGTCCTTCGCTACGAAATGTGCAACTCCTGATTTTGTAGCATGAGTTCTAGCACCTCCCAATTCCTCGAAGGTAACTTCCTGACTAAGGACTTCTTTTACGACCTCTGGTCCTGTCACAAACATTTGGCCCACATTTTCAACCATTATTACAAAATCTGTCATTGCTGGGGAATATACAGCCCCACCAGCGCATGGTCCGATGCTAGCAGTTATTTGAGGTATAACACCTGAAGCAAGAGCATTCTTTAGAAAAATATCACCATAACCGTCTAGACTTGATACACCTTCCTGGATCCTCGCCCCGCCGGAATCAAGAATACCAATAACAGGACATCCTACCTTTAGTGCGAGTGTCATAACTTTAGATACTTTTTTTCCGGCCATTTCTCCTAGAGAACCGCCCAAAACGGTAAAATCATAAACGTAGATGAACACTTGTCTACCGCTAATGGTTCCAAAACCAGTTATCAAACCATCACCATAATATTTTTTTACTTCAGGATCATCACCACGATGAGTTACGAATTTGTCAATTTCGGTAAATGTATTAGGATCTAATAAAAGATTTATGCGCTCTCTGGCAGTTAGCTTCCCCTTGGAATGCTGAGCTTCAACTTTATCTGGACCTCCACCTGCTTCAGCACTGTGTTTTCGGTCGTAATATTGTTTTAGTTTTTCCTCACGCATATATTATGTTTTTAATCCTTAACAGTATTAAATATAGATTTTGCTATGAATAATTGCTTATTCATTTTAGGACCTCGTGCCTTGTCTAGTCCTTATCTCGGAGTTCACGTAACCCATTCCTGCCTCCCTTAGCTCGTCTAAAATAATTTAAACCCAGATTGTAATTTTCATATAGGGACTCAAGTGTTTCGATTTCCATCCTTAAGAAATCTTTTTCATAATTAGAAGATTTATCTGAATTTTGCAACTCTTGTAATCTTTTTACTTTTTCTGTCAAGAGTTTACTAACGTTATACTCATACTCACTTGACAACATACATCACTAGATGATCTTGAATGACATTAACCATTTTAATCTTTTTAAAAAGTTAAATAAATATACTAAACGGATTTTAGATTTTTTGAGAATGCATGCCTGTATTCTTCAAATATATTAGAATCTGATCTAGATAAACAAGTTGAACAAAAAATTGTTTCCAGAGTACTAATATTTTTTTCGAGTTTTAGTAGCTTCAATACCAAACTATCTTGAAAATCTATTTGACCACTACATATGAAACACTTTACCTTATTTTCTCGTTGTATAATAAAGTCAGCCAACAAGATGTCCCCATTTTTTTGGCTCTGAACTGTTTTGTTATTTAACGAATTTTGATTTTTTTTAGTATCAAGACCAGAAAGATTATAACAATCAATATGTAGGATTGCTTTAGCAGTCCTCGACCAATAACCCACTTCTGCCGAATTGATCCTCTGTTTGCAAATGAAACAAAAACCTGGAAATTTCATATTCAACTTTATCCAATCATGCGCAAGTAAGGGATCTTTGTCCATAGTTGAATCTATTTACGTATGAGAATCAGAACCATTGTTTAAAGTTTTGTTTTACTTGATTGTTTTTCAATCTCTTTGTCTATGACTTCATTTAACTTGAAGTTATCAGGATTATCAAAATCAATATGTTGAATAGCCAGATTTTTCACAATCCCAATGAAGTTGGAATAATAGAAAAGACCAGTTTTGGATACGCTTGTATGAAAAATCTTTGATAGTTCTGTTCTAAGTGGTCTTAATGATTGTCCCCTCATAAATATAGGGCCCATTGATGAGAAGGGAACGGAATATTGACTATATTCTATTGCCTTATCTCTACTGATCTTAAATAATTTCTGAAGCAACAAGTCGTTGGTATACCTTAGTAATCTCCAATTCCGTTTTTCATATATCCTATTTATGAATAAGTCAATCTCCGAAAGCTTGTCTAGTATATTTGCCAAATCATCTGATGGTATATTTCTCTCATTGCTAACAATGCTAGTATATAAAGCATTTAAGAAATCTTTGCTTCGCTCCTCTGGGGTGAAGCCATATTTTGGACTTGAATAACGAATTGAAGATGTTATCAATACTTGTTTTGCTTGCGAAATGTCAGGGAGGCTAAAAAATTTGTTGATACACTCTTCAATTGAAAATTCAATTCCAGTGTTACCATCTGAATTAACCTCTCCTTCCAACTTTGCTTGTAAAGTATTCAGAAGAGTCCTGGCATCACCACGGCTTTGATCAATAATCTTAAACTGCTCCGAAATTTCCAAATGCTTTCCTTCCATTCTCATAACATTTTGGAGCAACATATAACTTGCAAATGACGACAGCGGTCTAAATTCAACAAGCTTACTACATTTCATAATGTCTTTCATTTTAAAACTCTTTGAATTGGATGCCATGATTATAGGAACATCAGAATTCTTTAATATATTTGACAAGAATGGCATTCCACCATAATCATCCCTTCCGGAGATGCCATCTACTTCATCTAAAAACAATAGCATCTGCTTTCCAAAAATACTATTGTTTAGGAGGATTGGATTGATGATAGTCTCCAAGCTAATTTTATTCCGAAGGTCACTTGCATTTAGTTCAATCAAATCAAGATCCAGTAATTTAGCCAATGAATTAACGAACGAAGTCTTCCCAGTTCCCGGAGGACCTATGATTAAAAGTGGCTTTGTGCCCTTAATCCACTTTTTTAGCCAATTTATTATTGTAAGCCTAGATTTTTCATTCCCAAAAAAACTGTCAAATTCTCTCACCCGGTATTTTTCGATCCACATAATTTCTTACGACCCGCCCCCTTAAACCAAAAATTATTGATTATTTAATTCGTTTTGAAATTTATGGAGGAGGTCTGCTCTTTTGGTTACAAGATCTCTATACCAGAATTCATTATAATGACTAACTGTTAAGAACAAAAATTCGAGAAAGGGTTTTATCTTCATATCTTTATCTAGCATTTCTAAAGCCAGGGATGCCTCAGATAAATACGATTTACTCTTTTCTAAAGTTAGGCTGAATCCAGATTTCACATCATTTGTGAGGTTTGAATAAAAAAGAGGCCAGGACGGTGACTTGATTCCCTTAGTAACAATTGCATCTTGGATTTCATTTCCACAACCAACACACTCTGCAGCTTTTGCCATACCTATATAATAAATTTCGGACAAGGGTCGCTGGTTAAGACTCATATTTCTCCCTGCGGTTCCAAGCACTGATCGGTATTTCTTGTAACTTTGTTCTAAATTATCATAAGTAAGTTCAAGTTTTTTCGTTTTCAATTCATAATCGATTTGTTGACCTAAAAGGGCGTCATTAAAACCTGACTGAAATTCTTCGAGGACTCCAGGTGCTGTTTCACTTATTTTTTGTTTTGCCAATAAAAGTATGTAAGGATTAATGAATTTGTAGTCTTCAAGATAATCAAGGTCTTCATCTTTATCCAAAACCCTATCCATGGGCTCGCTCAGATCGATAGCAATCAAATGTCCATCTATCACATTATTTCTCATTTTGTCATCATTTAACCCCGTCCTTTCAGCGTAACCATCAAAAAGAGCATAAAATACTGGAAAAGTCATTTTTATGAAATTAGAATTTAGTATTCTATTAATCCTATCAAATAATTCAGCAGGATCTTGCAACTTTAACTTTAGTGATTCAATTTCTGGGGCAGCAAGCTCTAATTCTTGAGTACCACCTATCTCCTTTATAAAATCCCTATGCGTCTGAATAGGAGAAGAATCTGATTTTATTAACTCATAAATTCCATCTTTATATCTTTGGACAAAACTATCATACTCTTTTTTAGATTTATTAAGATAGAATTTGAATGAGGTATATTTCTTGTCCCTGATCAAACCACTCTTAAAAATTTTTCTCCCAGACGGGGTCGTTAATAAATTCTGCTTATTAAAAATGTAGTCATCTTTGCCGCTCATCGAATGTCACTAATTAAAGGATGGAAACAGTGAATTTGTAATCATCTAGATGACATTGCAATCCTTTCCTGCTCATTTTTCTTTTTTATTGCATAACTGTTCATGTCATTCTCGGATGCTAACATTATTTCTCTGGCAAGTACTTCTTCCATGGCTTGAGGTGAAGAATAGGTCGACTCGCGTACCCCCTCTGCAATAAATCGCAACGCAAGGTCCACTCTTCTCAAGGGTGAAACATCAACTGAGACATGATATACCACACCACCATAAACTATTCTGGTGGTATCCTCATTCGGTGCAGCATTTTCTATAGCTCTTATAAGTAATTCTACAGGATTTTTACCGGTTTCTATCGATATGATTTCGAGTGCGGTTTTGGCGACATTCATAACCTTTGTCTTTTTGCCACCCATTCGTCCCGTATTTTTAGCATATCTTTTTCCAAAATGCATAAGCTTGTTGACCAATCGCTCAATAATATTGACCTCTGCTTTTTTCAATCGTTGATGCTCATGACGTCCAAATGTTACAGGTATAGTCATTGAGGGATGCAGATGGATCACATTTTTCAGCCCTTCATCTACAATTTCAATATTTCTTGTATCCCATTTGCTAAATAGGAGCATATTTACTTGTTCTTTTCCACTCATTGTTATCGCCTTGGTTTCTCTTTCTTTCCTCTTACCAATTGATTAAGGGATACACCATTAACTTTGAATACTTGCCATCTAACCCCTGGGATATCACCCATTGCACCACCCATTGAGCCTCCTATCCCTTCCAACACCACTTCATCGTGTTCATCTACAAAATTTAAGGCACCGTCTCGTGGCAAAAACGCAGTAATTGATTTTCCATTTTTTATTAATTGTACCCGTACACATTTACGGACAGCAGAATTAGGCTGTTTTGATTCGATGCCGACCTTTTCTAGTACAATACCTCTGGCCTGTGGAGCACCCTCCAAAGGATTAGCTTTCTTATCTAACATCAGCATTCTACGTTTATAATACTTGTTTGACCATCGGGAGCGCTTTCGTTTGGTTTTCAAAACTCTACCCGAGAATAATCCTAACGGTGATTTACTCAATAAATATCACATCTTTTCACTTTTAATTAATTGTTCCGGACTAATGACAAGGACGTTCGTAATATTGAAATATCTCTTTGCGAGTAGTCGTGCTTTGTCCACATTCCTCCCATCTTTACCCACGACTAGTCCCTTTTTCTTTGCGTCTGCAACAACTAAGGCTATTTTGGTCCCATCCAAACGATCGTTTATGCGAATTTCTTGAATAATATTTGAATTGAAAATATTTTTGACAAAATCCGTTGGATTCTCAGAATGTTCGACCAATTCTATTTTCTTATTAATCACGTTCTGTAGTTGCTTAATATTGGATCCTCCTTTGCCTATCGCCATGCCCATTTGTCCTCTATTTACAACAAAAATTACACGTTCCATCTTTTCATCAATTATACAGTCCCGGGCATCAGCGGTCGTGACTGTCTGGAATAACGATAATAATCGAAACTCATCTGGTGATAACTTAATTTTTTCACTCATTTCATATGCACCCAATAACAAAAGAATAATTCATCCAAGTATAAATAATTCTCTCAAAGTTATCCCAATTTAAGTCTATTTTAAGATAGTTACCTAGGAAATAAAGGCAATAATAAAAGCAGAAATGGCCGTATTTTTTTTTGACCAGAATTCCGCATAAAATGTTGGAATAATTAACTACTAATTAACTCTTTTACTTCTTCATCCGACACATTTTTTAACGAAACCACACTGGTTCCATATGATAAGCTGCAAAGCCTTCCGAGCAACACAGAATTCCCGGGATAGGAGATAACAGAAATAGCACTTTCCTCAGCGGACTTCTTTATTTTTTCTTCTTTTTCAGTGGTCAAAGTCTTGGAAAGTATAATTAACTTTGTCCCTTTGATATATTGCAGTACTTCTTTATACCCGGTTTTTATCTTGTTATTTTTTACACCTTCCTTTAGGATTTTTGCCAATTTCTTTTCATTCATATACTTTCTTATTCCTTGACACTCATATATAGATCAATCATTCCGGTACCAACTGGTACAGTTGCCCCGACTATTACGTTTTCAGTGACTCCTTTTAATGGTTCTACTTGACCCTCAAGTGCAGCTCTGGCAATTGTTGGGACAGTAATTTCAAAAGCTGCCCTTGCCAATACAGAAGTCTTCGTCCCTGCTATACCGTGACGGCCAATTTGTTGTAAATATCCCTTTGATGTCATCAGATCTGCCACTAACATAATGTGTCGGATATCGACCTCCAAACCCTGCTCCTCCAAAGTATTGGTGACTTCTTTGACTAGTGCGGTTCTAGCAGCTTCAATTCCGAGAGTTTGCCATATTTCGAATACATTGTTAGTAGTGATTCTTGATACGTCTATTCCCTCTACGATCACCACCTTTGCCAAATTTGAACCAGCTGTCTGAATCACCCATTCATCATTTTGTTTTACAATTGTTACTCTCTCGATATCCGGGACGCCCTTAACACGTGCGTTCAATAATTTATTTCGTAATGTTAGCAAGGTTTGAGCATCTGGTTCTTGAGATAGAGAAACTTTTATAACAAGACTTTCTTCGTTTATGGTAACTTCGTACCTCTTTTTAGAACTTTTCAAAACTTCATGGATTTCCTGCATAGACGTTCCTCTGTCGGCTATCTTCTTTTCAGAGAAGAAAAATGACAAATTTCCACTGTAATCGGTATCCACTTTGTTTACTAGATCGGATATCCGTGTAAAAATAATTCTCTTTGCAACTTCTAAGGCTTTCTCTCTGGATAATTTGTGTTCATCATCAAGATAGATGTCCATCGTAGGGGTAACCGGTTTCTTTCTTGCATCCACTAGCTCAATAAGTCTTGGCAGACCCAAAGTTACATTTCTTTCTTTTACTCCAGCGAAATGAAAAGTCCTTAATGTCATCTGTGTACCTGGTTCTCCGATAGACTGAGCTGTAACAACTCCCGCTGCTTCTCCTGGTTCTATCATGGCTTTTTCGAATAAATCCATTATTTTATGCACTACTTTCTTAATCCCAGTCTTGCTAAGTGGATAGGCTAGTAGTGCCGCTTCAATTTCCTGGGTTAACTTAGGATTCATCTTCTCCCTGAATTTCAGCAACAACTCCTTCATTTCGGATTCACTAGTTTTGACACTCTCATCAACAACGGACTCGCTCTCTACCAACCTCGTGATATTTACAGCATCACCGTGATCGCTTTTGGCTGGATCAATACCATCATCACCATAAACATATTGAATAATATTTCCATGTGGGTCTCGAACTGTCAAATCATATTCAATTTTTAGATGTTCTAAAGCATTTATGAGTCTGCGCTGCATATATCCTGACTGTTGAGTACGAACAGCAGTATCAACTAAACCCTCTCTACCGCCCATTGCGTGAAAGAAAAATTCAATAGGATTAAGTCCGTCTCGATAATTTGATTTAACAAAGCCCTTTGAATCAGGGTTTTGATCACCGGGCCTAAAATGCGGTAACGCCCTGTTCCTATACCCCTTGATAATCCTTTTTCCACGGATTGATTGTTGACCCAATGCTGCAGTCATCTGTCCGATATTCAAAGTGGAGCCTCTTGCCCCTGTTGAAGCCATGATTACACCAGAGTTGTCATCAGGAAACGATCGGTCTGCAATTTTTCCAGCTCTGTCTCTTGCTCTTGATAATTCATTAACAACATATAGCTCCAAAGCTTCCTCTGGAGATAAACCTCGTGTCAAAGGTAAAGTTCCCTCATGATATTGTTTAATCAATTCACCAATCTTATTGTAAGTTTTTTGAATTACATCTTGAATTTCTTTGCGAGTTTCGTCACTCAACCATAAATCAGAATATCCATAGCTAAATCCTTTGTGAGTTATGTAAGTCTTGAGCATAATAAGTATAGCATCAAGGAATTTTTTTGCATCATCGTTACCATAGTCCTTTGCAATTCTGTGAAGTACACTATCAGGTTCTTCTGCACCTATAGAAGCTTTGTCGATTACACCCGACATCAATTGCCCGTTTTTAATTACGACATCTTTGCCCTGCAACTTAGAGGCTTTATTCCACTTTGAAGTAATTACAAAATTGAAATCCTTTGGTAAGAAAAGTGAAAACAATTGTTTGCCTGTAAAAAATGCTTTTCCATCTTTCTCAATATGAGGTTTAGGCAATGGTCCGCTGTACCCACCCAAGTACGCAAAATTAGCGATTTCATCAGCAGTTAGTATCGTTTCATCTTTTGTCAATAAGAATGCCCCAGTTATGAAATCACGTATACCGCCAATAATGGGTCCTCCATACCTTGGTGATATAAGTTGATCTTGAACCCGCATTAACAAGGCAGCTTCTGCCCTTGCTTCCTGGCTTTGTGGAACATGTAAATTCATCTCATCACCATCAAAGTCTGCGTTGTATGGTGGACATACAGCCGGATGGAGTCGAAAAGTACGGTATGGAAGTACTCTTACATTGTGAGCCATAATAGACATCCTATGCAATGATGGCTGTCGGTTAAATATGACAACATCCCCATTCATCAGATGACGCTCTACAGTATAGCCATTCATTATTGAATCAGCAATAGTGGCTCGATCCGTAACATAGTCCAATCTTATTTTCACACCGTCCGGCCGAATAATATAATTAGCTCCAGGATAATTGTTGGGCCCATTTAGAACGAGATTTTTTAGTTTATCAATATTCCACGTAGAAACAGTTTCTGGAATTGTAAGCTTTTTTGCGACATCACTCGGTACACCCACGTCAGATATGGTAAGGTTTGGATCAGGAGAAATTACAGTTCTGCTTGAAAAATCAACTCGCTTACCCGATAGGGATCCTCTAAATCGACCCTCTTTACCCTTTAGCCTCTGAGTTATGGTCTTTAATGGCCTTCCAGATCTGTGATGGGCCTGAGGGATGCCTGACACCTCATTGTCAAAGTAAGTTGTGACATGGTATTGCAATAAATCTACCAAATCCTGAACAATCAAAGGTGGCGTTCCAGCTTCTTTGCTCTCTTTGAGTCTCTGATTTACTCGGATAATATCTACTAGCTTATGAGTCAAGTCATCCTCCGATCGAATACCTGTTTCTAAAATGATTGATGGCCTCACGGTTACTGGAGGAACAGGCAAGACTTGAAGAATGAACCATTCAGGTCTAGCAGTCTTTGGGTCGTAACCTAACAAGATCAGGTCGTCATTTGAAACATTTAGTAGCCTCTCCCTGATAGTTATAGGTAATAACCTATTTTCTCCTACATCTGTTTTTTCAACAAAAATTGTAGGTTTTGTAAAAATGAGATCATATTGTTCTTTCTGGCAATGTGGACAAACCTTGACTTTCTTTGCTTTTTCAATAATCTCGTCTTTAACGTTTTCAAGAGTAATTACTGCATATGCTGCCTTACTGTCGCGTAAATTTTTGTATTTTTCTAAATCCTCGTTACTAAGTTTAATACGATTACAAGATCTACAGGTAATCAAAAGCAATTTATGAATATCATCGATAAATGCGATGTGTAGAACGGGTTCGGCAAGTTCTATATGGCCAAAATGCCCAGGACATCTGGCAGATGTATTTCCGCAGGTTGCACATTTTTGTCCAGGCTCCAGCGTTCCCAGTCTATTGTCCATTAGCCCCCCTTGTACAGGCATTCCATCCTCGTCGTAAGTCTCTGGGGCTGTGACCTCAGTAACACTAAACTTTCTTACCTCTACAGGCGACCATATGCTAAATCTAATACCATCTAATATCTTGACAGATTCATCATTCATTAAAAAGACCTCCATTATATGAAAACAAAAAGATTAAACCTTCTCCTTTACCAATAAGCGTGGAGCGACATTTAAACTCATCATTTCTTGCAATAACAATTTGAAGGCATATGCAATGATGACACTGGAAATTTTTGCCTTGTCACCGCAGACCCTACATACATACTTTCTCTGTTTCGTATCAAAATATGACAACAAACCGCATCTCTCGCATACGTTTATCTCTGCTTTATCAGATTCCTCTAAAAGTCTGTCCTTTAGCATCATTGACGCGCCATAAGCAATCAAACAGTCTCTTTCCATTTCCCCGAACCTTAAACCACCTCCACGAGCTCTACCTTCAGTAGGCTGTTTTGTTAACATTTGAACTTGACCTCTAGCTCTACTGTGAATCTTGTCGGCTACCATATGATGTAGCTTTTGATAATAGACCACGCCTACATATACGTCAACAGGGAATCTCTTTCCGGTCCTGCCATCATACATTACCTCTTTTCCACTATGCTTGAATCCGTAAGACTCCATAATATCCTTAATATCATTCAATTTTTCTCCCAAAAATGCTGAGCCATCAACAATTTTGCCTCTCAATGAGGCTGCTTTACCACCCAATGATTCCATGAACATCCCAACAGTCATTCTAGAAGGAAATGCATGAGGGTTGATCATTACATCGGGCACTACACCATCTTCTGTATATGGCAAGTCCTCCTGGTTTACAAGCATCCCAACAACTCCTTTTTGACCATGACGTGAAGCAAATTTATCACCTATCTCAGGAATTCGCATATCTCTGACTCGAATCTTATACATTTTTCCGCCTTCTACTGACTGCGTCATGATAACAGTATCAACCACTCCGTTCTCAGACGGTCTGACACCGATTGATGTATCACGTCGGTATGGGCCTTTAACTTCAAACTCCTTGTATTCCTCCATAAATCTGGGCGGAGAGGTTCTGCCAATCAAGATATCAC
Source organism: uncultured Nitrososphaeraceae archaeon (assembly GCA_963759575.1). GTDB lineage: Archaea > Thermoproteota > Nitrososphaeria > Nitrososphaerales > Nitrososphaeraceae > Nitrosocosmicus. The sequence continues at coordinate 281,211 of CAVWZU010000001.1, read as the reverse complement.
CACCATTAACAACTGATTCATGCATTATTGCACCATCTTGCTCCAATAAACGATAAGATTTTTCTCCACGATAACCACGAATGTTGGCCTCAGAAGAAGGGATCTCAAAAGTATCCTTCATTCCACCCGGATACTGTTTAGCTTCAGCCTCATAAACACGGTAAAAGAATGTACGCGCCAATCCTCTATCTACAGATGATTTACTAAAAACCACAGCATCTTCAATATTATATCCCTCAAATGGCAAAACCGCTACTACACAATTTTGACCAGTTGGCCGTTCATCTAATCCCAATAAATTGATTGCTTTAGTACTTACGACCGGCATTTGCGGATATAGCATAAAATGTTGTCTCACATATGTACTTGCATTCATTAGCGGAGTAGAGAACCCCAAACTTTGTTTTGCCATAGCACTTTCGTAAGTATTCCTAGGCGATTGATTATGTTCAGGGTACGGAATAATAGAGGCACCCACACCCAATATTGAAGATAAGAAGATCTCAACATGCGTATGGTCGTTTGTTATGTTTCTCAATTCACTTGCAATATAACAATTTTCTTCCTCATTCGCATCTACTAATTCTATAATTCCCATATATAGGAGATCAGTCCATGACAAGAATTTCTTTGAAATTTTTTCGATGACTTCCTTTGTCAAAAGTATATTTCCATCTTTTACAATTGCTAGCGGTCGCAAAACCCTACCTGAGTTACAACTGATATACAACCTTTTTGTTGCATTGTCATTTAAAGAGGAATAAAAATAGATTCCCATGTGAGGATGCATTCTGCCAGATCGCCTCATGGTACGCAATCTATTTGATAAATTGCGACCATCTTCTATGTATCCAATTAATCGGCCATCGACAAATATCCTAGCACCTTTTTGTTTCAAATCATCATTCGTCTCATTCACATTTTGAACACCCAATTCGTATAACTTTTCAATTACATCTGACGATAAAACGCTGACTGATATTACGGCAGATAGCGCCAAGTTTTTAACTAATCCACAATTAGAACCTTCTGGGGTTTCAGATGGACAAATACGACCAAAATGAGTTGCATGCAAATCCCTGGCCTCAAAATTGGGCTGACTTCGACTTAGCGGAGATTGGATTCTTCTTAAGTGACTAACCGTAGACATGTAGTTCGTTCTATCTAGAAGTTGGGTAACACCGACCCTGCCCCGGCCCCAATTTCCGGTAGCTATAGCATTATTTAACTTGTCAGAAATAATTCCAGGTCTAACTGCGGCTGCAACTGCATTGATCCCTCGTTTCTGACCAGATCTTTCTAATTGATATTTCATATCTCTAATAAGGTTCCTAAATGCAGTCCTGAATAGGTCTGCCAACATCTGACCTGCAAATTTTATGACCTTATTCCCATAATGATCCTTATCATCTGGTTCAATCCAATTAAGATTTAATTCAACTAACTTGCAAGCGGATTCGCCTAAGAATAATGCCTTTTCGTATCGGTTATCAGGATTCTTACCAAGATGAGGTAATAGCCCCCAATCCAATAATGTTTCCGCTCGTTTTATTTGAAACTCTTCTAGCATGCCTGGTGCAATTCTTTTGCTTATGTAGATTATGGCATCTCTACTAGTAGCTACTTCACCAGATTTTTCAAAAGAAGGTTCCAGTTCATCCTGGATAGTATCATTCAAAGACACTGCATTGGCAATATCTTTATCAGATTCCAAGCCTAAAGCTCTTACTAATATGATAAGTGGGATATCAACCGGAGAACCGGGAATCTTTGAAACAATGGACCCATCAGGCCTCATAATCAACTCCAATTTTGCACGATATCCAACAATTGAAGAATATACTTTTGCCTTATATAACATGGTACCAGATGTTTCCTCGATATCAACGATGATTTTATTATAAGAAAGATCCTCTAATCCAACTATTACTCTTTCTGAACCGTTTATGATGAAATATCCACCAGGATCCTTTGGGTCTTCGCCCACATCGATTAATTTTGATTCAGAATAATTATGAAGCATACAAGCGTTTGACTTTACCATTACAGGCATATCACCAATATGTATAAATCTGGATTCCAAAGTTTTGCCCTCTTCAACTATGCTGCATTCCAACATAATCGGAGAAGCATAGGTCAAATTGCGAAGTCGAGCTTCTACTGGTGCCACGTGAGTAATTGAACCATCTAATTCCATGATCCTAGGCTGCTGCATTTTTATTTTTCCCAATTTAATTTTATATGGATATTCGGCCGTTTCAATCTCTATTTCATTAACTTCGTCAATTATGCTTTGAAGTCCCCGTTCAATGAATTCATTATAAGAATTAAGATGCTGTCTTGCTACTCCCTCTCGTCGCAAAATATCGTTGATTATTGGCCACATATCTATAGAATTATTACTGATACTGACTGTCATTCCCTAGATCAACCTTCTACTACATATCGGTAATATACACTTTCACCTGCTGTAGAACTCTTTCGGGTTATTTTAATAACATCCCCAGGTTGTGCTTCTAACCCTTGAATGCCTTTATCAGAAGACATCATATACGGAAACTGACTAGGTTTAGAATTGAATTTCTTAAAAACAAGTTCAGCTTCATCTTTTGTTAGAATTTCATGTTTAGGTTGGTAAATATGATCAACTATTCTTATTTCTTTCTTCTCAGCTGACAATATACAAATCCTCCATAGCAATTATTGAATCACATAATAACAAAATAAATGTCAAGTATCGAATAAAGCAGTAATCGAATATATATAATATTCCATCAGGATACAGAAAAGATGGTAAATAATCCCAAAATTCAAATGTATTTGGGTACAAGGAATGAAATTTCTATGTTGTTAAATAAATATCATTTTTATTAAGCCTATATGAAAAATCATCTCCCATAGATCACATTGTTATCAATCGTGGCCACCTCAAACGACGCACTTTGACCATTTAAGCAAATTACTCACCCAGAATTCTTATATCATATGATCCAACCTATACTAAATTATTGTGGAATTGTGGAAGTTCTGTGTTAATTGGAATAAGCCTACTCACGATGACAATTTTTGTATTAATATCAAGTAATAGCTACTTTGAAGTTAAAGATGCACTATCTAGTTTGAATAATGCAAATACCACTGCTATAGACACTCCTATAATTAAGGAAAAAATCGTTGGAAACACATCCACGAATGGAAATCAGATTGGTTACCCTGCTTCCAAAAACGATATCTATTATCAAGTCAAAATAGGTAACAGTTTGAATCCGATACTGATATCGAATGTAGGAGTCAGAATTAATAACATCCTTTATGATAATGATCAAAGAAGCATAATTCTTGTTTTAACGCCAGGTCGAAATATGTCAGGTATTCTAGAAGTTGATCTGCCTCGGGAGATAATAGATTCGAGGATAGATAAAAGAGACAAAAATTTTACAGTGTTGGTAAATAACCAACCAGCAATATATCAGGAAATAATTGACAAAAATAATTCAACTATATCATCTCCCAGTGTAGGGAGCAATACATCATCTGGGGAATATACTTTAGATAACGATAGTAGAAAATTGGTAGTAGAGTTTGGGAAAGATGCTAGAGTAATCAAAATAATAGGTACGGAAATCAATAACTTAACTAGTCAAAATCAGTCCGGATTAGACAAAATATTACAACAAATAATTCCTGTACCAGTTAATAATAAAATCGATTACACCAACATCGAGCTAAAAGGCGGAAGCCTAAATGATATTCAAACAGAATCGAGTCCAAGAATCAAGACCCTAATTCTTGATATTATACCTTATGACGAAAAGGGCCAACTAACAATTGATCTGCCTCGGGAGATAATAGATTCGAGGATAGATAAAAGAGACAAAAATTTTACAGTGTTGGTAAATAACCAACCAGCAATATATCAGGAAATAATTGACAAAAATAATTCAACTATATCATCTCCCAGTGTAGGGAGCAATACATCATCTGGGGAATATACTTTAGATAACGATAGTAGAAAATTGGTAGTAGAGTTTGGGAAAGATGCTAGAGTAATCAAAATAATAGGTACGGAAATCAATAACTTAACTAGTCAAAATCAGTCCGGATTAGACATTTCTAAATCTAATGGTATCCAGAGTGGTGGTCAAGACCCGTACTTCCTCATATCCATTATTTCATTCATCCTCGGGATAATTATAGTTGCGGTTTATTTCATGTATCGCAAGAAAAGGTCTAAAACGAATATATAGGAACAAGGGGCAATTTTCATACATTTGAGGCCAGATAATTCGATCTTAAAACCATGGTCGAAATGGACCAAATCTGTTACGAACTGTGTAAGTTGAAAAACCACAAGATAGATCTCATGCTTAAAAATGCTTATCCCGTTGCTCAATTATCGTTAATTTCTATATATTAACAGGTCAAATGCGGGTTTATTCATTTTTCATATCGCTATATAAGCAAATAATTAACAAATTCAGTTGTAATGGGGATACAACATAAAAATATATACGTATCACTTAACATTCTACGAAATTTTTTTAAATTAAAATATGTAATGTAAATTAGATCATCATAATTGGCACTAGACTATAATAAAATGATTGAAATAATACTGGAAGAAAAACAGGATCTGAATTTTGAGAAATTGAAGATAATGATTGAAGAAAAAAAGACCAATGTGGGAGCAGGGTATTTGACAGATCAGGGAGCATTATTCCTAGTAGCAGCAGATTTAGGCATCTCTTTGGAGAAAACTCCAAAATCAGAATATGGTCTTAAAGATGTATTCGTTGGCGCCAGGGATGTAACTACTGTCGGTAGAATTATGACCATTAATCCGATTAAAATATTTCTAAAGAGGGATTCAAACCAAGAATCAAGGAATAGAATTATCCATATTTATGATAAAGGTTCAAATGTCAAAATAAAACTCTGGGATGATTTTGTAGATCTGCCTGAACAGCTTGATTTAAAGTTGGGAGATTTAATTAAGGTTTCAAAGGGGCAGGTCAAAGCTGGGATGGATAATAAGCCCATAATCAACTTGAGCAACAATGGATCTATTGAAATAGTTTCGGAAGATGGAAAATATCAAATTCCTTTACTTTCTGAGATAACAGAAACTATTGATGAACTTGATGTTCCAAAGGAAAATATGGTGATTTCTGGAAGAATTACTTCAGATCCGAGGATTTCTATATTCACCAATAGCAGAGGGGAACGTGCAAAATCCCTACACATGGATTTATCAAATGATAGTGACACGAGGAAAATTCGATCAATCGTTTGGAATATTAATGAAGAGAAGGTACCAAAGTCTTTGACGAAAGGGTCAAAAATCAAATTGATCGGCGTAAAGACAAAAATAGGCAACCCTAATTTTAGTAACGGTGATTTAGAAATACACGGTGATGAGGGCACGGGATTTGAATTTGTAGAACAAATGGAACCTGTGGAGAACTACACATTGAGAATCATCTCTGCAAGGATCGATGCAACAGAGAGGAAAACACATTGTATGGCAATAGATAAAGATAGAAAATCTTATTTATTATTAATAGATACTGGACTGTTTGATATTCAAGTTGAAACTGATGATGTAATTGAATGTTATCCTAGTAGAGTTCTTGGAAATACTATCGAAATTACTGATCAAGATTCATATATACAGATTTTGAAGGAGGATAAAGATATACCTAAAACTGGTCAGTTTGAAACCAAAATAATGGACATAGACAGTATGAACAAGCCTTATGTAGTCGAGGTCATAGTCCTTCAGAATCCAAATAAGATGGACGTAAACACTAAGAGTGGAGAAATCGTGTCGGTAGCTGACACTATCGTGGGTGACGATACGGGAGAAATCAGATTAGTAGGTTGGAGAGAGAGTAGCGGTTTAGTAAGTGAACTCAAGATTGGTGAGAGAGTAAGAATTTTGGCGGTAAATGCAGCAAGTGGCAAAGAAGGAAATATGGAGCTATCACTTAAACCTTATTCAAATATTATGAAAATAAGCTAAACTCGACAAGATGAATCATAATTGCATAATCCTTGCAGAAAGAAGACAAAAATCATCAGTTGTCCCAAAATCCCCTAGTCATTACATATTGTTTTTCAGCTTCATAGATTGTTTTCAACAAGTTCTCATCATCAGTATAGTTACGTAAGATCCTAGCACAAGTATCAGCTCCTATTCCATGACCCGATAATACAAAAACAGCCATTTTTCCAAAATTATTTATTAAAGAAGCTATTTTCCAGGCTCGATCAAATTTGTGGTCTTCATCTTTTGAGAGCTGAGCTCCTATAAGTTTACGACCAATAATATTGCCCAGATCGCCATCCTTCCAAAAAGTAGCGGCAACTAATTTGGATTTGCAAAATGGACATCCCAATTTGACTGGTATATCCTTCGTTTCAAATATCCTTTCCCATTTACCGCATCTCATGCAAATTAATTTATGCTTGGTTGTGGACAAGCGTTCCTTTACCAACTCTAATATTCCATTTTCTATGCCAAGTGGAGCAGAGATCGATTTCTTAGATCGTAGCAAAATAGGTTGGGCGAGGCCGGAAAATTCACGAGTGTCTACCCAGTGCAAATTGATGGCACCAGATTTTATTTCCTTAATTATCTGTGAGGTATTCTTTACATCATACTTATCATGGACTAATTCTCTTATTGATTCCTTACTAATAGAGGTCTTATAGTATCTATCGTAAAGCATGCGTGCCACCCTCTTGTCGTAAACGGATTCTTTTCTTATAATTCCAAATCGCTTCGCTATACCCCACACTTTCCAATTGATGTTATATGTCCCACTAAAAGAGGCTATTAGGACTGATTCCACATCAAATTCATCATCAAACAACGAAAAGATATGATTCTGTCTCAATCGGATATTAACAGAACTTAATAATATCCTATAGGGATCCGATCTAGTTTCAATTATGTAACCAGTCTTTGATGAAAGGAATGTAGATAATAATGAACCTAATGTATTATTGATTTTTGAGCCAAGAGTACTGTGAATTATTACAATACTTTCAGTCGGTATAGTCTCAAAGACTAGATTTGAAGAATCTGGAATTACATCCAACGATTTCATATACTTGGATATATTATCTATAATCTTTGGATCTGTATTAGGGAAACTAAAATCAATTTTTTTAGAATTGTCTGACTTAATTTTTTTTCTTAATTTTCCGACCATCATCGCAGTTTCATAATCAACTGGGATCATTTCCCCTACCCAATATGGAACATTGATTGGAGCGCCGCTTAGTGGTTCAACGTGAACTTGAAATTTTCCCTCATCTATTACCAATATCCTCCACTGCGAGCCTTTTAATACAAAGACGTTACCTTTTTCACCGTAATCTCCCACAAATTGTTGATCCAATGTTCCAATTCTTTTTTTTGATATCGAATCGATTACATCGAACTTTACAATGTGAGGTATAGTAGAAACATTTTCATAATAATATCTAAGAGACTTTCCAGTTCTGGTAATATGTTTTTTTTCCATGTCTAACCGGATTAAATAACTATTAAGGAGTATGTTGATACAATCCATGAAATCGAAAAATGATAAAGCTCTGAACAAGTGGGCAGAGGAGAAGATCCCATATAATTTTTCCAAATTCAACTTTTCTCTCGTTTGTAATGTCATTCCGACTATATTATGTGCCAACACATCAAGAGGACATTCGTGTGGAATTTGATCTTCAATTGACCCTTTTCTAACTCTTTGGATGATGCTCAATGCTTCTAAAAAATCATCATAGTTATTCGTAATTATCAGCCCCTTAGCCGATGATCTCCGAGTATGCCTACTACGACCAATCCTTTGCATCAATTTTGATACCTGTCTAGGAGATCCGTAATGTATTACAAGATCAATTGATCCTATATCTAAACCCAATTCAAGGGAAGACGTACAAACCACAATTCCAACGAAACCAGTCCTCAAAAATTCTTCAGTTTCTTCACGAGCATCTTTTGATAGAGAACCATGATGTACATGAACTTGTAAATTACACTGATTTTTTAACACAGTACTCATAAATTCTGATTCATCACGAGTATTCGTAAACAACAAAACGGAGGAGTCTGAATGAGTTTTAGATACATAGCCTAAAATAAATGCAGACACTTCCTTAATCGATCCATCTATATGTTTAAGTTCAATATCGTATTTTCTGAGTGTTTTGTCCACTAATATTGCACATTTTTTATTTTTTCCCGCCAAAAAACGAGCTGTTTCAGCATGATTTCCAACAGTAGCTGAAATACCAATTCTACAAAAGCCGGCAGAATAAAAAGCCAAACGTTCCAGACATAATGACAAGTAAGATCCTCGCTTGGACGATATGATCTCATGAATTTCATCGATGATAATCCATCTTACTGTTTTCAATAAACGTCCCATCTTTTCATTAACTAACATGATTGCCAGGGATTCCGGAGTTGTTATCAGTATGTCAGGTGGATTTTGATAAATTTTTTTTCGCTTGGTGTATGATGTGTCGCCATGTCTTATTTCGACTTTCAGATTTTCGGAAGTTGCATATTTTATGATTCTTCTAAAAACGTCGTTGTTGAGTGAGCGTTGCGGAGTAACATACAAACATCGTATCCCGTCCTCGCCCAATGATTCTCCACATTTGTCATCAGCCAACATAGTAATCACTGGAATTATAGCAGATTCAGTTTTTCCAGAACCTGTAGGTGCCACTAACAGAGAATCCCGCCTTCGTACCAAAACTCTATATGATTGATTCTGGATTGAAGTTAATTTGGTAAAGGATTCTTTTGTAAATTTATTTAATATATTTTGTTCTAACTGAGCGTAACTACTTTTCAACGCTATCAGGCTGTTGATTTTGCTTAAATTTAGAACCCTTTTTATTTATTTTTTCTATCATTTTAGATTTTTCTGCAATACTGCCTTGACTCCTAAAGATAAACTCATAAGCAAATATACAAATCAAAGCGACAACAAATATGATGATTGAGGATGAAAAAACCAAATTGTCAAAATAATCTGCCATAGTTTGGACTAATAGATCATGGTAATCATCTTATAAATAGGTTAAACATCAATACAAAAATAAAGAAATAGGTTTTTATATTCAAAAGTTCCTTGTTAATTGTTTTACTATTTGGTTTTAATTAAAAACTGTGATTCAGACGTACTCGAGGTCCTTTGAATCGAACCAGAACTTGCAAGATAGTCAATCTGTAATGGCAACAATTCTACAGAATCTTCCTAAAGAATGTTCTCTGACCAAAATTGAATATGAAGGTCCTAGAATCGCACTCCACACAAATAAACCTCAGTTTTTGCTCGAAAACAACAAAATACTGTCTAATATAGTTGGCCAAATAAAAAAACGAATAGTATTAAGGATAGATGAGACCATCAGAATTGACGAGAGGGAATTCGAAAAGGTTGCTGAAAAGTATGTTCCTCTTGAATCGGGGATAACCGACATATTGTTTGATCCTGCGTTGGGAGAAGCCACCATCTTTGTAAAAAAATTATCCGAAATAATAAATGATGAAAAGATCATAAATAATATCATCCTGGAATCAGGTTGGAAAATATCATTTAAAAAAACCCCAAAAAACATGGTTGCAATCAAGAATATTAACAAGATTGTTAGAGATGCTTCAGACTATCGCATCCAGTTTTATAAGCGGATAGGCGAAAAAATATTTCGTGAAAAGTTGGATCCAAATATTGAGGCTAATTTGGACTCCTTAGGAGGATTTGCAGAAATAGGCCGATCGTCAATGATCTTGAGCACCAATGAAAGTAACGTCTTATTGGATTGTGGTATGAACTTGTACACCAAAGATCCTTTATCTAGGTTTCCACGGTTTGATTCAACCGGCATCAAGCTTTCGGAAATTGATGCAGTTTTGTTAACACACGCCCATTTTGACCATACTGGATTTTTGCCTATGTTATTCAAGTACGGTTATGACGGTCCTGTTTATTGTACAGAACCCACTTCATATCTAATGTATATTTTGTATAGAGAATATATCAAACACTATGGATCTGATGCACACTATACGGACAAGGAATTTGAAAAGATCTTTTTGCATCTAATTCATCTTAATTATAATATCGTTACCGATGTTGCCCCAGATATAAAAGTTACATTTTACAATGCAGGACATGTTATCGGTTCTTCGTCGTTTCATCTCCATTTAGGAAATGGGGATCACAATTTTGTATATACTGGAGATATAAAATTTGGAAAAAGTTCATATTTAGAAAATGCAGTATGGAATTTTCCTAGAGTAGAAACACTACTAATTGAAGGAACAAATGGTGGAAGAGAAGACTCATATTTATCTCGAGAAGATGCACAAGAACGGTTAATAGAAGAGATAAATAAGGTGATCCGGAATCAAAAATTAGTTTTGATGCCCTCTCAGCTAATTGGGACATCTCAAGAATTACTAATTACGTTGGATATGCTTATTAAACAAAAGAAAATTATTAAATGCAAATTATATATTGATAAGTTGGTAACCGAAATCAATTCCATACACGAATTCAACTTGGAATTTTTAAATCGAGAGTTACAACAATCCATCATTTCAAATGATTATAATCCCTTCCGTTCCAGAAATATAGCATCAATTTCGGATATTGCTACACAAAAATTGGACCCAGGCATTATTATTTATCCTTCTTCAATGTTAAATTGTATCTACTCCATGGATTACCTAAAAAAGGTATCAGATGATCCGGGGAATTTAATAATATTTACAACTAAACCAACTGGTATGACTTTGGGGAAAGAGATTGTAGAGGGGCAAAGAAAGTTATCTTTAAACGACGAAGAATTTGAGGTAAGGTGCGCTATTGATACAATGTACTCATTTAATTCGCATTCTGATTTTAATCAACTAAATGCTTATATTTCTAGACTTAGGCCGAAGCTTAGAAAAATATTGGTAAATCACGGCGAAAAATCCAAAGTGCAAAACTTTTCTGGTTATTCTAGCAAGGTGCATAACATTTCAACACAGTATTTGCAAAATCAAGAAGCCATAAGATTATTATAATGTTGCAAACTCTTTGACAGGAATATTATGGTGTATCTTGACTGCTTTGCCATATTTTCACTTCAGGAGGCGTTATTATAATACGTTCTTCCCCCAATCTTGCAATATCTCCCCCAAATATGGTAACGGATTTATAAAGGTCTTCCACGACCACTTTTAGCTCTTCAACGTCTCTCTGTGCCAATGGTGTTATTCTGATGATAATTATCATATTTTTTTCTATATCTCTTTTAATTTCAATAATATCCTTTGGGCTGCGAAGTGTAAAAGTCTTTAAATAGATAGGCCTGTCCCCAATTTTCTTTGTTTGCATTTTATCAGATATATAATAAGTGTATAACGCACTTGCTTAAAATGAAGATTGAAAAATATTAAAGGCAATATATAACAGCATATTCAAATTCTGTAATCTTCTACTACATTTTTAGTACACGGCAGAGATGAAATTGTCCTAACTAGTTTTTGTCTTCTATTAATCACTGAAACTTCGTACTCATACTCCTCTGCGGTGTCAGAGTAACGCAAGGTAATTTGTATGGATAATTTTAGTAGATTTTTATGCTTTCGTAAATCTGGATGGACACTTAGCCTCAATATAGACGTTGGACCTGGGACTATCACCGGCTGTACCAAATAATCAGTATCATTGGACAAGGATTTAATCATTTCATTCTCAACATGGTTGCGCCCTACTATTAGTTTTGAGTAGGAGTTCAATCTAAAATGCCTACCTATTTTTAAGAGTTCCACATCGTTTATACTTGGTTCTGGATCTGAAAATTGGAATAAATCCCTGACCCTTTTTGAAAATTGAGGATCTGTTAAAAGACATCCACCAGCAGAATTAGGTGGGTCTGCGATTCCATATTTATCGGCTAAATCTAGTTGGCCTTTTCTAGAACGCCCTCGTATGGTTCCGAGCATTGAACGATTTATCAACCCTTCGTTTTCCGGATTTGTTAAGGGCAGCAGCCGTGCGGATAATGGTCTAAGTACCTTGCCCTCCATCGCTGTGCCTTTTTCAATGATAGACAGAGCGTTTGAATTTTGACTCATCGGTCTCTGATGTAGGACTTCACCGGTAATGATAAAATCTGCTCCAATTTCTTCCATATGTTTCTTAGCTTGATCATACATCATCATTCTACAGTCTATGCAAGGATTCATCCCTGAACCATATCCATGTTTAGGATTCTTTAACATGGTGAGATATTCCTTTCCCAGGTAAACGGTTTTTAACTTTATGTCCAGTTCAGAGGCAACTTCTAGAACCTTGTGTCCACATCCCTTGCCACAATCAAAGTCGCAGAAAGGTGTCTTAATCGCAACTGCCTCTACTTCAATTCCTTGTTCTTTCATCATCCTTACTGCCAAGTGGCTGTCTAGACCACCAGATAATAATGCCACTGCTTTAGTTTTTTCCTTATCGCATGTATCTTTGGTACCACGGTTAAGCAGTTCTTTTTTTTCTTCCGATGCTGATTTCGTTGAAGTTAATTTGAACATTATGTCTCGAATTGTATATAGTTCCTTACTGACATCTTTATACTTAGCTATCTTTGATGTTAAGGGTGAGACCTTTTTGATTCTCAGAAACAAAATTCAAGAAATCGATTATTTTTTTCTTAAGTTGCTTTAGCGTACCTGATATAGAGATAACCATTAATTCCAATTCAACAAGACCTAGAGATATCAATATATTAGTCAAAGCTTCCAATCGGCATTTTAATATGACAATTGAGTTTGGCATATTATTAATAGTGATAATTCGGACGTTGGCTTTACTATAATCTATTGATCCAAATAATCCCAAATATCTTCCAGATAGTTCTTCTAAAATCTCAGATTTGTTTGAAGATAAGCGACCAGATAAATAGATACCAATATAACGATATTTTTTTTTAGAAAGGGTCATAAATTATACCTCTTTTTTTACGAGACAGCCACTGGTTTAGATCAGGCCAATATTCGGTAGCAGAAACTTCCAATCTCTCTAGGATAGCATTGATCACTCTCAAAGAAAATAGCTCATAGATATTTTTAGCACCACTGGACAGGATTAATTGATGTCCATATCTTTTACACAGACCATAAAAATATTTCATATATGAAAACCATCTGCCTACCTGCAAAGTATCTAAGTATCTTAATTTTGATACCAGAAATTCAAATCCTATATTTTTGCCTGATAATTTCCTCAAAAGGTTCTTAGGATTAAAAAAATCATTTATTGTCAAGATATCTGTATTACCATATGTATTATCAAGATTTCCTTGAAGATCTTGATAATACAGATAAAAATAGTTATTTTTGGCAGTAATGATACCAGGCTTAGTATTTTGTATCCTCAACACTAGAGAGTCCTTTTCCACAGATGAAGTACTACTGTCATAAATTCCCATTACGTCAATGGAAAAGAATTTTTTTATAAACGAAATTGTCTCACTGGGAAAAGAAAAACCAACTGAGAGGTCTATAACATTTCTATTTTTGTTCAACAGTAATCAGTTTATTTTTCAAATTTCCCTTTCTTTTTGAAAATCATTCTAATGGCATCCGTATCAGAAAGTAAAAAAGCCCTTGCACAAAGTTTTTGTTTATCTAGACGTATATATACCGAGCCTTTTTCATCAAGGTTGTTTTTCAAATATTGATCAAGGTCCTCAGATCCAAAGTTGATTTTTAACTCATTGCAGAGGTCTATAAAAAGATGATCTATATCGTGAGATGTTGTTATATTTAGTCGCATTATTGGATTCTTCCAATGTCCCTCGGTTTTTACACGATCAATTTTCATCCTATCCGCAGAAAGTCTAAAACTTTCCAAAATAGAATTCAATATTTTTTTTTCATCCTCTGTTGCATGAACTAATATAGAGATATCTAGGGATGAAAACAATTCAAAAATGAATATAAACTAAGCATCTACTTTTTTGTCTAATTCTTCCTTTGGTATAGTTACAACCTCCTCCTCGGTAGAAACTTCAGAGTTAGCTTCTGTAGAAACTTCAGAGTTAGCTTCTGTAGAAACTTCAGAGTTAGCTTCTGTAGAAACTTCAGAGTTAGCTTCTGTAGAAACTTCAGAGTTAGCTTCTGTAGAAACTTCAGAGTTAGCTTCTGTAGAAACTTCAGAGTTAGCTTCTGTAGAAACTTCAGAGTTAGCTTCTGTAATAGAACTGTCCGAATCGGTCTTATCCGAATTCACCTCAAGAGGTGATGAGAGAAGCTTAGTTTTTTTCACACCCACATGACGTATAATGGCAATTTTCTTTGCAACTTCCATCATTTCAGAACTCATTTTTCCCATCGTCACCTCTTTGACAAACTCATCGAGAGAGAGTACAGGAATTCTTTCAGCCAGTAATCTGGCCATAGAAAGTCTGATTTCATGTTTTTTTGCTGAGTTTATTCTCCTCTGACTAAATGCAGTGGCAGATACCCTGAATACATAACCATCAGAGGTTGTGTATTCATCCACATAATTTATCATAGAACTGCCTCGGCGAATGAGACTCCGCAGAAACTCTTTTGCATATTCATGTCCTTTAAATATCGTCGAAGCCATTCCAGAATTAATCCGGTCAATCTGAACAAAAATCTTGGTTTGGTGTTGGGTTGGATCTTGCTTGAGCACATCATATAATGTATTTTCAATTACCCTTCCTTTTGCATTACTAACATCGGAAATTGGGATATAATTTAGAGGGACTTTGTCAAATGCGGGCGGAGCATTCACTATAATCCATTGTTTATCTCTCCATTTATCACGAACCCTGCCCCCTCGTCTGGAACCTTTTGCCATATGCAGGCAATCCTTGAATCCAAAATATAAGTTATGCTAACACTAGATATGTGAATAGGAACCCAGCTCACGATAACATAAATTTCAAATCATTAAAACCTCAAACTTGCATTCCAGGCTCCGACCATTCAACTAAGATTATCCCATGGTAAGATTAATGCCCCAGCAACTAAAGAGAATTTGAACAATAGAAATACTCAGGGCTACACAAACAAATTAATAAACATAATAGAAAATATATATGACGAATTTCCATGTCTCAGATCCCAAGTATAGGGTACGGAATTATGCTTGAAATGATGGTTATTGTAATCCTCTCAGTTACCTTATTGTCGGTTACGGGTTTATCAATGACAAACTCTTACCCGAACGCATTGGGTTCCACAATGGAACAACAAATGATCAATCAAATTTTGGAATTTGAAAAGTGGAATTGCGGAATTGAGAGTACATCAAATTCCAATTACTTCGTAACAGAATTCAAGGTCCCAGAGGCATGTAGCATCCCGATAGCTATTACTTACGATAAAACAGAAAATATGGTATGGTTTATTTCTACCAGAAATGGGACTTTATTCGGATTTGATCCAACTAAACAGATATTCGAATCCTACAGAATACCTTTCTGGTATACTAGAGATCTTCCTGCGGGCAATTCTTGGAGTTGGGACATAAAACTAGATCATACAATGAATAGCCTTTGGTTCACGGATGAAAAATTAAATTCATTATGGAAGTTTGATAAAACAGAAAAGAAATTCTATAATTATCCCATTCCTTTTCATTCAGAGTTTTTTTCTAGTTCTTATCCAATAGCAATGGGTTTCGAAAATAATAATAGTATGTATTTTGTTGGAATAAGATCCCTCTCTTTGTGGCATGGGCAGATAGATAAAATGATAAACGGAACATCAGAAGGACTGAAAGAAATACCAATT
The DNA here is from genome assembly GCA_963759575.1 of uncultured Nitrososphaeraceae archaeon. Classification (GTDB taxonomy): domain Archaea; phylum Thermoproteota; class Nitrososphaeria; order Nitrososphaerales; family Nitrososphaeraceae; genus Nitrosocosmicus. Next base: position 265,379 of record CAVWZU010000001.1, on the reverse strand, counting down.
CCACTAAAGGATGTGTTTCAAACGATTCCAAGATATGAAGTAGGGATTGGATCGCTGGCAGTTGATCAGGAAAACAAAAGAGTTTGGATTACAGCACTAGCATTTGAAAAAAAAGGTGTCTTGATAAAGTATAGCATAACTGGTAATAAATTCGACATCTTTGAATTACCTAAGAACATAAAATCTCCAACGGGGATAGCAGTAGATCCACAGGGTAAAGTCTGGATAACAGATCATGCTACCAGCTCTTTTTACAAAATATCTCCCCCAGAGAACTCGAATAATATAACAAGTCTAGATATAGAACATGTTGTAACATCACCACTTTCATCAAGAATCATAGGAATTGATTATGACAATATTTCAAACAAATCGGCAAACCTATACAAAAGTACCTTACCTTATTGGATAAAGACCACCAAAGATAATTCGGTTTGGACTAACGAACATGTTGGAAATAAAATTGCGAGATTTATCCCAGACAATGATACTTTGATCGAATATTGGATACCAACACAGAATATACATTATTCTGTATGTGATCCAATCAATAGTAGCAACCAATGCGGTTATTCGAACGTATTACAGTTTGATGTATCAGCGGGATCCTCCAATGACTCGGCGGGCATTGGATCAGGTGTCTGGTTTACTGAACAATCAGAGAATAAGATAGGTTTTATTAATTTAGATAAAGTCATTCCTATATCTCTTTCCGTCAATCCTAAAGCAATAAGCCTACGTAACGGTAACCATACTACTGAAAGCATAGAAATTTCCGTTAATCACAGTAATACAACTTTGGACCTCCAAGAACAAATACAAGGATTCACCAATAGTAGTGCGATCTTTAAACCGATAGTTTCAGGAACATTTGTACCAAATGGAGACTTGATGGGTCTACAGGTTTCTTTTGATCCAGAAATTATTGAAATTTTGCCTCAGCAAAAATTAGGTAACGAAACAACAAGCCTAGATAAGATAGATGCTACACTAAGACAAACTCAATATATACCCCCAGGAAAATATTCCTTGATGATAGGTCTTGAGGGCCAGGATTTTTCTATTTTAAAGAAAGTAGAATTAAATATCTCGGATTGAGAACTTAAACAAATTTTCTCGGTGTTAAATTTATGCGTCAGCTGCACATCTAAAACCTGAAAAAAGTATCCTTTCGTGAGGCTTGAAATAGTTTCTGTAACTATTACGTATTTGCTCTTTTGGAGTAGCAAAGCTTCCTCCACGAAGCACTTTTTGATTAATTGACCATTTATCGGTATACTCCTCAAACCTGGATTGAAAACCAGGATATAGCACATATTCAGACGAAGTCCACTCCCAAACATCACCAATCATTTGATAGCAACCACAGTGACTCTTGCCCTTTGGAAAGCAACCTGCTTCAGTAGGATGCCAGGTATAAGATTCTAGAACATTTACATGCTCATTCGTCATCGGAGTGTTGCCCCAAGGGTAAATTGTTTTTGAATGGGAATTGCTATCCCATGAGGCAGCTTTTTCCCATTCGGCCTCAGTTGGCAACCTCTTTTTGGCCCATTTACAAAAAGCATCTGCCTCATAATAGCTCAAATTCACTACTGGTTCATTCATTCTTATTTCCCCCGTACCTCGAAAATCCTTTTTCTTCCACTTGTTATCAATTTTGCTAAATACCCAATAAAGCGGTGAATTCCAATTTTCAGACACTACCATTTCCCAGCCATCCGCCAACCAATACCGGTAATTTTGATATCCGCCTGCATCAACGAATTCTATGAATTCCTGGTTTGTAACTAATCTGTTATCAATCTTATAATTATTCAAATATACCTTGTTTTCTGGCAACTCATTATCGTAACAAAACTCTTTACCATTATAACCAAGCAAAAACAAACCGCCCTCAACATTCACCATCTCTTTTGGAACATTTTCGACGACTAATGGTGCACTAGACTTGCTTGGAACATAGTTATCGGATTCGTCAAGGAATCTATTATAATAATATTGAAAATCATAAATCATCAGCTCCTGGTGTTGTCTTTCATGATTAATTGCGGTATAAATGTCTAGAATCAATTCGTCTGAATAGTCTTTTGGGTTATTGGTTCTCAATTTTATGAATTCTACAAATAGTTTCTCTATTTCCTTCCTATACCGGATAGTTTGCATTACGGTGGGCCTAGGATATTTCCCTCTATCACTTTTCTTCAGAATAGATCCGTATTTTTGATAATAAGAATTCAGATAAGAGAGGTTATAATCGTCATCATAGTCACTATAGCCTTTAGAATATTTCTCTAATAACTTGTGAAAAAACCAGGTCACGTGTGCTATGTGCCAATTCGGCGGGCTTCCAAAATCGCTCGACTGTATAACTGCATCCTCAATATCAAGAGGAGAAAATAGCTCCAATGTTTTATTTCTCACATCCATGAATTCTCTGATCAACCCTTCAATTTGCAATGAGGTTTGCATACTATATTTTAATAAATAAAAAAGTATTTTAACATAATTTCCTATTTTGGCGATCTCAGAATATCAAAGTTGAAATATCCAATAATATTATAGTAGTGTACTGATATAGTTTGGAAAACAGTGAATCACAACCATCAGGTGTAGAACAAATTTCACAGGGTGACAATGGTCAAAGAAGATATCCCAATAACAGAAGAAATGAAAATGGAGGCAGTAATGGCAATGGAGGCGGTAGCTACAACAGATTTTTTAAGCCATCCCCAGTTAATGCAGGAGAAGAACATGAGATAGATATAGAATCCATGAGTAAAAGAGGAGATGCAGGTGTAGGAAGGATTCAAGGATTAGTAATTTTCGTTCCGAATACGAAAGTAGGAGACAAAGTCAAAGTTAAGATTACTCGAGTAGGAAGAGGTTATGCTACAGCAGATTTGGTAGAAGCTAAACCTGAAGAATAACCTTAAAAAACTTTTCTAGTTTTTTTTACAAATTTTCTCAAATATTTATAAAATAAACGAGTTGCCGTTTGACTCACGTAATGCAATTACCAAGGAAGGTAATAATAGGTAACAACATCCTAAAGAATTCAGGAGAGTTCATCAAAGATAGTGACCAGAATGTTAACAAAATTGCGATCATAACTGGTAAAAATGTTAAAAATAAAATAGCAGGAATTATAGAAGAGAGCTTAGTTGAAAGGAATCTCCAATTTGAATGGGTAATCACAAAAGAAGCATCATTTCAACAAGTCGACTTGATTACGAATCTACTAAAGGATAGGGACATCTCCATCATTATAGGTTTGGGTGGAGGCAGATGCATAGACCTTGGAAAAATGATAGCGACGAGGTTGAGAGTACCGTTCGTCAGTATTCCTACATCGGCCGCACATGATGGAATATCTAGTCCTTTTGTTTCGCTTAAGGGTAATGACAGACCTTATTCTATCAAGGCTGATACACCTATCGAGATAATTGGAGATTTAGATATCATTTCAAATGCCCCCTATAGATTAATTGCCAGTGGATGCGGAGATTTAATTGCAAAAACAACCGCTATAAAAGACTGGGAATTAGCAAGAGATTATAATAATGAGTATTATGGTGAATATGCAGCAAAATTGGCCTATCTAGGATTGAGAATGATTATAGATATTTCAAAGAAAATGATGAAAAATGATATTACCATTCAAGTAACAAGGACCATAGTTGAAGGATTAATAAGCTGTGGGGTAGCAGCCGGCATAGCCGGAAGTAGTAGGCCATGTTCAGGGTCCGAGCACCTCTTTAGCCATGCGCTAGAATACATAACTGAAAATAAATGTGGATTACATGGTGAGAGGGTAGGGATTGGAACAATAATTATGGCCAAATTGCATAATTTGGATTGGTTGGAAATTAGGGAGGCCCTGAAAAGAATCGGTGCACCCACAACTTCTAAGGGAATAAATGTAGATAAAGATCAGCTAGTTGGAGCATTATTGCTTGCAAAGAAAATCCGACCTGAAAGGTACACCATCTTGAATAGGGTTGATTTTAGTCCATCAAAATATCAAGACATTTTAGATGAGTTAGGGATTTTATAATAAAAAACAAATCTGTATTATTGAGCAAAAACTAAAATAGAGTTAGGATTTTTCCTTTTTTGATTTAGTGCTAACCTCTGTGGCTTTGTCATCAATTTCAGTATTTTCTTTCCTTCCCTTAGCATCTTTGTCATTACTAGCATCTTTGTCATTACTAGCGTTTGTATTTTTTGTTTCTGACGGTTTCTCGGTGGTTGAAACAGAATTGATATACTTTTCTAAAAATACTATGGATTTCAAGGAGGGAATAAATTTGAAAATATCTGTAGAAATTCCTCTTTTGATAATTTGAATACCCTCTATTAAGAATGTATTTTCAGGAAGAGATATTTCTAAATCAGATTCCTTATTTACATAATTAACTTCCGTTAAATCTATAGGTAAACGTCGCCTAACCAGATTTGAAATTTTTTCACTGTCATCTTCCAGTTTTTTCACAATATTTGCAGAATATACGAGAGTCCTTCCTGCATATTTGTGATTAAAATCAACTTGAACCCGTCCAGATCCAATAAAACGGATGATTCCAATTCGGTCATCTAATTCTATTACATCGCCAATACTTACTTCGTTTGCTTTTTCACCTAGTTTGCGTAAAGGGATCATTCGGACTTTAGAAGGATCGCGTTCGCCAAATGCCTTCTCAGGTGGAATTTCAATATTTAATGGCGTATCGATACTTGACTCTAGTAATGCTTCATCCAAGCCTTTAAATACCCAGCCTTCTCCCACGCCTAACAAACGTGGTTCATATTTTTTATTTGGATCATAGTCGGGATTATTTTTAACATCATCCGCTCTAGTTGTCTCAAAAATCTCATTAGTATCTTTAATCTTAGCAGTATAATCAAGTAGAATAAGAGAACCTTTTTCCAATGTCATAAAATTCGCTATTAATTTTCCCTATATTAAGTTTGACAATAAAATAAAAAGTATGATCTCATAGTTTTGCAATAGCTTTGTTGATGGCACCGGACGGAACATCGATATCCATCATTCTCAATGCAGACTCTATGGCAGATAATGTCCTTACTATATGATATTTATTAACTTCTCCCATTGATCCTATTCTAAAAACTTTACCTTTGAGGTTCCCAAACCCGCCGGCGATTAGGATCTTAAATTCATTAGACAAAAGATCTCTAAATTTTTTGTCGTCTATCCCAGGCAAATAATTAACAGCTATTACTACGTTACTGCGTGCATCTGGCTTCGCATAAGGAGTCAACCCCATTGCTCCCAACCCTTCGTAGAAGGCATCGGCACACCTTCGATGTCTTTCAATCCTATTTGCTAACCCCTCTTCAAATATTAGATTGAGGGCTTCATCATAGGCATAACACAAGGGTAGTGCAGGAGTAAAAGGTGTTTCAGAATGTTCTTGATAATATTTGAAGTATCTCTTGAGATTAAAATAGAGAATCGGTGCGGAATTCTCTTGTATATACTTCTTGGCCTTTGAACTTATGGAAATTGGAGAAACTCCAGGAGGAGCAGCTATAGCCTTTTGAGAGGCTGTGAGGCATAAATCGATATTCCATTTATCTACTGGCAATTCATCACCACCTAATATAGATACAGAATCTGCGATAAAGAAACAATCTTTTCTGGAGCACAGGTCACCTAACTTGTCCATATATCTAATAGTCGTTCCTGTTGATGTTTCATTGTAAACTGCGTATAATGCTTTGATATCCTTATGCTCATCAAAAACTTGTTCGAATTTTTCATACGGAGGGTTTTCACCAAAGGGTGATTCAATTCTAATAGATTTCCCTCCCCAGCTATCGATTAAATCTGCTAATCGTGTACTAAATTCACCGTTTACAGGAATTACCACCTTATCATCTTTTTTTATAAGGTTTACTACTGATGCCTCTACTGCACCAGTCCCCGAGGATGATAACAACACTATATCACTTTGTGTCTGAAATAGCTTTTGAGTTTTTTCGATAATCGATCTATACAGTATTCTAAAATCTTCACTTCTATGATTAATTATGGGAGCTAACATAGCATTCATGACTCTATTGGGAACATTTGTCGGTCCTGGCAACATTACTAGATATTCCATGGCAACTTTCAAAATTACAGGAAGCCTACCCGTTATTTATAAGTAATTCATTTGTTTGGGTCTCATATGAGGAGAGGTATTTGAGCCAACATCATACTAGACAACAGAAATTAATCAAACTATTACATACTCAGGTAGGAAAACAAAGGGATACTATTAAAGTGGCTATGATTCTTGATAAGCCAGAAGACATTTTCTATTTTACTGGTTTTTGGGGGGAAGGTATTTTGGTGATTTTAGAGACTTTGTCAAAACTTATTGTCCCAAAACTAGAGTATACGCGTGCTTTGAGAGTGTCTAAGGATTGTGATGTGATTTCATCAGAAAGAGGCAAAACCTTAACTGACTCTTTATCTAATCAGTTAAACGAAAATAATCTTGTCTTCTATAGTAATAATAATCATCGTATCATCAAAGAACTTTGTAAAAGAATAAGCAAAAGAAATCTAGTAGTTGACTATAACCCGGTAGTAAAATTAAGAGAAATAAAAGACGCTCAAGAAATTGTCAAGATAAGGAAAGCTTCTAACATAATTGATAAACTATTTGAAGTTGCCACCAAAGAAATTAAGGTAAATAGATCCGAGGAAGAAATCCAAGCCATACTTGTACATGAAGCCATGAAAATGGGTGCCAAATTTCCATTTTATCAATTTACCTCCAACCCGCTAATAGTTGCAAGTGGACCACAGGCCTCATTTCCTCATGCGGAAACATCTAGAAGATTAATTAAGGAAGATGAATTCATAGTACTAGACATTACTTTAAGTTATGAGCATTATGTTTCTGATGCAACTAGAACGTTTGGAATAGGAAGAATATCTAAGAAGATGAAAACCACCTATGAAATTGTGAAAGCGGCTCAGGAAAATGGAATCAGACGAATACCAGAAACGAATAATTTCGCATTGGTTGATGCTGCCTGCAGAGATACAATTCAAAAGGAAGGATTGGGAGAATATTTTATTCACTCAACCGGTCACGGCATCGGTTTAGAGGTCCATGAATCGCCGTGGATAAGACCAAAAATATCTAGCCATATCCAAGAAAATATGACAATAACCATAGAACCTGGCATATATTTCGAAAATAAATTTGGCGTAAGAATAGAGGATAGTTTATGCATAGTTAAAAAGAAGAATGGAAAAATTGGGCAAGATTTTGATTCGCTTAATTTACATGCCTTTGACAAAGAGTTGATTATCCTATAAATTGCTTCCAGGAAAGTAATAAAAACGAATAAAGATGTCTAAATACCATCAGAAAAAAGATGTATTTGGGGATGAAGTAATTAGCTGCTCCAGTCTGAGTATTACAATGATGACCCTGCGACGAACTGACCCAATTGATCTAACTGAAAACAAATGTTAAAGTAAATCAACAAGACTTTTTGAAATAATAAAATGATTCAAAATGGGAAAAACTATCTTCATATTTTAATTTTAAACAACTCTTAACTAACGATTAGAAGAGATACTTGGATACAATTATTAGGATTCACATCCTCTGCCGCCGTCATTTGTTCGAAGCTAATATTGAACTGGCTTGGGCATTAAAATAGCAGCAGTAGGGTTAACTCAATATCTTCTCACCTGAATTTATATTCTGGAGTTTTGTTTTGAAACCGACCTGTCAAGTCGAAGATATATTATTTCTGGAGTTACTCGGAGTCACCCCTTTTTTAGAATCTTCTCAACATCTTTGGTTTCAGTAATTCTGGATGCTCTTTTAAGTATCCAATTTTCTGTATAATAGATGGTTTGTCCTTTGGGAGTGTACCGCCAATTGAGTATATGTTAGAAGCATGATTTGCCCTAAAAATTACGTTTCTAGTTACCCTGATACCATTAATCAAAATGTTCAACTCATCTAATACACCTAGATCGCCAAGTGGGATGAATGGTTCTTTGAACTTTGTATAAAATTCCTGCTCGATGGCCGGTTCCATGTAAAGAGTTAGTGCGCCTATATAATTCGGTTCTATTTCGTTTATTATTTTGGATGTATCTTCTGCATGCACCTGGGAGTAATTCTTTCCTCCTAGACCCAGTATTATCATACATGATAGAGTGAATCCAGTGTCCTTTGCTTTAATACAACTATCTACTATCATCTTAGACGTGGCCCCTTTTGTTACTTTTTTAAGTACCGTATTATTGCCGCTCTCTATACCTAGGTAAACCATATCTAAACCCGCCTGTTTTAAGGATTTCAACTCATCATGTGATTTTTCCAGTAAATTCTTAGGCATTGAGTAACTTGATATTCTTTCCAAGTTATTGAATTTTTTTCGTATCTTTGATAGAATATGAATCAATTTGGTTGTCTCCAAGTTTAACGCATCGCCATCCGCCAAGAAAACCCGTTTGGTCTCCGGATAATAATTTGCCATCAAATCAATTTCTCGTTCAATTTCGACCATTGATCGTTCGGAGTACTCTTTTGTCCTATACATATTACAAAACGAGCATTTGTTGAATGAACATCCTAATGTAACTTGAAAAATTAAAGATTGTGCTTCAGACGGTGGACGATACAGAGGATAATCATAAACTAGCTCCATTAAGTAAGAAATGTGGAACCACAATAAATAACTTCTTTGAACAAACTTTATGATCAATATTCTTATCACATATTTTTTTTGAAAGCAGGCATCACAGACTCCACTTATTGAAACCTAATTTGACTCAAAATATGAAGCATTTGACTGAAAAGGGGCTTATTAATAATATATCTTTAGGCCTTATCTGTATTATAGCGGAATTGGTAGTACATTATTTGATTAATAATCTATCCTTCCTTTCAAGCAGATAAAATACCGATTGCTTATTTATAAAATATATTACACATTAAAAAAGAAAGTAAAAAAAAGAGTTAGGGTAGATTGCTATTTTTGTCCCTTGAACAAATTCATTAGCATTTCCAATGGATTATTGGATTCTGTTGCATTTGTGCTATTTCCGCTTGTAGCATTATCTGCAGCTTGTCCAACTTCACTTGCGGTGTTGTTTACTGCTTGGCTTGCACCTTCTGTTGCATTACCAGCTGCTTCACCTGTTTCATTTGCTGCTTGGCTTGCACCTTCTGTTGCATTACCAGCTGCTTCACCTGTTTCATTTGCTGCACCGCCTAAGGTCTCTGTGGCATTGCTTCCAACTTCACTTAAGGTCTCTGTTGCGTTACCTGCTGCTTCACCAGCTTCATCTAAAACTCCTCCTATACTATTACCCACTTGTTCACCTAAAGATTGAGCATTTACAGATTGGGTGAAATAATTTCCACCGCTACCGGCTATTAAAGAGATAATTCCTGCAAAAACGAACATCCCTGCTGCATATTTAATAAAATTCATTACAAAGTATTACTATGGGGTTGTTTTTAAAATTTACATATAATATTTTTATAGAAAAATTAACAATTCATAAATTATATCTCAATCATATCGAATTTTTTACCACATTTTTGATGTTTATGTGCAATTATTGAAAATTATGAGTAGATAATTAATTTTGAAAAAAATTAGTGTGGTTTTATCTCTCCAGGTGCAAAGAATTGAATCGCTATGCTAAGTATATAAAGCCCAACAAGAAATATTCCGGTACGGATACCGATGTATCTTTTAAACATTGGAATCAAAGCAACAACTGTGATTGAAGTAGCTAGCATCATCTGAAACCATAACATCTCACTATTAGGAATGGTAGTAAAGAACCCACCATGATACATTGCAGCTATTATTGCCACCCCCAGTAAGAGAGAATTATTTAGTATTTTTGACCCAAGAACATTTGCAATAGCTATCGCAGCGCCAGCAGCCCCTTTCCTGGCTAATATCATCATGGAAATTTTTTCGGGCATTTCTCCAGCAATTGGACTAATTATGACTGCCAAAACAATAGTGGATACTCCAATATCTTCAGAAAAAGTCTGAAGAGAATCAATAAATGGACCAGCAGCGACTAAAATGCCAATAGTTCCTGCTGCGAAAGCCAAAATGGCTTTTGTCATGTCGTTTTTATTAGTTAAAACATGAACTGGAGTAGAAACTGATTTACCTTCGGCGGTCTTAATAACAGCGGGTTCATTTATCTTTTGTTCTCTCTTCATCTCTATAAACGCAATTAGTATGTAGGCTACAAACATTCCAACAAAAATGAATCCATCTATGTAATTATACCCGTCAAGCAATAGAATTGCGCTAATTAGAGCAGATACCAATAAAAACACTTTATCAATCTTAAAGGTGCTGACATCAATTCTCTTAAGAGGTGCTTTTGATAGCCTCGTAGTGGCGATTAGTAACATTAATGCTAGACCGAGGGTCATCATCAAAATATTACTTCCAAGCCCGGCACCTATCGCAACTTCATAGAGCCCGGCAGATGCTGCATAAATGACAATTGCTATTTCTGGAAGCGTCGTTGCAACACTTAGCAAGGTTCTACCTACAAACTTTGCTCCGAATCTCGTCGACAGATGCTCAGCACCGTATGATAGTACCCAGCTTGCTAAGATAAGCCCTCCCAGCCAGGCCAACATTAGTAGAAAATTCTCAATATTCAAAAACAGTAAAATTTATCTTTAAACAGCATATAAATTTAATATTTGTCTTAAATAATATGATGATTAGAAGCACAATGTAGTCCATTAAAATCAAATTAAACAACGTATATAATTATGATATGGATTTTGCAAGCAGTAATATTAATAAATACTATGAAATAAACAACCTAGTTTCAGCCAGAAAGGATCCAATAAAGATTGTATTTAAAAAGATGGAACTGAAAGAAATTCAATCCGATAGTATATTGGAAGTAGCAGAGGATAAAGTCTTGCAGGCATTCAAGACTAATCAAAAAGAAATATTTATTGAAGATGATGGCCTTTTCATAGAAGCGTTAAATGATTTTCCCGGTGTTTATTCTTCATATATAAATAAAACAATCGGGAGCGTAGGTATCCTTGATCTGCTTGGTAACAAAGTAAACAGAAAGGCGAGTTTCAAGTCAATAATCGCATTCTATGATGGTCATACCATCAAATCATTTACTGGAGAAATAAGAGGCAAAATTCCCTTCGACCTTACAAAAGGGGGATGGGGATTCGATCCGATTTTCGTACCGGAAAATTCGGAATTAACATTCGGACAAATGGATTTAATAACGAAGAATAAAATATCGCACAGAAAGGTTGCTTTAGATAAATTTCTGAATTGGTATATAAACCAAAGGCGAAAATAATCGAAGCCCTTTACTAAGGATATGATTCTATCCATCTTGAAATAAATCGAGCTTTGTTCTGCAACACAACAATTCGAGATACTATACTTTCATCCATTATGGAGTAGTCTTTCAGATGCGTTTTTAATCCGTCGGCAAACGACCTTACCTCATCCATCTCCAGCATATTTGATTCCTCCAATCTATTAATAGACATTCCGATATGCATATATGATTTCAATTCAATAAAATGTGGATTCCCTATCTCAACTAATTTAGCAAAATCCTTAAGAAATGCAGGTTTATCGTTGAAATTTCGAATTAAAGTAAAGCGTAAGACTGTGCGAGTATTGACTTGGGATATAAAACTAAGACTTTGAAGCCACCTCTCCCATGCATTTCTGTGCCTAGGTCCATTTATTTTATGAAACATATTCTTGTTTGACGCGTTAGTGGACAGATAGATTTGAGTTGGTAATGCATTTTCGCTAGCCAGTTTATACAACATTTCAGGTTCTTGGCCATTAGTTACCAAAAATACTGACTTTGTGGCCTTCAACCTGGACAGGTATTTTATTAGCTCGGGCAACTTAGGATACATGGTCGGTTCCCCTGAAAGAGACACTGCGTAATGTTCCGGGAAAAGAGATTCATCCAGTTTAGAGACGTTAACTCCTGTCTTTCCGTAATATCCTACGATTAATTTCCTTCGTTCCTCTAAAAGGTTTTGAACAATTATTTCTGGATCATCAACCAGGTGTGCAGGCATTTCCATTGTGTCGTAGAATTCGGTCGGTCTCCAACAATAAATACATCGATTCTCACAATTTAGAGCCGTAGGAGTCATTTCCATGCATCTATGAGTAGATATTCCATAAAATTTGTGTTTATAACAGGACCCTCCATCAGAAAAGGATTTTTTTGTCCAATGACATAATTCTACGGCCGAATGATTAAATACCCCATATTTGGCCTTTTTTAATTTTTGCTTAGCAGCAGGTGTAATTTGGATAAGATCAGTATCAGTGTTGCTGTGAGAATATATTTCGCCAGAACAGCTCATCCTTTTAATGGACAAATGTAGAAATATAAGTTTTGTACAGCAGCAATAGTTGATACTAAAATTTTGTTAGGTGATAGAGCTAAAACAATTATATATTAATAATCAATATAAAATTTTGATTCATTTAGTGGCCTTCGTAGTATAGCCTGGTAAGTATAGGCGGCTGTGGATTTCACCTTGTTCCTTAAGGAATACGGAAACCGCTTGAGGAGGGTTCAAATCCCTCCGAAGGCCCCTCACATCTAATTGCAAGTTCTGCTTAAATATTTCATTTTTATAATTCTGCGATTCCCATCGACAAATCACTATTCGGTAGTCAACTAGATTTTTCTATCATAGTCGGTATTCCCGTCGCTCCACATGTTTTTAGTTAAGGTAGCAGACATTTGGAAAGCACCCACTAAAGGATCTTTTGACAATAATCCGATAATAATTCATCGTACGAGACGGAAACATTACTATTTGACTCTACAAAATAGTGTTCCCCCGTCAACTTGATGTAAATTCAAATAGCTCGAAATTACTGCAGTTTAAAATACAGATAAATCAAGTAAGAATGTCTATTTTGGAATAGTGAATGTATTCATAGTCTCCTGTAAAAATTAATATCTTAAAGTTACTTAATACGTCTATGATTTCAAACAACTCAAATACGGTGGATAGCAAAAAACTTGAAGAATTTGTAATAAAGGCAATCGGCGATTTAGGTAGCAGTTTAGGGTCCATGATGATAATCCTAGGGGACAGACTTGGTCTTTATAAGGCACTGAGTCGATTTGGACCCATGACATCAGAGGAGTTAGCTCATAATACGAATACGGCAGAACGTTATATCAGAGAATGGCTTGCAAGTCAAGCAGCAGGAGGATATCTGAGTTACGATCCTGAAAATAAAAAATTTAGTTTATCTGCAGAGAACTCAATGGTCTTGGCAGATGAAAACAGTCCAGCATACCTTCTTGGTGGTTACCAAATTTTGAGATCCATATTTAAGGATGAGGATAAATTTGTAAAAATTTTTCAAACTGGAGAAGGACTGAGATGGGGTGATCACCACCACGATCTTTACGAAGGGACTGCAAAATTTTTTAGGCCCAATTACACAAGCAATCTGGTTCAATCTTGGATCCCTTCTCTTGAGGGAGTAGAACAAGTACTAAAAAAAGGGGGGAAAGTTGCAGACATAGGATGTGGGTATGGTATTTCAACGACCATCATGGCACGAGAATATCCCAATTCTCAATTCTTTGGATTTGACAACCACTTACCTTCAATCGAGGCTGCAACTACGTATGCCAAAAAAGAAAAGGTAGACAAAAATGCAAAATTTTCCCAAGTTTCTGCTAATGAATCCATTGGTAACGACTACGACTTGGTGACTTTTTTTGATTGTTTACATGACATGGGAGACCCTCTAGGTGCTCTGCAATTCGCTAAACAGTCTTTAAAAAGGAATGGTGCGTGTATGATAGTAGAGCCTATGGCCAATGATAAAATAGAAGACAACCTGAACATGGTAGGGAGAATTTATTATGCAGCCTCATCCATAATTTGTGTCCCCAATTCTCTTGCTGATAACGGAATTGCCCTTGGAGCTCAGGCAGGTGAGAATAGGATCAGAGATTTGGCCCTGGAGGCAGGATTTACATGGTTTAGACGCGCTACCCAAACTCCGTTTAATATTATATATGAGGCAAAATAGATATGTAATCAAATTAAACAATATCGAATTTGATTCGATATTGTTAGGCTTCAAGAATGTATTTATCTTGTAGGCGAAAGTTAGTCTTTTCGACAGAAAATTCTGAGTGTCGCCTCATAGGCACAGAATTCTAGTGTATCCTATCGGACTAAAATTCTTTTGAGAAGCAATTATTGAATCATAGACTTAAAATTTTCATATACGATCTTTGAGATACTTTCTAACTCCGACACATTCCTATCTATATCATTAACAAATCCATCGCTAGCAATATTTTCATTTTTCAACTCTTTATGATACTTACGGATCCAATTTTCAATCATATCCTTTGTTACCTCCAAATGAAACTGAATTCCAATAGCATTTTTGAATTTAAACGCTTGTACATACAAGTCTGATTTGGACAAAATTTCGGCTTCACTGGGCAAGGTAAACGTATCGCCATGCCAGTGGAATACACGTATTTTATTCCTTGGTATTTTATCAAATATGCCCGATTGGCCTTTACTAGTTATTTGTACTTCGCCCCATCCGATCTCTTTTTTTGGCCCTTTGTAGACTTTCCCTCCGCAGCTTGACGCAATCAGTTGTGAGCCCAAGCAAATTCCAAAGATCGGGATCCCAAGATTGAAAGAAGAATGGATTAATTTTTTTTCCTCAAGCAGGTAATCAAGGTTATCATTAACAGACATTGGTCCGCCAAGAATAAAAACGGCATCGTAGTTGGATAACTTTTGGGACTTTATTTTCTTGGATGTGGCTAGAATTTCTTTGACCTTGAATCCGTCTGATAATAAGTAATTTTCCATATTGCCCAAGGTCTCAATCGAAATATTCTTTATGCAAAGAATTTGGTTAGTATGACCCAAATTAACAGCTGGTATTCACTACATGTTTAAAAACATTATATAACCAAGAGTCCAACTCCTCATAACTAGACGATATGGATTTTAAAGAGATTCTTTTCTTAACATATAGCTCCATTAAGGAGAGAAAAACAAGGAATGCTCTAACAATCCTAATGATCATAATGGGTTGCGGATTATTAGTTTCTCTTAATAGCCTATCTCAGGGCCTAATTTACTTTGTAGAACAACATTTTAAGAAATTTCTTCCTAACCAAATAGTTATATCGAATACAGATAAAATACAAGAATCAAGTATAGATGGGATACGGAACAAATTACAAGTGCTTTTCGACCAAAATATGACTTTAGTGGGGGAAAATATCCCCTTTGATAATAAGGCCATACAATACTTGAAGGACATATCCGGTGTTCTATTAATAAATCCAGCCTATCAGGGAGTAGCAATGTTAAATTATGAAAATTATTCACAAATAACAAATGTACTAGCAGCGGATTTTAACAACTTGACTAACATAATCCCTGATCTAGACAACGGATTTGATGGTCTAAATTTAACATCTCAGAACTATGTCATTATCCCTCAGAAAATAGGCGAGAAAATTTTCGTGAATTCTTCCGATTTAATCTATAACAACAAAGCAGATTATGAAAACAAAGATCAATTCATAGATGGTAAAAAGGTAACAATAAATAACTTAAAGGAACTTACAAACGGCGAATCAAGTTTGTCTACAAATAACACTTTTGCAGTCCTAAGAATCATCAATTCCACTGGAAATCCGATTGTAGACAACTCTATCTTCATCGACGTAAATAAAGGCAAAGAAATTCTGGAAAAATCAGAGGATTATGATTTATTATTTTTAACATATGACAATATAGACGAAGTAGACAGAATTGTAAAAGATGTCCAAATGTACTTTAATAATCAGGTTACAATACTCAATTCACTTGATATTATCAAAAGTTTGACCAAATTCATAATTGGAATTAGCACATTTATTTCAAGTATTGCAATATTTTCTTTGATAGTAGGATCCATTGGGATAATTATAACCATCTATACCTCAGTAGTTGAAAGAACCAGAGAAATCGGTATAATCAAGGCATTAGGTGGAACAAATCGAGTCATACTTGGAATGTTTTTAACGGAATCTATCTTTTTGGGGATAATTGGGGCAATAGTAGGAATTGTATTTGGGTTTTTAGGTTCACATGTCCTTCTGAGCGGTTTCCTTTATTTTCTGAATCTACCATTAAATATTTATCCGGTTTTTAATATCGTAGAAATATCAAAAATTGGCATTATCGTTATTGTTTTAAGTATTTTTTCTGGTCTGTACCCAGCCTATAAAGGTTCTAAGATTTCTCCAGTTCATGCGTTATCTAAATATTCTTAAGAAAGATAAATGCAAAATATTATCTAGCGGTTAGAACATATAGATCTAGATAAATTACTTGAAGAGATTCCTATTTGAAAGTGGCACAACATATCGGATATCTATGAGGTAGTCAGTCTTGGAAAGATTTCAAATATCCAACAATCTAGTGCCCAGTGGAGATCAGCCAATAGCAATCAAAGAATTAATAAATGGAATAGAAAAAAACAAGAAAAGACAGATACTCCTTGGGGTTACTGGTAGTGGTAAAACTTACACGGTTGCCAATGTAATAGCTAAATACAATAAAAATACTTTGGTTATATCACATAACAAGACATTGGCGGCCCAACTGTATGCCGAATTTAAAGAATTTTTTCCAAATAATAATGTCGGTTATTTTGTGAGCTTTTATGATTATTACCAACCAGAAAGCTATTTGCCTCAGACTGATACCTATATAGAAAAAGACACTGAAATAAATGAAAAAATCGAACAAATGCGTCTTGAATCAACATCAATGTTATTGTCAGGCGAACCAACAATAATCATCGCCACTGTTTCATGTATCTACTCTTTAGGTTCACCCCATGAATGGAGAGAACAATCCCTCATGCTTAAGAAGGAGATGGAAATAAATAGAAAAAATATCATCCGAAATTTAATAAAAATAAGATATGAAAGAAATGATGTAAGTTTGACTAACGGATCTTTTAGTACTAGAGGAGATATCATAGATATAATACCAGGGTATTCTGATGACATAATAAGGATTAATCTTTTCGGACAAAATATTGAAAAAATTACAGTGATCGATAAAGTAACCAAAGATATAAAGAAAGAACTAGATTCAGTAATTATTTTTCCAGCAAAACACTATATCGTAGATGAAAATAGTCAGAGGAGGGCACTGGTATCAATCAGGAAAGAACTAGAAGAATGGTACCCAAATTTGCCCTCCGAACTTGAAAGGCAAAGATTACTATCTAGGACAAATTATGATCTCGAAATGCTAACGGAATTGGGATATTGCAGTGGAATAGAGAATTATTCGAGACATTTTGATGGTAGGAAACAAGGTCAACCTGCTTATTGCCTTTTAGATTTTTTTGATAAAAATTTCTTGTTAGTCATAGATGAATCGCATGTAACCTTACCTCAGATCATGGGAATGTACAAAGGGGATCACTCAAGGAAAAAGACATTGATAGACTACGGGTTCCGATTGCCTAGTGCCTTTGATAACCGACCTCTAAAGTTTGAAGAGTTTGAAAAATACCTTAACAACGTAATATTTGTTTCCGCAACACCCGGAAAATATGAGATAAATAACCATGATAATCTTGTTGAGCAGCTAGTGCGACCTACAGGATTGGTTGATCCTCAAATAGAAATAAAAAAGACTGAAGGTCAAATTCCAGATCTAATCCGCCAAATTCAGGAAAGAGTTTCCAAGAAGCAGAGAACTTTAGTAACAACACTGACAAAGAAGATGGCAGAAGACATGGCAGAATATCTGTCTACAAATGGGATTAGGGTAAGATACATCCATTCAGAAATTAACGGTCTGGAACGAACTGAACTACTGAGACAGCTTAGGATAGGAGAATTTGATGTATTGGTTGGCATTAATCTTTTGAGAGAAGGATTAGACTTGCCTGAAGTTTCGCTTGTAGCTATTTTGGACGCTGACAAGGAAGGATTTCTAAGAAATTACACTAGCCTTATTCAAACCTTTGGAAGGGCTGCTAGGAATATTGATGGGAAGGTAATTTTGTATTCACAGACGGTGACCAAATCCATAAAAGAGGCAGTGATAGAAACTAATAGAAGGCGCAAAAGACAGATTGAATTTAACCTAGAAAATGGAATCGAACCTAAAAGTATTTCAAAACCGATACCCCAAAAGAATTCAGACATTTCGAACTTGGAAGTTAATTTGAAAACAATGACTAGAAATGATTTAATAGAGTTATCAACCAAAATAGAGACTCAGATGAACAAATTTGCAGAGGAATTAGAGTTTGAAAAAGCAATAGAACACAGACAACAACTCAAAAAGGTAAATGAAATTTTGTTAAAACAGACAACAAGTTAAAGTGAAATGGAAAATAAAATAGTAATTAAAGGGGCAAGGCAACACAATCTAAAAAATCTTAACTTAGAAATCCCAAAGGATAAGTTAATAGTAATCACAGGTTTGTCCGGTTCTGGGAAATCTACCTTGGCATTTGATACCATTTTTGCCGAGGGGCAGAGGAGATACGTGGAATCGTTATCGGCGTATGCAAGACAGTTCTTGCAAATCATGGATAAACCTGATGTAGATGTGATAGAAGGGCTGTCTCCGGCAATAGCAATCCAACAGAAAACAACCAACAAGAATCCACGCTCGACGGTAGGAACAATTACTGAGATATATGACTACCTGCGATTGTTGTTTTCAAAAATTGGTATCCCATATTGTCCCAAGTGCCAAAGAGAAATATCCTATCAATCCTTAGAATCAATAGTTACCTCGATTCTTGCACTCAATGATAATAACATAAATGAAGGAATGTCACTATTTTTAGCTCCAGTTATTAGAGAGAAAAAAGGGACTTATGAAAAGACTATTGAATCTCTAAAGGAACAAGGTTATTCTCGGATCAGAGTTGATAAAGAAATAATAGATATTGCAGACAGTAAACGAGTCGATATTATTTCAGCAAAGGAAAAACAATTAAGACATTCAATTGAGATTGTTATCGATAGAATATCAAATAATAGGATAATAGAAGAAAAGGACAGAGTTTTTGAGGCAGTACAAAATGCAATCGATAAAGGAGGCGGCATCGTCATGGTATTGATTGATGGTAAGGAATACTTATTTTCTCAAAAAAATTCATGTCCGATTTGTAACATAAGTATTGGAGAAATGGAACCTAGATTTTTCTCGTTTAATTCCCCTTTTGGTGCATGTCCTAGTTGTCACGGGTTAGGCATTGAAACAGAGTTTGATATCGATTTGATCATACCCGACGATACCAAAACTATTTTAGATGGTGCAATTAAACCGTGGTCAGCCGGCCATTTTGCAAGTTTTAGGACATCTATGTTAAAGGACGTGGGTAAAAGATTTGGCTTCAATCTGAACACTCCAATCAACAGAATGACCAGAGAGCAGATTAATGTTATACTATACGGAACAGATTCTAAGATAAAGTATAATTATACCTCAAGATCGAGTGATAGTTCATGGGAATACTCAGGTAGGTTTGAAGGAGTATTTTCTAATCTACAAAGAATATTCAATGAGACTGACTCAGAATCAAAGCGCGAAGAAATTAGAAAATTTATGATTGAAAAGCCATGTGACCTATGCAAAGGTCAAAGATTAAAAAAAGAAGTTCTCTCTGTAAGAATAGATGGAAAATCCATTATGGACATTTGTAACCTTCCTGTAGAAAAAACAATAGAATTTTTTAATAATATTACTCTCAATAGGAATGATTTAATAATTTCAAAACAAATATTAAAAGAGATTAACAGCAGACTAAAGTTTCTATCAAATGTGGGTCTAAGTTATCTGAACTTGAATAGGAATGCAGGTACACTATCAGGAGGAGAATCACAAAGAATCAGATTAGCTACGCAGATTGGAACAAATCTAACCGGTGTGCTATATGTTTTGGATGAACCAACTATTGGACTACATCAGAGAGATAATAACCTGCTGATAAACACACTCTTCAAATTGAGAGAGATCGGAAATACTGTTATAGTCGTAGAACATGACGAGGAAGTAATTAAAAATGCCGACTGGATTATCGATGTTGGCCCAAAAGCAGGGATACATGGAGGACAAGTAGTTGCACAAGGAGAACTACATGAGATACTAGATAGTAAGGATTCCCTGACCGCTGATTTTTTAGTCGGAAGAAAAGTTGTTAATGAAAATCTTCAACGCAAACTTATTGGAGATAGATTTATCAAGGTTTTTGGAGCAAATGAGAACAACCTTAAAGATATTAGTCCCATTTTTCCATTAGGTGTTATTACAGTAGTTACAGGTGTTTCTGGATCCGGGAAATCTACTCTCGTAAATGATATCCTGTTTAACTATTTAACTAACCATTTTTATAAATCCAAATCGAGAGTCGGAAAGCATCATAAGATTGTCGGAATAGAGAACATTGACAAAGTCATAGGCATAGATCAATCTCCAATTGGAAGAACGCCACGATCGAATGCTGTTACATATGTAAATGCCTTTACCTTCATAAGAGATCTATTTTCAAAAACCCAATTATCAAAGGAACGTGGATATAAGATGGGAAGATTTTCATTCAATTTGCCTGGCGGCAGATGCGATATGTGTGACGGAGCCGGCGTGAGAAAAATAGAAATGCAATTCCTCCCTGATGTATATATTACGTGTGACCAATGCAAGGGGTCTAGATACAATAGTGAAACTTTGGCAGTCAGATATAAAGGAAAAAGCATTTCAGAGGTTCTAAATATGACCGTGGAGGAAGCATTAGAGTTCTTTAAAAACAATATCCCTATTCGAAACAAGCTAAAGTTGTTGGATGAAGTAGGTCTTGGGTATTTACATCTAGGTCAATCCGCTACCACACTATCAGGAGGGGAGGCACAAAGGATAAAATTAGCAACTGAACTATCAAAGAGGGACTCTGGTAACACAATGTACATTTTAGATGAACCAACCACTGGGCTGCATTTTGCTGATGTAAAGAAATTATTAAAAATATTGTTTAGGTTAAGAGATCTCGGAAATACGATCATTGTAATTGAACATAATCTGGATATCATCGCTTCTGCCGACTGGATTATAGATTTAGGTCCCGAGGGTGGAGATAAAGGAGGCCAAATTATAGCCACTGGAATTCCAGAAGAGATTTCAGAGAACAATTCAAGTTACACCGGAAGGTATCTAAAAGAGAAAATGAGAATATTAAAAGAGAAAGAATTGATCGTAAAGGAAAACAGGTAAATGGATATCTGGTTTGGAACTAAGGAATTATTATTAATTTAAAATAAATGATTGATAATATTAAAAGGCAAAAACGAATTGAATTGAAAGCAACAGAAATCAACTATACCAAATATCCATACCCGCATAATCCCGGAGTCTATATTATGAAGGATGATAAGGAAAATATTATTTATATAGGAAAAGCAAAAGATCTCGACAAGAGAATCAAAAGTTATTTTTCCAAAAAAATTCAAAATACGCAGTACGTTAATTGGAAAACTAGAGCTCTTGTAAACAAAATCAAAAAAATAGATTACATTATCACAGACAACGAAATTGAGGCATACCTATTGGAATCAAATTTAATCAAGAAATACAGGCCAATTTTTAATATTGAACTTAAAGATCAACAAAGATACACTTATCTAAAGATTACAGATGAAAAATACCCAAGACTATTAGTAACAAGGCGAAATAGAAACGGACTGTTTACTGGCGCAAAAGGAGAGGTAATAGGTCCATTTGTAAAAGGCAGTTCAAGATACCTATCTGTCGGTCTACTGAGGAAAATGTTTAAGATCAGGATCTGTACCAAACTTCCAAAAAAAGAATGTTTAGAATATCATATTGGAAACTGTGACGCCCCTTGTATTAATAAGATTAACGAATACCAATATAAAGAAAACATAACATCCTTAAAGAAAATATTAGAAGATAACGAAACCTTAGGCAATTTTTATGAAAAACTCGAGTCAGAAATGAAGATTGCCTCTCATAAACAAGAGTATGAAAGAGCTATTTTTATCAGAGACACTCTCACTAGGCTGCGAAATCTATTACAGCATCAAAAAATGGAAAATAATCCTATTGAAGGTTACAAATCTGAGGAATACATTGGATTTCTTGAGGATGAAAACCAAAAAAATATGCATGTAATGACACTAATGAGCAAGAACGGAGTCATTAATGATATGAAAAAATATCAGTTTGATTTGTTGGGGGATAATTCCATTGACAATTTCATCTGCCAATACTATCATACCAGTACAGGCTGTACCCAACGCCATCTATTTAAATAAAAGTATCGGAGATGAACTAAATCTACAGAAAGTCTTGTTCAAAATGACCGGGAAGGATGTGAAAATAATTCCTATGGACTCTAATTCCTTTATAGAGGAACACCTTGAAGAATCCAATGATATGAACAAATACAATATTATGCAATTGATACTCAATAATTTAAGGACATATATCGAGAAGAATCATGACCCTGCTCTTGATGAATTAAAGATCTTACTGAGATTGAAAAGATTACCATACATTATTGATTGTTTTGATATTTCAAATTTTGGAAACGATTTCGCTGTTGGAGCTTGTACCCGATTCATGAATGGAGTGCCAGACAAGAGCGGGTATAGAAAATTCAAGATAAAAAGGGTTTCACAGCAAAACGACTTTTTGATGATGGAAGAGATTATAATGAGAAGATATTCGTCTGATAATATGTCAGAAAATGTTCCAGATGACAAGCGAATTGATAGATACCCTGATTTAATAGTAATTGATGGTGGAAAAGGTCACTTAAGCACGGCAACCAATGCATTGAAAAATATAGGCATAGAAGAGATCGACTGTGTATCCTTGGCTAAAGAGAACGAAGAGGTTTACACAGTATCGTCTACCATACCAATCCTAATCTCCCGAAACAAGAAATCATTAAAAATTTTGCAACACATAAGGGATGAATCGCATAGATTTGGTTTAACATATAACAGATATTTAAGAAAAAATATGTTGAACCAATGAGTAATTAGACATTAGCCAGAATTAATAGTCATCGTGAGGTTATCGATTTCTGGCGGACTAGTACTTTTAGAACAAGATTGAAAACAAAAAACCCGTTGAAATATATTTTTAAGTGGTCCATGACAATATCCTTTTATGAAAACCCCGGGGATTGTTATCGCAGGAATTACCAGCGGGGTTGGAAAGACAACAATATCAATTGCTATAATCCAAGGGCTTTTGAAAAGAGGATACAAGGTTCAACCGTTCAAAATAGGCCCCGACTTTATTGACCCATCATACCACAACATGATATCAAAACGCAAATCGAGAAATCTCGATGTATGGCTGATGGGGATAAACGGATTACAGGAATCATATCTGGAAAATTCCATTGATTCTGATTTTACGGTATTGGAAGGGGTAATGGGGTTGTATGATGGGATGTCTGGAAGGAACAATTTTGCAAGCACTGCACATGTATCAAGGATACTAGACCTTCCCATTCTATTAGTTGTGGATACAAAAAAAGCAGCCAGATCATTAGCGGCGATCACCTGGGGTTTTATAAAATTTGATCCCAAAATCAGAATTTCAGGAGTGATATTAAATAACATTGCAAGTGAACGGCATTTGAGATATATTGTTGAAGCGTTTGAATCAAAAATTAAGATACCGATTGTAGGAAAAATATTTAATGATAAGAGCCTAATCTATCATGAAAGGCATCTGGGTTTAATACCAGGCATGGAATTAAACGCCAAATTACAGGATAGTATCTCAACTAATTCCAAGATTATTGCTGAACATATAGATTTTGAAAAGATTATCCAAATAGGTAGGGAAATAAAAGATCCAAATAACTCAAAAATTGAAAAATTTTCGTCGAATTTGGTAAAAAAGAAATCCAGATATCCAGAATCTAAAAAATTATTTGATTCAAAAGTAAAAATATTAGTCGCATTAGATAAATCTTTTAATTTTTACTACCAGGATAACCTAGACTTGTTACACAAGAGAGCAAAGATAGAGTTTTTCAGTCCTCTAGATGACTCTTGTGTTTCAAAAAATACAACTGGCATCATATTAGGTGGGGGATTTCCTGAAGTAATTGCGGACAAACTAGAGAACAATTCTAATATGCGCAGGTCAATCTTGGATTTAGCACAGAAAGACATACCGATTTATGCCGAGTGTGGAGGATTAATGTATTTAACGAAGACAATTTCAGGTTATAAGAACAGCAAAAAAAAGCACAAAATGGTGGGATTATTTGATGCAGATACAATTATGACAAATAAAGTTACCCTAGGATATACAGAGGCTTTGTTAAATAATAACCGAACTTATCTTGGAAAACTTCGGAATGTGAGAGGTCATGAATTTCATTATTCAAATGTAGTTGTTAACAACGCCGATTTAGAATTGATTTATGACTTAAAAAAAGGAAAAGGCATTATAGATAGAAGAGACGGTTTACATGCTCATAACTGTATTGCATCCTATATGCACACTCATTTTATGAATTCAACATTCTCAGACAGATTTTTAAAAGGCTGTGTTCAGTATTCAAGGAAATAGAATTAGTAGACATTCTGACATTCACAAGCAGAACAATTTTCGATTGAAAGGTCTAAAATAAAATCAAAACTAACACAATTATTATATCGTATTTAGAGATTTAGACCTTCTTGTCGAATACAACAGCATGAGTGAATTAATAATAGATGAAGCTGCAGAACTACCACCCTTTCTTCCTATGTTTGTAATATAGGGAACATCCATTTTTGATAAATCAATTTTAGATTCAACAGCTGAGACGAATCCAACTGGAATTCCAATTACAAGCAATGGTAAAGTTTTTTTTTCCTTTATCATTGAAATTAATTCATAAAGTGCAGTTGGAGCGTTTCCGATTATGACAATACCACCGTTTATCTTGTCAGCGGCCTTCTGCATTGCAAGCTCAGATCTTGTTTTGTCTGATTTCTTGGATATTTCTTTTAATTTGGGATCATTAATAAGACAAACGCCAGTTAAATTTAGATCCAGCAATGATTTCTTATTAATACCATGCAATACCATCTCCACGTCGGTGACGACAAAAGATTTCTTGGAAAAAGCTAAGAAAGCAGACTCTATTGCCTTCTCATGGAAAATAATTCTATCTTTCTTTATAAAATCAAAGTCGGCTGTAGCGTGGATAACTCGTCTTACCACCGCCCATTCATTGTCAATATATCCATGGTTCCCGATTTCGGATTCTATTATGTCAAAGCTTTGCTTCTCAATGCCAAAAGCCCTCGTTGACATGTCTCGAGATTGGGGATTACCTATACTATAGTTATTGTTTTTAGTATCAGAAAACTCCACTTTTAGCTTCAGCCTCCTTCGCTAGTGTAATTACCAGATCAATTACAGCAGGATCTACTCCTATATGTCCAGACATAAATAAACTATTAAAACTATATTTTTCTTGTGCCTTAGCTAAATCATTCAATATATCCTTTTGAATATGGATCCCTTTATGTAGAAAGTAAGGAATTACCACTATCGTATCGGGATTAACCGTCAGACAGTCCCTTATTCCTTCTTCTATATTTGGTGGTTCTAATTCTAAGAAACAAAATTTAACATGCCTATAAATTTTTTTCAACCTATTAACAGTATATAGAAAAGCTTCTCTAGCACGTTTATCACTACTACCATGACCAATCAACAGAAAGCACAGATTTTTTTTATCAATATCTAGTCCCTTTTCTACAATTAGGGAATTTACTCGCTTAAGTACTATTTCAGGTATTATAGGTTGGTATGACAACGGTTTTGTGATCACCATTTTTTTATTTTCTTGATGAATTATGGATGCAGTTTGGGTAACAGCATCTTTAAGTTTCATACCAGGATATAGGAAATAGGGAACGATAGTTATGGAATCGACGCCTCTATCAATACATTTTCTAATTCCTTCATCAATGTTAGGTGGAATAACTTCAAGGAAGCAGAAATCTACGTATGAATAGTCGGTTTTATTTTTAATAAATTCACATGTATCATGCAACTCATCCTGAACTGCCTTCATTTTGCTGCCTCGATCTATTATCAACAATGCTTTTTTCATTGATAATTCACCCGACTTATTGCAACGGTCAAATCCGGTGGAAATTTTTGCTTAGTTACTATTAAAATACCCTTTGAAGCCGCCAACGAAGAAGCCTCCGATACGCTTGATGTTCCCTCATATTTTCCAACCAAATCAGATGGATTAGGGACTTCCATCTCATTTAGCTCAGTTTTTGAATAGAGTAGCAAAGGAAGATTATTTTCAGTACAAAATTCATCCAAGCCAACCACGTGTTTGCCTTTATCCAACGAGGTAATTGCCTTTATACTTTTTATGCTCAACTTATTTTCTTCAAGAACTTTAATTATACCTTTTTGAATTGTCTCCTTAGAGGTATCCCAATGCAATCCGATCCCCACATAAAGTGATTTTGGTCTGTATATTACTGATTTAGCGGTCAAGGACTTGTTTGACACTATCTTATCTGTAATAATTATCGAACCCCTATATTCCTCAGATAACAGGTCAGCAACCAAAGATACCTTTTCGACATTCTTTGGCAGTTGAGCCATATTCCACCAGTTATTTTCTCCCGCATCCTGGTAGGCTCCAATTCTTTCTTCGTTAACCATCATAGCACTGACCTTTGTTACGTTTTCAAAATTATCAATAACCCAATCAAATTTTTTTCCCAGTAGATCGATGGCAATGGTTTTGTTTACATCAGCTGCGGTGGTAATTACTGGGATTGAGTTTAAGATGTCAGCAACTTTAAGTGTTAACTCGTTAGCACCTCCTAAATGCCCCGATAACGTGCTTATTACAAATTTTGCAGTATCATCTATTACAATTACAGCTGGATCACTTTTTTTGTCTTTTAAATGAGACGAGATTAATCTAATAACTGCTCCCAATGAAAATATGCAGATTAGCGAAGTATATCCATGAAATAATGGTCCTATCCGGTCCGTTACGGATTCTGGGAAAAAAATTACTGACTGATCCTCGCCCCTAAATTTTTCCGGTACGTAGATATCCGATTCGCTCAACGCATTACGAATACCCTTGGCTATTTCGATGCCTTTTTTAGTTATAGCGATAATAGCGATATCCTTTTTTTTTAAACTCTCATTCAATTCTTAAAATAAATCTCCTATATTTTACCATAATATTACCATAACTATTTTATTATAGGTTTGCATCCAAAAATTTAAAGATACCTACCGATCACTATAGTTTATGACAAGAAGCATCAGGATATTCAGGCTAGAAACGTAGTGTTTATAAAAACGTATTTACTCTATATTTTAGGACGAGGCTGTTGTTACTGCTTTCAGATATCAAACCAAGATAAGTTATTCTATAAAATTAATGAGTCAATTTTTTGAGAATCTACCAATGATGATGCCCTTAAAGTCGAACATTATGACTTCGATTGATAGCTCATTTCTTGAATAGTTACTTAACTGGCTTGCCGCATTACTACAAATGAGATCATAAAACCCCTTCACATTCTGAGAGTCAATAATTTCTGAAACATGCCGTGCGGTATTAGCGGCCCGGATTAGTTTTAGAACATCATTAGAAGCACCAGTTCTCTCTGCTAGTTTAGCCATAAATTCCATATCTACATGGGACCCTCTTACATGCGTTTGTTTGACACCCATTGCTATTTTCGTTAATTTTCCTATGAATCCAGCGATAAATACTTTCTTGACCCTCTTGTCGTGGCATTGCTTTACGCTATAGCCCGCAAAGTCACCCATCTGAACATAACAATGATCAGAATATGTATCTCCGAATAAACTTTTACAAAAATCTTCACTTCTCCCTCCAGTTGTAAGAATAAAAGTATCTGCCTTTAGCGCTATTCCAACATCCAAACTCTGTCTTATTGCGGCAGCAAAAGAAGCCGTTGAATAAGGGAGTACGATACCAGTGGTTCCCAAAATTGAAATTCCTCCAAGTATACCTAGTCTGGGATTATCAGTTTTTTTTGCTATTTCCTCCCCACCGGGAACAGAGATTATTACTTGCAATCCTTGTTTCTTAATTAGGTCCGGATAAAGACCTAAAACTTCATGTATAGCTTGACAAATCATTTTCATGGGTGTGGGATTTATCGCAGCATGCCCCAGTAGCAATCCAAGTCCTGGTTTAGTGACTATGCCTACCCCAGTCCCACCAATTATTTGCACATTACCTTTATTACTCGTCAATTCTACAGTAGAACAAATTTCAGCTCCATGAGTCACGTCAGGATCATCTCCACCGTCTTTAATAACCGCAGAAGTAATCGACTTCTCTTCAATTTTTGTCCAGGCAATCTTGATTGTAACAATCTTATCCTTTGGTAATGTAACCTGCACATTTTCGACAGTTTTTCCAGTTAAGAGTGTGATAAGAGCAGATTTAGAAGCAGCAGTCGCAGAGGTCCCAGTCGTATATCCAGTTTTAAGCTGCCCTTTGAGTTTTTTTTCTTTAACCTCTGAAGGGAGATCCTGTTCGTTTTCGGCGATAGATAAATCAGTACGGATTTTTTCATCTGAGTCGCTCATCAACCTTCATCGACTATAGTAACCATGGAAATGGATGAAAAAAAACTTTATGATTGTGTTAGTTGACACGAATGCTCTTCAAATCTTCTGCTTTATCTGTTTTCTCCCAACTAAAGTCAACATCTCTTCGCCCAAAATGTCCATACGCAGATGTTTTTTTATAAATTGGTCTTTTCAGATCAAGTGTTCTAATGATGCCTGCCGGGCTTGTATCAAATATGTCTTTAACCTTTGCCTCTATTTTTTCTTCGTCTACCTTTGATGTCTTAAACGTATCAACCATAATTGACACGGGTTTTGCTACACCTATAGCATAAGCCAGTTGAACCTCACATTTTGTAGCCAATTCTGCTGCCACGATATTTTTTGATATATATCTGGCCATGTAGCAGGCAGACCTATCCACTTTAGTAGGATCTTTACCAGAGAAAGCTCCTCCTCCGTGCCTGCCCATACCTCCGTAGGTATCAGCAATGATTTTTCTTCCTGTCAACCCCGTATCGCCAGGTGGTCCTCCAATAACAAATCTGCCGGTAGGATTGACAAAAACCTTCGTTTCGGATGTAATCCAATTTGAGCAAACTGGATTTATTACAAATTTAGTAATTTCCTCACTAATTTGTTCCTGAGAGATTTCAGGAGAATGTTGGGTTGACAACACGATAGTATCAATCGACTTTGGCTTATTGTCTTCATATAGAATTGAAACTTGTGATTTGCCGTCTGGTCTAACCCAATCCAATTCCTTTTTCTTCCTTACTTCGGATAAACGCAGTGATAAATTATGAGCAAGCGTAATGGGCAAAGGCATAAACTCTGGAGTTTCGTCTATAGCAAATCCAAACATGAGTCCCTGGTCACCTGCTCCCTGCTCTTTTGATTCATTTGATGTTACTCCAAGCGAAATATCTGGGCTTTGTTCATGGAGTGAAACCAACACCGAACATGTGTTTCCATCAAATCCATATTCGGGTTTATTATAACCAATATCATTTATTTCATTTCTTACTATATCCTGGACATCCATCTTATGGGTAGAAGTCACCTCTCCAGCTACTATAACTACCCCTGTAGTCGTCATGGTTTCTACTGCTACCCTAGCATCAGGATCGTTTTTTAGAAATGAGTCAAGAATGGAATCAGAAATCCTATCACATATCTTATCTGGATGTCCTTCTGTTACACTTTCGGAAGTAAATATATATTTTCGTGGTTGCATTATAATCATTAAGCAAGAATTCGGAAATTGTACTAACTATTAGAATTCTTTCTCTAATTTAATGAAAAGCACGTTATTACCTCTTATAACGACTTTACCATAATTTGCTAACAGATCAGATCCATCAAATTCCTCTGCATCAACTAGAATCAAATTCATATAAGAATCTACATTCGACATTTTGCCTCTATATTCGATTTCGCTTTTTAACCTTACAGCAACTTTTCTGTTCAAAGAACGCTGTAAAACATTTAAGGGTCTCTTAGTTGGTTGTTGTGAAGGTGATGCTGCCATATTGTTATTCAATTGTGAAAAGACCCTAGGCTACAATAAAAAGCTTCCTCTATGATTCTGTCTCTAACTAATCAATATTTTTATCTATGGAACAATATCTAAACTCATAGATTCAGAACTAAAAAAATTAGATAGTCTTTTGCTCAAATGGACCCAAAATGGTACATTGGTAGAGTTAGTTGGTAAAAAAGGCGCTGGAAGAACTCGCCTCGTTTACTTAATTTGCTCATTAAATAGCATAAGAAGTAAAAAAACCTTATATTTAGGTGGATCAGGAAATTTTAGGCCCGAGATAATTTCCGAATCTCTTGTAAAGATAGTAAATGCTAGTGAGGAGGAACTCAGAATCTTTTTAAAAATGATAACGTATCAAAGAATCTCTGAAGTAGATAAACTAATCAATCTTTTGAAAAAAATCAAGTTGTTAGAGATAGATTGTATAATTCTTGATGATTTGATATCCCTGTTTCTTTACAATCAAAATAAGAATATCAGACTAGAGGTCAGAAAATTCATTAGAGAAATAGCTTTAATAGCTGTAACTAAAAAGATAAGCATAGTTTTCACTAGTACTGTAATTGAGAAATTTGAGGAAAATAACTCTGAGAGAATTAATTACGAACTTTTTTATCACGACATCATCAGGTATGTTCACATCAAAGCAAGTATTCAAAGAAGAACCCAAAATGTGATCGAATGTGAATTTATTCATCCCAAAAACCTAATTGATTCCAGACTATCGATCAATTTGGATAGGGTTGGACATCATTGGATTTAAAACATAGTAGAAATTATTATAGTAAAAAGTAATAGATTTAAAGAATGATAGAATCATAAGAAATCATTATGTATTCTTTTACGGTAGTTGAAAGAAGAAACCAAAAGAATGTATAATTACAATTATAAAAACAGCTACAACAAAGTAGTTATTATAGGACTAGGCCAACTTGGTCTTCCAGTTGCAAAATATGTTAAAGAACATGGTTTTGATACTTATGGATATGATATAATTCAAAAAACCATGCAATCAGCTGAAACCAATTATGGAATAAAACAAGCAACAAACTTTGGTGATTTTGACGTATTAATTATCTGTGTGTCTACACACAGACCAGATGATATGTTTACACCGCAAGTAGATGGTTTGATGTCCGTTGTGGAAAAGATATCTAGAGAAGCTAAAGCAGGTGCACTAATATCAATTGAAAGTACTATACCAAAAGGTACTTCAAAAAAAGTATTTGAAAAAGTAGACCATAGACTCCACGTAGTACATGCACCACATAGATGGTATGCATTAGAAGAAGAAGTTCACGGTGTTAATCAATTGCGTATTGTAGGAGGTGTGAGCAACTGTTGTTTGCAACACGGTCTTAACTTTTATGATGGACGTGAGGTAGTACCCCAAACACCAAGAACAACACCTACAACAGAATTATCAGAAATATCACTTATTGACAATAAAAATACAAACTCTAGCACTAGTTCAAATAAAGAAGTGCATCCTCAACAAAAACAATCTACGAACAACAGTCGCGTAACTATTCCCGCAGCAGCAAAAAGTCTATCAATTCCAATGCATCCAGTATCATCAATTGAAGTAGCAGAACTAACAAAAATAGTAGAAAATGCTCATAGATATCTTCAAATAGCATTTGCAGAAGAACTTTACCTCTATTGCAAGTCTAACAGCGTCAGTTTTTCGGAATTACGTGGATCACTCAATACAAAATGGAATGTAGAAGTACTAGAACCAAGAGATGGAATAGGGGGTCATTGCCTTCCCAAAGATACAAAGATGTTTGTTAATTCATCTAACTCAATAAAAAGCAAGATACTTCAAGCAGCCATGGAGATTGATGAGGACTATAGAGAATATATCCAGAGTAGAGAGAAAAAGGGAGTACAGGTTCTGTAGCAATTAATATAGAGAGGAAAATGCAAGTAGAGCCAAACCAGCTGCTTTATAGTAAGAAAATCAAGTGAGATCGTTCACAGTCTCAATGATTTTGTCCAAATTATAACATTCTCGCATATCAATTAGTTTTATTTGCTCTCTAAATTTATTAACTAAGTTTGGGGGGCAATTTATAAAGGGATAAGGGGCTTTGGTTCCAATTATTTTGCTATATTTATCCAATCCAAAAAGCATCAAATTCATCAACGCATCTCCTGGGTAATGACCCTTAGTATCCTTTCCGCATAAGATCAAATATCTCAAAGTGGGGGACATCGTACAAAACTGAATAAGCTGATCGATCCCTTTGTTTTCAGAAAATAAACGTCCTACAATAAAGAGCTTGGCCATTATAGCGTCCCTCGATATCTTTCTTAAAAGGTCAATACTCGAAAGTGTACAAATAGCAACCTCCGTGCCCTTTCCACTAAACGACGATATAGAGATCGGATAGATCACTTTGCAGACTACTCCAGCCGCTTGTTCCAATTGAAATTTAATGTTCAAATCAGTTGGTTCCCCAACTAATTTTTGAATCCGGTTTGATTTCTAAAAATGGCGCTTCCCCTTCTTTCCAAGGATCATTTTGAACCCACTCAAACTTGTCATAAAAAAGCATATATATTTTGTTGTAGAATTGTCCATTTTCTATTATCTTGACTATCCCGTTAACAGTGATTCCTTTCTTCAAACTAGGTCTGTAAATATCTATAGTCAAACTGATGTTAGGATTTTTCTTAATGTTGAATAATTTTTTTGTGTTATAATCAGTTGAAACATAAAAAAAATTGCTTTGGTATATGTATGAAACAGGTACGACGTGAGGTTTATTTTCGAAAGAAGTTGCTAACCTACAACATTCATTTTCTGTTATAAATTTAGTCTCGCTTGGGGTGAACTGGAACATAGGCTGCGCTTATACAAACAAAAAGCAGTCGAGTTAATTTAAACTAATTGTGATCAACACGTATTTTGAAATTGATTCTTCTCGCCGAGAATTACTCCACTTGTCCGACCAGAACACATAGTTTGAACGTGTTTCTTTGATAATGTAGTGAAATATAGGACAGGTTATTAAACCTAGGATTCATCCCCTGTAATATATTTTGGATTAACATTATAAATAAAGATGTGGGATGACCTTGAATTATCAATAAGGGAGATGAGTATGGACAAAGGATTAATAATTGTATACTATGGTAATGGAAAGGGTAAAACTACCGCAGCTTTAGGTGTTGCATTAAGAGCAATCGGATACGAATTGAACGTTTGTATGATTCAGTTCATAAAGGGAGAGTGGAATTACGGAGAAATATATAGCTCAAACAAATTGAAACCAAATTTTGAATTAGTAATAACAGGCAAAGGATTCGTTGGGATAATAGATGATGATCATGATTTTTCGGAGCATGTAGAGTCATCAAAAAATGCCTTAGCAATCGCTAAAGAGAAAATAGAATCTGGAAAATACAATATTGTTATATTAGATGAAATAAATTATGCATTGAAACTTGGACTAATAGGAGAAAAAGAAATTATTTCACTCTTAAATTCAAAACCACCCGAGGTAACTGTAATATTGACTGGGAATCACTTGACGGAAAGCCTTGTAAACATGGCTGATTTAGTTACGGAAATGAAAGAAATCAAACATCCATATAAAAAAGGGATTAAGGCAAAAAAAGGAATCGATTATTAGAAGATATAAAAGCAAAATTAATTAAACTAACAATTTGGTTTAAACATAGTGAGTATTTCAGAAACCAAAAAACTCCCCGATTTGGGAGAAATAGTTATAGTTACAGTCAAAGAAGTTACGGGTCACGGAGCATATGTAACCCTTGACGAATATGATGATCTTACTGCGTTTTTACATATATCAGAAATCGCCACTGGCTGGATCAGGAATATTGAACGGTATGTAAAGGCTAAACAAAAAACGGTACTCAAGGTAATCAGAGTTAATCCAATAAGGTCAGAAGTGGACCTTTCGTTAAAACAGGTTACTGGCGAAGAAAAGAAGTCGAAAGTCATGGAAGTTAAAAAAGACGAAAAGGGTGCTAATTTTATGGATGTCATAAAGACTAATCTCGGTTACGATCAAAATAGTATAAGAGAGATTGAAGAAAAAATAAGTCAGAAATACGATTTTATTTATGATGCCTTTGAAGCAGTAGCCATCAAAGGAACTGAGGTATTATCCAGTCTTGATTTGAAACCAGAAGTCATGGAAGCAATAGAACTAGAAAGTAAGAAGATTCAAATCCCACATATTGAAGTTAGGGCAGTTTTAGAGATTACTGTAAGGAAAGGAGACGGTATCGACACCATAAAGAGCATTTTAGGATCTGTAGATGGACCCAAAAATAATTCTAAGATAGATATTACCTATATAGGGGCCCCAAAATACAGGATCACAGTCACAGCTGAAAATTTCAAAATTGCTGAGAAAGCACTCAATCAAGCAATAGAAAAAATAAAAACGAATATAGAAAAAAATTCGGGAACTTTTAAATTTACAAGAGAAGAATCTAAGAAAACTCATACAAACATTTAACCAATTGGATAAAAATGAAACACCGGATTAGAATTTGTAGATTGTGCAAGCAATATACATTAAAAGATAAATGTCCAAATTGTAAGTCTGAAACTAATGATCCACATCCACCAAAATTTTCACTAGATGACAAATATATAAGGTATCGGATTATGGATGCCTACGCAGACAGTTCAGAATAAGGATGAATATGCAAAAGCATCATTTGATCAATATTTCAAATTCTCATTTTTAAGATCATTTTGGGAAACTTGTATTATTTGGTTCAGATTCATCATACCCTGGCAATGCATTAATAATTCGCATGAATCCCAGGTCGCTGGCATTGGTGTTTTGAGTCATGTTAACGACGACTGGAATGAGATCCTGAGGTCTAGACGGGTTGCTGTTGTTGGTAGTAGCATTGTTTAAAGTAGCACTGTCTCCGTTTTGGGTTGTTTTATTAGAATTATTTTTGACAATGTCTTGAAGGGCTGTTGCATTTGAAGGAACAGTATTAATTATATTTTTGATAGGGATGTCAGTGGCATTGGTGTTTTGAGTCATGTTAACGACGACTGGAATGAGATCCTGAGGTCTAGACGGGTTGCTGTTGTTGGTAGTAGCATTGTTTAAAGTAGCACTGTCTCCGTTTTGGGTTGTTTTATTAGAATTATTTTTGACAATGTCTTGAAGGGCTGTTGCATTTGAAGGAGTTGCCTCCATTATTTGTTGGATAGGGATGTCAGTGGCATTGGTGTTTTGAACTTCCTCGATCATTAAGGGGATTAAAGATAGGTATGTTTGATTGATGTTTAATAAGAATTCATCATTATTAGAGAAATTTGATTCTTGGCCATATATGTAATATTCTGAAGTCGATGGTGAACTTGAGAAGGCCAGAATAAAGATTGATAGGATGATAAAAGACAAGGAAACAAAAGCGACTCTATCCAGGAGAGGGTTAATACTCATAACAAATCTGTTAATCTGCGAAAAATAAATATATTGCTAAAAGGTTAATTGATTTTTAAATTAAAAAAGAAATTTTAGAATTTGTCCTATTTAAAAGAAAAAGGGAGGTTTATCTACCCAAACATAAACCGTCTGGGACAGATGTATTACAGTTGTTGTCTGAGAATACATTGTCGTTTATGTTTGTTGGTAGCCCGTTACCGTTATTCAAATCTACACCGCGGTTTTGCAATACGTTGTTTGAATTTACGTTGTTCTTTGTGCTTTGGCCATCTAAGAAGATACCATTCACTGAACCTTGGATTGTATTCATTGAAAGCTCATTGCTTGCGGAGTTAACTAATGTCACACCTGCCAAATCATTTGATTTGAATAGGTTTGTGGTCAATTTTGAACCTGATGAAGAGTGAGCTGCTACACCAATGCTGTTTCCAAACATTAGATTGTCTTCAATTACTACGTTCTTAGATCCTGTTTCAAATACTGCGATTTCATTTTCTGTGAATGTGACTCTTGAAATTTTGTTGTCTTCTCCACCGGAGAATAATGCACCTGCTTGGAAGCTCTTAATTGTTCCTGGACCTTGAACAGTTACGCCATCGTTGTCTGCAAACATGATTCCGACCTTAGAACTCTTTTCTCCTGGACCGCTTAATGTGAATCCATTCAAATCAATTGTAATGCCATCTGCGCCTACAATTATACCATCAGTCTTGCAATCAAGGTTGGCTGTCAGTTTTACACTTTGTTTAATAACTTGACCACAAGATAAGCTGGTGCTCAATGGGACTGCACTGCTGCTGCTGCTGCTGCTGCTGCTGCTGGTACTTGCTTGTGATGGTTGATTATTATCATTAGTATTAGAAGAGGGGAGAGCACTGTTCAAAATATTGTCTATCATGCTGCTTTGTGCTGATGCTACAGTTGGTTGTATTAACAAAGCACCAACAGATGCAAATGCAATTAATGCCGCCATGAGATATATTTTGTTATTCATTCAAACAAACATTCAATTGTATAATATATATGGGAAACTGTGGTTTTTACGTAACTCAAGATTACTTTCTATTAGATATAAATAACTAGTAATCAGATTGATTAGAACTTTATTTGTAATAAATCGTTATGTATAATCAATAACCCGAGTACATTTGTGTTCTAAAGGTATACATATATTAATATTATTACGAACATAACCATATTAATTGAAGATAGCTGTGATCGGAGCCGGCGTAGCCGGAAGTTATCTGGGCGGGATGTTACATAAAAATGGCCACGAAATAACTATCTTTGAATCAAATAAGAAAGAAATGCATTGGCCGGTATGTGCATGGGGAGCTTCAAGGCATATGTTAGAGTACTTCTCCAATAAGGCAGGACTTAATTTTGACAATTATGTTTTTCACGTAGGAAGAAGATTAAGAATGGGATTGCCCAATCAAAAGGAAGAATTTCTAGATTTAGATGGACTGGTTACATATAATAAGAAACAGTGGGAGAGCGATTTGCTCGCTGGTATCACTGTAGAATATGGTATTACCTGCGATAAAAAGACATTCCCTATAGATGAATACGATTATATTTTAGATTGTACAGGTTTCCACAGGAGATTTCTGCCTAAACCACAAGAGGATTTTGTGATTCCAGCGTACGAGTATATGGTTGAAAACATTCAAGATATTGATGAATTCCATGTGATTGGATATAAGGGTGCGAGGGGGTACTTTTGGTACTTTCCGTTAAACAAAGGAGCTGGTTTTATGGGGGCAGGAGATATAGACAGGAAATATCTTGGAGTAAAAGAATTCCTACAAACTCACCCAGACGCACGGATTATCAAAAAAATTGGTAGGCCTATACGACTTTCGCCACCGAAACTGATGGAACCTTTTTATGACGGAAAAATCATTGGCGTTGGAGAATCTATAGGTACGGTGTTTCCGATGCTCGGTGAAGGCATTATCCCATCATTATTGAGCTGTGAAATATTTTTGCAGGTAATGGAGAACAACAAAAACAATAAGGTGAAGTTTGACCATAAACAATACAGGGAAAAAATTCTAAAGAAATTTAACTATTACTATGATGTTTACCGAATTGTAAGACTCAAGATGGACGGGAAATTAAGTACTGTGAAGCATTTTAATTTGCTATTAAGCATGTACAAGAACATGAAGAAGGATGAAAAGAGGTTTGGTTTTGAAATCGACTTTGAAAAAATGAGGAGACTAGTAAATGCATTGTAGATGGGAATTAAATCAGCTGCTTAAATTCTTCTGATTTCCTTGTTCAAAATATTATCGCCAACCCAGCAATTCAATTTTCGCGGGTCCCTTCAATATTTCCGTCAAATAGTCAGGAATATATTTACATTTTTATCATCTCAATCTATTTCAATGGAAAACTACTTTTTCAAATTGGAATATAATATAACATCAATCAATATGTCATTCCTAAAGATACACTAGTTGTTTTTGTGCTATTAACCTCAGTCAGCAATAACTGGAAACATTAGATAGAATCATTTTGAAAATATATTTTAAAAACCCTTGGAAATTTGAAATCTGGTAAGGTCGATCTGTTGGGAAACTTTTAAGGATGACTACTTAAGATAGACTACTATGCCATCAAGCCAGTATTATCATATTTCCAAAATAATGGAAATGATAATATCATTAAATCCTAGATCAGTTCTTGATATAGGAAGCGGTTTCGGAAAATTTGGAGTATTATGTAGAGAGTATCTAGAATTATGGGATGGAAGGCAGAAGTATGAATTCAATAGAAGGATCGACGGCGTAGAAGTGTTTCAACAGTATATTTCCCCATTGCACAGGTATGTCTATAACAATATCTACAACGAGAACATATTGAACATGATCCAAAAATTAGAGATTCGGTATGATTTAGTTCTACTTATTGACGTATTAGAACATTTTGAAAAAAATCAAGGTAAAGAATTGATAAAAACGCTGATAAAAAAAAACCGCGCGATTATTATTAGTACTCCAAAAAAACCTAGTCCTCAAGAAGATGCGTTTGGGAACATCTATGAAACTCATAGATCTGTATGGTCAAAAGAGGAACTAACGGAATTAGGAAATACCTTTTTTATCAAAGATGATATATCTTTAATTTGTCTAATTTCATTAGAGACACAGCTTATTAGTGATTTTAGAAAGGAGCTAAGGATCCTGAGAAAACATAGTAAAGCCCCATCGACGATTGCACTAAAAAAGATTTTGATTAAGATCCCAGGGGTACGCCGGGCGTATCACGGGGTCTTATCGAGAGGGAATTAGCCTCTTTCTTAAAGGTCAAACAAATAGAAAGTCATCATATTTATTCAGACTTTTGTTTAAAAATCTTTACTAAATACCTACACTGATTGAAAAGGATA
Source organism: uncultured Nitrososphaeraceae archaeon (assembly GCA_963759575.1). GTDB lineage: Archaea > Thermoproteota > Nitrososphaeria > Nitrososphaerales > Nitrososphaeraceae > Nitrosocosmicus. The sequence goes on along the minus strand of CAVWZU010000001.1, from coordinate 226,250 downwards.
TCTTCAACACAATCACATAAAGATTATTTCTTATCATCAAGTTTTTCCTCTTTAGGTAATGGACTAACTTTACCATCATCTCCCAATAATTCGCTTTTATTTGTCCGTATCAATATATCATTTAAATAATTAATAATATGGTCATCTTCCTTTGGATTTGTCTTACCCTGGATCAATCGAATCTGATATTGACTTATCCAAGCCCACATCCAGTTCTGTCTAAGCAATGCTTCATTTTCAACAGAATATTGATGTTTCCGATGCCAGACCCCCAAAGTAATTGCGGTTGGTATGTAGATAATAACAAATAGTAGAATAAATGATGGAAGTGTCATGGAATCACCAATTCCAAATGGCAATTGCTTAATCAAGAAATTATAAGATATCAATATGAAATTAATAAACGTCAATAGAAATGCAAGATAGATACTATGTCCATTCCTAAAATCCAACCATCGACGTCTTATAAATCCCCTTGAAAGTTTGGGTCTCATATAGTATATAAAAAAAGTTATCTAATTTAGTCTTGCTATTAGAATTAATCTTTAAACAATTTTTTTAATTGAAACTTAGTTGAACCTATGATTCCACTAGTTGTGTAAATTTCATATCATTTAATTAAGGAGATAAATACATATGCAAATTGTACTGACCAATCGAATCATTTAGGCAGAAGTGACAAAATTGGAAAGATTCACAAAAAATATGAATAAGCTATAATTTTGTATTGGCGGTTAATGTACGAGTTACGAAAACCCTATGCCAAACCTCGAAAGACAAGACCGATAGTAATTTGCTTATGTATCGAATTTTTAATTCTTTATTGATTTCATCATCAATTAACTTTATAGAATGCTCTATCCACGGAAGGTTGATAATATTCTCCTTCACTACATCAGAGTGATTATTAAGATAAGTCTTAATTATTTCCCTACCATAATTTTTCCACATATTTACCAAATTTAATGAAAACCCTTTTTTATTGCCTTCAAATTTTTTGAACCCGGAATAATTGTTTAGAATGGATAAGAGTGGAAGTTTGCCAATATCTCTTTTATAGTCATACTTCAAATTCCAGGGGATGTTTGCAGACAAGGCTATCAATTGAGGATTTAAGAATAAAGAGTTTATATCTATGTTCAAAGACTTGCCGAATTTTTGATTAGAGGGTATCCAATCATGTAACAATTTACCGTTAAAGTCGGCCAGGAGCACTTGATTTATAGAGTGGAGATCGTTATCAAAATAAGGTTTAAAGTTTTGGTATATTTTTTCCCATGAAAAGGCTAATTTTTTATTAAACAATTGATCTTGATTTGGAACCCAATCACGTTCATGACACGAAAGATATATTTTTGATTTATCTAACCATGTAGGGTTTGTAATATTCTCCATACTCTGCAAAAATTTTTTATAGCGAAATATATATCCTGCAAATGTTTCATCACCCCCATCTCCTGAAAAAAAAATGTTTGAATATTTTTTAGATTCTTCTAATGCGTAATATTGATATAGATTCCATCGAGGTTCTCCTGATATAGATATAAGCTTTGGAAGATCCTCTAGTACATTATGAACAATTAATTCGTGAAAATCGCAATCATATTCTTCAGCAATAACCTTTGCTCTGGCAATTTCATCATCTTCATCCCCAAACCCAACACATATGGAATCGATCTTTAAATCAGGAAATATTTTCTTTATCATTACAAGGGTAAATCCTGAATCGATACCCCCAGATAAAGCAAGGGAGATCTTTGAAATTTTTTTATCCAATAGTTTTAGTTCCAAATCCCTTCTAACTATATCAGATATTTTCACTTCAATATTTTCAATGATATTTTCTGCAAAATTCTTCCTTTTTAAAGGATTAAATAAATTATTTATGGTAGGATCGTACCTTAGGGTTAAAAAATTAGTAATATTATCGTTATCTAAAAAATTAGCCATATATTATCTTTCTATAAATCTGATTAATTTAATAAATTTAATGAATCGAGTCCATAAATTGTATTCATGCGATAGTATTGATAATATTCTAAATATTAGAGAGATAAAAAGCACATGCTGCCTCTTTGATTTAATAGTTATCGGCAAATCCAATGTTCTATTAGATGCAAATAGGATTACGAGAAGTGATTTTGCTTCAAAGACATCCGCTATTAAGGGATATCAAGGTGATCCTTAGAAAACATGGTTAACAATGACGTGAGTATCAATGGTTATCTAATTTGAGTCCAAATCTCTAAGAAATCAACTGTTATGAATTAAATATGAAAAATTTTTTTCATAGAACATATGGTATGAATAGAATATCTTAAGGTGTCAAAACTTTATTTCGTATCAACAGTCAAAGTATGAATCTACGTACTGACGCTGATCTGTTTTTAATCTTAATGGCAAAATTAATATGTATTCATATGAACTAAATATATTTTCTATAATGAAAATAGCACATGTTAACAATATATCAGGAATAGCTTCCATAATTGCAGAATATCAAAGAAAACAAGGATATGAAGTTGATGTGTATGTTTTCAATAAAAAAATTTACAACCAATTTGGTGGCACCCTGGTCAACTATCGATCACCAATATCTAGATGGAGATTATTTCATAAACTAAAGAAAGAATACGACATATGGCATTATCATTATCCATACGGAACATTAAAGAGAAGTCTGGAGAAAAGAAACCAAGATAAAATATATCTTAAGCATTATCATGGGAACGACATCAGAGGAAAGAAGGATAATGATTTTTGTTTAGTTTCTACGCCTGACCTTTTAGAATATGCACCAAACGGGAAATGGTTACCAAATCCCATTGATTACACTGAAATCGAGAAGAACATATCTATCAACAATAGCCTTCAAAGCGGAGAAACAAAAAATAAGAAAATAAAACGGATAGCGCATTACCCTTATTACAAGAACTATTCAACCTCACCCAGTGACTATTATTCTCAGGTATTAAATGAACTAAAAAGAGAAAACAAATGTGAAATAGTAGAAATTTTAAATGTTTCTCACGCTCAAACGTTACAAATGATATCTTCTGCAGATATTGTTATCGGAAAGATAATGCCTGAAGTAGGGTGGTATGGAAAGTTTGAACTTGAAGGCATGGCATTAAACAAACCAGTTATTGCTTATGTATCTGATTATTTATATGAGAAATACGAGCCACCAATTTATAGAACTACTAAAAATACATTCAAAAAAGATTTGATAAGTTTAATTGAAAATGAAGAAGAGAGTTCCAGATTGGCTAAGGTCGGATCTGATTACGTCAGAAAAAATCATTCTATTGAGAATATTTTTAGGATGGTAAAAGAGTGTTATGCTATTTAGTTAATATTAATATAGATAGAATGTTATCAAAATTTCGCTATGCGAATTGACAGTGCTATTTGATAATTATTTGATATGTCCAGTCAAGCACCTAATATAGAGAAGAAAATAGACTGCTTAGTATCGATCTTGGAGAATAAACCTTTTTTCTTAACTATTGGTATCCTGTGCACTGATTCTATCGAAGGTAGACTTTTGTAAATCTTTTCATATTGATGAATGAAGTTGTGCGGCGCTGCATTCCTAGGGGTTTTCTCTTCATACCAATCAATATTACACATATATTTATCAGATAAACTCACTAACTTCCCAATTACCTGCTCAATCTCTGAAGGTAGTATATGAAGTAATACTTCTGATGCGATGACCAGATCATACCTCTTAGGTGATTTAAATGACTGTATATCCGATACAGCGAACTGAACGGATTCGCTTTTAGGCATGCCTGTGATATTAATTTTGGCATTTTCAATTTGATGTGGGGAGAGATCGAATGCATAATAGTCTATGATTTCAGGAAAATTAGAAAGCAATAATTTTGTTATTCTTCCGAAACCACAACCAACTTCTAAAATACTAGAAAATGAATACTTTTTTAGATATTCAATCAACATCTGCTCCTGTAATTCAAATTTGTCAGAATATTTGAAATTCTTTTTATATTCTTTTCCTCGTTCTGCCCAGTATTCTCCAGGGATGTACGACATGTCTTCTTACTTCAGCTCCAAGATATAATTATTTTTATTTTAGAAGTGTTCAAAACAAGATCAATCATTAAAAGGTAAAATGCCAAAAAAAATTAACATGCTCGATATGCATCAAATATTTTTCCTGCATTTTGTTCCCAATTAAGACTATCATGAGCAAAATCGAATAATTTTAACCTCTTTTCATATAGTTCATCCAGGTTGTGCTTAAAGTATGACAACTTTGAAACCATCTCATCATAATCTTCAAATGTCACACAGTGTTCTTTCAAAATAACTCTCAAGGGCATGAATGAATTTGTAAACATTACATACAATCCTGCGTGAGCATATTCATACGCTTTGTTAGGATTAATGTATCGGTGTGACCAATGTTTCTTAAATGGTATTAGACCTATAGAGTGGTTTGCCATCTCATTATACATGTCACCTCTGTCCAGGAACCCGGTATATCTTACATTTTTGGATAATTCCCCGCTCCATCCAATGATTGTTAGCTCACCAATATCTCGACTAGCAAATATATCCAATAAACCCTCTATATTTCGGCTAGGATATTTTTTCTTATTGTGTCCATCTGATCCAGCATACGCGCTAGACAGCCTCTTATGGGGCAGTGGTCTTCTAAATCCATCGGTTTCAAATTTCATTGGGTAATTAGGGACAACAAATATTTTGTCACTATTACCAATTTGACGTAAATCAGCTGCAATTTCATTTGACACAGTGATTGTAGGAATAGATGAAACTAATTCCTTCTCCCATTTGGTCCACAGATGACTGACATGCCTATTTATAAGGATTCTTTTTAGTTTCCTTGGCATATTCCTTATTTTTTTACTTGCATTTGCGTTTTCAGATTTATCTTCATTTAATTTTTCCATTTCTAAAAGGAAACGAGAATGTTTAGACCAATACTCATGATCATCGTAAATAAATGGTAAATCAAAATCAAGCATCATTTTAGCAGAAAAAATATTATGAGCATGGACAATTTCGGGACGTGCATCTTTAATAATTTTAGATAGTTGCTTTTGCACTAAGCTCCAATAATATGGCAATCCATACCTTGCTTTTGCTGACCAGGTGATTTCATAAACTTTAGAGAATGTATCTCTATTGTATTTAAATGGACTCTTAGATCCTGCAAATAGTACATCATGTCCCTGACTTTTTGCAGTAATAGCAGATTTTTCGATTCTCCAGTCTGGGAGTCCCTCGGTAGATAAATGCAAGATCCTCAATTCGAATTATTGTGGATAAGATAGCATAAATAAATATTCTTGTACATCAGAATTATCTTAAATATGCATAATGCAAATAATCAAATGTAATAAACTCAATTTTCACAATTTATTAGAAATAGTCCCGAATAGTCTTTGTAACCCAGATATATAAGAAACCTGTTGAAGGCATAACAATCATTATTAAATTATTTCACGATATATCGAATGTATAAAATCATAGAGTAGTATTGTTCATTGATTCAAAGTTTTTCATATTCTTCAGAAAGTTTAGAGACGGCCGTTAACGGGCAATGTTCAATTGGTAGACCGCGTCTAAATTTAAGATCAAAATCCAATACATCCAGGCCACAGGCCAATGCCTCTAACCCAGTTTTACTCAAATTTGGTAAGATCTTTCCATCAACATATCTGATATCCACATATATTTTGTAGCGCTTCAAAAATCCGGGTAACTCAGAGGTACATCAAGGGATGCTTAATTCGATCATATACATCAATGTCAAAATCAATTTTATTTATTTTTAAATAATCATGCACCCAAGGCATGTTAGTCACTTCTGTATCCATCGTTACGGCCTCCGCCTGCGGACTGTCATTGGAATTGGCAGAAGGAATAATACTAGGATTAAAAAGATCAGAATCTACTGGATTGGGAAGATATATTTTTTTTATACCCCTGTTTGCTGAGATATGCTGAAGTAGATCGGGAGTTGAGACGATTATCAAATCTGACAAAGACTGAACCTTTGAATGTATCCTTTTTTTTAGTAAAACAGCATTTCTTATGCGTCTATACAGATATATCAATCGGATCGCAGTATCAGAGATTCTCGATCGATGCGGTAGTTTCTGGTTTTTTAATCCCCTTATATCAGTCCCATGGTAATGCAAAACTATTTTTTTTGATTTTCCAAATTTATCACGGAGGTAGGGAACCAGTTCTACTTTGCTATGAACATGAATAATATCAGCTTTTTTTGCTTCTTCAAGAATGGAATTGAAAAATAGTTCTTCCGATGTAACAATATTTACGTAGTCCTTGTAAAACTTGTAAAATCCAAATTTATCATACTTATCAAGCTTGACAACTTTAGATTCACACCCCTGTGTTAGATTTTGATATTTGGCCAGAATACAGGCCACAGCGGCAGCATCTTCTATATGGAGAATACGCATTCTAATAATAATAAGATAAATGCTTGAAATTATAAACTATTTGTTAATTGTTATTTTATAGGGATTAAAAATAAAGGGTTATCTACCCCTTCAAATGCTACGACTAGAATTTTTTCAAAATTAACATAATCATAGCAGATTTGCAGCCTATATTTATGATGAACTTCTTATGTATTAGCACCTCCAAAGTATTCTTTTGTGATTTTTTGAAATATCTGACTTTATGAATATAGGACCAATTGTTATTTTCGAAATAGATAACTGAATCAACCTAACCTAGCTCGGAATCCAGATATCAAATATATTCAGAAGTTTAGGAATGCATATACCTGACCCCTCATGAAGTCATCGAAATGCTTATTTGATCATAAAATCTTAAAATTATATATGCATATGAGTTTAATATAATATTTAGATAACAATCGCGATGGGAACTTATTTTACAATCGTAACATGTAGAAATTCCGAAAACGATATTGAAAAGGCCATAATGTCGTTAACAAACCAAACAATTCAACCATCCTATATAATTGTAATAGATGATGGCTCTAAAGATAATACTGGAAAAATTTTAAATGGGCTATCTAACAAAGTGGGTAATCTATACATAATCTACAATCCTGATCTGGGTTACGATATTTCTAGAGTGGTTAAGAATTGGAACAAAGCCTTGGCTCTGAAAACTGAAAAAAAGTTGGAGGAAACGGATTACCATATGATAGGTACAGATGATACTGTTTATGACAAAGATTATGCTGAAAAAATAATTGCATTTATGGATAATAATGTAGATTATGCGGTCGTATCTGGGAATCTTGATGATGGTAGTTATAAGACTCCTCGAGGAGCAGGTAGATTTGTCAGAAATTCCTTCTTTTATAAAGAATACGCTCAATATCCTGAGAAAATGGGATATGAATCAGCTATTTTGATTGCATCAAGAAAAAATGGACATAAAGAAACTATCTTAAAGGAGGCAAAATTTGAGCATACTCGACCCCTTGGACAAAATCATCATTTCTATGAATTCGGCGCTAGTATGAGAACCCTGGGCTATCATCCATTATTTGCATTTGGGAGATTTTTCCTATATTTTGGTACAAGTAAACCTATTGGGAGGGTAGGTGCGTTGTATATGCTATATCATTATATTTCTTATAAACCGAAGCTTGAGGGATATGATAGCATGTATTCCGATGATATTAGAAAATTTAATAGAAAGACCCAGATTAACAAGATTAAAGCATTAATTAAACCAGGAAAGATTTGAGCATAGATCATTTACAAATTGAATCAGTAATTTCATAAATATTAAAATATTTTGAATCAAAAACTATCGGAGTATAGTAATGAATATTATAGTATCCGGATTTAGAATCGATCAAGTAGATATGTCTTTCATTTTCAGAAATTGGACTAGTGTTTGTGTACGACCCTCCTTTATTAACACATCTAAAATCGATCTTGATTTTCTGTATATTGGACAAACCGGTCACATTTTTTTCTACTGCAGAATAATTACTCGGTAAAGATATAGTCTCAGAATAAATATATTGACGGGGCTTTTCTAAAAATAGATGAAACCACCCTCGCCAGTGCAGTGTTCCAATAATTTCCGAATTATTCTCAGTATTGGTATTAATCCAATCTATAGATTTCACCAAGTCTTGATTCTTAGATATCTCTAAAGAATTAAAAGACATGGACAAGGGTATTGTAAGACCAGTTTGGGTTTGAAATATAGAAGGAATTGTAAAAACAATCCCATAAGGTAGGACTATAAACAAAATTCCATAAGCTATAAAAGAAGAAATAAATAAAACCGAAACTAGCCATCTTAGATTTGAATTTATTATTCTATCTGTGATAAGAAAGACCCCATATAGCCCAAATATGGAGATAAAAAATCCTGAAAGAATAATCCAACGCTCCGGGACCAAGTAACTATAATTAGGGATAATGAGCCAACTAAGTGATAGGAAAATTGTCACAAGGGTAGGAATTTTGAGGATTAACGAGTTTGACTTTTTAAGAAAACCTATAATGAAAAATGGAATTAGGATCCCATTTAGTGAAAGGAACAATACAAGTAAATCGTAAGGAGATAAACTATTTTTGTCAAATATAGGATTCAGCAATGTATCAACTGGATTCGACCCAATAGAAACAAAAGTTATATCATCTAACAAAAAAAAGTAAGTTAGAAACAATGTTAGTAATAATAAATTTATGATACCTAGAAGCCGGAGTTTGTATACAATAGAAAAGAGGATTGAAGAAATAATCAATAAGACACCCATCATTCTATCAGAAAATAACGTGACCAGATAAAGGACGCTAGCAGTAACATATTGTAAAAGAACAGATTTACTGATAACAAGTGACCTCAAATGATTTATAGCAACCAAACAAAGGTTAAGAAAAACAAGTGCCAAAACATCCCTATGCAGGTCCCACGCCATTCTCAAGGTACTTAGTTGGAACAAAACAAAAATGGCATACAATATGCTTTTATTCACTGATTGCCCAAATACACTTTTAACTAAAAGAAACGTGGTAACGCTAAGAGATCCATATAATACAATGTTTACAAAGTTAAAGGCAAAATAGAGATCAGAGAAAGAGATTAAATGAAAAGCATAAACCAATAATACATAAACTGGAAATAATGTTCCGTTGATAACCGGGTTGGAATTCAGATCATAGAGAGCAGGTATATAGTAATTTATGGAATCATAGCCTACTGGAAACGGAAAGTTTTGAAGTACTGGAATAATCCCAATTAAACAACCAATTCCAAAAACAATTAAAATAGCAAAAACAAAATGTGCATTCAACAATAGTCAAATTTAAGTATTTGAATAGAATCAAACATATTTGTTTTCCATGGTCATGTATTTATCTAGATTGACTAGTTTATTAAATTCCTTAAATTTCATCATTTTATCTTTGAGCGTCTTTGTAGTACCAGTCTCTTTTAAAGTCTTAAACGTTTCAAATATTGCAAAGGCGGAGGAGTATAATCCAGAAAGCGGAAAGAGGGCAATTTTATAGCCCATTTCTAGAAGTTCAGTTGAGGTCAAGTTAGGTGTTATACCCTCCTCTATCATGTTAGCTACTAGAGGGGCATCAATTTGACTTGCAATTTTCTTCATATCTTCGACAGAACGAGGGGCCTCCACAAAAACGATATCAGCACCCATTTCTCGGTATAATTTTCCCCTTTTAATCGCCTCTTCAATGCCCAGTGGAGCCATAGCATCAGTTCTGGATACAATTATGAAATCGGTATCTTTTTTCTTCGCATCAATAGCTGACTTTAGTTTTTGGATGTATTCTTGAGAATCGATAACTTCCTTACCTATCATATGACCGCACCTTTTTGGCCAAACCTGGTCTTCAAGAAAGATTCCCGAAGCGCCTATTCTTTGTAAATCATTTACCAATTTAGATATGGTCAAGGGGTTACCGTATCCAGTATCCACATCTACTATTAATGGTATATCAACTGCGCGAGTTATCCTCCGTGCATTTTCAACAGTTTCAGTAATGCTTAAGAATCCAAAATCTGGCAATGCTAACAATGAGGCAGATGTTCCGTATCCGGTTTGAAAAATAGCCTCAAAACCAACCTGTTCAGCAATCTTGGCAGTCAAAGCATCGTATACACCCGGCATAACTAAAATATCATTCTGACGACTCAATAATTTATTTAATGACAAATGTTAGTGTTACTTTTGACCTCTTTATATAATTTTATTTATATGAAATAGACGGATTAGTTCTAAATATATCGATATTGTTAGATCATATCTATTTGAAATTAGGCTCTAACCGAGGATTCATCTTTTCATTATTTAGATTGGTACATGTATACCAATTTTAGAATGTTTTTTGCAACAGATTCTTTATTTTCAAGTGGAAAATCGTAATAATTCTTCAATTTATCCACAACCATAATCTTATTGGAATCGGAGCCAATAAAGGCACCTTCAGTGCCTACGTCGTTGGCAACAACTAAATCGGCATCAGAATCTAGTAGTTTTCGATAAGACCTTTCCAAAAGAATCCGGTCTGAAACATGATATTCAGCCTTAAAAGCAACTAAGAACGTTTTTCTTTGGATGGATTTAACTTGATTAACGATTTTACCGGTTGGCACAAGTCTGATAACAACGGAATCACGGTCGGTCGTGATTTTATCCCTCGAAGAAATTTCGGGTTTAAAATCAGAAACTGCTGCAGCAAGTATGACTATATCATAAGGTTCTGAAGATAACTCTCTCATAATGGCATGTAGCATTTGTTGGGTTGTTCTTGCTTCGATTAACTTAAAATCAAACTGATCCTTCAAATTAGTATATTCTAAATCTATCAATGTCGATCCCTTAACAAGAGTAACATCTAATCCCAAATCAATGGCCTCCTTCAGTAGGAAATAACCCATTTTACCGGAACTGATATTAGAAATGACCCGGATAGGATCTATATGTTCAACGGTACTGCCAGTAGATATCAAAATTTTTCTATTTTTCATAAATGATCGCATTTGTTCATCACTTACTGGTATCGAATTATTAATAGAACAGCTGCAGAAAAACCAGTCTAATTGATCGCCTGGGATAATATCATCCCTGCTAGAATTTGAAATATGATTTTTGATTAGATCGATACTTCGCAAAAAAACAGATTCAACAGTTGCTACTTTGGCTTTATCTTCTTCGAGGATTGGATTCATAAACACTATTCCAATATTTTCTAAATACTGTATGTTTTGTTTGATGATCATATTTTGGTACATAGCATCATGCATCGCAGGGGCGATCATAATAGGAACTCCAGCACCTAGTGCTATTGATAGAACTGAAGTTACTGGCGTATCGTCAATTCCATTTGCAAATTTCCCTATCGTATTTGCTGTGCCCGGATATACTATGATCAGATCAGATGTTTCATAGTTAGCTATCCTTACGTGTTCCAAATCACCAGAAAGTTCGGTTATTACCGGATTTCCACTAGCCCACAAAAAATATTCTCTATTGATGAATTTTTCAACCGCTTTTGAAGATACCACAAATACTTCGGCCCCATGTCTCATCATTTTTCTGATCAAGTCAATAGCCTTGTAACAAGCTACACTGGCCGTGACACAGATTACAACTCGTTTTCCGACTAATTCTCTTCCCAAAGTACACATAATATCTTTTGAAGGATGTAAAGCATGTTTGGTTTCCTCGTTACTATCAACTGACTTCTTAACGTGTGATTTCTCTTCTTCCATTTCAAACAGATCCTATTTATCCTCGATTCAACTTGCGAGTATTCGAATTTGACCTAAGATATTTATTGAATTTCAATAACTCCTCTTCTGGAAGAGAAAATGAATGTTCTTGATCTGGAAATTTGCCATTTTTTACATCTGAAATATAATTTTCCATAGCACCCAATAATAATTGAAAAGATTCCAAGTATCGCCTTACAAATTTAGGTTTAAATTTATTATAGGATCCAATTAGGTCATGGAATACCAAAACTTGACCATCACATCCATTACCCGAACCTATCCCAATCGTTGGAATAGTCAGAGATCTGGAGATTTGCTCAGCTACTTGCCTGGTCACTAGCTCTAGTACTAAACTAAACGCTCCAGCTTTTTCTATTTCGATTGCTTGTTCATGCAATGCGATTGCAGATTCAACAGTCCTCCCTTGTATCTTGTAACCCTCCCATAGTAATGAGGTCTGAGGTTTTAATCCAATATGTCCCATCACGGGGATTCCAAATTCTGTAAGCTTCCTTATAAGGGGAACAACTTCAACACCGCCTTCAATTTTTACAGCATGACAACCTAATTTAATGAATTTTGTTGCATTTAAAAAAGCCAATGACTGATCAAATTGGTATGACCCAAATGGCATATCGGCAATGATTAGAGTATTGTTTGATCCATTAATTACACCCCTACAAAAGACCATCATTTCCTCCATAGTAACAGAAATTGTGCTCGGGTATCCCAAAACAACCATTCCAGCACTGTCACCAACAAGTAATATATCAACTCCGGATTCATCGCAAATCCTTGAAGTGGTGTAATCATAAGCAGTTACAACGGTGATCTTTTCACATTTTTTCTTTTTTTGTTGCAAATTGCTGATGTTTGGAACCAAATTTAGTGGAAACTCCGAAAATATGAGTCAAAAAAATCCCACAAAATCAATAAGTGATTCATTTTTATAGAAAGGGCACCTGTTTAGATTTCATTACTTCCAGTGCCTTTGTTAAGCCACTCAGATTATCAAAATTCTCTATAAGATCCTTCAGGTCATTTTCACTGGAATGTTTTCTATGATAATCCACGCATTCTATAAGTTGGGGAAGTACCCTTACAATATTATCGACTATTGTTATATCCGAAGACAATGCAGTTCTTGAAAGTGGGTTTAAGTCCACGGTAACGACTTTCTTGTCCATCCGTTTTAAGGCCATGGTTCTATCACCATCCTCTAGTGGAACAAAGACAACATCAGCTTTAGATATCCCATCCCTGTCGACTAGTCTTCTGTTGCTCTCAAGTTCTGGAATGCGGACAAGATTTTCTGGGTCAATACCGAATATTCTTGTCAACCCATATTTTTTGAATTCTTCCGATATCAACTTTTCTCTCTCTTTGGTATAATAAAAAAGATTTATTTCAACTGCTGCATTTTCTAGAGATCGATTTAACTCACATATCTGGTCTACGCCTAAAGCCGTTACGTTACCATTGACAGAAATTACCGGATATCTAGCAAGTAACAGCATGGCAGAAGCAACGTTTATGGCAACCCTTGCGGAGCCTGTTGTGCACTCCCCTAGCAAATAGTCAAAGCATTCTCCCCTTCCATGAGCGATCAGACCCTCGGATGCCACTAAACCCTTGTTAAAACCGGTTACCAGTTTTTCTCGAGCTAACAACGACAAATACCTTGGATGACTCTCATGTAATTCTATTTTCCTTGTCATTCTTAGTCATTTTTTCTAACCAGTCTGGCACCCAAATTATCAACGCCACACACTAGTAATTGTCCCTTAAATTGTTCTAACAATTTCACAATTCGAGGCAACTTGTCTCTTTTGGTCAGAGTAAACAAAGTATGCCCAAAGAGTGCCACACTAGCCTTTATGTCCTCCGCCTGCAGAACGCCTAGCGGGATTTGACATTTGCCCTTATCCAAGTGATACTTACACGCAAATTGATAAGACATGTCAAGAAAGGATACTACATTTTGATCTCGATATAAGTCATTTACCATTTTTCTCCCCAAAAGATTCAAAGATTTTTTATTCTCATCTGTAACTGATTTGTTTAACCACAGTTCAGTTTTAATGGGTTCAACGCATAAAACGATAACGCACCAATCGGTTGACAGTTCGGATTTGATAACCCGACCGATTCCTGGTCCGCCAACTGTCAATCGTAGCTCAAAACCCCCTGTAAATTCTGATATCACTGTTCCGAGTCCAGTTCTACAAGCTATATCAGCTTTGTGTGCTATTTGAGCTGCTTGAAGTTTAGTTAGGTTAGTTTTTAATGCCTCATTAAGGGCATAAGAAAGACTTAAAGCGGCCGAACCACTACTCCCCAACCCATACCCAATAGGTAAATCAGATTCATGTTCTATTGAAAGGTAAACAGGCTCTCGAATTACCCGCATGTAATACGCCACGACAAAATTGGACACCTTTAGGTCAAAATTAGGAATCCCGTTTAGTCTTATTTCATAGTTCTTTTCAGTCGAAGAAAATACTTTAACGGTAGATGTTATTCCTTTATCAATACTAAAACCAGCACCCATAGATCCAAAAAATTTCGGATCTACTAAAGAAACATGGGTGTCCGGTGTGGAAAAGAAACCAGTAATGTGACCAGGACTATAGGCCTTCGCCATTGCCACAGGCACTTGAGTAACTAAAACCACTACACTCTATTAATATCAAAAGTAAATATAAAAATATAGTATAATTTATTTATATTCATATATACAAATTATGACAATATATACTCGAATATTACAACAAATAGGCAGTAGTATGCTTATATCGCTTCCAAATGATTGGATAAAGAAAAATTCGCTATGTAAAGGAAAGAGCATAACCATAGAAACTAATACTGATAACACCGTCTCAATTTATAATAATTACCAAGACGAAGAAATAAAAATAGAATTTGAGTATGGACAGGAAGATGGTATCAATGAATCCAATAGTAATATTGCTGATCGGGTAGAAATTAAAGATAAATTAATCAAAATCCTCTTAAATAAAATTTTTGGCGCTTATTTGTTAGGATATAATATGATAAATATACATTCGAAGAACCAAATTTCATTTGAGGATAGTGAAACGATAAAAAGGGCCACTAGAAAATTAATTGGATTAGAAATCGTTGATGAAAATAGCTATAACATACATCTTCAATTCTTAATCGATGCTAGAACCTTAAACATTGAAAAAATATTGAGTATGATGAATTCGATCATAACAGGAATGTTCAAGGAAACGATTCGTTCACTTAGTGAAGGTTTTGGAAGTGATTTAAAGAAAAAAATTGACAGTCGAGACGATGAAATAGACAGGCAATATTTCCTCCTGGTTAGACTAATAAGAACAGCTATTATGAACAAAAAACTTGCGAGCAACCTGAATCTAAGCAATATCGATATGCTAGATTACAGGATAGCAGCTAACTATCTAGAAACTGCTGGAGATTTAATAGCAGAATTAATATCCTACCTGTCTGAACTTAAGGAAAAAAAGCAGATCGCCGACTTGATTAGAAAAATTGGATACTCACTCGAAGAAATGCAGCACTTTTCCATCGAGGCTTTTACGAGTACAAGTAGGGATAAGGCGTTTAAGGTAAATGAAAACTATGAAGAATTCAAAGTATCAATTTCTGAACTAAAAAAGCATATAACATCTAACAAAGAGATCGTGATAAACGATTCTTATTCTATTGCAATGATAAACAGCATCTCTTGTCTTGATAAGATTGCTAAATGTTGGATAGATATTACTGATCTAGCTAAACCAACATATATGCTAAAGTAAGTTTAAGAATCAATATGTATATTTGGCCGTTGAAAATAACCAAGCATAGTCTATCGTTCCTTTTTTCCATCGATGAAATCAATGAAATTAGATTTTGCGGTCGAATATGACATTTGAACCGGAGGGTGTTTAAAACAATATGCAGAAATACTTTCTAAAGGTCCAGAAATGTTTCTATCAAGTGCAATTTTGGCGCCTCTAATTGCATCGATCATCACACCTGAACTGTTATATGCATCAGGGACACGTAGTTTTACATCTAATTCTAGCGGGACCTTTCCAAAAAATCTACCTTTCATATAAATATAGCAAACTTTATCATTATGGAGAAAATTGACGTAATCAGATGGACCTATCCTCATCGGCACGTCATATGGTATCATTGCCTGTACCGCTGAAGTTTTGCTAACTCGCTTGTCTTCCAATCGATCCTCATCTAACATATTATAGAAATCCATATCCCCCCCAATATTCAATTGATATGTCTCATCTATCGATACGCCTCTATCCACCCACAACTTTGCCAGTGTCTTGTGAACGACAGTAGCCCCCAATTGGCTCATTACATCATCTCCTGCACATGGAACATTTTTTTCAACGAAGCGTTTTTGCCAAACAGAATCTGATGATATGAAAACTGGGATTGCATTAATAAAACAAACACCTGCTTCCAGGCATTTTTCTGCATAGTATCTGCTAGCCTCTCTACTACCCACAGGCAAATAATTAATCAAGATATCGGCATGTGTTTCTTTTAGTGCATCGTAAACATTAACATTCGTCTCATCAGAAAGTTTTACTACTTCTGAAAAATGCCTTCCTGCGCCATCTAGCACGTTACCTTTTTGAACTTTAATTCCAATAGGAGGAACATCAACGATTTGCAAGGCATTGTTTGGTGGTGAGATGATAGCTTCAGACAGGTCCTTTCCTACTTTTGATTCGGCAATATCAAACGCAGCAACAAAATTAATATCTCTTGGCTCATAGCCACCAAGGTTAAATGAAGTAAGACCGACAGAATCCTTAGAGGATGAATTAGAATTATAATAGTGAATTCCCTGAATGAGAGCAGAAGCGCAATTTCCTACCCCGGCAATTGCAACATTTATTTTTTTACCCATGGTTACGATCTCTATCACATACAATTTTAATATAAATTTTACAACATAGAAATCATGGTTAAAGGACAACGAAATAATCTACTATAATTAATTAAATATTGTAGGTTTTTTGGTAGTATTTTGGAATAAATGGATTGAAAAATAGATGTATTATTATTTTAACGACGAGTATATCAAAGTAAAAAGAAAAGATTTATGGATGCTAGTGACATGGAAAACCGGCAGCGTGTCTTATATCATGAGTAAATTCATGAAGCCACATCGTATCAAAGGCTTCGCTTCCTTGTACCATGCTAAAAAGCTGCCCTTGGTCATATCCAACTATATATATACTAAAAATCGCTATGACGGCTAAAATACTAATTGCAAGTTTTGGTACATTGTCACTGTTCATGACTCTAAGCTCGGGGTACAAACTCATAATTTTACCATTTGTCCTTATTATATAAATGATTGTGTAGATAGCAATCATTCTTAGTTGGCGGGTCATGTGATTCATAAAATAGTTCTAAACGACCTCAATCTAATTTATTATAAATCAAAAGAATTTAATATAATAGATTTGTCACACTTGTTTATGACTATGTCATGTTTAAGATGCGGAAATATGATGATATGGCTGAATGGATCCATCAGTCACAGGCATGACATTCAATACTACGAGTGCAAGCATTGTAACATTCAGGTGGTCAAATACCCTGACGACCAAATTATTGAGGTAGAAGACGGAAATAGAGTCTAAGTACAATTCTAAAAAACCTCAGCCATATTACGTTGTTTTAAGATAATAATAGAAATTCAATTCATAGGGCTCCTTGCTATGGGATGTCAATATCTCATTTATTGATAAATCAAATCATTGATATTCAAGTAATATAGTAGTATGACCACAATCTCGTCATTCTGTTACTGCACAGCTTGCTCAATCTTAGGTTCAAATGTAACTTTACCTTCTGGATAACAATTCATATCTAGGCTACGACATAAAATATTAAACAGGGAGAGGAAAAAGCGTGAATATAATAAGAAATTCCTTCATTTTGGTTATGAGTGTTCTATTAGCCATCATATTTCTAGTAAATATAACAGCGAAAGAAGTAACATCGCAGGAACAAGGAATGATAAATTCACTTTCTAGCACAAAAATTAATCTTGAGCTTAAAGAAATTGAAGTAGGAGAGAGTCCAACAGGACTGATATCCGTTAAAGGCACCGCTATCAATAATTCGACTTTCGATGCTAGAGATGTTAAAGTTTTGGTAGAATTATTTGATCATAAAAATACCACAGTTTCCGAAACCAGTAGATTCATCACCCCCGCTTCGTCAACTTTTAAACCGGGATATGAAAGAGATTTCAATTTTTTCGTTAGCGCCAATAATGTTGACCATTATAAATTAACCGCGGAAGGAGAAAAAACCCCATAATTAGATGTAAAGAAGATTGGCAATATATCTTTGTGAAACAACTTGTTGATGCAATTCCAAATTAATTCTGATTGTGGAAAAAACTTTGCACCATATGTAGAAATCAGATTGTGAATTTTACATTCGCGTCAATGAGATCTTTGAACACAATGTCAAGTAAACTATTACAATTATTTATATAATATATATATTAATTTTTACTGTGGCTATAGAAATAACCCAAATTTTACAAGATTTTGCGACAATAATGATAATCGCAGCGGTAATGACGATTATTTCATATAAATTGAAGCAGCCACTGATTTTGGGATATATAGGAGCAGGCATTATAATAGGACCACATACCCCTCCTTTCAGTTTCATTAGTAATGTAGAAGTCTTAAATTTATTTGCAGAAATAGGAATAATTTTGCTGCTATTTACAGTTGGAATGGAATTCCCGATTCGAAATCTAAGGAAGATTGGCAAAAGAGCTACAATCATCACCGTGGCAGAACAAATTGGAACAATGATTGCAGGGTTTTATGTGGGCCAAGCACTGAACATGTCATTCTACGATAGCCTGTTCATGGCAGTAGCATTATCGGTTTCTAGCACAGTGGTGATTATGAAGGTATTAGAAGAATTAAAAATCCTAAGAGAGGAGGCCTCATATCTTACTTTAGGGATTCTGATAATTGAGGACATCATAATACTCTCCATTTTTGCCTTATTGCATTCAACCACAGTAACAGGAAATATATCGATTGTAGAAATCCTAATCCCCATAGGAATAACGATAGTGTTTATTGCTGGAGTTTTGATAATTGGTTCAAGGACAATTCCACGCTTGGTCGATTTTGTTGCGAGGACAAATCAGAGTGACGTTTTGGTAGTAGCTGTCTTGGGTCTAGCCTTTGGCTTTGCATATGTTTCAAACTTGCTTGGGATTTCAGTAGCAGTGGGAGCCTTTTTTGCAGGGGTATTGATAGCTGAATCAAAATCGCACGCTGTTACTAGCATCCTCACTACACCCATAAGAGATATGTTCGTTGCTTTATTTTTCGTATCAGTAGGGGCATTAATGGATATCAATTTGATACCAGTGTTTATAATTCCAGCACTATTACTTGTGGGAGTGACCTCAGTCGTAAAATTCGCTATTGTGTACCTGACATCAAGATATCAAGGATTTAGCAAACTGACAGCCATGCAGACAGGTATCAGTCTGTCATCGTCAAGAGGTGGAGAGATGTCGCTTATTGTAGCGAAGGGAGGAATAGACATTGGAGTAGTGAGTTCTTTTATATTACCTATTATTGGAACTATAACCCTCATTTCCACATTTTTGGCTCCTTATTTGATAAAGCTAGGATTAAAATTGGCTGAAAGAAAAAATGTTGCCAATTCCGAGTCCAAGTCTCCAAACGAAACTAAATCAGGAGAACCAGATTAACAGAGGTATGAAGCGGAAAAACCGAATAAAGGAATGCGAGCGGTCGTACGCGGTACTAGCATATTGGTAGGAAATGATACAAGTTTTATATTAAGGTTTACTAGAATGGATATCAGGAGGTTGATATTCAGTTAATAATAATCTGTGCAATGTATGTGCGTTGGTATGATGGAATAAAGAAATTGTCACTTGAATCAAGTTACAGAGAATTTTTTGTGGTGTAATTTCTACGGTTTGTAACTTACGATCCGAAAAATATCATAATCCAAGCAATTAATTAGAAACATTATTTATTTCGTTTGCTTGTGAATCCTATTCATTCTTTGTTTGAAGATATATCTAATAAAACATTTTGATAGTTTATCGATTCTTACATCATTCTCTTTAATATGTCCATTACCAATTATTTATCCCAGGCATCTGAATCAATACGGCTTCTCTTTTTTTAAAAAATAGATATCTCACAATCGGGTGGTTTGTCAAGGAGGCTTACCGATTAGAGAACTACTCATCAATTGAATGATCTTCACTATTATTTGAGTAGGTCGTCCAATTTGATAAACTCGTTCTATATCGTACCTGAATCCTCACCCGACAAAGATTTCATCCATAAAGCACCACTTCCATGATTCTCCGGGTTCATATGATTTGATTACAGGATGTAGAGTATTCTTAAAATGCTTTGTACCATGTTGATTTCTCGAAGCGTCGCAACATCCAACATGACCACATGTTAAACAAAGTCTCAGATGTACTCATTCGGAACCAGTTTTTTCGCATTCTTCGCAACCCTGCGTATTCCCTGACTTTTCCAAATTGGCCCGAATGATATGCTCGCACTGGTCTAGCTGATCTTTTTTAGGCATATTCTATAAACTTGATGGTATTTATTAAATACCAATCCTGGTTCTATTTATATCAATGGTGCTAGAACAAATATGACCTCATTTAATTTATTTTACCAAAAAAGACATCTAAATACTTATCAATCTTCACCATGAAAATTTCTATCTGCGATGGTCAAGTTTGGTAGCAAGATGAAATAAAAATTGATATAGGCCTCATTGACCAAGACGTTTTATAGAAAAGCGACTATGAATCTAAAAATGTCTACACCTTGCGAAATTGGCTGGAAGCAGTTTGTATTAATTGTTCAATCCTTAAAAAAAGTAGGCTTTGATGTATCATCTTTTCGTTGAATGGACTACCGAAAGAATGAAGACAAAAAAGTCAGGTCTTATCCATTTAAACCTGTGGTTCTTGAGTTTAACCTTGAATTGAAGGATTTGTATTGGCTGGAGAAATTATCTTTGTAATTTCTACAGGTTTTTCAATGGCCGCATTTGAGGGTTTGTCAGCAGAGCTTGATTTGTCAGTTGTAGAGGGTTTGTCAGCAGAGCTTGATTCGTCTTTGGGTTTATCGCTCTGAGGGGCTATAGAGTCGGTAGAGTCTGTGGAGCTTGATTCGTCAGTGGTAGAGGGTTTGTCAGCAGAGCTTGATTTGTCAGTTGTAGAGGGTTTGTCAGCAGAGCTTGATTTGTCAGTTGTAGAGGGTTTGTCAGCAGAGCTTGATTTGTCAGTTGTAGAGGGTTTGTCAGCAGAGCTTGATTTGTCAGTTGTAGAGGGTTTGTCAGCAGAGCTTGATTTGTCAGTTGTAGAGGGTTTGTCAGCAGAGCTTGATTTGTCAGTTGTAGAGGGTTTGTCAGCAGAGCTTGATTTGTCAGTTGTAGAGGGTTTGTCAGCAGAGCTTGATTTGTCAGTTGTAGAGGGTTTGTCAGCAGAGCTTGATTTGTCAGTTGTAGAGGGTTTGTCAGCAGAGCTTGATTTGTCAGTTGTAGAGGGTTTGTCAGCAGAGCTTGATTTGTCAGTTGTAGAGGGTTTGTCAGCAGAGCTTGATTTGTCAGTTGTAGAGGGTTTGTCAGCAGAGCTTGATTTGTCAGTTGTAGAGGGTTTGTCAGCAGAGCTTGATTTGTCAGTTGTAGAGGGTTTGTCAGCAGAGCTTGATTCGTCTTTGGGTTTATCGCTCTGAGGGGCTATAGAGTCGGTAGAGTCTGTGGAGCTTGATTCGTCAGTGGTAGAGGGTTTGTCAGCAGAGCTTGATTTGTCAGTTGTAGAGGGTTTGTCAGCAGAGCTTGATTCGTCTTTGGGTTTATCGCTCTGAGGGGCTATAGAGTCGGTAGAGTCTGTGGAGCTTGATTCGTCAGTGGTAGAGGGTTTGTCAGCAGAGCTTGATTTGTCAGTTGTAGAGGGTTTGTCAGCAGAGCTTGATTCGTCTTTGGGTTTATCGCTCTGAGGGGCTATAGAGTCGGTAGAGTCTGTGGAGCTAGGTTGATTTACAGGCACCATAGAGTCTGTGGAGTGAGGTTGATTTACAGGCACCATAGAGTCTGTGGAGCTAGGTTGATTTACAGGCACCATAGAGTCTGTGGAGCTAGGTTGATTTACAGGCACCATAGAGTCTGTGGAGCTAGGTTGATTTACAGGCACCATAGAGTCTGTGGAGCTAGGTTGATTTACAGGCACCATAGAGTCTGTGGAGCTAGGTTGATTTACAGGCACCATAGAGTCTGTGGAGCTAGGTTGATTTACAGGCACCATAGAGTCTGTGGAGCTAGGTTGATTTACAGGCACCATAGAGTCTGTGGAGCTAGGTTGATTTACAGGCACCATAGAGTCTGTGGAGCTAGGTTGATTTACAGGCACCATAGAGTCTGTGGAGCTAGGTTGATTTACAGGCACCATAGAGTCTGTGGAGCTAGGTTGATTTACAGGCACCATAGAGTCTGTAGGTCCAGGGGGAAAAGTTATGTCTACTTGTCCCAGTGGATCCGTAAAACTGTTTTGAAGGTTATTAAATATGCTATTTATATCAAAATTTGAGCTACTACTTTCGTAACCATTTGATCCTTGAACTTCGGCATTATTGGTATTCAATCCATCTATGGGATTTATGAAACTGTTTTGAAGGTTATTAAATATGCTATTTATATCAAAATTTGAGCTACTACTTTCGTAACCATTTGATCCTTGAGCTGCAACACTTTGATAAAAAACCATTTGTACAGTTGGTCCGGTCACAACCAGTACCTGTTAATATTAGTAGCACATTTAATGATAAAATCTTTATCATTCAAGAAGTAAGAGCATTATATAATAAAGGAGTTTGATAACTCATTACTTAAAAAAAAGTACAATATTTTTTATAGTAAGAAAGATATTGTGACAGAAAATCTAACAGGTATCTCAAAGCGAATCATAATTCTAACATCTCTGCATTTACTACTCGTCCAGTACCACAAACAATGAATAATTACCCGAATCCTAGAGCTCATTTACCCAATAACCTAAATAACAGATTGTAGGTATTTCAGCATTATTTTAAAAAAATGATTAGGACCTAAACAATAAGAAGAGACAGCCCAATTGTAATAAAAAAAGGACGATGCCTTTCTACTAGGTCTAGATGCATAATTTAACCCAAGACTGAGAGTGTATTTTATCTTCTATTTATGCTAGATGAATATTTTGAATGAAATCATCTTTCCTAGTAACCAAGCCTTTTTATCAATACTTTACATTGATTTTTCAGCATTGTAAAATGTCGAACCGTCGATGGTTCAGTATGTGATTGGTACTCCTCATTTCCGCTGTACTAAATCATCTAAACTCGATCAATATAAATAACCATTCTAAAAACACTTTAGATCAATTACATAAAAATAAAAGTCTTAATAAATATTACCACCAACAAAATCATCAACCTTAAAACAAATTCATCTGCAAGCCATTAGACATTTTTCAAATCAAACTCAAGGAAAAATTTGTCAGGAGGATTAAACTCGAATTACATATTTGCGAAATTTAGGATCTTCTACGTATTGAAAACATAATAGTATTAGATATCATAATTTGGTAATGCAGTTATCTACCTTGTAGAATAAATAACAATTTGCCAAAAACAATCAGACCTTGAAGTTAACTGATATTTACATATTTCTAACAACAATGAGCAGTAATAACCAATTAATCTCTCGCAGACATCAAGGTATCAATAGTCATATTGTGATTAAATGTACACGATCAATAAAGTTTCTTTTATTAACAGTTAGTATTTCAGTAAGGCAGTATTTAAGATATAATAACAGAGTGCGTGTGAGAAATTACTGGAGTAAGATAATCTAAGGAATGAAAAAATCTCTAGCATGATTTGACGAACCTAAAAAACTAGTTGCTCCAAGAAAAAACGGTCCTTAAAATCAAAAGTCAGTTTGTCTCGATTTAATCTGTTCTATCCAGTTTTTCTGCTTTATTGAATAGATCTAA
Organism: uncultured Nitrososphaeraceae archaeon; assembly: GCA_963759575.1. Lineage (GTDB taxonomy): Archaea > Thermoproteota > Nitrososphaeria > Nitrososphaerales > Nitrososphaeraceae > Nitrosocosmicus. Next base: position 202,369 of record CAVWZU010000001.1, on the reverse strand, counting down.
TTGGTGACCATGTACGAATCCTAAAAAAAGTACAGTAATGAACTTCACATTAACATTGGAATAACAACATTTACTCATAAAATATCTGTTTGTTCCTCAATTCTTAAATCATTTTTTCAGATGAATACAAAAGTTATCTAAGGGTCATGATCTTTGTGCCCCATGTCATTAATAATATTCTTATATGAATCAATGAAACTTCTAGCATACATGTTGGCATGTTTTTCTGATCCCTTATGAACTCCTGCTGTGGTACGCAAATGGTGATAGAATTCGTGCATTATTATGAAGGGATTGTAAAAAATTTCTGAATTTATGCAATAGATCCTACCCTCTCTTTGAACATACACTGCATACACGGTCCTCCTCTTTCCTTTTATTGTTCCTACAACGATTTCGGGTGGTCCGATCTCATAAAATCGACTTAACCTTTCTAATGCCTGTTCTGTTTTTTTATCAACAATTAATTGTACAATATATGCTTTAAAAATATCATCAAGTTCTCTTTTCAAGAGGTATTTTCTAATTGTTTTTGGCAAGTTATATATGTTTAATCTAGGTAAAGGGCTCAATTACAATTTAAAGTCATTGATTTCTTATCCATAAAAGTTCTCATCAGATTATTTAAGACTTTTTCACAAAATTCCTCAATCTATATATCCCGGGATATTAAAAATAGTGGGCTTCAAATTTCTGTTTAATTTTTAGTATTTTGGTTCATAAATAAAATATCATTAAGGGTGTACAATAGGACTACTACTATTATTGTATTTTCAATCACAAATAGTTGGATCAAGCAGGGTTAGTCCTACCACCTAGATCGTCTTACTTACTAGCTTTCTTGTTATGAATATCGTGAGTATCACAGACAATATCGAGATTAATAGGGCAGTTAAAAAGATCAAATCATACGCGACCGCAGTTGGATAAGACTCATCAGCATAGTCAATCGTGGATCTAAAGCTCTCTAAATAGATACCAGAAATGGCTGGACCTAATGACATACCAATCAAAAATAACAACATGGTGATTCCTAATGCCGTACCACTCTGGTTTAAAGGTGCAGATACCAATGATATATTAAAAGAACCTATTTCTGCGAAAGCCAACCCTATTGCAATAATACACAGTTCTAAAGATATCATTAGCTCAGATGGGCGGTAGATAAAGAGCAGTAAGAAGCCTAAAGTACTTATGATACTTCCGAGCAAGGTTGGCCTTATGTTACCTATTCTAGATATTAAAAATCCTGACAAGACTGAAATTACAAATGACAAAATCATGAATGGGAGCTGAATACTTGCAGTGGCTACGGGGCCACCACCGAATCCGAGAGGAATGGGACTCTGAACCAATATTGGCAAAGTTTGATATATTATGAAAAATGCAATACCGATGGTCATTATTAATATATTGACTGGTAAAAGAACACTATCTTTCATTAAATCAAGATCCATAATGGGGTTTTGAGCTCTTCTCTGTGTGGAAATGAACGTTGGTAAAAGTGCAATGGAGATTATGAAAAGAGCGATAACTAGAAGCAAATTATTGCTGTTTGGTTCAGAAATAGAATTTGGTAATAAAGTTAAACCCACTAGGAAGGTTGAAACTAGACCTACCAATACCAAAGTTCCGCTTATATCTATGCTACCTCGTTTGTTTGAAACGAGTTTTTCCAAATCAATTCGAACCCATCTAAGAACTACAACTAATAATATCACCATTAAAGGAACGATTGATAGGAACGTCATATGCCAACTGAAATATTCTACAATGGTTGCCCCTAATCCAAGGCCAATTACGGCACCTGCTGAGAAAACTGCAGTAAAAATTCCTTGACCTATCGCGAGCTTTTCATTGGAAAATTTCTCTCTAATAATCGCAAAAGCAACAGGAAACATGGCTAGGCCAGTGCCCTGAATTATCCTAGATATTATCATCATAAAGATATCATTAGACAATCCTCCCAGCAAACTCCCCATGGAATATATCACGATTACAATCACCAATATCTTTTTTTTTCCATAAATATCTGAGAGTTTCCCAATAATTGGTGTCATTACTGCACCAGCAACTAAGTAGGCAGTTAATATCCATGATGACGTATTGTAAGATATCTCAAAGTCGTCTATCAAATATGGGATCGCAGGAATCAGCATTGTCTCTCCATACATAGTTATTAGTGCTAAGCAGCTAAGGATTGTGAGGGCAACCCATGCATCTTTTTGAGAATTGTTTTCATTCATAAATTGAAACTCATCCTTAGTTGAAACAATCTCAATTCTATGTACAGGCCTATGAATGTGACTATTTTATTAGGATTATAGATGTTCTCATAGAAATAAATCATTATTCTACCAATAGTAATATATTTATTGAATATACTAATCTTCATAGTAAAAAACCAAGTCTTTTAAAAATAGAAAGACCAACACAAACATTTAATTAATGAAAATCGGTGCAACCATTCTCCACTCAAAATGTTAAAGCGATCGCAACTGTACTAATTTGAAGATAATTAAGCGAAATTAATTTAGATACTAATCCTCTGCAGATATTGCGGTTGAAATGTTTATTTGAGTGGGATTTTTTAAGATTAGTTTTAATCAAAGATCTATGATCGTGATTTTAGTGTATCAGACTATGTGTAATACCGATCCATTTCTGGATGAAAAATATCATCTAATGCATATCAATTTATTAGTTTTCTATTCGTCGACCGTCGCCCCTGAATAAAGTAGTATTGAGTATGCCTCTCAAGTCTAATCATCATCATCCTGAGTCTGCAGATAGTTAAACGAACGATCTAGACAACAAAACCAAAGATATAAAGTGAATTTGAAGGAAGCGGCCATATTTAACCAAAAAATGATAACATAGTATTATAACAAGGCAGAATTTTATTACTTTGGGACAAGAAAAATGGATTTTGAACTTTCACCTAAAATGTTATCTATTTTATTCATACTTGCATGGTAGTTCTAGTTTTTATCTTATTAGGTGGATCCTTACAACAGCTTCTTAGTTCAAGTATTCAAGAGGTTGTACTAGTCAAGATAAAATGGAATGGTACTTGCATAGTCGATGCCTCGAATGGAATACCAAGGTCTGTAGAAAATTATCCTTATTCTCAAGGCCAAAACTTTACAATATACTACAAGCAAGGACTTCCCAGTTTTGAAAGATACCAATATCAGGATCATGTGGAATCAATTTTGATCGGATAATATAATATACTAGTAGCAATTACTTTCTCATTTGGGATGTCCCCCTATTGAAGTATTAGTCCTTATCGCGTTAGGTAAGAAATGGGCATCGTAGGACATTTGCCCCTTGGTCATCAGGACTTTCCTCCTCTGCGATCAAATTTTGATTGCCATCGGATGTTGTTGTACTCCACCACGAAAATATATCCGGACTAGTTGCGCTCAATTTCCTAACACTAAAAGAGAGACATGACTTCCATCCTGACAATTGTCGACACAAAAGAGAATAATTTAAAATAATAAAAGTTCTCGTCGGATTTAGAGAATGATAATGTGGTAAGGACTGGTGTCGGTTTGTCGCCACCCTGTTCCGATAGACCCCATGAAATGATATGATTCAGCTCAAAGATATACAGATGGTTAAGAAATGGAGATATCTCAAGATGACCCTAAGAATTAAACCAACCTAGTTTTCTAAAGTAATACACCATAAGTCCTGCAGTCAATGAAGAAAGTGAAGCGGTCAAGATGAGCGGAAAGTAATCGATAATTTTTTCCCCCTCGTGGACACTGCCTGGAATTGCAATGTTCATTCCATAGAAAGTCCCTGCAACAGTAATTGGAATTGATAGGGTGAACAATATTGTTAGAAAGCTTAGAATTTTATTCGCTTTTTCCGAATTCAACATATTATCGGTATCTTTGTAAATTTCAATGGTTTCTTTTGACTCATCTAGGGCTTCAAGTACTTTTGATATGTGATCATTGATATCGTCAAAATAATCAATTAGGTCCTCCTCCTCTGCGTTACTTGAAAATCTCTTAACATCTCTGGACGTAATTTCTAACATTATCCGTTTTAACGGCAAGACTATTCTGCGGAGCGTTGTAATTTCCCTCCTGAGTATAGATATTTCCTTGGCATTTGCTACTTTATCATCAAATACTTCATCTTCTATGTCGTCTAAGTTTCCGATAATTTTCATTAATATATGGAGTAGATTGTCAACCAACGCATCTAAAATCGAGTGTAATAGATAACCAGGAGATCCCCCCATGATATTACTCCTGACCTTTGGATCTCCGTTTTTACAAGTTTTGAATAGTTCAGTTAATGGATTAAGATCCCCCTGAGTAATTGAAATTAGATAATCTTTGCCTATAAACAAGGAGAGTTGAGTAAAGTTTGGGGCGGCTCTTTCTTTGAGAGAAGTTGGAAATTGCAATATGACAAATATATGATCATCATACCTATCGATTTTAGGGAGTTGATTCTTCGACAAACAATCTTCGATATTCAACTCATGGATAGGAAAATTTTTGGATACTATATCCATTTTTTCTCGTGTGGGTCTTTCCAAGTAAACCCATAACAGATTTTGATTGTTGATTGATTCCAAACCGTTAACATAATTGGGAAAATCCAATTCAAATCGATATACAATAGTCTATTTAGTATATAATGTATTGGAAGATTAATATCATCATATCAAAGATCAACTGGTATGCAATCACATATTTTCCTACTACCCGTGTTTATTCATCCATTTAAAGAACTTTTTTGTAATGGCTTGTGCTTGAGTAATCGAAAGGTTGATCGGCACTTGCAACCTGTTCTCTACATATGAAGATTGTAGCACCGCTCCTTTAGAAGGGCGACGCTGACTGTAACTACATTAATAAGAATACTTGTTAGAGGAACAGTAATTCCTTCGATACTCTAATGATCTATGCTTTTATATAATTAATGCAATATTATTTAATGACTGAGAATCCACATGAAGAAGCACCTTTATCCGAATTAATGGTAGAAAAAAGGAGTGGGAATAAAGAAAAGTTTGATGAGGAAAAGCTTGTGAGAGGTATTAGTAGGGCTGGTACTCCATTCCTACTTGCAAAGATATTTCAAAAACAATCACGGGTAAGCTAGCACAAAACCCTCCATTAGATAACTTCATTTATTCGAGTAAAATCAGAGAATACATCACAGAAGAATTAAAGCAGAGAAACCATCATTCGATAGCAGAGTCATTCTCAGGGTACAGTAAAAATAATGTAACTCCTATGAATGAAGAGCACCTACAAAATAATAAGTATGATTCAAAAGTATCCCCTTCAGTAAATACTCATTCAAAACAATTTGTAAAAGATAAAGATAGTACTACTGGATGGTAACTAAGTACCTTTTATGAAGAACAAAAAAGTAGCAATTAATTCGTTCCTTATTATTAGGTATACACTAACAAATTATGAAATTAATCCTCTACCGATAAAGTAGAATGTAGATGCAAGTTTTATCGTGGGATGTAGAAATTCAGAGCCACGCCAAAAAGTCAATTGACTACGGATTTCTTTGGTAGATTATCCTCGATTAATGAAAACCTCATCTTAAGGGATACAATTCCTTGACCTCTCCGAATCTATGCATCCAATCAGGAAGGTCTTCATTATTTAAATAAGCTTCAAGACGGTCCAAGTATGCATGCCAACCAGGGGCAAAACGTAGGGAGATGGATTTGCTGAGGTGACTCTGAGTAAGACTCAAAAGCGTATCCGAATCGCCATCTTGCTTTAGATCCCATCGGATAATAGAATTGGATTCACCTTTAGGAAGACTTGGATTAGGAGCAATATGCCATTCATGCGCAAAAACCTCGTTAAGCTCCCAGATCAGAATATCTCCAGATGTATGGAATCCAGAAACAGTATTGACAAAATCAATTGTACCACCGTTTCTCCCGTTGATGATTGCTTTAGTATTCATCCATTCGGATAGCCCCTTCGGATCTGTAATTCCCTTCCAAACTGCTTCTCTCTGATGAGATAGTCTGCGTTGATACTGTAGGGATGCATACTCGCCTTCGTAGGTTATTCTCCCTATTAAGTTTGTTTTCACTGTTGTATTGTTTATTTTCTCTTTTACAGATAATTGATATTCTACATTTCCTTCTTCTATTTCAAACTTTATCATATCTATAATAATGCTAATACAGATACTTATCTTGAGTGGAAACAAAACTCCCAATATCGGACAGTTCTACTGCTTGCTTTGGCAACAATTAAATGGGGAAGAGGATGAAGGGATAACAGTACTTGATGAAACTGATGTTACTGTTTTTTATAAATCATCTAGGAACTACGGCTTCTTATAGTTGTATAGGTTCAGAAGATGACTCTATCAAAGTGTAATGTCGCGAGTCAAGAAGATAATACATCATGGAGTAATTGAAAAATTTTTAGTTAGAGTTAACCCTGCAACTTTTGGATTTAAGGTAAATATCATTCCCATCTCTGATTCTCATTTGACTGACTTGAATAAATCGTTCGGTGTTTATTTATTTGATTTGTTGAATATACTCCGGAATCGTTAGAGGAGCACTAAGGCCTTGAATACTCCAACAACTTGTCTTGAACACGGGTAACCGATTCCTCACTCATATTCTAAATCAGAATAGGGACATAACAGACTTTAAGTTTCTTTTGTAAATGTGCCTCAAGACTTTGACTATTGTAGCCCCGGACATCCCAATTCAAAGCCCAAGACCTGGAAATTGCCTTTCCTTCTAATACCTTCTTTAATCACCTTCATACTTAATATGCATATGCTCCATCAGCAGGTCTACATTGATTACATAAAGTGATTTTCTCACCTTTATCGTTCTTTGTAATACTCATTACTTCTACATTTTCCATACCACATTCATCGCACTTACCTTTCATACTCATAGATGATTGCTGGATGCTTAAAAGATTAATACTATTTATTGCAAAATAACGACTTGGCGTTTAGTACTTCCTCATTATGACATGCAGATTTAACCATAATATAATGTGCTTTCGTAATTCTATAACATGTATTTTACATTATAACACATAATTTGATTTCAACTTATTGATACGACTTCAGTTTGAATATGAACTATCCAACCTATAACCCGAAAGATACGAGTCGTGGCCGGAATAACGAAATTAGTGGGCATATTATTTTAATAATGGTGTCAGGTATTAAATCAGATCACAATTAAAAAACTATACATATTTTTGTAGTTTTTTGGTCATATATTACTAAGTTATCTCCTTAGGATATAGAAAGAGTTAGGGAAAAGTAATAGTAACAAACGCTTACAGTTCACTAGCTCATTTTGTTATAATTATAAACTATCATATCCGGATTGTTTTGCAATACCAGCAGGGTAATTCAATTGTGGGGTTGAGGTAAATATTTAGTCTATATACCAACTTGACGAGGTTGTTGATAGTCTCATTCCCTTTTAACGCTATTTTCTTATTATCATTAAATACTATCTTAATAATAGATGTTTACTATCCATCAGCTTAAAAGCAGATCAGCATTAGTCCTAGAGATGAGGAATAAGATGTTCATGTGTTAGAAACCATCTTTTCCCTATTCCCATCTTTAGTTAAAAGATTTGATTTGCTCATCACTCATATCTACTTCTCGTTGCCCTCTTGCTAACAAAAATCTCTTTATTCTATGTGTAGTAATTTAAACTAGAAAATATTGGGGTCCAGGGAGAGGAGAAAGGTGTAGTAGATATCGTCCGATTGTGCCCAATAATATTGAATTAGATGATCACATCAAACATTCCTATAGATGGGAAGATCCTAACAATTCAAATGATGGATATTCAAAAGTTCAAAATTAATCTATTCATAAAACCAGGAGATTAATTCTCAAAAGAAGCAAGGCCATCATTTTTTTAATAGTCTTGCATATGCCGTAGATAACCTTATTATTTTAAGTTGGGAACACGTAGTAATATCCTCTGTGGTGGCGAGATTTTTTTTCTTATTTGCAAACTTGACATCATTTTTAATTGAATCCGCGGGCCATAGTTCTTTAAAAACATTCTAAATGATGAACATGTCCTTAAACGTAGTTCTTGTCAGACCTGGAAAGTATTGACAATTAGTGCATAATGATTTGGTGGCGCACTATCGTTTCTGTATCACTCCATCAATATTATCACATCTATTTACCCAATTCTTTCTTTATTAAAAATATTGTGGGAAGAAACGATGGTTAAACCTGCGATTATTATTCCTATTACATTTCTCAATGTTTCATTTGTATTGGGGTTGCTAAATAGTATCGAATGGCCTCCTATAATATAATAATTATCCATGAGCCAAAATGCTAAAGTAGCCCAACCGATAATTCCAGCAAGGAGCGCTCCCAATTTTGCTCCATACCTGATAAAGTATATGGAAATTATGATGGATAAATACCAAAATACCGCTACAACTATCCACAGCGGATTTAGAAATTCTTGCCTACTATCGAGGAAATAATAAGTAGTACCCATAAATAGTAATAGGATTAGTGAAATTAAAAGTACTTTATAATTAAGTGAAAATGATGTTCTTTCTTTTATCATCTGTTGTATGCTTGTTTTTTTATACTTGTTCTCTTCTTTCAAACAATATTCTATCGATTCTTTAAACGATTTTAACTTTAACGGGATGATTTTCCCAATGGAATGATCTTCAACTACAGATTCATACTCGAGACTCTCAACAAGTGGCCTTGCAAGCGATGCCTTAACCGGGGTTATTAGCTCCACCCAGTAGGCGGACAGTTTAGTTGTTAATATTGGTATCGTTATGATCAAGAGGGACTTCCCAACAGTTTTGGCATATATTTTCATCATCTCTAAATAAGACAGAATATCTGCACCTCCAATTTCATATTCCTTTCCCGCGGTTTCATCTATTTCAATTGATTTGACAAGATAAGTTATCACATCATCAATAAAAATTGGCTGACATTTTGTCATGACCCATTTTGGACAAATCATTACAGGCAGCCTATCAACTAAATATCTTAACATTTCAAAAGAGCTCCCTCCACTGCCCAGTATAACTGCGGCACGAAAGATGGTTACTGTAGTTTTCGATTTTGATAGTATTTCCCCCACAATCTTCCTACTTAGCATATGTGGAGATTTTTTGTCATCCTTTACGTGGATTAAACCTCCCAGATAGATGATTCTCTTGACTTTACATTGAGTTGACGCACGCATAAAGTTTTCCGCAACAGACTTTTCTTTTTCAGAAAATTCTTTCCAATTTTTTGTAGATCCTTCCATGGAATGAACCAGATAGTATGCAATATCTATGCCTTCTAACGCCTTCAAGCAGTCGTCAAACTTTGATAAATCGCCCTCTACGATTTCAATGTCTTTTTCATTGACATATAGGCTATCTAATGATTTTTTATTTCGGGTTATACACCGAATTTGATATGGATATCTGGAGGTATTTTTTTTATCTATCAAAGTTTTGAGAAGGTTGCTCCCAATGAAACCACTTACACCAGTCACTAAAATTTTCTTTGGGATTATATTGTCCATTTTTTAATCAATCTCCTTCTGCTTGTCGTTCTTCTACATTATCATCATACCTTTTAATGATAACTAAACTGAGATGTTGGTCATATCCAGATGAATTTGATTGTTTAGTCTACATACCGTAATCTATGTAATTTGTTGGGCAAGGAGGCTCAATTACAGGTCTTTTATTATTATGAAAAGTTCACTAAAGGTATCTTTAAAATATTCAAGGGCCGTTACCGTATTAGTGAAAGCGATTGTTTTATATCCTCCATTTCTCAAAAAATTCTTTTAAAGATTTGCGAATTCTATTTCATCATCTACTATAATGATTGAATGAGTAAACAACGATGACAATAGATATTATTTTTTTCTAATACTATTTAGATATAGGTAAAAAGATTCCTGAAACCCTAAGGATATCTGTCTCATCTAAAACTTTTTATAGGAGCCATCTAATGAGGGCTAGACTGAAATTTTTAAAGATTATATTGATTTACGTGATTGTAAATTATAGATTCAATGAGTCTAGTTGGATTAGAATATTTCGGACAAGAATTATGCTAGTTTAAAACTTTGGTTCCCAAACTCCTATTATGTTTTGTTGAGGATCCTTTATTATGAGAAAATACCCTTCTGAAACCTGTTGTTTATCCATGACAATTTCAGCTCCAGCATTTTTGCTTTAGAGATACATTCATTTAATGAATTCACTTCAACATATACTGTAGGTTTCAGATCCGCATTACGTCTTTTTAATAGTGCTCCTTTTATTCCGGCATTTTCAATATGCCAGTAGTCGGAAGTATCTTTACCTTTTTCGAATTCCCAATTAAAATTGAAGAATAGAATCTTTTCAACTCTTCAATATTATCCGATGGTAATTCAAAATAGTTGATTGTGTTTAAGGAATTGGTTGACATTCTAGATTTCCATATGATTAATTAGCTTGGTTCCAGTTTTTGTTTTATTGTTTGTGCTGCTTGTTTTGTTCCTTGTCTAATTTTATCTTCTGCTTGGCTTCCAGTCAAGAAATTAGGAATCTTTCCGGTTGTTGGTAATACATAGTTTAGAGTATGATTTATTGTTGTAGTGTTATCATTACCATTACTTTGAAAATCTTGTATACTTTCCCAACTTTGAAACGGACTTTCTGTTTGTCTAGTGACAAGCCTTTTATTTTATTCCTTTTGAACAACTGCGAGAATCATTTCATCTCTTTTCCCCATGTATTCTCCTTTTACTTTCATTTCAGACCCTTCTTCGCTTTTCTGTCCTGAAAGATTTCCAGGTTCCTTGACTGTATCACGAGGCCATGCTTCTTTAATATTATCAGGATTTGTATAAAACTCAAAAACCTGCTCGACATAAGATTGTATCTCGATATTTGTTGTAATCGTTGTCTTTAATCCATGATTTACGATAAACTTTTTATCTGTCAGTTGATGTTTCGAAATACAGTTAGCACTAGTAACTCGATTTTTGGTAACAAACAGTCATCAATAATATTTTATTCAATATGCCGGATTAGGTTTTTCGTAATTGCGGATTGATCGGATACAAATAATTACTAGCTAATCTATCCATTAAACTGCTATTTTGTATTCTAAACATACTGGTGCAAAGACAAACTATCACTATTACTATTAATGGTAATATTTTACCTATCTATATAAACAATGCTATATAATTAATATTATGAATTCAACTATTAATTGGAATGATGTTATAAAAAAAGAAGCCAGAGGATCAAACGATGAAGATTTTGGTGAGGTTCAAGATGTTTCAAAAGGTTTTGTTTTTGTACAAAAAGGTATTATCAGTAAAGAAAAGTTTTTCATACCACAAGAAAAGGTTGAAAGTTTTGATGGAGATATTCTCAGATTCAGTATTTCTAAAGAAGAGGCAGCAAGTACATATCAGGGAGACGACTTTCAAGAACCATCACAACTTATGGATGATCAATCCTCCAATTTGACAGGAAGCGATGAAGTGTCAGTACCCGATAACTGAAGAAAGACTAGACGTGAACAAAAGAGTTGAGGAAAGCCATGCCACTATTACAAAAGAACCGATCACAGAAACAAAAACTATTGAAGTACCAGTAACACATGAAGAGGTATCTATCGAACGTAGACAACCCACCGGAGATACGTCAACATCACAAGAACCAATTACTTCAAGCGAAGATATAGAAATACCATTAAAGAGTGAAGAAGTAGAGGTATCAAAGACGCCTTACGTAAAAGAGGAAATAGTAATAAAGAAAAAGCCCGTAACAGAAACCAGAGAATTTACAGAAGAGGTTACATCGGAGCAAGTCATTGCAGAGAGTACCCAATAATAACATTCGATAGGGGGTATTCTATTAATACCCCAACATTTATAGACCAGTATTTGATTTTAGTATCACTATTTAGTACCCTTGTTTCAGATTATGATACACAGACCTGTTTTAAACCAAGCTAAATTTTCACTTTTTGACGCCTCATTGGTTGCAAAGGTCTGATTTAGTCATTTATTTAAAGTATTTTTTGCAACATATATGGAATAGACATAACGCTACCTGAAAGCAAAGACAAATATGGTTTGAATATGAAAGAACTTCTCACAATAAAAACGGGTGAATTACTCGCAAAGGCTGATGAATTAAAAGAAGTCAATGAATCTCTTCATATTTTAAATAATGAAGTTAGAAAGAAAACAGAAGAAATAAGAAATACAAAAAAGGATTTAACAGAAACAGAAAGAAAATTAGTAATAGCAAATGACGAACTGACACAAACTAATGAAAAATTCGCATCCACCAATAAAGAACTTTCAGTAGTCAACCAAGAACTCTTTATGGCCAATGAACAGATAAAGCAATTCGTATTAAAGCAAAAAGAGTTCATAGAGATCACTGCTCATGAATTGAGGACACCAATCCAAGCAATATCCGGAGGTTTCGAATTGATTGAAATGGAACTTCCTTCTCTTTTACAAAATACCCTCACAGGCCAAAATGATATTGTTAACGAATTTGAAAGTTTAATTAAAGACAAGCCGAGGTTAGCACAATTTATGAACCGAATCATATCGACATATAGAAATTCACAAAGACTTGAGAAACTGGTAAATGATCTCCTGGACCTATCAAAAATTGATAATAATAGATTACAGCTAAATAAAGAATCCTTTAATCTGAACGAAAAAATACAGAATGTAATTAGAGATATCCATTATGAAGCTAATCTCGGTCCACATCATGGTAACTCACCAAACACTCCCATTGATATAATTTTTGAGCCGAAGGAAGATCCATTCACCGTTTCTGCAGATAAAGTAAGAATTTTTGAGGTTCTTTCAAATCTGTTAAATAATGCAATAAAATTTTCGAATGATGAACCCATTACTATTTCAGTCAGAAAGGTAAAGAAAAATAAAAAACACTCCCACCGTATTGATACTGAAAAAGAACCTGAAATTATTCAGGATATTGAGCGTGAAGAAATAGTCATAGTATCTGTTACGGATAGAGGGAAAGGTATTGACAAAGAAATTTTGCCTCGCCTATTTACAAAATTTGCAACCAAGTCAAATCAAGGTACGGGTTTAGGTTTGTATATAGCCAAAAATATAATTGAGGCGCATGGTGGTCAGATATGGGCTCAAAATAACAAGGATGAAAAAGGTAGCACCTTTTCATTTAGTTTACCCTTAAATCAATAAAGCCGGTCAATAGTGATACCAATCTTTCTCAAATGCTATAATGCCATCATTATTCATATCTACTTATACTACTTTGACTCATGATTGGGTCATTATTAGTTATGCAAATCACTGTCTCACTAAAATGGATAACTTCTTAAAGAATTTCGTCGATAGGTGTAAAAGAGATGTCACCAGAATCGAATGACCGGGCAGATTCGGGAGATTCTATCAAGAAACCACAAACTGAACATTATGACAGTCAGTGCATCGTTGCGTGCTTCCGCAGTATTGACGTCGGTTACAGGACTTTTGTTTGGTTTTCTGCTTAATATCGCGGTAAATAATCCTTCATACTTTTCTCTGATCGACAGGGTGTTTTTGTTGACATCACTATTTTCAGTAACATTTGCAACAACTCTATACATCCTGCCTATCTTATACTATCAGATGCACTTTAAGATAATTGATGTACAAAGCATTGAAAGGTTTCTCTTTAGAACGAAGGCGTTTATTATAAGAGGAACAATTTGGTTAATGGTGACATTGTACCTGTGTTTGGTACTGGCATTAGAACCTACTTTGCCGACTCCGGTCGCTTTCGGAATAGCTGTAATACCATTTATATTCATTATATATCAATTTAGCAGGAGAATGTCTTAGACCAAATAGGATGTAAGAAAATGCTCTGATAGGTGAGATTCCTTTCTACTATGACAATATGTCCAGGATAGTCCCACTTTTCGTAGAATATTCATAGGTTAAGGGTTTGAGAGAATGCGGTTTTTTTTGTCCTAAATTTATAGAATCTGTTTAAACCGGTTCATTGAGAATTAATTCGATAGACGAGTTAAAGAACAGATACCACGTTTGGACAGGTTGCAACCTCTGTGATGATTTAACAAATGACTAGCAATAAGTCGAACCTGAATTTTGTTTCCGGTCCAAGTATTTAGTCGTTTAAGAGTACAAATAGCATCTACAACCTTTAAGCACAGTGGAAAAAGACATATCGAGAAAACATTTTGGTATTTGACCCATTTTCGAAAACAAAGAAAATATTTCCTCATAATCAAAAATTATTAAAAATATATTATTCGCTGCGAATTATTCCTTTGATCTTCTGTTTCATCTCGACGGTTATGTCTTCTTCTTTCATATTATGATGACTTTTGGCATGTTCTATGCCATTCTTCAAAACATCCTCTTCTGTTTCACCTTTCACGATATAATCACAATCAAATCCAGCTTCTCTACAATTTATCGTTTTCATAAGTTATCTTTGGGTTTGTATCATATAAATAACTATTGTACCATGTTGGGATTTCCATTTGTTCAAAATTATTATGGCTCAAACCTGTTTCACAATTAAGATATTATATTTTGACTCGTTGTTCTCGAATTTGTCCAGTTTTCGTATATGTGGTCCTATATCAAAATATTTAATCTTAGAGTTGGTTTCAATTATACTTTGAAAGATCCAAAGATTCAAGTGATTCTTTTAATCAGCTTTGGTGCAATTTCCCATTATCAACCTATTCGCCACTTGAAATTGATATCTACTACTACGATCAATCGAGATACAATGACTCCATTTGCAAGACAACCTTGTTCACGACTTTTTTATTTCTTTCTAAGTAGCTAGGTGATTCTATATCTATCCAATCAGTCCCACTATAAAACATGTCATAACAATAGATACTGTTATTATCATTAATTCTTATTTTTGATAAAATATCTGAAGACAAATCAAAACCATTTCCACTCATCTCATTTGATCTTAATTTTAAAAAACTCATAATTCTATTACTGAAAAGATAGATTCCTGATGCTTCGGGGTGTTCAAGCTTGACAATGGGCTTTTCACTGAATTCCTTGATTAAGTACGAACTCTTGCTAAATTTCTTATCCAGGATCAACCTACCTGTTTCCTCTTTACGGTGTGACCTGGCTACTACCATTCCTAAAAGTCCCTCACCTGATTCGATATTGATTTTGGTATATTCCTCAACAAGACTATTTATGTCCAGAGCACACAAGTTGTCAGCATACCATACCATAAAGAAAGACTCGTTCTCCAGACTTTTCATGCACTCCAGGAGTGCACCACCAGTTCCTTTTTTACTATCTTCGATAAAGATAATTTTCTTACCAATAATTCGTTCCTTACCTTCTAGATAATTAATGATTTGTTTTCCGTGTGAGTCGAATTCACAAACTATTATGATTTCCGTAATCTCGGAGAATTTAGAAACATATTTTATTATATAATCAATCAAGGGTCTTCCATTAATTGGAATCAACGCCTTTGGACTATAATCACTGAATGGTCTTGCTCTAGAGCCTATGCCGCCTGCCAGTAATACTATCTTCATCCCGTCTAACTTTACTAACGAATTTATAAAATAGTATCTAAAAAATGCTAATAGTGAAATAAATAAGCCAATTCTCACTGCTAGGCACGACATATCCCTTCTTTCTCAATATTCTGTCATTTTTTTGATTCCTTTAGATTAATTACATCATCTTGCTAGAAGATTAATCCATGAGTATCCATGCATGTCTATTGTATTTCTCCAAAGAATAGTCTCAAGGTCATAAAATTCGTATTAGGTTTAATAACTTTATTTTATATTGTTAATTCATGTTAGAAAAACAAATCAACGAAATGAAAGAGAGTATAGATATAGGAATCGAAGCAGAAAACAGGAAAGAGGTTGTGGGCATTCTTAATATTTTGTTAGCTGACGAATACCTGCTATTTACAAAAACTCGTAACTACCACTGGAATGTAGTTGGCAAGGATTTTAAAGAACGCCACGAATTTTTTCAGCAACAATATGAAAAATTAGATGGGATGATTGACGAAGTTGCTGAGAGAGTCAGACAATTGGGTGGAGCCACAGTGGCTACAATGAATGAGTTTGTGCGTATTACCAATTTGAAGGAATATCCTGGTGAATATCCGTCTGATCTGAAAATGATTTCAAATCTGTTAACTGATCATGAGAATACCATAAAATATCTACGAAAAAGTGCAGAGAAATGCGACGAGGAATATAATGACATGGGCACTAATGATTTTTTGATAGGTTTAATGGAAATTCATGAAAAAATGGCTTGGATGTTAAGAACCCATTTAGACTAGATGGTAATAACATATCTTGGGCCATATCGATAAGAAATAAAAAGGTCTGTTGTTTACTTTTCTAATCAATTTTGTTTACCGACCAAACACTTCATATAGCCAAAGATATTCTAGAACTATGTTTCTTAATCGGTTCTTAACCATCAAGAAGGGTATCAATATATCTATTCTAAATATAAATCTAAAGAGTTAATGAATGAGTACGTTCATGTAATTTATTAGGTTTGATATTATTATTAATTCTGTTACTATCTACTAGATATAATCTCTTTAGAATTGATAAAATCCTTATCCTAAACAAGTGTACTGTTTTCTTAAAACCAACAACAATGAACTAGAGATCTAGATGTAGGTGAAATAAAAATCCTAACAGGATACATTTAGATTATCATATTGAATAGGGTTGTTCAAGATGTGATTTCTATCGATCTATACGATTACAGATCTTCTAACTGATCTATATGGATGATCCTTTATTATTCTATACCCTAAGTCTATTTATGAAATGGAAGAAAAATAATCAGATTGAAATGATCGATTTTCCCTTGACGTCTAAAACCAGTTCCCTTTCATTTGAATGGTCTGTTGCGGAAGAGGGTGGTTAAAGATATGAATATAATAGAAATCCCTTTTATAGTGGAGGCAAAAACCATGGGTAATCAAAAAACAAAAAATGTTTCTTATTATTTTAATGAATCACCTCATAGCCTTTGTTTAAATAGAGAAGATATCATGATAGCCCAAATTCAAGCTTGTGAGAGACTTTTTAATTTAACTAAAGATCAAACAGAACTTGTGGCTATTGAAAAAGAAACTGTTAAATTAAAGTTCGCCATCGAACTTTTGAAAGATTAACCCGTCTTTTGTCCCTTAAATCCTGATTGTATGGCCAAAATTTTAACCTCCCAATTTATTTAATCAATTGATTTTATCCACAATTTCTGAAAAAATCTACTCCCTAGAAGGTTTTTTTGGTGACATTTATTTTTCTTGTAATAAATACGATTGTTGGTATGTAATAACTATACAAGTGATATCAAATATTGTTAATGATTGGTCCCCTTAATTGATTTGAAAACTAGACAGACAAATTAAAATAACGTAAACGCGTAGATGCTACGGTAAGTTCAACATGGAAACAAAATGGAAAATCATAAATGGTGTAGCCGTAGCAATTTTCATTGCAGCCGCGTTGTATTGGATTGCAAATTCATGAACATTAAGTTTCCAATTGATCTATTTTTAAAATCAATATAATATAGTACATTAGATTAGCTTTTCAGACTCATGAAATTTCTTTTTATTAAGGCAGACAAGGTTAGCAATAAGTAAATTTCAAACTTGCTACATATCGACAACATTTCAGAACCCCATATTGGTTAGTTGCGAGGTTGGATGATTGAGGTTTCAACAACGGATTTTGAATAGAATTAGAATAATGGCTCTTATAGTGGTATCATAATGTTTAAGTTAAAAGTTAATAGTTAGAAAAGTAACCAAGAATTGATGCAATCTTCTAATTCGGCTAGCCGGGATAGAAAGGTGGTAATGATTTGTGAAGATGAACAGGAATTACTTGATCTTTATTCCAGAGTGTTGGAAATGAAATATGACGTCATAAAGGTTTGTTCAGGAGCAGAATGCATAAACGAATACCTTGAGAAAAAAGCAACGGGATCACCAATCGATCTCCTTTTGCTGGATTACAAATTGGGTGATATGTTTGGCGATGAGGTAGCCAAGAGGATAAAGAAAATGAATGGGATCAAAATAATCCTAATTTCCGCCTACAATTTGGATGAGCCAACTAAAAATGAACTTTTAGAAAATAAATGTATCGAAAAATTTTTGCAAAAACCAATTCGAATGAGACAAATAATACAGGTAGCAGGCGAGGCAATCTGAAATTATTTGAAAAAGCCGTTTTTCTATATTAAAATATTGATTTATAATAATGACGGGGGTTGCGGGTGTTTTTTAACTTAAATATCCCTTGAGCAGATAGAAATTGCAAAATGGCAACTCACTGTGTTTGGTGGACTTAATAAGCCGTTGTGAATTTCACATATTATGTTATGATTCATTATGATTGATCTTTTGCTTACATTTATCGCGTTTATGACAAAATGTTTTGCGGTATCTAACGCTTACCTCAGACTCTAAGCAATAACGACCAAAAAATCTGAAGACTTGTCTATCGGTTCTTCCTTATCATAATTTTCGGTCTCCTGTTTTGGATGACCTACAATATCGGAAAGATGATATTATTTTAATCTTGGGCAATTCTGTAGAGGAATGCGTTAGGATGTCTCTCTATAGTTTTTGAAAGTAAAATATTCTAGAAGACTATCAACAGCGGATGAGATTTTGGGTTGTGCACTTCGATTACGGGCTTAATTGAGACGGATCGTTTTAAAACTGATTGAAACACTATATCTATGACTGTATTTTAGGCAAGGTTTTAGGGAAGGTTATGTGGTCATTTACTGAAATGGTGAAGAATGATTGATGGCTAATAACTAGGATTTTCGGCAAAAACGGTACTGAGACCTATTCTGAATAAAACAAAGATTTGTGCAAGTAATGAAAAATGGTGTAAGAAGATGTTGTATATTATAGTGTTATTTCCAATTCCCTGTTCTTACAGAAGAACAGTATGATAAAGATTGGAATAAATCCCCAGCTAAAGATACCCAATTATAAATAGGGCCATAGCAGCTGCCATTGCAGCTCCCCAAACCAATTTATTCCAATCAAAAATCTTTTGTCCATCTAAGACTCCCATGGGGATAAGATTAAACATCGCGATCCAACCATTAAATGAAGCACCGACTGCGAAGTACGGATTAACGGAATCGTAAGTCAAAGTCAATATCAAAAACGAAAAACCCATAGCTAAATTTGTAAGCGGTCCGATAAGAGCAACTCTGCCAAATTTAGATCGGTCATTTAGTCTGACCATTACGGCACCAGGAGCGATGAACTTAAATGGCATTATTGGCAGAGCAGAAATTGCCGTCAGAATAAGGCCGTAGATTTCAGCTCTAAATTCTGCCCAGCTACCATAATATTGTGCCAAGAACTTGTGGGCTAATTCATGAATTAGAAAAGCACTCGTAAAAATTGCAAGGAATTGCCAAGAGAAATATTTATAGTTATTTAGGGAAAGTCCTACACAAATTACTAACGCCGTAGCCAATGAAAGATGAATAAGTTCGGTCCTTGAGGTTTTTATACTCAATAAATTCCGTATGGATCTTAATCGTGAATGATTGGATTTATAATATTGTTTGTCGTTAAAGAATGTATCCTGCTTTCGCTTATTGTATGAATACAAAAAAGGACATGAATGATGTATTGGATTTCTATGATTACTGCAAAAGTATTCTTTACAATAAATGCATCTAAATGGAAAACCATCCACCAATCCACAGGTATAGCACTGAATAGGATTTTCTTTTCTTTCCGTGGTCATAATGAATAATTAATTGATTCCAATAAACATGAAATAGTAATCAAACATACAGAGATCGTCAACTGTTGTCTACCACTATGATTTAAACATGATGGCAAATTTAGTTCTTTACCGCTCAGATAATTGAACCTCACAATCCTCATATATTATATTAGTAGGTTCAATTATATCAAATTACCTTAAAAAACTACAATCAGATTCGATTTGTGTGTCATACTTATGAATGTCACTACGTCACACTAACCTTTTTGGTATTGTTCGCAGATAACCGGATCCATAAAGCATCAATTTTTGAATTTTTGATGATGATGAAATTTCAAAATAGGCATTTTATTTGATACTTGTGAGGGCATAAAATTATAATTTATCAGAGCATGCATAAATCCAATAATTCAATATTTTTATTTAGAAAATTATAGATATAAATGAAATTACGTCAAATGTACTGTGTTATTAAATATAGGGACAATATAGAAATCGATATACAAAGTTCTAGCAATCTCGTTATCAATAGAGGAAGCAACGCGATTATTGTAATTCGAATAATTTCAGAATAGGGGATTTCACAGCTTATTACTGTGAAAATATCTGAGAAATGTTATGAGTATCTATCACATCCTCTACTGTATTATTTGAAGGATTTGATTCATTGATTACAGTCATTGGTAAATCAGATGTTGGACCTTGTCCTTGCATGCTTGGAATTACGGGTATCGCAAAAAGAGTCGATGATGCTAAGAGCGCAGAAATCAATAATAGACATAATTTGTTCATTTGCTTTTACATTTGTATCAATGTATTTAAAACCTATAAAAAAATTTACTTATAAATAGAATATTTGAAATTACTATTGTAAATGAAAATTGAATAATACAATCTTTTGAAAGCATTTCTATTTATACTCAATTTCATTAAGCAGAAGTCATACTATTTGCCAGGCATCATAGGAACGGGTCAATGGTAATAAAAGAACCAAATTAAAGGTACTACCTGTATGAACAATGGTAACAGAATGTACTTTTTATATAATAACGTTAAATATCAATAATCAGTCCTTAGATTCGTTAAATGAGGCAAGATTTTGTTAGATCACAAATCAAGGGAATATTATTCGCAACCCATACAATTCATACAGGACCATTGGGATCACTTTGAATAACACTCTACTTGGAATCAAATGGGGATTCTTATGTCATATGATAAAGAACGTACTAAAAAGCTAACCAATAGAATTAAATTTAGAGAGTGATTTCCACAAATACCAAGTAGCGATACTTCTATAAGGTTTCCATCTAGAAGATACTTCTAGCATATACCCATTAGTAGGCATTTCAGATAAATTATATAATTTTTTAATTGCCTTTTTTACTCCCAAATCGTCCAAGGGAAATACATCTTCTCGCCTCAGGGAAAAGATCAGAAACATTTCAGCAGTCCATCTGCCAATACCTTTTACTTTCACTAATTCAGTTATGACTTCTTCGTCTTGAAGATCGGATAAATGATGAATATTTAGTTCTCCGGAAGTGATCTTCGTCGCCAAATTTTTAAGATATTCTATCTTTTTGAATGATAGTCCAATGGTGAATCTCAAGACATTGTTTGAGGTAGAATTAATCTGTTCAGGAGTTGGTAGAATATCATCGTAATACAATAGAAATCTTGAGTATATCGCATTTGCAGCACTACCTGAAAGCTGTTGATAGACTATGGATCTTATCAAAGATTCAAAGAGATTATCGTGGATCTGAATCGAATAATTTCCAATAGATTTAATTAATCTTCCGAGTTTAAGATCCTGTTTTGAAAGTATTTCCAATGGATCTGGATTAGTCATATCCTTCACTGTAGATACTTCTGATCATGTTTTAAGATTTTCTTTGGTATCCAACTCGCTTTCCGTTAAATTCAGGTTAGGCCTATGTTATTGTATTGTTAACACATGAAGCGGATAAGACTGCACATATCAATTGTTTTTTCTGGGCTTCTGTAAACAAATATTTGGTGAAATATATTCCAATAATTATTAAATATATATCCATAACGTGTATTATTTTCACTTAATATTTTAATTAATTGGATTTTATTGGATTTTTTAAGCTACTATGCTCCACATTGTCAATAGTAACTGTCAATATGAGTATACTATAATAATCAGAATCACTCGCACTTTGAGTGAATTGGTATGCAGTCTAGTTCGGGATACTACGTTTCATGTTTCGGAATTTTCTCATTCCAGAAAAACAACTCAGGTCATGATAAAAAAATGAATACCATTTACGGTAGAAAAGCCGTTCTTGCAATTATGCATAATCTGGAGCCGAGAGCAGGGATTTTGATGGATTTCAACTCATTTACAGTATGCAGGGCTATCCACACATAACAATTCCTGAGTTCCATAAATGGGCGAATCTCCAAAATGGTTATCGACTTTTGATGGGTCCAACCAAATACTAATAGCACTGTCACCTAGTATGGTGATATTTGTTGGCACATTACTAATGGGTCCGTCTCTCATGGTCACTGTTGTCGTGCCATTCACGTGTTTCGAATTACCTATTGTATTATTAGTTAATGGAGCATTCAAGAACAGGTCATAGATTTCATGAGAATGAGACGAATTACCGTCTGTTTTTACCATATAGAAGGATGCATTAAATGTTGGGGCTTCGGAACTAATATTTTCCATCCTGTATACACCACCCAATATCCAAGCGCTGGTGTTATCCAATGGATCATTTTGTAGGCTCGTTATACCTCCTTTTATCACACCAATTGAGGTCCCGGTCGTATTTTGGGTTTGATTACTTGTGATGGTGTCAAGAGATGAATTATTACTCTTGTTAATGTTGTTGACAGTATCTGTAATCGATTGTTGGACTTGGCTATTTATAGATGATTGAAGATCTTGTTGGCTCTGTTGAATTGATTGGCCCAGCGACGATGTCGCGTTAGCAAGTAAATTTAGGCTTGAAATTGCTAAAAGGCTGGCAAGAATAGTTGTCATCATTGAAATAAACAAAATTGAAAAAAGTTTGCTCTTTGTCATAGATCTATATTATCAATATTGTTTTTAAGAATTTGCAATTAAGTGAATTTGAATACACTGACGGGATGTAAGAGTAATATTGGGTCAATTAATGAAATTAGAATATATCATCCTATTTGCAAATAGGTTTGAAAGTCTCGAGCATTAACCTTTACTCGGAATTGTTTCTCAAAGTAGAGTCAAACCTAGTCCTGCCGAGCTAGAGTTATGTGATATTTGGTCATGGGACTTTTCGTCCAATGGATAATGATTAACCAATTCTAGATTATTAAAAAATAATTATGAGACCCATCATAATAACTATTTAGGTTAACAATTCAAGAATTATCCCCTCATCTCCCTATTAGTATAGTGGGTGATACTTTCATCGTAGTCTCTTCTCCAGATTTCTTTCCAGTGAGCTCAATATGACCTCCTCGGACTTCTTTTATGGTCCATTCACATTCCCTGTTATGTCTTATAGACCAAGAGAAAAATGAAAAATGTTGGGGAGTACTTGAAATATTAATTTAGTATTTTTAGTAATTATGCCCTCATATTTCAATAATTGATCGTATTCAGTTACAAATTTTTTTATGGTTACATAATTTCATCAATTCTTTATAAAGAAAGTTTGCCATACATAGAATATATTTGGTTAATTATACATGGTTTTGTGTACTATAGACACATTTATTTTCTCTAAAAAATGCACAAAGATCTAATCAGGCAATGTTAATTCATTGCTAACAGTATATAGCGGTATTAAGTTTAAAAGATCTATCCCTAAACAGACGGACAATGCATAACAATTAAGTATATCGATCTTAAAGACCCTAATTTCCTACTGCAGCATTTCGATCCTGAATCTTTGTTGGCTAAACTACAAACTCGGAATGTTTAACACTTCCATCCCAATGTTAATATTAAGATCAAAATCCCAAATCATCGGTTTTGTTATTGCCTTTATTATTCAAGAATGAATACATTTTGACATTGTCTTCTTCTTTGTGATTGTCTAATTAGTCCGCAAATTTGTTTGACTTTTTCCTTTCTTATACGGTCGATGTATTTCGACATAAGTTGAAACTCTTCTTTAAACCCGGTATATTTCCAAAAATATTTGTTAACTAGAGTTGAGATAACAAACCAATATAACTATTGACTATGTCAGTGAATAAAAAGCCATGATGAAAAGCCATAACTGTGCCATTTATTGTGCCTCCTACAAGATAAGGCATTTGACGTTTTAATACTGATTTTAACAAATTACCCAAAGAAAACTACTACTCATTCCTTATTATATAACAAAGTATGTAGACAGGTGTAAATTAAGTGATACTCCTAAATGGTTTATACAATTATATGAAAATAATCAACATCATCATGTGTTACTACTATTGCTATGACGATTAACATAGAATTTAATATGTAACCAGAATGATTTTTAGATTAGTCAAACTATTTTTTGTAATCAAATGCTAAATGATTTAAAAATTTAGGAAAAAAAGTGGATTTATGGTCCAGCAGATGTAGGAGTTTTGCTATTTTCTGAAAGGTTTTGGTAAGTGGCTGTTTGCATTATCATCTCTTTGGCTTGTTGAATCAACTCATTTGCATCACCATTTACAGACCAGTGTAAGAACAATATCTTTGGAGTCTCACCTAACATGTGATGGTGCAATGCAGTTTCAGTCCAATTGTATTTTTGCATTATATCTCTCACAGGAACTACCTCGGAATCAATTAAAGCGAATTCTCCAAAAGCTGCTTTTAACGTATCAGTATTATTGCCGCTACTACTATTACTATTACCCATATACATATCTGTGTTGTTTAATGATGCAGCGGGAACCATTTCGATATAGTGACCTATTCCTGAAAAGTTATTTATTACTAATCCATCATGTCTGACGATAGCCGGTGCTTGCCTATATACAACAACGTCACATAAGTTATAATCTGGCAATGCTTTTCCTTTTACCTCGCTTGCTAATGCAGCACATTTTTCTGGTTCATTAGCTGGCTTACTTTTTTCATTAAAGGTAAAAAGCTGTCCGACTTGTCCGTTGCTATTATTTTGAGCTGGTGGCTGTGAAGTTTGTTGAGTCGTTGCTGATTGAGATTGAGCACTAACATTGTTTATAGAATTCATACTAATTACAGGAACTATTACTAGTCCGACTGCTATTAGAAAAATTACAAACAAATTTGAAAGTTTTTTCATTACTATAATTGAAGTATGATGGTTAATATAGTACCATAATAAGGAATATCTATTACTTTAGTGTCGTTTGTAATAACTAGAAAAACAAATTGAAGTTCATCTCCAATCGCGAATGTCAGATAAAGAAAAATTATTCATTATCTGACACTAATTCATTTAGGTCCTATGTAGTAATATAACAACAATAAGAACACCTTTCGTCTGCTGCGGAACCCGTGAATATGCCGTCTTAAGGTATCCTCATTTGCAACAGCCACTCCTTGTAACTGAAAATTGCTTTCCCATGCTTTCCTTTTGCTGTTGCATTCATTTGACAAAAAACAATGTAGAAAAAACATTATAAAATGGATAATTTTTGATAGGCTAAAGTCATAGTTTTAAGGGAATCTAATAATATTTTAATATCCTTACTTTTCCTTTATTCTAATTCGATGCAATAGAGCTAGTCTAATACACTGTCTAAAATTTAGATTAGATCACCATGTAAATGGTGCACGTGTTTATCTAGCTCTTTCTCATTTGTAGCAACGTAGCTACACAATGTGCAAGTCCTTTTATCTTTTTTTCCTTGAATGTAGTCTGCTAGCCGAATTAATAGCATCGTTATTCCCCACATATTCTACAGTGTTTACAATACTATATAATCCTCATTTTTAAACTAAAATATTTTATTTTATCTATCCATTCTATTAAGGATCATAATCGTAATGTTATGATCTAGGCGATAAATTGCTGAAGACAACATAAATTTCCTCCGAAATGTTTTGACTGGTATAACCTGTACTGATTGTATTTGTCAAGATAAAGATAATCGATAGCAGCAAAAATGCATCCTATATCATTAAGAATATTTGGACATCAAAGGTTAATACATATCTTTGAATTTGCAAATGACATCCAATTTTAATTCTAAAAGACTACAGAGTTTCTGAATATTTCAAACATCATGTCGTCATCGATTGATTAGTGCTGCTTTTTACTCTGTTACTTCAAGCAACAGAAAATGCGAACAAGCATATGGAAAATCAAAATAACAACATTATTTACAATCTAAACAAGAGGATGACCGAGATAATTTCACGTGAAATCACTAAGGATAATCTAAGCCAATAAGATAATCTTCGATATAAATGGGGATAATAGTAATTGAAGATTTAAATTGAGTGTGCAGAAAGAAAAAGAAAATCTGATGAATGTGTTCACCCATTGATGAAACAAAGATGTGCTCATGGGAAATTAGTGACATTTTAGTACTGGTCCAACCAACACCTGGTACTGGTATTGGTAAATCTGTGTATAACACCTAAAATATCATATTTTGTTCAGGATTCATTTCAAACTGATAGCAGAAAGAGGCAAAAATTAATTACAAATCACTACTAGTCGATCTATCAACTTGTTGACAAGTTTAAACGTCAGACGATTCACGGCTGAATTAACACTATTGTTAACTACTTTTGGTGCAATAATACCAAATAACGTATAATTGCTTTATTCCAAATATGATTTACCTAGTGTTAAATAACATGCTATAAATTTACCAATACTCAAATGCAAGAGAAAAACAAAGACAAAGGTGATAAGTCTATCCCTAATAGTGAACTGGAAAGACAAAGAATGATTGATGAAGGAGGAACCCAAAAATACGGTGAAGGACACAAAGACAAAGACAAAGACGATAACATCTTGATTGACGCAGAACACTAATTAATCTATCATCGCGAAGGTTGTAAACAGAGAGGAAAAACAATTTCTATAAAACAGAATGTAAAAATTATGAACTCTAACTACAAAAATAATAATGATTGTTAACTATACAAGTGGTGTTCGGCAAGGATGCCTGAAAAGACTTCATGGCCGGATTGATGAATTTGGTGACTATATTTCTATCCATTCCTAATAAGAGAAATTAATTACCCTTGAAAGGTTTAGAAATGAACTGAAATGTTTGAAAGACAAAGGAGCGGTTATTTTGGTAGATGGATATAATTCTATTAATATCGTAGGACCAAAATTTTTAGATCTATTTGACTCTCGGCTTCGATGACTGTCTTGTAAACTTCTAATATCAAATTATTCTAGTATTACCCTAAATATGTATCTCTAATAATTTACGAACCTACAGATTAATGCCATTTCCAATTTTTACTATAAAAGCACAACTCATCTCTGGTTCCAATCTGCCTTTTAGTAACAAACATGCATGGGAATTCAAATAATATTTACAATCTTTACATTGAAATCCCTCTGTGGCTTCATTTATCACCCGCCCTTTTTCATAATCTAATTTTTCACCCCTCTGATTTACATAATGCCAGAGTATATCCCCTGGCAACATTCCGTGTCCTCTAGGGGAAAAATATTTTGATATTCCTTCCTCGTTATTCACGCGACCCTCCACAATATGACAGAGCTTCTCTGCTGGAAGATTAAACTTACACTCATCACAAGATTCTTGTTTTTTTGGATTACTAGTATTCCATTGTTCTCGTTGTCTTTCTATATAACCAGACTCAACTTTTGATTTTTTTTTGCCCGTCAACAAAAAATTTACTAATATTTTGTCTGCAGATTGCATATCTTGTTCTTTCTGATCTCCAATTGATTTCGCAATGCCAGACTCTTTTGCCATACCTGAACTATCTAATTTATCAAAACTTATTAACCGATAACATGACGATGTTCACATTCAAAAGTCAAAAAAAAACTGCTAAGAATGGACAGGATTATTCAAATACGATATTGTCGGAATCGCGTTAATTCTATGCCAAATGCATAATATTGTATCGATCATTTTCACCACGGTTACCTATTATTTACAATTTGAAACGCAAGTTGTACATGAGAATAATAAATTAGGATTTTAAAAGAATTAAAATCTGTCGCTTTTTTCTCCACTCGTGCCGCAATTACATCTGAGTATTCATAAACACCTATGACTAGTTTATGACACCCTGGTCAGAATTGATAGCAAATGTCGTAGTTCATTCTTGTTTTTTGATCCATTGCTATCTTCTTTCCATTGGAGGTTGAAATGTAAAAGTACACGGGGCTTTGCACATCTAATGATTAATAATAAACTATATTAAATGGAAATTTTTCCATTATTCGATTTGATATATCATCTTAAATCAAATTAAGATTATCTGGTTTTATCTTTATTCCTATTTATTACATATTTAATAAAATAAAATTCTAGTCCAGTTAATGCTAATGACTGTGAATCTCACGAGCAGTAACTAGAGCAGTAACATTCTTCATTGTCAAACTGTGCGATTAACTACTATTAACTTTCCGACTAAGAATTGATAAATTTACTATTAAATTATTATATATTAATAGTCGGGTTTCTTGTTATCCGATGGTTTTAAAGTTTGTGTCCATATTTTATTGTGAATGAATAAGTCGTGGCTCTGGTAACAAAACATCAAGGGAAAGAGTATAAAACTATTTATGATTCCTTGTACGATAGTCTATTATATCTAAGTCACTATCCGATCCCACTAACTAAATATAGGATTACAACAAACAAACACGTATTATTGTCGTTATTATCAAATCAATTTATCCAGCTGGTTACTGATAAAAATCTCTTACTAAATAGCAAATATAATGATGTTCCTCACTATGTTATATCTCCAAAAGGAAATGATTATATCAATCGATATGAATCGCTTAAACAATTATTTTATTAATTTCTTATTTATTCACAATGAAAACTGTCTATTGACTACTTCAACCTAATTCATGAATCATTTCTCAAACAACTGCGTCAATTGTCATTGTAGGTTAGTCTTAAATAGACTTTTAATGTTTTTACAACGGTATTTTACAAATTTGAATTCACTTTGCAAAAATTAATCTTCTGCTTTTATGAATGGATCAATTCATACCAAATAGGAAGCAACATTTTATCGGCTTAACCAGATGTTATTTGAATAATGGGGTCAATTGTTTATTGGTAAACTAAACGAGAATATTGCCCCTTTTTCATCCTTGTTATTTTGAGCCCATATCTGACCACCATGCGCCTCAATTATATTTTTGGCTATATACAAACCTAAACCCGTACCTTGATTTGACTTGGTTGCAAATTTTGTAAATAGGCGAGGCAAAATTTCTTTGTCAATACCTTTCCCTCTATCCGTAACAGATACTATGACTATTTCTTCACGCTCAATATCCTGAATAATTTCAGGTTCTTTTTCAGTATCAATACGGTGGGAGTGTTTTTTATTTTTCTTTACCTTTCTGACTGAAATAGTAATGGGTTCATCATTCGAAAATTTTATTGCATTATTTAACAGATTTGAAAGAACCTCAAAAATTCTTATCTTATCAGCAAATACGTTAATTGGATCCTGTTGAGGTTCAAAGTCTATCTCTATCGGTTTATATAGATTATTTGGCTCTTTGTAATTATTGGTTTTGTTACTGATATCCTTAATCACATTTTCTATTTTTTCGTTCAGATTAAAGGATTCTCTATGTAAATCTAATCTATTGCTCTCAATTCGCGAAGTATCTAGTATGTCATTCACCAATTTCTCAAGTCTTTGTGAGTTCCTATATGTTGAGAGTAGTGCCTTTCTGAATTCAACTAACTTGTCCGTGTTTTCGACCAAATCCTGAAATTCTCTAGAGATTTCATCTTGAATTATTGATGTTTCTTGTAAGATCGACGGAAGATACGTCATTTCAATTAATTCCAAGTTTCCAGATATTGCCTGGGTGGGAGTCCGTAATTCATGCGCAGCAATGTTGATAAACTCTTTTTGTAATTTATCATGTGACTGCAAGTCTTCATTGGCTTTTTCTAATTTTTGGACTGAATCTCTCAATTGAGATGTCTTTTGGTCCACCACATTCTTTAAAACACGGTTCCATCTTAACAGAATAATTGCTACTATGACTGATATTGAGGCAATCGCTAGGATTATCGCAAAACTAACCAGATTTTGCATATTAATCAGACCAATTACATCTCCAGCTAAAGTATGTGGAACCGTTATGAACAAAGTACCAATCCTATTCTCTTGCCCGGAGCTGGTTGGAACCATTACTGCCTGGTAAGCTATTGTGGTGGTAGAATTCTCAAAGCTGAATTCATCTACACCACTTTCGGTTGTAAGAGCTTTACGTATAATATTATTAAAGCTCTCCTCATTATCCTTAAGGGAGGTTTTCATAAAGGATTGAAATTCCGTTCCAAAATAATCTTTACCTATAAAGGTTTGATTGGGTGAATATATTATGGTGCCATCTCTATCAAGAAACCCTATTTCGCCATTAAATTTCGGATGCATTTGACTTTCAAGGAAACTCCCGAGTGTTTTTGCTGCTATCGAGGCAACTACTACCCCTTTGAAAGAGATAGAACTGTTATTTAATTGCTGTATGTTCATCGCAGGATCAAGTAACTCGGTATTATTACTCCTGGTAATAGGTAACGAAATATAGATTCGTGGGACATTGTCGTTAGATTCAACCACGGTGCTTGTAAACATGGTTCCATTCTGTTTTGGAATTTGAAAATAATCCCTATGGCCCAGATTGATACCCTTGTAAGTTGCATATTGTTCTTTATTTATGCCTGTAAAGGTAACCAATGTACCATTGCTATCTACTAGATAATACCCATCTGCAACATAGTTGGTAGAATTCAAGGCGAGGTCAAGTAATCTTTGGATTCCAGTAATATTCCAGTTTGTAACAGAAGGAGAATTAACGATTCTTTCCAAATTTGAATTTACAAAATATACGGAGTTTTCAAGGATATTTGAAATACTGTAGACTTCTATCTCTGAATTTGTTTGCAAATCATCCAATGCTAGTTCTTGAATTTGATTTGCTGTTTGGGTGAAATAATTATAGGATAAAATCCCCAATATTACCGATGATACGAGCAATATGGGCAGGATAATAACATTTTTGCCATGATCTGCTAAACGCAATGTCTATTTTGTAACATGACGTTATAATTAATTTTGCTCTATTACTTTTGATAACTAGATAATATTTTACCATAGAAGTATCATTAGAACTGATTCTTATGATCACTAGTCCTCTACCCACAAGAAAACAAAGGAGAGCCAGAATTTCTCAGAAGGCGGAATGATATAAAGATTAATCGGATAGAAAACGGCTAGCAGCAGCATTGAAATGAATTTCATGATGGATATACAGCTGGGGGATGCGGCTACAAAGGGTAATGGAGATCCCCCTCATCTGTGTATAGAAATATTTGTCTAAATGGGACTATCCAGACAGGTTTTTTATATAATTAGTCTTGTTATTTTGTTGGATTCAAATTTGCTTATGCAAGTAATATAGAAGTTTATCAGTCACATTTTTTGTTTTCATGTTTGCAAAATGCCGTTACTCCGAGCCCTAGGATACTTGCGGCTATTGGACTTATCAACAGAGCTGAACTTGGTGGTAAATTTAATTGGTTCATTATGTGATTGACTAGAGATGCACCTTTAAATCATTCTCAGATTTCACCATTTTGTGAAGATTGCCGGTTGAATTACATAACTCTTCATGTAGTGCATCTGCATAGGCAATCCATATAGATCTACCATCAGGATTCGTCTTGCTAAATTCAAAATCAACTTCATAGATAGCTGGCATGACTAAATCTACGTCAACGTTATTTTTTCTATAGGTAATCAAAATTTCTTCAAGTTTATAATAAACTGTTCTGAGATTGCCATTGGAATTTTGAATTTGCAACGCTACTTGTTCTGCCAGTTCTCCTGCTATTTTGATATCAGAAAAATCACCCATTTCTCAACTCCCCTTGGTTTTTCCTGAGGCCATTGCTTATAACATTTTAAGGTCCCTAAATTAGAAGATTCAATACTTTACCCATTATACCAGCAGAGTGAGCAAATCGGTAGATCCTTAGTCATCTCCAGAGTTGATGGTATATGATGGGCCGTTAATTGGAATTAATATAATTATGAATAAGGCTTGTTGTTTAGTAAGTTGTTTCAAAATGGCCGACCTACAGCCATAAATTTTGATTCTCATAACCATCAGGATTCTGTAGTCAAAGTGATATTTATTTTGTAATTTATTCATTTCAAATCAGGTCCAAAATTCAACCGTTCCAGAAAACGCGACCATGCTGTAAGATCTGAATTTCAATATCCGTGATTAGTATACATACAATACCGTTATGATATCTGCAGATTGGACCAAAACAGCGATCATGGTATGATCTTTCTTGTGGCATTTTTTTGCAATATCAACATTGAATACACTTTATGAAATCCAAAATTGAAATAGGTGATTATTTGTTTCACTGTCTATACTTTACGGTATGTAATTCTACAATATATTATCGATGGTATCAAAACCTCTTTTGGTAAGGAAACTAGGATCAATAAACCCTATTATTAAAAGAGTTCGCAAGAAAAATATGACACATACTATCTAAAATAACTTGAAATTAGCGTGTTAATTCTATTGAACAAATTAATTCTGCAAATCTAAATGGTCGTGTAAAAATATCATTCTCATGTATTTTGGTCGATTTTAGCAATTCATCAGGTAAGTGTTCTCGTGGTGAAGCACTCATGATAATAATTCTTTGATTTGGACTCTGTTTATGGATCGCGATTGCGACTTCTAATCCAGAAAGTCCATCTAAATGCGTATCCAGTAACACAACATCATAATTCTTATCCCTATTGTCAATGGTTTTAGAAAAAAGACGTAACGCTTCATCGCCCCTTTCAACCGCAATGTAATCCAAATTCAAAGATTCTAAATATAGTTTGATCAATGCACATACGCCAGCGTTTGATTCAGCTAACAAAACCCGATATTTCCTATTTTTCTTTATAAATGGATTGGGATGAGCCTGCGCCAGATTCTTTTTGTTTTTTAAAAGAGGACGCGCAGAGGTTCTCTTTGGTACCGATGTAGGATTATCCTTGCTACTATGCTGGTTTTTTACATTTTTCTTATAAGATGCCACATAGTGCAGGTATTCGACAGACATATTATCACCTTAGATACTCAAATTTGAATAACATAGTTAATAAAGCATAAAATAAGCTTAATATATCTTAGTTTATAAAGTAGTGAAAATTATTTAATTAGACATAGATCTATATACACCTTAGTAACCGCATCATGACTACAAATATTACATATTAGATGTTGTATCCTAATTCTAAATATAGTCCTTAACAACTTAGTCGACTTTAGCATGCAAGAATTTGCTGTAAAAAATAAACTCAGATAGATAATATATTATTTATGAACAATTATGTATCATTTTATTGGTACCGACAGCAATAGTCATATGGATGATCAGTATTCTGGCAAATCAATCCCAAAATAAAATTGCATTTCGCTCACTTATCCCAAATTGTTTGGATAAGGTGCAGCCTCATGTAAAATAATTTAAAAATAGAAATGTTTTGGTAGTAAAGGTATTCGGCTAATATAATGGACGGGCTGTTCGATCAGCTTGACGATATGACAAGTAAAACCAACAAGTTGGCTCCCAAATTTAAGATCGCTATTAGCACATATCAAGTAAATACCGCAGGTAATTCCAATCAAAAAATTTATTTTAAGATGTATAAATAGACTATGTAACACATAAATGAATGATGAAATAACCATAGTTTCGACAGGTAACAACTCAAATCCGACTAACGCTCAAGAATACAAGGTTTTGAGTCATCGTCCTAGTAGCGATAAAATACATTCAGGCTCTTATTGGATTGATGAATTATTAAAGTTTGTTAATTACCTGGAACCAAAAATGATAACAATTTTTACAGCAGATATGCATGCAAGGATAATTGTTCTATTTCTAGACTATTTTTTATCGAAAAAATTTAAGTCAGTTGTTTATCAACTTTCGTCTAGTCATAATGGGGTTCCCCTATCAAAAATCATCATAATTAAAATGCAAAAGTATCTTTAACCCGGTCATTCAAGAATGTCATCAAATGCTTCTACTTTCTTTTCGCTCAGCAGAATGTTATTGACCAAGGCACAAAAGCGCTATACCCAATAAAGCACCTTGGCAGGGAGCGTAGCCTAAATAATACAAAGAAAACATATCAATACCTTGAACGTTTCAGTTACCTATCGTCTGTACTCTTAATAATCTACTGTGTATCACGCAGAGGTGATTACGATTTTAACTGTTCCATTAGTGATGTCATATCTACCAGATTCCAACGTTGAATAATTTTTCCATCCTTAAAATAAAAGATGGTCATACCATTTGCCCTAAAAGTTTTATTGGTTGGAGGTATATTCAAAAACTTACCCTTATGTGTTCCAAATAAAACATATCGGCAAACAACCTTATTCTCCTCGATAATAATGTCCTCAAATTTGATTCTTATATCAGGGAACGCATTCCACAAGAGATAGATAAATTCTTTTAAGCCGTCTTTGTTGTTTGGCAAATTATGTGGAAAACCATGTATTGTTAGAGAATCATCATAAAAGTCAAAGTAAGACGTTTCTCTAATTTGAGGATCATTAAAAGTTTCAGCTAATTTTTGAACATTCCCTCTCAATGCCTCATTTGTGCCCACAACTAGAACACATATTCCTGTCTCTTAAGATTTTCTATGCTTTGAATGACTCTTTGTTTTGATTCACCATCGAGCCTTTGGGAACGTAGGCAGTCGCATAGCATAACCATGGTTTGATGTAGTCTAAATATCCTTAATTTTTCTAGGTTAATTTAGACCTAGTTTGACTGAATTACCATTATTATTGATTCACCTTCTACCTAAAGATAACCGCTGTCAATTATTAATCAAAAGGAAAATGCAATATTTGGTTTGCTTTGATGGGTAACCTATTAAGGGGACGCATAATTTGCCGCGCTATGATGCGTTCCTACTGGCTTTACTTGATTATTGACGCTAATTCAAAACAAACAGAATCATACTAAACATTTGAAATTTGATATTTGTCGAGATGAGTCTTATTGATCTTATCGCCAAGCTTGATCTCTAAAAACCAGCTGTCAATATGCTTTCCAAGTAAACATTATTCTAAACCCACAAGGATAAATCCTTACGCCTTGATACCGCAAGAATTTGGACCTGATTCTAGATCCACCTGGTTTACCATATCGCAGGAAATCAAGTTTTTATTTAAGTATACTATTTTTTCAAAATTCATAGGATGAGGCGGTATATTTGAAGTTACAAAATCTAAGAATTTATTTTCAGACTCAACTACGGATGCCAGTTTTTGTTTTATTGAACCCAATGAATCAAGAACTGGTTTTTCATGTTCAAAACTGGAGCTGTAGTGAGATGGAAGTATAATTGTTTTGTCAGGTAGGTTAAATATCGAGTTTTGATAAGTGTGGTAAAGTTTGTTCGTATACTCCTGTGATTTATTACGTAGATCTGGTCTTCCTACTCCATTTACAAAAATGGTATCACCCGTAAAAAGATAGTAATCTGGATCGTCATTATGTTTGACAAAATTATCTTCATTAATTTTCTGCTTGTTTATTTCCTCAATATTAGTAACCTTATGAGTTCTCAATAAGAAACTCATGCTACCGTCTGTATGTCCAGGGGTGTGAATTGCTTCTAAATAGAACCCATCTCCTAATTCAAATTTTTGTCCCGTTGAAATTAGTCTATATTTTGGATCCTTATCAGATGATACTTGTTGTGTGGAGTAGTTTTCAAATGAACTAATTGCTACTTCGGATCCATATTTTTTAGCTACTCTGATTGAGCCTGAAAGGTGATCCGCATGCATATGAGTATCAACTACTCTGCTAACAGTGAGTTCATTTTCTTGAATTAGTTTATTGATAACAGTATCAATATCGCATGTAGGATCAATAATTGTTGCTTTCTTATCCTTTGTAGATGCAATAACATAGCTCATACACCCTTTTGATATGCGTCTTATCTGCCAAATTTTTAGTGTAATATTTGAATCGAAACCTACTTCAGCAACATCATACAATCTACTCCATCCAGCCATACCACCTTCAACAGTTTTAACATTATATCCTAAAGACGCGAGGGTTCTTGCGGCCATAGATGACCTTTGACCATGAGCACAAAACGTAATAACTTCTTTGTCCTTTGGAATCTGTTTTAGAGATTCGAGAGAAGACAATGTATCAACTGGGATTACAGGTGAATCTGGATAATTTTCGTAAGAAATAGTCCACTGATCATGCTCCTGCTTACTCCTGACATCCAAAATAAAAATATCCTCCCCCTTATCCATTTTTTTCTTTAATTCAGTTGGTTTAATAACTAGACTAATCTTATCATCACTATTACCATCGTTCATTGACATTGGCTTGATCATATTTCTAGATTACAAATTGATATTTATAAATCATAAATAGACAGTACCGCGATAACGATCTTTGAATAGTCGATGGGTAGTTTATCTTCATGAAAGATAGTTTGTTTGAATACGGAATAACTGCTAGGTCATCAAGATTATCTTGTTACCAAGCTTTAAAAAATGACGATCAAGTATATACCAACGGACTCCTATAGAATCAATCTGAAAAGTTAAGGTGAACTGCATCTAAAATGACTCTCATAGTATTTTTGACCAATTATTCAGTATTCATAATGCTTATCAGAAAGTCTTCATTTATTTAACTCAACTTTGAAATTGATTTTTGATGATCCAACTTTTTCTTCTTTATTGCTAAGGACAATTGCTGAATCATACTACAAAGGAGCAGACTGGAGAATGTCTCTCGACAGCATATCGTATTAAAGAAAGCGATTTTGAGAGTTGATATGAGGAATGGACAAAGACTGCGAAGAGAATTCACCGTAATGCGGAGATGTGTACATCAGAGGGCCATTTGAAAAGTGCAAATGAGGCTTTTTTGCGTGCATCCAATTACTATCGGACCGCAGGATTCTTTTTAGTTGAACATGATGATCCAAGATTTCATACATCCATACAAAATAGTAAGGAATGTTTTAGAAATGCGATATCAACTTTTCCGTTTAAAGCTGATTCTGTAGAAATTCCTTATGAAGGAACAACCCTACCAGGCTACTATTATCATATTGAAAAACAAAATACCAAATATCAGAATATAGAAAATAAAGGTGATGCAGATCAACAAGGTAGTGAAAAACCTACTGGTCAATTTGTTACTTCAGACAGTAATAGTTTTCCCAATGGATAGTTCATGGAGGATTTGATTCGATACTAGAAGAATTGTATTCTTATACGGCAGCTCCCGCTATAGAAAGGGGATACAATTGTTTAACTTTTGAAGGTCCAGGGCAGGGGGATGTGATTCGTAAGCAGAAAATGCCTTTTAGATATGACTGGGAAAAGGTAGTAACACCTGTATTTGACTTTATAGTATCAAGAAGCAAGGAATTCAATGTAGACCTAGGACGTGTCGCGTTAATGGGAATCAGCATGGGTGGGTATTTGGCTGCAAGGGCCGCGGCATTTGAACCACGGATATCGGCATGTGTTCTTTATGATGGGGTCTATGATGGATACGATGCAATCAAATCAGGTCTGCCAGAATCGCTTCTGGATGCAATCGAAGCAGGCAATTCACAACTTGTAAATACTACATTTGGTGATTTGATGAAATCGGATCTAAATGTAAGATTCAATATGAAACACGGGATGTGGACTACTGGAACAAATTCACCCTACAAATTGATCACCGGTGCTAAAAAATACTCAACTAAAGATATTTTGAGAAATATTAAATGTCCTACTCTCTTATTAGAGGGCGAAAAAGATGATTCATTTCCTGGCCAACCCAAGAAAGTCTATGAGGGGTTGACATCTCTGGAGCCTCCATTGAAGAAATACATTTTATTTACCCAAGAAGGTGGAGAGGAACATTGTCAATGCGGAGCACCCGCTATTACGAATCAAAGGATATTCGATTGGCTAGACGAAATATTTGATAATAGATCCGAGTATTGGAGGAAAGTATAAAGAATGGGCAAATATGTGTAGTCTAAGTAAGAATGTACTATGTTGGACACGACCCGACTAAAAATAGAATATTAGATTAAGTTTGTTTTTTATTTCATTAACTTTTCGAAAGAACTTTCCTTCATTTGTGCCATTCTACCTTTTTATTGATTACAATCTAAATATGTAAAAAGTTCGACTATATTTATTGAATATGAATATCAATGTTAGGACCAAGTTTAGAGTTTTATTATAGAAATCAACATAAGATACCAGTGTGAGGTATACAATCATTTCAGTAGTCACGTATAAACCAAATATAGGTATATTTCATCATATAATTTCCTGACCACCTAATTTCATCTCATTTCAATAATTTCTTTTCTATTAATTCGTGAAAGGCTCTATCAGACAGATCTTTTTTTAGCTTTGAATATTCTTTAGAATCTTTTCCAACAGTAACTCTCAATAGAGTACCTTCGTTCTCACGGCTGGATGAATTAGCGATTGCTTGAATTATTTCATCGGCTACAAGGTGCGGATGAGGGGCCAGACTCATAGCATTATAATAGAAGGACAAGAATTTTTCCACTGTGTTGTTGTAAAGAGATAAGGATTTTCTCTTTTCGGCATCGTATGGCGGGTTTACCAAGTCCCTGCTCTTATTAATCCCATACTTATTGGAAGGCACGACTAAATCTTTTGCGAATTCGGTATTTATTACACCAGGCTCAATTAATATCAATTTTATTCCAAAGGGCTCTAATTCGAACGAAAGGGCTTCAGTCAGACCCTCAACTGCAAATTTTGTGGAACAGTATGCAGATTGAGTAGGAAATCCCGCCAATCCGGAGATGGAACTAATATTAACAATAATTCCACTTTTTTGTTGTCTCATTGTTGGAAGTACTTCGCGAATTAATCTGATCACACCGAAAACATTAGTTTCAAATTGATTCTTTAGTTCATCCATTGAAAAATCTTCAAAGGCCCCAAAGAGACCATATCCAGCGTTATTCACAAGTATATCAATCTTACCGAATTCCGTCATTATTTTTCCAATAGCATCATGAACAGAACCGTCCTTGTCTACATCCATATTAAATACTTTGATTTGTAGATTTTCATTCTTAGCGATTCGCTCCAAATCCCCGGATTTTTTCTTGTCCCTCATTGTAGCACAAGTAATGAAGCCCCTGCGGGCTAATGCCAAACAAGTCTCATAGCCAATACCAGTAGAACTACCTGTTACAAGTGCCACCTTACTTTTGCCAATATCATACATTCTGCAAGGAATGTTATTTGGAATTTAGTATATATGTTTCGTTACTCACAGGTTATGTTACCAGCCATTCGTTGAGACTAAATAAAAATATGAAATTCAAGAGCTTGTCTAACTCTGGAGTAACAATATTAAATTAGTATAAAAGAAATACAACTCCAAGGGAGAATATTATACGGTTCTATGAAAGATGAAGATGATAAAATATATTGAATCAATTAACATTACCTTAGAATAGGTTTTCAAATATTCATAATAACATTATATATTTGCTTTGACCTCTATAGTTATGTCTACTTCAAGGAATGATAATATTCTTTTTTCCAAGAATAAATTTACCAAAAAGGGATCAGGTATTCAACTGCTATTGGGCATCATAGTTTTAACTTCAGCGATTTGGATAGAGTTAAACTCTGGTACTGAAATACTATTTTATGTACTATTGGTTGTAGGAATTATATTGACTGCTTCCTCTTTTCTTATTCTTATCAATCAGTATGAGAGGGTAATAATTTTAAGATTGGTAAATATAAGAAACAAGTAAAACCAGGGGTTCGTACTAGAATACCTCTTGCAGATAATGTTTTAGTTATAGATGTTCGTGAAAAAGTAACAGAGTTCAAGGCAGAAAGAATGCTTACAAAGGATAATGTTCCCGTAACTATTGACGCAATACTCAGGTACAAAATCATCGAGGAAAAAGCTAGCGATGCATATCTTAATGTAGAAAACTTCAATGATATGATACAACAAGTGTCACAGACGACTTTACGTAACAGTATAGGTTCGTCTTTATTTCAAGAAAATCTATCGAGAAGAGAGGAAATTAACGAAAACATTAAATCAAAAATCGCAGTTGAATCTGACAATTGGGGGATAATGGTAACAGGTGTGGAAATCAGACAGGTAATAATTCCTCAGGAGTTAGAATCGGCCATGTCAATGCAAGCTCAAGCTCAGAGGGAAAATCAAGCAAGAGTTACATACGGAGAATCAGAGGTTCTAGTAGCCCAAAAAACTCTGGATGCCTCTAAAGTTTATTCAAATAATCCTGTGGCATATGCATTGAGGCAATCAAATATGCTATATGAAACAATGAAAATTCAAGGAAATACGGTCATAATCGTCCAATCAGAAACATTAAATTCCATTGGGTTTGGAACCCTAGGGGCAACGATTGCATATCTTGGTAGTTTGAAAGATGGTATAAATAAATCAGCGGACAAATCGAGCAAGTCAAAACAGTAACGACAAGGTAACGATTTAGCTGTTATCTACATTCGAGCAGGAATAGAAAATGATAATTTCTCGCTCAGTTAATAAAACTCCCTTGGTAGTGTTCGAACAGCAATGATGTAGCCTAGATAGATTCTCATATTATTGTATTTGGCTAAGGTATCATCAACTATAAATGATAGTGCACCAAGTTTATTCAAACGTGTCTCTGGAAAATGCAAATGGGAGGATTTCTAGTAAAATTAGAATTTTTCCATCACTCAGGTATATTTTTGTTTTAGGATTGAATTCATATAATACTTGTCTGCATGCGCCGCATGGATAGATTGGCTTTCCGGACGATGCCACCACTGCAATTTCCTCTATATCGACGTTCCCATCAGAAATCGCCTTAAACACTGCAACCCTTTCAGCGCACATGGTCAACCCAAAAACTGAATTTTCAATATTAACTCCATCATAGATTTTGCCAGAAGAAGTTTTTAATGCACAACCTACAGATAGTCCAGAGTAAGGATTATACGCTTTTTTTAGACTCTTTGTAGCCACTTCTATTAACGAGTTCATATAGAAACCTATCACAGTTCTCAATAAAAATTATCAAATGATCCTTTTGTTTACCTGGACACATTGAAAAATTAACAAACCTGATGGCCAGTCTTTTTGTCAAATAAGGATCACAAAAAATTTTTGAATTTTATGGTGGTGATATAACAGAATTATCTCAGGTGAAAATAATTACGAACAAGATTTAGAACTTGGATTCCTTATTTGATCAATGAAGTGTGGTTGACGACGATAGTGGCTCTGTATCTGAGATTTCTTCGTTACCAGTCATGTCACAATATTCACACGTATGATCTACCACTACACCACCCAATCGTATAGCTAAGAGATGAGTAAATAATTCACCAGTAAGTTTAGAAAACTCATCTGGATCCTCATCTCTAACTCTATTCCTAAATTCTAACCATTTTTCAATCTTGTCTAGATATTCGACAGGTTTTTTTTCCCCTTTCAAATCTACATCCTCAAATTGAAGGGTTATATTTCCATCCAGTAAATTTGTAATATAATCATTCACATACTTGAATTTATAATCTGATTCCATTGTAGTATAGTGTATAGATAACTATATTATGATCTACTTATTTCAACCCTAAGTTATATAATGATAGATAATTCCAATATCTAAATTAAAATATAATTAAGAGCATCGCGCCTCATCACGAATGAATGAATTAGGTAGTTCTCCTAGCGAAAGTAAACAATACAAAATACTCTTTTTACAGAAATCTCTAAGCAATTCTTTCTATGCAAATAAAAAAAAATAAATAAAATCAGAAATTAGATTGCTTATTCAAATATGTATTTCAGTTCTTGTACCATCGTCGTTGTACCTGTAGACTTTTCCATCCTCCTCATTTAGTGTTTTTTTATGAGCACCATCGCAAAATGGCTGGTTTTGGCTTAATCCACACATGCAAATCCATTTGCTATCATTGCCAACTTTTACTTCCACAGGCCCTTTTCCCTCTTTTTTTA
Source organism: uncultured Nitrososphaeraceae archaeon (assembly GCA_963759575.1). GTDB lineage: Archaea > Thermoproteota > Nitrososphaeria > Nitrososphaerales > Nitrososphaeraceae > Nitrosocosmicus. Next base: position 160,231 of record CAVWZU010000001.1, on the reverse strand, counting down.
CGTATCTTACCATCAAATGAACAATTATAATTCGAAATATATAAAATATTTTTAAAATTTCCTGTTCTATATTTCAGAGTTCTAATAGCATGATCCATCAATTATCAATCAATTCTCATTAATGGTAAAGTAATCGCTCATTTAACGGCACAGACAAGAGTAAAAAATACAGACATTAACGCTGAGATCTGTTAAGGTTTAGGTTTAGGTTGATCGAGTACCAATTCTACTTTTAGGTAACACCAAAACATTCAAACGTTTATTTCCCAAAAAAGGCATGTTTCTTTTTCAGTTTCCTAAACCCTAAATAATTTGACTGTTCATTCGAGTCGAATAATTTTAGAAGATCGATCCAACTAGACGGTTCATGAATAAAAGTCATCTAAAGTCAAAGGAAATTAGAACGGATCAAGATATGTTTAAATATTTTTACAAGATCTGAAAGGACAATAGCATAGAGAGTCGGGTTCAACTCAACTACCACATAAACCATGTGATTTCACAACATGAATTTAGTGATACTATTAACTTTTAGAATTTAAGAATTCGATAACAATTGAATCGTCATAGTTCTTCAATTTTAGTCTTTTTATAAGAGTTTCGAGGTCGACGTCATTATCAATATGCTTTCTGTCTTTAACCGCTATATACTGATTACGAATATCCTTTTCCATCCTATCATAATTTGAATAAAACCAACTAAAATTGTCTTTTAACTTTTCGAATTTTGCAATGTCAGTATCGCTTGTAGAGATATCGGAATACATAACACATCTTTTATCATATAGAAAATGGATTGATAAAAATATTATGTTCGATTTGTTTTGAACTCGTTTAACTGCGTTGAAACAGGATATAGAATTAATTAAACAACTCAGCCCTTGAATTTTTCAAAACTATAATTTTGATAAAATTTGTAGCAACTATTACAACGCCCCGTTCTGAATAGATGGCTGAATGTGGATAATTAGTTGCTAGCGAATCGGCCAGGGATGCCTATCGGATATAATAGTTAGAACCAGTACATAGAAAGTAGAGTTGTGGATTTAATCCCTTCCATTGCCTTTAATAACTTTGTGTTGACGGACCCGTAATCTTCAAATCTGGTTATATGGGATATTTCGTGAATCTTTGGAAGAACTGTATTTGTGCAATCTCCTCCACGGGAACAAATACTGCTTCTGAATTCCTGTGCGTCTTAAGTGCAAAACACCATGATTCAGATTCGTCGAAATAATATTGATAATCTATTTTATCAGGTTCGTTAGCATCTACCCAATTACGCCTTTCCTTTATTAGTTTTTTTGTAATCCTTTATTTTCCCTACTGATATAGTAAAGTCTGCTCTAAAATGTATGGAATGCTGTTTCATGATACCTCCATTAAGATTTTGATTCACGGCCACTCTTAGAAGTTCTCATTTAATATAAAATTAAAGACCCTGATAATATCAGTCAGAGATTAATTTCTGGACTTACTTCAAAATGATTCTTGATATCTCAAAGTTAACGCAATTATCAAAAATTAAAGTGAGAGTGCTAAGGATATGTCTGATTACAATTAATGCATACGAGATCTACTTTAGAGGGATGTTGTTGATTCTCCATTGGGAGATTACATATATCACATACAAAATCTACAATCGAAATCTTGGCTGTGTCCATATCCAAATAATTTGTTTTATCACTTATTATCTTCAAGTTTTCTAGTTTGAGCTTATGATACAGCATTACTTTCTCAGGTTCTCCGCCCTTGAATTTCTCATATTTTGCCAGATTATTTCTAACATCACTATCGGCAGACATTCTAAAATAATTAGATGACAACACTTATAATCTTACTTTTATGACCAAAATTTGCCTAAAACTCGTATATTCCGAAATAAATCCTTAATCTGTAAATAAGTTCTATAGAATCAATATCCTACGGCCTTCTACGCCCTTGCACAATCATAATGGATAAGGAGGAGAAAATTTCTAAGAAAATGCTATGACTAGGATATCAATAACAAAATCTCAAACAGTATAAAAAAAAGAAGCAAAAATTAGACTAGGGTTAAAAGGAAAAAAGATCAATGGTAGAAAAGGGAGAAATAGTGATCGACGTTCTCCATCATAACGACTAGAATAAGATACTCATTATGATTCTTATGATAAATAAATGGAACAGAAACGTACTGATCATGGAAGTGGATCATCCAAGATTTATTGTTGATTGTATGGGAGGAAATATTGCAAAGAAACTAAGAATAATGGGGTTTGACACCGAATTCTGGTTAGATGCTAACGATGATTTTCTAATCAATAAGAGTAATCGTGAGCAAAAGATACTGATAACTAGAGACAGAGGACTTTATTTAAAGATCTCAAAATCGAGTAGAAACGGATTGTTACTCCCTGCTAATCATGATGAAGTTGAGAATTTGGTTTTTATATTAGAGAGAAATGGCATCAAAAATATCAATCCGGTTCCGAATTTAGATACCCGATGTACTATTTGTAACGGAATACTCAAAAATGTGGACAAGACATTGGTAACTGATCCCATTCCAGAGAAAGTATATGAAAGTATATCTACAATTTATAAATGCTCAAAATGTTCCAAAGTTTACTGGGAAGGAACTCATACAGAGAAAATCAATAAATTCATAGATAAAATCAACAATTTGTTAAAGCAGTATAGATAGGCAAATATTTTTGGTAGCAATATTTGGTAATTGGATATTTATACTAGTTATCATCATCCCGATTAAGCATCAGCTAGGATCTTAGAATTGAGATAATTGGATGTGTGTTCTAGTCAATTTATAAATTTGATTTCATAAATAGTGTAGGTGCCGCGGGGTGCAAACTCTGGACCGTGTCCAGGTCGATGAGACATCCCTTTGAAATATTAACACTGTGATTGTCTATGAAGCGCAGGTTCATAAATTCTATAAACGGAGTAACGAAGTGAAATACAATCATTTTTAAAAAGAATTTTTATCTAGTTAATCGGTTTGTTCGTAAACATGATTGAATTTTCTATAATGGAATACGGATGTATCGCGTTTATACAGTTGCAGTATTTGTGATTTATGGCCCGACAATTTTACCATAGGACATCCCCCATGCACTGGGAGAATGATAGTATCCAACATACCAAAAAAAAATACAAATATGTAAAAAGGTATGTTATTTTTTTAGCAACTTAAATGCGTGGTTTCCCATCCCGGTCTGGATGTAATAAGTTATCCATAACATAGCAAGAGGTTCTAACAACCTTGATTGTTCAATTCCCCCCATGTCAATTGTCTCCCAACCAAACGGGGTTAATAATACTTTAACGATAAAGTCTTTAGCATCCTTAAAATTTCCACAAATAAACATGGTTGGCGGACCCCCCGGGAAGTCTGGATGAATCATATGTGGATTACCTATAATGTTAAAAGCTTTTACGACTTTTGAATTTGGTAGCAAGGATTGTATTACCTCACCAGCTGATTTGTCAAAACCCAGTGATAGCTTTGGTGGAGAATCCTTAGGAAATTCTAATGGATTCGTTGTATCTACGACTATTTTATCATTAAAATTAGACGAAATAGCCAAATTAATTGCATTCTCAGTGCCCTCCCATAAAGTTGAAATGACAATTAATTCACCAAAAGATGCCGCTTCAGCAAATGACCCTGCAAAAGCATTTTCTTTATGTTTGGTGTTTCCAATCCATTTCTGGATTTCTTCTTTTGCAGAATTACGTGTTCCAATCATAACGTGGTGACCAAGATCTATGCAGCCATCCGCCAATCTTCGACCAACTTCCCCTGACCCTAGTATACCTATCTTCATATAATGAGGAATATACATTGAAGAGATTAAAACTTTAAAAAATAAGCCACTAAAATAGATTTCATATTGCTCCAAATACCAAATACATGAACGGAAAAGGAACCAATTTTGTTAATTATTGAGTCATCATAATCAAACTATGCATGTTTTCTCAATTATGTCTAGGGTGTTTGGGATGGAACCATGGTGATACATCAGAAAATAGCGGATGGTTGAATGTATTTTACCCTGATAATAAAACGAGAAAATTGATCTATTATTCTCAATTTTTTAATACTGTTGAGATGGACGCTACTTTCTATAAGAGATTCTATAAACACTTGAATGAAGGATTATTTATAGGGATGGCAAATGCAACGCCTAATGACTTTAAAATATCAGTCAAAGTCCCAGAGATAATTACGCATGAAAAGAGATTGGATATTAACTAAAATGTGGTAGCTGATTTGAATGAATCCCTCAAAAAAATATCACCACTCGATATTAAAAGTAAACTAGGCTCGATAATAATCCAATTGCCACCGAGTTTTACTATTAATGATTCCAATAGATTATAAAAGTTTTTGGATGCCCCGGAAAATCGGTCGGATATGAAAAATCACAAAAATATTGCCTTAGAATAGGCATGATTCATGGAATACAGAGGGTGTCTTGGAATTACTTCAGCACTCTGATGTAGCATCAGTCTTAACTGATTCTTCTGCCCAAGATAATCTATTTTTTTATAGTAAAGAGAATGGAGCACATATGGGTTTAATCACTTGATTGAATATGGTTTAATGATTCAAAAAGAAAATTTATTATGGAATACCATCTACTAAATATACAATGTTAAAAGAAATTACTATCATTTTTTCCCTATTGATGGTTGCCTCATTCGCGGACCCTATCTTTGAATTCAAAAATAGTGCAAGAGGACAGGTAAATGGTACTGCTGATAATCAGAATAACAGTAATCCACAAGGTGGAAAAGTGTTTATTCCGGTGGAAGATCTAGTGATCTCCAAGTCCTCACAAGGTATGGTCGAAGTAGACGGAGCAGTAAGGAATAACAACACATTTGATATCCACGATATTGAAATCTCTGGTGAATTCTTTGATAAGGATGGAATTAGTTTGGGAACATTCAATGAATATGTTACACAACCTTCTTTCTTATTGAAGCCAAATGAAAAGCATACTTTTACCCTGTTTGAAGTCGTTTCACATTATCGATTAGCGACTACTAACATTACCGCATTTGGAGATCCAGTTAATTAATTTATTTTAACACAATTAATTTTTATTTAGAAAATAAATTAGTTAGACTCTAGAGATTAAGCTCGAATCAGAGGTCCTGTTAGATAGTTGAAATTTGCATTATGTAAGGCTAGAAGTGGTGGTTTACTACATAAAGAAATTTCGTTAATATTCAAAATATTGTGGCGTGGTATGATCAAGTTTATGTTCATGCCGATTTAATAGTCCGAAATTATTCATTTATTTGCTTTGAATAAATTGGATTAATTTACTAGGTTCTCACCAAATTAAAGTTCATACATATATTTAATATTCATAAAGTATCGTCATGATATGCATCATTTAGGCTTGATGCTTACATCCAGTTGAACCAAAATACTTCCTCTGGATCCAAATTATTTTGATCCGGGTAAACCCCAGGCGGAACTCATAATAGTCCCTCTCTTGATAGTATCAAATTTTAACCATTAGATTAGTACTTATGACTGTTACTAAATCTATACATATATTTATTGAATTTTGGTTTAAGATCTAGTAGATATCGTAATTACCTGACAAGTTTAATTCTCTTTACTAGATAAGGATATGATATTATTTTATTATTTCATAGTAACATGATAGTACATACATGAAAAGGTGTTAGAAGAATATGCACCTCCAATTGCATTGCAATAGAGAAGAATGAAAGTTTAACAGGTTAAAATTTACCAAACTTGTTTGCACGCTTGGTAAATGAAAAAATAATTAGTGGTACAATCTATGAAGAAAGCTTCCCAAGCCATTCTTTTGCGTCTAATATGTCTTTATCCGTAAGATTATGCCCGGCTTGTTGTAATTTAAGAGTTATATTTGATTGAGTATTCTGAAATAGTCGTAAAAGACCCTCTACTTGTTCTTTTGGTACTATCGGATCCATCAACCCTGCTGACAATAATACATATTTGCCAGATAGATCAGGTAAATTATCTGGTATGAATGGAATCATTGCTCTAAATAAGATCGCACCTTTTATGGTTTCTGGATAGGACAAAAGTAGGCTTGCTGCAATGTTTGCTCCATTGGAGAACCCAATTGCAAATGTTTTATTCAAATCAAAGGAGTAAACAATAGACGCTTCTTTAACAAATTTGGCTAGCTCTTGTGTTCTAAATTTTAGATCCTCTAAATCAAAAACTCCTTCGGATAATCTCATAAAAAAACGAGACATGTCATTCTCTAGTACTTTTCCCCGAGGACTTAGCAAAGCCGCGGTTGAAGATAACATTTGACCAATCGGTATCAGATCATCCTCATTTCCACCAGTACCATGCAGCAACAGAAGGGTCATGGTAGGTTGTTTCCTTTCTTTTAACTCGTCATAGTCACCATTGTATGCGGGTTTAAACCTATGAATAAATCCAAGTTTCATCTGCTTGTTGTTATTGCTTGTATCCATGTCTTGTAGTCACCAGTAATTTTTAAAAATTTAATCATCTAGTTCCTTTCCTGACGGTAGACGTACATTCGTCAAGGCTTTTTGAATATCTTTGCGCGCTGATTCCAGCCAAGGAGGAAGCACAAGATGACTACCAAGTTCTTCTCGTTTCTCATCAACAGTAAATCCTGGAGGATTAGTAGCAATCTCAAATAATATACCACCTGGTTCCCGGAAATATACAGAATGAAAATAATATCGATCTATGACAGGGGTTGCATTTAATCCTGCCTTGACTATTTTATTACGTAAATACTCCTGTTGTTCGAAAGTAGGAGTGCGCCATGCTACATGATGAACTGATCCAATTCCTATGACTGCCTGTTGAGTATTTGGTAGGCAGAGAATGTCTACAATACGAGCCCCAATGATTCCCTCTCCTTCTTTTTTGAGATTTGTGTTAGAGGTTTTAGGAATCTCATAACGGAAGCGATTCTTATTTTGTTTTGTGCGTAAGAATCCCAATTCATTTCTTAAGATTATATCTGTATGCTCGTAACCCTCGACCGACAAAGTTACAGAGTAAAAACCTCTTATTGCGTGTTTAACCGGGATGGGACCATTAGCCCAAGCATTGAGAGTGCTGTGTGTTGCAGATTCATGCGCTACAAGCTCCAGATGCAATCCATCCGAATCCTTAAAGGAAATAATCTGTTCGTTGTCAAATCGTCTGTACGGTCCTTGAAAATCTATTTTTTTATCTTTGAACCGCGCCATCCAGTAGTCCATGGAATCAGGCGGTATGAGAAACGATGTTGCACTAACTTCCCCAACTCCCCGGCGCCCTATGGGTATTTCGGGCCAATGGAAAAATGTAAGTATCGTCCCTGGGCGACCGGCCTCATCACCGAAATAAAGGTGATAGGACGTTGGATCATCTTGGTTTACCGTTAACTTTACAAGGCGAAGTCCTAAATCATTAAAATAGAAATCAATATTTTTCTGAGGATCTCTTGTTATGGCAGTAACATGATGTATTCCAAAAATATTTCTATTCATATATTTTTACTTCTCTTTTCCTGCTCTTTCCATTCTTTAAAAGATATACGTGGTAAATTAAACAAATCAGTCGTTCGGGTATAAACACCGTTTTTATGCATCCTGCCTACCGGTGAAATTAGGTCGGTATGAACTGTTTGATTATCTTGATCTAAAAATTCTTTTTTTATATGTAAATAAACAATTTCCCCCAACACTACGCGAGTGTTTCCAATTTCAACTGTACTTGCTAGGCGGCATTCAAGGCTAGCTGGTGACTCTGCAATCCGTGGTGGTTTCACCTTTATAGATGGTAACTTGGTTAACCCGGCAATTTCGGATTCGTCAACTTCTGGTGGAAAATCAATGGATGTCATGTTCACTTGCTCTAAAATCCTTTCGTTTACAATATTTATTACAAACTCCTTAGTCTGTTGAATATTATACCCAGAATCTTTCAAATGATTCTTCCGAGTTTCATCTTTCCCAATTCCAATTGCCACAATGGGAGGATCATTCCCCATCAAGTTAAAAAATGAAAAAGGAGCCGCGTTTGGGATCCCTTTGTCGCTTAATGTTGAAATGAAGGCAATCGGTCTCGGTGTTATCAGAGAAATCAATAAAGCATATCGAAGGTGTGCCTTCATCGTAGCGACATCAAATTCCATGGTATCCATTTATTGTCTATTCCAGTTACTTTTTATATTCTCATGGTCTGTAAAAGCCCTTGCGACGACATTTTTCTCATAGCACATATCCAAATTGTATTGAAAGAGTCTGAAGAGAAAAAATAATGACTGGTCGGCCTAATCACTTACGATTAACCTCAGTCTAACTTCGGTTCAGCCAATTGATAAAAGTCGACATGAAATATTGATATATCAAATAATTTTGAATAAACAAGACTAACATATAGTCATTCTTTTAGAAAAATATAAAGAAAATAAATTATTGCATGTCTCGAGTGTAATCAAAGTTCTACTCTATTTTGATTTCCTTACCTGCGGGTTTGGTATCTTTCTTTTTATCAAAGGTAATTTCCAATATGCCATTATTATATGCAGATCTTGCGGTCTCAATTTCTGCTTGTTCTGGAAGGTCTATATTTTTATGGTATTTTCTTTGAGAATCCTTTGATGTTGTTACTTCAACTTGAGAGTCATATGCCTTTATTTTTATGTCTTCTTTTCTGATACCCGGCATTTCAACCACTACTTTGACTTCTTTGTCGGTCATATTCACATCAACTAATGGCTCTCTTTCTGCAGATATTTGAGAGAGATTATCGGATTGTGTTCTTATTTTTTTTACAGCGTTATCACCCAAAGACTTGATATTTCCAAATTCCCTTACCTGAGGTTTACCATCGGGTCCGATAGTCATTGAATATCCATACACTATTGGTCCTACTTCCCTAACCTTGCCACCTTCTTTAGTTTCATACTCTCTTACAAGCTCTTTGGGGGCGTTACTTGAGAAATTGTTAAAAACATCAAACATTCGGTTCATTTCTTCATGGATATTTTCAAAATCGCTGAACGCATCTCTATCAAACAATCCTAATCCTCTTCTTCCTCTTCCCAAACCCGTCTCAAAGAATCTGCTAATCCAATCGCTTGGTATAATGTCTTTATTGCTCATTTATAATATACACCTAACATATGTAATACACATTACAATATATAAATTTTTCTTACATTATGTAATTGCACATATAATGTTGATTTATGCGAATTTCACCAATTTACAGGTCTTTATGATCTCAAATGACCCCCAGAGCATATAAAAAAATCAAATACCTAATGTCTGTTGTTACATAGCAAATTGTTGATTTCAATTATATGGGAATCATGAGAATAGAATTTCGTTTAGTGAATCTGGCAAGTATTCGTTGTTCTCACAAATATTATTCATAGAGTCATTTTCGCAAAAAGTTTCGATTTATTTGCTTATGCTACTCAGTTTACAGAATATGAAGTGTTGAGTTAGTACGAAATAGTAATTCCAGGTCATATATTTATTTAGAACATCCTCTGATTCTTGATTATCTAGCCAGTCGAGAAATTTATTAAAGATGGCAATCTATTATGTTAATGCTAGTCAAGATTAATAAAATAAGCAATGAACAGCACAAGGTAAATGTTACTTTATTAGATATTGACGATCTTGGATCTGTGGTCCCAATAAAAGATCTTGAATTAAACCTGCCATCTTACGACGAATCAGTATTTGATATATTAAAGACATCGACTCATGTGATAATTTTTACCGAACTCCCTCCCAATGGGGTTAATCCTACTATAATATCTGCCATTAACTTGACCGATGATGAACTAAACCATGAAAAGGAGAACATGATCAAGGATGCAAACGATAAAAACAAAAATTAAAGTAAGAAGGTAATCATAATTGTTATTCATGGCATAAATCGATTCCTATTTTATTGTCATCTACTTTTAATTGCCAAGGGGACAGATTTTTGTAAGTAGATGAAAGGTCGTAGATTATTTGAATATCCCAAGCTAGCCATTAGATGCTACAAATATTTATCTAAAGAAGGAATAATTAGTTGGATTGATTGATAACAAAATCACAATCCTTTCTTTATGTCATCAAGAGTCATTATCATATCTCGGTGGACTTTTCCACCTAGCATTAACAAGGGTTCACAAGCAGCATACATTTGGTCAGGAGAGGATATATCCATTATAAACATTGCAGTTCTTTCTCCATCAAAAAGAGTAAAAAATGCTGATTCTGACTTGGTATTCTTTACATATTCTTCTATTTTTTTTAAAAAGGTTGAATCATTTACCATTTCGTTGCCAAGTGAATTAGGAAAAGAAACTCGGATTAAAAATTTCATAGTCAATGAGTCAACAGTATATTAAATAAATATTTTGGATTTGAATACATATTTCTTTACCTATTTATAGAACCAATTTCCTTAGAATGAATCCGGTATGTTTCTGTTGCATGGCTTAATTATTGCCCCTTTTATCCGATCTTTACACCCAGCTAAAGAGGAGATACGGGTGTTACTGTAGTTGTGTTTTCCGCTGGCACAGTATTATTTGATAATCCCAAATCAGAAGTCGATGCATTTCCAACGGTTGCTGGAAGTTCGGCTGTTGTTGGTGTATTAGCATTTATTTGAGGTAAAAGTCCGGTTATTCCAGAGATGAAAGTTATGATTGAGAGCATACAAACCAACTGTATTATACCAAAAGCATACATACTGTCTTTATATAAGCATCATAGTATAAAAATCGTAACTATTTGTAGAAGATATTATTTCATTATTTTTATTTATTCGCGAGTTTCTAGACGACAATGAAATTTTCATGTCCTTTTACTAATTTAGATTATCAAATAAAGCAGTAAGGATCGTTTTAACATCAATCCCTAGTATAGCATTCTTTTATTACAATAGTGAATGACACGATCCAAGTAAATAAATGCACTCTTTTGATCATAGAATCAATAGCGAAACTAGTTTACTAATAATCACAAATTCATCTTAAGAGAGAAGGCCAATTGCAGGTAACATATCCTATTAGTTCTACTGTATTGGTTTTTTTTTCAAAGGGTGAGCAAATGAAAGTTCATACCCATCTGGTTCCCTTAAATGAAAATATCTTTCACCCCAAGGGGCATCCACAGGTTCGTGACCAATCAGAATTAGACTTGAGAGAAATTCGTTACTGATAAAATATGAATACAAGTTGTCTACGTCCGCCGTATAAAAAATTACTCTGCCAAAAAACCTCGGTTGGCATTTACCTATACGATCTCTACTTTCAGAACCTTCAAGTTCTAGATTCAAATACATAAACGGTTTATGTCTTCCAATTCGATAAGTAGTAAACACATCACCAATAGACCCACCATAGATCAATTCAAAACCAGGTACTTTGGAATAAAAGCTACAAGACCTTTTCATGTCTTTAATAATTAAAGTTACCGCAGAAATCGTGTATACCTCACTCATTATATTAATTGTCGGGTCTGCCCCTTCTTAGTTTATCGTACAAATCCTATTCGATTAAAGGTATAAAGATCAATTGGATGAAAATCTAACTTTATTAATTCTTCTTGTTCACATATTGTTATGGATTAACAGTAGAAAATGATCTATAAGTGGAAAAAAATAATATCTCATACTAGAAATTCACAACTAGTACGACTGACAGATATTTTTTCTCGGCTTGTCTAGTTTTATAGGGTTGAAATTAATCAGTAGTGTTACGTGTAACTATTCCTATTTCTTTAATTTGTATCTCAATCGATTGAAATTATGTCAAAATTGGTCATTTTTGTCTAACTAATCATGACGCCCAAATAATATGATCAAGATTAATCGTTTACATCGAGATTGTTAGTGTCGTTACTAATATTGATATGTTATCAAAAAACTTGCGAAACCGATCTGACAAGATTTGGATGCGCAAATGAAAAAGTTCATGACAATATTGTAAAAATTTTACCAAATGTATTACAATTTACATATCATTTAATTGCCTTTGGTAGGATTATTCTAATCCGCGTTGGCGATGCGTATTCCACTAAGTATAAATCATTCATTGGATTGGCTTTACCTATATGATGCAGGAGTTGACAGAATTTTCGAAATATTGTGAAGGACCCAAGAAAAAACATGATAAGTTCATCCTTAGTTGTAATTATTCAATGTCATTAGAAATTGGGTTCGACAAAGGCATCAGTATTATCCCTAATCAAGAAATAGTGCTGTAAGATGGTCTCAGAAAGTTCTACGCCAGAACCCATTAGATCTGATACTGGTGGTACCGATCTTGGCCCACGCAATATCGAATTGGACCGCCAGAACCCCGACATTCTTACACCGCCTAGCACTGACTCGGGTACATTACCGAACTTGAAATTTTCCTTTGCTTTGGCACACAATCGACTTCAGAAAGGCGGCTGGACGCGTCAAGTAACATCTAGAGAATTACCTATCGCTACTACGCTGGCTGGCGTTAACATGCGGTTAAATGCCGGAGGGGTACGCGAATTGCACTGGCACAAAGAGGCAGAGTGGGCCTATATGCTCAATGGACGAGCACGAATAAGCGCTGTTGACCAAGACGGGTGTAACTTCTTAGACGATGTGAGTATCGGAGACGTATGGTATTTTCCTCCCGGTATTCCTCATTCGATTCAAGGATTAGAAGAAGGCTGTGAGTTTCTTCTCGTTTTTGATGACGGCAACTTTTCTGAAGATTCGACTTTCCTCATTACAGATTGGTTTGCCCATACTCCAAAAGAAGTCCTGGCAAAGAATTTTGGGTTGCCAACGATCGAGTTCGCCAATATTCCCATGCACGAACTTGACCACAGGTACTACATGTTTCCTACCGAGATACCCGGCTCGTTATCAAGCGACAAGGTAGTCAACAACCAGGGACAAAGATCATTTAGCTATCACTTTCTTAAGCAAGAGCCATTAGCGACCAGTGGTGGTACTGTTCGTCTTGTAGATTCGTCCAATTTTCCAGAAGCAACCAATATTGCAGCTGGACTAGTGGAGGTCAAACCGGGCGGTATACGAGAGATGCATTGGCATCCAAATACCGATGAATGGCAATATTATATTGAGGGATCTGCCCGAATGGGAGTTTTTGCATCAGAAGGAAAAGCTCGTACTTTTGACTACCAAACAGGAGATGTTGGCTATGTCCCATTTGCTATGGGGCACTACATCGAAAATATTGGTGATACATCGTTACGTTTCCTGGAGATGTTCAAAAGTTCACGGTTTCAAGATATTTCGTTAAATCAGTGGATGGCTTTAACACCCAAAGAACTTGTACAAGCTCATCTTAATCTGAATCACACCGTGATGGGTTCACTACGTAAGGAAAAATGGCCGGTTGTCGGGAGCTCAAATGATAAAGTCTAGAAAATATTGCATCATCCCGATATGGAATTGATAACTATGTTGTTTTTTCAGAGTTAGATCATTAAATCCGTCACCAAAGCATATGTTCGATTTTTTGTGATTTACCAAATGTCTAATCAACAAATATCGATTTATAATATAAGGTAACTATTACAATATTTGTAATCGGCTGTAATTTTGTTAATGTGACAAAACGTAATAGTTCTGTAATGAAATTATCTCAGGGACGAAAAACCATGAATCGACAAAACATAGTATTACAAGGCATGTCTGTCTGATCTTCGACAAGAATACAAAGTTGTGCAAATGGGACTTAAAACCGTTTAAATCGTTATCAGTTGAATATTATTGCTTAAATTTTCCAAAAATATCATACGTAGAGGATTCGTGCTCATGTGGATTTCTAGAAGATTGAGAAGCTCAACAAAGTGGTTATATACAACATTATTGACATTAATTGGATGACAATCAAAAATAACAGAATGTTATTTCTAACCATTGCTCTAGCGCTAGGAAGTGTAATTGCGATATCAGCATTTTCAAGCCCATCAACAGCATTCGCAAACCACGACTTTGTTGCTAACCTTACAGGTCAAGAAGAAGTTCCGGCTGTAGATACTCAAGCAACAGGAGAAGCAAGATTCACTCCCATTCTCCCAACCAATGAAACATTAAATTTCAATGTTAATGCTTCTGGGATCCAGAATGTGACCCAAGGTCATATCCATAGCGGAGCCTTAGGAGAAAATGGACCAATCGTAGTGACCCTATTCGTATTCGATCCTGCACAGAATCCAAATCAAGATGGGATTACTGTAGATGGCAATATCACAGCAGTTGATTTGACAGGTCCCATGCAAGGAAAAACAGTGGCTGATTTATTGACTGCAATTAAGAGCAATAGCACCTATGTTAACATCCATACAGTTCAAAATCCAGATGGTGAAATAAGAGGACAATTATGGAGTACAAAGTAAGAGGATAGTAATCATTTATTCAATTACAGGCAGTAAATAAATCTAATCTTTTTTTTCAGGATTAATAAAACGTAATAAACACATTGTTTGTTTATTAGGAAAGATCTTTTATAGTCAAAAAAACACCTCTGAATAGTAGCATCTATGCTAAGATAAAATTCCACTAGTTGTTGGAAGGAATTTAAATGAGATGAGTTGTCAGACGATATTTTTTAGTATATCTGAGTGAAGAAACATAGAAGTTTATTCAAAAAAATTTGCTTCTCTTTATTACAAAACAATGCTACAGGCACTGAAAGATGATAAGAATTAATGTGGTGGCAAAACGGGCATTAAGGACAAAGAAAGATTGAGACCATGATTAAATGTTAATCAAAAAAATTGGGGATTTTCTGTTAAGTAAATCTGAATGAATTAATGATGTGATTCAAAATCTCTTGACTCTCTTTAGTGGTAAAGTCCTCTTTAAGAGTGATATATTCTAAAATGTTAATTTCATCATTTCTGTCTACCAAGAATATTTGTTGTGTAACTGGCGAACCTAAAATTTCATCATTTGTATCCAAAATAAATGTTCCCACTGGATAGTTCCCTACAATGTATTCTTGTAGGACAGGGGACTCGGTCGCATTGGCTCGTTCATACTTGTTGATTAAATGAACCTTGTACTCTTTAGTAATTTCTTCTAGGTCGATTCCCAGTTTAAGATTTTGATCAGCTTCTTCACTGTTACTAATATAATTAAAGATCCGATAAATTGATGGAAATTTAAATTCTGATACCTGAACATCTGGTTCCCCTACGTCAAATGAATATTGTTTTTCAGCTAACGTCCAATTAGAGGGATATTCAAATGATATTCCTAAAGTAGAATTGTTATAGCTGTCATATGAGTCACTTTCAATTTTTGATGATCCATTATTGATATCCAAAGTTGCTTCCGAATCTCCGGAAAAAGGAAAGAAGGGCATAGAGATTGAAACGATTAGACAACAAGAAATCGTGAAAATCATTTTCGAACTTTTCATCTACCTTTGTTCATTTTGTGGTCCTCTTATAATTTAATAAGTATTTCTTATCTTGATTTACTATTGCGCCGCCAGTAGGAATTATACTACAAATATGAAAACGATATTTGAATACGGTTTGTTATTCAGCAAGATCGGTTAATTTGAGGCGTGGGAGGCAAATGAACCATAGTTTTTTCAACCCCGATTGGTAAACAGTAATAAGAATTTCTGTGATTAAAAAAATTTAGATAAATGGATAAATAATACTTCACTTCGAGTATTAAATATTAAATGCCAAGGTATTAGCAATGATTAGAAAAACTATCAGTTATTTACTAGTATAGTTGCAATAGCTAGCATCGCTATCTTGATGACAATAATACCTCAAAGTTATGGACAAGTCAACGTATCGCAACAGCAACAAGGTGAACTTCCTGCAAATAGTCAGGAATGGCCAAATATTCACCAAAACGTTATAACCAATTTTAATTCAAACACATCTTTTCCATCTATACAAGGATCTGCATTCATCCATCCATTCTCAGTAGTAATTGGAAATTGTTATATCGGACAGAATGTCTTGGTGGCTCCTACAGCTGTGTGCAGAGGTGATGAGGGAACACCCCTGCATGTTGGAGCATTTTCTAATATACAAGACGGTGTTGTATTACACGGTTTGATAACTACTCTAGATGGAGGAAATCTGGACGATAGAAGATTTGCAAGTAATGGAGATCATTTGTTAGGTAATGATACCCGATTTGATAACGGATATTCTGTCTATGTGGGTGAAAATGTGAGCTTGGCACATGGTGTTTTAATTCATGGACCTGCTTTTGTAGGAAACAATACATTTGTTGGAATGGAAAGTTTAGTATTTGACGCAAAACTGGGAAATGATGTGGCAGTTGGAGTTGCAAGCACTATATCAGGTGGAGTAGAAGTTGCAGATGATAAATTTGTTCCTCCTGGTAGCGTGATAACAACCCAAGAACAGGCAGATGCTCTTCCAGAAAGGGTTGGAAGTGGTGCCTATGAGAACATCAATTCAGGAGTAGTACCTGTGAACAAAGCACTTGCTGAAGGATATGAGGAACTTGGTCTAGAAATGCCATCAGCTTCAGAAAGAGAGAATATAATGGAAGAAGGAATGTTAGAAACAAGTGGTTCACCCTAATTTTGTAGTATTTTGTAAGGCTGCAAATAATGAAATCATTTATTTGTGCTCGTAACTGCACAAATAATTTTTTTTATGATCACAAATAGTATTTGAGACGCGGGCAATCCATGATATCTATTAGTGTCCTGTGAATAATGAATTGTTGAATTCTTGTCTGGTTAGGAGATCTTGTTTTGATTTATTACGATCATATGACAAGGTTAGGCTAATGAAGGCTTTACTGGCAGAATCAATTGATCCTAAATAATTATTTTATATATATTTAATATCGTTATCCACATCAATAACATTGTTTGGTAAAATCACAATAAAACAAAAAGAGAAATCCAAATGGAAATTCCAAAAAAAAGAGGATTGTAAAATAGTTATTTGGGTTCATGTATAGGTTTATTCATTATATTGGTACTGTGCGTCGGTTAGAAAAAACGGTGATGAAATTATCTCTTTATAAACATTCACTGTTTCAGAAGATGAATTCAGTGTTAAATCAATTGTCTTATCACCATCATTCCATTTCTCATTCCAGTAGCTTATTGCCTTAATTCTAGGGTATGTGTTATTTTCGATAGATTGAAGAGCATCTTGAATCCACCCACTTTTGTTCCCCATTTCTGGGTCTTCTATTATTCCCAGCTCAAAAATTGCAAAAGGTTTCTCGTTTGAAAGGGATTCAAGTTCTGGATACGCAACGTCCATAATATCGGTAAATGATTTCCACTCTTTACCAGCACCGCTAGAGGCGTACACACTGGTGCCTATCCAATCTATGTATTCATCTCCGGGATAATAGTTTTGTATACTATTCCACGACTCCTCACTCGGCATTCCATCACCAATCTCATGGGAGGGAAAGACATGGAATACCCACGTTATGTTATTTGCCTCCTCATTTCTAAATAAGTCTATTATATGTCTGTACGCATCGCGAAACCTTTCGGGTCCATCAGCAGTAGATGGATCACCATACCCCTCAGTCTCTCCGTCACCGTTAGATAAACCGCTCCACGGAAACCAATTACCATTAACCTCGGTTCCAAATTCAACCATTATAGGAATGTTGGTTCTCTTCGCATCCTGTGCCCATTGTATTAGGCGGTCATCAAAATCCCCATCAATAATTCCTTGAAGGGTATAAACTGGATCTGCCTCACCTTGATTAAAGGTAGTCCTTGGCATCATTCGAATAAAAGGCACAATGTCCAACCCGTCTATCATCCTTACAGATTCTTCTGGAAATTCGATATCATTTACCCAATTATTTGAAAAATATGCCCAGACTATCTTCTTATCTATCAATCTTTCATAGTTTAGAATACTTTCTGATGTGACTTCATCCTCCGTACCACCGAAATCAGGATTCGCCCCTTGATAAACTCCATTTGTAGGCGAGGAAACTTTCACACTACCCGAAATGGTGTTGGATGTCTGATTAAATGTAATATTATTTGTAAAATTATTAGTAGCATTTATTGAATTAAAGATGTAGTATTCTGATGTGAATATTGAAGTAGATGAAATAATTATTAATGTTATGCTTGATAATAATCTCCAGGTCATAAATGGCATATTTACTAGTTATTTGAGTAGCAATAATATACCTTACATTAATGACTATGCATTTTCTCAAAATACTAGCAATAGATTTCCGTCCCCATGTTATTTCATACAAATTGTTTCAATCTTATCATCAGATGTTGAAGAATAGGCTCGCAATAACAGTATTTATGGATCATTCGCATTGTAATATTCTGGAAGATTTTTCTGTTCAAACTAACTGAAACTTATTCATATAAAACTCTAAAATATCTAATATATATTGAATTGTACTATCATAGTTTACAAGTATGAATACAAGTAAAACATTACTAGTATCAACAGGAGTTGTTCTCGCACTTGCTTTGGTCCTAGCCCCATTAGCAATTTCAGAAGACGCATTAGCAAAAAAGAGTAACAAAGCAAAACAAATCATAAGTCAGTCTCAAAAATCAAGTCAAAACAGTCAAGTGATTTCTGGCGGAAGCTCCTTACTCTCTGGTAATAACTTAAACCTTCAATTCCAAGCTAACACTGGAAATAATGCATTAGGACAACTAAACGACTAATCTTTTTTTTTGATCTGTTTAACTTTTTGTAATCCCTAATTGGATAAAACAGATACATCTCGTATTTAAGAATATTAATATAACTTTACAAAAGATTTAGGATCTTACCCTCTATCATGTTTTTTTCCCTTTTAAGAAATTATTTCCCGATATCCTTTTCAAGTTTTTTCGTTTAGTTACTAACAAGAACAATCAATGCTTGAATAATATCAATACATCACTAGAGAATAAAATGGGGATACGGTAATACTATGTGTTAATATTCTCAAAGGCATTCATTGAGGAATTCCCAAAATTTGAATTTATTATAGTATTGTTATAAAGATGATTTTCTGAAGAAATTTCTCCAATAATTATCCCTTGATTGTTTGATTGAAGTAGGTTATTTGATATCATATTATTTGAAGATGAATCAATCAAGATAGCCAATTTTTCATTGTGAACAAGGTTATTCTTTACCGTAGAATTATTTGTTTCTAGTGAGAGAGTTATTCCTGTCATCCCATTATCACGTACTGTATTTCTATCAATTGCGATATCATAATTGCGGTCTGATGCAATTATGCCTGATCGAGTATTATTGTAAACCGTATTGCCTGTTATATTAATATCATGGCTTTCAGAATGAGGATTAATACCAAATCTTAAGTTATTATAAAATTTGTTATCTTTTATGGTGATATGCTGACCAAAATTTGAAAAGAACCCATCCCACATATTATGAAAAGTACTATTTACTATCTCGCCCCCGTTGGCACCATTGTAAAAAACAATACCATTTGAAGGATAAGAATTATAACCTAAGAACGCAAATTCTGAGTTCGTAATATTTGAGCTTTTTTGAGCGGAGTCGAATAAGATATACGGTCGAGGAATTGTCCCATTTGCATTTTGTTTGATTACATCATCCAAGTGTGGATTCCATGAAGTAATTTTTACATTATTTATTAATGCGTTCCCTAAAACTGAAATATAGTTGGCCTCTGTAGCATTGTTATTGACTATTTTCAACCAGGATGTGTCATTTCGATTTATAATAATCGTAGCATCGGGATTGACTTTTAAAGTCGCATTAAGTATCCAAATCCCAGCTGATTCTTCCCTCAATACGTTCACATTGTTTACCGCATCTGATATTTGGGATAAATTTGTGTCGCATAATACAGTTATCAGATTCGTTTTAGGTTGATAGTTGGTACATTCTGGATTTGATCCGGTGTTTCTATGCTTTTCTAATAAAAAAGAGTTAAGTAATAGGGTATCCTTTACAGTGGTATTTAGTGCTAGTGGTATTATTACACTGTCAAAATACTCTCTGAATAATGGGTTTTGATATACAGTATGTGCCCAAATCCCAAGGTGAATAATCTTTCCCTCTTTATAATCCATTTCATAGGCAGCAACAACAGCATCGTGGTATTGACGGGTCAGATTAAATGCTCCATAATCGATCAATATATTCGCGTCAGGATTTGAAACATACTGCTCCTCAGTGTGAATCAAGTCGAATGGATTATTTCTAAAATATACATGATAACTCGATGGAATATCCAAAAAATTACTCCCAATCCAGTCCTTACTTTCATCTACCCACCTTTCGCTGAGGCTACCCCGAGCAGAATTGCCATCAAATTCCCATGAATGACCCTTAACAAGGGATATACTATTAGTTGTTTTATTGTATTTTACTTCTGCAAATAATGCGTTCGCTTGAGTAAATACTAAGGTACCACCATTAGTAACAAATCGTTTTAGGTTGTCGTATTCGGATTGGGTAACGTATTCGTTATGAAATAGAAATAGAGCATCATAAGCATTTTCTCCACCCGGGAGAAAGATTTTTCCTTCGTGAACATCAATATCTGTCAAGTTCGTTACATCTGGGGTATACTTTTTCACATTGTGGAAAACGAAATCATACAGGAATTTGTACGGCACGGTTAGATATTCAGGATAGCGATAATAAGGAAATGGACCGTCTGGGACTGGTCGATCGTTTAGTAGATAAAGATCGGTTGTTATTACAAAATTCCGCCAATTATCGTCCATATATGAAGATGAGTTGCCGTAGAGCTGCGGGCTATATTTTGCATAGAAGTTATAAAACGATCCATTTTGGTATGCAGCATGTGTGAATTTATTTTCTATTAAGGCAACTCTCTTATTAGTTTCATTGTCATCAGTAGTAACAACAGAAGTAACATTTAACCGGTTTGTATCCTTATTTGTTACACCGTCTAAAAGAGCGGTTGCGTATGTCTCATTTATATCCAAGTTAAAAAGAAACATGAGAACAAGGTTACCAGTCGAAACGAAAAATAAAATTACAAATAATTTATCAAAAGGGAGGAAAGTCGAAAATAATTGACAAGTTTTCATTCGTTTGTCTATGGATATTTGTGCCCCCTTTTTATTTTAATATTGTGCGTCCGTCACAGAAAACGGTGAGGCTTTTAAGGCAGTATATATTAGGTGTTTCATAAGATGAATCCAGTGTTAGATCAATTATGTCATTACGAGGTTACAATTTCTCATTCTAGTAGTTTATTACTTTAGTTCTAGGGAATGTGTTATTTTGGTTAAATTGCATGTATTCGCTAACAAACGAACTATACAGAAAATTAATTCTTAAGAATTTCTCTGGTACTACCAGGAAAATTGTGATGATCTACGAGACCAAATGCATATAGAACTATGGTATATTAATTCAGATAAATAAGTTAGGTGTGTGAGAGTAATTTATACCCAATGTGATATTTTCACTTCCGTCTAGATATTTTTTATAATTAGATCTATTGAACATGTCTGATGATAAATAGATCTTATTTGAAATATATCTGTGGATTACAGTAATAATATTAAGATGGATAAAGATCATAGATTTATCGCTAATCCATCTTTAAAGATAGATCACGTTCATCTTAAAGTCTCTGATTTACAGAATTCTATAGACTTTTACCAATCCATTTTAGGATTTAGGGTATTAGAAAACAGATCAGGAGAAAATATGGTTTATCTTGTCTCACAAGAGCTGGCACAAGACAGACTCTCATCACTGCTGGTCTTAAGTCAGATAGACAGTATTCATAGTGTAACAAGTAATCCCAACAAAATGAAAGGAGAGGCGGGCCTTTATCATTTTGCCATATTACTGCCAGAAAGAAAATTTTTAGCATCATTTCTGCAACACATTCAGAAAAATCTCGATCCAAAATACTATGAAGGTATGGCAGACCATGCCGTATCGGAGTCTCTCTATCTCCACGACCCTGATAATAACGGAATCGAGGTTTACCACGACAGACACTCATCAGAATGGATGTGGACTGGTACAAATAATATACACATGGTAACAGAACCACTCAATGTCAAGAATTTGTTAAATCATGAGAGTTATGGACCATGGCATGGTATTCCTGGGAAAACGTCAATAGGTCATGTTCATTTACATGTATCAAACCTTTCTAAAGCCAAGAATTTCTATCAAGATAGGATTGGGCTTTACCATACTGCATCGTATCCAGGAGCTTATTTTTTTGCCGCAAATAGATATCATCATCACGTTGCCACAAACACCTGGATTGGGACAAACATCCTACCAAATAGTGCAAATAACTTGGGCAAATTAGGGTTAGACCACTTTGCATTGCGGATACATGAAGACAAAAAAAATATAGACTCTTTGAAAAACCACCTAGTCAGTAATGGCGTGCATATTGATGAAAAGTTACTCGAATCAGATTCCAGCCATAGATCATCATTTTATATTTATGATCACGACGGAATAAAAATACAGTTCATTATCTTTTGACTCTTGCTTATATCGTGGTTATAAATTCTCATAAATAATTGGATAAAGTCAAATGAATTCTCGAAAGGTAATTATGATGGTAACCTCGTCAGGCGGCTAAATCATCAGTTTTAGATTCCACAAAAAACTGCATCGAGCAGTTAATCCAGTCTATTATCATGTTTAAAGGGCTAGCAAAAGTAATCATGATTGAGAAAAAGGATGGTTATCAAGATGTTAGCAATTTACCTTTTTAGATCTTACTAAATATACAAACAAAGCACTCGTATGATACACTTACGCATCTGAGTTGATTGGTGGCTGGTGAATATCAAAAAACTATCCATAATAAATCACAGAGTTAGAACAAAATTTGGATGGGTAGTAGGAAGGTACAAGGTCCATACTATTTTATAATAAATTATTTGAAAAGCTCAACGAGTAAGAAAATCAATTCTATGCAGACTAGTATTCTCTAAAAAAATTCATCAACTATTATTTTGTTTCAAATTATGATGGTAGAGAAAATTAAGCAAGTGGTAGTCAAAAGTATACTTCATTTACAATAAATTAGTCTACAACTATTAAAAAAAAGTAGATTTGCTCAAAGTCTTTTATATGAAAAGGCGGCATATTAAGTATCTAGTAAAGTTGAGTAAGTTTACTACGGAAAAAGACAAAAGCGTACCGAGATGTCGTTTATAAGTGACTATGTAGGAATGGCTATATCTTTAACGGGATAAAGAGCCAACTTCAAATCGATCAGAAAAATACAGAAAAGTACCTTACCTACTACTTCCACGTATACTAAACTAAGCCTCTGTTGGCAGAGGAAACAAATAAAATTGAAGATAAACCAAATCGGAACTTATATCATCCTAATTCTTGAACATGGTTCATCGTCGATTTGAGTTTAACAAAAATGATAATCTTTCTTTTTTCTAATACAGCAATAACGGAACACTTCGTATTACGATAAATAATAATTGCATAAATTTGAAAACCTTTAATCAATATATATCTAAATCATGTTTTTAACCTATTATTTACAAAACTTGTTTAGAGATGGATGAAGAGTATGAATCACTCAAGAAAATACCATTGTCAAATCCTATGACATATATTCCAAAAATAATGTTTTTTACTAAAGGTAGAGGCACCCATAAAGATCATCTCACAAGCTTTGAACTTGCATTACGTGATGCTTCAATAAGTGATCTAAATCTGGTATCGGTATCTAGTATCAAACCACCACAATGCAAAATAGTAAATAAAGAAGAAGGAAGAAAATATCTAAAACCAGGGCAAATTGTTTTTACAGTAATGGCGAGATCGGCTACTAACGAGCCAAACAGACTAATTGCCGCATCCATTGGGTTAGCTAGGCCGGCAGATGATGCTCAATACGGGTATTTGTCAGAGCACCATTCAACTGGAGAGACAGCTTCAAAGGCCGGAGATTACGCAGAGGATTTGGCCATGGAAATGCTTGCCACAACAATTGGATTACCCACTGATCCGACGCTTACATGGGATCAAAACGAAGAACAATGGAAACTTTCAGGAAAAATTTACAAAACACAAAATTTTACCCAGTCAGCCGCAGGAAATAAAGATGGAATGTGGACAACTGTAATTAGTGCGGCGGTACTAATATTGTGAAGCCATTAACCCAGTGGTATTTGAAATTTTATAAACTCATTACCTAGTTTCGTATTAGATAATTTCAATTTGGCATCATAGTGTGATAATGATTGATTCGGCTACTTAATTATATTGCTAAAAGTAGGTCTGTTGGAATTAGAATGTGGATAGTTCCAATATCATGAGCAAGTTGAAAATATGTCTTAAGATGAAAATAGTCTATCCTATTTCATATTCATGTAATTAGTGACTATTTCTATGACAATGTAAATCAAGTACACTCAGAGTAGACTAATAACTAAGCGTTTGGATTACACTAAGAATATCGAAAAATCCTAACTTAGAAGATGAACTAATACCCATTTTGTATCATTTCGATCATTAGTTTATTTATCAGATATTTTTCTTTGCATATTCCAAAAACTAATTAGTTTATTTTTCAGTTTAAAATTCGGACTCTGAAATTGCTCAATTGACATCGAAATAACGATAAAATAGATAGATTGGGTATTGACTATCTAAAATTAGCCACTTCTTCCCTCAGGTATCGGATGGATCTTATTCCAATTGGAAGAATTAGCATCGTAATCCTCTATTGGTTTACTCGGATCAAAACCAGGTTTCATAAATTCAGTAGTATTCCCAATGGTATTGTTAAGTGCCTTTTCTGATCCCACAGTTGCATTCTCAGTTGAAAAAGTCATTTTTCCGTCCCCTGGAAGAAATGATACATTTGCGTTGTCATCCGAAGCCTGATCAAAAACTCCTCCAGGCCCCTCTATGTTTTGTGCGGCGACTGTATTCATTAGAGGTACAAGCATTAGTGAAATTACTATTAAAATCCCTATCATATCCTTAATTAAACATCAATTTTTAAATAGTTCAGTAATTTGAAGCACTGGATGACAGATAGAAGAGACAAACTTTTGCTCTGAAAGTTCCAATGATCGAAATTCTAGAACTTCAGAAGCAATAGCTTTTACTCCCTAATTAAGAATGGATAGAGAACATGGTGTATTACCTGGCGACATTCTACTTCCTGTTGCAAATACGGATGCCTAAAATTAGATCATGAAGAGGACGGCAGGATTAATGAATCCACAAGAAGATTTTGACAGCGTCGAACCGAAGAAAAGTACAATAAAGCCCTTTAGCCGACAGTCTTCTGCATAATCATCGGGGTTTAGCACAAGAAATGGTTTTTGCGAAAGCTATTAAGACTCTGAGTAAACCAGGACAAATCATTATCGGTTCGAAGAATAGTTATATCCAATATGCCCGAAGCAATAGCTAGTTCTCACACAGTTTGATATTTTTATAAATTTTAATATTAAAATCCCATAATTAGAAAACTATTTGTCAGAGAGTATTCTGTTACATAAATTTCATCAATGTAAGTTGACCTTGATTACAGCCATTAAGCTTGCTTTTTGCCATTTGACTATTTCCATCTAATTTGGGAAAACCAAATAACATACCTTTGTTTACTACCTTATCTTCCAGGTTTTTCAGAATAGTATCTGCGTAAGTCTTATCCACGTGAAGATTATAACCCTTTCTCATTGGATCCTTAAAGTGATAGAGCCTGGAATAATCGCTAATGACTTCTTTTTCCTTCCTATTTAGCAATTTGAATACAATTTTCATCCTTTCCCAAATATCTGACCGGAGTCTTAAAGTGGCACCAAAAATGTAACGAACACCCGACCTTAAACAAGTATCTACGATTGATTCAATCTCGTCTAACGAGTCTGTGATGAAAGG
Source organism: uncultured Nitrososphaeraceae archaeon (assembly GCA_963759575.1). Classification (GTDB taxonomy): domain Archaea; phylum Thermoproteota; class Nitrososphaeria; order Nitrososphaerales; family Nitrososphaeraceae; genus Nitrosocosmicus. Next base: position 134,323 of record CAVWZU010000001.1, on the reverse strand, counting down.
GAGAATAGGATCGATATTTACAGCGCAACGAATTCCGGATTCACTAAATCTTTTTATCACATCAAATAGTTTAATGGAGGGTGGAGTCCCAGGTTCTATTATTCGTCGGGTATTTTCATTACAAGTTGTAATGGACCACACTATAAAGCAATTATGCTTGTATTGTTTATGGAGTTGTAGGTCTCTTGATATTAGAGTCGATTTTGTGAAAACATAATAAGGTATATCATATTTCTGCAAAACATTAACACATTTTCTTGTTAATTCAAATTTTAGTTCAGCTGGTTGGTATGCATCGGTAGCCGAGGAAATCATAACAGGTTCCACGATCTGTGACTTCCAAGATCGCAACTGATTTTCCAATATTTCAGAAGCATTAATTTTCGCATATATTTTATCATAAAAATCTGGTGACCATTCATAGGTAGCATAGCAGTATCCGCATCTGTGTTGGCAACCCTGGTATAGGTTTAATGTGTTACCTCGATGGTTATTTACGATAAATGGATGAAGAATAGATTTGCTCGTCTTGCTGTCAAACACTGGTGCACGTTTGCTATACCAAGAATCCATTACGATGAATAGATTCCGCTGACCAGATAATTAAATTTATATAGTTTCTAGATAAAATCTGCATTATGCTGATGCGATAGATTGTGCTTTACATACTATCCATATTTAAAATTTTTTTCGAACCGAGGTTGATGAACACTACGGGAAGGCTACTGAGGTTAAGAATAGACAACAACAAGCAGTCCTTCATAGAATCATTATGTTTCCTAATGTTACCATTTATAATATACACTGACGATAAAGATATGGAAGGAGTTATTTGGTTTTGTATTTGATTGGCTTTGATAATACTGTTTTCAATCCTTCTTGACTATATTATCAACGATTTTACTACTTTATCTACCTATAATAAAAATTGGGTATTTTTAATCGATTGGTGTATTAAGATTTGTATTTATTTTATAATGTTTGGATCAGGCATGACAGTGGTAATTCGAAGTCAAAAAGTAAAATTAAAACAGTACAGGACCCACTATGATTGCGTCTATGATGCACTACTTTATTTGAAAAACCAACCTATCCCATTGACAAAGTATAGAATTTCAACAAACAAACATACATTATTATCATTATTATCTAATCAATTCATTAAACCCGTTACTAATAAGAATCTAATATTAAATAGCGAATATACAGATGTTCCCCATTATGTTATATCTCCAAAAGGAATTGAATACATAAAAAGATATGAATCAATTAAACAGTTATTTTCATAGATCATAGATGTATAATTTCGAACTGCAAAAAATTGCTATTTTCATCAAGAATTTAGCATAGGGTAGAATTTATGTAGTCAATCAAATAATTATTTTACGTGTGTTAGAATTTGTATAAAAATAAAATATATTAAAAATAGTGTATTACGAATCTAATACTATTTTTTCTTAGCAGTGCTACTACTCTTCTTAGGACTAGTAGCCTTTGTACTAGTAGCCTTTGTACTAGTAGCCTTTGTACTAGTAGCCTTTGTACTAGTAGCCTTTGTACTAGTAGCCTTTGTACTAGTAGCTTTGGCTTTGGCTTTTCCACCTTTGCTTGCGACCTTCTTTTTTGTTTCCTTATCAGCTGATGCTAAACCTTTCTTATCATCTTTTGGTGTAACTTTTTTAGATACCATTTAATAAACAATGAATACAAACAAACCATATAGAACCTATCATTAAAAGTAGTATAATAAATCATATAATGATTATAATAAAAGAATGTTTTCGATGCGCAAATAATCATGAAAATGCTAGAATTAAAATGTTATGCCGTATTTTCGATACTAACAAGATTGGATTGCGACTATTGATTGAAGACTGCAGAATATCCTAATTTTTGACTTGGTGATTTCGCCAAGTATAAAAAATACCTGGGAATTAAAGGATATTTTATTTCTGATATATGATGCTCTTCGACATTACACCTTATTTTTTAGTTTGTTAATTTTTCTGTTATTGTTTCAGGTTCTGTCCCGGGTTTTTTCCTTCCTATAACTTACTCTATAAAGTATCCTTTTATAATAGCTGGAATAAGTATGATTAAACATGTAGATTTTAATCAATGGCTTAATACTAATTCCTAGATACCTGTACCAGATGTAAGCATTTAGTAACAAACAGCATAAGCAGGTCGCATTGAATTGGAATGAGAAAATTATTTCTGCGAGTGATGTGATAAAATATAATTAGTTATTGATGTAATATTATTTGACGAAGTTAGAGATCCGAAATTTGATCGGAAATTCGCTAGCTGTTACCAAAAAAATAAATTAAACATGAAACAATATCAAGTGCGCCACTCACCCGGTATTTAATGAGTTGAATGTTACATACAGATCTACAGGGAGTAGCAGGAAATAGCAGAATTAGTTTATCTCAAGAATTCAGGTCAAAGATAACCTAAAATGGAGTAAGATTTAGTCACACGAGGAAGACCTAGTCTAATAATTAGACTATTCATCTCGTCTTTGAGACAACAACACCTTATAAGCACAGCGTCCATATGGTAATATTTATTTCCATTTAGAATTAGCACGTTTGATATTATTCACTACATATAAGGCCGTATCTTTTTTGTATAAAGTAGGTATGTGAATCCTTTTCCTAAAAATACAAGTCACCTGAATCACTAAGGTTCAACTTTAACTTCTCCAATCATAGAAGGATGGTAGAAACAATAATACAAATAAGTGCCAGGTAAATCAAATACCTTACTATAAAAGTGACCTGGCAATATTGCGGTAGAGTCAAACAGCATTCCAGGGTCATTACTTAATCCATTTTTATTTGAATTTGAGGTTACGGTATGTGAGATTGCATCACCGTTTACCCATAGAACTGTTTGACCTGATCGGACCACAACAGGATAAGGATTGTATGACTTGTAGCCCTCAATACCCACAATTTGTGCTATGGTTGAATTAGACAGGGAGGGTGGGGATATGGTCAGCAGTGGAGATGATCTACCTTGATGCGAGGAATTATTGGAATCGACAAAGTGTGACTTTGGCATGATTCTATAGATTTCTCCGAAATAAGTCAAAACATACAGGTATCCATCTGGTCCAACTTCTAGATCTGTAATGCCACCAAAACCACTACCGAATATAAGGGGAATAACCTCTTTTGGATTGTTTACCTGTTTATCGGCCAAGGTTTCCAAATTTCCGCCATAAGAACTGCTGTTTATTTCGATAGCATTTCTTTCAGTGTTTAGGGTGAATCGATAGATATATCCATTATTGATATCACCCACAAAAAGATTGTTTTCATACTGTTTACCTAGTTCGTCAGAAGAGAAAAATTTGGCATCAGTTACTCCAACAGTAGTATTCCAGGAAAATTCAGGATCACTGTATTTAGCATCCCCTAAAATTACCAAATCTTTAACAGATTTACCACGGTTAAGTATATCAGCATCAACAAATCCTTGGATTTGGGCCCATCCACTGTTAAAGCCAGGTTCTACCATATTTATTTCGTCTCCTGCTGCTGGTCCGTTTTCAGTTGCCCATAAGGCGCCTGTTAGGGGGTCAAAATCTATACCAAAGCTGTTGCGGATACCCATTGCATAATAGTACCTTAACGGACCTTCATTTCCAAAAATATGGTATTCGGTAGATTCACCAGTTGGAGTTAGTCTGATTATGCCACTTGTCCCATCAGCTGCATGACCATTGGCAACATTTTGAGATAATGTTCTGTGGGCGCCCACATCCCCAATTACCGTGTAAATATTGTTATCTGGCCCAAGTATTACCTTCCCCCCATTGTGTTCACCTTTATTGTTCACGGGTGTAGCAGGCAGGTCCAAAATGAGTGTGGGATTTATCAGTTTCGCGTCATGATATTCATACTTGTACAATCTGTTACCCACAGGAATAACACCGTTATTAAAATCATCACCATCTTTGCCACCGCCTGATTCTGTGTAATACGGAAAAACATACGTTTTAGTGTCGGTCATGTTTTTTGAAATAGTCATCCCCAATAATCCCCTCTCCATGGCAGTGGCCACCTCAACATCTAGAAGAGGAACATTGTGTTGGACCTGTCCATCAATTACTCTAATTACCTTACCAGTCTCTTTTTCAGTTACAAGAATATCATTGTATCCCATGAACGCCAAGGAAGTAGGAATGTTTAAAGGTTTGTCGTTGACTTTTTCGGCGACAAGATTGGGATCATTTATGACAGGACCATTGGGTGATTCTGGGGCTTTGAAATAAGCACCGTATGACGAATAATTAGTAGACGATGAACTACCAAGGTAAAAGAAGATAAATAGAAAGATGAATATGGTACTCGATAATGTTGGTTTATTCAAAGTTTTGTCAGATAATAGGATGAGAGATTAATTATTAAGCTTATGTGTGATTGCTAATGACCAAGCATAAATAAGATACCAGTCTAGTTACTAAAATATATAGTGGGTCTGGTGGAAATAATGAGCCCACCCATATGATTTAATAATTGCACGTGGGATGCACAATTTGTTAAAAAAAAGTTGTTTGAAAAGAAGATGATGAAAGGTGAAATGCGACAGAAGTTATCTCCTTGTTCATTAGTTTATTACATCAAATGAAAATGATTCTGTTACTTGTTTCTGATTACTGCTATCCCCTTCTACTTCATAATTGAAGGTGACTTGTGCATTCACTTTACCAGGGTTTTCTGCTCTCAATACTTCAAATCCTTTCCCTTGTAGGGTCGTTGTATCCTGAGCAGCCAATGTTTCGGTAGATATCCCCTGACAAGAGATGGCGTAGTAAACATTTACATTCTTATCAAACTGTATCTCTAAGGGTGAGCCTCCGCATTGATCTCCAGTGTATTTTATTGAGACATCTAGGTTATTTATTATAGTTGCCTGTACTTTGAACTCATCTCCTGGTTTTAGATTCTGTGGATTTGTCCCTAATTGCAACATATTTACTGCATTAGCATTGCCGATACATCCTTCATCCTCTCCAGGTGTACAGCATGGTGGTGCATTTGGATTGATTCCACAATTCTGTGGTACTTCACCGATACATCCTTCATCCTCTCCAGGTGTACAGCATGGTGGTGCATTTGGATTGATTCCACAATTTTGTTGCACAGGACTGGTAACTATCCTAGGTTGAAGATCATTATTATCATTTTGTGCGTCTTGTTCTTGCAAGGATTCATCTCTTACTAAAGGCTCCTTTTGCACATCTCCGACTTCTGTTTGATTTTTTTGAGCAAAAACCGATTGGGACACATTAAAAATAAAATCTCCAGTGTTAATCGACACAATCATAGAAAAAATCGATGACCATATTACAAAAGTAATTAATAGAGAAGCAGGATTTCTACATTGCTTGTTGAAATTAGAAATTTTATCCACGTATTGTTGATGATTCGTAATTATAAAAAGATTGTCGAAAATTGACGAGATCTTAAGGACACAATAATTTTGTAATCACGATTACTCTTTTCTCATGAGTTTAGAAGTAATGAGGGGTTTTCACATATTGTATACCGTGTTTTATAATTCTTACGAATGGTAACAACAGTACTTTAATGTTGGTTAATGTTATATAGGACATATATTAACCACCAAATTTCCACATATTCAAGGAAGGAACTGTCAACATATTATGAATTTGTTAACATCATGATTTGTCCGGGAGCTTCAATAAGACAAAAGTCAAGAAAATTATTCATCCAACCTTTATTGTTTAATGGGATTGTAGTCTGGTGATGGATTTCCTTACTATTAATTGGAAATTTAAACTCTGACCTAAGGCAGACCCGATCCCTTTGAATATTTTGGGATTCTAATCATCTTGAAGACAAAATTATCTCGCCAATAAGATGAATAATCAAAGGATTGATACGGCCATACCTAAAGCGCATTAGAAAAATTATATAGATTGATTCTTGCTCCATCATCAAAGCGGAAGGAATTCCATTCTCATACATTAGTTGACGTTTTCCTTTATTGACATCGAACCGTTTTGCTATGTCTACAGCCTTCTGGTCCCCAACTGATCTACATATGTAAGACCTCGAATTACGAGGAGCCGCGTATGTGAATAGCAAGGTATGTTTTCGAATATCGTGATTCGTGATGTCTTGCTATTGTCAGATTGATGATAAAATTTCAAAGGAGCGCAGTCTTGCAGCATGGTCGTAAATATGAGAAACAGCCATGATTTCATCTACAGGAGTCTGGTTCAAAAATGATTCCAAACCCTTTTTAACCTTGGAAGGATCTCCAACAAAAGAATATTTGAGCCGTTCTCCCACTGCGTATTTTTCAAGTTGGTCCCATATGTTATCAATATTACTTACAGGTGGCTGTAGTAGTCCATGGTTTCTTCTAATCATTCCCAATGCCATTAGTTGTACGGAAGTGAACAGACGGTTTGCTTCTTCATCTGTATCAGCTGCGAACACATTCACAGCAGCCATGATATAAGGTTCCTGTAGAGTTTTAGAAGGCTGGAACCGTTCTCGGTATATATTTATCGCAGATTCCAAATGTGTAGGAGCAAAATGGCTAGCAAAGGCGAATGGCAATCCCCAAGCTGCGGCAAGCTGAGCGCTAAATATACTGGAACCTAAAAGCCAGATTGGTATGTTCAATCCCTCTCCAGGAGTAGCCCTTACCTCTTTACTGGTGGTTTGAGGGGCTAAGTAGTTCATCAACTCTTTTACGCTGTTAGGAAAATCTTCCTCTGATTCATCCAGACTACCACGCCTCAAGGCCAATGCTGTCACCCTATCAGTTCCTGGGGCACGTCCTAAACCTAGCTCAATCCTACCCGGATACAAACTCTCTAGAGTTCCGAATTGCTCGGCTATGATAAGTGGACTGTGATTTGGAAGCATTATCCCACCAGAACCGACTCGAATGGTAGATGTGCCTCCTGCAATAAATCCGATTAGCACTGAAGTAGCTGCACTAGCTATCCCTTTGATGTTATGATGTTCTGCTAACCAATATCGATTATATCCCCATCGTTCTACATGTCGAGCCAAATCTAAACTATTTCGCATTGACTGACTTGGAGAACCCTCAGCGTTTACCATTACTAGGTCAAGAACTGACAACGATAGATTAATTTTTTTTCTAGGATGTTGCAATAATATAACTATACTAGTCCGATGTTTTTATATTTCAACCGGCCTTTCAAAATTGCTTTTGCAAATTCACCAGGGCATATTCTTCCTAGATTTATGCTGGCTGGACTTTCGAAGCTTTATGACTATGACTGCAATCTAGATTGTTGACATTCACATGTGAAATAACGCTGGCAGGACTTTTTATGCTGGATCTTTATGGTTGTTTATTAGATGAAGGTCTCATATGTTTAGATAGATAGATTTACTAAAGATTAAATTTTATTTTATGTCAAATAGTGAAAATTATGCAGGCATCCCAACATTCGTAGAAAAGTCCTGTATGTCTATTTCGAATACGATTTATCACATCAATAAACAATAGAGGTTCGCTATACAAAGGAGGATGGACTTAAATTTAGAAATGGACATATAATGTCACTCGGAATGTTCATGTCGATATGAACTAATTAACTATATTTGTCTTATGGGATAATAGGATTCGCCTCAGAACAATAGAGAATGGTGATTGATTCCTATTTAGTCACGTCTATTTCCGGCTTAATTAACAAATTCCGTTATTTAACATATATTGCGAAATAGGCGACAAGTGGATTAGTTGTATTCTTGTGCCTATCATTTTTCTATCCCGTGGTTTTCTAGAAGCATCCTGCGGTTCTTGAAATGGATGACTGGCATTTATTTTCCAAACTGATATACGTTATCCGTAGATACGGGATTTTTACCCAAGGTAATCATGACATTCTTTTTCCCCATCCAACTTTTGACCTTCACTGGTAAGCTAGCATTACAATTACAATCGTACCCCTGCAATCCCAAGATGATTACCTTCTAAAAATCCAATCCAATAACTCGGTTTCAAAAAACCTTCAAACCAAGACCAGATGCAGACTCATATCGCAAAATCCTCTGGCATACTTATTTTTAATGTAGTATTCCCTCTCAAAGCAACAATCAAATTACCAAGGGTCCAATGACTGTAACAGTGATACGCCATAACGGTTCACTATTCATCTTGTTTTTTATTTGAGACAATTTTTAAAGACGTCTTTTTAAAATGATCTTGCTAAGTGAGCTTGTCGAGATGATCGATATCAGTTTGAAGCTTCGCGTAGTGTTGTACCCTTACCATTTTAGATCATCACTTTGATTAAATACAAAAATACAACACATACCAAAATTTAATGGTAACTGTACTACCTTATTCTACCTTTACCTCTTTACCTTTTGGTCTTGTATTTTCTTTTTTGTTGAACACGATTTCTAATATACCATTAATATAGTTTGATTTAGCTGAATCTATATCTGCTTCTTGTGGTATTTCTAGAGTTTTATTATATTTTCTTTGAGAACCAGTAGTAGTAATTTCTACCATCCCCTCAGTAACATTTATTCTAATATCCTCTTTTTTTATTCCAGGCATTTCTGCTATTACTTTAATCACCTTTTCGGTAGTGTTTACATCTGCCAGAGGTTCTCTTTCAGCTGTTAATGCTGGACCCGAACTCATACCAGTAAGATTTAGTTCATGTTTGTTTGATCCTCCAGCCAAATTCCTCACATTTCCAAATTGGCTTATATGTGGCTTGCCATCAGGTCCAATTGTCATCGAATATCCATAAACTATTGGTCCAACTTCTCTCACTTTTGTACCATCCGGAGCTTGATATTCTCTTATCAGTTCTTTGGGTGCATTGGATTGGATTTCAAGAAATTGCTTAAATATTCTCTCCATCTCCTCTTGCATCTCTTCAAATCCGGCAAAATAATCATCGAAAAATCCCCCTCTCTTCCTGTTTGCGGGTCGCCCAAAGAAATTCTTATACCAGTCAAACGGGTTTAGATCACTATTACTCATTATACCCCCCATTTATTTAACATAGTTTATTATATTTGATCATTTTGGTCCTGATTCCCCAATATTTCGGGATTCCAGTCGAAACATATAGATTGTTCTAGTTACTTAAATTCGTATATTGTTTGGAAATCCAAAGTTCATTATGATGTAAATATTCTTTCAAATAATGAAGAAATCTAATGTGGTCTATTTTAATCTAGTTTCATAACTATTTTCTAGATGACTTCATGACTTCATCTATACAAATATGATAGTTACGGGTAATGCGTATTATGAATATGCAGAAGAAATCAGTTTGAAAATAATCATTCTAGATCTAGTATCAGTATTGGCATAGCAGTCTAGGATGAGAAATTATCAATTTCTAAACATATGTTGTTCCTATGATAGTGTTTTTTGTTCCCATGGAAAAACAATCCATTTGTCATGGTTCAATATTTTTCCGATAAAAGCTGTCTCATTGCCTGTGTTATTCTCATTTGTATCGTTGAATCTTCTCATAAGAAACGCAAAATCACAATCAAAATCTTGCACAGCATATTTGACTTTAGAAAAGGTTTCACCCGTATCGTATATTTCATCCACTACAAGATACCTTTTATCCATCAGTAATTGAGGCATTTCCTTAAGATGTAATTTCCTATTTCTAATAGGTATGAACTGTATATGATTTATGTCGAGTTCAAGGGCCAACAGTCTGGCTGGGATAATTCCTCCGTTTGTTATCCCTAATATTATATCATATTTGTTGTTTGACGTATGTATTTTAGCTGCTACAATCTGTATTAACAATTCCACCTCTCCCCAGCTACAATACTCTTTAGGGGGGCTTGTATCATTCGCCTCCTCTTTTTTGACCTTCAAAGTTCTATCATACCATTAATAAAATTAACATCATCAATATTAACAATCAGAATGTTGTATCTATTTCGCTATTACAAACAACCGAATTAAAATTAGAATGTATAGATGACCTAACCACAAATCAGTAAGTAGGTTAAAGCATTCATCATGTATATACATACTACTATCAATCCAAATATCTCTAGAAGTCCCAATACTTTTGATTAAATTAATTATGACCCAGATCATTTGATCGGGCCCTGTAGTCCCTGATTGGATAGCTTGACTGAGGAGATCAAATCCAGAGATGTAATGGATGATTTATAATCAATTTACATCCACTCGAGATAATTTGTAAAATAATCTTACATAATGTGTGTGTTTGCAATTAATGAAGTATTAAGAAGAAATCAAAACGAAATAGTGAAATGCTAATAGTCTGTCAAAAACGACAAACAAACACTTTCTATTGTATCAAGTATATTTCTGTAAAGTTATTCATCAGATCTGACTCATACATTTCGTTACCTCAACTTGGAACTATATGACTAGAAACTATTTCTGTATAATTTTTTCCTCTAAATATTAATAGTAATATCTAAAATACCTAATATATATTGAATTGTACTATCATAGTTTACAAGTATGAATACAAGTAAAACATTACTAGTATCAACAGGAGTTGTTCTCGCACTTGCTTTGGTCCTAGCCCCATTAGCAATTTCAGAAGATGCTTTAGCAAAAAAGAGTAACAAAGCAAAACAAATCATAAGTCAGTCTCAAAAATTAAGTCAAAACAGTCAAGTGATCTCTGGCGGAAGCTCCTTCCTCTCTGGTAATAACTTAAACCTTCAATTCCAAGCTAATACAGGAAGTAATGCATTAGGACAATCAAACAACTAATCTTTTTTTTATTTTTCACCTTTCTCATGATGACTTTGTAGATTTCAATTTATTTAGGGCTATATTCATCTCCAAAGAAGTTGTTACTTTTACGGAGACCCCGAAATAAAAGCGGGGATCAAGCAGGTCACAGAGTCTGAGAACACAGGGATTTATAAAGAATCGAGTAATGAGAATCTGAGAAAGTATTTACTGTATATCGAATAAATCAGAATTGTTATTTGACACTAGATATTGGGTGATTATAGTATAAGATGGTTTGTCCTTTTTAAGTAGGATGGATTATTGCTTCAGGTCCAAATTTTTTTTTAGATGCTAGAAGTGAGAATTAGTGTAACTGAAAAAGTAGAAGTTGACAGAAAGTCTGTAACAATACCTGTTATAGATACGGGAACGTTAAGAACAGTCGTTTCCACCATCAGGATAAAACAGATCAGCAGAAATAGATAATATTTAAACTGATTTTGTTTTCGATCTATTTCTTATTCCTGGCTGATATCTTCCCAGTAACAAAGAATTTGTCACAACAGTGACAGAGCTCATAGCCATTGCCACCCCAGCAAGAATTGGGAGCCATCCAAAAACTGCTAATCCCAAAAAAGGAACTAATGCTCCCGCTGCTATAGGTATTAATCCAGTATTATAAGCAAAAGCCCAGAATAAATTCTGCTTTATTTTTGACACAGTTTTTTTTCCTAATTCCAATGCGGTAACAGTATCTCTAATATCGTTTTTTATTAAAATTATGTCACCAGTTTCTTTGGCGACATCGGTTCCTGATCCTATTGCAATTCCCAAATCTGCTCTGGCTAAAGCAGGAGCATCATTAATCCCGTCACCAACCATTGCCACAACTTTGTTTTCTTTTGTCTTCATATTACTTACAACGGCTTCCTTTTGATGGGGTAACACCTCAGCTATCACCCTTTCAATGCCAATTCTGGAAGCGACGGCCTTTGCTGTCCTTTCATTATCTCCAGTAAGCATCACTGATTCAATTCCCATGTTTTTTAGGTCAAGTATCGCTTCTTTGGCACCTTCCTTCATGGTATCAGATATTGCAATTAATCCCGATAAACGGCTGTCTATTGAGACCAAGACTGCGGTTTTACCTTCCTTTTCCAACTCCGAAAGTTTTGGTTCGACGTTTACAGAAATCGACATATTATTATCCAACATCATTTTTCTATTTCCTATCAATATATCATGGTTAGAGTATCTAGCTCTAAGCCCATGACCCGCTACCGCCTCAAATGAATCAGGCGTGACTATAGAAATTCCTTTTTCCTTTGCTTTTATGATTACAGCCTTAGCCATGGGATGCTCAGACCCTGATTCTGCTATCGCGGCTAGTTTTAATAGATCGTTCTCATTCATTTCATCAAATGTTATTATGTCAGTAACCGACGGTTTTCCTTCTGTTAATGTTCCAGTCTTATCAAATACAACTAAATTAACTTTGCTTGCTATTTCTATATACTCTCCGCCTTTGTACAAGATACCGTTTATAGCACCTTTTGCCGCACCCATCATTAATGCAGCTGGTGTAGCCAATCCTAAAGCACAAGGACATGCTATTATCATTACAGAAACAAATGCTAATATGGAATAAGTTAATCCTGCATTCCCTATAAAATACCAACCAAGGAACACTCCAATTGCTATCATTACAATGGATGGTACAAAATACTTTGCCACTTGGTCCACCATTCTTTCCAGTTTAGCTTTTCCAGTTTTAGCCTCTTCTACAAGAGTTATTATTTGAGATAATACCGTATCCTGACCAACCATAGTTGCTTTTACTTTTAGAAGACCATTTTTGTTAATTGTTGCTCCAATTACTTCGTCGCCTTTTACTTTGTCAACAGGGATACTTTCGCCTGTTATCGCAGATTCGTCTATCGAAGATGAACCGTCTACTATCACTCCATCACTAGGAACTCTTTCACCTGGACGAATGATCATTAAATCACCATGCATGATTTCTTCAACGGGAATTTCGACTTCTCTAAGTTCCTTTGAAACCAGTTTTAGTCCTGAACCAGTCATCGGTTTATTACTTTGATTATTATCATCTCTGCCGGTACCTTTTCTTTCTATTATTTCAGGTCTTAATACATGTGCAGTCCTAGGTTTTAGATCTAGTAGCTTTCTTACTGCATTTGATGCCTTTTCTTTTGTCTTAATTTCAAGAAGTCTTCCTATTAAGATAAGGGTAATTATGAATGCCGCTGTTTCAAAATATACCGCGGTAAACGGAAAATACCCAGGAATGATAGTAACTATAGCACTGTAAACATATGCAGCTGTTGTTCCAATAGCTATCAATGTATCCATATTTGATGCTCTTGCTTTGATACCATCCCAGAATCCTCTGTAAAAACGCCATCCAATCCAAAATTGAACTGGAGTCGCCAATGCTAAAAGTAAGTAATTAATATATTCCATCATTTCCATCGGATAAAGATGCCCCAGTTGAGGAATCATATGTGGTAAGCTTAGTAATACGATTGGTATGGTTAGTCCTATACTTATTAGGACATGCAGTTTTAATTTTTTTAGGGCCTTTTCGGGTTCAAGGAATTCATTTGAACATTGAGTAGAACAAAAATAATAGGATATTCCATCTTTAGTGTGATGTATGGAGTTTTTATTTTCTTCAACGAACATTCCACATATTGGGTCCTTTGCCATACAATAACTAACAATTAAAGATATATAACAACAAGGCTTTACAATTGTAAAATCAGTTAAAGTTTGTAAAGTCTGCTTGAAAAGTGATTTCAGATACTTAAATCTTTATTCTTTCTAACAGATCTATTAATTAAATAAAACACAGAGATAGAAATATTGACTCCCTTTGAAAAAGCCTATTTTAGAGTTGGCGGAATATATTGCACTACACGCAAACATATCTTAGAGAAACAATTAAGAGATAAAAAAATAATCAAAAAGAAGAGACATACACTATCTGACAAATATCATGGTTGTTGAGTTTGATCCCTTTGCAATAATTATTCAAAAAAATTAAAAAAGGCTTAGAAGGATCAGACCACAAGTTTGTTAGAGCAGCACCCCATTGACCGAATGTAATTTCCTTTTCTTCTAATCGATTCATACATGTCTTGATGCAATACAAGTACTTTTTACGAATGTAAAGAGTAATATGACAAGATGGGTAAAGGGAATGGATCATATGCCACTTATCCTTGATGAAATTGATGCATCCATTCTAAGATCATTACTAGAGGATGGCAGGAAATCATTTAGACAGATATCAAGGGAAACAGGGATAACAACTCCAACTGTAAAGGCACGTTACCAAAGATTGGTCAACATAGGATTTATCAAAGGGGTACTGCCGATTTTTGACTTTGATAAAGTAGCGGTAAAAGAAGAGAATTTCTTTCAATTAGGGGAGCTTAATGAAAATGCAAAACGAAAGAAGAACATCGGTAAAAATCCTCTTAACAAAGTTTTACAAAAAGAGATAGGTGAAATTCAGAAAAATATTTCAAGTGGTATGGCAATAAACATTGTTTGTGATTTTTGTGATGGGCCCATCTATGGTAAACCTAAAATTTTAAAATTTGCAGATATTGAGCGATTCTTCTGTTGTATATCATGCAAATCAGGGTATACAGAGAAATATCGAGGAAGAATAGAATCTATTGAGAGAAAATATGATAGTTAATTCGAATTGACGAGTAATTAATTTATTTGGTCTCGATTAGTCTCAATATCCATAATTTGATGGATTTTGATCGAATTGTGTTTGCACCACCTTTTCTTGGTGTAATTTGAATACTTTTTTATGATCAAGAAAGGAAGGGGAAAGAAAAAAATACACCGGTAAAGATGTTACAATTTTTACTACAATACTACAGATACTGATTTTTTAAAACATATTTCTCTTAAAACAGTTCCGTACTTAAGGTGTGATTCTATTCTCATATAGGGAATTAATTTGTAATGAATTGAATTGTATAGTATTTCCCATCTTGAGTTAGAATTCCTTTAACCAGTAGTGATTTCATTCCTCCCTACACCTTTGAAGTCGGAATGTTTTGGTCTATTGAAACTTTGTCTCTGATTATATAGTACTCACCCGGTGTAAAATAATTTCTGTTAACCTTTAGGATTAAAGGCCATATGGTATATTCCCACACTAGCCCACGATTTCTGTAGAAGTCGCATTTTTCCCTTTTCTATTGGAATGGACATAGTGTTTCTCCAACTTCTTGAAATCGCAATTTTTCTGATTTAACAATAGGGATAATACTAAATCTCCCTATTTAATATTGTTTAACTAATTTTATGACGTTGTCTATATGGTAATTTTCATTGATAACAACTAACTATTCGTACATTTGAGGATCCTGTATACCCGGATTCACATTTTCTTGATAAACAATCACAACTGTATATTCATCTATACCATTTTTGCTAAGAGCGGTAAATTTAATATCAATTAACTGTTTGACCTCTTCTTTCTTAAGGAATTCATTTATATCTTTTTCAATATCGGATAATTGTTGATTGCTATAAAATTTTACTCTTGTCGTACTCTAATCGCCTTAAAATAAATATAGGATCTATTACTCATATATAATGTTCTATTTAAGACCTTAAATGATAGGCTAAATATCGAGAACTTCCGTAATATCGAGAGTTCAAAAATAATCTAATACATTCCATAAATTGCGTTTGTTACTATGCGGATGTATTTTTAAAGCTATTACGTCCCTAATAGTATGTGGGATCAGATAAAGTCACGAGGATAGTCGAATAGGCTGCAAAGATAATCGGTAAAATAAATCCAAATGACAAGATTTTAGGTAAGTGCCGTACAAATTTCTCACCGTATTGCCTCGATTTCATTTATATATTAGGTATCGTGATTACAGCTATTAGGATTAATACTTGACTATGTCGTATTTTCGCCCAGTTCATCATTTCTTGAAACTACTGTCCATTGTTTATTGAACCCTATTAATGAAATCGGATTTAACTAGTTGAAGGCTTCAAGAATTATCAGAACAATCAATTTAGACCAGGAAGAAGAACAAAAATCAATAAGAAAACTCCTCCCGCTTCTATCATTAATGATATCTGTTACCAGTATCGAATGAGTATACCAGTTTATTACTTTCACAGACAAGCAGGGATCTGAGGTGTTTAGGAAGAATTGAACAGGCTAAAATCATTATCTATACTCATCACCACAGTCGCCCACCATGTCAAACAGGTTATTTGACTTCATGCATACGGCATCTATGGTATCATAGTCTGACCTGTCCAAACTGAAGTTGAATACTTTGGCATTACTATTTCTATGATCAGATATCCCAAGCCTAACACCTATAATAGCGCCTGCCACTGCAGGTTTCTCCAGAATGTATCGCGTTGCCACATTCGCAATACTCAGATTATGTTTTTGTGCAATTTCATTCAAGCTAGATAAAAGTTCCTGGAATAGACTCCACCCTCCCCATGTATCTATCATCTTCTTGTATTTTCGTAAACTTAACGTATCTAGGTCAGTTGCAGAAGGTTCTTGTGTTTTTCCCATATATCGTTCTGACATCAGCCCCCCACACAGACTTCCGTAGGCAAGCAGTTTGATATTATGCTCCTGACAGAATTGTACCATCTTTACTTCGGGCCTACGATCTATGATTGAATATTGAATTTGATTTGATACAATGTGTAAACCGGAATCCATCATGATCTGCATACGTTCTGTATCAAAATTTGTAAGGCCTATATGCTTAATTATCCCTTCATCGCGAAGGTCTGATAGATATTTGAGAGCATCCATGTAGTACGGATTATCATAATCCCACCAATGAAACTGAAGCAAATCGAGAGAATCAACACCCATTCTAGAAAGCGATTTTTGTATGTTTTCTTTGACGGTAGAATATTCGATTCTGCCTGGATGTGGTACCCATTTTGTTAATGCCTGAATATTATCGAGTTCTTCTTTTCCCTTCATATCGGATAGTCTCTGGCGGAATTGTCCAATAAAATCCTCTGCAGGGCCATAAATATCCGCAAGATCCCAACTTGTAAATCCCGCTTCGTGATATTTCATCATATCCTCAATTGCCATTTTATGATCGATATATCCATGACCTCCTGCGACTTGCCACATGCCGTTGACTATTCTATGTATTGTCAAATCAGGAGCTAGGCTGTAGAGGTGGTCTTTTTCACTCGTTTTGTTGTTCATTCACTATATTTATTCTACTTTCCATATTACAAATATAAAGTACAAGAATCTGAGAAATTATCTATCTTTAATACATTCCTAGAAAATAGTAAAGGCATCAGTAAACTTGCGACCACGTCATCATCTTGTTTGGCCTAGTCTCATGTTTTCCTCAAGTGTTGACAAGGAATCTATAGATTTAACGATAGAAAGTAGTTTGCGACGTACCCTTCGTTTCCATAGTCCTTAATACAACGCTATTTATGACATGAATGTAGCCTTATTTCTATTTCCTAGGTTGTTCATATTAATTCAAAAAAGTAAATAAACATATCACTAAATAATAACAATATGAATAAAATAATCATTTATGATACTATTTATAAAAATAACATAAATATATCTAATAATAACATGAAGCCAGAGTTACAGATTTAATTTCGCAATTGTTTTTTAATATTTTAGAAATCCGAGATACCCATGTCTCCTGAAGTATATTGCTACAGTTACCAAAATAAGGGTCTCTTAGGAGGAAATCATGAGGATATCCAAATGAATCATATATATAATTTAAATTTAAACTTAGAATTATGATTCTTTTTAAGGAGATCAAGTATCATGGTATCATGGTGACTTATCTTTAAATGTCATAAAATTCCAAGAAATCATTAATAATGAAAGTTTCAGAATTGGACTATGCTCAACAATTCCAAGTTCTTAATTTCCTAAAAAGGTTGGCTGAAATGGTCAAAGGCGATATCCGAAAAAAAGTCCAATTTAGGAAAGTTTGGATGGAAATTGAAGGTGATGGTGCTTATTTTCCTATAACAGAGATAGCGTTTAAAAATAAAATCGTACCCATGCTTGTTGAAGAGAAGTTGGTTGGTTGGGATGAAAAAGATGAAATAAACATCGTTTATGAGGGAATATACAGGGTTTCAGAACACTATCTTGTATCTTCAGAAACCTTTGGGATTTTATCAAGGAATGATTTGGAAAAGTATTCGCAGTCATTTCTAAACTTGCTATATGAATTGACATCCAATACAGATCTTATAACATTTAATAGTTTAAAAAAACGGTATCGTCACAGATTAGGAACAATACCATTAATTCAAATGATTGACTCACTTGAACAGCAGGGATTAATAATTAAACAAGAAATTAACGGTGACTACGCTGTTTCTCTACCAGATAAATCCTGAATAATTCAATAAGCAGCGATATATATTCTAGCCAATGATGATTTTTTTGATTCCATTCTATGATTCCTAACTATCCATACCCAGACTCAATAATCTCGTAATTAACCACCTCAGCCTTCCAATCTACAGTCTCAATCATTTCTTATCTTAGCATTTTAACTATAGTATTTAGATCATAAACGGAAACTTGAATAAATCTAAATTATCGGAACTTAATTGCTGGAAAAATTACTCATGATTGATTAGATATTGAAAATCACCACCGTCTTCAACACAAGCGAAGCTGAATTAATTGTGCATCATAATAGAGTCTAGACTAAACATCTAATTGCAAGAAAATATTAGGACATCATATGAACTTAGTTAAGGTCTCGATTTGAATCAATAATCAATATTCGTTTAACACAATAGAAGATACATAGTAGTTAATTTGTCCTAACTGAGAAAAATGATATAAGAATTAAAAATTAGGGACGAAAAATAAAATTATGGTATTTTCAGATTTATTGATTGAGCAAACCCCATAATAAAGATGATAAATTGTTTGTCTGGTCGAAACTTATACGTGTAAGATTAATATCTGCAATATCGGTACTGCACAGTATAACGATACCCCTCTCGGTAGTAGGATTAAAGGCCATATAGGCATTGTAACCTCCAATTGTGGCCCCATTATGCCAAATGACTTCGTGACCATAGTTTGTAGTTACAAACCAGCCTAAACCAATGTAAACTCCGATCTCATTGTTATTAGATGTTGCGGAGGCTTGTAAATTATTAGGTAATAGCTGGCCGGTACTATGTCTTATTAAATGTGATTCTTGCATCGCATCGTCTAATGTTGTTTTAATTAATCCCATGTTGGCCGACAAGAATTTTAGCATATCACTGGCGGTTGAATGAAGGCCGCCCCCTGGTGCAATAGAACTCGAAAAGTTCAATGTAGGAAGTTCTTGTCCGTTAAAGTGTCCCACTGCCAATCGAGATTTTTGTGAATCTGAAAGACCAATGCTAGTGTCATTCATTCCTAACACATTCAGAATATTATGTTCTAATAGTACATCATAAGATGACATATTTGATTTTAGGGTTAGAATATGACCAAGTAAACCGGTACCAAATGTCGAATATTCAACTTTGGAGCCAGGTTCTCTTGGAAGTGTCAAATTAGATAGCGCCTGATAGAATTGGTCAAATGTATAGTTCTTGGTACAGTTCATTAAATCTTTTCGGAATGGGACTGAATCTTGAATCCCTGTTTTTTCAGGGTTGAAAGATGGACAATAATTGTCCGGAAATTCAGGTAATCCCGAAGTATGAGTAGCCAAATCTTCTATGGTGATTTTATGGCCCTTATATTGTGGTACAGTAACATAAGATGGAAGGTACTTTTCTATAGGATCATCTAACTTGATAAGACCCTTGTTTACAAAATCGGCCAACAGAATTGTAGTAAATACTTTGGTGGTAGAACCGATGGAAAATACGGTATTTTCGTCTACTGTCGTATTATTTATATTAGACATTTTGCCATGAGAATAGAACTGGGTTCCATTTGGGTCAATAAACCCTATTACAATGGCAGCATTGGTTTTGTTTTTATCTAGACGATCATCTATGAGCGTTTTTATCTGATCAGTTATCTCAAATGTTGAGGTTAAATTCTTATTTTCTTTCTGTTCTGTCGTAGGAACAGCAGAAGAAGAGACGTTGGATAAAGGATTAGAAGAATTAGAAGAAGAATTATTAATTGTAGTCGAAGGCGAACCTAATACTGAATTTATTGTTGGGCTTACTGCAACAGTTATTAAAAATACAACCATCACATAATATGATATGTTTGCAGACATTGACATGTCTAGTTGAAATATCATATATAAAAGGCTCCATAAGGGATTTTTGTTGAACTTGCCATTGCAGATGGGTATAAACAACGGCTCTGGTTTGATTGAAATATACAACAATACCACTATTATCTTATTTAGCACTGAATTTAATAATAACCAAATAACCATAAAATTAAATGGATAGTTTCTTAAGACCTCCATTAGACTTTACCGTTTCAAGGGAAGACTGGAGTAGATATGATCTATCGGACAATTCAATTCTAAAGATTAAATTAATAGCTACTAAAATTCGAAAGAAAAATGCCAATTACAATATCGATGTCCAAAATATAATAGTGGTGTTATCAAACGAGAGAGGTCAACCAGATTCTAGAGTTTATTCTCCATCCGAGTTGCAACAATCTATAACACATGATGTTCGCTATACTCCCATAACTCAGGATTGGAATGAGTATGTTGTCGATGATGGAGCAAATATTAAAGTACAACCAATGGTAACTAGGGTATCAAGGACATCAATATTTGATCTCCATGGCGATCCTGTATATTTAGTCAATGTTCAGGGCAATGTAGTTGTTGAACCACCAGTAGCATTGGGTAAATAAAATCTCTCAATCAAACGGAAGGTCAATCCACATTGAAAATTGGAAATATTCTGATAAATTTTTATTGAAAAATGGCTAACTAAAATTATTTATTACTACAATAAGAAATGATTCTATAAGTCATGCATGGAATAGAATCTTGGGTAATTCAGGAAGATATATTCACAGATTGGGGATTTGGGTGATAGACGGTAGGTTTAACGCTTCTCAAGTACTTATTGATAACTTCATCGAGGCTTTCAAGCCCAATTGGTTTTTTCAGGATTTCTCTTACTCCAACATCCAAATAGTCTTTGAAATCCTCCATTTTCAAATTCAAGGCGGTTAAAATTACTATCCATTTATGGTTCACATCTTGTTTTTTCAATTGGTTGAGAATATCAAACCCCGAGTATTCTGGGATTGCTATGTCCAACAATATAATGTCATAATCACCCTTTTGAATTTCAAATAACCCCTTTTGACCTTCGTTGACTTCCTTGCCATGTATCCCATGAAACATACAATAATCCGACACTGCTTGAGTGGTGTCGGTGTTGTCATCGATAGTCAATAGGTTCAATTATCGTTATAAGATCAAAATGTAAATATAAATGTTGAGCTTCAGTTGAATATATCAAACAAATATTGAATATACTTTATATTATTTTAATATTGCAATATTATTTAGAATATTTATCGGGGTTTGAATCTAAGTAAAGTATTTATTCGATGATCCTAGCGATGTCACTTATGCCAACAAAAAAACCAAATTTCTAATTAGAATCTGTCATTTTATGCCAACAATTGAGCGACCGCTTTTAGTTCCCTGTCATATTAAATCGGTTCTCAAGAACTAAAAAATTATTTCTCTGCTTTTATCAATGAGTATCCAAGTGAAACTGCTGATACCACCAAAAAGGAAATGAAACCAACAACAACTAATTCTTCCGTTTATTTATTCACCTCTGCCCTTCCTTCATCTTGTTCAATTAGAATTAAACACCGCTGACATATTGTAAACCTCGGGGTACTGATTTACTAACTCTATGTTTACTTCTAATACATTCACATACTGTGGAGCAAAGAAAATCGCATTTGTTACCTTATTTTGTTCGATGTTTAGGTTCAACAGAGTTCTCAGAGTATTTGGATGTATACCCGTAGCTTCACTTACGTTTTTGATTTGATCATATGCTCCTTCAGGAGTTATATGAGGATCTACTGTTGAAGCAGAATCACTTGGTGGCCTCGGGTGAAAGAACTTGGCTGAGTCAAATTCCTGAGCGATCAATTTTGAACCTATTTTCTCCCCATTAAATTCCACAACGCTGCCACCAGATTGGAAAGGTAGGGTAAGCTGTCCAACTTCGGCTAGGATTACCGGATAGGCAATCCCAAGGACTATCACCATGACAACCAAAACTCTAATTGCAGTTTTTAGGTTATATAATATTAAGTCAACTGTTAGTTTTTCTTTATTAGACTCGTTTTCTTTTTCATCGTTTTTATTTTCCATTTGTTTATTCACCTCTTTACCTCATGAATGTAGAAAGTAACATGTCTATGGCCTTTATTCCTATAAATGGTAATGCTGCGCCCCCTAATCCATAAATCAAAATATTTCTAACAAACAGCTGTTGTGTTTGTTCGGCTTTGAACTTTATTCCTCTTAATGAAAGGGGAATAAGTGCAGGGATTATTATTGCATTGAAAATCAGTGTAGAGAGAATTGCTGTTTCTGGGCTATGAAGTTGCATTATATTTAACGCTGCTAGTTTAGGATTGTCTTCTGCAAACATTGTAGGAAGAATTGCGAAATATTTTGCAGCATCATTAGCAATGCTAAATGTAGTAATTGCACCTCTTGTCATCAAAAGCTGTTTTCCTAATTTTACGACTTTGAGAATCTTTGAAGGGTCAGAGTCAAGGTCGACCATGTTAGCGGCTTCTTTTGCTGCAGCCGTTCCACTATTCATCGCTAATCCTATATCGGCTTTGGCTAATGCAGGTGCATCATTTGTTCCATCGCCAACCATTCCTATTATGTGCCCCTTTTGTTGTTCTTCTAATACTCTCTGAAGCTTGTCAGTTGGTTTGGCTTCAGCCATCACCTGATTTACATTTGCTTCCTGAGCTATGACTTGAGCTGTTACCTGATTATCTCCTGTTATCATGATAGTAGTAATTCCTGCAGCGTGAATCTCACCGAGTTTTTGACGGATATTTTCCTTGAGGTTGTCCTTTAAGACTACTAATCCTATTATTTCATCGTTAATTGCAATTGCTAGTGGGGTTTCACCCTTCTTAGATACTTCCTGAGATTTCCATTTAAGTTCCGCAGCATTTACATTCGGATTTGACTTTGCTAATTCAATAATTACGTCCACCGAACCTTTTAAGATTCTTACCGGATTTGCAAATGAGTTTTTCTCCATATCGAGTAACATATCATGTATTTTACCATAGCTGGACCTATCAATAACGTCTTCAAGATTCTCAATTGTTGATGAGTCTGCCTCCTGTTGAGTAGTAACTGTTTTTGCAAGATTTCGTAGTTCTTCTTCATCGTCTTTATCCAGTTTAGCAACTTTATTTGGGATGAATTCAATGCCACTAACCCTAGTTTCTGCAGTAAATTCTATGGATCTGGCTGAGATCATTTTTTCTAACATTGGTGGAAGATACTTTCTCTCCTCAGATAGGTCAACTATAGATTTTCCTTCATGAGTGTTGTCTTGAATAGAAGATGCGTATGCTACTTGACCTACATCTTCTTCTGTATAATTTGCCATTGGAATAAACTCAACAGCACTTCTGCTTCCTTCTGTTATTGTTCCTGTTTTATCTAAGATGAGAATATCGCAGTCTCCAGCAGCTTCAATTCCTTTACCCGACTTGGCTATGATATTATCTTTACCTAATCTAGTAATACCTGCGACACCTATCGCTGGAAGTAATCCTCCTATCGTAGTAGGCATGAGTGCAACTAATAGGGCTATTAAGGTAGCTATGTCGATGTTGTACCCCAAATAGTATGCAGAAAACAACAAAGTTCCAATTACGGTAATAAAAATAAGGGATAAACCAGCTAAAAGAATGGTCAAGGCTATTTCATTTTGTGTTTTGGGTCTTGTTGCATTTTCAATCAAGCCGACCATTTCGTCTAAATAGCTTTTTCCGGCTTCTGCAGTTATCTCCACTGTAATATTATCTGAGGTTACTATAGTTCCACCAATTACATGGTCGTCTTTTTCCTTAAAAACAGGATTTGATTCACCAGTCATCATTGATTCGTCAATGAATGTTGCCCCGCTTACGACCAATCCATCCCTAGGAATAAATTCACCAGCATATACTTTTACTTCATCACCTGGTTTAAGTTGAGATGATTTTATGATTACTTCTTTTCCGTGTTCTAATTTTCTTGCAGTCACTTCCTTTTCAAGCTTCTTTAACGAATCTACGCGAGCTCTAGCTTGAGCTTCAGACAAAGATTCTGAAAAGGTAGCGAACCAAACAGTAAGAATAAGGATGATTGCTACTTCTACATAGAATATTTGATTTTGGGATACAAATGCTTCAGATATGTTCGGGAATACTGCTACAAAAAGAACAACTAAAAATCCCAGTTCTACAGTGAACATAACAGGGTTGTTTTTTGCAAGGTATCTTGGGTCGAGCTTTTTGATTGAATCTAATATTACCCCGGAATTAATGGCTGATATTATGCTGCTTTTACCGTTATTACTTTTACCGTTATTGTTATTTGATTTTGATATATTCATTTCTTGTTATCTTACCTCCTCAATCTCCTAAATAGAAAATGGCCCCAAAATTAGAAAAGGAAAGAAGGTCAATGCGGTAAGTAAGAAGGTAACAGTAACTAATATCGTAATAAATAACGGACCATGAGTTTTGATTGGTTCTATTACCTCTTTTCTATCTTTCATCGTAAATGACCCGGCTATTGCCAGTATTAATGCCAATGGTAGGTATCTTCCAAGAAACATAACAATACCAGTAGAGTAGTTCCAAAATGGAGTATCTGCTGACGCACCAAAGTAATCCGACCCGTTGTTAGCTGCTGCTGACGTATATTCATACAATGTTTGTGTATATCCCATTGGTGTCATTTGGTCGCCTACTATTGCTTGAGCATTTCCCGTACCCATGGCTATAACTGTGGGTATTAGAATTAACGCAGGATGCAATAGAAAAATATAGACAGCAAATTTGATGTCTTTGGGACTTATTTTCATGCTCATAAACTCGGGAGTTTTTCCCACCATTAGTCCAACTAGGAATAAAGTCAAAAGCACGAAAATAATAAGCATCATCATCCCTGTACCTACTGCTCCTGGA
This sequence comes from uncultured Nitrososphaeraceae archaeon, assembly GCA_963759575.1. GTDB lineage: Archaea > Thermoproteota > Nitrososphaeria > Nitrososphaerales > Nitrososphaeraceae > Nitrosocosmicus. The sequence goes on along the minus strand of CAVWZU010000001.1, from coordinate 109,335 downwards.
ATAGCTTGTACAAACATAGCTAGGAAAAATGAAATTGTAGCTTCAGGCGACATTCCTGCCAAAGCAGAATTTGCTGCTCCTGTGTTTGTTCCTAAAGAAACAGTATCAAACAAAATACTTCCAAAACTTCCAAATCGGGTTTCTAATAGTAACGGTCCACTTTCTACGGAGGTGGAGATTACAATGAGAGTACCAAATCCTATTAACATTGCTACAAGAATTGCTATTCCTCTTCTTTTACCCATCAATCGAGCATAGGCAATAGGAAAAGAAAGTGGAATGATAAACATTAAAAACATTTCATACATGTTTGATAATCCAGTGGGATTTTCAAATGGGTGTCCAGAGTTAGATCCAAAATATCCTCCACCATTGCTGCCCAAGAGTTTTATAGATTCAAAAGACGCAACTGGGCCCACAGTGACTGTTTGAGTATTGGATGAATTATTACTTACAACGCCCTCCAATGTGCTTGTTTCTATAGAAGGTTGAAGAGTTTGGGGAACGCCAATAACCATCAAGACCAGTGAGGAAACAACTGCCACTGGAAGTAACAATGTTATTATGATTCTTGTTAGGTCTACGTAAAAATTTCCCAGTCCATAATTTTTCCTTATAAATGAACGAATAAAAGCAAATGCGGCTGCTATTCCTGATGAGGGGGCTATAAACATTGTAAATGTTATAGCAACCATCTGAGAAGTTATGGATAGTTGCGGGTCTCCAACATAATGTTGTAAATTTGTATCGGTGATAAAGGAAATTGCAGTATTAAAAGCAAGATCAAAAGAAAATCCATCCTTACCTTCTGAAAATGGAAGATAGTTTTGAAGTGTTAAAATGAGAATGATAAATACAACTACCGCCATATTCGTTAGAAATAATGCAAGAAAATACTCTTTCCAACTCATTTGTTTAGTGGCATTTATTCCAATCACTCTATAAAACCCGCTTTCCACCCTCGCAAGGGTCTTTTCCAATGGTCTCATTTCGAAGGTTATCATTCTAGCAAGGTATGTGCCAAAAATATTTGCTAGACCTATAGTACCTACTATGAGAACACCAAACTGTATTGTCGTGTCCAACTATTTCATCTGGTTTTTAATTTTAGTAACCTAAATCCTGATAGCAGAACGCAAATATATAAGGATTAGTTTATCAAGAAATTTACAATACTAATTAATTCACATAAAATAAAATTAAAATAGTCGAAATAATATAATTATCATATGAATTTCCAAAAATTTGTATAATTTTTTAACATATTCTACCGATCAGGGCGGCCACGGGATGATTAATGCTATGATCAGTGGAACATTGTCACCCTAAATTTGAGACTGAAAAAAAAGGAAAAACAATATAATAGGATGTGGATTCGTGGATAGGTGAAACAATTTGACTTTATTAGCCATTCTATCATCCTAGCAAAAAGATATCAGCTTTCATCAATTTGTTTCCCAATATCTGTTACCCTTAACCCTACTACGATCCCTTTTTCTCTTAACTGCCTGATTAGTCGTCAATCTAACTTTATGAGACAAGAATTCAATTTAGTAATTAGATCCATATTTACGACATGTAAGACAATATAATTTGGTACTGTTTTGGGACGCATATGACCGTTCTCTTGTATCTCGATCTGGCATCGCACTCAGAACTTTTGACGTATCCTATAATTCTGTTACTGTAGACAAATCTCTCTGAGTTTGAAGGGAGTTGTAGAAATTAGGTCAAATTTCTCTTGTTGCACCGCGGTGTTAAGTGACATTTCCTAACTTGATGATTTCTACGGATCTTATCCATTGGAACGTAATGGGAGCATAAGAGGTTTAAAGTCTGAAGTATGAGAAGAAAATTTCCGTTTGGTAGGTATCATGGTCTGAATCATTGAAAATGATATCAGTTTATAAATCCAAAGGTTAATCTAGACAATAAGAAAAAAAGGTTTGGATAGAAAGGTTATTGTTGACCTGCTGCGTTGTTACCATCATTTAAGTTAAATGACAATGCTACGTTGTTGCATGATGCTAAAGTATCCCCTAGAGATTCACAGACTGCTTCCTGTCCAGTTAATGCTTCCTGACCGATTCCCTGGGTTGAATTATTAGATTTCTTGCTTTTTGCAAAGGCATTCTGTTCATCGATTCCAGCGGCTAAAGAACCTGCGAGTAACAATGTGGTTGCAAAAATGGTTACTACGACGAAAATCATTGATTTGTTTTTTATTGTAGACATATTAATCATATTCCACATTAACTAATAGCAATATGTAGATTATCCAACTAAAAACTAAAAAATTATTCTATTATATTATCAGAAAAAATATTACATCTGTTTAGAAGAATCGAGGATTTGAAATATTTCGGTAGCACTTTAAGAGAAAATTAAGATTTTAGCAGATGAAACTTATAAAGAGCAACTTAAGATAAGTCATTTTAAAAGTAGTGGAACAATTGGATTATGATATATTACATATCTTGTTGTTGACTATTGATCACAGTAACCCCAAACAAAAACGTGTTACCTTACTAAATAATTAGATTATCTTACTATTCTTTCTTTGCAAAAAATATACTTTCTAGATGTAGAAACGTATGTTGAATATATATCAAAATTTTGACAATAGCAATTATGAGTACTAACTTTACTATTGGTGCTATAACGGTGATGGTCCTACTTGTACTAGGTTTCCAATCATCGGTATTTGCTCAAAGCTCAAATTCAATTGGTTCACGCTTAGGAGGAGCAGAAGAGAGAATAAACCAAAGTTTGGAAGAGGCCCAGGAGAGGATAGGTCAGATAGGAGACATCCAAAGCTTTATGGATTTAGATATATCTGAAATCCTTGAAAGGTTCAAAGACATTATTCCTTTTCCAGGAGGTAATGTAGGGGGAATTCCAGGTCAAATAGGTGTGTTAGTTTACACCCATGGTTTAGGATTTCCTGGAAGTCATGATCCAGAAAAAACTGAACCCATAAAAGAGGCTCTTGAAAAACTAGGATATCCTACCGAGATAATAACACACATGCCTTATAATTGGACCGAAGGGTTACAAAAACTCGATGAACAAGGTGTAAAATACGTTATCTTTATGTATTCTGATCTGTTTGGACCAGAATCAACAGTTATTCACAACGTAACAAGAGGATACTTTGGAGGAATTGAAGAATACAAATACTGTCCAGGTGTTCCAATGGGACCGGATAGCTGTCAATATATGGGTATGATGACAACACCTGCAAGCGATACAAGTGATGCAACCCTTATCTTCTCAAGACCAGCCAGTCCAGATGACAAAATATTAAGAGAAATATTTGTCAAAATCGCTGAAAAGTCAAACGCAGAAAATAATGGAAATCCATCTAACGAAATATTTGTAAACATAGGCCATGGTGCCAGGTCTGACTTAAATGACATGGCTCAAACAAAGGAACTGACTAGTGCTGCTAAATATGTTCAGCAAAAAATGGGTTATGCTGATGCCTTTGGAGTAACGGCAAGAGAAGACTGGCCAGATTTAATGGCAGTAGCAGTACCTGCTGCAGTTGACAAAATAGAAGAGTCATTAGCCGCACACAATGCAGATAGTGTAGTCCTTGTTCCTGCTACAGGAGGAATGGGCTATGATGCTGTAAAAGAAGAGATGGATAACAGAGGAGTATCCTATGTCGAAGCCGAGTCGCCAATACCAATAGGTTCATCAGAGTTTGTCAAATGGGCTCAAAAGAACGTTCTTGGAGCAACAGCATTTATCATAAAGGAGAAACCAACCGAAAACACAATAACACCCGACTGGAATTAGATAATCCAAATAGGAAATTTATTTGACCATTTCCAAAAAATTTTTTTTTAGTCTGCATATATAACTTTTAAGATATGGATTCTACAACAAGGAATGATAAATTATTAACAAAATTACGAATGACTGAATTGAAAGTGTTAGAATATATCAAAATAAATAACTGTACGAACTTGATATGAAGGATAATTGTCAACTTTCCAGGTATTAGGTACAATGATCTGTCAAGGATTACTAGATTTAATAATGGAATCTTATCTCATTCACTAAAGGTCTTGGAGAAAAATGACTTCATAAAAGTATCTCGATGTTCCAATGGAAGAACTACGCGATACTTTTCTCCTTCTATTCCAAATGACGATTTTCGAATCATAGGATACCTCAAGAGTAGTACCTCTAATAAAATAATTTCGTTTATGCATTGTAACCAAGAATCTAGTTCATTTGATGAAATAAAACATCATATAAAAAAATCGTCATCAACCACTTCGTGGAACCTTAAAAAGCTCTTAGATGAAAACATCATTTCTAAATCAATAATAAAGAAGAAAAATTATTCATATGCTCTCAGAGATCCCAGGTTGATTGACAGAATCACAAGGAATCCTAATAATTTATGTATTGATAGAGTTTTTGCTAGATACATATCTTTGGTTGAATATTCATCTACAGACAAAAGAGAAATTATCTAAAATAAGAAATAATTTTTTGATGAAATGAGTGTTAGAATTTTGTACAATCGATTAATTGACACCAATACTCCAGAGAGATTAAGTTCCAGGTGGTATAATGGGTCCAGTTTGAATTAAACAATTTAACTTGACTTATTTTATCCACTCAATTGATCGGTATATGAACTTGGTAAAGTATTTTCCAACTAAAAAGTTATCCTTCTTTTCTCCACGTCAAATTTCCGCCTATAGCTAATCAATGGTTAACCAGTGAACAAAAGAATAAAAGTATATGATTCAAGTTAAATGAGGATTATTGCTTCTTTTTTCGTTGATTTATTTATTTTTTTGACCTTATTTCCTTTAGAACAGTCTCATAATCCAATTGAATTTTTTTTCTCATATAAGGAATTAATTTGTAATGAATTGAATAGTATTTCTTATCTTGAGTGAGAATTCCTTTTACCAGAAGAGATACCATACCTCCAGCCATCTTTGAAATAGGAATATTCTTTTCATTTGAAACTTTGTCTCTCATTTTATGATATTCTTCTGGAGTAAAATAGTTCTTGTTAAGATCAAGGATTAATGGCCAGATTATATATTCCCACACTAATCTCCGATTTTCAGTGGAAGATGCATATTTTCCCTTTCTATATGAGTGGGTACTAGCCTTATGCTCACGCTTTTCAATCGTCATTTTCTTGGCTTGAAGACACAACCGTCATAATAGATTTTCACGTATTATATTATTTAACAAGTTTTATAACATTACTTATTTATCAATTTTGTCAATGCTACCCAGTGCATCTTACTTTATTGTTCTACTAGCTGGTGTCGACTTTTATACAAGATTAAGAAACTTGAAGTGGATATTTTTGTATTTTCCTATTTGCTTTAAGAAGAAACCATTTCACATTTTATTATAGATAGTATAAAAAATCAGAAGTAGAACAGTACACAACGAGAGGCTTGATTGATATCGTTATGATATCTATTAGAAGTTGGTAAGAGGTTTTTGTATAAATTAAATATGCATGTATAATTGTTTAGAAGTACCCTAAATGACTGAATGTCCTTGAGGATTTTCAGATCCTTTAGACTTACCATTGACTCCTAAGGCGGATTATGTTTATAGCCCAGAAATGAAATAACAAGCTTATGCGACGTATGCGGTATTTTTTTGTTATTGATATCATCATTGCCGTAGTCATTATCATTATGATTTTTTGATGATTTGATCGTTTTTGTAAGCTGGATCCTGAGACATTAGCTACATCGCACTAAACTGAATGATTTTTCTCATTAATGTGCGAATTTTTTCGTCATACGGATTGATAAACACCATGATTTGTGACTAGAATTATATAGTTGAGAACTAAATACGGATAAAAAGGAATTGGGCATCTCAAATGTTAGATATTTATTTTATTTTATAAGGGCACAAATTCAGGAGCCTCATAACTAAAATCTAAATACTAACTCAAAAGTCATACATCTACACATCTAAAATAACAGTGAATCCTAATAATATCGAAAGAACTGTGTTCTATCGGGGTATATCAAAGTTGTTACTAACCAAGATAGCATATGTGATGGAACAGGTATAAAATTTTACACCGGTTGGTCTTCAACAAATAATTCAACATTATTGGATTCACCGGTTAAAATTTAAGAAAGCCAAACAATAATCCTAAAATCCCATCTATAATAGAATTTGACCCTAGGTTTTCCTTACTTCCTTGATCTTGTTGAGTACTATCTCGAGTATTGGCCGTTTCTTTAGTTTCATTTAGAGGCGGAGTTTGACTTGATTTTTGTTGTTCACATAATGCATTTACGTTAATAATATTTATGCCACCTATAATAGAACATAATTCAGATAGTGCTTGATTGGATCCAATCGCATTTAGATTATTACATATATTTAATGCCTGATCGAGTCCCACGAGTCCCGCTATCAAACTGTTACTCCGAACCAGTTGACAAATTGAATTGACTAATGAACCTGTGTCTTGCTGTTGTTGTTGAGCAAACGCTCCGGGTCCTGGGTCTAAAATGAAGGTCGACCATAGCAAAACCATCGATAACGTAATTAAAACATATTTTGACTTTGCAAATTCGTAGATATTACTGATATTTTCTCTTGATTGCATTTTTGGCTGTATTTGCTGTACTTTTTCCATAATAAATTACTATATAAAAATGATCATATCCATGTGATTTACTATTTTTTTATGCTGTATCCTTTTTATTTCATCCAAATGGACTGAACCTTTCAAGTCAGTCTAATCGAGTTTCCAATTATAGATGATCAAAAATAAATGAGAATTGATGTAGATGACATAAAATAATCAAAGATAGAAATTGTTTATTTTATTTGGACTTTCTGAATTTTTAGAATAAATAGAAGAAAATTCTAAATGAATTAGTCATCTTTATCCTCTTCACTTTCTTCACTTTCTTCACTTTCTTCACTTTCTTCACTTTCTTCACTTTCTTCACTTTCTTCACTTTCTTCATTGTCAGATGTACTGGTTGAATTTGATGCGGTATCATTGCCTTCTGCGCTACCTGTTAGATTATCTAATGTGGGGGCCGTTAGAGAAGTTATATTTAGTTGTGCAACAGAATTTCCAATAGTCCCGGCTAGCATAGTAATCATTCCAGCGAAGATAAATACCATGAATAAAGATCGAATATTCATTAAATATCAATAGACAAAATATTACTATTAAATATATCCACGTTTGCCAGGTAGTATAATATTATTAAACTAAAAAAAATCGCGTAAGTGAGGCTTTTAATTAACAAAGTACCTTTACGAACCACTTTTTTCAAAAAATTTTTTGTGTATATCTAGATGAGATACTTAACCCAATTGATTTTTATAAAAAGATAATAATAATAATATTACTAATAAAGAATTTGTATTGTTAGAATAAGGGACAAAAGTTATATCAAATCATATATTTTTAGGCACACTATACAACAAAAATTCCACCCGTTGAAAAAAGGTTTTAAAATCCAGTATATATTTTTATGTTACCAAATTACCAGATAATAATAAATAGACATCAATTAAGTCGATCAAATTTGTTTTTACTTTTTTCGATTGACCTGCTAAAATACACTTATTCCAATCATCTAGTTTTGATTTACTAACAGTATTGGAATTCACATACTAATAACATGATAACATGATGACAGAAAAATTATAGAATAATCTAAATCATCTATATGCATTGCTATATCAGTTTCAGAAAGGAATTACAGGGTTTGACTGGAATATTTACAAAGTTGTGGTAAATAATTCGGCCTTATTCTCCGTTTTATACTAAAGGTGTAACTGATAAATCTAGTATGATTTCCACATTTTCACTATTTTGCACGAAGCGGCAATCAATGAGAGTGTCATAAAAATCAGAGTCCATCGAATATTTTGCAAATATGCCTAATCTTAAATGGAGGGTCATATTACAAAAATCATTGACAGGTGGAGGTTCAAAAAGAGCAATTTATGCCGCATTATTCGGAAATTTAGGAATTGCAATTTCCAAGCTTGTGGCTGCAATCCTAACGGGTAGTACCTCGATGTGGGCTGAAACCTATCATTCATTCTCAGATACTTTTAATCAGGTGTTACTATTAATTGGAATTAGAACTAGTAAAAAACAAGTTTCTGAAAAACATCCATTCGGACATGGAAAAGAACAGTTTTTCTGGTCTTTTATTGTGGCCACACTTATCTTTGGTATTTCTGGAGTAATGTCTTTAGAACAAGGATTTAGTTCGTTATTTGGAGTTGAGACTCATCAGTTAGAAAACTTATCGATAACATATGTAATCTTGGCAATATCATTTGTCTTTGAAGCAAATGCCCTCAGGATAGCATTTGGAATATTCAAAAAAGGGATCAAAGATAGAGGTGAAAAACTGAATTTTTCCACAGTTAAGGTGGAATTCAAGGAGAGCAAGGATACATCTGTCTTGACTGTAATAGTGGAAGACACTGCAGCTCTTATAGGAATAATCATAGCAGGTACCGCTGTCTATCTTTCTGATATAACTGGAAACACGGTATATGATGCAATAGGCTCTCTATTAATTGGGCTGGTGTTAATGGTTTTTGCATTCTTTTTGGCAAGAGAAAACAAAGATTTGCTTATAGGAGAAGCAATGTCTAGAAGAGATTACAAGGCTATCTATAATGTAATTTCTACAATTCCCCAGGTATACAAAATAATTTCGGTTCGAACTATGCATTTTGCGCCAGAGGATGTCCTTATAGCAATAGAGGTAAGTTTGATCGATGATTTGAATACAGATGCGATCGAATTAGTAATTGATTACATCGAAAAGAAAATAAAAGAGGTTATTCCTTATGCCATATCTTCAAAAATATATGTGGAAGTCGAAAGAGCAAAGTAAAGCGGGCAAATGTGGAGAAATAGCAAATATATTCTGAATAGAAAATTTTTATGACTACGCGAATAAAAGAAGAATTCGAGCTAAAATTGAGTTATGGCAAGACTATTGACGTGTTCTACGAATGCACCAGTATTCTTATAATCTCAATTTGATATCAATACGTTTAACTCAATGTATGAACTAATGTATGCGATTTTGTTACTTTTAACAAGTATAGCCAGTTTCTCATCTATAGAATATGCGGGATTATATCATTTTGCCGAGGCTTCAATGAAGGATAGCAATAGTAACATCATTCCCTCTCATCAATCCACTTCTGACAATCAAACAAAAGCAATGTTTCAACGTGGCAATATTGCAATGGGCTTTGATCAGGAGAAAATAAGTCATAAGTTCATACCGACAGAAACTGGAGGCGAAATCATAATAATGCCTACAAATGTTAGCGATTCAAACATGCTAATGCAGATTAGAGAACATATTATAGATATTCAAAACGACTTTTCAAATGGTAATTTTACAAAACCTTTCTTCATTCATGGTGAACAGGTACCCGGAACAAAAACAATGAATGAAAAAAAAGATTCAATCGAATATGATATCAAGCAGCTTAATAATGGTTTGGCTTTATCAATGATTACCAAGGATAAAGAAGTAATTGATGCAATTAGACATTTTATGGAATACCAAGGTTCAGAACATATGATGCATTAACTCTGATGATCAGGTCTTTTTTAGATATAATGTCAAAAATATAGTTTAGGTGACAAAACAATGGTTTAATCTATTGCAACTCTTATTTTTAATTTGGCCTTATTCAATGTCCTATAACCAGCCTTTCCTTCTGCTGTATGATTTCAGAGAGTTTTGTCTTTGATTTTGCGTATCGAGAAGCATTTTTCACTTACTTTTCAACATCATAAATAACATTGTCAGTCATTAGTACTAAATAGCCACTATTATTTCCCTAGATAATAATTTTTTAGCCAAACATTGTTAAAGCCAATTTAGATAAATCATTAATGCCCCTTTTCACAGTATCAAATACAATCATGATTATCGCATAGATCAAATATTATTGCAATACCAGTTTTAGTCAACGTAGTTATGTTATACAGATCATCCGATCTGTCTATGGACTCTAGAAGATTTTTCTGTTCAAACCTACTGAAACTTATTAACCTAAAACTTTAAAATACCTAATATATATTGAATTATACTAACATAATTTACGAGTATGAATACAAGTAAAACAATACTAGTATCAACAGCAGTAGTCCTTGCACTTGCTTTGGTCTTAGCCCCATTAGCAATTTCAGAAGATGCATTAGCAAAAAAGAGTAACAAAGCAAAACAGATTATTAGTCAATCTCAAAAATCAAATCAAAACAGTCAAGTAATTTCCGGTGGAAGTTCACTCCTATCTGGTAATAACTTTAACTTCCAAGGTCAATTCAACAGCGGAAATAACGCATTAGGACAATTAAACGACTAATCCTTTTTTTATTATTCATTTTTGTAGATATATATTTATCAGAATTTAAAGGATATACACACATCATATTATCAGCATAAAACCAATAAACTAAAAGATATAATTTCTACATAACCCGACTTTATACATAGAACGGCTTTCCAAATCGTTTGGTTTGGTTTGGAAAGCACCCAGATTAACATGGATTAGATTAAAACAATGTTGAATCCTCAGCATTTCTTTCATCACTTTATCCTACAAAGGATAGAATGAGCCAAATGTCTCAAATCCTACCCAATTTACCCAGTGATGCTTGAAGCTGAGATATCTTTTTTCGCAATCCAAATACTTGAGTGATGTTTAACCCATTAACAATATAGTTTACGGTAATAAGATAACCTTTGTCTATCCCGGAATTATTATTCAGTAAATAACATCAAAGTCAAATTAATTGATCAATATTTGCATACCCACCCATCCTAAATGTTTTTTAATTACCATTCCATAAGAATTCAAAAGATTTGAAACCATTGTACGAGTCCTGTTTTACAACTTTTCTGAATCACGAAATAAAAGGTGACAAAGATTAAATGAATCGGGAACGCATCAACGAGGACATCAACCCGATTTATCTCAAGGTAGCCATTACGGAATCAATCTTGTTATCTTGTATAAAGGGGTCGTCATTCTCAGAAATTGAGTCACATATTCCAAGAGTTATTTCTACTTCGAAAATAGTTTTAAGAGAATACATATATCATTTAGTAAATAATTCATACATATCCTACAATCGAGTCAAGAAAATATATTTGATTGAGGCAAACGGTTGGGGCCTGTTATACAGAATTTATGCACAGCGTGAGAGTTCGATATCAGATTATACGGATCTTATTATCAAGATTGAATCAAATAATGCTTAAATTATAGCTCACATAATTACATATGTTTTGCCATTAAATATGGTATCAATAGTATTTTTTGTTTTAACTTTATGTTTCCTTTTTTGCAGTGTAGCTCTCACAGTTCATTCTCAATCAGAGCTACAGACATCAAAATAAAGAAATATGGTGATAGATTTGGGTAATGGTTTGTATACGAATGCAAGGTTAAATCTCCCAGTTATCGGCGATGGACCCTATCCAGCTGTTCTATTAGTACCTGGCTCCGGAAAGACAGATATGAATGAAACTGGGGATTACGTTCGAATAAATAACGATAAAGGCTCATTTATTTATCCGTCTGCCAGACCGTTCTTTGATATAGCTGAATACCTATCAGACAGTGGGTTTGTAGTTTTGCAATATGACAAAAGAAGCATTGGGGCGAATGCGACAATTTTAGATTACAATGTATGGGGAAATGTAACGGTTGACGATCTAACACGAGATGCTCAAAAAGCATTGGATGTTCTCCTACGGCAACCAGAAGTTGACTCTAGCAAAATAGTTTTGATTGGACATAGCGAAGGTACTACGATAGTACCCATAATAGCCATAAATAATTCAGATAATGTAGATGCAATTGTACCTATGGGTGCACTAGCCCAAAATTTGAATGAAATAGGATACAGCCAAGTAATGGTACCTGTATTGTATGCTCAAAAGGTTCTAGACCACGACCATAACGGATCGATATCAGTAAAAGAAGCTTCAGAGGATCCTATTTTCAGCTCCCTGCTTGGAAACCTTACTCGGGTTCTTGCTCAAGATGTTATACCATTGAATGTGACTGAAGTACAACAGAGTCTTCAATATGATATAAACAACGATACTCTTATTAGTATTAATGATGAGCTTAAACCCAGGCAAATAGCCAAATTCAAGTCATTGTCGATTATTACCCCGGGTGAGAAATGCGATGGTTTGAGTGGCCCATGTCCTATTTGGGTTAATTCACAATATTCTCTATTACCCAATCTAGATATCCTAACCAAAGTTCCATCCAACATCTCTATTTTGATTCTTCAAGGAGAGAACGATTCAGACACCCCAATACAACAAGCTTTACTTTTACAACAAAAACTTACAGAAGTAAGACATCCTGATCATGCATTGATTACATACCCAAACCTAGGGCATCTGTTTTATCCATCATCACAATTGGTTACCACTGTCGGAGGACCAATTGAAAAAAAGGTTCTGGAAGATCTATTTGAATGGATTTCAGACCCAATTAGAGACCTCAAATAATCTCCCTATTTATCTAAGCAAGTATTCAGGTTATTGATAGGCTCCAGGTATTATTGATTCGTTGATTCATTACTAGAATAGATATCGAATTCGGTGAGTGCGAAGACTTTTAGATCAGGATCCAATTTATTCACGAGCTTGTTTTGGAATCAATATTTCGGGTATAGATAATACGATATCTAATTTCCGTCATCAATTTATCCTACATATGTCTAATATGTAGCATGAGAAGGGATAAAATATTCTCTAAAGTAAATAGAATGAAAAGACATGAACAGGAAAGGAAGAAGACAGCACAACAATTCCTTGAATTAAACCTTAAAGGAGGTTTAAATTAGAATGGTGGTAAATGAGACGAAATTAAATCATTTTATTGAAAAAGTCGTAAACGAATGGGGAGCAGCCGAAGGAGCTTTGATCACCTTCGTAGGAGATAAGTTGGGATTGTTCAAAGCGATGGCAGGGGCAGGTGAAATGACATCTGAGGAGTTAGCAAAAAAAACCGGAACACATCCACGGATAATAAAAGAATGGCTTGCGGGTCAAGCAGCCGGAGGCTATGTTGTTTATAATCCCAACAATGGTAAATACGTACTGCCTGAAGAGCAGGCTTTGGCACTCACCAATGAAAACAGCCCGGCGTATGTCGCAGGTTTTTATCAATCTCTAGTCAGTCTTTTCAAGGACGAGGAAAAAATTATTGAAGCATTTAAAACTGGAAAAGGTCTTGGATGGGGAGATCATCACCATTATTTATTTGAAGGAACCGAGAGATTTTTCAAACCAAACTATGTAACTAATCTGACAAACAGTTGGATTCCATCACTTGAAAACGTAGAATCTAAGCTGAAGAATGGAGGAGCTAAGATAGCAGATGTTGGATGCGGGCATGGCGTATCAACAATTCTGATGGCCAAAGCATACCCTAATTCAAAAATTATAGGATTTGATTCTCACAAACCCTCAATAGAATGGGCCAGAGGAGAAGCTGAAAAAGAAGGCTTGCAAAATCTAACCTTTGAGGTCGCAAAATCTACAGATTATCCGGGTGACGATTATGATATGGTTGCATTCTTTGATTGCTTCCATGATATGGGAGATCCAGCAGGGGCCGCCAGACACGTCCTGGAAACGTTAAAGAAAAAAAACGGTACATGGATGATAGTAGAACCCTTCGCCAATGATAAATTAGAGGACAATTTGAATCCGCTTGGTAGAGTATTTTACTCGGTATCTTCTATGGTATGCGTTCCTGCTTCGTTAAACGAAAATGGCCCAGCCCTAGGAGCTCAAGCAGGTGAACAAAGAATTACAGAATTAATAAAGTCCGCCGGTTTCTCTAAGATTAGAAGGGCCACACAAACACCATTCAACTTAGTCTTTGAGGCAAAACCATAAGGTTTGTAAATATATCAATTTTCGTAATGAATAAAGTGAGGCGGATAGGTCTCTAGAAGGAAAATATAGTTCCTATTTGTTGGAATACGTTGTGGACTAACATCCTACCTACCAACCTACATACATACCCGCAAATACAAAGTTCGCTGCATGATAGAAAATGTAGGAATCGATGAGAAGCCTAATAATCTAGACTTTTGATATAATTTAAGAGTATATTGGGCAATCAAGAAATACGCACTGCACTGGATCGTCACTGGGAATTCACGGGTGTAGATATAGACAGATCACACGAGATTTATTGTGACGACGTCCTAGTTGAATTTCCTCAGTCGGGTGAACGAATCTTGGGTAAAAAAAACCTATATGAACTTAGGAAACATTATCCTGCTAAACTTGGTTTTAAAGTTCTGCGGACGCGTGGAGAAGGAAGTCTATGGGTAACTGAATACGTAATTACGTATGATGGACGTCCAGTCAATGTGGTATGTATCATGGAGTTCACAGATGATAAAATCGTACATGAAACACTCTACTTTGGAGATCCATTCGAACCACCTGAGTGGCGATCTAAATGGGTCGAGAACTGATTGATTTTGAGTAACCGTCTAATACAAAAAGTCAAGAAATAGTGCGAATGCAGTATACAATCATCATGGCTCATACACATCTTATCAATTATACCTCTCCCGTTCTCTACAGGTGTTCTAAGGGCGGCGAATAAATTATTTTGTTGACATGTAATGTTCATAATCAGTTATTTTATTCAAAATGCCACCGGATCATTATTTTTTTCATAATAGATAATATTGAGAAGTAGAGGTTCTCTAGAGTATATTGGATGGGTGGAAATCTATCTACAATATACTCCTATGAATAGTAATTTGAATTTCAATTAAAATTCGTCGGAATATTTTTGAGAAAAATTAAATAAGGACTCACGAAGTCCAAAAAATTAGGTTAGAAAAAATATTCTTAAGCGATTTCCTATTAGATTAAGTAATTTAATGATTAAATCCTAATACCCATAATCCTATGTTAACGGTTATAGAAATTTTGACTTCGATGAGAACGGTGAAAGGAAATGACAGAATATACTAAATTAAAATATTATTATGGTAGAGACCTTGCAGACCTTCTTGCAGATAAAGTCTCCAAAATATATCCAAGATTTCAAAAGTTAGAGTTTGTCGCTACAGTGGAAAAGAAAACCACAGATTTGGAACTAAAGGGTCGTGTCGAGGTAATTGCCGACACCTTACATGAACTACTTCCCGGAAACTACAAGGAAGCTGTCAATATAATGACGAGTATTCTTGGACCTTCGAATCAAAATGAAACTGGAATGTTTAGTGTTGGTTACTGGATCATGCCAATAGCATTTTTTGTAGAAAAGTATGGTATTGGTGATTTTGAGACGTCAACTGATGCAATTTATCAAATAACACAGCGAAATACTGGAGAATATGCTGTACGGCCTTATCTTATAAAATATCCAAAAAAAATGACATCTTTAATGCTAAAATGGTCACACGATAAAAACGTTCATGTAAGAAGGTTATCTTCTGAAGGCATTAGACCTAGACTTCCCTGGGCTAAAAAGCTGGAGCAGTTTATAATAGATCCCAAACCCATCCTACCCATACTCGAGAATCTGAAACAGGATGAATCACTATTTGTAAAAAAATCTGTAGCAAATAACCTCAATGATATTCTAAAAGATAATTACGATATAGGAATCAAAGTATTAAAGAAATGGGCAGAGTCTCACAATACTAATACTCGATGGATAATAAAACATGCGCTTAGAAATGAGCTAAAAAAAGGAAACCTTGAAGCTCAAACCCTAGTACTATGTAAATAACAAACCTGGAAAATTAATCTGCAGACTCCTCTTTTATGGCCATCAAATCTCATTTATTTGACAGAAAAAAACAAAAGTTCAAATTTAAAGAAGATGGGGATAATTATTTAAAGATACTTCAGTGTGCGTTTTAAATTCCACTATTTCTGCAATTTCGATAGATTGTGTTAGTTTCAAACGAACAAGTACCACACCGGTCACTCCACAAAATAATAATTAATTTCAAATGGATATATGATTTGGGATTATTCATATATATTGAGTCAGCAAACGGTGTAAGAAAATTGTTAGGCCTTTTCAGAAAAAGACTAAAGTACTATGTCTCCATATATCTATTATGACACTTAGGATAAAATGTAAGCAATGTGATTTTAACCATATTTCAAACATATACCGATTGGAGGAACATAATTTTCATAGACATTTCTCAAATCTTGAAAGTTGTCCTAGCTGTGGATATGTCTCTAAATGTGATGAATCAGATTATAAGTTTGATTAACTTCACATGACATATTTTTTTTGACGTCGTCAAACGGCACCAATTTAATTCTACTTAATTCTACTATGAAATTATTAGGGTTGTAGATGAGGTTTTCAAATATCAACATATCTGAGGAATTCGTTTAGATATTGGGAATACATTTTATGATAGTCATGTTAAATATTTATTAAAACATTTATTTGATAATAATCGACTCACACTTATGCGAAAATATTGTAAATATGTACGATTATTCCTATAAATATGCATTCGCAATCAATTTTCTTGACCTTATATTCTGTATTGCTCTTAAGCTAGTATATATCAGTGCACACTGCAGTACATATCCACCAATAACCAGAATAATTGCGTTTAGTGGTTTAGAAAAGGTCATCATCAAATTAACGTGTGGTGGAGCAAGGCTATTACCAATAATAACTACGGCAGCTATCGGAATACATGCATATAGTGCTTTACCATATCCTTTCCATATCAAAATAGATAGTGTTACAAATGATAATTCTAAAATAATTGCCCTATCAATAAATTTGGGATTCCCAAATGGGATCGCTACTAAACCTACTACAGTAATGGATACTAAAACAATCAACGTAGCACGATAATAATGGTCCATTTGCTTAGCAATTATTTTCATCATAAATATAAAAAGATTACCAGTTTGATGTCTAGACTATTGTCGCCAACATTCGGCTTTGAAATGGGCCACAAACTTATAATAAAAAGTTTGATAGAATAGACATATGTCTGAATTTCATGAGACTATGGATATTATATTTGGCAGATGGAAAAGTCAAATACTGTATGCTGGTGCCAAAATAGGCATATTCGATTACCTAACAAGAAGCCCTAAAGATATAGGTCAAATTGCACAGGATTTGAATCTGGATGAGACAATGGCATATCGCATTCTTCGAGCTATAACATCCTTAGGTTTTCTAAAAGAAGAGGAGGACCGCCGCAGATTCTCAATTACCACTCCAGGTGAACTACTTAGAAAAGATCATCCTCAAACTCTTCAAGGAGTTTTGCTTTTAGAGGAAAGTCCAGAACATTATCAAATATGGAAGCACCTGTCAAGAATGATTAAGGATGGACAACAAAATGCGTTTAATTCAGAATATGGAAGTAATCTTTTTGAATATGCAGGCAAGAATTCAGACTATTCCAAAGTTTTCAATGAGGCAATGAGTAGTTATTCAGCAATGCATACTGCCATGGTATTAGAGGCATTAAATGGATATGACTTTTCTAATGTCTCACATGTCTGTGATATTGGTGGTGGTCAAGGACACCTTTTAAGTCATTTGCTATCAAAACATAATCACCTCAATGGAACGATTTTAGAATTAGAACCCGTAGTCAACAATCAAGAATCATCATGGTCGAATAAAATGGGTTTACAGGATCGGTGTAAATACATCAAAGGAAATATGTTTGAACAAGTCCCCTCAGCAGATCTATACATCATGAAAATGATTCTTCATGATTGGAATGACGATGAGTGCAAAAAAATACTTTCAAATATTCACAAATCTGCGGCTGACAAATCCACGATATTCCTCGTTGAACATCTAGTACCGGACCCTAGCACACCACATTTTTCAAAATTATTTGATATACACATGATGTGTGCTACCACCGGAAGAGAAAGAACGGTTGAAGAGTATAAATCGCTTCTAAACCAATCCGGTTGGGGAGATGTTCAAACTCATTATCCCAAATCTAACATGATTGGTGTTATTGAAGGCACTAAAGTAAGATAACTAAGTTGTATAATTCATCAAGGTTTTTTACTCTTTTTCTTATCAATCTTTTTTCAGAGACGAACTAATGACTTTAGATGGTTCTCCTAATTGCATGTGCTATATCATCCAAAATTTTTGCATTATTTCTACAAGATTAATAATACACCAGAAGGTTGAAAGATTACTTAAATAATAAATTAAAAAGACTACACAATCTTTGGTTTATACATTTATTATTTATTATTGTAATATATTAGTCCGATTACGCCAAATGCATCAACCAATTTGAAATAGATTGTTCTGATAGTAACTAGAAAAAAATAATCTCAGGAAAGGTTGATGTAGTTAGTTATTAGTTATCTATAACTTTAGTATTTATTACAACAATCTTTGTGCATATTTAAAAAGTAAAGTTAATGGGAAATCGATATTTAAATCGTCTGTTGAGATTGTTACCAATTTCGAGAGTATACTACCGGCTTAGGTTTCTCATGTTAGAATGATTTGGTTTAGTGGAACTCTCAAGTCATGAGAACGTTCAAAAAAAGTTCTAGCCTATTAAAAATTAAAACTTAAGCCGAGGAAGAGTAATCTAACGTATTTATCGTTGGTGCAAAAAAAATAGTAATACAAATTTGATTTGCGAGTCACGACTAAAATATATATCATTTTAATAAAGTTTTCTCAATGTGTTATCTATGGAATAGATTTACATACTATCATTTATCAAAGGTAAGACTACGTACGATAATAACGAAAAATTTGTATAATTTAAGTTGGAATCCGGGTTACATTTGCTAACCAGAAATATCTAATTAATTTTCTAAAGTTGCTAGAATACTAGAGTATTGCAATTAGTTAGCAATCCCAATATAATTATTGTTATATATTAACTTTATGAGAATAACAAATCTCAAAAACAAGAATAAAAAAACAAGAAAAATAGTTGCTTCAATAGCAATTGTGGTTGCATTAGCACTAACGATGAGTACTTTTGTAACTTTAAACGATGCTGATGCGGCATCATTCAAAATGAAGGATACGGATTGTCGGGAAGGATGGATAAAGTTACCCAGTAATCTCAATCCACAGCTTGGAGACTGTATGGCCAGTGCTATAAAAGCAAACTAGTGACTAAAATCCAAACCTGCGACCTTTCCCTTTTTTTCTTTACAATCTAAGAATAAAGAATGTGGATTTTGAGGGTTCATATTTCTTCTTTTGATTAATAGTATATTAAGAAATTCCAGAGTACACCTTTAGAGGGTGTTAGTATCATAAGCGTTCAATTGATTATAGTCATACATATTTACAAAGAGACCTAGTCAAAGTCGGATATATTGGTTCATAATGCTTCATTAGGCCACTTGCTTGATGAGAGTACCATAGTAATTACTAATACAATTAGTCTTTGGAAATAGGAATGATACCTTAGAAAATAATACTAATGCGGGTAATCCCATATGTGTCTTACTATAGTACCATCCATTGATTGCGTTATTATATTAGGTAGCTGATTTGTTGGAAATCACGAGGGATATATACATGCTTGAATTTGATAAGAGGTTCTTTGTCTGAGTAGTTATGAGGGTGGATAGTCATAATAAATAATGTCATTCGAGTCTTTTTCTCTCTAAATTTTTTTACATGTAATTCTTTATGTAAGGTGATTTATGATATAAACTAGGATATATAAGACATGGTCGATCTCAAGATAGAAAACCTCACAAAAAAATACGGAGAGACGACAGCTTTGGATAAATTTAGTATCAATATAGAGTCAGGTGAATTAATGGTATTGCTGGGACCATCAGGATGTGGAAAGACTACCGCGATAAGATGCATCGCAGGATTAATGACCCCAACAAATGGACAGATTTTTTTGGGAAATAAGAAAATAAATGAATTATCTCCCAAAGATAGAGACGTAGCTATGGTTTTTCAAAACTATGCTCTGTACCCACATATGTCTATCCGTGATAACATCTCATTTCCACTCAAAATGAGAAAGAAATCTAAACCACATATACAAGAAAAAGTTATCCATATAGCTGAACTATTAGGAATAAAGGATCTTCTTGACAGAAAACCAAGGGAGTTAAGCGGCGGACAAATGCAAAGAGTGGCTCTAGGCAGAGCTTTGGTAAGAGAACCCAAATTATTCCTAATGGATGAACCTCTAAGTAATTTGGATGCAAAGCTTCGAACACATATGAGAACGGAGATAAAGAAACTACAAAAGAAAATCGGAATAACTACTTTGTATATAACTCATGACCAGGTTGAAGCCATGAGTATGGCAGATAGGATCGCCATTATGAAAGATGGACATATACAGCAGATTGGAACCCCTCTTGAAGTCTATCATCAACCTACAAACACATTTGTTGGACAATTTATTGGTAATCCGCAGATGAATTTAATCAATGGGTCAATTAGAGATAAATCCCTATTCTTGTTCTCACAACCAATCGTTATTCAGCCAGTTGATAAGATACTGCTAGAGAAAGAGCTAACTCCAAAATTCATTGTTGGGGTAAGACCAAGAGATGTAATTATTCTTAAGGAAACTGATATTACAACAGGAATCAGACTAGACGGAATTGTAGTCTTTATTGAAATGCTTGGCGATGACACCACAATCGAAGTGAAAATTGGATTGGATAGTTTACTTGTTACTACAAATAATATTTTAAATACTTTTCATGTAGGCGATAAGATAGAAATAGAAATTGAGTATTCAAAGATGCATTTTTTTGACGAGGAGGGAAAAAGAATATATTAATAATTGAAAAAACAATGGGTTTTTTGCTTGTAATATGACTCGACCATTTTAGACAGATTGTAGATGTTGCTTCAAGGCCTCAAAATTTCTAGATTTCAATATGTACTAGTTAAAAATTTTACTGCTTGAGTAATACTTAAAAAAGTTGATGTACCTATAAGGCTAATGAAATTATATGTGCCTTCATTTTCTATGCTAGTTTTATTAGTCTTTGTGATTTTTTTTCTACAAAACAATTACGACAAGGTGTATGGGCAGCAACAGCAGCAAGTTACACTTACAGCGATTGTAGCCGAACCTAAAGAAAGATGGGATATTTTATTTGAAAAGGCTTTGGACAAATTAAGACAAAACCATCCAGAATTAGATATCCAAATCGATTACCGCGTATTGCCATATGATGCAACCAGAACACAGATCTTAACCTCTATGGCAGGACAAACTCCCTTAGATTTGATATCTGTTGATCAAATATGGCTTGGAGAATTTGCAGAAGGTGGTTTTCTTACCGACATAACCGATAAAGTAAATGATTGGGGAAGAGCAAATGAATGGTACCCGACCAATTGGGATGGAGGCAAATATGAAAATAAAACCTATGGCATTTGGTCATGGACTGATGTTCGAGCAATGTGGTATTGGAAAGATCTCGTCCAGGAGGCAGGTATTAAGCCAGAGAATTTGACTACGTGGAATGGGTATATCGAATCAGCCAAGAAGTTAAATGATATCTTAAAAGACCGTGGAATCCAGGGAGTACATCTGGTGGGAGCCGCTCACTCGCCTGATATGTGGTATCCATACTTATGGATGCTAGGCGGTCAAATACTTGAACAAAGAGACAATCATCCTGATAAGGGATCATACTGGTATCCCGCATTCAACAGTTCACATGGTGTAAAGGCATTGGAATTCTTAAAGCAACAAGTAGATGCAGGTATTTCGCCTCAGCCCAACCACTTTTGGGGACAGGAATTTGCGGATAAAAAGTTTGCAGTTATGCTAGAAGGGTCATGGTTGTTAGGCACTTTCCCTAAAAGTGAATGGAACTCATTAGACGAGAGTATTGGAATGCTACCGCTGTTCCCAACTCCATCTGCTGGCGTTAATACCACTACAACGATGGGTGGATGGGTATTAAGCATCCCGCAAACATCTCCTAACAAAGATTTGGTATGGGAGTTGTTGACGATCGTGGTGGACCCGGAGGTTTTAACCCCAATGTTACAACAAGAAGGGTATCTTCCAACTCAAAAACCGATTGGCGAAGGTAATTATTCATCCCAGCTAAATAGTACCATTCCTTATTATTCTGAAATGATATCCATGATCCCGCAGGGTCATAGTAGGCCAAACATCCCGGAATATCCTCAAATAGCTGAGAACATAAAACAGGCCATTGATGAAGTTTTTTACAACATAAAAGCGCCCAAACAAGCTCTGGATGATGCCGCCAAAAAAACCGCTGAGATTCTAGGCTGGTAGCAAAATCTAAATCCACACATTATTTTTCATAGAAATGCACTCTATAGCAAAATATGAGCCCTATCTTTATCTCTTACCGGCCATTTCAATATTGTGTGTATTTCTATTATTTCCGTTCGTTTGGAATATTTATATCTCCACACATGGAGTCTCAATAACAACAATTTTAAAAGAATGGGAATTTGTATGGTTTGATAATTTTGTACAAGTTTTAAATGATCCAAATTTTCATACCTCAATTAAAATTTCGATAATCTTTGTTGGAGGGTCTGTTGTATTTCAGTTTGTTATAGGTCTCGTTATTTCATCCCTATTAAATCAAAATATTAAGGGAAAGCAAATTTTGATCGCTTTAATTATGATCCCCTGGATAACGTCTGGATTGATTGCTGCTTTTTCATTTAAATTTATTTTTGACAACAGTTTTGGAATTATAAACTACATTCTAGAATATCTGGGGTTTTCGGCTATAGCTTGGCTGTCAGATCCCAATATAGTTGTATGGTCAATTATCATAGCAAATGTTTGGTATGGAACACCATTTACTATTTTGTTCCTTACTGCAGGATTGTTATCTATAAATCAGTCAATCTATGAATCTGCGAGGGTGGATGGTGCATCTAAAATCAAGTCGTTTGTTTATCTAACGCTTCCACTGATAAAACCATTTATAATAATCGACATCATTTTAATAACTATCTGGTCAATAAATTTTTTTGAAATTCCCTTAATAATGACTGGAGGTAATCCATTATTCGCTAGTACTCCTGCGTCGCTATACATGTATAGACAGGCGTTTGAATTTGGGCTTTTATCCAAGGGTTCGGCATCGGGAATAATATTGTTATCCATCAACATTGTAGTTGCGTTTATCTATATCATAGCATTAAAACGGAGGGGATGACATAAACATGGGTATACTTTCTAATAATAGGATTGAAAAGATTGAAAAATCCTTTGTTTACATTGCAATATTCATATTCATTGGGCTCACACTATTTCCTTTGATTTGGGTCTTCACTACATCATTAAAACCAAATGATGAAACCATGAGTTTTCCCCCCAAATTGATTCCTGAACAAGTTACATTTGAAAATTATGCTTTTGTATTTACAAATTCTACTATTGTAAAAAGCCTGTACAATAGTTTAATTGTTAGTTTTGGAAGTATGATTTTAAATGTTACCATTTGTGCCTTTGCAGGGTACGCTCTAGCCAGATTTGAGTTTAGAGCTAAAAATGTCTTCTTTTCTCTTATACTAGGTTTATTCATGATACCGGTTGTCATAAACATAATACCTCTATATAGTATTCTTGCAAATCTAGGACTACTTAATTCCCTCTTTTCTCTAATTCTTACCTTTCAAATACTTATCATACCACTAAACGTAATATTGTTAAAAAATTATTTTGAAACGATACCAAAGGAATTAGAAGATTCTGCATTGATAGATGGTTGTTCAAAGATAGGGGTGTTGAGAAGGATCACTATACCCCTTTCTATGCCCGGCTTTGCAGTCGCATCAATATTTTCATTTATTTTCTCTTGGAACGAATTTGTTCTTCCGATCGTCCTTGCGAATTCTCCAAATTCCACATTATTTCAAG
Source organism: uncultured Nitrososphaeraceae archaeon (assembly GCA_963759575.1). Taxonomy (GTDB): domain Archaea; phylum Thermoproteota; class Nitrososphaeria; order Nitrososphaerales; family Nitrososphaeraceae; genus Nitrosocosmicus. The sequence goes on along the minus strand of CAVWZU010000001.1, from coordinate 85,382 downwards.
TGGCACTATATCAATTCATTTCTTTGTACAGGATCGAATGGGGATACTTGGCTGCGGGGATTATTGTAGCTCTGCTGCCAGTGATTATTCTCATAATCGCTTTCCAAAGGCAAATGATAAAAGGATTTACTTTGGGATCAATAAGAGGATAAAGCAGACTGTTCCTTATGATCCAGAGTTTATTGGAATCATGAATTTCTAAAAGAATATGCGTATATGAACCCACTCCTTTTCCTCATGATCGGTAATATCTTGTCGATATTCTTATATATAATATAACGAATTAGGGAATGATGAAATTCTTTTTGGTTTTTGCTCCAATTATTACGGGAATGTTGTTGGTAACTACATATAGCAATGACAACAGGTTTGATCAACTACAAGCACTAGCGCAACCGATCGATGTGGGAGCTAACAATACCAATTCTCTCACCACTACGGAAAATAAGTCTAATGCTCCTGCTGCAACTCCTGGCCAGACTATCTTTTACAGGGGATAGAATCATCCAAAGAGAAAAACTGACAGAATCATGGAATGTATAAACAAAATAAAGAAGGCATCGCAACACAAATGTATAATTCCACAGGATATCAATTGGGTCTATTGACCTGATCAACTAACTCATTTACTGTACTGTGTACCATCCACACCATCACATCTACTTCTCAATTAACCATATTGTCCTTTTAATCTCTGGAGTCTGTGTGTCTATACCTGTTGCATTATTTAGATATGAGAAACTTGAACTATTTGATATGTTAAATTGGACTATCCCATGAAACAATTCCCCCTGGTCACTAATCATTCCAATATCTGAAGAAATCCAACTAATGCTTTGTCCGTCATCAGATGTAATCACCCCCTTGGCGGCACTCTGAATAGTACCATCTGGTAAATGAGTATTTAAGAAGGTCATATTATTGGTTACATTGCCCACATTTTTCATAACAGCTTTTTCGACAGCATGATCTTCGCTTATTATGGGTGGGCCGGATGATAAATTCTTAGTTCCGAGGAAGGCTCCCGAATATGCTTGATATACTGGAGCAGATAAATTGAGCGAATTTGTGACCAAGTTAATGAGATCGTGATTTGCTTTATCATTTTCATTCTGGTATGTTTGACTGAACGCGTTTTTGTCATTGTGTAATAATATACTTATGCTAAGTAGTATTATGACAAATAATGTTATAGATTGCATACCAATAACAATGAGTTAGGATATATAAAATTGCTATCTAAATTATTTTATAACCCAGGTTTTTCTAAATGATTATGCAGTCGCCGGTACATCAGGATATGGTAGTGGTAGGATCGCAAGTTTGGGCTTACTCTGGGCGATAGCCGCCTACATTACTACTTTCCACCACTTAAACTGGTTCAAATACGGGAACATCTGCCCCAGATCCGGGATTTGCATTCATGCAATTGATAACATATTCCACATCAGGTGTCTTAGCACATTCAGTTTCTAATTCTTGTTGATTAATATAGAGGAATGTTTTAATCCACATCCCGAGAATTTCATAACATGTCGCTTTAAATTCTGGGTTTGAAACACTGCAGAACTGGAACCCAGCATCTGTTTTTCCATCTCCCTTAAGGATTGTCTTGAGCGTTCCTAGTAAACAATCATAACTATATGCTGGCTGATTTCCACTGTAACAAGCCGCAATTGAATATTCTGGATCAGTATATGCATTAGGTGATAACAGCCTACCAATACCTTGATAACAATATTTGGCAAATTTGCCTGGAGAAATATTATCACATTGAGCAAATGCATCTGTGAGATTGTGTTGGATTGTAAGATTGTTTCCTACCACTTTATACGCTGGAAAATAGTAATAGCACTGAGGTGCAAATTTTTCAACGGTTCTGTTACAAGGGGAATAGAGGTCATTTTTGTCAAAATCGCCTTTTCCTGTTTCAAAGAAATATTCATAATATTCCATAAATACACCTCTTGAACATGCGCTCTGTGTCCACAAGGGTATAAACTCATTACAACGATCAACTGCAGCGGTAGTATTGTAACTGTATAATTTCACTAAACCGTGTCCTATTCCATGGAAACAATCACGTTCATGTAGCCAACTGACATGTTCTTGACCTATAGGACAAAGATTTGTGATTAGGATCTGATCTTTATTTGCATTGTGAACTAATTGTTCGCCTTCAAAATAGCTTTGAAAGATACCATGGTAAACTGAACCTCCACAGAGTATTGTAGCATACTTGAGCGCCTCTGTTATGTTTCGGGTATAGTTATTCAACCACATCCCAAGGTGATGTCCTTCATGATGACAAGTGTAATTGTTTTCATCATATACCTGAATAACATCCGAAAAAGTTCCTAAAACCAATTGACGACTCTCTGTTTTATTGAGATCGTCTAAGGCCATTGTGGGACAATGGTCGCCATCATCTTGGCAGAATGTGACGATTAGTTCTGCATAGGATTTAGACGGTTTATTAACTGACACATCTTGCTCTCCTATGTTAGCAGTCTGTTGATTCTGAATTGACAGTGGTGGTGGGGTGCCATGTTTGGCATGGTTGTCGATTGAATAAACAGGAAAAATATTACCTAGAATAAGAACAATGAATATTGTGATAATAGATGTAGATTTATATTTCAAGAACAAGGTCATGGGTCTCATAGAAACTGTTAATTTTAGAAAAACATTCAGTTGTGTAAGACTGGAAGACCACATTCTTCACAGAAATGGTGGGATTTAATATTTGGTCTACGCCCCCTCTTTCCGAGTAGCTTTTCTGTTCAGAAAAATAAATGTCCATTATGAAATCGATTAATTATATGATAATTTTTTCTATTATTTAACCATTTTGAACCTTGAATTCATATCTGTTAAAAGATTGTGTGGTATTGTCAAAATTATAGAAATTGGTTACAAGAATAAAGAAAATGGATAAAGAATAAAATAAGTAGTAGTAACCTACCTTCATTGATTGAGTAAATCCCATATCAGAGATGATAGCTTATCCTTCTGATTGAAAACAATATTTGAAATATTATTATTCGCATAATCGGCACTGCTTAAGATGACGATACATCTCTCTAAAACAGGATTAAAGGCCATAAAGGCAGTGTAACCACCAATCGTAATCCCATTATGCCATATAATTTCGTGATCAAGGTTTGTAGTTATACTCCATCTTAAACCTATATATGATTCGATATTATCACCTTTTGTTGATGCTTGTAAATTATTAGGCATGAAAGGTCTGTACTATGTCTTATCAAATGTGATTCTTGCATGGCATTATCTGAAGTTGTTTTAATCAATCCCATATTAGCTGATAAGAATCTTATCATGTCACTAGCAGACGAATAAAGTCCTCCGACAGGATTAGTAGGAGATCGGATATCCCACAATGGAAGTTCTTGACCGTTAAAGTGGCACACTACCAATTGAGATTCTTGAGAGTCTGAAAGAACAAAACTTGTGTCATTCATTCCCAATACATCCAATATAGTATTTTCCAATAGATTATCAAAAGTTGACACATTTGATTTTGAGGTTAAAATGTGACCAAGTAAACCAATTCCAAAAGTTGAATATTGAAATTGTGGACCGGGTCCTTTCGAAAGGGTAGTATTAGAATGACCTTGATAGAATTGGTTGAATGAATAATCATTTGTTCATTCATCACATCTATTCAATACCCAACTAAACTAGTTTCAGTTTGTGATGTATTAGAAGTTAGACGTTCATGTTTATCTAATTAAACAACACCACCATCATCCCTAATGGTATTATTTTCACAATACTTGTGACGCATCATCACCAGGCATTGGTCAACCGGCCAATTGCAGTTTTATAAGGCCTTCCGATGGTGCGATTGTGGAAGTTAACTTCCATTATGCGCGTTAGCTTCACTTGCGGTTATAGACTTAACATTCATTGGAAGTGTGCCAAAATCATAGGTATCGTTTTTTGAAAAAGTACGAGGATCAAAATTGCAAATTCAAATCAAAAAAAAATCGATGAAACTCAGGTATCCAACTGAGGTTCCTGAGGAGTGAGGATACCTGTGGGGTGATGTTAGTCAAAACTATAGTATCGTTATTTGTATTTTAGAAAAATATAGATATTTTCATGCGATAGGGAAATCCCAAGTCAACATAATAAAAAGTAAACAAAATATTTACGGCAATTGCAAGGAATAAACCGACACATTAATCAATATGAATATATGCCATGAAGAATATATCAATGACCAAAAAGTCCATAATCATAGTAAATCCAAATTCAAGTGGAGGTCAAACAGGAAAGAATTGGGACTCCCTGCATGCTATCTTAAAAAAATATTTTGGAGAAGACATCGAATACATATTTACAAAAAAAGCTGATGATGGCACCGTTCTAACACGAGAATATCTCGAAAAAGGCTATAACAACATAATTCCAATCGGAGGAGACGGGATGGTCAATGAGGTTGCTAATGGATTTTTCAAAATAAGGCTCGATAAAGAGTTTAATTTAAAAAATATGAAAGATAACAAGAAATCGTCCGAATTTGTTCAGATGGATATTATTAATCCAGACGCAATATTAACAGTCCTTCCTGGTGGAACTAGAAATATTCTGGTAAAGTCATTGGGATTGCCATCAGAAATTGAAGAATGCTGCAAGGTTGTAACTTCGACAGACAACTTCAAGAAAATCGACGCTATCACAGCAATTGTTCACACTAGGAAAGATGACAAAGAAGAAATAGAAGATTACGTCGGTCGTGTTATCTTAAATGCAGCTGAAATAGGAGTTGGTGCAGAAATAATAAATAGGTCCAAAATGGTGAGAGACAGAATTAGTAGCCGTCTGCTATCAACTATTACAGGAGTACTTGCAACAATACCAACCTATCAGAGTAATGTTTGTGAATTGATTGAATTTGTAAATGATACCGATAATACAAATGTCAAAACGCTTTTGACCAACATGACGATGGCGATGGTAGCAAACGGCAATATCATGGGAGGAGGTTTTAATGCAGCAACAAAAGCTGAAATGAACGACGGATTGCTAGATACGATAATAGTAAAAAATTCAAGTGGTTTCAAAATACTAGACAAGCTTGTGGATATAAAAAGGGGTGAAGAATCTATTGCTAACCAAGATGAAATTTATTATGGTCAATCACAAGCTATAGCATTGTTATCCGACCTTGAAAATAACATTACAGTATCAGTAGATGGAGAGCCAATCGGTATTTTACCTTCGTATTTCAAAGTTTTTCCATTGAGCATAAACATTAAGGAATAGCAATGATGAACTGAAAAAGCAAACAAGATTATCTTCATAACATAACAACAAGTCTAAAAAATTAATTGATAACATTGAAAGTTTTTAAAATTTGATGTACAAGTTATGAAATGGAATATCTGAATTTCTTTTGCTAGAGTTGAAAATACATTTGAACCCCATATCACCTGAGCTCAACTATAACAAATTCACCGCTATTTGAGTAATACTAATATCACACCATTGACTATATTTCTAAATTAAGTTGCATGTTAATTAATTCTTTAGAGAATGCTTGTTATTCACAAATTTCCTTGCTTTTTCTATGATACCATGGTAAGTAACTATTTGCTGAGCAGCCAGGCATACTATGAAAGATATCGTAAAAATCACAGCTAAAAGAAAAGATAGGTACCCCAAGAAATTCATAATCGATGTAAAAATCACAGCTAAAAGAAAAGATAGGTACCCCAAGAAATTCATTAAATCTCAACTATATCCTTTAATTGTTCATATTTTCAGATCATATTGTTTTTTCTTTATCATATTCGGCGCCAAGGTCTTTGTCAGTATCCTTAACCTTGTTGATTACAGCTTTTGTTCCTGCCTTTACCTTATCTACTGCTTCATCTAAAACACCCTCAGATTCGTCTTGAGGTCTATCATTTTCATTATATTCATTAGTTATTTCAACAAGATTTTCCCCACGATTTTCATTCTTTTTATTATCTTGATCTTCAGACATTACAAATATGACTGTATAGCATGGCATAAATAGACAATAGTATTATTGCACATATTTTCTGTAAATAAATCATTTTAGTATTAAATATCGAATCATGATGAGAATAATAATGAATCCTATTAGAATAGGGGTTTGTGATTTCATTAATATTGCCACCAAGTCAATTTTTGAGGGAGTCTCATCTCTTGCATATTTTTGGATTTAAGAGTTCCAGATTTCTTATAAGACAGGACCTTACAGGAAGCATGTATGTGTTGTTTATTATTTTGAGACGATGTGAAAGAAGGACTTTCAAAATATTATTAATTCAAAAGTCAGATCTTTTTTAATGTATTTTACGAATTTTAATGAAAATGCTTCTTCTCAAATACAAATCCTAATAATGGTTGATAAATATAACAAATAAGCCCAGACATGACTTGCTTATAGATAATCTTATAGGCTTGACAGTATCAGAATCCGCTATATTGATATACCTTTACAATATTCGAGGCTAAAACAAGAAATGTATGATTATGACGAACATACGGGAAACAATAACAATGATAATGATAACAATGATAATAACACTAATTATTCGGAATCAAAAATGGACAATAAATTTCTTGATGGATTGTCCAAATTTATTCAATCAGTTGAATCCGAAATGGACATAATGTTGCCTGCACCCTCATCCTTACAATTCTTGTCGTATTACAAAATAATTGATTATATAATATCACAGAAGTTGGCCAAGAATATAATTATCAGATTGTTATGTGCATTTGACGAGAATAGTACGCGGCTCACTAAACATCTAGTTCCATTTATCGGATACAGATCAATAAAATCATCATTACCCAAGTCCACATCAAATTCCTTGCTGTTTATTAGAGACAGGCAGGATATTTTTTCTTTTTCTGTAAATATGCAAGTACAATCGCACCAACTTAATAACCAAGATAGCAGTTTTATTTTTTCCCTTGATAATTGGTCATATTCTAAAGATGTTCCTATAGTGAGAAATGCTGTTTATTGTTTTGATCTCATATGGGAAGTAAAAGAAAATAATGATAAAACGAATAAAGAAAAAATGCACTCTGAACTTTTATTTGATTTACTCTCACACGATATAGGAAATTATCACCAGATAATACAGAATAGTTTGGATATTGCAACTTTCATTGTAGAAAAAATAATAGTATCACAAACAACAACCTATCTCAGAATAACGAAGAAATTTCTTCATTTCTTGCAACTGCAAAAAAAGCAATAAGTAAAAGTCAATCACTTTTAGACAACCTACGTAGATTAGAACGACTTTATACACAAAAGGATCTAAAGTTAATACTAAAGAATCTTCCAGATGCAATCAATAATGCATACACTACCTTGGAGCAAACGCTTTGCAATAATAACCCACAGGCCAAAAGAATTAGATTTTATTTAAATGTAGTAGACGATCATTATGATTCTACTGACATAAATGTAATTGCAGAAGATCTGCTTGAGGAAATTTTTGTTAATTTATTTTCAAACAGTGTTAAATATGCAGAATCATCAGAGGTTAAAATTGATGTCCTGATAAGGGAATACTTCATTGCTGAAGTAAAATATTGGATGATAACTGTATCAGATTATGGTAAAGGAATACCAGACTCTATGAAAAAGGAATTGTTCAACCGATTCTATTCCAAAGCTAAGGGAAGTGGAGTAGGTTTATCGATAGTAAGAACATTGGTCGAAAGATATAGAGGTAAAATTTGGGTAGGAGACAGAGTATATGAAGACCACAAGCAAGGAACTGTATTTGGAATGATTTTTCCCGCATCATAGTAACAACAGTATAGTATATAATTTTGGGTTTTGAGTATTTAGACTCTATTTGATTGATAATTTGTTGATAACTTTCTAATCTTAAACCGTTAATCATTCAATCACTTAATATGGTTCAATCCAGATAGTATCGTGATGTTGCTGTAGTTGTCTGATTTGTTCTGACGTAAAATTATTATCGATATCTTTGGAATCATAAGCACATATGCCAATAATAGGAAAGTTAAATCTTTGTTCCAAACATGATTCATATTCAAGTAGTTCTTTTGTAAACCCGTTTTTGAAAAATGCGCCCATATCTCCGAATACTCGCATTCCCCTCTTACCTTTGTTAAGACAGTTTTCAACTAACGTGGACCATAATCCAAGTGTTCGCTGAATATTAGGAATTCCATCCGGAAAATACGCTTCCTCAGTGGTTCGGATAATAACATCTCCTCGGGATTCAAGGTCAGCAATATTTAATTGCCATTCATTTTTCATCCTGGCACGGATTTCGTTTTTTGGGAGATCTGTGGTTGTAATTACAGCAACCTCATTTCTTTCAAGACCATCCTTTAGAAAGGCAAAGGCTTCATTGAATTTCTCCTCTTTGCTAGGATAGACCGCAATTATATGGTTTCCTTTCTCGATAGTCTTTAGCCTTTGTGCCAACAGTTTTACTATAAGGAGACGCAAAATATAAGAATTTTGTGTAGAATTGGGTTTAAGGGGATAATAGATGGCTTATTCTTACATCATAGCCGTATCGACCTGCTTCCTATGTGGGTTCGATTATATGAAAGATGCTTATGTCTATTAGAGTTCCATAATATCGCAGGCGATATCATACGTATTGTTATACTTTCAGTAAAACCTCTCCAGCGTGCTAATCCCCACATTACATCACTTTTTTGACGACCTCAAAGGTACCTATCAATCCATTATCCCGTGGAAAATGATATGACTGATAGACAGATTTTCCAATTCTAGACGAATATCAGAATTTAATTGATTTTGCGAATCCCCTCGTTAATCAAGATACTCAAAAGTATCAAAAATACACTTTGAAGGTATTTATTATGAATCTATAAATGTTGTTTTATTTCATGAAATCTTTTATATATCATGAATTTTAAGTCAAACGATCCATGTCAAATTTTGATCCTGAACAGTATAAGGAAGGTCAGCGTCAGGGTTGGAATAACATTGCTGGTGGTTGGCAAAAGTGGTGGAAAACGACTGAAATTGCGGGGAAGAATCTCAGTAAGCGTATGATAGAACTTGCGGGCATAAAGCAAGGATCCAGAGTCCTTGATGTAGCCACTGGACTTGGAGAACCAGCAATAACTGCGGCACAGGAGGTAGGTAGGAGCGGTCGAATCTTTGCTATCGACTTATCAACCCAGATGTTGTCAGTTGCAAAACAAAGAGCAATTTCCTTAGGCTTACAAAATATGATAGAATTAAGAGGGCGATTTAGAAAAAATTGATTTACCTCATTTGACATTTGATGCAGCACTGTAGATTTGGACTCATGTTTTTTCCCAATCTTAAAGTTGGTTTATCCAACGTCTATAAGTCACTGGTTAACGGAGGGCTATTTTCAGATGCTGTTTAGGCTTCGCCCGATAAAGTTCCCTTTATTTCCGTGCCACTTGATATATTATTGAAGGAAATGAAAAACCCAGTATTTCCAACCAATACTCCAGGACCGTTTAGTCTAACTGATGAAAACTTGCTTAAGGATTTCTTTATCAATGCAGGGTTTGAAGACATTGCTATTGAAAGGCAGGACCTGATCTTTAACTTTGATTCAGCGGAAGCGTTCACAAATTTTGTATATGAAACAGCTTCACCGGTTCAAGTGTTCCTGTCCAATCAATCGCAAGAAAGAAAAAAAGAGATTTTGAGAGCAATAACTGAAGCAGTAACTCAATATGCGGATAGGGATTCAGGATCTGTCAACTTTAAAAATGAAGCTATTTGTATTGTTGGAAGGACCTGATCGTCTTTTTTTACAGTCTGTCAACTCGTTATAACGACAAAATTTTGAATGAGATATTTTAGATATTTGTTTTTATGTCCAGTGAAATGCTTTACGTTTCTCATAAATTGGGCATACATATGAACCAGTTTGGCGGGATTAAGTCCCCATGGTATAAGGGTTTGGTGGAAATCATTTTTCCTCTAGGGTTAGCAGAGAAAAGGAGTGAAATATTATTGTCATGATTGACTGTCATAGATACAGTTAAGTCGGATCTAAAGATGTACTTTTTGTATGTCATTTACCTTAAATTCTACGGTTAAATTGAATAATGGAATTCAAATTCCACGGCTTGGGCTAGGAGTTTATCAAATACATCCAGGAAAATCAACCGTCAAAGCAGTCAAATTCGCACTGAAGACTGGCTACAAACACTTTGATACTGCTATGATTTATGGTAATGAATCAGATGTTGGCAAAGGCTTTAAAGGAAAGTGATGTAAAAAGAGAGGACATCTTTATTACTACAAAGCTCTGGAATAGCGATCAAGGATACGATTCCACATTGAAGGCATTTGATTCTAGCCTTAAGCGACTTGGGTTATCCTATATGGATCTTTATCTTATACATTGGCCAGTTCGGAAAAAAATTACAGAAACACGGAAAGCCATGATTAAGCTACTAAATAGCGGAAAAGTAAATTCAATTGGAGTGAGCAACTACTCTATCACTGAATTGAAAGAAACGTTACACAGTTCCGATACTGTACCTGCCGTTAACCAAGTGGAATTTCATCCATACTTATATCAGAAGGATCTATTACGATTCTGCAAGACCAATATGATCGAACTTGAAGCTTATAGTCCATTGACAAGGGGTCAAAGACTAAATGAATCTAATCTAGTTAGAATTGCAATAGCGTATGACAAAACTCCTGCACAAATACTTGTACGTTGGAGCTTACAGCATGATCTAGTTGCTATTCCAAAATCTAGTCACGAGGAAAGAATTTTAGAGAACAGTCAGGTATTTGATTTTCACATAAATCAAAAAGATATGGAAATTTTAGATTCATTGAATGAGGATTTGCGTACAGTTTTTTTGGATTGATATCTGGTCAATTTTCGCTTGAATGGATTTATCAATCCGTTAGAATTAGGGTAATTTGGTTCTAATTAGCAAAAAGGATGTCCAAAAGACTGCCTTTTTATCAAATAAACCTTGTACTAAGATGGATTATTGACTAGTAACCTTCTCAAAGCAAGTATGTCAACATTCAGGAGAGTTAATAGTTAATTAATCGGGATAACTTCAAATAGGATCCGTTACTAAAATAGAGAGATTGTTTGGTGGAAATCATTAGGTTATCCACCGTGGTTCGCACAGATAGATTGAAAAACAAACTAGTGCGCCCCTTGTTTTGGTTGGAAGTTTGTGATTGACCTATGCCTCCGGTAGATTAATTTTCTCCATCATCACTGCTATCACTGCTATCACTGCTATCACTGCTATCACTGCTATCACTGCTATCACTGCTATCACTGCTATCACTGCTATCACTGCTGCCGCCTTGTTGTGCTGCTGCGTTGCTACCACTATTTTCTTGGTCTTGAGTGCTGGCGTTGTTACATGATTCATCTACGTTTCCACCAGAAGCACATTGTGCGTTTTGGTCAGAGGATTGTGCTTGGCCAATGCCTTGATTGGCTGAATTGCCACCACTACCACCACTACCACCACTACTACTACTACTACCAGTACCAGTACCAGTACCAGTACCACCTAGTTGTCCTAATACGTTGTTTCCACTATTTACTTGGTTTTGGAAGTTTTGATTGTTACAAGATACTATAGCGTCTTTACCGGAAACACATTGTGCGTTTTGGTTAGAGGATTGTGATTGACCAATTGCTTGGTTAGCTGAATTGCCACCACTACCACTACCACCTTGTTGTGCTGCTGCGTTGTTTCCACTATTTGCTTGGTTTTGAGTGCTGGTGTTGCTGCATGAATTGCTCAAGGAACCCCCTGCTACACATTGGGCGTTTTGGTTGGAAGTTTGTGATTGGCCTATGCCTTGATTGGCTGAATTGCCACCACTACCACTACCACTACCGCCTATTTGCCCGACAGCATTGCTACCAGTATTTGCTTGGTTTTGAGTATTGGCGTTGTTACATGAACCAGCTACGTTTCCACCAGAAACACATTGGGCGTTTTGGTTGGAAGTTTGTGATTGGCCTATGCCTTGATTGGCTGAATTGCCACCACTACCACTACCACCTTGTTGTGCTGCTGCGTTGTTTCCACTATTTGCTTGGTTTTGAGTGCTGGTGTTGTTACAGGAGTTGGCTGTATTACCCCCTGCTACACATTGGGCGTTTTGGTTGGAAGTTTGTGATTGGCCTATGCCTTGATTGGCTGAATTGCCACCACTACCACTACCACTACCGCCTATTTGTCCGACAGCATTGCTACCAGTATTATTTTGGTTTTGAGTATTGGCGTTGTTTCCAGAATTAGTTGTGTTGCCACCAGATGTTACACCACTGTTTTGGTTGGAAGTTTGTGATTGGCCTATGCCTTGATTGGCTGAATTGCCACCACTACCACTACCACCTTGTTGTGCTGCTGCGTTGTTTCCTGTGTTAGTTTGGTTTTGAGTATTGGCGTTGTTTCCAGAATTAGTTGTGTTGCCACCAGATGTTACACCACTGTTTTGGTTGGAAGTTTGTGATTGGCCTATGCCTTGATTGGCTGAATTGCCACCACTACCACTACCACTACCGCCTATTTGTCCGACAGCATTGCTACCAGTATTATTTTGGTTTTGAGTATTGGCGTTGTTTCCAGAATTAGTTGTGTTGCCACCAGATGTTACACCACTGTTTTGGTTGGAAGTTTGTGATTGGCCTATGCCTTGATTGGCTGAATTGCCACCACTACCACTACCACCTTGTTGTGCTGCTGCGTTGTTTCCTGTGTTAGTTTGGTTTTGAGTATTGGCGTTGTTTCCAGAATTAGTTGTGTTGCCACCAGATGTTACACCACTGTTTTGGTTGGAAGTTTGTGATTGGCCTATGCCTTGATTGGCTGAATTGCCACCACTACCACTACCACTACCGCCTATTTGTCCGACAGCATTGCTACCAGTATTATTTTGGTTTTGAGTATTGGCGTTGTTTCCAGAATTAGTTGTGTTGCCACCAGATGTTACACCACTGTTTTGGTTGGAAGTTTGTGATTGGCCTATGCCTTGATTGGCTGAATTGCCACCACTACCACTACCACCTTGTTGTGCTGCTGCGTTGTTTCCACTATTTGCTTGGTTTTGAGTATTGGCGTTGTTACATGAAAAAAGTGTACCGTTCCCTGATACACAAACACCAAGTTGGATTGCAGACTGTGATTGGCCTATGCCTTGATTAGCTGTGTTGGTTGTAGCAAATACATTCATGGTCACTGATGTTGGACCCAAAAGTAAAATGAATGATATTGTAACTATAACTAAAGGTAGAGTATTTACATTAATAATACTACTCATTCAGCACTATTTACGAATATAGGTATATAAAGTCATGTATATAATTATTAATTCAACTAGAAATTTGAACGTTTTTCCTTTTTTGAAATTTCAGTCATCTTTCTAAAATCGTCCTTAACAATAAAGACAATACACCGGTTATTTTTGTGCAGAAGTGATCCGGGTGTTCCAAATCTGGGACCCTACTATTTGATTCTAACTCGCACTATCACAGCCAATAGTGCCAGACAACATGTTTTTCTCTAACATAGAATTTGGCTAAAGTGAAACAAAATCAAATTCAGTCGCTATTTATACGTATTCTACCGTGGAAAAGAATGATTTTGGTTCAAGGCATATTCTTCCATATGAGTTATAACAATGGGATGAGAGTTGGTAAGAGTTTTAAATTGAAATCTTGGATCCGATTAGAAAATTTTAGTTGTTTTTCACAAAGTCTTAACTAAGTTCTCTATTCTTGTTAATTAATAATTGATATAAATTAGACCTGCTAATTGCCTAGCAGTCTTGAATACTCCGAATATCCTTGATGATTTTGAGATCCTCTTGCCTTATAATTGAGCAGTATTGTGGAATATGTAAATGGTCCATAAATAAAATAACAGGTAAATGCTTTCGCAACATTTCTCAAGGACTAACCGAGTATAATTTCAAATATGTAAATATAGACTGAACTCATTTTTTATTTCTCTTCGTAACAATAGTCGAATTGGAAATATCCAAACTATATTTATATCGCTGTGTTGATATTCGCATCTTAGATCGGCTATCAACAAATATTAAATGATTTACAAGAAAGTTTGGTCACGAGCAATAAATCCGATCGCCAGTATTTATTCGGACAAGGACTTGCTACTATTATCACCAATGTTGCTAAGGGGCTGTATCCAAAGAACTACCCACCTATTTTGAAGTGCTTCCATGGGATAGTATGACACAAGCATGTTATCTTGGTTTATCTTCTCCGAAATGGAACCAAACTTGCCCACAATGGCATTTTGGAAACTCTTTAGATTAGAAAATGATTCACTGCTATTTGTAAAAAGTATCTTATCAGAATCGGCTATCTTAGTATTGTTGGAGTCAACATACACAATTCGTTGACCTTGAGATAGACTAAATGACTGAAGCTCATTGTTCAAAAGGCTCAAGTCTATAGATCCAACCAAAATGCCTGTTAGATCTCCGTTACCCCTTTCAGAAAATACGGGTACTGCTATAATTGCACGTTTAACGCCTGAAGATGTAGAGGTAATTATATCTCCAAGATAGGTGTCATTAGTGGCAATAGCGCCTTTAAAGTAATCACGGTAGGCAAGATTATTTTTAGTCTGATTGCTTTGCAATGTATATGGTTCCATGAAGTAGGTATCACCATTAGGCAGAATGAATGCAATTCCAGCGATTTCACGATAATGTGATATGATATCTTGTGCAATGTTTCTTTTTTGTAAATCTGAGTATTGGGGAATCCCATGGAGAGTTTCCAGCGTAGCATTCAGCAAGCTCATATTAGGCACGCTTTTCATTTCTGATAAGTTGCTTGCAAATTCTAACATAGAAGCTGCGCCATAAAGTCTGTTTTCTAGACTATTGGTTAGTATATTTACGCCTAAAAGATTATTGTTATTTGGTTCATTATATGGATCAACTTTGGTTTGGTTCAGATTGGAAGTGGATGAGATTAATAAAGTGTCTCCAGGGACAGTGACCAGTGGAAATAACAAGATGATAGCAAATGTTCCTATAAGAAATTTAGAACTCAATTGTATTCTTCCTAGAATATTCGAAGAACATGCTTATTATAAATTATTTCAAATTTTTGAACCAAGTATTTTCTGTCACTATTCAGGTCATAGCCATTATTCAATAAGATAACTGAGGTCGAGAAGATCTAAATACTTCGAGTCGTATATGAGTATTAATTTAGCGTTTATGTGGAAATTCATAAGAGTTTTAAATCAGCAACTATATGTTCAACCGTGTTTCGGTTTATCGGACCAAAAGCTAAAACTGTGGGCGTACTTTCAGCTATCTTTATTTTTTGATCTTCTTTTACAATCTTGATTGGAAAACCTATTTCATGAGATAACTCGATAAGTTTTGAACGCAAGTCATAAAATTCTCTTTCCGAATTTACTCTCAAGACAATTTTTTGAGAGTCATGGAATTTCTTCCAAGTTGTATAGGTAATATATTTTCGCTCTATGCATTCCTCTATAATATATTGAGTAACATCTGCTACTTTACCTGCAATTCGTCCTTTGCTCATTTTTATATCGGATCGTACCAAAAAAATCATCACGACTTTATTATTCTGCAGACTCATTTCTTTCAATTGACAAGTTGAATAATATACTATTTGGTATATAGAACAAGCTGCTACTATAATCACCATCACGTCTCAAATTATTCGCATCATAATAAACTGTGGCACATTAAATAGCAGATTGATTTAACGAATAAAATTGTGGTAGTGCAAATATCCCTACTTAAGTTAAGAATTGTTCTCTAAAATCTAATGACTTTAGCATGATTTTACTAAATTTTAAAAGCTCCAAATTGATATTAGCTAAGGTAGATTGGTTGGTTACTAAAGTATCGATCGTTGGTAAGACAAACAGAGAATTTCACACTAGTTGGAAATTACCATTAATCAGGAGAATGAAATTGATTTTCAAGATTTGGTGGTTTCATAGTATGATAATAATTGCAACTGAGAGCCAATACATTTGTAAGGCCACCATATAGAAAAGCCTAATTTTCTCCACTTAGTTGGCGATATTTGAAACTCCATGATTAGGTATATTAGTAATTCAAAAAATGCTTTTATTGAATAAGACTATAGTTTCTTGCGAAATTATAGTTTTATCCGCTAAAAGCATTATACTTTGTATAACATATTATTTAATCTATGATCATTTCAAATTAGTATCCCGAATCGTGATGAAGGGAATTATTTTGTAAATCAGTAAGTATGAATGGTACATACACCAATAATCAAATCTATTAAACAAGTTGCATTGAATTATTTTCTAAATCTCGTCCGACCTACCCGGTTATAATTGAGTTTTGATCTTTGCGATCATTCAGTTTAAGATTTAAGAATTGATTTAGAAAAGATACAGTTTTTAGAAATTTGGATAATTTTTAATATTACGTTACTACTATATTAAAAATATAGTCGTTATTTTATATTCTCAAGTTCCTTGGAGCACTCTTCACAGACAGCCTCATCTTCTTTTGAAGCAAATATTTTGCCACATGATGAACATTTTATTGTATGATTTTCATATATATAATTATGACATTGTAACGTATTATTAAAACGATTACTATGAGTATTTGTCATTTACTCGATCTTCGATTACTAGTCAAATAATAGACAAAATTTAGTTCAGCCTTGTCCATAGTCAAAGAAACGGGACAGGAAATCTAATCGACAAAAAAGTTATTTACTGTGAGAACGGATAAAGGAATTGATTGTTTTATCCGTCATATAAGAAATTAAAAATCTAAATACATTCGTAGTGTCAACCAACCAAACTGCTCAATCTTTGATCACAACATTAAGACGTGAATCTGATTGGACGTTTTCTAACTTCATAAGAATCTATTAGAATGACCTTATTAGAAAATATGTCTAGACTAAGGTTCTAACTCATTTTCCTCAATTTCTCAACCACCTTTTTAGCTGCCAGAAAAGCGGATGCAGGATTCTGTCCTGTTATTATCTTTCCGTCACTCACTACGAATGGTTTGAAGTTTTCACTTTTCTCAAAATTACCCCCCAAATTCTTTTAGTCGATCTTCTAACGAAAAGGAACAGTCTTTTCAAGTTTGATGGTTTCTTCTTCACTGTTGGTGAATCCGGTTACTCTTTTGTTTTTTAATATAGAATTTCCGTTTTTATCCAGTGCCTGTAAATAGCCTGCGGGCCCGTGACAAACTGCAGAAATAATTTTTTTGTTATTGTAAAAATCTTCTACTATTTTTTTTAAATCCTTGTCTTGGGATAAATCCCACAGTGGTCCATGGCCGCCCGGTAAAAATAATGTGTCGTAGTCACCAGTTGAAACTTGATTCAAGCTAAGTGTATTTTCTAGTTTCTCCATGGTGGATTTATCATTTTGAAGTCGTTTAGTATATTCGGTTTGATTTTCTACTTGTAAGCTCTTTGGATCAACTGGGGGTTTTCCACCCTTTGGAGATGCGATTGTAACTTCATATTCATTATCTATGAACTCATAGTAAGGGCTGGCAAATTCCTCAAGCCAATATCCTGTTTTTTGTCCGGTATTTCCTAGTTTATCATGAGAAGGTAAAACAAAGGACTTTTTTCATGTCTTAAATTATTCGACAATGTATAAAATGTTCTAAGGGTAAGACTACGTCCGTTTATAACATCTAACTTAATACCCATAAGCTAGGATCAGCAGTCCGAAAGTATTTGTTCTGTAGTTTGCTTACATCACAACTACCGACTTATACTCCAACTGGCATAATAATGTGAACCATGTGAAAATGATTTACATTATTGATCTTTTCTTTACAACATCGAATATACTCTTCTCGGATGACGCAGTTTGTTGGTATTTGATTGACTCCTGTCAGTTTTGAATACAATGGATTCTTACTAACATCAGGTATACAAAAAATAGATTTAATTTTGTTATTAACCATCGAGATATGTCCTCCCTGTTCTTAAGTTACACGAAATATATTTTTCGACCTGGATATTGCTCAGAAAAAGTTTGTATATGTTAAAATCGTCCCGTTCATATGTTTAACCTAAGTATAAAACAGAAAACTTGAATACTTTAGATCTGTAGATAGATTTTTTTGATGATTAATATGTATCATTATCATAAAATTTATTTTTTAATTGTAACAAGTCGGCCTAGGTATATCATTAACCAGTATCTTATTTATTACTCCCAACGATTCCCTCTATGAATGTATTGAATTTACAAGAATAATAATTTAAAAAATCTTAGATTTGTAGATTAATGAGATTAATGAGGGTTTTATTTCCTCACAAAAAATGTGAAGCATGATAATGGCATCTACTTATTGATTGTTTATGATATTGGATATTTTTATTAAGATATCTACAAATTTCTTTCTATCAGGACTAGAATTGGTAAATACAATTTCAGTAAATCCAAGATCTATATATTGTTGCAGTTTCTTGATTCCTTCCTCTTCATCAGATATAACGAATAATTTGTTCTGCAAAGAATCATCATCAATAACCTGACCATTTTCTTCAATCTTTCTTGGATCATGTACATCAACGTCAAAGAATGCCTTAATCATTGATCCTCTCCAAAATCTAATTGATTCTATTGCCTTTTGTTTATTTTCATCATATGACCCAGGAATAAATAATATTTTTTCTAGTTTCTCATAGTCTTTTCCTGATTTAAAACATCCTTTTTTTACTGCAGGTAAAAGAGAATCCTTTATTTTGTTTATGTCCAATTCGTTTGTCACAAAACCGTTTCCCTCCTCACCGGCTAGCTGAGCAGATTGAGTCCCTAGACCAGCGATATATATTGGAATTGGATTACGGGGTTTGGTATATAATTTAGAATCTTTGACTGAATAAAATTCTCCATTAAAATTAACCCAATCTTCTGTCCATAATTTTTTTATTAGCTTAATGGATTCTTTCAGACGGCTGAATTTCTCTTTATTTGTTGGCCAAATATTTCCAGAAGGCACTTCGTTTAGTGCCTCCCCCCTTCCTATTCCTAAGAATACTCTTTTTGGAAACATATAGGCCAAGGTTGCAAATACTTGTGCTACTATTGCAGGATGATATCTTAGAATAGGAGCTGTTACCCCAGTTCCGATAACCAATTTTTTAGTTTTGGCTAAAGCAGCTCCCATCCATGGCCATGCAGCCCCTCCTGAAGCTCCTGTATTCCACCAAGGCATATAATGATCACTAGTCCAACAACGTTCTATCTCCTTTTTATCTAGATATATCACATCATCTAACAAGTCAATAGGATTAATTTGCTCATGGGATGCTTGAATACTTAATCTTGTTCTAACCTCTGCTGATTTTGACACAAATGTTCTAGTATATTATATTTTATTAGGTTAAACAATTGACTAATTGAATAGACCTCTTGTAGTTTCCTGAAAGTATTGAAATATCTATTATGCCTGGAGCTCCACAAGAATTTTTTCTAGGCTTGAATATAGACCTAATGAAATTGTCAGTGAAATTATAAAAAAATCAGTAACTAAGAGGAAAACATCAGTTTGCATATTTATAAGGAACTGGTGCTCCTATCTTTATTATAGCTCTATATTTTCTATGTAATAAAATATATAGATTATTCCTCAAATATTTTATTCGAATATTTCTAATATTTTTGAAAAATTAGGCCACCAAGTCAAACAAATTACTACCTGGAATGTATCGATAGGTATCTTGAGATGTTTACCAGCAAAAAAGATATTTCTTAGAAAAACGATGTAATATTTATACTATAATATATAATAAAAGGTGAAATCATATGGATTGTACAGATGGTATCAAAAAAAAATTTATTGAATTTGAGGATGCCATGAGAACGTGCCTACCTAAAGTAGAGACCAAATTGATCATGGAATTATTACAAACTTTAAAGGAGGATGAGTATCCTGGATATACACTTCAGGTCTTTTTGAAAGATGGTTCTAATACAGATGCTTTTCGCGAGACAATAATCAAGGATTTAGGGGTAGTTCCAGCTTTTCATAAGGATGAAGAATATGGAGAGCATGCTGCCATAGAGCATCGTGTGAAGTTTGAAACCCTACGTTATCTGAGTAATTTTGACGAGGTAGTTGAAATTGGGGGCTCAAGAGCCGGTGGTGGAAGAGCATCAATAGGGCCCAGATTAGAAAGAGATACAGATGATAAGCTTTCAAATACTACCAAATAACAATTTACGGTCTTATTCTTCATATTTTTTTATTTATGATTATTACAACACTACCAAAAATTAAATTACGATAAGCAGGGTTATTGGTGAAGAATTGTTCATTTAATATCATCATCTATTGGCTTCCAAAGGCTACGCAATTACTTACTATTCTTTGAATTACAGAATTCCCTCAAATTTAGGGTTGCAGTATTTATAGCTACCGTCACAAAAGACTGATTTATATCCATTTTAAAAATATACGTCTGCATCATAGACGGGATCAGGTAGTAGTTGAAAAATAGTATAGTGATTAAATAAAATCTTATTCTACAGTAAGTAATTATGATATCTGATAATGTTTCTCCAGAGGTGCGCCAGTTAGTCTATCTAGTTGTAAAAAGTATAATTGAAAAGACAAAAGGTAATCTAAAGACTGCAATTGCGTTTAAGCAAGCTTACAAGGAGGCTTGTATGAGCGAACCCAATAACAAATATGATTATTCAAACTTAGAAACCCGCCAACACGTAAGAGATATTTTACTTAGGAATGGATATATTTTTGTTAATCCCAATGATGCAGAAGCGATATTCGCTACGAAAAAAGCAATTGATCAATATGAGGCGATAGATGAAGACGATAGGTAATTATTGTTCTCTAAGTTGATGGTATTGTGATCTGTTTTTTTATAGTTGATAGCAGATCACCTAACATATTAGGAAACGTCTCATACTTAGAGTTTTGACATTGATTAAGCATAAAGTTGCAACGAGATACTATTAATAATAGTAATAATAATAGTAATACAATAATAAGCACTACATACTTGATATACAATATGTTTTTTAAAAATTAATTCAATGGTACATTATTCCTGAAGGAATGAAGTGCCTCTTTAATGGTATCTTGTCTTTATACTTGTTAATTGGTAGTTTATTACGAAGGAGGTTCCTTCAGCTTTGTCTATTTGGAAATTACATAATTAACGAATTTTAACTTGCGAAAGGTCATTGTTAAAAAAATGCCGTTCTTATTGTTGTTCATTAAGTCAAGTCACGGCCGAGGAAGTCGATTAAGTAAGGGTTAAAATATGAATTATTGTCCGCTGTTACAATATGTAAGTCAATTGTCTCTCCACTAGCAAAATGAAAGTAAACACCATCTGGCATTGAATGCTTTCCTAGTATGGTATGGATGTTCAATGCACGATCTAAATGCAGTTGTTTTAGCCATTTACCTTTAAAGTAATGGATATTCCTAAATATGGTACTATATCAACCATCATACCTAAATAATAGTAATGACGAATCTTTCAAATATGTTTATGATTTTTCTAATAGCAGTTGGATTAGCAATAGTTCCTGCAATTAGTATGAATTCTATAAATAGTGTTAAAGCTCAAAATCAAAGTCAACCCTCCGAACTAAATTCTCAAAATGATACAATGGCAACAATCACCGATAAGCCTCAAACCATTATTGTAAATCAGACGACTATTCCAGCTGAACAAACAACAGTTACAGTCAATCAAACGACTAACCCTATTGACCAATCTCAACTTCAACCCCTAGGAAATCAGACAATAACATCTCAAACTGGAAACTTGTCAAATATAGAAAATAAAACAGTAGTACAGGCTACAGGTCCCGCGACTACCACTATTGCAAACAAAACTACAATCCCATTTAATGAAACTACTATAGGGATGGGCAATTCGACTAACTGATTTATAATCGACCTCATCAAGCTGGGTGTCTCTGCCGACACCTTCAACTCATCAGCATGAGCCATTAGATATCTATTACACTAACGAAGCACACCTATAAGGCAGTAGTTTATAGGTGAAGTCCATTGTGCATACTTTTTCTAATAATGTGTCATGTAAAAACATACATGTTAATATGTTAATTAACATAAAACTTTGACTAAATTTCATCCTTCTTTGTTTATTTGTCATACTTACCTCAAAGTAAAGATAAAATCATTATATATCAAATAAAAGACGATTTCTTATCATGACGACCTAGGCAACTATTTCATTATGAAACTGCCGATTTTGCCAGATCGATACATTGAGAAAGATGTCTTTGTTCTTCTTTTAGGATAGATTTGACTGTTGATAACGCCTTTTTATTATCAAAGTTTCCACAAATAGCATGTAAAACCTCATAATGAGCGACCTCACCACCTTCAGCTAAACATAAAAATTCTAATGCTTCTGAAGTGTCCGGTTTCTCTCCAAGATATGTTTTCATGATCTTGGCGGCTTTTTCCTCTGTTTCTTTGGCAGATTCCTCTACTTGGGCTATATCCAGCCTTACATCTTTATCTTCTGAAAAAATACTAGCAACTTCTTGAATCTTTTCCTCATGTGTACTTGCCTCTCCTTGGATTTCTTTAGCTTCAGTTTTGGTATCAGATTTTAATAACTTCATTGATATTAATTCAGTCACTGCGTTTTGAGCTGCTCGTTCTAAACCTAGAACTTCGCCCAATTTCTTGTGTAGATTTTCTATGTTTTCTTTTTTGTTTGGCACTAAAATAATATAAGATATAAAAATTTAAATAAGTCCACTAAAGAAATTACTTTTTTGTTCCCAATGTTTCTTATTTTAATTCTGCAATTCGTGTTTTCATTTCCGGGTAAACAAAATGAATGTTGATTACAAATTATTGCAATTGTTGTATCTACTTAGGCTAGAGTGATTTGATTAAAAGCCTCATATGCATGGGCACCCTAATTTCAGAATGGAATTTAATAATTAAAGATTTTGGTTTGGTCATTGTTATCCTTATTTCTAAGCAATAGGTTAGTAGTCTAATGTTTGATTAAAGCTACCAACATATTTTTCAGTATTATTATTGACTGATTGATTCACCAAGAAAGGATGTTGTACTTGTTGTATTTGAGGAGGGAATACAGGTAATGTATCCATAGGATTCCAAATCAGTATAACCTTTCCATATGACTCTGATAATTTCACCAACCATTCTTTTTGTTGTTGATCATTTAGCAATGGGAATTTTGGATTTGCCCTATCTGGGGAAAACTCTTCTTCATGATAATGCCAGTTTGGTTTTTCTCTATCTGGTAATGCTTGATATGTCTTAGAGTCAACCATGTATTCTACTCCTATCAATGTTGCATTTGGAGAGCTGCTGTCATATAGTTGACACACCATCATTATTTTGTCATTTAGTTTACAAAAATGGTACACCCTAAGCGTAGGATCATCAAATACGTGTCGAACCGCATTTAATGGACCTGTCGGTGGACCTCCATAGCCATCAACCGGTTTTGTAGTATTAGCAGAAGTAGCATTAACTTGAGTAGCGTTCATGGGAGTAACAGTAACAGTAGTAGCGGTATCGTTAGATTGTCTTTGTGCCTGGACAGTACTGTACTGTTCTATAGAAAATGTGACAACGTACAATCCCATGAATAAAAATATTGATAATGCCATCGACCATATCTTAATCTTTGATTGGGATGCAAAAGACCACAATTTAGAATAAGTCATACAGTAATGTATTTAATATATATTAAATAGATAAGTATAAGAATTCAGGTTCAATGAGATAAGGATGAATTATTAAGTGTGCATAGCAAAGATATCTAAATGGTCCTTAGCAATTGACGAGTCATAAGACCAATTCTGTAAACATTTATTTGGAGCAAAACAACCATTCCAAAATTTTAGGAATATTACTTCAGCTCTTTGTACTTTGAAGGGAAATTAGATCTTAATATAATTTGCCGTCTAATATTATATTATGAATAATTTTGAAGTAGATAGTGGAAAAAATTCAGATGAAAGTTCTACAAATGTAGAGGCAACATTTTCATGTGAAAAATGTGGGCAGACTTTTGACTCACGACAAGAATTAAAGGAACATTCTAGCACCCCTCATTAAATTTGACTTGGTATTAATAAATACCACGACCATTCTTTTTGGTACTAAAAATCTAATTATCTAGTTTTAGTTTTGTTTCTGTTAATCAAATATTTTCTAAAAAGATACATTTCATCTTTAAAACCAGTATAATGCCAGTAATATTTATTGACTACAAGTGATATTCCGAACCAGATGATGCTATTGACTACAATGGTAAACAGAAAGGCATAGAAATATGTCATTATAATACCAGTTATTGTACCTCCAATTAGAAAAGGAATTTGGCGTTTAAGAGTGATTTTTAATACATTATCCAAACGATTCTATCAGAAAATAGCCGTAATAGTTTTTAACTATATACCAAATTCCCATCTAAAAAGACAAATTAAAACGACAAAAATAAGATAATAATTAAAAGTAATCTGGTCAATATAGTTACTTAACGACACATTATATTACTTGAAAATTCGTAAATATATCAGTATATTATTGCTGTTTTGACCTCAAAAAGGTTTTTGTATGGATGCTAATCCTAAAATAGACATATCATTCAGTAAGTGCACCATAATTCTAGATATGATGAAAATATCTTTCCGGGACAATCTACAGGCGAGATCAACAGTGTTGTTTCCTTAAAATAGTTAATAATGAAAAACGTCTGAAATAAGATAATCTCAAATATTTAGAACAGAAGGACATAAACTGGCCTTTATTTCTTTTTGCTGGACTAAGTAATTATGCCAACTGTAATTGTATCATATATAGTTACTTAAATAGACAAAGGACTACATTGGATTTGGTTCATAATTCAAGTGTGTCTGAATTCATGTTGTCATCGATGGAAATTTACAAAAATATTATTAGAATCAAGATACAGTTCCAATTAAAAAGAGAAGGAATTAGGAGTCAAGATATTTAGTCTCAATATAGGTAACAAAATAATCAGGGTTATATCCTTCATTCAGGCTTTTATCAAGAAGTACTTTGGGGGCATAAGCAGATCCAAATTGGTGAATTTTTAATCTTAACCATTCTCTAATAGGATCAAAATTACCCCTCTTGATGTCTTCCTCGTAGCTTTCCAGATCTTTGCGCATCTTTGAAGAAATGATTGCTGAAACCAAATTTCCCAAAGTGTAAGTAGGGAAATAGCCAAAAAGGCTACTGCTCCAATGTGTATCTTGAAGCACCCCTTGTGAATCGTTAGTCGGTCTCACCCCAAGCAGCTGCTCCATCCTATCGTTCCAGAATTCAGGAATCTCCGATACACTAAGCTCATCTCCAAATATTTTCTTCTCTATCTCATATCTTACTGCTATATGTAAATTGTAAGTAACCTCATCGGCGTCAACTCGTATATAATCAGCCTTGACATTATTGAAATAAAGGTACAATTCGTCATCTGTTGTTTGGTTTGCGAATTGTACTTGTTTTCTAATCAATGGAGCCATAAGCTGAACAAAAGGTAAACTTCTGCACACAATGTTCTCCCAAAATCTTGACTGAGATTCATGGAGTCCAAGTGAAGATCCGCCTTCAATGGGAGTAAAAGACAATGATTGATTGCATTGTAGGTTATACAAAGCATGACCACCCTCATGAATGGTACTAAATATCGACTTTTTGAAATCTGTTCCTTCATACCGAGTAGTTATTCTGATATCGTTGAGACCCATAGTTTCGGTGAAAGGATGAGTAGATATATCCATTCTGAAACGTTTCATGTCGTATTGCAAAAGAGTCAAAATATCATGATTGAGATCATCCACTTTATTGATATCATACTTTGACTCTGCAAGTTTGCTCTCTTTACAGAACGGGCTGCCTGAATCTACAAGTTTTTTCAGAATTTTCTGAATACGCGGAGTCAATACACCAAATACTTTATCCATGTCATCTATAGTAAGGTCTTCTTCGAATGTATCCAAAAGCGCGTCATAAGGATGCTTTTCATAACCCCTCTTCTCAGCGATTTGCTTCTTTATTTCTATCATTTTGCTCAAGTGTGGTTCGTACATCTTAAAATCAGATTTTGCCCTCGCTTCTCTCCACGCCATGTTTCCCCTCATTCTTACCAGTGATTCTGCTTCAGTCAATTCTTTGGGTATCTTGATCTGCTTAGTTATTTCTCTGTCCAGGACCTGGTACAATTCCCTTCTCAAAGTCACTAAGGCTACCCAGTGTCTTGGCCGACTCAACAAGACCAATAAAAGTCTCTATTTAGCAGAAGATCCTTGTGTAGCATGTGAAGCTGAGAATCGGCTACTCCTCTTTCTTCTGTTCCTTCTCTAGGCATATAAGTTTCAAAGTCCCAACCCATTAGAGAAATGGCATGTTTTAGCGACCACATTGGTTTATAAGCATCAAGGATTTGATTCATGACAGGGTTCTCGCATTTCACTTTGTAATACCTTTTATGGATTCAATCAGATCGGTCAATTAATCCTTGCTAGCAGGATCGCGTCTGAAAAATCACAGGAATTGTATTAAAGTCAGAGTGAAAATCATACTTTTCAACGGCCCGTGACATGGTTTTGATTTGAGTTTTAACTGGAATACTTGCTAAAAAATTTGTTCACTTTGAGACGTGTTCGTTTAGACATTCTATGGCTGCTGCCATCACCAGTAGATTGTTTACGGATTAGTTACAGGTCTGATGCGAATTCGGTGTGACTGTGGAACAAATTCGACCTGAATTCATCCAACCTCTAGTCTTCCTTCTAAATTCTTTTACGTTCGTTTCACATTCATTTTCGATATACAGTATTCTTCTTATCCAGCTCCATCACCTTTACCTTACTAACCTGATGAGGTGGAATCTTTTAATTCATGTTCTGAGGTCTCATTTTGAAAACTGCTTACTAAGAAAGCATAATCTGCATGAATCTAATCAGCGTTACCTAAATCATTTGTTAAATATATGGTGGGAAAGAAAAGAATTAAAACGATGAGATCCCGACAATACAGACAAGAATGTCTTTTGCAGATGAACTAAAGAACGACTCGGTAGCCATATGGAATAATATACTTGATCATGTATTTATTCAGGAAATCTCAAACGATGCTTTACCAAAAGAAAAGTTTATTGCTTATTTACTTCAAGACAGGATTTTCTTAAAAGAATTTTGTATTTTATTAGATAAAGGTATGAGAATGACTCTAGACAAGAATATAAAAAAGTGGTTCAAGGACCTAATACAAGATATTACCAAAATAGAGATGAAAATGCAAGATGAACTATTAAAATTATTAAGATACACAGATTATGATACAACAGTAGCATCTTTGCCTAATGAGACAACACTTGATTACATTTATGATACAAGGAAGTTGTCAACTGAGCCGATTAAGCTATACGAATTAATTTCATTCATTGCTCCTTGTCCTTGGACATATTATGAAATAGCCGACAAAATCAGTAAAGAAAATAAAATAAAGGATATTGTCACAAAAAGATGGATTGAATTCTATTGTTCAGATGAATCCAAACAACAAGTCGATCATTTCACTCATATGTTAAACGATATATCAAAAGATTTGACCCAAAATGAAAAGTCTGTTATGAAAAGATATTTCAAAATGGCTTGCAGGAATGAACTGGATTTCTGGAATATGGCTTATAACACAAAACTAACTAAAGTTTCTTAGTTGATGAGATTAAGTAGACAGGGAAAGTTTTAATACTCTATCTAATACACCTTACGAACTACCGCATCTTTTTATTCAGGGGTATATCACAGATATACATGATTATTAGTTCATGGAAC
Organism: uncultured Nitrososphaeraceae archaeon; assembly: GCA_963759575.1. Classification (GTDB taxonomy): domain Archaea; phylum Thermoproteota; class Nitrososphaeria; order Nitrososphaerales; family Nitrososphaeraceae; genus Nitrosocosmicus. Next base: position 57,452 of record CAVWZU010000001.1, on the reverse strand, counting down.
TCTTCTGACCTACCAGTATTTATTGAGTATTGCCTCTTTTGCATATAGTATTGGAGGGATTATTGATGGAAATGAAACTTGAATTAGTCGCAATTCCAGTAACAGATGTGGATCTTGCATGTGAATTTTATAAAGATAAATTAGGTTTTAATTTAGACCACGACCATACCGTGAACGAGAAGATTCGTTTTATTCAAATGACACCTCCTGGTTCTGCCTGTTCAATCTGTTTTGGGATCGGTATTGCCGACAATATGAAACCTGGTAGTATAAAGGGTTTACAAATGGTAGTCCAGGATGCTCAGGCCGCTCATGATGAACTTAAAAAGCGTGGAGTAAATGTTACTGACGTTGAAAAACAAGTTTGGGGTAAATTAGTTCATTTTGATGACCCGGATGGCAACTCCTGGACACTGCAGGAATTGCCTCCTCGTGACTAATTTAATTTCCCGTGTAAAGAAAAACGCCTCGCTAACCTCAAATTATTGTATGGACGACCTTCGCTGAAATATCTAAAATTCATGGATATATCTTTATTTTTGATAATTGAAATTATGATCATTACACATATAGTTACTATAAATAGGGTATTTGATAGTTTTTTCATTTACGGTCACACTACAAATTGGGTCTGTGATCGTGTTAGTTTTTTAGAAACAAACTTTTTAAAATTAAGCTGGAGGATTGATGTCAATAAATCCGTCAATGGAATGGAGTTAAGTGAAATAATAACAAAAAGATTTTTTAGATAAAAGGAATAATAATGCAAAAAACAAATATTAAAATTAATATTTGAAACAAGATTTAACAAGGAAATAAGAATAGATGATGCTATTTTTGGATTTAGATAAAAATATGAGAAAAACCATACGTCATATTCTGCCAACTAAAGGATTCTAAAATGATTGAATTTAGCGACTTAACTCTGGAATCCATCCTATTCACCATTGGAATATCATTATTTGTTGCATCCCCATTTTTGGTGGCTTCAATTATAAGTAAAGAATATACACATCCTTTGAGGTTACGTGCCGATCTTGCCTCTTTCTCTGCTGGTATTTTTATTGGAACAGTAACATTTAGTATTATCGAAGAGGCAATAGAATTAGGAGATATCTACACTCTAGGACTGGGATTTGGTATCGGAGCTACCACCTTTAGTATTACACGCTATTTATTACAAAAGAAGTCCAATCAGGTAGACACTAATCACTTTGAAAATCCTAGCAATTCAAGCAATTCGTCCAGCAACGAAAATAGCAAACATGATAATAATAGTGGAATAGAAGAAAAAAAGGAAAGGAAAGGATCAGGTAGACTAATAATTATTGGCACGTTAGCAGATAGTCATCCAGAGACCATCATGATAGGGGTAATGATTGCCCTGGGAATTCCAGGTCTTTTTCCTACAGCATTGACATTATTTATTGGCAATTTTGCAGCTACTATAGTAGGTACAAGAGAGTTAATAGCCGAAGATGAATCCAAAAGAAAAATTGTCCATAAATGGAGCATGGTATTCCTATTTGTCTCAATAGGAGGACCAATAGGGTATTTTCTTACTTTACTATTAGATCAATACTATTTATCCATCATATTTAGTTTTGCTGCAGGAGCCCTGATGTCTTTTGTAACAGAAGAACTAATACCCGATGCGTATAGAAAAGTGAATTGGCATATCGGTTTATCGGCCTGTCTAGGACTATTTGTAAGTTTCACTATATTTCATTATTATTAACACAAGTGCTAAATCATGAATTAAAATAACTATGTCAATAGGAGTATGTGTATAATCATTCGATGGTATTAATTGAACACACAGTTTTAAAAAAAATCAATTCAAGGTATTTTAGTAGACTGGTTGTGACACGAATTATTAGCTTTTGTTTTCTATTTCACAATGAAAAAATACATAGATAACGGGAATAGATTCGTTTGTATCCCATGCTTACCAAAATATGGCATTTATCTATAATCGGTTCGAGAATTAACCGAGATGCTTTACAAGTGATAATACAAAACTTGATTTAAACATATCCCATCGATATTCTTATATACTCTTTAAAGAATCGTGGAATGATGAAAATCTTTCTAATTTGTGTTTCAATCATTGCTGTGACGTTACTGGTAACGACAAATAGTAGTGACTACGGGTTTATACAACTACAAGCCTTGGCACAAACAATTGACATGAAAGTTAACGATACCAAATCGCCTGCCTTCACTGAAAAAATGTCTAATCTTTCTGCTGCTAGTCCTGGTCAGACTATCTTTTATAGGGGGATAGAGGCATCCAAAGAGCCGGTTCATCTTAATTTTCCACAACAAGATAGACAGCAACAGACTTTAAACATATTGCCGCATCGAGATGATGGCGCATCATTTAAAGGGGTTCTGACATTTACAGCAACCGAGCCAGTAGATATTGGAATTGGACATAGAGTATCTTTGGATAATTCTACTTTCTCACAAATTGAATCAGACGAACTTAGGGAATTGTTTACAGTACAGCACAATGACAAAGGAGATGTGGGAGTACCTGGTATCGTAAGTGCTCCATCCAGGATTACTCCTGACTATGGAATTTCTCCACCCTATTTCTCCGCCTCAATTCCTTTTGTTGGCAGTTCCTTATTCCTTAGCACGATGCCTGGTGAGTATGAGCCGTTCGTTGCTGTTTATGAAGTGTCTGCGGAAATCATACAGCCTCAAGATTTTGTGGATTTGGATGGCCTCAATGTTGACACAAACACAACAGTCACAGGCTTACCATAATTTTTTTTACTTGTTAGAGTATCAACTGCTAGAAAGTGTCAACTAGATTTGGTAGCTGCTGACACCCCCGAAACAATTTTTACTAATCCCACACATTTCTAAAAAATAGAATATTATTAACCTACTGTTTTTGTGTACTACTAAAGCATTTACGAAAATTATTCTGAATTTAATCACTAGAACAAGATTTGCAAAGGATATTCAAAAATTATTTTAACGTATGTTTTCACTAAATAATTGACGATTAAAATGTTAAGGTCAAATAGTACAAAATCAATTGCAGTATTAGTTGTAGCAGTATTTGCAGGATTAATGACCCTTGGTCCAGCCACATCTAATTTTCAGACAGCATTAGCACATTATGGAGTAGATATAGATCAGTGTAAGGATGACGAAGATTACTACGAAGACAATGAAGAAGCATGTGACAAGAATTTAAGAGCCCACTATGACGAAGATTATGATGGCGACTTTGGTTCTAAGACCATTGATGATGAAGATGAGAACGATAATGGTGGAAACAGTGCTTTACAAGGAATAGGTCAATCACAATCATCAAGACAGAACTCTCAGTGCATATCAGGCGAAGATACGGATGTCTCTTGTAACAACATAAGCCTTCAAAACCAAGAGAATTCAGGTAACAATGCATTGGCCCAAAGCGGAGGAAATGGTGATGATGATGATGACAACGGAAACAGTGCTTTACAAGGAATAGGTCAATCACAATCTTCTAGTCAAAACAGCCAAGTAGTTTCTGGTGAAGATACGGAAGGTTCAGGTAACAACATAAGCCTTCAAAACCAAGAGAATTCAGGTAACAATGCTGCCGCACAAGGCTAACAACTTTATTTTTTTCAGAGATAATATCGCCACGAATACGGATGATATAGAATGAAAAGAGAATATGAGTTATGTTCTAAATGCACAAGTGATAGTTTAGAAGAGGTTTATAGTGACAGTAACAATAGTAGCGATTTTCATTATTATAAAAAATCATTCATAGAAAATGGAACACTTGATGATATGTTTGATTTTGAATAATTGATACAGGGGTAAAACAGCCGAGTCGAGCAGGAACCAAGCTTTTGAGGTTTGGCTTATTAGGCTGTTTATCACCAACCTATTGTTTAATGTCATCTTCGTCAATCGTATATGCTCTAACTTCTATTCCATAAATAATTCATCCACATAACACCATATCCAGGATTCACCTGGTTCGTATGATTTTATAATTGGATGTGACGTGTTCTTAAAGTGCTTTGTGGCATGTTTATTCTTTGAATTATCACAGCATCCAACATGTCCACAAGTAAGACACAGTCTTAGATGAACCCAATCTGAGCCGATCTGTTCGCATTCTTCACAACCTTTTGTATTCCCCTTCATGTCCCTATCTACTACGTTTAGGTGCTTACATTGTTTGTTGTTATTATTTGACATGACTTTACATTGCTGACATAATAATTAAGTCAAGTGGCAAAATAGAAATAACTAGCCAAATACTTCCCTTCATTTTCGTTAGTTTATTTCCATCATGTCATCCAGATCGACATCAATTGACAATATGTTCCATTCGGCGTTCTGTAGCCGCAGATCTTTGTGATTAAACTGATTACGGCTGTTCTTATTTGTGGTACCTTCTTAATTCTCCTTCTCATCATCTTCAACACTATTTGTCAAATTCTAAGAAATTTTGATAGGTTCTTTAATCATTTTATCCATCTGACGATTTTTACGCTCCTGTTAAAACAAAAATCTGACGTTAATTTAACAGAACCGCATTCAATAAGTGATGTGTGCGGTTTAACGTATATCAACTTTGTTAATTACATACTTATGTGCCAATAGATCCAGAATTTCCAAAAAATCACAAAACAGTAGGAAAACATTCAACTTCAGATGGAGATTATACTCATTTAATTTGGGGGCCAGGAAGAGCAGATGCAGAATCCTCTACTAACAAGGACGTGCAAGATGCATACAAAACAAGAGGAGAAGAATATGTCCCTTGGGCGTCCATGGAACGTTTGTAGCGGTAGACTGGGATTCCTGTATTTCTGACGGAGCATGTATCGAGGCTTGCCCGGTTCAAGTATATCAATGGTATAGATCAGAACAGGATGTTCCAGCTATAGAAATGGTAAATGCGGTAAGTGAAGGGACCGGCGATGATAATAACAGAGAAGGTCGAAAAGATTACACCGACAAACCCGATCCCATTAGGGAAAAAGCCTGTATTTGGTGTATGGCTTGTGTAACAGTGTGTCCTACTCAATCAATTAAGGTCGATGAAGCAAATTTGCCAGTTCATGATGAAATGTTAAAATCATTTGGTTAAAACACTAAAGGACTACGACCATTTCTAAATAATTTACACTATGCAATCTAATTTTTACGAGATTAAACTTTAATTATTGAAATAGTTTTAAAACAAGATTGAGAATGGACTATGTGGGTATGATGCCATTAAACAATCTCATTGTGAAGAGCAATACGTCTAATTCTGACGGATTTGAGCCAAATGAAAAATCGATGTCGTTTTCTACCAAATGTATAAGTTCTGGAGTTCCATCTTTGCACTCGACTTTAATTCTTCCCTAATTTCCAAAGATATAGTAATGGTAAACTTAAAAATAAGTTCTAATACAGTTTTACTAGATCCCCATTGAATATATGATTTAATTTTTCAGTTTTTTTGCCAACTCTTAGGAAATCAATTAAGATTTAAATAATTTTGTATTCATCTAAGTAATATGTCCTCAAACAACGGTTTTAGTCAAAGTCCAAATCATTTCATGATATTAGATGCGATATCAAGAGGTATAAAAAAAATAGATAACATATCAAAAGTTACAAAGTTATCCAAAGATGAAATAGAATTAATAGTTAATGACTTGAATGCTCAAAAGCTTATCACCATAGTAGAAAAAAAAGGCTTTTTCGGCAATAAGAAAATTGAACTTTATGTCACGGAAACAGGAGATAAAATCCTAGTCTCAAAGAAGCAAGAACTAGTCAATAAATCTAAACATCTTCAACAACTCTATGAAACCGGCAATAGGGATCAAATGCAAAGTTATATGAATGATTATAGGATGTGGATGCCGATGATGCTATTTTCTGGAATAATGAATATGGTAATGTTTAGTTCGATGATGTCTTTGATGGGAATGTCAATGAACCCAGCCGAAAGCGCTCAAAGTGAAGCCCAAGCTAATGAATCAGGAGGATCTGGGGCTGAAGATGCCGGGGCATCATCTGATACTGGCGATACTGATAGTTATAGTGATATGAATGCAGATTATGGAATGGATATGGGAGGATTTGATTCTTTTTAGTTAACCGGAATTTCAATTACTGATAATTGAAGTTTCACATATTCTTTTAAAAATTAAGATAAATTGTGTATCAATTATTGCCGCTTCAAATTACATTGGTGAAATTAATATCTTAGGGTTTAAGGACGTATCATGATGACATGGTTTCTTGCACAATGGGCAATTCTTTCTATCTGTATTAATACAACCACAAATATGATCTGCAAGAGAGTCTTCTGAAGCCGTTGTAGATTCCCTAATACTGGTACAAGATGAACATAGATTATTAGTAGTTCCAGAGAATACTGTACCGCCACAAATCTCACATGTTTTCATTTCTCCAATTCTATATCGATATTATAGATAAACCCTATGTCATATTCAGTGATCAGAAGAATTTATTTCTAATCAGATTATTAGGAAAACCTTTGATTTTTAATTCTAAGATATTATTAAAGACAAACTAGGTACTAAAATGGGTAGCTGATTCGGTGGATATCATCTGTATATCTATATGAGTTGATTAAAGGAAAGTATAAGATACGCACTATTGATTAAAAATGTTTAGAGTGGCTTTTCAAATCAGCTATTTTTGTTTTCTTTTCTTTTTTCGTTAATTAGATAATACTTTATACTCTAGGAGACAAAACAATAAAAAAATAATCTTTGCAAACAACCAACCCTAATCCTACAACGAGCCGTGGGATCCATTTAGGTAAGAGAACCACGATTATTTCCTATTACTTGTCAATTAAACATACTTTGCTCGAATCGACTGGGATATGCAGCAAAAACGACATGGAACTAATAAAATATTAATGGTTCAGAATTCAGGTTCAGTGACCATTTTCTTTGAGTATCATGAAGTTTGCAAAAAAAAATAAATGAAAAGTGATAAGCTTGCAGACCATTGTGTTGTCTTGTCTGGTCTTGTCTAAAGAAAAAAATGGCGGACCTAATAGTTAAGCGTAGGACCTAAAGAATTGAGTTCAGTAGTTATACACATACTCAACTCATCGTTTTGTATTTTGGTAAACCCAGGTTTGGCGTCGTCCAAGAGAATATTAACTTCGTCCAATACCATTTGTCTGTCTTGTCGAGTCATCGTTTGATTTTTCATTAAATCCCATACGCCCTCCATATCAGTTACTGGGCCGCTACCTCCTGCTATATTTTCATTTATTGCGGTTATTTTGTTGTTAGTAGGTATCAAGGAGTTAAAGTTCTGAACGGTTTTTGTATAGTTTTGAATTTCGGCAGACCCTACCTTGGTTTCTTCAACTTTCTTAAAACAATCCGTTGTGTCATTTTGACTCTGGATATTTGGGTTTGTAGGACAAGTATCTATAGTAACGTTTGACCTAAAACAATCATTTGGGTCAATTCCAGGGCTTTGCGCAAACGCAAATGGCTCTGAAAGAAAGGTTACCGCTGTAAGTCCGGCTACGACAAAGGTTAGTGCAACAAACAAGGCAACTGCTTTTCCTTTTTGGGATGTATTTGTCTTAAACATTTTACTAATCTCCAATCTCATCATCGCCTATTTAACGATCTCAAGGATACCCATCATGCCAAAGTCTCCATGAAACATCAAGTGGCAGTGATAGACAGTTTTTCCCACAAAATCATCAAATGGTATTCTAATAACTACTTCACCTCCCCCCGTGGGTATGATAACTGTATCCTGGTATCCGTTAGCATCATAAGGCTTTCCGTTAATAGATATTACCTGGAAATCATTTACATGAACATGGAATGGATGAATATTGCCAGACGAGTTTTTATCAAGGTTTACTAACTTCCACTCCTCTACAGTTCCAAGCTTTGCAGTTATATCTACTCTGTTATGATCAAAGATCGTGTTATTTATCATATATATCCAATCTCTATCATTTGATGAGAAATTGAGGACTCTATGATTAGAGACGTTTGCAAGATTGAGGTCTCTCTCTGGAATTAAGCTTGTTGGAAGGATATCTGCAGGTATTACATCTGTCTGGTTACCTTGTATATTTACAGTCGCAATGTGTGAATCATATGGTGCAGTAAATGTGCTATTAACAGGTCCTAATGGAATAGACCCGCTACCGTTGGCAGACACCAATACATCATAACGTTTTCCAGAAGGGAAGAAAAGAGATTCATTATTCCACACCTTCCAAACTGGGCTTCCATCTTCTGCTATAACGTTGAAGGTATTGCCAGGAAGTTGGACTATGAGTTCATTCTCAGGACCTATATTTGCAAGACGCCATAGCTGAGTCTCACCTGATTTAATATTTATGGTAGGATTGACTTCACCGTTAACAGTTAGGCGTTCATGCATTGTCATCGTATTACTCAGATCACCTGTAGTAACGAATAGATTGTCAAATGGAAAATCTCTCATGGCAATGGTATGTTGTGTGATATTCTGTAAGCTCTCTGGTAATAACTTTTCTAACCCTTCAACAATAAAAATCCCAGACAGACCTGCCGAAACTTGTCCATAAGAAAGTTTATGCAAATGTGAATGATACCAATTCGTACCTGGTTCGTGATCTTTCGGAATATCGAGAACATAATGCTGTGTCATACCCGGCGGAACATCAAGAAGGACGTTGTCCGAATTATTTCCAGGGGATACATGAACTCCATGAAAATGAAGATTTGTAGATTCATTGAGATTGTTTACTAGATCAATTTCTACTCTATCTCCAGGATAAACATGGAAGGTGGGTCCAGGAAGCGAACCATTATAGACCATTCCAGTTATTGTCTGGTTATCAACTTTGCCTATCTTGTATTCGGCAACTAATGTAGTTTTCAAGACTCCATCTTTACTGTATACATCTACCGGCTTTGAAAAATTCATTCCAGACAAAGATGAAGATTGATTTTGGGCAAGAGCGTTATGTTGTGAAGATTCAAATGCAAGTATCATCATCATAACAAAAAGAGATATGGAAAAAGCGGATAATAATCCATAGGTATTAATGGAGGATCTCATTCTGTGGATCATTTAATTAAACCCACCTTGTTTTGATCTTTCCAGATAATTTCTTTTAAGTTCAAATCCTACATTGTTCTGTTCATGAATAAAATAGGTCTTTTTAATCGGTCTCATTACTAATACTCATTTATAGTAATGAGTATTTAACGTTTGTGTTATTTTGCCATTTTTTGACCCATGATGAGATAAAATACCCAAGTACTATCGAATTATGAACAGAATATTTAAAAAACCCAGAATGATAGCGTGTAACTATCAGGACATTAAAACAAGAAATTAGATTTCAATAATAATATATGCATCCAGGGTCAGGAAAACTCGCGGTAGCCTATTACAATCAAATAAAGAAAATATGTACTCTTACTCTTCAATCCCATAGGGACAATCTATAGAACGAGACAGGAGTGTATTACTCTGATAATTACCGTTGTTTAAATTCGAATAAAGGATGCATCAGCTTCAAGTAGGTCAAATTATCAGAACACAAACTGACCTAATTTTCTTTGTCATAGATTAGAAATTTAATACTCAAGATATCCTTTTTGCATATTAATAGCGATACTAAAATGGGTGGATGGTTCGGTTGAAATCACTCGAATATCCACATGAGTTTGTTGACCGTACTTCTCTAGTTTGTGTCACCATGATGTGCATAACTACTCTTGAAAGAAATGTACTACTCCTTTTACACAGTCATTACAAATACCGAATTTGCTTTGCTTAGTTTCCATGCATTGATGTAGTTTGATATAAAAGAGCCTGTTCCTGACTGCTTTGTGATTTTAAATTCATCCAAAGATTCATGAGACTTTATTGTAAGATCTTTTGATTCTACATCAGATACCATAGTCGATGATGATTCAGGTGTTGGTCCTTTTACTCCTGGTATTAATTTCATATTTACGACCCCTTTATCCTGTGCTAAAAGGATTGCAGTACAAAACATGGAAATAAAAAGAATTGAAAAGAGTGATGTTAGTTTCATCATTTGATTGGTATTTTGTAGAAAATTCAGGTTTCGGAAATTCATATGAATGATTGAAAATCTGGACTAATATTGTCCACGTTTTTGTTGTAATCAATTGCAATCAATTGCGATTTTATTAGTATCATTTCATAGAATATCGATTGAACAATTCATAAAACATTCTTATCATGAGGCCATGGGACCATGTTGGTGAGATGGTTAGGCGGGATCAAGTTTGGTATACTATGCGGGTTCAGCGCTCTGTGAAACAAATATAACTCAATTCAACGACTTTATTTAAATCAAAAACTATGTGATTAAATTTTTGCAATTAATTCTCTCTTAGATTAGTGGTTCCTTATTGTTTTGCAAGTAATGATAAACGTTTTAACATTAACGGACTGGTCCCCAAGAGGGTTTGAATTGTGTAGGTAAAGGAGTTCAATAGCCTTATTGGAATATTTCGGCGCATTTAGAGCAATATATCAAGAAAACATGAATAAAAATTATAAAACTGATTAGGAAAGGTAAACGGGTCTGGATGGTATGTTTAGGATTTTAACTTTCTAGTTTTTAGTTAAATGATAATTTTTGTTTTAGGCATGTTTTATTTTTTGGGATTATAATCTAAGTCACATTGTCAATCGCGTCTTCCCCATTCAACAATGAAGTTGCCGTTGCTGTCAAACTTTTGAACACGATGATTTTCGTCGTCAGTTACATACACATAGCCCGAAGTATCCACGGCTACGCCTTTGGGAAACTTGAACTCTCCTTTGTCAGAGCCTTTGCTTCCCCATTCAGCAATGAAGTTGCCGTTGCTGTCAAACTTTTGAACACGGCAGTTGCCATCATCAGCTATGTACAAATAGCCCGAAGTATCCACGGCTACGCCTTTGGGAAACTTGAACTCTCCTTTGTCAGAGCCTTTGCTTCCCCATTTAGCAATGAAGTTGCCGTTGCTGTCAAACTTTTGAACACGATGATTCGCATCATCAACTACATACACATAGCCATTGGAGTCAACTCCAAGGCCATAAGGGTGCTTAAGTTGGCCATCTCTCGAACCCTCTGAACTCCACGCTGTAATGAAGTTGCCGTTGCTGTCAAACTTTTGAACACGATGATTTTCGTCGTCAGTTACATACACATAGCCCGAAGTATCCACGGCTACGCCTTTGGGAAACTTGAACTCTCCTTTGTCAGAGCCTTTGCTTCCCCATTCAGCAATGAAGTTGCCGTTGCTGTCAAACTTTTGAACACGGCAGTTGCCATCATCAGCTATGTACAAATAGCCCGAAGTATCCACGGCTACGCCTTTGGGAAACTTGAACTCTCCTTTGTCAGAGCCTTCTTCGCCCCATTCTTTTCTAAAATTTCCGTTGCTATCAGATTTCTGAATGCGGTGATTCGCATCATCAACTACATACACATAGCCTGAAGTATCCACGGCTACGCCTTTGGGAAACTCGAACCTCATTGGCAACCTTGGCGACTTCATTCAATAAAAAAATATCTATTGCTATTTTGTTCTCAGATCAAGATACGTTTAGTAACGCAGAGCTCATTGCATTTGATTATTGTACATATTTGTTTGATTTATCCTCGATCCAATCTTATACAATATCGATAATATACGATTGTAATAAAACTCCAAATGGACTTGATGGTGTGCTTAGACTCATTCAGGATAGTGAGATAGTGGACCAAGATAACACCAATCTAGATCCCATAATACATCTAAAGAATAGAGAGAAAACGTTAGGCTTAAAATTGGCAGTAATGCTACCTATAATCATTTGATTAATGGCAAAGTGAAATAGAATGTAGCCCCTTTTCCATCTTCGTTATTTTCAGCCCAGATCTGACCACCATGAGCTTCAATAATACTTTTTGCTATATACAGACCTAGTCCGGTCCCTTGATCTGATTTTGTAGCAAACTTTGTAAACAACCTTGGTAAAATATCAGAGTCTATACCTTTTCCTCGATCTTTAACTGAAACTACCACCACCTTTTCATCTTCATTTTCCTTTGTATTTTTGGAATTGACTAATTCACTATTGTGGTTACTTTTTATCGAACCAATTTCATTTTTTTGAAAATTTTTAGCTGAAATAGTGATGGGTTCACCATTTGAAAATTTTATAGCATTGTTTATTAGATTAGAAAGAACTTCGAAAATCCTTATTTTATCTGCAGATACCATGACAGGATCTTCTTGCGGCTCAAAAACTATTTCAATGGAAGAAAAGTTCCCATAATGTGGACTAAAATTAGTCTTATTATGAATGTCTTTAATCATATTATGTATTTTTTCGTTTAAATTAAAGGATTCTTTATGCAACTCAAGACGATTACTTTCAATTCGCGAAGTGTCTAGTATGTCATTCACCAATTTCTCAAGTCTTTGTGCATTTCTATATGTTGATACAAGTCCATATGTAAAATCACGCAACCTATCTTCATCTTGCATCAGTCTCTCCAATTCGTCTCTAATGCCAGTTTGATCTAACGAGGACGTTTGGAACATAGAAGGAACATAGGTCATTTTGATCAATTCCAAATTTCCTGATATTGCTTGTGTAGGGGTCCTTAACTCATGAGCAGCTATATTGATAAATTCCTTTTGCATTTTGTCATGGATATTAAGTTGCTCATTAGCAATTTTAAGGCGTTTGTTTGATTCTTCTAAATCGTTTGTTCTTCTTTTAATTTGTTCATTTAATATATTATTCAATTTTACTAAAAATAGAACCAAAATTGCAATTGCAGTAGTAATTCCCGCAATCAGTAAAAAAAACTTTGATCTTTCTGCTGATAAAGTCTCATCAATATCGGAGTAAACCGATGCTGTTGGTGTAATTAGGAAAACAAAATATTTGGACTTTCCATCAACAGAAACGGGATATCCAGTATTTAATCTTTCTCCAGTTCCAAAATCATAGAGGGCATAACCGCCAAATAGTTGACCATCAAAAACATTTTGATAATATTTGTTTTGGATATTGTTGAAATTGAAAAAGCGCTGTACTTCATCACTATATATGCTCATCCCTAAAAAGTTAGTTCTGGGAGTAGATATGTAATTTGAATTTCTATCATAAGCTACCAAGAATTTTGAATCGATGTTATAAACATTTCCGTATCGTGCAAAGAAATCTACAGAGGGTATTTCCACTCCGACCATGCCGAGGTATTCTCCATTATCTCTATTTATTATTGGAGAAGTTAATGCTATTTTATAGGTGCCATCAAGTCCTTTAAAGCCATTCGAAAATACGGAATTTAGAGTGCTCTTTGTTTCATTGACGTACTCTCTAAGTGAAATATCTATGTTGACAAAACTCCTTTGTCCTTCTGATACTTTATTATGTGCTATTATGTTATTTTTATCTGCGATAAAAAGCCCATCGATTTTACTAACATTGTTAATTTGATTAAATCGTTCTTCTATTAGGTTTCCAACTCTATCGCCATACAATTCTCCCTGTTGTAAATAAATAGAATCGGATAATCCTTGAAGGATCGATTCTACCAATCGAAGATCGGCACTAACATGCTCCGAAACACCCTTTGTAATCTCTATTTGGTTATCCCTATGATCTAGAAAAAGACTGTCTCTAATATTCTGTTCTGCAATATTTTGTTGTAAGAATAACAAAGAATAAGATCCAGCAATTAATAGTATTATTGAAACGATGGTTATTTCTTTTCTTCTGAAAAATAGAAAACGCTTTCCCAATTTGCTTCATTACTTCAATACTTTTAGAAGGATTAAAAAAAGGATACTCGTCAAGGATTTTAACCTGTACTATTAACAAGAAAGTTTCCAATTTTATCGGAATATCTTTCAGGTACTTTGATCTTGCCATTGACAATATCTTCTTTTAACTGTTCAATCCATATCTTGACGTTTTCTGGGACCTTATGATCAAGGTTATGGAATGGTGCTATATACACGATTCCCTCCCCTGATGCACCCTTTTCTGATTCTAGGCCTGGCTTAAATATTTGCCCACTGAAATTTCCAGTCTTAACTAATTTAATAACTTGATCAAACGCCTTTTCGGCATCTAATACAAAGGATGTAAGAACAGTATCAGGAGCTAACTTATTCTGGTCAGAGATTGCTCCAAAGGCGTATATTCCTCTTTCTTTAGCAGCTTCAATTACACCTTGGCCTGATGTATCAGCCACATGTAATAAGAAGTCTGCCCCACCATCTATTTGAGAAAAGGCTGCTTTTTTTCCTTTGGTGGAATTATCCCAATCATCTAAAAATGTGACGAGTACCTTTACTGTAGGATTAACATCCTGAGCACCTTGTCTATATCCTTCATAAATATTAATCAGGTTAGGATATCTTTCTCCACCTACAAAACCAATTATGCCTGTTTTTGACATAGTTGCTGCAAGTGCTCCTAATACATATGTTCCTTCTTGTTGCATCGGATAAATTGAAGCCACATTACTAGAATTAACAAGTCCTGTAAAAATTACAAACTTTGCTGCAGGATAATCTTTACCTACAGTAACTGCTGGCTTTCCCCACTCAAAGCCATGTGATATTATTAAGTCATAACCAGTCTTGGCATACTCCCTTAACGTTTCTCCTATCTTCGGAATAGGCACGTTTTCTTTAAGATCGACTATATAAGAATATTTTCCCTGTAATGACTGTGCTGCGTTGTATCCGAATGCCCCCCACCCTGCATCACTGAATAAGCCATCCGTTAGAAAGGCTATTTTTAGTTTTTTTTCATTATTATCTGCTGTGGTCTGGTTTTGTAAGGGAGTCGTTATTAGTTTTTCTGATTTTTTCATATTGTCGGCGCTTATGAGAAATACATTAGAAGAGAAAATGACAAACGCTCCAATCATGATAAGAATAACCATAAAAAGCAATCTAATATACAAAGTTATCTCATTATTCATCTAATTTTAACGTATTAATATTTTGTTTATTGTATTTATAGTAAATTCCAATAGCGTTTTTTGAATTATTTAGATATAGTCCTTTTAAGAATAATTCCTTTTTAAACTTATTCAAGTTTTTTAGTTGCAACTTTGTCTGATAAGAGATCCTACTAGAACTATTTGGTAGATTATACCTTTCGGGGCTGTTTCCTAATGTGCACCCGATTGTTTTACCTTTAGAATTAAATGAATATTTGGGCTCAATGCATATATTCATAAATATGGATAAAAGGTACAACATATTTAAAAATTGTTAATTAACTCCATAATACCGCAAAATTTAATAATGAAAATAATTACAAAAATGCTAAAAAAGTTTTGAAAACTATTCGCTTAAATGAGAAAAGGACATCAGTTCTTACAGATTATGTAGAATTTTTACACTCGAAGAATCGCTACCGTGACCTTGCAATCAGTTCTGATGGCTGTATAATAAATGCAATTACTGATTCTTTAGATCCACTACGGGTTATTACCAGCGGAGCAACGAGCAATCTATTTAGTCCAAGATTATTACGAATGTGTCAGTTTGAAGGGAAAAATCAGTCAGGTAATACTCTGAAATGCATTCCAAATCAGGATAACAACGATATATATTGAGTTATAAAAGGTGAAAGCGTGAAAAGGTAACCAGGACAAGACAATGCTATTGGTTTTATATCAACCCACACACTGCGTGTCTTTATGAGAATAAAGATGTTGAGAATTGCTTCCAGTGCTTGTATTTTATCGTTACTATAGATAGGTAGCTTATTTAGTGGTATGTGAAACAAAATTTGATCGAATTTGAAACTCAAGTATTGAATATGCAAAATATTTCTCCACTTTGTAATACTATTTTCTACATAAAGGAAGAGATTTACCATTAGGAACGTCAATGTGCCACTATTTTGCATCATAATAGTAGAATTTTGTGTTTTGTAAATTTCTTCTGTTCAGTACGTTTATTGATCTCGGAAATTTTAGCGAGGTAAAATCATATAAATAAATTATACCAATTAATTATTACTCAACAGG
The DNA here is from genome assembly GCA_963759575.1 of uncultured Nitrososphaeraceae archaeon. Taxonomy (GTDB): domain Archaea; phylum Thermoproteota; class Nitrososphaeria; order Nitrososphaerales; family Nitrososphaeraceae; genus Nitrosocosmicus. Next base: position 41,401 of record CAVWZU010000001.1, on the reverse strand, counting down.
TTTATGTCTTAAGGAATGTTCGTTGAATATATAAGGTTACTCTTATTGTTCATTACGGTTTTTTGAATCCTCTAAATTCTTTTAAAAAATTAAAGATGATTAACCTCTACTTTCTCACCATACAGTTGATTGTATTGCTTAGAGCAACTTCGTCCGCTGTCTCGGTTCAAAGTGAAGGGTGAGTATTTACCGTGATAGGGAGGAGGCTCACCTAGTATGGTGGTTGGTTATTCCAGTTGCCTGGTGGAGTGTATTGACAGACTAATACATTCGTTCCACCATATTTAGCATATAGACCATCGGGTCCACTAGTAAACCCGCAACCAACTTCGGTTGATTGCTTGTCAATCATCTGGGTGTAATGACCAGTGCTATCAGACCATGGGGTGCCCGGTACATATCTACTCTTTTCGTCGGCCCATGTTTGAGCTAGCCAGGACGGAGTTGCGACAGACGGACCTCCTCCCCTTGCCATATTCTCACCATAATTACCGAAGTCAGCAAGTCCGCTCGAATGGGATGCATCGCCTGTCGCATATACTTTATCAGCCCAAGGCTGTGCGTGGCTGGCGAGGGAGTCGCTCCAGGTAAGCGGTGGAACTCCAACGGCAGCGCGCTCTTGGTTGTGCAAGGTCAGGATGATGCTGACCAAGTCCTCCCCTTGTACATTTCCAGTATTGTTACTCAACGGAGATTCACTTGGCAAAGTGGGATTATTTTCAGTAGGTGTTATTGATGAATCAATAGACCCGTCAGAGGATGATGAGTCGACGTTAGGGGGAAGGAGTTCAGACGGTGGTGAATCAGTAGTATCATCAATAGACCCGTCAGAGGATGATGAGTCGACGTTAGGGGGAAGGAGTTCAGACGGTGGTGAATCAGTAGTATCATCAATAGACCCGCTATCAGATGCACCATCACTACTATCCTCGGTAGACCCGCTATCAGATGCACCATCACTACTATCCTCGGTAGACCCGCTATCAGATGCACCATCACTACTATCCTCGGTAGACCCACTAGCATACATGAATGCTGAAGTAGGCAAAACCATTGAAATCATTATTAAAAATATTAATGAAATATTTATTCGATTCATAGTAGCCATTGTTATGACAATGCATATAAAGTCATTGTTATAGTTAAAATAGAAAATTGGCGATGCATCAAAAAGGAGTTTCTCCATCATTGTCTTATCAAATACTAGTTCCTTTTTATTTTGATCATCTTGATAGTCCCTTTTTCGGATTTGGTCATAGTATTTGCTCAGGAAGAGGCAATGGACTATGATAATAATGTGGTGGATAAATGCGACAGTAATGGGATGGTCTATTAATGGCGGTATACAACCCTGGTAATGATTACACACATCTTATTAACAAAGCTTCAAATCCAGCCTCGGTAATTGGAATCATGCTGCTGCCATTTAAATGTATATTAAAGTTTGGTAACTATATGAACATCCAGGCTAAGGAAGAGTCTAGTAGTAAAGTAGGAGTACTATCAGATAATGGAAATATTTACTCCCACTCCAACCCTTCAAGGACAATCATCGAGTCAAAAGAATAGGGTTGTATCATGAACTTAATAGTTATTGAAAACCACAATAAAACATATAGTCAAATGAACCAAATATGATGACTCAGATGGGCCTCAAATTCTATTTCATATCCTAGAAATTCAATATTCTATATTCTGATTCCATCTTACTTTGTGACTACTACCGGTAGCGGGTTTGGTGGGGTTAAGTTCCTTATTGTATGCAGGTTCGATAGAACTCATGAGGATATTCTCCTGGTTTAGAGTTGTTTTATAACAAAGCAGCAGTTAACACTATGAGATTAGATTAAATCATATACGCCTATAACAGATCCAATACATTTTTTCGTATTTGGGATAGATTCTTACCACTGGATGAGAAATTCTGATAGGATTAAATTAATTAATCAATTTTGACATAGTAGTAAAGCCAGAATAAATTTATAATTATTCGAAGAACGACCGTGCCAATATGAATTTTAAGAATTCACAATTTGAAATGAATCAATAATTTCGTTTACAACTGGCAAGTATAAACCATAGTATTTGTCTTGAGTTACAAACTCAATGATGTAGATTTTATCATTTTTTATGGTCCACAATTCTGTTGCATCTTTACTATTTTTATCATAACTGTAATCTAGAAATATTTGATGAGCTGGGTTACCTGCCAAAGTTGCATTTTGATTCCAACTTTTAAGGTCAAAATTGTGACAATAAATCCCTATTGCACCTATTCTCTTGGTGGCAACAGTCAGAAGTTTATTTTTGTCGTCGGTTTGAGAATCATTTTTGGCCAAATAATTTTTGATATTATTATTTGTGAAATCTCCAAAGGTATCATAATCTTCAACTATTAATCTGATACTATTGTGCGAAGCTCCTATTTCTGGATTATAATAATCACTCTGAATAGGAGCTAAAATCTCAGTTACAACATTAAGCGTTTTACTTTGATTATGAAAAATTGTAGCGGCTCCTCCCTCCTTTATTGTCCAATCGGATGGATAATCTATTTTTATTCCATATGTTGCATTAGAGTATGATAGTGAAGGTGAGGGCATAGTGGAATTGTTTTCTTTTGTAATATTCCCAAAAGTGCTACTGTTATCTTGAGTGTTTATCTTAGATGTGGGTGTTTCTGTTAAAGCGGAGATATTATAAATTTTGTTCTCATTATTTGTTAATGGTAAAACAGATATCAGTATAATAAAAAATGAAATAAAAAGGGATATTAATATTGTTGAACATTTAGAGATCAAGATATTCTGATTTAAACGTAATAGTATTTAAGCTCTAATGACAAACTTCATTATTTCTAATAACTGGATTTTAGGGTAGAAATATCTGATTAATTAATTGATTTTTTAATTCATTATGAAAATATTAAAGATTGAGGTAGACAGAAACTGTGATATCACATTTCGTTGTATCTTATTTTGTCATGTATGAAAAATGTCGTTCCTAAAAAGATTAGGATGATGGTATATTTATTGCGTTACGTTGATAGGAGTTGTAGCATTATTGTCCGTTAGTATGATTATATCATCAAATGTCTGTCCTCGGTCATCACTAATTCTCAATAGTGGTGTGTCTTTTCCATCTAAACCTTTATCCCACCATGTAACGTACACCTTATCACCCGATGCATCTATTTCTGTACGTTCTGACACAATTCCCTTTGATTCGCTTAGATTGATATCTTTGTCAAATGTTTTTCCATTGTCATTAGATACCCTTATGAATACATCCGGTTGATAGGTTGTATCGTTTTTATCGCCTCCTGTTGCAATTACATACACGTTGTCATCCTGAGCGGCAACTTTGAGTTCATATGGAGAAGTTTTGACATTATCATACGACTTCATTCCTTGAGAAAGTGATGATGATGCAAGATTTGAATTAGAATTGTTAGTCAATTTAAATTCTGGGCCAAAAGTTTTTCCATTATCGTTAGAGGCTCTAATATAAGCATCGGCATCTCCTGTCTTGTTGTCTGCGTATGTAACGTATACATTGTTCCCAAATGCAGCTACATCTGCTTCCACTGAAGTCCCATTTGTAGAGTTACTCAGGCTAATTTTATCGCCAAAGGTCTGACCACCATCATTAGAAGCCTTAAACATTACTTCATAATTTCCAGTATTATTTCCCCACCAGGCAACGTAGACATTGTTTTCAGATACGGCGATAGGGGCCTTTCCATCGCTTCGGTCAATACAAGGCCAAGAGAAAGCATGTGAGGATTGGAGAGGGACTGCGGTTACCGCAGTAATTAGTGCTACAAAACATAGTGATAAAATTATTTTTATCTCTAATTTATTTTTCATTAATAATGCTATATAAAGGCATTATAAAAACAAATATTGATAACAAATTATATAAAAATCAGTTTTTTATTTGTGATTGCAAATAAATATGGATTTTTGAATTGCGATGAAAGGTCTTATACATGTGCCACTAACTGGGTAGCACATTCGGTGCAAATCATAAAGATATCCAATGGATCGAATTTAACATTAATAGGTACACATCAAAACGAAACAAAACAGGAACTATATGAGAGAAATTAATCCATTTTTCTTGTCTCTATAGGAAGTTAATAGATATCTTTAATTTAATACAAGATACTTGCTACATATGACATTAAGCCTTAATTGCAAAGACGCGGGAGACCCCGTGTGTACACACACAATGTATGGTGAAACAGAGGAAGAATTGATAGAAAATGCTAAGAAGCATGGTATAGAAGTTAATGGCTATACAGAAGAGTCATACAAAGAAGAAATGGCAAAGAACTTGGAACACTTTAGAAAATTGATAAAAACTACCTGATTTTTTATACCATATTTTTTTAATCATATTAGACCAATGCAGTGATGCCTATACACAAGTGCCTAGAAATTAATTAATCAACTTCATCTATTTACGATTAGTATTAGTTACATTCCAATAAAATGCATAAATATCAAAATGGATAGAACACAGGAAGAGATGGTTTGGAAAAAATAAAAGATTTCTGCTTTAGTATGCATAGAAAGTAGTATTCCGTTTACGCTCCTTTTTTTGCATAATCACCCATTCCAGTAAAATCCAATGAAACACATGGTTCATCCCCTACTACCCACGCATCATGTCCTGGTGGTATTATTGCTGTATCTCCTGGTCCCCCTTCAAATTCCGTACCATCGTCCATTCTTACCTTCATCCTTCCAGAGATAATTACCGAAGTATGTGGTGCCTGACAACTCTCTGTTTTCACTAGTGGTTTTACACACTTGCCCCAACTCCATCCTGGCTCGAATGTGGCCCTACCAATTATAACATTGCCCAGGTTTACAATCTCAACTTTTCCTTTTTCAAAAGTTCTTACTTCATCAGGAGATTCAAAACTTTTTGCTGATATTTTTGTTGATGACATTTATTATCAAAAATAGGTTTATGAGAATTTGATTATAAGCATTGTTTCTTAACTATTCCATTTCCTTAAATCCTATTCACACATTATTTTCTTTTTTATGGCATCTTGAGTTCAGCACTGCCAAAAAGAACCAAAAATGCTTTACACCATATCAAAACCGTATTATATTTTGATAAATCAGTATCAGAAGGTATATTGTAATTTTGATTTCCGTTATTAGCTTTCAATTTTCCAAGGCTAACAAATTCAGAAGCGGCCTTATCTGTGGAAAGGTAAACATAAAGGTCAGGCCCATTTGTGACTTTTAGATTTTCAAATCTCAATATACTATCGTCATTGGATATAGGAATTATCTTCGCTTGGCCCTCTGCATTATGAATACCATCATTTACTCCTACAAGTGTTGCTGTTTCTGTTGATGGATTTGATGTGCCAAGAGTATTGATATTCATATCTTCATCTAATCTGGTATTGTTCCATAATTCTGCATACTGAACCAACATTTGGTTTTCTTGTTCATTTGTCATATTCTTTGCGATTTCTATTCTTTCATCCTCGCTCATCTTACTGAACTCTTCGAATGTAACAGTTGGCTTTATAATCTTAGGAAGTGGTTCGTTTATTTCTGTTGAAATGAATAATGGTGAAACCAAATAAACTATTACTATTAAGACCAATATGCCTATAATTGCATAAGTGATTTTCTTTATACTATCTTTGTTCAAATGTTTATTAGTTTATAAAGTTCCAATTAAAGATTGTATGAAGTTTTACCTCATTAATTTACAAGATTTGAAAATTGTTTAGTGATCGAGTAGTATTTTAGAAAAAAAACTACAATAAGAGTTTTATTTATACGCTCATTATTAATGACATATAATGAAAGCATTGTCAAATATCGAAATTTTCGGATTATCATTTGTGCTGATAACAATATTGGTTTTATGGAGCAGTCTTCATGATGATGCTTTCGGCCAGGAAAACAAGAAAAAGTATGACATGATATTACTAAGTCAAAATTATACCAGTAAAGGATTTGCTAATGAAATTATTGGCGAGATTTTAAATAACGGGACAAACATTGCAAGATCAGTCGAAATATCTGCAGTATTTTATAATGATACTGGAATTATAGGTTCCGAATCAGATCGCCTTGATCCTACCACTATCAACTCCGGGGATAAATCAGTGTTTACTTTACCACTAGTTGATGAAATCATTAAGAGTGATCCTGAGAGATATGAATTTACCATTAAATGGCAGGATGAGCATTCAATAGACTATTTTGCGAGTTTGACAGGAGGAGAGATAGGAGATGACAGTGGTGGAGATGACAGTGGTGGAGATGACAGTGGTGGAGATGACAGTGGTGGAGATGACAGTGGTGGAGATGACAGTGGTGGAGATGACAGTGGTGGAGATGACAGTGGTGGAGATGACAGTGGTGGAGATGACAGTGGTGGAGATGACAGTGGTGGAGATGATAACTAAGCTATAGAAAACAGAGTTTTTTCAATTATTTTTTTTGACAACAATGATCAATTTCTTTATGTCTTATTTCGTTAATTTTATAGCCCGTATTCTAATTGCATGGAAAGAAAATCTGGAGTTATGAAGTAAACGAAAGAAGTTAATCTCAATATCCATACCGAAAATCTGTTCTTAATGGCTTCGATGGGCTTAGGTCCCGTATGGTATAAGGGTTCAGATCATATTGCAATTTTTATACCAACGTTTGAAACAAAAATAGATATGACCAAACCAGATGGTTCATCAAATTATGAACGGGAAGTTAACAATCTATTAGTCACTGATCAACCAAGTTGAACGATTTTTCATCCTGCTCTTACTACTAAAATCGTTGACTGCGGACATGGGTGTATGAAGCTGATCATTTACGGTAATTTTGCTATTCATACCTTAGGTACTACTATTTACTAATGAGTTGTTAATGGGGTTACTAGGGTTGCTCACATTTACCCTTGAAAGGCTAGGACCTATTGCCTCAAGGCCCGCTTCGGCACAGTTCTCATCTATTTCACCACCTGGCGCTCCACTCACGCCAATTCCACCGATAAGTTCATCTCCAGCTTCAATTGGTAGTCCTCCTGGCAAAACTGTAAACCCGTCCACTGTTAGTATTCCAAAGCCAGTAGTCTCTACACGATCTTCTAATGCAGATGTAGGATTATTGAATCCCACAGCTGTGTAAGCTTTGTCTCGTGCAACTTCTACCGAAGCATCTGTAGCCCCGTCCTCCCTAGCAAGTAATATATCAACACCGTTCCGGTCAAGTACAGAAACAGTGATAGGAAATCCTTGATCAGCACATGCGGCTTGTGTGGCCTCCACCAACTGCTGAGCGAGTCTTAATGGAATTACATGCCGAGTCTTTATAGCTATTGAAGTTGAATTATGTACAGTAGCTCTAACATCGCTTCCCAAAAATGAAACAAACTAAATACCGAGTCCTGAAAATAGGATTAGTATTAAAACCCCAGTATACTTTAGCTGATGTGTATTTAGAATATTCATCTTCATTTTGGTAGCTTCATAAGGAATATTTAATAAGTATATTGGTAAGACTCTAAAATTAGATTATAAAAGAGGTGAGAATATGGTTTAGGTTTTGTACCAATAGTGCAAGAGTACGCATTCTGACGCCCCAGGCAATGCAATTGCCAGAGGTTTTATGGGAGTTAATTCAAAATGATAGTCCTTTAATTTTCGAGATTGATTCTCGCAAATTTATTATCCCATTCTATTCATGGAATAATTCGTGGAATAAAGTTCCGTATACGTTCGGGGTTCGGTGGCATGTGTAACAAATTTGACTTGTTTCATTTACCTAAATGATCTTTAGACGAACTTGGTAGAATATTTCCATCTAAAAGATATCCATCGCCTTCTCAGTGTCGAAATGGCACCCAATAGGGAAAAGATAACACGCGAATATGAGCAGAAATAACATAAAATATACAATTTAAGTTGAATCATCAATATTGCTACTCTTGATATAAATCATTTAATTTTTTTTTTGACCGTACTTCCCTTAGATCACTTTCGTAACCCAGGTGGGCATTTTTTTCTCGAATAAGGGGTTAATTTGTAACGAATTGAAAAAATTTCTTATCTTGTGTGAAGTCCTTTAAGCAATAGTGATACCAGCTCCAAGACATTTTTGAAATTGGAATATTCTTTTCCATTGAAACTTTATCGCTCATCTTATGATATTCCTCGGGTGCAAAATAATCCTTATAAAGTTTTAAGACTAAGGGCCACATAATATATTCCCACATTAATCTACGATTTTCAATGAAAGTCGCTTATTTTACCTTTCTATTTGATTGGGTAATGGTCTTATAGCTAGGCTTTTCTATCATCATCTTCTCGCTTTAGAATAAAATTTCAAGATGTGCTCTCGTGTAACACACAATGTAACAAGTTTATAACGTCATCTATTTGGTATCTCGTTGATTCTAACAGGGGTACATCTTATTCAATTGACTAGGTATTTAGAAATAGTTGTCCAAAAAGTGATATGAATTCCATTTTTATTATCCTGTTTAATATTCGCGTATTATCATTTAGACCTAGTTGAAATCTCTATATTTCGATCTATAGTAACGATTAGTGTGATCTATCAGCGATATGCATCATGACATACTTAATAGATACTAAATGTATATATATGATATGACAAGCGAAAAAAATTCTAATCCTGTAGTGATGTCTTTACACACTTTCCGTAAGGAATTTTCGTCAATAAGGGCTTTCGTTGATGTTGGCGGAAAGACAAAATACTGTGTAAGTTGCGGTAACACGGCTACTCAGGAAGCAATATTCGCTGTAGACGGGGCCACCATTATAGAGAAATACTGTGATTCCTGCGCAAAAAAGGAAATAAAATAGCAAATACAAGAAGATCATCCATCTGACCTTTACGCTCAAAATAGTCAAGGGTCGTTATACACAGGCTCTCAATTATGAAGATGAAAACAGAAAAAGATTTGTTCTAAAAAAATGAAAACTAAGAATTATCCTACTCTTATACCGTCTAATATCGGCACTATACATAGGTAGTGTATGCGGTGGGATTAAGTCCCGTATGGTATATGGGGTCGATAGCATATGAAACAAATTTGACTCGATTTTCTCACTCCCACAAACTGTCTAATTGACCATAGAAGGTCGGAGATAATTTTTATTTTTTGTGCATCCACATATGCTTGAATTAATAGAGTTTTAGATGGTTTAACTCAAATATCCTTAGTATTGATTAAATGGACGATCATCTATAAACTGTCAATATAATCGTCCATTCGCAATATGGAACTTTTAATGAATTTAAGATTGGTTTGAACCTTTACATGGTATTAATTATTATCTTATCATACGCAGTGTATTAATGTGTATAGTTATATACAGTCAAAAACATATAATAAATATGAGTACTGTAGACGTATTGAATGTTAATTCAAAATATTGTGTGTATGGGTGTAACACCAAAATTTACTGGAATACCCTAAATAGCGAATATTCAGAGGTTCTCACAAAGAAGAAACATTTTTGTCCCAACAGATCAACCAATAGTAATAAATCGGTAGATGCAACAGCAATTAACAATAATACATCCTCAAAACCCGCATATTACAAAAATAATCTACAGAATAATTATAGCAGTAAGAACAATTATAATTATAAAAAATCATGGCTTAACTCAAACAACAAACAGCCAATGGATAACTCTGTGGAAATACTTCAAGGATCGGCAGATACGGTTACAAAACAATATGAGGTGCTGACTGATTTAATAAAGGAATTTAAAGGAAAAACTCATGGCTCTCAATCACACAATTTGCCTAATAACGCTTTACAAATAGTAGTATATTATGAAGTTCCTGAAGGAAAGAGGGATGACATTAAAAGAATGTTTGAGACCTATACGAAAAATGAAATAGAAATTCCTCATCAATAATAGCAAGTAATATACTAATAGTTAGAGATAGATTCATAGTATAATTCAGAGTATAAAGATTCTGAAATGGATGTCATTAAAACATACTGCAATGCAATCGTTACTATACATTGGTTGCTGGTTCGGTGGTATGTGAAACAAATTTGACATTCTTTTGGCAACCAGGCTTTGAAAAGGGTTTCAGTTTTCCGCTTTGAGGCGTCACTTTCTGTATATAGAACGCGACAACTATTAGTGACATCAATAAAACACTATCGAGCCATGTCAGTAATACTATCCAAATCTAAAGACACCTTCTTATTGATATATCGTAAATGTTCGTTCGTCTAATAAAATTATATGAATAACCTAGATGATCAAAATTCCACAATTGGTTCAAGTATTAAAGTATACCTGTTAAATGCATTCGAGTATACTTTTATTAATTATGCTATCTTAAATTTCTAAAATTCCTTTTAAAATGGAAATTTGATACTGAAACTCTCTCCCCTCCTCGTTATGCTGTTAATTATACGGCTTAGAGTAACGTCATCCGCAGTATAAATTTAGAGTAAATTGGGAATACATATCATAATAGAAGTTATGGCAAAGAACTTGGAACACTTTAGAAAATTGATAAAAACTACCTGATTTTTTATACCATATTTTTTTAATCAAATTAGACCAATTTAGTGAGAAATATAATGAGCTAATAATTAATTAATCAACTTCATCTATTTACTATTATATTAGTTACGTTCCAATAAAATGAATGAATTATCAACATGGATAGAAATCAGACAGAGATAGTTTTACAAAAATAATAAATTTCTTTTTGGCTTTAATTTTTTAAATTGTGTAATAAAATGATTCCTGAAATATATGATACAATTACGTGACCTGATGGATTCAATTTGCCAAATTGGAAGAATTATTAAAAGTACTTTCGGAAAATTGTTCTAAAATCCATTGTTGATTCAAACCATTATTTTGTGTCCATGTTTGAATAAAAGCTGCGGGACGCGGATCTGATGCTCGAATCTCAAGAACCAAGCCATTTAATTTGCTCTTTATAAATCCATCATCAGTGATTGTCCATTGTTGATTCAAACCATTATTTTGTGTCCATGTTTGAATAAAGGCACCCGGAAGGGGGTTTGATGCTCGAATCTCAAGAACCAAGCCATTTAATTTGCTCTTTATAAGATAATATGATTCACTGTATGCATAGTTTAAATGATCTGTAACTAGAAAGAGTACGCTAACTATTCCCAGACTTAAAATTATTGCCGTGATTAAATGATTATTATAAGTATATACCTTATTCTCTGTCATAATAATTAATATATTGTAGGATATTAAAAATATATAAACAAATTATTCATAGCATTCATTAATTTTTTTACCAATGTACTGTGCTTCTAACGAAATCCTCTGATTCTATCATTTAAGTGTAGTATGTAATGCAAGATATTATCTCTTCTAGATCATGTTTTGTATCAATACCACTTCATCAGGGTATCATTTGTAAACTTACTTTTTTTGCCATAGCGATATTGATTGTCCCATTTTCGGATTTAGTTAAAGTGTTTACTCACTTGTTGAGAAGTTATCGCAACCAAACCAGTTGGGGACACCCATTTCGGGTTAGCGTACACCGCGGGTAATGGGTCCATGTATATGATAAACGAAGCTGAAGCCACAGTTTCGGAGACCAAAATAATGATGTGGATCACTACCAAAAAGGTTGGAGGTGATCCATTTTCAGTTGCGTACAACGCGGGTAATGGGTTCATGTATGTGGTAAACCTAAATTTAGATACAGTATCTTTTATGTGGCGAGATTTTGAAGTATATCGTTACTAAATAGGTATCTTATTCAGTGGAAATCATGTGGATATCTACATGAGTCAAGCCTAGAAATTATTTTATTTTTTTAGATCAAGTTTCTTTATTTGGATAGAATAGAAAAGTGGCAGAAAAATGAATATAATTTAATATTGATGAATTTAAAAATTCCGAGTCTGTTTACCTTAAAAAGGAAAAACCAATTGGTCAAATTTTCTTGTAGTATTTGATTTTTCCTATTTCGTTATTAATGATTTGTGGACTTTGTGGTAGTAGTGGTAGATGCGTTTATGTTTGAATTGGCTGCTGCATCTTTAACTTCTGCTGCTATTTGTCTTGAATTTTGTTCAAACACTCTTGCGGTGTTTACTCCTGTGTTTGATATGTGTCTTGAAACGTCTTTTGCTTGTTGTAGTACTGGCTTCCATGCATCAAGGGTTGAGAAAACAACGTTGTTTGAAAATCTAATGGCTGATACTGTGTTGTCTGCAACGTTACTTACAAATCTTGTATATGTATTGATTGCTGCCTCAGGAGAATAAAAGTTGGTAACTAATCCAGTGTATATCTGATTATATGGTCTCCATGCTGATTGGAGTGAATTAACAACTTCCTTTTGAGAATCAAGATATTCTTCTGAAATCTCTTTTGCAGTTTGTAGTGATTGCTCTTGATAACTATTTACACTGTCATTAATTCGTGGAATTTGTTTTCTTGATTCATCTATTGATTTTTTGATATTGTCTTTAGTTTCATCAAATGATTGGTTAACGGATTCTTGGAAATCATTGTAATTATTATTATTATTGTTTTGTTCATTGGTATTATTTGAATAATTTTGGTTAGTTTCTGTTTTCTTTGACATAGTATCTATTGGTTACCGTACTATATAAGCATGGGTATTAAACGGTTTTTTATACCAAATAGTGACAAGTTTGCATATATCTGGTGCAATAGATAGACAAAATTTGATTATGGATATTTTGACACCTAACCATCGTAAATTATTCTGAATTTTAAATATATTTACAATTTACTCACTGATTACGTGAGTTCGTTCATGTCTGGAGAATCCCATAGTTAGCGTCAACAGCAGTAGCCGTATGGTCTCCTATTTGGATTAAGTTTGGGTATCACACAAGCCTTCTTCGGTAACTAGGGATGATATGGCATCGTCCAAATCGACTGGTGGTTTTACTTGGACATGAAATTGGGCTTTAGTCATCAGCTCACCCAAGGTCAACACCTTTTGGTTGTCCCTCAAACAGAGGAAGAGCATCAGGTCCCTGTGTTGGGAAGCCTTTTGCTGGTTTATTGGCTAACTCCATTCCCCAAACTTTTAAATGGATATTGCCTCCTTCGTCGATGTCCAAATCCCAAACTCCCGGCACGTTATTTAACCTTGCAAATTTCGGCGAGGAAGCCTGCCAGATAACTCCACCCCGCCAGCTCGCCTTTAGGCCACTCCCGGTAGGTCGCCCTCTTCCATGAGCCCACATCCTTACGGAGTCCCCATCTTTGGTTGTGCAGATTCCATTGAATTCTGCAATCGAGGTTCCTCCGTGCGAGGTTGCGACCCCTGTATAGATAGATGAATAGTCTGTACCGAATAATTTGCCAGTTCCCTGACAGGTCGCTTCCACTTTTCCGTCGGGCAGCGCCCATATCCCTGCGAACTATCCAGTTTCTTCGAATGCTAAATCTCCTAGAACCATGTGATTGTGGAATCGATGACTGCTATTTATGAGTTCTCAGTTCCTCTAATGAATAGTAATACAATTTCAACAAACTAACAAACCAACTTCTCATCTAGGAAACATATTAACGATCTCGATATCCGTGAGTTAGATAAATCGCATTGATTTAAACTGACAGGTAATAAAAGGACTCGGGTCTAAAACATCTATTAATAGTCCGTAATTTACTGCGGGTTCGGTGGGACAAAGTTCCGTATGCCATGCGGGCCTGGTGGTATGTGAAACAAATTTGACCGGCGTTCATCACTCATGATTGTTTACAGATAATTTAATTCTATGTATCTTAAATCGTTACTATAATAAGTAGCGACTTCGGTGGTATGTGTGTTCTCTATTTTAATTCGGTCCACTACGAATCTAAATCAAAAGTCAATGAAACAGGTCAAATGATAATTTAGTAAACTGCAAAAACCCCCTCTGCAAAGTTTAGGAATGGATTTTCTAAAATCTTTGGATCCTCTAATCAAATAACACTAAGTTTGTATACAAACAAATACTGCAGGGAAAATAAACTAAATTCACCAATGAACATAAAACCTCATCCTGCTAATAGTCTATTATATAAACTTGGGTCGCAGCTAGCAAACAGGCACCATCAGTGTAATTGCACAATAATAATAAAGTGAAGAAATAGAATGGAAAAGAAATTTTCGTCGATTAGGGCATTCGTTGATGTTGGCGGGAATACAAAACCCTGTGTAATTTGCGGTAATACGGCTACTCAGGAAGCAATATTCACTGTAGAAGGAGCTACCATTATAGAAAAATACTGTGATTCATGCGCAAAAAAGGGAATAAAATAACAGATGCGAAAAGATCATTCATCTGATTTTTTACTTCAAAATAGTCAAGGTTTGTTATTCCTAAGATCTCAATTGCGAAGACGAAAACAGAAAAAGATTTGTTTTAAAAAGATGAAAATTAAGAATTCCCTATATCTTATACCGTCCTATATCGTGACTATAAATAAATAACAGGTGCGGCGAAATGTGAAACAAATTTGACTCAATTCAATCACCTCATTCTCTTAAAGATAATATGCTCAAATTTTAACTTGAGAATTAATATGACCTTGATATTAGATTTCATTCACATTTTTTAGATCTGGATTGTATGAACGTAATACTTATTGGACGTGTCACGTAGTAATCATGATGAAGTTTATTTTCAATGACCCGACATTCTCTTTACAATTACTCAGAACAATAGGTGGAACATATTACAAATGTGCAGATATTGGAGAATGTGTATCTACAGCCTATCGTATCAAGGAAGGCGATTTTGAAAGCTGGTATGAAGAATGGTTAAAAACTGCAAAAAGGGTTCATCAATATGCAGATGATTGTATATCTAAAAATCACCTAATCAGTGCCAAGGAGGCATATTTAAGAGCCTCAAATTACTATCGTGTTTCTGGATTTTTATTGATTGAACCGGATGATCCACGGATTCTAACTACATTAGATCTTAGTAAACTTTGTTTTAAAAAAGCTACATCTCTATTTGCCGATCTCGTAGAATCAATTCAGATACCGTATGAGGGAACTACACTACCTGGCTACTTTTACCACGCAATCAGAAGAAAAATAAACCAGAATAACAAACAAATCAATCAACAACAATCAGGAGATAATAAAAATACAAACAACGTCATTAATGGGAATACTACTACATACCCTACATTGATAGTGGTTGGTGGTTTTGATTCTACCTTAGAGGAATTATATGCTTCTGCTGCGGCCACTGCTGTGGAAAGAGGATATAATTGTTTGACATTTGAAGGTCCAGGTCAAGGAGAAGTTATTTATAAGAAGAATCTCCCATTCCGATATGATTGGGAAAAGGTAGTCACACCAATTTCCGATTTTGTAATATCCAATCAAAATGAATTTAACGTGGATCCAAAACGGATTGCACTTATGGGTATTAGTATGGGTGGATATCTAGCGGCGAGGTCTGCCGCATTTGGGTCACCCTTATCCGCTTGTATTCTATATAATGGAGTTTATGACAGCTATGATGCTATTCAGACAGGTTTTCCAAAGGAATTGTTAGATGCAGTAAATGCAGGCAATTCAGAATTTGTAAATACTACATTAACTAATCTAATGAAATCTGATCCTAATGTAAAATTCAACATGAAACATGGTATGCGGACAACAGGAACAAATTCTCCTTATGAATTGATTATAGGGGCAAAAGATTTTTCGGTCAAAGACGTATTAAAAGATATTAAAATTCCGACGCTTGTGTTAGATGCTGAAAAGGAAGATTCTTTTCCTGGGCAGCCAAAAAAGGTCTACGATGGTCTAGTTTCTCTACCGCCAGAATCTAAGAGATACATACAGTTTACAGAGGAGGAAGGTGCAGAAGAACATTGTCAAGTAGGTGCTTATTCGATCACACATCAAAGAGTATTTGACTGGCTTGATGAAATATTTAATGACAGTTCTTAACTTTTGTTATCATAATATTAGTACGTAAAAAAGAGGGGCAGCATATAGGAAATTTAACACGATATCTAAACCCTGTTACATACATAGTTACTATTACTAGGTATCTGGTTCGGTGGGACGAGTGTGAAATTTCACACTAGTTTTCCGACTTTTTTTAAAAAATTTGCAAATCTTTTGTATTTGTTATATCTGGATAATATTTTGAGTCTATTTGACAATCGATTCACAAATAAGTTTGGAGTATAGCTAAGATATATAGAGACCTACCAACCCCTTACTAAAATCTTATACCATAGTTCGTTAGGTAGATTACCATAATGCAGAAGATTACTCCATTCTTGTGGTTCAACGACAATGCCGAAGAAGCCGCAATTTTTTATACATCTATCTTCAAAAATTCAAAAATTGAAAACATTAGTTATTATGGTGAAACAGGCGCAAAAGTATCTGGAAAACCTGAAGGATCTATTATGACTGTTTCATTTCAACTAGCTGGCCAAAATTTCATTGCCATAAATAATGGTTCAAATTTTACTTTCACTCCTGCTATATCTTTTTTTCTGAGCTGCGAATCCAGCCAAGAATTAGATCATTTATGGAAGAATAGTTCTAATGGATCAACTGATCTCATGGAACTTGATAAATATCCTTTTAGCGAAAAATGTGGGTGGCTTCAGGATAAATACGGGGTTTCACGGTGGATGAATCTGACGGCACATCCTCAAAAAATCTCGCCATTTTTAATGTTTTTTGGAAACCAATACGGAAAAGCAGAGGAAGCAACGAATTTTTACATTTTATTATTTAAACAATCAAGCGTTATCAATATTGAATATTATGGCGTAGGAGAAAATGAATCTGAAGGAAAAGTTAAACGAACCATATTTTCACTAGCTGAACAGGAATTCATGGCACTTGATAGCAACATGGATCATCATTTGCAATCACTCCAGCTATATCGTTTCTAGTCAATAGTGAAACACAAGAAGAGATAGATGAACTTTGGGACAAACTCTCCAAAGAAGGAGGCTTGGCTGAACAGTATGGTCGGATTAAGGACAAATAGGGGGTTTCATTGCAGATCGTTCCTTCCACTGTGTTTCAGATGTTAGGAGATAAAATTGCAGAAAAATCAGAGAGAGTCATTAGGGCAATGCTGGAAATGAGAAAAATCAACATCTTAGATCTGCAAGAGGCTTATGAATCGCAATGACATTCTGAGACGTAAAAACTCTTGTAAAATGAATGTCTACCGTCAACTGTTCATTGAACGATAAGTAACGAAGAATAATAGTAATTGCGTATAATGTAGAAATCAATCCTTATTTCAATTTCTATCCAGGTAGTCAGGAGTTTATAATTTCGACTATAGTATCGATAATAATAAAGACATCTATAACAACCACATTACAGAAAAGTCTATTTAAACATAATGTAAAAATGGTTTGAATAAAGGACATACATCTTCTACTATTAGCAACAATATTATTTTGATACCAATATTAACTCATTCAAATTGTAAGAAATTCAGGTTGTAAGTAGTATGTAATTGTACGAAATTCAATTTGGAAGTTATTATCCAATTTGTTGATTTCTAAATATAATAGGTTTAAAAATTGATTAGTATATCAAGTTAAACAGAATATATTTAGAGATAATCAAATCTTTTTGAAAATCATCGCACAAGAATAATTAAATATAATGCATCACAATTCATTATGATGAGTATAGATTGCCTCATCAAACATTTTTACATCAAATATACAAACGTAATTCACTATAACAAGAACTTAGGTATATCCGCATTCATCACCGCTATAGCGGATATCGCAATAGTAGCTCTATCTGCTTCTATCTTTAATGAAAATTATCTATTGATATCTTCTATATCTTTGGTTGCAGATTTTATAGTTTTTAATTCAATTTTTGTTGTTCTCCTTTATAAAGACGGCATAATAAAGAAAGAAAGATTAAGGCAAGATTCTATGAAATTCCTAACTACCTTAGGTTTATCTGAAATAACTTATCTAGTAACGAAGTTTACAGCTACGTACCTTTTCTTTGAATTCATTCAACTGGATTCAGCTCAAATTTCCATTGTATCTACTATGCTAGCATGGGTTTTGTATATAATAACATCAAATATACTCGCAAAAAGAACAAAGATACTTGGTTAATCATATTTGCTTTTTCGAGTTTTGGAGCTAAATCATCGATATATTTTTTCGGCAACTAAGCCCTTTTGCATTTTTTTTCAAGGAATAAGTATCGCGATTGTATCATAAAATGACATTCTTATTTTGATAATTTCTTACGGTATCGCTTATAATTTCCTTAAGGAGTACTTATTGAATCTGATGGCGAATGAGGATTAAGCACAGGGTAACAGTCCATTCAGGATTTTCTTGCCCTCGCAAAGCCATACTGTAATTATAAAGCCCAATAAATATAGAGACTAATGGACTCTTTTTTAGTCAGAGTTATATGTAGATATTTAATTCTATAGATACATAATCCGTTGCTATGAATAAATAATATCTAGATTATGTATATTTATGCTGGAATTTTTACATAATGGGGATTACAACTCTTTAGTCAACTTACAAACATTATCTAATTTTGCAGTAGTAGGAGCGTTCATTTTTACAATTTTAACATTTTATTCCACTAATAAAGACAACAAGAGATCAGAGCAACTTAAACGAGTTCAGGAAATCCAAAAAACGCTTTCTCGCGAATATCAAAATATGCTACAAAATCTATATAATACGATGCAAAATCCTTTGTTTTTTGAATCCTCCAAAAATCCTACCTCACCCACCCATATACTTAATAGATTTCTTTACCAACCTGTGGTAGATACGGCAGAATGGGCATCTTTCTTAATATCGAATAAAGATAATGAGAGAGAATATGAAAAACATCTCCTCAACTAAATCAAAGAAGTATATTCAACTACCGAAAGTTTGTTTCCTGAATTGCTAGAGAAAGATGATTACGAATATTTAAAGAGAATAATTAGAGAACGCAGGAATCAGAGTGGCAAATAATAATTGTACGCAATCACCTATCAAACGGATTATTTTAAATCTTGATTCAATTCTATAGATCGAAGAGAGATTTCATTACCAATATTATGATGTATTTTTTCTGCTGCTTTATGAGATACTGCTAAATCCAGACTCATTTAAATAAAAATTAACTGAAGTAAAACAGCTTTAAGCTATAGATTTGTTCCTAAGTTAGCAGATTCAATTTAATATTCTTCCGAAACTACGATATTTTTTTGGAATATGGCAAAACATGAGAATCACAAATTCGAAATAACTGTTAATGACCTCTGTCAAACCGATTCCAAACGGCTATCATACCGTGACACCTTTCTTATTAGTTGAAGGAGCAGACAAGTTAATCGAATTTTTAAAAAAGCATTTAACGCTACAGAAACTTATCGTTTTTCTATGTCAGATGGTACCATAGGTCACGCGGAGATATTAATCGGCGATTCTATCGTCATGATATCAGAAGTAATGAGTAAAGATTATAAATTCACTTTAAGCGGAATTCATTTGTATGTCGATGATTGCGATACTACTTACAAACGCGCACTGCAAGTAGGCACCACATCTGTAAAGGAGCCGGGGAACCAGCCATACGGTGATAGAAGCGCAGGAGTGAAGGATCGGTTTGGAAATCATTGGTCAATTGCAACTCATATCCAAGACCTGTCGAAAGAAGAGATCGATAAACAAATGACCGATGTATTGATAAAAAATCGATCCTCTTGAATGGATGGATGTATTGAAAGACTTAACATTCAACTTCTTAGGTAAAAAAAACAATCGTGCATGTTACGCAGAGTTCAATGCTCCATAGCCTTTCAGGAAATTGCACACAATGGTGTTACTACAACAAGATTTAAATATTTACCAATTATTAGTAATATATGCATGACCTCGTGAATTTATCATAATTTGTAATTATTCGAGTTCAGATAAATTATTCACATTTCAAATTTGCATGTCATTTTACTTTATTAGTAAAATTGAATTTAGACTTAAAAAATTACCGATGAGAATAAACATTGTTCACCATAATTAGGTAATCAACCTACATTAATTATTAAGAATTACTGAATTTGATTAGTAGATCATCTTGATTTGACTTTCATACGATGTTTGACATATTTGCTTTAACCAGTACTTGTAAAAATAATACAACAGAATTATGATTATATCACGATGTTTTTACTGTAGTTGAGTTTGGTATTTCCAGTTACGAGTTGTCAAGACGTACAACAAATCTGATGTTGTTGTTGCATACTGTTGGAAGATGAACTTATAAGGCAAATTAATAATTCTATAGTGAATTGATAGTTTTTAGAAATATGGTGATAACAGTAAT
This sequence comes from uncultured Nitrososphaeraceae archaeon, assembly GCA_963759575.1. Taxonomy (GTDB): domain Archaea; phylum Thermoproteota; class Nitrososphaeria; order Nitrososphaerales; family Nitrososphaeraceae; genus Nitrosocosmicus. The sequence continues at coordinate 21,019 of CAVWZU010000001.1, read as the reverse complement.
AGTGCTGTTTTTAATTCAAATTGGCATTAATTCCTTATTTGATAATACATTCGATAAGAGTAATAGTCTAGACGCATATGGCACTCTTGACAATAAAAGTAATCAAGCAGCGAACAATATATCCGAGATCTTACCGGACAACATCGAAAAAAAACTAGCCATTATTACATTTGATGACGGAAAAAAGGGGCAAATAACTAATGCCAAACCGATACTTGACGGATACAACTATACTGCAACTTTTGCTATTATATGTAATAATGTATCAAAGAGCGACCATCTAAACTGGAATGATATAGTGCAGTTAGAAAAAGAAGGATATGATATAGGCTCGCATTCTATGAATCACACTAAACTAGAAGGTGTACCCAATAACGTATCAGAATACGAAATAAGCGAATCAAAAAAATGTCTTTTGGATAATGGCGTCAAGGAAGTCAGAGTATTTGTATATCCAAAAAATGGTGGATCAGATGATCCCTTTATACTAAAGGAGGTCTCCAAACACTATGATTTGGCAAGAACAGGTAACGATCCATTAGAATTTCTTGAATGTCAATTAAGTGGTTCAGGTACAATGACGGATAAGATAACTTGTTCTTCTTGGGGTAACGACGTCAATAAGAACGGCAGATATTCAATTGTTGGGTGGAGTCATGATGCTGATAGAGAAGCAAAAGGATATGACGATAACCTAATGCTACAAAAGTTCATCCAGGTCGTTGAAAGCCAGAATACATACAATAAAGATAATGAAATAAAATCCATACCTGTACTAATATACCATGATATCGACAAGGAGAGTGGTTTTTACACTACAAGCACTGAACTATTCAAGGCAGAAATGAAGTATCTCCATGATAATGACTTTATTGTGATAAGACTATTGGATTTAATTTAAAAACAACTACACCTCTATCTTTTCTACTTATAAAAAAGAGAAATTTTTTAGTATATTTTTCTTGACACCTTCCCGGAATCCGTTTTTCCAATAATTCGTGGTTCTTGATTATTACTGTAAAAAGCTGACTGGAAATACAATAATGCAATTTGAGAGGCTGAACTTGCAGCGATTCCTACTGCTAGATCCAATTTTTTATTTTGCAATGAATATCATAATTGCAGGATGGTTATATCACGAGGTTTTTACTGTAGTAGAGTGTGGTATATCGAGTTTATGAGTTATGAGTTATGAGGGCGTACAACAAATATCAAGATTTACTCAAGAGGAATAATTAAGTGTCATTCAAATTGAAGGTCTGCGCCTTTCCATTCCCACATTCTGATATCTGTACCTTCCGGAGAGGCGTTTACTTGATAAATCGCTATCATATCATCAAGAAATCGTAGCTGCCCTGTAGAGTTCGTACTGAAAAAGGCAACACCCGTTGAACTTCTTGGATCATTAGGTCTTACGCCATTAAGATCAACAAGGATGCCAGTTGCTTTTTCTTGTTTTGAACCGTTGTTATTATCTAGATGGGTTGTTATGAGGCTCTGTCCTTTAACAATTGTAATACCATTAGGTTGAAGATTCATTGTGAGATTTCCAATCTCGGTAGCGTTCAATACAAAAGCAGTAGTAGTATTTGGAGGTATTATAGTTCTGTCACCTGCATATGATATCTTGTTATATGTTTCATTAATTGGATTGAAGCTTGTCAACGTGTCTGTCCCATTTAGAAACATTCTTCCCACTACAGAGTTAAATTCATCATTGTGGGTTATAGTTGTGTCGCTTCCATTTTCTTGTATTTTTCCCTCCGGTATGATAGTAGCATTTGAAGATTGATTTATTAATAATGAGACACTAACTGTTGCAATTACAATTCCTGTCAATGCTAATATCGGCACAATCGCAATCACCCTCAAAACATCAAAGGTTTTCACATAGTCTGTCAAACACAGGCTATATTTAAAAAGTCACTCATGTATGATGCCCATTTCTAATAATTTTATCCTTTGTAATAATCCGTGTTGAATTATTTACATTAATTATGGACATAGAATGTCCAAATTAATCAATTTATTATCATGTAAAAAACCAAAAAACATTGCAATTTCATGTTCAAATTTTTGTGAATAATTACTATTTACGGAAAAGATATATTGAAAGGATGATGTGACGTCTCAAACTAGGAAGAAAAAGGAATAGTAAGAATGAATTTGATAAATTTCGCAGAGTTCTATAATTTTTAGAAGATTATTCTGTTCAAAAATTCTTGAACATATTCACCTAAAACTTTAAGATATCCAATATATATTGAATTGTAGTATTAGAATTTACGAGTATGAATACAAGTAAAACAATACTAGTATCAACAGCAGTAGTCCTTGCACTTGCTTTGGTCTTAGCTCCATTAGCAATTTCAGAAGATGCTTTAGCAAAAAAGAGTAACAAAGCAAAACAAATCATAAGTCAATCTCAAAAATCAAGTCAAAACAGTCAAGTAATCTCTGGCGGTAGTTCCATTGCTTCTGGAAATAACTTTAACTTCCAATTCCAAGGTAATACAGGAAATAACGCATTAGGTCAATTAAACGACTAATCCTTTTTTATTATTCTATTGAACCATACTTTTACTCTATTAAACAATAATTTAATATTTTTATACACAAATTAATTTGTTTTCTCAATGAACCATGAGTTGACGATTTTAAGAGAGAAATCTAAACACCAGTGCAATTTCGCCTCTTGGTTGATTATTAAATACTTTAAAACCATAGTACTTTAAGAGAATAATCGGAAGGAAAACATGATACCATCTTTTTAATCTAATCGTGTTTAACAGAATATTTACATTATTAGTTATATAATATGGTATCACTCTTTAGTTAATGCCTATAAATGGAGAAGGTATATCAAATGTGTTAACGAGAACTATCAATGCCTTAGACAATAAACGCAAAAGGTTAGTAGTCACTACTAACCCAAAAATAGCGATCGTCATTACTGCAATTACCTTGATAATTTCGCTATCTCTAGTCATTAATAGTGAGAATATTGCAGTTATTAACAATGCGTATGCACAAATCCCACTAGCCCAACAACACAAAGATACTTCAAACTTACAGGATAAGATAACAATTCAATTAGACTCTGTAAGGTTTGCCCCCCTAACAGATAGTAATTCCAGTCAACTTAAGATTGTTGTTAATTATCAAACTAATGACCAGTCGATGGTAAACACTCCTATGAAAGGAACCATGAAAGTTTATTTACCTGATGGAACTCCTTTGAAAACCTCATCTATTCAAAAAGGATACATAGTTGGTCAAACAGGCATTATTCAATTTGCATCATCTTTCACCGATAAAACAATACAAAATGTCAAAGCAGATGTTTATTTGACTGACACCCAAGGTGCAGAAAAAATATCCAACATACTTACAATAGAAACATCGGTTGAAAAGTGACGATTATTTTATTCAATCATGGATAAGTAGGAAAACGAATTCTTTTGTTAGACAATAGCGCTTAACACCAAATTTAATAGACAAGCTCGTTGAATAATTACTTATTTTAGATTCACTAATACGGTGGTATGTGAAACAAATTTGACTTGAATCATTCACCCTATTTGAATCCACAAAATAAGATTAAGTCAAGATTTAGTTATTGAATAGTTTTCTTTATGAATATGAGTATCAACGAATGGACCTGAGGAGATTTGGTTAGATAGGTAACGGGGTAAGGTCATATTCTCATAATCATGCTTTCAAGCTTTCAAGTTAGACATTGAAAAAGATTTCTACCCTAGAAGCCAGATGTAATCCGGTTCATTGCCAACAGTAGACTTGACTAAACCGATGCTATTATTTAGAAGAGCCAATGCTTTGCTTTGCGTATCGTTGAATAATATTATTTCATGGAAAACCCAATTACCATCAACCGGTCTTCCAATAGCAGAAGTAATCCAAGCAATACTTTCTCCATCTTGAGTCTCGAATGTCCCATTACCTGTACCTCTGGATTAATTCATCAGATAAGTGAGTGCTTATGTAAGTCTGATTATTAGTAACATTTCCTACACCTTTTAGGATTCCCTGGTCAGAGGAATGTTCCTCTGTTACTAGATAAGGGGTTAATGATATATTTTTTGAACCCAAGAACATAGTTTCATTTGCGCTATAAATTGAATCGGCTGCATCCAAAGGTGAGGTAATCTGTTTGTTAACACTTGGCTGAGGAGTCTGAGAAGTTTCTGCCGGACATGAAGTACCTGCACTACCATCAGAACATCTCATTATTCCGGGTGTTTCATCAGAAGGTGGTACTGCGGTTGAACATAATACTTGCCATGTAGCAGGACCAACAATTCCATCGGCAGTCAAACTATTATCTGTTTGAAATTGTTTAACAGCCGCATCTGTACCGGGTCCAAAATCCCCATCTACATAATCTCTGTCCATATACCCTTTTTCTACTAATAGATTTTGTAGTGTAACAACAATCTCACCTGCGTTACCTTTCTCAAGTGTTTGAGCATTTGGATCACAGGTTGTAATGACAGGAGTCTGTGCTAATAAATCTGTGCCAAAATGGGATAAAACTCCCACAATGGAGATAATCAACAAAGATAGAGTTAATGACGACTTTACTATCCTATTCAATTAGATTCTGTGAAATATGGTGATTTAAATAGATTTAGACTATAAAGTGGTCCACAATCCACCTTCATTATCCTCTGATGGATCATCCTCTAGATCCTCGCTTTCCTCCCATCACTAAGATAATAACTTCAGTACCGGAGTAGAGTAAATTAAGTTAGATTCTAGATCGAACAGTGACTCTAGTTTGTCTTGAAAATTGAAAAAAGTATAGTCTATTTTCTTCTGTGTCAAGCACTATTATCCAGTACAATTCTTATTTATATAAACCGTAAACTCATCAAGTGGATATTTATAGACATGTACAAAAGAGAATATCCTGAATTCATAATAAATAATATATATCTATATTTTGATTTCTAGGTATCATGCATTAATTTCTTTACTATCAATTAGTAGCGTATTTGTGGGTATGTAAAACAAATTTGACTCAATTTTATCATTTAGATGAATTAATTAGTTCTTGTATTAGATTGTAAGATCATTACAGCATTCCAATATTTTTCAAATTATGCTTGTAGAACTAGCATCGCATGGTCTTTGTTAGAGGATAATGCAAATATGTATTTGGTTTGATCATGTTTCAGCACGTCAAATAAAGCAAATTCACTCATCACTTTTTAATGCTATATGTTTCCGGGATATAACCACCGTCTAAAGATACGACTCAAAATAGGAAGCGCAATATAGGTAAGCAAAACTACGAGTATAACACTAAAAATTGCAGTGTTTGCGAAGTGGGGCCATTCTCCGATAAACGGACTCAAGAGATAGCGTGATGCGATGCTAATAAGATAGGCCGCAAAGAAGATAACAATAGCCATTTTCCATCTTGGTGGTGGAGATTGGCTAAGAGTTTTCAGGCCTGGAAGTGTAAACCAAGTTTCCAAACCGGTTGATGTCTCGTAATGCCTGGTAGAGTATTTGTTTGCTTCGTCTATTAGTTTTAATGTTTCTTTAGAATTATCCCATTTTTCCATATTCGCTTTGTTATCAAATTTGCGGATTATATATCGATAAGATGGTTTCCCCTCGCCAGGAATGATTATTGTAATACTACGATATCCCCGAGCGCTTTTCTGGAGTGCCATATACCGCTTTAGCCAATTGTCGTAATCCTTCTCATGTCCGGGTTTTATATTCCTACATATTACAGAAGTGACCTCATTCTCATGTATGTCTGACATTTTACTCGCATCATTTGCTATTCTATTGTTTGACATATGTCTTGCGGCACAAATTTTTGCGACCGCGTCATCTTTGGATTTGCCTTAAAACATGTTTCGGTGGGGTTAAGTTCTGTATAGCCTAAGGATTCGGTGGAATTCATGATGACATCCACATGAATCTAATAGAAATTAAAAGAATTCTTCGAAATTAAAATTCAGGTTAAACTAATAGTTACAAAAATACCTGTCCTTAAATAACATCATCGACAGACAACAATGAAACATGCTTCTTACTAGTGTTATTTTCTCGATTCTCATCATAGTTACACCATTGACCAATTTTGCGTACAGGCCAACAACCAAGTCAAATGATGGCAAACGTCAGTAGTGATAATAATATAACTGCTAATGGAAATACACTAAATATACAAGATATCCCAACAAAGAAAGTTCGTGTAGGTGATATAGATATTGCTTACAAAATCTTTGGTAATGGTGAGCCTATTTTACTGATAAATGGGTACTCCTTTACCATGGACAGTTGGGACCCAACCTTGCTAGAAACTCTTGCTTCCAACCATACAGTAATTGTTTTTAATAACCGGGGAATGGGAAACACAACATCTGGCGATGAACAAAAGCCCTCAATATCATTATTTGCAAATGACACTGCTGGCCTGTTAGAAGCATTAAACATCCAGAAAGCCGATGTACTCTCATGGTCATTGGGCGGAGCAATAGCCCAGGAATTGACACTTAACTATCCTGACAAGGTTGGAAGACTCATTCTCTATGCAATAGGTTGCAGTGGCACAGACTCTGTACCACCAAGCCAGGAATTTCTAAGTGTACTGACTAATGGAACCGGGACTGCAGAAGAAAGAATAGCACGACTTGTACCATTATTCTTCCCTGAGGAATGGCGCAATGAAAATCCAAATTATCTTGAAACTATTCCAAAAACTACAGAGACAGTTCTTAATGAAACACTTGACAAGCAGATAGAAGCAGCATTCAACTCGTCAAGTACTTGTGATAGACTAAAAACTATGACTCAACCAACGTTAGTCATAGTTGGAACTGACGATGCGGCTACTCCTGCACCAAATTCTCTGAGTATGGCACAACATATTCCTAAAGCGTGGTACGTTCAAATTAATGGAGCTGATCATGGATTGATGTATCAATATCCAGAACAATTCAGCGGCATAGTGGAAGCTTTCTTAGAAAATACCAATACACCATAATTTGTGTAGAATTTTTATAATCCCTTTTTTAATCCCCAAGTTAATAATATATTTATCAAGAATGGTCTCCTCTCTTACTTCTTCCCGATGAGATAAGAATCGAAACAAATCCTCTTAATTTATCACCATATCAAAAATTTATGTACGTTTTCAACTCCAAAGAATCAAAGCGGCAATATCCTAAAGGGTTACAAAGGTTCCTTGATTTTATAGATAACAGATCCGGTTCTTTCGAAAGAATTGTAATTGGTTTTATAAAAAATTAGAAGAAAAAAAAGATAGCACATCATGGCTTGAAAACGAATTGTTCAAATTTTTCTCTGCAAAATCAGAGGGTTGAAAGTGGGAAAATATCTACTGAAATTATCAAAAACTATTTCAGACCTATAAAAAGATTGAACACTATAAATTATGAAAGGTCCATTTCGATAGAATATGTTTACAATTAATTTTTGTATTATGAGTTATGGTTAGGCTTGATTACGTTAAACCGTATGATAAATATCAAAAATTTAGGATACCCATTCTGGAGAATTTGTATATGTTAGAATAAATTTTATAATCAAAAAACTGACTTTAAACTACAAATTGTTAAATGTGGTCTAATTCTGTAAGATATCTATTGTAGATTTGATCGCTTAATCCTACAAAAAATAAAAAGAGGAAGATTAACCTTGTGCTGCTGCGTTGCTGCCTGAATTCTCTTGGTTTTGGAGGCTAAAGTTGTTTCCAGAGTCTTCAGTATCGTCACCTGATACTACTTGACTGTTTTGTTCTGAGGATTGAGATTGGCCTATTGCTTGGGAAGCAAAGTTTCCGTCCCTGTCACCATTTCTGTCCTGAGCCAAAGCGTTGCTGCCTGAATTCTCTTGGTTTTGGAGGCTAAAGTTGTTTCCAGAGTCTTCAGTATCGTCACCTGATACTACTTGACTGTTTTGTTCTGAGGATTGAGATTGGCCTATTGCTTGGGAAGCAAAGTTTCCGTTGTAATCTTCACCATAATGTTCTCTCAAGTTTTTATCACATGCTTCTTCATGATCTTCATAATAATCTTTATCTTCCTTGCAATCGTCTTTGTCTACCCCATAGTGTGCAAATACACTTGGAAAGTTGTCTAAAGCAGGGCCCAAGGTCATCACTGTCGCAAATATAGCAATCACTAATGCAAGTGTGCTTTTATTTTTATTACTTGACAATACTTTTGTTAAGGTATTCATTTGTAACCTTTAGTGTCAAATAAAAATATATTGTATTTACTAACAAAGTGCAATACTCTAATACTCTTGGAGTCTTAGAATTATGTCATATAATTTCCCGCAGGCAATGTAACATTTTGCTGTGCTACAAGTCTAATCTCGTATTGGTTAGCTATTCTTTGGGTAGTGGGGCACATATGATCTTTTGACTTAATCAATGTTTTCTTCGCCACTAGAGATAGTTCCATTCATAGCCAGAGACAGTAGGGGTCCGAAGGTTTCTCCATTATCATTACTAATTCTCATTATAGGATCATTTGTAGTTTGGTTTCTCTCCCACCATGTAACATATACATAATTATCTGACGCCATTATCTCAACATCTTCTGACTCGGCATTTGAAGTATTACTTAGGTTAATCTTTTCTCCAAATGTAACTCCATTATCATTTGATGCTCTAAATAATATTTCGTTATTTCCCGATTTATTAGTCCACCAGGCTACGTATACATTATCTTCTGATATAGCCACTGGAGCGTCAGCTACTAAATTTATGTGTCTTCTATCAGAAAGTAGTAGAGCATTAGCATCAGAATCTAGAATATTAATATTGCTTATCGTTATCACTGATATAGTACCTGTGATAATCATCATCAATAGCATACAAGTTCTAAGAAAATTTTGCATACATGTTATCAAATAAAATAAATATTGTTTGATAAATATATGTTGTGTAATATTTGAAGTTAATGTACTCAGTCAAGTATCGTAGTGTATGTCGTCAATTCATCAGAGTCGTAGTGTCATAGTACAAAGATTATTCAAAAATGAATGTACTCTAACCTCATAAGGATTTGTCCTTACGAAATTTTAGACTTCATAGTTAACAAAATACGGCAAGAATCGAGTCACTCTACTTATATGACACTGGATCATAATTCCAAACAAATAAAGTTGGTCTCATAGAGTATCATATTTTGATTGAAAAACATACTATTTACAAGACCAACCCGTTACAATTCGTCATCCATTCTAATTGGAATTCTATGTTCAAAAGGTATGGCTGGGCTTGCTGTTGCAATTTAAAATCCCAAAACCATTTATCTATTTATACTAATACCATTACTAAAATAGGATATCCGCTTTGATGAGATTAAGTTCCGTATGGTATGAGGGTCAGTCATTTTGACGTATCTGAACCAGATCAAGCACTTTATGATGATAATGTTTTCGAAAATAGATATCAGTATCAGTTCTTGTTATAAGCTCACATATATGATATTCATCGAATAATCAACAGATATCCAAGGTAGTTTCTAAATTGTTTTTATCATAATGTGATGACCACTTTTCCCCGAGGATGATTATCTTTTTGATATTCTAGTGCCTTGGCAGTTTCAGCTAATGGAAATGTCCTTTCAACATTTACTTTGATATTATTTTGGTCTATCCATTGTGCCAATTTAGTCAATCGTTCATTTGTTGTCTCAGTAAATTGAAATATCGCTTTGACACCATATTGTTTCATCAAATTCGAATCTGGTTGTTCTAACATGGAGACGATAGTTCCGTTATTTTTCAATACTTTAAAGGATTTTTTATAGGTCTCGCCACCTACTGTATCAAGTACTGCATCAAAGTCTTGTAGTATATCTTCGAAATTTTGGGTTGTGTAATCAACAATCTCATCCGCTCCTAACTGTCGAACAAACTCCTTATCTTCGGATTTTACTGTTGTCGCAACGAACGCTCCCAAATGTTTTGCGAGCTGTATTGCTATTGAACCAATACCTCCTGCTCCTCCATGAATTAGGATTTTTTGATTCTTGGATAATCCAATATTTTCTACAAGCGCCTGCCACGCACTGACACCAACAAGGGGTAAACCGGAGGTTTCTATAGGATTTAGAGTCTTGGGTTTAGGTCCGATATTGTCAATATCTGTTAAAACTAATTCAGCGAAAGATCCTGAGCTACCAGATAGTGGAGATGCTTGTCCGTAAACTTCATCACCAATGTTAAAACCTGCCGATGCATTTTCCCCTAACTCTTTAATTATTCCTGAAAAAACTGTCCCGAGTGTAGCTGGGAATTGGAGTGGAACCATTTGTTGAAAATATCCTTCACGTATTTTCCAGTCAACGGGGTTAACTCCCGATGCCTTAACTTCAACAAGAACCTTACCGGTAGATACTTTTGGTATAGGGACGTTATCGTTTATATCGATAACGGCGCTTCCACCATATTTATTTATTTGAATTGATTTCATCTATAAATCACTTTGTTATATCTACTATCAAAAGGAAAGTATTTAAATTGGTAAGGTATAAGAGTAAGTAAATGAAATTAGTGTAAGCTGGCAGGTGTAGATACCTTATAACGACACATGATAATATATGGAATAGAATGTAAAAGACGTCCTGTTTTCAAGAAAACGTATTCAAATAGAATATTCGTATGCAGTGAAAATAAATTCAGTCTTTGCCTGGTATGCCAAATAAGGTCACTGAGGAAGAAGTCGATAGTTTTCTTGAAAGGAAACTTAACTTACAATTGACTCCAATCGACGATGATGGATATCCGTCCATTCAATCACTCTAGTTTTGTATGATAAAGAATATGGCAAAATATATACCTCAACTCAAGAAACTATAAGAAAGGCTCACAATTTATCCAAAAATTTTGACAAGATTTACTTCTCTATTGATGATGAGAATCTCTCGTATAATGGAGTAAAAGGAAGAAGGGTAGGAAGATCCGAAAATATAGATTGGAGTCGAACGATTAGAGAAAATAATTGTCAAGTATTTAGGAACTATGGATAAACCGCTCGCCCAAATGCTTCTGGAAAATGCTAAAAAAAGTACGTTGTAATTGAAATTACTCCCAAGTTTTTCTCTGAATGGGATTTTGGAAAGTCGATGTAATAATTAGTTGTGTCTTATGATTAAGTTCCGTATACAATGCACGTTCGGTGGTTCATGTAATGTTATCGTTCTGTAAGGAGCTTGGCCATTATAAGAAATAGCGCACTAATATAGTTATATGGTCCTAAAACTAGTCAATATGCCCTTAATACTCCGATTGGTTTTAGTAGTGGCACGATGGGAAATTCGAACCCATTAGTCTTTTGCCGACAGTAAATTCCAACACGGTTCATATACCTATATGCTGTTTTACCAATTGTTTTTGGTCATTCCAATTACGATTGTTATAGTTTCTACGCTTGGTTTGGGTGTCGTTACAACGCATGCGCTTAATCATCCCCTTCCAAGTTGTATATATAAATTCCATTCGACCCCATACATAAGAAACACTCTTGGAGATACTGTTTATCGATCAGGAACGATGATAATTACAAACCACTTGGGTAAAAGTGTAGGACCCGAATTGTCGTATATAATTGTACTATTTTATCCACACAAATAGATCACGGAGATACGCTTTATACTAGAGAGAACCGTGCGATTTATAGTATTGTAACTATTCCTGAGGGTGAGGTGCTGATCAAGGAACTGCGGGATTTGAGGGTTGTGTAGTAATGATCATTCTCCAAACCCCTACCAGAGATAACTCAGAAGTTTATGTAGCTCAATACCCTAGTGATTTATCTAGTTCAGCAGATGGATTGGAGTTTGGGAATAATGCATCTTTTTCAAACTCATTTGAATCTATCAAATATCTATTTCTAGCAAATTGCTACAAAAACCTAAACGATTCAAATATTTCTTCCAGTTGATTCTGAACATTCACAGAATTTATGCTTTTGGTATTTTGTTGATCCTGTTCAAATAAGGTTATAAAACCACGATCTTTTTTGTCATTTATGATAAACGTTCTCTCATGTATAACTATATTTTTATCATCGTATGATCTCTTTACAATTACAGTTCCAGAGCGGCCACTTCTAATAGGATATTTATCTAACTTTGATTCTTCTAGTATTGTCTCTCCTAAGTAAATTGCATCCTTTAATACTTTTTCAATAGCCATTTCAATGGGACCCTCAGAGTTTATTTTTACATTCACTCTTTTAAACCCAAAAATTACCGAATCGCTATGCATCAAAACATCTGCACCAAAATTCTTTATGCTCTCATCAGTTATCTCAACCCAATCTGATGGATAATCAAATGCTATGCCTAATTCTATATTTTCATAGTGTTTCTTCTCTAACTCCATCCTCTTTGATGCTCCTCTTCTTCAAATAAATTAAAGTAGATGGCTGGTTTAAAAATGATCATACTGTATCCCACAGTATTTTCCTTAAACTCATTCCATCAATTTCTCAGCAGACTCAAATGATTTTCATACAGTTACATAGTCGTCTAAGTCTGTTTGAGTTCTTATTTCAGTGCATCTTTGATATAGTCGGCGAATGATTCATTCTAAACCTCTTCAGCGAGTCTCCTGATAACTAGGTATTCGTTGTAGGGAATTTCGGAATAACCGTTTTTCATTGACTGCGACCATCTTCTCCTTCGTTAGTTTTTGATTTATTGTCCTCACACCTTGTAGTAGTAGGCCTAAAGGATTCTTACAATACAGATTTCCTAGGATTTGACAATCATCTTGATGCATTGCTAAAATTATAAAAATAATACTTTATGATACCATCTTTATTCGTTTGGAATTATGACCCAACTGCAGTAAATCCCACCTTTACGGCACCAAATATTGACACACAGCAAGACTGTCTTTCAGCTTGTAGTTACATATGAGCATGGATTGACAAGTAAACCTGATAGTGTTTCTATTACTGTAAATGCAAAAAATGAAATTCCATCATTTGAGAGAATACCTGGCTCTGGAAAAAACATAACCTTCCGGTTTAAGAGAATTCTGGCAATATTGCAGGTGGACAATCAGGTGCTGGAAATATGTATTCTGACTCTCCCATTTTCCAAGGTCAATCTACAGAGCAGGATAGGCAGGCAATATCGTTACTAAAATGGATATCTGGTTCGGTGGAAATCATGAAGATATCCACAGGGGTTTAATAATCAATCCGGGATTTTCTGTATAGTATAGAGGTGTGGTTGTTTTGAATCGGTCTGGCTTATTGTAATTCACGATGCTAGTCCAGATTCGAGCCCGGAAGGATGTAATTCAAAAGTGGATGAAATAGATCAAATGATAATTTAGTAACTTACCAAGACCCTTTGCAAAGTCCAGGAATGGATTTTCTGAATTCGTTGAATGCTCTATGTAACTTGTCCTCTGTTTTTATACAAACAACTACTGTAGGAAAAATAAACTAAATTCACAATTGAGCATGAAACAATAATTTTGCTATGGCCTTTTATATAAATTTGGCTCACATCTAGCAAACACATACTATAAGTGCAATTGCATAATAATAATAAAGTGAAGAAATAGAATGGAAAAGAAATTTTCGTCGATTAGGGCATTCGTTGATGTTGGCGGGAATACAAAACCCTGTGTAATTTGCGGTAATACGGCTACTCAGGAAGCAATATTCACTGTAGAAGGAGCTACCATTATAGAAAAATACTGTGATTCATGCGCAAAAAAGGGAATAAAATAACAGATGCGAAAAGATCATTCATCTGATTTTTTACTTCAAAATAGTCAAGGTTTGTTATTCCTAAGATCTCAATTGCGAAGACGAAAACAGAAAAAGATTTGTTTTAAAAAGATGAAAATTAAGAATTATCCTACATCTTATACCGCTACTAATATGGGTATCGAATTCGGATGTTGAGTGATTTGGCGGACTGTAATTTACAATATTTTTAAATTCGGGTTAGGAGAGATGTAATTCAAAAAATGAATGAAATCCCCTAAGTTTTGAAGGTTTTTTACAGAATATTTGATTTAATTTACTTTATGAGCCTGTGGGATTAAGTTCCGTATGGTATACGGGTTCGGTGGAAACCATGTGCTTATTCATATGGATTCAAATAAATTGACTAAGGGTAAACTAGGTCTTGTTGACCAAGACAGTTATTAAAATTTTATTTGATCACTGTTCATCATGGCCACAAGTATTCCAGCATCTTCTACATCTCTGAGAATGTGGATAAAGTAAACATTCCCGTATACAAACGATACAAGAGATAGAGGGCACTATTTGTGACAACCCTTCAGTCTGGGTGGATATCCCCTCAAAAGACAAAAGAGATTGATCATACAAGGAATTCTCAGCAGTAAACCCTGGAATAGTCGCTTGTTTTTTCATTGACTCTCATTATAGAAATAATTATAAAAGTATTTGTAACAATTCTATGGTCAGAGGCATAATGTCACTTGTTTACAATAATTTACATGCAGAGTCAGCATATAGACAAGGAAACCGTATCTATACTCATTTAATGACGATGAAACATACATTTTATGGATTGTATTCTTCTATAAAATATTTTTAAAATCTAATATTATTATTCATATTCCTCAATATAGATGGAGTCATAATTTTGAGGCGATTACCTTGCGTAAATCAAGACTATAAAAAAATAGAAGATCTTATTGATCCTTACTTTTCAAAATGCAAACTCAGAGATTATTAGAAATCCAGCTTAATTTGAGACACCCTTATCACAAATCAATACCACTAATTGTTGAGATGACACTTGCTATGAGTTTTCTTAAAATTGAAAGCATCAAATGTTATAGGTTCGCATTCCCTAATAAGGATCTATTCCGCGTGTCTAAAATTCAGATTACGAAGCTAATCGAAGTTATTATTTGCATAACTCTTTTTCAGTAGTAATTCATACCAGTTAATAAAAGGTAAGTCATACGTTTTACTAGTAATATCATTAAATAGATCTTTACACAGGTTCCTGAATTTCTTGTAATGATTGTTTTGTAAATATAGTGGCCAAATATCGGCTAATCTTGTACTCTTTAGATTGCATAACTCAAATCGTTCTGAAAAGCCATATGAAATTGGGAGAACTGATCCGTTTTCTTGAACTACTATAAAATTTAGTAAATCGGCCAATGTTACTGATCCGACTTTGAAATCAATGTCAGATGCACATACAAGGTCGGGATCTTTCACAATGTCGTTTATATTTACTGCATCATATTGTATATACATTTTTCCTCTATACTTTGATTTTAGAGCCAAGACTAAAAGATATACACGCGATAATATGTCATTGTTTGGAAATTCTGAATTCATTATAAGAGAGGCCCTCCCCGTAATTTCTAAGGGATGAATGTGTAATAGACGTGCTCCATTGGTTGACGCGAATTCTGCCGTCCATAACATATGCTCCCAATTTTCCGATGTGAGGGTATGGATAAATCCAAATTCAATCCCCGCTTTTTTCAATAGACCCATAGTTGTTACAAGGCTGCGGAAGGCGTTATTAGATCCCCTCATTCTATTGTGTATATTTGGAGGTCCGTCTAAAGATATTGCAACTATGTCAACAAAGTTTTTTATCTGAAGAATGTTCTCCTCATTCATAATGGTTCCATTAGTAGTAACTGTTGTTATCATATCTAAGGATTTGGCATAGGAGAGTAACTTGAATAAATCGCCATAAATTAAAGGCTCGCCTCCAGAAATCGAGACTATCTTGTATCCCAATGTTTTAGCATCGTAGATGGCATGTTTAAGGATTTCAGGATCAAGGTCTTGTTTAGATTGTTTCGGACCTGAGCTTGAGTAACAATGTGAACAATATAGATTACAAAAAAGGGTAGGATGAATTTGTAATGTTTTTTGTCTTTGTAGTTTAGGATTATTACTATCAAATAGGTTTAGAGCTGTACCGATAGTATTCGCCTCAAACAAAACGATTATTCAATTAGATTCGATTTGATTATAGTATCCAAATAATAGTAGTGTATAGAGGGGATTGGAATTATTCGAATCTATTCGGGTTCATCTGATAAAATAGTAGTAAAGGAAAATTAGGCTATAGTTTTTTCATCTTTCGTTACAAATAGATTCTATCTGGTAGGAATAAAATTAGCCGGGAAAACAACACATACGGCCATTCATGCGGATGCAATGACAAAACAAAACATCCGGATCTTTACACACCTCAGGGCCCATGCATCCAGCTAATTGTGGTAAAAGTTCATGATCTCTTAGTGACAAATAAGACTGTTTATAATAGGAATCTTTGTGCATTTTAGTAGTGAGTTCACCTACAAATCCTGGTAAGGTTGAACTAGTTTGATTTTGAACCATTAGAAAAATAACGTCATTGAACTATTTATCTATTATTTGTTACTTTCATTCAAGAATTATCAAGGCTTATTATTTAGATCTCTGACCAAACATGAAGACTTCTTGGATGTCTACCATTAACTAAACATTCTTCCTAGATAGTAATAAGCATCCTCAATATTCAGCAAAGGTGGCAGTATTGTTAGTTTCCTTCCTCGGTGATTGGTCTGTCTGATAGATTGAATGAGTTCAGCTGCTGTAATGTCTGGAAATAGAGACCAAAGTAGTGCTATAGCCCCCGTTACAAAGGATGTTGCAACACTAGTACCACTCATTCTAATGTAACCACCTCCAGGATAAGTGCTCTCAATGTCGATTCCTGGAGCCATTAGACCATTTTTACCAATTGAAGAACCAAAATTAGATATCGAGGAGAATTTCCCCGTGGAATCACAGGCTACAACAGGGATGGGCCAATCATGATTGACAATTGAATTGTGACCTATATTTCCTTGATTACCGGCTGCAACTACTATTATTACTCCTTTTTGAATTGCATAGTCATACGCGTCGATCATTTCGTCGTAAGTAGTTATGGATGAAGTAGATAGTCCAATGCTTAGGTTGACAACCCTCGACCCTGCGTCGATAGTGCGAACAATTGCCTTAACCAATTCGGCAGGAGTGCTATTTGGCATATTCACCGTCTGCTTGGTTATATCATTTGTTTTTTCCTGAAAAATAGGATTTAGAATGGTAGTACAGTTTGGACATATAGAAGGAGCAGGAACGCCTCTTTTAGCAGATAGGATTCCCGTTATAAAGGTACCATGGATACAAGCCAAATCATTAGCATCCCTGCAAGCTGCAATTTGGGATTCTTCGACTAGCTTAATTCTGGATCCCTGAAACGCAGGATGTGTGATATCAACAGGTCCATCTATTACCCCTATGTTGATTTCAGGATTACCACTTGAAAGACTCATTAAAGGCCGTAAGCCTATTAGATCACTTGGTTTGATCCCTATGTTTAACATATTCTTTTTATTTATTGGTAATTATTTTTAACGTTCATAATATTCTTGGACTGGACTTACCAGAAATGGAAATTCATCTGTTACATCGACTCGAACAAACCATTTACTAACTGCCAACGTTTGACGATTTTGGTAAAAGAAAATCACATCTAATACTTTGCGCACGCCAGATAGACGGGATAAGTGTACTTCTATTCCAGTAAAGGAATAATTTTCATCCTGCATCAATTGTGTTCGTTCGTATATCTTATCATAACGTACTGCCAAATAATTTAATGCCCTATGTTCATCGGTAGAACCTGCATTATCAGCTAACTGAATTATTCGATCAAAGAGAGCATTACTAGACCTCGTAAATTGATCGTCACTCATATCTGTTTGCCTTGGTATTGCTTTAATAAGAGTTTCTCGATCAAAAGAGTAAATTTGATCGACCATTACAATTGGTAACATAAGTCCATTGCACATTTCGGGAGGAGCAATTGGACCCTTCCTTCCTATTACGACATCTATATCTCCAAGATTCGGTGAGGGTTTTACTGCTTTAGCAAGTTTTTCAATATCGAGGGGATCGGAAGGCACTAAAAGATAAGTTTCTAAATACTCTACATTCATAACATAACAAAGCTGACGAGCGATGTACCGATTATTGGGATCGATAAGAGCTTGATAAACTGTTTCTTCTCGGCTTAATCCTCTTGTTTCTGTCTCAGGTTTGTTACCTATTGCTTGGGCCAATTCCATTTCTATTGATCTGTTAGGAAAACGATGAGCAATTTTTCCGATTACATATACATAGGATTTGGAGAATGATTTATTCCCATCATGATTGCGATGATCCTTCTCTTTATTGTGACAATCACACGATTCATGCATTGTACTTTGATAATCTATAATTTTCTCTTTCTTGTTTTCTACAACAGAAGGATCTATATACGACAAGGAATTTTTGTCCACTTTTATGTCACTGGAAGCGTTATCAGTGATACTTTCACCAGTCATAGGATCTCGATAGCACAGCGGTTAATATCCTTTTCTTAATTTACCTCATTTTTTAGTATCACATATGGAGGATATCGTCTTTGATAAGCAAATTTGTTAGTGGAAGAATTCTGAAATACTTTCTAATTTAAAATACTTAAATAACTTCATCTCCCTCTAGAGATATGACAATTCCATCCTTTGCAGGAGAATATTCACTTCATGCACATAATCAATATGTTGGAAATTACAATGGTATATCTAAATCTGAAACCTTCATTACCACTCAATTCAACGGTTCTGGTTGTATCCCAATTTGCGTAGAAGATTGTCTTTGTTTACATGATGCAGAAGGAGTTATTGAAAGTTCATGTCTGTGTACCCGTCAATGCTACATATGATTGCCCGACGAATCCTAATAGGTCTGGCGGAAATTAAGTAGATAATCACATGGGTTCGGTGGTATATAGAACAAATTTAACCCATTTTTATCACTCAATATTAGTAAAACAGTATCTGATTCGGTGGGATTAAGTTCTGTATTATATAATATTTCGGTGGAAATCATGAAGATATTCACAGGGGTTTTTCATCAGTATAGTAGTTGGCTATTTATGAATGAGTTAATTTATGGAGAAGAGACAATTAACTATCCACCCATCACGAACTAGTAATCTTTAAGTGACCACGCGTTAGCAATGCTTAATTCATAGCATGTATACTAGTTAACGCTTTGTCATTAAAGGTACCAATAGTTCTTTCTACCTTTGCTATATTTTTATTATTTTGTGGTATGACTCTAACATCTTATGCCCAATCAGATTTGCAGACAACTAAACATAGAAACATGGTTATTGATTTGGGTAATGGCTTAGAGACTAATGCTAGACTAAATCTTCCTGTTACAGGCGAAGGTCCCTTTCCAGGTATTCTTCTTGTCCCTGGTTCTGGACCGGTTGATATGAATGAGACTGGAGGTTACCTTCGTATTGATAATAAAACGGGTTCACTCATTTATCCAGATGCTAGACCATTCCATAATATTGCTCAATATCTTTCAGAAAGGGGGTTTGCAGTTTTACAATACGATAAAAGAGGAATTGGAGCAAATGTTACATTTTTAGATAACAATATGTGGGGAAACGTAACTGTTGATGACCTAATGCAAGATGCTCAAAAGGCACTGGATGAACTTTTGAAACAACCAGAGGTTAATTCTCAAAAGATTACATTAATTGGGCATAGTGAAGGAACAACCATAGTACAAGGATTGCAACTAACAATCCAGATAAAGTAGATAATATTGTATTGATGGGAACACTGGCCCAAAATTTGTTGGATATAGGAAAACATCAGATTATGACTCCAGCGCATTATGCACAGGAGGTGTTGGATACAGATCATGATGGATTGATCTCATTACAAAAAGCCTCAAAAGACCCTGTTTTCAATTCTCTGATTGGTGATCTTTATCCACTTTTAACACAATTCAATAGTGTCTATAGGAATGAAACATTGGATAGAAATGATTCCCACTATGATTTAAACAATGATACCCTCATAAATATTAATGATGAATTAAAGCCTATACTGCAAAACAAATTCCAATCTATGTCAGTTGTGACAAATGGTGAAAAATGTGATGTTTTGAAAGGACCATGCCCAATATGGGTAAATTCACAGTATTCCTTAACACCAAATTTAGATATTATAGATAAAGTTCCCACTGATATCTCCATATTAATTCTACAAGGTGAAAATGACACTGACACACCAATAGAACAAGCATTTCTTTTGCAACAAAAACTTACGGAACTCGAACATCCCGATCACACATTGATAACATATCCCAATTTAGGCCATTTGTTTTATCCATCATCCATTTGGATGACTACTCTAGGCGGACCAATAGAGCCAAAGGTTCTTGAAGACCTTTTTGAGTGGCTTTCAAACCCTCTCAGGGGCTTTAAGGAATTTACCATTTTAGAACAAAGATGATATGACTGTTTTATTGATCTGGTTTTGTCTAACATATTATTACCATATAATGGTAGCGTGTTCGGTGGGATTAGGCCCCCTATGGCATAAGGGTTCGGTGGAAATCATGAGGATAGTCATATGGGTTTTAATATAGTCACCCGCTAAGCGTCAAAATATTGATTGGATTGATTATCTAGAAAGGTCCTAGCGACTCATCAATTAACTGTTTTCTCTTAAACCCTTCATAATAATGCAGTAGCATTTAGAAGTATAATTAATAGTGATTGTTATATCGTTATATAAAAATAAAAATGCATGACTGAATCGTAACTGGTAAAAACGATGCAAAAGAGAACTACAAAATTAATAGTGTTTTTTGTAGCGCTAGTAGGGATGATGATATTTTTAGTTCCGGCGATTGTTCAAGAGTCACAGGCTTTGATTACTGCTACTGCTGTTTCACAGGTGGGTCATTTTTCAGATGTCAAAGTGCAAATGTTTAGTGGGCAGTTAGCACTTGCTCCTCGAGTAGTAGGACCGGTAATTGGATGGATGACGACCGGAAGTCTCGATGGTAATGAGAGGGGTATTGTATCAGCCAAAGTGGCCGGTGGAGAGGTACATTTTGTTTTTAATAATCCAGCTA